>NZ_JAKCWP010000001.1 GCF_028767125.1 Chelativorans sp. YIM 93263
GGACCACCGCGCGGGAACGAATAGGTATGCCTTCACCTCATCCTGAGATGCGAAGCCTCGGAAAGCGCGATGAAGACAGGCACGAGCGGGGGTGGCGACACGCCCCCTCCCCCTCGGACGGGGGAGGTGCCGAGCGCCGCGAGGCGGAACGGGTGCGTTAGCGAGGAACCCGTCCCTCCGGCGACCACCTTCCGTCAAGGGACAAGGTGGATGTCAGGGAACGGGTGGCTGTATCGCGTACTCGGCCGTGGGATCTCTCCCCTGCCCGAGCGCCGCTACTGCTGGCTGTCTGCTTCCGGTGCCGGAGTTCTGGATTGCTGCTGCTCGTGAAGCTGGTTCACCGTGGCAGCCAGGTCCTCGTCGGAGATTTCAAGCTCGGCGCTCTCTCTCAACGAGGAAAGCATCTCGACATACTTCTCGCTGACCAGCAACGAGCGGATCTGATCCCGGACTTGTTCCAGCGCCGGCGGCTCCTGGGTGCGCTTGTCTTCCACCTTGATGACGTGCCAGCCGAACTGACTCTCGACAGGCTCTTCCGTATAGGTACCCGGCTCCAGCGAAAACGCGACTTCCTCGAAAGCCGGCACCATCTGACCTTCGGCGAAATAGCCGAGGTCGCCACCTTCCGCTGCCGAGCCGTCCTGGGAGTGTTCTTCCGCGAGCGAGGCAAAATCGCCCCCCTCGTCGAGTTGCTGGATGATTTCGTTTGCCTCTTCCTCGGTCTCGACCAGGATGTGGCGTGCGCGAACCTCTTCCGGCATCGTCAGATTGGCGACCTCAGCCTCGTAGCGTTCTCTGATTTCTTCGTCCGAGATGGACTCAACCACGTTCTGGTCGACAAGGGCGCTGTGCAGTGCCCGATCACGCAAAAAATTCATGCGCTGCTGGAACGCCTCGGTCTGGTCGAGTTCCTGCTCTTCGGCTTCGGAAGCAAAGAGCCTGATGTCGATGACCGAGGACAGGGCGGCGGCGCGGCGCTGCTCGTCCGGAAGCTGCGCAAACTGCGCACCGAGCTCGGCTTCCGCCAGCTCAAGATCGGTCTGCGTGATGGGCTCTCCGTTTACCGTGGCAACCACTTCGCTTTCCTGGGCCATGGCCGGTGCCGCGCCCAACGCGACGACAAGCCCAGCCACAGCAACATGCGTCGCCAGGGATTTGCGAATGATATCGTGCATAAAGAACTCTCCGGTCGATTGCGACTTGCCCGCTTCGGGGTTACGCGCCAAACCGCCTACGAATGCGGCGGAATTTTGCGATCGGACGCAGGTTTCCTACAAGTTGACATAACAGGTGCCCCCTCTTATCTCTCCAACCATCCGGCGTCCAGAAACATTCTGGACGCACCTCTTGGCAATCTGCCTGCCTGGCTCGAACGAGTGGCGGAACGAACCGGTGCTTGAGCGCCGGAACATCGCGAATTGAAAGGACCAGCGTATGGTCAGTTTCGGCGGCCTTGCCCGCAAGATTTTCGGCTCTTCGAATGAACGCCGCGTTAAGGGTTTCATGCCCCGCGTGAATGAAATCGGCGCCCTGGAAGATGAAATGAAGGGGCTGTCCGATGAAGCGCTCCGCGGCAAGACCGAGGAATTCCGCAAAAAACTGGCTGATGGCACAAAGCTGGACGACCTGCTCGTCCCCGCCTTTGCCGTGGTGCGCGAGGCGGCACGCCGCGTACTCGGCCTCAGGCCCTTCGACGTCCAGCTCATCGGCGGCATGGTGCTGCACGAGGGCTCGATCGCCGAGATGAAGACAGGTGAAGGAAAGACCCTGGTCGCCACCCTTCCCGTTTATCTCAACGCCCTTACCGGCGATGGCGTCCATGTCGTCACGGTCAACGATTACCTCGCCCGCCGCGACTCCGAATGGATGGGCCGCGTCTACGGCTTTCTCGGGCTGACCACCGGTGTTATCGTTCACGGCTTGTCGGATGAAGAGCGTCGCGCCGCCTATGCCTGCGATGTCACTTACGGCACCAACAATGAGCTCGGCTTCGATTATCTGCGCGACAACATGAAACACGAGCGCAGCCAGATGACGCAGCGCGGGCACGCGTTTGCCATCGTCGACGAGGTGGACTCGATTCTCATCGACGAGGCGCGCACGCCGCTGATCATTTCCGGTCCGCTGGACGACCGTTCCGACCTTTATACCACGATCGACTCCTTCATCCCCAAGCTGAGCGAGGAAGATTACGAGATCGACGAGAAGCAGCGGACAGCCACCTTCACCGAGGAAGGCACCGAGAAGGTGGAAGAGATGCTGCGCGAGGCAGAACTCTTCAAGGGCGAGTCACTCTACGACATCGAAAACGTCTCCATCGTTCATCATCTGAACAACGCGCTGAAAGCACACAAGCTTTTCCAGCGCGACAAGGACTACATTGTCCGCGATGGCGATCTCATCATCATCGACGAATTCACCGGCCGCATGATGCCCGGCCGGCGCTTTTCGGAAGGCCTTCACCAGGCGCTCGAGGCCAAGGAACACGTCAAGATCCAGCCCGAGAACCAGACGCTGGCCTCCATCACCTTCCAGAACTACTTCCGCATGTACGGGAAATTGGCCGGCATGACGGGCACCGCCGCGACGGAAGCGGAGGAGTTCGCCAATATTTATGGTCTTGGCGTCGTCGAGATCCCGACCAACCTTCCGATCCAGCGCATTGATGAGGACGACGAGGTTTACCGGACGGTCGAGGAGAAGTACCGCGCGATCGTTCGGGAGATAAAAGAGGCCAGGGCAAAGGACCAGCCGATCCTCGTCGGCACCACTTCGATCGAGAAATCGGAGATCCTGGCCGAGCTTCTGCGCAAGGAAGGCATTAAGGATTTCGAGGTTCTGAACGCCCGCCACCACGAGCGCGAGGCAGCGATTATCTCGCAGGCCGGCAAGCCCGGCGCGATCACCATCGCCACCAACATGGCAGGCCGCGGCACCGACATCCAGTTGGGCGGCAACCCCGACATGCGTGTCGCCGAGGAATTGGGCGACATGCCGGAGGGTGCCGAGCGCGAGGCGAAGGAAAAGGCGGTCCGCGAGGATGTCCAGAAGCTGAAGGATAAGGCGATCGCTGCCGGCGGCCTTTACGTTCTGGCCACCGAACGACATGAGAGCCGCCGCATCGACAACCAGTTGCGCGGCCGTTCCGGTCGCCAGGGCGACCCCGGCCGCTCGAAGTTTTACCTGTCTCTGCAAGACGACCTGATGCGAATCTTCGGCTCCGACCGCATGGATGGCATGCTGCAGAAGCTGGGTCTGAAGGAAGACGAGTCCATCGTCCATCCCTGGATCAACAAGGCGCTGGAGAAGGCGCAGAAGAAGGTCGAAGCGCGCAACTTCGACATCCGTAAGAACCTGCTCAAATTCGATGACGTCATGAACGATCAGCGAAAGGTCGTCTTCGAGCAGCGGCTGGAATTGATGGACGGCGAGAACCTCGGCGAGACGGTCGCCGAGATGCGCCACGACGTTATCGACGAGCTCGTCGCCACGCACATCCCGGAAAAGGCCTATGCCGAACAGTGGGACGCCAAGGGTCTAAGGGAAGGCGTGCGCACGCATCTCAATCTCGATCTGCCGATCGAGGAGTGGGTGCAGGAAGAAGGCATCGCCGAAGACGATATCCGCACACGTATCACCGAAGCAGTCGACAAGGCGGCGGCCGAGCGGGCCGAACGCTTCGGTCCCGATATCATGGCGTATGTAGAAAAATCCGTCCTGCTGCAGACGCTCGATCATCTGTGGCGCGAGCATCTGGTCAATCTCGACCATTTGCGTTCAGTGGTTGGCTTCCGCGGCTACGCCCAGCGCGATCCGCTAAATGAGTACAAGACCGAATCGTTCGAGCTCTTCCAGGCCATGCTCGGCAATCTGCGCCAGACCGTGACCGCACAACTCATGCGGGTCGAACTCGTGCGTGAAGCCGCCGAGGCTCCGCCGCCCGAAACTCCGCCCATGCAAGCCCATCACGTCGACAAGACGACCGGCGAAGACGAGATGGATGGCGATACGATGACGCTGCCGCGTGTCGACAATCGCGCTATAGCCGAGGAGCGCGACCCGAACGACCCCTCGACCTGGGGCAAGGTCGGCCGCAATGAAGCCTGCCCCTGCGGCTCGGGCAAGAAGTACAAGCACTGTCACGGGGCATTCACCTAAGTAGCTCTCCCTCCTCTTGAGGCAGAGCTACCGCATATGTGTCAGCGGTTGAGGAGGCCTTCGGGGCTGCGGCTGCTTCAGTCTTTTGAGACGAGAGGATTTTCTCCGGGTCGAACCCTCTGGAAGGTGGCGACCCCGACAGGATTCGAACCTGTGACCTACGGATTAGGAATCCGTTGCTCTATCCGACTGAGCTACGGGGCCAATCTGATTCCTGATACAGTATGATGCCGTGGAAATCCATTTTAGAATGTCCAGAATGGATCAAAATTGGGATCGCCATCGTGGAATAGGAAAATAGCGGGCAAGAGCTGGGGATCTGTCCCGACACCAACCGCAAGGTCATAGCCAGTCGGGCAGCGAATCGAGGCCGATCAGGTCTTCATAGCTCGGGCGCGGTCGGACCACATGGAAGCGATCGCCATTCACCAGAACCTCCGCTACGAGAAGGCGGGAATTGTAGGTGTTGGCCTGAACCGCGCCATAGGCGCCGGCGGTAGCAAAGGCGAGCAGATCGCCCGCTTTCATGGCCGGGATATTGCGATCCTGTGCCAGAAAATCCCCGGTTTCGCAAACGGGACCGACCACATCCGCGGTAGTGAGCGGCGTGTCGGTCGCAGGTTCCTTCACCGGCCAAACGGCGTGATAGGCATCATAAAGCGTCGGGCGGAGGAGGTCGTTCATCGCTGCATCGACGATCAGGAAGTTCTTCGCCTCACCTTCCTTCACATAAATCACTTCCGAAATCAGGATGCCTGCATTAGCCGTGATGAGTCGGCCGGGCTCCAGCATCACCTTCAGACCCAAGGGCGCGGCATGCTTGCGCACGATCTCGGCGTAAGCTTCCGGCGAGGGCGGTGCCTCATTGCCTTCGTGGTAAGGGACCCCCAGACCGCCCCCAAGATCGATATGCTCGATGGCATGGCCATCGTTCTGGAGCGTTCCGGCCAGATCGGCCAGACGGGCGAAAGCCTGGTCGAACGGCTCCAGTGACGTGATCTGACTACCAATATGCATATCGATACCGGTTATACGCAAACCTGGCAGATCCGCCGCGCGTGCATAGGCAGCCCGCGCGTCCTTCGCCGCAATGCCGAACTTGTTCTCCGCCTTCCCGGTGGAGATTTTGCGGTGCGTCCTGGCGTCCACGTCAGGATTGATCCGCAGTGAGACCGGCGCCTGCAGCCCCAGCGCCGTTGCGCGGGCCGAAAGCAGCTCCAACTCCGGCAGGGACTCGACATTGAAGCAGAGAATGCCGGCCTGAAGCGCAAAATCCATCTCTCTCGCCGTCTTGCCCACGCCGGAGAACAGGATTTTTTCAGCCGGTATGCCGGCGGCCAGTGCGCGGCGCAATTCGCCTTCGGAGACAACGTCCGCGCCAGCGCCGAGCTGTGCCAGCGTCTTCACAACCGCCTGGTTGGAATTGGCCTTCAGCGCGTAACAGACGAGGGAATCGAGATCTTTGAGCGCACCTTTGAACACCTCGTAGTGACGTGTCAGGGTGGCGGTCGAGTAGCAATAAAACGGCGTGCCGACACCCGCCGCAATCTGCGGCACCGGCACGTCTTCCGCATGAAGAACGCCGTTGCGGTATTGAAAGTGGTTCACGAAGCGGACTCTAAATCAACTTGTCGAGGATGAAAGGGCGGTCGCGAACCGGTCTCTCCGGTTCCGGAGGCAGGGGCTCGTCGTTGCGCTCGGCCTCTTCCCGCGCCTCGACCGCCGCTTCATAGGGCGTATCCAGCGGAGCCTTGCGGCCGCAGGCGGTCAGTCCTACCGCAAGGGCGAGCACGAGAAGGGGGAGCGTTGCGCGCATTTTCATCTGCCATCCAATCCCAAGTTTGCAGAAGCGTTTCTAGCTTTTTTTGACCGGGCTTGCACCCCGTTTCAACCTTCTGCGCCAGGCGCGGATCTGCTTGCGCACTTCCGCAGGAGCCGCGCCGCCATAGGAGGTGCGGCTCTTGACCGAATTTGCCACGGAGAGCACCGAATAGACATCGTCGGTAATGGCGGAGTGAATGGTCTGAAGATCGGCGAGCGGCAGCTTCTCCAGCGCGCATTTACGCTCTTCCGCAAGGGCAACGGCCTTTCCGGTTACGTGATGAGCTTCACGGAACGGGAGACCTGCTTCGCGCACCAACCAGTCGGCCAGATCAGTCGCCGTGGAATATCCGTGGCCGGCGGCCTTTTTCATGGCCGCCTTGTTGACCTCCAGATCCTTCACCATGCCCGTCATGGCCGCGAGCATGAGATCGAGCGTCTCGGCGGTGTCGAAAACGGCCTCCTTGTCCTCCTGCATGTCCTTGGAATAGGCGAGCGGAAGCCCCTTCATAACGGTAAGAAGGGCAACAAGATTGCCGTTGATCCGGCCGATCTTCGCGCGAGTGAGCTCCGCCGCGTCCGGATTTTTCTTCTGCGGCATAATTGAAGAGCCGGTGGCGAAGGCATCCGAAAGATTCACGAAGCCGAACTGGGGTGTCGCCCAGATGACGATCTCTTCTGCCATCCGCGAGAGGTGCGTACCGCAGATCGCCGCAACCGACAAAAACTCGAGCGCGAAATCGCGGTCGGAAACCGTATCGATCGAGTTACGGGTCGGTTCGCGGAAACCGAGAGCTTCCGCTGTCATATGCCGGTCGATCGGAAAGCCCGTTCCGGCAAGCGCGGCAGCGCCCAAGGGGCACTCGTCGAGGCGCTCCAGCGCATCGCGAACGCGCGAACGGTCGCGGCCGAACATTTCGACATAGGCCATCAGGTGGTGACCGAAAGTGACCGGCTGCGCGGCCTGCAAATGCGTGAAGCCGGGCATGACCGTCGCGGCGTGCTCCTCGGCGCGAACCAGAAACGCCTCGACGAGATGCGTGAGGGCTGCCTCGATGCGCTCGAGCTCCTCCTTCACCCACAGACGGAAGTCTACGGCGACCTGGTCATTACGGGAGCGTGCGGTGTGGAGACGCCCTGCCGCCGGGCCGATCAGTTTCGAAAGCCGCGCTTCCACATTCATGTGGATGTCTTCAAGCCGGGCGGAGAACTCGAACTCGCCTGCTTCGATTTCTGACAGGATCGTGTTGAGCCCGTGAGCGATCTTTCGTTCGTCGTCCGCCGAAATTATGCCAGTTTTAGCGAGCATGGCGGCGTGTGCCAGGCTGCCGCGAATGTCCTGGGCATAAAGCTTGCGGTCGAAATCGATGGAAGCATTGATCGCTTCCATGATGGCGTCCGGACCTGAGGCAAAACGTCCGCCCCACATGTCGTTGCTGGTTTTGTTTTCGCTCATCGTGTTAATCAGGCCCCGGAGTGAAAATCTGAGATGCCGAAGATCAGTTGGAATTGGCTGACGTATAAACCGTTTGCGCTGTCTGCGATCGCGGGTATTGTCGCCGGCGCAATCGTGGCCCTATACGTGATCAGCGGCCAGGATGGCAAGCTTCTCGCGGGCAGTACGGACGAAGCCACCTGCACCGCCGCGGAAGAAAAGATCGCTGCCGTCGAGCCTGCCATTCAAGGAGAAGTGGCCGCTCTGATACCTGCGGAGCCTTCCCAGCCGCTAACCGACCTCAGCTTCAATGGCCCCGATGGGGAGATGATGAGCGTTGCCGATTTTTCCGGCAAGACGCTGCTTATCAACCTGTGGGCCACGTGGTGCGCGCCCTGCCGTGCCGAAATGCCGGCGCTGGATGAGTTGCAGGCGGACAAGGGGTCCGACCGCTTCGAGGTGGTTGCGGTCAATGTAGATCGTGGAAGCGACGAAAAACCCCAGGCTTTTCTGAATGAGATCGGCATCCAGTCACTTGCCGATTACCGCGACAGTTCGATGGAGATCTTCAACGAACTGAAGACGCGCGGGCTGGGTCTCGGCCTGCCGGTGACGGTGCTGGTTGATGAGGAGGGCTGTCTTCTGGCGCATATGAACGGTCCCGCCGAATGGTCGAGTGACGATGCACAACAACTGATCGAGGCGGCGCTGCCTTCCGAAAGTTGACGCTTGCGTAAACTGCCGTTGTGACTATCCTCCCTGGAGAAAGGAGGGTTGCGATGCGATTTCTTTTCCTGATTGCCTTTCTTACCGCCTCCACGGTGGCGGCTCGTTCCATCGAACTCGCCATCGAACTGCCGGAGGCGGGTGAGATTTCCGCCGAGCGTATCGATGCCACTTACGATTGCGGCAGCCAGGCGATGATGTCTGTCGAATACGTGAACGCCGGGCCGGTTTCCCTGGCGGTCTTCGCCCACGAAGGCGAACCCGTGATAGCGTCCAATGTGCTTTCGGCATCGGGTGCACGCTACGCCGCGGGGCCCTTCATCTGGTGGACCAAAGGGCCGCAGGCATCACTATATGACCTCAGAAACGGCGAGGACGCGCCGCCCGTCCTCGAATGCACCGAGCAGCGCTGACCAACGCGCCGCTTTTATTGAAACTGGCTCGCGGCCACAAACTTAGCTGTATAGTCAGGCCGCAAAGGAGAGGCAGCGCCCATGAGCTTTCGCACCCTTCGCCGCGACAATCTCACCTCACCGTTATACAGGTGGGCGTCACGCATCATGCCCCCCATCTCCGAGACCGAGCGCGAGGCGATCGGCGCCGGCACAGTCTGGTGGGACGGAGCGCTCTTTAGTGGAAATCCGGACTGGGACAAGCTTCTTGCGGTGCCGCCGGCCCGGCTGTCCGAGGAAGAGCAGGCCTTCATGGACGGGCCGGTGCGCGAGCTTTGCGCGATGGTGGATGATTGGACGCTGAACTGGCGCGACCGCGACCTTCCGAAGCCGGTCTGGGATTTCATGCGCGAGAAAAAATTCTTCGGCATGATCATCCCGAAGAAATATGGTGGACTCGGATTCTCCAACACCGCCCATTCGGAGGTGGTGCGGACGATTTCCTCGGCGAGTGTCGTTGCCGGGGTGAGCGTGATGGTGCCGAACTCGCTCGGCCCCGGCGAATTGCTCATGCATTTCGGCACGGACGAGCAGCGTGATTACTGGTTACCGCGCCTGGCGGATGGCCGGGAGATCCCCTGTTTCGGATTGACCTCACAGCATGCCGGCTCGGACGCCGCAGCGATGACTGACACGGGAGTGGTGGAATACGGCACCTGGAAGGGCAGGAAGGTGCTGGGCGTGCGGCTGAACTTCCACAAGCGCTACATCACACTCGGGCCGATCGCCACGGTCATGGGTTTGGCGTTCAAAATGCGCGACCCCGAGAATCACCTTGGGCGCGGGGAAGAACTTGGCATAACCGTTGCCTTGTTGCCGACCGATACACCGGGCGTCAGTTACGGGGAACGGCATATCCCGCTTCAGACATTTTTCCAAAACGGGCCGCTTTACGGCAAGGACGTCTTTGTCCCGCTGGACCGGATCCTCGGCGGCGAAGAACAGATCGGCCAAGGCTGGACCATGCTGATGACGGCGCTTGCCGCCGGACGCAGCATTTCGCTTCCCTCGCAATCGGCAGCCTCAGCGGCTGCATGCGCGCGATCGACCGGGGCGTACGCGCGGGTACGCACCCAGTTCAACGTACCGGTAGGCATGTTCGAAGGGGTTCAAGCACCGCTGGCCGAAATCGCCGGCAACGCGTATCTTGTCGATGCGGCGCGCAGACTGACCATCTCGGCGCTCGATCAGGGGCACCGCCCGTCGGTGATTTCCGCCATCATGAAGTATCATGCGACGGAGCGTATGCGCCGCTCCTTCGAGCATGCCATGGACATCCACGGCGGCAAGGGAATCATCGAAGGTCCGCGCAACTATCTGGCGGCGGGCTATCGCTCCATTCCGATCGGCATCACCGTCGAAGGCGCCAATATACTGACCCGCAACTTGATGATTTTCGGGCAGGGGGCGATTCGATCTCACCCCTTTATTCTCGAGGAGATGCTTGCGCTTGGTGACGAAGACAAAAAGCGTGGTCTGGACAATTTCGACAAGGCATTCTGGGCGCATGTCGGCCACTCGCTGAAGACGGCCGGGCGGGCCTTTCTGCGCGGCTGGTCCGGGGGCACGGTCGGCCCGGCGCCTCGAAATGCAGCAAACCTGCGCTACTGGAAAAAGCTTTCACGCCATGCTGCCGCCTTCGCTCTTACGGCCGATCTGGCGCTTTTGACACTCGGAGGGGCGCTCAAACGCAAGGAGCTTATCTCCGCTCGCCTCGGCGACGTTCTGGCGGAGCTCTATCTTCTGGGCGCCGTCCTGAAGCGTTTTGAGGATGAGGGGCATCAGGAAGAAGACCAGCCGATCGTCGATTACCTCATGCAGGACGGCGAAAGCCGCATCGCCACCGCATTTCGCGGTGTGCTCGACAATCTTCCGGCGCGGTGGGCGGCCTGGCTGGTCCGCATCGTCGCATATCCCTTCGGTGTTCCTGATCCGGTTCCTTCGGACAAGCTGACGACGACGCTTGCCCAGGCGCTCATGCAACCCACCGCTCAACGTGACCGGCTGACGCCGGACATATATCTCGGTGAAGGACACGAAAACCATCCGCTCAAGGATCTGGAGGAGGCCTTCCGACTGGTGAACGGCTCGGCCGCGGTCGAGAAAAAGATGCGCGAGGCTCGCATCAAAGATGCGCAGGAGGCATTGGAAAAAGGCATTATCTCGGAAGACGAACACGACCGGCTCGTGAGAGCACAGGCCGCGGTCGAAGAAGTGATTGCCGTCGATGCGTTCCCGGCCGGGGAAATATCGCCGATTGCCGATCAGCACAAAAAGAAAAGGGCGCCAGCCCGGAAAGGCGCCAGCCGGCGGAAGCAGACGCAGCCGGCGCAGTGATTACATACCGGCCGGCGCGATCGCCTATCGCGTCGGCACGGGCGGGTCTTCCCGATAGTCGTAAAACCCGCGGCCAGCCTTGCGGCCAAGCCAACCCGCCTCGACGTATTTAACCAGCAGCGGGCAGGGCCGGTATTTCGAATCGGCCAATCCCTCATAGAGCACCTGCATGATAGAAAGGCAGGTGTCGAGACCGATAAAGTCTGCGAGCTGCAACGGACCCATCGGGTGGTTTGCGCCGAGCTTCATGGCGGTGTCGATGGCTTCCACGGAGCCGACACCCTCGTAGAGCGTGTAAATGGCCTCGTTGATCATCGGCAACAGAATACGATTGACGATGAAAGCGGGGAAATCCTCCGCCACCGTAATGGTCTTGCCCAGCCTTTCGACAAAATCACGGGCCGCCTCGAAGGTCGGCTCCTCTGTGGCGATGCCGCGAACCACTTCGACCAGCTTCATCACCGGCACGGGATTCATGAAATGGATGCCGATGAACCGCTCGGGCCGGTCGGTCTGGGCTGCCAGGCGCGTAATGGAAATGGAGGAGGTATTGGTGGCGAGCAATGCTTCCGGATTCAGGACCGGGCAGAGCTGCGCAAAAATCTTACGCTTGACAGACTCGTCCTCCGTGGCCGCCTCGATTACGAGATCCGCATCGGCCAGATCATCCATCGCATTCGCCGGTGAAATCTGAGAGAGGGCATTTTGCCGCTTTGACTCGTCAAGCTTCCCCGAGCTGACCTGGCGCGCCATATTGCCGGTGATGGTGGCAATACCCGCTTCGATCCGCTCGGCGGAGATGTCGTAGAGTTTCACCTGATAACCGGCGAGGGCGGTCACGTGGGCGATTCCACTGCCCATCTGTCCGGCGCCGATAACGCCTACTGTCTTGATGTTGCTTGTCATGCCTGTTCCCGTCACGGAGGGTGCGCCTCCATCTTTGCTGCACTGCAACAGTAAAAGGGCGGGGCCGACGCGTCTACCCCACCCTCCACAGTTTGTGCACGCGTCTGCCGCGTTGTCAAAGAGCCTTTTCGAGCTCCGGCAGGGCTTCGAACAGGTCGGCAACCAGACCGTAGTCGGCCACCTGGAAAATCGGCGCTTCCTCATCCTTGTTGATGGCAACGATGACTTTGGAGTCCTTCATGCCCGCCAGATGCTGAATGGCTCCGGAGATGCCGCAAGCGATGTAGAGATCGGGCGCCACGACCTTGCCGGTCTGGCCGACCTGCCAGTCATTCGGCGCATAACCGGCGTCCACCGCCGCGCGCGAGGCGCCGACCGCCGCACCGAGCTTGTCCGCGACCGGCAGAATGACTTCCTGGAATTTCTCGGAGGAGCCAAGCGCGCGGCCGCCCGAGATGATGATCTTGGCGGATGTGAGATCGGGACGATCGCTTGCCTCGATCCGGTTTTCCACAAAGGAGGATACACCAGGGTCATCCGCTGCGTTCACGGCCTCCACCGCAGCGGAACCGCCCTCCTCTACCGCCTGGAAGGCGGAGGTGCGCACCGTCACGACCAGCTTGGAATCCGTGGATTCGACCGTCTGGATGGCATTGCCGGCATAGGTCGGGCGCTTGAAGATCTTCGCGTCCACGACCTCTACGATGTCGGAGACCTGCATAACATCGAGCAGTGCGGCAACGCGCGGCATGACGTTCTTGCCGGTCGTAGTGGCAGGAGCGACGATGGCGTCATAACCATCGGCGAGCGAAATGATCGTTGCCGCAAGCGGCTCCGCCAGCCTCTCGGCCAGGCCGTCGCTTTCGGCCAGCAGCACCTTGCGAACGCCGGAAAGCCTGGCCGCAGCTTCGGCCGCCGGCTTGGCGCTCTGGCCGGCAACCAGGATGTCGATATCACCGCCCATCTGTGCCGCCGCCGAAAGGGTCTTGGCGGTCTGATCGGAAAGCGCCTCGTTATTGTGTTCCGCGACAAGAAGTATTGCCATTGGTTTTGTCCTTTCCCTGCCGCCTTACAGAACGCCGGCTTCGTTTTTCAGCTTTTCGACCAGTTCGGCTACGGAGCCGACCTTGACGCCGGCCTGGCGGCCCGCGGGTTCCTCGGTCTTCAGCACGTTGAGGCGCGTTTTCACCTCAACGCCGTAGTCGCCCGCGCTTTTCTCGTCGAGCGGCTTCTTCTTCGCCTTCATAATATTGGGGAGCGAAGCGTAGCGCGGTTCGTTGAGCCGCAGATCGGTCGTCACGATGGCCGGAAGCTTTAGCTCCACGACCTGCAAGCCACCGTCGACTTCGCGCGTGACACTCGCCTTTTCTCCATTCAGTTCAATGCTGGAGGCAAAGGTCCCCTGGGCCCAGCCGAGAAGGGCGGCGAGCATCTGTCCCGTCTGGTTTGCATCATCGTCAATCGCTTGCTTACCAAGGATAATGAGGCCGGGTTTCTCCTCCTCGGCCACGCCCTTAAGGATCTTGGCAACGTCCAGCGGCTCCACAGGCGAGTCGGTCTTCACGAGGATGGCCCGATCAGCCCCCATGGCCAACCCCGTGCGCAGCGTCTCCTGCGCCTGTTGCGGGCCGATGGAAACAACTACGATTTCTTCGGCCTTGCCGGCTTCCTTCATGCGGATGGCCTCTTCCACCGCGATCTCATCGAACGGGTTCATGGCCATCTTGACATTAGCGAGCTCGACGCCGGAGCCATCCGCCTTAACGCGCGGCTTCACATTGGCATCGATCACCCGCTTTACCGGTACAAGGACTTTCATACGCGTTCACCTCTCTCTATTGCACGGTGGGCGCTGAATAGCAGCGGTGGAAGCCGTGCGATGCTCTATTTCCGTCACGCCTGAGGACAAATTGGAAGGGCGCGGAAATGCTCCCCAAAGCCGCCATACGCCGCAGGTCGCTGGACCGTAAAGAGGCCCGACACACAGGTCAATATACCTGTTTACACGGTTTGGAGTGCCTGTGGCCGGGGCGGTTTCTGATTTCGGATTGCTCAGAAGTGCCGGCCCCAACATCGTAATTATAAGCCGGCATTCACGACCGTCAGCGCTCCTTCGCGCCCCCTCTTCAGGCTGGACGATTGGAGAAAGCGGGAGGGACAGCCGGCCGGGTCCTGCCGAAGGTCTACGCCGCCGCTGCCGCGCGTGTTCTCCCGATCATCAGAGCCGCCTTTGCAGCTTCGCGTCCTTTCTCGACAAAGTGCGTGCGGTAGATTTGCGTGTGGTGTTCAGTCTCCTGATACTGGTGCGGCGTCAGCGAAACCGACAAGACGGGCACGCCCGTATCCAGGCCAGCGCGCATCAGGCCGTCCACGACCGCTTGCGCTACGAATTCGTGGCGATAAATCCCTCCATCTACAACGAACGCGGCGGCGACAACGGCAGCATACTGCCCCGTCGCGGCAAGATCGCGCGAAAGCAGCGGCAGCTCAAATGCGCCCGGAACATCAAACACATCGACCTGTTCAGCCGGAACAATCTCACAGAATCCATCAAGCGCCCGATCCACAATGTCGGCGTGCCAGTTGGCCTTGATGAATGCGTAGCGGGTGTGTGTCACGGTGATCTCCTTTGGCAAACAGACACATCTCACCCAAGGCGATCACGAGCGATCCTGACGGTCCAGAAGGACAGCAGGAATGCGCGTTCTCTTTCATCCGGACTGTTACCGTCGGCTCAGGCATCTCACCTGATCTGCTTGACCCTTCCAGCGGAAGGCGCTCGCGGGCTCGCAACGGGTGTTGCACACCGCCGGTGGGGACTTCCACCCCGCCCTGAGAACACCTGCACAGTACGAGGAAGACAGCAAGCTGGCAATATCTGAAAGGGCGACGGGCCCTACCCCACGAAAGCGCGTTCGACGACGAAGTCCGCAGGCTCGGCGTTGGAGCCTTCCTTGAGGCCCACCTCTTCCACCAGCGTCTTGACGTCCTTCAGCATCGACATGGAGCCGCAGATCATCACGCGATCCTGGGCTGGGTCGAACGGCGCGGTGCCGAGGGCGGAGAAGAGCTCGCCATTTTCAATGAGCGCTGTAATACGACCCATGCGTGGCGATTCCTCGCGCGTCGTGGAGGTGAAATGGTGCAGCCGCCCCCCGGTCAGTTCCCCGATCAGCGGATCTTCACGCGTCGCGGCGATCAGCTCCTCACCATATTTCAGCTCCGCCTTGTCACGGCAGGTGTGGGTGAGGATGAGCTGGTCGAACTTGTCGTAGGTTTCCGGATCGCGGACGAGGCTGGCGAACGGCGCGATGCCCGTGCCGGTCGAGATCATGTAAAGCCGCTTGCCCGGCGTGAGCGCATCGTTGACCAGTGTGCCGGTCGATTTCTGTCGCATGAGCACGGTATCGCCCGGCTGGATCTTCTGCAGGTGCTGGGTCAGCGGACCGTCCGGCACCTTGATGGAGAAGAACTCCACTTCCTCATCCCAGTTCGGACTTGCGATGGAATAGGCGCGGAAGACGGGTTTCTCCGCGTTCGGCAGGCCGATCATCACGAACTCGCCCGAGCGAAAACGGAAGCTCCTCGGTCGCGTGATGCGGAAGGAGAAAAGCCGGTCCGTATAATGCTTCACCGAAACCACGCGCTCCGCATAGACGCCGGAGGGAATGGGGTAGTCCAGCGTCTGGACAGCTTCGGGTTTCTGCATCGCGGTGTTCATTGAACGTCGTCCTTGTCCGGTTTCGACAATGCCTCACAGACGTGGCGGCACGGCGCACGTCCTGCAAAATCCGTGAACTTGCTTTCGGAACAGCTACCGATGCCAAAGACCTATGCCAAAGGGCGGTGGCGCAAAAGGTCTCGCGTTTCGCATTTCACCGGCAGATGAAAAAAGCGACACATTTTCACGCCATATCGTAGGAGGGAACGGCGTTGACAAGACGCCGTCCCCCAAAATGCAAGCCTTCGGAAGGTGACGAGTTGGCCTTGCCTAGCTCGTGGCTTCCTCGCCGGCAGCCTCTTCGGCGGGCGCCTCAGCAGCGGCGGACTCTGCCTCGGCAGCGGCGGCTTTGGCATCTTCCTCGGCCTGGCGCGCGGCCTCAAGACGCTCCTGCGCCTTCTGACCGGGCTGGGCCTTCTTCGGATTGCTGCGCGCCGGACGCTTAGCCAGACCCGCCTGATCGAGGAAGCGCAGAACGCGGTCGGTCGGCACGGCGCCATTGTCGAGCCAATGCTTGATGCGCTCCTCCTTGAGCTTCACGCGCTCGGCGTCCTTGGGCAGTGTCGGGTTCCAGGAGCCGAGCTGCTCGATGAAGCGGCCGTCGCGCGGAGCGCGCACATCGGCCACCACGATGTGGTAGTAGGGACGCTTCTTGGAGCCTGCACGGGCCAGACGAATTTTCAGTGCCATTTACTCTGTTCCTTTTGCTGAGTTCTGAGCCGGCATGATGTGCCGGAAACGCAAGCGCGGTTCGCCGCGCAGGGTGGTTGGCGGCAGGGGCATCGCCCCCAGCCTCTCGGCTACCGCCTGTGACGGCAGATTCTCGGGGTGCACAAAGCTGATCAGCGGCGGCAGGCCCTTTTCACGCGCCCAGACCTGGGCGCACCTGGCGGCCTCGAGCGCATAACCGTTGCCCTCGAAGCCCGCGTACAGCGACCAGGCCAGCTCCGGTCCGTCGATGTACGGCGGATGCCACAATCCGGCAAAGCCGACCGTCGCGCCGTCTTCCTTGCTATCGACGGCGAAAAGACCATAGCCGTTGAGCGCCCACTCGCCGATCATGGAGGTGAAGCGCGTCCACGCATTCCACTCCGCTTGCGGCCCACCAATATAGCGTGTGCGCTCAGGGTCGGCACGGAAGGCCGCGTAAGCCGAAAAATCGTCTTTGCGCCAGCCGCGCAGCACGAGGCGCTCGCTTTCCAGCACGGGGATCATGCCTCCGCCTCTTTCGGTGTGACCGTGCTGTTGCCGTGCTCCTCGGCGATCGCCTCGTGATGGCGGATCACTTCCTTGATAATAAAATTCAGGAATTTCTCCGCGAAATCCGGGTCGAGATTGGCGTCATCGGCCAAGCGCCGCAGCCTTGCGATTTGCTGTTCCTCACGGGCCGGATCGGCCGGCGGCAGATCATGCGTCGCCTTGAGGACACCCACCGCCTTGGTGCAGCGGAAACGCTCGGCCAGCACGTAAACGAGCGCAGCATCGATGTTGTCGATGGAAGCGCGCAGCTCTTGAAGCTGCGCCTGAATGGAATCCCTGTCCGCGCTCATTCCCGCCCCATCACTTCTTCTTCGGCAGGCCGGGCAGGCCGCCGCCGCTTCCAGGCAGGCCGGGTAAGCCACCGCTGCCACCGGGAAGACCCGGTAACCCCTTCGGCAAGTCGCCTTGCGAAAGCCCGGCCTTCTCCGCCTCTTTCTGCAGAGCCTCCAACTGCTTGGGGTCCATCTTGGAAAGGTCGGGCATGCCACCCATGCCGCCGAGGCCCATCTTCTGGGCCATGCCGCCCATCATGCCCTGCATCATGCCGCGTTTCTTGCCCTTGCCACCCATGGCCTTCATCATGTCGGCCATCTGGCGGTGCATCTTCAAAAGCTTGTTGATCTGCGCGGCATCGGTGCCGGATCCGGCTGCAATGCGTTTCTTGCGGCTGTGCTTCAGAAGTTCGGGATGGGCGCGCTCCTTCGGCGTCATCGACTGAATGATGGCGATCTGGCGGGCGAATGTCTTGTCGTCGAGACCAGCCGCGGACATCTGGTCCTTCATCTTGCCCATGCCGGGCATCATTCCCATGATGCCGCCCATGCCGCCCATCTTCTGCATTTGCCCAAGCTGATCGGCCATATCGTTCAGGTCGAACTTGCCGGCCTGCATCTTCTTGGCCATCGCCGCGGCTTTTTCCTGGTCGATGGTCTCGGAAGCCTTTTCGACCAAGCTGACGATGTCGCCCATACCGAGGATGCGGTCGGCAATGCGCTTGGGATGAAACTCCTCCAGCGCATCCATCTTCTCACCGACGCCGATCAGTTTGATCGGCTTGCCGGTGACCGCGCGCATGGAAAGAGCGGCACCACCGCGTCCGTCGCCGTCCATGCGGGTCAGCACGAGGCCGGTGATGCCCACGCGTTCGTTGAAATTCTCGGCCAGATTGACCGCGTCCTGGCCGGTCAGCGAGTCCGCGACGAGGAGGATTTCATGCGGGTTCGCGGCGCGTTTGATGTCGGCCATCTCGGCCATCAACGGCTCGTCGATGTGGGTACGGCCGGCGGTGTCGAGGATGACGACGTCATGGCCGCCGAGCTTGGCCGCCTGCACGGCGCGCTTTGCGATATCGACCGGGCTCTGGTCCGGCACGATCGGAAGCGTCGCGACATCGACCTGCTCGCCGATCTGCTTGAGCTGTTCCTGGGCGGCCGGACGGCGCGTGTCGAGCGAGGCCATGAGCGTCTTCTTGCCTTGGCGCTGGGAAAGCCGCTTGGCGATCTTGCCGGTGGTGGTCGTCTTACCGGACCCCTGCAGACCCACCATCATGATGACGACGGGTGCCGGCGCGTTGAGGTCGATCGTCTCGCCCTCCGCGCCCAGCATCTCGACCAGTTCGTCGTGGACGATCTTGACGACCATCTGGCCGGGTTTGACCGACTTCAGCACCTCCGCGCCGACGGCCTTCTCGCGAACGCGGTCGGTAAAGGAACGCACGACGTCGAGCGCAACGTCGGCCTCGATCAGCGCCCGGCGCACCTCGCGAAGAGCGGCCGAGACGTCGGCCTCCGAAAGCGCTCCGCGCCCGGTGAGATTGTTCAGGATTGCGCCAAGGCGTTCCTGCAGGTTCTCAAACATTCGCGTTCCTCATGATCTCGCATCGTCCCGACACGAGAGGTAATGCATCCGCGCGCGCGCTTAAACCGCGCAAAGCCGAAAAGCACCCGGGGGCGCATCGCGCTGCCGGGTGTTGACCTCCGGGATCTATCTCCTGAATGGAGAATGCCCCGGTCGGCTGCTCGGAGTTTGCACTCGTCGCGGAAAGTGCGGGCGTCTAGCCTGAAAAAGGGAAAAGAGTCAAGTCTCGGTTGAAAATGCAAGCATCCGTGAAATGCGGATGCGCGGCGGCGCCCGAGACGGCGCCGCCGCGGTCATCACGCGTCTATTGGCGCATCACGTAGACGATGCGGCGATCCCCCGGCTCGACCAGAACCGGCTGACCGTTAACGTAGGCGTAGCGATAATCGTAGTCGGGAATTTCCCGGATATCCACGGTCTCGGGCAAGGCGGCGCCGACGACGACCTCGCCTTCGAGATAGACAGGTTCACCGGTGTTTTGCTCGACATAGGTCACCACTTCCTGCGGAGGCGTGACCGTATCGATTGCACCGCCGGCCACTGCACCGGCCGCACCGCCGACTGCCGCGCCGGCAGGTCCGCCGATAATCGCGCCGGCGATCGCACCCGTCGTGCCGCCGGCTAGGGCACCGCTGTTGTCATCGGTGCTGGCCGTGGTCTCGTAGGTGACCGTCGGAATGTCCGCTTCCGGGGGACGCTGGGAGATAAACACCTCCTCTTGGCCGGCCAAGTTGCCGGTCAGATAATCGGAATAGGCCCAGCCCTCTACGCCATCATAGCTGACCTGACACCATTGACTTCCTTCCAGGCAGCCATGGATGGACGCCTGTTCAGAGTCGCCTATGACCCCGATGACAGAGTGCTCCGGTCCCGGACCCGAGCGGATGTTGAGATCTGTGGTAGCCGTCGCTGTGACCTGAGCAGCCGCGACTCCCGTAAAGGAGAGCAATGCCGCTGCGGCCGTTGCGGTTTTCAATGTCGATATATTCATTCTTTGGACTCCCTGATTTCCGACTAACGAACACCGTGGGAAGAAATTCGTTCCGCGGTGTCGAAAGGAACCTTCCGTTGGCCATGAAGAAGGTCGCGTGGTATCCCGCCAAAAATTGCAAACGCACCGGAGAGCATGGATGACAGGTTTGGCTCGACAGAACGTGCCTCTTCCCCTCGCCCATCTTGCTTTCGGAGGGCGGCGATGAACCAAGGCTTGCATGAAGCCGCAATCAGCGCAGCGCTGACGGGCGAACTAACGGAAACCGGCCATAGGCTTCTGGCGCGGGTCTATTTCGCCGACACCGACTTTACCGGCGTCGTTTATCACGCGCGGTACCTGGAGTTCCTGGAACGGGGCCGCTCGGATTTCCTGCGCCTGTCCGGCGTGCATCATTCCGAACTCGCCGATGGCAGCCATGGCGAGAAACTGGCGTGGGTGGTGCGGCGCATGGAGATCGAGTTCCGCCGACCTGCGCGCGTCGATGATATCGTGGCGGTGGAGACCCGTGTCGAGGATGTTTCTGGTGCGCGCGTTTTCATGGACCAGGAGTTGAGGCACGGAGAGGAACTGCTTGTCAGCGCGCGGGTCGAGGCCGCGATCATCGGACCTTCAGGAAAACCGCGTAGAATGCCCGCCCACTGGAAGAACGCGTTTCTGCGCCGATCTGAATAAGCACTGCTTTGAGAGCTTGCGTGTAACGCAAAATTAACCATAAGCGTCCAACAGAATATTCCCGCAGACCGTGCGCCAGCGCCTTCCTTTGACCAAATTTTCCCGAAAAAAGGCGCATAACGAACCTGCGGAGACGTTGCGGTTTCTTTCGGGGGAATTCAGGGCAGACGGGCGCGACGGACGGGGATCATGCGGCCCGGATTTTGCGAGGACGTTTAGGCATGGAAAGTGTAGCGCTCAATGCGCCGGGTGGAGACGTGTCCATCTGGGCGCTCTTCTGGCAGGCCGGCTGGGTGGTGAAGCTGGTGATGATCGGGCTTCTGGGAGCCTCGGTCTGGACCTGGGCCATCATCATCGACAAGGTGATCGCCTATTCGCGAATGCGGGCGGCACTCAACCGGTTCGAGCAGGTTTTCTGGTCGGGGCAATCCCTGGAAGAGCTTTACCGGACACTGTCGGAGCGCAAGACCACCGGCATGGGGGCGATTTTCGTCGCCGCCATGCGCGAGTGGAAAAAGTCTTTCGAGAAAGGCGCGCGCTCGCCCGTTGGCCTGCAATCGCGCATCGACAAGGCCATGGACCTGGCCCTGGCGCGCGAGATGGAGCGCATGGAAGGGCGACTTGGCTTTCTCGCTTCGATCGGCTCGGCCGCACCGTTTATCGGCCTGTTCGGCACGGTGGTCGGAATTATGACCTCCTTCCAGGCTATCGCCGGCTCCAGCTCGACCAATCTGGCCGTGGTGGCGCCCGGGATTGCCGAAGCCCTGCTCGCCACAGCCATGGGCCTTTTGGCGGCCATTCCCGCGACCATCGCCTATAACAAGCTGACCTCAGATGTCGGCCAGATAGCGGCAAGGATGGAAGGCTTTGCCGACGAATTCTCCGCCATACTCTCGCGGCAAATCGATGAGAAAGTCGCGCCGCGGCAGCAACGTACGGAGGAATTTGCCTGATGGCCATGTCGGTTGCAGCTCCGGGTGGAGGGAGAGGCGGGCGCCGACGCCGCGGACGGCGTCAGGCCCTCATGTCCGAGATCAACGTCACGCCCTTTGTTGATGTGATGCTGGTGCTGCTCATCATATTCATGGTGGCCGCACCGCTTCTGACGGTCGGCGTGCCGATCGACCTGCCGGAAACGCAGGCAAGGGCGCTCAACTCCGATACTCAACCAATCACGATTTCGGTCAATGGCGAAGGCAAGGTCTACTTGCAGGAAACGGAAATCCCCATTGAAGAAGTTGTCCCGAAACTCCAGGCGATTGCCGAGACTGGCTATGATGAACGCATTTACGTGCGCGGCGATCAGGCCGCCGACTATGGCACGGTCATGCGGGTGATGGCGCGCATTTCCGCCGCCGGATACCGCAACCTCGGACTGGTCACCTTGCAGGAACAGGATAGCTGACCGCCATGAAGGCCGGTCTTGTCACATCGCTTACGCTGCACACGACGCTGATCGGGTTTGCGCTTTTTTCCCTCTCTGCGCCCGGCGCCTATGAGGTCGCCGACGTCGAGTCCTTGCCCGTCGACATCATCCCTTTCGAGGACATTGCACAGGTTCAGGAAGGGGTTCGGGAAGCAGAGCTGAATGAAAACCCCGCCCCCGCGCCGACGCGCCGGCCTGATCCGGTCGAGGATGCGCAGCGTGTCGGCGAGGCCGATACCGATACTGATGGACCGCCCACGCCAGAGCCTGAGCCGAAACCTGTCGAGCAGGCCGCCCAGGAGCAGCCCGCTCCCGAGGCGGAGCCGGTGGAGGAGATGGCTCAGGACGATGCAACCGCCGAGGCCGAAGAGACCGAGGTCGCTGCAACCGAGCGCGAGCCGGAAGCTCAATTGCCCCAGGAGGTGACCGAGGCTCCCGCCTCCGATCCGCTTGTTGCGGAGAATGCGGAGGAGGAAAGTGTCCAACTGCCGGATTCGGTGCCGCTGCCGCAGGCACGTCCGGAACCGCCTAAACCGCAGACCGCCAGAGCGCCGGAACCGAAGGAGACCCGCGAGACGGCCGAAGAGCAATCCGCGCGGGACAGCGATAGCGAGGAGCTTTTCGACGAAGTGGCCGCCCTCCTCAACAAGGAAGACGCTTCCGGCGGCGGCGCTCGGCGCTCGCGCGAAGAGGCATCGCTGGGCAGCGACCGCACCACCGGAGGCGAGACCCTGACGCAAAGCGAGATGGACGCGCTGCGCGGCCAAATCCAACGCTGCTGGAACGTGCCCGCCGGCGCGCAGGGCGCCGAGAATCTCCGCGTGTCTCTGAAATTCAGCCTAAATCCGAGCGGCGAGGTGGAGGGAACCCCGCAGATCACGGAAGGGGGCGGAGGTTCCGGCGTGATGCGGGCAGCGGCGGAATCGGCGCGGCGCGCCATCCTGCGCTGCGCGCCCTATGAATTGCCGGCCGAGAAATACGACGCATGGGCGGATGTCATCGTCAACTTCGACCCACGCGACATGTTCTGACGGATGTCACACAATTGAAAGTTCAAGAGGCCTAAACTAATGCAGAACGTCCTGAAAGCCGCCCTTGCGGTTGCGAGCCTGGCTGTGGGCATGGTCGCGCTGGCCGCCACGCCGGCACGCGCGCTCGTCGAGATCGACGTCACCCGAGGCGTGGTTGAACCCGTGCCGATCGCGATCACTGAATTTCTTTCCGCCGAGGGCAAGGGCGCGGAGATTGCCAACGTGGTGATGGCCGACTTGCGGCGTTCAGGCCTTTTCGCACCGATCGACAAGGCAGCATTCGTCGAGAAGATTTCCAATCCCGATGCCGCGCCGCGCTTCGAGGACTGGCAAGTGATCAATGCACAGGCCCTGGTGACCGGGCGTATAACGGAAGAGCCGGATGGACGGCTGCGCACTGAGTTTCGCGTGTGGGACACGTTTGCCGGGCAACAACTGGTAGGCGAGCAGCTTTTTTCCAACCAGGCGAACTGGCGCCGCATCGCGCACATTATCGCCGATACGATCTACGAGCAGTTCACCGGCGAGAAAGGCTATTTCGACAGCCGCATCGTTTTCGTCGACGAGTCGGGCCCGCGCGATAACCGCGTCAAACGCCTGGCCATCATGGATCAGGACGGTGCGAACCTGCGCTATCTCACGGATGGGCGCTCGATCGCGCTCACGCCGCGCTTTTCGCCGCAACGCCAGGAAATCACCTATATGTCCTATGAGAGCGGGCAGCCGCAGGTCTATCTCCTGCAACTCGAGACGGGCCAGCGCGAGCTGGTCGGCGACTTTCCCGGTATGACCTTCGCCCCGCGCTTCTCGCCCAACGGCGACAAGGTCATCATGAGCCTGCTGCGCGACGACGGAAATTCCAACATTTTCACCATGGACCTGCGGACGCGCAACACCGCGCGGCTGACCGACACGAACGCCATCGACACATCGCCATCCTATTCGCCCGATGGCAATAAAGTGGTTTTCACCTCGGACCGGGGCGGACGCGCGCAAATCTACGTCATGAACGCCGACGGCAGCAATCAGGAGCGAATCTCCTTCGGCGACGGGAGCTACTCCACACCGGTCTGGTCCCCCCGCGGCGATCTCATTGCGTTCACCAAGCAAAGCGGCGGAGAATTCCAGATCGGCGTGATGCGCACGGACGGATCCGGCGAGCGGATTTTGACATCCGGCTTCCTCACGGAAGGGCCGACTTGGTCCCCGAACGGGCGCGTCATCATGTTCTTCCGCCAGGACTCCGGCGCGGCGGGTCCGCAGCTTCACTCCATAGACCTCACGGGACGGAACGAGCAGAATATTCCGGCACCGAACTTCGCTTCGGATCCGGCCTGGTCCCCGCTTTTGAAATAAATGCGCCGCCTTTCAGCCGCATTTTTTGCTACCGTCCCGAATCGGCAGTTTCGCCGCTGCAGGGCCGATCTGGGAAAGCAAACGTTAACCATGTTTCTTGATCGGGTGTTAACCCTGTCATGATTACTGAGTTCTGAAGGATTCCCATCCGATTTTAAGGAGAGGCGGCTATGGGCCGTATGAAAAGCCTGACCAGAAATCCCGTTGCCATCGGATTGTTGGCTGCCCTTGCCATTGCTGGGTGCCGCACGCAAAACCAGGTACCCAATTCCGCTGTCGATCTTGGCCTCCAGGGAGGAGGTGCCGGGACATCGGCCCAGCCGGGCACGCAGCAGGAATTTACCGTCAGCGTAGGCGACCGTATCTTTTTCGAGACGGATTCCTCAGTCGTCAACGCCGACGCCCAGCGGACCCTGAGCCGCCAGGCTCAATGGCTCAACAAGTATCCGTCCTATTCCGTTACCATCGAAGGCCACGCGGACGAACGCGGCACGCGCGAATACAATCTGGCGCTGGGCGCCCGCCGGGCCGCGGCCACGCGTGACTTCCTGGTTTCGCAAGGCGTGTCGGCGAACCGCATCAACACGATCTCCTACGGCAAGGAGCGGCCGGTGGCCACCTGCGACGACATCTCCTGCTGGTCGCAGAACAGGCGCGCGGTCACAGCGCTGAGGGGTGCGGGGAGCTGAACCCACCGCATATAGAGAGCACAACAAAATTTGGCCGAAGTCTCGCTGCCTGATAGAAAGGGGTGGGGCGAGAAGGCCCTGCTTGTCGTTTCTTTGGAATGCGAGGACAGGATGCTGTTTCCCAAAACTGCGTGTGCGCTGACCGCTGTTACCTGCTGCATCGCACTCTCAACCGGGAGTGCGGGCGCATTTTTCCAGCCGGGCTACGCTACTAGCCCGCGGGCGGCGGAATCGATGGTCGGCGCGAAGGAAGGCCGGATCGTCCTGGCGCAGGCGAGCGATCCGCGCATAGCGGAGTTGCAGGAGCAGGTCCGCCGCCTCAACGGCCAGGTTGAAGAGCTCAATTTCCAGATCCTGCAGATGCAGGAGCAGATGCGCCTAATGCAGGAGGATAACGAATTCCGCTTTCAGCAGCTCGAGGGCGGCAGTTCGGAAGTGCAGGATTCAACGGCGGTAGAGCCCGCCGAAAGATCGAATCAGCCGGATCAGGGCGCCACCACGGGAACCGCCGAGCGTGTGAACCCCGAGCCTGAAAGCGGCGGTCAAGGTGAACCGCCGAGGGCTCTCGGATCCATCACATTCGACGATAACGGCAATATCGTCTCCAGCAATCCGGGAGAACCGCTGGATCTGTTGGGGAATACTGATGGCTCGACGGTCGCGGCCCTGCCGAACTCAAACGATCCGGAGCGCATCTACCGCAACGCATACGAGTTCATCCTCTCCGGGGATTACGACACGGCGGAAGCGGGTTTTCGCCAGTATCTCGATCAGTTTCCGGACGGCGCGCACGCCGCTGACGCCCATTTCTGGCTGGGCGAAGCGCTGCTGGCGCAGGAACGCCACCGCGAAGCGGCGGAGGTCTTTCTGGAAGCTAACCGATCCTTTCCTTCCGCCAACAAGGCGCCCGACATGCTGCTGAAGCTCGGCGTGTCGCTTGCGGCCATTGGCCAGCATGATGTAGCCTGCGCAACCTTCACCGAAATGGAGCAGCGTTATCCAGAAATTTCGAGTGCCTTGAGCGACCGCGTGAGGATGGAGCGGGCCTCCGTCGGTTGCTGACAAGCGAAATGCCACCGGATCCGGACGATCTGTTCCGGTCGGTCGATTTCTCCGGGCGTGCGCGCATTATCGTAGCCGTTTCAGGAGGCGGCGATTCCCTCGCTCTTCTGCTCCTCCTGCGGGACCACCTGAAGTCTTGCGCGGTCACCCCGTCGTTGCTGGCTGTCACGATCGATCACGGCCTTCGCCCGGAATCGCGCGAGGAAGCACAACAGGTGGCGCATCTTTGCCGGCAATGGGGTATCGCCCACCGCACCCTTCATTGGGGCGGCGCCAAGCCGGGCAGCGGTGTGTCCGAGGCCGCGCGAGAGGCGCGTTTCGACCTCCTGGCGCAAGCCGCCGAGGATGCCGGTACCGATCTCGTCCTTACCGGCCATACGGGCGATGATCAGGCCGAAACGCTTGCTATGCGCAGAGCGCGTGGACGCGGACGCGGTCTTGCCGGCATTGCCCCGGCCACTCTCTATAACAACCGTGTCTGGTTCCTGAGGCCGCTTCTGACAGAGCGCCGCGCCAGCCTGCGCACCTTCCTGCGCGAGCGGGCGGTCGCATGGATTGAGGACCCCACCAATCGCGACCAGCGCTTCGAGCGCGTGCGCCTGCGCCAGTCTCTGTCAGAGGACGAGATCGGCCGGCTACTCAAGCAGGCGGAGGAAGAAGCGGCCATGCGAGAGACGGCCGGCCGCGAGGCGGCTGCAACGATTTCCCGGTTTGCCGAAGAGGTTGCGCCCGGCTTGTTCCGTCTTGACAAAACCGGCTTCAATAATGCCGATGGCGATACGGCGCTTTATGCGCTTCGCATTCTGCTGGCGGTGGCCGGAGGCACGCCGCACCTCCCGTCCGAGAATCGGGCGGGAGAGATATTGTCGCAGGCGACGGCTGAACGCGCCCGCGTCACGCTGTCACGATCCATCGTCGCTGCCCGGGGCCCACTCATCTATCTTCACCGCGAAAATCGGAACCTGCCCCAGACAAGCCTCACTGCCGAAATGCTCTGGGACGGGCGCTATCGCATCGTCCCGTCCGATGACGCCCGGAACCTGACGATCACGCCATTCGGCTCCACAAACGCGCAAAGCGCAAAAATCGGGGGTTTTGATGCTCCGTCGGGACTGGTTCGCTCCGCCCTGGCGGCGCAGCCGGCGCTCCGCTCGGAAGGCGCGTGGGTTGGACTCGCGGCCAGCTCTGTTGTTGTCCACCCGGTGGCCGGACCGTGGTCCCGCCTTCTCCCCAGCTTCGATCTCGCACCAGCCAATGCAATCCGCGCGCTCATCGGCGGGAAGGCAATTCCCGAATTGCCATTGCAACGCCACAAAAAATTAATGACATAGACGTATTCGCTTTAGAAAAGGGGCAAATGCACGGGCGCGGTTGGCAACACCTTCTCCGCTCCCTATGTTAGGGACAATCCGTGCACTGCACAGGCCGGCTCGACGTTGCTATGGAACGCACATGAATCCAAATTACCGAAATTTTGCACTCTGGGCGATTATCGCGGTTCTGCTCATCGCGCTTTTCAACCTTTTCCAGGCGCCGCAGCAGGGTAGCGCGACGCGTGATATCGCCTATTCGCAGTTCCTTCAGGAATTGTCCGACGGCCAGATCAAGAGCGTCACCATCACTGGGGATAAGATCACCGGAACGTATACGGACAATTCAACGCCGTTCCAGACTTATTCTCCGGGTGATTCCACGCTGGTCGAGCGGCTGGAAAACCGTAATGTGACGATCAATGCCCAGCCGGAGAACGATGGATCCAATTCCATTCTCGGATATTTCATCTCGTGGCTACCAATGATCCTCATCCTTGCCGTATGGATTTTCTTCATGCGGCAGATGCAGTCGGGATCGGGCCGGGCCATGGGCTTCGGCAAATCGAAGGCGAAGCTTCTGACGGAGGCGCACGGCCGCGTCACCTTCCAGGATGTCGCCGGCGTCGACGAGGCAAAGCAGGATCTCGAGGAAATCGTCGAGTTTCTGCGCGATCCGCAGAAATTCCAGCGGCTCGGGGGTAAAATACCACGCGGCGTTCTGCTCGTCGGCCCTCCGGGAACCGGTAAGACGCTGCTTGCCCGGTCCGTCGCGGGCGAAGCGAACGTTCCCTTCTTCACCATTTCCGGTTCGGACTTCGTGGAAATGTTCGTCGGCGTTGGTGCTTCGCGCGTTCGCGACATGTTCGAGCAGGCGAAAAAGAGCGCGCCCTGCATCATCTTCATCGATGAGATCGACGCCGTGGGACGCCATCGCGGCGCAGGGCTCGGCGGCGGCAACGACGAGCGCGAGCAAACCCTGAACCAGCTTCTCGTCGAGATGGACGGTTTCGAGGCGAATGAGGGCATCATCCTGATCGCTGCAACCAACCGGCCCGACGTGCTGGACCCCGCGCTTCTGCGGCCCGGCCGGTTCGACCGGCAGGTGGTCGTGCCGAATCCGGATATCGCCGGCCGCGAAACGATCCTCAAGGTACATGCGCGCAATGTGCCGCTGGCACCCAATGTCGACATGAAGGTGGTGGCGCGCGGAACGCCGGGCTTCTCTGGTGCGGACCTTGCCAACCTGGTCAACGAGGCCGCCCTGATGGCTGCCCGGCGCAACAAGCGTCTCGTCACCATGCAGGAGTTTGAGGACGCGAAGGACAAGGTGATGATGGGCGCCGAGCGGCGCTCCCACGTCATGACCCAGGAAGAGAAAGAGCTGACAGCTTACCACGAGGCAGGTCACGCCGTAGTCGCGCTCAACGTGGACTCGGCCGATCCGGTTCACAAGGCGACGATTATACCGCGCGGACGGGCTCTCGGTATGGTGATGCAGCTTCCCGAGGGCGACCGCCATTCCATGAGTTATAAATGGATGATCTCCCGGCTTGCCATCATGATGGGTGGGCGCGTCGCCGAGGAAATCAAGTTCGGCAAGGAGAACATCACCTCCGGGGCGGCATCGGACATCGAACAAGCGACCAAACTCGCCCGTGCCATGGTCACGCAATGGGGCTTTTCCGACAAGCTCGGTCAGGTGGCGTACGGCGAAAACCAGGAAGAGGTTTTCCTGGGTCATTCGGTGGCGCGCCAGCAGCACATGTCGGAAGAGACGCAGCAGAAGATTGACGGTGAGGTCCGCAGGCTGATCGATGAAGCCTACACGAAAGCCCGCGAAATCCTGACGAATCGAAAGAAAGACTGGACCGCCGTTGCCGAGGGCCTTCTCGAGTACGAAACCCTCTCGGGCAACGAAATCCAGGCGATCATCCAGGGTGAGAAGCCTTCCCGCGACCTCGGTGATGATACGCCGCCCTCTCGCGGCTCCACCGTGCCCAAGGCCGGCGCACGCGGCGAAGGCAAGAGAAAAGGTGGCGATGAACCCGACACGGGCATGGAGCCTCAGCCGCAGAGTTAGTTAAGCTCCAGATCGGGTATAACCCTGCCCCTCATCGAGCGGACAAAGCGAGTGCGATGCGTCGTACTCGCTTTGTTTTTGCCCAGGAGATGCAGCTTTCTAGAGTTCCGCCTGCACTCTTGCACGCGCTCCGGAACGGGGGTTAAGTCAATTGTTTATTAACCTATCGGCGCAATTGGCTGTTCACCTGGATCCTTTACAAAATCTCACATAAAGTGATGCGTAGACCCGCTCGATCCTGTGGCAAATGATAACAAGGGACGCCGCTTTGCGAAGCAAATCGAAACCGGTGCAGGCAAAGAAAGAAATGTCGAGAAAGTATTTCGGGACTGACGGTATCCGCGGTCGCGCAAACAGATTTCCCATGACCGCCGAGATTGCCATGAAGGTGGGGATGGCGGCCGGGCTTTCCTTCCAGAACGGCAATCACCGCCACCGCGTCGTGTTGGGTAAGGATACCCGCCTTTCCGGCTATATGATCGAGAATGCGCTGGTCGCAGGCTTCTGCGCCGCCGGCATGGATGTCTTTCTTCTGGGACCTATCCCGACCCCCGCCGTCGCCATGCTGGTGCGATCCCTGCGAGCCGATATCGGGGTCATGATCTCGGCATCTCACAATCCATTTCACGACAACGGCATCAAGCTTTTCGGGCCGGACGGCTACAAGCTGTCGGATGCGATCGAGGATCGCATCGAGGCGATGCTCGACAAGGACATCGGAATGGCATTGGCCGATGTCGATATGCTGGGCCGCGCCAAGCGCGTGGATGGCGTGCATGACCGCTATATCGAGGCCGCCAAGCGCACGCTGCCGCGCTCCATGTCGCTCGCGGGCCTACGCATTGTGGTCGATTGCGCCAACGGCGCCGGCTACCGGGTGGCGCCCGCCGCCCTTTGGGAACTGGGCGCGGAAGTGGTCGCGATCCACGCCGAGCCCGACGGCTTCAACATCAACGAGGAATGTGGCTCGACCCAGCCTATGAGTTTGGCCAAGAAAGTGCATGAGGTGCGCGCCGATATCGGCATAGCGCTCGACGGCGACGCCGACCGTGTGGTGATCGTGGACGAGAACGGCACGATCGTCGACGGCGACCAGATCATGGCGCTGATCGCCCGCTCCTGGCACGAAAGCGGACGTCTTTCCGGAGACGGGATCGCCGCCACGGTTATGTCCAATCTCGGCTTGGAGCGGTTCCTGCGTGATCGCGGGCTGTCCCTGCATCGCACCAAGGTCGGCGATCGCTATGTGGTCGAGCACATGCGCGCCCACGGCCTCAATGTCGGGGGCGAGCAGTCCGGGCACGTCATTCTTTCCGATTTTTCCACCTCAGGGGACGGCCTTGTGACCGCCCTGCAGGTACTGGCTTGCATCAAACGACAGAACCGCCCGGCCAGTGAGGTCTGCCGCCAATTCGAACCGGTGCCGCAGATTCTCAAGAACGTGAAAACAGGCGGCGGTAAGCCGCTTGAATCCGCGCCTGTCCGGACAGCCATAGCCGACGCCGAATCCAGGCTCGAGAAGTCCGGCCGGCTGGTCATCCGTCCTTCGGGAACGGAACCACTCATCCGAGTCATGGCCGAGGGGGACGACCCCACGCTCATCCGCTCGGTGGTCGACGACATTATCGGTGCGATTACCGAAGCCAGAAACGCAGCCTGAAACAACCGAAAACAGCTGAATTCCGGCGTCCATAGGCATGCGGTGAATATAAAACAACCCACACGTTAAGGTTAATTGCTACTTAACCTTTCTCGTTCATTTTTCAGCATGACTCAACCAGCCAAAGGCCAGGAGCGCCTAGCGGGGATTGTAGATATGCTGAAGAGAACGACCCTGTTTGCAACACTTGCCGTGCTCGGTCTGGGCACGAGTGCCTATTCCGCCGACCTTGAGCGGCCACGCGTCGTGCAGCCGCCGAAATATACGCCACCGCCGCCGGCGAAGAAGCCGGTGATTGCTGGTTGGTATCTGCGCGGTCATATCGGCATGAGCAATCAGCGCGTGGGCAGCCTTCATAACGTGCTGTTCGACGGTGTGGACGATCTGGATTTCCTCGATCCCGGCGGCTTCAGCAGCGCGCCGGTAGCGGGTGGCGGCGTCGGCTACAGGTTCAACTCCCACCTTCGCGGCGATATTACGGCCGAGTATCGAGGCAAAGCCGATTTCTCAGCCCTTGACCGCTACGACTTTGTTGATGACGGCGATCCCTCGACCTGGGACGGCACCAACGAATACAGTGCGAAAAAGTCCGAGTGGTTGTTGCTGGCGAACGCCTATGTCGATCTCGGGTCCTGGCACGGCATTTCACCTTATGTCGGCGCTGGTATCGGCGCGTCGCGCAACACCATTCACCATTTCCGCGACATCAATGTACCCAATGAGGGCGTCGCCTATGGCGGCACCGATTCGAAATGGAACTTCGCGTGGGCACTGCATGCCGGGCTTGGTTACCAGATCACCGACGCCCTCACGCTTGATGTGGGCTACAGCTACCTCGATTTAGGTGACGCGCAGAGCGGCGATATCATTACCTATGAGGGGGCCAACACCGTCGATAATCCGATGCACTTCGAGGACCTGACCTCACACGACTTCAAGCTGGGATTCCGCTATCAGTTCGGCGGCGGATATACACCCGAGCCGGAGTACGTGGCTTACGACCCGGCGCCCTCCTACAAGCCGCCAGTCTTTAAATAAAAACGCGATCCCTGCCCCTTCGAACCGCCCGATTTTTCGGGCGGTTTTTTTTCGCCAGTGAGCATTTCCCCCGCTCGATCATTCTTAACCGGCGGTTAACCGTTATGGTTAATAGTTCTTCCAGATTCCTGGCGGGTAGATTGCCCCATTCTTGCGGAGTTTCGGATCAATGCGCCAAACATCCATCCTCGCGCTGAGCGCTGCTGTTGTCTCTGCCGCGGCTCTCCCGGCCCAAGGTGCAGATTACGGCCCCCCTTTGGTCATCGAGGAGCTTCCCGAGCACGTGCCGGTCGAAATCGGCTCCGGCTGGTACTTGCGAGGCGATTTGACTTACAATGTAAACGAGTCCGTCTATGATGATCCGCTGGGTGTCGAGTTTGACAATCAGCGTATCGGCGGCGGGGTCGGTGTCGGTTATCACTTTAACGATCTTTTTCGCGCCGACGTGAATCTCAGCTACATCTCCGATGATTCTTTCAGCTACAGCGACGGACTCGACGAACTGGAACTTGAGAATCGTGTTCTGGCTGCCATGCTGAACGGCTATCTCGACTTGGGTACAGTCGTCGGCCTGACGCCCTATGTCGGTGCAGGCGCCGGTATGCTCTACAACAAGCACAGCGCCCGCCTCGTTTCGCCCGGCATCGACATTTCAGCGGATGACCGGCAGTACACCTTCGCCTATTCGCTCAATGCTGGCGTCAACTACAGTCTCACCGATAATCTCTCTATGGATGTTGGCTATCAGTACCTGAACTCGCCTAAAGCGGAGTATCTGGATTTCGAATCGGGGCAGATCGAAGACGGTCTCGATTTCCACCAGGTCCGCGTCGGTCTGCGCTACGATCTCTGGTAATGTTGACGGTCTTTTTGCCGTATAGCTTCGCCACGAATCCTGATGCACTGCAATACTCTCGAGACTTGCCGGAGGCGCATGGCCGCTCCGGCAAGTCTCAAGGTGATCAGTGACGCAATTCAGAATCGCGGCTGCTCGCTCCGAGAGCTGCATCGTGCATTTTCTCGACAGCCGAGGCAGCGTTCCCGATCGTGATCCGTCGCATCGAATCCCGCTCTTCCAATGCAGTGAGTTCCAGGCCGCGTGCGGCCGCTTCCAGTGCTTGCGTGATTGCTATCCTCAGCTGCGGACTCATCTCTGCAAGCTGCGATAGCAGTGCTATCAGAACAGTTTGCGAAGCGAGGGTGGACGCCTCCGAATGAGGCGCTTTCGTCTTGTCTTCCGTCATAAATTCGTACCCGTTGTGCCGTTCCAATCTCAGCCGCCGAAGGCGACGACAAGCATGAGCCAGGGTCACGACCTACTAATGTGATTGAAATGGCGCCAGAACGGCAAAGAGATGCAAGGAGGAGCGCCCCTTCGACAAGCTCAGAAGAGCGATGTGGTCCAAACAGATGGCATCACACCATTTCAAGCAGATTAGTAGGTCCTGACCCTAGGCCAACGGAGGAGGAGGGGGCGTCAGCACACCCAAAAAAATTCCGAAGGGGAATGGACGGGGACGCGGGAGAAATGTTCCACCTCTGGTAAAAGGAGATCTAGGCAGTCGCAATACAGACCAAGCGATGCATGACAGGCTTCACTGCCGTCCTCATGCGCGTTCCCGTGATCGTGATCGTGTTCACCGTATCCGCCGGATTCGTGAAGGTGCTTGCCCGAATGATGGTGATCTTGATGTGAATGGCTGGGGTGCAGTGCTGCAGCGGCAGCATGGCTGGATGTCACACCCGGGTGCATCTGAAGTGATGCCAATATGATCAAAAGGACTAGGTTACTAGCGAGAAACTTCGACCGCACTTGATTCCCTGACGCTCTGTGCGCCTCCTCCTCTCGCTCACACGAGCCATGTTTCTGGTTGAGCGCAGCTAACATATCCGCTCAATCTTTCTTGATGCAAGCTGCAAACTTGGTGTTTGATTCTAAAACCCGCTTGCTTGCCCCAACCTGAAGAACACGAAGGCCGGCCCACAAATTCTCGCAGAGCTCCGTGGCCTTGTACTTTTCCGCTGGTTGCTGTAAGCCCGTCCGTGGGACACCCCTCCCCAACGAGGGGCTACTATCTGGAAGGGTAGATACATTATGGAAAAAGCTGCAAAGCCGGACGTCCGTCCGGCCAATCCCCATTTCTCGTCAGGACCCTGCGCAAAGCGCCCCGGCTGGACGCCCGAGGCGCTGAGGGATGCCGCCCTCGGCCGCTCCCACCGCGCCAAAATTGGCAAGGAAAAGCTCGCCCGGGCCATCGAACTGACCGGCGAGGTCCTAAAGGTCCCCTCCGATTACCGTATAGGCATTGTGCCTGCCTCGGATACCGGTGCCATGGAGATGGCGCTTTGGTCCCTTCTGGGTGAGCGGGGCGTCGATATGCTGGCCTGGGAGTCCTTCGGTTCCGGCTGGGTGACCGACGTCATCAAGCAGTTGAAGCTCGATGACGTCCGCCGTATCGAGGCGGATTACGGCGAGCTGCCCGATCTTTCCCAAGTGGATTTCGACCGCGACGTGGTCTTTACCTGGAACGGGACGACCTCCGGCGTGCGCGTGCCGAATGGCGAGTTCATCCCGGCCGACCGCAAGGGGCTCGCCATTTGCGATGCCACCTCGGCCGCATTTGCGCAGCGCCTCGACTTCGAAAAGCTCGATGTCGTGACCTTCTCCTGGCAGAAAGTGCTGGGTGGTGAGGCCGCGCACGGCATGCTCATCCTGTCTCCTCGTGCGGTAGAGCGCCTGGAGACCTACGCGCCGGCATGGCCGCTGCCGAAGATCTTCCGCCTCACCAAGGGCGGCAAGCTCAACGAGGGCGTTTTCAAGGGCGAAACCATCAACACGCCTTCCATGCTCTGCGTGGAAGACTATCTCGACACCCTCACCTGGGCGCAGTCGGTGGGCGGACTCGACGGGCTGATCGCTCGTGCCGACGCCAATTTCGCCGCCATCGACCGTTTTGTGGAAAAGAGCGGCTGGCTGGCCCATCTGGCGCAGGATCCGGCGACACGCTCCAACACGTCCGTGTGCCTTTCCATCATCGATGAGGCCGTCACCAAACTCGATCCGGAAGCCCAGGCTGCCTTTGCAAAGGGCATAGTCTCCAGGCTCGACAAGGAGGGCGTGGCCTACGACATCGGCCACTATCGCGATGCGCCTCCCGGGCTGAGAATATGGGCGGGCGCGACCGTCGAGACCTCCGATCTCGAGGCGCTCATGCCCTGGCTCGACTGGGCCTTTCACGAACAGAAAGCCGCACTTCAGAGCGCCTGATCCCGTTCAGCGCGGCAATCGCCCAATTCCCCAATCCTAATCTTCTAGGAGCCCCGAAATGGCACCTCGCGTACTCGTTTCCGACAAGCTTTCACCAACCGCCGTCGACATCTTCAAACAGCACGGCATCGAGGTCGACTATGAACCCGATCTCGGCAAAGACAAGGAAAAGCTGCTTTCCGTCATCGGCCAGTATGACGGACTTGCCATCCGTTCGGCCACCAAGGTGACGGAAAAACTCATCGACGCCGCCGACAATCTGAAGGTCGTCGGTCGCGCCGGCATCGGCGTCGATAACGTTGATATCCCGGCAGCCTCGCGCCGTGGTATCATCGTAATGAACACCCCCTTCGGCAACTCCATCACGACCGCCGAGCATGCCATCGCCATGCTGTTTGCCGTGGCGCGGCAGATCCCGGAGGCGAATGCCTCCACCCACGCAGGCAAGTGGGAAAAGAACCGCTTCATGGGTGTGGAAATCACCGGCAAGACACTGGGCGTCATCGGTTGCGGCAATATCGGCTCCGTGGTCGCAATGCGCGCCATCGGTTTGAAGATGCACGTCGTGGCCTTCGATCCGTTCCTTTCGCCCAAACGGGCCGAGGAGTTGGGCGTCGAAAAGGTGGAGTTGGACGACCTCTTCACGCGCGCCGACTTCATCACTCTGCACACACCGCTGACGGACAAGACGCGCAACATTGTCAATGCCGAGGCAATCGCAAAGATGAAAGACGGCGTGCGCATCATCAACTGCGCGCGCGGCGGCCTTGTCAACGAGGCGGATCTGGTCAGCGCTCTCGAATCGGGCAAGGTCGCCGGCGCGGGCATAGACGTGTTCGAGTCAGAGCCGGCCACCGAAAACGCGCTCTTCAACATGCCAAATGTGGTCTGCACGCCGCATCTGGGCGCCGCCACGAGCGAGGCACAGGAAAATGTGGCGCTTCAGGTGGCCGAGCAGATGTCCGACTACCTCATCAAGGGCGCGGTCACCAACGCCATCAACATGCCCTCCATAAGCGCCGAGGAAGCGCCGCGGCTGAAGCCATTCGTCAAGCTCGCCGATGTTCTGGGAACCTTTGTCGGCCAGGTGACGGAAGAGCCGATCCGCGAAGTCGAGGTGGTGTTCGACGGCTCCACCTCCAGCATGAATACGCGCGCGTTGATCAGCGCGACGCTGGCCGGCCTGATTCGGCCACAGGTCTCTGACGTGAACATGGTCTCCGCCCCCATCATGGCGAAGGAGCGCGGTGTCATCCTGTCGGAGGTCAAGCGTGACAAGTCGGGAGTTTTCGACGGCTATATCAAGCTGACCGTGAAGACCGCAAACAAGACCCGATCGATCGCCGGCACCGTCTTCTCCGACGGCAAGCCGCGTTTCATCCAGATCAAGGGCATCAATCTCGACGCGGAGGTGGGCGAGCACATGCTCTATACCACCAATTACGACACGCCCGGCATCATCGGCCTGCTTGGCACGATCTGCGCCAAGCACGGCGTCAACATCGCCAACTTCCAGCTTGGCCGCAACCGCCCGGGCGGCGATGCGATCGCGCTGCTCTATCTGGATGCGCCTTGCCCGGAGTCTGTGCTGAAAGAGCTGGAAGCCACAGATTCAATCATTTCGGCCAAGCCGCTGAACTTCGACGTCGCGGTTTAAGCCGCGAACTCGGGAGCGGGCGGGACGCCCGCTCCCTCGGTATTCAATCCACCGAGGCTCTGACGCGGGCGCTCATAGAGGCGGCTTTTCTCCCGCTGTACTCCGCCAATCCGATACCGCAGAACACGAGCACCAGCGCGATTGCATGATGCGGCTCGAAAACCTCGCCAAGAATGGCGATGGAAAGAAGCGTCCCGAAGATCGGCACGAGATTGACGAACAATCCGGCGCGGTTCGCGCCGATCAGTTCGTTGCCCCGGATGTAGAGAACCTGCGAGAGAATGGAGGGTCCGAGAGCCGTATAGGCGACCACGAGCCAACCTTGCGTATCCGGCAGAATCAGGCGATCGCTGGCATGCTCCCAGGCCACGAATGGCAGGGAAGCAAGAAGCGCCGACGTCGCTAGAACGGTGATCGTGCTCAGCCAGTGGACATCGGGCTTGAAGCGCAGCGCCACCGTGTAGGTTCCGTAAAAGACCACGGCGAGTAGCATGAAAAGATCACCCGTGTTGATGTCGAGCTCGGCAAGACGCGATATGTCGCCATGGCTGGCCGTCAGGGCTATACCGATCAACGACAGGACAAAGCCGGCCAGTTGGAGCGCGGTAGCGCGGATGCGAAACAGCAGGAAGTTGAGCGCAATAATGACCATCGGAATAGCACCCTGCTCAATGGATACATTCACGGCGGACGTGTAATTCAGCGCCGTGTAGAAGGAGGCGTTGAAAAGCGTGAAGCCGAGCACGCCTAGAACCGCCATGAGCGGCAGGTTTTTCCGGATGACCGGCCAGTCCCGCCGCAGGGGCCGGATCGCAAAAGGCAGTAGGATTAGGACGGCCAGAATCCAGCGCAGCGTGGTCAGCATGAAAGGCGATACGTGCCCCACGGCGAGTTTTCCCGCGACCGCGTTCCCTCCCCAGATGAGCGTTGTCAGGAAAAGGAGCACATAGACGATGTTTTGCATGATCACCCCGGCTGTTTCCGCGACAGGCTTAGAGCATCGGACGGCACGGGTAAATTGAGGCAGCTGCAAGAAATGCATGACACTGCGCCTGCAAGGCAGAATCAGGGTCGCATCGCGGGCCGCAAGGTATTATAGAGCCCGGTGGTTTCTTACATGCGGCCGCGTGCTACGCGACCTCGATGCTGCCTAGAAGGACTCAGCTATGGCGAATGTTGTGGTCGTCGGCTCCCAATGGGGCGACGAAGGGAAGGGCAAGATTGTCGACTGGCTGTCGGAGCGTGCCGATGTGGTGGTGCGTTTTCAGGGTGGGCATAATGCGGGCCACACGCTGGTCATCGACGGCGTCAGTTACAAGCTTTCGCTCCTGCCCTCCGGGGTCGTCCGCACCGGCAAGCTTTCGGTTATCGGCAATGGCGTTGTCTTCGACCCTCATGCCTTCGTGGCGGAACTCGACAAGCTTGCCGGCCAAGGCGTGCAGGTTACACCGGAATCGCTGAAGGTCGCGGAGAACACCGCGCTGATCCTGTCGCTCCACCGGGAGCTCGACGCCTTCCGCGAAGACGCCGCCTCCAACTCGGGCACCAAGATCGGCACGACGCGGCGCGGGATCGGCCCGGCCTATGAAGACAAGGTCGGTCGCCGGGCCATTCGCGTGATGGATCTCGCCAATATGGAGACCCTGCCTGCGAAGGTGGACCGGCTTTTGACCCACCACAACGCCCTGCGCCGCGGCCTCGGCCACAGAGAGGTTTCGCACGCGGACATCATGGAGGAATTATCCTCCGTCGCCGGCCGCATCCTGCCCTTTGTCGATCGGGTGTGGAAGATCCTCGAGGAGGCGAGCCGCATGGGAAACCGCATCCTCTTCGAAGGTGCGCAAGGCACGATGCTCGACATCGATCACGGCACCTATCCCTTTGTCACCTCGTCCAACACGGTGGCTGGCCAGGCCGCGACCGGCTCGGGCCTGGGGCCGGGCGCGATCGACTATGTGCTTGGCATTACCAAGGCCTATACGACCCGGGTCGGCGAAGGGCCGTTTCCCACCGAGCAGAACAACGAGATCGGCGAGCTGCTTGGCACCAAGGGCCATGAATTCGGCACCGTGACGGGGCGGCAGCGGCGCTGCGGCTGGTTCGACGCCGTGCTGGTGCGCCAGGCCGTGGTGGCGAACGGCATGAACGGCATCGCCCTGACGAAGCTCGACGTACTGGACGGGCTGGACGAGATCAAGGTCTGCACGGGCTACCGGCTCGACGGAAAGACGATCGACTACCTGCCGGCCGGACAGGGCGCGCAAGCGCGGCTCGAGCCAATTTACGAGACCTTGGAAGGCTGGAAGGAGACGACGCGCGGCGCGCGGCGCTGGACGGACCTGCCGGCGCAGGCGGTGAAGTATGTGCGCCATATCGAGGAACTGATCGGCGCGCCGGTAGCGCTGCTGTCGACCAGTCCCGAGCGGGAGGACGCGATTCTCGTTACCGATCCCTTCCAGGACTAATCGCGGGCAATGGGCGCCGCGACGCTGCGGGGATTCCATTGCCTTCAGGCATGCTATAGAGTCTCCACAATTCAGCGGCAAGTGTAACCGGCGGCTGCACGGGGCTCGCGGAGATCAAAAACGGGCAATTTGGGCATGGCAGACTTTGCTACGGTCTTGCGGAAGACCATTGACGGGCTGGAGGACAATACAGCCGAGACACGAGCGCGCGTTTACCAGCGGGCGCGGGATACGATCGAGGCCAAACTCGCGGCCGCTTCTTCTCCCGAGGAGATCGTCGCCCGCCAGAAACAACTGCTTGAAGATGCTATCGCGACGGTGGAAGCCGAGTATCAGACGCCGGCCGCTTCTCCACCTATGGAAGACGATCTCGACAGCTTCTTCAAATCCCTGGGGCCATCTGAGCCGCAGGCCCCCTCGCCCGACGATAGTGAGCCACAGATTGAGACCGGGCCCGCTGACGAAAATTCGCCGCCGGAGACCGGCGAGTCGGCCTGGGCCGAAGACGCTCTGCCGCAGGAAGCCGACGATAGCAGCGCGACCGAGTATGACGACGGCCGGTTCGAAGAACCCTTTTTGGACGACGCCGATAAACCCGCTCGGGAAGCGGAGGCTAGCATCGCCGATGTGGAGGGACCGGATCCTGCAGAGCACGAGGCTGAAACGGAAGAAGCCGCTGCTCCGCCTCCGCCGCGACGTCGCGCCCGGCGCGGCGGTCTGGTCCTGACGCTCCTTTTTGGCCTGGTCCTCGTGGGCGCGGCAGCCTATGCCGGCTGGCATTATCGCGACGACCTGGTGAGCCTGGCCGGATTGGACGAGTCGAGCGATGCCACCGTCGTACAAAACGACGGGAACGAAGCAGTAGATGAGCCGGAGGGTGAAACTGTCGAAGCTGCTGCAGAAGATCCCGCCGCCGCGAGCGATAATCAGCAGCAGGCAGCCTCGTCCGAGGAAAACACGAAGTTTACCCAGCGCTTGACGGAAGACGGAGAAGAGGTCGATGAAGGCCCGGCCGGCGGCGAACCCTCGCTCGGCGAAGGGACATCCATTGCCACGGCGACCCAACTCGAGGACGGCGCCCCTATCGAAAACAACGGGGAGGCACGCGGCGAAGCCCTTGCCGTCGGCCAGCGAGCGATTTTCTATGAAGAGCGGACGAGTGCTTCCGAAGGCTCCGCTCAAAGTGGCAATGTTGTTTGGTCGATCGTCGAGGAATCCCCGGGCGACAACCTGCCACCGGAGCCCGCCATCCGGGCCGAGGCGACGATTCCCGATAAGGATCTCCAACTCAAGATGACAATCCGGCGAAATGTGGATCAGTCTTTGCCGGCCAGCCACATTGTAGAGCTCATCTTCCTGACGTCCGACGACTTTCCGGGCGGCAGCATAGACAACGTGCTCCGCGTCGCCATGAAGCGCAGCGAGCAGGACACGGGAAGCCCTCTGCTCGGTATTCCGGCGAAGATTGCCGACGGGTTCTTCCTGGTGGCCTTGAGCGACAGCCAGGCTGATCTCGAGACGAACAGGACGCTCATGCGCCGGCAAAGCTGGCTCGACATTCCGATCGTCTACACATCCGGCCGCCGCGCCTTGGTGACGCTGGAAAAAGGCACTGCCGGCACGGAGGTCTTCGATGAGGCGATGCAGGCTTGGGCGAACGCCTCCAGCGGGTAGTGCTTCCCGCTAGGACGCCGCCTCAACCGGCCGGACAAACGTGATGATCGTGCCATATGGGATGAGCATGGCGAAGCCGATCAGGAGCTTCACCACCAAGTCCCCCAACGCGAGCGAAACCCAGAGCGGCACGTCGAACCCCATGCCGAACAGAGGGACGGCGAAGGCGAGCGAACCGTCCTGACGTCCGAGCGCGGTGTCGAGGAAGGAAAAGACCCCGGCAAAAGCGACCGAGAAGAAGAGAGCAGTGTCGATCCCGGAGCCGATGATCGTCGAGATCAGCGGCGCGCGCCACCAGCGTCCCTGCCGCAGCCGGTCGAAGATCGAGACATCCAGGAGCTGAGCCATGAGAAAGGCACTTCCCGAAGCGATCGCAATACGGGGGCTGGCCAGCAAGACCGACAGGACGACCGCAATGAAAAAGCCAACCAGCACGACCCGGCGCGCCCGTTGAGGCCCGAAACGCCGGTTTGTCAGGTCATTGACAAGGAAGGCGAGAGGATAGCTGAACGCGCCCCAGGTCAGGATTTCGCCCATCCCCCAATGCTCGAAAGGGAATTGAACGAGAAAATTGGACGCGACCACCACGACCGCCATGGCGGCCGTGAAAGGCCAGACTGAAGGTGCAAAGTACATTTTTTTATCCTGGGTGATGGAACCAGCGGGCCGGCAAAGCCGGCCCCCTCGGCAGATCAGGCTTCAGCCTGCTCCGTCAGCTTCTTGGCGACCTGCTTTTTCAGAAGGCGCGCACGCTGGGAAAGATCGTTCGATTTTGCCTTGACCAGAAAAGCATCGAGCCCGCCACGATGCTCTACCGTGCGCAGAGCGTTGGCCGAAACGCGAAGGCGAACCTTTTGGTCCAACGCTTCGGACATGAGCGTGACTTCGCAAAGATTGGGCAGGAAGCGACGCCTGCTTTTATTGTTGGCGTGGCTTACATTGTTGCCGCTCATAACGGCCTTACCGGTCAGTTCACATTTGCGGGACATTTTTCTTACCTTATCTTTCGGACCGCAATATCGCCAACCGCATCCGTATGAACGGCGCACGATACGATCAGGCGGCCTCGTGGAGATCGCCGCTCACATAAAGGCATTTCTCCCGTTGGTCAAGGTTCACCGGCGATACGCCGCCGAACGCCTTCCGGCCGGCTTGCTGCACGTTGCAAACCTTAACATTTCATATATTCGCCAGATTGGCCCGTTTACATTGTGCCCAGGAAAGCACCGAAAGGGCGAACACCATGCGCCGCGCCTTAATTACCGCCATCGCGGCAATCGCCTTCGCGGAACCCGCTTCAGCAGCCCAGGAAGTCCAGCGCGTGCGCTACGACATCTCGCTTTACGGGCTCCAGATAGGCCGCGCGATTTTTGAAAGCCATTTTGAAGGCCCGGGTTTTGCGGTGGCCGGCCGCTTCGAGAGCGCCGGTCTCGCCCGCGTTTTTGATCGCACCAACGGCACCGTCACGGCGAATGGATGGCTGAACGAAAACGAAAGCCGGCCCAATCAATACACGCTCGAATACACCAGCGGAGACGAGCGCACGAAGGCCACGATCCGTTTTGCCGATGGTGCAGTGAACGAGGCGGAGTACAAACCGGAGCCGAAGAAGCGGGATGACTGGGTGCCGGTCGAGCGCGAACACCTTTCCCGCGTGGCAGACCCCGTAACGGCCCTGCTGCTACCCGCCGAACGCGAGGCAGACGTGTGCCGCCGCACGATCAGAGTCTATGATGGCAGCATACGGGCCGATCTCGAACTTGAGCCGGCACAGGGCGACGAGAACTTCCGCGATGCTTCCGTCACCTGCCGGGCCCGTTTCGTTCCGGTATCGGGCTATCGGAAGGGGCATTCCTCGATCGCCTACCTGCGCGACCGCTCGCGCATTCTCATCGGTTTCGAGCCCGTGCAAGGCCGCGGAGTTTATTCGCTCGCCCGCGCAAGCATTGCCACAAAGATCGGAACAGTGCACATCAGGGGACATCGCATGTAACGGGAATCAGCGGAAAGCAAATGGCACGCGCGACCTTGATCGGCTTTTCTGCCGTAGCCATGTGGGCGCTTCTGGCCCTCTTCACCGATGCCTCCGGAAACGTGCCGCCCTTCCAGCTTTCCGCCATTGCCTTTACGATCGGCACCCTGGTGGGCTTGGCTGCTCGGCTTGTGACTCCCACCCGCTCCAGAAAACCAGTACCGCTGATGGCTTGGGTCGTGGGCATTATCGGCCTTTTCGGCTATCACCTCCTTTATTTCACCGCGCTGCGCAACGCGCCGGCGGTGGAGGCGAGTTTGATTGCCTATCTCTGGCCGCTGCTAATCGTGCTCGGCTCGGCCCTGATGCCGGGTGAGAAGCTCGGCTGGCACCACGTGGCAGGTGCGCTGTGCGGCCTGGCCGGCACCTTTCTCATCATTTCCAAGGGCGGTGGCCTCAGCTTCGACGGCCGCTACACACTGGGATACGTCTCGGCGGGCGGATGCGCCCTCTTCTGGTCCAGCTATTCCCTGCTGTCACGCCGCTTCCAGGCCGTCCCGACCAGCACCGTTACATGGTTCTGTGCCGCGGCGGCGCTTCTCTCAGCCCTGTGCCATCTGGCCCTTGAACAGACCGTCTGGCCCGCAAACGCGGGCGAATGGATTGCCATTCTCGGCCTCGGCCTCTTCCCCGTCGGCGCAGCGTTCTATGTTTGGGATTATGGAGTAAAGCACGGCAACATTCAGGTCCTTGGAGCGGCGAGCTATGCAGCGCCGCTGCTGTCCACCCTGATCCTCATTGCCGCGGGACGGGCAGAGCCGACGACGAACATTCTCGCCGCGTGCATCCTGATCACCGGCGGCGCTGCGCTCGCCGCGAAAAACATGCTGCGCCGGCAAAAGCCACCGGCCGTGTCCGGCGACGCCGCCGCCTGACCGGCAACCGTCAGGCCAAATCCTTGCGCTTGCGGATTTCTGCAAAGACCGCCTGGTCCGACGCATCCTCCATGCCGAGATTGCCGCGGATCACCGGGTCATGCCAGCGCAGGAAGGGATTGGTGGCCATCTCGTCGGCCAAGGTCGTGGGGAGTGTCGGCCTGCCCTCACTGCGCAGACCGTCGATCCTCGCTGCCCTTTCCTTGAGCGCCGAGTTGGTTGGATCGATGGTCAGGGCGAATCGCGCGTTGGCCTGCGTGTATTCGTGTCCGCAATAGATGACCGTCTCCAGCGGCAGTGCCGCGAGCTTTTTCAAGGACTCGAGCATCACCGGCGGTTTGCATTCGAAAAGGCGCCCACAGCCGAGCGCAAAGAGCGTGTCGGCAGTAAAGGCGATACCCGACTGGGGGAAGTGATATGAAATATGGCCGACCGTATGGCCGGGTGTCTCGATCACGCGGCCTTCCTGTCGACCGATACGGACCGTATCGCCCTCCTTGAGAGTGCGATCGATGCCTGGAATTTTGTCAGCCTCCTTTTCGGGACCGAAGATCGTCAGGCCAAAGCGTTTCTTCAGCGCCAGATTGGCCTCCACATGATCGCCGTGTCGATGCGTCGTCAGGATCGCCGCGGGAGTCCAGCCCGTTCGTTCGATCGCCTCCAGAATGGGCCGTTCCTCCGGGGCGTCGATCAGAGCCACTTCGCCGGTCTCCGTATCGCGGGCGAGAACGCCGAAATTGTCGTTCCGGCACATGAACTGTTCGATTTCCAGCGGCATTCACAACCTCCAATGCAAGCACATGCAACGATAGGACCGACAATGCACTTTGTCACCGGGCATTTGCCGTCTTGCAGTTAGCAGAAACCACGCCTACCGTTTCGCTATGAACGCGGACATCGTCGACTTCAGAAGCTTTTATGCCAGCCTTCTGGGCCGCCTGGCGGAGCGGTCTATCGCCATGGCCCTCTCCTCGCTCTGGACCAAGCTTCCGCAGGAGCGTCTGGTGGGCTTCGGTTATGCCGTTCCCTGGCTTGAACGCTTCGGTGCCGATGCCGAAAGGGTGTTCGCTTTCATGCCGGCGCGCCAGGGTGCGGTGCGCTGGCCGGTGGGCAAGCCTTCCGCGACGGCACTCGTGATGGAAGACGAGCTGCCGCTGCCGGATTCGTCGGTAGACCGCGTGCTTCTGGTTCACGCATTGGAGCATGCGGAAAATCCCGATCAGATGCTGCTTGAAATCTGGCGCGTCCTGGCACCCGGCGGGCGGCTCGTCCTCGTCGTGCCCAATCGGCGCGGCCTGTGGGCGCGTTTCGAGCACACGCCCTTCGGGACCGGGCGCCCGTACTCCCGCTCGCAGCTGACCGAGCTTCTGCGCAGCGCTAACTTCACGCCGGGAGCCTGGGCGGATTCGCTGCATTTTCCGCCGGCGCGACGACGCTGGATCATGCGATTCCACAATTTTCTGGAAAGCGGCGGTCGCCGCTTCTGGCCGCTTTTCGCCGGTGTTCTGGTCGTCGAGGCGGAAAAGCGGTTGCAACAGGGGATACCCGCGCTTGCCCGCCGGTCCCGGCGCGTTCTCGTGCCGGCACTCGCCCCGCAGGGTGCGACGAGGCTGGGGCGTAGCTGTCATCTTGGAGAAGGGGAGTGTCATGTGGCATGATCGGCGAATACTGGACCTTTTCGACATCGAGCAGCCAATCCTGCTGGCACCGATGGCGGGCTCCGGCGGCGCGGAGCTTGCAATTGCGGTGAGCGAAGCCGGCGGGCTCGGGGCGCTGCCTTGCGCCATGCTGAGCCCCGAACAGATCCGCACGGAGGTCGGGATCATCCGCCAGCGCACCAACGGCCCGCTCAATCTTAACTTTTTCTGCCACAGGCCTCCAAAGCCGGATGCCGCGCGAGAGGAAGCCTGGCGCAACCGCCTTTCATCCTATTATGCCGAGTACAGCATCGATTCCGGCGCCATACCCGCCGGAGTCGGGCGAAACCCTTTCAACGAGGAAACGTGCGAAATCGTCGAGGAGCAGCGTCCCGAAATCGTCAGCTTTCACTTCGGCCTTCCCAAAGAAAGTCTTCTTGAGCGCGTCCGGGCAACCGGCGCGAAGGTGATCGCCTCCGCGACGACCGTTGCCGAAGCGCGCTGGCTGGCCGAGCACGGGTGCGACGCGATCATCGCCCAAGGCGCGGAAGCGGGGGGTCACCGTGGCATTTTTCTCGAAGAGGATTTCTCCACGCAACCCGGCACCATGGCGCTGGTGCCGCAGGTGGTGGATGCGGTCGAGGTGCCCGTGATCGCCGCCGGCGGCATTTGCGATGCGCGCGGCATCGCCGCCGCTTTCATGCTCGGCGCGGCCGCCGTTCAGATCGGCACGGCTTATCTGCAAAGCCCGGAAGCACTGACCGGGCCAGCCCACCGTGAAGCGCTGACAAACGCGCGAGACGACCGGACGGTGTTGACGAATGTTTTTACCGGCCGGCCCGCACGCGGCCTCATCAACCGGATCGTGCGCGAGGTCGGGCCGGTCAGCGCGGACGCGCCCGCGTTTCCGCTCGCCACGGCAGCGGTCATGCCCCTGCGCAAGGCGGCGGAAGGAATGGGGTCAGGCGATTTCTCGCCGCTGTGGGCCGGGCAAGCGGCTCCCTTGGCAAGACCGATGCCGGCTGCCCACCTGACGCGAGAACTGGCTGAAGAGGCTCAGGTCCTGCTCGGCAGATAATGCCTGTTCGGCCTGTTGACATTGACGCTAGTGTCAACCCGCTAGAAGCGCGTTCGAAAGGGATGCACGATGCATATCAATGAAGCCGCGAAAGAACTGGGCATAAGCGCAAGAACCCTGCGCCACTACGAGGTGCAAGGTCTTCTGCATCCCGCCCGCGACCAGAACCGCTATCGCCGCTACGCAGCCGCCGACCTGCGCCGGGCAAGCGCGTTCGCGACATGATCGCGACCGGCTATTCAACGCGGGAGATCCTCGCCATTGTGCCCTGCCTGGAAGACGCCAACAGCGGTCCCTGCGAAGGGGCCGTGGCCGGGCTGGAACACAAGCTCCAGCAGATCGACAAGCTTCTGACGGAACTCGGCGAACGGCGAAAGGCGGTCGTCGAGCGGCTGACATCATTGAAGGCATCCCTTGCTGACCAAAGCAAAGCGAGCGACCTTCACAATGAAAGCCATTCAACCTCTGTGTCTCTTCCTCATCGCGTTTCTGCTGGGCGCGGACGAGTTCCTGCTGGGGCCGATTCTAACGCCCATCGGTGACGATCTCGGCGTGATGCCCGAGCGCATCACGCTTTTCATCACCGCCTATTCCCTTCCCCTGGCGCTTTGGCGCCGTTTTTCGGCTTCCTGTCCGACCGGCACGGCACGGCAGGCTGGCGGTCCTCCTTCCGGCAACGGCCATGTTTGCCGCCGCCTCCATTCTCACGGGGCTGGTGAGCAGCCTCGAATGGGGAATCGCCACTCGCATCCTGACCGGGATCGCCGGCGCCGGCATGCTGCCTATCGCCTTCGCGGTGGCCGGCACGTTCGTTGCCGTGCAAGGCGCCGTGTTGCTGTTCATCGCGATCTTGGTATTGGCCAAGCCGCGTCGTGCGCCGGCAGAACAAATGCCCTGAACGGAAAAGCCTCGCGTGGCGCTCTTACCGACGCCACGCGAGGCACCTTAGGTGACGGGGCGGGCTGAAGCCCCTCGAGGGACAGCACGAAGAGCGTGCCGAGCGGCTCACGACTGGCCGATCTTGTCGATGTCGTAGGGTGTGGTCTGATAGACCTGATTGATCCAGTTGCCGAACAGCAGATGGGCGTGCGAGCGCCAGCGGTTGAGGGGCCGGCGGGCCGGATCGTTTTCGGGGAAGTATTCGTGCGGCACCTCGACCGGCGCGCCGGCGGCTCTGTCGCGCTCATACTCTTCCTTGAGCGAGGTGGAGTCATATTCGATGTGGTTGAGCATGTAGAGCCGGTTGCCGGTCGCCTCCGTGAACAGACAGGGGCCAGTCGCCTCCGATTCCATCAGCACCTTGAGGCCTGAATCAGCGGGAATGTCCTCGGTGCGAATCTCCGTCCAGCGCGAGACCGGAATGGCGAAATCGTCCGAGAAGCCGGCAAGATAGGGCGAGGCAGGCTCGTTGTTACGATGACGGAAGACGCCGAAGGCCTTCTTCTCCAACGTGTGTGTCGGAATCCCGTGGAAATGCCGGGCAGCCGCCATGGCGCCCCAGCAGATGAAAAATGAGGAATGGACGTTGGTGGTCGTCCACTCGAAGATTCGCGTCAGTTCCTCCCAGTAGGTCACTTCCTCGAATGGTAGAAGCTCCACGGGCGCACCGGTGATGATAAACCCGTCGAACTTCCGGTCCGCCACCTCTTCCCACGTCTGGTAGAAGGCGATGAGGTGATCCTCGGAGGTATTCTTGGCCTTGTGACTGCCGACGCGCACCAGCGTCAGCTCTACCTGAAGAGGCGTGGTGCCGATCAGACGGGCGATCTGCGTCTCCGTGCGGCTCTTGTTCGGCATAAGGTTCAGGAGCCCGATCTGCATCGGCCGGATATCCTGACGCATCGCCGTCCGCTCGTCCATGACGGACACACCCTCGCGCACGAGAACATCACGGGCGGGAAGCTGATCGGGAATCTTTATCGGCATGACGGAAGGCTCCAAAAACAAAAAACCGGCTGCGAAATCGCGGCCGGCTCAGAAGACTTTCATCTCGCGGCCTTTTAGCGACTTCTTTTACGTGGCTGCAAGCCGACCGGCCAAATCACCACGGTATCAACGGTTCCCTTATTTAAGCGTCCTGACCCTTTGCGTCAACGCGGTTGATGGGCTAGAGCATCGGACCGCAACGAAGGAAGCCGACAATGAGCGCGATTGAACGCCCGCAGCCGAAAACTGGAGTGATGGATATTGCCGCCTATGTTCCCGGTCGGGAGACCGCGCCGGGTGCCGCCAAGGTCTGGAAGCTCTCCTCCAACGAGACGCCACTTGGCCCCTCGCCGGCCGCTCTCGACGCAATGGAGGCCGCCCGCGCTCATCTGGAGCACTATCCGGACGGCGCCGCCACCAAGCTGCGCGAGGCGATCGCGGAAGTGCACGGCCTTAACCCGTCGAACATCCTGTGCTCCAACGGCTCCGACGAGGCGCTCGGTCTCCTGGCGCAGACTTATCTGGCGCGGGGCGACGAGGCGATTTTCACCGAGCACGGCTTTCTGGTCTACCGCATCCAGACACTCGCCGCCGGCGCAACGCCCGTGGTCGTGAAAGAAAAAGACGAGCGCGCGGACGTCGACGCGATCCTGGCCGCCGTGAGCGAGCGGACAAAGATGGTGTTTCTGGCCAATCCGAACAATCCGACGGGGACCTATCTGCCCGTCGACGAAGTCCGCCGGCTCCAGGCCGGGCTACCAAAGCACGTGCTCCTTGTTCTCGACGCGGCGTATGCCGAATATGTGCGCCGTAACGACTACGAGGCCGGAATCGAGCTTGTTTCCCCCTCCGACAACGTGGTCATGGCGCGCACCTTTTCCAAGATCTACGGGCTCGCGGGACTGCGCATCGGCTGGATGTATGCGCCCGCCCACGTGATCGAGGCGGTGAACCGCGTGCGCGGGCCGTTCAACGTCAACGCGCTCGCCGTGGCCGCCGGCGCAGCGGCGATTCGCGACCGCGCCCATGTGGAACAGGCCGCGAGCTTCAACGAGACCTGGCGCGTCTGGCTCTCGAAGGAACTGACCAAAATCGGTCTGCGCGTGACGCCCAGCATCGGCAATTTCGTGCTGATCCATTTTCCGGACAACGGCGGCAAGACAGCCGAGAAGGCCGATGATTTCCTCTTATCGCGGGGCTTCGTCTTGCGCCGCGTCACCGCCTACGGCTTTCCGAATGCGCTGCGCATGAGCGTGGGGCTCGAGGAAGCCAATCGTGGCGTTGTCGCGGCCCTTTCCGAATTCATGAGTAACTGAATCCGTGCCCAAACCTCTCTTTGAAAAGATCGCCCTCGTCGGCATCGGCCTGATCGGCTCCTCGCTTGCGCGCGTCATCCGCCGCGAAACCCTTGCCCGCACCGTCGCGATCACCACGCGGCGTGCGGAAACGCTGGCCCGCGCACGCACGCTCGGCCTGGGCGACAGCTATTACGACGATGCCGCGGAGGCGGTGACCGACGCCGATCTCGTCATCGTCTCCGTGCCGGTCGGCGCATCCGAAGCCGTCGCCGCCGAAATCGCCGGCGCGCTCAAGCCGGGCGCAATCGTGACGGATGTCGGCTCCACGAAGGGGTCGGTGATCGGGCAAATGGCGCCGCACATGCCGAGCCATGTCCACTTCATTCCCGGTCATCCTATCGCGGGAACGGAGCACTCCGGCCCTGACGCGGGCTTTGCCGATCTTTTCGAGGGGCGGTGGTGCATTCTGACGCCACTTGCCGAAACGGACGAGGACGCGCTCGCGAAACTGACCCGCTTTTGGGAGCGCTGCGGCTCGCGTGTCGACACGATGGATCCCGAGCATCACGATATGGTGCTCGCCATCGTCTCACACCTGCCGCACATCATCGCCTACAACATCGTCGGCACGGCCGACGACTTGGAAACGGTCACCAAATCCGAGGTCATCAAATATTCGGCCTCGGGTTTTCGCGATTTTACACGGCTGGCCGCGTCCGATCCGACCATGTGGCGCGACGTGTGCTTGCACAATCGCGACGCCATCCTGGAAATGCTGGCACGGTTTTCCGAAGACCTCTCGGCCTTGCAGCGCGCGGTACGCTGGGGCGACGGTGAAAAACTGTTCGATCTTTTCACCCGCACGCGCGCCGTCCGCCGCTCGATCATCGAGGCCGGCCAGGAAATCGACGTACCGGATTTCGGCCGCCATGTCCTGAGCCATCCGGAAAAACAGGAGCACTGATTCCGCGGCGGGCTGCTCCCTCCCCTCGGAAGGAGGGGAGGCGCGCGTCATCGCCGCCACGCCCGGCTTTTTCACCGTCTGGCCATTCAAAGATCGGGAAACGGGGCGCGTGGTCCGTGCCTCTCTATTAATTTAAGTGGCGCGTTCCACGCGCCCCGCCGGCCGCTGTCCCGCGGTTGGCCGGTCACTCGGGCTTCTCTCTCCTTCCCGGCTGCACCCAATTAGGGGGTGGTCTTGGCCGGGCCGAAGAAGAAGCCCTAGCGGCTTCTCCGCGGCTGCCCGGCACCGTCTCTCACCCGGTGCCCGGTTTTTCCGGCGATGCTGTCTGTCACCCAGCACCCCGGCGCCGCCGGCCTGTTGCGGGCCCTCACATGCCTCCAGGTACCGGATCCCTGCAGGGGGAGGCTGCCGCCGCCCTCCCTGATCCCCGGTCCGGACCCGGTTCCCGTGAGGGCGATGCATGCAGAATAAGAGCGGCTGAGCGGGCGGGGATAAAATTCCCAGAGAAAAGAAAACGGCCTGCTGACACCTGCTGACAAGTGGTTGGGCGTCTAGGTGAGTTGGCAGGCGAGAAATAAGTCTGAGAGGCTGCACGTTCACCCCCGCGAGGTGGTGGTGTTCCAGAAGCCTACTCACGCGCGCCAGAGGCATCGCTTCAGATTGCCGGGATCTGCCCCAGCGGAATGAAGCCGAGGAAGACGCGGCCGCGGACGATCTTGAGCTGTATTGGCGTGTTATCAAGATTGCCCAAAACAGTGGCAGCACTCGCGATCTGGCCGCGCGCTTCGGGAACGGCATCCGCGAGAATGCGCGCCACGGTGGCCGCATCGGTGAAACGGATTGTCAATTCCGCATCGATCAACCCGCTTTCGTCGACGGAGACCGGACCCGACAGGCTGACCTCCGTCTCCTCGCCGACAACCCCCACGACCATCTCCTCGATTACCGCCGACTGGTCTCGTGGAGCGAGCGCGCCGGTTTCAAGCAGCGCGACACCGTTTTCGACAATCGCCTGCGCCCGTCCCTCGAGCGCGGGAACCGTCGCAATCTCCGGGTTGAAAAGGAACTCTCGGAAGCTGATCGCGAGGTCTGCATCCGCCCCCCGCTGACGGACGTGAAGCTGCAATGATTCGACTTCGCCGAGTCCACGGTCACGATTATCACTGACGACAACTCCCTCGCCTTCGACGGAAATCTGCTCCGGGAAGGGATCGGAAAGCCGCGTGCTTGCCTGCAGGTTTTTCCATTGAGCCTTGAATGGGTGGAAGACGGGAAGGGTGATATCCGCCGGATCAGTGAACTCGCTGAAGACCGTGAAGGGCTGATAGACATTTGCAAGCGAGCGCATTGCGCCGGCACGCACCGACAACCCCTTGCCGGAGTTCTCGTAGAACACACTGCGGCAGGCGATCCCGATCCGGAACGGATAGCCTTGCGCCTGCGCTTCCTCGCAGTGCGCACGCACGCCATTGCCGTTGAGATCCTCGACCGCGGCGGCGGCACGCTGCTCCAGCGCCTGCGCCAGATAATACCACGTGAGAGTGTATGCCAGCACGAGGATGGTGATCCCCGCCGCCAGCCACAAGATACGGCGGGTAAACCGCGATCCGTTCCGGGTGCTTGACGCCATGTGGTCCTCCCGCTACGCGCATTGGCTCCGTCGGGCAAATGCACTGGTTTGTGAGAAATGGACAATTTTTGGGTCTTTGGCTATGGCTCGCTGATGTGGCGACCCGGTTTTGCCCATGTTGAAACGCGAAAGGCGCGCGTTTTCGGCTATCGCAGAGCGCTTTGCGTGCACTCCCATGTGCATCGCGGTACACCGGACCGCCCCGGCCTCGTGCTGGGACTCGACAGAGGCGGCTCTTGCCTGGGCCTGGCCTTCTCCGTGCCGGCTGAACTTTCGGACGAGGTCACCGCCTATCTGCGCGAGCGAGAGCTGGTGACTCACGTCTACAAGGAGCGGCGTGTGCCGGTCCGGCTGGATGATGGGACCATGGTTGAGGCCTTGACCTATGTCGTCGACCGTTCCCACCAGCAATATGCCGGAAGCCTGGATGCCGAACATGCAGCACAGCGCATCTCCGGCGCCATCGGCCAGTCCGGACCGAACGAGGACTACGTCCTCAATACGGTCGAGCACCTGAAAGCGCTCGGCATCCGCGACCACTGGCTGGAAGCGGTGGCGGCGCAGATCGTGTAAGCGGCAGGTCAGTTCGTCACCGCCTCGTCGTAAGTTTTGACGCCAAGCTCAGCAAGCCTGCGTCTGGCCGTGTCGGGCAAAGGCGGCGGATTGGGACCAGTCGCCGCATCGATCAAAAGCTCGTCGCAGGCTGCTTCCGTCTCGCTTATGAGGCGTTTCTGGAAAATCTCCTTGGGCAGGCCCGGCTCGATAGGCGGCAGGAAGTGCGCGCGGATCGTGCCCGGATGGCGCAGGAATTTGCGTCGCGGCCAGTAAAGCCCCGCCACATGCGCAATCGGCACGACGGGCACGTTCAGCTGCGTGTAAAGCTCGACGATTCCATATTTATAGGCCGGCTCCGCGCCGGGCGGGCGGCGTGTTCCCTCAGGGTAGATAATGAGCTGCCGGCCATCCCTCATGAGCTCGCGGCTGCGATTCACCGCCTGCCTGAGCGCCTTTGAGCGGCTGCCTCGATCAATTGGCACCATGCGCATCTTCGCGACATACCAGCCGAATAGCGGTATCCACATCAACTCACGCTTGAGAATGTAGAGCGCGTCGGGAATCCACGGCAGGAAGGCGATCGTGTCCCAGAGAGACTGATGTTTTGGGGCGATTATGCACGGCCCCTCGGGCAGATTTTCCAGCCCGGTGACCTCCGCCCGAGTGCCGGCCAGAACGCTGTGAAGCCAAAGGCTTGAAGAGGCCCAAACTTTTGGAACGAACCATGCCCGCTTACGCGGGAGGAGAAAATAGAGCGGCGTCCAGAGGATCATCTGGAGGATGAGATTGGCGTAAAAAGCCGTGTTGAAAGCCAGAGAGCGGATAACGAGCATGGTGTTCCGGTTCGAAGCGTATGGGCGCATCGCTTCGTCGTTACCCGATGCGGGGCTTCAGGCAAAGACTTGATGAGAAGGAAGAAGGTATTACCCTTTGGCGACCGCGGCAGAGGTGAGCGTTTCAGGCGCTTCCTTCATCGGCAGGAGGTGGCGCGCGACGGCCGCGAGATACTTTGTGTACTCGGTGAAAAGAACGCGCACCGCGTCGGGATCGGACAGCCATGCGCTGTCATGCAGAGGTGCATTGACGACCGGATAGGGCTGCAACCCGGCATTGGGCAGGATGCGCCGCATTTCGAGAAGCGTGCGCGGAATATGATAGTTGTTGGTTACCACGATGATGCTGGCGTATGTGTTGGCGCTGACCCATTTGGCGCTTTCCTGCGCATTGCCGATCGTGTCGAGCGCGACCCGATCGATATCCACACAGCAACTGAAGAGGCTCTGGTCGCTCCCTGTTGCCAGGAGAAGGTCGTCCCGCCGGGCCACCGGATTTACACCGCTGATGAGCAGCCGTTTGCCTTTGCCTGCCTTGAGCAGGTCGAGACCGACATCCATGCGCGATTGCCCGCCGGTCAGCACCACGATTCCATCCGCCGGTTGCAGCAATGACGGCGCGCTGAGCTGCGCCACGTGATTGGCAAAGGCGAAGAACCCAGCGAGATAAGCCCCTACCACCAGAACGGCCGCGAAAACGCCGGCGCGCAAGCTCCAGCCTGACGGAAAGAAACGAGCTGTTCTAAGGCTCGTGGTCGTGGTGGTTGCGTTACTGCTCATCAAACCCTTTGGTTAATATGCAATCGCGATTATGAACAGACGTAAACCGACGATCTATGCACAAACTGTTGCATTCCGATGCACTGGCGTGAAGCCTGGCCTCGCAGAGTCCACCTAATTCTCGATCCGCTTCAGGTGATTCGTAACAGTAAAGTGCGATGTCGCGGCTGTCAGCACCGCAACGATGATCACCACGAGAAACACCCCGAGATACCCCGAGAGACCGATCGAGAAATTGCCGAAAAGAGCGGCGGCCTGGTCACCCTCCGGCGTGGCGACGTTGCGCGATGACCACCAGGAAAAGAGCACGAACACGATGACGGCCGCAATTCCGCCGACCGTTGCCCCGCGTGCTCCGGCCAGAAGGAAATGCCGTCGGAACTCACGCGCGATGAAGTGCGCCTCCGCGCCGACGAAATGCAGGACCTCGATCACATGCCCGTTGCCGGCCATGGCGCCGCGCGTGGCGAAGATCACCGTCAGGCCGGTTGCCGAAAGCATCAGCGCCAGAACGCCCACTCCGATGGTCACCGTGGTGTTGGCCATGGCCACCAGCCGGTCGACCCAGGTGCGATGATCGTCGAGCACGGCATTGGGTACCTCCTCGCCCAGTTCGGCCCGCATGGCCGCGAAATCGGGCCGCTCCGCCGGATCGATCGTGACGACGACGAGCCGGGGCACCGGCAGCGCATCGATATCGAGACCGGCGCCCAGCCAGGGCTCGAGCAACCGGGCCGTCGCCTCACGGCCCACGATCGTTGCGCTGCGCACGCCGCTATAGCCGACCGCGATGCGCCGGGCATCGGCCAGTGCCGCTTCCATATCCAGGCCGTCTGCCGGTTTGATCTGAATGGTGGCTTCACGCGCGATTTGCGTCTGCCATGTAGCGGCGGTGTCGCGCACCAGCGTAACCGCGCCGAGCGTCAGGCATGAGAGAAAGGTCATGATGGCGATGACAAGGATCATTGCCCGCCCGGCAATGCTGTCGGGCGGCACGATCGGCTTTTGCCCGCGGACCGAAACACGCGCCGCGCGGCGGCGGAGCTTTGCGCCGAAACTCCTGGCCAGCCCTGCGCTAGTCATAGATTTCCAGCCTCCCGCCCGACAGGACCATGCGCCGCGCATCCACCTGGTCCATCAGGCCGATGTCATGGGTCGCGATCACGACAGCCGTCCCCATGCGGTTGAGCTCGATGAAAAGGCGCAGAAGCCTGCGCGCAAGCTGTGGATCCACGTTACCGGTCGGCTCGTCCGCCAAGAGGACGCTCGGCTGCTCCACCAGCGCGCGGGCAATCGCCGCACGCTGTTTTTCACCGCCTGAAAGCACGGGCGGCAGCACATGCATTCGCTCGCCGAGCCCGACCCACTTGAGAAGCTCGACGACATCGTTTCGGTATGTGGCCTCTTCCCGTCCGCGCACGCGCAGGGGCAGCGCAACATTCTCATAGGTCGTCAGGTGGTCGAGCAGCCGGAAATCCTGAAACACGACCCCAATGCGGCGGCGCAGGAGCGGCAATTCGTCCTGCGTGATCCGCGAACGGTCCTTTCCAAAGACGGTGATAAGGCCGCGCGTTGGCTTCAGCGACATGAAAAGAAGGCGAAGCAGCGTCGTCTTGCCCGTGCCGGAAGGACCGCTCAGAAACTGAAAAGACTGCTCCGGCAGGGAAAAGGACACGTCGCGGAGCACCTCCGGTCCCATTCCATAACGAAGTCCAACATTTTCAAAGCGGATCACGATTTGACGACCTGCGTGCAAGAAATCCAGGAGCAAACGACTGACACGCGCTCCACGAGCGCTGACACGACCTTTGGAGGCGATGGTTAATGCGTCGTTAACATGGGAACTGCAGCGACAAAATGGACAAGCATCAACCAACCTCGTTTTATCTTGGGTCAGTCTCGCGGAAAATGGTGGCTTTCCGATGTCGCATTTGCCGGCGAGCGGCTTCGGGCGGGATCAAAAACCGATTGCCCCGTGCGGAGCGAGCCTCGGTGCACTATTTTCTGGGGACAACGGACCCCTCGCGCGATAGAGGCAAGCCCCGCACCTTCTTTACGCTTTGCGCGGCTTCTAAGGATAAGTGCATCCGTGCGGATTTAATGAAACCAGGAGCTTATCGAGCAATGCCAGTCGTTCGCGGAAAGGAAATCGAGGTCCTCTACTCCGCCTCCGCCATTGCACAGCGGAACCTGGAACTGGCCAAGGAGATTGCCGCACGCGATTACCGCGACCTTCTGGTCGTCTCCATTCTCAAGGGCTCCTTCATCTTCGCAGCCGACCTTATCCGCGCGATGCACGACGCGGGCATTTCGCCCGAGGTGGAGTTCATGATGGTCTCCAGCTACGGCGCCGGGACGGTGAGCGGCGACGTGAAAGTGCTGCGCGACATCGACAATGACGTAAACGGCCGCGACATCCTGTTGATCGATGACATTCTCGAGTCGGGCAAGACGCTGAAATTCACCCGCGATTTGATGCTTTCCCGCGGGGCGAACTCGGTCTCCGTCGCCGTTCTGCTCGACAAACACTCGCGCCGCCAGGCGAGCGTCGAGGCTGACCACGTCGGGTTCGAATGTCCCGACTATTTCGTTGTCGGCTACGGTATGGATGTCGCCCACGCGTTCCGCGAATTGCCTTTTGTCGGCGTGGTCAAAGGCGACGCATAATTGTTCCCGTATTCAGCGAACCGTAACATTTGATGATGAGAATGGCCCCATGGCTAAACTCCTGATCGTCGAAGATGACCTTTCGGTCCGTTCATTCACCGCCCGCGCGCTGGCAGCCGCCGGCCACGCGGTCGAGACCGCGGAGGACGGGCTCGAGGGGCTTGAGAAAATAAAGGAAGCCGAGGGCGGCTACGACCTCGTGCTATCGGATATCCGCATGCCGGCCATGGACGGCATCGACATGGCGCGTGAGGCGGCAAGCGCCTATCCCGCGCTGCGGCTTCTCCTCATGACCGGCTTCGCCGATCAACGCGAGCGCGCGGCCGAAATGGAAGGAACGGTTTCCGGCGTGGTTAACAAGCCGTTTACACTGGCCGAAATCCGGCAACGAATCGGCGAGGTCCTCGCAGCCTGATATTAGCGCCACTCACTGCATATCGAGCAGGCGCTCGAGATATTGTCGTTCCACCTCGGGACTTAGCGCATCGCCGAGGCGGCGCCGGATGGCGTCCAGGATTTCACGCGCACGCTGTGTGTCCAATTCATCGGGAACGTCGACCGAATCTCCGAAGTCCGGCCCGGTAGACGAACGCGGCCGGCCGAGCGGATCGCGCCCGAAACCGTCTTGGCGCGCGCCTTGCTGGCCCTCACCCTGCTGACCGCGCATGGCCTGCTGCATCTGGTTCATCATATCCTGCGCGCCGCGCCGCAATGCCTCGAGCGCCCGACCCTGCTCACCGACGGCCCGGTCGCCCTCGCCCTCTCCAAGCGCGCCCTCGGCCTGACCCATGGCCTCGCCGGCTTCGCCGAAACCTTCGCCCGGGCTGATGCCGAAATTCTCCAGATTCTCCGCCAAGCCCTCGAGTTGCTGCTGCAGATCACCCTGGCCTTGCTGCAACTCCTGCAGGGCCTCCGCCAGCTCCTGCGGCGACATGCCCTGACCATTCTGCCCCTGGCCGGATTGTCCCTGGCCAGGCTGCTGTCCCGGCTGCCCCTGTTGCCCCTGCTGCTGGCCTTGTTGCCCGTTTTGGCCTTGCTCTCCCTGGTCCAGCCGGAAGGTCTCGTTCATCAGCTCCTGTTGCCGGCGCATGATGTTTCCAAGCTCATCCATCTGCTGGCGCATCTGTGACTGCTCGCCACCCTGTCCCTGCTGGGGACGGGCAGCCTGCAGATTGTTCATCATGTTTTCCAACTGAGAGAGGAGATCCTGCGCCTCCTCGCGAGCACCGGAACGGGCGAGATCTTCAAGGCGATCGAGCATTTCCTCGAGATCGCTTGAGTTCATCATCTCGCCGTCGGGGCTCTCCGCGAAATCCTGGTTCTGCATCGCGCGTTCGGCAAACTCGCGCAGGAACTCCTGCATGGCCGCACGGAGCTCATCCATAAGACGCTGAATTTCTTCCTCCGTAGCGCCTTCCTCGAGCGCCTGCCGTAACGCTTCCCTCGCTTGGCTCAAGCGCTGTTCGGCATCGCTCATGGCGCCCTCTTCAATCATGAGCGCGATTTCCCAAAGATCGTCGACGACACCACGCAAAGCATCGTCCGACTGTGCCATGGCGAGCCGCGCACGCGCCGAAGAAAGAAGGAGATAATGGGTCGTATTGTCGAACGTCTCTTCCGGCCACAGGAGGATGGCATTCATCAGATCGACCACCCGGTCCTGCTGACGGGCATCGAGCGCCAACTCCCGCCGCTGCTCGATCACAGCGCGGGCGAGCGGATTTGTGAACATCCGCTGAGGAAGCTCAAGAATCTTCGTCCCGCTTTCAGCAGTCTGGCCGGCCGCATCCGTGGCAGAAAGGGTCAATCCGATCTCCGCACCCGCCCACGGATGCTCGGAAAGGTCACGCGTGGTCTTCGAGGCGCCATTCTCACTATCCCGGCGGGGCAGAGAAAGCGGCATCTCGGGAGCCTCGTAAAGCGGCCGAGCATCAGGCGCGGGGTCGGCCAAGGCGAAATGCGCTTCCGCACCCTCAACACCATAGTCGTCCTCGATCTCGTAGGACAGTTCCAGAGCCCCGTTCGTAGCGCGCGCCGGCTCCTCCGAAAACCGGATCTGCGGCGGCATATCGGGGGTGACCATGAATTGCCAGTCGCCGATCTCATGTCCGTCGTTCGAGAGCCTGACAATGCCGTCTGCCGACAGCACATGCGCAAAGCGTTGGGCACCGCCAGCCGCGGCCTCGGATTCAGAACCCTCCTCCGGCGCGATCGCGTGCTCATCGCCTTCCACGTCGATGAAGCTGAGCGTTTCCGCTCCCGAACCGCTACTGACACGCACCGCCATCGTGCTGTTTTGCGGTACCGTGAAGGCCTGTCGTGTTCGATTGGAATCGGCCGTCAGGAATATCGGTGCACGGCCGGTATAGGCGGGTGGCGTCACCCAGGCGTCGATGCGTGCCGGCGCCGCCTCCTCGCCCGCAGGCGGTTGAAAGGCATCGAGGATCCGGCCGCCATAAGGGCCGGTGGAGTAAGCCAGCGCTGTGACAAGGAGCAGTGCGGCAAAAGCCCGGAAGCCCCAGGGGTCGCGTTGCGGCACCCGCGTTTGAGGCAGGTCCCCGTGAAGACGCGAGAGACGCTCCGACATGCGTTTCTGGTGTTCGCGCCAGAGCGCACTCGCAAAACTGCTATCGGCCCCCGCCGCCAGCCTGTCTGACTGGACGGATACCGGGGCGTGTTCCAGCCGGTTCGTGACTTCGATGCGCCGGTCGATTTCCGCTGGATGCGGCATGCGGAAATGCCTGAGCGGCCACAGGCTGGCAAGAGCCGATGCGCCGAGAAGCCCCAGAAGCCCGAGGCGGCCCCAGTCGGGCAGAACGCGGAAGACGCCCAGCCAGGCAAAGCTGAGGAACAGGCTTACGATAATGACGAGGGGAAGGACCAGCGGCCACAGACGCTCCACCACCATGGCAACGCGCACCACCGCGCGCGTTCGCCCGAGAGCGGCGATAGGCCCCTGCATCAATCGAGTCCTGAGACGATTTTCCGCCATTGCGTTCCCAAAACGAGCTTACGCGCTGTGGCGTAGATAACCAAATCAATGGTCACTGCATTCTAAAATAGCATTGAACACGGCAATGACGAGGCATGTAAGAAAAAATTCTCGTGATCCGGGCTATTCGGCCAAGAAACGTGCCGCGGCATTGACCTCCTCCGGGCGCAATTCGTGGCCGCCATGGTGCCATAGAAGCTCGGCGCGGGCGCCGGCGCCCTTCAGATAGGACATAAGCCGCTGCGTCGTGCTCGGCGGACAGATCGGATCTTCCCGCCCGGCAGTCACCAAGACGCGCGTACGGAACTCCGTGCCGCCGATTTGCGGCTTGAAGGGAATGAGCGGATGCATCAGCACCACGGTCTCGAACAGCGTCGGATCAGCGAAAACCACGCTTGCGAGGATGTTGGCCCCGTTTGAATAGCCGAGCCCGACAACTTTCTCAGGTCTTTGCTCGGCAATATGGGCGCGGACGAAATCGCTCATCTTGTCCGTCGCGCGCGCAAGATCCTCCATGTCGTAGATACCTTCGTCATGGCGCCGGAAGAAGCGATTGGCGCCATGTTCCTCCACGTCCCCGCGGGGCGCCACGACCCCCGCATCGGGCAGAACCGAATGCGCTATCGGCAGGAGTTGCATCTCGTCCCCACCGGTACCGTGAAACAAGAATAGCAGGGGGGCGCCGGTCGCCGCCGGGATCGCTTGATGATGATAGGTATCGACGCCCATCTTGCGTCATCCGTCGAGCGGAGGCAGGTGGTTTTCCAGATGCTCCTGCAGATGCGCGTGCTGGCGAGGCAGCTTCAGAGCTGCACCCAGATTATCGATGTCCTCGTCACGCGCAAATCCTGGCTCGTTGGTAGCGATTTCAAAGAGGACACCGCCAGGTGAGCGAAAATAAATCGAGAGAAAATAGTCGCGGTCGATGACCGGGGTCACCGAATAGCCTTCCCCGACGAGCGCCTCGCGTACCGAAAGCTGCGCTTCAGCGTTCTCGACGGCAAAGGCGATGTGATGCACCGAACCGGCACCCTGTCGGGCCGGGGCACCACCGCTGCTGGTCTCCAGTTCGACAATATCCGCGCCATTGCCGCCTGCATGGCGCATGCGCACGGCTCCATTCTCCTCACCGGAAACGGAAAAACCCATCATCTCGAGCAGCGCGCGTGTGGGTGCAACATCCCGGAGCGTCATTGTCGCACAATGGAAGCCGCGGATGGCATGCTTCGCCGGAATACCTGCACCGTGCCACGGCTCACGCTCGTCTCCCGCAACCTCGGCCAGGGCGAAATCGTCATCATTGATCCCCTGGAAAAAAAGCCGCTCTTCACCGAACGTAGAGGCTCGGCGCACGCCGCTGACGGTGTTTGCCGCGAGGTGCTTCTCCCAGAATGCCAGGCTACCCACGGGGACCGAGAAAACGACGGTGCGAACTTCGCCGGCGCCGCGACCACGGGCCGCAATATTCGGAAACGGGAAATAGGTCATCACCGTGCCGGGACGGCCGACGCGATCGGCGTAATATAGGTGATAAACATCCGGTGCGTCGAAATTGACGGTCTTCTTGACCCGGCGCAAACCAAGCACCCGTGTGAAGAAGCCATCGGTGGCCGCGGCATCCTTGGCCAAGGAGGTGATGTGATGAATGCCTTTGATGGTATCACGCATGTGAGTTCCTCCAGAACGACGGGTAGAAGGACAGCATTCCCGTCATTGGAGCATCCATTTACAAACAGCGGAACCAGGCTTTTGCGAACACGACGTTTCCAGTTATGAAACAATAAAAAACAATTGAAAAACAGCGGCCCCGCCGATTGGCGGGGCCGTGTTAAGATTACTCAGACTGAAGAAGCATCTGGTCGCGCTGCTCGGCATAGGTCGCCTGGTCATACTCAGGCTGTGCGTCGAGCTGCTCCTCGGTGAACTGGGTGTAGAGATAAAGGTCACCGTTCTCGTCAGTCATGAAGGCGAGGTTGTCGATCGACAGAGCAACTTCCTTCTGGCCGATTCCGAGGAAACCGCCGACATCGACGATCACCGCGTCGACATCACCTTCGGGCGTCAGGATAACATCGCCGATCTCGCCGACGCTCTCTTCATTGGAGCCGTAGACGGTGGTGCCGGTGAGATTCTCGGCGCGCACCTGATCAGGCTGTGCCTGCTGCAGCGTGCTCTGATCGACGGCAGCGGTCTGCATCTCGTCCGTCGAATCCTGATTCTGCCCCTGCTCATCCGTCTGGGCAGTCTGCTCTGTGACCTGGACATCGACGTCCTGATCTTCATTGGCCGTCCCGGTGTCGGACTGCGCAGTCTGCTCATCCTCGGCAGTGGTATCCTCAACAGCGACCCTGTCGCCAGTTTCCTCCGTCGTCTGCTGGTCGTCCGTCTGAGCGGTCGTCTGCTGGTCGCCCGTCTGAGTCTGCTGGTCGTCCGTCTGAGCGGTCGTCTGCTGGTCACCCGTCTGGGTCTGCTGGTCGTCCGTCTGAGCGGTCGTCTGCTGGTCACCCGTCTGGGTCTGCTGGTCGTCCGTCTGAGCGGTCTGCTCCGTGACCTGGACATCCGTGCCCTGATCAGCGGCGACGTCCTGGTCGGCCTCTACATCCTGTTGCGAGTCCGTCGAAGCGGTTTCGCTGTCTTGATCACCTTCGAGCGGCGAGACATCGGCTTGTTGGTCCGTCTGCTGCCCATCCTGGTTCTGCGGCGCGGATGCGAGGTCATCCCGTGAGGCCGGGGTCGTCTCGGCAACATCGGCGTCGGCAGGCATAGGCCGGAACGCTGTCCGGTCGAATTCAGGCTGGCTTTCCAGCGCGTCGGCTGTCGTTTCTACGACAATCCTGCGTTCGCCGTCTTGCTGCTCTTCCCACTGAACGACATCATATTCGAGAGCGACCTCTTTCTGGCCGATGCCCAGAAAGCCGCCGACACCGACAACGATAGCCTCGATATTGCCGTCGTCGTTTATGATCATATCCGTGACGTCGCCGATGTTTTCGGCTTCATCACCCGTGCCGTTGTAGACAGCTTCACCCATCAGGTTGGAAGCCAGATGCCCTTCGGCACGGACACTCATTTCCTGTTGCTGGTTTTGATTCTGGACAGGCTCCTCGCCCGTCGTCGTCTGCGCCACGGCACCAGTTGCTACGAGAGTGGCAATAGCGGTGGTCGCCAAAAGATTACGGATCATGTTAAGCTCTCCACGTGCAATTTTCTGTACATGGCCGCGCATCCGACCGAGTCTAGCAGTGAGGATCGGGTGTGCGGTCATCACACTCAACAACGCCGACACTCTCAAACGGTTCCCGTCCGGCTCTGCTGGCGGGGAAAGCCACCGTTGGGGAGGTGCGCGTTGAGGCTTGGTGCTTCCGCCTCGGCCACGCGCGTCGATTATTGAGAGGAGAATGCGGAATGGCTCCGCATCCCCATCCTCAGTCCTGCTGTTCCAGGCCCTGAGGCCCGTCGACCGGAGTCTCGGTCGATTGCTCCGTTTCAACAGGCTGATTCTCGTCGATGACGACGCCGTAAATTTCGACAATGGCCCAAACGATGCCAGCCATTACAAGGCTCGCGATGAGAACCAGTAGAATTGGAAAGCCTTCGCGTCCCTGACGCGCTTTCTTCCGGGGCATTTTGTCGTTCATGATTCCCTTCTCCTGCACAAACGCGGGTCAGGTCAGTCACTCATCGCGTTTCGAAGGATCCACTCCGCTCCGTCCGAATTCGCGGTAGGCCGCGTATCCGGCGATACCAGCCAGCCCCATGAGCACCGCTGCCACGCCGCCTTTCTTGCTGAGCAAGGCTGGAAGCATCGCCATCGCCGAAGCACCCGCCATCATGCTGGCATCGGCCGCGCGCTTGCGCTGCTGCGCACGCCGCTGCGCCCCGGCGAGAATCCGGTAAGCGACGTAGACAAGAAGCGCGAGCAGCAGGAAGCCGACCGCAAACCCAATGGCCGATTCGATAGCGCCCCAATGGATGGCGGCCGCCAGATATCCCGCAAGGATCAAGAAGACGAACGCCAGGAGCGCTGCCGCGCCCACGAGCGCATATGCGATCACTGCCGCCTTGAGGCGCCGTTTGACAACCGCTGCCTCGTCGGTGGCGAGCAGGGCAAAAAGCCGGGCAAGCATCCCGGCCCCTAGCGGCGGGTCATCATTGCGAACAGGTACCCGACGCCGGCTGCGATTGCCAGCGCGGTAAGCGGCTTCTCCCGCACGGTTTCAGTCAGGTTGTCCTGAAACTCCGTCGCTGAATCCTGAAATTGCTCGGCGCTCTCCTGGGCCGCCTTCCGAGCGCGCGAGATCGAACGGGTGCCGGTCTCCTTCAGATGCTCCGAGAGCTGACCGATATCCTTGCGGAGCTGCTCGATATCCGCCTGCATGTCGCGCATATCCGTTTGCGCACTGGTATTTTCCCGGGTCGTCTTTGCGCCGGTAGCTGCCATGGTCCTCTCCTTACTGTTTTCCGCGAGTTGAACGCTTCACCGGCGCCGATGTTCCCTGGCTGGTCCGCAGCAGCTTTGTGCAATGCCTGCTTCTACCCCTCAAGGGCGAAGCGATGGCGGCCGATCCAGATCACGCGACGGCGGGTGAGTTGGTCACCTGGACGGCGATTGCGTCAGGGCCGAAATCATTTTCCCCCTCGATCCCGAGGATATCCGCCAATCGGCTGCGGGCCCGGCTGACACGACTCTTGATCGTGCCGACGGCGCAGCCGCAGATCTCGGCGGCTTCTTCATAGGAAAAGCCGGATGCGCCAATGAGGATGATGGCTTCGCGCTGGTCCTCGGGGAGCAGCGCCAACGCCTTTCGAAAGTCGGTCAGGTCGGACGATCCGTCCTGACTCGGATGGACGGAGAGGCGGGCCGTGATGGCCCCGTCGCTGTCTTCCACCTCTCGCTTGCGTTTGCGCATTTGCGAATAGAACTCGTTGCGGAGGATCGTGAACAGCCACGCTTTCAGATTCGTGCCTTGCTGAAAACTGTCCTGTTTGTCCCATGCTTTGACCAGCGTTTCCTGAACGAGATCATCCGCACGATCGGTATTCTTCGCCAAGGATACGGCGAACGCACGTAGCGTCGGCACCGCAGCCAGAAGGCCGTCGCGGAAACTCTGTGCGCTGGACATACTCAATCCTCATTTGCATCCGGACGGGAGGGCTCCTGGTGTTCGAGCGCCTCTAGTAACTGGCTGAAGCGATCGGGAACCTCGTCGGAAACCAACTCGTCGTAATACTGTTTGAGCTTTCGGGCGATCTCGGAGTTCGTCCCCATCGGCTCTGCAGGGTGGGAGCCTCTCGACCCTTCCCTTTTCTCCGGATTGCGATGTGCCATTTGTTCTTTGTTACCGGCTTCGTCCTCCAAATCGCTGAGCACCTTTGTCATTGTCACATCTTTGCCTGCTTTATTTCGCAATTCGAACCTTAACGGTCGCGCCCAGAAATTTGTTCCCGATCATGAGGAACTTTTTTCCGGCAGTGGCGTTACGGTGCCATTGTGGCCTAATTTTCGGATAACATCCATCAAGTCGAGGGAGATGAACTCAGCATGAGCTTGTCGGCAAGAATCGCTCCGCATTTGCCTTACCTGCGCCGGTTTTCACGGGCGGTTTCCGGATCCCAGACGAGCGGCGATGCTCTGGTCGCCGCAACGCTTGAAGCGCTCATCGCTGATACGTCCGTCTTTCCGAAAGCCTCCAACGATCGTATCGCGCTTTTCAAGCTTTTTGCGCAACTGTTTGGAACGTTCGAAATCCGCATTCCCGAAGCGCAGCCGACTGCTGCCTGGGAACAAAGGGCGATTGCAAACCTCTCGTCTCTCGCGCCGCAGCCCAGGCAAGCATTTCTCCTGATTGCGGTGGAGGGCTTCGAAACGGACGAGGCCGCTGAGATCCTGGACGTGGACGAACAGCGGCTAAACGCTCTCCTCAAGGAGGCCAGCGACGAGATTTCCCGTCAGGTGGCCACCGACATAATGATCATCGAGGATGAGCCGCTGATCGCAATGGATATCGAGGAACTGGTCGAAAGCCTCGGTCATCGGGTGGTCGGCACGGCCCGAACTCACGACGAGGCGATGAGCCTCTTCAAGCAGACCAGTCCTAGCATGGTTCTTGCCGACATTCAGCTTGCCGACGGCAGTTCCGGAATTGACGCCGTGAACGACATCCTCGCCTCTACCCCGGTTCCGGTCATATTCATTACCGCGTTCCCCGAGCGGCTTTTGACCGGCGAACGGCCCGAGCCGGCTTTCCTCGTGACGAAGCCGTTTAACCCGGACATGGTCAAGGCTTTGATCAGTCAGGCTCTTTTCTTCGATCAACAGGCCCGAGCCGCGGCCTGAAGCACCCAGTCACGACACGACGACCTCCCAGAAACAAGCCGCCTACGGGCGGCTTTTTCTCTGGAACCAACAAGAAGGGGCGGCGTTGGGATGAGGAACGAACGGAGGCGCCAAGAATGCTATATTGGGCATTGATATTCCTAGTCGTGGCTATCATCGCCGGTGTATTGGGCTTTGGCGGTATCGCGGGCGCAGCGGCCGGTATCGCGCAGATTTTGTTTTATATTTTCCTGGGCCTTCTGGTGATTTCTCTCTTGTTCGGCCTGTTTAATCGGGCACGCTGACCCGTACCGAACGACTCAATCCAGGGGAATGGATATGATAAACAGCCCCGAGGACGCCGCCCGGCTCGCCATGGGCGACCCCGATTCCAACGACCCGCTGCCACCCGGACCGAACTATGGTCCCTTCGGCTATTTTCGCTTGGCAATCTTGATTTTCGCGGCGGTCGTAGCGGTTCTCACGGTCATCAATCTGTGGTGATCAGGCAGCAGCTGTCTGCAGCGCCCCGGGGCCAGGAATGGCGCCCGGCGGGCACTTGCCGAGAATGATCATGCCGAGCACCTCATCCTCGGTGACATCCTTTGTGGAGCCGGTTCCCACGACCTGACCGTTCTTCATCACCACCACCCGATCCGCCAAGTCGAAGACGTCATGAATATCGTGGCTGATCAGGAAGATGCCGATCCCGTCCTGCTTTAGCTGGCGCACCAGATCCGAGACTTGCTTCGTCTCCTGCGGGCCGAGTGCCGCGGTTGGCTCGTCCATGATGAGAATGCGCGCGTTGAAATGGATCGCGCGCGCAATGGCAACGGACTGGCGCTGCCCGCCGGAAAGGCGGCTCACCGGATCCTTGAACCGCTGAAAACGCGGGTTTAGCCGGGCCATGACCTTGCGTGTTTCCGACTCCATGGCAACGTCGTCGAGCGTACCCCAGGCTGTCCTCAGCTCACGCCCGAGGAAGAGATTGGCGGCGGCGTCGACATTATCGGCAAGCGCCAGCGTCTGGTAGATCGTTTCGATCCCGTATGCCTTCGCATCTCGTGGATTATTGATCTGCGCCTCCTCGCCATTGACGAAGATCGTTCCCGCATCGCGCTTGTAGGCACCCGAAAGAATCTTGATCAGCGTCGACTTGCCCGCCCCATTGTGACCAACGAGAGCAACGACCTCGCCGACGTGCAGGTCGACGGAAGCATCCTCTACGGCATGGATGCCGCCGAAGGCGATCGAGATGTTTTCCATCTGCACCAGTGGTGTCTTCTCAGCCATCGTGCTGTCTCCCTACTGGGTGCGCTTGCGGTAAAGGGTATCCAGCCATACCGCGACGATCAGCACAGCGCCCACAACGATATTCTGCAAAGGCGTGTCGACGCCCAAAAGGATCATACCAGTCGCCAGAGATTGCATCAGCACCGCGCCGATCATGGCGCCAGCGATTGTTCCCACGCCGCCGCCGAGCGAGGTGCCCCCGATGACGGCGGCAGCGATCACCAGAAGCTCATCGAGCGTACCTTGCGCGTTGGTCGCCGCGTTGAGCCGCGCGGTGGAAATGGCCGAAGCCACCGCGGCCAGGACTCCCATGAGGATGAAGACCTTCATCACCACCCAGCGCGTATTGATACCGGCAAGCTCCGCTGCTTCCGGATTGCCGCCGATGGCGAAGACATAGCGGCCAAAGCGGGTGCGCATCGCAAGGAATGTCATGACGATGCCGATGCCGATTGCAATCAGGACCGGTACGGCGATGCCGTGAGCGATAAACAGCCCGCCATCAGGAACCGGAATGTTGTTTGCCTCGGCATAGCGGCGGGCGATCGCAGACGGCCACGGATAAGAATTGACGACGGCGACGGCGCCCAGAATGAATGCACAGCCGACTGTTCCAAGAAAGCCTTCCGCCCACAAAGGGCGAAGTGGGAAATGAAATTTGCTTCGCTGCCGGCGCGCCTGCACCAGCATCCCGACAAGCGCAACGCATGCCACGATTCCGACGACCCAGCTCCAGAAGGCACCAATGGCGCCGCCGGGACCACCGCCCATAAGGCGGAACAGTGGATCCATCGGGGCGACCGTGCGTCCGCTGGTAACCCACCAGGCTGCACCGCGCCAGATCAAGAGACCGCCCAGGGTCACGATAAATGCCGGCACGCCGAGGAAAGCGATGATGAAGCCCTGCAGAGCGCCGATCAGAGCGCCCGCAAGAAGGCCAACGGCGAGCGCTATGATCCAGATCGCTGGATGTCCGAAGCCGAGCCAATCCGGGAGCAGCGATGTCTGCGTCACGCCCATGATCATGCCGACGAAGCCGAGCAACGACCCCACAGACAGGTCGATGTTCCGCGTAACAATGACCAGCACCATACCCGTGGACATAACCGCCACCGAGGCGGACTGAACGGAAAGATTCCACAGATTGCGCGGGGTCAGAAAAAGACCGCCGGAAAGGAGATGAAAGCCGAGCCAGATGATGGCCAGCGCGCCGAGCATGCCCAACATCCGAGTATCAAGCTCAGTGGCCTTCAAGAAACGGCTAGGCAGACTGCTGTTTGTAGTTGATGCGCCCTGCTCGGGCGCACTGGACGTAACGTCCGTCATTTCGACAAACTCCAGGCGGGACGGCAGTATGTCATACGGTCCGCTTGTAAAAACGCCGCGGCCCGCATGGGCCGCGGCGCTCGTTTACCAAAGCTGGCTTATTCGCAGACGTCAACGGTGCCGGGCTGAACTCCCTGACACACGACGTCCTTGGATACCCAGCCGGCGTCGATCACAACGTCGAGATTATCCTGCGTAATCGGAATGGGCTCGAGGAAGAGCGATGTCATCTCAACACCGTTCGGACCGTCGGACCAGGTCTCGGCACCCTCGATATCTTCCATCGCGGTGCCTTCAGCCAATTGGTTGGCTATCTGTGCGGCTGCCTTGCCGAGATCGCGGGCATCCTTCCAGACGGAGACGGTCTGTGTGCCGAGCGCTATGCGGTTGAGAGCGGCATGATCGCCGTCCTGACCCGAGACCGGGACGGAGCCCGCCAGCCCCTGCGCCTCCAGCGCGGCGATAACGCCGCCGGCTGTGCCGTCGTTGGACGCGACCACCGCATCCACCTCGTTATTGTTGGCGGTCAGTATCTGTTCCATGTTGCGCTGCGCGTTGGCAGGCAGCCAACCGTCCGTGTAAGCCTCGCCGACATTCACGATCTCGCCCGACTCGAGCGCGTCCTCCAGGACTTCCATCTGACCTTCGAACAGGAAATCGGCGTTCGGGTCGGCCGAGGAGCCTTTGATGAAGGCATAATTGCCCTCCGGCTGCGCTTCATAGACGGCCCGCGCCTGCATGCGACCGACTTCCTTATTGTCGAAGGTGAGATAGAAGGCGTTCTGGTTCTCGATCAGGCGGTCATAGCCGACGACCGGGATGCCTTCGTTGACCGCACTCTCGACGGCAGGCCCAATGGCCGAAGAATCTTGCGCCAGAATGATGAGCGCATCGGCTCCCTGGGAAATCAGGGATTCCACATCGGTCAGCTGCTTGGATGCGGACGACTGGGCATCCGCCGAGATATAGGTGTTCCCGTCGGCCTCGATCTGCTCCTGCATCGCGGCTTCATCGGTCTGCCAGCGCTCCTCCTGGAAATTCGACCACGAGACGCCAATGGTCTTGCCCTCGGCGAAAGCAGCCGTGGACAGGGTCAGGGAAAGGGCTGTACCCGCCATAATAGCGGTGACGGTCTTCTTCATGATGTCCTCCCAATGTCGCGCGAGCGCAACAGATTCGGTTGTCCGGGAGGCTCTTTTTTTCGAGCCTCGAAAAAAAGAATGACGCAGCTTTCTGCCCGTGTCAATATGGCTCCAGGAAGGCGAAGTGAAGCCAAAGCGGTACGGCGAGGAGAAACAGTGATGGTGGGCGGTATCCGCCATTACGAAATGCGCAAGCGCAATCGGGCATTAGTGATTTCCGCCGTACGGAAAGCGGGTCAGTGTTCGCGCACGCAGATCGCACGCTTGACGGATCTCAGTCAGTCGACGATTTCGGCAATCGCATCCGACCTGCTGGACGAGAAGATCATGCGGCAGGCCGGCCAGGGCGAGGCAACGCCGGCGCGGCGGGGGAGGCCCCAAGTCGCGATCGAGCTTAACCCCGAGGCAGCCAGCGCCGTCTGCGTATATTTATCCTTCAACAACCTCTCGGCGGCACTCGTTGACTATTGCGGCCGCGTTATCGAACGGCAGGACACCCGGCTGTCGACGCTGGACGTCGGCCAACGGGAGCTCATGGACCTCGCTGCCTCGACGATCCGCTCGCTGATCGGCAATCGCGACAACGTTCTGCGTGTCGTCCTGGCGGTGCAAGGGATCACGGATTCGGATGGCCACGAGTTGCTGTGGTCGCCCATTACGCCGCACAATCATGTACCGTTCGGGCCTGCGCTCGAGGAGATTTTCGGGCTGCCCGTCATCGTGCAGAACGACTGCAACATGATAGCAGCAGCGCTGCGCTGGCACGATCCGCAGCGCTACGGCGACAATTTCGCCGCTATTCTTCTATCCGATGGCATCGGCATGGGGCTGATGCTGAACGGGCGATTGTTCACCGGCACACACTCCTCCGGCGGGGAGTTCGGCCACATGATCCACGAGCCCAACGGCGCGCTCTGCCGCTGCGGGCGCCAGGGCTGCATCGAGGCCTATGCCGGCACTTACGCAATCTGGCGTAAAGCACACGGCAGGAGCCCCATGGAAGAGCCCGTCGCCGATACGGAGCCTGAGCATATGGGGGCACTGGCACGGTGCGCGCGCAGCGGAGACGAGCGGGCCCTTGAGGCCTTCAATGAAGCCGGCCAGGCGATCGGCTTCGGCATCGGCAGCCTCTTCGCCCTGGTCGATCCCGCGCCCATTGTCATCGTCGGACAGGGAACGACAGCCATGGATATCCTGGAACCTGCGATAAGACGGGCGCTGGCCCGAACGGCCGGCGGACAGGACGCCGTCGACATCCCGATCGAGACGGAGCGCGAGGAGATTCCGCTGGTGCAGCACGGCTGTGCCATGACGGCCCTGACAGGCATAGATAACGACATTTTCGGACCCGCTCAGCGCGCGGAAACGAACGCGGCGCGGAGCGTAACGCGCAAGAGTGTCGCTTAAGTTTAAACCTACCTAAGCGTCGCGAATTGCATATCCGGCGCCCCGGATTGTGCGGATCACGTCGGGAAGGCGGCCGTGGTTAACCGCCTTGCGCAGCCGGCCGACATGCACGTCCACCGTGCGCTCGTCGATATAGATCGTCTCGCCCCAGACGTTGTCGAGCAACTGGCTGCGCGAGAAGACGCGGCCGGGATGCTGCATCATGAATTCAAGCAGGCGGAACTCCGTCGGCCCGAGGCGGATCTCGTTCTTGCGCCTATAGACGCGGTGGGATTCACGGTCCAGCGTTATATCGCCCACTTTCAGCACCGTGGAGAGGACCTCGGGCTTTGCGCGCCTGAGGAGCGCCCGCACGCGCGCGATAAACTCGGGCGTGGAGAAAGGTTTCACCAGATAGTCGTCCGCACCTGTGGAAAGGCCGCGAACGCGATCGGTTTCCTCGCCGCGGGCGGTCAGCATAATGATCGGGAGGCGCTCCGTCTCCGCGCGCATCCTGAGCCGGCGGCAGAGCTCGATACCGGAGACGGCGGGAACCATCCAGTCCAGAACCAAAAGATCGGGCACATTCTCCTGCAGGCGCAGTTCTGCCTCGTCGCCGCGCGTGATCACCTCGACCTCGTAACCCTCGGCCTCGAGATTGTAACGCAGGAGAACGCACAGCGGCTCGTCATCCTCGACGACCATAATTTTGGGCACGATCATGGCATGATCCTCCGCAGACTATGAGCCAACAGTCATCTGCGTCTCGTCCAGCTTCGGCCGCTGCACGGGAAGCTGCTCGCCGGTGACAACATAATACGCGTTCTCCGCGATGTTGGTGACATGGTCACCGATCCGCTCGAGGTTCTTGGCGCAGAACAGCAGATGCGTACAGGCCGTTATGTTCCTCGGATCCTCCATCATGTAGGTAAGGAGCTCGCGAAACACCGAGGTGTACTGGATGTCGATCTTCTCGTCCTCGTCCCTGAGCTTTGTCAGAGCCTCGTGGTCGCGCTCGACATAACGTTCGACGACGAGCTTCACCTGCCCCAGCACCATTTCGGCCATTGTATCGATCGAATGGGCGAGGCTGCGCGGCGTTGCGCTTTCGCCGACCGCTCCGACGCGTTTGGCGATGTTCTTGGCAAGATCGCCGATGCGTTCGAGGTCCGCGGCCATCCGAATGGCGCCCACCACGGCACGCAGATCCTGCGCCATGGGCTGGCGTTTCGCGATCAGCGTGATCGCGCACTCATCCAGCTCCCTCTGCTTGGCATCCATGATGGTGTCGTCCGAGATCACGCGTTGCGCCAGCGCATTGTCGGAATTGAGCAGGGCACGGGTGGCCGATTGGGTCATTACCGCGGCGAGGTCGCCCATCTCGTGAATGAGACGGTCGATGTGTTGCAATTCCTCGTCGAACGAGGCGACGATGTGCTCGGCCATGGATCCATTCCTCTCGAAACTGGCAGCGATCAGCCGAACCGGCCGGTGATATAATCTTGAGTGCGCTTGTCCTCGGGATTGGTGAACATCTTGTCGGTCGGCCCTTCCTCGACGAGATTGCCGAGATGGAACATGGCCGTCCGCTGGGACACGCGCGCCGCCTGCTGCATCGAGTGAGTTACGATCACGATCGTATAATTCTGGCGCAGCTCATCGATAAGCTCTTCCACCTTGGCAGTGGCGATCGGGTCGAGCGCCGAGCACGGCTCGTCCATCAGGATGACTTCCGGCGAGACGGCAATGGCACGCGCGATGCACAGGCGCTGCTGCTGGCCGCCCGAAAGGCCGGTCCCCGGCTCGTGGAGGCGGTCCTTCACCTCATCGAACAATCCCGCCTTCTTGAGACTGGTCTCGACAACGGCATCCATCTCGCTCTTCGAGCTTGCCAGCCCGTGAATGCGCGGTCCGTAGGCGATGTTCTCATAGAGAGATTTGGGGAAGGGATTCGGCTTCTGGAACACCATGCCAACGCGGGCACGCAGTTCCACCACGTCGATGCGCGGATTATAGATATCCTCGTCATCCAGCGTAATCTCGCCGGCCACGCGACAGATCTCGATCGTATCGTTCATACGATTGAGGCATCGCAGGAAGGTCGACTTTCCGCAGCCGGAAGGACCGATCAAAGCCGTCACCTGGTTTTGCCGGACATCGAGGTTTACGTCGAACAGCGCCTGCTTTTCTCCATAGAAGACGTTCACCCCCGATCCCCGCATCTTGCAGACTTCGGTCTCGGGTGTCTCCTGGAGGGCGTTTTCGACGGCAGCATCTGTCAACATGTTCATATCCCTCAACTCCGTTACCAGCGACGTTCAAACCGTTGCCTGAGAAAGATGGCCAGCGCATTCATGAAGATCAGGAACCCCAGAAGCACAAGGATAGCGGCCGATGTGCGCGAAACGAAGCCGCGTTCCGGGCTGTCTGCCCATATGAAAATCTGCGTTGGCAAGGCTGTCGCCGGATCCATGATACCACCAGGCGGCGAGGTCAAAAAGGCATTCATTCCAATGAGCAGAAGCGGCGCGGTTTCGCCCAGGGCCTGTGCAAGGCCGATGATCGTGCCCGTCAGGATGCCCGGTATGGCCAGCGGCAGCACGTGATGCAGGATCACCTCGTGCTTGGAGGCACCGATGCCGAGCGCGGCCTCCCTGATGGATGGTGGGATTGATTTCAGCGAGGCGCGCGTAACGATGATTATCGTCGGCAGCGTCATCAGCGACAAGACAAGGCCGCCAACCAGAGGCGCCGAGCGCGGCAAGCCAAAGATCTGGATGAAAACGGCCAGTCCCAGCAGACCGAAAACGATGGACGGAACGGCGGCCAGGTTGTTGATGTTGACCTCGATGAGATCGGTCCAGCGGTTCTTCGGGGCGAACTCCTCGAGATAGATCGCCGCTGCGATGCCGACCGGGAAGGAAATGGCGAAGCAGACGAGAAGCGCGTAGAACGAGCCCACGACAGCCCCCGCCAGACCGGCCAGTTCCGGAAAGCGGCTGTCAGCATTGATGAACAGGCCCCAGTTGAAGGGAGTCGAAACCAGGCCGCGTTCTTCCAGCGATTCGAACAGTGCAATCTCCTCATCCGAGACGCGGCGGCGGTTCTCCGGCAGATCGCGGTCGATGACGCCCTTGTTGAGCTGATCGTACGGATCCGACGCCGGAATCTCGAGCGTGAAGGTCTGACCAATCACCTCCGGATGCGAGACGACATAGTTGCGCACGATATTCGTGGCACCATTCGAGAGAATGTTGGAGGCCGTGCGCAGTGCGGCCGGATCGTCGATCCCGGGAAAGAGCCCCTGGACCGAATTTGAGACCACTGCGCGGAAATCGCCCGATGCCGGATTGTCCGCCGGTATGTCATCGGGATCAGCCGTGAAGGTGACGGCAATCTTTGTTTGGAGAAAGGCTGTGTGGCCGGTAATCACCAATGAGGTGATCAGAATGCCCAGCAGACCGATGGCCGTGAGGATTGAGATCAGCCCGTAGAGCCGCAGGCGGCGATCCGCCGCGTAGCGGCGCTTGCGCCTTGCCGCTGCCTCCGGAGAGGACCAGTCGAACGGTTTGGGAGCGATGGAGGTCGTTTCTGACATGGACCTACTCGTATTTCTCGCGATAGCGGCGCACGATGCGCAACGCCAGCACATTCAGGCAGAGGGTTGCGACGAACAGGACAAGCCCAAGCGCGAATGCCGAAAGCGTCTTGGGATTGTCGAAGGACGTATCGCCGATCAGGAGCGTCACGATCTGAACGGTGACGGTCGTTACGCCATCAAGCGGGTTTGCGGTCAGCGTGGCCGTCAGCCCCGCGGCCATCACCACGATCATGGTTTCGCCGATGGCCCGGCTGGCGGCAAGCAGGACGCCTCCCACGATGCCCGGCAAAGCGGCTGGCAGTAGCACGCGCTTGATCGTCTCGGCTTTCGTCGCACCCATGGCGAAAGAGCCGTCGCGCATGGATTGCGGCACGGCCCTGAGCGCGTCGTCGGAAAGCGACGAGATGAACGGGATCAGCATGATACCCATGACGCCGCCGGCCGCTATCGCGCTGTTGGGCGAGATCGACAGGCCCATGAGACCGCCGGCTTCCCGGATGGCCGGTGCGACGGTCAGCACTGCGAAGAAACCATAGACGACTGTCGGCACGCCGGCGAGGATCTCCAGAATTGGCTTGACGACCTTGCGAACCCGGTCGTTGGCAAACTCAACCAGGTAAACCGCCGAGAACAGACCGATCGGAATGGCGACGATGAGAGCGATGGAGGCAATCAGCAAGGTGCCCGTAAAGACCGGAACCGCGCCAAAGGCGCCGGTACCGGCAACCTGATCGTCGCGAATAGCGATCTGCGGCTCCCAGTTGAGGCCGAAGAAGAACTCGTGCGGCGGCACGAGCCGGAAAAACTGTATGGCTTCATAGGTCAGCGAGACAATGATGCCGATGGTCACGAGGATGGCGGCAACCGCCGAGGCGATCATCACGACATCGAGTGCGCCCTCGAAATTCTGGCGGGCGCGGAAGCGCGGAGCTAACCGCGAGCGGGTGAGGAAAAGCGCTAACGCTGCAGCCGCCAGCGCGACGACCGTCATGGCCCAATGGGCGATCACCTGCCAGCGCTGATAGCGCTCGGCAGCCGCCTCGATTTCAGGCGACGGCTCGGCGAAGATGCGCCCGGCGGCAACATTTTTGACTTCACTCAGATAAAGCGACAGTTGGGAAGCGGATGCCCCCTCCGTGAGGCTGGGCGGAAACGAGGCCACAAGCAGCCGGTCGATAATGGCGTCCTGAAAGAGCAGCCAGAGAATGACCAGAATGAGAGCCGGCAATCCAACCCAGACCGCGGCGAACGCGCCGTGATAGATAGGACGGGAATGAACTTCGCTCCCATGCGCGGCGACGAATCGGCTTGCTGTCGAGCGCCCGGTGTAGAAGGCGATAAGGGACAGCACCAGAATGGTAAGAAACAGATATCCGGTCACGGCTGCCTGCGTGCGGTTGGAACTCGATTGTCACGCCGCGCGAACAATGTCCGCGCGGCGTGATGGCTGATTTCAAATCAGTTGGTGTAACGCGTCATGTCATCGCCGTTAGTGGCGGCGTTGCGCACTTCTTCACGGCGCTCGTCGGAAAGCGGGATGAGACCGCGCTCCTCAAGATAGCCGCCGGGCCCCATCGCTTCCTCGGAAACATACTCTGCGACGAACTCCTGGAGACCCGGAATGACACCGCGATGCGCGTTCTTCACATAGAAGAAAAGCGGACGGGAAACCGTATAGCTTTCGTCGGCGATGGTCTCGGGAGACGGCTGCACGCCCTCGATCGCGACGGCTTTCAGCGTGTCCTGGTTCTCATAAAGGAAGGAGTAGCCGAAAATGCCGAGCGCATTCTCGTCGGCCTGCAGGCGCTGAACGATAAGGTTGTCGTTCTCGCCGGCCTCGACGAAGGGACCGTCCGTCCGCATGCGCTGACAGACTTCGTCCTTACGATCGCCTTCGAGAGCGTTGATGGCCTCGAATTCCTCGCAGCCCGCTTCCATGACGAGCTCGACGAACGCGTCACGCGTGCCTGAGGTCGGAGGGGGACCGAAAACGGTGATTTCGCTATCCGGCAGCGAAGGATCGATCTCGCTCCAGTTGGTGTAGGGATTGTCCACGACCTCGCCATCGACCTCGACCTGCGCGGCGAGCGCCTGGAAGATCTGAGCCTTGGTCAGGTCAATGTCCGGGCCTTCGACCGAGTGCGCAATGGACAGACCGTCGGAACCGATCTGAACCTCGGTGACGCTCTCAACGCCGTTTTCCAGGCAAAGCTCGTACTCGCTCTCCTTCATGGCGCGCGAAGCACCGGTGATGTCCGGATGGTCCTCACCGACGCCTCCGCAGAAGATCTGCATGCCACCGCCCGTGCCGGTGGACTCGGTGACCGGCGCCTGGAAATCGGTGGTGTTGCCGAACTCTTCCGAAACGGCCTGGGTGTAAGGGAAAACGGTGGATGAGCCGACGATGCGAATTTGGTCGCGCGCAGCGGCGGCACCGACGGACATGGTCACGGCGAGCGCCGACACCGATGTCGCAAGGATGATCTTCTTCATGGAGCCTACTCCTGTTCGGAATTCGTGGTGACGCCTGTTTCAAGTGGCGTCGGGAGTGGCCTTAAAGGTCCTATGTAACAATTCGATGACAGTTCGATGTCAGGCCCGTAAAGATCGACAGATCTGCCCCGGGTGGTCGCTATCACGCGGAACCCGTCCGCTTCTCCTCCGATTCCGCTATCCAGTGCTCAATCTTCTCGATGAGCATGTTCGGACTGATGGGCTTGGACAGATAGTCGTCCATTCCCGCATCCAGGCAGCGCTCGCGATCGCCCTTCAGGGCATGTGCGGTCACGCCGACGATAGGCACGTGCCCGCCTTCTTCGATTTCCATTCGGCGGATCGCCTCGGTGGCCTCTAGTCCGTTCATTTTAGGCATGGAGACATCCATCAGGATAAGAGCCGGCCTGGCGGCGGTAAAGGCTTCGACCGCTTCCTCACCGTTGTTGGCAATCTTGTAAGGCCAGCCCCGCTCGTCGAGCACCTGTCGGAAAACGAGCTGGTTCACTTCATTGTCTTCAGCGACGAGAATACCGCCCTCCGGCCTGTTTTCCTTCGGCCAGTCTGCACGACCGACGGGCACGGTCTCCTGCTTGTGCGAAACAGCAGATGCCTCCGCATTGTCCCGGCCTGGCGCGTCGTGCCCGTGTTCGGCACTTCCCGTGCCGGACGTGCGATGTTTTTGAATAGTCTCCACAAGGCACTCCAGAAGATGGGACGCGCGAGCGGGTTTGATAAGCTGTGCATCAACTGCCAGATCATGTGAGGCAGCATGCGATAGCGACTGGTCAACCGAGCTCAGGAAGATGATTGGAGTATTCGCTAAGGCCACGTTGGCGCGAATGGAGCGCGCCGTCTCCACCCCATTCATCCCCGGCATTTGAAAGTCGACAACCGCGCAATCCACCCGAAGCCCCAACTTTGCCGCTGCCTCAAGCACTTTCAGACCCTCCGCGCCGCTACTGGCCGCACAAGCGTCGAAACCCCAGTGCTCCATCTGCTCCGAGAGAATCGTGCGGTTGACGTCATTGTCGTCGATCACAAGCACGCGTGCGCCTGTGACGTCCCATGGCGCGACCCGGGCCTTCTCGGCGCCTTCCGCATTCGGCAGATGCAGAGTGAACCAGAAGGTAGATCCTTGCCCTTCCTCGCTTTCCACTCCGATTTCGCCGCCCATCAGCGCCACGAGCCGTGACGTGATCGCGAGACCCAGCCCTGTTCCCTCGTGCCGCCGGGTGGAGGAGGAATCGACCTGGCTGAACTGGTCGAAAATACTCTTGAGCTTATCCTGCGGAATGCCGATGCCGCTGTCGCTGACACGTATATGCAATCGCGTCGTGCTTCCGCCCGCAGCCTCACCGGAGACATCCACGAGCACATGGCCCCGATCGGTGAACTTGACGGCGTTGCCCAGAAGATTCGTGACGATCTGTCGAATGCGCCCGACATCACCCACATACTCCTCGGGGAGCGACGGATCGACACGCACCACCAACTCCAGGTCCTTCTCCTTGGCCCGTGAGGAGATCAGCGTGGCCACATCCTCCATGGCTTCGGCCAGGTTGAAGGGCTGCGGAACGAGCACGAGCTGCCCGGCGTCGATCTTTGAGAAATCCAAGATGTCGTTGATGATGGTCAGCAGTGCATTGCCCGACTTGGTAACGATGTCTGTGAAGGTCTTCTGCTTCTGCGTCAGCTCGGTCTTGGCCAATAGCTCGGTCATGCCCAGAACACCGTTCATGGGCGTGCGGATCTCATGGCTCATATTGGCGAGGAACTCGGATTTGGCACGGTCGGCCAGTTCCGCTTTCTCGCGCGCCTCACGCAGCTCCGCCTCGCGTTTTTTCAGCTCCGTCACGTCCATCGTCGAGCCGATCAGATACAGCGAGCCATCGGAGGCTACCAGAGCGTCCTTCTGCGCGATCTGGTGGCGCGGTTCCCCGTCAGGTCCGGTCAGAGTCTCTTCGATGACCTGCCGCTCGCGGGTGCGCAGGACGGCGAGGTCCCCTTCCACGAAAGCCTCGGCCTCTTCGCCAAAGAGCTCCTTGTCGGTCTTACCGATCGCCTCTTCCGCCGGTATGCCGAGCAGGTCGCTCCAGCTCTTGTTGACATACATCAGCTTCAGGTCCGGGCGCTTGGCGTAAATCGAGACCGGCACGTTGTCGACGAGGTTCCGGAAAACCTCGTTTTCACGCATGCTTTCCTTCAGTTCCTGCTCACGCTGCTTTAGCTCGGTGATATCGACGCGAACGCCGACAAAGGTGCCGTCCTCCTGCCGTGTATTGATCACCTTGAACCAACGACCATCCGGATTACGGCGCTCGGAGAGTTTGTAGCGCTGGTGGTAGTGCTTCGCGTATTCTTCAATCCAAGCTTCGCGATCCGTCTCGTAAAGCTTGTCGATATCCCCGTCGCCGCTTTCACGGAAATACCCGGCGTCGTGGGCAACTTCGAGCGCTTCGCGCAACGACCTTCCCGGCTGCATTATGGGAGCCAAAGCCGGCAGCGCATCGTGGATTTTCCGATTGCCGAGCACGAAACGATCATGCCGATCGTAGATGATCACACCCGCCGGCAGCGTCTCCAACACGAGAGCGAGTTGGGCGCGCGCCTCCTCGGCCTCCTGTTCGCGCCGCTGAAGCTCGGAAAGATCCGAATTTTGCGACTGGTCTGCAGGCAGGAGATGAGTCATGTCCCGCCCTACGCCGCGATAGCCTTCGAAACTGCCGTCCGCGCTGAAATGCGGCACGCCGGCAATGGACAAAAGCCTGGAACGGCCTTCGCTGCCTTGCAGCTCGAAAAGGTGATCGCGAAAGGGTGCAAACGCCTTCAATGCAGAGAGTGTCGCGGGATCACGGCCTTGCACAATCCGTTTCAGGCGGTCGATGCGCACCGTTCCGATAAACGGCGACGGATCTATTCCCGTTATCACACGGAAACCGTCAGAAACCCAGGTCAGCCGCAGCTCGCAATCGCAGTGCCAGAACCAGTCGGCCGTCAGGCCGGCGAGCTCGGCCAGAGCTTCTTCCGGCAGGTGACCGGAATTCCCCTGTACAGGCCTTCCTGCCACGACCGTCCCCGTTGCTGGCAGATCGGCTGCAGCTTCCGCGAACCTGCTTTCCTCGCCCTTGGTCCCCACGGATTTCTCCCAAAGCCTCGCAGTGCAAGCATGGCGGGGAAGCGTTAACGTTTGGCTAAGCTTAATAGCAGGCTAATAAACGGTCCCCGTCACCGCTTCTTGCACGGGTTGGAACAGGCTGCGGTGGACGGTCACTCCTCGATCGCCTGCACCTCATATCCCGCCTCACGGAACAGGGCGACAAGCCCCCTCTCGCCGGGCAGATGCATCGCCCCCACTGCGATGAATGCGCCACCCTCTTCCAGCAGCGGCATGGCACGCTCGGCCATCACCTCATTGCGCCGCTCAATCATCAGCCGGTCGAACTCGGCATAACCGTCCGTGTTCTGACCCGCTTCCACGAGAAGGCGGTCTAGCACGGGGCGGAACATCCCGGTTTCGCCGTCAAGATAGAGAACCATTATCGTTTCGATAAAGTCCTCGACACCATCGCCGAGTTCAAGGACGCCGACCAGCGCTTCCATATGAAGTTCCATGGGAAGCGAGGCCATCGCCGAGAGCTGCTCATGCGCTGTTTCCAGACCGACCAGATTCTTGCCCGTCTCATGTGCCTCCTGCGCAAGCTTCTGGTCGAGCATGACCGCTCCGCTTTCACGTCGGTGCAGCTCGCATGCCGGTAGCGAAATGAGCGAACTGAGCATCCACGGCTTCATTTTGACAACGGCTTGCAGGGGCACGCCACGCTCGGCGAGTCCCTCCTGCACGATCATGCGTTCCTTGGTATCGAGATAGTCGGTCAGGCGCTCGTCGCCCAGAAACATTGTCAGCTCGGGCTCTTCCGCAAGGGCAGCGCGCATCGATGCCTCGTCCAGGATGTCCGTGGTCTCCACCGCTATCGTGCGCGCGCCGCCAAACGCCTCCCGCGCCGCCTCTGACATGGCGACCACGCGCGGATCCGTGACGTGCATGGTGCCGAAAAGATATGATGGCGGAGCATCTCCCGTGCTTTCAATGCGCCATAAAAGTCCTTTCCCGTTGGGTGTTTCCGCCGCCTCCCGCCTCAAGCGCTCCAGGAGAGCAGGGTTCTCCGCCGCCAGTGCCTTGACCAGATCATCACCTTCACAGGCAACTTCGCTATCCTGAGCATGGGCGGCGGAGGTCAAAAGACCACCCGCCGCCAGGGAAAGCGCGAACAGAAAATGTCTCGCGATGGCGAGCCAAAACCGGGCAAGGCGGCCGGCGCAATCAAAGATCCGTTTCAGGTTCATAAGGGCGGGCTCCGATTACCAAGCGGAAGTGCGCGGGAAACTATGCGCGCGGATGCGCCCGGTCGTAGATCTCCAGAAGACGGCTCGTGTCGACGGCCGTATAGGTCTGGGTTGTCGAAAGACTGGCGTGACCGAGCAATTCCTGAATAGAGCGAAGATCCCCGCCGCGTGCGAGAAGATGGGTCGCAAAGGAATGGCGCAAGGCATGCGGCGTCGCCGTATCGGGCAGATTGAGCGCAGCGCGCATCTTCTTCATCTCGCGCTGGATGATCGCCGGCTGCAGGGCACCGCCGCGCGCACCGCGAAAGAACGGGCCATCGCCCTTGAGATGGTAAGGACAAAGGCGCCGATATTCCGCCACTGCTTGGGACACTACGGGAAGGACCGGCACGACGCGCGTCTTGCCGCCCTTGCCTTTGACGCGCAGCATGCCCTCGGCGAGGGTGGCGGCATCCGCTCCGGACAGGCCGAGCGCCTCGCCAATGCGCAAGCCCGAGCCATAGAGCAATGCAAGAACGGCCGCATTGCGCGCCGCAATCCACGGCTCTTCTGCAAGTTGGCCCTCTCCCGACGAAACGCGGCGGGCGTCACTCGCTGTCAACGGCTTGGGAAGCCCCTTCTGCGCGCGCGGCGAGCGCAGAGCGCCCGCGCCGGCGGCATTCGCCAGGCCGCGACGTTCCAGAAACCTCAGGAGGGAGCGCACTCCGGCCAACCCCCGCCCCAGCGAGCGGGCGCCGGCTCCAGCGTTGCGCCGCCAGGCCAGAAAGCCGCGCAGATCCGCTGGCCTTAAATCGGCAATATCCTCCAGCCCCGGTGGCCCGCCTCCATGGCCGGTCAGAAATTGGAGAAACTGCCGCGTATCGCGCTCGTAAGCTTCGAGCGTACGCTCCGCCAGCCGCCTTTCATCACGCAACGAGCGCAGCCAGTCGTCACGCGCCTTCTGGAGATCGGCTTTGGCTGGGATAAGAAACTCTTCAGACATGAGCGTAACCCTTGAACACGTCCACTCTCATCCCGGTTAGGTTAGCATCGGGTGAACTTGGATCAGCCACCCTCGACCTCTTCGCGCAGCATCTCCAGTTCCAGCCATTCCTCTTCCAGACGTCCGCGCTCGTCGCGTTTAACATCGAGCTCTTTCGTAAAACGGGAGAAGGCGTTCGCATCGCGCGCATACAGACCGGGATCGGCAAGCCTCGCTTCAAGCTGCGTGATCTCATCCGTCAGTTCCTCGATCCGGCCCGGCAGGGTCTCAAGCGCGAATTTCTGCTTATACGAGAGCTTCTGGCTGCCCTGCTTGGGCGCGCGGCCGCGTCCCTGTCCTTTCGGTGTAGTGGCCTGATCGGCCGCCGGACGCGTCTTGCGCCGCTCCAGCGCCTCGCCTTTACGCTGCGCCATCATATCCGAATAGCCGCCGGCATACACAGTCCAGCGTCCGTTGCCTTCCGGCGCGATGGTGCTCGTCACCGTGCGGTCGAGAAAATCGCGGTCGTGACTGACGAGCAGCACGGTGCCGGGGAAGCCTTCCACCAATTCCTGCAGGAGATCGAGCGTTTCCATGTCGAGGTCGTTGGTCGGTTCGTCCAGCACCAGGAGGTTGGCCGGGCTTGAAAGCAGCCGCGCCAGGATAAGTCGCGCCCGCTCGCCCCCGGACAGTTCCCGGATCGGCGTGCGCGCCTGTTCGGGCTGATAGAGAAAGTCCTTCATATAGGAGACGACGTGCCGTTCCTGCCCGTTTACGACGACGCTGTCGCCCCGCCCGTCGGTCAGAAAGTGGGCAAGCGTCTCGTCGGGATCGAGCGCGGCCCGGTTCTGGTCCAGCGTGGCCAGCTCGAGGTTGGCGCCAAGGCGGACATGCCCCGCATCGGGAGGCAGCGTTCCGATCAGCATCTTCAACAGCGTTGTTTTACCCGCTCCATTGGGACCGACCAGCCCGATCCGATCTCCGCGCAGGATGCGCATCGAGAAATCCTTCACGACGGTCAGATCGCCAAACCGCTTTTCAAGGCCCTTGGCCTCGATGACCAGCTTGCCCGACTCGGCAGCGTCGCTTGCCTTCATCGCGGCCACGCCCTCGGCCCCGCGATAGTTTCGGTGCTGCTCGCGCAACGACTGCAACTCGGAAAGGCGGCGGACATTGCGCTTACGCCGCGCAGTCACGCCATAACGCAGCCAGTGCTCCTCGCGCGCAATCTGGCGGCCGAGTTTCTGCTGTTCGCGCTCCTCCTCCTCCAAAAGCTTGTCGCGCCAATCCTCGAAATGAGAAAACCCCTTTTCGAGCCGACGCGTCACTCCCCGGTCGAGCCAGACGGTGGACCGGCTGACATTCTCCAGGAAGCGGCGGTCGTGCGAAATCGTGATCAGCGCCGAGGAGGAGCGCTGGAGCTCGCCCTCCAGCCATTCGATCGTGGCCAGATCCAGATGGTTGGTCGGCTCATCGAGCAGGAGAAGGTCCGGTTCCGGCGCGAGAACGCGTGCGAGCGCGGCGCGGCGCACCTCCCCGCCCGAAAGCGATCCAGGCGCCTCCTCGCCGGATAGCCCCAACCGGTCGAGCACCAGGGCGACGCGGTTTATATCGTCGGCCGGCCCAAGACCCGCCTCGACATAGGCGCGTACCGTGGAAAAGCCATGCCAATCGGGCGTTTGCGACAGGTACCGCATGGTCGTGTTCGGCTGGCGGAAAACCTCGCCGTCCTGCGGTTCAGCCAGGCCGGCGGCGATCTTCAGAAGCGTCGACTTGCCGGAGCCGTTCCGCCCGACCAGAGCGATCCGCTCACCCGGACCAATCATGAGGGAAGCACCTTGGAGCAGCGGTGTGCCGCCGAAGGTCAGGCGAATGTCTTCGAGTTTCAGAAGCGGCGGTGCCACGTCAGTTCGTACCTTCCGCAAGAAAGTCGGCAAAGAGCAGGGCTCGGCCCTGCTGGAGTGTGACGGCGAGCCGTCCCTGCACCTCGTTCGACATGGTCAAAGACGAGCCGAGCGGGACCTCGACCGCATCGAGCGGCCATTTTGCGCCCTCGACCGTCAGGCCCGACAGGTCGCTAATGACAAGAATGCTGAAAACGGTTCCCTCCGGATAATCGTAAACGTGGCGCTGTCCTTCAAGTATGGCACAGCCCTCCTGGCTACCACTGGTTAGCAGCGTGGGCACACCGTTCTCGGCGAGCCGTATCGCCTGAACCATATGCAGATAGGAATGGTCCGGACGCGAACCTCCAAACGCACCGATCAACACCAGCGAGGTCGCCCCGAGGCGGAGCGCGGCCTCAATGGCGATTTCGCCGTCGGTCTTGTCCTTCGCGGGAGGGAAAATCTCGCGCGGCACATGGGAAAAGTTCCGCGCCATTTCGTCCGGCACGGAATCGAAATCCCCCACCCACAGCTCAGGCTTGAGTTCCAGCACGGCAGCATGGCCGATTCCCACATCCGCCGCGATAACGCGTGTATCCGCGATCTGATGGTTGAGTTCTGGTGTCCGGCGGAGCTCGCCGCCGAGCAGAATGGAAAAACGGCTCATGGGCGCTCGCTTAGCACGGCCGGCAGGAAAGGCGAAAGGCCGATATCGAACCGGTGCGTCTCAGGCGACATCCAGCACGATTTTACCGATATGCGTGCCCTCCTCCATGCGTTCATGCGCCCGCCAGGCCTCTTCAAGCGGAAAAATCGTATCCATGACGGGCGCGACTTTACGCGTGGAGAGCAGTGGCCAGACGTTCGCCTCGAGCTGCGATGCGATGCGGCCCTTGAACTCCACCGAGCGCGGCCGCAGCGTGGATCCCGTATGGGTCAGGCGCTTCACCATCAGTTTGGAGAAATTGGCCTGGGCCTTTGCGCCCGAGAGGAAAGCGATCTGCACGATCCGCCCGTCCATCGCCGCGGCCTCGTAGTTGCGGTCGATATACTCGCCGCCCACCATGTCGAGGATAACATCGGCGCCGCGCCCGTCCGTCGCCTCCTTCACGGCCTGAACGAAATCCTCCTCGCGACAATTCACCGCACGCGCGGCACCCAATTCACAGCAACTATCGCATTTTTCCGCCGAGCCGGCCGTGGCGATCACCGTCGCGCCGAAAGCGTGCGCCAATTGAATCGCCGTGGTGCCAATGCCGGAAGAACCGCCGTGCACCAGCAAAGTCTCGCCTTGCGCAAGGCCCCCTCGCTCGAAGACATTGTGCCAAACCGTGAAAAAGGTCTCCGGCAGGGCTGCCGCTTGGGTGAAGGTAAAGCCGTTGGGGATCGGCAGCGCGTTGGATTCATGAACGCGGCAGAATTGCGCATAACCGCCGCCGGGCGAAAGTGCGGTCACCTGGTCGCCCAGTTGCCAGCGCTCGACACCCTTGCCAAGTGCCGCCACTTCCCCGGCCACCTCCAGCCCGGGCAGGTCCGATGCTCCCGGTGGCGGGGGATAAGCCCCCTTTCGCTGCGCGACGTCAGGCCGGTTCACACCCGCTGCCCGGACGTTGATCAGGATTTCGCCATCGCGCGGCATCGGCAAAGGCCGTTTCTCCGGCTTCAAAACCATGGGACCGCCATGCTCACTGATGCCGACGGCTGTCATCGTTTCAGGAAGACCTTGACCTTGCATCATGCGCCAATCCTTGTTGTTTTTGCTTCCATGTTTCCTTCAATCGGCCACAAACGGCCAATACCGGGCTTGCCTCGTGCCATGGGTTAGATAACGTCTTGACTGTTCACCAAGGAGTAACGGAATTGGCATGATGGAGGAAGAGACCGAATCAGGCCTGCCCGGCTATATCATCGGGCAGGAGCTTTCGACCCTTTCCGTCGAGGAATTGAATCAGGCCATTACGCTGTTGAAGGATGAGATCGCCCGGCTGGAACAGGCTCTCGGGACCAAGAAAGGAACCCGGGCCGCGGCGGAATCTTTCTTCCGGCGCGACTATGGCAGTTGAGATTCACGGCTGAACGAGGCGAAATGGTGTTTTTGAGAACCGGAGCGGAAAGTACATACGTGTACTTGAGCACCGGAGAAAGTGCCATTTGCAGTCCGTGCAGGCGTGAATATCAACAGGCATTAAAGTAAGCCCGCGCTAGCGGGGAATTGCAGGTGGGCGGACACAGCCATGCGCCGCCGCATGAGTTGGCAGAAAAGGTTATTCGTTTATGCTCTCTACCTTCGGGTCGATTCTGGCTCTACTATTGGGGACCGCCTTTCTTCTGACCGGCTCTGGCCTTTACGGCTTGCTTCTGCCACTGCGCGGGCAGTTGGAAGGCTTTACGCCAGCCGCCCTCGGCCTGCTCGGAACCGCCTGGGCGGGCGGTTTCATTGCCGGCTGTCTTGCCGGGCCACGACTCGTGCGCCGCGTCGGCCATGTGCGTGCCTTCGCCGCGTTTGCCGCAACCGGCGCAATCGTGACGCTCCTGAGCGGCATGTGGATCGATATACCGGCGTGGCTCGTCATGCGGGCGTTCAATGGTTTTGCCATGGCCGGGGCATTCATGGTCATCGAAAGCTGGCTCAACGAGCGCTCGACCAACGAGACGCGCGGAACCATCTTCGGCCTCTATATGATGGTGACCTATATCGCGATCACCGCGGGGCAAATGAGCGTTGCCCTGGGCGACGTATCAACCACTATCCTGTTCATGGTCACCGGAATCCTGTTCTGCCTCGCGCTTCTGCCGACTGCCGTTTCCGCTGCGGCGACACCGGCGCCGCTCGCGGATGTCTCCCTGCAACTCAGGAAGCTCTATATCAACTCACCCGTGGCAGCGATCGGGTGCCTACTCACCGGTGCCGCAAACGGAGCATGGGGTTCGCTCGGCCCGGTTTACGGCGCCGAAATCGGCATTTCCACCTTCCATATCGCTTTGATGATGAGCGTTCCCGTGATTGCAGGGGCGGCGGGTCAGCTTCCCGTCGGGCGCCTTTCGGACCGCACCGACCGCCGCTTCGTTCTGGCAAGCGCCGCCTTTATCTCAGCCCTGATCGGGGCGGCCATTTTCGTCACAGCGCCGCGCACCGGGTCTCTGGTCATCACAATGACCGCCTTTTATGGCCTGCTGTCGTACACGCTTTATTCCGTCGCGGTCGCGCACGCCAATGACCATGCTGCGCCCGAAGATTTTGCCAAGGTCTCCAGCGGCCTACTTCTGCTTTACGGCGTCGGGACAATGATTGGCCCCATTCTCGCAGGCACGGCCATGCACTTACTGCGACCGGAGAGCGTTTTTCTGGTAACGGCGCTCACGCATCTTTCCGTAGCCGGCTATGCAGTGCTGCGCATCCGGGCGCGCGCACCAGTCCCGCCGGACGAAAAGGAAGCCTTCACCACGCTTCCGGCGGAACGGGCTGCAACGCCGCAGTCGGCCATTCTCGATCCGCGCGGCGAACCCGAGGAGACGGACGAGGAACAACCGGAAGAAAAAGGCGAGGAATCGGAACCGGCACATTGACAAAGTCCGTGCCGGTTTTCAAACGAACCGCATAGAAGCCTGAATACTCGCGCAGTGCCCTTGCCGCCAGTCTATCCTGACATCAGGCTGCGAGTTCGGGATGGCGTTTCATCAAAGCCATACGCAGCTTTTCCAAGGCACGCGACTCGATCTGGCGCACGCGCTCCTTGGAAATCCCGAGCGTTGCTCCGAGCGCTTCCAGCGTAGCGCCATCTTCCGACAGGCGCCGCTCCCTCAGGATGGTCAGTTCGCGACCGTTCAGCGTGTCGAGCGCCTGATTGAGCCACTGCGCCCGGCGCTCACCGTCGATCGACTCGCCGGCGACCTCGTCGGGTGACGGCGCATCACAGATCAGCAGCTCAATCCGCTCCGATGCAGTATCGGTATCGTTTCTCAGCGAGGCATTCAGCGATGTATCCGAACCTGCCAGACGCGCATCCATCAACGCCACATCAGCCTCCGAAACGCGCAATGCCTGCGCCACCTCGCGGTAGACCTCTTCGCTCGGCTTTGCGCCGCCAGCCCGCTGCAGCTTAGTCCTCAACCGGCGCAGATTGAAGAAAAGGGCCTTCTGCGCTGAGCTCGTGCCGCCCCGTACGATAGACCAGTTACGCAGGATGTAGTCCTGCATGGAGGCGCGTATCCACCAGGTTGCATAGGTGGAAAAGCGGACCTCCCGCTCCGGATCGAAGCGCGCTGCCGCCTCAAGAAGACCGACGTGGCCTTCCTGAATAAGATCGCTCATGGAAAGGCCGAAATTGCGGAATCGTGCCGCCATGGCGATCACAAGGCGCATATGCGCCGTCGTAATACGATGAAGGGCTTTCTGATCCTGCCGTTCCTTCCAGCGGATGGCAAGCGCGTGCTCTTCCTCGCGCCCGAGATAGGGTGCTTTCATAGCCGCCTTGATCAATGCCCGCCTGGTATCCTGCTGCATCACGGGTGGCTCCCGGTTACGCCGTCAGCATCAAGCTGCCCGGATTAACCTACGCAGCTCCCAAAAGGTTCCACGGCACGTGCTGGCCAAAGCAGAGGCGAAGACACAAAAAAGCCCGGCTGCAAGCAGCCGGGCTTAATAGACACTGCAGCAAAGCTGGGTTTACGCAGCTTCTTCCTTGGCGCCGTCCTCATTGTCAGCCTTAGCGCCGCGGCGCGGGCCTTTGTTGAGATTGAGCTCGATCAGCTGGACCGCCTCGGTTTCCGACATGCTGTTCACGGCAGCGATCTCGCGCGCCATGCGATCGAGCGCGGCCTCATAAAGCTGACGCTCGGAATAAGACTGCTCGGGCTGGTGTTCGGCGCGGTAGAGATCGCGTACCACCTCGGAGATTGAAATGAGGTCACCGGAATTGATTTTCGCATCATATTCCTGCGCGCGACGCGACCACATGGTGCGCTTGACGCGGGCACGACCCTGGACGACTTTCAGCGCGCGATCGACATAATCCGTTTCGGACAGTTTCCGCATGCCGATGGAGGTCGCCTTGGCGACGGGCACCTTCAGCCGCATCTTGTCCTTCTGGAAATCAATGACGAACAGCTCCAGCTTGTGGCCGGCCATTTCCTGCTCTTCGATCGCGACGATCTGCCCAACCCCGTGCGCGGGGTACACAATGGACTCGCCCGTCTTGAAACCCTGTCTCTGACCCGATTTTTTCTGCTGGGTTGCCATACGCCCTATTACTCCTGTTCTTGTTGAGCGAAGAGTCCCGCTTTCACGCCTGCATCTGCTGCTACCCAAGCACGGGCGAGCTAAAGACAGAATTCCGAAAGCGCATTCGGCTCAACCCGTAAGATTCCTCCCCTGGCCAAGCCGCCCGGTCCAATGAGACCCCACCTTCTAGTGATTGATTAGCGCCATAGAAGACGACACCATCCGGCATATCCGCGCAACCTAGCAGAAAAAACCGAAAGAATCAAGTATTTGCTGCAACGCACACTCGCGGGGAAAGCTTGTTTCCCCGCTCCAATGACGCGGCATTGTGACGCGCGCGGCGCGCCTGTCCTTAGTCGCCTTCTCCCGGCTCGGCGGAGAAGTACTTCTCGAACTTGTCTTCTACCCCATCATAATCCTTAGCATCGGGCGGGGGTTCCTTCTTGGCGATAATATTTGGCCACTTTTCTGCATATTCCGTGTTGACCTGCAGCCATTTGTCGAGACCCGGCTCCGTATCCGGCTTGATTGCTTCGGCCGGGCATTCCGGCTCGCAGACACCGCAATCGATACATTCATCGGGATGGATGACGAGCATGTTCTCGCCTTCGTAGAAGCAATCGACCGGACAAACCTCAATGCAATCCATGTACTTGCATTTGATGCAGTTGTCGGTCACGACATAGGTCATTTCGGACTCCAAGCTGTCGGGTCAGAACACCATCGGCGGGTGAGGTAGCCCCTTTATCGCGTGCTGGCAAGGGTCGCATTTGCGCTGCCGGGGGCAGGAAGAGAACAGCTTTTCATCCGGCCATTCGACCGAGAGACTGTAGTGGACGTCGGCTGGCGCTACGCTGGCCAGATCCATAACAGCCTCGCGTCTAGATCGGCTCGCCGAAATCCGTACGCAACTTCCCGATTGCCCGCCTCTCCTTCTTGGTCGGCCGGCCTGCTCCCTGCGTTCGCAGGGGTGGTAATGCCGCCGTCTTGTCGGTTTCGGCCGGCGCCGGAGGGGTCAAGTCTTCATACAGAAGCCGCGCCTCGCTGGCCGGTCCGCGCCGGCTGCCCAGGTCGAGAACGCGATAGACCAACACGCGCCGATCGAGCGTGATGGTCAGCACATCGCCTTCCCGGACCTGTGAAGAGGCTTGATCGATTTTGCCGCGATTGACGCGGACACGCCCGGCCTGGGCCAGCTTTGCGGCAAGGGAACGCGATTTCACCACGCGGGCAAAGAACAGCCATTTATCAATGCGCTGGCATTCGCCCATCGCAATCCGCTTCTATTTCGTGAGCTGGTCTTTCAGCGCTGCAAGTTTTGCGAAGGGCGAATCGGGATCTATCTCCTGCCGCCGCTGCTCGCGCGGAGGCGGACCACCGGGCCGGCGTTCCTTTTTCTTCGGCCTCGGTCCCTTTTGTCGGCCGTCACCGGCGCTATGATGTGCGCCGGGCTTGGCTTCGGCCTTCCGTGCACCGTCCTGCTTTACACGCCGATGCGGCGGACGACGCCGCTCGAAACGGGCTTGCCTCCAGATCAGCACCGGTTTCGGTTCTTCCTCACCCTCGGCTTCGGCAGCACCATTGGTCTTGGGTTGGCTCACTTGGTCGGTGGTCGTGGCTGTTTGGGGCTCATCGACGTCGAGCGGTTGGGCCGGCCCCTTGTCCGTGGCAAGACCACCCGTCCCGGACGAAGGCGCAGCGGGTTCACCCTGCTCGGTGTTGGCCATGTCTACCGGTTCTTTCTCCGTGTCGGCTCGATCCGTGGCTTCCGGCGCAGAATTCCCAGTGTCTTCGGCAGGCTTTGCGGCCACACCATTGCCGGTTTCAGCGGAACTGGTTTCAAGGGCTTCAGCGTCCGGCTTGGCCCCATCGAAATCCGCGAGCTTCGCGCTCACCTCTTCCGCAGGTTTGGCTTCGGCCCTGTAGCCCAGACTCTTGAGTATGGACTCCATGTCGTCGGCGGTCGCACCCAGAATGGACATCATGGCCGGCGTGACGACAAAAGCATTTTCGCCGAAAGCGCCGTCAGGCCGACTGCCTTGACCGGGTTTCCAGGCAAGCGCCGGCCGGATGAGATCGGCCAGGCGTTCCAGAATATCCACCCGCACCGCACGCCGGCCGAGATTGCGAAAACCGGCCAGGCGATAAAACGCACGTTCGAAGGCAGGATCGGTCGCAATCGACGTGCGGCCTGCCGCGAGGGCATCCACCACATCGCCATGGCCGGGCTTGTCTTTGGCATCGTTCTTGAGCGCCCATAACAGGGTGGCAAGACCGGCCGGCGCTGGCTTGATCAACGCGGGTATAAAGATGTGATAGGCGCCGAAACGCACGCCGAAACGGCGCAAGGCGGCCCGTGCTTCCTGATCGAGCGCGCGCACTTCCTCGGCAACATCCCGGCGGTTCAACAGCCCGAAGTTCTCGGTCAGTTGGAACGCGAGGCCGCGCGCGATCCCGCTCAGGGTCTCGGCCTGCCGGAGATCGACGAGTGGCTTGAGGAGCGTTTCGATCTGATAATTCACGAAACGCTCGGCGCGTGCGGCGACTTTATCGCGCGCGGGACCGGTCAATTGCTCATCCGCCAGAAGAATAACCCGCGGCTTCAGCGCATCATCACTGCCCGTCAACGTGGCCACGGGCGCACCGAGCCAGCGCAACACACCGTCGGAGCCGATCGCAAGGTCGCCGTTCGGAGCAGAGGCGAAACGCCCGGCTCGAGCTTCGAACTCCGCTGCCAGGGCCTTCTGCGCAGCCGCCTTGACGGCGCGGGCATCCTCTCCCTCGGCGCTTTTATCCGCGGTGAAACGGAAACCCTGCATCTCGCCCACATGATGGCCCTCGACCAGGACCTCGCCCGCGGGACTAATTTCTGCTTCCGGCATTGCGTTCTCTCTCAGGCGCCTCATAAGCACGGATGTCCTGCGATCAACGAAGCGTTTCGTCAATCTTTCATGCAGCGCATCCGACAGTCTGTCTTCGATCTCGCGTGTTTTTTCCTGCCAGTGTGACGGATCGGCCAGCCATCCTGGCCGGTGGGAAACAAATGTCCAGGTGCGAATCTGGGCGATGCGGTGGGAAAGCGTATCAATCTCGCCCTCGGTGGATGCCGCGCGGTGGACCTGTGTGGCCACATAATCTTCATCTACATGGCCGTTGCGCACAAGATCAGCAAAAATTCCGCCGACGAGCTCCGCATGCTGGGCGGGCGCGATCTTGCGGTAGTCCGGCAGTGCACAGGCATCCCACAGGAGCCCGACACTGGCACGATCCATCGCCAGCGCACGGATTTCCTCATCGCTGGACAGGTGCTCCAGAACACGCAAATCAGCCGCCGGCAGGGCGCGCGTGAGGCCCTCCGCTGGCGGCGCGGTCTCAAGCGACCTCTTCAGCGCGTCAATGCTCGACAGGTCTATCCCCGCGGAACGCCACTGCAGCATCTTGACCGGCTCGAACTCGTGCGTCTCGATACGCTCCACCAGGGCGTCGGGAAGCGGATCGACCCGTCCCGTAACTCCGAACGTGCCATCGCGGACATGACGGCCGGCGCGCCCGGCGATCTGGCCGAGCTCGGCCGCCGAGAGCTCGCGGGTCTGAAAACCATCGAACTTGCGATTCTGCGCGAAGGCGACGTGATCGACGTCGAGATTGAGCCCCATGCCGATGGCGTCCGTGGCGACCAGATAATCCACATCTCCCGACTGGTAGAGATCGACCTGCGCATTGCGCGTACGCGGGCTCAACGCACCGAGCACGATCGCCGCACCACCGCGCTGACGGCGGATCAATTCGCCAATCGCGTAGACCTCGTCGGCAGAGAAGGCGACAACGGCGGAACGCCGCGGCAGACGGGTGATTTTCTTCGAGCCCGCATAGGTCAGCACCGACATTCGCGGCCGCGTGATGACCGAAATCCCCTTAAGCAGCTTTTCCAGTATGCCGCGCATCGTCGCCGCGCCGAGCAGCAACGTCTCCTGCCTCCCGCGCAGGCTCAAAAGCCGGTCGGTGAAAATGTGTCCGCGCTCTAAATCGGCGGCGAGTTGCACCTCGTCTATGGCAACAAAGGCCGCATCCGTCTCGCGCGGCATGGCTTCCACCGTGCACACGAAATAGCGTGCGCCGGGAGGCACGATTTTCTCCTCGCCGGTGATCAGCGCGACGTTGCTCTCGCCGACACGACTCACGACCCGGCTGTAGACCTCGCGCGCAAGGAGCCTGAGCGGAAGGCCGATCAAGCCTGATTCATGGGCCACCATGCGCTCGATGGCCAGATGTGTCTTACCGGTATTGGTCGGCCCGAGAACGGCCGTGACGCCACGCCCGTCCAGGGTGGTGCTGTCACTCTGCTTAAGCTGAATATTCATCCGTGGCTCGATCCACTCTCACGGAAGCTGTCGGAAGGTATTTGGAACCAAGAGCCTTATGCTTGCCTTGAGGTTTCGTTTTGCGAAGCCCTCGTCCTTGAATGATACCGGGCGGTTACGGGCGCACAGCAAAGGGCTGTCGGGGGCCGCTGCTCTAGGGGCGAATTCATGAAAGTCCTCCCAATCGAATTTGCACGGATCTGTGCCGCAGCGCAGCCCCCACGATCTTGAACACATATAGGTAGTCTCACCCGAAACGAAAGGTAAAAAAAGAGGCGATTTACAATCAGAACGAGTCTGGAACGAATCAGCGACGAATCGCTTACTCTTTTGGATTCATCTTTTGTTCCCCACAACATTTTGGTCAAACCGGACCTCAAGACCGAAATGCTGAATCGTCACCACATTGCTTGCACGCTAAACGCTTCACCGTGTCAACGCTTGTACGAGAGAGCATCGCCGCGTTCAGGCCGCTTTCGCCTAAGCTTAAGAATTCATTATCATTTCTGAACAGTGCGTTACCACTTGCCGTGCTTTAGAAGTGCCTGGATTAAGATTCCGCTCAAAACGGGAACGAATGGCAGACGAATCGGAAGGACCGCAATGTTTTCGTTCCGTTCCCTACCAGATATGGTATTATCCACAGGTTGCCAACAGATTGCCCACAGGCCTGCGACCGATTATACGTCCGTGCGTCGGAGTATTCTTAACCATTCCGTCCCATTTTGACGCAATCATCCTCGACGGCGTTTCGCGTGGGTTGCAGCTCAGCGCCGATCACGGTCGGCGCTGGTTGCTGACAAATATGCCTGGAATGGGCGGATCGCCTTCAGCGCTCCACGCACATGGCAACGCCCATACCACCACCGATGCAGAGTGTGACGATCCCTTTCTTCGCGTCACGGCGGCGCATTTCGTAAAGCAGCGTGTTCAGAACGCGGGCGCCGGACGCACCAATTGGATGGCCGATGGCGATAGCGCCGCCATTGACATTCACGATCTCGGGATCCCATCCCATGTCCTTGTTGACGGCGCAGGACTGGGCGGCGAAAGCCTCGTTTGCCTCGATCAGATCGAGATCGTCCACCCGCCAGCCGGCTTTTTCCAGAGCCCGGCGGGAGGCAGGGATCGGCCCCGTTCCCATAACCGCCGGGTCGACGCCTGCCGTCGCCCAGGAGACAATCCGCGCCAACGGTTCAATGCCGCGCCGCGCGGCCTCGTCCTCGCGCATCAGGGCTACGGCCGCGGCCCCGTCGTTGATGCCGGAGGCGCTGCCGGCCGTCACCGTTCCATCCTTTTCAAAGCTCGGGCGCAGTTTCTGCATCCCCTCGAGGGTGGCGCCGTGCCGGATGTACTCGTCCTCCTCGAACACCATTTCGCTCTTTCGGTTCTTGACGGTGATGGGGATGATTTCATCCTTGAACCTTCCGGCCTTCTGTGCGGCTTCGGCTTTGTGCTGGGACTGCAGAGCGAAGGCGTCCTGCTCCTCGCGCGTGATCCGAAAGGCTTTCGCTACATTCTCCGCCGTTACGCCCATGTGGTAGCCGTTGAAGGCGTCCCACAGACCATCACGGATCATCGTGTCGACCATTGCGAAATCGCCCATCTTCACGCCCGCGCGCAAATTTGCGCAATGCGGGGCAAGAGACATGCTCTCCTGTCCGCCCGCAACGATGATCTCCGCATCTCCACACAGGATCTGCTGCATACCAAGCGCCACGGCCCGAAGACCCGAGCCGCACACCTGGTTCAGCCCCCATGCCGTCGTCTCTTTCGGCAATCCGGCCTGGATGGCGGCTTGCCGCGCGGGATTCTGGCCCTGCCCGGCCGTCAGAACCTGCCCCAGAATGACCTCGTCTACCTCTTCGGCCTGGAGATTGGCCCGCTCCAGGACGGCCTTGATGACATCCGCCCCAAGGTCGTGGGCCGGTATTTGTGCCAGAGAGCCGTTGAAGGCGCCGACAGGCGTGCGTGCGGCTGCGGCAACGACGATCGCGCTGGAAGAAGGCATATCGATCTCCTATCTCATTCGACTCGGTAGAGCCGCAAAAGCTGTTCGGCGCTCGATGGTCCGAACGCGAAGTCAGTTCATTTGGTCCTTACCGGGCAGCGATTGTGGCCGTCAATTCCGTTGAAGCGATCCGCTGGCATGACCCGCCACGGAAAAGCGCTTTCATTTGCCGGGATTCTTCGCATATCCTGTCGCGATGCAGACCGTATCGTCCGGTCCCCAGTCATGCCAGGGAGTTTCGGTGATGCCCGCAAAAGACGAGCATGGCCCGGTGGTCATTAAGAAATACGCCAATCGCCGGCTCTACAATACCGGCACCAGCACGTATGTAACGTTGGAAGATCTGGCACAGATGGTCCGGCGCGGCGAGGAATTCGTCGTGCACGACGCGAAAACCGGCAACGATATTACCCACTCCATTCTGACACAGATCATCTTCGAACTGGAAAACGACAAGAACGGGCAGAAGATGCTGCCCGAAGCGTTCCTGCGTCAGCTCATCGCGTTTTATGGCGACCAAATGCAGATGGTTCTGCCGAGCTTTCTGGAGCAGTCCATGCGCGTTTTCGCCAAGGAGCAGGAGCGCATGCGCGAACAGATGCACAAGGCTTTCGGCACATCATCGATGGACGACATGATGCAGATCAGCGCGCCTATGAAATTGTTCGAGGAGCAGACACGGCGCAATCTCGAGCTGTTTCAGGACGCCATGCGCATGTTCACGGCGCCGCCCCGGACCAACGCCAATGGCGCCACGCAGGAACCCGAGCAAGGGCGCACCGAAAACGAGCCCGCCAATCAGAACGACCTTCAGGAGCTGCGCGAGCAGGTCGCCGCAATGCAGCGCAAGATTGATGCAATGACCAAGGGTTAGCAGCGCTTTTGAGCCGGCGGGAAAACCGGCTATACGAATGCTGGCGCGATAGTCGTCCAGAGAAGCTGGCGCACGAAGAAGATAATCAGCAATACGATGATGGGCGAGATGTCGATACCTCCCATATCCGGCAGGAGATTGCGGATCGGACGCAGGGCGGGCTCCGTCACCCGGAACAGAAAGTCTCCGATCATACCCACGAATTGGTTGCGCGGGTTCACGACGTTGAACGCGTAGAGCCAGGAAAAAATCGCTGAAGCGATAATGAACCACCAGTAAATGCTAAGTGCCATGTCTATGGTGCGAAAAAGCGCGAGCATGCCAGTCTCCCCAAATCTTCGCGACATGTAGCCACTGGCGCGCGGCACGGCAAGTCCCGAGCCTGTAACAGGTAAAGTGATGCTTGACAGTGACCGCCACCGCGACCTAAATGCGCGTCATTCCGGCGAAACGGGGCTGTAGCTCAGATGGGAGAGCGCATCGTTCGCAATGATGAGGTCAGGGGTTCGATTCCCCTCAGCTCCACCAGCCGGGCCGGCAAAGCGTAGACCCGGCCACACATACGGTTACCACATATCGGAGACATGGGTAACACTTCGACCCGAATGGATTGGAGAGGCTCCAGTCCGCACGTCCCATCGTCGAAATACCCTAATGGTGGCAGTGACGGCCTTCTTGGAAGGGGTGACGGAGTTCGGACCGTCCGCTAACCGGCGGTGGGCTGGCGCACGACGAAACAGACATTGTCGAGCGCTCCCGGTCAGGCTGGCCGATCGGCTCAGAGCCTGAACGGGAGCGGATAAATACTAGAAGACATGCTGGCACGTTTTGATAAGCAATCATTTGATGTAAAGGGCTACCTCGAACTATGAGGAAGCTCTTATAAAATCTCGCTCATTACACTTGCTTGATAATCCACACAAAACCGTCGTTGTTTACTTGGCTGGCATCACGAGGGCCCCATACGGCCGTGATTGCGCCAATCTGCCGAAACGTCAGATATTGAGCACGACCGAGACTGAGCAGGTGCCTGTCAACTCCGTCCCCGTCACGAAAAAAGTAGCTCGCTTCAGCACCCTTTTTCGCGATCGCATTAAAGCTGGGAGTCCGGTCGTCTGTGTGTATTTTTTCGCTCTCGTGCGTTAGAAATGCCCCGGTCTTTTTGTGGGTAAGACTGATTTCCTGGCCGATAGGAGGTATTCCCCTCAACTGCCAGATCACGTCAGGATTTTCTAAATCGTCGTGCAAAATACCGATTATCGATGTTGTTTCTCCATCGGAAATACTGTTATTTGAGACTCCCAGGCAATGTCCTGAAGATTCATTTATAACCATTACATCAAAAGGTTCGGATATATGAGCCATAATGTACCCTTCCATATATAGAATATTTAATTACACGAGTACGTTATTTTACTTTTCAGATTATATTGAAATACGTTGATAATTACATGTAATCAGAACTCCGGGTCACCGGCAGCTCAAGCTGGGCTCGCCCTCTTACGAACTGTGGATGGTGCAGCTTCCTGGCAGGGATGAACCGTGCTATGTGGCGTCGGAATATCGACTTGGTTCCGCCACCCCGATGTGTTGAACGAGGTTATTTTTGACCTGCTTGGCGAAGAGCTCCTCTCCGCCTGCACCACGCAAACTAACCGACTCTGATGTAATGGCACAAAAGAAGGCCCATGAGGTTGATTCCTGGCTCGCTCGACCGGATCGCGACATTTTTCTCGTCCTGATCTACGGGCCGGATCGCGGTCTCGTCTCCGAGCGTGCCAGGAGCTTTGCGCAAAAAACGGGCCTGCCGCTGGACGATCCCTTTTCCGTCGTCAGAATCGATGCTGCCGAGACCGATGAACCGGACCGGCTGCTGACCGAGGCTCGGACCGTACCAATGTTTGCCGACCGGCGGCTGGTCTGGGTGCGCGGTGCGGCCAATCAGCCGGCTGTCGTCGGGGCAATGAAATCTCTGCTCGCAGAACCGCCATCCGACTGCATACTGCTCATTGAGGCGGGTGATCTGAAGAAGGGGTCGGCGCTGCGCAGCGCCGTGGAGGGCGGCGCCGGCGCGATGGCACTGCCCTGCTACAGCGATGATGCGCGCAGCATTGATGCGGTGATCGATGACGTGCTTTCGAAGGAGAAGCTGACGATCGGGCTGGAAGCCCGGCAGATCCTGAAGGCGAATCTGGGCGGCGACCGCCTGGCCTCGCGCAGCGAACTGGAAAAGCTCGCGCTTTATTGCTCTGGAAGCGGCGAGGTGACGGCCGAGGATGTGCGTGCGGCGATCGGCGATGCATCAGGCGTGAACATGGATACCGCGATCGACGCGGTGTTCTGTGGCCGCATCTCCGAGTTCGACACGCTGTTCTCACGCCATGTCGCCGGCGGCAATCCTGCATTTCTGGTTCTTTCAGCCGCCTTGAGGAACGTTCAGGCCATGCAGATCATGCGCGAACAGGTGGAGAGCGGCAAAACGCCGGCCGCCGCTGTCGCGTCGGCGCGTCCGCCGGTTTTCTTCGCGCGTCGGCGGGCGGTGGAGCAGGCTTTGCAACGATGGACTCGCGCCAAGCTGCAGGCAGCAGGTGAGCGCCTGCAGGGTGCCATTTTGAAATCGCGCCAGCATCCTGCCATGGCCGTCTCTCTCAGCCGGCAGGCGCTTCTTGCCCTCGCCATAGAGGGGGCGCGGGCGGCGCGGTAACGCTCACAAATTTCTCAGCACTGGCGCCGCCTTGTGCCCCAGGACCCGCCAGGTGCCAATGAGCCCGAATCCGACCGTCAGTACGAGCGCGATCGCGACCGTCGAAAGCGCCACTTCCGGCAGGAAAGTCCAGGGCAGGGTCATGATGCGCGTGACCACGAACCATGCCGCCACACCGCCGGCAATGAGCGCGAATACGGCCGTAGCGAGACCGATCAGGAAATACTCGAGCGAAAAGGCGCGGATCAGCGTTCCCCGCGTGGCGCCCAGCGTCTTCAGCACGACGGCGTCGTGAATGCGGGCACGGTTGCCGGCCGCTAGTGCCCCGGAAAGCACTAGCACCGAGGCGATCAACGCGACAGCCGCAGCCGCCCGGATGGCCGCGGCAAGCTGGCCGACGAGGTCATTCACGATTTCCAGTGCGTCTTTCACCCTTACCGTCGTGATGGTCGGAAAACTCCGGGTTACCGCATTCAGCAGGCGTGATTCGTCTGCCGGAGCCGCCTCCGGATCGGTCAGCGTTGCAAGCCAGGCGTGCGGTGCACCGGCGAAGGTGTTGGGCGAAAAGACCATGACGAAATTCATCGCCAGCGTCTCCCACTCCACCTGGCGGAAGCTCGCGATGCGGGCCGTCACTTCCCGGCCGAGCACATTGACGGTCAGCGTGTCACCAAGCTCCAGGCCAAGCTCGCGTCCTTCCTCAGCCGTGAAGGAGACCAGCGGCTCGCCGTCATAATCGGGTGGCCACCATTCCCCTTCCGTAAGCGTGGAGTTCTCCGGCTGGTTTTGGGAATAGGTGATCCCGCGGTCGCCCCGCAGTACCCAGCCACCCTCCGGCGGGATATCCATATCCCGCACGTTGACGTCATTCAGCGCCGTTATGCGCCCGCGCAGCATCGGCACACGAATAAGTTTCCCTTCCGGTGCTTCCGTAGCCACGAGCTCGGTGAAATTCCCGATCTCGTCGGATTGGATGTCGACGAAAAAGAAATTCGGCGCCACTTCCGGAAGATTACCTGAAATCTGCTGACGCAGATTGCCGTCGATCAGCGCCAGCGTTGCAAGCAGCGTAAGCCCGAGGCCGAGCGCAAGGACGACAGAGGGGGTCAGCGCGCCGGGACGATGAATATTCCCGATGGCAAGCCTGAGCGCGGTGGATCGCACGCGCGGCGCGTGCCGTGCCATCGCCTGCACCGCCCAGCCGACTGCCCGCAGCACCAGAAAGGCCGCGACCGCCGCGCCCACGAAAATGGCCGCAATCCGCCGTTCCTCGGAATAGAATATGGCCAGAAATGCAAGACCGGCGGCAATGACCGCCGCAGCAACGATATAGAACAGACGCGGCCAGCCCTTTCCGTTAACGCCGATCTCGCGGAACAGCGCGGTCGCCGGCACGTCCCGAGCGCGCCCGAGCGGCAGAAGCGCAAAGGCGAGTGTGGTCAGTACGCCGAACAGGGCCGCCAACCCGAGCGCGCCGGGATAGATCCCCACATTGCTCGGCATGGGCAGAACGGATGCAAGCATCGCGCTTGCCCCAAATGGCATGAGAGCGCCGAGGACGAGACCTGCCGCGATGCCGACGAGCGCGATCACCAAGATCTGGATGAGATAAACCGTAACGACAAAGCCGCCGGAGGCGCCGAGGCTTTTGAAAGTGGCAATAACGGCGCGTTTGCCATCGAGATAGGCGCGTACGGCATTCGCCACGCCGACGCCGCCGACCACCAGCGCCGTCAGTCCGACAAGGGTGAGGAACTGGGAAAAGCGCTCGATGTTCGAGGCAAGCGCCGGGGCGGCATTGAACCGTGTGCGAATGCTCCAGCCGGCCTCCGGAAAGCGTTCACCTGCCTCCTCGCGCAATATGTTGATATCCGCTTCGCTCGTGCCTTCGTCGAGACGCAGCTTATAGACGTGCTCGACCATGCTGCCCGGCTGCACGAGGCTGGCCGCCTGCAAGCCGTCGAGCGAGATCATCAGCCGGGGGGCGAAACCGAAGCCCTCGGATATCGCATCCGGTTCGGTAACGAGCGCGGCCCGCAATTCGAAAGTTTGATCCCCGAGCATCAGCCGATCGCCAATGGCAAGATCGAGCCGGTCCATCAGCAACGGCGCTGCGATCGCGCCATAAGCACCTTCCCTTAGACGGAAAAGATCGCTGTGGGGAAGGGCGGGCTCGGTGACCAGTTCACCGAAGAGCGGATATCCCCCATCCACCGCCTTGGCCTCCACCAGCGCCTGGTCGGAACCGTCCGGCAGACGGGCCATGGAACGCATATTGGCGCTGACGGCCAACTCACCTAGACTCGAAAGCCAAGCCCTTTCATCCTCGTCCGCCTCGCGCTGATCAATCTCGAAGCGGATGTCAGCGCCGAGCAGTTCCTGTCCCTGTGTTTCCACCGCGCCGGTGATGGCGCGGGCGACGGAGTTCACGCCGCCGATGGCCGCAACACCGAGCGCGATGCAGGCGAGAAAGACGAAGAATCCGGAAAGACCGCCGCGCATTTCGCGCAGTGCAAAGCGAAAGGCGAGAACGGGTCCCGCACCACTTTGCCTCGTGCTTGGCTCTGCCTGGGAGAAGGAATTCGACTTATCCTCGGCGGTGGTGCCGTCGCTGCGGACCATGCGCCTCAACCCTCGACTACAGCATCGGCAATAGGCGTTTCGATGCGCCCTGAGCGCATCGCCACCTGCCGATCGCAGCGGGTTGCAAGGGAAAGGTCATGCGTAACCAGCACCAGTGTGGTCCCCCGCTCACGCGCCTTGGAGAAAAGAAGATCAGCGATCTGTCGTCCGGTGGCCTGGTCCAGATTGCCGGTCGGCTCGTCGGCGATCATGATCGCCGGGTCCGGCGCCAGCGAGCGGGCGATTGCCACCCGCTGTTGCTCGCCACCGGAAAGCTCGCCGGGATAGTGCGTCAAACGGTCTTTCAGGCCGACCGCATCGAGTTCCTTCCGTGCGACCGCGAAAGGATCGTCATGGCCGGTGAGCTCGAGCGGCACGGCGACGTTTTCCAGCGCCGTCATATTCGGAATGAGATGAAACGACTGGAAGACAATGCCGATCATGCGGCCGCGAAAAGCGGCAACGGCATCTTCGCCGAGCTGGTCGATGCGCTCCCCCGCGACGCGCACCGCGCCACTGTCAACCCGTTCGAGCCCGGCGATCACCATCAGGAGGGTGGATTTGCCAGACCCGGACGGGCCGACAATGGCCGTGGAATGGCCATGTTCGACCCTCAAACTGACATTCTTGAGCACATCTACGGAAGAAGGGCCTTCGCCAAGGCGCAGAGATACATTCTCGAGATCGATCACGGGTGTGGTCACGGGCGGGGCGTCCTATATGTGAAATATTGCGGGCGCGGTTCTGGCACATATGGGTGGCATTTAATGGCAATCAAATTCTTCAGCAATTTTCGAGGCGTTATTTCCTCCCTCACGAAAATGTCATCTGCACCGCTTGCGGGTCTCCTGCTCCTTATGGCCGCGCCGGCTACTTTTGCCGAGCCGCACAATATCGTCGGCTTTGGCGACAGTCTGATGGCCGGATATCAGCTCGCGCCGGGAGAGGGCTTCCCGGAGCAGCTCGAAGAGGCGCTCCGCGCCGAAGGCCATGAGGTTTCAGTGGTCAATGCCGGTGTCTCGGGTGACACAACAAGCGGCGGATTGTCGCGGCTGGACTGGTCGGTTCCGGAGGATACGGACCTCGTCATCCTTGAACTCGGCGCCAATGACATGCTGCGCGGTCTTTCCCCCGTCGAGACGGAAAAGAACCTCGATGCGATGCTTGCCCGGCTGGAAGAACGCGGGATCGACGTGCTGCTGGTGGGCATCTATGCCGCACCCAACATGGGTTCGGATTACCAGAAAGAATTCAACGCGATTTATCCCCGGCTTGCCGAGAAACACGACGTCCCGCTCGTGCCATTCTTTCTGGATGGCGTGATGGGCGATTCCTCGCTGCTGCTGGACGACGGCATGCACCCCAATGCAGAAGGAGTTCAGATCATGGTCGAAAATGTTCTGCCCGCCCTGGAGCCGCTTCTAGAAGGGGAAAAGGCCGACATGTAAGCGCTCGACAGGAGAAAGCGCTTGCCCCACTCAGCAATCGATGATTCGCTGCTTCTTAAGATAGCGATTCGAGGAGGTTGCCATGCCGCGACTTTTCACCGCCCTCGAGATTCCGCGCGATGCAGCCCTGTCGCTCTCGCTTCTGCGCGGTGGCCTACCGGGAGCCCGGTGGGTCGATGTCGAAAACTATCATCTCACACTGCGCTTCATCGGTGACATCGAAGGCCATGTGGCCGACGAGGTCGCCAACGCGCTTGACCGGGTCCGCCGCCCCTCCTTTTCCCTGACGCTCTCCGGCGTCGGTGCCTTTGGCCAGAAGAAGCCGCATGCGGTCTGGGCCGGCGTTGCGGCATCTCCGGACCTCTATGCGCTTCAAGGCGAGATCGAGCGTATTTGCCAGCGGCTGGGACTTCCCGCGGATCCGCGCAAATTCACCCCGCATGTGACGCTGGCCCGCCTCAAGAACGCCTCCCCGCGCGATGTTGCGTCCTATCTCTCAGCGCGCGGTAACTTCGCCACTGCACCCTTCCGGGTGAACCGGTTTGTGCTGATGTCGGCGCGGGAATCCACCGGCGGCGGTCCCTATGTGGTCGAGGAGGTGTGGCCACTGCTGAGTGCAGAATCATCGCGCTCGGAAAGTCGCGTGGCGAGCGCCTCGCAGGCTTCGCGGATCGTCTGACAAACGGCCGCGAAACGCTCCTCGCTGCCATAGTAGGGATCAAGCACTTCCTCGTCCTGCCCCAGCGCGTGGTGGAGAAAGAGATGTATGCGCCCGTGCGCGCCCTCAGGCGCTTTTTGCCGCAAGGCGCGCACATTGGCGCGATCCATTCCGAAAATGCGATCGAACCGGGAGAAGTCCTGCGATTTGACCTGACGCGCGCGCTGGCCGGAAATGTCGACACCGCAATCCCGCGCCACGGCGACCGAGCGCGAATCGGGCGGAGAGCCGATGTGCCAGGAGCCGATTGCCGCCGATTCGACATGGATTTCGATTGGAGCCCGCGCTCGGCAATAACGCTGCGATAGATGCCTTCTGCAAGCGGCGAGCGGCAGATATTGCCGAGGCAGACGAAAAGAATGGCCGTACGGGGCTGTGCTGTCATGCCGAGAACGTTATCCTTGTTGTCGGTGCCAATTGATATCATGGAGCATTCGATGCCAACGCAAAAACTGGACAAACCGGAGATCGAAAAGGAACTTGCGGAGCTTCAGGGTTGGTCGGCTTCCGAGGACGGCACGGCAATCCGCCGGCGCTTCACCTTCGCCAATTTCAGCGAGGCTTTCGGGTTCATGGCGCGCGTGGCCCTGGCCGCGGAGAAGATGGGCCATCACCCCGACTGGTCGAATGTCTACAAGACCGTGGACATCTCGCTTTCTACCCATGATGCCGGCGGCCTGACGGAGCTCGATCTCAAACTGGCGAGAAAGATCGATAAGCTGGCCGGCTCTTGAGACCGATCACCGAGTTTGCATTTCCGCTGGCACTTACCCAAATACCAAGAGCCTAACAGCCTCCAGGTAAGGTGCAGCTATGGACGATGTAAAGATAGGCGAAATCCTGCGTCCGGCCGGCGAACGTGAAAATTCCCGCCGGGAAGAGCGCGTTCGGCACAGATTCTGGCACACAGTCAGGAGAGCAGCCGGCCGTATCCCCTTCATGGAAGAGCTCGTGGCCGCCTATTATTGCGCGCTCGACCACGAGACGCCGACGCGCGTACGCGGCATCCTTCTAGCGGCGCTCTTCTATTTCGTCCTGCCACTCGATATGATCCCCGATTTCCTGGCCGTATTCGGCTTCACGGACGACGTGGCGGTGCTTGCCGCCGCACTCGGTGCGGTAAGACCGCACATAAAGCCGCGGCATTTCGATGCCGCCCGCCATGCGCTCGGCAGTGAGGAATGAGGTTCGCCACCTCCGAGAGGTCAAATTCCTGCCTTTTTCATCCGATTCAAGCATATGGTGGGGCAGAGAGGAGTCGGGATTTCAGCCCGGCAGCACGATCGAGATCGGGCGGAGTTTCCAAGGGGCTTCATTCTCTGGTAACCCAATTTGAATAAAAACGAAGCCAGCTTGCGCCTGCCGCTGGCGCACTTCGGACCATCGAGAACATGCCAACCAAAGAAACGGTCAGAAACATGCGTGGTTTACTTTCGTTGCTGCTTCCGCTTTGCGCGATCATTGCCGCGGGCCCGGCTTTCGCGCAGGCGACGGCTGTCGGTCAGCATCGTGATTGGGGGACCTACAGCTACAGCTCGGATAATGGCAAAGTCTGCTACGCGATGAGCGTGCCCAAGGAGAAAGCCCCTTCGAGCCTTAACCATGGGGATATTTTCTTCTTCGTCAGCCAGAAGCCGGGGCAGAACATCGCCTACGAGCCGCAGTTCATCGCTTCCTACGACTTGCAAAACGGCTCCAAGGTCACGGCGACGGTCGGAAACAACTCCTTTACGCTGTTTACCCAGGGCAAATCCGCCTGGCTCGAGAACGCGGCAGAGGAGCCGCAAATGGTGGACGCCATGAAGTCCGGAGCCGAGATGAGCATCAAGGCGGTTTCCGGCCGGGGAAACGACACCTCCTACACATTCTCGCTTCTCGGACTGACTGCGGCTTTGGAATCGATCCAAAGCTGCGACTGACGTCGGCCGATTAAAGCCCTTCCGGCGCGTTCGCGCCGGAAGACGCCGCTCTTGCCCCGACGCATGATCCTGATATGACTCGCCGCTACCAGGCTCCGACGCGCGGAGCCCTTCCGGCCTCGCTGGCTGTCATCATCACCGGACAAGGATCATGACGAAGCAAAAAGACGTAAAGAAGGTCGTTCTGGCCTATTCGGGTGGGCTCGACACCTCCATCATCCTCAAGTGGCTGCAGACGGAACTCGGTGCCGAGGTTGTCACCTTCACGGCCGATCTCGGCCAAGGTGAGGAACTGGAGCCGGCGCGCCAGAAGGCCGAGATGCTCGGCATCAAGGAAATCTACATCGAGGACCTGCGCGAGGAATTCGTCCGCAACTTCGTCTTCCCCATGTTCCGGGCAAATACGGTGTATGAAGGCACCTATCTGCTGGGCACCTCCATCGCCCGACCGCTGATTGCCAAGCGCCTGGTGGAAATCGCCGCTGAAACCGGTGCCGATGCCATCGCCCATGGCGCAACGGGCAAGGGCAATGACCAGGTGCGCTTCGAACTGGCCGCCTATGCGCTCAACCCGGACATCAAGGTGATCGCGCCCTGGCGGGACTGGACCTTCAAGTCGCGCACGGACCTCCTGAATTTTGCTCGCGACCACCAGATTCCCGTGCCGAAGGACAAGCAGGGCGAGGCGCCGTTCTCGGTGGACGCCAACCTGCTGCACTCTTCCTCGGAAGGAAAGGTGCTGGAAGATCCGTGGAGTGAACCCCCGGAATACGTGCATCAGCGCACGGTGTCCCCCCTTGACGCGCCGGACGAAGCCATCGACATCACAATCGGCTTTAAGCGCGGAGACGCCATCTCGCTCAATGGCGTGTCCCTTTCGCCGGCCGCGCTTCTTACAGCGCTCAACGATCTCGCCCGCGACAACGGTATCGGTCGTCTTGACCTGGTGGAAAACCGCTTCGTCGGCATGAAATCGCGCGGCGTTTATGAGACGCCGGGAGGCACGATCCTGCTCGCCGCCCATCGCGCCATGGAGTCGCTTACGCTCGATCGCGGCGCGGCGCACCTGAAGGACGAGCTGATGCCGCGCTACGCGGAGCTGATCTATAATGGCTTCTGGTTCTCGCCTGAGCGCGAAATGCTGCAGGCGGCCATCGACAAGAGCCAGGAGGAAGTCGAAGGCGAGGTACGCTTGAAGCTCTACAAGGGCAATGTGATCGTCACCGGTCGTCAGTCCGACAAGTCGCTTTATTCTGACGCGCTGGTCACCTTCGAGGACGACCATGGGGCCTATGACCAGAAGGACGCGGCGGGTTTCATCCGCCTGAACGCGCTGCGCCTGCGCACGCTGGCCGCACGGAGCCGCAGCAAATAGAAGGCGGGCTGAGCTGGGGCAAGGAACCGAACCGTCGCGGAAATTATAATGCGAATAGCGCTTCCCCTCCTCCTGGGTCTGTTTCTGGTCGGCTGTCAGAATGCCGAGACGCAGGACACGCGTGCACCTCAGCCCCGGCGGTCAGGCAATGACGCCGGCGAGGCGCCGTTCTTCGTCGGCCATTGGGCGGCATCCGAGGATGCTTGCGAGACGATCCCGTGGGAATTCACCGAAACACGGCTATCCACACCGGGCGAGGTCACCTGCACCTTCGAGGAGGTAAAGCAGGTGCCCGAAGGCTATGAGATCGCCGGTACCTGCACGGCGGAAGGTCCGCCTGAGCCTTACAGCCTGGCGCTTTCCCAGGCTGAATCGACAGAAGGCCTCCTTGTCGAGGGCGGGCCGTTCAACCCGGTCGGACTCGTGGCCTGCGAATAGCCGGAAGGGGTGGTTCCAGCGTCGGCTGCCGAGAGTGTCGAACTCAGGTGGAACCCCTCGCACGTGGGTGCTGTTGGTTCTGCATGGGCAAGACCGGAAAGATCCGTATCGGCATTTCGGGCTGGACCTATCCAGGCTGGCGCGGCGTCTTCTATCCGGAGAAACTGCCGCATAAGCGGGAACTCGCCTATGCGGCGGAACACTTTCCCTCCATTGAGATCAACGGCACCTTCTATCGCATGCAGCGGCCGGAGAATTTTGCCGACTGGCGTGAGAACACGCCGGACGACTTCGTTTTTGCGGTAAAGGGCTCGCGCTACATCACGCATATGCGCCGGGTGAAGGATGCCGAAGTACCCTTGGCAAATTTCATGGCCTCGGGCCTGTTGCGGCTTGGCCCGAAGCTCGGCCCTATACTCTGGCAGTTTCCAGCACGCATGAAATTCGATGCCGAGAGGCTGGACAGGTTCTTCTCGCTGTTGCCGCATAGCACGAAGGAAGCTGCCAAGCTCGCGCGCAAACATGACGGCCGACTGGACGGCCGCGCGTGGTTTGATATCGATGCGGACCGTCCGATCCGGCATGCGGTAGAGATCCGCAGCGAGAGCTTTCGCGCGAGCGAGTTCATCAACCTCCTGCGACGCCACAAGATCGCACTTGTCTGCGCCGACACGCCGGATTGGCCGCTGCTGATGGATTTGACGACCGACTTCGTCTACTGCCGCCTGCACGGCTCGGAACAGCTCTACGCAAGCGGCTATGACGACGTCGCGCTCGAACGCTGGGCGGATCTCGTGAGCGCCTGGGCGCGCGGTGATGACCCGCCCAATGCCGAGCGCATCGCTGATCCGGTGAAAAAGCGTGCAAGCGGGCGGGATGTCTATGTCTACTTCGACAATGATGCGAAGGTCCGCGCGCCCTTCGACGCTACTGCGCTTGCCAGGCATCTCAACGTCGCCCGTTCAGACGACGAATTCCGTGCCATCGCGAAAACGTGAGCGGCCGGTCTCTTCACAACCCAAGGAGACGAAGGTACGATTTGGGGTTGAAACGCCGAATCCCGGCAGGGAGGATACTATGCTGCGTACTACACTCATTGCGCTTTCCTTACTGGCCTTTCCCGCATCAGCGCTCGCCCATTCCTGTCCAGGCTTGATGGCCGAGATCGATGCCGCGCTTCCTGATTCCAGCCTTACCGAGGGCGAACTGCAGGAAGTTCGGGATCTTCGTGCGCAGGGTGAGGAACAACACGAAGCTGGTGACCACGATGCTTCCATGGCCTCGCTCCAGGAAGCCAAGGAGAGACTCGGCATATAGGCCCTCGGACAAAATCGGCGCATTGCCGCCGCCATTTTCGGCGGCGGCATGTTTGAGAATAGGATCCTAAATCGGTTCCACTGCTTACCTGCTTGAGCGAACCTATTGCCGTAGCGCGCGTTGTCCACTGGACAGGCGCTGAATAGGGGTTCCGCATGAGCGGTGGAGTGAACACACGCGACGATGTGCAGTTGAATGACAAGCATTTGGCGGTTCTGGCACCGGGGCGCAACTGCCGCCGGATCGCGACCGCGCATCACGCGGGGCTTCTCATCGACGGAGAACCCTATTTCACGGCGCTGGAAAGCGCGTTGCGCGCGGCAAGCCGCTCGATCCTCATCATCGGCTGGGATTTCGACGCCCGTATCCAGCTCCGCCCGCAAGACGGCCCGGATGCTATCACGCTTGGAGATCTTCTGCGGCGCCTCGTGGAGCAGAAGCCGGAACTGGAAGTCCGCATCCTCGTCTGGAGCCTAGCTCCGATACATGCGCCGGGCGCGGCGACATCGCTCGTTTTCGGCGCCGCCTGGCTGGACCATCCCCGCATCCACTTGCGGCTCGATACGCAACACCCGCTTCACGCCGCGCATCACCAGAAAATGGTTGTAATCGACGATTCACTGGCCTTTGTCGGCGGCATCGACCTGACTGTTGCGCGCTGGGACACCTCGCACCACGCGCCATCTGAGCCCAATCGTCGAAACCCCGACGGCTCCAGCTACCAGCCGGTGCATGACATGCAGATGGCGGTCGATGGCCCTGCTGCCCGGGAGGTGGCAATCGTCGCACATGAGAGATGGCAAACCTGCACTGGCGAAAAGATCCACATCGTCGAGCCGGTCGAAAACTGGCCAAGCGGACTTTCTCCCACCTTCACCAATGTGCCCGTCGGCGTGTCGCGCACGCTGCCGGCCCTCGATGCGCGACAGGCGGTGGAGGAATCGGCTGCGCTGACGGAAGATCTTTTGCGGGCCGCCAAGAGATCCGTTTACATCGAAGCGCAGTATTTCACCGCGAAATACCTGCGCAGGATTCTAAGCGGCGTTCTCTCACGCCCCGATCCGCCGGAAATCGTGGTCGTCGGTCCGCTCAATGCAAACGGCATCATCGAACGCTTCATCATGGGCGCAAATCGCGAGCGGCTTTTGCGCAGCCTGCGCAAGGTCGACCGGAAAAACCGTCTCCGGGTTTATTATCCGGTTATCGATGACGGCGAGAGCGAGTGTGAAGTTCTCGTTCACGCCAAGCTGATGATTGTCGACGACATGATCCTGCGTATCGGCTCATCGAATCTCAACAACCGCTCAGTCGGGCTCGACACCGAATGTGATCTCGTGATCGAGGCGAATGGTCCGGAAACGCGCCACACCATCAGCCAGTACCGTGACCGGCTCCTCGGCGAACATCTTGCTGTTGATCCCGCGCGAATGCGCGCGGCTATCGAACAGCATAACTCGGTAATCGGTGCGATAGAGGCGCTGAACGGCGGCACGCGCCGGCTGCGCCCGGTACCGATCGGCAAAGGCCCCACCCATTCCTTTCCGGGTACACGCCTGCTAGACCCGGAACGTCCCTTCGGATTTGTCGAAAAGCTTTATTCCTGGTGGCACAACCGGCCGGCTCAGGACGGATCGGATGAACGCGGCGTGCGAGAGAGCAGCATTTCGGACAAGAAGAGCGAGATGCTGCCTAAGAGAAGCGGTAGCAGAAAATAAACAAAGCGGAAAACGAGCACGGCCCCGATCAACTCCGCCTGGGGAATCAGAAACAGAACCACGCTTTCGATCACCCCGAGGCCGCCGGGCGCATGCGTGATCAAGGTTGCCACGTTGGCACTGACGTAAACGGTAGCCACTTCGAAGTAGGGCACATCCGATATAGCAGCGATCGCCTGATGCAGCGCGGCCGCGACGAAGGCGAAGTTCACTGTGCCCACGACTATTTGCGCCAGCGCCAGTTTCCAGCACGGCATTGTTAGTCGGTGCCCTCGTAGATGAAGACCTTTCCCGCCCAGCACCGCGGCCAAGAGAACATATGCGGTCGGCCAAGCAAGGCAAACCGCCGCAACCAGGAAGATCGTGGCGCGCGGAACGCCGATCACCTGGAGCGCCACATCGGGTGCAAGAAACAGGCCGATTCCACCCAGCACCGACAACCCAAGACCGACTGTGAGCCCGCAGAAGAGGATGACTTTAGCCACCTCCTCCGCACCGAGACCCCAGCGCGCATAGAAGCGGTAGCGGATGGCGCCGCTGCTCAAAGCTGCAAGGCCGATATTGTGCCCTAGCGACAGGCTGGTGAAGGAGGCGAGTGCCGCCCGGCGATAAGCCAGCGGATGACCCGCGTAGCGCAACGCCAGCCAATCGAATCCGGTTAGGGCCAGATAGCTGCATGCCGAAAAGCCGAGCGCTGCTATCAACCGGGCTGGCGAGACGGATGCGACGGCATCGACCAGTTCCTGCCGGCTATATTGAGAGAAGGTGCGGTAAAGCAGAAAGATCGCCAACGCTATCGCCGCAACGGCAATCAGATAGCGCAAGATGCGTCCGAAGGACAGGCGCGGTGCCGGCTGGCTCAATGTTCTCAAACGGGATAATCCTTCTGGAAAGCTCCAGGTAAAAATGCGCGTCACCCTTTTTCGATCCGATAAAAGGCCTCGACGCATACAACGATCCTGCCATTCACGCGTTGAGCGTGCATGGATACGCGAAAGGATACCGGCACTTTCCAGCCACCACCGGGCGTAATGGAGACAAAGCCTGCTGTGGTTCGCGTGATGACCTGGAACATTCACGGGAGCGTGGGGCTAGACGGCCAGCGGGACCGTCAGCGCATCGTCGATTTTATCCGTCGGCAGGATCCCGATATCATCGCCCTGCAGGAGGTGGGTTCTCGGAAGTCAGACCCTGCCGCGCAGGAGGATTTCGCCTTCTTTGCCAGCGCACTCGGAAACCATGCGATCGAGAGCCGGCTGATTACGGCGCCTGACGGAAACTACGGCCATGCGATCATCAGCCGCTGGCCACTGAGGCAGACGTGCTGTCACGATATCTCGTATCGTCGGCGCGAGCCGCGCGCGGCCATCGAAGCCACGACCGAGACTCCTTCCGGCACGCTGCACATCGTTGCCGCGCATCTCGGCCTCAGCTTCGCGGAGCGGCGGCATCAGACGCGGCTTTTGGCTGCCCTCGTGCGTTCCGGGCCGGAGCCGACCGTGCTTCTGGGTGATCTGAACGACTGGTTGGGACGCGGCTCGGTTCAGACGACGCTGAACGCATTATTCCCGGGGCACAGCCACCTTAAAACGTTCCCGTCCTTCTACCCTTTATTCCCTCTGGACCGCGTTTACTGCCGGCCGAGAACCATGCTGCTGGAAAGCTGGACCGACCCTGCCGCCCGCATTGCATCCGACCATTTGCCCGTGATCGCCACGATTGGAATGAAACACGACGGCGAGAACCAACGCGATCTATAGCGTCTCGGGCTTTCAGATACGTCAGTCTTCACCCTTCCACTTACCCATGCCGGGCACGAGACTGGCGAGCTCCATGGGGAACGGGAAGACGATGGTCGAGTTCTTTTCGCCGGCCAAGACATTGAGTGTGCTGAGATAGCGAAGCTGCATGGCCTCCGGACGTCCGCTCAGAATCTCCGCCGCCTCAAGCAGTTTTTGCGCTGCCTGTTGCTCGCCCTCGGCATTGATGATCTTGGCGCGCCGCTCGCGCTCGGCCTCTGCCTGGCGGGCGATCGCCCGCACCATGGATTCGTCAATGTCCACGTGCTTGATCTCGACGTTCGCCACTTTGATGCCCCAGGCATCGGTCTGGCGGTCGAGTATTTCCTGAATATCCGCATTCAGCTTGTCGCGTTCCGCCAGCATCTCGTCGAGATCGTGCTTGCCGAGAACGGAGCGCAACGTGGTCTGTGCGAGCTGGCTGGTCGCCATCATGAAATCCTCGACCTGTATCGTGGCCTTCTCCGGATCAATCACCCGGAAATAAAGTACCGCGTTCACGCGCACCGACACGTTGTCGCGCGAGATCACGTCCTGGCCCGGGACATCGAGAACCAGCGTGCGCAGGTCGACCCGGACCATCTGCTGGACGAACGGGATGAGCAGGATCAGCCCCGGCCCTTTGGTGGAGGTGAAGCGGCCGAGCGTGAAGACTACGCCGCGTTCGTACTCGCGCAGGATCTTGATCACCGAGCCAAGGAAGGCCAGCAAGAGGACGATCAGGACCGCGTAAAAAGTGAAGCCACCAAACAGGTTCATGGGTTTTCTCCTCTGCTGTCCGAGTTCTGCGTGTCAGCGGCCGCCACTTTTAACACCAGCCCGTTCCGGCCGGTCACGCGGATCTCATCGCCGGGTTCCAGCGGCTCGGTGGAAATGGCATTCCAGCGTTCCCCATGGACGAACACATAGCCCCGGGTTCCGTTCCAGTCCTGAGCCGTACCTGTCTCGCCGATAAGTTGCTCCTCCCCAGTGACCACCCGGCGGCGATGAGAGCTCCATGCCAAACGGATGATCACAAGCGTGATTCCGAGACTGAGGGTTCCGACCGCGGCAATCACTTGCCAGGAAAGCTGCAGCCCTGGCACATCCGTGTCGAACAGAATCGTTGCTCCCAATACCAAGCCAACCGTGCCGCCCAGGCCCAACACGCCGAACGACGGAGCGAACGCCTCGGCAACGATGAGTGCGACACCGAGCAGCATCAAGGCAGCACCCGCATAGGTAACCGGCAAAACCGCCATTGCATACAGTCCCGTCAGGAGACTAACCGCGCCCACGGTCCCCGGCAACAGTGCGCCGGGATTGAGAAACTCGAAGATGAGCCCGTAGATCCCGATCATCATCAGGATAAGGGCTATGTTGGGATTGGTGATAATGGCAAGAAACTCAGTACGCCAATCCGGGGTGACCTCCTCCACCGGCAGCCCTTCCGTTTCGAGCGTGACCTGCGAGTTGCCGAGAGATATCGTCCGTCCGTCCGCCTCGTTGAGAAGCGACGGGATATCGGGGGCGATAAAATCGATCACATCCTGCTCCAAAGCGGATGAAGCCGAGAGGCTCGCCGCTTCGCGCACCGCCCTTTCCGCCCATTCCGCATTGCGGCCACGCAGATTGGCAAGGCTGCGGATATAGGCGACGGCATCATTGATCGCCTTGGTTTCGGAGGCGTTCTGGGGCGTTTGAGCCGGCGTATCACCGCTTTCATCTTCCGCGTCTTCCTGGTCGCTCGGCTCCTCCTCGGTCTCCCCTCCGCCGAAAGGCAATCCCCCACCCCCGCCAACGGCAACAGGCGTGGCCGCGCCCAGATTGGTACCGGGCGCCATCGCGGCCACATGGCTGGCATACATGATGTAGGTGCCCGCACTCGCCGCGCGGGCGCCAGACGGCGCAACGAAGCTTGCCACCGGAACTGGTGAAGCGAGGATTGCACGGATGATCTCGCGCATGGACGTATCGAGCCCACCGGGCGTGTCCATTTGCAGGATAACAATTTCCGCGCCGCGTTCGGCGGCATCCTCCAGCCCGCGAGTGATGTAGTCGGACGTCGCCGGGCTCACCGCACCATTAAAACGAAGAACCGTCGCGCTGCCGCTTTCCTGCGTCGCGAGCGGGGCGGAAAGGCCGAAGAAACCGACCAGCGCGGTCAAGAGAAAGAAAACACCTCGTGCGGTGCGGCACAAGCCGGCAAAGGAAGTCACGATATGCGATCTCGACGTCATATCTACCTCATATAGACCGTTACCGCATGCTGAACAGTCCGGCGTCAAGCTCGCGGGCGAAAACCCTGCGACGAGAAGGAACGTTATAGCGCTTCACTTGTTTTGTCGGCATTGCAAATGGAGGTCCAGACATGCAGATGATCCCGACGCGAATACACGGCATCTTGGATTACCTTATCGGTATCCTGCTCATCATAGCGCCCTGGCTCTTCGGTTTTGCCAATGGCGGGCCGGCTCAATGGGTGCCCGTTTTTCTTGGCATCTTCGTGATCGTATACAGCCTGCTGACCGACTATGAATTTGCTGCCGTGCGAATGATCCCGATGCCGGTGCACCTCGGGCTCGATGTTGCGGGCGGCCTCCTGCTTGCCGTTTCACCGTGGCTGTTCGGCTTTGCCTCGGTAATCGTCTGGCCACATCTCCTTGTGGGGATCGTTGAAATCATTACGGCAGCCTGCACCTATCGCAGACCCGGACAGGCGGCCGCATAGCGGGAAATCCGACACGACAGACAGGGAAGCGGACCAATGACCCGCCGAAGCGGACATTCGCCGTCTAACGTGGTAAAGTAGCTTGCTGGAATCCGTTTCCCCGCCACTAAGGACGACCTGATCCGGCATGCCCAGAAGGGCGGCACCGGCGCTGAGGCGATGGACATCCTCAAGCAGATGCCAGACCGCACCTATGACAGCATGGCCGAAGTCACGAAGGGCGCCGGACAGGTAGAGTAGCCAGAAAGGCCGCGGATGGCGCGTCGTCATAGGACGGCCGCCATTGGTCCGCTTCCGTCCGGAAAGCGTTTATACGCCCGCTGCAAGCGTCTTGCTATCTCAACTCGGACAGGTAATATGCGTCCTCGGTCAGGCAGCGCGAGACGCGCAACTCGACGGCATTGCGTTCCAGATCGAAGGCCGTACGCGCGATCCTGAGAAGCGGGTGGCCCGACCGACAGTCCAAATGCTTAGCGTCTCGAACGCTCGCCCCAACCGCTTTTAGCTGTTCCGTCGCAGAGCCGATCGTGATTCCCCAGCGCTGCGAGTAAATGCGGTAGAGATTATTGGGGACATCGTCCAGCGAATCAAAACCGGGGAAGCGTCCCTCCGGCAACGAGATCGTTTCGATGATCGACGGCACGTTTTCCAGCATCCGGATTCGCTCGACACGCCAGATCGGATCTTTCTGCCGCATCCCCAGCGCCTTCGCCTCCTCTTGGTCGGCCTCGGCTTGGACTCGGCGCAGCGTGCGCGAAGCCGGAAAGACATGTTCGCCGTCATCGGGAACAAGACGGAAAAACTGGAACCTAAGATCCCCGTGCTCCGGCTCGGCAACATAGGTTCCCCGTCCCTGCCGGCGTATCAACAGGTTTTCCGCCCGCATTGTGTCGAGCGCCTTGCGCACCGTGCCCTGGCTGACACCGAGTTCTCGCGACAGCTCCATTTCCGAGGGGATGAGCTGACCGGGCTGCCATTCCCCCTCGATAAGCCGCCGGACCAGGCTTTCTTTTACCTGACGGTAAAGCGGTCTGAAGCCAAAGGCCTCTGTTTGTGCAGTGTCGGTCATGTTGCTCTAGCGTAAATAAGAATCCCTTGGTCAGCTCTACCATGTGGCGATTGACACGGCCACAAAGCCATATGTTATCTATTATATAGAATATTAAGTACAAAAACCCACCGGAGCACAGCATGGTCCCCGCGCCTGCAGCGTGAAATGACCATCTCCATTTTCAACCTCTGGGTCTCTACGAGATTCGCCGAGTACCTCACCAAGGATTAGAAGAGAAAGATTAGGTCTATCCCGGCGCGGCTTCTGCATCCCCCGATTTCCATCAATTCCCACGTTCCTGGCTGGAACCTCTGAGGCCACGGTCGATTTGATCGGTACATCCCACCGCAGATCGACAGGAGGCTTCAATGGCCGACGGTGCGAAGGAAAAATTGGTGAACTTCCTGGACAGGAAGGCATTCGAACCGGTGCTGAGCGCCGATCCGGATTCCTATCCTCAGGACAAGCATAACGCATTGAAGGATGTGCAGGACGCGACGCGCGCCGAGCGTGAGCGCTTCCACGACTACGACTCCGCAAAAGAGGTCTACCAGATGTACGAGGACGATCTGACCTCGGAACCGGCGCAGGAGATCAACCGCAAACTTCGCGACCTCGACCTGCCGACCCTCAAGGACGTGAGGGGTGAGTTCGAGGAATTGGCACAGGAAATGGGCGTAAGGAGCTAGTCCAATGAAGAAGAATGGCGAACACGAGTCGCGTAAGGCGACGAGCGGCAGCGTGAAAGGGAGTGCTCCTTCCGAAAAGGGCGGCAATCAGGCACGAAAGGCCCAGGAATGGGGCGGCGGCTCCAAGGGATCGAAGGGCGATATCTCGAAGGAGGACCGCCAGAATCCCAACTCCAGCCAGAAAAGCTGACAGGGTCAGGATCGGCGAAGAACCGCCGGTCCGCCTGCTTTATTCAGCGGTTCAGAAGCCACAGAACCACGGTCAGGACAACGCTGACGATGATGGACGTGGTGATCGGGATGTAGACACGGAAATTCTCGCGTCCAAGTACCAGATCGCCGGGAAGACGCCCAAGCCCCGTCCTTTGGATCAGCGGCCATAGAATTCCGACGGCAACCAGGATCAGCCCCAATACGATCAGAAAGCGGCTCATTCCAATCCTCCATTCTGTCTTTCCGGAGATAGGACAACCTTCACCATATCTCGACGGGGCGGACGATCATCAGCCAGAAAATAAGAAGTACGGCACCGAAGGCGGGAAAACCAAAGGCGAACCAGAGCCAAAACAAGCGATGATAGCGCTCGGGAAGCGGCGTTTCCTGTTTCACCGCCGCTGTGGCGAGTCTCGCCATTTCCGCCTGCATCCACACGACGGGAAGCCAGAAGGCGCCAGTGAGTATATAAAGAAGCAGGGATAGGACGATCCAGTCTTCACTGAGAGGATAACCCAAGTACCAGACGAGGGCGAAGCCGGTGACCGGCTGAGCGACCACGGCGGTGGCCGTGAAAAGGAAATCGGCAATGACGACAATGCGCGCGACGCCGGCAATCACCACGGCATTGCCGGTCAAATGCGCCAACAGCATGAAGAAGGCAATTCCAGCGCCGGTGCCCAAAAGCACGGCGGCGCCGATGATATGAAGATACTTGAGTACGAAATAAAGCATCAGGTCCTCTGTCCCCTCGCCCCGAGAATCGAGCACTTCGCCTTCCGGCCAAGGGTGATCACTATCGCTCTTCCAGAATGGCCAGGCCAACGAAATGCAGTACGAGGATCGGCCAGATCTTCATCAATGGGCCGAGCGGCTCGCGCCAAAGCTCCGGCAGGAGGATTGTCCCGGCTACGACGTAGAACAGCGCCAACGCGATCGCTCCGTAGAGACCGGCGCGCGACGTGGACCGGCGCGCGATCGCCAGGCCAATGAGAATGTCCGCCAGCGCGCCGGCGACCACCCCGGGTCCGGCAAGCGGTCCCGTGCCCGCTCGCAGCATCAGTTCCACGCCTTCCGTATAGCCGATGGTGAGCGAAATAATGCCGGTGGCCAGCCAGAAAAGCGATAGGACGACGAATATGACGGGCTTCAGGAAAAAGAGCTTGGCGAACCAGCGCTCCTGAACGCTGGCGGGATCCCGCGCCAGGTGCCCGGACAGGGTGGAGGGTTCTATGCCGGTGATCTCTTTCCATGGCTCGGGGTCGCCGATCGCGCCGCGCCGGATCTCCTTTTGCGCCGTGCTGCGCACCGGAGGTCGCCAGCCGAGCCAACCTGCAAAGTCGCCGGCGCGGTAGAGCAGGTTGGCCAGGAAATCCGGCAGAACGAATCTCTTTGCCGGTGGCCAGCTGAGCCACCTTCGGTAGTGTGTAACCACATCAGACATGGAGAGCCGCTCGGGGCCGGCGAGTTCCACGGTCATCTGGGACGGGGCTGAAGGCTGCACGAAGAAAGCCACTGTGGCGGTGACGTCATCCAGTGTGACGACCTGCAGCGGACCGGTTTGGTTCATTTGCGGCAGAAGCGGCAAGGCGGAAAGCCCGCGAAACAGGGCGCTGGCGCCAAAAACCGCACGACCGAGCACCACTGAAGGCCGCAGGATCACCCAATCGAGATCGCGGTCCATGAGAAGCCGATCCCCTCTGAGCTTGCTGGCGGAAAAGGCAGAAGGCTGCTCTCGGTCCACGCCAATGGCTGAAAAGTGGATCACCCGGCGAATACCGCGCTGTTCACAGGCCCGAAACAGCGTTGCCACGCCGGTCGCATGCACCCTCTCAGGGTGCTCGCGCGGATTCTCCTGGAGAGCGCCGACGCAATTGACGACTGCCTGAATACCCCTCAGATGCGGCAGCCAGACCCGAACACCCACCGCCTGCGCCACGTCGACCGGGACCACGGCGGCAACTCCGGACGGAACCGGACCGCTGCCGGGCCGCACCACCGCTACCACCTCGTGTCCTTCCTCCGAAAGGCGCGCGCATATGGCCGAGCCAATCAGGCCGGACGCGCCTGTGACCATAATTCTCATGCACCCTCGTCGTCCTCATCCGGCGCAGAGCGTTGCTGCAGGGGCGCAACGGCGGGACCGGAAATGACTTCGCCCAATTCATCGAAGCGGGAACCATGGCAGGAGCAATCCCAGGTCCGGTCGATCGCATTCCATCCAAGAGCGCAACCCATATGCGTGCACACCGCCGAATGGGCGATCAGCGTTCCCTTCTCATCCCGCCGCACGGCAAGCAGGTCGCCGCCGTGAGAAACGATCCCCGCCTCCCCTGGTGCAATGCTTTTCACCGGAACGGAGGCACGTTGCAGAAGACGTTCGCCAAACAGGTTTGCCGCCGCTTCGAGATTGCCTTTGGTGAATTCGACAGCCCCCGAAACCGGTTTGATTCTCGTTGAATCAAACAGCATCGCGGCCTCGTTGGTCCTGCCCAGAAGACGATCGGCCAAAATGTCCGCAGCCACTACTCCCTGACTGATTCCCCAGGCGTCGAAGCCCGTTGCGACCAACAGCTTGCTATCGCGCTCGGCCGGTCCGACAAAGGCGGCGCCATCCATGGGGCGGAAATCCTCGTTCGTCCAGCAATGGGAGAATTCTTCGATACCGAAATGCTGCCGGAGAAACGCGCGCAAATCCGTCAGCATGTCCTGTTGCTGCTTTGTGTCTCCGCCTTTGTACTCCCCACCGACGGCGATTAGGTAGGTTTTCCCGTCCCTTTCAGCGGTCCGCAGCGAATGGGAGGGGCTGCCCACGCTGATGAACATACCATCGAGTCGCCTATCCGGCGGCAGCGGTGCGGCCACAATGGGGTGAGCAAAAGGAAAGGCTTTGGCGAAATGCAAACCCTCATTGATGATCGGCATTTGCGTGGCAAAAATGACGTGCTGCGCCGTGACGGTTCGGCCATTCACTTCCAGATGGCAGCGTGAACCTTCTCCCCAACTGGTGACCCTGCTTTGCTCGTAAATCGGCGTCTCATGGCCCACCAACCCGGCCAGTCCGAGAATGTATCGATAGGGATCGAATTGGAACTGACCGCGATACTTGAGCAGCGCCGTGGTGGGAAACGGCAGCCCGGCATCATGCACCAGATCGGCAGGAAGACCGAGCGAACGGGCGGCTTCCGCCTCCTGTTCGAGCTGCAGAGCCTCCTTGTCGTCAACGGCATAAATATAGGCGTCGCGCTGCTCGAGCCCCGCTTTGCCTTCCATGCTTTCGGCCAGGCGAGCGATCTCGAGGATGGCACCCTCATTGGCGTCGGCATAGGCCAATGCGCCTTCGCGGCCGAACGACCGGATGAGCTTTTCGTATTTGCGCCCGTGTTGGGTCGTCACCTTGGCAGTTGAACGCCCGGTGGCCTGCTGGCCGATCCTCCGCGCCTCGAGCACCACCGTGCGCAGTCCCGACCCCTTCAGCCGGTAGGCACAGTGCATGCCCACGATACCGCCGCCCACGATGGCGACATCGACCTCGAGATCTTCGCCCAGGGCAGGATAGCTTGGCGCTTCCACCTCGTCGGACCAGAACGGAAAATTCTTTTCCATCAAAACCTCATCTTCTACTCGTCACATCGCCGCCGTCCGCGCCCTGAAAGTGCTCCGAAAACAAGCCTTTGCATATCAAACTCGTGCTCCGTTGGGCCCCAAACCGACAGCGCCAGTGAAAGTTCCGGAGCCATGACACCCGCGACCGCCGGTGTAAGGTACTTACTCACGCGGCCGGAAAGCGTCTTCTCTGGGCTACCCATGAACCTGCAGCCATTCCCCCGGCGATCGCGCCGAAGACGGCAGCGATCGACCGCCGGGAAATCGCACGCTCCCATCCCGGCCTGAGGCGCTTCGGAACGACCCGGTAATCGAAGAAGGCGGCGAAGGCGGAAAGTGCGGATGCCGTAGACAGCAGGTGAAGAGGATGACGCCGCGGACCGGCCTTCAGCCAGAGCGAAAGCGGAAGCGCCCAGAAGAAGCACGCAGCGATATTGGTGATCACGCCGACGCCGGTCCGGCGCGGATCGAACCGTGTGACGGAAGCAGCGGTTTCGCCATAGATCCAGTGGCTGGTGGCGTTCATCGGCTGGAAGGCGCTGCGTCCCTCGCATCGCGCCGCAATGGCCAGAGCCGCTACGCAGGCAATCCCTGCCATACTCCCGCTATAAAACGCATATCGTGCCATGCCCATGCGATGTTCCCCGATGCAGTGTCAACGGCCAAGCCCAACGAACCGCACAGCATGGCCATGTGTTCCACGGTTCACCGCACACCGAGGGAACAAGGCGCACATCGATCCGTTGGTCCGTCAGGACGGAACGGGTTCACGTGGGCCTTCTACGGCTCGCGCATCCTAAGGTTTTATGTTGAACTGAAAGCAATTCCACCGGAGGCTCCAGATTGAGTATCAGGGAAGACATGCCGCCGGCACAGCCGGTCGCTTCTCGAGCCTCGCGCATTGTCATCGTCGGGGCCGGCTTCGCCGGACTTCAGGCGGCCAAGGAACTGGGACGTGCGGGCGTGCCCGTCGTGTTGCTCGACCGGCAGAATCACCATCTCTTCCAGCCGCTCCTATACCAGGTTGCCACTGCCGCGCTTTCGGCCACGGACATTGCCGAGCCGATCCGCAAGGTCCTGCGCCGCCAGGAGAGCGTTCAGGTCCTGCTCGGCGAAGTGAAGGATATCGATACCGGCTGCAAGACGCTGAAGCTGTCAGATGGCTCGACCGTCGATTACGATTACCTGGTGCTGGCGACCGGTGCGACGCACAGCTACTTCGGGCGCGACGAATGGGGCCGCCGGGCGCCTGGTCTCAAGACACTGGCCGATGCCAGGCAAGTCCGTGCGAAGGCCCTGCTAGCGTTCGAGCGTGCCGAGCGGACGATCGACCCCGATGAGCAGGCGCGGCTGATGACAATAGCCGTGGTCGGCGGCGGCCCCACGGGCGTAGAGCTTGCCGGCTCGCTGGCCGAACTCAGCCGCTTCACCCTGACGCGCGATTTCAGGAGTGTCCGGCCGGAGAGCGCCAGAATCATGCTGATCGAGGCCGGACCGCGCATTCTGTCGTCCTTCTCGGAAAAGATCTCCGACTATGCTCACCGACGGCTCGAGAAGCTAGGCGTGGAAGTCTACACCGAGATGCCGGTGGAGGATATTCGCGAAGAGGAGATCACCTTCGGTGGAAAGACCGCTCCAGTCGGCCTCGTCCTTTGGGCGGCGGGTGTCGCGGCATCCCCGCTTGGCGCGATGATCGGTGCGGAGACGGACCGGGCGGGCCGCGTGCTCGTGGATGAAACGCTCAAGGCGCGTGGAGCGGACAACGTCTTCGTGCTCGGAGACGTGGCCAATTTCACCGGTAAGGACGGCAAACCGCTCCCCGGCCTGGCGCAGGTGGCCAAGCAGCAGGGAAGTCATCTTGGCCGCAGCCTCGCAAGACACCTGAAGGACGGCAAACCGCTGGAGCCGTTCGAATATCACAGCCGGGGCAATACGGCGATCATCGGCCGCCATGCCGGCGCTTTCGAGCGTGGAAACTTTGCCCTTACCGGCTGGTTCGCGTGGCTCGCCTGGGCGCTCATTCACGTCTACCTGCTGGTGGGCTTTCATCACCGACTCATGGTTTCGATGCAGTGGCTGTGGCGCTATGTTACTTTCGAGCGAGGCGCACGCGTGATGACCGACGAGGCCTTCGACCTGCACAGGGGAAGAAAACCCCCAGCCAAGCAAAGGGTGGCGGGCGAAACCATGACCGATCACAAGCCAGACAAATCCAGCGGGTGAAATCGCAACGTATGACTTGAGGGGGAACAATGCTGTTCGCCGCTCGTTCGGGCGCCATGTTCCCAATGGAGGCGTTTGATGTTCTACACTGATAACAAACTGCAGTATCCCGTCCGCGTCGAACAGCCCAATCCGGTCTTCGCCCGCGCTCTTCAGCAGGCGATCGGCGGTGTGGAGGGGGAAATCCGCGTTGCGATGCAATACATGTTCCAGGCATGGGGCGCGCGAGGAGATCCGAAATACCGCGACCTCCTCCTCAATACGGCGACGGAGGAGCTGGGTCACATCGAGATGCTCGCGACTGCCGTGGCACTTAACCTGGAGAATGCGCCCCTTTCGATGCAGGAAGAAGCGTCCGCCGACCCGGTGGGCGGCGCCGTTCTCAACGGCATGAACATGCGTCATATCCTGTCGACCGGCCTTGCTGCGCTTCCCGAGAATGCCAATGGCGTACCCTTTAACGCCTCCCACGTCTATGCCTCGGGAAATCTCGGCGCGGACATGTTCGCCAATGTCACGGCCGAAGCGACCGGACGCACCCTGGCGGTTCGCCTCTACAATATGACCGATGATCCTGGCATGAAGGACATGCTGTCTTTTCTGATCGCCCGCGACACCATGCACCAGAACCAGTGGATGGCCGCGATCGAAGAGATGGGAGGACTCGAGGAGGTCATGCCCATTCCCAACAGCTTCCCGCAGGACCAGGAGAACCAGGATTTCAATTATTCCTACCTCGGGTTCCAGCAGGACGGCAGTGAGCCGGTGCAGGGGCGCTGGAGCGAGGGCGAGTCGATCGACGGGAACGGTCAGTTCTCCTCGCAGCCGATGGAACCGGTTGGCGAAGAGCCCCAGCTCGGCCGCGCGCGGCCGAATTCCGGCGCTCAGGCAGAGCAGCTATAGGAGCCGACAAACAATGGATCGACGACTATTTCTCACCGGAATCGGTGGCGGACTGGCCGGCACGCTGACCGGCGTGCGGGCCGAAGAAAAAAACGCACCGGCGGGCAAGGCATTGCTTTCGACCTATGTGACCAATGTCGGAGACCTCCTGGGAACGGACCCCGTGCCGGTAGGCCGCAACGCGCCTCTCGCGCTGACGCGCGTGCACGACCGCGACTATGACAAAACCACAATTGCCGTGGCGACCTTGAAAGGCCGTGTCATAGGCTATCTGCCGACGAACCAATCCCGCATTATGGCGCCGCTTCTGGATGCGGGAATGCAGGCGAGCGCGCGGGTCGCCGAGGTGAAAAATTATCCGCGCCCCGCTGTTCGCATCGAAATCGCCCTCTCGCCAGCATCGAGTGCCTGAAGAGGGTAGTCGACCGCGCGGCCGCCGTTCCGCCGCGCGGTCCTGCCTCCCGGATTGGAGTTCATGACGCGATCGCAATCCGCCATCCCCGCCACCCGCGAGTTCGACAGCACGTTGGCGTTGCTGAGAGAAGGGTATCTCTTCGTCGGTCGGCGGTGCGAGGACCTTCACAACGATCTTTTCAGGACGCGGCTGATGCTTTCCCCGGTGGTCTGTATGCGCGGACCCTCAGCGGCCGGACAATTCTACCGGGAAGGCCGTTTCACGCGGCAGGGCGCGCTTCCGCCCACAACGCTGACACTCCTGCAGGACCGGGGCAGCGTGCAAACACTCGACGGAGACGAACACCGCCACCGCAAGCAGATGTTCATGGACCTCATGGACAGCGGCAGCCTGGATCGCGCAGTCACCATCTTTCGAGACGAGTGGAACACGGCGGCCGAATCGTGGGTGGGAAGCAGAATTGTCCTGCATGATGAGGTGCGCGCGATCCTGACGCGCACAGCCTTGCGCTGGTGCGGCATTCCGCTCGACGAGGTACAGCCGGAGCAGCGCACCGCGGAGTTCTCGGCAATGATCGAGGGTGCCGGCAGCATCGGACCCTATTATTTGCGGGCGCGGCTGCTGCGGGCACGCTCTGAGCGGTGGGCGCAGGGCGCCGTTCAGGCAATTCGCGAAGGGCGGCTGCCGGTGGCCCGCGGCTGTCCGGCCGAACGTTTAGCGCTTCACCGGGACCTTTCCGGTGAGTTGTTGAACGCCAAGATTGCCGCTGTAGAGTTGATCAACCTCCTGCGGCCGATGGTGGCAATCGCCCGCTTCATAATCTTCGCCGCCCATGCTCTTCATGAAAACAGGGGCGAGGCCGAGCGGCTCGGCAAAGAGCCGGCGAGCGATGCCCTGACCGCCTTTGTTCAGGAGGTTCGGCGCTTCTACCCCTTTTTTCCGCTGATCGGCGGTCGCGTACGCGAGCCTTTCACCTGGCGCAGGCACCGTTTCGCGCCCGGCGACTGGGTCGTGCTTGATCTCTACGGAACCGATCACCATCCCGAGACATGGCACGAGCCGGAAACCTTCCGCTCGCAACGTTTCCGCGACTGGAAGGGAAATGCCTACTCTTTCATCCCGCAGGGTGGCGGCGGATTCATGAAAGAGCACCGCTGCCCCGGCGAATGGCTGACGATCGCATTGACCGCAGAAGCGGTACGGCGCCTGCTTGCGATGGACTACGAGGTACCCGACCAGGATCTGAGCATTCCGATGAACCGGCTGCCGACCCGCCCGAAAAGCGGGTTTATGATGGATGTAAGGCCGCATTGAACGGTGGAACATGCACGCCTTACGGGGGTTCGGTCCGCACGCAATATGGCGCACAGGAGAACTTACATGTACCGCACGATGCTCGCCGCAGGCACGGCTCTGGCCCTTCTCTTCGCTTTTCCGGCGATGGCGCAAGATGACGGGCAGGAGCCCAGCGCTGACGAAACAACCACAGCAGACTCCGACGATATCGATACACCCGCGGTTACGGCCAGTACTCCCGAGGAGTTCGTAACCATGGCGGCGCATTCGAACATGTTCGAGATCGAATCCAGCCGGATCGCTCTGGAACGTGCACAGGATCCCGATATACGCGATTTTGCCCAGCAGATGATCGACGATCATACCACGGCATCCGAGGAACTGACGCAGGCGGCCGAAGCCGACGGTATCACCGATATTCCGCAGACGCTGGATGAACGCCATCAGCAGCTTATGGAGCGCCTTCAGGACGCATCGGCGGATATCTTCGACAATCGATATCTCCAGATGCAGATCACCGCGCATGAAGAAGCGATCGCGTTGTTCGAGAGCTTTGCCACCGAAGAAGGTGCACTGGGAGATTTCGCTGAAGCGACGCTTCCTACATTGCAGGAGCACCTGGATATGGTCAGTGACTTAGCCTTGTAAACCTGCGGCAGTAAAGGAGACAGGGAAATGGCAGATATCGATGAACGCCTGAACCAATGGCTGCGCGATGCACATGCGATGGAGCAGCAGGCCGAGCAGATGTTGGAAGCGCAGGCACGCAGGATCGAGAACTATCCCGAGTTGAAAGAACGGATCGAGCGGCACATCACCGAGACGCGCTCGCAAAAGGAAAAACTCGAAACGCGGCTGGCCGCGCGGAACACATCCGCATCCGGGATGAAGGACATCGCCGGGCAGTTCTCGGCCATGATGCAAGGCGTGGGTGGCGCACTCGCCGACGATGAGGTCGCCAAGGGAATACTGGCCAGCTACACCTTCGAACATATGGAGATCGGCTCTTACCGAATGCTCGTCGCGGCGGCCGAAGCTGCAGGCGATACTGAAACGGCACGCGTATGCGAAGAGATCTGCCGCGAGGAGGAAGCGATGGCATCCTGGCTTGAAGATCACATGTCGGAGATCACGCGTGCCTATCTCATGCGCGAGGAAGTCTCACCCGAAGCGGCGAAACGGTGACCGAATGAATCTGTCGAAGAGATCGACAGCTGAGGTGCTCGAAGACCATCTGCAATGCAGGATGGCCGGTCGTATCGAGGACGACATCGAACGCAACTTCGCGCCCGATGTCGTCCTTATGACCGCCAAGGGAATGAGAAAAGGACACGACGCCGTGCGTAGCTTCAACCGGATGTTGCGCGAGCATGTTCCGGACGAGTACATCTTCCCCCTCAAATTGGTTGACGGGCCGTTCGCCTTCATAGAGTGGCGGGCGCGCGAACCCGGCCGCAGCGTCGAAGACGGGGCCGACAGCTTCGTCATCGAGAACGGGCGGATCATATTTCAGAGCATCCACTACTCGCTCCAGGAAACGATGCCCGGCTAACACTCGGCACATCCCATCCAGGCGAGCGAGAACGAATCGACTGCGGGCGAGCATGTTCTTTTTGCGTGCGAACAGGTCTTGCCCTCAGGCCGAAGACACATCATATTCATGCTACGCATGCTGGACTCCCGCCAGCGGCGAGCGGCCGTGTGGCCGACACCCGACGGGAGAGTAGCAAGAGAAGAGGAATACATGGCTGATCTTCGTAATTATCAGGCCCGTGTGGCGCCCGGCGCACGCGCGGACGCGGCCATAGACGAGGGCCTGCGAGCCTATATGATTCGGGTTTACAACCTGATGGCGCTGGGTCTCACGATCACCGGCGTGGCGGCTTTCGCCACGGCACAGATGGCAATGACGAACCCGGCATTCGCACAGGTGATGTATGGAAGCCCGCTACGCTGGGTGGTCATGCTCGCGCCGCTCGGACTGGTGTTTTTCCTCAGCGCGCGCATTCATAAGATGAGCGTATCGGCTGCGCAGACTTCCTTCTGGGTCTTCGCGGGCGTGATGGGACTGTCGCTGTCCTCGATTTTTCTTGTCTATACGGGCGAGAGCATCGTGCGGACCTTCTTTATCACGGCTGCGTCCTTCGGTGCGCTGTCGCTGTGGGGCTATACAACCAAGCGTGACCTTTCGGGCATGGGCTCTTTCCTGTTCATGGGGCTGGTCGGCCTGATCATCGCGATGATCGTCAATATGTTTCTTGGTTCCTCGGCACTGCAGTTCGCGATCTCCGTAATCGGTGTGCTGATTTTCGCCGGCTTGACGGCCTACGATACGCAGCAGATCAAGGAAATGTATTACGAGGGCGACAGCCAGCTCGTCGCCGGCCGCAAAGCCATCATGGGCGCACTACGGCTCTACCTCGACTTCATCAACCTGTTCATGTTCATGCTCCAGTTCCTCGGCAATCGCGAGTAATGGCAGGCTGATAATCGGATAGAAGGGCGGTCTACGGGCCGCCCTTTTCTTTTGCCGCGACGCGTGCGATGAAGCTGCAAAATCGCAGTTTAGAATAAGCGCCATGCCCATTGTTACGGTCCGCCCGGCCGAACCGAGCGATATCGATGCCATAACCCGGATCTATGCCGACGCGGTCGAGAATGGCACCGCAAGCTACGAACTCGTCGCGCCGGATCGCGAGGAGATGAAAGGCCGTTTTGACGGGCTCGTCTCGCGCGGCTATCCCTTTTTTGTGGCGCAGGAGGATAACCGCGTCCTCGGTTACGCCTATGCGGGACCGTTTCGGGAGCGCCCTGCCTATCGCTTTATGGTCGAGGATTCGATCTATATAGCCCCGGACGCGCAAGGGCGCGGTATTGGCCGGCGCCTGATGTCGGCACTTATCGAAGAGTGCCGGACGCTCGGTTTCCGACAGATCGCCGCGGTGATCGGCGACGGCTCGCCTGAGAGCGCCTCCGTACGCCTGCACGAGGCCCTCGGTTTCCGCCACACGGGCGTACTCGAAGGTAGCGGATACAAGCACGGCCGCTGGCTCGACACCACCTTCATGCAGCTTGAGCTCAATGGCGGTGCATCGAAACCGCCGGACCCGGAATCGTCGGCTGACAAGATGTTCAAGCGGCCGCGGTGATCAGGTCCCCGCAAGCCGCAGCTTGCGGTCGAAGACCGTCAGCACACGATCAAGATCGTGCCCACGCTTGAGAATGGCGCCCGATGCTGCAACGACGCTATAGGCGCCCTGCTTGCGTGCGAGTTTCGGGTCCTTGACGATCTGGAACAGCGGCACCTCACTCGTTCGGCGGAAAACCGAAAAGACGGCCCTGTCCTTCAAATGGTCGATTGCGTAGTCGCGCCATTCTCCCGCCGCGACCATCTGCCCGTAAAGTCGGAGGATCTTGTCCAACTCTCGGCGGTGAAATGTAACCGGAACGTTCAGCCGGGCCCGCCGTGCCTCGCTGAACGAGATGAGCTTTGAGGAATCGTCTCGATCCTCCCCACCGCTTCCAAATTCGGTCATTCCGCATGCCCTTTGACAGTTTTGTAAAGGAAAAGTGACCCGCCATGGGGCGAATTGCAACCCCTGCTACAGCGGGTACGACCCCTCCGTTCTCACGAAAGAAAAACGAGGTGTTGGATATGGTGACCGACCTGCCGCATTCTCGCCATTTTCTGTCCAAGCTCCCGCCTGATTTTGTAGCGACCATCCGCGCGTTGCCTGAGAAGGTTCGATTCGGAAACGGCACCGTACCCCAAGCCCCCCCGCCCACGGGGTCGTGGCCGGATCGAACCAACTCGGGCATCGCTTCGCTTCTGGCAAGTGATATCGGGCGCCGGTTCAGGACAGTTCCTGGACCGGCGTTCCGGTATGTGCACACGAAAATGTATGGGATGACCCTAGCTAGGCAAGTTGCTGCGCGCCGTGCTCCGATAGGTGCACGTCAACCGCCAAGGCACCTGCGTTCGTTCTACGGCGTTGAGGTGCAACACAATTTGCCGGCTGCGGCACGGGCCGGCGACGGCGGCGAAAAAGATGGATTCCTCAACCACCGGCTCCAGCCCGTCACAGGAGAAGGACCACGTGTCGGTGCCTTCGCCAGCGAGATAAAGCATGCCCTCGTCATCCCGGTAAAGCTCGATATCCGGGTGGATATGAAAACGCAGGGCAACGACCGCACTCTGTTCCGGCGCGCTGCCATCGGGTCGGTGAAAACGATCCACCCCATCGATCCGCAGGCCATCCGGCGAGAGGGTCAGCCTGCGTTCGTGGATCAGGCCGAACCGGTCGGCATAGCCATCGTGGCTGGCGATGAAGCCCAGCATGCCGGCATCGTCGATGCGGCGGCAGGCTACACTGCGGGGACCTTTAACGAGTGGTGTGCCGATCCAGTCGTCCCAGCCGGCGGGCAGAGCGAAGCGGGCTTGTGAGGTGTCATTGACGGTAGCCGTGGTATGGGCAGCTGTTGCCCGCGCGAGAGGGCGGAAAGCTTCCTCGCCGAAGCTGTCGACGCCGCAGTTTACGATGAACTGGTGGCGCCCCGACGACATCTCGAAGGACAGACACCCGGCATTGGCCATACTGGACAGTTCCGGCGCGGGTGGCGCGGCGGTGTCGGCGATGACCGTCGTGGTGCCGGTGGCCAACCGCTCGTAGCCGGAATAAGGCGCGTGTGACAGCGGAGCGCCGACCGTATCGTCATGGCGCAGGATGGCGGCCACGCGGTCATGGACCGTCACCCCCATGCCGTTGAAGCGGGCCAGCGTGCCGTCGCGATGGCGGAAGAACCTGAGGGCCGGCAGCATGCGCTCCACGGCGCCCACGAGGGCCTCGGAGGGCGGCTCCGACTGGTTGGCATAGGTCTGGCGTAGCGGCAGGAGGTCGGCCAAAAGCTCAATGATGGCGCGGGGATTGCGCGAGCTGTGACCGCCGTCGGGCAGGATCTGCCGTTCAAGCTCGCTGCTCAAATTCCGCGTGGCATTGCGCAGGGCCGATATCGGGGTCGGTAGCGAGAGGGCGGCGAAGGCAAGGGCCATGCGGGCGCGCAGCTTTTCCTCGCCATCCGGCATCTCCCCTGCAACGGAGCGCAGAAAGCGAACCTGAATGGCGATCGTTTTGAGAAATTGACGATAGGCGGCCAGATCCGCTCCTTGGAGCACGACGGCCGAATGCTGGAGCCAAGCGATAATGCGGCGGGCGACAACGGCCGGGTTCCAGGCCACGCCGGAGATCCGCCGGCCGTGAGTACCGATCCAATCGGCAACGAGCGCGCGAGCGTTAGCAGAAGCAAGATCGCTGCGGGCGGCATTCAGGTGCCGCAGCCAGCGGAAACCATGCAGCTCTTCGAGCCAGGCCTGGTTGCGCACGTCCATTTGGAAGGGCGATTGACCACCGGTTTCCACCAACTGCCCGGCCAGCAGAAAACGTCCATGATAGATTTCACGCGCGATCTGGGGATCGGCGAGCCGCAAGTCGGGCGGGGCTATGAGCAGCCTTTCGGGCGTACGTCCGGTATAGCGCCAGCGATAGGCTGGCCCCGCCCGCAGACGACGCCGCACGCGTCGCCATGCCTGGCGGGCCGCTAGGTCCCACAATTGCGGATTGAAACCGCTGGCCATTCGATAAACCGCACCTAGTGAATGCTGCTCCGCCATGTGCCGCTGGAGCATTGTCCCACCCAAGAGTCTAGATGATTCAAGAGTTTGTGCGAAGGAGAATTTGTTATTTTGCGCGTTTCAACCGCGCTGCGAAGAAGCCATCCACATTGTTGAGCCGTCCGCGCTCCTCGTTGCTCACGGGCAGTGTTCGCAGGAAGCCCTGAGGGGTAACGAATTGTTCTGCGCCGGGCAGCTCGGCGGGGTGGACGGGGTCGAGTTCCACATCGTTTCGTTCGGCAATAACTTCCGCAACCAGGTTTTCCCCCTCCTCCGGAACAAGCGAGCAGTTTGCGAAGACCACCGTTCCGCCGGGCTTTACCTGCTCAAATGCCCGCTCGAGCAGGCGCTTTTGCAGGTGCGCCAGCCTGGAAATGTCGTCCGGCGTTTTTGTCCACAGCACATCCGGATGGCGCCGGATCGTGCCGGTGGACGAACAGGGCGCATCGAGTAGGACCGCATCGAACAGCATTTCCGGCGGCCAATTCAGAATGTCCGCCTTGATGATCTCCGCTTCCAGACCGAGACGCGCCAGATTTGACTCGAGGCGTTTCAGGCGGCTTGCGGACTGATCCACGGCAGTCACCTGCGCGCCGGCATGAGCAAGCTCCGCCGTTTTGCCGCCCGGTGCGGCGCAGAGATCGGCAACTTTCAGGCCCGAAACGTTTCCCAGGAGGCGGGCGGGAAGACTGGCCGCAGCATCCTGCACCCACCACGCGCCTTCCGAATAGCCGGCGAGTTCGGGTACAGGCTTGTCCAAACGGTCAAGCCGAACGGACCCGTTTGGCATGACGATCCCGCCAAGACGCTTCGCCCAGATCTCGGGCTCGGATTTGACCGTCAGATCGATCGGCGCCTCGTGACGGTGGGCTTCTAAAATGGCATCGGTCAACTCGGTGCCGTATGCTGCCTCGAGCCGCTCGATCAGCCATTGCGGTGCATCGCGCGTTCCCGCCAGCGCTTTTGGCAACGCATCGGCTTTACCGCGCGCGAGATTGCGCAACACGCCATTGACCAGGCTGGCAAAGCGTACCGTCCGCGGGTCGGCCTTGGCCTGGGTGACGGCCAGATCGACAGCCGCGCTGTCGGGCACGTCGAGGAAAAGGATCTGGGCCGCACCCACATGAAGAATGTGCGAAAGCGAGCGCGCATTGGCCGGCAATGATCTTTGCAGACGTTCGCTCAACAGTTTGTCAATCGTGGATCGATGGCGCAGCGCGCTAACGAGAATGGCGCGGACGAGGGCCCGGTCACGAACCTCCAGCGAAAGATAGTGCGGATGCCCATGCTCGCCGTCTGTTAACGCATCGAGAGGCGTATGTGCGTCCACCACCGCACTGAGCAGCTTCACCGCCGTCTGACGGGCGCGTAGACCGGCTTTGCTCTCCTGGCTCGGTTGCTGACTGGCGCGCTTCTTCCGGGCGGGCTGAGCACGGCGGTCCGTTGTCGCGCTCACGACCACGGACCTTTGCGCTGGCGGCGCGCCTGGACCCATGGACCCTCTATTCCGGAACCGCCGGCAGACGGTGCGCTGGCCGTGCCTCCACCTTGCACCATTGCCTGCAATGCCGCGATCCGGTTGCCCGTGTCGGGGTGTGTTGAGAAGAGATTATCCATGTTCTGGCCCGACAGCGGATTGATGATGAACATATGCGCAGTGCTGGGGTTGCGCTCAGCATCTTCATTAACGATTTGCCGTGCGCTGCGCGCGATCTTATTGAGCGCAGAGGCGAGCCATAGAGGCTGCCCACAGATTTCTGCGCCGCGTCGGTCGGCAGCGTATTCGCGCGTGCGGCTGATGGCCATCTGCACCATCATCGCAGCGAGCGGGGCCACAATGATGGCGATCAGGACTCCGATGAAACCGAGCGGGTTGTTGTTGCGCCCACCGCCGAAGAACAGCGCGAAGTTGGCAAGCATGGAAATGGCGCCGGCAATCGTTGCCGTGATGGTCATGGTCAGCGTGTCACGGTTCTGTACGTGGGCGAGCTCGTGCGCCATGACGCCGGCCACTTCCTCGGGCGAGAGCCGGCTAAGCAGGCCGGTGGTCGCGGCCACAGCCGCGTTTTCCGGATTGCGGCCCGTCGCAAACGCGTTGGGCTGCTGATTCTCGATGATAAAGACGCGGGGCATGGGCAGCCCCGCATTTCGCGCAAGATCCCGCACGATCCCGTAGTACTCCGGCGCGCTGCGCTCATCCACTTCGCGCGCATGGTGCATTTTGAGCACCATCTTCTCGGCATTCCAATAGCTGAACAGGTTCATGCCGGCGGCGACGACAAAGGCGATCATCATGCCGCCCGTGCCGCCCACGAGATAGCCCACGCCCATGAACAGCGCGGTCATGAACGCCAGAAGCATTGCCGTACGAATCATGTTCATCCGAGTGGCTCCGAATCACTGCCCGACCGGTTAAAACGCGTGGTGGGGCGGAAGATACACACCGTTTTGGTCACGAATTGTGACTTGGATTTTGACTTGCCTATATGATGGGAATGCCGTCATGCATATTCAACAAATGGCCGCGCTTTAAACCAGGTGAAAGACATTGAGCGAGAAAGCCGAGAGAAATGCCGAAACCGCACCTCGCCGTAAGGAGTTGTCCGCGCCGGCAAAGCGGGCGTTGAAGGAAGCCGAAGAGCGCCGCCGCCATTACGCCGCGCAGGAAACCCAGGCGCCACGCGAGGTGGGCGGACGGGAAGGACCCGATCCCGCGCGCTATGGCGATTGGGAGGTCAAGGGGATCGCCAGCGACTTCTAGGCTGGCGTATCCCTCGTCGTACGGGCGCGGGCAGCGCGACGCAAAGAAGATATGTGAACATTCGCTTGCCTTCGCGCCATAAGAGGAATATTTTCCTGGTATGGCCTGCCGTATTTTCAGTTTGCTCGCGATTGCCGGTTTCGTTTCGAGCGTTGCCGAAGCGCACGCCTTTGCTGCCGAAGCAATCGCCGGCCCGGTGGAGGCGGAGGTGAAGCGTGTGATAGACGGGGATACCTTCGTTGCCGAGGCGCGAATCTGGCCAGGTCACACGGTGATGGTCAGCGTGCGTATTCGCGGCGTGGATGCGCCGGAAGTGAGGACGCGCTGCACTGCAGAAAAGCAGGCCGGGAATAAATCACGAGATGAACTGGAAGCACTGATCGGCGAGCGCATCGTGACCATCCGCAATATTACGGGTGACAAATTCTTCGGACGCGTGTTGGCCGATGTGTCTGCACCGGATGGTAAATCCGTGTCCGGATACTTGCTGGCGAACGCGCTCGCGCGCCCTTATGCGGGCGGCAAGCGCGTCGGCTATTGCGGCTGAGTCCCTATTCTTTGTCCTCGCCCTCGTCGTCGTCCTCGTCTTTTGACTTGAGCGAAGACAGCTTGGCAAAGACCGCGTCTGCGTCGAGCTCTTCATCCTGCGATCCGGAGTCTTCCGGCCGTCCCTCTTCCATCGGAAGGTCTTCGGTCTCGGAAGCCGGCAGCAGGGTATCACCGGTGGGTGCGGCCGGCGGCTGATTGCGCGCAGCACGGCCGACTTCCAGGTCGAGATCGATCTGCGAGCACAGACCAAGTGTCACCGGATCCATCGGCACCAGATTGGCCGAATTCCAATGCGTCCGGTTCCGGATCTGCTCGATGGTCGACTTTGTGGTGCCCACAAGGCGCGAAACCTGCGCATCCTTCAGCTCGGGATGATTACGAACCAGCCAGAGGATCGCGTTCGGCCGGTCCTGGCGCTTGGAAAGCGGTGTGTAGCGCGGCCCCTTGCGCTTGCTCTCCGGCACCCGCACCTTCGGCTCCGAAAGCTTGAGCTTATGGTCGGGGTTCGCCTCGCCGCGCGCGATCTCCTCACGCGTGAGCTGTCCCGTCATCACCGGGTCCATGCCCTTGATACCTTGCGCCGCGTCGCCATCGGCAATCGCACTTACTTCCAGCGGGTGGAGCCTGCAGAAGTCGGCGATCTGATCGAACGTCAATGCGGTGTTGTCCACCAGCCAAACGGCGGTCGCCTTAGGCATAAGAAGCGAATTGGCCATTGCAAATAATCCTGTGTTCGCCCGCGTCCCCACGCGGGCGGTGGTCATTGCCACCGATATTGGGAATGCCCGCTATATAGGAGCATTCGTTCTTCGAGGCAAGAAAAGTCTGGAGAGACCTCCACAGGAGTCGTCATCGAAGCGTCATCTATCCGTCGCGCGCCTGCAATCCCCCTCGGCCACTAAGCGCTATTCCATTTACTGACGGAGAACATGGATGAGACGACAATCGCTGCTGTGTGCGTTCGTATCGGTGCTTTCGGCAACGACGGCGATGCCGGCCCTGGCCGACACGGCGTTCAACCGCATCGCCACCTTTGCGGTGGAGGAGAACCTGCCGGCCGATATGGATCCGGCTACCGAGACCTCCTCCGAGATCATCACGGCGAGCGAGGACGGCAATACGCTGATCTATTCCGACAGCCCCCTCGGCGCCATTGGCTTCATCGACATCACCGACCCCGCGACCCCCGAGGCTCTGGGCATCCTACAGGTTGACGGCGAGCCCACCTCGGTCACCGTAGCCGCCGACAAGGCAATTGCTGCCGTCAACACGTCGGAAAGCTATACCGACCCTTCCGGCAGCCTCCTGGTGATCGACATCGCCAATCGCACGGCTGAGCCCTCCTGCGAACTGGCCGGCCAACCAGACTCGGTGGTCACCAGCAAAGACGGCCGCTTTCTGGCCGTCGCGATCGAAAACGAGCGCGACGAAGATATGAACGACGGTGTTATTCCGCAGATGCCGGCGGGGGCGCTGCAGATCTTCTCGCTGGAGGAGGGCATGCCGAACTGTGACAACGTCAAGACCGTTGCCCTGACCGGGCTGGCCGAGATCGCAAGTGAAGATCCGGAGCCCGAATTCGTTGACTACAACGAGGCGGGCGAGATCGCCGTCACCTTGCAGGAGAACAACCACATCGCCATTGTCTCGGCGGAGAGCGGCGAGGTGGTGAGCCACTTCTCCGCCGGCGCCGGTAGCATCAAGAATGCCGATATGCTCGATGATGGCGCGCTGCGCTTCGATCAGTCGGGCGAAGGCATCCGGCGCGAGCCCGATGCCGTGAAATGGCTGGACGACGAGCGCCTGGTAGCGGCCAATGAGGGTGATTACGAGGGCGGCTCGCGCAGCTTCACCATTTTCTCCAAGGCGGGCGAGGTGCTCTACGATTCCGGCTCCGATCTCGAGCACCAGGCAGCTCTCGCCGGCCACTACCCCGACAAACGCTCCGATTCCAAAGGCGCGGAGCCCGAGGGAATGGAAGCGGCGACCTATGGCGACGAGCGCTACTTCTTCGTGGCCTTGGAGCGCGCCTCGCTGGTGGCTGTCTATCGCGATACGGGTGACGCGCCGGAATTCGTCCAGGTGCTACCATCGGGCGTGGCCCCGGAGGGCGTGCTGGCAATTCCGGAACGCAACCTTCTGGTGACCGCCAACGAAACGGATCTGGCTGAAGACGGAGGAGCACGCTCGCACGTAATGCTTTACGAGCTGGGCGACGGTGCGCCCGATTATCCGATGATCAAATCCGTGATGAATGATGGTGCGCCGATTGGCTGGGGAGCGCTCTCCGGCCTTGCCGCCGATCCCGCCGAGCCGGGCCGTCTCTATGCGGTTTCAGACTCCTTCTATTCCGCCGAACCGGCAATCTTCGAAATCGACGCTACGGATACGCCGGCCACCATCACGCGAAAGATTGTCGTAAAGCGGGGCGGCGCACCCGCGCAGAAGCTCGACCTCGAAGGTATCGTCAGTGACGGAGAGGGCGGCTTCTGGCTCGCTTCGGAAGGGCGCACCGACCGCCTCATTCCGCACGCGCTGATGCGCGTCGATGCGGACGGCGAAATCACCGATGAGATTACCCTGCCCGCCGAACTGCTGGCTCATGAGATACGCTTCGGCATGGAGGGCGTCACTCTCGTTGGCGAGGGCGATGAGCAAATGCTCGTGATGGCCATTCAGCGTGAATGGAAGGACGATCCGAAGGGTCAGGTGAAGCTGGTCGCCTACAAGCCCTCGAGCGAGGAATGGCTCGCCGCCCGTTACCCGCTGGATGATACGGCCCGTGGCTGGGTCGGGCTCTCAGAGATCACCGCACATGACGGTAACCTGTTCATCGTCGAACGGGATAACCAGATTGGCAACCGGGCTGCCATCAAGCGTCTTTACCGAGTCGCGCTTACGGATTTCGAGCCGGCTTCCCTCGATGCGGAACTTCCGCTTGTGGAAAAGGTGCTGAGCCGCGATCTGCTGGAAGATATGCGCACCGCCTCGAACGGCTATGTCGTCGACAAGATCGAGGGCTTCGCCATCGATTCGGCGGGGGAGGCATTCTTCGTGACCGACAATGACGGCGTAGATGACTCCTCCGGAGAGACGATCTTCGTCCGTCTCGGCCGGGTCGATGCTCTGAACTGAACAGCACGCGCCGGGGAGAGACCAAGTCTCCCCGGCGCTCCCTTGCGTCACACGCCGCTCCGCTTTATCTTCCCTTCCGCTCTAACGGGGTGCCGGTTTTTAACCGGCTGAGAGGCAGTCAGCCTGCCAACCCGCTGAACCTGATCCGGTTTGCACCGGCGGAGGGATTAGACGCTTATACTTTCAAGCGCCTCATTCCCTGGTCTGATGAACAAGGAGGCGCTGATGCGCACGACAACAACGATTCCCGTGGTTGCTTTCGGATTGTTTGCGGCCGCCCTTCCGGCGGCCGCCCAGGACACGCTGACGGTTTATACCTACGAAAGCTTCACGACCGAGTGGGGTCCGGGACCGGCTATCGAGGAGGCGTTCGAGGCGGAATGCGATTGCGACCTGGAGTTCGTTTCGGTCGCCGACGGTGTTGCCCTGCTCAATCGGGTCAGGCTGGAAGGTGAGAACACCGAAGCGGATATCGTGCTCGGTCTGGACACCAATCTGATCAACGACGCACGGGAAACGGGCCTTTTTGCCCCGCACGGAATCAGTCTCGACAATATAGACGTGCCGGGCGGGTTCGAGGACGAAATCTTCGTGCCCTTCGACTACGGCTATTTTGCTTTTGTCTACGATACGGAGGCGATCGATACGCCGCCGGAAAGCCTGACCGAACTGGTGGAAGCCGGCAGCGAGTTGGGTATCGCCATCCAGGATCCGCGCACGTCCACGCCGGGACTTGGCCTGCTTTTATGGATAAAGGCCGTCTTTGGCGAAGACGCCGCAGATGCTTGGTCTGAGCTGCGGGACAATGTCGTGGCTGTCACACCGGGATGGAGCGAATCCTATGGCTTGTTCACCCGCGGTGAAGTGCCCATGGTGCTTTCCTATACCACGTCGCCTGCTTATCACCGTATCGATGAGGATACGGACCGGTACCGGGCGGCTGCTTTTTCGGAAGGGCATTATCTGCAGATCGAGGTGGCAGGCCGCACGGTGAAGGGGCAGGACAATGCACTCGCCGGAGAGTTCCTTACCTTTATGACGGGCCCGGGCTTCCAGGATGTCATACCGGAGACGAACTGGATGTTCCCGGCCGGCAGGACCTCCGAACCGCTCAACCCCGCCTTTGACGATCTGGTCGAGCCCGCAGAGACCCTACTCTTTTCGCCCGAAGAAGTGGCGGAAAACCGTAACGCCTGGGTTGACGAGTGGCTCTCCATCATGAGCCAGTGACGGCGTTTCGCGCGCAAAGAGGGCGTCTCGCGGCGGGAGGTGCTGCGCTTGCAGGCATTGGTCTTCTGCTTGGAGGCGCGTTCCTCGGGCTCGCCTGGGAAGCGGCGGCGAGTTGGGAAGGTGCCCTAGCCGCGTTCGACGGCTATCTTCTGCGGGTAACACGCTTCACATTATGGCAGGCGGGGCTTTCCACCATCTTGTCGGTTGGTCCCGCCATCCTCGTCGCCCGGGCGCTGGCGCGTCATCCCCGCTTTTGGGGCCGCGAGTTCATACTGCAGCTTTTCGCCGTCCCCCTGGCGCTGCCAGCCATCGTCGCTGCGCTTGGCGTACTCGCGCTTTATGGACGTTCGGGGTACTTCGCGCCACTGTTCGCCGCGACCTCGGGCGACATGTGGCCGGGCATCTATGGCCTTTCCGGCATCTTGATCGCGCATGTCTTTTTCAACCTGCCCTTGGCAACCCGGCTTTGCTTGGCCTCGCTCGAGACCATACCGGCGGATCAGTGGCGGCTCTCGGCGCAGCTCGGCATGGGGGCTTTCGCCTCGTTCCGCTTCATCGAATGGCCGGTGTTACGCGCGAGCCTGCCCGGCATTGCAGGCCTCGTTTTCATGCTTTGTGCGACCTCTTTCACGATCGTGCTGACGCTCGGCGGCGGGCCGGGCGCCACAACCCTGGAGGTGGCGATCTACCAGGCACTGCGCTTCGATTTCGATCCGGCGCGCGCCATCGCCTTGACCTTGGTGCAGGTAGCGCTGACGGGGACGATCGTGCTGGCGCTCGCCCGTCTCGGCGCGTCCACGATGGGGGACGCAAGCCTTCCGGTTGCATCCCGGCGCGCCCTGTTCCCGGGCGCCGGTGAGAAAGTGCTGAATACAACACTCATCCTGTTGGCGCTCCTCTTTGTCGCCGGTCCCATGCTTGCCACGGTTGTTGCCGGTCTGGCGGCCGACCTTGTCCGACTTGCGGGGGAGCGCCCGGTTCATCAGGCGACCCTGACGAGTTTTATCCTCGCAAGTCTTGCCGCCGTTCTGTGCCTGATGGTTTCAGGGGCGCTTATCATGACGCGCCGGGCGCTGGAGCTTGCGCGTGGAGCCCGCATACCCGGTTTTCTCGAGCGTATGTCCGATTCCGGTGCCGCGATGGTTCTGATCGTACCGCCGATTGTTATCGGCGCGGGCTGGTTCATTCTCTTGCTGCATTTCGGGGATGTCTTCGCCTTCGCGCCGGCGATGGTGGTGGCGGTCAATGCCGTCATGGCCATGCCATTTGCCGTACGGGTTATTCGGCCTGCCTATGATGCCGCAAGTGCCCGGCATGAAAAGCTGTGTCTCGCGCTCGGCATTTCCGGATGGAATCGCTTCCGCCTCGTCGACTGGCCTGCTCTGCGGCGTCCGGCGGCTGTCGGATTCGCCTTCGCCATGGCGCTTTCCCTTGGGGATCTCGGCGTTATCGCGCTTTTCGGCAGTGATGACGTTCGCACCCTGCCTTATCTTCTCCTGCAGCGTATGGGCAGCTACCGTACTGCTGACGCCGCCGGTATCGCACTTTTCCTCGCCATTCTCTGCCTGGGGCTGATGTTTATCGCCGGGCGATTGGGTAAAAGCCGGACATGACCGAATCGAACAAAGCGGGGGCAGGCGTCAAACTTGAAGGCCTGCTATTTTCATACCCCGGCGGGGCGGAGATGCATTTCGACCTCTCGATCAGCGCGTCGGATCGGGTAGCGCTGATGGGGCCGAGCGGATCAGGCAAATCCACGCTATTGAACCTCATAGCCGGCTTCGAGCTTCCTTCGGCCGGGCGGGTGATGATCGACGGCCGGGACGTAACCGGATCGCCGCCGCATCACAGGCCGGTCTCGATGATCTTCCAGGAGAACAATCTGTTCGCCCATCTCACCGTCGGGCAGAATGTGGGGCTCGGTCGTTCCCCCTCGCTGCGTCTTTCAGCACAAGACCGTGCCGCCGTCACCGATGCCCTGGCGCGTACCGGCCTCGGAGGCAAGGAGAAGCGCCTGCCGAACGAACTGTCGGGGGGCGAGCGCCAGCGCGTGGCGCTTGCGCGCGTGCTGGTGCGGGAGCGGCCGGTTCTCCTGCTTGACGAGCCCTTTGCCTCGCTCGGGCCGGCGCTGCGCGACGAGATGCTGGATCTCATTGCGGGCCTGAGCGATGAGCAGGCAATGACGATTCTCATGGCCACGCACGATCCAGGCGATGCCGAGCGCCTTTCCGGCACACTGGTCTTCGTCGAAGAGGGTCGAATTGCGGATTTCGGCCGCACGCAGGCGTTTCTCTCCGGCTGGGAATCGCCCGCGTTCAATAGCTATCTTGGCGCGCGCACGGGTTCGCGATAACTACTTCTTGTTGTCGAACCTGATTCTGTCACTATTTGAATCGAAAACGCACACGGATTCAGCCGGAAGTGTGGCGCGCGGGTGATTGTTTTGTCGTGCCATCTGTGGCTACCCTCAACTCGTTCTAAGGCTCGTACCCAAGCCGCTTTTTGATGCGTGAAAGGAAAACGCCCTGGTACAGCGTGCTTCGATAGAACCGACGAGGACCGGCAAAAGATGTCACGTCCTGACAGCAGCCGCTTTTGCGGGCTTGGCCACGGCTCTGGCCGGCTGCCAGACCGCCGATCTCGGAGAAGCCGGATTCAAGCCGTCGGAAAATCCCGTTACGGTGGACACGGTCACGCGCGGCGATCGCCTGGCAACTCTGGCGCGCAGGCAACACCCGAAAATCCTCCAGACCTATGGGGGCGAGTACTCAGACCCGAAGCTTGAGCGCATGTTGGCCGGTGTGGTCGGAAAGCTGGCACGCAGCCCCGATGCGGCGTCCCAGAGTTATCAGATCACGATATTGGATTCGCCCAGCATCAATGCGTTCGCGCTGCCGGGTGGCTATCTCTACATCACGCGCGGGCTGTTGGCACTGGCCAATGATTCGGCGGAAATCGCGGCCGTTCTGGCTCATGAAATGGCTCACGTGACGGCAAATCACGGGCTGGAGCGGCAGAAACGTGAAGCTGAAGCGAATTTGACCTCTCGTGTGGTCAACGAGGTGGTGAGCGCCGACAGCAGTGCGCAGGCCGCAGTGGTGCGGGGCAAGCTGAGACTGGCTCAGTTCTCCCGGAATCAGGAACTGGAAGCCGACGCCATCGGCATTCGCGCGATTGGAGAAGCCGGCTACGACCCCTTCGCCGCCGCGCGGTTCTTGAGCTCGATGGACGCCTATCAGCGTTTTCGCAGCGTTGGCGGGGCGCGGGATGCCAGCCTCGATTTTCTCGCGAGCCACCCCAATGCGCCCCGGCGTATCGATCTGGCGCAGCGGCATGCCCGCCAATTCGGTCAGCAGGGCACGGGCCTGCGTGAACGGGATTCCTTCCTGCAGGGGATCGACGGGCTGCTCTTCGGCGACAGGCCCGACCAGGGTTTTGTGCGCGGACGCACTTTCCTGCATCCCGAACTCGGCATCTCCTTTGCAGTCCCCGAGGGCTTCGTCATCGACAATTCAGCCGGAGAGGTGGTGGCCGCCGGGCCCGGCGATCTTGCTTTCCGCTTCGACGGGGTCACACTCGAGCGTTCCGTTTCCTTAACGGATTATCTGCGCCGCGACTGGCTTGCGGGCCTCGATCCCGACTCGGTGCGCACTTTCACGATCAATAGTCATGAAGCGGCCACAGCCCGGGCCCATGCCGACAATTGGGAGTTCGATGTCACCGTGGTGCGCGTTGGCGACAATGTGTACCGACTGCTGACCGGTGCGCCGAGAGGCAGCGATCGCCTTGACGCGGTGGCACGCTCGATCTCCAACAGCTTTCAGGTCCTTAGCCGGTCGGAGATCGACCAGCTCAAGCCGCTGCGTATTCGCATTGTGACCGTCCAGCCCGGCGACACGATCGCGAGCCTCGCCGGCCGCATGGCTGGAGGAGACCGGAAGCTGGAGCTGTTCCGCGTGCTCAACGCGCTGGGATCGGGATCAACCCTCTCGACTGGAGATAAGGTCAAGATCATCACGGACAGATGAGAAATGGGGCCCAATGCCGCTGGCCAGGAGCGGTCGGTACAACACTTATTCTCCGCGCACGCGGACACCCTCCAGGCGTTCATCCGGATCCGAGATCTGCTTTGGCCTCGGTTAGGGCGAGCGTAGGCACATCGCGCTATTCAGCGCGCTCCGGAGAACGGTAAACAGAGTTGGTGTAATCTGGCCTAATGGCGGGTTTGCGACACCCGCATTCGTTCCATCTCGTCCTTGATCGCGAGCTTACGACGCTTGAGTCTGGTGAGCTCAATCTCATCCGTTGAGGGATGCGCCAGAGCTTCGTCTAATTGGCGCTGAAGATCGCCGTGTTTGCGCTGTAATTCTTCGAGATGCGATTCGAGCGACATGGACATCTCCATCGGTTCCTCGTAGCCATCCGGAACACGCCTCCGCCCCAATTCCTGATGATGACATAAATAGTGTGCCACTGTTTTCGTGCGATGTCGAATATAAGCGTCGGGATTTATCCCCAGGTCGCGATATGATATGAGAGATTTGTGCTTCCTTTGGCGAAGGGGAGCTATGCTTGCTCGCGCGGAATAGCGTATAGAAGCGGCGCCCAACGGGAGGCCATGCGGACCGTGAGTACGTCGGAACAGGAACAGGCCGAGATTCGCCTCGAATTTGCCCGTCTGAAACAGGATCATGTCGATTTCGATGCCGCCATCGAAGCGATGATCGCGTACGGTTGCGATCCTTTGCAGATCCAGCGCATGAAGAAGAAGAAGCTCGCAATGAAGGATCGGCTCCAGCAACTGGAAGACCGGATAATTCCCGATATCATAGCGTAATACGGTTGCGGCTGAAGCTGCGTTTCGCTAACAGCAGGCATCCGGAACCAAAAGGGGGTTGCGCATGCGCAGCGGGCGCACCGATGTCGCCATTATCATGGGAAGCCAGTCGGACTGGGAGACCATGCGGCATGCGGCGCATATCCTGGAGGAACTGCAGGTCAGTTACGAATCGCGTATCGTTTCGGCTCATCGTACACCGGATAGGCTCTACAGTTTCGCAACGGGCGCCAAGGCTGAAGGATTCCGGGTGATCATTGCAGGGGCCGGCGGGGCAGCGCATCTGCCCGGAATGACGGCGGCACTTACCCCGCTCCCCGTCTTCGGCGTCCCCGTCCAGTCCAAAGCGCTTTCCGGGCAGGATTCGCTCCTTTCCATCGTGCAAATGCCCGCCGGCGTTCCCGTCGGCACGTTGGCGATCGGCCGCGCGGGCGCCGTCAATGCGGCGCTCCTTTCTGCATCGGTCCTGGCGCTCTCAGACGAGGCTCTCGCCGAGCGCCTCGATGCGTGGCGTACCGCGCAAAGTGAAAGAGTGGCCGCTTATCCGACGAAGGAGCCATGAGGCAACCACTCCCACCCGGCGCCACGATCGGCATTGTAGGCGGCGGTCAATTGGGCCGTATGCTCGCCATGGCTGCGGCCAGGCTCGGCTACAGCACCGCCGTTCTCGATCCGGACCAGCACGCGCCCGCTGGACAGGTCGCCCAGAAACATATCGCGGCCGCATATGACGACGGCAGAGCTCTTGAACAGCTGGCCAGGTCCAGCGACGTCATCACCTATGAGTTCGAGAATGTGCCGGTCGGCGCGATCCGTTCTCTGGAGGAGTGGCGTCCCGTTCATCCTCCCGCAGAAGCTCTGGAAGCCTCCCAGGATCGCATGTCGGAAAAGATCTTCCTGAACGCGTCGGGCATCTCGACTGCCCCTTTCGCGGCCGTTGAAAGCGACCGTGACCTTGCCCGCGGGCTCGCCCGCTTTGGGCATTCCGGCGTTTTGAAGACGCGCCGCATGGGCTATGACGGCAAGGGCCAGAGAGTTTTCCGAAACGCCACCGCGGAGGAAATCATCGGCTGTTTCGAAGGTATGGGAGGTACGCCGCTCATCCTGGAAGGCCTGGTGAATTTCGTGCGCGAGGTTTCAGTGATCGCAGCGCGTTCGCTTAACGGCGCGATGGCGGCATACGATCCGGCAGAGAACGAGCATCGCAACGGCATCCTCGCCCGTTCCGCGGTCCCGGCGGCCATTTCGCCCTCCACTGCCTACACGGTCCGGGAAACTGCCTTCACGATACTGGATGCTCTCGATTATGTCGGCGTGATCGGGGTCGAGTTTTTTGTGCTGGAGGACGGCTCTGTTCTCGTCAACGAACTGGCCCCGCGCGTTCATAACTCCGGCCACTGGACCGAGGCGGCGTGTGCCGTCTCTCAGTTCGAGCAGCACATACGCGCTATTACCGGCCTGCCGCTAGGGCGCACCGACCGTCACTCGGACTGCGTGATGGAAAACATCCTGGGAGGGGAACGCAGGAATATGAAGCGGCTTCTGGAGGAGCCGAACCTGATGCTTCACCTCTATGGGAAACGGGAAGCCCGTCCAGGCCGCAAAATGGGGCATTTCACAAGACTTACGCCAGCCGGGGCCGGCGGACCGAAGGGCTCCCCTTCGGCGGAATGAGCGCATAAAGTCTTCAGGATCGAAGCTTATGGCGGGCGCCCCAGCTTGACACGGCCCGGCCCGTCCTCTAAGAGCCCCAACCGAATGCGGCGCGCCGAGAGCGCGTCTTTTGTTTAATGCACAGGCGACAATCAGGCCGAAAGGCCGGCAGGGCAAACCAATGAAGATCAAGAATTCGCTCAAGGCACTGAAAACCCGCCACCGCGAGAACCGCATCGTTCGCCGCAAGGGGCGTGTGTACGTCATCAACAAGACGAACCCGCGGTTCAAGGCACGCCAGGGCTGAGGTAGCGCGGCCTGCTGGGTGTTCATCCCAGAGGATGGACACGGTGGTCCCATTTTTGCTTTTCTCTCGACGCTGAGGCGGTTACACTCGCCTCATGTGGCGCATCTTTATTTCCATTTTTTTCATTCTGTACCTGCTCCAGGCACCGGCGACGGCCGATATGCATGGTGCGGCGGCCGAGCCGGAGAGCGACCGGCTGAACGAGCTTTTCTCCGCGCTCAAGGAAGAACACAACACCGTGGCTGCGCGCCGTATCGCCGATCGCATCCAGCAAGAGTGGAAGCGTTCAGGCGGGGCGACCGCGGACATGCTGATCGATTGGGCTAGGGAAGCCGCGGTCCAGGATAAACATCATGTCGCCCTCGACTTCCTCGACCAGGTTGTGACGCTCTATCCCGAATATGTCGAAGGCTGGAACAGCCGCGCGCTGGTTCATCTCATGATGAATGACTTCAACCGCGCCATGGCCGATCTCTCGCGCACGCTCGCGCTGGAGCCGCGCCATTTCGGCGCCATGAACGGTGTTGCGGGTATATTGCGCGCCACGGGGCGCGAGGAATTGGCGCTCGGCGTTTATCGCCGCATGCTGGAAGTCTATCCCATGCAGCGCGGCGCCCAGCGTGCGCTCATCAGGCTAACCGAGGATAGCCTCGGTCAGCGGCTCTGAAAACCCTGACCAAAAGTCGCCTAAACCTGCTGCAAAGGCGATTTCCGTGCTTCCAGTGCTCATGTACCAGCACGTACGGCGTCCGGCTCTCGCAGCCACCATTTTTGCCAACACCCAATCGAGTTTTGACCAGGCTGTAAGAGACTCTACAACGCCCCCATGCCGTCCGAGCCGACATAGGCGATGCGCAGCATGTTCGTCGCACCGGGCGTCCTGAGCGGAACGCCGGCCGTCACAATCACGCGGTCACCGGATTTTGCGAACTGCTCCTCAAAAGCGATGCGGCAGGCACGATCCACCATGTCGTCGAGATCATGCGCATCCTCCGAGACCACGCAATGGGTTCCCCAGACGAGGCTGAGCCGTCGCGCGGTCCCCACCACCGGCGAAAGCGCGATGATCGGCACATGTGGGCGCTCGCGGGCGGCGCGCAGTCCGGTCGTACCCGATGAGGTATAGGTGACGATGGCGGAAAGCTTCAGGGTCTCGGCGATTTGGCGCGAAGCAAGCGAGATCGCATCGGCGCCCGTCGGCTCCGGCTCGGTACGCTGCGCCTCGATTGAGTCGTTATATGTCGGATCGCGCTCGACCTGGCTGGCGATGGAACTCATCATGGAGATGGCCTCAGACGGGTACTGGCCGGCGGCCGACTCGGCCGACAACATCACCGCGTCCGCGCCTTCGAACACAGCCGTTGCCACGTCGGAAACTTCGGCGCGCGTGGGAACTGGAGCCGAAATCATCGACTCCAGCATTTGGGTGGCGACGACAACCGGTTTTCCCGCCTGACGGCATGCCCTGATGATCTGTCTCTGGGTGCCGGGCACGGATTCCAGCGGCATTTCCACGCCGAGATCGCCGCGCGCGACCATGAGGCCATCGGACAATTCGATGATTTCGGCCAGCCGTTTTACCGCCTGCGGCTTTTCCACCTTGGCCATGAGCGCGGCGCGGCCTCGCGCGATCTTGCGCACTTCGGCAAGATCCTGCGGCCTTTGGATGAAGGAAAGTGCAATCCAGTCCACCTCACCGGTCGCCAGGACGGCATCGAGATCGCGCCGGTCCTTCTCCGTCAGCGCACTGAGCGGGAGGTCCGTATCGGGCAGGCTGACGCCCTTACGGTCGGATATCTTGTTGCCAGCGACCACACGGCAGACGATGGAACGCCCATCGTTCCGTAATGCTTCAAGCTGCAGGCGGCCATCATCGATCAGCAGTCGGTGGCCGGGCTCGACGGCCTGGAGAATTTCAGGATGCGGCAGGTGAACCCGCGCGGTGTCTCCCGGCTCGGGGTTATCGTCCAGTATAAATTCCTGCCCGGCTGTCAGTTCCACGCGGCTCCCGGCAAAGGTGCCGACGCGCAGCTTCGGCCCCTGCAGGTCGGCGAGAATCCCGATGGGTCGAGCCGCCTGGCGTTCGACTTCGCGGATACGCGCAATAAGCGTACGCATCGTATCATGGTCGGCGTGACTCATATTGATGCGAAAAGCGTCCGCGCCGACTTCATGCAGCCGGGTGATCATTGCTTCTTCCGAGGAGGAAGGACCCAGTGTGGCCAGGATCTTCACCTTGCGTCCGCGCTTCATGGATTGGAAGCTCCCGAAAAAGCGGCCGCATCCTTGGCCGGAGAACTATCCGTAAGCTGAACCATCCAATTCTCCTGTTGGCCCGTATCATATTCCTGAAAACCGGCGCGTTCGAAACCGCGGGCAAAACAATCATTTACACCGGCAATTTTGAATTCCTTGTCGGCCACGCACATCTGGATCGGCCCTTCCCACCGGCCTCCCCGCGTGGCGTCCTCTGCATAAAGATAATAATAGCGCGATTGGAGAGATCCTTCGATGAGCGTTTTACAGCTCGATCCCTCTACGTGCCACCATCCTTCACTGATCCAGCCGCTGCGCGCCCGATATCCGATGGCGACGCCGACCAGGTTCTGCGTAGCGTTGCAGACCCGGAAATCCGCGTAAGCGGGCACGGCATCATAAAGGAAAAGGCCCGCCATGGAGGCCAGCGCCAGAACGGTATTGCGAATCAGCATATGCCCGGTGAACGGCATGGTCAAAACCTGCCATGAAAAGTCAGCGTGATGCTCCTTTTCGATAAACTCTACCGCCGTGTCAACGCATCCTGCGTTGCGTTGTCGACCACGACGCCATTGCATGATGCGCTTCTTCATGGGAAGAGGGGCTCTTTCCCTTTCCGCCTTTCCAAAACAAGATGGTCCGAAACGCATCCTTCACCCCCTTTGAAATGATTGATGGCGAGCCGACGAAGGGCATCGTCCTCATCGCCGATCATGCCTCCAATGCCCTGCCGGAGGAATATGGCGATCTCGGGTTGCCTGAGGCTGAATTCCAGCGTCACATCGCGTACGATATCGGGGTGGAATCCGTTACCCGGCAACTGGCTGCGCTCACCGGCGCTCCGGCCGTCATGGCCGGATTTTCCAGGCTTCTCATCGATCCTAACCGCGGAACGGATGATCCGACACTCATACGTCAGCTCTATGACGGCACAATTGTGCCGGGCAACTACCCGATTGAGCCGGCGGAGCGCGAGAAGCGGATCGAGGCCTATTACGAACCCTATCATGACGCAGTGGCCCGGCTTGTCCACGAGGTGAAAAATGCTTCCGGTGCGGCACCGCTTGTAATTTCCATCCATTCTTTCACACCTACCATGCAGGGGCGGCCGCGGCCCTGGCATGTCGGTGTGCTTTGGGATAGCGACGACCGGGCGGTGAAGCCGCTCTTCCGAGCTCTCCGTGCCGATTCGAGGCTCGTGGTCGGAGATAATGAACCATACGACGGAGCCATGGGCGGCGATACGATGAATCGGCATTGCACCGTGAATGGCTACGCGCACGCGCTGATCGAAATCAGGCAAGATCTGATCACGAAGGAAAGCGGTGCGGTCGAGTGGGCAGAGCGCCTTGCACCGGTCCTTGAAGCCATCAATGCGCACCCCGATATGCATGAGGTGCGATTTTTCGGTTCGCGCGCACTGTAACGACGGAGGAGGCATATTGTCATGACGGACCTTTCCAACGAACAGAAGCGGGACCTCGAGGCGGCCGCTTTTCGCCGGCTTGTCGACCATCTGCGCGAGCGGTCGGACGTCCAAAACATCGATCTGATGAATCTCGCCGGCTTCTGCCGCAATTGCCTGTCCAACTGGTATCGCGAAGCCGCGCAGGATGCGGGCGTTCAGCTTACCAAGGACGAGTCGCGCGAGATCATCTACGGCATGCCCTACGCCGAGTGGCGCGAAAAATACCAGACCGAGGCGAGTGGACCGCAACAGGCCGCCTTCGAGAAGAACCGCCCCGATCACTGAGGCCGGGCGGCGTTCGCGCTTTTGCCACCTTGACGTCTTCATCAGCCTAAGGCATCGAACCGGCGATCCCATTCCGCCCCGAGTCGGGGCGCACCCGATCCTATCCGGAGTAGAGCATGGCCGAAGACATCACCAAGGAGAGTTCTGAAACTGTCGCCGCTGGGCAGTTGCGTTCGTTCATCGAGCGCATCGAGCGGCTCGAGGAGGAAAAGCAGACCATCGCGGACGACATCAAGGAAGTCTATGCCGAAATGAAGGGCACCGGCTTCGATACGAAAGCGGTGCGCACCATCGTACGATTGCGGAAAAAAGATCAGGCCGAACGGCAGGAGGAAGAGGCCATGATCGACCTCTACAAATCCGCGCTTGGGATGGCTTAGTCGTCGCGCGGGCGGCCCGGTCTTGCATTAACCAAATTCGTATTCCCTCCCACGTTCTTGATACATTTTGGGGTGCCGATCGGCTAAGATCCGGTAAAGCGCGCGAGGGTATGCTTGGTCAGCATGGACATTACAGGGCGGCAACGTGTAGACTGGGTCGATGCCGCCAAGGGTATGTGCATCATTATGGTCGTCATGATGCACTCGACACTTGGCGTCGAGATCGCTGCCGGACGCGAAGGTTTCATGCACCAGTTGGTCGCCTTCGCGCGACCGTTCCGGATGCCGGATTTCTTCCTCATCTCCGGCCTCTTCCTCGGGCTGGTGATCGACCGCCCGTGGCGGCGCTACATCGACCTGAAGGTCATCCACTTCGCATATTTCTATATTCTCTGGCTCACGATCCAGTTCGCCTTCAAGGCACCAGGTATTGCCGCCGAAGCAGGATGGGGCGGAGCGCTCCAAGCCTACCTGATCGCCTATATCCAGCCCTTTGGCACGCTCTGGTTCATTTATCTTCTACCGGTGTTCTTCCTCTTCACGCGGCTGGTCAAGGCACTGCCGGTCTGGCTCGTCTTTGCATGGGCGGCGGTGATGGAGGCGCTGCCGCTGCACTTCGGCTCGGTTCTTCTGGACGAGTTTTTTAACCGCTACGTATATTTCTTCGCGGGCTACGCTTTCGCAACGCATGTATTCGCATTTGCCGCCTGGGTTCGGCGCAGGCCAGGCGTTTTCCTCGCGTTTTGCTCGGTCTGGGCAGTGGTGAACGGTCTGCTGGTGTTCATGCCCGCGCCCCAGGCTGCGTCCGCCTGGCTGCAGCCCGCATTGGCCAATTCGGGCGCGACGGGCGGCTATTCGGAACTGCCGATCATCTCACTCCTGCTCGGGATAGCCGGTGCAATGTTCATCGTCGGCGCTGCAGCGCTGTTATCGCTCCTGCGCCCCATGCAATGGTTGACGTGGCTGGGCGAGCACTCGATCGTGGTCTATCTCGCCTTCTTCCTGCCCATGGCGGTCACGCGGGTCATCCTGCTGAAAACCCAGGTCGTGACCGATATCGGCCTGATTGCGCTGCTTGTCACACTGGCCGGCGTCTGCGGTCCAGCCGTGCTTTACGGCCTCGTTAAATGGTCGGGATACGGCAGATTCCTCTTTGAGCGGCCTGGCTGGGCGCGAATCGAGAAGCCCGTCGCGAAATCGAAACCTGCGGATGTGCCGGCCGAATAGGCGTCTGACAAAAATTTTTCGGACCTAAACACGATGTCGGAGAGAGAGTCCACCTAGTCTCCTTACTCGGACATACGACGTGTTCCACTAACTTTGATGGAATAGCTTCTAGCAACGCGCAGTATCGGCCACTACTGTCCGAAGCATCTGACAGCACGCGATTATCAGGGCGCGCCGTCAGATAGCAATGAGCATTAATCGGCTTGCCGAAAAGCGGAAGCGTCGCGCTCACGTCCCACGTTCGGCAAATGCACCGCAGGAGCGGCGCCATGATGCTGAACGCTTGCTTCAGGCGCCGTCTTGCTCTTGAGCCACGACCGAAACCGCCTCCTGCATCGCAGCGATAGTGGCGTCGATCACTTCGTCATCATGCTCGGTCGACAAGAACCAAGCACCGCGCTCCAGCGCCCGAACCCCTCGCTGCAAGAGCGCCGTCGTCAAGCGGACATATCGGGAACGGTCGATCGCGACGGTGTCGCGGTAATTCACCGGCGGCTTCGCCAAGCCTAACCCGATGTGGAAAATTTGGGGGAAGCCAGTTACTGTGGCGGCCATGCCGGCATCTCGGAAAGCCGCTTCAAAGCCATCCATCAGGCGTCTGCCCCGTGTCTCCATGCGATGGTAGACCTGCGGATTGGAAAGCCGCCTCAGCGTTGCAACAGTCGCGGCCATGGCTACGGCCTGGGCGTTGTATGTGCCACCATGTAAAACGCCACCAGCCCCGAGCCCTGCCATGATATCGGAACGTCCGGCCACGGCAGCGACCGAGAAGCCATTGGCGATCGCCTTTGCAAAAACGGCGACATCTGGAGTGACTCCAAGCCGCTCCTGGGCACCGCCTGGGGCCACTCGGAAACCGGTGATGACCTCGTCGAAGATCAACACGGTCCCCGTCTTGGTACATGCTTCGCGGACCGCCTCGAGATAGCCAGGGAGCGGCGTGATCGCGCCGCTGTTGCACATTGCGGCTTCCATGATCACTGCAGCCACGTCGCCGCGCGCGAGCCGCTCCAGCACCTGCTCGGCACGATTCCATGACAGCACTTCTACGTTGGTGCCCGCGCCAAGGTCCTGGCCCGCGCTCCCCGCACATGGACACGGACTTTCTTCCGGACCCATTGCCGCTGAGTGTGGGGCCACACTCCAAAGGACGTTATCAAGCCAGCCGTGGTAGTGCCCCTCGAACTTCAGGACTTTGTCTCGGCCCGTGCTTGCGCGCGAGAGACGCAGCGCCAGTTGCACAGCCTCCGAGCCTGACGACGCAAACCTCACCCGTTCGGCACACGGCACCATGTTGCAGATCAGACGTGCAGCTTCGAACTCCAGTTCGCTCTGACCGCCGTAGAGGATCCCTCGATCCAACTGCTGCTTGGTGGCCTCGATGACCTCTCTGGGGCTGTGGCCTAAAATCATCGGACCAAGCGCCATGTAATAGTCGATCAGACGGTTGCCATCGATATCATGGAGATAAACCCCCTGTGCTTTCTCGAAGACCAGCGGCGTCGGCGAGACCCCGGAGCGGAAATGGCTACTGACGCCGCCGGGCATCCACTCCGCTGCCTCGTGGATGCGCTGCTTTGATCGCGCGAACGAAAGAGAATGCATTATGATCTCCTTGTCTTTAGGTGTCATCGCGCGACACAGGGTCAGCTCGCGACACAGCTCCCCAGCACGTATTCCGCTGTCGTTGGTTAAGACCCGAAACCCAGATAGCGTGGCAGCCATAAGCTGATGATCGGCACGTAGGTTATAATCATAAGCGCTGCGACCTTGACCAAGTAGAAAGGAAGCAATGCCTTCGTGACCTCGCCCACACGCAGTCCCGCAATACCTGATATTACCAGGAGATTGGTTCCAATCGGTGGAGTGTTTACTCCAACCATCAAGTTAACGATCACGATGATTGCGAAGTGAATAGGATCCAGGCCGAATGCGACAGCTGCCGGCTGAAGTATCGGCACAAATATCAGGATGGCGGGAACCGTATCCAGTACACAGCCCACCAGCAGCAGGAATATATTGACTATGAGCAGGAACACGTAGCGGTTTTCCGTTATCGCATCCAACATCGCCCGCGTCGCCTCGGGAACATTCTCAATCGCCAGGTACCAAGCAAAGATGGAGGACGTACCAATCATCAGCATGATGGATGCGGTCGTCAGGACACTGTCGTGTAGGATCCGAACGAGGCCAGATACTTTGAGGCTGCGGTGCAGCACCATTGTCAGGAACAAGGCGTATGCAACGAGAACCGCCGCCGCCTCGGTGGCTGTGAAAATACCTCCCCGAATTCCGCCAACCAAGAGGACCGGTGCTACCAGGACCGGCAAGGCATCAACAGTCGCTCTGAGCAGCCCCTGAGGATTCTCTTGCCTCTCACTAAGAGGGTGATGGCGACATGCGTAGCGAACGTAGATCATAAACGAAACAGATATCAGGATGGCTGGCACAACCCCGGCGAGAAACAAAGCTCCGATAGAGAGCCTGGTTGGAATGGCATAGATGACCATGATCAAGCTGGGCGGTAAAATAGGTGCAACAATGCCCGCTGACGTGGTCAGTGCAGCCGCGAAAGCAGATGAATAATTTCGCGCCGACATCATGGGAACCATCACAGACCCCAGAGCCGCCGTATCCGCAGTGGCCGACCCAGAAACCCCCGCCATCATCAAGTTAGACAGCACGTTGACTTGGGCCAGACCGCCTCGCACGCGCCCGACCAGGAGGTCGGCAAAGACGACGAGTCTGCCAATCACACCACCCGCAACCAGTATATTCCCAGCGAGAAGGAACAACGGCAAGGCAAGCAGCGCATAGCTGTTCATCCCGGCAAAAATTCGCTGCGCAGCCACCGCGGGAGTTCCGATTCCGCTGGACAGGAGACCGGCAACCGCCGTAACGCCCATACAGAAGGCCAGCGGCAGTCCGAATACGCTTAGGACCACGAACAGAGATATGAGAAGCAGAGCAGTCATTCGCTTGTACTCGTGTTGATAGGGCTGCCCCGCCAAGCAACAGCCAAGAAATAAACGACCATCAGGGCGCAGGAGACTGGCACGATCAGGTAAATCATTCCGAGTGGGATACGCATGGCCGTCGATGGACGTGACCACGCAGACTCTACAAGCTCAAGACCGCCGACGCCGACGTAAGCTACGAAAGCTGCCGCAGCCAGAAATGCCAGCCTGCGGACGGTCTTGCAGAAAGAACCCGGAGCTCTCGCCGGCCACATGTTCAGACCGATGTGACGCCCGTGCTCCAAGGCACTCCAGCTTCCAAGAAACGTGAGACCGACAAGCAGGAACTGAGACAGTTCCTCGGGCCACGGTAGGGCACTGTGGAATACATACCGCATCACCACCTGCAGACACAGCACCACAGCTATGATGGCGAGTGCGGAAACCAGCAGACCGTCAACAATTCGCCGGACTGAAAGCGCTAATAGTCTCATAATCGCCCCTCCCCCTGCGTGGGCAGGGGCTTTCATCCGAGCCCCTGCCAATCTTGAGACTACATAGCCTTGGCTGCCCGAGCTTCTCGGATACGGTCCAGCTCCTCGTAAGTCTCGGTCACGAACGTCTCCCCGAGCTCCTCGGTAAGGAAAGCCTTCACAGGTTCTTTCGCCGCATCCCGAAAGGTCGCTAGCTCTTCTGGTGTTGGGAAATAGACTTCCATTCCCTTCTCCTCGAGCTGCGATACCGCACTGACGCGGCTCTGGTAATTCCGCTCACCATACTCAGTAGCCGCGGCCATCTCAGCCCCTACCAAAACTGCTTCGCGAAGCTCGATGGGGAGGCTTTGGAAGAACGACTCGTTGATCACCATGAAGTTCAGGCCAATCTTGTGATTATCCACCGTCAGATACTTCTGGACCTCCGAAAACGAGTAGTCGTTGATGAGGCCGATCGGGTTCTCCTGGCCGTCCACGACACCCTGTTCCATCGCCCCGTAGAGCTCTTCCCACGGAATCGGCGTCGGATTCGCGCCCATCGCCTTGATCATCTCGATGGAGAGCGGGCTCGGAGGGACACGAATACGCAGACCCTGGAGATCTTCGACTGTCTTGATCGGCCGAACATCGTTCGTAAGAGAACGGAAGCCATACGAAGCTGCCGTCAATACACGCAGGTTGGATTCTTCGATCATCCCACGGCGCATTTTGTCGAAGTAATCGGACGCTATAAAGGCTTTTGCCTCCTCATCATCTGCAAAGAGATATGGAGCGCCCAAGATCATCATCGGCTTGTGAAAAGGATCCAAGGTACTCTCGTCGGCCTGCGCGACCTGAATGATGCCGAGCGAAGTCTGCTCCAGCGTCTCGTTCAGCCCGCCCAACTGGCTCGCCGGCAGTATCGTTACCTCTATTCGGCCTCCACTCGCGTTCTCAACGAATGCCTCGAACACGGACCATCCACGATGGACGGCGCTGTCGGCTGCCTCAACGTGGCTTGCACGGATTTCGAATTCCGCTGCCGAACTGGGCGAAGGCAGCAGGGTCAGCGCTGCACCGGCCATCAAAAGCCCGAAAATTCCGTTCCTCATCGTCTAGCTCCCACTGTGTTAATTGGCTCGAGCGCTTCAGACGCACCAAGCGCTGTTATCACTGCATGTGATCACAAAATTGTCAAGAGAGTGTTGTTGGTGTCATGCGCATCCGCCTGCATTACTTACGAGCAAGCATTAAATATCACATTTTGTGATCACATTAATTGACCCATCGTGAGCGTCGTGCTACGGAGCGATTATTAGGTGTGAAAGGACTGACGAGTGCAAATAAGCAAGGTCGAGGCGATTCGAATCGCAGAGCCTCAGTGGGAAGATATGCCGTGGTGGTGCACGGGCCCTACCGACGCCTTGGCAGGCGGTCCCCAGACGTTGCGGGAACGGCAATCGGGGTTATTCAACCGCCGGCCTGGTGGTCCGAAGGACGAGGTCTTTGCGGTCATCGTGCGTGTGTCTACGACGGATGGACTGCATGGCTTGGGGTGTATTGCCCTGGGTTCGGAGGCTGCTGCCACTATTGTTGAGCGCCACTTAGCCCCCCTCGTACTCGGGGCGAGTCCGTTCGACACGGAGTTTCTTTGGGAGTTGATGTTCCGCAGCTCCGTCAATATCGGCCGACGCGGATTGGTGCTTGCTGCCATAAGCGGCATCGATATTGCGATATGGGACATCCTGGGGAAGGCGCTTGGACAGCCCGTTTACAATCTCATTGGCGGCCGCACGCGTTCGTCGATCAGAGCCTATCTCAGTTCGGGTTATGCGATGGAAGATCTCGATCGGCTCGGCGAAATCGCACGCACGCACCTCGCAGACGGCTATACAGCCATGAAAATGCGCTTTGGCTACGGCCCTGTGGATGGGCGAGCTGGAATGCGAAAGAATGTCGAATTGGTAAAAACCCTAAGAGACGCTATCGGCGACGACGTGGATCTGATGGGGGACGCCTACATGGGGTGGAACCGACAGTATGCGATCGAGATGATCCGGATGCTGGAAGATTACAACCTCGCGTGGGTGGAGGAGCCTTTGATGCCGGACGACATCGATGGCTACGCCGCCGTGAAGGCGGCTTCGCGGACCGCCATCGCTGCAGGTGAACATGAAGCTACCCGATGGGGATTCCGCGCCATGATTCAATCAAAAGCAGTTGACTACATTCAGTTCGACGCTAACCGCGTCGGCGGCCTAACTGAATCTAGAAAGATTATCGCTCTGGCTGCAGCGCACGATCTCCCTTGCGTACCGCATGGTCCGAATTACCACAACGCGCATCTGGTCATGGCCAACACGCATATGCCTCTGATTGAGATGTTTCCACGCGACTACCGCGATGGTGATACCTTCATTGCAGAGCTGTTTACGGGGGATCCGGTAGCTCGCGGTGGACAAGTAACCCTATCGGAGCAGCCGGGCATGGGTGTCAAGCTGAACATGGACGTCGTCGAGAAGTACAGGGTTCGCAGATGATGAGAAAAGCCGCCTTTCCGCTACCAGGCGATCAAAAAACGGACCCGCGGGAGCGAATTCCGAGGGTTCATAGCGTCGACAAGCAGCCGGATGAGCGCCGTACCGAAGACGGCCCGAAGGCCGCCCTGTACGATGGGCTTAAGGAAGCGCTCGCTAGCGGCCTCGTCATGCCCGGGCAGACGATTACAATACGATCCGTCGCTCAAGCTTTTGGCACCAGTACAATGCCTGCACGGGAGGCTCTGAATCGCCTACGTGCCGAAGGCGTTCTCAGCGCCGGCGACGGCAAGTCTTTGATGGTGCCGGTGCTGTCGCAAGCCGACCTCGACGAGATCTACTGGATCCGCCGTGCAATAGAAGGTCAAGCTGCCGCGCTCGCTGCGGAAAGGATTACGCCGCCGGAGATCAAGCGGCTGGCAGGGCACTTCCGTGCCATGGAGCGGCTGGAGGGCTCCAGCTCTTCAATCAAAGACCGCCAGGAATTCCTAAGGCTGAATAGAAGCTTCCACTTCGGGATATACGGGGCCTCTCATGCTCAGAATGCCGTGAGGATCATTGAGGGCCTGTGGACCCGCATCGGCCCCTATTTCCACCTTCTATCCCTCCACAAGTCTCAGAACTACGGCCAAGAGAACCACAACAGAATGCTTGAGGGGGTCAGAACCGGCAACGCGGATGCTTGTCGCCGTGCAGTAGAGGACGACATCGACGGGGGATGTGCCCTGCTCAGAGAACTTATTCGAGACCTTGAAAACTTTCCCGGACTCAGCAGGGCGACAGCATTCGGAGACTAATGCTGTTCGCCTTTCACCGTGACGAAGCCGTCTCAGTGAACACGTCCGCTTTCCTAACAAATCGGCCTCCGTTCAATGCGGCGGTCAGAGGACCACAGCACGGCCGTCAATGCTCATTCGAGTAATCGACGCGCGGAGACCGGCGGTAGCCACAGACTTGTTGGAGGAATACATGCGCTTGGTACAAATAATGACCGAGGACGGAGAGCGCCGCGTCGGCATGGTCGAACCTGCGGCGGGCAGCATTCGCCTGATTGATGGGTCCCATACCGTTCTCGGGTTGGCAGAACGCGCGATCGCGAAAGGGCAAAGCCTGGCCGATCAGGTGCAGGCGCAACTTGGTTCGGATCTGATCGACTACAGCGACGCACTATCGGCGGGCAGAGTGTTGGCGCCAGTGGATCATCCGGAGCCGGCCCGCTTCTGGATCACAGGAACCGGACTGACGCATCTCGGCAGTGCTCAGGTGCGTGACCGCATGCACGAGATCGCCCGCAGCAGCGACGGAGAGTTGACCGACTCCATGAAGATATTCCGCATGGGCGTCGAGGGGGGAAAACCCGCAGAAGGTGAAATCGGTGTACAGCCGGAGTGGTTCTTCAAGGGCGTCGGAACCTGTGTGGTCCCGCCCGAAGCCCCACTCGTGATGCCGGAATTCGCCTTGGCCGGTGCGGAAGAGGCTGAGATCGTAGGCCTCTATCTCAATGACCCGGACGGCAACCCGTGGCGTCTTGGTTTCACTTTGGGCAATGAGTTTTCGGATCACGTAACCGAAGCCATAAACTATATGTACGTCGCACACTCGAAGCTGCGGGTTTGCTCTATTGGCCCAGAGTTGTTGGTTGGCGACCTGCCCTCGCACGTAGAGGGGACTGTTCGTATCATGAGAGACGACCAGCCGCTTTGGCAGGGGCAGTTCTTGAGTGGCGAGAACAACATGAGCCACTCGCTTCGCAATTTGGAGCATCATCACTTCAAATACTCCATGTTCCGGCGGCCAGGGGATCTACATGCGTTCTTCTTTGGCGCCGACGTCATGAGTTGTGCCCATGGCGTGAAGACGAAAGCTGGTGATCGTTTCGAGATCGACGTGCCGGTGTTCGGTCGCCCGTTGAGGAACACTCTGACGCAGGCGTCAGAAGAGACGTTTCTCATACGCTCCCTCTAAGTCAGCCCCGCAATAAGAGTTCGATCATGCGCATAGAACGCGTCGAAGCACTTCGTATCAAAGAACCCGAGTGGGACACGCCGGCATGGTGGTGTACCACGCCTCTCGACGGATTGTTCGAGACCGGCCGACGGCTGCGCAACAGCCCGATGGGTCTTTTCAGCAAACCGGTCGGGCACGATGCTGACCCGGTTTTTGCCGTGATCGTCCGCATCACCACGGACGCCGGTTTGACCGGCATCGGGACGATCGGACTGGGTTCTCAAGCGGCTGCCAGCATTATCGAACAACGTCTTGCGCCGTTGATCCTCGGGATGAGCCCGTTCGACGTAGAGCTCATATGGGAACTCATGTACCGCAGCACGATCAATATCGGACGTAAGGGCCTTCTGCTCGAAGCAATCAGCGGGATAGACATTGCCCTCTGGGACATCATGGGCAAAGCGACCGGGCGCCCCGTCTACGACTTGCTCGGTGGGAGGACGCGTGAGCGCATTCGCGGATACGCCAGCGCCGCCTACGCAATGGAAGACCTCGACCAGGTCGTCGAAATGGCGCGCGGCTACAAGAAGAACGGCTTTACTGCGATGAAGATGCGGTTTGGCTGGGGTCCGTCTGACGGCCGACCCGGCATGCAGCGAAATCTTGAGATGGTCCGCCGGATCCGTGAAGCGATCGGAGACGACATGGAGCTCATGTCGGACGCCTATATGGGCTGGTCAACCCAATATGCTATTGAGATGCTGCCGCTGCTCGAACCCTATCAACTGGCTTGGGTCGAGGAACCGCTGACGCCAGACGACTATGACGGCTACACCCGCATCCGCCAGTCGAGCCGAACGGCGATTGCTGCAGGCGAACATGAATTCACCCGCTATGGCTTCAAAGAACTCATCACCCGCGGCTGCGTCGACATCGTTCAATTGGACGTAAACCGGTGCGGCGGCATCACCGAAGCCAGAAAAATCGTTGCTCTGGCACAGTCTTTCAATCTACCGGTTGTCCCGCACGCGCCGGACATTCATAACGTCCACCTCATCATGGCGCAGCACAACATTCCCCTGGTTGAGGTGTTTCCGGATCATGGTCGGGACGGCGACACCTTTATCCGCGAGTTGCTCACGGGCAATCCGCCTGTTGCCGACGGGCACATGACGCTTTCGGAGGCGCCAGGCCTGGGCGTGGATATCAATCATGAGATTGTCGACCCCTTGCTGGTCTGAGTACCGCAGGCAGTTGCGAACGGAATGCTTCGAAGCCGTCCGCTAATGGGAGAAATGGGCTTGGAAGAGACGACCCGATCCGCGTTACGGTGAGAGATAAGCCCGCACCCTGCCCGCTCGATCAAATCACCGCCGGTCCTAGCCTTCGACGCGGGACAGGGTTTCTGCCCCCTAGCGGGTGTCGCCAAGTGCATGAGAACATACGTGTAGCTAAGAGCCTGAATGAAAGTGTTGTGCTCAGGGTTGTACCCGTAGAAGCCTCGCACGCTTCCCTTCCCGGAGCAGCCGTTTGGAGCTGCGGCGGTCTGCAAATCGCCGGGTTGGCGCATTATAGGTTTGATTGCCCACCCGTCCTATGATGTAGATAACGCCTCTTTGAGGCCAGAACGCCGGTTCACGAGATTGATCATGGTGCAACCGACAACGACACGACATGAAATCCGGTTGGCGGCGGCATTCTGCCTCGCGGCGCTTCCCGTATCCGCGAGTGCGCAGGACGCGATGGAGGACGCACTTCTGGCAGACCGCAGCGAGGCTGCGATCGAAGCCTACCACGCCTTTATCGATGAACGAGGCCGGGATTTCGAGGCCTGCTTTCGGGATCTTCCGGATTTGCGCGACGAGGGGCTGGGGCTCAGCTTGCGCAAGGGGGAGGAGTTTCCCGTCGAGCCGGTGCGTGTCGTCGTCGCGATGGATGCGTCCGGTTCGATGGCGGGCAGCGTAGGTGGCGAGATTAAGATGGGTGCTGCCAAATCAGCAGCCGAACGCTTTATTTCCCGCCTGCCCAAGGATGTCGAAATCGGTCTTCTTGCCTTCGGCCACACCGGCAACAATCAGGAGAGCGGTCGCGCCGAGAGTTGCCAGGGCGTAGAAATGATCGCAGAGATCGGCAGCGGCCGGGAGGCGATCAGTCAGTCACTGGCTGGCTTGTCAGCGACGGGTTGGACGCCGCTCGCATCCGCGATCGAGCAGGCTGGCGGAAGCTTCTCCCCATCCGAGACACCCGGGGAACAGGTGGTCTATGTGGTTTCCGACGGCGAGGAAACCTGCGACGGCGATCCGATCGCCGCGGCGCGGAGGCTTCACGACAGCGATGCCAGGGCGATCGTCAACATTATCGGCTTCGATCTGGCCAAGGCCGATCGCGCGCAGTTGATGGAGGTGGCGGAAGCCGGAGGCGGCAGCTTTGTGGAGGCCCGGACGGGTAACGAGTTGCGCCAACTCATGTCGGACATTCAGACTCAGTTCGCCAATTCCAGTGCGATGACGCGCACTCGGTTCAACACCGTCATGGGTCAGTCCCTCAACAACTTGGCCACCAACGGTATGCTGACACGGACCCAGCTCTGCATAGGCACGGCCGGTTCGCAGGAAGCCATCGGAGTGGCGACATTCACGCGTCAGAGCGGCTTGGACCGGGAGACCGCTTCCGAGGTCACCGAGATCGTGCGTGCCCGCCGCGACCTCTATCAGGCGCGGCTTGATGAGATCAAGGCGACTGCCGAGGCCGCACGCGACGAAGCGAATGAAATGTTGCAGGACGATCTCGACCGTCTGGAAAGCGAGAGCCGGTGAGCAATGCTCAGGCGGCCAACCGCGGCGGGGACAAATCGCGGAGAGCCGTCATTCAACTAAACCCTCCAGTGCTTCAAAACACCGTTTCAAACAGAGCCCTCAAATTCTGCTGATTTAGCGGAACCGGGTTGCCTCCGCAGGACGGGTCTTCCAGTGCCATAGCCACCAGATCATTGATCCGTCCAGCATCCGCACCGATCTCCTTGAGGCTGTGCGGAATGGCGAAACTGTCATTGAACGACTGCACGAAGGCGCGGAAACCGTCAAAACCACCGGTAATCCCCAGATATCCGGCCGCCCGGTCGAAGCGGTCGCGAATGGCAGGTGCATTCAGATCGAGCACGGCGGGCATGCAGATAGCGTTGGTGGTGCCATGATGGGTGTTGAACAGCGCACCGACCGGATGGCTCATTGCATGAATGGCGCCAAGCCCCTTCTGAAAAGCGGTCGCACCCATCATGGCGGCCGACATCATATGCGCGCGCGCTTCCAGATCGCCACCTTCCGCATAGGCACGCGGCAGATTTTCGATGACCAGCCGCATGCCCTCCAGCGCGATACCCTGACTCATCGGATGGTAGTGCGGACTGGAGAAGGCTTCAACGCAATGCGCAAATGCATCAAGTCCCGTACCGGCCGTGATGAAGGGTGGCATGCCAATTGTCAGCTCCGGATCGCAGATGACGACCGTGGGCAGGACCTTGGGATGAAAGATAATCTTCTTCACATGGGTCTGCGAATTGGTGATGACGCTTGCGCGACCGACTTCCGAGCCGGTGCCGGCGGTGGTCGGTACTGCGACGATGGGGGCGATGGCATCTGCATCGGCCCGCGTCCACCAATCGCCGATATCCTCAAAATCCCAGATTCGATGCGTCTGCCCCGCCATGAAGGCCACCATCTTGCCAAGATCGAGCCCAGAGCCGCCGCCGAAAGCGATGACCCCATCATGCCCCCCGGCTTTAAAGGCCTCGATGCCGGCCTCCACATTCTTCTCGTTGGGGTTGGGGTCAACGTCACTGAACACCGCCCGGCCAAGACCTGCATCCTCCAGAATGTCGAGCGCGTGGGCGGTGATCGGCAGGCCAGCGAGCCCCTTGTCGGTCACCAGAAGCGGACGCTCGATCCGCGCTTGTGCGCAAGCCTCCGGAAGTTCGGCGATCCTGCCAGCCCCGAACTTGATTGTTGTGGGATAGGACCAGTTTCCGGTTAAATTCACGATGTGACCTTCTTCAGATGGTAGGATTTGGGACGGGTAAGATTGTGGTAGCCGATGATAGAAAGCCCGCCACCTCGGCCGGTGTTCTTGCAGCCGGTCCAGCAAAGGCCGGGGTCGAGGTAATCGGCGCGGTTCATGAACACGGTGCCTGTCTGGATCTGGTCGCCAATCCTCGCCGCTCGTTCTTGGTCGCGCGTCCAAAGGCTGGCGGTCAGGCCGTAATCGCTATCATTCATCAGGTCGATCGCTTCCGCGTCGTCCTTGACCGCCATGATGCCGACAACCGGGCCAAAGCTTTCATCGCGCATGACGCGCATCCGGTGGCTGACATTGGTCAAAATCTGCGGTGTCAGATATGTCCCGCCATCGTCTTCGGCAAACCGGTCAATATGGGCATGGGCACGGGCGGCTACCGCCTCGTCGATCTGCGCGCGCACCTCAGCCGCAAAGCGGGAATGGGCCATAGGCCCAAGCGTCGTTTCGGGGTCCAGCGGGTTGCCAAGCTTGTAGCCGTTGACGATGGCTACGGCTTTCTCGACGAAAGCATCGAACAGGCTTTCATGCACATAGATGCGCTCGATTCCGCAGCAGCACTGACCGGAATTGAACATGGCCGCATCGATTAACCCTTCGACGGCCGCATCAAGGTCGGCGTCGTCCATCACATAGCCGGGATCCTTGCCGCCCAATTCTGTGCTGACGCCGGTAAAGGTACCAGCCGCCGCGCGTTCCATCGCAGCACCTCCGCCAACCGACCCGGTGAAACTGATGAAATCGAAAACATTCTCGGCAATGAGTGCGGATGTGGTGCCATGATCGAGGAAGACGTTTGCAAATACATCTTCCGGCACGCCGGCCGCGTGGAACGCCCGGGCCATACGCTCGCCGGCAAGCAGCGTCTGCGTGGCATGTTTCAATACCACCGTGTTGCCAGCGATCAAAGCAGGCGCGACGGCGTTGATCGCCGTCATATAGGGATAGTTCCAGGGCGCCACGACAAAGACCACGCCATGCGGCATGCGCTTGATATAGCGCTTGAAGGTGGCATCTTCGCCCACCTGGATGTCGGCCAATGCGCTTTCGGCAATTCCGGCCATATAGCTGGCCCGCTCGTTGAACCCGCCGAACTCGCCACCATAGCGCACCGGTCGGCCCATCATGCGCGCCAGTTCCGGTACGATCTCGTCATTCTGTGCGCCCACGGCGGCGACACCGGCCATGACAAGCTCGATGCGTTCGGCGAGCGGGCGCGCAGCCCAATTTGCCTGTGCCGCGCGCAGTCGTGCGATATCAGCACGGGCGGCGTCTAACGACAAAGTTTCGCGCTCGGCGAACACCGAACCGTCGATGGGTGAAATACAGCGCAGCATCGTCATGCCCGTTCAAATCCTCTGGCAATTTCCCAATCTGTGACCACCTTATCGAAGGCTTCGAGCTCCACTTCCGCAGTGCGGCAATAGTGTTCGACTACCTCATCACCCATCGCCGCGCGCAACATCCGTGAGCCGCGCAGCGCCTCACGCGCGTCGCGCAGACTTGCCGGAATGCTGCCGGTGTCGCCCTGATACACATCGCCAGTGGCGGGGCGATCCAGCTCCAGGTTTTCCTCTATGCCAGCAATCCCCGCTGCCAGCTGGGCGGCAAGCGCCAAATAAGGATTGAGGTCTGAGCCGCCTATGCGGCACTCCATCCGCACCGCTTTCGTTCCTGCCCCGCACAAGCGGAAACCAGCCGTACGATTATCGACCGACCAGATAATCCGGGTCGGCGCAAAGGTGCCCTTCACGAAGCGCTTATAGCTGTTGACATAGGGGGCGAGAAAATAGGTGCAGTCGGACGCATATTTGAGCAGGCCCGCCGTATAACTCTTCATAAGCGCGCTCATGCCAAGCGGATCGGCAGCGTCATGAAACGCGTTCTCTCCATCCTTCCACAGGGATTGATGCACATGGCTGGACGAGCCGACACGGTCATGGTGCCACTTGGGCAGGAAAGAAGCTGCGTGGCCCTGCGCATTGGCTATTTCCTTGACCGCGTGTTTGGCGATGGTGTGATGGTCTGCTGTAGCAAGCGCTGCGGCATATTTGATATTGAGCTCTTCCTGCCCCGCTTCCGCCTCTCCCTTCGAATTCTCGACCGGGATGCCCGCCTGCCAAAGGTGATTGCGGATCGGCCGCATGACATGCTCTTCCTTCGTGGTCTGAAGGATGTGGTAGTCCTCGTTGTAGCCACTGATCGGCATCAGGTCGCGGAAACCCGATTTGCGGATTTCGTCGTAGCTCTTCTCGAACAGGAAGAATTCGAGCTCCGTCGCCATCATCGCGTCGAAGCCGAGTTCCGCAAGGCGCGCCACCTGGCGCTTTAGGACCGCGCGTGGCGCGTGGGAAATCTCTTCATGGCCATGGTGATCCAGGATATCGCAAAGCACGATGGCGGTGCCGTCCAACCACGGTACCGGGCGTATCGTGGAAAGGTCAGGCTTCATCATGTAGTCGCCATAGCCACCCTCCCAGGAGGTCGCGGCGTATCCGTCCGGTGTCGCCATCTCCAGATCCGTGGCAAGCAGATAATTGCAGCAATGGCTCTCTTTGTAGGCGCCGTTAACAAAGTGGGCTGCCACGAAGCGCTTCCCCATCAGGCGGCCCTGCATGTCCGGGAAGCAAACCAGGACAGTGTCGATCATACCGTTTTCGACGTGGGATTTGAGCGCCTCGAAAGTCATCGTGTGCGTCATGGGGAAGGCTTTCTTCACTGGACGGAGAGGACGGCGCGGAGGCTGCTCGACAGCAGTGCAAGGATGTCCGCGCGCTTGTCCGGGTTGGTCAAAAGATCGTTGCGCACCTCGATCATCGCGTAGGGGAACGGTCCGTCGGCGAGATGACGGTCGATCGTGTGCAGCACACCATCCTTCGGGGCGTAGGGTTCATTCAGGCGAACATCATAGCCGGAGCGCGCGCGGCAGTCTGCCGCCAGATCTTGGGCCAACGTCCCGTCCTCGCCGTGCAGGAACCCGATCTCGACTTTGCGGGCGACACCGTGGAACACCGGCGTGAAGCTGTGGATGGTCAGCATCACCGGCACCTGGGTGCCGTTCCGCCGGGAAACCAGCGTTTCAGAAACCGCCCGATGGAAGGGTCCGTAGAGTGCCTGTGCGCGCGCGTCGCGCTCCGCCGGAGAAACTTCCCTGTTGCCAGGGACCAGACATACCTCGCTTTCATACGGAATGGCCGAGGGAGCGTGAGGCGGGCGGTTGCAGTCATAGACAAGTCGCGAAAACCGAGCCGCCACCAAAGGGGCATCGAACGTTTCACTAAGCTCCAAGGCGAGATCGCGTGCGCCAGGGTCCCAGCCGACATGGCTGTTGAGCTGATCGGGTGCCAGTCCGAGATTTCCGAGCTGCACGGGAACGCGACTGGAGGCATGTTCGCAAACCAGAACGACAGGACTTTCTCCACGAGGGTTTATCACCTCGAACGGGGCGCCGTCGGCTTCGGTGAGTACGGGTTGTCGGGCGAGCATACCAGAGCCTTGCAGGGAAAGGCCGGGCAGGCAAGTCCCCGCCCGGCCAGAACCATCAGCTGTAACGATAGGGCACGCCGGCCTTTTCCATCACTGTCTGATATTTCTTAAAGATGTCGACCACCTTCGCCGCGCGTTCGTTACGCGAAGCCAGTTCGTCCCAAAAGGACGCACTGTCGGCGACGACGCCTTCCCACTCCTCGGCCGGAATGGTGGTCAGTTCCAGCTTATCGCCATTGACGCGCAGATCGGCTTCGCCGCCCCAGTACCAGACCTGACGATAATAATGAGACTGGTCCATGGTGATCTTGAACAGTTCCTGCAGATGCGGCGGCACTTTCGCCCAGCTCTCGCTATTAGCGAAATAGCTTCCACACCATGCGCCGGTGACATTGTTCAGCAGAGCGTAATTGCAGATGTCCGCCCAGCCGACTTCATAGGCTTCGGTGAACCCGCACCAGGCGACGCCGTCGAGCTCACCGGTCTGCAATGCAACCTCAACATCTTCCCACGGCACCGTCACCGGGATCAAACCATAGCGTGCGAGGAACCGGCCAGCTGTCGGCACGCCGAAAACGCGCAGGCCGGCCATGTCCTCGACCGACCGGATCGGCCTGTCCACCGTGAAGATGTGCAGTGGATCCCAGGCCCCGGCACCGAGCCATTCTACGCCTTCGATCTCGTCATAGGCTTCCTTCCAGATTTGGTTTAGGCCGTAGCGCTCGAAAAGAACAGGCAGGTCAAGGCTGTAGCGGGTCGAAAACGGAAAGTAGCCGCCGAAATCGGCCACGTCGGCCGGTGAGGCCATGGTTGCGTCGTCCGATTGTACTGCATCGAGCGTGCCATTCTGCAGCGCCCGGAACAGCTCATTGGTCGGCACGAGCTGGTCCGCATAGAACAGCTCGATTTCCATCTCGCCGTTGGCGGCTTTGTTGAAGGCGTCGATCTGCGGCTTGATGACATGAGCCCCGAGCGGCGGGCCGGAATAGGTCTGCAAACGCCACTTGATGGGAGATTGCGCCCGCACGATGTTCGGCGTGGCGAGGGCGGCGGCGCCACCAATGCCTGCGGCAGTTATGAATTTGCGTCTTGTCGTCATGTTGTTCTCCTCTGTCGGTTTTTGATTTTTGGTATTTTTCTAACGCCCATAAACATAGTTGGGCAGCCACATCGCGAGGTCGGGGAAGACCATCACGAGGGTCAGCGCGAGCATCATCACCATAACGAAGGGTGTAATGGACGTATAGATGTCCTTGAGCTTGATCTCCGGCGGCGCCATGGCCCGCATGAGAAACAGATTATAGCCGAAGGGCGGAGTCATGTAGGCGATCTGCGTGGTGATGGTGTAGAGCACGCCGTACCAGATCAGGTCGAAGCCGAGCGCCTTCACCAGCGGCACATAGAGCGGCGCCACGATAACCAGCATCGCCGTATCGTCGAGGAATGTTCCCATCAGGATGAAGGAGAGCTGCATCAGGATCAGGATTACCCACGGATTGAGGCCCAACTGATCGGTAAACAGCCCGTCGATTGCCCTGACGGCCCCGAGCCCGTCAAACACCGCGCCGAAGCCGAGCGCAGCCAGCACGATCCACAGGAACATGCAGGAAACGCCGAGTGTCTGCTTGAGCGAGGTTTCGAGGACCTGCCAGGTCATGCGGCCCTTCAGCACGGCTGCAACAAATGCCGCCATTGCGCCAATGGCAGAGCTCTCGACCAGCGAAGTCCAGCCGTTGAGAAAAGGCACCATCATGGAGGCGAAGATGCCGACTGGTAGTAATCCCGCCAGAAGCAGACGGTATTTCTCCGCCTTGGAGATGTCGGCATCGGCCGACTTGATCGCAGGCCCGAGCTGAGGCTGTAACTTGCAGCGGATGTAGATGTAAAGGACAAAGAGCGCCGCCATCATCAGGCCCGGCACAACCCCGGCGAGCCACAGTTGCCCGACCGGCTGGCGGGCGATCATCGCGTAGAGCACCAGCACCACTGAAGGTGGCACGAGAATTCCGAGGCTCGACCCTGCCTGGATCACCCCCGTCACCATGCGCTTGTCGTAATTTCGCTTAAGCAGTTCCGGCAGCGCAATGGTGGCACCAATGGCCATGCCTGCCACGCTCAGACCATTCATTGCCGAAATCAGCACCATCAGGCCAATCGTGCCGATCGCCAACCCGCCTTTGACCGGCCCCATCCACACATGGAACATCCGGTAGAGATCGTCGGCAATCTTGCTCTCGCTCAGCACGAAACCCATGAAAATGAACATGGGCAAGGTCAGCATCGGGTACCATTTCATGAGCTTCATGACGGCGGAGAACGGAATCTCCGACCCGCCCGGACCCCACAGGAGCAGCGCAGCGATCGTGGCGATGCCGCCGATGGCGCCGAAGACGCGCTGGCCGGTCATCAGCATCGCCATCATCGAGGCGAACATTAACAGTGCGATCATCTCATAGGACATCAGATTTCGGCCCCGCGAAGTTTCGCAATATCCTTGAGAAGCTCTGAGAACGCCTGCAAAAGCATGAGAAAGATACCGAAGCACATGACCGATTTGATAGGCCACATCAGCGGCCGCCAAAGGCTCGGGCTGCGCTCCTGGTAATCGATCGCATACATGGTGGAACTGATGGCGCCGTAGAGCAGTACGCCGAGATACAGGATCAGGAGGAGGACGGTGAAACTGTCGAAGACCGCTTTCTTGCGCGTACTCCAGTTTCCGTAAAACAGGTCCATCCGAACATTGGAGCCCATCTGGATTGAATAGGCCCCCCCGACGAGATAGTAGGCGACCAGCGCAAACTGGGCCATTTCAAGCGTCCAAAAGGCGGGAATCGTGAACATCGCCTTGGAGATGGTCGACCACAGCAGGATAGCGACGATTATAAAAAAGCCGTACATCATCAGCCGGCCGGCATAATAGTTGAAGCCGTCGACATAGCGGACATAGGCTCTGAAAAATCGTGGCATTGAAGCGGGCTCCAGAGTTCAGTGAATGCTCACTTGCGCCGCCCTCAATGCTGCGGCCAGATCGGCGTCGGGTGAGCGATTAAGAAAAGCATGTCGCACCTGAGTCAAATCGCACACCTTATGGGTGGCAGTCCGGTTGAGTTTGGAGTGATCGACGACGAGCGAAAGATTTCCGGCATTCCGGACCATAGCACGCGCTATCTGGGCCTCCTCGTAAGATACGTCATAAGCGCCGCTCGCATTCAACGCACTGACCGTTAGTACCACGTGGTCAGTCCGGTATTCGGCAATCTCTGCGCAGGTTTTAGCACCGTAGGTCTGATCATTGCCGACACGGTAGGCACCACCCAGAAGGATGGCGCGCGAATCGTTGCCGGCATTGGCTATGGTGTGGGCGATCCGGGTCGAGTTGGTGATTACGGTCAGATCCCTGAGCCTGGCCAGGGCTTCCGCGCATAGCAGGGTGGTTGATCCCGTATCGATCATCACGGACTCCCCCGGTTGAACCGTTCTCGCCAGCTTCTCAGCAATCTCCCTCTTGGCCTGCGTGTTTTCGGCCAATCGATCCTCGAAACGGCCCTCACGCAACCCGGCCTGACGCACGGCCCCACCATGAATCTTGCGCACCCGCCCCTGCTCGGCCAGCACATTCAGATCTCGACGCACCGTTTCCACCGAAGCGCCGTATCTCTCAGCAATTTCTTCCACGGTTGCCCGGCCACGCTTCTCGACCAGTTCATAGATCGCCGCCTGCCGCACGGACGGCCGCATCGATTTGCCATTCAACCCAGTGGACTGGTGTCTCCCCATATCGGTAGCCTATTCACGACGCGAGATATGTCCATATGGAAATTTCAATTCGGTCAAAAAATTTGATATTTTTATACATTACAACTACTTACCTGCCCCTTTAATGCACAACAATGCCGCCCTAACGGTCAAAAGCACTGATTGGGCGCTTGATGCGAGACGCTGCACGCGACATAGTGAAAATCGAAACTCGCGTTCCGTACGGAGCGTAATATCGCTTGAAGGCCGAGGCTCAATGCCCGCAATTTCCAACGCAGGACAATCCTACGACGTCGCCATCATCGGCGCAGGAATAGTTGGCTGTGCACTGGCCCGCCGCTTCACGCTGGATGGTGCGCGCGTGGTTGTGCTCGAAAAAGCGCTCGACGTGCTGGATGGGGCATCGAAGGGCAACAGCGCGATTCTGCATACGGGTTTTGACGCACCGCCCGGCTCACTCGAACAGGCCTGCATTGCTGCCGGCTACCGGGAGTATCTGGAAACCGCGGAAAAACTTGGCCTGCCGGTTCTGAAATCCGGCGCGATGGTTCTTGCCTGGAACGAGGAACAGGCGGGTCAATTGCCGCAGCTGATCGAAAAGGCTTGCGAAAATGGCGTTCACGATGTTGCGCCTTTGACCCGCAGCCAGATCCTGAAACGTGAGCCGAACATTTCCGACACGGTTCTCGGCGGGTTTGAGATCCCGGGCGAACATCTCATCGACCCGTGGGCCACCGCCCATGCCTACATGCTTCAGGCGCTTGCCAATGGGGCGGAACTCATACGCGATGCGGAAGTGCTTTCAGGCCGCTTTGACCGGCACTGGACGCTGACGACGACCCAGGGCGAGGTGGTGGCCGGCCACGTCGTCAATAGCGCGGGGCTTTATGGAGACGTGGTGGATGAACGCCTGCTCGGGCGCAAGAGCTTTTCCATCCGACCGCGAAAGGGTCAATTCCTGGTGTTCGACAAGGCCGCTTCCAACCTCGTCTCCACCACGATCCTTCCGGTCCCTACAAAGACCACAAAGGGTGTGGTCATCTGCCGGACCATCTTCGGCAACGTCTTGGTCGGACCGACGGCGGAAGACCAGGAAAGCCGAACGGACGCCTCCACCGATCGCAGCACGCTGCAGATTTTGCGGTCCAAGGGGGTCGCCATGCTTCCGGGACTCGCGTCGTGCGAGGTGACGACCGCCTATGCAGGGCTTCGCCCCGCATGCGAATACCAAGATTACCAGATCGCCTACCACGCCGACCATGCCTGTGTGACCGTCGGTGCCATTCGCTCCACCGGGCTCAGTTCAGCACTCGGCATTGCGCAGCATGTGGCGGGGCTTCTTGGCCTCTCCGGAAAACCACTTTGCAACCCGGTCATTCCGCAGGTCGACCGACTTTCAGAATACCACGCCCGCGACTGGCAGGAGGAAGGGAACGACGGAATCGTCTGCCACTGCGAACTGGTGAGCCGGCGCGAGATTGAACGGGTTCTGGACGGGCCCATGCCGCCGGCGACGATACAGGGGCTTAAGCGCCGCACGCGCGTGATGATGGGGCAGTGCCAGGGGTTTTACTGTACGGCGGAACTCGCCGAAATGACCAGAGGCAAGCTCAAGCGCCCGCTGGGATGTGACCATGACGGATGAACGCTGCACAGTAGCCGTTGTCGGCGGCGGTACGGCGGGGCTTGCATTGGCACGCGAACTGATGCGGGTCCAGGTGGGACGCGTTGTCGTTCTGGAACGCGAAGCCGAGGCCGGCGGAATTCCTCGTCATTGCGGCCACTATCCGTTCGGCCTGCGGGAATACAGGCGCCTGATGAAAGGTCCGGACTACGCCCGGCTCAATCGGGAACGGGCAAAGGCCGCGGGCGCCGAGATCCGCACCGGAACAACTGTAACGCGGCTCTTGCCCGGCGGACGACTGGAGCTTTCGACTCCCTGCGGCCCCTCTTCCCTTGCCGCAGAGCGCGTGGTGCTATGCACCGGCGTGCGCGAAAGTTCGCGCGCGCAGCGCCTCGTGAGCGGCGACCGACCGGGCGGTGTTCTTTCCACCGGCGCTTTACAGGGCTCGGTCTACCTGAAAGGCATCAAGCCCTTTCAGCGGCCGGTGATTTTCGGCTCGGAGCTGGTCTCCTTCTCCGCCTTCCAGACCTGCGCGCATCTGGGCATCTCGCCTGTTGCCATGGTCGAAGAGGAAAGCCGCATTGTCGCGCGAAAACTCTTCACTCCCTACCTCTGGCTCAAACGTGTGCCGCTCTACACAGGCGTCTCCAGTCCGCGCATTCTGGGGAAGAACAGGGTCGAAGCACTGGAATTCGAGGATTGCAACGGGGCGCTGCAGACTTTCGAGACGGACGGCATCATCATGTCCGGCCGGTTCCGCCCCGAATCCGCTCTCTTGCGGCGCAGCCATATCGCCATCGATCCAGGTACGGGCGGCCCCGTGGTCGACCAGTTTGGACGCTGTTCGGACCCCACCTATTTCTGCGCCGGCAATCTGCTGCGTCCGGCAGAGACCTCCGGCTGGTGCTGGACTGAGGGTATCGAGACCGCGCGGCGTGTGGCTAGGGATCTGGGCCAGCCTGCTCCCTCTACCTCTGTCCCGCTCGTCACGAAGGATGCGCGGCTTCGCTTTGTCGTTCCACAGCGCCTGACCGCGACCCAGCTGGAGGATGGCATGGAACATATGTATCTTGGCCTCGAAACGGCCGTGAACGCCACTGTTATGGCGCGCTGCGGCGACAGGGTGCTGTGGAGCGGCTCTTTGCGCGGCAGGCCCGTGCGCCGGATCACCTTGCCACTCGGCGAGATCCTGCGCGCCCGACCTGACGCGCCGGTGGAACTGACGCTAGAAGGTTGACTGCGCATGATCCTCGCCGGTATCGACCAGGGAACGACAAGCACCCGCATCCTGATTGCGCGGACAGACGGGACCATCGAGGTCGCGCATGCGGTACAACACAAGCAATATTATCCCGAAGAAGGCTGGGTGGAGCACGATCCCGACGAGTTGATCGTGAATATCCGGGCATGCGCCGACGCTGCCAGCGGGGCGCTTGCCCTTGGCATCGACAATCAGGGTGAGAGCTGCCTCGCATGGGATGCGCGGACCGGGGAGGCATTGTCCCCTGTTCTCGTCTGGCAGGACAAAAGGACACTGGACGCGTTGGAACGGCTCAAGGCCGAGGATGCGGAGGCGGAAACCCTTGCCCGCGCTGGTCTTCCGCTCGATCCATATTTCTCCGCCAGCAAGCTCGGCTGGATTCTCGAACACCTGCCGGCGGCGCGCGAAGCTCGGAAGCGTGGCACCCTGCGGCTCGGCACGACCGACGCGTTCTTTCTCGACCGCCTGACCGGACGCTTTGTCACCGATGTCACCACCGCCAGCCGCACCTGCCTGATGAACCTCGAAACGCTTGAATGGGACCCGGTTCTTTGCAGGCTTTTCGGCGTGCCGGTGGATTGCCTGCCGCAAATCGTGCCGACCACCGGTGATTTCGGTGGCCTGAAAACCGCGAGCGGTTCGCTTCCCGTCACCGCCAGCGTGGTGGATCAGCAGGCCGCGCTCTACGGCTTCGGCTGCCGCGCGAAAGGCGAAATGAAGATCACTTTCGGCACCGGCGCGTTCGCGCTGATGGTGACTGGAGAGGAGATCATTAACAAGCCGGAGCTGGGCCTGCTGCCCACCGTGGCCTGGCAACGCGCCGATGAGGCACCCGTCTATGCGCTTGATGGCGGCGTGTTCACCGCCAGCGCCGCCCTCAACTGGGCAAAGGAGATCGGTCTCTTTTTGGATTTCTCCGCGATAAAATCCTTCACCGCCTTCTCGGCCGTGGAAAGCGGGCTCGTCTTCGTGCCGGCGCTTGCTGGCCTCGGGTGCCCGCATTGGGATTCGAGGGCGCGCGGCGTCTGGTCGGGCCTCTCCCTCGATCATGGGGCGGAGATCATGGTCCAGTCCATCCTCGAAGGCATCGCCTACCGCGCGTCCGAAGTGATTGCGGCCATGGATCAGTGCGTCCGCTTGTCGGATGCGGTCCACATCGACGGTGGCATGAGCCAGAATGCCTATTTCGCACAGTTTCTCGCGGACATTTCTGGGCGCAGCATTTGCCCGGCCCTAATGCCGGAACTGACCGCGCTCGGAACCATCGAACTGGCGAGCCACGCCACAGGCGAAAGCTTCAATCCAAAGGTGGAGTTCGGACGGACGATGCCGAAGCGGGATCTGAGCGCCATGGTCCCCCGTTTCGAAGCGGCCATCTCGGCATCTATCGCAGCTCGATAAATTCAACGCGGTATCGGAGGTCTTCTTCCATTGGCGGTCCACCGCCTAACGCCGATGAATAGCAGCGCCTGATAGGTTTCTCCCGGATCGCCTTCGTCGGGGCCACCTCAAGGCACAGCTTATCCGACACAGCCTCGCGCAGCCCGGTCGTTCTCTTTCTCAAGCTCGTTCAGGCGCTTCACCTGATCGCCCTTCAAGCCACCGAATTCCTTTTGCCGGCGATAGCACGTGAACTGCGTCGCCTCGATTGAATGAACCGCCAACCGATCGGCCTTGCGACAACAGAACAGCGACCTAGCGCGTTTCGCGACGATCTCTTCGGGTTTGTGTCCAACGTCCTCTCTAACGGCTACTAGCCTAATTCAGGGAGGCCACTCTTCGGGGCAACCAACTAACCTTCGCTCGCCTGGGGTATCGAGGCCGGAGGATAGAAAATGCGGCCAAGAGAATTCGCATCCTACAGCAACGCTGAGGGTCAAATTCGCTTCACCAGTGTCTGAGCGGACAAATCCAGCCAGAAGTGCGGCACCCACGGTGCCGCATCCAATTCAAGAGGACGTTTATGATGCGGCCTCTGCTCTTCCACGCTTCACCGCTGGTCGAATGCGCAACAGCCACACGAATAGCAACGTCAAACCAAGCAGCACAAGGCTAGCAGGGCTGCGCAGGAAGATCGTCGGATCACCTTCAGAAACGATCAGTGACCGGCGCAAAAACTCTTCGAGATAAGGTCCCAGGATGATCCCCATGAGTGTGGGCACCACTGGATATCCAAACGTTCGCAGCAGGAACGCCAGCACGCCGATCGCCAATGCCATCCACATCTGAAACAGCGAGTACGAGGAGGCGTAGACGCCCACCATCGAGATCATGGCGATAAAGGCGTACAGGAAGCCACGATTGATCTGCGACAGCCGCAGATAGACGGGCCCGAATGCCATCATTGATAGGAAAATGAAGATGGACGCCATGAACAGGGCTGCGAACATCGGCGCGATTACATGAAAATTTTCACCCAGCAGGGCTGGGCCAGGTACCAGCCCGTGGATCAGCAGCACTCCGAAGATGATTGCAGTAACCGCATCCCCCGGGATGCCCATCGTAAGTAGCGGTATCACCGCGCCGCCGCACATCGCGTTGTTGGCCGATTCAGAAGCAGCCAATCCTTCATAGGATCCTTGACCAAAGGCCTCAGGGTGCCGCGACCCGCGCTTGGCTTCCGCATAAGCTATGAACGACGCCATAGACGCACCGCCCCCAGGCAGCATGCCGATCAAAACCCCGATAATGGCGCTCTTGAGGAAGGTGAAAAGTCCCACCTCGCGGATCTTTTCGCGGCTGGGTAAAAAGTCCCTGCGCCGCGGACGGTCGATTGTCGCTACGGCCACAGCCTTGCCCAGGCTGGCGGGGATGGATGATTGCGCGATCAACTCGCACACAGCAAACAAACCGATAACCGCCGGAAGCAGGCTGATGCCTTCCACCAGATGGTAGCTGCCGAAATCGAACCTGCCCACTGGAACCATGGGGTCGATGCCAACGGTGGAGATCATCAGTCCGAGTGCCATCGCCACCACCGCCTTGATCAAAGGACCAGATGCGACAATGGTTACCGTCACCACCGCCAGCAATACGAGGGAGAACTTGTCAGGTGTCTGAAACTGCAGCGCCAATGCGCTGATCGGCTGCGCAAGCGCGACAAGGATGACGACCCCGACAAGCCCACCAATCGCGGAAGACAGAGCACTCATACCCAGTGCCTGGGTGCCCTCGCCCCGCTTCATGAGTGCATGACCATCCAAGGTCGTAATCGCACCAGATGGTGCACCTGGAATATTGAGCGTGATCCCGGTGATGGAACCCGAATAGATGCCAGCCATGTAGATGCCGGCAACCATGATCAGAGCATCTGCGACGTCCATTCCGAATGTGAAAGGCAGCAGAAGCGCGATGGCCAATGTCGCCGTCAGCCCCGGGATGGCGCCGAACACGAGTCCAAGCAGGAAGCCGCCGACGAGATGCAGGAAGCTGAGTGGTTGCGCGAGAGCAAGGAAGCCGTCTCCCAGTTGGCTGATCATCTCAAAGCTCCCAGACCGGAAGGTAGAGGCCAAACAGCTTTACGAAGAAGAGCCACCCGAAAAGCGTCACCGTGAAGGCTGTAATCAGTGCGATAAGGGAGGATCGCTTCAAATCGCCGCTCTTCTCGTAGTTGAAGAACAGCGACACGATGAAGGTGAAGACCGCCGCAGAAACGAGATAGCCAAAATAGAAGAACGTTACGATAAAGAGTGCTGTCGCACTAATCGTTAGTGCAGGCCCTATGAGAGCGATCCTGGAAATCACGTCTGACTGTGGAGCAGATTCGCGCGCTGCGGCAGCAGTGCGGAATTCCCCGACGACTATGATGATGCTGGCGACATACATGAAGCCGCACAGGATAAGTGGCAGGAACGCAGGCCCTGGTTCTCCATTTGCGAATGGCCGGTCCATCTGCAGAAGTTGGCTGGCATAGACGGTGTTCAATGCCGCAAGGCCAAGCGCGAAGACGACCTGTCCCCTCAATAGGCGCGTCATTTTTGGAGCTCCCTTTGCATGACCGTTCCCTGGTTGCCGGCGGCTTAAGGGTCGGGCCGGTCTTTCGCCGACTCCGACCCAATAGATTCACTTCTTGTCGAGGACACCCTCAGCAACAAGCTGGTCCATGAGGGCGAAGGCTTTTTCCTGCGAGTTCTTGATGAAAGCCGCGACTTCGTCGCTGCCCATCCAGACCGCGCCCATGCCCGTCTCTTCATCTGCTTCCTGAAATTTCGGATTGTCGAAGACCGAGGCAAAGGCCTTTTCCAGGGTCGCCTTCTTTTCATCGTCAACTGCCGCCTGCGTGGCTATCAAGCGAAACCCGCCCCAGACGACATCATAGCCAGCCTCTTTGAAGGTCGGCACATCGGGAAAGTTCGGGTCGCGTTCATCTGCCATTACCCCAAGCACGCGCGCCTGGCCGGCTTCGATTGCTGCATAGGCGGCGGAAATGCTGGTAGATGCAGCGTCAGTTTCACCTGAGAGGAGCGCCTCGCGCTGCGGGCCCGATCCCTTCGGATAGGGTACGTGCTGAACCTCGATCTCCGCCTGCTTAGCAAAATCGAGTGCAGGCAGATGCCAGACACCGCCGGTACCGACATTGGAAATCTTCAGTGTGCCGGGCGCTTCCTTCGCGGCAGCGACGAACTCCTCAAGCGTCTGCCATGGTGCGTCGGCGCGCACCACGATCGCGGTTGGATGAACCGTCACCGATCCAAGATAAGCAAGCTGTTCCGTGTCGTAACCCGGCACCAGCTCATAATAGGGAACGGTGATGACACTGTCCCAGGTCAAAGAGCCTATCGTGTAGCCGTCTGGGCGCGACTTCATAAGTCGCAGTGTTCCCACGCCACTCTGGGCGCCCGTGATGTTCTGGGTATTAATGCCTACACCGAGCGGTTCTTCCGCAAAATTCATGAAGGTGCGCATGACGGTGTCGGTACCGCCACCAGCGCTCCAGGGCATCACATGCATGATGTCCTTGGTCGGATAATCCTCAGCCATAGTTGCCTGGCTGAAAGCAGCTCCGATGGCCAATGTGGCGGCGGTGATGCGGGTGAGTTTACGGATGTTCATATTCCCCTCCTTTATCGTTGTGGAAGTTGGATTTCGGGCGGTTGGTCAGTAGAAGTAAGGAAGCTTCTTTTCCTTCGCGGCCTCCACCCAAGGCGGCACGAAAGGCACGATCTTGTCTTGTGAGGGCACCATCATCTCGATGAAGTTGGCCCCAGGGTTGCCGATCGCTGCGGCGAGTGTTTCCTCAATCTGATCTTCGGAAGTGATCCGCGCGGTCTGGAAGCCGAACCCTTCAGCAACCTTGACATAGTCGACTGCGCCGAAATCGGTGGTCCATGGCGCATCGACATCATCGAGCAGGATCGCTTCACCACGTATCCAGCCGTAATTGTCATTGCGGGTGAGGATGACGGTCACATTCTTGCCGCTGCGTTTGATGGTTTCGAAGTCACCAAGCACGAAGGCCAGCGAGCCATCGCCCGTGAAAGAGATGACAGGACCATCAGCCGCGAATGCAGCTCCGATACCTGCCGGCACCGAATAGCCCAGAGCGCCCATGGAGTAGTTGGTAATGTAGCGTCGACCAGCCTCTCTTACCGACAGCAAGGCAGAAGGATAGATCGCACTCACCCCCGGCTCTGAGGTGACGATGGCATTCGATGGCAGCAGCTTGTCCAGCGCCTGGGTCAGCTTCACGGGCGAAACCGTGCCTTCAGGCATCGGAATGTTGGAGTTGAACACCGCATTGAGCGCAGTGGTCTTCATCTCCGTGAGATCGACACGCGGCCGATCCAGGCCCGGGTGCTCTGCCTGAATCAACTCGATCATGTACTCAAGGCTAGCACGGGCATCGCCCACCATCCCGACCTTGAGCGGAAAATTGTTGCCGACATGCGCTTCGGCGATATCGAGATGGAGAAACGCCTTGGTTTCCGGATCTCCATAGAGCTTCCAGTGATTGGTCGAGCTGGAATCGGTATTCGTTCCCACAAAGAACACCGCGTCAGCATCTCTTACGTAATTGTTTGAATATTCCATTCCGCCCCGCGCACCGATGACACGCAGCGCGAGAGGGTGGGTTTCGGCAATCGTTCCCTTTCCGGGCGTGGTTGTACCGACCGGAATCTGAAGCAGCTCGGCAAGCTCCAGCACCTTTTCGCCCGCCTTTGAAATCAAGGCCCCCTGTCCGCAAATAATGACAGGCTTGTTTGCGGCGAGCAGTATCTCGATCGCCTTCCGGATCTTGCCGTGATCGGCAACGGGCCGATGTGCCGGATACTCCTGATAATCAGGGTCGGCATAAAGGTCGGTTATCTCTGCCTCGTCGTGGAAGATATTGATCGGAACGCGAATATGCACCGGCGCAGGGCGTCCAGATGTTGCCACGCGAAACGCGCGCCGCATGAGGAACGGGATTTCCTTCACATTGGTCAGGTAGAAGCTTTCCTTGCAGATACTCTCATACAAGGCTGTTTGATCCACGCCCGTCAGGCCGTGCTTCTTGTCCTGGTTGATCGGGATATCGGAGCTGAAATAGATGACCGGAACAGATGAGAGATAGGCTTCGGTGATACCGGGCGTACAATGGGTAACGCCAGGGCTTGGTGCCTCAAGCACCGCCGGCTTCCCCGTGATTTTCGCGTATGCCTCCGCAGCATAGGAGGCGGTGCGCTCATCGCGCGTCAGAACGTACTCAATGCCCGAGGACCTCTGCCACTCCTTGTACCAGCCAATGGTGGTTTCTCCCGGCAGACCAAAAACATGCTGCACGCCATGAAGCTCCAGCATCCTCAGGATGACTTCGGCGCCGTTCATTCTTCTCATCAAGCTCTTCCCGCCACAGTTTTGCATTCCTATCGGTATACAGAACTATACACCGCTTGGAACACATATCAATTGCCTCTTTTCCGCAAGGGTGCTTTAAGGAACTGACCTTTGGGCCAGAGAGGGCGTAAGACCGAACATGGGTGAGACAGAGGGAACGGTAGAACGCACCTATCGCCGCTTGAAAGAGATGGCTGCGAGCTATGAGTTCAAGCCGGATTCGCGGCTGAACGAGAGTGAATTGGCGAAGCGACTGGACACCAGCCGCACCCCCTTGCGCGAAGCTTTGAACCGTCTCGTGGCCGAAGGCTTCCTGACCTTCCGCAGCGGCAAGGGCTTTTTCTGCCGCTCACTCAAACCCGCGGAGATCATGGATCTTTATGAGGCTCGTGCCGCAATAGAATGCGAAGCGGCAAGCCTCGCCGCTCTACGTGCAGACCCCAAGGATATCGCTGCCTTGGAAGAGTTTTTGGAAAGTTCAAAGCCAGACTACAAGCCGGGAACATCACCGGTTGAGCTCGTCCGCCTGGACGAGGAGTTCCACACCCGGGTCACTGCGCTTTCCGGCAATTCGGAAATGGTACGCATGCTAGGGAACATGAATGGTCGCATTCATTTTGTCCGCCTGATCGACCTCAAGACGCTTTGCGAGAAGAACGGCCCCGACGTCGTGACGACTGAGCCCCACAAGCGGATCCTTGATGCGGTAAAACAACGCGATTCTGAAGCTGCGCGAGCCGAAATGGCAAAACATATCGAGCGCAGGCTGGAATCGATCACAGAGAATGTCCGGAATGCATTTGCCGAGCTCTATACGCCCTGAAGCCTACACAGCCCTTACAGCCGATAGCTGAACCGCTGATTTCAGCCCATCCTTCCGACATTGATCAACCTTCGTCGCTATATGAGGTGCGCAAAGGCCGGGGCAGATCAGTTACCGCCGCTCCCTGTCACGTCACCGCTCGCTCTTCCCTGTTCCTCCGAAGGACAGGATCAGAGCGATCGAAAGCATGATGGCGGTCACGGCGTAAAGCCCGATAGCCGTTGGGCTCTGAAACAGAAACCCAAAGTCACCGCCTCAGCCCTTGCCGCGCTGCACTGACCGGCGTCAACTGTGAAATCGGCACACACCGTCTCATCGCGCCCAGATGCGGTTAACCTGATAACGCCGTTCGAAGAAGGCGACTTCGATTGTCAGGGGCTGATAGCTGGCACGGTTTCTCGCGCCTGCTGCAGAAAGGCCTCGCGCTTGCTCCACCGTGCGCCGGTCAAGCTTGTAGGCTGGGACAAACTTGACGCCCCGGAAATCAATGTGCCGGAGCCTGCATACCCCTCTCGGTCTCAGCTGCGCGAGGGCGAACAGGCATGAGCCGCCATGTCAGGTTCCGGCGAAAAATCGTCAGCGGAAAAGGTGCTTGGTCGCAGATTGGCGGAGAGGGAGGGATTCGCATGACTTTTTAGCATCTTGCAAATGCTGAGTTTGTGCGGCGAGATGTTACACAGTTTGTTACTCAGCGATGGCGACAGATGAGTGTCGACCGCAAGTTGGCTGCCAAGGCCTACGAGCTTAGCCCGTCGGGAATGAAGGGGAAGGCAATCGGTCTGAACCTCGGTATACCGACGAATCGGGCAAACCGGCTCGCCAGTGTTGGCGCGTAGAGGCGATCTCGCCAATATCGACGTCTCTGCCGAAAAGGATGCCATCTTCGTCCTTCGCTGTCCCACCATCTCCAAAGCGATGGAGCGCCTCCGCAGAGGCGGACGGGGAGCTATGTGGGTCGGGATCCGGCAAGTCCGAGCTAGTATGCCACTCGTAAGAATAGGCCAATCGATCGGTAAATCGCTCACAAGAACGCAATACGCTCGTTGAGAATCTAGCCAGTATGGTGTCGCCATTCTCTTGATGAGGAGCCGACGGAGATTGCAACCTGCCGGACCCGCCAGAGCGCAGGAAAATGACCGAGGGCCTGGCCTTCACCGTCGAACCATTCCTCTCTTTGAGAGCGGGCTGGGCCGAGGGTGGCGATGATCATGGACACTGTCCGGTTAACCTCACGCGCCGACCGTGCAATACGAGCACACTGTTGTCGCCACTCGAGATGGTGCTCCTGTCGTTACCTTCCTAGTTGATGACTTTCAATTGCCCGGTAGCTCTTCCAATCGAACTAAGCGACTGCTTTCCCCAAGCTGAGACATTCTCTCTGCGCTAACACCGCACTTGTCTTCTGATTGCTGCACTTCACTCCTGAAATTGACAACCGCTCTCCACCATCGCGTTACGGCTGTTCCGGGGCCGGTATCGGACAGTCAGGCAGCTCGAACGTCTAGCTGCCATTCAGCTCTCGACCTCAACCCGGTCACAAGGGCGAGCGATGAGCTTTCCTGCAAGTGGACACTGGACGCGTAATCAATACCCCTAGGAGTGCAGCGCCCCTTAGTTGGCCCCCAACGCCTCGACCCTATCGAGTCCGGCCGAGAAGCCGTTGAGCGAGATGGTAAAGGCGACGTCCTGTTCGGTATCGCTGGCTTTGGCCGTGAGGGTAAGTGTGGTGCCGGCGCGCAGCGCATCGACGCTGGTCTGATCCAAACCGATCGGCACGACGCAGCCGGCAGGCAGGCAGGTGCGGATGGGCAGCTCGGTCATGGTCGGCTGTTCATCGATTTGTAGCGTGATGCCGGCATCGAGCAGAAGGAAGGGTAGGACCAGATTGCCAGTGACCGCGTTGTCCGGACCGGCTTACAGTTTTATGGCAAGCACGCGCTGGCCATCTTGCCGGGCCTGTTGTTGGGACAGCGCACAGCGTTTCGTCGCCTCGGCGATCCGACAGGTGACACGCCAGTCCCGATAGGATTCCTGGAGGGAGGATGCCCCGCCCGGAAGGGACGGAGCATCCTGGGCGAGCACTGCAGAGGTTGAGGGCAACACGGTGCTGGCGATGAGCAGGACCGTGAGGCGGAAGACCCGGCTCAACGTCCTGTGTAAAGACACTCCCATCCTCAGAACCGCACGGCGAGGTTTGCCTTGAAGCCGTGATCGTAAGCATCGGAGGCGATCTGTCCCTGGTAGGAGAAGCCGAAGGTCGCTTCGGGTGTCAGGTTGAGATCAAGACCGGCCTCTATGACGGCGCTGTTGCGAGCGATTGGCGCTCCGGCAATGGTGAGAGCGTCGCCAGCCGAGAAGGCGTGTATGCTTTCGGGCGTCGTATCGCCGAAGGCATGTCGCCACCCGATTATGCCGCGCAAGGTGGCATCGACCGTTCCGAGCGCGACGTTGTGTTCGCCCCTCACGCCGAGCGTGGTGAAGGTCACACCCGTCGTGCCGCTCTCGACGGAAAGTGCCGCTGCGCCGCCCTGTTCGGTAGACCCGTTCGTATGCAGGTTGACATGGGCAAGATTGACGAAGGGCTCTAGGCGGGTGTCGGTTCCGAGGTCGAGACCATAGCCCAGTTCTCCGAATGCCTGGAAGGTGCCGGCAGTATAATCTGCCGAGAGGTTGTCGGTGAGGCCCGGAATGGAGACGGAACGGCTGGTCTCGATATCGTGCCAGGTGTAGGCCGCGCCGGTACGAAAGGCGAGATTGCCCCACTCGGTGCCGCCGTAGAGACCGAGGTGATAGTTGCTGCTCGCCCCCGATGAAGCGCGGTCCTGCGCGTCGAAGCTGGAGTGGCTGTAGCCGGCCAGAAGGCCGACACGCCAGTCACCGACAAGGCTGTCCGCGCCGATCAGCAAACCGCCCGACGAGCGGTCGAGTTCGGCGGCATTGGCGTCGCTGTCGGTCGAGCCCCAAGAGCCAAAACCGTGCGACCAGAACACCGGCCCACCATGATCGGCGGAGACCAGCACAGGCGTGTCTCCCGGCCCGTAGGCCAGCACCGGGGCGTAGGAGGCCGCCGCCGTGGCAAACGCCGCGCGGATGCGATCGTTGGCGGCGTTGCGCACAAACCGGCTGTCCTCGATCAGTGCCGTCTGTGCCGATGCATGGATCTCGCCCGACAGTGCATCGAAGCTGGCGTGAATGAGGTCGTCATCGTCGGCAAGCTGGGCAATCGCATCATAAACCGAGTGACCGGCAACAATACCGATGCTCTCGATGCCGCCCGCCGTTGCGATCTGGTTGCGTGTCAGCGCTGTGGAGGCAAAGTCAATGTCGTTGCGCGCAAGTTTGAGATCGACCGTGCCGGCATCATAGTCATAGATCAGATCGGGATTGAGAAAGGCGAAGTCGGAGGTGACGCTCTCGAACGCACCGTCCAGTTCTCCTGCCGAGAGGACCGTATAGGTCGAACGCAGATCGTAATTGCCATTGGCGCCGATATGAGCGACCGCGCCGCCATTGAGTGTGGCGGTGCCGGTCACCGCAACAAGATCGCTTTCCCAGCCTTCCGGGTTCACCTCCACGGCGAGGCGCGAGCCGGCCGCGAAGATGAGATCGCCATCCACCGTCAGCGTGCCGATCGAATTGCCAGGCGAAAGCGAACCGCCGGTGGCAACCGTCACCGAAGAACCGGCGCCGGAGCCGATCGTGCCTGAACCGCCAATCGTTGCGCCGTCCAGAACATGGAGGCTGCCGCCAAGCGCGCCATTGCCGTTTGCATCTCCCACGAGCAGCATTCCAGCGTTGATCGCGGTGCTGCCGACAAAACCAGCGCTGTCGCCGGTCAAAAGCACCGTTCCCTCCCCATCAAGCGAGAAATGGCCATTGCCTGAGATGGTCCCGTCATAGGCAGCATTGTCGCTATCAGCAAAGCTGAGCGCCGTTCCCGCGCCGTCAAGTTGAACGTTGCCGCCAAACCGGGCTGCTTCGGTTTCAAGTCCGCCTTCGGAAACAGTCCAGTCAAGGGTGGAGACGCCGTCGAGCGTAAGCGTCCCCGCGTCCTGCTTAACCATCTGGCCGTTGGTTCCGCCCAGCCCGCCGATATCGCCGGCAAAGGCCGCATCATCGGCCTGGTCGAGCACGAGGGTCGCGCCGTTGCCGATACTGCCCCGGATCGAGGCCACATTGGCCACGAGCGTGCCCGCCTCCACCAGCGTATCGCCTTCATAAGCGTTCGTGCCGGTCAGGACCAGAGTGCCCTCGCCCCGCTTGAGCACATCGCCTGCGCCTTCGATCGTGCCGGATAGGCCAAGCGCTGTATCCGACGCCACGTCGAAAGCACCGGTGCCCGCCAGGGTAACCGAACGGGCACTGTCCATAGCGGCAGACGTTACGAGCGTGCCACCATTGAGGCTGAGACCTCCACTTGCAGCGCCGAGATTGGCGTCCTCGGAGATCTCCACACTTCCCCCGAGAATGGAAGTGCCGCCGGTGTAGGTGTTCGCTCCACTGAGGGTCAACTTGCCGGTGCCTGTCTTAATCAACGAACCGCCCGTGCCACCGAGAATGCCACCATCCTGAATGACGCCGCCGATCTCCCCGTCATTGCCAAGCGCGCCAATGGCGAGATCATTGCCGCCCAGATACACATCGCCGTTGCCCGACAGCGCGCCGATGCCCAGGTGACCAGAATGTCCCGACAAGTCGATGCCGCCGCTCGCCTCGTTGACGATCATGGCACCGTCGGCGGTACTTTTGCCGATAAAGCCGACCAGACCGCCGCTTCGGTTGACGATCGTGGCGCTGGCAACGGTGCTGCTGTCGACAAATACGAGTTGGCCGCCCCTTTGGTTCTCAAAGGTGGCGGATCCGGCCGAGGCGTCGTCCGTAAAGCCAATGACGTCCTGGTTCGTAATGGTGGCACTCGCGGCGGAGGAGGAGGAGCCGAACTCCAGGGAGCCGTTATGAACCGTTATGTTTGAAGTTCCGGCGGTTGAGGCGACGAAAGTCGCCCCCGAAGTATCCTGATCGATGACGATCGTGGAGCTTCCGGCGCTAGCGCCGTTTCGGAAGAAGACCAGTCCGTCGTCGATATTGAGTTCGATATCACCCGCGCTGGCCCCGTCAAAGAAGAGCCTGGTCCAAGCGCCCCCGCCGTCGACACGAACAGGACCGGTGCCAAGTGCACCGTCGGCCTGCACCTCCAGTATGCCTTCAGCAACCATGGTGCCGCCGGTGTAATCGCTCTGGGCGGTCAGGATGAGGTCACCCGTACCGGTTTTGGTGAGTCCGCCAGTCCCGGTGATCGATCCGCCGAGTGTCGTTGTCGTCCCCACACCAGCAACAGTGAATGTGCCGCCCGCGGCCTCGAGCACGATGGCGCGTTCGATGGTCGACGTTGCCGTTGTCTGCAAGCTGCCGCCAGAAAATGTCAGCGATCCGTCCTGGTCTCCAAGCTGGGCATCCGAGGATATCGACAGCGTGCCTTCGTGTAGCGTCCAGGGCGTCACCTCGGTCGTCTCATTGGTCAGCGTCCACACGCTGGCGCCGGTCTTTTCGAACGCATCGAAACCGACGAACCACCCGTCCTCGGTTGAGGGCGCATCGGTCAGCGTGGAGACATCGAAGCTGGCGTTATCGTCACCGCCCAGGGCGAGGGTGCCAGTTGCGCCGCTTTCCACCACCACATTGCCCGTGAAATCAAAGCCGTCACGCAGTTCCAGTCGGTTGGTGCCGCCGGTGAAGGTGATGGCGTTCGTCTGGCCGGAATAGCCGGTTCCACCGGCGATCAGGCCGCTATTGATGACCGAGAGGTCGGCGCCAATAACCCCGGCAGTGCCTTCACCTCGTGCAAGCTCATAAGGCACAAAGCCCGCCGCTCCTCCGCTTCCGGTGCCGCCAGCGGCACCTGGAAGCCCACCGGTCGAGCCCCCGCCACCATTCCCTCCTCGAATGGTCCCGGCATTGATAATGACACCACCGCCTGAAAGCCGCAGGCCCGCGCCGCCATCGCCGTTCCCATCTGCGTCGCCGCCCTCTATTACGGCATCCTCGTTGATCGTGGCGGTCACGGCGCTATCACTTGTGGTGACGACGCCGTCACCGCCATAACCGTCTCCATCTCCCTCGCCACCGTTCCCGCCGGTGATCAATCCAAAACCATCAAGGCGGAACGTAAGCGTTGCGCTGTCCGTCACCACCACGCCAGCACCACCCCCGCCGCCGCCCCCGATGGCGCCGCCGCCGCCTCCGCTGCCGCCGGCGATCGTTCCCTCCATCGAGAGCGAGGGCGCTGCATTTGTCCCGGTGACAAATAGGCCCGCACCACCACCTCCTCCTCCTCCGCCGCCGCCTGAGCCGTTCCCTCCCGCGCCACCATCACCACCTTGCCAGATGGTGCCTGCACCCAGGACATACTCAGCGTTTCCGGAACTGTCACCGATTATGGCGGCATCGCCGCCCGCACCACCACCACCACCGGCCGCGGCGAGCCCGTCACCACCGTCGCCACCATCGCCACCATACATATCGCTGACGCTGCCTGCCACCGGCGAGCCATCATGCGCCCCGCCGCCGCCGCCACCACCGCCGCTGCCGCCATCGACGCCCGCATCGCCGTCACCGCCCGGCGCGGCACCGCCATCGCCACCTGAGCCATCAGAACCCACGCCGTCCGCTCCGTCCTGCCCGGGGAGACCGCCCACGCCGCCGTGCAAACCGCCCGATGCGCTACCGCCGTCTCCGCCTGTGGCATGGCCCAGGGTTTGCGCTTGAAGCGGCAGTGCTGAACCAAGAATAAGAGCAAGCGCCGTCCCGGCCAACACATGGTTTCTATGCCGCTTTGCACAATTGCCGTGGGTGACCGATCCCTGCCCCATAGTACCCTCTCCAAGTCAAATGCACGCGCAGCACGGGCTGCCCCAGCTCCTGCCGGTCGCTGCCCGTGTTGCGACTCAAGTCTGAGGACAGGCTAGCAAAACAATCTCGCACCAGTATTTGGTCAGACCGGATCTGGCCGAATTCGCTGAAATGATTTTCCAAATGTTCCTCCAAACGGGATCTGTTTTGCATGGGGGGCCCGATTGGACATTTAGGGATCATCGGGCTACCCATTGACGGTTTCGGCTTGGGGACGGGGACAAACATGGTGCGCTACAACGATCTGGTCTTTGCGCGCGATATGATCAGCGCCGAGCATGACGATGGCCGCACCGTCCGCTTTACCCGCCAAGAACGCGCCCTGCTCTTTCGGCTGGTCAGGGAACCGCAAACCCTCGTCACGCGCGCGCAACTGCTCGACGCGCTGGGTGGGAGCGAAGCCACCCTGACCGAGCGCAATGTCGATTATCTCATCAACAGGCTGCGCAGCCGGTTGGGCGACAGCGCCCGTGCCGCGCGCTTTATCGTCACCCAATATGGCGAGGGCTATTACTGGGCCGCCAATCCGGTCAACAACGATCCGCTGAGCGGCTTTCTGCTCATCGGTCCCATCTCCGGGCTTGCCGACCTGAGGACCTCCGCCAACGGTTTTCCCGATCACCTCAAGCAGGAAATCAGTAGGGCTTTGGGTGGGCGGCGAAAGGTCCTGATCTGTCCCCATTACCAGCCATCGGTGGAAGGTGGGGACCGGCTCGACTTTACCCTCGAGATCAGCGCCCATGCCGACAGCGATGTTTTGCACCTGGCACTTGTACTGCGCCAAGGGCGCACAATGCAGGTGGTCGATCGGTTCCGCCGGGCCTGGTCGCCCAGGCTGGAAAAAAGCTCCAATCAGGCCAGGGCGCTGGCAGGCGCCATCGCCGAGGCGCTCTGGCGCCATGAAGCCGACATCGCCCGAATCCACGCTAGCCCCACCGACCGGCCGGCGCATTTGCGTATTCATGACGCTGCGATGATGCTGACCGACGACACAAGAAGCTGGAAAGAGAATGCCTCACGGCTGCAATCGGCCTTTCAGGCCGACAAGGCCGACCCGCGCAACGCCGTCATGCTGGCGCTCAACCATTACAATCGGCTGCTCCAGAGTCTCGGAGAGACACCACCGCTTTCAGACGCGGACTGGACCGCACTTGAGGTCGAGATCGAAGCTTTTGCCCTGCGCGCCTTGCCCGAGGCTCATGATAATCCCGATCTGCTGCTGGCCATCGCCAAGCTCTTGCGTTTCATCGACAGAGGGTTTCTCGATCTGGCCGCGCGGCTGACCGACGAAGCGTTCGGCCAAAGCACGGCCTTTGCCGCCAGCTTTTCCATGAAGGCCCAGATCGCGGCCAGTCGGGGCGAAATCGATAACGCCACGGCGCTTTACGACAAAGCAATCGAGCTGGCCGAGCCCGGTTCGCAGTTCCATATCTACCTTTTGATCCTCAAAATCGTCGCCATGATGGCTGGCGACAAGCGCGGGATGGTTGAGCATCTTGCCGTCGAGCTGTATGATTTTGTGCCGCGCGCGCAAACCAGCTTCGGCTTGTTCTTCATCTCGCCGAAAGCGAAGCAGCTTGCTGCGCCCATGGAGCAGGCGCTTGCCTCGATGCCTGTTGCCCAAGCCCGGCAATTCTCTGACTATCTGTTCCGAATATCAGCCAGGCAATTCCAGCGCCGCGCGCACCAGCGCAATGTTCTCAAAGGACTGACAACGCATATCATGCGGCACCATGGGAACGAGGCTATCGCTCCGGTGATCCGCAAGAGGTTTCCCGAGCTCGTTATAGGATAAGATTGGAATAAGCGCAGCCGTTGAAACGTCCGCTAACAAGCGTTCAACTATCAGAACCAGAAGTCAGCAGTAGGTGTCGTAGATGTCGGACTGATCCGCTCCCAAATCGGGAAAATGATTACCCCCGTTGCAGATTCGGGGCCAGAGCTGACGGTCCGCTTTCAGGTGAACTTATAAGAAGCAGCCGTTCATCTGACGACCTCGTGAGGAAATTCGGGGTTTGCTCGCGCTACGACGAAGATTGGCCCTATCTGGATACATCGTGAACGACCGAAGAAGTCACGTCTCTTTGGCCTTCTCCGCATTCTCGAAAAGACGTTCGCTGATCAGGCGCAGGAAGAAAAAACCAAACTGGGGGTTTTGGAAATAGAGTTGCTTGAGATCGGAATAGGAGATCCGCCTCACCTGCCCGGACTCGACACATTCGAGGCTCTGCGTTCGCGCGTTTCCCGGCGACAGGAGACCCAGTTCGCCGACAATTGCCCCGCTGCGAAATTCGATGCCCGATTCCAGCAGGCGAAACAATCCGCTTTCAACATGAAGCATCTCGCCAGCAGGATCGCCCTTGCGGAATATGACCTCGCCGGCCGCATATCGGCGCATTGTTCCGTAGTTGCGCAACCATTCCATGGACAAATCACTGCGTGAAGCCACATCGACTTCGCGTATCAGCTGCAGCATCTGATAAAGACGCCAGCCGTTGAGCGGCAGCAGGATGCCGGACATGGCGATCAACGGAAAGCTTTGCGTGACGACGCCGTAGAAGAGAAAGACAATATTGGCGGCGATGGCGAAGATGCGCAACGGGATGATCGTCGTTAGGGAATAGGTGATGATGGTCAGCGCAGTGCCGACGAAGCCGATTAGGTCGATCCACATCAATTTACGTCCTGGCGATTCTTTTAGAGCTGCTTTGCTGTTTGCCGGTTTCGATCAGGAGTTGGCAATAAGGGCAATCGCGCAAACGGCAACATAGGTTACGTGGTGCAGAAACTGGTCCAGCCCGGTCATGCGCCAGAACCAGCTTTCATCTTTTCCCTCGGAGAATCTCGCGACCTGCTCCTTCGCCCAGTCCAGATGATAGTGCGCCACGAATTCGCCCGCGGCAATAAAGGCTGCAATATCTGCCTGCACCGACAGCAGGACCAACAGGAGAAAAGTGCCCGCCGCGTGAAGACCAGAGTGCAAAAGGCCGCCCGGATGTCCGTAAATGCCTTTGTTGCGCAGTTGGTAAGGCGTCTGGTATACGAAATCGAACAGGTAGTGCTTGAACTCGAGACCGACGAGCAGGAGAAGGGTTGTTAATGTCATGGTATGTTATGTCCCGTCCCGGCAGTTGATCACTTGTTAGGCGCCACGAACACGCCGGTCCAGCCGGGTGGTGGCGGACCTTTCCGCATTGCATTCAAGCGCTCGCCGTAGACTTCGTAAACCCGGCTCAGCACCGTCGGTGCCCAGGCACGGGCCCGCGACAGCGCCGTTTCCGCTGCGTCAGGATCGGCACTTCTGTACGTTGCGATCAACCGGGCATGCGCGTCAGCCAGCTTTTCAAAGGCCGGCGTGCTGGCAAAATCCGCCCCGCCCAGCAACGCGTAAATTGTTACCGCTTCTGCGCGGCCCGTCACCTGCACCCGATCAACCTCCACGAAGGCCAGATCCCTGGCACCCGCCCGAGTCGCATCGCTGACCAGAACGGGCACGTCATAAAACTTGGTCAGGCCCTCGATGCGTGACGCCAGGTTAACCGTGTCGCCGATGGCAGAATAACTGAACCGCTGTGCCGACCCCAAATTGCCGACGCAGCATGCGCCAGAGTGCAGGCCGATTCCAATTGACAGGCGCCCGTCCTCGTCGGCGTTCAGCCGCTCCAGCGCGTCTACCATGCCGAGAGCTGCAAGGCATGCTTTGCGGGGATGATCGGCGATATCGAGCGGCGCGTTCCAGAATGCCATGATTGCGTCGCCGATATATTTGTCGATGGTCGCGTCGTGGTGGAGGAGCACCTCGGTCATCGGAGTGAGAAAATCGTTTAAGAGACTGGTCAGCACGTCGGGATCAAGTCGTTCGGACAGGGACGTGAAGCCGCGAATATCGGAAAACAGCACCGTTAGTTCGCGTGTCTCGCCTTCGAGGTTGAGTGCCTGGGGATTTTGGGCCAGCCGCTCGACAAGCGTCGGGGAAAGATAGCGGCCGAAGGCACCACGGATGAAACGTCGTTCACGGTCGGTGAAGAGAAGGAGCACCGGCATTGTAGCCGTGAAGACGGCCGCTGCGGCCAGCGCCGGCAATATTGGGTCGAACAGGATCTGTGCCCTGCTGAAGCAAAACCAGGAGATCACGATAGAGAGAGAGACGAGTATGGCGGCAGCGGCGCTGCTGACAAGCGGATTTGCGCGCAGGGCCAGGGCAAGTATGGCAAGGGCGAGGAGGACCGCCAGGAGGCTTTCCGCGCCGCCGATCCAGTCAGGGCGCGTCAGAAAAATTTGCCCCATAATCTGGTCGATGATTTCGGCATGCACGCGAGCGCCCGGCAGCGCCTCGTTGACTGGTGTCGTTACAAGATCGCGCAGGCCGACCGCGCTGGTCCCCACCAGCACAATGTGTCCGTCCACCAGTGGCCGAAGCTCGCGCTTTCCGGAAAGCAGATCTACGGCCGATATGGTCCTCATCCTGTCGAGACCGGAATAATAGACGCGGAACTGTCCAGCGGGTCCCGTCGGCACGGAAAACATGCCGATCTTCACAGCTGTCATTGCCGGCGACCCCGCTCCGGCTTCGCCACTTGCGCCGGTGCTGCGAACGAGAATGGCGCCGGCGTCTTGCGCTACCCTCAAGGCCTCGATCGATAGGGCTGGATAAAGACGGCCCTGCGCATTGGCAACAAGCGGTAGAGCACGGACAACACCGTCACTGCCTATGGGAAATGAGAAAAAGCCGACACCGGATGCGGCTTTCGTCAGGATCGATAGATTGCGCACGCCGCCCCGGAGCTCGGGCAAGTATGTCTTGGGGTCGGCACCCCCGAAAGCGAAACCGGACTTGGCGGAGGGCAGCCTCGCGCCCGTTTCGTTGCTGATGGCGATGCCGTTGATAACCGGATTTCGCGAAAAGGCTTCGCCCAGCACGGCGTCATTGTCCAGTTCCGTTGCGTCACCGGAAAGTTCCACCGGGATCCCCGCCTTGGCCAACGCGGCGATTGCGCGAACGGGCGAAGTGCGGTCAGGCTCCGGGAAGACCATATCGAATGCAATCGCTGCCGCGCCGAGTTCACCGAGGCGATCGACGATTTCAGCCATCGTCGTGCGCGGCCAGGGCCATTGCCCGAGCTGACGCAGCGAAGCTTCGTCGATGTCAACGATGACGACGGGGGCGCCCGCCTCAGTTCTCGGCTTAAAACGCTGATAAGCGTCGAAAACGATGTTGCTAAGGCGCGTGAAATCCTTCGGCACGGATAATGCGGCGAAGAGAACAGTTCCCAGCGCCGCAAGGCCGAAGCAACAGACCAGGAGATCCCGTCGCCTGTTGCCGTTTTTGCGGAAATGTCCGCCGAATATCCCGCGCCTTACCATGGGCAATCGCTGCTCAGCCCAGGAACGCCATCCCGCGGTGTCAGCGCCTCTGTCCGGCAAAGATACCGCTGGCGCGCCAGTTGGCGCCGTCATTGACCTGGAAGTCGCCGATCACACCCGCGGCAATATCACCTCCGTCATTGACGAACGCGCCGCTCGCCGAACCCTCAACGCCACCGCCACCCGCGAGGGCGCCCTCGAATGTCGCCTGGCCGCTGGTCGCTCCATTGACGGTGCCGCCGAAGTCGCGCCCGTCGAAGCCGGAGACGGAAACCTCTCCTGTTCCCAGACCGAAATTGTAATCCATATCCATTTCGCCTGCTGCGACATATGAGGCGTCATTGTTGATTACGTTGCCGACCGCGAGGCCCTGATATGTTGCCGTCGATGTAGAAAGCTCGCTCACATCGGCGATATCGCCTACGGCCCAACTGCCGAGATGGACGCCGACGCGCTGGACGACCTCGGACGCATCGCCTTCGGAAACGGCCACCTCGGCCTGTGTCCCCCACCACCCCCATTTCAGGAAATCACACTCGGTACACCGGTGGTCAGCATCCACGCCGCTCATGAGCTCGCTTTCGGACAGCCCCTCCACCGCGCCGGAGGAGACGAAATAGGTTGCCGCTTCCTGCGTATTCACCTGCTTTGCAACGAGCTCGTTTTGGATGACATAAGTTTTGTCATTGTTCGGATTGGCGGTGGCGCCGAACGTGTCGTCATCGATGTGTGCAGAAGCGCCGTCCTCAGTGTTTCCGTCAATCCCATCGCCGAACGGGACGATCAACTCGTCCGGCGTCCCCATCGGACCAATGCCTTCGACACGGATGGACCCGCCGAGACTGCGGTTCTCAGGATTGAAGATCACCTTCGCATCGGGGCCGCTGGTTTTTGCAAGAACCGGGTCGAAGGAACCATAGTGGTTCGAATAGGCGCCTTCGATAACGCCTGCAGCATAGCCGTTGTATTCTCCCGAAAGCCCACGCGATGGCGCGGCTTTCTCGGCTTCCAGATTGCCCACATGGACGGTCGAGAAATCGGCTCCGGCGACAAACTTGTTCGATTGGGAGTCGTAGAAGTGGCCGGGTTCGAGCATTTCGTCGCTCACGACGAAATTCTCTCCGTTGGAGCCGAAGATTGATCCCCCAGACACTCCGGCAATAGTTCCTGCCGTGCCGAACATCTGGAATGACGGTCCGTTGGCGGAAACGCGGTAGCTGCCACGACGGTCAAGACGAAAGCCTTTGCCGTCGGTGGAGACAGCGCCGACATTCACCCCGATGGCGCTTTTCTGATCCGCCCCCGTTCCATTGATGGAAACCCAGTTCTGGAACACACGCGCACTGCCATCAGCAACGTTTGCGGATTCGGCAAAGAAAAGGTCGGATGTCGCAGCCTCGGAGAAATCGAAATTGGGATTGTCAGTCACGAACGGCACAGTAACGCCCTGGAGCGGGTCGACCGTCAGGCTGTAGCGCCGAACACCTTTGCCCTGGAAAACCGAGAGGCCATTGGCCTCGGTTCCTCTGACGGCGTAAAAAGGCTGCGACGGATCCCCATCGATGCCGAGAAGGTAGGCGGTGAACGCGTCTGGGCCGCTATATGCCGTGCCCGACAAGAGACCGAACGGAGACGAAGCCGCATCGACCTCGTGAGCGGTAAACGCCTCGTCCTCATAGACAGGCAGCGTCACGGTGCCCTGCTCAAGCTCCCCGGTTCCCTCACCCTTCCCATCTTCTACCTTGAGCGTGATGCTCTGGTCGTGAGCGGACGAGCCGCCGACAACTCCGTCTCCGCCCGCTTCTTGCGCCGTCAGAACCCGGAGCGGAACATATGAATATTCCGGCGGTTCCGGCGTACCGCCATCACCCTCGCCAGGGTTGCCGCCGTCTTCGTCGCCGCCGGGAGTTCCATCGCCATCATTATCGCCAGACTCTTTGTCGAGTTCCCTTCGAACTTTCTCTAGCCAAGCTTCCTGCGTAAGATTCACTTGAGCTTTTCGCTCCCTGACAAATTGCTCGAGCACCTTCTCCTGCGCTCGTTGTTGGGCTTGCCTGGCGAGAATTGCCTGCTGCTGCTGCGTCCGCTGCTCCATTCGATATTGTTCGAGCTTTTTATTCACATACTCGGGGGGAGCCAGCGGCGGGAAATCTGGATCAGCGTTCTTAGCCCAAAGTAACCTGCCAATTTCATAGACCATTTCCGGAGAAATAATCCCCGTACTAACATCTAGAGATCCATCGGAAATACCCGCAATTATTCCTTGACCCTCCAGAACTTCATAGTTCTTTTGGGTGCCTGTCGCCTGATCCGTTGTCAGGCTGAGTTGCCTTCCGAACAGCAGTTGTCCCTCAAAGCTTACCGGGGTTACCCTCATATCGGCGATTGCGCCTCGAATGCCGACAGTCCCCACGGGCGTTTTAATGTTCACTCCGCCCTTGCGTTTCGATGCTATGCCGCCGATGAAGCGGAAGATTCCTTTGCTGGCAGAGGCAGTCAGCTCGGCTGTTCCGGTGTCCGGATCGTAAACAAAAGAATCGATCGTCAAGCTTGAGTCGGGCCCGACAGTGAAAGTAGTGCCATCCGCCAAGAGGATTTGCAGAAGGCCATCAGTATCAGTTTCGACATGCTCGTTATGAACAATGCGATCACCCAATCGAATGGTGCGCATCGATTCACCAGGGTGTGTGCCGTACGCGGACGGAGTGACAGCTGCACTTACCCCAACCTGTTCTGCGGATACTGGAGCCACCGTGAACACCAGGCAGAAAGCCGACGAAAGAAAGTCCCTACCAAGCGTCATATGACTCTCCTAAAAGGTTCTCATGAGACCGATGGAAATAGTCGCGTTGTCGTGGGAGTTGATGTCGTAGTTCGAATCCACATCGCGGTAGCTAACCACCGTTTGAACGGCCCAGCTTTCTTTGAAGGGGACGGTTAGCATTCCGCGCACAAAGATTTCTGAATCGCGTTGCGCCGTAGAGGCCAAGATATTCGGATCGGCAGCACCGTATTCGCGTTCCAGGAATCCCGCTGCCAAACCGGCGACCCAGGGACGCTCTTGCTTGTCCAGGGGCGAAGCAAACCGGTAATTGCCGCCGAAGCTAAGGCCAAACTCTTCGTTGCTCTTGAAATCCTTGCGGGCGTCGTGGCGCTGCGCCTCGGCCGTCACAAAGCCGGTTAGATTGCGGGTAAAGCGGTGTCGTACAGTGCCGCTGAGACGATATACGTCTCCGGTCTTGTAAGAGGAAGTGGGTCTCAAATCGGTGTTGTGATAATCTTCGTACCGGTATTCGGCGCCTATGCTCGCGATGGTGCGCTGGCTCAACGCCTTGTCGAATTCAAGCCCGGCGCCGACGCTTGTCCGGTACGTGTCGCCGTGAAGCGCGATCCCGCCAAGAATTCCGTAAATACCGATACTGGAATCCTCTATGCCGAAGCGTTCGAGATCGACCACCGGACCGAACGTCAGCTCGCCAAGTGCGGTGTCGATCTCATCGTGCTCGGCAAAGAGCGCACCATAGGTTCGCAAATCCACATCGAAACGGTCACCCAGGGAAGAAAGCTTCCGCGAGTAGCGAAAATTGCCGGAAATGAAAGCGTTCGCGTCTGAGTCTGCGAGCGCAGTATCGTTGAGAATGAAATCAAGGCCGTTGAGGTTGATGATTTCGTCCTGCGGACCGCCATTCGCGTTCGTCTGATACCGAGCGCCAATCATGATGCCGCCGTGGAACTGGTTAACTGCGGTCCTTTCCTCAATCGCTTTGAGATAGGGGGCGACGTTGGCCTGCACGGCCTGCGGAATGTTCGGCGCTGCAAGAGCTCGATCGAGATATTCCTTTGCCATCTCGTAGGACCCCAAGCGGAAATAGAGCACGCCCAATTCGAGCTGCAGCCGTGGAACGCCTGGGACCAGAATAAGCATACGCTGAAATGTGGAGATCGCCGCCTCGAGATCGCCCGCGCGCGAGGAAAGCGTCGCGTACTCGAATGCGGCGTCGAGATTGGCGGGATCCGCCATCATCATCTGGAGAAGCTTTTCGCGGCGCTCCTGAATGGCTGCGAGTGTCTCGCCGGTTACTTGCGGCATGACATTCGCCGTGTCCCGCGCTTGTGCCGGCAATGTCCACGGCAAGATCGCCAGAAGCGTGCATAAGACAGTGATTATGCACCTAGGCATCCTGTCGTTGAATGCCGAGTGCATTGTGCCGAGTACCGGATCAAGTGGGGGACGCAGAGTGCGTGGCATGCTGGTCTTTTCCTTGGCAGCGGTGATTAGGCTGAGCGGTTGTTCCGATCCACTGCGAGTGACGAAAAGAACCGCCGCCGCCAGTACGTCCTGCGGCACGACGCCCCAGCGGCGCTGTGCAACGTAATCGACAATTGTCGCACAATTATTTGATGTTTTGGGTGGCGGTCAGGGCGGAGCGCCCTCTCGCGAATTCCGCGCTCGTGTGCGCAAAGACTTTCTACTGAATTACCGGTGTTCCACCGAACCAGACCAGTCCGGCTCGATTCTGCCTCTAGCTGTCCGGCTCAGGGGTCTAGGAATACTCATCGTAGCGGCGACCTCTCTGGGAACACAAGCATCGCCAAAGCAATCGGTAAGAAGGTTAAATGGCCGCTGTAAAATGTTGCACTGCTTTTGTGGATGCAGGAACAGCCGTGCGCAGATAAAGTGAACCTGCCGCAAACCGGCATAGGCCTGTTGACAATTCATGCCGGCCAACATCGCTTCGAGATCCCCGCTCACATCGAGGCTTGGCGGCGGCTGGAAAAGCAGCGGGAACAGCCGGCGGTTTTGCGGGCCGCGATCGCACAGCCCTTTCAGCGCCCACCCCAAGGCTTCGGGATTTCCCGCAGCCGTGTGCGCCTGGCAAATCAGAACAAGCAGGTACAGGTGGAAGTGCGTTTCCGGTTGCGTGAAGCCAAGCGCCTTGTCGTAGAGCAGGAGCGCCTGCTCAATGTCGCCATTCCACATCTGGAGTTGCCCGTAGAGTGAACAGGCTGCTCCGAAGGCGGGGGTGGTCTCGAAGGCGCGCTTTCCAATTTTCATAGCAAGCGGCCTGTGGGCCGGATTGACGAACCACAGGAGCTTAGCCGCGGTAAGGGCGTGCACGCCGTTCTCCTGGATCCCGGGCAGCGCCCCACAAACCAGCTCTTCCATCTCGGCGATGTCTTCTTCGCGCGGATCCGACGACGAGAATATTTCGATACCCGAGAGCACATATTTTGTGTGCAGCGCAATTGCGAGCATCAGTCTGGCTTCGGCATCATTTGGCCGTTCGTTAAGAACCGCACGCAGCCGATCCTCGTTATCCTTCCAGCTGTACTCCGGCACCGTGCCGACGACTTGCGCGGCTTCGTGCATCCGCACCGCCGTCGGGAGGGCGGTGGGCGCCTCCAGCGCAGATGCTTTGATGCCCACAAGATCCCAGATGCGGGCGACGATATCGGTGACCAGTCGATCAGCCACCGCGGTATTTTTTTCCGGGCTCCGTTCCACCTCGATCCGCGTAATCGCAACCACATCTTCGCTTTCGGAGCGTTTAAGGGTAACTGCGCAGTCGAGGCGATTGTCGATTTCGAGAAATGCAAGCTCCAGACGGAAGGCACCGTCAGCGTGCTTCAGTTTCCGCGGAGAGGCAAGATCCGCCGCTCCGAAAATCGGCGTGGTGACCGAACGTAACTCTTCCTGTAGCCGCTGTCTTATTCTACCGGTAAAACGCTCACCGGCCTTCCTGAACCGCTTACATTTACTCAGCCCCGTGAGCGGTCCCAGGATAATCGGTCCGGCGGGATCGCCGTTCGCCGCCCCACTATCGGCAATCCAGATATAGCCCTCGCCGTACTGCGTGGCGATAAACTTTGGGTCGTGCGCAGAATCGCCCAGTTTGCGTCTCAGCCGATTGACCAGATGGTCGATGTTTCGGTCGTTGACGTCGGACCCGTGGCCGGATACCGCATCGAGCAGAACATCGCGAGGAAGAACATGCCCCGCGCGTTGTGAAAACAGGAACAGAAGCTTTCGCTCAGAACGGCTGAAGCGGATCGTCTCTCCCTGCTCATCCACGGCTGTGGTAAAGTGCGCGTCAAACGCCAGATGCCCCCGCCGAACCGGTTTACCCACCTTAGTGGCTCTCCCAACTATATCGCGGCCGCCTTCAGAAACCGATGCGACGCACAACTTGCCTTCAGAATGCAGTGAAAGCACCACATTTTCAAGTGTACGGTCAGACTCGGGTGCGAAGAGCAGAAGTGCGCGATCTAATGACATGCTGCAGTGTTTGATCTGAAAACTCACAGAGGCCTCACCCTTCGCGACCGGGCTCTTTACTACATTCAAGAACACGACCTTTGAGCTGCCGGTGATCTATCGCTCGGCGGTGTCCAACCTGCTGCCGGGCCGCTACTGGGGCAACATCTATGGCGGTGTGGAGTTCAAGACGCTCGATCTCGACACCTCCTTCGTGGGCATCCCGGTCGTCCATGACGAGGCCGATCTTTTCCAGATCGTCATCGGCTGGTCTGAGACCTGGGCGGATTCGTTCGGCTGCACGTCGGTCGACGCCCGCATCAAAGGGAACCCCGGCGGTGTTCTGTCGGCAACCATGCGGCTGCATGGGCGACCTTCTCCAACCGGCGTGTCGACGAAGTCACCTATTCCTATGGCGCCTTGGATGCGACACGCCAGACGGACCTGCCGGACCTGATCCTGGATCAGGCGCCTTCTCCGGCATCCTTGCCGGTCAGCCTCTGCCCGACACCGAACGGCTCTCGCTCGGCGGTTATTACGCCACGCGCCGCTACGACTTTGATGACGTAAGCGTCGACCGCGGTTTCGTTTGGCGCAACGGACTGCGCGCGCCCACCGTTTCGCCGCTTCAAAGGTAGCCGGGGAACCCTAGCGTCGTCACCTTTTCTCTTCAGCGATCTAGGCGACGGCAAGGACCTCTTCAGTTCGCAAGCGTTCACGCTGGCCAGTGTGGCGCCGGCCTCGACTACACTGTCGCCGACCACTTCAAATGCAATGGTTTTCCGCCGGATACGCCCTCAGGGACGCCGGCCTTACGGAGGCGGGCGACTGGACGATTCCGGCAAGAGTGAGCGCAACTCATGCCACGCCATCGCGAACTGCGCGTCAGAGCTTCGCAAAGGGTCGCCGGTTGCGGCTACCAGAACGAATGACCGCTTCCGCGATCCAAGCCAGTTCACTGAGCGACCGAAAATAGGCGCGTTGCAGCCCGGCAGTCCTGGAGCCGGTTGCGGCCCGTCCGGTTCTGGCGAAGAAAATGGGAAAGCTGCCATTCGGTTGTCGACCGCCATCTCGGCCTTTCGTGCCGACGGTCATCACGATTGGAACCGGACATCGGTCGAGATCGACGGTCTCCATCATACTCTTCTCTACTTCAGAACTGCCCTCCGACCTTTACGGCCAACGTGTGGTCGCGGCTTCTCCCGCCGGAGCCGAAGGCGGTTCGGTAATCGAAGCTCAGGTTCCAGCTCTCGCCGATCAGCGCATCGAAGCCAAGGCCGATGGTCAAACGGTCTCTGGAGAGAGGGTCAAACTCAATGGCGTATGGCAGGCTTCCGACGTCCGTGTAGCTAAGGCTGGCACGGCTCGATCCCTCGAAGTCATGGGTGTATTCGATCCGCCCGCGGGGTGTCAGGACACCCCAGGCCCTCGGTATCGCATGTTCAAATCGCAAGCCCAACGTTCCGTAGAGCGTGTCGAGCGTCTGGTCTCCGTAGGTCAGCCCCCAGATGCCGCCCCCGATTTCGCTGAAGCCGTCGAGCTTCGACCTCGAGGCTTCCAAACCGCCATAGGGGGAGATCAGCCAGTGGTCCTGCCGATACTCGTAGCCCGCCGATACGGAGCCGAAGACCTGTGTGCCGTCGCGCGAACCCGTGACGATGTCTCCCGTCTCCGTCACGTAGCGGCGGCTGTCGAAGTCCATAAAGCCGTAACCGATCAGGCCGTCGATGAAGATGGACGGCATCGGCTTGTAGCTGCCGTAAGCGGCCACCGACCAGGCGTAGGCCTTACTCTCGGTGCCGTTGTCGCCCACCTCGGTCTTGTCACGGCCATATCCGAAGCCGAGGCCCGCCACGAATTTTCGCGAGAAACGGTAGTCAATCCCGCCGCTGACGCCCGCCATGGTGCTATCGAGGTCGAGACCGCCGCTGTCAGCTTCGGAAAAGTTGACGTATCCGCCTGTCCAGAAGGCGAGGCTGCTCGGCAGCCTGTCCGCAGCATGCGAGGCTGCATCCACTTTGGGAGCCCCTTGCATGCTCCGGAACGCCTCAAGCGCCGGATCGGCTTCGATCTCCTGCCCGTAGGCGGTGCGCAAGGAATCGTCCTGCATCCCGATGTTAAGGTTCAAGGAGTTGCTGCGGCGATCGCCCTCATTGTGAAGTTGCTCGAGGCGGCGGTTAAAGTTCCCCGTCTGCGTCACGGCGAACCGCTTGGCGGTCTCGGCCTGCGCCCGCAGAATCCCGATCACTTCCTGGTCCTGAGACGGATCAGGGCGCGCGATCACGTTGACGGTGACTGTTGCCGGATCCGACGTGCCATCGGCGTTTGACAACGTGTATTGAAGGATGGACGTTCCCGAAAAGGTAGCGGAAGCCTGGAAGTTCAGCTCATAACTGTCCCTTTTCCGATCTATCGATGCTTTGCCCGCCTCGGCAGCAGGATGCGCAACGATCACTGCCGCAGTGAATGGACCGCCCGTCGCTCCGTCTGTCAGGTCGACGGCACCGCTGGTTCCCGCCATGACCTCCAGGACCATGTCCCGGGCGACCGGGATGTTCAGCGGTTCGATCTTGAGCGTGGCATTTGCCGCGCCTTCGAAACCGAAATTGTCGGTAGCTTTGACAGTAAAAGCGAAATCGCCCGCTTCCGTCGGTGTGCCAGACAGTGTGCCGTCTGAGGCGATCGTCAAGCCATCCGGCAGGTTGCCTGAAATCAGAGCGAACGCATAGGGCTCCGTGCCGCCCGAGGCCGACACGCTGAAGGGCCCGAATTCCGTGTTCACCTTGCCGTTAGGCAGGCCCGGCATGGTGACGGAGAGTTCCGGGGTGTCGATGGCAAGAGTGTATTCGCGCGTGGCCGTTACGTTGTTGGCATCAGTTACGCTCACGGTGAAAGTGAAACTTCCCGCAGCGGTCGGCAAGCCTGAGAGCGTGCCGTTGTCGAAGACCAGTCCATCGGGGAGATCGCCCGCCAAGGCAAAACGGAAGGGAGCAGTGCCGTCCTCGACAACGAAGGTCACCGGATCGTAGGCCGTTCCCGCTGATCCGTCGGGCAGGCTGGTCGGCGTCAGGGTGATCGGCGGGGCCACGGTCCATGGCGTCGCGCTCGTAAAGGCCGCATTGCTGTTACCGGCGAGGTTGTTTACCGCATTTGCCAAGACGTCGAGGCGAAGGATGCCCGATCCGGAAATGTTGTCGACTCGAACGGTGTAAGCAATATCGTCCGCGGTCTGTATTGCGGTCAATGTCCCGGAGGCCGTGCCGGTTGACGCCAGCACCATATCGGCCAAGGCAAAGCCCGTAACGGCTTCGGAAAACGTGACCTCGAAGATCACGCTGTCGGCGTCAGGTGCAGGGTTGCCGGCAACTTCGATCGAAACAACCGCGGGATTGACGGCATATACCAAGACACTGCTGGTGGGGCCGACGTTCTTGAGCGCGAGAACCGCATCTGTGCCATTAGCATCTTGAATGGTGCCGCCGTTCGGGACAATCGCCGTTCCCAGCTCTATACCGTCGAGGTCCATCTCCTCCGGCTGGATTGTGTATCCGAATATAGGATCTTTTGTTCCGCTGCCGGTTATATATGCCGCCGATCGTGTTGCCGCGCCGATGGTCAAAGGGATATAGGGCGTCCCTCCGGTCGTGTTTACAAAGATATTTTCGTCCCAATGCACTCTGAAAATGAGCGTGTCTCCGGTCCGGTAATAGCCATTGGCCGGAACGGAAACGGATGTCACAGACGGCGGAATCGCTTCCACGTTGTAGTTGTCGATCGTGCTGCCGGAGGCCAGATGGTTTGCGTCGCCATCGTATTCAGCACTGATTTCGTATGCTCCTCCGTCGTTGAAGGTGTGCGTGAAGACGGCTTCCCCGCTTGAATTCAGAGCCACGTCCTGTGGGGATGCACCATCGATCGTGAAGGTGACGTTCCCGCTGGGCACCGTACCATTGCTGCCGGAAACGGCAGCGGTAAAGGTGACGCTTTCTCCGGCGGCGCCCGAGGCCGAACCCGGAACCAGTGACATTGACGTGGCAGCTTTGGTGACTTGGATCGTTCCAGTCGAGAATCCGGTGCTGCCTCCGAAATCATCATCCCCGGAATACGAAGCCTGGTAGGAATGCACTCCGACGGGCACTGTGGTCGTGGTGTGTGTGGCCGTGGTCCCGACCAGCGGTGCCACGGCTGAATAAGCGGGCGCAAAAAAATCCCCGACTCTGAACGTAACGTCGCCAGTGGGTGTGCCGACGCCATTGGGGCTGATCGTTGCCGTGAACGTCACCGCCTCTCCGTATTCAACCGTGCCGGGGCTGGCCGACACTGTGGTAGTAGTCCCGCCGCCGCCATCGCGATTGACGCGGTGAACGTTCGATGAGGCGGTCCAACTGCCACCCACTCGGGTTGCTGAAATCGAGAAGCTCTCTATGACCAACCCGCTTGCCATGTCAGCTGCGGTAATCTGATAGCTCGCACTGCACTCGTACGGATCCGGCAGGGGGTTCGTGGCAGTCGGACAATTCGGAGTCAATCCCAGCCGCGTCGGCGTTTCAACTTCGAGCGACGTAACGGTATATGATCCCGGATAGACCGTATAGCTGAAGACAATTGTCTCGCCCTCAGTGGTGAAAGTGTTCTTGTCGGATGTCACTTCGATGTGCTGCGCATATGCAGCTGTCGCCACGAAAATTGAGCAGACAAGGACAAGCAATGCGGCAGCCCGCTCGATCAGCAGACGATCAACATTTCCGTGAGAACGACTCACGGCAGCAATAGAACCGGATTGCATTTAGCCCTCCAACCACATCAAAGTGGAAGGTACCCCTTCGCTCGAAGAGGTATCGGATTTATAGCCGAGTATCGATAGTCATTAAAAAGGCAAGTCCGACAGTTAACGATAGCATTTCATCTCATCGTTAGCCAATCCGTCAAATTCGATTGATACGTCGTTCGGCATTGCCCCGTCGACAAGGCATCCATCCGATGTCCCCACGTTTCGTACCGAGAACGGCATGGGAGAACGGCTCCCACACTCAAGACACGCTGGCCGACGGCGACCATGGCTCCGCTCCGGTCGACCGTTTTTAGCCAAACCCAATCGGCCTCTACAGCATTGCTTGGCAATGTCTGGGAGTGGTGCGCCGAACCCTTCCGCGTGCGGTTGGGAAGCTTGACCGATGAAAAAAGCCTTGCCCGAAATCGCAAGAAAGTCCGCGCAGATGTTCAAGGGTTGAACTGTCCTCGATGTAGGCTTTAGGCGAGCGAACAGAACTGTTGGAACGACCGACTTCGGGACGCGTTCCTGCACGGCAGTCCTGGAGCCGATTCCAGACAGACCGCTTTTCGGCACTGATGGTGGGAAAGCTGCCATTCTGTCACGCAGCGCACACTACGACCGGTTCCGATACCAAGCAAGATGTTCCGAACCGATGCCGCGAGAATCCAGAAGGTGACATTCACCCGGCTAAGGTAGAAGATTGCGGTTTTGCTCCCGAAAGGGATCGGCTGCTTCAGCGTCATCACGATGAGAACAGCCGTTCAAAACCGCTTTAGCGCCGGTAGCGAATGCGGGTTAGTCGCCGGCGTCGGCCACGTCGCAGCCGGATCGTCGATCCGTGATCTTCGGTTCTACGCGCGATTTTGCGGCAATCGCGAGGATGCTCTCGACAGTCTGCCTGCGAATGCACTCCTGCGCGTCGTCACCGAACAACCCTGCCCCGAAGATAGCCGAGAAAGTCGGGCGGTTCGAGACGTTGAAGAAGCTCGCAGCGCTGATTTGCCAGTGCAAAGCAACTGGGTCGAGGCCCTTCCGGAACACGCCCTCTTCCTCACCTCGGCGGCAAATCGTCGCCAGCTTCTCGATCGCAGCCATGTTCATGTCGCGGATGACCTGTGACGCGGCGAGGTTCTCGGCATTATGGATGTTCTCGATCATCACCATCCGGATAAAATCCGGATTCTTCTTATGATGATCAAAGGTAAAGGCGACCAGGCGCGTTAAAGCCTCCTCAGGCGGCAGATGGTCCAGGTTAAGCGCCGCCTCTCCCTCACGGACCTTCAGGTAGGCCGCCTCGAGTGCCCGCGTGTAAAGCCCCAGCTTGTCGCCGAAATAATAATAGATCATTCGTTTGGACGTCCGGGTTCGGGAGGCGATCGTGTCGACCCTGGCGCCCGAGAGGCCATTGGAGGCGAACTCGGAGATTGCGACGGACAGGATGTCCTGCTTCACCGCCTCGGGATTCTGTGTCCAGCCACGCCGCTCAATGCCCGTTTTCATGCCGTTTTCCATACCAATATCCGTACCAGAAGCAAAATGATCGAGATAGTACATTTGGCCTTGACGAATTGTACTGCATGGTACATTTTGATGGCGCGGAAAGGAAGGCCACGGAGGCATGCGGTTGGACCAGGTCCAGGACAGATCGACCATCTACGCTGGCGCTTTGCGTCTGGGCTTGGTCGGCCGTGGAATCGGTCCATCCCGAACTCCCGCGATGCACGAGGCTGAAGCTGCCACCCAGGGGCTCTCCTGCAGCTACGAGCTACTGGACATGGATACTGTTACAGGGGAGGCCTCGCTTCGCGAAACTCTCCAACGCTGCGAAGCAGAGGGCTTCGTTGGGCTCAACGTGACGTTTCCCTACAAGCGGGAAATCATCTTCCACCTGGACCAGCTTTCACAGGCCGCGCAGCGTGTTGAGGCTGTCAACACCATCGTCTTCCGCGATGGCAGGCGCCTCGGACACAACACCGATTTCTGGGGTTTTTCCGAAAGTATGCGGCGCGGACTGACTGACGCGCCGCTAGATTCGGTGTTTCTGATCGGCGCAGGCGGCGCAGGCGGTGCCGTTGCCCACGCCTTGATCGCGCTGGGCGTAAGGCGCCTCACGATGTTCGATAAACGTGAGGGCGCCGCTGAGGATCTAGCACGGACCATCGGGCCGCAGGCCGAAGCGGTAACCGATATCGCCGCTGCAGTGGAGGAAGCGGACGGCATCGTCAATGCAACCCCGGTCGGCATGGCCAAGTTGCCGCACTTGCCGATCGACCCTGCCCTCATAGAGACGCGGCACTGGGTGGCGGACATCGTATATTTTCCGCTGGAAACACCGCTCCTGAAGGCCGCGCGGGCACGCGGTTGCCGGACACTTAGCGGCGAGGGCATGGCCGTTTTCCAAGCCGTGCGAGCCTTCGAGCTCTTCACCGGGCAACCTGCTAACGCGGACCGGATGCTCAATACCTTTCGCCGTTTGGGTCGGATGTGAGGGGCGCATGAAGACAGGCATCGCAACAGTCTCTATCTCCGGCAATCTCGAGGAAAAGATCGAGACCATCGCGGCCGCCGGCTTTTCCGGCATCGAGATCTTCGAGCAAGACTTCATCGCCGACGTCCGAAGCCCGAGAGTGATCGGCGAGCGCATCCGGGAAGCCGGGCTGGAGGTCATGCTCTTCCAGCCCTTCCGCGATTTCGAGGGCCTCCCGGGGGCGCTGCGGGCCAAGGCGTTCGACCGGGCCGAGCGCAAGTTCGACGTCATGCAGGAACTCGGCTGCGACCTGATGCTGGTCTGCTCCTCGGTCCACTCGGAGGCGCTCGGCGGAATCGACAGGGCGGCGGCGGATTTCGCCGCGCTCGGGGAGCGCGCCGCCAGCCGGGGACTGCGCGTCGGCTACGAGGCGCTGGCCTGGGGGCGGCATATCAACGACCACCGCGACGCATGGGAAATCGTGCGGAGGGCCGACCACGACGCCATCGGCCTGATTCTCGATAGTTTCCACACGCTCGGACGCGGTATCGACACCGAATCGATCCGCCGTATACCGGGCGAGCGCATCTTCTTCGTCCAACTCGCGGACGCCCCGGCGATCGAGATGGACCTGCTTTACTGGTCCCGCCATTTCCGCAACATGCCGGGCGAGGGCGATCTTGCCGTGACGGATTTCATGCGGGCGGTAATGGCGACAGGCTACGCCGGTCCGGTCAGTCTCGAGATCTTCAACGACCAGTTCCGCGGCGGCAGTCCGGACACAATCGCGCAGGATGGCTACCGGTCCCTGATCGCGCTCATGGACGAGGTGCGCCGGGTCGAGCCCGAGGCTGCTCCCGAAATCCGACCCTTGCCCAAGCCGATCCCGGTCCGTGACACGGCCTTCGTCGAATTCGCCGCGCAGGGTGAGGAACTTGCGGCGCTCGAAAGCCTGCTGGAGAGCCTCGGCTTCCGGCAGGTGGGACGGCACGTGTCCAAGCACGTGACGCTGTGGCAGCAAGGGGCGATCCGCATCGTTCTGAATGCCGAAACCACAGGCCATGCCGGCACCGCCTGGAACGCGCGCGGTCCCACGGTCTGCGACATCGGCCTGTCTGTCGGCTCGGCAGCGGATACCGTGACGCGGGCCACCGCGCTTGGGGCGAAAACCTTCTCCCAACCTCTCGGACCGGGCGAGTTGCCCATACCCGCCATCCGGGGACTTGGCGGCAGCGTGATGCACTTCATTGACGACGGCGCGCTGTCGCAGGTCTGGGATGTCGAGTTCTTGTCCGAAGATCACGCCGGACAGGATGCCGGCTTGACCCGGATCGATCACATCGCGCAGACCATGTCCTATGACGAGATGCTGTCCTGGTCGTTGTTCTACACGACGCTCTTCGACATGGAGAGGGCGCCGATGGTGGATGTGGTCGATCCGGACGGCCTGGTGCGTAGCCGCGCCATCGCCACGCCGGCGGGCGATTTCCGGATCACCCTGAACGGGGCGGAAACCCGCCGCACACTTGCCGGATCCTTCCTGGCCGAAGGCTCCGGCGGCACGGTCCAGCATGTCGCGCTGGCTACCGACGATATCTTCTCGACGGCAAAAGTCTTGCGGGAAAAAGGTTTTCCCGTCCTGCAGCTGTCTCCCAACTATTTCGATGACCTGGCGGCACGGTTCGAGATTGACCCAAGCATGCTGGAGCGCATGCGTGAGGCCAACATCCTCTACGACGCGGACAGTAACGGAGAGTATTTCCAACTCTACTCCCAGCCCTTCGCCAGGCAGATGTTCATGGAAATCGTCGAACGCCGGGGCGGATATTCCGGCTACGGCGCCCCCAACGCGCCATTCCGCATTGCAGCGCAGAAGCGGCATCAGAAACAGAAAGGATGATGCCTGCATAGAAACGTATGAGATTTCGTGTTACATCATATAAAACTTTCAACCTGCCGGGGATCCGGTGACAACGTCATAGGGAGGAAACCAATGACACGCATGACCCGACGCGCGGCACTTGCGGCCGCAATCGGCACGTCCACCGCATTGGCCGTGCCAGGTGCCGCCTTCGCACAGGACAAGCCGACCTTGCGGCTGAGTTCCGTCGTTTCGGAAAACGATATTCGTGCGGAAGCCTTCGCCGAAATTGCGGAAGCCGTTTCGGATACCTTCGACATGCAGGTGTTCAACGGCGCCACGCTCGTCTCTCAAGGTTCCGAGATGACGGCCATTCAGCGCGGCAACCTCGAAATGGGCCTGATAGCTCCGCAAACGATAGCCGAGCAGATCCCTGAATGGTCCATCGTGACCTCGGCGTATCTCTTCAGCGATGCCGATCATCTGAAGGCGACCTTCGAAAGCGAAGTCGGCGAAGAACTGAAATCGATGGCCGAGGAAGCAGGTATCCATGTGCTCGCGCCCGTCTATTTCGGGACACGGCACGTGAACCTCGCGCCCGATATCGAAGTAATGACGCCCGAGGATCTGAACGGCATCACGCTGCGCATGCCCGGTGGCGACGCATGGCAGTTCCTGGGCGAGGCTATAGGTGCGAATCCGACGCCGCTGGCCTATGCGGAAGTCTACACCGCGCTCCAGACCGGCGCGATCGACGGGCAGGACAACCCGCTGCCGAACGACTACAATATGAAGTTCTATGAGGTGACGAGCCAGATCGTCCTGACAGGGCATCTTGTCGGCTTCGATGTGCTGGCGATCAGTTCTGAACTCTGGGAGAGCTTTACGCCCGAGCAGCAGGAAACCCTTCAGACGGCTACCGACGGAGCGATCGAGAAGTCGACGCAAAGGCATCTCGACCGCGAGGCGGAACTGGTTCAGTTCTTCAAGGACGAAGGCCTGAGGGTCTACGAACCCGACCGGATTGCCTTCAGGGACTATGCCCAGCAGAAGTACCTTGAGTCGGAGTTCGCTGAGAGCTGGCCCGAGGGTATGGTCGAAGAGATCAACGCCTTGGCTGAATAAGCCTTCCGCAAACAATCCTGCCGGGCCCGTGCGCTGCGCGGGCCCGCTTTCTACGGATCCTGCCCATGACGTCGGCGCCCCGATTTATCAAGCTGCTGCGCTGCCTCGCCGACGCAGTGCCCGCCATTCTGCTGGTTGCGATGTTTTTGTGTTTCATCATCCAGGTGTTCATGCGCTATGTCATGGACAATCCGGTCGGCTGGACCGTGGAAGTCTGTGTGATCGCTTGGCTGTGGATCCTGCTCTGGGGCCAGTCGGTTTCGGCCGAGGAAATTGACGAGATCCGTTTCGACATCGTCTACGGCAGCGTTCCCGACGCGGTCCGCCGCTGGTTCCGCGTGATCTTCTCGATCCTCCTCGTCGGGATCTACGCCTGGTCACTGCCGGCGCTCTGGGACTTCGTAACCTTCATGAAGATCCAGGAGACCTCGTACCTCGATATAGGGTTTAACTGGGTCTATTCGATTGCGCTGATCTTTTCCTTCGTGACGATCCTGCGATATCTCTGGATCTTCTGGACCGCCGCGCAAGGCCGGCACGTCGGGCACAGCACCGCCGACGACATCGGCCGCAAGGATTTTTCCGAATGAGTTGGGAGTTCGGCGTCACCGTCGCCGCCATCGTCGTGACGGCCATCATCGGTCTGCCGATCGGTCATGCCATGCTGGCGTCCTCCGTCCTCTACCTGCTGCTGCAGGGCCAGGACATGTCGATCGCCTTCGAACAGATGCTGACGGGGCTTTACGGGTCCTACGTGCTGCTCGCAATCCCGCTCTTCATCTTCGCCGCTGACCTGATGAACGTCGGGTCGCTTTCGGATCGGCTGCTGGATTTCTGCCGCGCGCTCGTAGGCCGGTTTCGCGGCGGGCTCGGCCACGTGAACGTCGTCTCCTCGTTGATCTTTTCGGGCATGTCCGGGTCCGCTATCGCCGACGCAGTGGGAATGGGCCGCATCATCATCAACCTGATGACCAAGGACGGGAAATATCCCGGTGCCTACGCCGGTGCGATCACGGCGGCCTCGGCAATCATCGGCCCGATCATCCCGCCGTCCATCCCGATGGTGCTCTATGCCCTCGTCTCGGACACGTCGATCGGCTTCCTGTTCCTGGGAGGCGTCGCGCCGGGCCTGATCCTCGGCGTCCTGTTGATGGCGATGAACGCCTGGCAGGCGCGAATCCACGGCTACCCGGTCGAGGACCCGGTTCCCGTGCGCGAGTTGCCGCGGATCACGTTGCGGGCCGTGCCCGCCCTTTTGATGCCGGTCATCCTGCTGGTGGGCATCTATGGCGGAGTCACGACACCCACCGAGGCCGCGGCTTTGGCGGCTCTTTACGCTTTTCTCGTATCGACACTTTTCTACCGCTCGGTCTCGCTGCAGACGGCATACAACACCGTTCGCCACAGCGCCAAGTCCACCGCCGCGGTGGGCTTCCTGATCGCCGGGGCACTTGCCTTCAACTATGTCGTCACTATCGAGCAGGTTCCGAACGCGATCAGCAATGCGCTGGGCGACACGCAACTGAACCGCGTGACCTTCCTGCTCATGGTCAACGCGATCCTGCTGGTCCTCGGCTGCCTCCTAGAGGCCAATGCGATCCTTCTCGTGATCGTGCCGATTTTTCTGCCCACGGCGGTCTCGCTGGGCGTCGATCCAGTGCATTTCGGCGTTATCGTTGTCGTCAACACAATGATCGGCCTCGCCACTCCACCCTATGGGCTGCTTCTCTTCGTCGTGAGCTCGATCACGCGATCACCGATACGCGATACCATCTACTTTCTGCTGCCGTTCCTCGGGATCACGATCGCGGGGCTCGTCACCATCACCTTCCTGCCCGACGTCGTTCTCTGGCTCCCGCGCCTATACGGCTACAACGGCTGATATATGGAGAAATCGATGGCCGACAGTATCCTCATTATCAACGGGCCTAATCTCGATATGCTCGGAACACGTCAGCCCGAGGTCTACGGGCATGACACGCTCGATGACGTCGAAGCGCTCTGCCGGCGGGTCGCCGAAAAGGAGGGCGTGACCATCGATTTTCGCCAGAGTGACAGCGAAGCCGAGATCATGAAGTGGATCAAACAAGGCCGCGGCACGAGCGCAGGTCTGCTGATTAATCCCGCAGGCTTCACATCCACTTCGATCGCAATTCTCGACAGTCTGTTGATCTACGACCGCCCGATCATCGAGGTGCATATCTCTCCTTTGTTCAAGCGCGACGAGTTTCGTCACTGGTCCTATGTTTCCAAGGCGGCTTCGGCAAAGATCGAAGGCTTCGGCATCCGTGGCTACGAATTCGCCCTGCGCAAACTGGCGGAGTGGGCCAGGGGCTGAGTGGTCAAGACCCCGGCCGGCTCAGCCGAACCCGCCAGAAGCCATTATGTGTTCGACGCCGCTGCGGATGTGCCGCGTCAGCAGGTCGACGGCCGCGTCCGTCTTGCGCCCGATGACCAGGTCACGCAGTTCGGCGTGTTCCTCCGCGACCGGCTTACCGCGAAAATCCAGCGCCAGCATGTGATAGCGCGCGAAACGGTCGAAGATCGAGATGTGGGTGCGCGCCAGCACCGGCATGTTGCACGCCGAGATCGTGGCGTAATGAAAGCCCCAGTCCGAAACGACCCACTCACCGACCGCATTCGCCTCGTCCTCTACTAGCGCGCCTTCGAGGACGGACAGCTTGTAGTGAGCAGCCACCACACGCGCTTCCCAGTCGAGATCTCCAAGCGCGATGGACTGGCGCAGCGCATGGGTCTCCAAAAGGATCCGCAGATCGGCCAGATCTTGCAATTCGTCATCGCTGACGGCGGCCACGCGAAACCCGCGCTGGCCCTCGGCTGCGACAAGTTCCTCCACGGCCAGCCGGTTGAGGATTTCTCGAAGCGTCGTAACGCTGGCGCCGTAGACTTGCTTCATGTGATCGAGCTTCAGTTTCTCGCGTGGTTTCAGATGCCCGTTGACGATATGTAGTCGAATGCGCCGATACGCGGTGTCGCCGATTGTCTCGCCGTCGCGAAGCGATGTTTCGAACCGCAGATTTTCCAAATGATCCAGCATGGTAGTAATCAATATACACGTCGAGGATTGTTGGTGTAACGGGGAAACGTTTCCGCATGGCCGCACGATACCGGGGGGAGCCAAGTTCCACCGCGATATCAATTTTGGAACGATAACAGAAGCATCGAAACACAGTCGGACTGGAGCTTTAAGCTCCGCCGAGAGCGTCTGCTTTCGTAGCGAATAGACTCCGCGAAATAAGTGGCAGGGACGGCGGCTTTCGGGAAACCTCAATATCCGGCACCACGACCGATTTTGGGCGCAAAGCTGCCGACCCTCCGCGATGCACTCCGAAACGATCGTCGAGGGTAGCTTCTGTGACAGAAGGCGAGCCATCGCCCCGATTTTCTGCGGCCACGAGGTTTTCGACTTCAATGCTCAGAGGCATGGCGCCAGTTATCATGGTATAACTTGTCCCCGCATAAGCGAGATCAGAGTGTTGAAAGCCGACCAGAAGCTCGAACTCGCCCGCTTCCTCAAGAATTGCCGGGCACGGCTAAGCCCTGAGGATGTGGGGCTTGTCAGAGGGCGGCGCAGGCGCACGCCCGGGTTGCGTCGAGAAGAGGTGGCCCAACTCGCCGACATTCCGTGGAATGGTACAAATGGCTTGAGCAGGCACGCGACCTAAGGGCGTCTGCGCAAACGCTGGAACGGATTGGACATGCGTTGCGTCTGGAACCTGCCGAGATACGGCACCTTCTGCTTCTTTCCAATCATACGCCTGAGAAACATGGTTCCTTTGCGGAAGGACAAGGCATCAGCGGAAGACTCCAGCGTGTTCTGGATGAACTCCTTCCCTGCCCAGCCTACATTCACGGCAGACGTTGGGACGTCCTTGCATGGAAATGCCGCTAACCTCGTTCTCGGAGACTTTCGCGGCGCTCAGCGGGGTCGAGCGCAATTGCCTGTATATGGGTCTGATCGGTCCCTTGCAGGACATGATCCCGAAGTGGGAGGAGCACGCCAAGGGATTGGTCGCCGCGTTTCGCGCCGACTATGCCCGATACCGGGGAGAGCCCTGGTTCGATGAATTGACATCCATCCTCTTGCAGAAGAGTCCCGAATTTTCACGTTGGTGGGCAGAACCGAACGTTCGCGGATGGCGGGATGGCATGAAGCATTTTCACCATCCACCCTTGGTGAACTTGCTTTCGAGCATACGGGCTTTGATCTTGCTGATGAACGCCTGACAAGTCTCCGGCTAGTCATCATGCAGCCCGCCGAAGAGACTGATACGCGGAAGCGACTAACGTCCGCACTTCAGGCACTCTAGAGTTACGCTACAGGTGGCACCTATAGCTTGCTACGAAACTGAACCGCCCTGCAGAACGCCCATGACCTCGCAGCCGAGGTGACGATCGATGATCGGCCGCCAGGGGCCAAGAGTGAATATTGTGGCGGAACACGCCGTGTGGCACGGCGCCTGGCTTCGACAAGGTTGCGACGATGCAAAGGCGGCGCGAGCGGTTGGCGGAGCAGGCGAAGCGATACGCCAGGATGGTTAGAACGATCGACCGCACCATTGCCAAACTGAAAGCAGATCGCGTCATGAAGGACGCAGATTTGTAATTGGGCGTCGTGTCGCCCGAGAAGCAAGCCGAATACGAGCAGTGGCTTATCGAGCGTTACGGCGACGAGATGAAGAACCATATCCAGTCTAGTCGTGAACGTTCTGAGAAAATGACTGAGGAGGGATGGGAACGGGCGATGAGGGAACTCAACGAGATCTTAGAACCAAATTGTCGAGGGTTTCAGGCAAGGAATTGCCACCTCAGGCCCATTCCTTGGATGCAGCCATCGAACGACACCGGAAATGGTTAACATGGGCTTGGGAGAGAGAAGCGACACCTGAGGCATATGCAGGATTGGCCGATGTCTACGAACATCCTGACTTTGTCACCCGCTTCGACAAGGCCGGGGAGGGCTTCACCACGTATCTCACGACTGCCATGCGTTCGTGGGCCAAGCGGCCGGAATCCAACTAGGATGTTCCGCAATAGTCCAACTTCGGGTGCGGAATCGCCGCTATGAAATAGCGGCGTCGCCATTGCGCGGGCGTGATGCCTGCCAACCTGCGGAAAAGCCGGCTGAAGTGAGCCGGATCGGCATAACCGATCTCGGCGGCAACCGCTTCGACCGAAATGCTCGAAGTCTCGAGCATGTGCTTCGCCTCCTCCACGCGCAGGGCGTGAACATAGTCGATAGGCGTGTAACCGGTCGCCTGTCGGAAACGGCGCTTGAAGGTGCGGTCATGCAGCCCGGAACGCCTGGCCATTTGCGCCACAGGGTTTGGCTGAGCCAAGTTCTCGGCTATCCAGCCTTGGACTTCGGCTATGACGGAATCCTCATGACGGCGTGGTGTAGCCATCGTCGAGAAGGGCAACTGCCCGTTCCCTCGATCTCCAATGACGAACAGCCGTGCTATGCGTGCAGCCTCGACCGCGCCGCAGAACCGGCCGATGAGATAAAGCGCCAGATCCTGCCAGGAGGATGCACCTCCGGTGGTGACAATCCTGCCGTGGTGTCCGCTGTCACACAAAATACGCTCGGGACGGAACCGTACGGCCGGATAATAGTCGCGGAACAATGCTGCCGTCGCCCAATGCGATGTCGCTTCATGGCCGTCGAGTAGACCCGCCTCGGCCAGAACGACGGCCACCGCTGCAGGTCGAGCAGATCGTGGCGCCACCTTCAAGCCGCCGGCGCAACCACACGATCTCATCATGCCACCTGCCTTCCGGAGTCTCGCCCGGCTGCAACTCCGCATCGCACACGATAATCAGTCCGGCGTCATTATTCTCCGAAATCGAGAACTGAGGTGTCAGGGGAATTCCTATGGAAGAGATGAACGGCTCGTTCCGGAGTGCGACGAGTCGTGGCTTGAAACGCACGGGAATACCCGGTTCCGCCCCAGGTTCACCAGTAGCCTGCAGAACCTCATAAAGACCGTAGGGAGCCATTGGCCCCGTCTCGGGCAGTACCAGAATGCTGACGTCAACGATCGGAGGAGTGCTTCGAATAAATGGCCGCATTATTGGAGATTGTCACATATGGACATTTCTTGTCCATTCTCAATCTGGAATTGATGGCTGGTGCGTGTGATCTGAAGGCATCTAACGCAGGTCAAAGAAAGTACAGCCATGACAGACTTCAGTATCTTACCTGGAAGCGTGCGCCTGACCCGTCGCGCTCTGCTGCACTCGGCGGCGGTGTTTAGCGCTGGAACAATCACATCTCAGTTTTCTGCTGCTTCATCCTATGCAAAGGGAGAACCCGTTCAAATGAGTGAACGCATCATCAATGCCGACGGCGTGGAGATTGCCACAGAGGCTTTTGGCGACCCGTCTCACGAGCCTATTCTGCTTATCATGGGTGCCATGGCCTCGATGCTATGGTGGCCGGAAGAATTTTGCCAAAAGCTCGCCGCCCAAGGTCGCTATGTCATTCGCTATGACAATCGCGACACTGGCCTTTCGACCTTCTACGAGCCGGGCAGCCCGCCCTATACGAAGGACGACATGGCCGAGGACGCAATGCGCGTTCTCGTCGCCTATGGTATCGAAAGAGCCCACCTGGTCGGTATGTCGCTCGGCGGGGAGATCGCACAGATTGCTGCCCTCGCTCATCCGGCGCGGGTGAGAACGCTGACGCTCATTTCCTCCACGCCGGTGGGTATCGACACCTCCACCCTGCCGCAGACCAGCGATACCTATATGGAGCACGCGGCTGCTGGCGAGAGCATCGACTGGACCGACAACGAACAGGTGATCGACTTCATCGTCAAGGACACCCGGATGATTGCTGGTACGGCGCACCCCTATGATGAGGTGCGTGCCCGTAACCTTGTGGAGCATGACGTCAAGCGCGCCAGCAATTTTGTCAGCGCCACCAACCATTTCATACTGAAGAGCGGCCAGGCATGGGAGGGAAAACTGGGCCAATTGGCTGCGCCCCTCCTCGTCATTCACGGAACTGTCGATCCGATCTTTCCCATTGAGCATGGCGAATTGCTGGCACAAACTGTCGATGGAGCAGAGCTCATTCGACTCGAAGGGGGTGGCCACGAAATTCATCCCGACGATTGGGAGGTGATCATCTCTGCCGTCGAAGTTCGAACTGAGGAATAGCGTTGGGAACCTGCTTCAGGCCACAGTTTGGATGGTCACGGACGGTCGAAAGACCGCACCGTTATTATAGCAGCTCGATTCATCTTGGTGTGTGCAGCGAAATTCGGTAAGCCTTTCAGCGTAACCACTCCTTCAACACCCGCTTGATCGCCCTGTCAGGTGGCTCCTCGCGCGTGAAGGCCCACCACGTGTGTGCGCCCTGCCATAGGCTCGCCATCTGCCAGCCGAGACGTTTCCCTTCCGCCGGGTCCTCCGACAGGCGGCGGCCCAGAGCTTCAGCAAGACGGTGACCCCAGGCGGCGCCGCGGGCGCGGAGCGTGGGATTAGAGATGTCTTCCCTCAACAGCAGCAGGCCTTGGGTGGCGTTTCGCTCAGCGGCTTCTGGGGCGCGAAGCGGAAATCCGCTTTACGGCTTAATAGCCAGTGTCGGCTCATTGCGCTGAACGGCCGTCCGCGCCACGTTAAGATGAAGGTGCCGCCGGGTCACTCAGTGTGGGCATGCCGGCTCAAAAGCCGGTATTGTGCTGGTGGGCGACAGTGTCGGGCCGGGCGCGCTTCTTCGGGTTTCGCCATTTGCGCACCTGATCTTTGGACATGCGGCCGAGGATCGTACTTTGCAGGGCCTCGTATTCGTCGAGCAGGTCCGAGAGCATAAGGGACGGGCGGTCCTCACCACCGAGAACGGCGGCAACATCTTGCTCATCCTCGACAGCGTCGCGATTCAGGACGAGCGTGATGCGCTGCAACAGGTTCTCGATGGAGCCCTCTCGCTTTGCGCGTGACGTCAAGAGAACGCTAAAAAGGCGGAAATGCGGGGCTTTTGGCCTGTCTTAGATGGCGGAGAGGGAGGGATTCGAACCCCCGATACCCTTGCGAGTATGCCGCATTTCGAGTGCGGTGCTTTCAACCACTCAGCCACCTCTCCGCGCGGGCGCGAGACCGCGCCCTTGTGCAGCGGCGCTTAGATAACGACCAAAAGCCGCCGAGACAAGGCCAAATCCGGCAAGACTCACCGCTATCGGCCTTGACGTTTTCGCTTCTTGCCGGTATGGGACCCATCGTTGCGGCGTGGGCATGCCCTGCGCCGCTTATTTCGTGGCCCATGGGCCAATCTGGAACGACTGACAAAAAGACGGCAGGTTTCGCTCGTGAAACCCAAGCCGGACCGGACACTGAAAGGCAAGAAAGATGTTCGCAGTCATTAAAGCAGGCGGTAAGCAATACCGCGTTTCCGCCGATGACGTGCTCAAGGTCGAGCGCGTGGCCGGCGAGCCCGGCGAGATCGTCCAGTTCGGCGATGTGCTTGCCGTCGGCGAAGGTGAAAACGTGACGATCGGCGCCCCCCTGGTGGACGGCGCCAGCGTTGCGGCTGAAGTGGTCGAGCAGGGCCGTGGGCCGAAGGTCATCGCCTTCAAGAAGCGCAGGCGCCAGAATTCGCGCCGCAAGCGGGGCCATCGTCAGCTTCTGACGACGGTTCGCATCTCGGAGATCCTCACGAACGGCGCCAAGCCTTCGAAGAAGGCCGCCGCGAAGCCCGCTGCCAAGGCCGAAGAGAAGCCGGAAGTAAAGAAGGCGGAAACGAAGCCCGCGGAGACGGCAAAGGCCGATACGAAGCAGGCTGACGAAAAGTCCGCCGCCAAGAAGGAAGCCGCGCCGAAAAAGACCGAGTCCAAGGGCGAAAGCGCTGCCAAGCCGCTCTTCACCGCGCCCAAGGGCGAAGCGGACGATCTGACGAAGCTCAAGGGCGTCGGGCCGGTGGCGGCCGGCCAGCTCAAGGAGCAGGGCATCACCACCTTTGCCCAGGTCGCGGCGCTCACGGACGAGGACGTTGCGCGCATTGACGAGGCCATGCCCTTCAGCGCCGATCAGATCAACGACTGGCGTGAGCAGGCCAAAGAACTGGCGCAATAAATCGGGGCGCTGGCCCCAGAGTTTGGAATTGCAATTGGGCGCGTGAACGCCCATAAAGAGCGACAAGAGGCGTTCCTCAGGACGCAAAGGAGTAACACCATGGCACACAAAAAAGCTGGCGGTTCGTCGCGCAACGGTCGCGATTCGGAATCCAAGCGCCTTGGCGTGAAGAAATTCGGCGGCGAGAAAGTGCTCGCCGGCAACATCATCATCCGTCAGCGCGGGACGAAATGGCATCCCGGCGTCAATGTCGGCATGGGCAAGGATCACACGCTTTTTGCGCTCGAGTCGGGTGCCGTGTCCTTCGCCAAAAAGGCCAATGGGCGAACCTACGTATCGGTAAACCCGATTATGGAAGCTGCGGAGTAGCCGGTTCCGCATTAAAAACACCGGCGACCCATCTTAGGCGCCGGTGTCCGGGATAATCCGGAAAAGGTTCAGGGGAGATGGGTCGCCATCTCCCCTTAATTTTTGTCCGGAGGGAAAACGATGGTCGTCGAAAGTGAAGAGGTTGAGAGTGAAAGTCACAGTATAGAGTGTCCTGTTCTCGTGACCGAGCGTCTGGTGTTGCGTCCACCGCATGAGGACGACGTTCCCGAGTTGGCGGAGTTGGCCAACAACCGCCGCATCGCCGAGATGCTCTCACGCATGCCCTATCCTTATTCGCGCATGGACGCCGAGGAGTTCGTCGAGGGCAGCAGCCAGGCAGGTGACCGCAAAGGCTGTCACTACGCGGTAGCACTTGCCGAAAGCGGTGCGTTCATCGGTTGCGCGGGGCTCGATACGCGGCAATACGGGCTTGAGCTCGGCTACTGGGTCGGCGAGCCTTATTGGGGGCGCGGCTATGCCACGGAGGTGGCGCATGTGCTGGTCGATCTCGCGTTTCGGGCCAGCGACATCGACCGGCTCAACGTCTCCTGCCGCGTAATCAACGACGCCTCGCGCCGGGTAATTCACAAATGCGGTTTTCAATATGTCGGCCAGGGCATGATGGATTCACTCGTCGCCGGTAAGGTCCCGGTGGAGCGATACCAGCTCGATCGCAAAACCTGGGTGAGCCTGAGGAGTTGGGGCGCCTGATATTCAGGCGCCCCCGTCTCGCTCTCCGGTGCGGGATGGGCTACATCAGGACCGAGCAAGACGGAAAGGCACCATGAAATTTCTCGACCAAGCGAAAGTCTATATTCGATCCGGCGACGGCGGTTCCGGCTCGGTGTCGTTTCGGCGCGAGAAATTTGTCGAATTCGGCGGGCCGGATGGGGGTGACGGCGGGCGCGGCGGCGACGTATGGGTCGAGGCGGTGGAGGGCCTGAACACTCTCATCGACTATCGTTATCAGCAGCATTTCAAGGCCAAGACCGGCACCCATGGCATGGGCAGGAACCGCACCGGCGCGAAAGGCGCCGACGCGGTGCTGAAGGTGCCGGTGGGCACGCAGATCTTCGAAGAGGACAATGAAACGCTGATCTGCGATCTCACGGAGATTGGGCAACGTTATCGCCTCGCGGCCGGCGGTAATGGCGGCTTCGGCAATCAGCATTTCAAATCCTCAAGGAATCAGGCGCCGCGCCACGCCAATCCGGGCCTGCCCGGAGAGGAGCGTTGGATCTGGCTGCGGCTGAAGCTGATTGCAGATGCCGGGCTTGTCGGCCTGCCGAATGCCGGGAAGTCAACCTTTCTGGCAACCGTTACGGCAGCGAAACCGAAGATCGCGGATTATCCCTTCACCACCCTCCATCCGAATCTCGGCGTGGTGCGTATCGATGCGCGGGAATTCGTGATGGCCGACATTCCGGGCCTCATCGAGGGTGCACATATGGGTGTGGGCATTGGCGATCGCTTCCTCGGCCATGTGGAGCGCACGCGCGTTCTCCTGCACCTCGTCTCGGCCCAGGAGGAGGATGCGGCTGAGACCTATCGGACGGTGCGCAGCGAACTCGAAGCCTATGGCCACGGGCTGGCGGAAAAGCCGGAGGTCCTGGCGCTCAGTCAGGCCGATATACTCGATGAGGATGCACGCCAGCAGAAGATGGCTGCGCTGGAAAAAGCTGCCGGCCGGAAGCCTGTTCTCCTTTCCGCGGTGACCGGCGAAGGCGTCGAAACCGTTCTGCGCGCGCTGATGGACATCATCGAGGAGGCTCGCGCGACGGAAGAGACGGAGCGATGACCGCTATTTCACTTTCTTCCTATCGGCGTGTGACGGTGAAGATCGGCTCGGCCCTCCTGGTGGACCGCGCAAAGGGGCTGAAGAAGGAATGGCTGAAGGCGCTGGTGGGCGATATCGCCCGTCTCGCATCCGGAGGTGCGGAGGTTCTGGTGGTCTCGTCGGGTTCCGTGGCGCTCGGACGGACGATCCTCGGGCTCGACAAGCACACATTGCGGCTGGAGGAAAGTCAGGCCGCGGCGTCGGTCGGCCAGATCGCGCTGGCTGGTGCCTGGTCGGGAGAGCTTGGACGCCACGGATTGAATTCCGGACAGGTGCTAGTCACCCTCGGTGATACTGAGGAGCGCCGCCGTTATCTCAACGTACGGGAGACCATATCGGCCCTATTCAGAATGGGCGCCATTCCTATCATCAATGAAAACGATACCGTGGCGACGAGCGAAATCCGCTATGGCGATAATGATCGTCTGGCCGCGCGTGTTGCCACGATGATGAGCTGCGACCTGCTGATTCTTCTTTCGGACGTGGATGGACTCTACACCGCCGCGCCGGAGCGCGACCCCGAGGCCCGCTTCATCCCGGTCGTGGAAGCGATTACGCCGGAGATCGAGGCTATGGGCGGAAGTGCGGCATCCGAGCTTTCAAGGGGCGGGATGCGCACCAAGCTTGATGCCGGGCGCATCGCGACCGGCGCCGGAGTCGCCATGGTCATTGCCTCAGGCAAGCAACTCAATCCGCTGTCTGCCATCGAAAACGGCGCGCGTTTCACGCTGTTCGAGCCGAGCCAGACACCGGTTCGCGCTTACAAAACGTGGATTGCCGGCCAACTCGAGCCTGCAGGCCGCATCGTGATCGACGCCGGCGCGCTGAAGGCGTTGCAACAAGGCAAGAGTCTGCTGCCGGCCGGTGTACGGAGTGTTTCAGGTGGGTTCGCGCGTGGCGACACGGTGGCCATTATCGGTCCGAACGGGCGCGAAGCCGGACGCGGGCTGGTTGCCTATGATGCCGCCGATGCCGTAAAGATCGCGGGGCTCAAGACCGGAGACATTGCCGGCGTTCTGGGATACGAGGCCAGAGCGGCCATGGTCCATCGCGACGACCTGGTGCTTTCGCATTCCGCGAGCCAGGCTAAGGCCTGCTGAGATTCAAGGCTGTATGAGGCGGAGGAAATAAATGCTCAAAGCGCATGATAATTCGAATACCGATGTCGCCGCACTCATGGCTGACATGGGAGCGCGCGCGCGCGCCGCCGCCCGCCCGCTGGCCATCGCTACTGCCGAGCAGAAGAACGAGGCGCTGAATGCCATGGCCGATGCGCTGGAAGCGCGCACGGCCGAGATCCTGGCCGAGAATGCCATAGACATGGAACAGGGCGAAGCGGCCGGACTTTCCGGAGCTCTTCTCGACCGCCTAAAGCTCGATGAAGAACGTGTGGCCGCCATCGCGCGGGGTCTGCGCGAGATTGCTGCGCTCGATGACCCGGTCGGCCATGTGATCGCGGAGTGGGACCGGCCAAACGGGCTGCATATCGAACGCGTACGCACGCCGCTCGGGGTTATCGGCGTGATTTATGAAAGCCGGCCCAACGTAACGGCGGATGCCGGTGCGCTTTGCCTGAAGGCCGGAAACGCGGTCATCCTGCGCAGCGGGTCGGATTCGGCACATTCCTCTGCCGCCATTCACGCCTGCCTGGCCGAGGGGCTGAGGAAAGCCGGCCTTCCGGAAGATGCCATTCAGCGTGTACCGATGACGGACCGCGCCGCAGTGGGCGAGATGCTGAAGGGTCTGGGCGGCAATCTGGACGTGATCGTGCCGCGCGGGGGAAAGGGCCTTGTCGGACGCGTTCAAAGCGAGGCACGGGTGCCGGTATTTGCCCATCTGGAAGGCATTTGCCACCTTTATATCGACAAATCCGCCGATGCGGAGATGGCAGTCTCCGTGGCCGTCAACGCGAAGATGCGGCGTACGGGCATTTGCGGCGCGGCCGAAACGCTTCTGGTGGACCGTGCAGTGCTGGATACGCACCTTCGGCCCGTTCTGGAGAGCCTTTCGGCGGCCGGTTGCGAAGTTCGCGGCGACGAGGAGGTCTGCGCTCGGTTTCCCTCGGCGCGGGAGGCGAACGAGGAGGATTGGCGCACGGAATATCTCGACGCGATCATCTCGGTGCGCGTTGTGGACGGCATCGCGGGGGCGATCGAGCACATCGAGACCTATTCGTCCCACCACACCGAAGGGCTTGTGGCCGAAGACGCGGAGGTGGTCGAGCGCTTTTTCAATGAGATCGATTCGGCGATCCTCCTGCACAATGCCTCGACGCAGTTCGCAGACGGCGGCGAGTTTGGCATGGGCGCGGAGATCGGGATCGCCACCGGCAAGATGCATGCGCGCGGCCCCGTCGGTGTGGAGCAGCTCACCTCCTTCAAGTACCGCGTGCGCGGTTCCGGTCAGACCCGGCCCTGATCGCCATGGAAGCGTCCAGCGAGGTGGTGCCGGCGCGTTATTTGCGCATGCCCCATGTGGAGCCGGGCATGGCGGTGGGGCTGTTCGGCGGCTCCTTCAACCCGCCGCACGCAGGTCATGCGCTGGTGGCCGAGACGGCAATCCGCCGCCTGCGGCTCGACCAGCTCTGGTGGATGGTCACGCCCGGCAATCCGTTGAAGGAGAACGGCGGCCTCGCCCCGCTTTCCCGGCGCATCGCACTGTCGGAGGCTCATGCCGAGGATCCACGGATCAAGGTGACCGCGTTCGAAGCCGGATTCCACGTCCGCTATACGGCCGACACGTTAGCGCTCATCCAGGCGCGCAATCCGGGGGTAAATTTCGTCTGGCTCATGGGGGCGGACAGCCTGCGCGATTTTCATCGCTGGGAGCGCTGGCGCAAAATTGCCTGCCGGGTACCCATTGCGGTGTTCGATCGCCCCGGCGCGACGCTGTCGTTCCTCTCCTCGACCATGACCAAGACGTTTGCGCGGGCGCGCCTCGACGAATCGGATGCCCCCGTGCTTGCGCGCACGAAACCGCCGGCCTGGACCTTCATTCACGGCCCCCGCTCTTCGCTTTCCTCCACCGCGCTTCGCCGTGGTGACGGCAATCCAGCGTCTCGTGAATAAAATTTACCGGGTTGGGAACACGTGTTGTCTTGAAACTGACAACCATGTCTGCCTATCTTTTATGTATTGCGTGGGACCCACGTGATACCGTTGTTCTTATTGGAAAGGGAAGACACTGAGAACAGCACTGCAGAAGAAGGCGAATATCGTGCCTTCACCGGCAGGGACAAGCGAGGACAGCCTGTCTCGTGCCGTTCAAACCGCGCTGACGAGTCTTGAAGACTCCAAGGCGGAAAACATCGTTTCCATCGACATTCAGGGCAAGTCTCCGCTGGCGGACTACATGATCGTCGCCTCCGGCCGGTCGCATCGCCATGTTTCGGCGGTGGCCGATCATCTCATCCGCGCATTCAAGGAGACCGGCCTGGGCTCCGCCCGCGTGGAGGGGCTGTCCGGTGCGGACTGGGTGTTGATCGACGCGGGCGACATCGTCGTGCACGTGTTTCGCCCGGAAGTCCGGGAGTTCTACAACATCGAGAAGATGTGGCAGGCACCGGACTTGGAGGACGAGACGGTGCACTAGCGCCGCCGGCATCACGGCCCTGATATGACGGGGCATGGTCGAGAGGCCCGCTGCCCCTGGGGGCTTTTGCTTGTTTAAGGTTCAAGAGGGTCGACATCCGCATCGTCATTCACGCCGTCGGCCGGATGAAGGCAGGCCCCGAGAAGGAACTCGCGGAACGCTACCTCGACCGGCTGGCCAAAGCCGGTCCCGCAGTCGGTCTCTCCCTCGCCGGGGTAACGGAAACGGCTGAAAGCCGTGCGAAGACCGAAACCGAGCGCAAGCGCGACGAGTCGCGCAAACTGGCCGAAGCAAGCGAGGGCGGCGCCCTCATCCTGCTTGATGAGCGCGGCCGCGATCTCACTTCACGCCAACTCAGCCGGAAGATCGCTTCCTTTCGCGACAGCGGCATACAGCGCCTGACGGTTGCGATCGGCGGGCCGGATGGCCACGACCCTGACATGCGAGAAAAGGCCGATCTCTGCATGGCCTTCGGTGCGCAGACCTGGCCGCACCAGCTCGTGCGTGTCATGCTCGCCGAACAGCTTTATCGGGCCGCCACGATCCTGGCCGGACATCCCTATCACCGGGACTGACCTTCACCATTAAGTGATGGCACGTTTAAGTGATGGCACGAATCGCCTGATCACGAGTTCGTGAGGCCGTGAGTTGATATGGCCCTGTGGAAGAACCCCCGGGGGATGGTTGATGTTTCCTTAACGATGCTGCGTTAAGGTGCGTGAAAGAGCCGGCGACGAGGTAACGGTGCAAGGAAGCCCGGGCACAGCAGTGGTGCTGTTTGCGGCGGTGTTGCTTTTGGCAACGCCGGGCCATCTGCGCGCCCAGACCGTGGACAACCTGGAAATGCGCCAGAGCGAGACGGTGGAGGAGTATGAGCGCCTCAACCGGGAGATCGCACTTTCCGAGCAGCACCAGGAGGAATTGGAAGCCGAGATCGCCGCCATCAAGGGCGATAGCGCGGCGCTGACAGCCGCGCTCATCCAGACGGTGAAGACCGAACGCAAGCTCGGCGAGGACATCGGAGACATCCTGGCCCGGCTCGAGACCCTCGGCCGCGAGGAAGGGGAACTGAGACAATCCCTGGTAAGCCGACGGGGCGTGCTGGCTGAAGTGCTGGCCGGACTGCAGCGCATGGGGCTCAACCCACCGCCAGCTATTCTCGTGCGGCCGGAAGACGCGCTTTCTTCTGTGCGCAGCGCCATTCTGCTCGGCGCGGTGGTGCCGGAACTGCGTTCGGAAACGGAAATGCTCGCACGCGATCTGAAGGATCTCAACCGCGTCATGACCTCGATCGGGAGGGAGCATGCGCGGCTTGAGGAGAAGAGAACACAGCAGGCTGAAGAGAAAGAACGCCTGACACTGCTCCTGGCGGAAAAGCGGCGGTTGCAGGCAGAGGCCGAAGAGCGCATCGAAGAAGAGCGCCAGCAGGCCGAGAAGCTCGCCGAGCGGGCGAGCGGGCTTGAGAGCCTGATCGCTTCGCTGGAAACGGAGATCGAGAGCTTGCGCGAGGCGCTGGAGCAAAGCACCACGGAAGGCAAAGGCGAAAACCAGCTCGCCGAGGCTTTGCCCTTCGCACAGCGCGCGGGCCTTCTGCCGCTGCCCGTTTCAGGCCAGTTCGCCCGGCAGTTCGGCGAGGAAGACGGGGCCGGCAGACCACTGAACGGAGACATTTTAAGGACACAATCGGGAGCGATCGTCACAGCACCAGCGAGCGGGACGGTTGTCTATGCGGGTCCGTTCCGTTCTTATGGTCAGCTATTGATACTGAACCCCGGCGACGGTTATCATATTGTGATGGCGGGTATGGACCGGTTGAATGTTTCGTTGGGCCAGCCAGTGCTGTTGGGAGAACCGGTTGGGATGATGGGCGAAGCACGATTGGCAAGCATCGCGGATTCGGGTTTGGGAAACGCCACACCGGAACTATATATTGAGTTCAGGAAAGACGGGAAACCGGTCGATCCGAGGCGCTGGTGGTCTCGGGAGCTATCTGGAAGGACGGGAAATGATACGTAAGTTGTCGCTGCTTTTCGCCGGCGCGCTCATGGGAGCATCGGCGATGGGCCTGGTTTACGGCTCGGTCGGTCCGGCAGCGAGCGCTGCGGATACGGACACCTATCGTCAGCTCGCCATTTTCGGTGACATTTTCGAGCGGGTGCGTGCGCAGTATGTCACGCCGCCTGACGAAAAGGAGCTGGTGGAGAGCGCCATTAACGGGATGCTCGGTTCCCTGGATCCGCATTCTTCCTACCTCACGCCCGATGCCGCGCAGGATATGCGCGTCCAGACGAAGGGTGAATTCGGTGGTCTCGGCATTGAGGTCACGATGGAAGACGAATTGGTCAAGGTTGTTGCGCCCATCGACGATACGCCGGCGGCACGGGCCGGCATTCTCGCGGGAGATATGATCGAGAAGATCGACGGTGAGGAAGTGCGCGGCATGACGTTGAGCGATGCCGTGGACAAGATGCGCGGTCTGGTCAACACGCCGATCGATCTCACGGTGCTCCGCGAAGGCAACGATGAGCCGCTGGAGATCACCATAATCCGCGATATCATCGAGGTGGTTGCGGTCAAGCACCGGGTCGAAGAGGATGTCGGATACCTTCGGGTCACTTCCTTCACGGAAAAGACGGGCGCGGATCTGCGCAAGGCGATCGAAGAAATTCGCGAGGAAGTGGGTGAGGACGATCTGAAGGGCTATGTGCTCGATCTTCGGCTCAATCCCGGCGGACTTCTCGATCAGGCCGTGAATGTGTCGGACGCGTTCCTGGATCAGGGCGAAATTGTATCGACGCGGGGCCGCGAGGCCGGTGATATCGCCCGCTTCGGCTCGAAGCCTGGGGATCTGACCGACGGCAAGCCGCTGGTGGTGCTGATAAATGGCGGTTCGGCCAGTGCCTCCGAGATCGTGGCCGGCGCCCTGCAGGACCATCGCCGTGCCACCATTCTCGGCACGAAGTCCTTCGGCAAGGGTTCGGTCCAGACGATCATTCCTCTTGGCGAGAACGGAGCGCTCAGGCTGACGACGGCACTTTACTACACGCCGTCGGGCGTATCGATCCAGGGCACCGGCATCGTGCCGGATATCGAGATCGAGCAGCCGTTGCCCGAGGACATGCAGAGCGCTGATCTCTCGCGCGGCGAGTCCGACCTGCCCGGCCATATCCGGGGTGAGGGTGAAAGCGAGGAAGGTTCCGGCTCCATTGCCTATGTTCCGCAGGATCCGGAAGAGGACGTTCAGCTCAAATATGCGCTTGAACTCCTGCGTGGCGAGACGACCAACGCCGCCTTTCCGCCGAGCCCCGACAAGGCCGTAATGAACCAGTAACAAGCGAGCGCACTCCGCTTCGGCGGGGTGCGCCTTTCGCCGACCGTGGGCGGGCGGATAGCGGCGCATGGAACCAGATCCCGACGACATCGATCAGCCGCTCGGCCGCCATTGCCGATCGAGCGGAGTATGGCGCCGGCCGCGGGCCGGCAGCATTGTTTTCGCTTTATGTGTTTTGGTGATCTTCGCCGGTTCGAGCGCCATCGCTCTCAGGGACCGGTCCTTTCAGCAGCCGCCTGAAATCGCGGATGCTGACGCGCAAGCACCCGAGGCCGAGGTGAGTGCGGGACAGACCGCCGGCAGTTCGGTCGGGAGCAGCCGGACCGGGTCCGGGCCGGCCGTCATTCAGGTGGACCGGGAAGCTTTGCCGCACAGCAATGACATTGTCATCCGCGATCCGGCAGCGCTCAATCACGACCCCCGATTGGCTCACCTGCCGGATCGCTCTCTGATCGAGGAAACGGATTTCGGGCCGCTGCCCATCCGAAGCGCGGAAGGTTTGCGGCCTTTCGATGCCTATGCTCGACCATGGTCCGGAGCGCGCGGTGCGCGCATCGCCATCGTCGTTGGAGGGCTCGGCATTTCCCAGACCGGCACTCAAGCGGCGATCGAGAAGCTGCCGGAAGAGATTACGCTGGCATTCGCACCGCAAGGCAACAGCCTCGATCGCTGGATGCGCACCGCCCGGCAGGAGGGCCACGAAATCATCCTGCAGGTGCCTCTGGAGCCGTTCGACTACAGTGGAGACAACCACACGCGCCATATGCTCCTGGTGAACGCCTCCGCGCGGGAGAACCGGGAAGAACTGCACCGGGTTTTGGCCCGCATCACCAACTATACGGGTGTGATGAACTACCAGGGCGCGCGCTTTACGGCGGACGAAGCGGCAACCGAGGCGCTCATGCAGGAACTCGGTGACCGTGGCCTGCTCTTTCTGGACGACGGCACCTCAGCGCGCAGCCTGACCGAGACGGTCGCGGCGAGGAGCGGCGTGCCTTTCGCCGAAAGCGACGATGTCATAGATGCCCGGCCCCAGCGCGGCCCTATCCTCGAAGCACTGGATTCACTTGAACGTGTGGCCCGCGCGCGAGGCTTTGCGGTGGGGGTCGGCTCCGCGCTCGATACCACCGTGAACACCGTGGCGGATTGGGCCCGGGAAGCGCGTAAACGCGGAATCGAACTCGTGCCGATCTCCGCTGTCGCATTCGATCCGGAACGGGACTGAAGCTATGGAAACAATACAAGATCTACCCTATCGGCCCTGCGTGGGCGTCATGGTGCTCAACGGGGAGGGCCGCGTCTGGGCGGGTCGGCGCATCATGGTGCCCAACGGCGAGATGGAGGGCGCCACCATGCTGTGGCAAATGCCGCAAGGCGGAATCGACGAGGGCGAGGAGCCGCTCGAAGCGGCGCGGCGCGAACTCTATGAGGAAACCGGCATTCACAGCGCGTCTTTGCTCGCCGAGGCGCCGGATTGGATCACCTACGACCTCCCGGAGCATCTGGTCGGAATCGCGCTCCACGGACGCTATTGCGGCCAGAAACAGAAATGGTTCGCCTTTCGCTTTGAGGGCGATGACAGCGAGATCGCGATCAATCCGCCGCCCGGTGGGCACGAGCCGGAATTCGACGCCTGGGCGTGGAAGCCCATGGATGAATTGCCGAAGCTGATCGTGCCTTTCAAGCGGCCGGTCTATGAAGCGGTGCTGGCCACATTCCGCCACCTGGCACCCTGAGGAAGCCTGAGGGCGAGACCGGTTCTGTTCTGTCATTCGTTGAACAGCGAACGCCCCGCTAATCGCCTACGTAAGCGATTAGCTGCGAGGCCGATGCCGGCGTTATCCCTCCCTCGTGGGGCGATAAAGCGATTCAACATCTTAGTTGGAGCGCAGCAGAAGCTAAGTGTTGGAAATCGCAAGAGAGGGGCTCGCCGGCTGCAGCGTAGCGCGCCAACCACTCTCCGAATTTTTTCATCCTCGCGCGGGGATAAAAAATTGGCGCCTCAAACATTTTTCAGCAGATAAGCAGTTGTTTTTGCTCGATATCAGAAGAAAGTTCGAACTTTTTTCGGCTGTTTTCATCCTACAACGCCCAGCCGCACTTATCATCCAACCCATCGCCCTCGCGGGAACCGGATGCGCACCGGGTGTTCGGGAGGGCGGCGGCAGCCTCCCCCTCCAGGGATCCGGTACCTGGAGGCATGTGAGGGCCCGCAACAGGCCGGCGGCGCCGGGGTGCTGGGTGACAGACAGCATCGCCGGAAAAACCGGGCACCGGGTGAGAGACGGTGTCGGGCAGCCGCGGAGAAGCCGCTAGGGCTTCTTCTTCGGCCCGGCCAAGACCACCCCCTAATTGGGTGCAGCCGGGAAGGAGGGGAGGCCCGAGTGACCGGCCAACCGCGGGACAGCGGCCGACGGGGCGCGTGGAACGCGCCACTTAAATTAATAGAGAGGCACGGACCACGCGCCCCGTTTCCCGATCTTTGACAAGCCCCGGCGGACCACCGCGCGGGAACGAATAGGTATGCCTTCACCTCATGCTGAGGTGCGGAGCCTCGGAGGGTGCGATGAAGACAGGCACGAGCGGGGGTGATGATACGCCCCCACCTCCCCTCGACGGGGGAGGTGCCGAGCGCCGTGAGGCGGAGGGGGTACGCCAGAGGCCGGGACCGTCGCAGCCGAGGGCTGCCCGCTTTCATCCTGACGCGCGGAGCGCAGCAGGACCCGCGAAGGGCGAAATGCAAATATCCGCAGCTACTCCCACTCGCGAATATCGACGAAATGGCCGGCGATTGCCGCCGCAGCCGCCATGGCGGGCGAGACCAGATGCGTGCGGCCCTTGAAGCCCTGGCGTCCCTCGAAGTTTCGGTTCGAGGTCGAGGCGCAGCGCTCCTGCGGCTTCAGTCGGTCCTCGTTCATGGCCAGACACATGGAGCATCCCGGTTCGCGCCACTCAAAGCCGGCCTCGATGAGCACCTTGTCCAGCCCCTCGGCCTCAGCTTGCGCCTTCACGAGGCCCGAGCCCGGCACGATCATGGCGTTGACGTTCTCATGCACCTTCCGGCCCTGCGCCACCTTTGCCACCGCACGAAGATCCTCGATCCGGCCATTGGTGCACGAGCCGATGAACACGCGGTCGAGCGGGATATCGATTATCTTCGTGCCCGGCGTCAGCCCCATATACTCCAGCGCACGTTGCTTCGATTTACGCTTGTTCTCATCCGCAATCTCAGCGGGATCGGGGACTGTTCCCGTGACCGAAACGACATCCTCGGGCGAGGAGCCCCAGGTGACGATGGGCGGCAGGTTGGCCGCGTCGAGCTTCACGACACGGTCGAAATGGGCGCCCTCGTCCGAGCGCAGCGTCTCCCAATAGGCGCGGGCCATATCCCAGGCCTTGCCCTTGGGTGCGCGCGGACGATCCTTGATGTACTCGAAGGTCGTTTCGTCCGGCGCGATCATGCCAGCACGTGCGCCGCCCTCGATGGACATGTTGCAGACCGTCATGCGGCCTTCCATGGAAAGTGCGCGGATCGCCTCGCCCGCATATTCGATGACGTGGCCTGTGCCGCCAGCCGTGCCGATCTCGCCGATGATGGCGAGGATGATGTCCTTCGCGGTGACGCCTTCCGGCAGCTTGCCGTCCACCTGCACCAGCATGTTCTTGGCTTTGCGCTGGATCAGCGTCTGTGTGGCCAGCACATGCTCGACCTCGGAGGTGCCGATGCCGTGCGCCAGCGCGCCAAAGGCACCGTGGGTGGAGGTGTGACTGTCGCCGCAGACGATCGTCATGCCAGGCAGGGTGAAGCCCTGCTCGGGGCCGACAATGTGGACGATGCCCTGCCGGCTATCGGACTCGTTATAGTACTCGATGTCGAATTCGGCGGCATTCTTCGCCAGCGCCTCGACTTGAATGCGGCTTTCCTCGTTCTTGATGCCGAATTTACGGTCCGGCGAGGTCGGCACGTTGTGATCGACCACGGCGAGGGTTTTCTCCGGATGGCGCACCATGCGGGAGGCCATACGTAAACCCTCGAAGGCCTGCGGGCTCGTCACCTCATGCACCAGATGCCGGTCAATATAGATCAGGCTGGTGCCGTCTTCCTGCTGGTCGACCAGATGGTCGTCGAAAACCTTGTCGTAAAGCGTGCGGGGTTTTGTCATGGTGATCCTCGATAGCGGAAAAGAATAGGTTGATTACGGGTCTTGTCCGCTAGGAAAGTCGGCACAGGAGAGCACCGGAGATGCGCGCAAAAAAGCGGCCCGGCAGGCGCTTCACATCCTGAAGCACAAAATTTTTCTGCTGCGATCTTTCCATACCCCGGTCATACCAGTGTTTTCCGTCGGCGGCAATTGCTATGCGGTCGCAGCCATTCTACTGGAGGCGGTCAAGACCATCGGTTTGGCGAAAACCGTCACTCCACATCCCGTGCCCCGGGTTGCTTGAGCTCAAACTGGTACTCGACCCGGCGAAGGACGGCCAGCACGATCGTTCCCAAGAGGCAAGACATGGCGGCTATAAGCCAAAGCCCGAGGCCGGCTGCAAGGCCCGACGCGGCCGCGAGCCACATGCCGGCGCCGGTCGTCAGCCCACGCACATGGCCGCGCTTGAAGATGATGAAACCGGCCGCCAGGAATGCCACGCCTGATGTGATCGCCTCGACGAGGCGGACCGGGTCTGCCTGAACACGGTCATCGGAGAACGCGCGCATCGAGACAATCTCGACCGCGACAATGGCGAAGGTGGCCGAGGCGAGACAGACGAGCATGTGCGTTCTCAGCCCGGCCGGCCGCTCGGCGAGCTCACGCTCGAACCCCAGGATGCCGCCGAACAGGATCGAGAATACCAGACGGACCGCGATTACCTGCCAGGGCAGCGCGGTCTCGGGCGTAAATTCATGAAAAAGTGCTTCCATGCCGTTCGAAACGACAAGTCAGGCGCTGCGGTTCCGCAGACTCGGCACATCGAGCTCCGCACAGCCATTTGCACGCTTCAAGCCAGCGCGAAAAAGGACCGCGAGAGCGGTCCTTGCCTTGCAGGCAGCCCGCGAGCAGGCTGCCGCATCGGGAGGGGAAAGGCTTAGATGCCCAGTCCCTCGTAGCGCTTCTTGAAGCGGGAGACGCGACCACCGCGATCCAGCAGCGTCTGCGATCCGCCGGTCCAGGCGGGGTGCGTGGTGGGATCGATGTCCAGGTGCAAGGTGTCGCCTTCCTGCCCCCAGGTCGAACGTGTCTCGTATTCGGTGCCGTCGGTCATGACGACCTTGATCGTGTGGTAGTCGGGATGAATATCGGCTTTCATCGGTCTGTCCTGATTTTCTCTGTTCCGGGCGCGGCCAATATCCGCTGCGGCAATGTCGCCCATACCGAAATCTTGCAGCCATCGCCTATGGCGGCTACGGCTTAAGGTTCGCGTGCCTATACATCAGGCTTCCAGGTGATACAAGGCCGATGGAACGGGAATTTCGGAGTACCGGATGGACGAGGCCATGGCAGATAGACGCACGGCGCCGGATGAGAAGGCACGGCGTTCGCTGAAGCCGCTTCGCAAGCTTTTGCCCTATGTGGGGCGCTACCGCAAGACAGCGTTCGGCGCTGCCCTGTCGCTGCTTCTTGCCGCGCTGGCGACACTGACACTGCCGCTTGCCGTGCGGCGCATGATCGACCATGGCTTCTCGGAGGCCGACAGCGCATTCATCGCCAACTATTTCTCCATGCTGATCGCCGTCGCCGCGGTGCTGGCGGTGGCTTCGGCCTGCCGGTACTATTTTGTCGTGACGCTGGGCGAACGGGTCGTCGCCGACCTTAGGCGCGATGTCTTCGCTCATGTGACGCGCCTTTCCCCCGCTTTCTTCGACAGGGCGCAATCGGGTGAGATCGTTTCGCGCCTGACGGCCGACGCCACGCAGATCAAGGCGGCCGTGGGCGCCACGGTTTCGGTCGCATTGCGCAACATCATCATGGGCGTGGGTGCGGTGGCCATGATGGTTGTGACGAGCCCGCGCCTTTCGACGCTCGTTGTCGCAGCCATTCCGGTTATTGTCCTTCCCCTCGTCGCTTTCGGGCGATCGGTGCGCCGGCGGGCGCGCCTTGCGCAGGATACGCTGGCAGAGGCCACGGCCTTCGCGGGTGAGCAAATCGGCGCGGTTCGCCTGCTCCAGGCGTTCACCAGCGAAGAGGGCGTGTCGCGGCGCTTCTCAGGAGCGGTGGAAAGTGCGTTTCAGGCCGCGCGCAAATCGGTTTTCGCGCGCTCGCTCCTGACCTTCTTTGCCATTTTCACGACCTTCACCTCGGTGGTCGCGGTGCTGTGGGTCGGCTCCCACGATGTACTGGCCGGCTCCATGACCGCCGGTACGCTGGGGCAGTTCCTGCTTTACGCGGTGCTGGCGGCCGGTGCGCTTGGCGCGCTTTCGGAAGTCTGGGGCGAACTTGCCCAGGCGGCAGGCGCGGCGGAGCGGATGAGCGAGCTTCTGGCCGAGGAGCCGACAATCGCCGCGCCCGAGAAACCTGCCGCCCTGCCCGTTCCGGCCTCAGGCGCGGTCTCGTTCCGGAAAGTCGGCTTCTCCTACCCCGTGCGGCCGGACCAGGCAGCGCTTCACGATCTCTCCTTCGATGTGGCTCCCGGTGAGACAGTGGCCATCGTCGGCCCGTCCGGGGCAGGCAAGAGCACGGTCTTCTCGCTGCTTCTGCGCTACTACGACCCCGCCCGAGGCCAAGTGGCCATGGACGGCGTAGATATCCGGCAGGCCGCCCCCCAGGCCGTGCGCAGCCGTATTGCCATCGTGCCGCAGGATGTCACGATCTTCGCCGCCAGCGCTGCGGAGAACATCGCCTATGGCCGGCCGGAAGCCACGCGCGACGAGGTCGAGGAGGCGGCACGTTCAGCGCTCGCTCATGAGTTCATTTCCGACCTTGCGGACGGCTACGACACTCCGCTTGGAGAACGTGGGGTTACGCTATCGGGCGGACAGCGCCAGAGGATTGCCATTGCACGCGCCATTCTGCGTGATGCGCCGGTGCTTCTTCTCGACGAGGCAACCTCGGCGCTCGATGCCGAAAGTGAGACCTTGGTGCAGACCGCGCTGGAGCGTTTGATGGAGGGGCGGACAACGCTCGTCATTGCCCATCGTCTTGCGACGATTCTCAAGGCCGACCGCATTCTGGTGATGGAGGCCGGCCGGATCGTCGAAGAGGGAACGCACGCCGCCCTGGTTGCACGCGGTGGTGTTTATGCGCGCCTCGCCAGCCTTCAATTCGAAGCGGGGGCGGATGTGTTCAAAGGTGCAGCCGAGTAGGGACGACCGGTGGCCCTAGGCGGTGCGTACCGTGCTACCGCTCAGTCAATTTCAGCTCGATTCGTCGATTCTGGGCGCGCGCTTCCGGCGTGTCGGAAGGATCAAGCGGCTGATGCTCGCCGAAGCCGGCCGCGGCCAACCGGTTGGCCGGTACACCCTGGTCGATAAGATAGCTGACCACAGCGGTCGCACGGGCTGTGGAGAGCTCCCAGTTGTTGCGGTAGCGGCCCGTGCCGGACAGCGGCACGTCATCCGTATGCCCATCGACCCGCAGCACCCAATTGATCTCCGGCGGAATTTCATCCTGCAGATCGAGAATGGCATCCGCCAGTTTTTGCATCTCCTCTTGGCCCGAGGGGTTGATCACCGTCGAGCCGGAGGGGAACAGCACTTCCGACTGGAAGACGAAGCGGTCGCCCACAATGCGGATGTTCTCCCGATCCGAAAGGATCTCCCGCAGGCGGCCAAAGAAATCCGAGCGGTAACGGTTCAGCTCCTGGACGCGCTGCGCCAGGGCGACATTCAGGCGCCGGCCAAGATCCGCTATCTTCGCCCTCGCCTCATGATCACGCGCTTCGGAGGCGTCGAGAGCGGCTTCCAGAGCCCCGATCTGCTGGCGCAGCGCGGCAATCTGCTGGCTCAGAAGTTCCACCTGAGACTCCGCGCGCTGGCTGCTCTGCCGTTCCTCTTCGAGCCGCTCGGTCAGAGAATCGATCTGCGCGCTCGCCGCGGCGCTTTGTCCGCTGTCATCTTCCAGCAGTTGTTGAAGACGCGACTGCTCGGCCTCGGCCTCGGCCAGCGAGGCGCGGAGACTTGCCAAAGCGTCCTCTGCATCCTGTGAATTGGCCCGCTCGAGCGCCAGGAGCTGGGTCAACTCGTTTACCTGGGCGTTCAAACGGTCCAGAACCGCATCTTTGCCCGTGATTTCCTGGCTGAGGAGAAACTGCGCCAGCACGAAAACGGACAACAGAAACATGATGGCGAGCAAAAGCGTCGCCATGGCATCGACGAAGCCCGGCCAATAGTCGACAGTCCTTTCTCTGCGGCGAGCGCGTGCCAGCGCCATCAGCTATTTTCCCGCTTCTTCAGTGATTCAGCGATCTTCTCCAGCGTCTCGCGCAATTCCTTCTGATCGCTGGCCTGGGATTCCACCCAGTCGCGCATCATCTGCTGCTCCTGACGCATGTTCTTCACCAGCCCGGAAATCCCGTCGGCGAGAGAGGCCATTGCGGCGGCGGTGCGTGGATTGCTTTGCCCCGACTCCTGCATGGTTTGCAGCTTCTCGGAGAGTTCGCGCAATTCCTGAGAGCCACCGCTCTTGTCCACTTCCGCCATCTCCGAACCGAGATCGGTGACAGTGGAAAGCCAGTTTTCCAGCTCCGTATAGAAGCGATTCTGCGCGCGCCCGGCCTGCAGATCGAGGAAACCGAGGATGAGCGATCCCGACAGGCCGAAAAGGGAAGAGGAGAAGGCCGTTCCCATGCCGGCCAGCGGAGCCGTAAGCCCGGCTTTCAGCGTATCGAGGATGTCATTCGCATCCCCTGTGCCGGGGTCGAGGGACTGGATCGTATCGCCGATGGAGCCGATGGTCTGCAAGAGGCCCCAGAAGGTGCCGAGCAGGCCCAGGAAGACAAGCAGGCCGATGAGATAGCGCGATATGTCGCGGCTTTCATCCAGACGGGTCGCGATAGAGTCGAGGATCGAACGCATGGAGCTCGTAGAGAGCGCCATGGCGGAGGACCGGCTCAGAAGCGCTTTCATCGGGGCGAGCAATACCGGGTGTGTCGCTTCCGTTCCCGCGAGAAAGGAGTTGACCCAGCGCACCTCCCGAAAAAGCCGGACGACCTGCGCAAACGCAAGCAGAATCCCGATTGCCAGAACGCCGATAATAAGGCCGTTCAGACCGGGATTGCTTTGAAAAGCGGCCGAAATCTGACGATAGAGAATAGCCGCGACAAACCCGGAAATGGCGAGGAAGACCAGCATGGAATATAAAAAGACATGGGGGCTTGAGAGACTGCGCGGATCATAGCCCTCGTCCGAAGTCCCGTTCGTCCCCAGCGATTTCAGCAAGGCCATCTGTTCCTCAAATTTCGTTTCAGCCCGAAAGTCGCCGAGACTCTAAACGGAATTGTGACGAAATTGAAAGTGGAAGTGTGGCGCGGCATCTGCTTTCGCGCCGGATCCATTGGGCGCCCCGCTTTTCCAGCATCAGCCGCGCTGCTCGGGAACCGGGCTCTGCAATGTCTTGAGCAGGGCGCGATGGATAACCTCGTTCCCGGCGACAACGGAACCTTTCTCGAGCATGTTCTGGCTGCCCGACATATCGGTAATGAAACCGCCGGCCTCGCGCACCATAAGAATGCCTGCTGCAAGATCCCAGGGCGCTAGCGCTTCCTCCCAGAACCCGTCCATGCGGCCCGCCGCCACGTAAGCAAGATCGAGCGCCACCGATCCCAGGCGGCGGATACCGGCGACCTCTCCCATAACCTTGCGCAGGTCCATCAGGGCCTTTCCGTGGTGGCCGCGGCCGAGATGGGGAATGCCGGTGCCCATCACCGCATCGGAAAGCTGTCTGCGGGCCGCTACCCGCATGCGCCGGTCGTTCAGAAAGGCGCCGCCGCCGCGTTCAGCCGTATAAAGCTCATCCATGATCGGATTGTAGATGAGGCCGGCGACCAATTGCCCCTGCCTCTCGAGCGCGATCGAAATAGAGAAAAGGGGAATGCCATGCAGGAAATTCGTCGTGCCATCCAGCGGGTCGACCAGCCAGCGGTGCTGCGCGTCAACGCCATCGACAACGCCCCGCTCCTCCATCAGGAAGGAATATCCCGGACGGGCGCGCGAAAGTTCGGTGTACAGAATTTCCTCCGCCCGGCGATCGGCCTGGCTGACATAGTCTCCCGGCCCCTTGAGCGAGACCTGCAGGTTCTGCACCTCGCCGAAGTCGCGCGCGAGCGAACGGCCGGCCTTCATGGCCGACTGCACCATGACGTTGATGATCGCCGAACGCGGCATGAGTGGGCTTCCTCGGTGGTTGTCTGTTTTTCAGGTACCGTCGTCAGTCGGCCCGGCGCACATAGGTGATTTCGCTTGTATCGACCACGATTTTCTCGCCGGAGGTCACAAAGGGCGGCACCATGACGCGCACCCCGTTTTCCATCACTGCAGGCTTATACGAGGCGGTCGCGGTCTGCCCTTTAACGACCGGATCGGCCTCGACGACTACGAGCGTCACCTGGTCGGGCAGGGAGATGCCAATGGGCTTTTCCTCGTAAAGTTCCACTGTCACCGTCATGCCGTCCTGCAGGAAGGCGGCACGATCGCCCACGAAATCCTTTTGCAGCTCAAGCTGCTCGTAGGTTTCGGCGTCCATGAAAACCAGCGCTTCGCCCTGTTCGTACAGATAGGTAAACTCCTTCTGCTCCAGGCGCACCTTTTCCACGGTCTCGGCGGCGCGGAAGCGCTCATTGAGCTTGGTGCTGTCGATCAGGTTCTTGAGTTCGACCTGGTTGTAGGCGCCGCCCTTGCCGGGCTTCACGTGATTTGTCTTGACCGCGACCCAAAGGCCGCCATTGTGCTCGATAACGTTCCCGGGGCGGATTTCGTTGCCGTTGATTTTCATTACCGATCTGTCCTGAATTCTGCGCAGCGTGACCGCGCCCCCAAGACCATAATTCGGGCGGATAGGCAAGATGGGGCGTGGGCGGGAGCGGATTTTCAGCGCAAACTGTCGGCGCGTGTGGCTGCTTGTTCGAGCTGTTCTTCCGTCAGCCCATGCAGAAAATCCTCCATGAGGAAATCCTCGAGCCCGGCGCGGCGGGCCAGCATATACCAGGCGGCGGCGAGGATCGCGTCGGGCTCCGTGCCGATGCCTGCGCGATAGAGTTTGGCGAGACGGTTCTGCGCGGCGACGTTCCCGCCCTCGGCCGCGCGTTTCAGCCAAGCGAAACCTTGCTCCGGATCCGCATCGCCGCCGCGCCCCTCGACCAGCCAGGTGCCAAGATCGAGCTGGGCCGTGTCGTAGTTCTGGCGCGCGGCGCGCAAAAGCCAGCGCCGCGCCTCCGCCTCGTCGGGCTTTCTGTTGCCGGCGCCATGCACACTGATCTGCGCCAGGGAGTATTGTGCGTCCGCCAGGCCGGCCTCGGCGGCCCGTTCGTACCATTCCACGGCTTCGTCTTCCGCGCCGCTTTCCAGCAGCATCTGCGCCAAGTTGAACTGAGCCATTGTCTCGCCAGCCCGTGCTGCGCTGCGCATCAGGGAGAAAGCTTTGTCCCGATCTCGTTCGACCAGCTCACCGTCGGCCAGAATCAGGGCATATTGCATCTGAGCTTCCGGCACGCCTTGTTCCGCCGCCTTGGCGTACCATTCGGCGGCCTTCTCGGCGCTGCGCGGCACGCCAAGGCCGCGGGCATAGATTTCCGCGATCAATGCCTGTGCGGCGGGGTCGCCCGCCTCCGCGCGCGGTCGGGCATGTTCGAGTGCGGTGAGATAGTGCCCGCGCTGATAGGCACCGAAGGCCTTGTCCAGTGTTTTGCCGAAGCGCGCGGGATCGACGGGACTCTGGTTGTCCGTTTCGCCAACGCTCTCACCGGCTTGAGAATCCTCTGATCCCGGGCGGCTCGCCTTCTCGTCGGTCTCCCCCTGCCCCCAGGCGAGCGGAGAGCCGGCGAAAAACACGAGGGGAAGGAGGATGACGAGAAATCGTTTCATTTGATCACAGCGTCGAGAGCAGGCGCATGCCGGTCAAGCAGTTCATTGGCCGTTGCGATTGCCTGGGCGGGATCGATATCGGGCGCGAAAACGGCGCGTCCGAGCGCGACGAATTCCGCGTCGGTCTCGGCCACGGCGGAAACCGAATTAACGTCGGCACCGGCCAGGACAATGCACGGAACCTCGATCATCTCCGACCACCAGCCAGCGAGCGCCAGATTCCGCGGGTGCGGCTCCGCTTTCGAATCATAGCCGAAACGGCCGAAGAAGATGTAGTCGGGCTGTGTTTCTCCGAGTTCAAGCGCGTGATCCCGGCTCTTCGCGCCGCCGCAGCCGACCATCATGCGGGAATGATGCTTGGCGATGATTTCTGCCAGCTCCGATTTCCGGCCCTCGAAATGAATGCCGTCAGCCTGAACACGCGCGGCAATGCGCGGCTCACCGGCTAGGACAACCGCGACACCCTGGTTCTGCGCAATTGGCGTCAGTCGTGCGGCCCGCATCTGAAAGGCATCCTCGTCCTCTTCGTAAGCGGGGATGATGAGCGAAGCGACATCGCCACCGGAAAGGGCAGCTTCGAGACGTGCTGCATCATCCGCGCCGGGCTCCGGCGCGATCAGCACGATTCGGCAGCGGTTCGGGGGTGCGGTCTGTTCGCTCATTCGCTCTGCCATTCGTTCCGGGCTTACTTGCGTGCGTATTTTGGTCTCAATCGGGCATAGAGAAGCCGTTGCCGGGCCACAAGCAAGAAATCATTCCCTGCCCCCTCGTCAAATACAGACAACAGGTTTATGCCACGCGCAAAAGCCACTACCGCCAGTATGACACCAATTCTTTACGATCCCACCTTCTACTTGGCCGCCATCCCCGCCGTCATCCTCATCGGTCTGGCAAAGGGCGGTCTCGGTGGTGCGATGGCGCTGGTCGGCGTTCCGCTGATGGCGCTCGTGGTTCCGCCCGTCCAGGCGGCAGCTATACTTTTACCGATTCTGATCGTCATGGATATCGTTTCGCTCTGGGCTTGGTGGGGAATTTTCGATCGGCGCCTGCTTGCCGTCATGCTGCCCGGCGCGATGATCGGCATCCTGGTGGGCTGGCTCACCGCCGCCTTCGTGACGGAAGCGCATGTACGGCTCATCGTCGGCGTCATTACCCTGCTCTTCTTTCTGCGGTGGCTCCTAGACAAAGTACGCCGCGACGAACGCGTGGCGGAACACAATTGGCTGAAGGGTACATTCTGGGGTTCGATTTCCGGCTTCACGAGCTTCGTGGCCCATGCCGGCGGACCGCCCTACCAGGTCTATGCATTGCCGCTCCGGCACGATCCGAAGCTCTTTGTTGGGACGAGCGTTATTTTCTTCGCCGTGGTCAACACGGTGAAACTGGTTCCGTATTTTGCGCTGGGCCAGTTCGACGCGACCAACCTTACCGCCTCGCTCATTCTCGTTCCGCTGGCGCCGCTTGCCACGCTGGCCGGGGCCTGGGTGGTACGCCGTATGCGGGCCGATATATTCTATCCGATGATGTACATCATGATCTTTTTCATATCACTCAAGCTGATCCACGACGGCTTAGGCGGACTGTAGGACTGGAGGACGCGCCGTCCTTGTGGTTAAGAATGTGCGGGAACTCCGGGAGGTGCAGATGACGAATAATCCTTACGAGCAGGATCTTGGCAGGAATGCCGCGAACCATCAGCCGCTGACACCGCTTGCGCTGCTGGAGCGTGCGGCGAAGGTGTTTCCCGATCAGACTGCCATCATCCACGGCTCTCTGCGCCAGAATTACCGCACATTCTGGCAGCGCTCCGTTAAGCTCGCTTCGGCGCTCGCGCGCCACGGCATCGAACAGGGCGACACCGTAACGGCCATGCTTTCCAACACGCCGCCCATGCTCGAAGCGCATCACGGGGTGCCCATGACAGGCGCTGTGCTGCATTCCATCAACACCAGGCTCGATGCGGCGACGGTGGCTTTCCAGCTTGACCATGCCGAAAGCAAGGTCGTCATTGTCGATCGGGAGTTTTCCGGCGTGATGAAGGAAGCACTGGCGCGAGCCGAGGCAAAGCCGTTGGTCATCGATTTCGATGATCCCGAATATCCCGAAGATGCGCCCTATCCGAAGGGCGAGCGCATCGGCACGGTCGATTACGAGGAATTCGTCGCCTCAGGCGATCCGGAATTTGCCTGGCGGATGCCGGACGACGAATGGGATGCGATCGCGCTCAACTACACCTCGGGCACGACCGGCAATCCCAAGGGCGTCGTCTACCACCATCGCGGGGCGACGCTGATGGCCTATTCCAACACCGTTCACGCGGGCATGGGCCGGCATCCCGTCTATCTGTGGACGCTGCCGATGTTCCACTGCAATGGATGGTGCTTCCCCTGGACGCTCGCCCTTCAGGCGGGAACGCACGTCTGCCTGCGCTGGGTGCGGGCCAAATCCATGTATGACGCCATTGCCGATCACGGCGTGACGCATCTGTGCGGCGCGCCGGTCGTCATGTCGGCGCTGCTCAACGCATCGGAAAGCGAAAAGCGCGATTTTCCGCAGACCGTGACGTTCAACACCGCCGCCGCCCCGCCGCCGGAGTCGGTGCTTTCGGCGATGGCGGAGGCGGGCTTCGCGGTCACTCATCTCTACGGATTGACCGAGACCTACGGACCGGCGGTCGTCAACGAGTGGAAGCAGGAATGGGACGAACTCGACGGTCCCGCCCAGGCGACGCGCAAGGCGCGGCAGGGCGTACGCTATGCCGTCCTCGAAGACCTCACCGTGCTCGACCCGGAAACGATGGAGCCTGTACCCGCCGACGGCGAGACGTTGGGCGAGGTAATGTTCCGCGGCAATATCGTCATGAAGGGCTATCTGAAAAACAAGGACGCCACGGAGAAGGCTTTCGCCGGCGGCTGGTTCCACTCCGGCGATCTCGGCGTTCTTCATCCGGACGGCTACATCCAGCTCAAGGACCGCTCCAAGGATATCATCATCTCCGGCGGCGAGAACATATCCTCCATCGAGGTGGAAGACGCGCTCTATAAGCACCCGGCCATCGCGGCCTGCGGAGTGGTCGCTAAGCCGCATGAGAAATGGGGAGAAACGCCCGTCGCTTTTGTCGAGCTCAAACCGGGCGCCGCGGCGGATGCAGAGGAGATCATCGCGCATTGCCGCGCGCTTCTGGCTGCTTTCAAGTGTCCGCGGGAGATTGTCTTTGCTGAAATTCCGAAGACTTCGACCGGTAAGATCCAGAAATTTCGGCTGCGTGAACAGGCGAGCACGCGATAGCCAAAGAGATACGTTTTCGATGTGAGGAGGGGCGCTGAGCGTCTTGATACCGGTTTACAGCAGCCTCTAGACGAACAGCCTGCGCTCCTGTTCGACGATCTCGCCGATAAAGGCGCCGACAGCCTGTATGCGGCGGGTGGGGCGCATGGATTCGTGATAGACCAGCCAGTAATTACGGCGGATCGGTTCCGCGAAAGGGATGCGCACCAGGTCTTCGTGGCGATGTGCGATGAAGCTGTGCAGTATGCCAATGCCGGCACCGGACCGCACGGCTTCCACCTGTCCCATGGCCGAAGAGACGGCGAAGGACGCGCTCCACGTGTCTGAGATTTCAGCCGCGTAATCCAGTGTCGGGCTGATGACGAGGTCAGGCACATAGCCCACCAGCCGGTGCTTGCTCAGTTCCTCCGCACTTTGCGGCAGGCCGTGTTCCGCCGCATATGCACGAGACGCGTAAAGCGCCAGCGAGTAATCGATCAGTTTGGCCGCGATCAACCGCCCTTCCGTGGGCCGGTCGACGGTGATGGCTATATCGGCCTCGCGCTTGGAAAGCGAAAAGGAGCGCGGAACGGGCACGAGCTGGATGGAGAGCTCCGGATAGCGGACCGTAAGCGCACCGAGCCTCGGCGCCAGGAAGGAAACGCCAAACCCGTCCGGCGCACCGATGCGCACGGTCCCGGAGATCTTTTCCCCCTCACCGCCGACTTCCGCACGCACCGAAATCATGTCCGCTTCCATCCGCTCGGCGGAATTGAGCAGGCGCTCACCAGCCGGCGTCAACTCGCTTCCGGTGGGCTGCCGGCGGAAAAGCTTCGCGCCGACGGCCTCCTCCAGCGCCGCGACGCGGCGGGAAACGGTGGCATGGTTGAGGCCAAGCCGTCGCGCGGCGCCAAGGATCTGGCCCGCCCGCGCCACGGCCAGGAAAATGCGCACGTCGTCCCAGTTCATGTTCGCCCCTTGCGCATCTATGCACGGCCATTTTTAACAGGCCTTTAAATGATGCACAACGGCTGCGATTTTCATCGCGTTGCATTCCCCGCGCCAAAGCGAGACAATCGGGGCAGAAAAACAGGGGAGACGACCTCATGGAAGATATCGGTCACTTTATCGGCGGCAAGCGCGTGGCGGGCACGAGCGGCCGCGCGCAAGACGTTTTGCAGCCCATGGACGGCTCGGTCCGGGGCAAAGTCGCGCTCGCCTCCGCGCAGGAGGTGCGCCAGGCAGTGGAGAACGCCAAGAACGCCCAGCCGAAATGGGCGGCCACAAACCCGCAGCGGCGTGTCCGCGTGCTCATGAAATTCCTCGAGCTGGTGCACAAGGAATATGACGAGCTCGCCGAACTTCTGGCGCGCGAGCACGGCAAGACGATCCCCGACGCGAAGGGCGATATCCAGCGCGGTCTGGAGGTCGTGGAAGTGTGCATCGGCGCCCCGCACATGATGAAGGGCGAGTACACCGAAGGCGCCGGGCCGGGCATCGACGTCTATTCCATGCGCCAGCCGCTAGGCGTTGTCGCGGGGATCACGCCGTTCAACTTCCCGGCCATGATCCCGCTCTGGAAGATCGCCCCGGCGATCGCCAGCGGCAACGCCTTCGTGCTCAAGCCTTCGGAGCGCGATCCCGGCGTGCCCATGCGCATTGCAGAACTCTTCATCGAGGCGGGGCTGCCCGAAGGCATTCTCAACGTGGTCAATGGCGATAAGGAGGCCGTCGACGCCCTTCTGGACGATCCGGATATCCAGGCCGTCGGCTTTGTCGGCTCCACGCCCATCGCGCAATATATCTATGGCCGCGCCACGGCGAACGGTAAGCGCGCCCAGTGTTTCGGCGGGGCGAAGAACCACCTCATTGTGATGCCCGACGCAGACATGGACCAGACGGTGGACGCCCTGATCGGCGCCGGCTACGGCTCGGCTGGCGAGCGCTGCATGGCCGTGTCCGTGGCCGTTCCCGTCGGCCAGGAGACGGCGGACCGGCTGGTGGAAAAGCTGATTCCGCGCGTGGAAAGTCTGAAGGTAGGCCCGTCGACCGATGCTTCCGCCGATTTCGGCCCTCTGGTGACGAAAGAGGCCCTGGAGCGCGTGAAGAACTATGTCGACCTTGGCGTTGAGGAAGGCGCGAAACTCCGCGTCGACGGCCGCGGCTTCAAGATGCAGGGGTATGAGAACGGCTATTACATGGGTGGTTGCCTCTTCGATGAAGTGACCCCTGACATGCGTATCTACAAGGAAGAGATCTTCGGGCCGGTTCTCTCCGTCGTGCGCGCCGATACTTATGATGAAGCGCTTGCACTGCCGAACGACCACGAATACGGCAATGGCGTCGCCATTTTCACGCGTGACGGCGATGCCGCGCGTGACTTCGCCGCCCGTGTCGATGTCGGCATGGTAGGCGTCAACGTGCCAATCCCCGTGCCGATCGCCTACTACACCTTCGGCGGCTGGAAGGCCTCCCATTTCGGCGATCTGAACCAGCACGGCGCGGACGCATTCCGCTTCTACACTAAGACCAAGACGGTCACCTCGCGCTGGCCGTCCGGCATCAAGGATGGCGCGGAATTCGCCATTCCGACGATGCGTTAGGACACGAACGCTCCGCCGACTTATGCCGGCGGAGCGTTCACGTTCTCGCGAGTGCGATGGAACGGCGCACCTCCTCAGCCGTTATCAGGACCAACAAAAGCGCGACAGCGCAACAATGATAGCGGCGCCAGAAAGCACACCAGTGCCTTTGGCAGTAGGAGACGAAAATGAGAAAGACCATGATGGGCGGTGCCGGCTTGGCGGCACTCGCGGCAGGTGTTCTTTTTATCGGTGCGCAACAGGCAACCAGTGAAAACAACGTTTGCGCCCCGCGCGAGGATCTGGTCGCTCAACTCGACGCCCAGTTTGCCGAGAGACAGAAGGCCGTTGGCCTGCTTGGCGAGCAGGCAGTAATGGAGGTCTACGCGTCCGACCAAGGAAGCTGGACCATTCTGAGCACGGACACCGACGGAACAAGCTGCATCATCGCCGCCGGTGAAGGTTGGGACGATACCTTCACGACCCAGGTGGGTCAAGGGGTTTGAGGGCCTGAACCTGAAGCCGGTTGGACATGGCGAAGATGGGGATTTCGAAACCGGAGCGAGGCACCGGAAGCACGGAGAATCGCCATCTTGCAATACGCCCAGGCGACTTTCAGCCACGCTCCGAGGCGGCCTATGAGCGGGCGGCACCTTTCGCGTATTCCCTGAGAAGGCGCATCAGGGCTTCCGCCTCGCGCTCGGCAGTTTTCGGATCGCGGTTCAGTATGGCGCGGATGACGCCGACGTGCTGCCGCGCAGCGCTCGCGAAGCTCGAATCCGCGCGGTACCGGAACCAGAAGCGGCGGCTGTGCGTGCGCAGCGGCGCGACGAGCCGGGCGGCATAGGGATTTTCCGCGGCAGCCGCAACAGCCTCGTCCATCTCCTTGTCCGCATCGAGAAAGCTTTGGGGGTCGTTGTGGGCGGTCGCCTTCTGCATATGCTTGCCGGCTTCCTGAAAACGAGCTCCAAGCGAGGGGTGTAGGTGACGAGCGGCATCTCCCGCCAGAAGCACCTCCACCCCGGTGCGCGCATCGATGACCTTCACCCAGTCCCCCGCGTGAATCGGCGTGATCGCGAGCCCGGCTCGCGGACGGATCTCGATCAATCCCTCCCAGGCCAACCGTTGAATCGCCTCCCGCACAGGCGTGCGGCCGAGGCCCAGCATCTCGATAAGGGCGCTCTCCGTCGTCACCTCGCCCGGTGGGAGTTCGAGCGTGACGATCATCCGCTCCAGAAGATGGTAGGCCTGAGCCGAAGCGGGCTGGCCGGATCGAGCTGCCTGTGCCGGGAATGTCATCCGTCCCTTCCTGTGATATATTTCAAATATATCAGACGAGCGCCACGCTTGACCAGCATCTAAAGTGCTCGTAATATATCACTGATATATCAGCGGAGACGACCATGTGGCAAGGCATCCTGCCGGCGGTAACGACGAAGTTCACGCCGGATGACTCGCTCGATCACCTCGAGATGGAGCGCTGCTTCGGGCTTCTGATGGAGGCGGGGTGCGACGGCCTGATCGTCGCCGGGTCGCTGGGCGAAGGACCGATGCTCACCCACGACGAAAAGCTTTCGCTCTTGAAAACCGCGCGGGGCGTGGCCCAAGGCAAACCAGTGCTCCTGACGATCAACGAGGCGGCAACCCGAGATGGCGCCGAGCTTGCGCGCCGCGCCGCGGCCGCCGGCGCGGACGGGCTGATGATCGTGCCGAGCCCGATCTATCACACCGACGAGGAAGAGACGGTCGCCACCCTCAAGGCGATCGCCGCGGCCGGCGGACTTCCGGTGATGATCTACTCGAACCGTGTTGCCTACCGCGTGGATGTGACCGTTGCGGCAATGGATAAGCTCGCCGCTGACGATCTCTTCGTCGCCGTGAAGGAATCCAGCGACGATATCCGCCGCACGACCGAAATCGTCAACGCGTTCGGCGACCGCTTCGACGTCTTTACCGGGGTCGACAACCTTGCCTACGAGGCCCTGGCCGCGGGTGCGGTCGGCTGGGTTGCCGGCTTGGTGACGGCCTTCCCGCGCGAGACGGTCGCCATTTACCGGCTGATGAAGGCCGGCCGGCAGCAAGAGGCGCTCGCCCTTTATCGCTGGTTCCGCCCCCTTCTTGATCTGGACGTCTCCACCTATCTGGTGCAGAACATCAAGCTGGCGGAGGCGATCGAGATCGGCTCCAACGAACGGGTGCGCATGCCGCGTCAGCCACTCTCGGGCGAACGGCGAGAACGGGTCGAACGGATCATCAAAGAGGCAATTGCGGACCGGCCCGCGCTCCCAAACGGGCTGTGAAGGATTCCAGGTGTAGCAAATGGCCGGAGGGCATGCGCAGGTCGCCATTCTGGGCGGCGGCATCATCGGCGTGGCAACCGCCGCTTACCTGGCGGAAGCGGGCCACGATGTGCTGGTACTCGACCGCTCCGGCATCTGCGAGGAGACGAGCGCCGGTAATGCCGGTGCCTTCGCCTTCTCGGACATTCTTCCGATGGCACACAAGGACATGCTCTCGCAGGTGCCGCGCTGGCTGGCCGACCCGCTTGGGCCACTGTCCATTCCGCCGACCTATCTCCCAAAACTTTTGCCCTGGCTATGGCGCTTTCTGAAAGCCGGGCGGCCTGCCCGGTTCGAGGCAGCCGTTTCGGCCCAGGCCTCCATGATGATGCTTGCCGAGCGCGAATGGAGCGCGCTGATGGCGCGATCGGCAACACAGGAATTCGAGCGCGAGGACGGCTGTCTTGAACTGTACGAGAGCGAAGCCGAGTTCCGCGCGAGGGAGGACGACTGGCGGCTGAGGCGTCGTTTTCATTTCCGCTTCCGCCACCTGAGGAAAGAGGAGATCGCCGATTATCAGCCGGGCCTTTCGGACCTCTTCGAACGTGCCACCTTCGTGCCGGGATGGAAGACGGTGACCGATCCGCAGCGTCTCGGACAAGCGATCTGGGCGCATGCCGAGCAGCATGGTGCACATTTCATGCCCGCGACTGTCGCTGCGCTCGGCGAGGAAGGCGGCCGCATCGTCATCAACCTGGCCGGCGGAGAGCGGCTGACTTGCGAAAAGCTGGTGATCGCGGCGGGCGCCTGGTCCCGCTCCTTCGCTGCGGTTTTCGGAGATGCGGTACCGCTCGAGACAGAGCGCGGTTACAACACGACGTTGCCGAGCGACGCATTCGATGTGAAGCGTCAGCTTATTTTCCCGCGCCACGGCTTTGTCATCACACCGCTCGAAACGGGACTACGCGTGGGCGGCGCGGTCGAACTCGGCGGGCTGAAGCGCTCTCCCAACTACGCCCGCTCCCGTGCCATGCTGGACAAGGCGAGTCGTTTTCTGCCGGGCCTGAAGACGGCAGGCGGGCGGCAATGGATGGGCTACCGCCCGTCTCTGCCCGATTCGCTGCCCGTCATCGGGCGCTCGCGCGACCAACCGCGTGTCTTCTACGCCTTCGGCCACGGCCATCTGGGCCTCACTCAAGCAGCAGCCACTGGACGGCTCATCCGTGATCTCGTTCTGGATCGGACGCCGCCGATCGACCTGCGTCCGTTCCGAGCCCGTCGGTTTTAGGGAGAATGCCATGGCGAGACACTCCTTCTTCTGCATAGACGGGCATACATGCGGCAATCCGGTGCGCTTGGTGGCCGGCGGCGGTCCGTTTCTCGAAGGCCGCTCAATGTTGGAGCGCCGCGCGCACTTTCAGGCGGACTACGATTGGATCCGCACCGGGCTGATGTTCGAGCCGCGCGGCCACGACATGATGTCCGGCTCGATCCTGTATCCGCCCACGCGCGAGGATTGCGACGTGGCAGTGCTCTACATCGAGACGAGCGGCTGCCTGCCCATGTGCGGACATGGCACGATCGGCACAGTCACCTTTGCCATCGAACACGGGCTTGTGCGGCCGAAAACGCCCGGCCTGTTGCGCCTGGACACGCCGGCGGGAATGGTCACGGCCGAATACCGGCAGCAGGGAGAGCACGTGGAGGAGGTGCGCATCACGAATGTGCCGGCTTTCCTGCACGCGACGAACCTGGAGGTGGAGTGCCCCGATCTCGGGCCGCTGAAGGTCGACGTCGCCTATGGCGGCAACTTTTACGCCATCATCGAGCCGCAGGAGCACTACCGCGACCTTGCCGACCACACGGCCTCGGACCTGGTGCGCTGGAGCCCGGTCCTGCGCGAGCGGCTGAACGCCGCGCATGACTTCGCGCATCCGGACGCGCCCGAGATCCGCGGCCTTACGCACATTCTCTGGACAGGCGCTCCGACCATGGACGGCGCCGACGCGCGCAACGCTGTCTTCTATGGCGAAAAGGCCATCGATCGTTCGCCCTGCGGAACCGGCACTTCGGCGCGCATGGCACAACTTCACGCCCAGGGCCGTCTGACGATCGGAGATACTTTCGTCCACGAATCCATCATCGGCTCGCTCTTCAACGGACGTGTGGAGAAAGAGGCCTCCGTGGGCGGAAAACCGGCCATCGTTCCCTCAATCGCCGGTTGGGCGCGCATGACGGGCCTGAATACGATCTTTATAGACGATCGTGACCCGTTCGCCCGCGGATTCACTGTGTCCTGAACCGGACCCTGCGAATCCCCGCAAACATGGCGCAAATTGTGGAGATATATGTTGTGAAAATCGCGGAGAAATGAGAAAAACCTAGCGTTGAAAGCAAGGACATTGCACAATGCCGATGATAGCTTGCATCAACGCTATTGCTCCGATATGCGAGCAAAAGGTTAAGCTGCGGACCAAGAACAAGCAAAAGCTGCAGTCCGCAGTTAGGGGAAAACAACAACAAGGAATGCGCTCGGACAGCGACGTTCCAGGGGAGAGTAGTAAGCATGGACTATTTCCTCCAGCAGCTTATCAACGGGCTTACGCTGGGCTCCATCTATGGCCTGATCGCCATCGGCTACACCATGGTCTACGGGATCATCGGCATGATCAATTTCGCCCACGGCGATATTTTCATGATCGGTGCATTCATTTCACTGGCCCTATTCCTGCTGGTGACGTCGGTTCTCGGCTTCGCCTTTCTGCCGGTCGTTCTGCTCATCGTCATCGTAATCGCGATGCTGTTCACTTCAGCATGGGGATGGACGGTGGAGCGGCTGGCCTACCGGCCTTTGCGAGGCTCCTTCCGCCTGGCGCCGTTGATCACCGCCATCGGCATGTCGATCGCCTTGCAGAACTTCGTTCAGATCACACAGGGCGCGCGCGTGAAGCCGCTTCCGCCGCAAATTCAGGGCGGGATCACGCTCATGGAAGGATCGACAGCCGCCGGCGATATCGTCGTGCGGCTTTCCTACATGCAGATCATCATCATCGTGACCACTGTGGTCCTGATGGCGGGCTTCTCCCTGCTGATCTCGCGCACCTCTCTCGGCCGCGCCCAGCGCGCCTGCGAGCAGGACCGCAAGATGGCTGCCCTGCTCGGCGTCAACGTCGACCGCACCATCTCGCTGACCTTCGTGATGGGAGCCGCACTCGCGGCGGTGGCCGGGCTGATGTTCCTGCTGTTCTACGGTGTGATCGATTTTTATATCGGCTTTCTTGCCGGGATTAAGGCGTTCACGGCAGCTGTTCTCGGAGGTATCGGCTCTCTGCCGGGCGCCATGTTGGGCGGGCTTCTGATTGGCCTTATCGAGGTATTCTGGTCCGGATACTTCACCGTCGAATATAAGGACGTCGCGGCCTTCTCCATTCTGGCCATCGTTTTGATTTTCCTGCCTTCCGGCCTGCTCGGAAAGCCTGAAGTGGAGAAGGTCTAATGGCTGAATCAGATACGAACATGCCGACCTCCCTTCAGAAGCCTGTCGGTGCGCAGATCAAGCGCGAAGAACGCGCCGAGGCGCCAAGAAACACAGGCCCGGGCGGCACCGGTAACAAGCTGGCCGACTCTTTGCGCGATGCGGCGATGGCCGCGTTCCTTGCGGCTGTCCTGGGCTTCTTTCTGATCGGAATCCGAACAGATATCGCGCCCGGCGGACTTGCGCTAACCACGCGCTGGGTGGCGTGGATCGTGTCGATCCTGGTCGTTTTCGGCGGGCGCCTCGCGCTCAGCCTGCTGGTGTTCAGGGCCGATCACCCGGTCACCGAAACTCTCGGGGGGAAGATTTCAAGCCTCAGCGAAGCCACCCCGCAACTGGGCAAATGGCTGGCGCGGGCGCTCCTCGTCTTTGCTCTTGTTCTTCCGTTCTTTTTCACCACTTTCGTCCCTGGGCGCGATCGTCAGTTCATTGACCTCGCCATTCTCATCTTGACCTACATCATGCTGGGTTGGGGGCTGAACATAGTGGTGGGCCTCGCCGGCCTGCTCGACCTTGGCTATGTGGCCTTCTACGCGGTCGGAGCTTACTCCTTCGCGCTGCTGGCGCAATTTTTCGATCTCGGCTTCTGGATGGCGCTTCCGCTGGCCGGCATGCTCGCCGCCTTTTGGGGGCTTATCCTGGGGTTCCCGGTGCTGCGGCTCCGCGGAGACTATCTGGCGATCGTCACGCTCGCCTTCGGTGAGATCATCCGCATTGTGCTTTTGAACTGGTATGAGTTCACAGGTGGGCCCGACGGCATTTCCGGGATTCCGAAACCCACTTTTTTCGGCCTGGAGCTCAGTCGCGGGGATGATGGCTTTGCCGCCTTCTTCGGCCTCGAATACTCGCCCATCCACCGCTTCATCTATCTCTACTACATCATCCTCGTGCTGGCCCTGATCACGAATTTCGTGACGATGCGCCTGCGCCGCCTGCCGATCGGGCGCGCCTGGGAAGCATTGCGCGAGGACGAGATCGCATGCCGTTCGCTGGGCATCAATACGCGCAACACCAAACTGACGGCCTTCGCCATCGGTGCCATGTTCGGCGGCTTTGCCGGCTCGTTCTTCGCAACGCGGCAGGGCTTCATTTCGCCGGAAAGCTTCACCTTCCTGGAATCGGCGATCATCCTGGCGATCGTGGTGCTGGGCGGGCTTGGCTCGCAAATCGGAGTCGTGATCGCCTCCGTCGTGATGATCGGGGGTATCGAGATGCTGCGCAATCTCGGCTTCCTCAGCAATGTGTTCGGTTCGGGCTTCGACCCGGTGCAATACCGCATGCTGATCTTCGGATTGGCCATGGTCTTCATCATGGTCTGGAAGCCGCGCGGTTTGATTTCCACCAGAGAGCCGTCGGTCGTGCTCAAGGAGAAAAAGCAGATCGGAGCAGACATGGTTGCACAGGGTGAGGGTCACTGATGACAGACGTGGCTGAAATGGAAACACCCGGGCGTTCGGCGGCGGAGCGGCGCTGGGAAAACGACCCCGTCCTCTCGGTTGAGCATCTGACCATGCGCTTCGGCGGTCTGGTGGCCGTGGGCGACCTCTCATTCGATGTCGGCCGCGGCGATATCACCGCACTGATCGGCCCCAACGGCGCGGGCAAGACGACCGTGTTCAATTGCGTGACCGGCTTCTACAAGCCCACCGAGGGCCGCATTGTCATGCGCCACGGCGTCGGCCGGCAGGACAATACAGTTCAGGAGGTAACCGCGAGCGGGCGGCGCTTCAAGCACGAGGAGGATCAGGGTGTCTTCCTGCTGGAGCGCATGGCCGACCACGAGATCACGCACAAAGCAAGGGTTGCGCGTACCTTCCAGAATATCCGGCTCTTCGGTGGAATGACGGTGCTGGAAAATCTCCTGGTCGCTCAGCACAATCCGCTGGTGGTCGCATCCGGTTTCTCGTTCGGAGGCATTCTCGGCCTGCCGAGTTATAGCAGGGCCGAGAAGGCAGCCATCGACAAGGCTGCGTACTGGCTGGAGCGAACCAATCTGATCGATCGGGCCGATGATCCGGCCGCCGACCTGCCGTATGGCGCGCAACGGCGGCTCGAGGTCGCGCGCGCCATGTGCACGGAACCGCGGCTTCTGTGTCTGGACGAGCCGGCAGCCGGATTGAATCCGCGCGAATCCACCGACCTTAACGCGCTGCTCAAGTTCATTTGCGAGGAGCACGACACCTCCGTGCTCCTGATTGAGCACGACATGGGCGTGGTGATGGAGATATCCGATCATATCGTCGTTCTCGACTACGGCGTGAAGATTTCCGATGGAGATCCCGAGAACGTCAAATCCGATCCCAAGGTTATCGCCGCCTATCTAGGCGTCGAGGAGGAGGACGAGATCGACATTCCGGAAGTGCGGGAGGATGTCGCCGAGCAGGTCGGCGAATCCACGCCGGCATCGTCTCCGAGCAAGGAGGCCAAACCCGCATCAGGCAGCAAGAGCAAGACGGCCGGTAAGACGAAGACAAATGCAAAAACTTCTGGCGCCCCCACACGAACACGCAAGACGACGAAGAGCGGCACCGGAAAGGGAGGCGCGTCATGAACAGTGGCGAAACCTTGCTCTCGGTGCAGGGCGTTGAAACCTATTACGGCAAAATCGTCGCGCTTCGGGGCGTGGATGTCGAAGTCAAGCGGGGTGAGATCGTCTCGATGATCGGCGCCAACGGCGCCGGCAAGTCGACGCTGATGATGACCATTTGCGGCGACCCGCACGCACGCACTGGCAGCATCGTCTATGACGGCATGGACATCACGGCCATGCCGACGCACGAGATCATCCGGCTGGGGATCGCCCAATCGCCCGAGGGCCGGCGAATTTTTCCCCGCATGTCGGTGGTGGAAAATTTGCAAATGGGCGCCTCGCTTGTCGACCCGCAATATTTCGAGCAGGACCTGGAACGCGTGTTCACGCTGTTTCCGCGGCTGAAGGAGAGGTTGCATCAGCGCGGCGGCACGCTTTCAGGCGGGGAGCAGCAGATGCTGGCTATCGGCCGCGCGCTGATGAGCAGACCGAAGCTCCTGCTTCTCGACGAGCCGTCGCTCGGGCTTGCGCCACTGGTGGTCAAGCAGATCTTCGACGCGATCCGCGCGCTCAACGAGAGCGAGGGCCTGACCGTCTTTCTCGTCGAGCAGAACGCTTTCCATGCCCTCAAACTAGCGCATCGCGCCTACGTGATGGTCAACGGCAACATCACCATGAGCGGCACCGGGGCGGAACTGCTGAAACGCGAGGACGTGCGCGCGGCCTATCTGGAAGGTGGGAGGCACTGAGATGGAACATCAGAACACCCCGCTTTGGGAAGTGACCTTCTGGGAGTTTTTCTTCGTTACGATACTCCTGGCCGGCGGCGCCGCATATCTGACCGGACGCGCCATAGCGCGGGCCTGGCAGCCCGATCTGCAACTCGCCGTCTATATCGTGCTTCTGGCGGCGGCAACGCGTTTCATCCATTTCTCCCTGTTCCAGGGCACGCTTCTGTCGCTGCATTATTATCTGGTGGATCTCCTCATGCTCATGATGATTGCCTTTCTCGGGAAGAGGATCACCCGCGCCGGACAGATGGCGAGGCAATACAGCTTTCAGTATGAGCGCACAGGTCCGCTCGGCTGGAAGGCACATGGCCAATAAAATTCGACAGGTGTAGCGGAAGGCCTTTATTTCCGCGCGAAATTGGGGTTTCATGCACGTTAAGCGGGACTGATGTCCCGCGAAAGAGGAAGACCGGAAAGCCGAACACCCCTTTCCGGAATAACCGAGGGAACGCAGGGTGTTCTAATAGGGAGTAGTCATGAAAAAGACACTACTGGCGAGCGCAGCGCTCAGCCTCGTAATGACAGGGTCGGCCTGGTCCGAGATCGTTATCGCCACCGCCGGGCCGATGACAGGCCAGTACGCGACCTTCGGCGCGCAGATGAGGGCCGGCGCGGAGCAGGCCGTGGCCGACATCAATGAAGCCGGCGGCGTGAACGGCGAGGAACTCCGGCTGGAAGTCGGTGATGATGCCTGCGATCCGAAACAGGCCGTCGCCGTGGCCAACCAGTTCGCCGGCGAGGGCGTGGTTTTCGTGGCCGGGCACTTCTGCTCCGGCTCCTCGATACCGGCCTCGAACGTCTATGCCGACGAGGGCATCATCCAGATCTCGCCCGCATCCACCAACCCCTCCTTTACGGACGACCGCCCCGGACCGGGCGTCTACCGCGTCTGCGGCCGTGACGACCAGCAGGGCGATGTCGCCGGCGAGTTTCTGATGGAGAACTATCCGGACGCGAAGGTTGCCTTCGTCCACGATAAGACCGCCTACGGCAAGGGACTCGCGGACGCGACCATGTCGGCCTACGAAGAGGCGGGCGGCACGCCGGCGCTCTACGAGGCCTACACCGCCGGTGAGAAGGACTATACCGCGCTCGTCTCCAAGATGAAGCAGGAAGGCATCGATATCCTCTATGTCGGCGGATATCACACCGAAGCCGGCTTGATGGCCCGCCAGATGCGCGAGCAGGGCATGGACACGATCCTCGTCTCCGGTGATGCCTTGGTGACTGACGAATACTGGGCCATTACGGGCGACGCCGGTGAAGGCACGCTGATGACCTTCTCGCCTGATCCGCGAAAGAACGAAATCGCGAAGCCCGTTGTCGAGGCGCTCGAATCCGCCGGCAAGACGGCCGAAGGCTACGCACTCTACACCTATGCCGCGATCCAGGCTTGGGCGCAGGCAGTAGAGTCCGCCGGTTCGGTCGATTACGACGACGTCGTAGCGGCACTTGACGAGGGCGACTTCGAGACGGTTCTGGGTGAGCTTTCCTTTGACGACAAGGGCGACGTTACCCTGCCGGGCTATGTCTTCTACGAGTGGCAGGACGGCGAGTACGATTATCTCGAACAGTAAGTCGTCATAGAATCAAACCGGTTCGAAACGGCCCGGCGGCACTCCGCCGGGCCGTTTTGCATGGGACGTGGCTTTGAGGGTTTGCGCTGCAGCCGCACCCGCGCTAAATCATCGCACCAGGGCGTTATGCCGCCTGCGGGGCCGCGTGTGGCCCGACGCGGGCAGAATATTTTGAAAGCCTCGTAAGCGGAGCATGCCAGTGCAAATCAAGACCCTCCTCGTCGCAAACCGTTCCGAGATCGCTATTCGCGTTTTTCGCGCCGCAAACGAACTGGGCATCAAAACGGTGGCGATCTGGGCGGAAGAGGACAAATATTCACTGCACCGGTTCAAGGCGGACGAGTCCTACCAGGTGGGGCGAGGCCCGCATCTGGAGCGGGATCTCGGCCCGATCGAAAGCTATCTCTCGATCGATGAGGTAATCCGCGTCGCCAAGCTCTCGGGCGCCGACGCGATCCACCCCGGCTATGGACTTCTCTCCGAAAGTCCGGAATTTGCCGAAGCGTGCGCAGAAAACGGCATTACGTTCGTCGGCCCGAAGCCGGAAACCATGCGCAGGCTGGGCAACAAGGTGGCTGCGCGAAACCTGGCCGTCGAGGTGGGCGTACCGGTGGTGCCCGCCACCGAGCCGCTGCCGGACGACATGGACGAAGTGGCAAAAATGGCCGACGAGATCGGCTTTCCGCTCATGCTCAAGGCCTCCTGGGGCGGCGGCGGGCGCGGCATGCGCGTCATCCGCTCCGCCGACGACCTGCCGCGCGAGGTGACCGAAGCCAAGCGCGAGGCCAAGGCCGCCTTCGGAAAGGATGAGGTCTATCTGGAAAAGCTGGTTGAGCGCGCGCGCCATGTCGAGGTGCAGGTGCTGGGTGACACGCACGGCAACGCGGTTCATCTCTTCGAGCGGGACTGCTCTATCCAGAGGCGCAACCAGAAGGTCGTTGAACGGGCCCCGGCCCCCTATCTCGATGCCGGGAAACGCGAGGAGCTTTGCGGCTATGCGCTGAAAATCGCCGAAGCGACGAACTATGTCGGCGCCGGCACGGTCGAGTTCCTCATGGACGCCGATACGGGCGCCTTCTACTTCATCGAGGTCAATCCGCGTATCCAGGTCGAGCACACGGTCACCGAGGAGGTGACCGGCGTCGATATCGTCAAGGCCCAGATCCACATTCTGGAAGGCGAGCGCATCGGCGATCCGGCTTCCGGCGTGCCGACGCAGGACAAGATCGGGCTCAACGGTCATGCGCTTCAATGCCGTATCACCACGGAAGACCCGGAGCAGAATTTTATTCCTGACTATGGCCGCATCACCGCCTATCGCGGGGCAACCGGCTTCGGCATAAGGCTCGACGGCGGAACGGCCTATTCCGGCGCGGTGATCACGCGCTTTTACGATCCGCTTCTGGAAAAGGTGACCGCCTGGGCGCCGACGCCCGAGGAAGCCATTCTGCGCATGGACCGGGCGCTGCGCGAATTCCGCATTCGCGGCGTGGCGACAAACCTCACCTTCCTCGAAGCCATCATCACCCACGAACAGTTTCGCAGCGCGACCTACACGACGCGCTTCATCGATGACACGCCGGAGCTTTTCACACACGTCAAGCGCCGCGACCGCGCAACCAAACTTTTGAACTATCTGGCCGATGTCACGGTCAACGGTCATCCGGAAGCGCGCGACCGGCCTCGGCCCAAGGCGGAAGCGGCCTCGCCTATCCTCCCCTATTTGAACGAGCCCGTGCCCGACGGCGCCAAGCAGCGCCTGGATGCGCTGGGGCCGGAAGGCTTCGCAAGATGGATGCGTGGGGAAAACCGTGTCCTGGTGACGGACACGACCATGCGCGACGGGCATCAGTCCCTGCTTGCCACGCGCATGCGCACCCACGACATTGAGCGAATTGCCGGTGTTTACGCCCGCGCCCTTCCCGAGCTCCTGTCGTTGGAGTGTTGGGGCGGAGCGACCTTCGACGTCGCCATGCGCTTCCTTACCGAAGACCCGTGGGAGCGGCTTCACAAGATCCGCGAGGGCGCGCCGAACATTTTGCTGCAAATGCTTCTGCGTGGGGCGAACGGTGTCGGCTACACGAACTATCCCGACAATGTCGTGCAGTATTTCGTGCGCCAGGCGGCGGTCGGCGGAATCGACCTTTTCCGCGTGTTCGACTGCCTGAATTGGGTGGAGAACATGCGCGTGGCGATGGATGCCGTGCGCGAGGAGAACAAGCTCTGCGAAGCGGCGATTTGCTATACAGGCGACATTCTCAGCCCCGAGCGCGCCAAGTATGATCTGAAGTACTACGTCAACCTGACCAAGGAGCTGGAGGCAGCGGGGGCCCACATCATCTCCATCAAGGACATGGCGGGACTTCTCAAGCCGGGCGCGGCCCGCCTGCTCTTCAAGGCGCTGCGCGAGGAAACCGATCTGCCGATCCATTTCCATACGCACGATACATCCGGTATCTCGGCGGCGACCGTCCTGGCAGCCGCCGAAAGCGGCGTGGACGCGGTCGATGCAGCGATGGACGCGCTTTCGGGCAACACCTCGCAGCCTTGTCTCGGTTCGATTGTCGAGGCATTGAAAGGCACCGAGCGCGACACCGGCCTCAATGCCGAATGGGTCCGGCGCATCTCATTTTACTGGGAGGCGGTGCGCAACCAGTACGCCGCTTTCGAGAGCGATCTGAAAGGGCCCGCCTCGGAGGTCTATCTGCACGAGATGCCCGGCGGCCAGTTCACCAACCTGAAGGAGCAGGCACGCTCGCTTGGCCTGGAGACACGCTGGCACGACGTGGCCCGTACCTATCACGACGCCAACAACATGTTTGGCGACATCATCAAGGTTACCCCATCCTCGAAGGTCGTGGGGGACATGGCCCTGATGATGGTCAGCCAGGATATGAGCGTGGCGGATGTCGAAGATCCCAACAAGGACATCGCCTTTCCCGATTCGGTCGTTTCCATGCTGCGTGGCGATCTGGGGCAATCGCCTGGGGGGTGGCCCAAGGCATTGCAGAAGAAGGCATTAAAGGGCGAAAAGCCGATCACTGTGCGTCCGGGCTCGCTTCTGCCACCGGCCGACCTGGAGGCTGACCGCAAGGAACTGGAAGAGAAGCTCGGGCGCGAGGTCAGCGATTTCGAACTCGCCTCATGGCTCATGTATCCGAAGGTGTTCCTGGAGTTCGCAGCGGCCATGGAAAATTATGGTCCCGTCAGCGTCCTGCCAACGCCGGTCTATTTCTACGGCATGGAGCAGGAAGACGAGGTCTTCGTAGAGATCGAGCGCGGCAAGACGCTGGTCATCCGCTGCCTGGCTATTGGTGATACCGACGAAAAAGGCATGGTGACCATCTTCTTCGAGCTCAACGGCCAGCCGCGCCGCGCCAGGGTGCCAGACCGGCTGCGCGGCGCTTCCGCGGCGGCCGCGCGGCGCAAGGCCAACCCGGCTGATGACGCGCATATCGGCGCCCCGATGCCGGGTGTCGTATCTTCCGTGGCTGTCTTTTCCGGCCAAACCGTAAAGGCGGGCGACGTACTCCTGTCCATTGAGGCCATGAAGATGGAAACCGCGCTCCACGCCGAGCAGGACGGCACCGTCGCCGAGGTGCTGGTCAAGGCCGGAGACCAGATCGATGCCAAAGATCTGCTGGTCGTGCTGGAGAGCGGCTGAGGCCGCATCTCAGGTTGGATTTTGGCTGTGGGTGGAGACGAAACGGTCCGCTTCACTAGTCCGGCATCAGAAAGCGGTCATTCGCGTGACGCCGGTTCTGATGGCTGGACTCAACCCGCCGGACGTACGCCGTAAGTATCGTAGGCGCTCTGCATGCGCTCGTTTTCTGCTCGGTCTGGAAACAGGGCGTAGCTGGGAGCCCAGATCCGCGAGAGTTCGATCTGGATCGAGATGATATTTCGGATCGGGAAATCCGTTCCCGCCGAGTGAAGCAACTCAACTCCAACGACAGGAAAATCTTTGGCGTTTGGAGCGATGATCGTCGCCTTGCCTGTGATCTTGAAGCCTTTCTGGCGGAAGACGTCAACAAAGCTCACGCAGACCGCTGACCGAGCACGAATGTTTCGGACGCTGTTGGATGATGCCAATGTCAGCGATAATGATCCTGTCGTCGCTGTAACTCGTGAAAATCTCCTTTGGAGTGACATTGGGAATGCCCTCCGAGTCCACCGTGGCCAGCCAGCATAGGACAGAATTTGCAATGTCGGTCCTCACCGCCTGATTGATCTTCATGCCTCCTGAGTCTGCCTTTCTCATAGCTTCTCCGAAATCAGACGCAGGCCAAAGGCCGCCAGCACCGTGCCGATGACTCGTTCTATCCAAGGGCCGAAGCGATCATAGGCTGCGCGGGCCGGTCGCGTTGAGAGCAGGCCGATCACAAAACCATACCAGACGATCTCCAGCAGAAAGCCACCCACGAGAATCGTAAACTTAGCCCACAGCGCTGTTTCTGGCGGTACGGCAACAGCGTAGAGACCGATAAAGAAGGCGATCCCTTTGGGGTTCGAGAGGTTGACGATGATCCCCATGCGCAGACCGCGCAAGGCACCACCGGGAGCTGAACCAGCTCGTTGTGCCGAAGTGGTAGGCTTGGCGGTCAGCCAGGTCATAAACCCAAGGTAGACGAGATAACAGCCTCCGAAAATCTGTATGAGGCTCGCAAGCCATCCAACCTGCGTGAGAACCAATGCCAGCCCGGTCATCGTCAGGACCGCATAGAAGGTCGCCGCAATCGCCAGGCCGAATGTTGCGCCTACAGCAGAAGACCGTTCGCCGGAAATGGCAAGACTTGAGATAAGCGCAAAGTTCGGGCCAGGGCTCACGACAACAGCGGCATAGAGACCCAGCGTGGCCCCAATAATCAGCAGTTCCTGACTCATGGCTGGAATCCTAACAGCGATGCGCAAGGCCGATGCCGTCGCATTGACAGGTGTTATTAAATCGATTTAGTAACGTTTGAGAACTGGCCTCATTGAAATACAAGGCGCTGTTGTTGTTGCCCACCGACCAGATGCGGGACTTCGATATGCCACAGGAAAACGCCCTTTTCGGACGCTGGGCTGTTGCGACCTGCTTCTTCGTCAACGGTTTCATCGTCGGCAGTTGGGCACCGCAGATACCGCTGCTTGCCGTGCGCTTTTCGCTTAGCGAAACGATGCTCGGCTTGCTCATCCTCATCTTCGGTCTTGGGGCGGTGGTGGCGATGCCGGTCTGCGGCTGGCTGATCAGCCGCCATGGATCCCGCGCCGTGTTGCGGATAACGGGCATTCTTTGTGCCTGCTCGCTCCTCTTGGTTGCCGCAGCGCCCGCCATGGCGACCTTGATTCCCGCACTTGTCCTCTTCGGCGGTTTCCTAGGCGGCATGGATGTCGCCATGAACTCCAATGCAGTGGTCGTGGAGCGCCGGCTGCAGCGCGCCATCATGTCCTCCTCGCATGGCTTTTGGAGTCTCGGTGGCTTCTTCGGCGCAGGCGTGGGCGGCATTCTGGCCGAGCAATGGGGGCATCTGGGACATGCCGTCGCCGTCACGTTCGTCGCACTCACGTTGGTGCTTGCCGCCATGCCGAAGCTTGTCGTCGAGCGCAAGCCGACGGCGACGAGCAGCAGCGGTATTAGCGGCTTCCCGCGCAGCCCACTCATCTATCTGACCGGTATCGTCGCCCTGTTCTCAATGATGCCGGAAGGCGCCGTTCTCGATTGGGCAGCCCTTTATCTGCGCCAGGAGATGGGCGCCGGCCTGGCGACCGCCAGCCTTGCCTTCACTGCCTTTTCCGGGGCCATGGCGCTGATGCGTTTTCTTGGTGACAGCCTGCGCAATCGGCTGGGTGCTGTGATGACCATGCGGCTGTCGGGCGTGGTGGCGGCAACCGGCATGCTGGGGGCGGGCCTTGCGCCCTCCCCGGCGATCGCCACGCTTGCCTTTGCTTTGGCGGGGTTGGGGATCGCCAACATGGTGCCGATCGCCTTCTCGGCAGCGGGCAATCAGCCCGGTATCTCGTCGGCCGCCGGCATGAGCGTGGCCACCACCATCGGCTATTCCGGTATGCTTGCGGCACCCTCCATCGTCGGCTTCGTGGCGGAGCGGACGGGCTTCGCGCCGATCTTCATCGGCTTTGCCGTGCTTCTGGCGATGGTGCTTTTGATGTCGAACCTCATGCGGCCTGCGGACGAGATTACGCCGCAGACCGCCCCAGCGTCTCATAGCTGACCGCACTGCGGCGCAGCCCTACTCCTCCTGACCCCGCTGAAAGAGGCTGATCTGCGCCTCGGCAAGTTCGCGCGGTGCTTCGAGGCCGAGATGCCGCCACGCCTTGGCGGCCAGCACACGCCCGCGTGGCGTACGCTGGATAAAACCCTGTTGGATGAGGTAGGGCTCGATAATGTCCTCGATGGCGTCACGCGGTTCTGAAAGCGCGGCAGCGATCGTTTCGATTCCGACCGGGCCGCCGCCGAAGTTCTCCACGATCATGGTAAGATAGCGCCGGTCGAGCTGGTCCAGCCCGAGTGTATCCACATCGAGCCGCAAAAGCGCCTGGTCTGCCACCTCGCGCGTGACCTCTTGCGCACCGGCCACGGCCGCGAAATCCCGTACCCGGCGCAGAAGCCGGCTGGCGATGCGCGGGGTCCCCCGCGCACGCCTGGCGATCTCCTCGGCCCCGTCATCCGTCAATGCCAAACCGAGAATGCGCGCCCCGCGCGTGACGATCGCTTGCAGCTCGTCCACCGTATAGAACTCGAGCCGCACCGGAATACCGAAACGGTCGCGCAGCGGCGTCGTAAGCAGCCCGAGCCGTGTCGTCGCGGCCACGAGCGTAAAGCGGGAGAGGTCGATCTTGACGGAGCGTGCGGACGGCCCCTCGCCAATAATGAGGTCGAGCTGATAGTCCTCCATGGCGGGGTAGAGGATTTCCTCCACGGCGGGGCTGAGGCGATGGATCTCGTCGATGAATAGCACATCCCGCTCTTCCAGATTGGTCAGAAGCGCGGCGAGGTCGCCCGCCTTGGCAATCACCGGACCGGAAGTGGAGCGGAAACTGACACCGAGCTCGCGCGCCATGATCTGGGCAAGCGTCGTCTTGCCGAGACCGGGCGGGCCGACGAAGAGCACATGATCCAGCGCTTCGCCACGCCCGCGCGCGGCCTCCACGAAAACCTTGAGATTGGCACGCGCGGCCTTCTGGCCGATAAACGCGTCGAGTGTCTGCGGACGCATGGTGGCGTCCGTGTCTTCCCCGCGCTCACCGGCCGAAACCAGACGGTCGGCTTCACTCATCAAGGCAACTCCACTGCGCTCACGCGCTTCTTGCGCTGTCGAATGTCACGCCCCCTGTACTGTTTGCCAGTCGCAGCGAACGGTCAGCGTGTTCTCACCTTCTAACGCGCGAGCTCCTTCAGCCCAAGTCTAATAAGCGTACCCGCATCCGCGTTTTCACCAGCGGTTTTGAGCGCCGCTGCGACCGCGTTTGACGCCATATCCCGCGAATATCCGAGATTTGCCAGTGCGGAGACCGCGTCGGAGATTGGGGCCGGAGCGGCGCCTTCGCCCAGCTCCTCTTTGAGCCCGATGGATTCGGCGCCCCCCGCATAGGCCGGCGCCTTGCTCTTCAGTTCCGTCACGATGCGTTCGGCAACCTTCTTACCCACCCCGGGCGCGCGGGCGACCATCGCGGCATCCTTGAGCGCGATGGCATTGGCCAGTTCCGAGGGCGAAAGCGTCGATAGTACCGCCAGCGCCACCTTTGCACCGACACCCTGCACGTTGTTCTGCAACAGGCGGAACCACTCGCGCTCGAGCACGCTTTGAAAGCCGTAAAGCCGGATCATGTCCTCTCGGACATAGGTTTCGATGTAAAGAGTTATCGCCACGCCCTGACCCTCGAGCGCGGAAAGTGTACGCGCCGAGCAGTGAGCGACATAACCCACACCGCCGACATCGATTACACAATGATCGTCCCCGATCTCGTCGATGATTCCCTTCAGCTTTCCAATCATGACTGCATTTCCACGGCAAGACGCGACGCGGCAGAGTGCCGATTGTGCGAGTGGCAGATCGCAATCGCAATGGCATCGGCGGCATCGTCCGTGTCGAAGCTGGCCTTGGGCATCAAAACCTTCACCATCATGTGAATCTGCTTCTTGTCGCCGTGGCCAACGCCGATCACCGCCTTCTTCACCGCATTCGGGGCATATTCGGCAACCGGAAGGCCAGCCTGCGCCGGCACCAGCATCGCAATGCCGCGTGCCTGGCCAAGTTTCAAGGTCGCGGTGGCATCCTTGTTGACGAAGGTGGCCTCCACGGCGGCCTCTTCCGGCGCGAATTGCTTCAAGATGGCCGAAAGCCCCTCGTAAATCTGGCAGAGCCGTGAGGCCAGATCCGCCTTATCGGTCGAGCGCACGGTGCCAGCCCCCACGAAGCGCAGCGAATTGCCCCGCGTCTCGATAATGGCCCAGCCGGTGCGCCTCAGCCCCGGATCGATGCCCATAATGCGAATCGCCTCGTCCATGGCCTCACCATAGCCCGGCCGAGGCCTATTGCCATCGCATGATGCATGCGCAACCAGCAGGTCACGGATTTTTCTGGCGGATAGACGACAAACGGCGGGAAAGCGTGGACGCCTTACTTTCCGATCAGCAGTTTCTGTTTCTCGCCGCGACGGTGCTGGTCGCCGGCATCGCGCGTGGACTGTCCGGTTTCGGAACCGGCATGATCACCGCTCCGATAGCGGCGGCCCTCTACGATCCGATCACGGCTGTCGTGCTGATCACCATTATCGACTCGCTCCCGATATTGCCCGTTACGATTCCCGTACTGAAACATGCCCGCTGGCGCGAAGTGCTTCCGATTTTCGCCGGTCTCACGCTGTTCCTGCCGGTCGGCGTCTATATCCTGAAGAACACCGATCCGACGCCAATGCGATGGATCATCTGCATTGCGATTCTCCTCTGCGTGTCCGCCCTGTGGCGCGGCTGGCGCTATCGCGGCCCCCGCTCCATTCCTGTGTCCTTTTCGGTGGGCAGTGTTGCCGGCGTGCTTAGCGGGGTCGCCTCCATTCCCGGACCGCCGGTGATCATTTACTGGCTGGCTTCGGCACTTCCGGCCATGATCATGCGCGCCAATCTCCTGACGCTCTTTCTGCTGGGGGAAATCATGTCACTCGGCAATCTCTGGGCGGCGGGGCTTTTCGAGATGCCGCGCATTATTCTCGGTCTCGCCTCGGCGCCGGTGTATCTCGCCGGGCTGCTGACCGGCTGGTTCCTCTATGGGTTTGCCAGCGAGCGGACCTACCGCCGAATTACATTTACCCTCATCATTGCGGCAGCAATCACCGCACTTCCCGCGACGGAGCAGATCTTGAGGCTAATGATCGAGACAGTAGGTTAACCCTGTCCGAAGGCGGTCTGCAGCAGATTGATCTGGTCGGAAACGGGATTAATGTTCCGGCCGCCGGCGCTGCTGCCAGTATCCAGGCCGTAGATTTCGTCATCCATGCGGCGCACCAAAGCCTGCAGCCGCAATGAATGCTGGACGATGCTGCGAAATTTTTCAGGCAGGTCTTTCCATCCCGGCGTATCCTCGGGAACCGATACGGTGTCCAAACGCACCTTCGCCTTTTCCGCCGCCACCTGCTCGCGCGTCATCTCTCCTGTGTTCGCCGAACGCTGCAGGAGAAGCCAGGACGCAAGCTGCATGAGACGCGTGGTCAGACGCATGGATTCCGCAGCGTAAAGGCCGGCAGCAACCTGTGGAAGATGCTTGGCTGCAATCCGACCGTCTCCGTCCAGGTATTCCGCGGCTTCTTCCACCAGCCCCATGCCCTCGTCGTAAAGCGGTTTGAAGGACTGAGAGAAAACGCGTCGCTCCGCCAGTTTTACCGTGTTCTTTTCGCCTTCTTGCGTCACCATACGTGAAACTTGCCCCACCACACTCTGGATACGCCGGAAGAATCGACGCCACCGCTCGTTATTATACCGTTTCGGCTGCCCGGAAAATGCGCTTCGTTCGCGCCGAAGGCAACCCCTGCGAATCAACGGTTAACAACCGATCCAGGCAAAAAAAAGAGCCGCGGTTGCGGCTCTCAGGAGTTAAACAGGGAGGCGTCAAACAGAATGGCACCAGCCATCCGGTAAGAATCCAGACAAAACTGGATGAACACAGTAAACGCACGTAAAGCTTAACAGCTGGTTAACAGAATCGTCTGGCTTCGATTAATTTTGGCGCAGACGCGATCAACAGCCGCTTTTTGCACATCGATGGAACATTGCGCATGCGACGACGCTTTGCGGGGAATCGCGGATTCATGTGCGAGAGGAAAAAATGCAAGTACGCGAGATGATCAGTTCCCATCCGGACGTTCAGGGCAGCACCGCTGACAAGCTGCTGCAGTGCATCGAGGAATGCTATAATTGCGCCCAGACCTGCACAGCCTGTGCCGATGCATGCCTGGCGGAGCAGTCAGCCGACAAGCTCAGGCAGTGTATCCGGCTCAATCTCGATTGCGCCGACACATGCGCGGCAACCGGGGCGATGGCCTCCCGCCGCACGGGAACCAACGTGGACGTTCTGCGGGCGATGGTTCAGGTCTGCGAGCAGGCTTGCCGCGCTTGCGGCGACGAATGCCAGAAGCACGGGAGCCAGCATGAGCATTGCAGGATTTGCGCCGAGGCCTGCATGCGTTGTGCGGATGCCTGCCGCGACGCGCTTCCGGAGATCCGCTGACGCGCTCCAAGACGGCACGAGGTCTGTGGCGGTCAAGTTGCCTTAAATGGCTTCATGGCGGGTTCGTTCTGGCGGCATGGCCTGCCACAATCTCGTTGCCACCTTTGCCTTCCGAAAGCGCCGCTAGAGCGCATCCGAGGCTACGGTGAAGTACGTCAAAGAAGTTGTGGAGCGTTTGCCCCTGGCTAACCGGGACAGGCGGTTTGCGCCCCCACCGCCCGATTGCAGACATCCTGCCGAACTTGGGCTCTCCCCAATGACAGCATCCCGGTCAGCAACGCGCGGTAGCAGGCGGCACGTGCAAGATGCATATGCTCGTGAGCACGCACCTTATCCGCCGTCGATCGCTTCTCCCATAATGGCAATGGCCTGCTGGTAGACGCCTGCCGCGTTCCAGCCCTGAATGGCGACGAAATTTGGCTGGCCGGGCTGATATCCCGCACCCGGCTGCCAGCCATGGGCCCGCAGGAAATTCGCGGTCGAGGCCAGCGCATCCGCCGGGGAACCGATCATATCGACGCGCCCGTCGCCATTACCGTCAACACCATAGCGCACGACGTTGCCGGGCAGAAATTGCGTCTGGCCGATTTCACCATGCGCCGCGCCGATAGCGGAGGGACTAAGCATGCCGCGATCTACCAGACTAAGCGCGGCATAGAGGTGTTTCGTGAAAAACTCGGAGCGGCGGCAATCATAGGCAAGAGTGGCCACGGCCGAGAGAATGTTCTGGTTGCCGAGATATCCGCCAAACCCCGTTTCCATGCCCCATATAGCCAGAAGGGGCCCGGGCGGGACTCCGTATTGGCGCTCGATCCCATCGAGCATGGCCCCGTGAATGTCCTTCATGTGCTTACCGCGCTTAATGATGGTATCGGCACCGCGTTTTTTCATAAAGCCCTCGAGGGAGAGCTTGAAGCTCTTCTGTCCGCGGTCGGCGGCGATGGTGCTTTGCGCATAGCTGGTTCGCGAAAGCGCGTCGAGCCCCGGAGAACCCACGCCCTGGGCCTGTGCCTCCTGCATGAATTGCGATTTCCAACTTTCGAACCCACCAGGGTCGTTTCCGCATTGCGCTGCCGCCGCGATTCCGCTCTGACTCGCGAAGGCAAAAAGAGCGACGGCCAGAAAACGTGCTTTATTTCCGAAACGCATGACTCATATCCTCGTGCCGCAGTGATCCCATCAATGGCAGCGAAAAGTTACTATCTCGCTGCCGCGTGCATTTAATATCAACGTATTAATGACCGGATTGCCCGGAGATACCGTGTGTCGTGGCAAGGCGCGGATCACGCGCCATAATACCCTTGCCTCATAAGCGCGGCGCAACGCGGAGCGCGAGAGGCCCTAGCCGCCGGACTTGTTGCGCTGCCTGTACGATGCCCCAATCGCCCTCTCCGTCAGATCGGTCAATGGTTATCTTCCCTTGGTACTTGCGTTGAAGTCCGTAAAGGCGGAGCAAGCGACAACGTTCTTGCTCCGGTGCAATTCACTCGGTCATACGGTGCGCTTACCTAAATGCGCCCCATCAATGCCAGGATAAGGATGACAAGCAGGATGACGCCCACGATACCGGAGGGACCATACCCCCAACCGCGTGAATAGGGCCATGCGGGGATTGCGCCAAGAAGAACCAGAATCAGGATAATAATGAGAATTGTACCCAGTGACATTGCATTGTCCTTTTCCGTGATGCTCCGGCTAAACAATGCAAGGGCACGGCAGGTTCCGTAGCCGCGCCCGGAGCCACTGACTATTCGGCGGGAGTGGGAAGGGCGTCCGCTCCCTCATCTCCGGAATCGCTGCCGCGGCGCCGACGGAACAGGCGGGAGAAAATGCTGCGCTTGTCGCCGGTTGGGCGCTTGTCCCGCGTGAAGACCATAAGCGCCGCTGGGGTGACGACCAAGGTAAGGACGGTGGCGAAGCTGAGGCCGTAGACGATGGCGCTCGACAGCGACATCCACCACTGCGTCGACGGGGCGCCGATGGTCACCTCATGATGGAAGAGTTCGAGGCCGAGGCCGAAGGCAATCGGCAGCACGCCCAGAACCGCCGAAATCGCCGTCAGCAACACTGGCCGGGCGCGTTCGCGGCAGGTCTGGATAATGGCGTCATACTTGTTCATGCCCTCTTCGCGAAGACGGTCATAGGTGTCGATGAGCACGATGTTGTTGTTCACCACCACGCCGGCAAGCGCGATCACCCCGATACCGGACATGACGATGCCGAAGGTCTGGCCCGTGATAAGCAGGCCCAGGAAGACACCGATCGTCGACATCACCACCGTCATCAGCACGAGGAAGACGCTTGTGAACTTATTGAACTGCGCGAGCAGCACGACGAAGATGAGGAAGATCGCCGCGCCAAAGGCGTTCATGAGGAAGGCCGCCGCTTCGTCGCTCTCCTCGCTGGAACCGGCGAGCTTCCACCGTGTGGCGCCTAGATCCAGTTCCTGCATGGCTTCACTCACCTCAGCCTGGACCGCGGCTTCCTGATAGTCACTGGCGATATTGGCGGTAACGGTAATCGTGCGCCGGCCATCGATCCGCTTGAGGACCCCCGTGCTGCGTTCCGGCGTGCGAATGACGAAATTCGAGATCGGCACCGGTCCCTGGTTCGTCTCCACGCGGAGCTGATCCAGCGTCGACAAGGTTCGCCGATCCTCGGGCAGGCGCAGACGGATGTCGACAGGATCGTCGACGCCGGCCGGCCTGTATTCCGATAGTTTGAGCCCGTTGGTGACGAGTTGGACCACGGTGCCCACGGAGGTCGGGTTCACCCCGTACTGGGCGGCCTTGGCGCGATCCACCTGGATCGCCCAATCGACGCCGGGCGGGGGCAGCCCATTCGAAATATCGATGACGCCCTCGATCTGGCCGATCCGCTCGGCGACCGTCAGAGCCTGATTTTCCAGTTGCGCCGGATCGATGGCCGAGAGCTGCAGTTGGATCGCCTGTCCCGTGGGCGGGCCGGCATCAGGCACGCGGACTTCCACCTCTACGCCCGCCATACCGGCCATCTCGGCGCGGAGATCGTTCAGGATATCGTTGGCCGACTTGCGCTCGCGCCAATCAATGAATTCGTACTGGATAACCCCGACGACGTCTTCGTCGATATCCTCGCCGCCGCCGCGCGTCTGGCCGACGCGGGTATAGACGGACTCGATGCCCGGCCAGGTGAGGAGCTTCTCCTCGGCCGGGCGGACCAGCCGGTCCATCTCGTCGAGCGAAAGATTTCCGCGCGCGTGGACATACATGAGCCCGTATTCGGGTTCGACATCGGGGAAGAACTCGACCCCCGCTCCGTATTTGGAATATGCCATCTGAACCGCGACAAGCAGCGCCACCGTCAGAAGAAGGACGGTTTTGGGATAGTGGATCGCACGCCGGACGAAACGGATATACCAGCCGTCGGGTCCGGGCTCCTCCTGCACATGTGCCTTGGCGAAGATCGCTCCGAGCGTGGGCACGAAAATGAGCGCGTAGAGCATCGATGCTGAGAGGGTAACGATGAGCGTTATCGGCAGGTATTTCATGAACTCGCCGACGATGCCTGGCCAGAAGAGCAGCGGCGAGAAGGCGGCAATGCGTGTCGTGGTGGCGGCGATGACAGGGCCGGCCATGCGTTTTGCGGCAAGCTCGAAGGCCTGGGCGCGGGGCATGCCTTCGGTCATCCGGCGCTCGGCGAACTCCGTTACGATGATGGCGTCGTCCACAAGCATGCCGACAGCCAGGATGAGGCTGAACAGCACGATCATATTGACCGTGTAACCAGCAAGCGAAAGGAAATAGATCCCCATCAGGAAGGAAGCGGGAATAGCCAGGCCGATCAGGAGCGACGAGCGGCCCGACAGCATGTAAAGCACGACGATGAAGACCAGGATGACCGCGATCAGGACGTGGTTCTGCAAGTCGCTCAGCATATCGCGGATCATCACCGACTTGTCCTGGCTGTAGGTGACGGTCACGCCTTCGGGCAGGTTGGCGACGAACGCGGCCGCGGTGGCCTTGACTGCTTCGACCGTGTCAACCAGGTTGGCGCCGACGCGCTTCTTCACCTCGATGGCAATCGCGCTCTTGCCGTCAAGGCGGGTAATGGTCTCGGCATCGGTGAAGGTGGAACGCACCCTGGCGATATCCTGCGCGCGCACCACGGCGTCCGGCGTGGCGACAATCGGCAGGTTGGCGATATCCTCGGGAGTCTCGATCAGCGCGGGCACCTTGACGGAATAACGCCCCTCTGATCCCTCCAGCGCACCGGCCGCCACCAGGCTGTTCGAAGCATTCACGGCTGCCGCGAGTTGGTCGAGCTCGAGCCCGTAGGAGGAAAGCTTGACCGGATCGATAATAACCTCGGCAAGTTCGTCCCGTGCACCCTGTAGCCCCCCTTCCAGAACGCCGGGGATCTCCTCGATACGGTCGCGTAGATCCCGCCCCGCTTTCGCAAGGATCCGCTCTGGCAGGTTACCGGAGAGCGTCACGACGAGGATGGGAAACTCCGAGACATTGACCTCGTGCACCGAGGGATCGTCCGCGCTCGAGGGCAACTGGCGCTCGGCATCGGCGACCTTGGCGCGCGCGTCCTCGATCGCGTTGGAGAAATCATAGCCGGCCTGGAACTCAAGCAGCACGAAGCCGCCGCCCTCATATGCCGACGAGCGCATTTCCTTGACGCCTTCCAGCCCCTTCAGCTCCGTTTCTACCGGGCGTAGGAGCAAGCGCTCCGAGTCTTCCGGTGAAATACCCTGGAGGCTTAGACTGACGTAGATAAAAGGAATGGGAACGTCGGGTTCAGCTTCCTTGGGAATGTTGATATAGGCCAGCGCCCCCGCGATCACAAAGAACACAAGGATGGACAGCGTGAGCCGTGCGTTCCGGATGGCAAGTTGGACCAGATCCATGGCTTACTACCTTTGCGGTTCCGCCGTGGGGAATTCCGCTCCGGCAGCAAGCTCACGCAACGTGCTTTGATCGATCGTATCGACGTTGACCCGTTCTCCCTCAGTGACGAAGTCTTGCCCGGCGACAATCACACGGGTGTCGGCAGGAATCCCGGCCAGAAAAAGCGCTTCGGGCGTATCGTCGACAATATCGACGGGGTAAAAGTTCACCACGTCGGCATCATCGACCGCCCGGATGCCCAATTCCCCCTCGCTGTTCAGCGTTACAACCGAGCGCGGCAACGCTGCGGTCTCCACCATACGGGCACGAATGTCGATCTCGGCCGTCATGCCGGCCGGGATACTGTTGTCGGGGTTGGCAATGGCGACCTCGATACGGTAGGTGCGCGTCTGCGCCGAGGCCTGCCGGCTGATGTATCGAATCCGGCCCTTCAGAACGTCATTGTTGACGAGGCGCACTTCGGCCTCGTCACCGATTTCGACCGTGTCGAGATAGCGCTCGCTCACCTCGCCAACGGCGATAATGGGATCGAGCTTCAAAAGCGTCGCCACCTGGCCGTTCACCGATATGGCGCTTCCCCGCTCCACGTCGAGGGTGTTAATGATGCCAGGAAAGGGCGCGCGGACAGTGATGCGGTCAAGCTCCGCCTGCGCCTGTTCAAGCGCGGAGCGCGCGCTGGCCAGGGCCGAACGCGCGGCTTCCCGCTGGATAGTCGAGATATTGCCGCTCTCGGCCAGCCGTTCGGCAGCCGCAGCCTCGGCTTCGCGGTGGGCAAGCTGCTGACGCGCCGATTCGACAGCCGCCTCCTTGCCTTCGGCCTCAACCCGCAGAATAACATCGCCTTCTTCCACCTGATCGCCCTCAGCAAAAGGCAGCTCCTCGACGATGCCATCTGTCCGGGCGGCCAGTATGGCATCCTTATCGGCTTCCATGGCGCCGGAAATGCGAATGTTGCGCGCGTGCTCCTGGCGCGGCGGCACCGCAACATGAACGGTTTTCAGAGCGGGCTGTTCGCTTTCCGGCTCAGGTGTTGTCGCCGCGGATGCCATTGCGGGCTCTTCCTGACGCGCGCTGCCCACGGATGAAAACTCGCCTGTGGCGATCCACGCAGCTGTCGCCAAGAGAACAAACACGGCCGCAACTTTATGGAACTTAAGCTTTCCCATGACATTCCCAATGTGCTGAAGGCGGCCGTCAGGCGGCACAATCCCCGCCGAAATGGGACCGGCGGGCGTTGAATTCAATCTCGCCAAAGGGAGCTTGTGCTCCGATTGTTTCTATCGCCGTTTTGCGCTGCAAAAAGCCACGCTGCGCTCACTCCTGACAACGGGCTGTCACCATTGATGAAGCGCAGAAAGCCCAGAGTGTATTCGTAAAGAATACGCGCGATCAGGCGGCCGACACATTGACAAAATTCGTCATTTTGTCAACAACGGAATTGTGACAATCGTGAGCATATTGAGAACCACGGAAAAAGCACGAGGCGACCCCAAACGGGAGCGTATTCTCGAAGGGGCGAAGCAGGTCTTTTTGACCTACGGTTACTCACGCACGACGATGGACGACATAGCACGTGCCACTGAGATTTCCCGGCCTGCACTTTACCTTCAGTTCCGCAATAAAGCGGATATATTCCGGGCTGTGGGGCAAGTCTTCCTGGACGAGTCACTTGCCGGCGCGCTCGAAGCCCTGCGCGAGGACGCGCCGCTCGGCAATCGGCTCATCAAGGCATTGGATCGCGGGTTATTCCAACTCTTTCATATCATCGAGGATTCACCACACGGCGACGAGCTCGTTGACGTGGAAAACCAGATCGCAGCCGATATCGTTTCAGCATGGCGGGAAAACCTAGTAGAGGCCTTTACCCAGGCAATCGCCGAGGAGGCCGGAAGGCGCGGCATTCAACTGGAAGACCGCAACCTTTCGGCACCGCTTCTGGCAGATATGCTGTTCGGCATTCTGGACGGGCTCAAGCTCCGCGGCTTGTGCGGCACTCACGCGCGTGATTACTCCTGCAAATTCGTCACGCTGATCGAACTTGCTCTCGCCCGCGGCTGAGGTCGACGAACCTCGGTCTACCGACGCATGAAAAGGCTGGCCGCAAGTCCCAGTACGATGACGCTCGCCGCTGCAATGCTTGCCGTCGTGGCCGGGTGGGCCTGGGCGGATTTCTGCAACCTGTGAGCCTGCTGCCGCATGTCCGGCATGTTGTGCATGTAGTCCCGCATCACATCGGCGAAATCTTCGCCCACATGGCGCGTGTCCCGATAGGCTGCTCGGCCACGGCTTGCCATCTGCTTTTTCAAGCCAGCAACTTCGTGACTGAGGCGCACAAGCTGATCTTGCACATCTTCACGTATGTCTTGGTGGCGTCCATGATGCATGGCGATCTCCTGAAGAGCCCCTGAGTTCTCGCCACCCTAACCAGCGCGTGTGGCACTCGGTTCCATGATCGCGTGACAGAAGCGCTCTCGTGCCAGATTCAGCGCAATAACTCACGGGAAGCATCACCGGAAAGTTCCATCGCAGCGCAAAGCAGCAGGTTGGTGCCGGCCTCGATGTCGTCCCATTCCGTCCTCTCCTGCGGCGCGTGGCTGATGCCGCCGACGGAGGGCACGAAGATAAGGCCGGCGCGGGTGATACCGGCCATGACCTGTACATCGTGGCCGGCCCCACTGGGCATCAGCGGCGCATCGAGGCCGAGGCGCTCTGCTGCCCGCTGGAACACGGCGATCACTTCGGGGTGGCAAGGAGTGGGAGGAAGCCAGCTTGTCTCATTGATCGAGACTGTGAGGCCATGCTTTTCTGCAGCCGCCGCTATGCGCGCCTTTGCGCCCGCCGCGAGGCGCCGCATTACGTCCTCTTCCATGTCGCGCGCGACGAGGGAGAACTCGGCTGCCCCAGGCACCGTGTGCGGAAAATCGGGCTCCACCAAAACTTTACCGATGGTCACACGGCTCGTTTCGCTACCATCTTCGGCTATGAGTTCGGGGATTCCGTGGGCGAAATCCGCGAGTCCCGCGAAGGCGTCGCGGCGCATCTCCATCGGCGTGGTGCCGGAGTGGTTGGCCTCCCCCTCGAGCCGGATCGTCCAGTTGAAGACGCCCGAAATGCCGGTGACAATGCCGGCGGACTTCTTCTCCCTCTCAAGCACCGGCCCCTGTTCCACATGAATTTCCAGGAAAGCCGCGATCGAACCTTCCGGCCGCTTCGCCTCAAGGGCCTTATAGGGTTCCAGCCCCTGCGCGCGCATGGCCTCGAAGAGGCGCGTGCCTCCGTCGTCGCGCGCCGTCTCCAGCCATTCGCGCGTGACCTGTCCGGCCAGCGCCTGGGCGCCGAACATGCCGCCGAAGCGGCCTTCCTCTTCTGCCGTCGCCATCACCTCGACCGGGCGGACCGGGACCCACCCAGCCTCCCTCATGGCGCGCACGCATTCGAGCGCGGCCAGCACACCCAATGCGCCGTCGAACATGCCGCCATCCGGCACGCTGTCGAGGTGGGAGCCCAGCATGACCGCCGCCCCTTCGCCGATCTCCCAGCGGCCGGAGAGATTGCCGGCACCGTCCATCGCAACCGCCAGCCCCGCATCCTCCATCAGACCGGCAACGAAGCGGCGGCCCTCCATGTCCGCGTCGGAGAAGCTGACGCGGTCGACGCCGCCGGTCACCGGGTTGCGGCCGATCGCGCCCAGTGCTTCCATGTCGCGGCGTAGGCGTTGAAGATCGATCCGAGGGGCGGAATTGTTCTGGGTCATGGCCGGCCTGCCGGAAATTTGACTACAAAAAAGCGGAATAGAGGGTTGCGTATTTATCATGATAAATTACGATCACAATAGATGACAGGGCAGATGGCCAAAAAAGTGGAGGACGTCATGAGAGGGTTCATGCGCGCGCTCAAAGGTGCGCTCGCCGGAATCGCGGTTGTCGGAGTGGCAACGATGGGCGCGCAGCCCGCTGCCGCCCAAACGCCGCCAAACGTGTTGATCGTCGGCCAGATCGCCGAACCGAAGTCGCTCGATCCGCATGCGGTGACCGCGGTCAACGATTTCCGCATCCTGATGAACGTCTATGAGGGCCTCGTGCGCTATAGCGACGGCACGCTGGAGGTGGAGCCGGCGCTGGCCGAAAGCTGGGAAGTCTCCGATGACGGGACCGAGTACACCTTCACCCTGCGTGAAGGTGTGACCTTTCACGACGGTTCGCCCTTCAATGCGGACGCCGTGAAGTTCAACTTCGATCGCATGCTGAACGAAGACAATCCCTATCACGATACCGGTCCTTTCCCGCTCGCCTTCTATTTCGACGCGGTCGAGGAAGTGACGGTGGAGGACGAGCACATGGTCGCCTTTACCCTCAACGAGCCCTATGCGCCGTTTCTGTCCAATCTGGCCTATCCGACCGGCCTGATCGTCTCGCCGGCCGCGGTCGAAGAGCACGGTGAGGATTTCGGCCGCAATCCCTCCGGCACCGGACCGTTCCGGTTTGCCGACTGGGTGAGCAACCAGCGCGTCGTCGTGGAGCGCAACACGGATTATTGGGACGGCCCGCCGCCGCTTGAGGCCGTGGTCTTCCGCCCCATCACCGACGCCAACACGCGCATTGCCGAAATGCTTTCGGGCGGCATCGATCTAATGGTGGAAGTGCCGCCGGATAACGTGGCGCAATTCGCAGAGGATCCGGCCTTCACGATCTACGAGCAGGCGGGGCCTCATGTTTGGTTCCTGATCCTTAATATGAAGGAAGGGCCGTTCCAGGAAAAGGCGGCGCGCCAAGCCGTCAACTACGCAATTAACAAGGAGGCGATCGTGGAGAACGTGCTGCAGGGCACGGCCGAGATCGCCGCCGGGCCAACGCCGCCCGCCTTCGCCTGGGCCTATAACGAGCAGTTGGAGCCTTATCCCTATGATCCCGACCGGGCGCGCGAGCTTCTTGAGGAAGCCGGCTATGATGGCGAGGAGATCGTCTTCTACGTCACGGAGGGCGGCTCGGGCATGCTCGATCCCGTGGCCATGGGCACCGCCATCCAGGCCGATCTCGCTGCCATCGGCATGGACGTGACGATTGAGACCTATGAGTGGAACACCTTCCTCGACCGGGTGAACCCGGGGCTGGAAGGCAAGGCTGATATGGCGGAGATGGCGTGGATGACCAATGATCCCGACACCCTGCCCTATCTCACGCTGCGCACGGAGGCCATGCCGGACGAAGGCGGCTTCAATTCCGGCTACTATTCCAATGTCGAGGTCGACACGATCCTCGAGCAGGCGCGGCAATCCACCGAGCCGGAGGAGCGTGCCGCGCTCTATCGCCAGATGCAGGAGATCGTCCACGAGGATGCGCCCTGGGCCTTCGTTGCCAACTGGAAGCAGAATGCGGTGGCCAAGGCCGAGGTGCAGAATTTTCAGCTCCAGCCGTCCTTCTTCCTGCTCCTGAAAGACGTGGCCAAGCAGTAACCACGAAGGCCGCGGGCGCTCTTGCCAGCCCGCGGCCAAGCAGTGGAGGCGTTATGCTCGCCTACTTCCTCAAGCGAATCGTGCTGGCAGTGCCCGTTCTATGGGGGCTGACGGTCATCGTCTTTCTTATCATGGCGATGATCCCCGGCGATCCGGCCACCGCTATTCTCGGTTCGTATGCCACGCCGGAGAACGTGGAACGGTTGAACCGGCAGCTCGGCCTCGACCGGACCCTGCCGGAGCAATATTTCATCTGGCTCGGCAACCTGCTCCAGGGGGATTTCGGCCGTTCCTACTCGCTCAACCGGCCGGTTCTCAACGAGGTTCTGGAGCGCTTCAACGCCACGTTGATTCTCGCCGGAGCCTCGCTTCTTCTGTGTACGGTTTTCGGACTGCTCGCCGGCATCGTCTCGGCCGTGCGCCAGTTCGGCTGGACGGACCGCATCGTTACCTTCTTCGTGCTGATCGGCATCTCCATGCCCTCCTTCTGGCTGGGCCTGCTCCTGATCCTCGTCTTCGCCGTCAACCTGCAGTGGCTGCCGCCATCAGGCATGTATGCCGTCTATGGTGGTGGCGACCTGGCCGACCTTCTCACCCACCTCCTCCTGCCCGCGGTCACGCTCGCGGTGGTGGCCACGGGCGTGATTGCCCGCCTTACACGGGCCTCGATGCTGGAGGTGCTCAGGCAGGATTACATACGGACCGCACGCGCCAAGGGGCTTTCCGAACGTCGGGTGATCTACCGCCACGCCTTCAAGGCCGCGCTGGTTGGCGTTATTCCCGTCATCGGCATCCAGGCCGGCTTCGTGCTGGGTGGGGCGGTCTATATCGAGACCGTGTTCCAGTGGCCGGGCATCGGCCGGATGCTGGTGCAGGCAATCTCCACGCGTGACCTGCTTCTGGTGCAGGGCGGCGTGCTGGTGGTGGCGGCGAGCTACGTTCTCTTCAACCTGCTGGCCGACATGGCCCAGCACGCGCTTGATCCGAGGCTGAAGTCATGACCACGGCAACGCAGACAGCCGCACCGGATGGGCGGGCGAAAAAGGGCGGCCGGCCTGGCTTTTTCACCTTGCTCGTCGCCAACCGACTGGCGGCGTTCGGGCTCGCAGTGCTGGTAATGCTCGCATTGACAGCGCTACTTACGCCGTTCTTGCCGCTGGCGCCGCCCGACATAACCAACCCGGCAAACCGATTGTTGCGCCCGTTGACCGATGGCCATCTTCTGGGGACGGACGAGCTTGGCCGCGATCTCTTCTCGCGGCTCATGTGGGGCACTCGCGTTTCTATCGCTGTGGGGCTCTCGGCCACGTTGGTGGCGGCCTTTGTCGGCTCGGCCATCGGGCTCGTCGCCGGTTATGCAGGCGGGCGCACCGACAACGTGATGATGCGCGGCATCGATATGCTCATGGCCTTCCCTTACATCCTGCTGGCGCTCGCCATCGTCGCCGTGCTCGGCCCCGGCCTGATGAACGCGCTCTACGCCATCGCCGTGGTCAACATCCCGTTCTTCGCCCGCAATATCCGCGGCGTGACGCTGTCACTCGCCCATCGCGAGTTCGTCGATGCAGCAAGGCTTTCGGGCAAGGGGCACCTACGCATTCTTCTGACCGAGGTGCTGCCCAACGTGCTGCCGGTCATCGTGATCACCATGTCGACCACGGTCGGCTGGATGATCCTGGAGACGGCGGGGCTCTCCTTCCTCGGCCTCGGCGCCCAGCCGCCGCAGGCCGATCTCGGCTCCATGCTCGGCGAGGGACGCAAGCTCCTCTTCACGGCGCCGCATGTCTCGATCATCCCCGGCCTGATGATCTTCGCTCTGGTGATGAGCATCAATCTGGTGGGCGACGGCATTCGCGACGTGCTGGACCCGCGGCTCAAATCGGGCGCGCTCAGCCGCCCGGCCGCCGCCACAGCGGTGAAGCGAGACAATGTACCGCCAATGCCAGTGGCCCCTTCGGAGGCGGCACTCGACGTGCAGGACCTGAGAACGGAGTTCCGCGTCGGCAGCGATGTCTACAAGGCTGTCAGCGGCGTCTCGTTCCAGCTCAGGGAGCGTGAGTGCCTGGGGCTGGTGGGCGAATCGGGTTCCGGCAAGTCCGTCACAGCCATGTCGCTGCTCGGTCTTGTGCCGACGCCGCCGGGGCGTATCGCCGGTGGGCGCGTACTTTATCAAAACCGCGATCTTCTGGAGTCTTCCGAGGCCGACTTGCGCAAAATGCGCGGCGGTGCTTTCGCCTATATTTTCCAGGATCCGCTTTCTACGTTGCATCCACTCTTCACCGTGGGCGACCAGGTGACCGAAGCCATACGCGCGCACCAGCCGCTTTCCTATAGAGACGCGTGGAAGCGGGCGGTTGAGCTTCTGGAAATGGTGCGCATCCCCAACGCGGCAGAGCGGGCGAATGCCTATCCGCATGAGCTTTCCGGCGGCATGCGCCAGCGCATCGCAATCGCCATGGCGCTCGCCAATGACGCCGAAATCCTCATCGCCGACGAGCCGACCACCGCGCTCGACGTGACCGTGCAGGCGCAGATCCTCAAGCTTATGGATGCACTGCAGGACGACAAGGGCGCTGCCCTCCTCTTCATCACCCATGATTTCGGCGTGGTGTCGGAGATCTGCGACCGCGTGGCGGTGATGTATGGCGGCCGGATCGTGGAGACCGGGCCGACGGACGAGGTGCTCAATTCGCCGGCTCATCCTTACACGCGCAAGCTGATTGACTGCGTGCCGGTGCTGGGCGAGCCTGAACGGCGGCTCGACGCCATCTCCGGCCTCCCCCCGGCGGTTAACCGGCTGCCGCAGGGCTGTGCCTTCGCCGATCGCTGTGCTTACGTGGAACCGGCCTGCCGGGAGGGGGATGTCGCACTTGAAGAGCAGGCACAAGGCCGCGCGGTGCGCTGCATCAAGCCGCTTAAGGCCGAAACGCCGGAGGCCGCGCAATGAGCGAAACCACCCTGGAAACACAAGGCCTCACGCGCATTTTCGGCGGCGGTCGCACGCTGTTTGGCAAGCAGAAGCCCGAGGTGCACGCGGTACAAGGCGTCGATCTCAAGCTCCATGAGGGGGAGACGCTGGGCATCGTCGGCGAATCGGGCTGCGGCAAGTCCACACTGGCGCGCATGCTGGTCGGTCTCGACGCCCCGACCGAAGGTACGATCCACCTGAAAGGCGAGGATGTGACAGCACTCGCCAAAGGCTCGCCTCGTGGACTCGCCCGCAGCATTCAATACGTCTTTCAGGACCCGGTCTCCTCGCTCAATCCGCGCAAGACCATCCGCCGCATTCTCGAATCGCCGATGAGGCACCTGCTCGGCTTAGATGCCGGAAACCGAAAGCAGCGGCTTGACGAACTGATGGACGCGGTGAGCCTGAGGCGCGAGTTCCTCGACCGCTATCCGCATGAATTCTCCGGCGGCCAGGCTCAGCGCATTGGTATTGCCCGCGCGCTTGCAGCGGAAGCAGACATACTTGTGCTTGACGAGCCGGTTTCGGCATTGGATGTGTCCGTGCAGGCGCAGGTTTTGAACCTGCTTGACGATCTCAAGGCCCGGTTCGGACTCACCTACGTCTTTATCAGCCACGACCTGTCGGTGGTGGAAAGCGTGTCCGACCGCGTGGCGGTGATGTATTTCGGACGGATCGTGGAGGAAGCGGCCTCGAAGGAGCTTTTTGCCCGGCCATGCCACCCCTATACGCGTCTTCTGTTCGATTCCGCGCCCGTTCCAGGCAAGAAGGGGCTCAGGGGAGAGAAAGGCCTCGCCGAGCTTCCCGATCCGCTCAATCCGCCGCCCGGCTGTTCCTTTGCGCCGCGCTGCACGCGTGCCGAAGCGGACTGCCAAGCAAAGCGCCCGCCCCTGGAGACGAAGGATGAAGGCCGGCGCGCCGCGTGCTTCCATCCGCTTGAAAATGCGGTGCTGGAGAGGACGGCGTGACGGGCATGGTCAAGAAGAACAGCGCGAAAGCGCCGCGCGGTCCAAAGCGTCCCGCCGTGATCTGCAATGAGATCAAGGATTGGATCGTTACTCAGCGTCTGAAACCCGGCGATCGGCTGCCACAGGAAAAGATGCTGATCGAGCGCTTTCGCGCCTCTAAGGGGACGATGCGCGAAGCGCTGCGGGCGCTAGAAGCGCAAGGGTTGGTGACCACGCGCACCGGACCGGGCGGCGGCATATTCGTCGCTGCACTGGGAGAGAACCGGGCAATGGAATTGCTCGCCAACTACTTCTTCTTCCGCCAGCCCTCGATTTCAGACATCTATACCGTGCGTTGCCAGCTTGAGCCGGAGCTCGCGGCAAGCCTCGTCGGTCATATGCAGGAGGAGGACTATCAACGGCTGGAAGAAACCATGCGCGTTTATGACCATCCACCCGAAACGGTGGGCGAGGAGTATCAGCAGCGTATGGCCGAACTCGATTTCCACACCGCTCTGGCCGAGCTTTGCCCCAATCCGGTGCTGGGTTTCATGTGCAGCTTTCTGCAAAACCTCTTGCGCAATCTCACCGTGTGCCGCCGCATCTACGATCAGCCGAATCCGGAGCTGCGTGAGACGGGACTCTCCTATCAGACACGATTGCTCGAGGCGTTGAGGGAACAAGATGCCGAAACGGTACGCTCCATCATGTACAAGCACATGCTGAGCGCCTGGCGCTACATGGAATCCTGTGAAGCGGAGATGAAGCCGGAGTTCCTGCGACTCGGAAAATAAGACCGACTGCCAATCCGCTGGCATCCTTGTCGCCAGCGCTCAAACGCGGTGAACCGTGAATTTGGTTCACTTCTTGTAAAATGCAGGAAATCGAGTGCAGTATGGGGGATAGTTTCACCGGGAGGGCGGTGAGATGAGGAGGAGGAAAAATGATGAAGCTCAGGAACGCCTTGTATCTTGCAGCGGCCACGACCGCGGTGAGTGCTGTGACTCTGGCCACGATCCAGCCAGCCGACGCGCAGCGTCAATCCATGCGCTGGAATACTTCAGACGTCGGCTCCTATGGCTACGCGGTCGCATCGAGCATGGTCGATCTGCTCGACCAGGCGCTTGGTGACGAGTACACCGTTACGGTTCACCCGTACCCGTCCACCACCGCAGCAAAAATCGCGACCATGGATGGTGATGGCGAGATCTCCTACACGGCCGATGTCGGAATGCGGCAGCTCTACGATCGTTCGGGCCCTTTCGAGGGTTACGAGCCGACAACCGGAGAGTTGGTACACACATTCTACGCATATCCGATGGAGACTTTTCTGGTCGTGTCCTCGGATAGAGCCGACGAGTTCGATTCGTGGTCGGACTTTGCGGGCGAGCCGGTTTTCTATACGCCAGCCGGCTTCATGAACTGGCTCAACATGGGGCGCATCTTCAACGCGCTCGAACTTGACCAGAACCATGTCGAGATCGACAGCGCCACTACGGCCGACGCGCTCGAGGCTGGCTCCATCGTCGGTGCCGCTGCCTATACGACCGCCGGCGCATCGCTACCCACCTATTGGCGCGAGGCGGAGCTCAGGGCGGACGTCACAGCGGTCAATCCGACGGATGAGGAAATCGAGCGGATGAGGGCTGCCGGGCTTTCAGTGGTGGAGATCAATCCGTCGACTGCCTTCAGCCAGGATCTCGGCGTCGATACCGTTTATGCCGTGCCGATCTTCTTCGGCTACAATGTGCGCGCCGATATGGATGAGGAAATCGTCTACGATATGCTGACGGTATTCCACGACAACATAGACGCGCTGGTTGAAGGAGATCCGGGGTTCCGGCCGCTGGCAGAGGATTTTGTGGGTACGCAGGCAGCAGGTGTCGCGGGCAATCCAGACATACCCGTTCATCCTGGCCTGGCCCGTTTCCTCCAGGAACATGACGCCTGGGACGATAGCTGGACGATCGCCGACGACCAGAGCTGATTTTGCTTCCATTTGGGCATTTGCAGCAGCGCGGATGGCAAGCGCCATCAGCGCTGCTGTGAACGCGTGCTATCGCAAAGTTTCAGATATGATCCGTAACCGATCGACCGGATCCTTGCCTGAACGAATGGATCAGGCCGATGAATAATACGTTTAAGGCCCAGCTGACCCTGCGCAACGCGACCTTCATTTTGTCGGTCGGCCTGTTCGCGATGTTGCTGAACTATTTTTTCACGGGGGCTGGCGGGGGGCGACACCTAGCCGTTCTGCTTGTGCCGATGGCGCTGGTCATCCAAACGCTGGTCATGCACCAGAATGGCGGCCTTTATCCGCGCCTGCCGCGCTGGCTGAATTACGGGCTGGTGCTGATTTACGCCGCCGCCTGTTTCTATTCTGTCTATTATTTCTACCTCAATTACGAGCAGATCGCGATTTGGCGACAGGGCCGCTACACCACACATGACTTTATCGTCGGGCTGATGGTGCTCCTGGTTGTCATGGAGTTGTCGCGGCTGGCACACCCCCTCCTGTTCTGGGTCAATGTCGTCCTGATGGGCTACACCCTGTGGGGCCATCTAAGCCCGATCGATTTTTTCTGGCATCCTGGCACTTCGCTTTATCGGGTTGTGACGTCGAGTACGGTGGAACTTGCCACTGGCGTCTATGGCCGATACGCGCAGCTTGCGTTAACGCTGATCGCTGCTTTCTTGCTGCTTGCCGCCGCAGCACGCGGATTCGGGGCGCAGGGTGCGCTGGTTCACGTGATGCAGCGGATAGCGGGCCGCTCGCGCCACACCATACCGCAGACCTCGGTACTGGCTTCGGTCTCCGTCGGCATGGTCAGCGGATCGGGTGCGGCCAACACCGCTGTGACGGGCAGCTTCACGATTCCGCTGATGATGCGCTACGGTGTTCCGGGCACATTCGCCGGTGCCGTGGAGACGGCCGCTTCCATGGGCGGTCTCATCATGCCTCCCTTGATGGCGGTCGCCGGATTTCTGATGGCGGAGTTCCTCGGCGTTCCCTACTGGGACGTGGTCCTTCGCGGCTTCGCGATCGCGTTCGTCTATTTCGCCTCGCTCATTCTGGCGGTCTACCTTCTGAGCGTGCGGCTTCTGCCGCGTGATCCGATCACCGCGCCGAACGTGCCGCTCTACGACTGGTGCAAGACGGCGATCTTCTTCGCCGGCATCATTCTGCTCATGGTTCTCATGGGATGGTACGGTTACGGCGCACTGCGGGCTGCGCTCTTTACAGCCGGTTTCCTGTTCGCCGCGCTGATGGCTGCATGGATGCTGTTCATGTTCGTTCTAAAGGATCCCGAGGTCACCAAGGACGCACGCGGGGAGCCGGATTATATCGTGGGTCTATTGCTGATCGTGGGATGTCTCCTGTTTGCCTATGCCTATCGCGACACGAATTGGGGGGCGACGATCTGGATTGCGGCGGCGCTCGGCTTCGGCATCGTGACGTTTATTGTGCCGTCCCTTCTCAGGCGCATTCGCGTCACCATCGAAACCCATGCGGAGATGACTGCCTATCTGACACTGCTGATGGCTACACTCGGCATCATGATCGGTCTTTTCACTGTCACCGGCTTCATCAATCGAATGGGCTCGATGCTCCTGCAGATCGGCCAGTTGGACATGACGCTGAGCCTCGGGGTCACGGCGATCGTCATACCCGGTATCGTCATCACTGTCGTCATGGGCTGGATCTTCGGCTGGCTGGCCGGCACCGGCCTGCCGCCGACGGCGACCTACATCATCGTGGCCATCATAGTCGTACCGCCGCTACGCCAGCTCGGCATCGATCCCTGGGTGGCACATTTCTTTGCCTTTCTCCTGGCGATCTGGGGCGAATTATCGCCACCCACTTCACTCACGGCCGCCGTCGCCTCGCGTATCGCCAACGTGTCCTTCATGCGAACTATGTGGGAGGCGTTGAAGATCTGTCTGCCGATCACCTTCATGAGCTTCGCCATCTTCGTGCGCGAGAACATGGTGGTCGAGCCCGGTTGGCTGCAGGTTCGCGATACACTGATTGTGGCAGTGGGAACGTGCGGCGTAACTTTCGCGACGTTCGGGCGCTTCATGACGGGGCGCGGCCTCGACAGCGCAATGCGTATTTGCCTCGCGCTGCTGTCCTTTGTCGTTATCTTTCATCCGGATGACATGCTGGCGGTCTATGTTGGCGCATTGGTTCTGCCCAGTGTCGTGTTCGGCATCTGGCGCCATCGCCAGGTGTCTGGCAGGCCCGCGGAAAGTAAGGCAGAAGCCGAAGCGTTCAGCTGATCTCGCGCGTACCGAATGCCGACTTAGGGTTCCACCGGGATTGACATAGGGATTGGGATTATACACCTGAACGCTAGGCCTATAACGTCCCTGCAGGAGCTGCCGAAATGGCTGGTTACTTTTCCTCTCCTTTCCCGCGCCGGCATTCCGTCGGGGTGGGTGTCGGCGGCGTCTCGGTCGGCGGCGAGGCCCCTGTCGTCGTCCAGTCGATGACCAACACGGACACGGCGGACGTGGATTCCACCGTCGCCCAGGTTGCCGCGCTCCACCGCGCGGGCTCGGAGATCGTGCGCATTACCGTGGACCGCGACGAGGCCGCTGCCGCTGTGCCGAAGATCCGCGAGCGTCTGGATCGGCTCGGGCACGACGTGCCGCTCGTGGGCGACTTTCATTATATCGGCCATAAGCTGCTTGCCGATCACCCGGCCTGCGCCGAAGCGCTGGCGAAATACCGCATCAATCCCGGCAATGTCGGCTTTAAGGAAAAGAAGGACCGACAGTTCGCGGCCATTATCGAAATGGCCATAAAGTACGACAAGCCAGTGCGCATTGGCGTAAACTGGGGCTCGCTCGACCAGGAGCTTCTCACACGCCTCATGGACGAAAACCAGGCCAAGGGCTCGCCCCTGACCGCCCAGGAGGTCACACGCGAGGCCATCGTCCAATCGGCACTCCTGTCGGCAGAACTCGCCGAGGAGATCGGTTTGGCTCGCGACCACATCATCCTGTCGGCCAAAGTGAGCCAGGTGCAGGATCTGATCGCCGTCTACACGGAGCTTGCGCGCCGCTCCGACCATGCGCTGCACTTGGGTCTGACCGAAGCCGGCATGGGTACGAAGGGGGTTGTGGCCTCTTCCGCCGCCATGGGAATCCTGCTCCAGCAAGGCATCGGCGACACCATCCGCATTTCGCTGACGCCGGAGCCCGGCGGCGACCGCACCCGCGAGGTGCAGGTCGCCCAAGAACTCCTGCAGACGATGGGCTTCCGGCAGTTCGTGCCGGTCGTGGCGGCCTGCCCGGGTTGCGGACGCACCACCTCGACGGTGTTCCAGGAACTGGCGCAGAAGATTGAGGGGGATCTGCGCAAGAATATGCCCGTTTGGCGCGAAAAATATCCGGGCGTCGAGGCGCTGCAGGTGGCCGTGATGGGCTGCATCGTCAACGGGCCGGGAGAATCCAAACACGCGAATATCGGCATTTCGCTTCCCGGAACAGGCGAAACGCCGGCCGCGCCGGTCTTCATCGACGGCAAAAAGGCTGCCACCTTGCGCGGGCCGAATATTGCCGGCGACTTCGAAAAGATGGTGGCCGATTACATCGAATACCGCTTCGGTCAAGGCAAAGCCGCCGCTGAGTAGCCTATCGCTTGGCCAGCGCCGGGCCGATCACCTCGATGCGGTTGGTCCACACATATCCGTTGAAATTTTCCGGCACTTGCTCCAACTGATCGAGCGTATCAATGCCGGACGTGCCGCTATCGCCGCCGAAATACGGCCCGATCAGTATGATCTCGCTCCCGACGGATTTCATACGGGCGTGAAAGCGGTCGGGCCAGCCCCACATCAGTCTTCTGAGATTGAGCGGGACCATCACATAGGTGTCGCGGCAGGCTTGCGGCACGTGTCCCGTCCAGCCAAGCGCCATGTAACGCATCAGGCAGGTCTTTACAGCGGACGCGCCGAACCCTTTGAGACCGTCGATGAGCGACACAGCGCGGTTCGTCGGCGCATCGCCGCCATAGACGGCCCATATGCTGCTCCGCCACTCCGGGTGTTCGGCGAGTTTCGCCGCCAGCATATCGCCCTCGCGGGCCTCTCGGCTCTTGTAGTTGATGAGGAAGCGGTGATCCGGAAAGGTCTCCAACACCTCTGATAGCGCCGGCATCAGACCCACGCCCGTGCCGCGCAAGGGATATGTCCGGCCATCGTCAGCCGTGTAGCCGTAGCCGACGTCGAGCGCCTTGAGCGATTCCATATCGTGTTCGCGCGTCACGCCGCTGCCGTCCGTGCGGCAGTCGAGAGTCCAGTCGTGAATTACGGCAAACTTTCCATCCTTCGTGGGATGCACGTCGATCTCTACGACATCCGCGCCTGCTTCGAATGCCGCCCGCATCGAGGGAATTGTATTCTCTATGAAAGAGTGGGTGGAAGGGAAAATGCGCTTGGCGGTACAGGTCTGGTTGCCGATCCCGGCACGGTTGAAGGTCTGATGCACCCCGCGATGCGCAATGACCTGTATCGCTGGATTTTCCGGAAGCGGCGCAAGCCACGAAGCATTCCAGAAATAGACCGCAACCACGATCAGAAGAAGGCCAATCAGAATTTTTCCCATTGCGAATCTCCCACTGCCGGCGTGGAGATTTCAAGATGATCTTTGGTGAAATTGCGGCCCGCCGTGCATCAATAAGAGTAGACCAGCATTTCCTCGTGCGGCGTGTCCGTCACGCTGTTGCCACCATGGCCTCCTCGTCCAGCCAGCGTTCGATCTTCGCCGCCAGTTTTTCCGGTGAGATCGGCTTCGACATGTAATCGTCCATCCCGGATTCCAGGCACTTTTCCCGATCTCCAGTGAGTGCGTGGGCGGTGATGCCGATAATTGGTGTGTAGCTGCTCATCGGGCGTTCTGCCTCACGGATAGCCTCGGTTGCCTCGATCCCGTTCATCTCCGGCATGGAAATATCCATCAGCACGAGGCGGGGCTGCAGGGCGCGATGCATTTTCACCGCGGTCCGCCCGTTTCCGGCAATGCGATAGTTGAAGCCGAGCTCGTCAAGCACCTGGCTGAAGACCAGTTGGTTCACCTCATTGTCCTCGGCCACGAGCACGTCGATCCGGCTTTTTGTTTCCGAGCGGCGCGGCGTGGCCTCGGTGCGGCTGACCAGACGCGGTGCCGGAGTTGGTTGTGGAGGAGTTTCCGGGCCGGTGGCGGAGCGGGAGGCCTGCATGGCGGCGACGATCGTTTCCAGAAGAGCTGAGGACCGGGTCGGCTTGTGCAAAACGGCGGCAATCCTGCAATCAACCGCCAAGCGGCTGGTCTCGGCCTGGTCCACGGAGGTCAGCAGGACTATGGGAATATGAGCGCTGCCCGGATTCGCCCGTATTCGCCGGGCAACCTCGGCGCCGTTCAGCCCGGGCATTTGATAATCGAGGATGATGCAGTCCACGTGTGAACCAAGTTTCTCCGTGTGATGCAGAAAGGCCAGCCCGAGTTCGCCGCTGTCCACGGCCGCACTGTCGAAGCCCCAGCTTCTCAGCTGCTCCTGCAGGATGTCGCGGTTGATGGCGTTATCGTCGATCGCCAACACCCGTGCCCCGGAAACATCGACGGGGACCGGCTTCGGCCGGGCGTGCTCGCGGTCGACTTCCAGCGGCAGGGTGAACCAGAAGGTGGAACCTTCGCCAACCGTACTTTCCACACCGATGCGCCCGCTCATCAGCTCGACCAGACGTGCGGCGATGGCCAGGCCCAGGCCCGTGCCCTCATGGCGACGCGTGGAGGAGGAATCCACCTGAGCGAATTTCTCAAACACCGTTTCGAGTTTTTCGTCGGGAATTCCCGGGCCGGTGTCTTCCACACGGACCATGATTTCCGCCTGATTTCCAACTACCTCGCCCGAGACATCGATCAGGATGTGGCCGCGTTCGGTGAATTTGGCGGCGTTGCCAACCAGATTGGTGGCGATCTGACGGAAGCGCCCCATGTCGCCGACAAAGGACAGAGGCAGCTCCGGATCGACGCGCACGATCAGTTCCAGGTCCTTTTCCGCCACGCGGGGCGAGACGAGCGTGGCCACGTCCTCGATCGCCTCGCCGAGGCGGAAGGGTGCGGATTCGAGGCTTAACTGGCCGGCATCGATACGGGAAAAATCCAGGATGTCGTTGATGATCGTGAGAAGCGACGTGCCCGATTTCACGATAATGTCGACAAACGTGGTCTGGCGCTGATCCAGTTCGGTGTTGGCCAGTAGCTCCGCCATCCCCATGACGCCGTTCATCGGCGTTCTGATTTCATGGCTCATATTGGCCAGGAATTCGGACTTGGCCTTGTCGGCGGACTGGGCGCGCTGTTTTTCGGCTGCCAGGGAAACGTTGGTGTCATGGAGTTCCTGGTGCGCGTCATGGATACGCCGCACCATGGGGAGGAAAATGCGCGCCCCGACCACCAGCGTCGCCAGAACGATCCCGAACCCGACGATCACCAGGATGATTTGCAACGCACCGTAGGTGGTCACCATCTGGCGGTTAAGCGTATCGGAAATCGTATTGAGGCGCGGTCTGACTTTCGTGTTCGCCAGTTGCTGGAGATCGGTAAAGACGCGCCGGGCAGCGGGCACGGAATGATTGCTGAACATGTCGGCCCGCTTGGCAAGCGACATGATGCTGTTCAATTCGACGCGAAGCGGCGTATGGCCGTTCTCGCCCGTCCAGAACTCAAGGACCGACTGCGGCGCGTTCGTCTCCGAGATGCCGTCGAAAAGCAGGTCGCTTCCCTCATCGGCAACCGATTCGGGATCGGAGTTACGCCGGCTTTCCAGCATCGTGAGATCGCCCTTCGCGGCCTTTTCCATTGCGTTGTAAGCCGCTTCCAGGCGCGTCAGGGCCTCCGTCAACTGCTCATGAGCATCGCTCGGGATCTGCGGACTGCCACCGGCAGCCGCTTCGCCATGGCGCGGATTGTGGCCTGGTGCCGAATGCCCGCTCCCCAGGCCATGCGCGCTCATGTGCTCCAGCCGCAACGCACTGTAGATGACATCGCTGGTGGCGTCTGCCATGTGGGAAATCAACGCGCTGAAGCGGGCCTGCTTTTTTGCGTTTTCGGCCTGCCACAGCAAAACCCCCGTGCCCGCGACGACGACAAGCACAACGCCGGCCAGAACCGCAACCATCCTGCGATGCATATATCGACGTGTCATCACGGTCGACATCAAGGCCCCCCAACGAATCTTACCCCTTTGGTTAAAATCGATGATCGGCATTAATCTTGAATTAATGTAAACGGGCGAGAGCCGGTGCCTCGGTCCGCACCGGCCTTCGCCCAATCCCTAGCTACAAGTGTCCGGCGCTCGCCACGATTTCGTAGTAGCCGGGACTGCCATCCTCGAGAAAATCTTCGATGATCTTCACATGGTTGAGGAACTCGTCGGTTCGAAGCCAGCGCTGGTGATCCTCGACGGTGTCGAACACGGTCACCATCACCGCCTTGTCATCGTCTAGCGAACGATGCAGTCGGCTGCCTCGCCATCCCGCCGGCGGGCTCTGCTCCGTTAAGCGGCTAAGCTCGGCCGCTTGCACTGCGAGGAATGCATCGAGCTTCCCCGGCTTCGCGACAAAGGTATTGATGAGAACGGCGGGTGTGGGCGCAAGTGCGTTTTCGATCTCCGCGCCGGCTTTGGAAATATGGACCGTCATGCCGCAATCTCCTCGTACGGAGTGGCAAGCCGCGCATTCTTGAGCGCGCGCGCCCACCAGTCGAGGTGGGCGAGTTGGCGCGCGATGGCTTCCGCAGGTGCGGAGTCGTCCTGCATCGTGCCATCCGGCGCAAAGCGCTGCCAGGGATTGGCAAAGCTGACCGTGTCGCGCAACGTCACGGCATGGAGTTCGGCGAAAACTGGGCGCAGATGCTCGACCGCACGCAGCCCGCCCGAAATGCCGCCATAGGAGACAAAGGCAACGGGCTTGGATTGCCACTCGCGATGCGCCGAGTCGATAAGAGCCTTCAACGCGGCCGGATAGCTGCGATTGTACTCCGGCGTGATGACGATAAATGCATCCGCTCTTTCCAGCTTCTGCATGAGTTCCGGAGCGATCGGGTCGCCCGGTGCCATTGGCAGTGTCTTGCCGCCTGGATCGATGATATCGACCTCGAACCTGCTATCGCCTTCCAGCTGGCGCAAAACCCAGCGTGCCACAGTTTCGCAGAAGCGTCCCGCGCGTGTGCTGCCGTATATGACCGCAACAGAGATTTTTTCCGACATGATTTTCTCCTTGCATCGGATTGACGCACAGGGTGTAATTCCTCAAGCTTAATTGAGGTCAAGGAACAAATTGGAGTTTTTATGCCGGAGAAAATCCGTCCGCGAATTTCGCGGGAATTGAGTGTGGGAGAAGTGGCGCGGCGCATCGGTGTTGCCGTTTCCGCACTGCACTTTTATGAATCGAAGGGGCTCATCTTGAGTCATCGTACTGCAGGCAATCAACGGCGCTATGGCCGTGACGTTCTGCGGAGGGTGGCGGTGATCAAAGTTGCGCAGCGGTTGGGAATACCGCTTGCGACGATCCGGGAAGCGCTCAACACGCTTCCTGAAGAGAGAACCCCAAATGCAAGTGACTGGCGCAAACTCTCCGAGCATTGGCGCTCCGATCTAAATGCGCGTATCCGAAAGCTCACGCAGCTCCGCGATCATCTGGACGAGTGCATCGGCTGCGGCTGCCTTTCGGTGGAGAGCTGTCCGCTGCGCAACCCTTTCGACGAATTGGCCGAGACCGGCCCAGGGCCACGCCTGCTCGATCCGGACTAACTCATGTTCCTACCGGTCCCGGTGGGCGACAAAACGTGCCGTATGGCGCAGAATGGCTGCCTTTTCGCCAAACGGCTCCAGCAGTTCCTCCGCCTGGGCGACCAGACCGCATAGCTGGCTGCGAGCCCAATCCTCACCATGGAGCCCGGCGAGTGTTGCCTTTCCCGCGGCGGCGTCCTTGCCGGTCGCCTTGCCCATCGTTTCCGGGCTGGCGGTGAGGTCGAGAAGATCGTCGGCAAGTTGGAAGGCGAGCCCGATCGCCTCACCGAATGCCGACAGCCGCTCCCGTTCGGCCGCCCCCGCCTCGCCGACAATCGCGCCGGCTTCGCAGGCGTAACGAATGAGTGCGCCGGTCTTCATGGCCTGTAGCAGCACGATCTCCTGTTCGCCCGGCGTTTCGCGCTCTGCCGCGAGATCGAGTGCCTGGCCGCCGGCCATGCCGCCCAGGCCGGCGGCGCGCGCAAGCCCCTTCACGAGCGCAAGCCGCGTTGCGGCAGGCAGATCCGTCTCCGCATCGGCGATGATATCGAAGGCGTAGGTCAGCAGACTGTCGCCGGCCAGTATCGCGGTGGCCTCGTCGAACTGGCGGTGAACGGTCGGCTGTCCGCGGCGCAGGTCGTCGTCGTCCATTGCAGGCAGGTCGTCATGAATGAGCGAATAGCAGTGCACACATTCAAGCGCGCAGGCGGCCCGCAGCACGGCTTCACCGCCGGCATCAAACAGGGCGGCAGTCTCCATCAGCAGAAAGGGCCGGAGACGTTTTCCACCGTTGAGCACGCCGTGCCGCATCGCCGCGACCAGGTCTTCCGGTCTGGCGATTTCACCTTCGCGGGGTCGCGTATCCAGCAGCAGGCGCAACTGGCTCTCGACTTCTTCGGCACGCAGGGCGAGCAATTCTTCGAAGGGAAAGGCGGTCGGTTCTTCCATGCGGCGAGCGATGGCCCTAATCGGCGCCGCGGTCAAGGGCCTCGGCTTTGCTTGCCAGCGTCGCAACCGGAAGCTATGCGAAAGGGACTGAAAGTTGGGAGAGTGGGATTGCCTGCACCGACAGTGGATGCAGAAAGGAAGGAGGGCGGGCGCCGCCGAAACAAGGGGCGTAGGCGGCGTCTGCGCGCAAGGTTGCTGCGCGGGCTCGCGGCAGTGCTCGTCATCGTTCTCCTCCTGCCGCTGGGGCTGACACTTCTTTACCGCCTCCCGATGGTCCAACCTGTTTCCACACTCATGCTTGCCGACCTGGCCGCTCTGCACGGTTATGACAGGCAATGGGTTCGGCTCGACGAGGCGGGCAATACCGCCATCTACGCGGTGATGATGTCGGAAGACGGCCAGTTCTGTAGCCATGGCGGGGTGGATTGGGGCGCCGTCAAGACGGTGGTGCAGGATGCACTTTCAGGTGCACAACCGCGCGGTGCGTCCACCATCCCCATGCAAACCGTAAAAAACCTCTTCCTGTGGCCGGGACGCTCTTTCGCGCGGAAAGCTATCGAGACGCCATTGGCGATCTATTTCGATGCCGTTGTTCCGAAGCGGCGCATCATGGAAATCTATCTCAACATCGCGGAATGGGGGCCGGGTATCTATGGCATTGAAGCAGCGGCACGGCATCATTTCGGCAAGGCTGCGCAGAATCTCACGGCGCGGGAAGCCGCCTTGCTCGCCGTTACCTTGCCGAATCCGGCCGGGCGCAATCCAGCCCGTCCTTCAAACAACCTCAGTCGACTAGCCCGGATTATTCAGGAACGCGCAAGCAAGGCCGGTGCCTATATTTCCTGCCTGCAGCCGAAGGAGTGACAAAGATGGTCAGGCGCGGCACCTCCATTGGCTTCTTCGGCCGGTTCGGGCGGTCCGAGAATTTGCGGCGGCTCGATGCGGCGTTGCGAGAGGCCGGGCTCCACCCCCTGCAAATTCCCGAAGGGGTGAAGCTCGCCGCCGTCAGCGTAATCGGAGGCGAGCGGACGGAAGAACCGTCGCCGACGGCCTATCCTCCCGCAGGCGAGTTGATGGCGCTGTGCGTGTTGGGGGCGGATCAGTTTGCGCGGGAAAATACGCAGGGTCGGCTTTCCGCGGCAACGCAGCGCCTGGAAGCGGCGCTGGAGCAAGGCGAGAGTGAGGACGCCAAGCTCATTCTGCTCATGTTGCACGCCGGGCTTATCCATCCCGAGCTCGTTTCCCGGTACGATATTCGTGCCGAGACGGACGACCCCGATTGAGCGCGGGCTTGCGGAATTCAAAAAATGGGCCTACCTACTGGCCAAGGCGCTCCTTCCCGTGTATAGGAGCGCGGAATTTTCTGAACATGGCCGGATTTGCGGAAGCTCCTTGTGAGGGCCGCGAGGGGTCGTCGAGATTTACCGGAGAGTGCAATGGCTGTACCGAAAAGAAAAACGACACCGTCGAAGCGCGGCATGCGGCGTTCGGCCGACGCGCTCAAGCAGTCGACCTATGTGGAAGACAAGGACTCCGGCGAGCTGCGCCGTCCGCATCACATCGATCTGAAGACGGGCATGTATCGCGGCCGCCAGGTTCTGGAGCCGAAAGAATCGTAGTTTCCGCTCTCAGGCAACCTTTGAAGGGACCGGCCATTGTGCCGGTCTTTTCTTTTTAGCCTTGTGTCCGCTATTTCCCGTTGCCGGATCTTTCGGCCGCGGCCCGCATCCGCTCCAGCATGGATTCCAGGTCGGCGGTGATGCGCCGGTGCAGCTCGACGGCCGTCTCGGGAAACTCTTCCAGAATGCGGCGAAACATGGTGCGGCTGAGTCGGATGACCGTCATCTCGGTTTGCGCCGAGGCGCTCGTGGGACGTTCGGATTCAGCGATCAGGGCCAGCTCACCGAGGATTGTTCCGGGCCCGTGTGTGGATAGCGTGGTGCGTTTGTCACCGTCCTGGCGGTAAAGGGCGACGGTGCCGGAGGCAATGACAAAGGCGCAGTCCGCCACGGCACCCTCGGCATAGAGTTTACGCCCGGCGGCGAGCGTGATTGTCTCGGCCCCGAAAGCCATGAGGCGCAACTGTTCGCGTGTAAAGCCACGGAAAAGCTTTACCGCGGCCAGCACGCGGATATCGTCATCCAGCGCCATGCGATCGTCCCCGTCCCGATCCCTGCAACCTGCGGTGAAAATGCCGCAGAATCAGGGCACGAGCTTGTATCCGCCGCTTTCTGTCACAAGAATTTCGGCTTTGGAAGGATCGCGTTCGATCTTTTGCCGCAGACGATAGACGTGCGTTTCGAGCGTGTGTGTGGTCACGCCGGAATTGTAGCCCCACACCTCCTCGAGCAGAACATCGCGCGTGATCACCTTCTGCTCGGCCCGATAGAGATAGCGGATGATGGCGGCTTCTTTCTCAGTAAGGCGGATCTTGCTGCCACGCTCGTCCACCAAAAGTTTCTGGCTCGGCTTGAACGTATACGGACCGACGGAAAAGCGGGCGTCTTCGCTCTGTTCGTGCTGGCGCAGCTGGGCGCGGATACGCGCCAGAAGCACGGCAAAGCGGAAGGGCTTCGTCACATAGTCGTTAGCCCCAGCTTCCAGCCCCAGAATCGTATCCGAATCGGTGTCCTGGGCCGTCAGCATGATAATGGGAGCGCGATAGCCGCCCTTGCGCAGGATCTTAACCGCTTCCCTGCCATCCATGTCAGGCAGGCCGACATCCATGATCGTAAGATCGACCATGCCGTTGCGGGCGGCCTGAATACCTTTGGAGGCCGCGGCTTCATCGAGCAGCTCGAATTCCTCGTACAGGGCAAGCTGCTCGACCAGCGTTGACCGAAGATCGTCGTCGTCGTCGACGATCAGGATGGTGCGTGGCGTCATGTTTCAGTCCGTTGATTTTTAACCCGACAGATTTAAACCAGCCCCCATATTGCTTTGTGTAGAGGTAATAAGACCAGTATGAAAGCCAGCAACAAATAATTGTTCATTATGGCGATTTTGTTCCTAAAACATGGTCAGGCTACCACATGCTGACGCGGAAGACCAAAGGCGCCGTTTTTACGGTGCGTCCCCGTCCCGGAAAACCGCAGGAGGGGCTGATTAGTTATAACGGCGTCGTTTATCCCTGCGCACTTGGGCGCGGCGGCATCGAATCGCGCAAACGCGAGGGGGACGGGGCCACGCCGCTTGCCTCCATGCGTCCGTTGAGGATTTACTACCGTTCCGATCGCCGCAAGTCAGGGGTTGGTCCGGTCCGTCTTCCCGCGTTTCCCATCCGACCGGATCTTGGCTGGTGCGACGCGCCGGACAACGCCAATTACAACCGGCCGGTGCGGCTGCCCTTCGCCGCCAGCCATGAAGCGATGCTGCGCGAGGACAGGCTTTACGATGTCTGCGTGGTTCTGGATTGGAACATCACATCGCGCGGCCGGAACCTGGGCAGCGCTATATTCCTGCACATCGCAAAGCCAAGCTTTTCACCCACGGAAGGTTGTATTGCCGTTTCGCCTACCGTCATGGGTCGCCTGCTGCCGGCACTTTCAACGCAGGCGCGCATCATCGTATCGCGATAGCAGTCAAATCATCGGGCCATGGAATGGTATTCATCATTGGGGCGCATATCGACCGCCGTGGCCACGCGGTTCGTCATGTTGAAGAAGGCGGCAACGGACGCAATGTCCCAGATATCCCGCTCGGTAAAGCCTGCCTCGCGGAGCGCTTCCCGGTCGGGTTCCTCGACCTTTTCCGGCGTTTCAGTCAGCTTCACGGCAAAATCCAGCATGGACTTATGGCGCGTCGTCAGCGAAGCCGCCCGATAGTTCATCACCATCATTTCGCCGAGCGCCGGATCGCCCGAGAGCTGGCGCACCGCCGCGCCGTGGGCCGTCAGGCAGTAATAGCAGTGGTTTGCGCTGGAGACCGCGACTGCGATCATTTCGCGCTCAAGCTTGCTGAGCCCGGATTCGCCCAGCATCATGTCGTTGTACATGTCGGTGAAGGCGCGCAGCTTCGCTTCATCGAATGTGTAGGCTCGCAGGACGTTCGGCACGAGGCCCAGCTTCTCCTCGCATTTAGCGAAATATGCGCGTGTCTCCTCACCAAGTTCGGGTTTGGGGAGATCAAGTGCGGTTACGCGGGTCGTCATTATGTTTACACCTCCATCGGTAACATAGCAGGTGGACGGCAAGTCCACGGGCTCGTCAAAATGACGTATCTGTGCCAAACATACAGCAAGTTTTTCGGGAGGGTCCCCGCATGGGCGTGAAAGCAAAGTCGGCGAAGATTTCACACGCAGAACAGCCCGCCACGTCGGATGAAGCGCGTTTGCGGGAACTCCTCGTTTCGCGCGCGCCGGCGGAAGATCTGGCGAATTATGACGCGGCGGCCATAGATCGCTCCGTCGAGCTTGCTCTGGCTGCCCTGACGGAGCATGCCCCCGGGAAAAGCACCATCCATGTGGAAGCCGATCCCGGCATTGAGTGCGCCGGGCGCGCCGTCACGACGGTCACGATCGTCAACGACAATATGCCCTTCATTTTCGATTCGGTGATGGCCGAGATCACCGGGTCCACGCCCGAACCGACGCTGGTGCTGCATCCGATTGTCGCGGTTCGCGATCACAGTGCCGGCCGCGGCGGGGTGGTGGGCGATGGAAGCGCAAAGATGTCGGGCGATGTCGGGCGTGTGAGCCTTGTGCACGTGCATGTGCCGCGCATTTCGCCCGAGCGATGCGAAAAGCTGCGGGAGGGGCTGGCTCGTATCCTCTTGCAGGTCCGGGCGGCCGTTACTGGTTGGAAACCGATGCTGGCGCGCCTCGACCAAGAGATAACGCGCCTGCGCTATGCGCCCATCCCGCTGGAGGAAGATGCGGTCGCCGAGGCCGTCGCGTTTTTGGAATGGCTGCGCGACGACAACTTCACCTTCCTCGGGATGCGCGAGTTCCGCTACACCGGCAGCGAAGAAGACGGGACGCTCGAGCGCGCCGACAAAAAGGGCTTGGGCATCCTAGCTGACCCGAACGTCCTTGTGCTGCGCCGGGGCGGCGAGCCGGTATCTACCACCCCTGAAATTCGCGCGTTCCTGCACGGGCCCGACCCGCTCATCGTCACCAAGGCGAACGCACGCTCGCTGGTCCATCGCCGTGTCCATCTGGATTATATAGGGGTGAAGACATTTAGCGAGGAAGGCGAGCTGACGGGCGAGTTGCGCATCGTCGGTCTCTTTACCTCGACCGCCTACACGCGCTCGGTCATGAAAATCCCGTATCTGCGGTCCAAGACGCGGGCCTTGATCGCGCGCTCCGGATTTGCGCCGACCGACCACTCGGGTAAGGCGCTGATCAATGTGCTGGAATCCTATCCCCGCGACGAGCTTTTCCAGATCAGCGTCACGCAACTGCGCAAACATGCCGAGGCAATCCTGGCCCTCGGCGACCGCCCGCGCGTTCGCGTGCTCTACCGCATCGACAGGTTCGACCGTTTCGTCTCGGTCATCGTCTTCGTTCCGCGCGACCGGTACGATTCCCAGGCTCGCGCCGAGATCGGAGAATACCTGAAAACCGCGTTCGATGGGCGGGTCTCAGCCTATTATCCGGCCTTTCCGGAAGGTTCGCTGGCGCGGGTTCATTTCATCATCGGCCGTTCAGGTGGCAAGACACCACGGATCGAGCCGGAGAAGCTGGAATCTGCCGTTCGGAACATCGTGCGCACCTGGGATGATGCGCTGCAGGACGCGGTGGAGGTTTCGGGCGCCAGGGACGATATCGCCGCCCTGGCCGCCGCCTTCCCGGAGAGCTACCGCAACAGCTTCGAACCTAAGACGGCGCTGGCGGATGCAGCGTGCATCGAGACGCTGTCAGCGGAAAATCCCATTGCTATCGATTTCCACCGCCGCGGGGATCAAGAGCCCGATCAGGCGGCGCTGAAGATTTATCACTTCGGCGCGCCGGTGGCGCTTAGCCGGCGCGTGCCGCTTCTGGAGAATATGGGATTCCGCGTCATCAGCGAGCGCACTTTCGAGATCGGCGAGCCCGGCGAGGATCAGGTCTTTCTGCACGACATGGAACTGGAGAGCGCGTTCGATGACAGTAAGATCGATCTTTCGGATGACGGCGCTCTGTTCGAGGAGGTCTTCCACGCGGTCTGGCGCCAGGATCACGACAATGACCGGTTGAATGCATTGGCGCAAACGGCGCGGCTCAGAGCCTCCGAGATCTCCGTTCTGCGCGCTTACAGCCGATTCCTGCATCAGTCGGGCATTCCGCAAAGCCAGGGCTTCATCGCCAATACCCTCAATCGCTATCCCCACATCGCCGCCAAGCTCTTCGCTTTGTTCGTGGCGCGCTTCGACCCCGCCCAAGCGGGAGACGCTTCGGCGGGGGAACAGGCTCGTAAAATTGAAACGGAGATCGAAGAGGCACTCGAGAGTGTACCGAGCCTCGATGACGACACGATCATCAACCGCTTCCTAAACCTCATCAAATCCACACTGCGCACCAATTATTTCGCAGACAGCGCGCAATTTGCGCAAACATCGCTGGCGTTAAAGCTGGACTCGCGCGCAGTCGAAGGTCTGCCGCAGCCGCGGCCTTGGCGCGAGATCTTCGTCTACGGTCCGGACGTGGAGGGTGTGCATCTGCGCTACGGGCCAGTGGCGCGCGGCGGGCTGCGCTGGTCGGACCGGGCGCAGGATTACCGCACGGAGGTGCTGGGTCTCGTCAAGGCGCAGCAGGTGAAGAATGGCGTCATCGTGCCGGTCGGCGCAAAGGGTGGGTTCTATCCGCGGCGGCTGCCGGCCGGCAGTGACAGGCAGGCTGTCTTCGAGGCGGGCAGGCGGGCCTATATCAATTTCATATCCTCCCTCTTGTCGATCACCGACAATCTTGACGCGGACAGGGTCGTGCCGCCTGAGAACACGGTTCGCCACGACAACAACGATCCCTATTTCGTCGTTGCCGCCGACAAGGGCACGGCCACCTTCTCCGACACGGCCAACGAGATCAGCCAGGCGCATGATTTCTGGCTGGACGACGCCTTCGCTTCCGGCGGTTCTGCCGGATACGATCATAAGAAGATGGGAATTACAGCGCGCGGCGGATGGGAGGCGGTGAAGCGGCATTTCCGTGAGATGAACCGCGACATACAGAGCGAGCCGTTCACTGCCGTCGGCGTGGGCGATATGTCGGGCGACGTGTTCGGAAACGGCATGTTGCTTTCCCCGTGTACAAAGCTGATTGCCGCATTCGATCACCGGGACATTTTCATCGACCCCGATCCGGACGAGATGATTTCCTATGCCGAGCGGAAGCGGCTGTTCGGCATGGGCCGCTGCACCTGGCAGGATTACGACAAATCCAAGCTTTCCAAGGGCGGCATCATCGTCTCCCGTGCACAGAAGCAGGTCACGTTGAGCCGGGAGGCGGCCGACGCCATCGGCATGGAGGAGACCACCGGGTCCCCGGCGGAGGTCATACGCGCGATCCTGAAGGCACCCGCCGACCTGTTGTGGTTCGGCGGCATCGGCACCTATGTACGCGCAGCCGGCGAGTCCAACCAGGATGTAGGCGACCGCGCCAACGATGCCGTCCGCATCACCGCCCCCGAAGTCGGAGCCAAGGTGATTGGTGAGGGGGCTAACCTCGGTCTGACCCAGCGCGCGCGGATCGAGTACGATCTGCATGGCGGGCGCTGCAACTCCGACGCGATCGATAATTCCGCCGGGGTCAATTCCTCCGACATGGAGGTTAACATCAAGATCGCGCTCGCAGCGGCCATGCGCTCCGGCCGTCTTACGCGCCCCGACCGCAACGAGCTGCTTGCTGCGATGACCGAGGATGTGGCCGGGCTCGTGCTCCAGAACAACTACCGCCAGACTCTGGCCATCTCCATGGTCGAGCGGCGAGGTGTTTCCGAGCTGCCGCATCAGGCGCGCATGATGACGATGTTCGAGAACCAGGGGCACCTGGACCGGGCCGTGGAGTTCCTCCCCGGTCCGGAAGCGATCGCCGAACGGCAAGGTCGTGGCGAGTGCCTGACAAGAGCGGAAATCGGGGTTCTGCTCGCCTATGCCAAGATCGTGCTGTTCGATGAGCTGGTCGAAAGCGGCCTGCCTGACGAACCTCATTTCGAGAGCGACCTCTTCGACTATTTCCCGACGCAGATGCGCGAGCAGTATGCGGGGGAAATCCGCGACCATCGGCTGCGGCGCGAGATCATCGCCACCGAGCTTGCCAATGACGTTATCGATCGGGGTGGGCCTACCTTCATTACCCAGCTACAGGACATGACCGGCCGCCCGGCGTCGGAGATCGTCGCTGCCTACGCGGTCGTGCGCGACGGCTTTGACCTGCGATCCCTCTATGCAGCCATCGATGCGCTGGACAACCGGATCGACGGCCAGGTACAGCTTGGGCTCTACCAGCGTGTTTGGAAGCTGATCGTCACGGCAACCGCCTGGCAGCTGAAGACCGGGGCCGGACAAGGCAACACGGGCGAGCGGATCCGCCGTTTGGCCGAGGCGCGCCGGACGCTCGAGCCGCAGCTTGATACCGTCATGACCGACTTCCTCAAGAACGGCATGAACGAGACCGTCAGGACTCTCGAAGGAGAGGATGTGCCGGCGGATCTGGCAAGGCAGCTTGCCTTCCTCGACGTCGCGGTGCTCGTTCCCGATATCGCGCATGCCGCAGACACCGCCAAGGCGGAACTGTCCAGGGCGGCGTCGACCTTCTTCGCGATCAGCGAGGCGTTTCGGTTGAGCCGCATAGAGGCGGCAGCGGACTCGCTCACGCCGGCCGATTACTACGACGGCCTGGCGCGAGCCCGGGCCATGGATACCATCGACGCCGCCAGGCGCGACATCACGATCACCGCCCTCTCAACCTATCCCGATGCGGATAACCCGGCCCAGCGGTGGGTCGAGGCAGGCGATTCGCGCGTGGCGCGGGTACGCGAGCGGCTGCAGTCGCTGATAGATACGGGCGACCTTTCCATCTCGCGCCTGACGGTTGCCGCGGGACTGATTGCGGATCTGAACACTTGAATCAGGCTGAGGGAGTCGTGCCGACGGGCAGTGGCCTGACGGTGAACCGCCGCGGTATCTGGGGCTGGATGTTCTTCGATTGGGCGCAGCAGCCTTTTCACACGCTCGTTCTTACTTTCGTCTTCGGCCCCTATTTCGCTGCCGCTGTCGCCTCGGACTCGGCACGAGGTCAGGAATTATGGGGGCTAGCGACCGGCATCGGCGGTCTTCTGATTGCGCTTTCGTCACCTGTGCTCGGCGCCATCGCCGATGCATCCGGACCGCGCAAGCCGTGGATCTTCGCCCTTTCGACCATTGGTGTCCTGGCCTGCTCGGCATTGTGGTTTGCTACACCCGACACAGAGAATCTCACATTCGTATTGATTGCGGTAGCGCTCGGCGTTTTCGGGATGGAGTTCGCCGCCGTCTTCAACAACGCCATGATGCCGAATCTCGTGCCACGATCCGAACTGGGCCGGCTTTCCGGCTCCGCGTGGGGCCTTGGTTATGTGGGCGGGCTTGTCTCGCTCGTGCTTGTGTTGGGTCTCATGGCGGCCACGCCGGAAACGGGGGGTACGCTGCTCGGTCTCGAGCCGATCCTCGGGCTCGATCCGGCCGCGCGAGAAGGCGACCGAGCATCGGGGCCGTTCACGGCGCTCTGGTATGTTGTCTTCGTCCTGCCGATGTTTCTTTTCACACCCGACCAGCCGCGCCGCAGAACGGTTGGCGCAGTTCGGGAAGGTTTGCGGCGGCTTGGCGCAACGCTTCGCCGCCTGCCTTCCGAGCGCAGCTATTTTAGCTTTCTCATCTCTTCGATGCTCTATCGCGATGCGCTCAACGCGCTCTATATTTTCGGCGGTATTTATGCCGCCGGCGTTCTCGGGTGGTCGACCACTCAAATCGGAATCTTCGGAATTATCGCCGCCGCGACCGGTGCGGTCGGCGCTTGGGCCGGAGGGCGCGTCGACCAGGCTTTCGGGCCGAAAACCGTTGTGACGGCCTCCATCCTCATTCTCGTGTTGTCCTGCCTTATGGTTATCTCGACCACGCCCGAGGAGATCTTCTTCATGCCGCTCGACGCGGCAAGCCCTCTGCCGAACGTGATTTTCTTTGTTGCCGGCGGGCTCATCGGGGCGGCCGGCGGGGCGATTCAAGCCTCCTCGCGCACACTTCTTGTCGACCAGGTGCCCCATGGGCATATCGCCGAGGGCTTCGGCCTTTATGCCCTTTCAGGCAAGGCCACCACCTTTATCGGCCCGCTCGCGGTGGCCGCGGCAACGGGTTATTTTTCCAACGCTGCATTCTCCTTTTCGCCCGAAACGGCACAACGTCTGGGCGTCACGCCCATTCTCGCGCTGTTCGTTCTGGGGTTGATTCTGCTCCCGATGATCCGCAGTCGCGTGGAACCTTGAGGGTGTAGCCTCAGTGCCGGAAATGCCTGATCCCAGTGAACACCATGGCGATACCGTTCTCGTCGGCGGCGGCAATCACCTCTTCGTCACGCATGGAGCCGCCGGGCTGGATAACGGCGGTCGCGCCTGCCTCCACGGCGCTTAAAAGCCCGTCGGCAAAGGGGAAGAAGGCGTCGGACGCCACGACCGAACCCTTGGTGAGCGGCTCCCCCAGCCCCGCGGCTTCGGCCGCGTCCTCAGCCTTCCGTGCGGCGATACGTGCCGAATCCACCCGGCTCATCTGGCCGGCCCCTATGCCGATCGTCGCACCGTCGCGCGCATAGACGATTGCGTTCGACTTTACATGCTTGGCCACGCGGAAGGCGAATTTCAGGTCCGCCATCTCTTTATCGCTCGGAGCGCGTTTCGTGACGACCTTGAGATCAAGATCGTCAACACTGCCGTTGTCGCGGGTCTGGACAAGCAGTCCGCCGGAAACGGTCTTTGCAGTGAGGCCTGGCTGACGCGGGTCCGCGACACCGTTCGTAAGAAGCAGGCGCAGGTTCTTTTTGGCGGCGATCAGCGCCTGAGCCTCGTCCGTCGCGTCAGGGGCGATGATAACCTCGGTGAAAATCTTTGCGATCTCCTCCGCCGCTTCCGCGTCAAGCGGACGGTTTAGGGCCACGATGCCACCGAAGGCCGAGACCGGATCGCAGGCGAGAGCCTGCTTGTAAGCCTCGGCAAGCGACGCCCCCTCCGCCACGCCGCAGGGGTTGGCGTGCTTGATGATGGCGACTGCCGCAGTTTTCTGCGGATCGAATTCGCAGACGAGTTCGAAGGCCGCATCCGTATCATTGATGTTATTGTAGGAAAGTTGCTTGCCCTGGGTCTGGCTGGCGGTCGCCACGCCCGGTCTCCGATCACCAGTCACGTAGAAGCCGGCCTTCTGGTGCGGGTTTTCACCATAGCGCATCACCTGTTTCAGCCGGCCGCCGAAGCTTTGCCATTCGGGCTGCTCGATCTGCAGCGTTTCGGCGAACCATTGCGAGATCGCGGCATCATAGGCCGCCGTGCGCGCATAGGCTTTTGCCGCCAGTTCCTGGCGCAGGCGATAGGGCACGGCGCCGTCGTGCTCGTTCAAGGCTTGAAGCACGCGTTCGTAGTCCGCCGGGTCGGTCACCACGGTCACGTAGGCGTGGTTCTTGGCGGCGGCGCGCAGCATGGCTGGACCGCCGATATCGATGTTTTCGACCGTCGTTGCGTAATCCCCGCCGCCAAAGCGGACCTCCTCGAAGGGATAGAGATTAATGATGATGAGATCGATGGGTTGGATGGCATGGGCCTCCATGGCCGCACGGTGTTCCTCGTCATCGCGAATGCCCAGGAGACCGCCATGGACGTTCGGGTGAAGCGTTTTCACGCGCCCATCCATGATTTCCGGAAAGCCCGTCAGGTCTGATACGTCACGCACCATGAGCCCATCTCCGGTCAGTGCCCGCGCCGTACCGCCCGTGGAGACGAGGTCGATCTCATGCTCCGCCAGCGCACGGGCGAGATCGACAATGCCCGACTTGTCGGAAACAGACAGGAGCGCTTTTTTGATCGGGATGAGATCGGGGGGTGGGACTTTTTTTGACGATACGGACATGAGCAGGCATCTTCCTCGGCAGGTTGGCCACGGGTTAGCACAAGCTCTGCGCAAATCAAGCTGCGATGCCATTGACTTTACAGTTGCGCTTTACGCTGGGTGTCCACCCTACCCTGCCGGGCAGAGGGCACGAAAGAGCGCTGACTGCCATGAATGGCAGTTCACAACTGTCGCGTCGAACCATCGAATATTAACGCGGCGGCGCCGCTTTACTGCATACCGGGCTTCAGCACGACCTTGGTGGTTTCGTTCTGTTCAAAGGCGAACTTGTGATATCCCTTCGGCGCCTGCTCAAGCGGAAGCCGGTGGCTGATCAGGAAGGTGGTGTCCACCTTGCCTTCGCGGATCAGATCCAAGAGCTTTGGCATATAGCGCTGCATGTGCGTCTGCCCGGTGCGCAGCGTCAGCCCCTTTTGCATGAACGCACCCGCGGGGAACTTGTCCACAAACCCGCCATAGACACCCGGCACGGACACACGCCCGCCCTTCCGGCACGCATAAAGTGCCTGGCGCAGCACATGCGGCCGGTCCGTCTCGAGCATCACCTTCTGCTTGGCATAATCGTAGAGATTGTCGACCGCGAAACCATGGCTTTCCATGCCGACCGCATCGATGACAGCGTCCGGGCCGATCCCGCCCGTCATTTCCACCAGCGCCTCGTAGACATGGGTATTTCTAAAGTTGACGGCCTTGGCGCCGAATTTCCGGGCCAACTCCAGCCGGTGGGGATAGTGATCGATCGCAATCACCTGCCCGGCGCCCATGATTAATGCGCTTTGCACCGCAAACAGCCCAACCGGGCCGCAGCCCCACACGGCGACGGTATCGCCTTCTTTGATCTCGCAATTTTCCGCCGCCATCCAGCCTGTCGGCAGGATATCGGAGAGGAAGAGCACCTCATCATCCTCCATGCCATCGGGGACGACGATGGGACCGACATCCGAATAAGGCACCCGGACATATTCCGCCTGCCCACCGGCATAACCTCCGGTCAGGTGCGTATAGCCGAAGAAACCGCCGGCACGGTGCCCGTAAAGCATTTCCGAGATGTCGGCCTTGTCGGCCGGATTGGAGTTGTCGCAAGCGGCATAGAGCTGTTTTTCGCAGAAAAAGCAGTGCCCGCATGCAATCACGAAGGGCACCACCACGCGGTCACCCTTCTTCAGCTTCTTGTTGTCCTTTCCGACGTCAACCACTTCGCCCATGAATTCATGGCCAAGAATATCGCCTGGCGTAAGCGCCGGAATGAGGCCGTTGTAAAGATGAAGATCGGACCCGCAGATAGCGGTCGAGGTGACCTTGATGATGGCATCGCGCGGATTGACGATTTCCGGGTCGCGCACCGTATCGACGCGGACGTCCCTCTTTCCATGCCAGGTAAGCGCTCGCATTATGGACTCTCCCTTATGCGCGGGGCGCGGTAAGCTCCGTGGCGGCGGTGGCGATCTCGCCCGTTTCCATCAATTGCTTGAAGCGGCGTAGCTCGCGGCGAACCTGGATCTGCGGTTCGCGCTGCATGACCTTCGCCGCCGCACGTCCGACCGCGCCTGCCGGCGGTTCGTAGGCGATGGTCGCCTCGACCTGCGTGCCGCGCCCGCCCGGAGCATCGCGGAAGAGGACACGGCCGCTGTTGCTCACTTCCGAATCCGCATCCGTTTCCCATGCAATCAACTCGTTCTCGCGCTCCTCGGTAATCTTCGTCTCGAACGTGACGCTGCTGCCGGCCGGCGCTTCGATGACCCAGCGCGAACGCATCCGGTCGATCGGCGTGACCGAGCGAACATTCTCCATGAATTCGGGAAACCGGGCAAAATCGCGCCAGCGCGCATAGACTTCCTCTCGCGGGCGATTGATCGTGACCGTGCGGCCGACCAACGCGGCTACCGCTCCGGTGCGGCGCCACAGGCGCCGTGGTGAATCCTCGGGCTGCACGATTGTGCGTTTGCGCATGCCCTTGCGCGCGACCGCCAAGATCGCCACACCCGCCGCGGTACCGAGGACGACGGCGGCAATGGCGCGTCCGTTTCTATATTCGTGATGTCGGTGATGCATGAAACACTCCATCGCGGTGGGACCCGCGTCTTGGGTGCACGAACCATTTGCCGGCGAGGATTGTTCCGCGCTGCCGAAAGCGTTTGAACCATAAAAAACGCCCGCCGGGGGAGGAGGTCCGGCGGGTGCTTCTGAATACGACCAGCACTAGGGAGGAGAACTGCTGGCCGGCTCGGCGAGCCTGGGAGGAGGAAGGCCGCGCCGAGAACTTGGCCGCTACATAAGGCGGTGGCCGGTCCGGTTAAAGTGCAATCACCGCATATCTGGTTTGAAAATCTGCGGCATTCGCGCGCGGCCTTTGACAAACCGGCTACCGGGAATAGAACGGGCTGTAACACATTGGCCCGCACCGGGAGAAAATCATGACCACGAATGTAGCGCCCGTCGGACTGGCACGCGACCTGGACGAACGCGCCAGGTCGGGAAAGCCGGTGCGGATCGGTCTTGTAGGCGCGGGCGAAATGGGGACCGACATCGTCGCTCGGGTTGCGCATATGTCCGGAATCGAAGTCGGTGCCATTGCCGAGCACAAGGTCGAGGCGGCCATGAAAGCTGTCAAAATCGCCTATGGCGAGGACGGCCGCGCCCGCTGCGTCGACAGCGGATTGGCAATGACGGCAGCCATGGAAAGCGGCAGGATCGCTGTTGCCGAGAGCGCGGCAATGCTCGTCGAGAGCGAACTGATCGACGTGGTGGTCGACGCCACGGGCGTGCCCTCTGTCGGCGCCGAGATCGGCTTGTCGGCAATGCAGCACGGCAAGCATCTCGTCATGATGAACGTCGAGGCCGACGTGACTATCGGCGCGTATCTGAAGAGCGAGGCGGACCGCCTGGGCGTTACCTATTCGCTGGGAGCTGGCGACGAGCCTTCAGCCTGCATGGAACTGATCGAGTTCGTCTCCGCCATGGGCCATCCGATCGTGGCCGCGGGCAAAGGCAAGAACAATCCGCTCAACATCGACGCTGTGCCCGACGATTACGCCGAAGAGGCAAAGCGTCGGAACATGAACAAGCGTATGCTGGTCGAGTTCGTCGACGGCTCCAAGACCATGGTCGAGATGGCCGCCATCGCCAACGCGACCGGCCTTGTGCCCGACAGGCCGGGCATGCACGGCCCTTCTTCAACGCTCGACCAGCTTTCCTCCACGCTGATACCTCGGGAGGATGGCGGTGTGCTCTCACGCGCCGGCGTGGTGGACTATTCCGTCGGTAAGGGCGTGGCCCCCGGCGTCTTCGTCATCGCCGAGATGGGTCATCCGCGCATCCGCGAGCGGATGGAGGACCTCAAGATGGGCACCGGGCCCTATTTCACATTTCACAGGCCCTATCACCTCACCTCGCTGGAAGTGCCGCTGACTTGCGCGCGCGTCGTACTTTACGGCAAGGCGGACATGGTCCCGCTCAAAACACCGGTCGCCGAGGTCTGCGCCGTGGCAAAGAAGGATCTCTCGCCGGGTGACCGCCTCGATGCCATCGGTGAGTACACCTACCGTGCCTGGATTATGGCGGTAGGCGACGCACGCGCGGAAAAGGCCATACCTTGCGGGCTTCTCGAGCGCGGAACGGTATTGCAGCCGATCCGCAGGGGCGACCTGATCACCTACAATAACGCCGCGCCACCAAAGGGCTCAAAAATCGCGGCGTTGCGGGCGCTGCAGGATGAACGCCTCTACAAGGAAAGTCGCAACTAACCGGCTTTCCCTACACAACCGTCCATGTAACCAAATAGCCACTGTGAACCGCGAAGTCCGTGGCCAACCCCTCTTCCACTTGCGAATACCAAGAAAATAATCCAGTCAAAAAACGATATGAATGCGTCGGGGGGCGGCATCAATGCAAAGCCATTATGGTTCTTCCGATCGTCGCGTCGAGGAGATGCGGCGGTCGGCACATGCCCAGGCTTTGGACCTTATTCCGGAAAATGCAGGGCCGCGCGCGTCGACGTGCAGGGGCGGTGCGGTGTATTCCGTGCGCGAGCCTGGCTCTCAAGAATTCCTTTCCGAGAGTCACTTCGCGGCCGTCATGCTCGCGCCCTGTCGGGGTATCGAGGCGGCAATCGCCAGCGATTCCATGAGAAGGTTTGATGCGCCGGTCGGGATGATCATTGTCAATCCCGCGAATGTGGATAGCCGCACAAAATGGCATGCAATGCGGGAAAATGCGGTGGTGGCGATCGGACCGGAAAGCCTGCAGGAACTGGCCGAACAGGAGTTCGACAGAACGGGACTCGAACTCCAGGCACCGCCTTTCGGAACGATCGATCCCACCGCGCTCCGTATTGCCGAGATGCTGAAGGCTGAACTGAGCGGCCACGAGCCAACCAGCGAATTCTACATAGATTCACTGGTAACCTTGTTTGGCATCCACCTGCTGCGCAATTATACCAACATCCAGGGCTCCACGTCCAAAGTCGCCGGAGGGCTTTCCCTGCGCGCCGCGCGACGCATCGATGAATTTCTTCATGAGAATTTTGCGCGTAAGCTCGCCGTCGCCGACCTTGCCGCAATATGCGAACTTTCACCCGGACATTTCATTCAGGCCTTTGCCAAGACCTTCGGCATTTCTCCGCATCAGTATCTTTTGAATCTGCGCCTCGCCCGCGCGGAGAAGATGCTGGTCGAGACCGAACTGACGATCGCGGCCATCGCTTATTTGACGGGGTTTTCGAGCCAGAGTCATCTCACCTCGGCCATGCGCAAGCACAAGGGGTTGACACCTGCGCTGCTGCGCTCCCGGCGTATATAGTATCCTAGGCGATGGATCGCAGCGCTGCGGCGACGCGCTCTATATCCTGCTCGTTGTTGCGGATGCTGGGAGTAAGTCGCACGTGCGGCACGGCATAGGGCGCCACGGAAGCGATAATTTCGTGCTGCCGCAGTCGGGAGACCACAGCGTTGGGATGCACGCCATCGACGTCGAACGAGACAATTCCCGCGGAAAACCGGCTATCGCGCGGCGTGCGCAGCGTCACGCCCGGATGTTCCGCAAGAGCGTCCTTTAAGGACGTCGCAAGAAAATGGGTTCGCTCAGCAACACGCGCGCGACCGATCTGCCGGTGCAGCGCGAACGCTTCCGACAGGGCCCAGCGATGCTCGAACGGCTTGAATCCCCCGGGCGTCATCCGCGGCCCCGTATTGCCACCGGGCGGTTCGTCGGCTCCCTCCAGCCAGGCGCTGAAGACGGCATCGTCCGTGAAGCTGGGAATGGTGGGGCGTACGGCATCCAGCCCGCGCTCACTGATGGCTACGATGCCAGTGCCACGCGGCCCGAACAGCCATTTATGACACCCTGCCATGAAGAAGTCGCAGCCAAGCTGCAGAAAATTAGTATCTTCGACGCCAAAACCATGCACGGCATCGATGCCCAGCAGAACCTGATCCTCCGCGTCCCGCTCGGCATTCACCTCACGCAAGGCAGCCGCGATCGCGCTTACGGGCATTTTCAGACCGGTGCTCGAGTGAACCCAGGTCAGCGCGACGAGGCGCGTTGCCGGGCGCACTGCGTCGACGATTCGACTGACGATCTCGTCTTCACTCGTCTCCGCCGGATCCTCGAAAAGCGTAATCTTGCGTACTCCGGCGCCCGTGCGTTCCGCCATGAGGCGAAGGGACTCGTGGGTAACGTAATAATCGTGCTCGGTCGTTAGAACCTCATCGCCCGGCTGCAGCTTCAACCCCGTGTAGACGAGGCCGATGCCCATCGTCGTGCTATCGGTCAGCGCAATATGCGAAGGGTGAACGCCGAGATAGTCGCCCGCAGCCTGCCGTGCGGCATCGGTGAGGCGATTGTTGTTACGCTCAAGATAACGCACGGGATCGGCGTCCAGCCCGCTGCGATGCTCCTCGATTGCCTCGCGGACCGGCCGGGGATGGGAGGCGATCAGCATCGTGCTCATATGAACAGTGTCGGGCGACAAATCGAAAAGGTCGCGCACCCAAGGCCAACTGCCGGGCTCGCCAAGAGGTGCTTGTGCCGACGCTTGCCATACTGAGGTGTCGGCAGCAAATGCAAAGCCGGCCACCCCGGATGCCTTGAGTACGGTTCGACGTGAAAGGGCCATTCTGTCCATCCGATGTTTGCAAATCAACACACCAGAGGGCGGCTTGTTCCCAGCGTGTGGCGACCCGGTGCAGCGTTCTGGCAGTACGTCGTAGTGACCCTCGATATCGCTGTAGCGATCCAGCACCTGTACAACGATCTCCGAATCCACCAGCTGCAGGACGATCAAGCTGCCCTTGCGGCAGGCTCAGCCCGCGTATCGTCACCGCGCCGAGGGACTCAGGGAGCAGGGTTGATGAAAGCTCAAAGGAGCGCTGCGCGAAAATTCGGCGGAAGGACAATCAGCTTCGCCTTCCACAGAAATTCGGCTATGGGTTGATCCGCCGCATTGCCAGCATAGGCGGCAGGCGCTACGGACCGCGGCAATAAAGATCGACGGATTTCGGAAGACCCATGCGCATTGAAGCTATTTCCATAGGCGACAATCCACCAGAAGACGTAAACGTCATCGTTGAAGTGCCGGTCGGTGGACAGCCGATCAAGTACGAAATGGATAAGGAAGCCGGCACGCTCGTTGTCGACCGGTTTCTCTACACCCCGATGACCTATCCCGGGAATTACGGCTTCGTGCCGCATACGCTGTCCGACGACGGCGATCCGATCGACGTGCTGATATGCAACACACGCCAGCTGATTCCCGGCTGCGTTATCAATGTGCGCCCCATCGGCGTTCTCGTCATGGAGGATAATTCCGGCCAGGACGAAAAGATCATTGCCGTCCCGTCGCCGGGGCTTACCCGACGCTACGAGAGCGTGCACAATTATTCCGATCTGCCGGAGATTACGCTTCAGCAGATCCAGCACTTCTTCGAGCACTACAAGGATCTCGAGCCCGGCAAATGGGTAAAGATCGGTGATTGGATGGATGCAGGGGCAGCCCGCCGTCTGATCACCGAGGCGATCGATCGGGCCAAGAAAAAGGCTTAGCGGCGACTATCCGGGATAGGAAGGCGGCCGTAGCTAGGCTGCAGCCATCCCGGATATATGGCAACCGCGTACTTGCAGCCACGCATCATAGACCTCCCCCTACGGATCTACGACAGCGGCGATTTTCCGTGAAATCTCAGATTGATCGCCCGCTATCGAAACGGTCTTGAAACGTGAGGTCGTGCCGCCGGTGACATTCACGGCGTTTTTGGCAAGCCGGAACGTTTTGGAAAGCAGTTTTTCGAGGGCCCGGTTTGCTTTTCCGTTCTCCGGCGCCGCGCGGACCCGCACTTTGAGATAATGGCGCCCGTCACCCGCCTCGAACATCCCGTCGATGGCGTCCGCGGACGAGCCGGGCGTCACGCGGACGAAGATCTGCAGGTGCTCTTTGGTATGACGTAGCCATCCTGCGCTTCGGCTATCCATTTATCGCACGGCGCTGCCGCCCTACCGGTGACCGACAAAAGTCTGCACCACATAGTATCTGCCATTCGCCGATGCAATACCGAAGCCGAACTCCTCGTAACGCGCCTCCAGGATGTTCTGGCGATGCCCCGCACTCCGCATCCAGCTCTGCTGGAACAGCCGGAGCTGTTCGGATGGCGACGCACAATTGCGGCAGGACGCAATGTTTTCGCCGATGATGCGCCAGTCCCTGCCGCCTTGTGCCCGGTAACGGGCCTGCGCGTCCTGCCCCTCGGGTGAGTGGTGGCTGTAAAAGCCGCGCCGCGCCATATCCTCCGCATGCGCCTGGGCAGCGGCATTGAGCCGCGCAGAAGGTTGCAGGGCAGCAAGCCCTTCTCCCCGGCGCTGTTGGTTGACCATGGCCAACGCTTCCGCGCGCAGCGCGGAAACATTGACGATTTCACTCAATGTATGATCGGCGGTCGGCCGCGTAGCGCAACCGGCCAGCAGAACACTCACCAGGAGCAGGCAAGCCGCCGCGAACCATCGTCGAGAGAGTATACGATCGCCAGTCATGCACCAGCCGTTAGCAAGCAAATGTGGCGGCTACCAGACGGCCGCAACTGTCCACAGGCTCGTTACAGTTGCAACAGGCATTCAAAGATAGTCAGCGCCCTGTCGCGACGGTAAGCCGTAGCTGTAAAGCTAATCCCGTTTGGGCTTTTCCACACCGCGCGGCTCGCCCGTGCGCTTGGTCTGCCGCGCAAGCGCATCGGCCTGCGCTTCGGTCCCATAGGGCGAAGCCTGCCCCACGCCGACATCGCCGGCGTCGGCCACGCGACCAGCACCGCCCTCGGCGATCTCCTCGTCCACGTCGGCTGCCGGTGTCGTCTCTAAGTCTTTCCAGACTTCCTTGGGATCGGAGAGGTCCTGCGCGTCGGGCTGTGCCTTCATGCGCTCGTGAACCCTCTCTGTGCCGCTGGCTTTACGAAGATCCGTTTCGACTTTCACATGCTGGCGTTCGTTCTTGTCTGCCATGACCGACTCCTGTCCAAAACGGGTCAATCACAAGGCCCTGGCATACGTTCCCATATGAGATACAAGGCGACAACAAAGTGCGCCGCGCAAGTCAACACACCGTGTGGAAACGCTCCACGGAGGTGGCGAGTACTTCATCGCCCGGCTTCTTCCACCAGTTTTCCTTGGAAAAGATCTCCACTTCCTGGGCGCCGTGGAAGCCGGCCGCCTCCACCATGCGGCGGATTTCCGGCAGGTCAATGACGCCGTCACCCATCATGCCGCGGTCGAGCAGGAGGTCGGCGGTGGGCACCAGCCAATCGCAGATGTGGTGCGCGAGAATGGCCCCCATCTGGCCGGCCCGCGCGATCTGCGTGGCAAGCTCCGGGTCCCACCAGACATGATAGACGTCGACGGCCACACCGACGCCTTCGCCGAGCTCCACGCACAGGTCCAGCGCCTGCGAAAGCGTGTTCACGCAGGCCCGGTCCGCCGCATACATCGGGTGCAGCGGCTCGATGGCAAGCGGCATCTTGTTTTCCCGCGCATAGGGAAGGATGGCGGCGATGCCGTCAGCGACCTGCTTGCGTGCTTCCGGCATGTTCTTCGAAGATCCCGGCAACCCGCCGACCACGAGCACCAGGCAATCGGCGTTGAGCGCCACCGCCTCATCAATGGCACGCTTGTTGTCGTCGATGTTCGCCTGGAAGCCTGCTTTGTCCTCGGCGGGAAACATGCCGCCCCGGCAAAGCCCTGTCACCTGCAGCTTGTTCGTCTCGACGATGCGGGCGGCTTCCTTCAGCCCGATCGCCTCCACCTGGTCACGCCAGGGAGCGATGGCGGTGATGCCGTGACGCAGACAGCCGTCGACAGCCTCGGCAAAGCCCCAGCTGCCGCGCGTTGTGGCAAGATTGATCGAAAGACGGCCTTCAAGGCTCATGGCGCGGCTCCTCCCTGTAACTATTATGGTTCCTGTTATCCTGAAATTACTATGCCAATGGCTGCATGGCCGACCATTCCGGCTCCACCGCCGAACCGAGGCCCACGGCACCGGCAAGCGTGCCGAGCGACAGACGGCCTCCGTGGATGTTGAGCCGCGTGCGGCCGTCCGCCTCGCGATAAAGATCGCCGTGCGCGGCGAGATAGCTTGTGGCCTCGACTTCCGGCGCGCCAGCCATGCCGTCGACGAAGTGGTGGCCGTTGCGCTCGATGTGTTCGGCGCCGATCAGGCCGGCCAGCGCGAGGTCCTGCTGGATGCCGATGCCGGCCTGCGTGGTGAGGTCTTCCGCCGACATGAAATATGCCTCGGAGCCGGCCTCCGCGTTCCATTTCGCCATGCGGGCGCGATTGAGCAGTGCGCGGTAGAAGCCCTTGCAGGATTTCGAGGATATACCGGTGTAGCCGAGGCCCTTCGCGGTCACGAACGATCCGATGTCGGCGTCGGACTCGTCAACCTCCACGGCGATGCGCGCAGCAAGCTTCGTGACGGGGGAGGCGAGTGCCGTGGCACGGGCGATGGGCTGTTCGAGGAAGAGCAAGCGCTCGCGCAGCCGGGCCAGCTTCGGTTCGGCCTCAACGGCGTCGAGCAGCGCCAGAACGTGCGCCTCGTCTTCATATTGCTCATTGCCGTCCAGGGTCGCCCGGTAGTCGGGCAGGAGGCGGTCGAGCACGGCGGCGATGCGGGTGAGGCGGGCGACGTCGGCCATCACGTCCCCGGAGATCTTCAGCTTGAAATAGCGGTGGCCGTAGGCGGCGACAACCTCTTCAAGCGTCTCCGGCAGGCCGTCGTTGAGGTGTCTGGCAAGGTCGCCGGCTTCCAGCGCATCGCCGAGACCGACCGTGTGGCGGACCTCGATGGTATCCGGCACGGACAGGTCGGCAAAAAAGGCGTCGAGGTCAAAGCCAGCGAGGTCCGGAGCCGTTCGGGCGTCGATGCCGAGGCTGTTGTCGTTCACAAGTTTCTGCGCGGACACTCCCCGGAGCCGGCCGAGCGCGTCGATGACGGCGCGGTCGACAAGCGCCAGGCCGAAGGAGGCGATGAGGCCGTTGAGGCCGGCGCGCTCGCATGCCGCGTGATGGGCAGGTTCCACCGCCGCATGCAACCCGAAGGCCGTGTCAGCGCCAGCGGTCAGCATGACATTCTTGGCGAGCCGCAGGGAGGTTCTGAGCTGATCCGTGTTCTCGTCCGGCGAAAGCTCCGGAGACTTATCGAACCACTTCGGCATCATCATTTCCGCCGACCAGCCCACAGCCTCGCGCCCCGCCTCGTCCTTGATGCGCACGCGCAGGAACGCCTGGGCCGCCGACGTCACCTCGGCTGCGCCGAAACGGAAGGCGAAGCGGAAGGGCACGGGCCGCTCGAAGGCGTCGGCCGCGATCAGGCGTATGCGGGGCGTGCTAGTCACGGGCATTGGCTCACTTGTCCGGAGAGCGGCGTGGGGGCCGTCACAGTTACTCGCGGATGCGCCGACGCCATGGTCCGACTTCCCCTATTGCTGCGCAACGCCGTGCACGGCCATCACCTGGCGCATGCGGTCCGTGGCAAGCTCGGGATCGATCAACACACGCGCCTGGTCGGCGAGCCGGAAGAGCTCGGCCAGATGCAGTGTCGAGCGCGTCGATTCCTGACCGCCGATCATGGTGAAATGGTCCTGCAGGCCGTTGAGATAGGCGAGGAAGACGACGCCCGTTTTATAAAAGCGCGTCGGCGCCTTGAAGATGTGTCGCGAGAGCGGAACGGTCGGATCGAGCAGATCGAAGAACTTCTTCTCCTCGCCGGCGCCGAGCGCGGCAAGTGCGGTGGAGGCCGCCGGCGCGATGGCGTCGAAGATGCCGAGAAGCGCGTCCGAATGACCCTCCACATCGCCGGCGATCAGTTCCGCGTAGTTGAAGTCGTCGCCCGTATACATGCGCACGCCCGCGGGCAGACGGCGGCGCATGGTGATTTCCTTTTCTTTCGACAGAAGCGAGATCTTGATGCCGTCCACCTTGTCCGCATGGGCGGCGATCACACCGAGCGCCACTTCCATCGCCGCCATGTGGTCTGGAGCGCCCCAGTAGCCCTCGAGCGCTGGATCGAACATCTCGCCCAACCAGTGGATGATAACCGGCTCCTTCACTTGACCGAGGATACGGTCATAGACGCGGGCATAGTCGTCCGGGCTCTTTGCCGCGGCGGCGAGCGCCCGGCTCGCCATCAGGATGATGCGCCCGCCGTGAGCCTCGATCGCTTCGATCTGCTCTTCGTAAGCGGCGATGATGCGGTCAATGGTCACCTCGGGACCGGGGGCGAGATGATCGGTGCCGGCACCGCAGGCGATCAGCGCGCCGGGGCAGCCCTTGGCCTCCTTCAAGGCGCGCTCGATCAGCTCGCGCGCCTCGGGCCAGCCAAGGCCCATGCCGCGCTGGGCGGTGTCCATGGCTTCCGCCACCCCGAAGCCGAGATCCCACAGGTGATGGCGGAAGGCCATCGTCCTTTCCCAGTCGATGGCGGGGGCAAGCCACGGGTCATTGTCGGCCAGCGGATCAGCCACCACGTGGGCGGCGGCGTAGGCGATTCGGTTGAAACCGGAGGCGCCGCGCTTGGCGGTCTCGGCCGGGGCGTTCTCAAGCGCGTAAGGCGAGATGGTTCGGTCAGGGTTGGGGAGATTGAGCATGAGGGCTCCTAGAACTGTGTCTGTGCAACCGCGTTTGACTGAACGGGACAGAAGGCGCGGCAGGCGCCTCATTTCCGAACATGCCGTCCGTTCCTCAGAACTCCAGCTCCGGCACGTCGAGCCAACGGCGCTCGGCCCACGACTTCAGACCCAGCTCGGCGAGTTGCACGCCCTTGGCACCGGCCTCGAGGCCATAGGGCCAAGGAGCGTCCTCGGACACGTGGCGCAGGAACTGTTCCCACTGCACCTTGAAGCCGTTGTCGGCAGGCCAGTTGTCCGGCACTTCCTCCCAGTCGTCGAAGAAGTTCATGGTCTGCGGCTGGTCCGGGTTCCACACGGGCTTCGGCGTATTGACACGGTGCTGCGTCCAGCACTTGTGGAGACCGGCAACGGCCGAGCCGTGCGTGCCGTCGACCTGGAAGGTCACGAGGTCATCGCGGCGTACGCGCACCGCCCAGCTCGAATTGATGTGGGCAACAATGCCGCCTTCGAGCTCGAAGGTGGCATAGGCAGCATCGTCGGCGTCGGCCTCGTAGGGCTTGCCCTGCTCGTCCACGCGCTCGGGGATGTGGGTCGCGCCCAGGCAGGAGACCGCCTTGACCGGCGCGAAGGTGTTGTCGAGCACGTAGCGCCAGTGGCACAGCATGTCGATGATGATGCCGCCGCCATCGCCCTTACGGTAATTCCAGGAGGGGCGCTGCGCGGGTTGCCAGTCGCCTTCGAAGACCCAGTAGCCGAACTCGCCGCGCACTGAGAGAATCTTGCCAAAGAAGCCTGAGTCGCGGAGCATCTTCAGCTTCATGAGACCGGGCAGGAACAGCTTGTCCTGCACCACACCGTGCTTCAGCCCGGAAGCACGGGCCTTCTTGGCGATATCGACGGCGACGTCGAGTTCGTCGGAGGTCGGCTTTTCGCAATAGACGTTCTTACCGGCGGCGAGAGCCTTCTCCAGGAGGCCGGCGCGGATCTTGGTGGCGCCTGCGTCGAAGAATATCTCGTCGTCTTTATTGGCGAGAGCCGCATCAAGGTCGTCGGAATACCGCTCCACGCCGTGCCTCTTCGCAATCGCCTCCACCTTTTCCAGATTGCGGCCGACCAAGATCGGGTCCACCTGAAGCGTGTCACCGTTGGAAAGCGCGAGGCCGCCCTGGTCGCGGATGGCCAGAATGGAGCGTACGAGGTGCTGATTATAGCCCATCCGCCCGGTGATACCGTGCATGATGATGCCAATGCGCCTTTGGGGCATATGTCCTCCCAAGACCGAAACGTTGTTGTAACTATCCAGTTACTTACAACCCGCCATTCGTCTCGTCAAGAAGCCATCGTAAAAAAGCGCGGGCAGTGTGCGTAGCCGACGCATGGGAACTAACCAGTTACTTACTTCTTGACAGCGCGCGCAAGTGACTCCACAGTTTCGAGCCGACGCCAGGTCGAAAAATAGGCCGCGGCGTATTCGAACACCACATAGGGAGGAGACCATGGGTCTTATAACCAAGGCCACGTTTGCAGTGGCCGCATCAGCTTTCGCCCTGTCCGCCGCGCCATCCATCGCACAGGAATGGGAGCCTGACCGCCCCATCAACATCATCGTGCCCTGGGGTGCGGGAGGCTCCACCGATCAGGTGACTCGCGTCACGGTTCCGATCATCTCGGAAGCGCTCGGACAGTCGGTGGTGGTCGTGAATCAGCCCGGCGCTTCCGGCGCTGTCGGAACGCAGGAGGTGCTGAATGCACCGAAGGACGGCTACACCTGGACGGCCAACGCGATCGCCAACAACGCCACCTACCACGTTTCGGGGCTGGTGGAGGATACCAACATCGATGATTGGCACATCTATCTCTCTGTTGCCAACGTGCCGGTGGTTTCCGTACCCGCCGACAGCGAATTCGAGGATTTCGGGCAGCTGCTCGAGGCTTTCCAGGAGCGCGGTGAGGAAATCACCGTCGGCACGGCCGGAGTGACCTCTTCCGGCGGCACGGCGATTGCCGGGCTCGCCCAGGAGGGTGATTTTGAATACCGCATGGTGACCTATGACGGCGGCGGGCCGGCCGCGATCGCCACGGCCTCCGGTGAAGCCATGGTGACCACTCAGTTGGCGGTCGAGCAGGCAGAGCTTATTCGCGGCGGCCGGCTGCGCGCGCTTGCGGTAATCAGCGATGAGCCGCTGACGATCGAGGGAGCCGACCCGATCCCGCCGATCACCGAATGGCTGCCGGACATGCCGATTGCACCGGATTATTTCGGCATCTTCATTCCGCGCGGCGTTCCCGATGAGGTCGTGGCGACCATGGACCGCATCTGGGAAGAAAAGGTGATGAACTCGGACGCGCTGCGCGAATATGCCGAGACGAACGGCGCGGTCTTTGCCCCTTCTTATGGCGAAGAAGCGCGCGAACGGGCGATGCCGATCGTTATCGAAGAGGCCTGCTCGGCGGAAGAGCGCGGCACCATGGTCAACGAACCTTCGACCATCGGGATCGATTGCGAAACGATGAGCGAGATGTAAGAAGCATCCGCGCTGCCATCGAAGAATGCCGGCACCTCGGGTGCCGGCATTCTCCACCGGAGGACAGTAAACACCATGAGTGAGCATTCGGCGGATTCAAATGTCGAGCGCCGGCGCATGAACCGCGCCGATCTCGCTACCGGTTGCGTTCTCACGATCCTTGGGCTGGCCATCGTCTACTTTTCCTGGTCGATGCCCCGATTGGAAGTCCGCGGCATTCACCCGGCCACTGTGCCCGGCCTGGTCCCCGGGCTCCTTGGCCTGGCACTCGCCATCTGCGGAGCCGTACTCGGCATCAAGGCCTGGCGCGAAGGACGCCAGGAAGAGGGCTGGCGGGATTTTCTGCATATCTTTTACACGGCCGAGATAGGACGGGTTCTCGTCGCGGCGGGACTTGCCCTGGTCTATTCGCTCGTGCTGGTGGGTCTCATGCCTTTCTGGCTCGCCACCACCGTATTCCTCTTCTTTTTTATTCTCGCATTCGAGACGTGGCTGTCCTCCGCGCCGAAGCCGCTTCTCCGCTCCGCGTTCTGGGCACTCGTCCAGGCGGTGATCGTCGGCATCGTCGTCACGCTCGTTTTCGAATACGGCTTCCTCGTCCGCTTGCCCTGAGAGATACCTGTCGATGTTTGAAGGCCTTTGGCTCCTTGGTTCCGGCATTGCGCATTTCCTGACATGGGAAGCGCTGTTCAACATTGCGTGGGCGAGCCTGCTCGGTATCGTTGTCGGTGCGCTGCCCGGCCTGACGGCGACCATGGGGGTGGCTCTGCTCGTCACGCTGACCTACAAGATGCCCCCCGACCAGGCGATCCTTTGCCTGATGGCGCTTTATGTTGGGTCGATATATGGCGGCAGCCGCTCGGCCATTTTGCTCGCCATTCCGGGAACGCCGGCGAGTGCTGCCACCACACTGGACGGCTTTCCATTAGCACGCGCCGGCAAAGCCGGTATGGCCATGGGCATTGCCACGACATCCTCCGCGCTGGGGACGCTGGTCGGCATTGTTTTCCTCGCCCTGATCGCACCCTGGCTGGCTGAATTCGCGCTCCGTTTCGGCTCTTATGAATTCTTCTGGTTGGCACTTTTCGGTGTCCTCATTTCGGGGCGGCTGACCTCTATCGACAACCCGCTGAAGGGCTACATCGCCGGCATCCTGGGGCTTTTAGCCGCTATGATCGGCATGGAGAGCCTGCATGCATATCAGCGCTTCACCTTTGGAATCTCGGGCTTGGGCGGCGGTATAGACCTGATCCCCGCCATGGTCGGTGCGTTCGGCTTTGCCGAAATTCTGGTTGTCATGAAGCAGCGCGTCACACCTACGCTCGTCACGAGTAACGACCGGGTTCTGCCGCGTTTGGCGGACATCACGCGCTATTGGCGTACAACGCTGCGCTCCGGCTTCGTCGGCACGATTGCCGGTATCATTCCGGGTGTTGGCGAGGATATCGGCTCCTGGGCCTCCTATGCGGCCGCGCGGCGCAAGAGCAAGGAAGCCGATCAGTTCGGCAAGGGCTCCGTCGAGGGGCTGGTGGCCGCCGAGACGGGAAATTCCGCCGTCATCCCCGGCGCCATGATCCCGACGCTCACCCTGGCGCTGCCCGGCTCGGCCGCGGCGGCCGTGCTGATCGCCGCCATGTTCATCCACGGTATTCGGCCCGGCCCCATGCTGATGCAGGAAAACCCTGAGTTCCTTTATCAGATCGTCGGCATCCTGCTTCTTTCAACCGTCGCTATCACGATCTTCGGCCTTTCCCTCACCAAGCTGCTCGTCCGCGTGCTTCTGGTCCCCCGCGAAAAGCTGATGCCGGTCGTCTATGTGCTGTGCGTCGTCGGCTCCTTCGCCATCACCCAACGCATGTTCGACGTCTATGTGATGATCGCCTTCGGGCTCATCGGCTTCGTGCTGAGGCAAATGCGCTATCCTATGGCGCCGCTGGTGCTGGGCATCATCCTCGGCGAGCTTTTGGACATCAACCTGCGCCGCGGCCTGCACATTACCGATGGCGACGTTTCGCCCTTCTTCACCCGGCCGATCAGCGCCGTGCTGTGCACGGTGATCGTGCTGACCCTTGTCATGAGTCTGCCAACGGTAAACCGTCGTGTCACAAACCTCTTCAAGCGCCTCGACCCGCAAAGCCGCACAGGCTGAAGCGGCCGGCGGCAGCCGGGCCAATCGCACGCGCGACCCGGTTCGCACGCGTGCGGCCATTCTGGCGGCCGGACGTGCGGAGTTCGCCGAGAGGGGGCTTGAAGGCGCGCGGATCGATGCCATTGCCAACCGGGCGTCGATCAACAAGCGCATGCTCTATCACTACTTCGGAGGCAAGGACGCGCTTTATTGCGCGGTGCTGGCGGAAGCCTATCGGGAGATACGTGAGGGCGAGCGAGCCCTGCAGCTCGACCAGTACGAGCCGGTCGAAGCGGTCGAACGGCTCGTACGCTTTACCTTCCGGCATTTTCTGGAATGCCCGTGGTTTATCGCCCTCCTGACAAACGAAAACCTGCTCAAGGCGCGCTATCTGCGCACACTCCCCGAAATGCACGGCCTGCACTCGCCCTTGGTCGGTCAGCTTCGCAAGCTGATACACCGTGGCGGCGAAGCCGGAGTCTTCCGCCCCGGCGTCGATCCCGTGCAGCTCTACATCTCCATCGCCGCGCTCGGCTATTTCTACGTCTCCAACAACGCAACGCTGTCGGTGATCTTCGAGACGGATCTGTCTGAAAGCCAACAGATCGCCACCCGCGAAGCGCATGCGGTCGAGATGGTCCTCAATTTCCTGAAGTTCAGGTCCTGACGGTTGCCAGCACCGTGTTGACCACGTGCTCCTCCCATTCCTTGAGACGTGCGGGATTGGTGAGGTCCCGATCAAAAATGGCGGAAAGCGTGTAGCGGTTCGATAGATAGAAATAACCGAGCGCGGCGATGGTTATGTACACATTGACCGGATCGATGCCGGGCCGGAAGACTCCTTCTTCCCGACCACGCCTCAGGACGTCAGCGAGTTCGGTCACGAAGTGCGAATGCATTTCCGTGAGCTTGCGGGAGCCCTTCAGGTGTTCGGCTTTAAACAGGTTTTCCGTGTTCAGCAGGCTGATGAACTCCGGATGCTCCAGGAAATAGCGCCAGGTGAAGCGCGACAGTTCCGAAAGCGCCTCCTCCGGCGTTTTATGCGTGAGGTCCAGCTCGCGTTCGGCCGAGCGGATCGCGGCATAGGTTTCCTCAAGCACGGCGATGTAAAGCCCGCTCTTGTCCCCGAAATAGTGATAAAGCATGCGCTTGTTGGTGCCGGCGCGCGCGGCGATCGTGTCCACGCGCGCGCCGCCTATGCCCTTTTCGGCGAATTCCGCTGTCGCTGCCTGGAGGATTGCCGCCTGCGTCCGCTCCGGATCTCGGATAGCTTTCCGCCGCTCTCGACGCGGCGGTTTTTCGGTGATCTCGGATGCCAACAAATATCTCCCGCTACCTCCGATGAGTGACGCCTTATAGACGACATACTACCCTCGCCACAATCTCGGCGGCGGGTTTCGTTTTTCGCTCTTGAGATGCGAACTTTCTCTGGCGGCGGACGTTTGGCGGGAAGCACGGGCGATGCCCCGTCAAACCGGAAAGCACAAAGGGTGCAATCATGACCGCGACAGGCCTAGACGTCCTGGACAAGACGGTCCAGACCACGAATATCTGGCTCAACGAGATAATGGCCGACCATGGCGACGACCGCCAGGTCGCCTGGCATATCCTGGGCGCCGTTCTGCACGCCCTGCGCGACCGTCTGCCGGCGGATTTGTCCGCTCATCTCGGCGCCGAATTACCCCTGCTGATCCGTGGCCTGTACTACGATCAGTATGAACCGTCGAAGCAACCCGACGTCACGCGCACGCTGGATGCATTCCTCGAGCGTGTGAAAGAGGGACTGACATCGACAAGGCCGGTCGACTCCGTCGAAGCGACGCGTAGCGTTTTTCACGTCATTGCGCATCGTATAGACCTCGGGCAATCTGCCAAGGTGCGAGACGCACTGCCCAAGGACATCCAGGCGCTTTGGCCGGAAAGCGTTGGTGTTTGAGCCATGGTCGGCAGCACGGCCAGCGAGCGCGCGCGGGCGCGCCACGCCGACGAGGCGGCCAGCTGGATTCGGGACCGCTGCGAGCCGTTACCGCCGCTGGAGAAGAGCGATCAGTTCGGCGCGATGTGCGACCGCTTTGCCGACGCGCGCGTCGTTTTGCTCGGCGAGGCCACCCATGGCAGCGCGGAATTTTATCGTGCCCGCGCGGCGATCACACGGCGGCTTGTTGAAAAGCACGGGTTCAATATAGTCGCTGTGGAGGCCGATTGGCCCGACGCCGCCCGAGTTGACCGCTATGTTCGCCATCGCCCGGCCGGACAGTATGATGAGGAGACCTTCGCCCGGTTTCCCACATGGATGTGGCGCAATCGGGAGTTCGCCGACTTCATAGAATGGCTCCGGAATCATAACGCTGACCGGCGGAGGGAAGACAGGACCGAGTTTCGTGGGCTCGACGTTTACTCGCTCGGAACCTCGATCGCCGCAGTGGTCGATTATCTCGACAGGGTCGATCCCGAGGCCGCCGCGAGGGCGCGGGAACGGTACGGCTGCCTCACTCCATGGCAGAACGAGCCGGAGTATTATGGCCACGCAATGCTGCGGGGCGGGCGCGACACGTGCGAGGACGAGGTCGCCGCACAACTCAAAGAGTTGCTCGACAAGCGGCTGGATGTGGCAGCCGAGAGCGAAGATTATTTCGATGCAGCGCAGAATGCACGCATCGTGCGCGCGGCGGAGCACTACTACCGCATCATGTACCAGGGTTCGACGGAATCCTGGAACCTGCGCGACCGGCATATGTTTGATACGCTGCAGACGCTGATCGCGGCGCGTGGCGAGAAGGCCAAGGCGGTGGTCTGGGCTCATAATTCCCATGTCGGCAACGCCGCCGCCACGGCGATGGGCTGGCAGGGCGAGTTCAATATCGGCGAACTCTGCCGCACCGCGTATGGCGACAGTGCTGTCCTAATCGGCTTCGGAACGGACCGCGGCACGGTCGCCGCTGCTGACGATTGGGGCGGATCAATGCGCATCAAGGCAGTCAACCCGTCACGCCCGGACTCATACGAACACCTTTTCCGGCAATCCGGAATTTCGATGTCACTGTCCGATTTGCGCATCCCGGCTAACCGGGAGCTGCGGGATGCCCTCGGCGAGCCACGCCTGGAACGGGCCATCGGTGTTATCTACCGGCCGGAATCCGAGTTCTACAGCCACTACTTCCAGGCTGTCCTGCCGGATCAGTTCGATGCCTACATTTGGTTTGATGAGACTAGTGCGGTGACACCGCTTCCAACGGAGCGGCCAGATGGTGTTGCCGAAACCTACCCCTTTGGAGTGTAGCGGTGTCACACACCGGCCAGCGATGCCAAAGAGATCCGCATAGAGCCCGAAGGCCTGAAAGGGTTCTTGGAAGTGCCTCCAGGCGCCTGCGGGCTGATCATTTTTGCCCATGGCAGCGGCAGCGGACGCCTGAGCCCACGCAATAATCGCGTTGCCGCCGAGTTCCGGCACGCAGGCCTCGCAACGCTTCTGCTCGATCTGCTTACACCTGATGAGGAGGCGGACCGGCGCAACGTGTTCGATATTCCATTCTTGGCCTCGCGTCTGGAGCAGGCGACCGCGTGGGCGCTCGACTACACGGAGTCAAAAGACCTCCCCCAAGGCTATTTCGGCGCCAGCACGGGCGCGGGTGCGGCTCTGATGGCCGCCGCCAGCCCCCACTCACCCGTGGTCGCAATCGTCTCGCGCGGCGGCCGTCCCGATCTCGCATCCGGCGCCCTGCCCTTGGTCCGGGCACCGACCCTGCTTCTTGTCGGCGGTCTCGACGACGCGGTGATCGATCTGAACCGACAGGCCTATGAAGCGTTGCTATGTGACAAGCATCTCGTCATGATCGAAGGTGCAGGACATTTGTTCGAGGAACCGGGCAAGCTGGATGAAGTAGTCCGACATGCGGCAAACTGGTTTCTGGATTACATGACACAGGAGCCGAAAGCGGGATAGCCACGATGTTTGGTACCCGGACCGAGTTCAAGAACCGAACGGACGCCGGCGAGCGTCTCGCGCGCGAACTCGAACACTTTAGTGACGTGAACCCCGTTGTGCTGGCGTTGCCGCGCGGCGGCGTGCCCGTCGCCTTCGAGGTGGCCAAGGCGCTGAAGGCACCTCTCGACGTTCTGATGGTGCGCAAGCTCGGCGCGCCGAACCATCCCGAATACGGCATCGGCGCCGTGGTGGATGGAAGCGACCCACAGGTGGTGCTCAACGAAGAGGCCATGCAAATAGTCAGGCCACCGCGTGAATACGTCGAGGCCGAGAAGGAGCGGCAACTCGCCGAGATCGAGCGGCGCCGGGCGGAATATCTGGCCGGGCGTAGGCCAATACCGCTTGCCGGGCGCACCGCGATTGTCGTGGATGACGGAATAGCAACGGGAGGAACGATTCGTGTTGCACTGAACGCGCTGCGCCGGGCGAAGGCGGCCTCGATTGCGCTCGCCGTTCCCGTGGCACCGCGGGAAGTCCTCGACATTCTCCACGAAGATGCCGACGAGGTGATATGCCTCAGCGCGCCGGTCGACTTTCGCGCAGTGGGCCTCCATTACGAGGACTTCGGCCAGACGAGTGACGCGGAAGTCGTGCGGTTGCTGGGTGCTGCCAGCGAATGGCTCCAGCCGTAGAATTTCATAGCCGAGCAGAGGATAAAGCGATGCCCTTAACGCTCATGAGTCCCGCGTTCGCCGATCGCGACCCTATCCCGGAAAAACATACAAGAGATGGTGAGAACATCTCACCACCCCTCAAGTGGACCGGCGTACCGGAAGGTACCCGCAGCTTTGTTCTCATCGTTGAAGATCCGGATGCGCCGAGCGGGACGTTCCGTCATTGGGGGCTTTTCAACATTCCGCCGGATCGCGACAATCTGCCCGAGAGTGTGGAGACCGGGCCGGACAAGGCGACTCTGCATATTTGTGGAAACGACTTCGGCAACACCTATTATGACGGCCCGGAGCCACCGGCGGGACACGGGCCTCACCGCTATTATTTCCGCCTTGCTGCGTTGGACGTGCCGGATATCAACCTGCCATCGGTGGCCGGTATTGCCGAGCTGTGGCGGGAAGTGGAAAAACACAAGCTCGACGAGGCCACGCTCATTGGGGTCTATGAACGTTAAGCGCTGGGACCTCGAAAGGTGCCGGGCAAAGCTGATTCGCCCGGCTCAATCCCAGACGAAGGCGACCTTCTTCAGCGCCTTGCTGTCGAACACTTCAACACCTTCCGCGGCATCACGGCCACCGGCGCCCTCGTAGAAGGAAATCGCGCCGATATTCTCCTCCAGGGCCCAGACCACCAGGCCCTGGAAGCCATGGGCGACCAGCATCTCCCGCGCCGCTTCGAAGAGGCGCCGCCCGAGACCTATACCCTGGTATTCCGGACTGAGATAAAGCTCGTAGATTTCACCGTTCTGCTTGAGTTCGGACGCGCGGTTGCGCCCGAGCGTGGCATAGCCGGCGATCTCTCCCCCGATCTCCATGACGAGAACAGTGGCCGAGCGGCGAATCGCATTGGCCCACCAGCGCGGCCCACGCCGGCCGATCATCGCATTGAGCGGCCTGTGCGGAATAATACCCGCATATGCGCCGCGCCAAGCGCGATCGTGGACGGTGGCAATAGCATCCGCATCCTGCGGATCGGCTCTTCTGATATCGATCGAAAGGGTTTTCATAGTGGGTTAACCATACCCGCGACCACCCACCCCTGGCAAGCGTAACCGGCAAGCCGTGGTGTTCTGAGGCTCTTCACGTTCGCTGTTCCAATCGACGTAAATGTGAATTGGTGCTATTTGCCTGCCGATACGCGCGAACCGCCGCTACGGAACGAAGATGGGCAAACGGAACCACAACGAGCAGGACCAGGAAGAGTCCCGCCGGATTCTGGAACGGATCGATCAGGAAACCGAGCCGTTCATTCTCCGTGCGACATCGCAGGCGCGCAATCACTTGTCGGCCCGCGAGGCGGAAAATGCGGATTGGACCGAGCTTTGGGGCCGGCGCATCGGCCGCATATCCTCGGTGATTGTCGGAATTGCTCTCCTCGCCTGGCTGGTCGCCTATTTCATGGGCAGCATTTGATGACCGCGCCGGATAGGCCCCGCCACGCCCGGCAAAGCGTAATTGTCATATCGAGCCATGTGGTCCGCGGCTCGGTCGGCAACCGAGCCATCGTGTTCGCACTCGAGACGATGGGGCACGGCATCTGGGCGGTGCCGACCGTCGTGCTTCCATGGCACCCCGGTCACGGGCGCGGCACACGAATCGTGCCTGCGGCGGAAGATTTCGCCGCGCTCATGCGCGACCTCGAATATGCACCGTGGCTCGGCGAGGTTTCGGCGGTGCTGTCGGGTTATCTCGGCGACCCGTCCCAGGCTGACGCGGTAGCCGGGCTCGTGAATAGACTGAAGGAAGAGAACCCCGAGGCGCTCTATCTGTGCGATCCGGTGATGGGCGAGGAAAATGGACTGTACGTCCCCCAGGCTACCGCGTGTGCCATTCGTGACAAGCTCATGCCGCTGGCCGATATCGCGACGCCGAATCGTTACGAGCTCGCCTGGATGGCGGGGAAGGAGTTGGCGACGCTCGACGACGTCAGGCAAGCAGCGGAAAGCGTCCCGCCCGAGACCATGCTGGTCACGTCCGCCCCCGCGGAGGTGCCGGGTGATACTGCCAACCTGCTACTGACCCCGCGATCTGCCTTCCTGGCGCAGCATCGCGCCATTGAAGACCCCTGTAAGGGGCCGGGGGACCTGACGTCCGCGCTGTTCCTGTCCTGGCTCCTGGACGGAGCAGTCCCACGGCACGCGCTTCAGCGCGCGACAGCCGCCGTGTTCGATATACTGGCGCTCGCCGCTGCGAGCGGTGCCGACGAGCTTATGCTGGAACGGGATGCGGAGGTCTTTCACAATCCGGCCACCACAGTTTCCGTCCGCGACCTTTAGAGGTGCAGGCTCCATGCCAAGGCCCCAGCCTTCCAAGCGAAACACTTGCGAAGCGCATCCTTCCCGGCTATTCGCATACTCATGATCCATCTGCCAGACCGGCTTCTTGCCGGATACCGCAATTTCATGAACGGGCGCTACACGACCTTAAGCGAGCGCTATCAAACGCTTGCGCGGGAAGGCCAGTCGCCGGAAGTCATGGTGATCGCCTGCTGCGATTCACGCGCCGCGCCGGAGACGATCTTCGACACCGGTCCGGGCGAACTTTTTGTGGTGCGCAACGTGGCCAATCTCGTGCCGCCCTATGCTCCGGATGAAGGGCACCACGGCACCTCGGCTGCGCTTGAATTCGCCGTTCAGAGCCTGAAGGTCAAGCACATCCTCGTCATGGGTCACGGCCGCTGCGGCGGCATCAATGCGGCGCTCAATCCTTCGACCGAACCGCTCTCGCCCGGCGACTTCATCGGCAAGTGGATGAATCTCCTCGCCCCCGCGGCCGAGTCGCTTTCCGGCAACAGCATGACAGCCTCCGAACGGCAGACCGCCCTGGAGCGCATTTCCATACGCCACCAGGTGGAAAACCTGCGCACCTTCCCCTGCGTCAAGATCCTCGAGGACAAGGGACGGTTAAGCCTCCACGGCGCCTGGTTCGATATCTCGAGCGGCGAGCTGTGGGTCATGGATCCCGAAACCGGCGATTTCGCGCGCCCAGACCCGATTTAGCTTTACAGCTATTTGTATCTATATCTCTGCGCTCTTGCGCCATGCCGGTTCATAATTGTCATGCTAGGGCCTGCGGAGTAGCACGTGCGCCCTCAGGCCGGACTTTCCGGCTCAACGCGGGCCTGTGAGGCAAGCACCGGCTCGGGAAGACGCCGCCATAGGAGCCACGACAGAATCGCCGTGGCGCCCATTGTCGGAACGATCAGGCTCATCGCCACGACGGGATCGCCAATAAGCGCAGCGACCGACCCGCCCAGGAGACCGCCGCTCATTTGCATGAAGCTTGCCAATGACGACGCAGCGCCGGCCATGTGCGGAAACGGAGCGACGGATGCTGTCATCATGGCGGGATTTACGAAGGCGATCCCGAACGCATAGCTTGCCACCGGCCCCATAACGCTGAGGAAACTGAGAGGAAGAACGTTAAGCGTGTAAATGAGCGCCAGACTGCCGATGCCGATAAACGAAAGTCCCACGGGAACGAGTGAAAAAGCGCTGAAGCGGCGCATGAGAAAGCGCACCGAAAGCGAGCCGAGGAAGAACATCCCGGACTGCATCAGCATGCCCACGCCAAACTGGGACGGAGTGAGACCCACCCGCTCCATCAGCAGGAACGGCAAGAGTGTTGCCTGGGTGTAGAGCGCGCCGACACTGCCAGTGACAACCAGCGCTGAAGCCAGAAAGTAGCGGCTTTTGACCAAGGCGCCATAGGATTGCACCAGTCCACGCGGTCGTATTCGCGAAAGGTCGCGCGTTACCGTCTCGTGCATGAAGAAGCGAACGACGAGCGTAAGCATGAAGCCGAACGCCAGCATCAGCAGGAAAATGGCCTGCCAACCGGCGACTTCCATGGTCAGGCCGCCGATTGTCGGCGCCAGCGCCGGGCCGGCTGCGAGAATGATCCCGATCAGGTTCATGACGCGCGCGGAGCGCTCATGCGTAAAGAGGTCGCGCACCAGCGCACGCGATACCGCGACCCCGACCGCGGCACCGAACCCCTGCAGAAAGCGCGCCGCGATCAGCACCTCCACCGTGGGTGCGACCAACGCCAGCAGGCTGGCCGCCGCATAGATCGCCATGAAAACGAAGGTGACCGGCTTGCGCCCGAAGCCATCTGAGAGCGGGCCGCAGAAGAGCTGCGAGACGGCAAAACCCGCGAAGTAGACGGACAGCGTCATCTTCACCGCGGCTTCGGTAGTGCCGAAGGCCTCAACGATCTGCGGCATGGCCGGCGTATAGAGCGCAAGCGAAATGGGCCCGACCGCAACCAGCATCGCGCCGATCAGGCTGACGCGCCGCTCGCTCATGACCGGTGTCGCTTTCGGCCGTTCTATGTTCTCGTGAACGTTCATCGCTCTCGCTTCCGCATGGCCGCAGGCGTGTCACCACCCTGCCACCCTGCATGTCTTGCACTATGTGCCGCGTTGGAGATTGCCGCGGACCTTCTTCAAAAGCTCGCCCAGCAAGGCCCATTCCTCGTCGCTGATTCCGCCGCGCGCCTCGCGCCGGGCGTCGCGTGCGACCCGCGTGATCGACTTCAGCGCTCCGTCTGCCTTTTCCGTCAGTTTCACGAGCTTGGCGCGCCGGTCCGACGGATCGAACGGACGTTCGACGAGGCCGCTGGCCTCGAGCCGGTCGAGATAGGCGCTGAGCGTCATCGGCTCGAGTCCCATACGCTCAGCCAGAACATTCTGGCGCACCTCGCCCGCGCGGGCCGCATGCAGGAGCGCGCGCGCCTCACCGGGCGTAACACCAATGCCCGCAGCGCTGATGCGCCGATCGAGATCGGCTTTTATCAGCCGTGCGAGGTCGGTGACGAGAAATCCGAAGGTTTCGGGATCGATACGAGGATTCATGGGACCCGATGATAAGTAAAGCTTACTATTTCGGGAAACCTAGTCGCCCTCGCCGCGAAGTCAAGTCGCCGCGTTATGCCCGGCCCATCGGGAAAGCCGGGGATGTCAGCAAAAGTTCATAAAAGCGCAGCGTGGCTGAAACAGTCCCGCGCGATGCAGCAGCATCAGGTTCTATGCCATCTCAGGGAGACAGCCATGAACAGAAATGCTCTTACGCGTCGCGCTTTTATCACATCGGCCAGTGCCGCCGGGCTTGTTGCCGGCTCCGGCCTCGCGCTTCCCTTCTACTCGCGCGCCAACACGCGCCCCGCCTTCACGCACGGCGTACAATCGGGCGATGTCGATGCCAGCACGGGCATGATCTGGACCCGGGCGGACCGGCCCTCCCGGGTTTTCTTTGAGGTCTCCACGACCGAGAGCTTTGCCAACGCGCGCCAGCTTCCCTCGCTCGATGCCCTTCCCGACAGTGATTTCGCGGTGAAGCGGCTTTTGACGGACCTGCCTTCCGATCAGGACATCTTCTACCGCATGCGGCTTGCCGATCTTTCCGACATCAACGCCGTTTCTGAGCCGATTGTCGGCCGCTTCAAGACAGCGCCCATGTCGCGGCGCGATATCCGCTTCGCCTGGTCGGGCGATACCGCCGGTCAGGGCTGGGGCATCGATGATGACGGCATGCTCACCTATGCCACCATGGCCCGCCACACGCCCGACTTCTTCCTGCATTCCGGCGATACGATCTATGCCGACGGCCCGATGTCTGAAGAGGTCGACCTTCCCGGCGGGTCCAGATGGATCAACAAGGTGCTGATCGAGGAGAAACGGAAGGTGGCCGAGACGCTGGACGAGTTTCGCGGCCAGTGGAAGTACAACATGATGGACGAACATGTGCGCGCGCTCAACGCGGTTTGCCCGACATTCGTCCAGTGGGACGATCATGAAGTCGTCAACAACTGGTCGTCCTCGAAGGATCTCAGCGAGGATGATCGCTATACCGAAAAATCCGTGCCGCTGTTGCAGGCGCGCGCGGCCCGTGCGTTCCACGAAATGTCGCCGATCCGCTTCACGCCCGCCGAGCCCGGGCGGGTCTATCGCAAGATCGCCTATGGACCGCTTCTCGACGTGTTCTTCCTCGACTTGCGCTCTTATCGCGGGCCGAACGGCGACTCGATGGAAGAGGAACTCTCCGCGGAGGCCCGCATCATGGGCGAGGAGCAGCTTCGCTGGCTCAAGCGGGAACTGGCCAATTCGCAGGCGACCTGGAAAGTGATCGCATCGGACATGCCGGTCGGCCTCGTCGTGCCCGACGGCGATAGGATCGAGGCCATTGCGAACGGCAATGACGGCGGCCCAAAAGGGCGCGAGTTCGAAATCGCCGATCTCCTGCGCTTCATCAAGAACGCCGGCATCGAGAATACAGTCTGGTTCACTGCCGACGTGCACTACACGGCCGCCCATTACTACGATCCCAACAAGGCCGCGTTCCAGGACTTTAACCCGTTCTGGGAGTTCGTCTCCGGGCCTCTCCATGCGGGCACCTTCGGCCCCAACGCGCTCGACGGCACGTTCGGCCCCGAAGTCCGCTACGTCAAGGCGCCGACCGAAGAACAGGGCGCCAACCTGCCGCCGTCCGCGGGGTTGCAGTTCTTCGGTCTGGTCGACATCGACGGCCGAAGCGAGCAGATGACGGTCCGGCTGATGGATCGTGATGACAACGAGCTCTATAAAGTCACGCTTGATCCGGCGCGCACCGCTTGAGAAAGGCTCCTCTGTGGGCGGCCGGTACGAACCGGCCGTTCCACCCATCTCTCCGCAAGACACATTGGATTGCGTGATTTCCTGAAATGTTAGGAGATCGGTTTATTTACGTGCGATTCTCTGGAAAAAATAACCTCGCGCCGTGATAAAGTAGCAGACCGGAATGTCGCCGAGGAAAGCACAATGAGTAAGCAGGCTCGACCGAGAGTCGAAGCGTTTTTCGATGAGAGGACTTTTTCCATCCAGTATGTAGCCGCCGACCCGCAAAGCGGCGAATGCGCGATCATCGATCCCGTGCTGGACTACGATGAGAAATCCGGTGCCACCGCGACCCGCAATGCCGACAGGATCCTGGATTACATTCGGGAGCGGAACCTGAGTGTATCATGGATTCTGGACACCCATCCCCACGCAGACCATTTTTCCGCCGCCGCTTATCTGAAAGAAAAGACGGGTGCGCCCATGGCGATCGGCGAAAAGGTGGTCGCGGTTCAAAAACTCTGGAAGGACATTTACAATTTACCAGATTTTCCGGCGGACGGCTCGCAATGGGACAAGCTCTTTGCCGACGGTGAGCGCTTCTTCATCGGCGAAATGCCGGTAAGCGTGATCTTTTCGCCCGGCCATACGCTTGCATCGATCACTTACGTCATCGGGGATGCCGCTTTCGTTCACGACACGCTTTTCATGCCCGATGGCGGCACGGCGCGCGCGGATTTTCCGGGCGGCGATGCGGCCGCGCTCTGGCAGTCGATCCGGAATATTCTCTCCCTACCCGACGATACCCGTGTGTTCACCGGCCATGATTACCAGCCCGGCGGCCGCGAGCCGCGTTGGGAAAGCACGATTGGAGAACAGCGGTCCGGCAATATCCACCTGACCGGCTGCAAGTCCGAGGAAGCTTTCGTGGAAATGCGCGAGCAACGGGACCGGACGCTGCCGATGCCCAAGCTCATACTCCACGCGCTCCAGGTGAACATGAACGGCGGCCGCCTTCCCCCGCCCGAAGAAAACGGCAAGCGCTATCTCAAGCTCCCGCTGAATGCACTTGATGCGGCCTGGGGCTGATTTCGCAGAGCCCCTTTCCCGAAGGGGCCCGCGTACCCATATGGGTGCAAGCGGCTTGTCCTTTTGCATTGGCGAAAAAACCTGTATGAGCACGGACAAAGTGATGCGGGTTGCGCATCGAGCGTTTCCGCCAATTTTCGAAGAGCAATAATGAAACTCCGTAATATCGCAATTATCGCCCATGTGGACCATGGGAAGACGACCCTTGTCGATGCGCTGCTCAGGCAGTCCGGCTCGGTGCGTGAAAATCAGCGTGTCGACGACCGCGTCATGGACTCCACCGACCTGGAAAAGGAACGGGGGATCACCATTCTCGCCAAGGCGACGTCGGTGGTCTGGAACGATGTCCGCATCAATATCGTCGACACCCCCGGCCACGCCGACTTCGGCGGCGAGGTGGAACGCATTCTCAACATGGTCGATGGAGCGGTGCTCCTGGTCGACGCCGCGGAAGGCCCCATGCCGCAGACCAAGTTCGTAGTCGGCAAGGCCCTCAAGATCGGTCTGAAGCCGATCGTGGCGGTCAACAAGATCGACCGGCCCGATGCGCGTGCCGATGAAGTGATCAACGAGGTCTTCGACCTTTTCGCCGCCATGGACGCGGACGACGAGCAGCTCGATTTCCCGATCCTGTACGGTTCCGGCCGCGATGGCTGGATGAATTACGATCCCGACGGCCCAAAGGACGCTGGTCTCACGCCGCTTTTCGACCTCGTCCTGAAGCATGTGCCTGAGCCGACGGTGGACGAGGGGCCGTTCCGCATGATCGGGACGATCCTCGAAGCCGACCCGTTTCTCGGCCGTATCATCACCGGCCGTGTCACCTCCGGCTCGCTGAAATCGAACCAGACGCTCAAGGTCCTCTCGCGCGACGGCAAGGTGCTGGAACAGGGCCGCGTCTCCAAGATTCTCGCGTTCCGCGGCCTGGAGCGCCAGCCCATCGAGCAAGCTCATGCCGGTGACATTATCGCTATCGCCGGACTTTCCAAGGGAACGGTCGCCGATACCTTCTGCGATCCCTCGGTGGGCGAGCCGATGCCGGCCCAGCCGATTGATCCGCCCACCGTCACCATGAGCTTTCTGGTAAACGATTCGCCGCTGGCCGGCACCGAAGGCGACAAGGTGACGAGCCGCGTCATCCGCGACCGTCTCCTCAAGGAGGCGGAAGGCAATGTCGCGCTGAAGATCGAAGAATCCGCTGACAAGGACTCCTTCCATGTCTCCGGCCGCGGCGAGCTTCAGCTTGCCGTCCTCATTGAAACCATGCGCCGCGAAGGCTTCGAGCTTGCGGTCTCGCGCCCGCGGGTCGTCATGCAGAAGGACGAAAACGGGCAGCTCCTCGAGCCGATCGAGGAGGTGGTCATTGACGTGGACGAGGACCATGCCGGAGCGGTTGTCCAGAAGATGTCCGAGCGCAAGGCGGAAATGGTCGAGCTGAAACCTTCTGGCGGCGACCGTCAGCGGCTCGTCTTCCACGCACCGACGCGCGGCCTGATCGGCTATCAGTCGGAGCTGCTGACCGATACGCGCGGCACCGCCGTCATGAACCGACTGTTTCACGAGTATCAGCCCTACAAGGGCGAGATCAACGGACGCGTCAACGGTGTTCTGATTTCCAACGATTCGGGCGAGGCAGTGGCTTTCGCCCTATGGAACCTCGAAGACCGCGGCCCGATGGTCATCGATCCCGGCGTAAAGGTCTATCAGGGCATGATCATCGGCATTCACTCCCGGGATAATGATCTTGAAGTGAACGTCTTGAAAGGCAAGAAGCTCTCCAACGTGCGCGCCGCCGGCAAGGACGAAGCGGTAAAGTTGACACCGCCCGTTCGCATGACGCTCGAGCGCGCTTTGTCCTGGATTCAGGACGACGAGCTGGTCGAGGTCACGCCGAAATCCATCCGCCTGCGCAAGCTCTACCTCGACCCCCACGAGCGCAAGCGTTTCGAGAAGCAAAGGGCGACCGCCAGCGCCTGACGAGGCAGGCTCATCCTGCTGTTCTTGTTGGCGCGTCTCCTCCGCCTCGCGGCGGTCGGCAACTCCCCCGTCGAGGGGGAGGGGGCGTGTCGCCACCCCCGCTCGTGCCTGTCTTCATCGCGCCCTCCGAGTCTCCGCACCTCAGCATGAGGTGAAGGCATACCTATTCCTTCCCGCGCGGTGGTCCGCCGGGGTTTGTCAAAGATCGGGAAACGGGGCGCGTGGTCCGAGCCTCTCTATTAATGTATGTGGCGCGTTCCACGCGCCCCGCCGGCCGCTGTCCCGCGGTTGGCCGGTCACTCGGGCTTCTCTCTCCTTCCCGGCTGCACCCAATTAGGGGGTGGTCTTGGCCGGGCCGAAGAAGAAACCCTAGCGGCTTCTCCGCGGCTGCCCGACACCGTCTGGAACCCGGTGCCCGGTTTTTCCGGCGATGCTGTCTGTCACCCAGCCCCCCGGCGCCGCCGGCCTGTTGCGGGCCCTCACATGCCTCCAGGTACCGGACCCCTGGAGGGGGAGGCTGCCGCCGCCCTCCCGAACACCCGGTGCGCATCCGGTTCCCGTGAGGGCGATGGGTTGAATGATAAGAGCGGCTGGACGTTGTAGGATAAGATCAGCCGAGAAAAGTTCGAACTTTTTTCTGATACCAAGCGAAAACAAAGGGTTGATCACCTAGAAAAAATTCGTGGGGGCAGATTTTATCCCCGTTTTAGAGCGATACAGCCGCGCCTCTACGCGTTGGCGATCCGCTTGCGCGATAGCATCTCCGAAATACCCTCACTTCGCCATCCTCTGCGGAGCGGATCACCGAGACCCTTCCCGTTTGCCCGTGAGCCGCTATGATCGTCCGGCCAAAACGGATGTCGCTCCATGGAACTTTCGTCTCTGATTATTTTTGCCGGCGCGCTCTTTGTGGCCGCCGGCTCGCCGGGCCCAAGCATCGCCGCCCTCGTAGCGCGCATTGTCGCGCGCGGACTGCGGGATGTGTTTCCATTCTTGCTGGCCATGTGGATCGGTGAGGCTATCTGGCTTTCCTGCGCGATTTTTGGGCTGGCTTTCATAGCGGAGACGTTCCACCTCGTCTTTCTCGCTGTAAAATATCTGGGAGTCGGTTATCTGCTTTATCTGGCCTGGAAGATGTGGGCTGCGCCGGTGTCGGTCGGTCAGGACGTTCTTCCGTCGAGCGACAAAAGTTGGAAGCTTTTCCTCACCGGCATGGCAGTCACACTCGGCAATCCCAAGATCATGATGTTCTACCTGGCTCTCCTGCCGACCATCATCGACCTGTCAGCCGTAAGCCTGCTCGGCTGGGCGGAACTGACCCTCACAATGCTGTCAGTCCTGATTGCCGTGGATCTCGGCTGGGCATTCGCAGCCGCGCAGGCGCGCCGCGTACTCAAAAGCGCCCGCGCAATGCGCATGGCCAACCGGATCAGCGCTTCGTTAATGGCCGGTGCTGCAGCGGCAATCGCCACCCGCAGCTAGAGCCATTCGATCCAGCGCCCGTGATAATCGCAGCGGGCGAGGTCACGTGTCTCCGCTTGTGGCCAAAGCGTCAGCCGGAGTGTGGCAAATGGATCGGCGGTGGCGATGGGCTCCATGCGCAGCCAGGCGACCGGCGCGGAGGCCGGAGTGTTGCCGGCCTCGTCCAGCATGGTTTCTATCCGAGCCCGCGTGGACGCCGGCGTGTATTGCCACATGATGGAGTGAAAGAGGACGAAGACCTCGCTGTCGCTCCGCCGGACAAGCTGTGAACCCACGAAATCGGCGGCATCGGCTTTGTGCAGGCGAAACGGCGTTTCATCCGCAAGGGACAGGGCGGCGTCCAGGCGCTGCAATCTGGCCGGTTGGTCGGGCCAGATGAAACTTTTCAGTTTCAGCCGCTGCTCGGGATCGGAAATCGCGACAGGCGCAATGTCGCTGCCTTCGCGCGAGGCGATATCGAGAAAGCCGCCGAGCGGCGGTACCTTACCGCGAACTTCCGGCTCCATCTTGACCGGTGAAGCTTCGTCACCCCAGCAGGCTTCACCGTAGCGATAGGAAAAGCGGTCGAAGAGGAGATTGAGGCCGGCGCTAGCCCCGATCTCGCGGATCGCCAGCGGCATGCCGGTCTCCTGCCCGACATGAAGAAAACCCGGCAGCAGCATCGCCGAGCGCCCGATCTCGTTGGTCTGGGGCGGTGAATCGAGCGCCTCGCAAATCCAGCCGTCATGACGGGCCAGCGCCGCCGAAAGTGCCTTCCGCACGGTCTCGTCCGACACCTGGTGCGGTGGGTAGGCAGCGGCCAGATCATCATCCTTGCCACTGAGGACCAGCCGGTGAAGAGCACCGCAAAGCCTGAGCGCGAGCGCGTCCTCGCGCGGATCGCCGGGCCAGAGGTTTACGCGCTGCCCCGTCCGGCTGGCAGCCTCCAGAAGCTGCGGCAGCAACCGGCACAGCCGCGCCGTGAAAGGAGAGCCCAGCCGATCGCAAGCCTGCGCCTGCCTGTTGAAGTGCTCCTGCATCATGACGGGTCCTCCATTCGTTGGCGCGGCCGAGAATATCAGGAAGTACCCGCCAGAATCCTTTCAATCCGCGGCTGCAAATCGTTTCGGATGCTTTCCGGCGTGAACGGGCCGACATGCTTATAGCGGATGGCGCCATCGGGACCGACCAAAAAGGTCTCCGGCACGCCGTATACGCCCCATTCTATGGCCGCCCGGCCGTTTCGGTCCACGCCGATTGCGTCATACGGATTTCCGAGATCCCCGAGAAACCGGAGAGCGTTTTGCGGCTGGTCCTTGTAGTTGAGGCCCACGATCCGGATCCGTTCGTCTTCGGCGAGCTGCATCAGGAGCGGATGTTCCTGGCGACAGGGGACGCACCATGACCCCCAGACATTCACCAGCGTGACGTTGCCGCTGAAATCCTCGGGAGAAAGGCCGGGAAGGTTGCTGCCTTCGAGCGGCGGGAGCTCGATCTGCGGGGCGGGCTCGTCGATCAGCGCAGACGGCACGACGGAGCTGTCCCGCCCCGAGACCAGCTGGACCAGAAACACGGCCGAAAGCGCCAAGAAGGCCAGAAGCGGCAACAGGAGCAGAAGCTTGCGCGACCGGGGGGCACGATCTTCCACGGTGCTCATTCACCCCTCCCTGCCGAGCGCCGGCGAAAACCCCGCGCTTCCAGCTCTTCCAGAGCACGCTTTTGCGCGCGCTGGTCCACCAAAATCCACGCCGCCAGCCCGCAAATGGCCAAAGCGGACGCGGCGTAGGCCGCTATGACATAGGCAAGATGGCTCACGAGGCGTTCTCCTGCACTGCGAGTCCGTCCACCGCGCGCGCCGAAACGCGGCGCATCGCCGCGAGCCGTCGGCGCCAGATCTCCGCGCGCATCGCCATCAGATGGAGCGTCAGAAAGAGCAGCGTGAAACCGAGCGCCGAAACCAGCAGCGGCCACAACAGGCTGGGATGGATCGTCGGCCCATCGAGACGCATCACCGATGCCGGCTGGTGGAGCGTGTTCCACCAATCGACTGAAAACTTGATAATCGGGATGTTGATGAACCCGACCAGCGTCAGGATCGCCGCCGCCCGCGCCCCGCGTCCCGGATCGTCCATTGCGCGCGTCAGCGCGATGATCCCGAGATACATCAGGAAAAGCACGAACACCGACGTAAGCCGCGCATCCCAGACCCACCACGTTCCCCACATGGGCTTGCCCCATATCGAGCCCGTAACCAGCGCCAGTGCTGTGAAGGTCGCCCCGATGGGCGCAGCGGCTTTCAGGGAAACATCGGCCAGCGGATGTCGCCAGACCAGCGTGCCGAGAGCGGACGCCGCCATGATCGTGTAGCAGAACATGGAAAGCCACGCGAACGGCACATGGATATACATGATCCGCACGGTGATGCCCTGCTGGTAGTCCTCAGGTGCTGTAAAGCCCATGAATAGCCCCAGCGCGATGATGAGGACCGCCGCGCTGCCGAGCCAGGGCAGAACGCGGCCCGTAAACGCGAGGAAACGCGTCGGATTGGCAAGCGCGGTCACGCGCGCTGTCGCTCGGCTGCTCTCACTCATGACACTGTAAATAGAGCGCTCTTCGCTCCTCCGCAATTGACCGTGTTTGCCGCAGGCAATTGCCTGAACGGATTGTGATCGCCGCAGCCGGTGTTTCCGGCTGATCGCGAGTACTGGAGTGATGATATATCACAGATATATCATACCTTCATTCTCACCCCAATGCGCTAGTCATCCGCCGAGCGAAGCGCCAGTGCCGCCGCCGCCGGCCCGAGGACAGCAAAGAAAAGTGCCAGTGCCGCCAGAATGAGAAAGGGCGGCAGGAAAGGATCGTTCTCGACCACCGCGGCACGGCCGGCAGCCACTCCGAATATGAGCACCGGGATCGTCAGGGGCAGAACGAGCACCGAAATAAGCAGGCCGCCGCGCGGCAGCGCGACCACCAGCGCGGCCCCGACAGCGCCGATGAAGGTGATGGCCGGCGTTCCGGCAAGCAATGTTAGCGTCGTCACGGCAATCCCCTCCGCCGGCATATTCATGAACATGCCGAGCAGCGGAGCGACGATCACCAGCGGCAGGACGCTGACGGTCCAGTGGGCAAGACATTTGACGAAGACCGTCACGGCCAGCATGTGCCGGGTATCGGAAATCAACAGGAGATCGAGCGAACCGTCCTCCCGATCCGCCTGAAACAGCCGTTCCAGGCCGAGAAGGCTCGAAAGCAGCGCGCCAAGCCAGAGGACCGCCGGGCCGATTCGCGCCAGGAGATCGAGGTCGGGGCCCACCCCGAAAGGAATGACCGCTATGACTGCGAGAAAGAAGAGAACACCCGTCATCGCCCCGCTGCCGGTGCGCAATCCCAGCGTCAGGTCTCGGTGGTAAAGCGCGAGCATCAGGCCGAGGCCGCCATGCTGATCTCCCGCGCTCCCTCAAGGCCAAGGGGAAGATGGGTCGCGGCCACGATGAAACCGCCCTCGCCAAGGTGCGCGCGCATAAGCTCTTGCAGTCGCATACCGGAAGAGCGGTCCAGACCCGCCGTCGGCTCGTCGAGCAGCCAGACGGGACGGTAGGAAACGAGGAGCCGGGCAATGGCGCTGCGCCGCTTCTGACCGCTGGAAAGATAGCCGAAAGGGATGTGGCCTATCCCGTCGAGCCCGACCGATTCGAGCGCCTTGAGCGGCGAGGTAAGCGCATTACCCAGAAATTTTTGCCAGAAGACAAGGTTCTCCTCGACGCTCAATGCAGGCTTCATGGCATTGAGATGTCCGAGATAATGGGAGGCGGCCCCGAGATTCGGCCACGCCTCACCACCGTTTCTGAACAAGACACTTCCATCCGCCGGCTGAAGCAATCCCGCCAGGATGCGCAGAAGCGTTGATTTGCCGGATCCATTGGGGCCGGTGACCAACAGCGCCTCGCCCGGCGCCAAAGAGAAGGAGACTTCAGAAAAGATGACTTCTCCGCCGCGCTCGCCGGCCAGGCCCTTTACGGCGAGTTCTGTGGCTTCCGGTACTTGGGGCAAATTATTATCCCTGAAATATGCAATGCAGCCATTTCGGCAAACTCACTATGGAACTCTTCTACGAAAATCACTATACCGCGGACAACCATGCCAGCGGTCGGCGTGGAAAACATTGTGCCGATACTCGCGCGCGCCGCCTTGAACGGCCGACGCAGGGAAGCGGACAAGCGGAAGTGATCGCACCCGCACCTAAGCGCCTGTCGCCTCAGGAGTCCGTTCCCGTTTTCGGTTGAACAGACAGGATAGGATCGCTCGTGACGACTTCTCTCGACAGCTATAAATGCCGCAAAACCCTGAAAGTGGGGGATAAGGACTACACCTATTTCGACCTGAAGGAAGCGGAAAACAACGGACTTGCCGGCGTTTCCCGGCTGCCCTTCTCCATGAAGGTTCTTCTGGAAAACCTTTTGCGCAAGGAAGACGGGCGCTCGATTACGAAGGAAAGCATTCAAGCGGTCGCCGCATGGCTCGAAGATCGCGGTAGCGCCGGAGTCGAAATCGCCTATTCGCCAGCGCGCGTGCTGATGCAGGATTTCACCGGCGTTCCGGCCGTCGTCGATCTCGCCGCGATGCGCGATGCAATGGCCGCGCTGGGCGGCAACCCGCAGAAGATCAACCCGCTCGTGCCAGTCGATCTCGTCATTGACCACTCAGTCATCGTCGACGAATTCGGCTCGCCCAAGGCCTTCAAGCGCAATGTGGAACTGGAATACGAGCGCAATGGCGAACGCTACCGCTTCCTGAAATGGGGTCAGCAGGCGTTTGAAAATTTCCGCGTCGTGCCGCCCGGCACGGGCATCTGTCACCAGGTGAACCTGGAATATCTGGGCCAGGTTGTCTGGTCGAAGGACGAGGATGGCGAGACTGTTGCCTATCCGGACACCTGCGTGGGGACTGATTCGCACACGACCATGATCAACGGCCTCGGCGTGCTTGCCTGGGGCGTCGGCGGCATCGAAGCCGAGGCCGCCATGCTCGGCCAGCCGATCTCAATGCTTTTGCCGGAAGTCATCGGCTTCAAGATGACCGGCAAGCTCAAGGAAGGCGTGACCGCGACCGACCTCGTGCTCACCGTCACCCAGATGCTGCGCCAGAGAGGCGTTGTCGGTAAGTTCGTCGAGTTCTTCGGCCCGGGCCTGAATTCGATGACGCTCGCCGACCGGGCGACTATCGGCAACATGGCACCGGAATACGGCGCCACCTGCGGCTTCTTCCCAGTCGACAGCGAGACCATCAACTATCTGCGCACGACCGGCCGCAGCGAGGAACGTATCGCGCTCGTCGAAGCCTATGCCAAGGAGCAGGGCATGTGGCGCGAGGCGGATGGCCCGGATCCGGTTTTCACCGACATGCTGGAACTCGATCTCGGCGACGTCGTGCCCTCCATGGCCGGGCCGAAGCGCCCCGAGGGCCGCATCGCGCTGGGTGACATTGCCACCGGGTTCCAGGACGCGCTGGAGAAAGAATACAAGAAGACGGGCGGCACCTCGAAACGCTACCCCGTCGAGGGCGAGGATTACGACCTTGGCCACGGGGATGTGGCGATCGCGGCCATCACGTCGTGCACCAACACCTCGAATCCGAGCGTGCTGATTGCCGCCGGACTCCTGGCACGCAACGCCAATCGTCTGGGCCTCAAGCAGAAGCCATGGGTCAAGACCTCGCTGGCGCCCGGCAGCCAGGTCGTCGCTCAATATCTGGAGAACGCCGGCCTTCAGAAGGAGCTCGACCAACTCGGCTTCAACCTGGTCGGTTTCGGCTGCACGACCTGCATCGGCAACTCCGGCCCGCTGCCGGAGCCGATCGCCAAGGTGGTCAACGACAAGGACCTGATCGTTGCCTCGGTGCTTTCGGGCAACCGCAACTTCGAGGGCCGCGTTTCACCCGACGTACAGGCGAATTATCTCGCTTCGCCGCCGCTGGTCGTTGCTTATGCGCTGGCCGGGTCGGTGACGAAGGATCTGACCAGTGAGCCCCTCGGCGAGGACAAGGACGGCAAGCCCGTATATCTGAAGGACGTCTGGCCCTCCAATCAGGAAGTGCAGAAGTTCATCGAGGAGAACGTCACGCGCAAGCTCTTCGCCTCCAAATACGCGGATGTCTTCAAGGGCGACGAGCTGTGGCGGGAAGTCAAAGCTCCCAGCGGCCAGACCTATTCCTGGGATTCGGAATCGACCTATGTTCAGGATCCGCCCTACTTCGAAGGCATGAAGCCGCGGCCGCAGCCCGGTGGCGACATCAAAGGCGCGCGCATCCTGGGCCTGTTCGGCGACAAGATCACGACGGATCACATTTCGCCGGCAGGAGGCATCAAGGCCCAATCGCCGGCCGGCAAGTATCTCATGGATCACGGCGTCGGTGTGGCGGACTTCAACCAGTACGGCACGCGGCGCGGTAATCATGAGGTGATGATGCGCGGCACCTTCGCCAATATCCGTATCCGCAACCACATGCTGGGTGAAAACGGCACGGTGGGTGGCTATACGATCCACTATCCTTCCAAGGAGGAGATGTCGATCTACGACGCCGCCATGAAGTACAAGCAGGAAAACGTGCCGCTGGTCATCTTCGCCGGCGCGGAATACGGCAACGGCTCCTCGCGCGACTGGGCGGCCAAGGGCACAAACCTGCTTGGCGTACGCGCCGTTATCGCTCAATCCTTTGAGCGCATCCACCGCTCCAATCTCGTCGGCATGGGCGTCATCCCCTTTGTCTTCGCCGAAGAGACGAGCTGGCGGGAATTGGGTCTCACGGGCGAGGAAACAGTGACGATCGAAGGGCTCGACAACATCAAGCCCCGCGTCACCCTGACGGCGAAGATCACCTATTCCGATGGCACGGTGAAAGACGTTCCCGTACTTTGCCGGATCGATACGGTCGATGAGCTGGAATATTTCAGGAACGGCGGCATCCTGCAGTATGTGCTGCGCGATCTTGTCGCCTGAACCTGGCCTTATCGAATCCTCAGACCGCCGGCTGTGCCGGCGGTCTCTTTATACCCCGCGGGGCTTGTTTCACCGCAATGTGACTTTCCCTTGAGACGAGACAGCCGCTAGGTTGCCATCTCGATTAACGCAATGTTTCGGACGGGCCGAGAGCGGAAGTAAAATGATAAGAAGCCGAAAGGGCTTTTGCGCCCTGAAAGGTTACCAATGGCTGCTGTTTGGCATGCTTCTGGTGGCGCCGCCGTTCTCACCCGATGCATTCGCCGAGGAGGGAAAAACTGCCGGCGTGGTGGAGTTGTTCACCAGCCAGGGCTGCAGCCGATGCCCGCCCGCCGACGAAATTCTTTCCGAACTAGCTGAGCGCAAGGACATGGTGGTCCTGGCCTATCACGTCAGCTACTGGGACTATCTCGGCTGGAAGGATGAATTCGCCACGCCTGAGAACACGGCGCGGCAACGCGACTATGAGAACGTCTTAAACACCTCGGTCTATACGCCGCAGGCCGTAATAAACGGCGGTTTCAGCGAAGTGGGCTCCGACCGCGAGGCCTTGCTTTCATTGCTCGAAACGCATGCTCCGCTGCCGGTCGACGTCGAACTGTCATACAAGGAAAAAAGCCTCGTCATCGATGTAGGCAGCTCTTCGACCGTGGAACCGGCTGCGGACACGCATGTCGTTCTGGTCTATTACCGCCCCCGACAGGCCGTGGCGATTCGCGAAGGCGAGAATGCGGGGCGGGAGATCGTCTATCGCAACATCGTAACGGACTTCCAGACCGTCGGGATGTGGCACGGTGAGCCGCTGCGGCTCGAGCTGCCGATGTCCCAGGTAAAGAAGAAGGGTGGCGGTTGCGCCGTCCTGCTCCAGAGCGTTGGAGAGCCGGGAAATCCCGGCCCCATCCTCGGGGCGGCAAACCGGGAAGTCGAGACGCGTTAGCCGCCTTCACTGCAATTCGACACCGGCCTGCTTCATTTTCTCCATCATCGCATTCAGCGAGCCGTTGAGATCGATTCCGCGGCACGCGTCGAGCAGAACACGCGCCCCAAACCCCTGCTTGCGTGCATCGAGCGCGGAGTAGGCAACGCAGAAATCGGTCGCAAGGCCGGCGAATGCCACCCGGTCGATTCCACGCTCCCGCAGATAGCCGGTAAGCCCGGTGCGCGTTTCGTGGTCGTTCTCGAAGAAGGCCGAGTAACTGTCGATGTCGGCGCGAAAACCCTTTCTAACGACCAGCTCGGCGGGGGTCCAATCCAGATCCTTGTGGAAGGCGGCGCCGAATGTCCCCTGCACGCAATGATCCGGCCACAGAACCTGATCGCCATAGGGCATCTCCACGATCTCGAATGGATTTTTCCCCTGGTGGCGGGAGGCGAAGCTCGAATGTCCGGCAGGATGCCAGTCCTGGGTCAAAAGCACATGGTCGAACCCGGTGATCAGATCGTTGATGATCGGCACGACCTCGTCCCCGTTTTCCACCGCAAGCGCACCGCCTGGGCAAAAATCATTCTGAACATCGATAACGATGAGCGCTTCGGCTGGCATACTGTTTCTCCGATCCTCGGTGCCGTCGGTTGGGCGGGATATACAGGAAGGTGGAACGAACAGCACGGCTTGGCAACCCGTTCGCGACGGAGACCGGACCGCATCGACAGATATATCCGCGTTCATGGAAATATACTTGCAACGCCGGATCGGGTCGGGCTAGCTGACGAAAGAGGACAACGTCGCACACGAGGGAAAGCCATGACCGCCACTATCTACCACAATCCGAAGTGCGGCACCTCGCGCAATGTGCTCGCCATCCTCCGCCAGGCGGGAGAGGAGCCGGAGGTGATCGAGTATCTCAAAAACCCGCCCAGCCGGGAAAAGCTTGTGGCGCTGCTTGCGGCCATGGACACGACACCGCGCGATCTCCTGCGCCGCAAGGGAACGCCCTATGACGAACTAGGTCTGGGCGATCCCAAATGGAGCGACGACGAAATCGTCGGTTTCATGCTCGAACATCCGATTCTCATTAACCGGCCGATCGTCGAGACACCGCGCGGGACGAAGCTCTGCCGCCCCTCCGAAACGGTTCTGGAGCTCTTGCCGGAGGGAGCAGTTGAATCCTTCCGCAAGGAGGACGGAACAAAGGTACGCTAATCCGACTCGGGAGGGTCTTGTTTCTCGTGGGTTTATCGCCCTATCGTTCTTTTGAACCTCTATTTCAGCGGGAGCCGACATGGCCGGGACAATCGTCATTGCACAGGGCGGCGGCCCAACCGCCGTGATCAACCAGACGGTCGCCGGTACGGCTCTGGAGGCCCGTAACCGCTACCCGGGCGCGCGCGTGCTCGGCGCGCTGCACGGGGTGCGCGGCCTGCGCGAAGGGCGATTCGTAGATCTTTCCGACATACCGGAAGAAAAACTGCGCGCCATCGCCGCGACCCCGAGCGCCGCACTTGGCAGCACCCGCGACAAACCGGACGAGGCCTATTGCGACGCGATCTTGAAGGCGCTGCAGGACGTGTCCGCCGATGCCTTTATCTATATCGGCGGGAATGACACGGCCGGCACCCAGGCCATTCTTTCGGACGCCTCCGCCGGCAGAATCGCCTGCATCCATGCTCCCAAAACGATCGACAACGATCTTGTCGAGAACGATCACACGCCGGGGTTCATATCGGCCGGATTGTTCGTCGCGAGCGCCTTCCAAAGCATCGACCTGGATTTTCGGGCCTTGCCCGGCATCTATGTGGGAATTGTCATGGGCCGCCATGCCGGCTTTCTCACCGCCGCGTCAACCGCATGGGCTCTGGACCAAGACAGTGGGCCGCATCTGGTCTATGCGCCGGAGCGGCCGTTCGAACGCGCGCGTTTCGTCGAAGACGTCCGTTCCGTGTTCGACCGGCACGGACGCTGCATCGTGTCCATGTCCGAGGGAGTCGTCGGCCCGGACGGCCGTTCGCTGGTTGAAACCATCGTGCCCGAGCACATGCAGGAGCGTGACCAGCACGGCAATATCCGCCTTTCGGGCACGGATCTCGGCCAGGCGATCGAAAACGTGCTGGCGAACGATCTCCCCGGCAGGCGTGCCCGCGTGGATACGTTTGGCTATCTGCCGCGCGGAAACATCGCCACCATCGATGACACGGACGCAAAGGAGGCCTTCGAGGCGGGCGCGTTTGCCGTCGAAATGCTTGAGGAAGGAAGCGGCTCGGTTGCGCTCCAATATGATGGCGAAGGGACTGTTTTCCGGCGCGTACCGCTGTCGGACGTTGCGGGCAAGACCCGGCACATGCCTGCAGAATTCCTGCGCAACGAAGAAAATCACGTGTCCGATGCGTGCCGCGCCTATCTGCAAAGGCTTTTGCCGCGGCGCTATCCTGTCGCCAGACCCTTCGTGTAGAGCTCCGGACGCACGCCCTTAGCCGAATTCGGCTATGACGGGAACGTGGTCGGAGGGGCGCTCCCAGCCGCGCGCCTCGCGAAGCACCTCCACCCGGGACAATGCCGGGACGAGGTCGTCCGACGACCAGATATGGTCGAGCCGGCGCCCGCGGTCGGGAATGTTCCAATCCTTTGCCCGATAGCTCCACCAGGAAAAGAGCTTTTCCTCCGGCGGGATGTGCTGGCGCACCAGATCAACCCAGCCGCCCTTGCCGCGAACGCCTTCAAGCCCATCGGTCTCCACCGGGGTATGGCTGACCACGTTGAGAAGCTGCTTGTGCGACCAGACATCCGTGGCCAGCGGCGCGACGTTCAAATCACCGACCAGAAGTGAGGCGTCCTTGACGTCGCCGACGGAGCGCACATCATGCATTTCCTTCAGGAAGTCCAGTTTGTGCCGGAATTTCGGATTGACCTCTGGGTCCGGCTCGTCGCCGCCAGCGGGCACATAGAAATTGTGCAGGAGGATGCGCTGCCCGTTGAGTGCTACCGCTGTCGAAACGTGACGGCAGTCCGCCTTGGAGCAGAAATCGCGTTTCTCCACCAGGGTCATGGGCCGGCGTGAGACCGTCGCCACCCCGTGATAACCCTTCTGGCCGTTCATCGCGATATGCTCATATCCCAGCTTCCGGAACGCCGCCGAGGGAAACTGGTCATCCGGGCATTTGGTCTCCTGCAGACACAAGACGTCCGGTTGGTATTCCTCGAGAAAACGGCGCACCAGAGGCAGGCGCAGGCGAACGGAATTGATATTCCAGGTGGCGACTTTCAAAGGCATTGGGCACGATCCGGCTTCTAGGGCAGAAGCCGGAATAGCTTGCGGCGAGGAGGCGTGCAAGGGTGCCGCAGGCCGGGATTTCGGAAGCGCCTATCGAGCGTCGCGATTCAACGAATTGATGCGACGATGATCGATCTGAAACACGCTCGGGTCGAACGTAACGCCCTGCCGGACGCCGTCGACCATCACGGTCGTATCCCGCCCCTGCGCATCGGTAATCGTCCACTGGCGCAGGTCATAGCTGTCCGCATCGAACATCATGGTGATGGTCGAACTGCCGAAGGCCTGACGGTTTGCCAACGCGATCGTGATGAGGTCTTCCTCTTCCTGCACGCTCTGCACCGTGTTTGCGGAAAGATCGATTCGCTCGTCCAGAAGAAGCTTCAACGGCGTCTGGGAAAGCGGATAGACGTCGGCCGTGTTGAGCTTCCTGTTCTCAACAACCACGGACGTACCGTCCGACATCACACGAAGACCGGTCGAGCGATCGTAGTCGAAGCGGATCTTGCCGGGACGCTCGAGATAGAACGTTCCGCCCGTTTGTTCGCCGCGCGGGCCGAACTGCACGAAGTCGCCGGTCATGGTGCGTACATTCGAGAAATGGTTGGCGATGTTTTGCACCACTTCCGATGCGGCATGCGCACTGCCCGCCGCCATAACGGCCAGCGCGAAGGCGAGTGCAAACATCACGGAATTGGCGGTTCTGAAACCGACGGTTTTCATCATGAGCTACGTTCTCCGAACTCTTTCAGCCCAACAGATAGGGCACCAGCAGGGCCAAAGTTAGACGGCCGCCCGACATGAATCCCCCCATCGGAAAAATTTCACGCCTCATCCTGTTCCGTCGGAACGAGGATTTCACGTTTGCCGGCGTGGTTGGCCGGACCGACGATCCCTTCCTGCTCCATGCGTTCGATGATGGAGGCGGCGCGGTTATAGCCGATACCGAGCCGGCGCTGGATGTAGCTGGTCGACGCCTTGCCGTCTCGCAGAACGACCGCAACCGCCTGGTCGTACGGATCATCCGATTCGGAGAGATTGCTCACGGAACCGCCATCCCCCGAGTCGCCATCGCCATCGTCTTCCAGCACCTCGTCGAGATAGTCCGGCACACCCTGGGCCTTTAGGTGCTCGACGATCTGTTCGACCTCTCCATCCGAGACGAACGCGCCGTGCACGCGCTGTACGCGGCCGCCGCCGGGCATATAGAGCATGTCACCCATGCCCAGGAGCTGTTCCGCCCCCTGCTCGCCGAGAATGGTGCGGCTGTCGATCTTCGACGTGACCTGGAAGGAAATGCGCGTGGGGAAGTTGGCCTTGATCGTGCCGGTGATCACATCCACGGACGGTCGCTGTGTCGCCATGATAACGTGAATGCCGGCGGCGCGCGCCATCTGCGCCAGGCGCTGCACCGCGCCTTCGATGTCCTTTCCGGCCACCATCATCAGGTCGGCCATTTCATCGATGATGACGACGATGAAGGGCATCGGCTCGAGTTCGAGTTCCTCCGTCTCGTAGATCGCCTCGCCCGTCTGGCGGTCGAAGCCGGTCTGCACGGTACGGGTGATTGGCTCACCCTTTTTCTTCGCCGCATTGACGCGCTGATTAAATCCTTCGACGTTGCGCACGCCGACCTTGGACATCTTGCGGTAGCGGTCTTCCATCTCCCGCACGGTCCATTTCAGCGCTACCACCGCCTTCTTCGGATCCGTGACGACGGGCGTGAGAAGATGCGGAATCCCCTCATAAACGGACAGCTCCAGCATTTTCGGGTCGATCATGATCACCCGGCACTGCTCCGGCGTCATGCGGTAGAGCAGCGACAGGATCATGGTATTGATGGCAACCGATTTACCCGACCCGGTCGTGCCGGCAACAAGCAGGTGCGGCATCTTCGCAAGATCGGCGATCACGGACCCGCCATTGATGGTCTTTCCGAGGGTGAGCGCCAGCCGGGACTTGGTGGTCTCGAACTCGCGGCTGGCAAGCAGCTCACGCAGGAAAACCGTCTCGCGCGTCAAATTGGGAAGTTCGATCCCGATCGCGTTGCGGCCGGGGACCACCGCCACACGCGCGGCGATCGCGCTCATGGAGCGGGCGATATCGTCGGCCAGTCCGATAACGCGGGAAGACTTGATACCCGGGGCGGGCTCCAGTTCATAAAGGGTGACGACCGGACCGGGGCGTACGTGAATGATCTCGCCCTTGACCCCGAAATCCTGCAGCACGCCTTCAAGAAGCCGGGCATTCTGCTCCAGCGCATCTTTGGCGAGACTGGGGTCCCGGCCGGTCGCTTTCGGCTCGGACAAAAGGTGAAGCGACGGCAGCTTGAACTCGCCCGAATCAAGAAAGGACGGCTGCGCTTCCCGCCGCACCCGGGTTCCGGGCGCAGGTCGGGGTGCCGGATTTTCGACACGTGCGGCCGGGTCTGCTGGCGGAGACGCGGCCGGCGGGGCCGTTTGCAGCGGCTGCTGCGGCGAGTAAACCTCACCGAGAGTATCGATGCCTAAGCCATCTTCGCGGAAGTCCGGCTCGATGCGCTCCGCGGTCTCCTCCGACGATACCGGCGGCTGAGGCATTGGAATGTCGAGTTCCTCCGGAAGCTCGCTGTTCTTTACACCAAAGTGCCGGCGCCAATAGGAACGCGCGGAAAGCCACCAATGCGCCAGCACACCGATGGCTACGAAGCCTTCGTTCTCCCCCGAATCCTCGAAATCATCATAGGGCGCGTCAAACGCTTCCGACTCGTTCTCGTGTGAATCCGCAGCCTCCGGCGTCCGCCCGATTGCACCTGCGCCATAGAGCGTCAGCGCAATGGCAGGCCCTATGAGAAGGGCGCCCACCAGGATTCCGAACCATCCTTGCGGGTAGCTGCCGCTGACCACCGCTGGCGCGGCCAGCAGCATGTCGCCGAACACGCCGCCCAAGCCGGTCGGCAGAGGCCATGTTTGCGGCGGCGTAACGCAACCCGCCACACCGGCTGCCAGCACAGCGCCTGTAAACCACGCGGCCAGACGGCGCAGCGGATGGTCGATCGCGCGCGCAGCGAGCAAAAAGAAGCCCCAGAAAACAGCCGGTACGAGCCCGGCCACGGCCGCAAGCCCGAAGAACTGCATCGCTATGTCGGAATAAACCGCGCCGGGATAGCCCATCGCGTTCGTTACGGGGTTGTCGGTCGCGTAGCTGAAGCTCGGATCGGCAACATTCCAGGTCCCCAGACTTGCCAGACAGAACGCCGCAAGCACCAGCGTGGCAAGCCCCACGCCACGCCAGACCTGTCGTCGCAGAAAGACCTGCGCACCAAACCCATCATCATAAAATGCAATCGCGGAAGACCCGGAACTCATACGCTTTTCCCCGTCCATCGGTCACGAAATAGGCGTGCCTGAGAGCGCCCTGGACGCTGCCGACCCTAGCGGCACATGGTTAAGGCGGCATTAACCATGGCCGGGCTGTGTGCGTTTTCGCGGAGAGAAGGCCAAAAAAAAAGGCCCGGATTTCTCCGGGCCAAGCGGTCAACTGTTGAGGAGTGGCGCTATCGCACGCGCGAGGCGACGAACTCCGGATAAGCCTCGACGCCGATTTCGCCAACGTCGAGCCCACTTTCTTCTTCGTCGGGCTTCACTCTCAGGCCCACTGTCACCTTGAGAATCATCCAGATGACGAACGAGACGGCGAAGGTGAACACGCCATACGCGACAATGCCGACGATCTGGACGCCGAAGCTCGTATCTCCATTCGTCAGAGGCACGGCCAGCGTGCCCCAGATACCGGCGATCAGATGGACCGGAATCGCGCCGACCACATCATCGATCTTGAGCTTGTCGAGAAGCGGTACCGTGAAGACGACGATCACGCCGCCGACCGCGCCGATGAGAATCGCGGCAAACGGGCTGGGCGTGAGAGGTTCCGCCGTGATCGAGACGAGACCGGCCAGCGCACCGTTGAGCACGAAGGTGATATCGACCTTCTTGTATACGATCTGCGTCAGAATAAGCGTGGCGACCACACCGCCGGCAGCGGCGAGATTGGTGTTGGCGAAGATGCGGCTGACGTCGGATGCGTCGGCGTTGGAAGCCAACGCAAGCTGGGACGCACCGTTGAAGCCGAACCAGCCGAGCCACAGGATGAAAGTGCCGAGCGTGGCGAGCGCCATATTGGAGCCGGGGATCGGCTGCACTTGTCCCTGCGGACCGTATTTGCCCTCGCGCGCGCCAAGCAGAATAGCGCCGGCAAGCGCCGCCCAACCCCCCACCGAATGGACGAGCGTCGATCCGGCGAAGTCGGAAAAGCCCATCTCGGCGAGCCAGCCGCCGCCCCATTGCCATGATCCGGCAATCGGATAGATGAACCCGGTCAGGATGACGACGAAAATGAGGAACGGCCACAGCTTGATGCGCTCTGCCAGCGTCCCCGACACGATCGAGGCGGCTGTCGCCACGAAGACCATCTGGAAGAACCAGTCCGAAGCGACCGCGTAATCGCCTTCGTTGGCCACGCCTGCATCCGGCCAGTTGTACGGCCACAACGTGCCGAAGAAGCCGTTCACGTCGACATACATCAGCGAGTAGCCCACCGCCCAATACATCAGACCGGCGATGGAATAGAGGGCTATATTCTTCAAGAGCTGCATCGATACGTTCTTCGAACGCACCATGCCGGCCTCGAGCATCGCAAAACCGGCCGCCATCCACATGACGAGGAAGCCACCCATGAGGAACAAGAGCGTGTTGAAAACAAAGGCTGTCTCGCCGCTTACGCTAGCCGCGGTCGTCCCCGCCTCCACGGCTTCTTCAGCCGCCTCCTGAGCGGCAGCCGGCAATGCGGCGAAGACGGCCAAGGCGATTCCCCCAAGCCCAACCCAGCGGCTCGCGATTGTAAAGTTCGGAAGTTTCATTCTCGTTCTCCTTGAAGACCCGAAATCGCTCACAGCGCGTCCGTGTCGGTCTCACCGGTGCGAATCCGCACCGCCTTCTCAATGTTCTGGATGAAGATCTTTCCGTCGCCGATCTGTCCGGTTTTGGCCGCATCGGCGATGGCTTCGACAGTCTGGTCGACCAGATCCGCATCGACAGCCACCTCGATCTTGACCTTCGGCAAAAAGCTCACGGCATACTCGGCGCCACGGTAGATCTCAGTGTGCCCTTTCTGCCGCCCATAACCCTTGACCTCGGTGACGGTCAGGCCCTGGATGCCAAGCCCAGTCAGCGCTTCACGCACTGCATCCAGCTTGAACGGTTTTACGATTGCCACCACGAGTTTCATCATCTCACCTCGGCTTGCGGAAGAACCGCGTTGCGTGTGAGCCGGCGCCCCGCCGGAGCCGGCTATGCCAAAGGAGAATCAAATGCCGTGCCAGTTTCACGACATGCAGCACAAGGTGCTGATATTACAGGAGAAACAAGCGACACTAGTCGGTCGGAGCGACGGTCGCATTCCCGCGCCTGCACAAAGAGCAGGCAAATCTGCGATATTGCCTATTTCTTCCGCAGCCGAACCAACCCTTCCTGGGCGACCGAGGCGATGAGCCTTCCCTCGCGCGAATAGATGTTTCCACGCGAAAGACCGCGTGCTCCGCGGGAAGAGGGGCTGTCCTGCGTATAGAGAAGCCAGTCGTCGAGCGGATCGGGCCGATGAAACCACATCGCGTGATCGAGGCTGGCCATCTGCAGCTCGGGATCGAAGATCGAGCGCCCATGCGCGAATGTCACGGTATCGAGCAGCGTCAGGTCGGAAAGATAAGCCAGCACCGCGGCCTGCACACAGCGGTCGTCGGGCACCGGGCCCGTTGCGCGTAGCCAGATATGCTGAAAGGGCGGAAGCTTGTCCCGCGTCGTATAGTGCTCCAAGCTGACAGGGCGGATCTCAACCGGACGCTCGCGCTCCCAGTATCGGCGAATATTTTCCGGAATCCGATCGCCGAACGCGGCGAGGAACTCTTTCATCGCGCCGAGCGTCTCCGGTGATGGAACACCATCCGGCATCGGAAGTTGATGTTCCAGGCCGTCCTCGTCGATCTGAAAAGAGGCGGAAAGGGAGAAGATTGCATGGCCGTGCTGGATGGCGACGACACGCCTGGTCGTAAAGCTGCCGCCGTCGCGGATACGGTCCACTTCGTAGATGATCGGAACGGTCGGATCGCCGGGCCGCATGAAATAGCAGTGCAGCGAATGAACGAAACGGTGGGCAGCGACGGTCCGCTGGGCGGCGGCAAGCGCCTGGCCGATCACTTGTCCGCCGAAAACGCGCTGCCAGCCGACTTGCGGACTGCGACCACGAAACAGGTTGTGTTCAATCCGCTCCAGATCAAGTATGTGGAGAAGCTCCTGCATCGCGGATGTCATCGGACCGGCTCCTCCGGAGCGTTACGGACCACGTTGACAAACAGAAGGGCAGGCGCGAAGTCAAGCCGGCAAGGCGTGAAGCGGAGTGGGCGGCCATGAGTGAGACGGTTCGGGACACACGGCTTTCAGGACCATTTGACGTGACGATCGCCGGCGCCGGCTATGTCGGGCTCGCCGTTGCCGTTGCGCTGCGTCACGCCCGCCCGGAGCTCGATATCCTGGTGGTTGACGCCGCGCCGGAAGGCGTGTGGCAGCGCGACGGCCGCGCTTCCGCAATCGCCGCCGCCGCCGCACGCATGCTGCACCAGCTCGGCTGCTGGCATGAGATCGCGCCGGAAGCACAGCCGATCACCGATATGGTGATTACCGATTCGCGCACCTCGGACCCTGTTCGGCCGGTGTTCCTGACATTCGGCGGTGAAGCCGCTCCCGGCGAGCCTTTCGCGCATATGGTCATGAACCGGGATCTGACAGGAGCGCTGCGCCGGCGTGCCGCCGAGTTGGGCGTCGAGATCGTTCAGGATGCGGCCGTGGACGGGTTCGATACCGATCCAGGCTCCGTGGCAATCCATTTCGCCGGCGGTGGGACAAGCCGCACGCGCCTTCTGGTCGCGGCCGACGGGGTGAAGTCTCGCTTGCGTGAAATGGCCGGCATCCGCACGGTCAACTGGGAATACGGCCAATCGGGGATCGTCTGCACGGTAGCCCATGAACGTCCCCACAACGGAAGGGCGGAAGAGCATTTTCTGCCGGCTGGCCCCTTCGCCACGCTGCCGCTGAAGGGCAACCGCTCCTCCATCGTCTGGACGGAGCGGACCGGGGACGCGGAACGGCTGGTCGCCGAGGACGATTTCGTCTTCGAGCATGAGCTCGAGCAGCGTTTCGGTCTCAAGCTCGGCGAAATTCATGTCGAAGGGCCGCGGCGCGCGTGGCCGCTCGGTTTGACGCTGGCGCGCGATTTCGTCCGCCCGCGCTTCGCGCTCGCCGGCGATGCAGCGCATGGTATCCATCCCATAGCAGGGCAGGGCCTCAATCTGGGCTTCAAGGATGCGGCCGCGCTCGCGCAGGTGGTGGTCGAAGCGGACCGGCTGGGCGAGGACATAGGCGCGCTTGGCGTGCTCCACCGTTATGAGCGCTGGCGTCGCTTCGATACGCTTCAGATGGGCGTGACCACAGACGTTCTGAACCGCCTTTTTTCGAACGATTTCATGCCGCTTCGCGCCGCGCGGGACATCGGTCTGGGGCTGGTGGACCGAATGCCCGGCATGAAGGGTTTCTTCGTCAGACAGGCATCTGGGCTGACGGGTAGCGCACCGCGTTTGCTTCACGGCGAAGCTATATGAGCACACGAAAGGGAGTGTAGGGATGAAGCGACATGCAAATGCAATGTGGAAAGGATCGCTCACCAGCGGTTCCGGGCGGCTGGATACACAGAGTCAGGCAATCGGAGACTTGCCGCTGAGTTTCAAGGCCCGCTTCGAGGACGAAGAGGGCAGGGCCGGGACCAATCCCGAAGAACTGATCGCGGCGGCTCATGCGAGCTGTATTGCGATGCAGCTCGCCCATATGCTCGCCGAGAACGGCACCCCGGCCGAAACGCTCTACTCCAAGGCCGAGATCGATCTTCAGCCCGCACAGGGAGGCGGGTTTGAGATCCGGAGCAGCACTTTGACGATGATCGGTAAGGTCCCCGGGCTCGAGGAAGAAGAATTCAAGGAAATGGCCAACAAGGCCAAGAAGTCGTGTCCCGTTTCCAAGGCGCTTGCGGCGATCGACATCTCGCTTGACGCACGTTTTGGATAATAACGACAGTTTCGGTATAAAATCGCCCCGCTCGCGCAATGGAAGGTCGCGCGGGCGGGATACATTGCAACCAAAAGTCCCCCAAACGCCCTAGATTATAATGCAGATGAGACATTCGGGAGGATGTCATGCTGCATACCCGCGAGCCGAGGACTCTAAGGCGCCCCTCCGGCGCTGCTGGACCGGCAATCTCCGACATTACCGAGGAAGCTTCCAAGCTTCCGGCATTCGACGGTCACGAGCGCATCTGGTGCGGCCGCGATGAAACGTGCGGCCTGACCGCCATCGTCGCAATCCACAATACCGCACTGGGCCCGGCCTTGGGCGGCACCCGCATATGGCGGCACGAGACCTTCGAGGCCGCGCTGACTGACGCGCTGCGCCTGTCGCGCGGAATGACATACAAGGCCGCCGTAGCCGGCCTCCCGCTCGGCGGCGGCAAGGCCGTTATCATCGCCGACCCCAAGACCGAGAAGAACGAGAACCTTCTCACCGCCTATGCCCGAATGCTGTCCGCGCTGGAGGGCCAGTTCTTCACCGCCGAAGACGTCGGCATGACGCTGGCTGACGCCGATTTTCTGCGCTCGAAAACCTCGAACGTGGTCGGCACGACGAAGGGTGGCAGCGGCAATCCTTCGCCGGCGACGGCGGAGGGCGTCTTCCTCGGCCTCAAGGCTGCGCTGAAACACCGTCGCGGTTCCGGCGATCTTTCGCGCGTACGCGTGGCCGTCCAGGGGCTCGGCTCGGTCGGCTGGGTCCTGTGCGAAAAGCTTCGCGCGGAGGGAGCCTTATTAACGGTCTGCGATGTCGATGAGACACGCATGCAATCGGCGCGCGAGGCATTTGACGCAACACCGGTCCCGGCCGACAGGATCACGGCCGTCGAATGCGACATCTTCGCGCCGTGCGCCCTCGGCGGCGTCATTTCCGATGAGACCATTCCCGGACTGAAAGCGCAGATCATAGCCGGCTCGGCCAACAATCAACTCGCCCGGCACGAGGATGCCCGCGCGCTCATGGAACGCCGGGTGCTTTACGTTCCCGATTACGTGATAAACGCGGGCGGACTCATCAACGTAGCGACCGATCTGTCACCCGGCGGCTACAATCGCCAGGCTGCAATGCAGAAAGTGGCCAAGATACCGAAGGCCGTTACGGCCATTCTTTCGCGTGCGGAAGCGCAGAGCAGGCCAACGAACGATGTCGCGGCCGACATCGCCTGGGAGCGTATTCGGGCCGCGATAACCGATTAAGCGACGGTTGTTCCACCACCACCGAGCCTTGCGGCAGCATGGGCTGCAGTGGCGGAACTAACCGTGAACACGGCCTCAGGACGCGTCGCTTACGGGTAATTCCCGACGGGCAGTTATTTGGCAATGCCTCGCAAGGCCGATTCGCCCCAGACCTCCTGAAGCCGAAGGTCACGCCCGCAGCCCTCGCGATAGCCCTCATAGGCCTGCGCCTTCGTTATCAGACCGAAGCGCGTAAAGATTCGCTCATCGCTCTGATAGTAATTCTGGTGGTAATCCTCCGCCGGCCAGAACTCGCTTGCCGGCAGGATGGGCGTGACGACCTCGCGGCCGAGCTCTTCCTCGGCCGCCCGTTTGGCTTCTTCCGCCGCCGCCTGTTGTGCATCGTCGAGCACGTAAATGGCCGTACTGTAACCCTTACCCCGATCGCAGAACTGGCCATCCGGATCGGTCGGATCAACGGAATGGAAGAAGACGTCCAGAAGCTCTTCGTAGGTGACCTGGGCATCATCGAACGTAATTTCCACGGCCTCCCTGTGGCCGCCTGATGAATAATTCCCGTACGTCGGGCTTTCCGTCTCCCCGCCCGTATAGCCGGAGACGGTCGAAGTAACGCCCTGGACCTTGTCGAAATCCGCTTCGACGCACCAGAAGCAGCCGCCAGCGAAGATCGCGGTTGCCGTCTCGGCCGATGAAGAAGCGGCAGCGCCCAGGAACACGGAAGCGAAAACCGCAGCGGCAGCGGCGAAGGTACGGACCATGGAATTCTCCCTTTCCGAAGAATTTATCGGCCGCAATCGCCCTTGCAAACCCGGTCCTGCTACACGCTTACGTGAAGAGCGGCCAGGAAGGCCGCGGAACAGGCGCTCAGATCTGCCGTTCGACCATCATCTGCTTGATTTCCGCGATCGCCTTGGCCGGGTTCAGCCCCTTCGGGCAAGTCTGTGTGCAATTCATGATCGTGTGGCAGCGATAAAGGCGGAAAGGATCCTCGAGCATGTCCAGCCGCTCGCCGGTCGCCTCGTCGCGGGAATCGATAAGCCAGCGGTAGGCCTGCAGAAGCACGGCCGGCCCGAGATAGCGCTCACCGTTCCACCAGTAACTGGGGCACGAGGTCTGACAGCAGAAGCACAGGATACACTCGTATAGACCGTCGAGTTTCTCCCGGTCCTCGTGGCTCTGCAGCCACTCATTGGCGGGCTCCGGCGTTACCGTCTGCAGCCATGGCTCAATGGACGAAAGCTGCGCATAAGGCACAGAAAGGTCCGGCACCAAATCCTTTACCACCGGCATATGCGGCAGCGGATAGATTTTCACTGAATGATCGATTTCATCCATGCCCTTGGTGCAGGCGAGCGTATTCGCGCCATCGATATTCATGGCACATGACCCGCAAATGCCCTCGCGGCAGGAGCGCCGGAAGGTCAGCGTCGGGTCGATGTGATCCTTGATCCAAATCAGTGCATCCAGAACCATCGGCCCGCAATCGTCCAAGTCGACGTAGTAGGTGTCGACACGCGGGTTTTCAGTCTCGTCCGGCGACCAGCGGTAGACTCGGTATTCACGCAGATTGGTCGCGCCCTCGGGCTTCGGCCAGACCTTGCCTTCCTTGACCTTGGAGTTCTTGGGGAGAGTCAGTTCGACCATAATACCCTCAAATCAATATACGCGCGCCTTCGGCGCGATCTTGGCGGGATCGATCCCGCCTTCTTCATGTTTCAGCATCGGCTCGGCGTGAACAGGCCTGTAGCCGAGTTTTACATTTCCATTCTCATCGACCCATGACAGCGTGTGCTCGCGCCAGTTCTTGTCGTCACGCTCCGTAAAATCCTCACGCGCATGTGCGCCCCGGCTCTCCTTGCGTGCCTCGGCGGAGTAGACCGTGGTCACCGCATTCGCCATTAGATTTTCCAGTTCGAGCGTCTCCACAAGATCCGAGTTCCAGATCATGGAGCGGTCAAAAACCTTTATATCGGCAAGTTCGCCCCAGACTTGCGAAATGCGCCGGCAGCCCTGCTCCAGCGTCTCTTGCGTGCGGAAGACCGCCGCATCTTCCTGCATGATGCGCTGCATTCGCTCGCGCAGCTGCGCGGTCGGCGTTCCGCCATCGGCGTGACGGATGCGGTCGAAGCGGTCCATGATCTTTTCACACGCCGCCTCGTTGATCGGCGGCACCTTTGAGTCGCGATCCACGACCCTGCCGGCACGGATAGCCGCCGCGCGGCCGAAAACGACCAGATCGATGAGCGAGTTCGAACCGAGCCGGTTCGCCCCGTGCACGGAGGCGCTGGCCGCCTCGCCCACCGCCATCAGACCGGGCGCGACGGCATCCGGATTGTCTGCCGTCGGGTTGAGGACCTCGCCCCAGTGGTTGGTGGGGATCCCACCCATATTGTAGTGCACCGTGGGAAGTACCGGGATCGGGTCGCGCGTCACGTCCACGCCGGCGAAAATACGCGCCGATTCGGAAATACCGGGCAGGCGCTCGTGGATCACATCCGGATCGAGGTGGTCGAGATGCAGGTAGATGTGGTCTTTGTTCTTGCCCACACCGCGGCCCTCGCGAATTTCCATGGTCATGCAGCGCGAAACGACGTCGCGGGACGCGAGGTCCTTGGCCGAAGGCGCATAACGCTCCATGAAGCGTTCACCCTCGGAATTGACGAGATAACCACCCTCGCCGCGCACGCCTTCCGTAATCAGGCAGCCGGCGCCATAAATGCCGGTCGGGTGGAACTGCACGAACTCCATATCCTGTAGCGGCAGCCCGGCGCGCGCGAGCATCCCATTGCCGTCGCCCGTGCAGGTGTGTGCGGACGTGCAGGAGAAATACGCTCGCCCGTAACCTCCGGTCGCAAGCACTACCATCTTGGCGGAGAAGCGGTGAATGGTCCCGTCGTCCAGGTTCCAGGCCACCACGCCCGTGCACACGCCATCGTCCGACATGATCAGATCGAGCGCGAAATACTCGATGAAGAACTGGGCGTGGTGCTTGACCGATTGGCCATAGAGCGTGTGGAGGATGGCATGACCGGTCCGGTCCGCCGCCGCGCAGGTGCGCTGGACGGGCGGGCCGTCGCCGAAGTTCTGCATGTGGCCGCCGAAGGGGCGCTGGTAGATCTTGCCCTCCTCCGTACGGGAAAAGGGCACGCCGTAGTGCTCCAGCTCGTAAACGGCCGCCGGCGCCTCACGCGCCAGATACTCCATGGCATCCACGTCGCCCAACCAGTCGGAGCCCTTCACGGTGTCGTAAAGATGCCACTGCCAGTGGTCCGGACCCATATTCCGCAGTGAGGCGGCGATCCCCCCCTGCGCCGCGACAGTATGTGATCGTGTCGGGAAAACCTTGGTAATGCAGGCTGTCTTAAGGCCCTGCTCCGCCATGCCGAGCGTGGCGCGCAAGCCGGCGCCGCCGGCACCGACGACCACGACGTCGAAAGCGTGGTCGACATAGCTGTAGGCCTCGCCGGCCTTGTTTGTTGCTGCTTCAGCCAAAGTTCAGCCTCCAAGGGCGATTTTGAGGAGGGCGTAGAGCGCGATCGCTCCGACCACGATAGGGAAAAAGGTGTTGAGGACGATGAGTGTAATCTTTGCCGCCTCGCCATGCACGTAGTCCTCGATGATGACCTGCATGCCGATGCGCATATGATAGAGCACCGAGAGGAACGCGAAGGCGATGAGCAACGCGACTATCGGATTGGCCAGGGCCGCACGTACCTCTTCATAAGACGCGCCGCTATAGACCGCGACAAAGCCGATGAAGAACAGGATGAGAGGCAGGTTTGAAATCGCCGTCAGCCGCTGCCGCCAGAAATGTTCCGTACCCGATCGCGCCGCGCCGAGCCCCCGAACGCGCCCCAGCGGTGTTCGCATGTCCGCCATATCAGAATGCCCCCTTTACCGCGTAAGCGACACCCCAGAGGAGGAGTGTGAGCACGATCGAACCAATCAGATTGGCTACAGCCATCCGCGTCGCGGTGCCTTTTTCCAGCCCGTGTATTGTATCCCACACAAGATAACGTATCCCGCCCAGCATGTGATGCACGAGTGCCCAAGTGTATCCGAAAATCACCAATTGGCCGGGAATGGAACCGAACAGACCGTTGATGAAACTAAATTGCTCCTCCGAGCCTGCCGCGGCAAGCAGCCAGAGGGCAAATAACACGGTTCCGAAATAGAGCGCTCCCCCGGTGATTCGATGAAGAATCGACATCAGCATGGTTGGGGTGAAGCGGTAGATTTGAAGATGCGGCGAGAGCGGTCTCGCCCGGGTGGCTGTGGATTTGCTCATGGCTTTCCCGTTTCCTTGCCGGCAGACGGGGTGCTGCCATGCTTTGCTGCACCGCACCCCAAAACCTCGGCAGGGGTTTTCTAATGCGGTTTTTACAACGCGTCAAAGCCGCTAGAGAAACATGCGCAACTTCAATCGGTTGAAAATTTTCCGGGCCGGATCAGCGGTCGTCGAAACGAATCACATGACTGGTCCAGTCGGCCGGCGCAGCGATCTGTTCATATAGCCTTCGGCCTTCTGCCGGTTGGCGCGGCGCATTGAGAACCAGCCGGGCCCAGCCACGTTCCTCCGCCTGGTCACTCAGCACGTCTACCAGCGCCTTGGCGATGCCTTTTCCGCGGTGGTCGTGATGGACGAAGACGTTCTCGACCAGGGCGTAGCGCAACCCGGAAAGAGGGTCGGGCAAATCATAGAAGATTGCGAACCCCACAAGCTCGCTGTCGACACGCGCTCCCAGAACCCCCACTGCGGGATCCTGCAGCAGAGTCTCTGCATAGAAGGTATCGGGCCGGCGCGGCGCGCCGCGCTTTAATGATTGTACATGAGCCGCTAGGAGGGGTGCCAGTGCGGGAGCCTCCTGGAGCCCCAGCGGCGCGATATCGATTGTATGGTTCTCGCTCATGGCGATTCCGGATTGTCGGTTCCCTTTATATTCATTCGGCGAAATCCGCCCGTCCTGTCAATCGCGATGATTCACCGGCACCCGTGACAAAAGTTAATTAAGCGTTAAGTTAGAGAGGGATGAGCCGAATGGAGCGTGGCGATGGATTTTGGCAGACTTATCTCGCCGGCCGGGTGCGCCGGGTTCGGGGGCGCACTTGTGGCGCTCGGCTTAGCCGTCGGGTCCGCGTCCGCTGGCGGTTGGTTCGATGAGACACGCTACGCCGACAGCTTCGGCAACCTGATCATCCATAGTCCTTCCGGCTACAAGCGCATCCTCGTGGGCCGTGAATATCGTGCACAGGCGTACGAGCAACGTGAAGCCGAAGATGACCGCGTAGCTTATGTCGAGCGAAGGCGCGGCCGGATTTATCTGCACGAACGCTCTCATTGCCCCTATGGGGCACTCGTAAAGGGCCGCAGCTATATGTATGGCCTGCCCGACGGCGTGGTCCCGGTGCTCACCGCACCCTGTCGTCGATAGGGACGCATGTTCATGAGCCGCCTCCGCGAAACGCTGAAACAGTGGGTCTTCGTCAGCGCGCTGCTCGGCGCGGCGTTTATCCTGGGTCTGGAATTGCGCACCTTGGTGGAGCGGCACGGCCTCTGGCCGGGAGGCGGAGCAGCGACGGCAGTCCTGCCGCCCGCCGTAAACGCGAATTTGGTGCCCCCGCAAGCCGATCCGCGCAGTTTTGTTACAGCCGATGAAGATGCCCTGCGCCAGCCCATGGTGTTCCGGCCGGCACCCGGTGGTGTGCTGCGGGCAACGGGCACCATAGACCTGGGCGCAGCGAGCCGGCTAGCGGCAGCGCTCGACAATGAGGAACAGATAAGCACCGTCAGTTTCAACTCACCCGGCGGTACGCTCAACGACGCCATGGCGATAGCCCGGCTTCTGCGGCAACGGGGTCTGACGGCAGTGGTCGAAGGTGGTGCGGTCTGCGCGTCCTCCTGCCCGCTCGCTCTGGCTGGCGGACGGGAGCGCATGGTCAGCCCCCAGGCGGCTATCGGTGTCCACCAGTTCTACTCCAGCATGGAAGGCAGCGCCGATCCGTTGCAGGCGGCGGCGGACGCGCAGATGACGGCCGCGCGTATTGCGCGCCACCTCAGCGAAATGGGTATCGATCCCGCCATTTGGCTCTATGCGTTGGAGACCCCGCCGCGCGCGCTTTACTATCTGCGCGAGCACGAGTTACGGCGGTACCGCCTCGTTACGGAACCGCGCCTGTCCTGACGCGTTTGCGAGATGCTAAGGAGTGTCTCAATGGCCGATACGCGGATGCTAATTGACCATCAAGAAATTCGCGATTGGGCGGCCGCACGTGCCGGCCAACCCGCGCTGAACGATCCCGTTCTCGGGACAACTGAAACCGAACCTGTGCTCTGCTTCGCGTTTGGTCAGCACGCCTATCAGGATACTGACCGTGGCGCCGAGCCGGTCGGCGGTGTGCAGATTACCGACTGGGAAACCTGGTTCCGACTGTTCGAAGAGCGCAAGCTAGCGCTCGTGGTCGCCGAGGACGTGCCCGGCCGGCGTGAGGAATTCCACGAATTCATCCGCCGGCCGTAGCCCGACTACTCGATTACGCCGCAAGCGATACGGTCGCCCGCTTCACCGGATGGTTGACTGCTGTAATCATCCGCTTCTGCGTGGAGGACGACGGCCGAGCCGTCCTCGTCCATGAGCGGGTTGTCCCCGCCTTCTTCAAGCGAGACCCTATCCGTAAAGAATTCGACCCTCAGGACGCCGTCCTCGCCGACGTGCACATTGGGCAGGTCGCCCGGATGCGGGCCGTCCTCGCTATGGACACCATGTTCTCTGTCCCCCGCGTAGTGGCCACCCGCAGACTCGAAGGCGTCCGCAGCATCACACTCTCCGGTTTCGTGAATATGAAAGCCGTGCGGACCAGACGGGAGGTCCGTCATCTCGACCATGATATGCACCATGCCCGAAGCGGTCGAATTGAAGGTCACCGTGCCGACATCGTTCTCGTCCGTGTCGACCACGGTGGCAGCGGCTTGCTGCTCCTGCGCTCCCGCAATGGAGACGGGCAGCAGCGCCGCCAGGATTACCGCGGCTGGAATACGCATGAAGATCTCTCCTGTGGACCGATTCCTCTTTGCAGCAGTGCCCGTCACACGTTCCGCGGGCAGGGCTCCGCTGCAACCGCCGAACACGGCCTGGAGAGAATTGTTTCATAAGAATGCTGGCTGCGGCTGCACGTCCGCACTTTCATCGAGCCCGTGCGCAGATCTAGAAGACTACGGCCGATCAACCGTCAGCATACAAACCGCACCGATATCGACGTTTCCGCCCATACTCGTAGCGGCGCGAGGGGCGCGGTGCGTGTCAGAAAACTTTGAACTCTTACTACTACAATCAGGCGGGAATGATCGCGCCTTCCAGTGTGGTGAGCTGCCCCAGGAATTCTTCCGCCCGGCTGCGCGTTTCCTCGTCACGCGCACTCTCAGCCTCGGACCTCGCCTGCTCGATGCGACGCGCAATATCTTCGCGATTGACTTCCGAGACGTGCGTTGCGGTTTCGGCCAGCAGCCGGCATCCATTGGGTAGCACATCGGCAAAACCGCCGAACACAACATACCGGTCCTGATCGCCGCCAGGCTTGACAATGGTGATGATGCCCGGCCTGATACTGGTCATTGTGGGCGCATGATCGGCCAGCACGGTCATTTCGCCGTCGGTTCCCGGAATAACGACCTGCTCGACCTCTTCGGAAACCAGAAGCCGCTCGGGAGAGACCAGTTCAAAGGTGAAAGTTTCAGCCATGATGTTCTGCCGATCGAAGTTCGGCGGACAGAGATGAGGGTTCCCCAACCCTGTCCGCGATGAGTGTCAAGCGCCTTAAGCAGCTTCCGCGGCCAGCTTCTCTGCCTTCTTGACCGCATCCTCGATGGTGCCGACCATGTAGAACGCGGCTTCCGGTAGGTGATCGTACTCACCGGCGACGAGCCCTTTGAAGCCCTTGATCGTGTCAGCGAGGTCGACCAGCACGCCCGGCGAGCCAGTGAAGACCTCGGCCACGAAGAAAGGCTGCGACAGGAAGCGCTCGATCTTGCGCGCGCGCGCCACTGTCAGCTTGTCCTCTTCAGAAAGCTCGTCCATGCCGAGAATGGCAATGATGTCCTGCAGCGACTTATAGCGCTGCAGCGTCTGCTGCACATCGCGCGCCACTTGATAGTGCTCCTCGCCGACAACCATCGGATCGAGCATGCGGGAGGTAGAGTCGAGCGGGTCGACGGCGGGATAAATCCCCTTCTCGGAGATGGCGCGGTTGAGCACCGTGGTCGCGTCCAGATGGGCGAAGGAGGTCGCCGGCGCCGGGTCGGTCAGGTCATCAGCGGGCACATAAATGGCCTGCACCGAGGTGATCGAGCCCGTCGTCGTAGTGGTGATGCGCTCCTGTAGCATGCCCATGTCCGTGGCGAGCGTCGGCTGATAACCCACGGCCGAGGGAATGCGGCCGAGAAGCGCCGACACCTCAGAGCCTGCCTGCGTGAAGCGGAAGATGTTGTCCACGAAGAACAGCACGTCCTGTCCCTGGTCTCGGAAATATTCCGCCACCGTCAGGCCGGTCAGGCCGACGCGGGCGCGGGCGCCGGGCGGCTCGTTCATCTGGCCGTAAACAAGCGCGGCCTTGGAGCCTTCGCCACCGCCGGCCTTGTTCACGCCCGAGTCGATGAACTCGTGATAAAGGTCGTTTCCTTCACGCGTGCGCTCACCGACGCCGGCGAAAACCGAGTAGCCGCCATGGGCCTTGGCAACGTTGTTGATCAGTTCCTGAATGAGCACCGTCTTGCCCACACCGGCGCCGCCGAACAAGCCAATCTTGCCACCCTTTGCGTAAGGTGCGAGCAGATCGAGCACCTTGATGCCCGTGACCAGAATTTCCGACTCGGTCGACTGGTCGATGTATTCCGGGGCCGGCTGGTGAATGCCGCGCATTTCCGTCGCGTCAATCGGGCCGGCCTCATCCGTGGGTTCACCGATCACATTAATGATGCGACCGAGCATCTCGGGTCCGACGGGCACGGAAATGGGCGCGCCGGTATCCGTCACCTTCTGCCCGCGCACCAGACCTTCCGTGCCATCCATGGCGATGGTGCGGACGGTGTTTTCACCCAGATGCTGCGCAACCTCAAGCACGAGCCGGTTGCCGTGATTGTCGGTCTCAAGCGCGTTCAGGATCGCCGGCAGATGCTCTTCGAACTGCACGTCCACGACGGCGCCGATGACCTGCCGGACGGTGCCGGTCGAGCCGGACGCATTGACGCTGGCCGCCGGGGTCTTCCGCGTCGCCGCCGCCTTTGTTGTGGTGCTCCGCCTGGTCGTCGACTTCGCAGCCGGTTTGGGGGCTTCCGTCGTCTTGGCGGCACCTGACTGGGCCCGCTTCGGGGTCGCTGCTTTCGCCATCTTATCCCTCTTGGTCCGTTAGAGCGCTTCCGCGCCCGAAATGATCTCGATCAGTTCCTTGGTGATCTGTGCCTGCCGCTGGCGATTGTAACTGATTGACAGCTTGTCGATCATTTCGCCGGCATTGCGCGTGGCATTGTCCATGGCCGTCATTCTGGCGCCCATCTCGCCGGCGGCATTCTCCAGAAGTGCCCGGAAAATCTGCACCGCGATATTTCGCGGGATGAGATCGGCCAGGATGGACGCCGCGTCCGGTTCGTACTCGTACTTGACTTCGGCGCTGTCCGCCTGCTCATCCGACTTCTCGACATCGGCCGGTATGATCTGCTGGGCGGTCGGAACCTGGCTGATGACCGATTTGAACTGCGAATAGAACAGGGTACAGACGTCGAACTCGCCTTCCTCGAACAGCCCGATGATACGCCTAGCGATGGAACTGGCATCGGCGAAACCGATCTGCTTGATCTCTCGCAGATCGATGCGATCGATAATCGAACGCTCGAAGTCGCGGCGCAGGATATCATATCCCTTTTTGCCTATGCAGAGGATCTTCACCTGCTTACCGTCTTTCAGAAGCCGGCGCGTATGCTCGCGCGCACGCCGCGCGATCTGACTGTTGAAGCCGCCGCACAGGCCACGTTCTGCCGTGCACACGACGAGCAGATGGACATCGTCCCGGCCCGTGCCCGCCATTAAAGGCGGCGCATCACTACCGGAGATCGAGCCGGAGAGATTGGCCAGCACCTCATCCATCCGCTCGGCATACGGCCGCGCGGCCTCGACTGCGTCCTGCGCGCGACGCAGCTTGGCCGCGGCGACCATCTGCATCGCCTTGGTGATCTTCTGCGTCGACTTGACCGAGGCGATCCGGTTGCGGAGATCCTTGAGTGAAGGCATGCGCGTTCAGCCTCAGGTAAAGTTCTTTGCGAAGGCCTCGATCTCGGCCTTCAGCTTGTCGCGCAACTCATCCGAAAGAGCTTTCTCCTTGCGGATGGCGTCGAGCACGTCCTTGCCCTCCGAACGCATATGCGTCAGCAGGTCCTGCTCGAAGCGCGTTACGTCCTTCAGCTCGAGCTTGTCGAGGAAGCCCTGGACGCCGGCGAAGATGACGACCACCTGCTCTTCCGTTTTCAACGGAGAGAACTGCTGCTGCTTGAGAAGCTCCGTCAGCCGGGCGCCCCGGTTAAGGAGGCGCTGGGTCGCGGCATCAAGGTCCGAACCGAACTGCGCGAAGGCAGCCATCTCGCGGTACTGGGCAAGCTCACCCTTGATCGAGCCGGCGACCTGCTTCATCGCCTTGACCTGCGCCGAGGAGCCGACGCGCGAGACCGACAGACCGACGTTCACCGCCGGGCGAACGCCCTGGAAGAACAGGTCGGTCTCCAGGAAGATCTGACCGTCCGTGATCGAGATCACATTGGTCGGGATGTAAGCCGAGACGTCGTTGGCCTGGGTTTCAATGATCGGCAATGCCGTCAGCGAACCTGCGCCATTGTCCTCGTTCATTTTCGCCGCGCGCTCGAGAAGACGCGAGTGCAGATAGAACACGTCACCCGGATAGGCTTCACGGCCCGGCGGGCGGCGCAGAAGCAGCGACATCTGACGGTAGGCGACCGCCTGCTTCGACAGATCGTCATAGCCGATCACGGCATGCATGCCGTTGTCGCGGAAATATTCGCCCATGGCACACCCCGCAAACGGCGCCAGGAACTGCATAGGCGCCGAATCGGATGCGGTGGCGGCAACAATGATGGAGTAGTCCAGCGCGCCACGCTCTTCCAGAACCTTCACGAACTGCGCGACGGTGGAGCGCTTCTGGCCCACGGCGACATAGACGCAGTAGAGCTTCTGGCTCTCGTCGTCGCCCTCGTTGAGCGGCTTCTGGTTGAGGAAAGTGTCGAGAACGATGGCGGTCTTGCCGGTCTGGCGGTCGCCAATGATCAGCTCGCGCTGGCCGCGGCCGACGGGGATCAGCGCGTCAATCGCCTTGAGACCCGTAGCCATGGGCTCATGCACCGACTTCCGAGGAATGATGCCCGGCGCCTTGACATCCACACGGCGACGTTCCTTGGCCTTGATCGGCCCCTTTCCGTCAATGGGATTGCCCAGCGCATCCACCACACGGCCGAGAAGCTCCGGGCCGACCGGAACGTCGACGATCGTACCGGTGCGCTTGACCGTATCGCCTTCCTTGATGTCGCGGTCGGAACCGAAGATCACGGCACCGACATTGTCGACCTCGAGATTGAGCGCCATACCGCGAATACCGCCGGGAAACTCCACCATTTCACCGGCCTGGATATTATCGAGACCGTAAATGCGGGCGATACCGTCGCCGACCGAGAGCACCTGGCCGACCTCGGAGACTTCGGCCTCCCTGCCGAAATTCTTGATCTGGTCCTTGAGAATTGCGGAAATTTCCGCCGCGCGGATATCCATCAGCCGACCTCTTTCAGTGCAAGCTTGAGCGAATTGAGTTTGGTTTTGAGCGACGTGTCGATCTGGCGCGAGCCGAGCTTCACGACGAGACCGCCGAGCAGGGACGGGTCAACACTGGCATTGACCGTGACATCCTTGCCGACCACCTCCTTGAGAGCAGCCTTTAGCTCTTGCTCCTGTGCCGCGGTGAGCGCATGGGCGGACATGACGTCTGCCGTTGCCTCGCCACGCGCCTGCGCCGCGAACTCGCGAAATGCGCGAATCATCTGCGGCACGGCGAACAGCCGCCGGTTTTTTGCGACGACACGAATGAAGTTCCCGACGAGCCCGCCAAACGCGGCCTTGCCGAGCACTGCGTCCACCGCCTTGAATTGCTCGTCCGCCGAAAATACGGGGCTTTTGATCAACCGCCGGAAGTCAGGGCTCTCCTCAAGCATCCGCTCGAAACGGGCGAGATCGCTCTCAACAGCGGAGACCGCGTTGGATTCCTGAGCCAAATCGAACAGCGACCGCGCATAGCGGCCTGCCACTCCGGAGATCATCGAGCCAGATTCTGCCACGGGATGGTCTCTCTCACAGCTTGAGGGTCATAGATTTTGCGTTAGAGTCGTTTGGACCCGAGGCTAAATCTCTAACCTTATTGATGTTTTTATCAACACAGGCAACGGACGTCGCCGTCCCCCGGCCGAAAGCCGATTGCCGTCTAGCACAGCCTTACGGGACTCGCAACACGCCGGAACGGGGGATTTATGTCCCCATTGTCGCAGTCCCTGTTAAGCAAGCAACCCGAAGGCAAACGCCAGCGGGAAAAACGACAGCAAAACAGCCATAAGCAATCCGATCCAGCCAGGCCGCTGGTTATCGCCGTCCGCCAGCATAGAGATGATCCGGCCCAGGGCGGCCAATGCCCAACCCAGTCCCAGGGCGACATAAAGGAGCGGCTGGGCAAGCAGAATCGCCGACAAACCGATCCCCGCTGCAAAACCTCCGAACAAGGACCGCGTCAGGCCGAGCGCCGCAGCTTCACCTCTCCCGACGTTGACACCGGCGCGGCGCAGACTTGACCGCGGGAACAGCATGAATGCGATGCCCATCAGCACCGTCACAATGGCCGCCCCCCAGGCGAGCCATTCACCTTGGCTGTAAGGCCATGGAAAAGCAAAGTTCATATCGATTCTTTCCCCCAAACTGGCAATCACGATTCACCGTAATGATACCGGACGCGATCACAAAAAGCTCTGCGGGTCGATATCCACCTGCACACGGACCGAGCCCCTTGGCTTCGGAGCGGTTTCAAGCATGTGGCGAACATAGGACTGCAGATCGGCGCGCCGCCCGCCCTGCACCAGCAGACGGAAGCGATAACGGCCGGCAACGAGCGCCAGCGGTGCTTCGGCCGGACCAAGCACGGCAATTTCATCCGCACCGGGCGCAGCACGGCGTATAGCGCGCGCATGGTTTTCCGCATCCGCTCGCGCAGCCGCACTGACGATAACGGCCGCCAGGCGTCCGAAAGGCGGCAGCCCCGCGCGCTCCCGCTCTGCAACTTCACGCTCGTAGAACGTCTCGGCGTCGCCGGAAACGAGAGCCCGCATGACCGGATGCTCGGGCTGATAGGTTTGCAGAAGTCCGGTGCTTTTCTTGCCCGAGCGCCCGGCGCGCCCGGTCACCTGGCTGAGCAGTTGGAACGTGCGCTCGGCTGCCCGCGGGTCGCCATTCGCCAGGCCGAGGTCGGCATCAACCACGCCGACCAGCGTCATGGAAGGAAAGTTGTGTCCCTTGGCGACAAGCTGCGTGCCGATGACAATGTCCGCCTCACCTTCTGCGATCGCTTCCAGTTCGAGGCGCAGGCGCTTTACCCCACCCAAAAGATCAGATGACAGAACGATCGTTCGTGCCTCGGGAAAGTGCCGGTCGACCTCCTCCGCGATACGTTCGATTCCCGGACCGCAGGCCACCAGGTGATCCAGCGTTCCGCATTCCGGACAGGCCTCCGGCTGGGGCTCGTTGTGCCCGCAATGATGGCAGGCAAGCTGCCGCCGGAAACGATGCTCGACCAGCCAGCTCGAGCAGTTCGGACACTGGAAGCGGTGTCCGCAGACGCGGCAAAGCGTCAGCGGCGCATAACCCCTGCGGTTAAGGAAAAGGAGTGCCTGCTCCTCCCGCTCGAGCGTCCGGCCCATCGCCTCTATGAGCACCGGGGAAAGAAAGCCCCCGCGCTCCGGCGGGGCCTTGCGCATGTCGACGCTGCTGAGTTCCGGCAGTGCGGCATCGGCGAAGCGCGCGGGAAGCACGATACGCTCGTATCGGCCCTGTTCGGCATTGACTCGGCTTTCCAGCGACGGGGTCGCGGAGGCAAGGACGACGGTAAAATCACCGAGGCGTCCACGCACTACGCTCATGTCCCGGGCGCTGTAGAAGATGCGATCCTCCTGCTTATAGGCGGGATCGTGCTCCTCGTCGACGACGACAAGACCGAGTTCCCGAAAAGGCAGGAAAAGCGCGGAGCGCGCGCCGGCCACCACACGCACCTGCCCCTCGGCGACTTGCCGCCAGACACGTTCTCGCTTACGGGGCGCTAGGTCGGAGTGCCATTCGGCGGGTTTGGCACCGAACCGGTCGTGAAAGCGTTCGAGAAACGCCTGGGTGAGCGCGATTTCGGGGAGCAGGATGAGCACCTGTTTGCCTGCCTCCAGAGCTGCCGCAACCGCCTCGAAATAAACCTCCGTCTTGCCGGAGCCGGTCACCCCGTCGAGCAGTGTGACCCCAAAGCCACCCGACCTTGTCTTTTGATGCAAGTGCGCGGCTGCCTTTGCCTGGTCTGGCGTTAGATCGGCGCGCCCGAATGTCGGATCGGGGACAGGCACGATCGGACGGGGTGGAATCTCCACCCGCTCGAACACGTCCTGTCCCGCCAGACCGTCAACGACACTCAAGGAAACTCCGGCGGCGTGGGCGAGGCCGGATCGGGTCCACGCCTGACCGTCGGCGGCAAGACTCAGGACGCGCTCGCGCGCCGCTGTCATTCGATCGGGCCGACGCTCCGTCAGGCGCAGTCCCTCGCTCGGCGGCTCGGGGTCGAAAGCAGCAGGTGCGCGCAGCGCCATCCGGGCGACCATGCCCGGTGCGGAAAGCGTATAGTTCGCGACCCACTCGATGAAGCGGCGCATCTCCGTCTGTAATGGCGGGCAGTCGAAGACCTGAGCGATCTCCCGGAGCTTTTTCGACTCGACCGCTTCGCCATCGCCATCCCAGGCAACACCCGCAACTTGCCGCGGCCCTAACGGCACACGCAGAATTGCACCCGGCGGCACATCGGTCCCTTCCGGCACGGCATAGGAGTAAGGGCGCTCCGTGGGGACGGGCACCATGACGGGAATCACGTTTTTGCGTGGCGAATCTCGATTCATCAGACGTGACCTTGCCGGTTTCTTGGTTTAGAGCAAGGCCGAGCTTAGATGAGGGTAGAGTACGCCGATCGCCCCCCGCCGCATGAAAGGAGAAACTGAATGAAATTTTTCGTCGATACCGCCGACGTGAGCGAAATCCGCGAACTCAGCGACACCGGGCTCCTGGACGGAGTGACGACCAATCCTTCGCTGATCATGAAATCGGGCCGCCCCATTTTGGAAGTAACCAAGGAAATCTGCGACATTGTCGACGGTCCGGTCTCTGCCGAGGTGACCGCGGTCGAGTTCAACGAGATGATGCGTGAAGCCGATATTCTTTCAGAACTCGCCGAGAACGTCTGCATCAAGGTACCGCTTACGATGGACGGATTGAAGGCCTGTAAGGCGCTGTCCTCGAGCGGCAGGAAAGTCAATGTCACGCTTTGCTTCTCCGCCAATCAGGCGCTCCTTGCTGCGAAAGCCGGCGCCACGTTCATCTCACCCTTTATCGGCCGGCTGGACGACACGGGCATCGACGGTATGGAGCTCATATCGGAGATTCGCACCATCTACGACAATTACGATTTCGACACCGAGATTTTGGCGGCCTCTATCCGCACGACAAACCACGTCAAGCAGGCCGCTTTGATCGGCGCGGATGTGGTCACGGTTCCCCCAGCAGTGCTGAAATCTCTCGCCAAGCACCCGCTGACCGACAAGGGATTGGAAGCGTTCCTTGCCGACTGGGCGAAAACGGGTCAGAAAATCGGCTGAGCTTCGGCTCAGCCTCCGAACTCGGTGTGGGGATTTTCCGCAAGCTTTTGAACCGTATGATCCTGTAGCCGGGCGGCCAATTCGGCCGGATCTCCTTCGAGCAGATTCGGCATGATCGGCTTTCCAATCGTCATGTCGAAGCCGCGGCCCTTCTTGTTCAAAAGTTCGTGGAAAAGCGTCATATCGCGCAGTTCTGTCGAATACTTGGACAGGAAATAGAAAAGTCCCGAGTTCCGGGCTGCCATATTGACCGGAATGATCGGGACCTCGTATCGGCGCGCGAGCGCGATGACGGAAGGCTGCCAGGGCCGCTCCGTCAGCTTGTCGACGTTCCAGAAAGCGACACGGCCGGCTGGGAAAAGGACCACCGCCTTTTCCTGGGCGAAGGCTTTGCCGGTCATTTCCAGCGTGTCGCGGCTCTTCGCGTGCGATTTCTCGTTCGGACGCCATTCCACCGGAATGATGAGATCCCGGAATCGCGCGTTGACGCGCAGCGCATCGCGATTGGCAAAAACCGCCATATCCGGCCGCACGGTCTTCATCAGATCGAAGATGGCGACGCCGTCGGCGATTCCGGTCGGATGGGTTGGTGCGAGAATGAAGCAGCCCTTCTGCGGGATGTGCTCGATTCCGCGGGTGGAAATGTTCAGCGAAAGCAGTTCGCTGATATAGGTCATCGCGTCCCAGCCGGAGAGCTGGGCGATTTCGTCGGCCATCGCGACGGCGTGCCGATAGTGCAGAAAGCGGTAAAGCAACGGCCGCGCCACGGGCCATAGCGGATTTTGCGAAAGATGCGTCGTCCGCTCCGCAATGAGCTGATCGACGATATGCCGGGTGTCGTCGGCTGCGAGCGTATCACGCTTCAAAACACGACTTCCAAGGACCCCGGCAACCGACATGAGCGTCGTATGTAAGCTCATTGGCGAAGCACTCCGTTGGCGGCTGTTTCACCGAAAACTGTGACGGCGCAATGACTACTCCCGATCAATACAGGCGAACGTTCTTTGTTCCTGCGAAAAAGACAATAGCATAGACAGCTTATAACACGGATTGTTCATCGGGCGTCCAGACGGGTGATGTCCTGAGCGACAGTCAGGCGAAGAAGCTCGGCCAACTCGCGGGCGGCACGGTTTTCGGCATCGCGCTCGGCGCGCAGCCTGGCAAATTCCTGGCGCGGCCGGTCGAACGCAGAGCTTATCTGCCGCTTACCGCTCGCGACGACATCGCCGGTTTCAGTGTCTTCCAGGCGGTAATCTCCGGTCAGGGTGACCATGCCCGCAGTCGGCTCGTTCTCTCCGGCCCGCTGAATCTCCGCTGCGGAACTGGCTCTGCTCGTCACCGCCAAATTCAGGATGTAGTCTGGATTTTCCGGCTGGCCGGACCCACCGCCGAAGAGGAAAATGAGGTGGTTGCGAACCTCCTGCGCCGGGCGCGTATTGACCGGCGCAATGGCGACGGAATCAAGCGCCGCCGGATTCTGCGATGCCGGTCCGGTCGCCAAAAGGGGCCGCACCGTGCAGCCGCTGGCAAACACCAGCACCGAGACAGCGACCGCCAGCCCCGCCCTGCGAATCAGTGACCTCAAAACCTGCCCTCCTCAGGCGACCACATTGACGATTCGCTGCGGAACCACGATCACCTTGCGCGGCGCGGCGCCGTTCAGCGCTTTCTGCACAAAATCGAGTTCGAGAACCGCCTTCTCCACCGCAGCTTGATCCGCATCGCGCGCGATTGTCAAATCACCACGTTTTTTGCCATTGATCTGCACAGGCAGGACAATCTCCTCGTCCACCACCAGCGCCGGATCGTACTCCGGCCATACCGCCTCGGCCACGAGCCCCTTGCCGCCGATTTGTGCCCAGCATTCCTCCGCCAGGTGCGGCATGAAAGGCGCAATGAGCCGAATCAGGATCTCGATGGCTTCCCGGGCCGCGGCACGGGTTTCGTCTCCGGCAGTGTCCAGCTTGGAAAGCGGCCCCTGCAAATCCCTCACCAACTCGTGGATGCGGGCGATTGCGCGATTAAAGGCAAGTCGCTCGATGTCATTGCCGACGATTTTCAGCGCCTTGTGCGCGCTCTTGGAAATGCTTGCGGCATCGCCCTGTCGCGCGGCCCGCGCCTTATGCTTTTCGATCGCCGGCGCCGCTTCGGTAACCAGGCGCCAAACGCGCTGGACGAACCGATGCGCGCCTGCCGCGCCCTCGTCGGTCCACTCCACGTCGCGGTCGGGCGGAGAGTCCGACAGCATGAACCACCGCGCGGTGTCCGCGCCGAAGGAATCGATGATATCCTCCGGGCTCACCGTGTTCTTCTTCGATTTGGACATCTTCTCAAGCGAGCCGATGGAGACTTCCTCGCTTGTGGCGATTTCCACGGCTTTTCGATCCGATCCGGAGCCTTCCACCCGCACTTCGCTCGGCGCGAGCCAGCGCCCGTCCTTCGCACGGTAGGTCTCGTGCACCACCATGCCCTGGGTGAACAGGCCTCTGAACGGCTCGTCGAGACCAAGATGGCCGGTGTCCCGCATGCCGCGCGTGAAAAAGCGCGAGTAGAGCAGGTGCAGAATCGCATGCTCGATGCCGCCGATATACTGGTCCACCGGCAACCATCGGTTTGTCACCTCAGGCTTCGTCGGCGTGTCGGCATGGGGCGTCGTAAAGCGGGCGAAATACCACGAGGAATCCACGAAAGTATCCATCGTGTCGGTTTCGCGCTGCGCGTCGCCACCGCATTTCGGGCATTTGACGTGCCGCCACGTGGGATGACGGTCGAGAGGGTTACCCGGCTGCTCGAAATCGATGTCGTCCGGCAGCTTCACCGGCAAGTCTTCCTTCGGCACCGGCACCACACCGCAGGTCTCGCAGTGGATCATGGGGATCGGGCAGCCCCAGTAGCGCTGGCGGGAGACGCCCCAGTCGCGCAGGCGGAAATTCACCTTGCGCTCGGCAACAGGCTTGCCGCCAAGCGTCTCGTTCTCCAGCCGCTTGGCCACCTCCTCGAAGGCAGCGTCATTCGACAGGCCATCGAGAAAGTGCGAATTTATCATCACGCCATCGTCCGTATACGCTTCTTCCGTGATCTGGAAGGCCTCGGGGTCCGCCCCTTCCGGCATCACGACGGGTGTGACGGGAAGCCCGTACTTGTTGGCGAAGTCGAGGTCGCGCTGGTCACCCGACGGGCAACCGAAGATCGCGCCCGTGCCGTACTCCATCAGCACGAAATTGGCCACATAGACGGGCAGCGTCCACTCCGGATCGAAGGGGTGACGCACACGAATACCCGTGTCTAAGCCCTTCTTCTCCACTGTCTCGAGCGATGCAGCCGACGTGCCTACGCGGCGGCATTCTTCTATGAAAGCGGCAAGTTCCGGATTCTTCTCAGCTGCCTTCTTCGCCAGCGGATGGTCGGCTGACACTGCCATGAAAGAGGCGCCGAAGATCGTGTCTGGCCGGGTCGTATAAACCTCGAGCTCCTGTTCGCCGCCCGGCGCCGTATCCTCCACCAGCGGCCACCGGATGGAAAGTCCTTCAGACCGGCCGATCCAGTTGCGCTGCATCAAACGCACCTTGTCAGGCCACGCGTCGAGCCGGTCGATCGCATTGAGGAGATCCTCGGAGTAATCCGTGATCTTGAAGAACCACTGCGCCAGCTCACGGCTTTCCACCTCGGCGCCGGAGCGCCAGCCGCGCCCGTCGATCACCTGCTCGTTGGCCAATACGGTCCGGTCGACCGGGTCCCAGTTCACTTTCGAGGTCTTCCGGGTTACCAAATCCTTCGCATGGAAATCTAGGAAGAGCATCTGCTGGCGGTGGTAGTAATCAACGTCGCAGGTGGCGAACTCGCGGCTCCAGTCCAGAGACAGGCCCATCATCTTGAGCTGCGCGCGCATGGTAGCAATGTTCTGGTAGGTCCACTCCTTGGGATGGACCTTATTTTGCATCGCCGCATTCTCGGCCGGCATGCCGAAAGCGTCCCAACCCATGGGATGCAGCACGTTGAAGCCCTTGGCGCGCTTGTAACGCGCCACCACATCGCCCATCGTATAGTTGCGCGTGTGGCCTATGTGGATGCGCCCCGATGGATAGGGAAACATCTCGAGCACGTAATAGGTGGGCAGGCTCTCGTCGTCTTTTGCTTCAAAAAGGCGCGCGTCCTCCCACGCCTTTTGCCAGCGAGGTTCCGATTCGCGCGGATTGTAACGTTCGGTTGCCATGCCTTGCATTTCACATAGAAAGAGAGAATTTTCCGGCGGACCTTCACCATGGTTTTCACAAACCGTCAACTCCGCACGGCCATTTCCGCCCCGGGCACGTATTCGAAAGGACTTGCGCCAGCCATGAACGATGCTTCCAAAAACCTGAAACTTGTCCAGGAAAAGATCGCCATTGCGGCGCAAGACGCAAGTAGTGGCAGCAAAGATGTAGTGCTTGTCGCCGTTTCGAAAACCTTTGACGCTGACGAAATCCGTCCAGTGCTACAGGCCGGTCACCGCGTCTTCGGAGAAAACCGCGTTCAGGAGGCCGCGACCAAGTGGCCGGCGCTCAGAGAGGACTACCCGGGTATCGAATTACACCTGATCGGTCCGCTGCAATCGAACAAGGCAAAGGAAGCCGTCGCCCTCTTCGACGTGATCGAGACAGTGGACCGGGAGAAGATTGCAGCCGCGCTTGCAGCCGAAATGGCAAAGCAGGAGCGCAAACCGCATCTTTATGTTCAGGTGAACACCGGCCTAGAAGAACAGAAAGCCGGGATTGATCCCCGTGAAACGGCGGAGTTTGTCACCCGTTGCCGGGAGGTACATGGGCTCACGATCGAAGGGCTCATGTGCATCCCGCCCATCGACGAAAATCCCGGGCCGCACTTCGCGCTTCTGGAAAAGCTCTCCCGGGAAGCGGGCGTTGAAAAGCTGTCCATGGGCATGTCGGCCGACTACGAAACCGCTATCCAGTTTGGAGCCACCAGTGTCCGTGTCGGCTCAGCGATTTTTGGCAGCCGGTACTGATGTGTCCGACGGGCCGCTCCGTCAGTTCTCCTTAACATTCGCCACAAGGAAATCGAGAAAAGCTCGTACACGGGCGGGCAGATATCTGCCTTGGCCGACATAGACGGCGTAGAAGATTTCGTCGTCGCCGGGGTTGTACTCTTCCAGCAAGGGAATCAGCCGGCCGGCTTCGATATCTGCTCGCAAATGCCAATCTGAAAGGCGGGCGATGCCCGCGCCGGCGAGTGCGGCCAGCCGCATGCTCTCGCCATCGCTGATGAGCGAGCCGCCACTTGGATGAACGACGATCGGCTGCTCTGGTTTTCCGAGAAACGGCCAGCCTGCGTTGATTCGAGAAAAGCAGAAGCCAAGGAGTTTGTGACGCTCCAGCTCTGCAGGCGAGCGCGGCGTTCCGTATGTCTGAATGTAGGAGGGCGCCGCGACGACGGTCATGCGGGACTTGATGAGCTTGCGCGCAATCAGATTCGGCGTCTTGAGCGGCCCGGTGCGAATGGCCAGATCCGCGCGCTCCTCGATCAGGTCAACGACGTGGTCGGTCAACACCAGATCAACGGTGAGTTCCGGATACAGGGCCTGAAATTTCGGCAGGAGGGGTATCAGCCAGTGATGCCCGAACGGGACATTGCTGTTGACGCGCAGACGCCCGCGCGGCGCAGCTCCCGCCGCCACTTCCCGCTCGGCTGCCGCGACCTCGCTCAAGATGCGCGTACCGGACTCGTAGAAGGACGCGCCTTCCGCCGTAACCCGCAGGCGGCGTGTTGACCGGCGAATGAGCGGTACGCCCAAACGTTCTTCCAGCCGGCTGATAAGTTTGCTGACGGCTGACGGTGTCATCCGCAGACGGCGCGCGGCGGCCGAAAAGCCTTGCGCCTCCACCACCTGAACGAACACCTCGATTTCTCGCAAGCGATTTGTTTCGTTCCGACTCATTAGTGAAACCAAATCATAAATCATTTTCCTCCCTGCGCTCTATATCATCAATAACAACTCGTCCATCTACGGGCCTCCCGCCACGCCTCCTATGGGGGTCGCTCACGATCAAGCGATGGATGTCTTGTATGCCACTTGCTCTCTATGCCCTCACAGCCGGCGCCTTCGGAATCGGCATTACCGAATTCGTCATCATGGGCCTGCTCCTGGAAGTCAGCGTCGATCTCGGCGTCTCCATCTCGGCGGCAGGATTGCTGATCACCGGCTACGCGCTCGGTGTCGTGGCGGGCGCGCCGTTGCTTGGCGCACTAACCGGCCGCTGGCGGCGCAAGACCCTGCTCATGGCGCTGATGGTCGTTTTCACTCTCGGCAACCTCGCTTGTGCGCTCGCCCCCGACTACTGGACACTGATGGCGGCGCGCGTGCTGACCGCGTTCGCGCACGCTTCCTTCTTCGGCATCGGCTCTGTGGTGGCCACCGGCCTCGTCGCGTCGCACCGCAAGGCCTCTGCAATCGCCATCATGTTCACGGGCCTGACCGTCGCCAACATTCTCGGCGTGCCCTTCGGCACCTGGCTCGGCCAGGCCTTCGGCTGGCGCGCCACCTTTTGGGCGGTGACACTCATCGGGATTGTCGCGCTGCTGATAATCGCACTGCTCGTGCCATCCGAGGGAAAATCCGAGCCGGATGAGCGCTCCGGAAACACCCTCGCGGTTCTGGCGCGCCCGCAGGTGCTGCTCGGATTGTTGACCACCGTTCTGAGCTGGATCGGCGTGTTCGCCGCCTTCACCTATATCGCGCCGATTCTGACCCAGGTCACCGGTTATCCGGAAGCTGCAGTCTCACCCATTCTGCTGGTCTTCGGTGGCGGTCTCATCGCCGGCAACCTCATCGGCGGCCGGCTTGCCGACCGCTGGCTGGTTCCCTCGGTGCTCGGGACGCTTGTCGCTCTTTCCGCCGCCCTCCTCTTTCTCGGCTTTACGCTTGATAGTCCGGTGCTTTCCGTCATCGCCGTCGGCCTGTTTGGCGCGGCAGCGTTTTCCACCGTTCCGCCGTTACAAATGTGGGTTCTGGGGAAGGCAGAGGGAGCGGGCCAGGGGCTTGCCTCGAGCTTTAACATTGCCGCCTTCAATTTGGGCAACGCCATTGGCGCCTGGGTCGGCGGCGTGGTCATCGATCACGGTCCGGGACTTGCTGCGCTACCCTTGGTGGCGGGGTTCATACCGCTCGCCGCGATAGCGGTCGTCCTGGCGAGCATCCGCCATGAACGCGTCGCGGCTCTGGCGCCCCGCGGCTGCGCATAAACTTTCGCTAACAATCACGCAGATGGAGAAACGACATGGAATATCGACGTCTCGGCGCCTCCGGCCTGAAAGTACCCCAGCTTAGTTTCGGAACCGGAACATTCGGCGGCACTGGCCCGCTATTTGGCGCTTGGGGGACAACCGATATTGTTGAAGCCCGCCGCTTGCTAGATATATGCTTGGAGGCAGGAGTAAACCTGTTCGATACCGCGGACGTCTACTCCCACGGCGCCTCGGAAGAAGTGCTCGGCGGGGCAATCAAGGGGCGCCGGGCAGACTTGCTTGTTTCAACCAAGATGACATTACCAATGGGCGACGGGCCGAACGATGCCGGTTCGTCCCGGTCACGTCTGGTGAAGTCCGTGGAAGATGCGCTGCGTCGACTCGGCACGGATTACATAGATCTTTTCCAGCTTCATGCCTTCGATGCAGGCACGCCGATTGAAGAGGTGCTTTCTACGCTCGACATGCTCGTGCGCGACGGCAAGATCCGTTATGTCGGCGTTTCCAACTTTTCCGGCTGGCAGCTCATGAAGTCGCTTGCAACGGCTGAGCGTCATGGCTGGCCGCGCTATGTGGCGCACCAAGTCTACTACTCGCTTGTTGGTCGTGACTACGAATGGGAGTTGATGCCGCTTGGCCTCGATCAGAACGTTAGCGCTCTCGTATGGAGTCCGCTCGGATGGGGAAGGTTGACCGGCAAGATCCGCCGCGGCTCCCCTCTTCCTGAAGGCAGCCGCCTGCATGACACTGCCGACTTCGGGCCGCCAGTGGACGAAAATCAGCTGTACCAGATCGTCGATATGCTGGAGATTATTGCGGAAGAAGTCGATAAAAGCGTCCCCCAGGTTGCCCTGAACTGGCTCCTGCAGCGGCCGACAGTGTCATCCGTAATTATTGGCGCCCGCAACGAAAAACAGCTTCGGGACAACCTGGGCGCGGTCGGATGGAATTTATCTGTCGAGCAAACGGCTAGGCTGGACAACGCCAGTGCGGTCACTTCGCCTTATCCATATTTCCCGTATCGTCGGCAGGAAGGCTTTGCGCGCATCAATCCGCCCGCCGTCTAAAATCGACCGTCACCTTGCCCACGCGGCAATCCGGCACTCTGGATGGCCGTATCAGATCAATGCAGCACAAGCTCGCCAGTGACACTCCGCCACTCCCCGGAACTGACGAGATGACGGTGAGCATAGGTGACGGAATGCAGAGGCCCGTCGAGCTCCTCCCGCCAGAACGTGATGAAGCCTTTGAGAGCCGGAAATTCCGGCGCGAGATCGTACTGCTGCCAGAGAAAGGTTTGCAGCAGATGCGGATGGTCAGGCATATGATAGAGCACCTGAGCCGTGGTCAGGCCGTAGCCCTGCAACATGAGTTCAGTTTCGCGCGTATTGCTCATCTTGACCCTTTCAATGATCCACAGACGCGATTTTGCCGCGCGCCTGCACGGTCACGCAACAGGATAACGCCCAATTTTTAAAAAAGTTACTTCGAAAACAGCATGTTAGCAGCAATAGAGGTGTGCTGCTGATGGTTGTCGGAAGGCCTTCCATCGTCTAATATTGCCGGCATTGACAAAGTGCTATCAAGCGCGCAAAGCCGGGCGCTATCGCTCAATACGCCGGAGTTTTCGGCCCGGCGGCACCTATCCGGAGGAGGTAAAATGTCCGACGTGCATGTTCATCCTGTCAAACCGGCGTGGAAAGAGCGCGCGCTGATCGATAGTGACACATATGAGAGGTGGTACAAGGACAGCATCGAGAATCCGGAGACGTTCTGGGCCGAGCATGGCAAGCGCATCGACTGGTTCGAGCCCTTTACCAAAGTGAAGAACACTACGTTCGAGGGGGATGTCTCGATCAGATGGTTCGAGGACGGGGTCACGAACGTCGCCTATAACTGTATTGACCGCCACCTGAAGAATCGCGGAGACCAGGCCGCGATCATCTGGGAGGGCGACGACCCCGCCGATGACAAGACGATCACCTACAACGAACTTTACGAGCATGTCTGCCGGCTCGCCAATGTTCTGAAATCGAACGGCGTCAAGAAGGGTGACCGGATCACCATCTACATGCCGATGATTCCGGAGGCCGCCTACGCGATGCTCGCCTGCACGCGCATCGGTGCCATCCATTCCGTCGTCTTCGGCGGCTTTTCACCCGATGCCCTGGCCGGCCGTATCGAGGATTGCCGGTCGGACTTTGTCATCACGGCGGACGAGGGCGTGCGCGGCGGGAAGAAGATTCCGTTGAAGGAAAACACGGACAAGGCCATCGCGATTGCTGAAAGGGCGGGCGCCAAGGTGCGCCACATCCTGGTGGTCCGTCACACGGGCGGTAGCGTCGATTGGGTCGAAGGCCGCGATCTTTGGTATCACGAGCAGGTCGAGGCGGCGCAGCCCGAATGCGAGCCGGAGAAGATGAATGCGGAAGATCCGCTGTTCATCCTCTACACGTCGGGCTCTACGGGCAAGCCCAAGGGCGTCCTGCATACCACCGGCGGCTATCTGGTCTACGTTTCGATGACGCACCAGTATGTCTTCGACTATCACGACGGGGACATCTACTGGTGTGCGGCCGATGTAGGCTGGGTGACCGGCCACAGCTACATCGTTTACGGCCCGCTGGCCAACGGGGCTGTTACGATGATGTATGAGGGCGTGCCGAATTATCCGGACGCTTCCCGTATCTGGCAGGTGGTGGACAAGCACAAGGTCAACATCCTTTATACCGCGCCGACCGCCATTCGCGCGCTGATGGGCGCCGGCGAGCAGTTCGTGAAGAAGACCTCACGTGACTCACTGCGAATTCTCGGATCGGTCGGCGAGCCGATCAATCCGGAGGCCTGGGAATGGTACTACAGGGTCGTGGGTGAGGAGCGCTGCTCGGTCGTCGATACCTGGTGGCAGACGGAAACCGGCGGCATCATGATTACGCCGCTGCCCGGCGCCATTGACCTCAAGGCGGGCTCTGCGACTCGGCCATTCTTCGGGGTCCAGCCACAGCTCGTCGACAATGACGGCAAGCCTATCGAAGGCGCCGGGGCCGGCAATTTGTGCATAACAGACTCCTGGCCGGGTCAAATGCGCACGGTCTACGGCGATCATGAACGTTTCGTGCAGACCTACTTCTCCAGCTATAAGGGCAAATATTTCTCCGGAGACGGCTGCCGGCGCGATGAGGACGGTTATTACTGGATCACGGGCCGCGTCGACGACGTGATCAACGTCTCCGGTCACCGTCTCGGAACAGCGGAAGTGGAATCGGCTCTCGTCGCTCATCCTAAGGTCTCCGAGGCGGCCGTCGTCGGCTACCCGCACGATCTCAAGGGCCAGGGCATTTATTGCTACGTTACCCTGATGGCGGGCGAGCAAGGCTCCGCGGATCTCCAGAAGGAGCTCGTGAGCCACGTCCGCGAGGAAATCGGCCCGATTGCGACGCCGGACAAGCTGCAGTTCACGCCCAGCCTGCCCAAGACGCGTTCGGGCAAGATCATGCGACGCATCCTGCGCAAGATAGCCGAAGATGATTTCGAGGCGCTCGGCGACACCTCGACGCTGGCCGACCCGGCGGTTGTGGAGGATTTGATCGAGAACCGGCAGAATAAGAAAGGCTGAATGCCCTTGCATGTGGCTCCAGTAGCGGCCACATTGGGTACATGTGCAACGAAACGAAAGGAGGTGATCCAATGTCGAGTGAATTCAGTTCCAGCGTGGCCTCGGTGGATTGCCTTTTCCGGGAGCAGCCTCTCGGCTAAGTGCATGAAGCGCGGCTGTGGCGCCGGTGCGCCAACGCCACTTGGCCGCGCCAGGAACGAAGACACGGAGGGCCGCCCCTAGAGGGGCGGCCCTTTTTGTTCGGATAGTCTCACCTTGAAGAGAAAACCGCTTTACACCGTGGGAGCGGGTAGGTGAAATCTATTGAAGGTCCTGATTGATAGTCTCAAACAGACCCTCATAGTCGACGACTAGCCCGTCTTCGTCCAGGCTCAGATCCGCCTCGAAACCTTTGGCCACGCCGAGATCGATATATCGCCACCGGCCTTCGCCAAGGGGCTGATAACGCTGACGGGAGCATGACAATTGCAGCGAAGGAAGATCCACGTATAGCGCGGTCAACTCGCCTGAGCCCCTCAACCGGCGTATTGCCAGGGAATTGCAAAAGGGTGTCGCCGACAGATCGATCTCGTCGCAGGCCGCTAGTTCGGCGGCTTCTTGTCCGTCGACGAGCCATCCACCGGAAGTGCGTTCGATCTTCATCTCTTGCAAGGTTGGATGAGACAAGCGCAATACAAGCTGGCGCGTGCGCCAATGTTCGTCGAGTGACCAGACATAGGACAAGCCGAAAGGATCGGCACCCGCATGCACGACTGTCGCGACGGCGCGAAATCCGTCAACCTCCGGCATGATCTGAAAAACCTCCAGACCAGGCTCGTCCAACCGACGCCACTTTCGTTCCATCAGCACTCTCCCCTCAATCGAGCGGCCTACCCACAGCAGACGGGGTTACTCATGCCCGTTCCCCAATCCCTCGCGCAACTCAACCCGCCGATAAAAATCGGCCAACTGCTTGCCGCGCTCCGGCTTGAAGGTTCGGCCGGCATCCTCCATGACCGTAATCCTATCGATCCGAAAGGTACGAAAGTCATTGCGCAACTCGCACCACGCAACAAGGGTCCAAACCTTGCCCCAGAACCACAGCCCGAGCGGCCGCACGTTCCGCTTGGTCGCGCTGCCCGCCTCGTCACGATAGTTAAGCGTTAAGACCCGGCGCTGTTCCGTGGCCTGCTCCAGCGCGTCGATGGCCTGCCGGTCGGCCTCGTTGATGACCCAGTCCGGCGTATGAATCTCGGTTCGCGAAATGCGTTCGCGCTCGCTTTCGGGCAGCACAGTACCGATCTTGATCAGCGCTTCCTGTGCTGCGCGCGCCATGGTGGCCCCGCCAAAGGCGCGCACCATACGCGCCCCGGCGACGAGCGCGACGATTTCATCACGCGTGAACATGAGCGGAGGCAGCTCGAAGCCTTCGCGCATCAAGTATCCGACACCTGCTTCGCCATCGACTGGCACGCCCGTCGATTGAAGATCGGCGATGTCGCGATAGATGGTGCGTTCTGAAACTTCGAGCCGCTCCGAAAGCAGCCGCGCAGTAACCAGCCGGCCGCCACGCAAGTGCTGTACAATCTGAAAAAGTCGGTCCGCGCGCCGCATGGTGCTTGCTCCTCACGCAAACAGTCCAATGCTGTTGCCGCCAGGGTCGAATCGTCCTGCAGAAATCGTTATGATGGAGGATACGACTTTTCCACCATTTTCCTCCACCCAATTCATAGCATCATCGAGCGGTGCCGGAGCAGCAAGGTGCACCGTGTTCCCCGTGCCTTCGGGCGCGGGTTTCCCAGGATGAATATGACCGGTGCCCCCCGTCTTACTATCTTTCACGGCGAACAACGCCATGGGATTCGGCGCGTTCTCGTCGGCAAGCTCGTTCTGCGGCACAGCGCCGTAGAGTTTCTTGGACCTGTTTCTACCCGTCGCCGGGATCTCAAACCATGCGGCTGCATGCCCAGGCGCAAAATGCGACATACGCTGGCTCCTTATCCAGAACAAGAGCAAGGATGCCACACTGCTCCTGACACCACTATGTCAGGAGCAGGAGCGGGATGCTCGAAAAGGAGAGCTCGCCATATTCGCGCGCAAACAGGGTACGCATCTGGATAATCGCATCACTCGGGCCCGGCAAAGCGCGTTTATGCCTTTCAGCGTCCGCGTGCCCTTCCGCCCGGCTCCCATCCAATATCTTTCTGCAGGCCTGGCGGCAATTCGCTCATGATTCGTTCGCCCACTCTGCGGCGCCGATTTTTGTGGAATGCCAACACCCAACCTTTCAGCGCATGCGTAGCTGAAACAGGAAAAGTCATATCCTATCCTCCGACGAAATTGCCGGAGGATCATCTCACAGGGCCATGACAGCGTGCTGTCAGGACGTCCCGCATTTCCTACTCTTCCGATGGCACATCGACTGTATAGTTGAGTGGCAGGCGTCCGCCATCGGCATAGATCGTCTGGCCGGTGATATAGCTGGCATCATCCGAGGCCAGGAACGCGGCGATGGAAGCGATTTCCTGCGGGTCGCCGATACGGCCCATCGGCGTGCGCGACAGAATACGGTTCCGGGCGGCGGGATCCGCATTCACGCTCGCCAGCATGTCGGTCATGATGGAACCCGGCCCGATCGCGTTCACGCGAATCCCGTGCGGTGCAAGGGAGAGCGCCATGGTTTTCGTCAGCTGGTTCACACCACCTTTCGACACCGAATAAGGCACCTGATTGGCGATGGCGAAGACCGCATTGATTGAGGACATGTTGATGATGGCGCCCGCCGGCCCGCCATTGTCCACCTTTTCCTTCATGTAACGGGCGACCGCTTGGCCGACCAGGAACGTCCCCTTCAGATTGACCTGAAGCACACGGTCGAAATCCTCTTCCTTGAGGTCCAGGAAGTCCGCCCCGTGCACGATCCCTGCATTATTGACGAGTACATCGATATCCCCCAGCAGGTTGATGGTGGATGCGACGAGATTGTGCACGTCGAGGCTTTTCCCGACATCCGCCTTGACGAAACGGACATCACCCAGCTTCTCCAGATCCGAGGCTGCCTTTTCGCCCTTCTCTGCATTGATATCTGCGGCCACGACGCGCATGCCCTCGCGCAGGAAGCGCTCGGCAACGGCATAACCGATCCCTGTCGCTGCGCCGGTTACGATCGCGGTTTTTCCGTCCAGTGCCATGTCTCACCTCACCAGTTTCGTTGATCGGAAACTGAGCCGACGCCCCGACGAGGTCAAGGCCGCGAACACCTTTTCCGTAGAAAGCGCAAGGCAGAGACTTTGACAGGGGACGGGAAATTCGCCAAACCGATGAAAAGATACATCCTCGGTGGGCCATGACCAAAATTTTCTCATTTCTGATCCTGGCCACCATGGTCCTGCATCTCATTAGGCCGTTGGGACTTCCCGGCCTCAAGAAACGCAGTGACTTCTGGAAACTGGCCCTCGTGGCATTTGTCGCGATCGGACTGACGGCCGGCCTCAGCCATGGCTGGAACTGAAGCTGGCCGATGAACCGGTTCTGAACGCTCGCCTCAAGCGGCCTTTTCCAGCTCTTCCTTCCAGTCGCCGCGCGTGGCAAGCCCGTTCATCTTCGCCCTGTGGGCGAAGGCGCGCTGCCCCGCGGCAACGTTTTCGGACTTTCCACCCCAAGCCTTCAGCGCCGGCGCCTGCAGCGCGCGGCCATAGGAGAAGGTGAGCGCCCAGGGCATGTCATAGGTGGCGTTCATAATAGAAAGGTGCGCTGTCGCCTCCTCGTCCGACTGGCCACCTGAGAGAAAGGCAATGCCGGGAACCGCGGATGGAACCGTCGCCTTCAAACAGCGTACGGTCTTCTCCGCCACCTCTTCGCGAGAAGCCTTCCGCGCGTCCTTGCCGTCGATCACCATGTTGGGCTTCAGCACCATGCCTTCCAACGCGACACGCGCATCGTAAAGTTCGTGGAAGACGGTGTTCAGCACCCATTCGGTCACCTCGTAGCAGCGGTTGATCGAATGGTCGCCCGGTGCCCCGTCCATCACCACCTCGGGCTCGACAATCGGCACGATCCCGGCCTCCTGGCAAAGGGCCGCGTAACGGGCCAGGGCCTGCGCATTCTGTTTCACCGCACCCCAACTGGGTAGAGATCCGGAAATGGCAATGACAGCGCGCCATTTGGAAAACCGCGCTCCAAGCTCGTAATACTCGTTCAGCCGCTCGCGCAGACCGTCCAGGCCCTCGGTGATCTTCTCGTCCGGGAACCCTGCCAGCGGCTTGGCGCCCTTATCGACCTTGATTCCCGGCACCGCACCGGAGCGGCGTATGAGGTCCACCAGCGGTGTGCCGTCCTTTGCCTTCTGACGAATGGTTTCATCGAAGAGAATGACGCCGGAAATATAGTTTCGCATCGCCTCTTCGGCGCTGAAAAGCATCTCGCGGTAATCGCGCCGGGTCTCCTCGGTGGCTTCGATACCGATCGAGTCCAGCCGCTTCTTGATGGTGCCGGTGCTTTCGTCCGCTGCCAGAATGCCCTTGCCGTCAGCCACTATGCGGGCTGCGATATCTTCAAGTCGCTCGCTCATTCTGCCTGCCTCCTGTTTCATTTACAAATTCCGTAGCAGAAGAAAGAACAAAACGGAATGTGGGCAAATAGTCCCTAATCGATTGAAATGTAACAAAAAACAGCTTTAGCGCCGAAGCGCCGTCACACCGGGCAGTTCCTTTCCTTCCATCCACTCCAGAAAAGCGCCACCTGCAGTGGATACATAGGTGAAATCGTCTGCAACGCCAGCCATGTTGAGCGCAGCGACGGTATCGCCGCCTCCAGCGACAGAGACGAGGCGTCCTTCCCGCGTAGCGCGCGCCGCATATCGGGCGGCAGCAACTGTCGCTTTGTCGAAAGGCGGTATCTCAAACGCCCCCAGCGGCCCGTTCCAGACCAGCGTATCGGCGCGATCGATCGCCTCTTCCACCTTCTTAAGAGAGGCCGGCCCGACGTCGAGAATCATGGCATTGCCGGGAACGGCTGAAATGTCGACCGTCTGGTTATCGGCGCCGGCCTCAAATTTCTCTGCCACCACCGCATCGACGGGCAAGACGATCGCGCAGCCGCTCGATGCCGCTTCGATCATGATCTTTTTGGCGGTCTCTGACAGGTCGTGCTCGCAAAGCGAGCTTCCAACCTCCGTGCCACGTGCGGCAAGAAAGGTGTTCGCCATACCACCGCCGATCACCAGCGCGTCGACCTTCCGGACCAGGTTGAAAAGCAGGTCGATCTTGGTCGAAACCTTGGCTCCGCCCACTATGGCCAGAACCGGTCGCTTCGGATTGCCCAACCCCTTCTCCAGCGCATCGAGCTCAGCCTGCATCGTGCGTCCCACATAGGCGGGAAGCAAATGCGCCAATCCTTCGGTGGAGGCGTGGGCACGATGTGCGGCGGAAAAAGCGTCGTTCACGTAAATGTCGCCGTTGTCAGCCAGCGATCTTGCGAACGCGGGATCATTCTTCTCTTCACCAGCATGAAAGCGGGTATTTTCGAGCAAGAGGATATCGCCGTCCGCCATTTCCGAAATCGCGTTTCGAGCCGCTTCCCCCACGCAATCCGGAGCAAAATAGACGCGCCGGTCGAGTGTCGTCTCCACTGCATTGGCAACCGGCTGGAGCGAGGCTTCCGGAACCGGCTTTCCCTTGGGACGACCGAAATGAGCGAGCAGGATGACCTTCGCACCCTTGTCGGACAATTCGGCGATTGTCGGAGCAACGCGCTCGATGCGCGTCGAATCGGTGACGATGCCATCCTTGACCGGCACGTTCAGGTCGACCCGCACGAGCACACGCTTTCCCGTAATATCCGACAGATTGTCGAGGGTCTTTAGATCAGCCATGCTCCCGCTCCTTCATCCGCTTTGTGTCCGCGAACATACAGGGCCGGACCTTGGAGACAAGGGCGTCAATTTCTTCATTCCCCGGCAATCTCATCCTCCTTTTGCGCTGCGCGTTTGCGGCGTTCTTCCCGCCAGCGGCGAAGGAACGCCCAAAGCCGGCTCAATGCTTCGCCCGCGCTGATGTAGACCGGCACCTCATAGGGACGCGACGGCGGATCGACTGAGAGCCCGATACCCGTGATCCACCCGCCCTTCTCCACATCCCGCACGATGAGCTCGATGCTTCCGATGTGCACGCGGTCCCCCTGCTCGGCGCGGCCGCCCAGCCGCTTCCGCACCAAATCGGCTATGGAGAGTGCCTGCTCCTCGTCGCTGAGATCAAGCGCATAGGCGGCCTCAATATCCGCGGCGGGTCGACCCGGATCGACGGCAAAGGCCCCGAAGAACTCCGCGTCCTCGGGGTCCACCCGCGCCGGACTGGCGAAGAGGCGGTCGAGCAGCCCCGGATAGCGGTCCGGCACAAAGATATAGACCCGGTCACCAGCCATGAGCCGGCCGGCATATTGATAGGTCATGGAGCGTCCGTCGCGGACGACGAGCGATGGCCGCGCCCACCGCGGAATCCGTTCCCCTCGCTCCACCGGGCTGCCCGCGACGACGCGATAGGCGAGAAGCTCGTGGTGGGCCGAGCCCGGCAACTCCAACTCCACCTTGTCCACCGGCCCCGTTCGCGCCGGAACGATCATATTGAGCCGCCGCGCGATCGAGCGAATGCTCCAGCCCTGGATCATCAGGGACACAAGCACAATAATGAAAACGATATTGAAGATGTCGCGGCCATGCTCCAGCGTATCCATGAGAGGCAGGATCGCCAGCAGGATGGAGACCGCGCCGCGCAAGCCCACCCATGAGATGAAGGCGGTCTCCGACCGTGAGAAACGAAATGGGGCGAGGCAAATGGCGACCGCTGCCGGGCGCGCGATAAAGATGAGAAATAGCCCGAGAAACAGCGCATGCGGCGCAATATCGATGAACTGTGAGGGCGTGGCGAACAGGCCGAGCACCAGAAACATGATGATCTGCGCCAGCCAGGTAACACCGTCCTGGAAGCGCTTCAGCATGCTGGTTGAACGCATCTGCGCATTTCCTGCAACCAACCCGGCGACATAGACGGCCAGAAAGCCGGAGCCGCCGATCGCGCCCGCAAGGGCAAAGACGAGTAAGGAAAGCGCTAGCACGAAAATCGGGAGAAGACCGGTTTCCAAATCCAGCCGGGTTACCAGCCGCACAATCAGATATCCCCCGGCGATCCCCGCGGCAAACCCGATTCCCATCTGTCTCATGAACCCGAAGACGACATCCTCGGCCAGTTCACCCGCATTCAGCGGTGCGCCCGCGGTGATCAGACTGATCAAGGTAAGTGTGAGGAAGATCGCCATCGGATCGTTGGATCCGGATTCGACTTCGAGCGTCGAGCGCACCCGGTCCCGCACGAATATGTTTCCAACGCGCAGCAGGAAGAACACGGCGGCAGCATCGGTCGAAGCGACAATCGCGCCGAGGAGAAAGCTTTCGAGCCAGTTGAAGCCCAGCACATGGTATGCTGCCAGACCCAATAGTCCCGCCGTTAGCGCGACGCCGACCGTGGCGAGCGTGATGGCCGGCGCCGCCGCGGCACGAAAGCTGGCAAAGCTTGTCCCGAACCCCGAATCGAAGAGGATGACGGCGAGCGCCAGGGATCCGACGAAAAAGGCAACGGAAGCATTGTCGAAATCAAGCCCCAGCCCATCCGTTCCGGCGGCAAGGCCGATGCCGAGGAAGACAAGAAGTAGCGGGGCACCAAAACGGAAGGCAATCAGGCTGGAAAACGCCGCGAAGAGCACGAGCGCCGTAGCGATCAGCGTTATCAGATAAATGGCCTGATCCATTGCCCCCTCAGATGTGAATCATTCGCGGCTAAAGTGCGGCCAACGGCGCATTCACGCAAGGCAGCCCACAAACAAAAACGCCCGGCACTGGAGCCGGGCGTTGTGTCGTTCCAATTGGGCCGATCAACCGATCGTCTTGCCGAACGCAACCGCCGCATCGGCCATGCGGTTGGAGAATCCCCATTCATTGTCGTACCACGACATGACGCGCACGAGATTGCCCTCGATCACTTTCGTCTGGTCCAGTGCGAAGGTCGAAGACGCCGGATTGTGATTAAGGTCGATCGAGACCAGCGGCTCATCGGTATAGGCGAGAATGCCTTTGAGCGGGCCTTCTTTCGCAGCCGCCAGGAGTGCCTGGTTCACTTCCTCGACGGTCACCGTGCGCTTCGGCACGAACTTGAAGTCGATGACGGAGACATTCGGCGTCGGCACACGGATGGAAACACCGTCGAGCTTGCCCTGAAGCTCCGGCAATACGAGACCGACGGCCTTCGCGGCGCCGGTGGAGGTGGGGATCATGGACATGCCGGCTGAACGTGCGCGGTAGAGATCCTTGTGCATGGTGTCGAGCGTCGGTTGGTCGCCCGTATAGGCATGCACCGTCGTCATGAAGCCTTTTTCGATGCCGAACGTGTCGTTGAGCACCTTGGCGACCGGCGCAAGGCAGTTGGTGGTGCAGGACGCGTTGGAGATGACCTTGTGCTCGCTCGTGATCTTGTCGTGGTTCACGCCGTAGACCACCGTCAGGTCTGCCCCCTGCGAAGGCGCGGAAACGAGCACGCGCTTGGCGCCCGCTTCGAGATGCAACGCAGCCTTTTCGCGGGACGTGAAAATACCGGTGCACTCAAGCACGATGTCAACGCCGAGATCACCCCATGGAAGTTTCGCCGGGTCGCGCTCGGCCAGCACTTTGAAGGAACTCGAATCGATCTTGATGCTGTCGCCCTCGACCTTCACTTTGGAAGGAAAGCGACCATGCACGCTGTCATAGCGCAGCAGGTGGGCATTGGTTTCGACCGGGCCGAGATCGTTGATGGCGACAACCTCGATGTCCTTGCGACCGGACTCGAAAATGGCGCGAACGATATTGCGCCCGATACGGCCAAATCCATTGACGGCTATTTTCACGGTCATAATTCACCTCCGGCGAGCTGGAGCCGTACCAACACGGCTAACTGTCTAAAAGTCCGGTGCCGGACGAATGTCCAGCAAAACCATCCTCTTCACGATCTAAAGTTCGGAAAGCCGTGCTTCGGCTGCCTCCACGGCAGCTTCCGCGGTGATGCCGAAATGCTTGTAGAGATCCGGCGCCGGTGCGCTGGCCCCGAAGCCGGTCATGCCGATGAACACGCCGTCCATCCCGATAAAACGGTCCCAGCCCTGGCGGATGGCCGCCTCGATGGCGATACGCACCGGCGCCGCACCTATGATCGCATCCTGGTAATCCTTGGGCTGCCGTTCGAACAGCTCGAAACAGGGCACCGAGACAACACGCGTGGCATGCCCCCTCTGCTCGAGCAGCGTCTTGGCCCGAACGGCAATCTCGACTTCGGACCCGCTGGCGAAAATGGTGACCTTGGCCTCGTCGGAGGGAAGAAGCTCGTAAGCACCCCGTGCGCTCAGATTATCCTCCGTGAATTCCGTGCGCGATTGCTCCAGCTTCTGCCGGGTCAGCGCCAGCGTGGAGGGAGCATCCTTCGATTCGAGTGCCAACTGCCAGCATTCGGCGGTTTCCACCGCGTCCGCCGGCCGGAAAACAAGATGGTTCGGAATGGCGCGCAACGCTGCCAGGTGCTCGACCGGCTGGTGTGTCGGCCCGTCCTCGCCCAGCCCGATGGAATCGTGCGTCATGACGAAGATGGAACGGATGCCCATGAGCGAGGCAAGCCGCATCGCGGGCCGCGCATAATCGGAAAAGGTCAGGAACGTGCCGCCATAGGGGATGAGACCTCCATGGAGCGCAATCCCGTTCATTGCCGCGGCCATGGCATGCTCACGAATGCCGTAATGAATATAGCGGCCGCTGAAGTCCTCAGCGGTGACGGGCACGGTCTGGCTGGTCTTCGTATTGTTCGACCCGGTGAGGTCGGCCGAACCCCCGATTGTGTCCGGCAGAAAGTCATTGATGACTTCGAGCGCCATCTCGGAGGCCTTGCGCGTGGCCACGGCCGGCGCTTCCTCGGACAGCTTCTTCTTGTAATCGACGATCACCGAGGACAGATCCTCGAGCAAATCGCCACGCATCCGCCTCTCAAACTCCGCACGCACGTCGGCATCAGCTGCCGCCAGGCGTTTCTCCCAGGCCGCGCGCTCTTTGGCCGAGCGCAAACCGGCAAGTCGCCAATCATCCAGCACATCCGAGGGGACCTCGAAGGGAGCCGCGTCCCAGCCAAGCGTTTCGCGCGTCTTCTCGATTTCCTCTGCGCCCAGCGGCGAGCCATGCGCCTTGGCTGTTCCCGCCTTGGTGGGCGCGCCATGGCCGATCGTCGTGCGGAAGGCCAGGAAAGTCGGCCTGTCGGACCTGCGTGCTTCCTCGATCGCGGCCTCGATGGCATCCGGATCGTGCCCGTCGACCCGCATCGTCTTCCAACCGGACGCGGCAAAGCGTTCGCACTGATCCGTCGAATCAGCCAGCGACACCGGTCCGTCGATGGAGATTTGATTGTCGTCGAACATCACGATGAGCTTGGACAGCCGCAGATGCCCCGCAAGGGCCAGAGCTTCCTGGCTGATGCCTTCCATGAGGCAGCCGTCGCCGACCAGAGCATACGTATAATGATTGACCAGATCGTCACCGAAGCGGGCGTTGAGCAGGCGCTCGGCGATTGCCATGCCGACTGAGTTGGCAAATCCCTGGCCCAATGGGCCGGTGGTAGTCTCGATGCCGGCGGCGTAACCGAATTCGGGATGGCCCGCCGTGCGGGACCCGAGCTGCCGGAAGTTCTTGATCTGATCGATCGTGATGTCCTCATAACCGAGCAGGTACATCAGCGAATAGAGCAGCATGGACCCGTGCCCGGCCGACAAGACGAAACGGTCGCGGTTCGCCCAGCCCGGTTGTTTCGGATCGTGGGTCATGAACCGCGTGAAAAGCACCGTGGCAATGTCGGCCGCGCCCATGGGCAAGCCTGGGTGGCCGGACTTCGCCTTCTCGACGGCGTCCATGGACAGGAATCGGATCGCATTCGCCATCCGGTCGTGTTTTTCGCGTGTTGTCATTTGTGCTCGCTGCTCGGCTGCCGATAAACTTCAGGCGTTTCTGGAGGACTCGTGCCCGAAAGAGCAAGCGACACATATCAGGTGCACGGCCCAAGTCAATAAAACGCGGGTCTGACGCGAAGGTTCACACGCGGAAGGGTTCCGGGTGTGAAAAGAGACGACGGCCCTCAGCAAACGGGGGAAGACAGGTCTAAGCGGTTGACCTAAGCTTCACCCGCCGCCTAATCTTCCGAGGTTAAGAGCTTATGATTCCGCGAGATTCGCGGGCGGGGCGGCTCGGGACGAGTTGCGATGACTGGTGATGCCACCCTCAGGGAAATAATGAACCGCCTCGAAAAAGCCGTCGAGGGGCTGGAAAGTGCTGTCGAAGCGCGCCTTGAAAAGGAAAATTCTTTTTCCGAGATCGAGGCCGAGGTGCAGCGTATGGGCGCGGACCGAGCCCGACTTGCGCAGGAAATCGATAAATCGGAAGCGCGTGCGGAAAAATTGGCAGAGGTGAACCGCGAGGTTTCACGCAGATTGGTGACGGCAATGGAAACCATCCGTGCTGTCCTGGATCGATAGGCGGATTAGACTAGATGGCACAAGTAACGATTACGGTCGCCGACAAGACCTATCGCATGGCTTGCGACGAGGGGCAGGAAGAACACCTGATGGATCTGGGGCAGCGCTTCAACCGCTATGTGGCGCATCTGAAGGAATCCTTCGGTGAGATCGGCGACCAGCGTCTCACGGTTATGGCAAGCATCATGGTCATGGACGAACTGGTGGAACTGCAAAACCGCATGCACGGCCTGGAAGGCGAGATCGCTACCCTTCGCAAGACGCGGGACGACGCCTTGCTCAAGGCGGACAAGAACGACACGGCCCTGACGGGCACGCTGGGCGAGCTGGCCGAGCGCATAGAGGCGGTTGCGGCCAAGCTGTCGAGCGCATAGAGCATATCGGCACGGCCACCAACGCGACGAAAGCCACCGGACTGCCATGCCGAAGCCTAAGAACCCGATCCAGCTTGGCATCGTCGGTGCGGCCCACGGAATCCGGGGCGAGGTGCGCGTGAAGCCCTACACCGAGGACCCCGCGGCGCTCGGCGATTACGGCCCGCTCTACACGGCCGACGGCAGAATGCTTGTTCTGAAGAACCTGCGCCCCTCCAAAGGCGGCGTCATCGCCCGCTTCGAGGGCATTGGGGATCGCAATGCCGCCGAGGGGCTAAATGGCGAGGAGCTTTTCGTCGACCGTTCCGCGCTCCCGGAAGATCTCGATGAAGAGGAATTTTATCACGCGGATATCATCGGCCTTACGGCTATCGATGAAACCGGGACAAAACTCGGAAAGGTCGTGGCCATTCACGACTTCGGCGCCGGGGATCTCCTGGAAGTGCGCCCCGCTTCCGGCCAAACACTGATGATCCCCTTTACACGCGAGGCGGTTCCCGAGATCGATGTTCCGGGCGGACAGCTTCATGTCGACGGCGTAGCAGCCGGGCTGGATGAGGGGGAGAATCCAGAGGATCGGAAGAACGCGGCCGGTGATTCGCTCGGCGGGGGAAATGGACATTGAGCTTTCGCGCCACGGTCCTCACCCTATACCCCGATATGTTTCCGGGTCCGCTCGACATATCGCTAGCCGGCCGCGCCCGCGAGGCAGGCACGTGGTCACTTGAAACCCTTCAGATCCGCGACTTCGCGACGGACAAGCACCGTAGCGTGGACGATACACCGGCCGGAGGCGGGGCGGGCATGGTGATGCGGGCCGATGTTCTGGCACACGCCCTTGACCACGCTGCACCCTCCGACGATCCACGGCCGAGAATTCTCATGAGCCCGCGCGGCCGCCCCCTGACACAGGCGCGTGTTCGCGCCCTGGCGGAAGAGCCGGGCATCGTCGTGCTGTGCGGCCGGTTCGAAGGTGTCGACCAGCGTCTCATTGATGCGCGGAAGCTGGAGGAAGTCTCGGTGGGCGATTATATCCTGTCCGGCGGAGAGCCGGCCGCGCTTGTCCTGCTTGATGCGATCGTTCGGCTTCTTCCCGGCGTCATGGGAAACGAATCCTCCGGTACGGAGGAAAGCTTCGAAAACGGCCTACTGGAGCACCCGCACTACACGCGCCCGCAGCGGTTCGAGGGGCGAGCGATTCCGGATGTTCTCCTGTCGGGAAATCACCGCAGGATCGACGAGTGGCGGCTTGCCGAAGCGGAGAAGCTGACACGCCAACGACGGCCGGATCTTTGGACCGCCTACGAAAAGCAGAGGAAAAAGGCAGAGTGAGCGCACTGCTTCGCATCGAGAATGCCGTCATTGCGCTTGCCGCGCTCGTTGCATACCAGCTTTCAGGCGGAAGCTGGTGGCTGTTTGCTCTTCTTATCCTCGCACCGGACCTTTCCATGCTCGGCTATCTCGGCGGACCACGCCTTGGAGCCTGGTGCTACAACGCCATCCATAGCTGGATCGCGCCCGTCCTGCTCTATCTCATAGGCCTACTGATCGAACTTCCTGTAATGATCCATGTCGCGCTGATCCTTGCCGCCCATATCGCCCTCGACCGCACGCTTGGCTACGGGCTGAAGCATGAGACCGGCTTCAAGGATACGCATGTGGGCCATATCGGCGGCTGAGGCGCCCGCCGCAGTTGATTCCTCTAGCAATGTGGTGTATGTGCGCGGCGCTAGCTGCCATGGAGGTCCATGGCCGTCATTAATCAAGGAACGTGAATTCGCCCCTGCGCTTTCTTTTGGGAGCGCGCTCCCCGAGTGGTTATCAACTACCGGCGAGACGGGCGCTCTGACGGACGCAAAGAACAAGAGGACAAAACGATGGACCTGATCCGTCAGCTTGAGGCCGAGCAGGCCAAAAAGATTGAAGCCCAGCGCACCCTTCCCGACTTCTCGCCCGGCGACACGCTGCGCGTACAGGTCCGCGTGACCGAGGGCAACCGCACCCGCGTCCAGGCTTACGAGGGCGTGTGCATTGCCCGCTCCGGTTCGGGATTGCATGAAAACTTCACCGTCCGGAAGATCTCCTATGGCGAGGGTGTGGAGCGTGTCTTCCCCGTATACTCGCCACTGATCGAGGGCGTCACGGTTGTACGCCGGGGTAAGGTCCGCCGCGCCAAGCTCTATTACCTGCGTGACCGCCGCGGTAAGGCTGCCCGCATCACCGAAAACACCGGCGCGCGTGCCCGTAAGCTGAACGACGACGAGCGTCGCGCTGCTGTCGAGGAAAAAGCGCGCATCGAGGCCGAGAAAATCGCAGCTGCCGAAGCGCTGGCTGCGGAGAAGGCAGCCGAGGAGGCCGCGAACCAAGAGGCTGCCTCCGCCGAAGAGACCAAGGAATAGCAGCCTCAAGGCTGAACCGCAGAATCAACAAGCGGGAGTGGATCGCCACTCCCGCTTTCTTTTTGCCTGGGAGAGATTTCAGCGTTCGCCGTGCCCCAGGTTCCGGTCGGGATCGATCCGGTCCCGCACGCGCCGCTTGAGCTCGGCGGCATCGGGAAAACCGCCGTCACGCTTACGCTCCCAGACGGTTTCGCCATTGCAGACGACTTCGAACACGCCGCTGGTGCCACCGGGCCGCAAGGACACCTCATCAAGCTCGGTTTCGAAGGTAGACAGAAGCTCCTGCGCCATCCAGCCCGCGCGCAAAAGCCAGCGGCATTGCGTGCAATAGGTGATGGTTACACGGTTGGTCACCACACCCATCAGGCAGCGCTCAGCTTGGCCATGATCTCGTCGTCCACCTCGAAATTCGCATAAACGTTCTGCACGTCATCATCGTCTTCGAGCGTAGCGATAAGCTTGAGAATGGACTGGGCACGCTCCTCGTCCACCGGGGTGCCGGTCTGCGGCCGCCAGACGGCTTTCACGGTTTCGGCTTCACCGAGAGCAGCGGTCAGCGCGTCGGTGACATCTCCGATATCCTCGAAAGCACAGATGATGACATGCCCGTTGTCATCCGACTGAACATCTTCGGCGCCGGCCTCTATCGCCGCCTCCATCACCGCATCGGCATCGCCGGCACGTGTGGGATAGACGATCTCGCCGACACGATCGAACATGAAGGCCACCGAGCCCGTCTCACCCATGGAGCCGCCGGCTTTCGTGAAAGCGGTACGGACATTCGAAGCCGTGCGATTACGATTATCGGTAAGCGCCTCGACGATGACGGCCACGCCGCCTGGGCCGTAACCTTCGTACCGAACTTCTTCGTAATTCTCCGAGTCGTTGCCCGACGCCTTCTTGATGGCACGTTCGATGTTGTCCTTGGGCATGGACTGCGCCTTGGCGTTCTGCACCGCCAGGCGCAAGCGCGGGTTCATGTCCGGATCGGGCAGACCGGATTTTGCAGCAACAGTGATCTCGCGCGCCAGTTTGGAAAACACCTTCGACCGCGCCGCATCCTGGCGACCCTTGCGGTGCATGATGTTCTTAAATTGGGAATGGCCGGCCATGGGGCTCCTTTTCCAAAAAATCGCCTGATTGCGCTGAATTGGCGGCGTTATAATGAAATTGACCGATCAGGTCCAGAAGGGGGACGATAATGCCTCGCATGCAAGCTCTCACGCATTGGTGAATTGCCTTTCCCCGCTCATAGGCGAGACTTGGGGGAGGCACGCAGCGATCCGGAGATGCCCATGCCCACCTTCCGACTGCTCACAATCCTGGCATTTTTCCTTACACCTGTTGCTATCGTCGAGGCCCAGGAAAGACCCAGCACCTGCCTCGCGGTGGCGAAGGCCCTGCCTGATGTCGTCCTCGCCAGTTTCCAGCCGGTGGCAGGCGAGACGCAAGTGGGGATCACCTATGCCGGACATTCGACCTATGTCATTGAAACCCCGGCCGGCGTGCGCATCGCCACGGATTTCTCGGGCGCCTATGGCGGGCAGCCGACACCGCATGTCGTGACGATGAACAAGGCGCATGGCACCCATTTCACGAACAATCCCGACCCCGCGATCGAGCATGTGCTCCTCGGCTGGGACCCCGACGGCGATCCGGCCGAGCATTCGCTCATGGTCGAGGACGTCTATATCCGCAACGTCACCACCGATATCCGCCGCTTTGGTACGATGGAGGAAGATGGCAACTCCATATTCATTTTCGAGGTGGCGGGATTGTGTATCGGCCATCTTGGCCACCTGCACCATCGGCTCGATGACTCCCACTACGCCGCCATCGGGCGGCTCGACGTGGTCATGGTCCCGGTGGACGGCGGATTGACAATGTCGCTCGATGGAATGAGTGAGATCGTGCAGCGGCTCTCATCGTCAATCATCCTGCCGATGCACAGGAATGCAACACCACTCAGCGCGTTCACCGGCAGGATGGGCGAAGGCTTCGAGATCGACTTCCGTGAGGGGCGCACATTGGCAGTTTCGCTGGACGCCTTGCCAGCACAGCCGACGATCGTGATCCTCGACGGCGTATGACGCCTACTGCTTGGCTTCTTTCGCTCCGCGCTGACGCTTGCGCCGCGCCATCATGTTCATCGCTTCCACGAAGGCGGAAAAACCCATGGCCGTGTAGACATAGCCCTTGGGGACATGGAACCCCAAACCGTCGGCGATGAGGGTCATCCCGATCATCAGCAGGAAACTGAGCGCCAGCATGACCACCGTCGGATTGGCTGCAATGAAGCGCGACATCGGCTCGGCCGCCAGAAGCATCACGGTAACCGCGCTGATCACTGCGATGAACATGATTGCCAAATGATCCGTCATGCCGACGGCCGTGATAATCGAATCTATCGAGAAGACGAGGTCGAGCAGGAGAATCTGAACGATCGCGCCACCGATTCCGACCGTCGCGGCACTGCCCATCAGATTGTCTTTCGTGTCAGTCGGATCGACGGAGTGGTGAATTTCCTTGGTCGCTTTCCAGACGAGAAAGAGTCCGCCAGCAATTAGGATGAGATCGCGCCAGGAGAATCCGTGATCGAACAGCGTAAAGAGCGACTGTGTGAGTTGCACGATGAAAGAGATAGTGGCCAAAAGCGCCAACCGCAGAATAAGCGCCGCGCTGATGCCCAGGCGCCGTGCGAAGGCCTGATTTTCCTTGGGCAGCTTGTTGGTAAGGATGGAGATAAAGATCAGATTGTCGATGCCCAGCACGATTTCGAGAACGACAAGCGTGACCAGCGCGACCCAAGCCTGCGGACTTGTGACGAAGTCAAAATGAGAAAGCAGCCAGTCCATGGGCCAAGACATCCTTCATGAAAGCGTGCAGCAGCAGAGGTATGGCGGCTCGACGTTTCCGTCAACGCCAGAATGCCGGCACCGTCTCCTCCAGCCTTGGCCCGAGCCGCAGCGGCGCGATCTTCTCGGCCAGGCCCGTGCGGTCGGAAATCTCCAGCCCGACCCCACAGATCGTGGCCGGCCCGTTTGCAGGTTCAAACCGGCCCCTCGGAATCTTGGTCACGAACCGGTTGAGCGGCTCCTCCTTATCCATGCCGAGCGAGGAATCGTAGTCGCCGCACATTCCGGCATCGGAGATAAATCCGGTACCTCCGTTGAGGATCTGGTGATCAGCAGTGGGCTGGTGCGTATGCGTCCCAAACACGGCGCTGACCCGGCCATCGACAAAATGCCCGAAACAGGCTTTTTCCGAAGTCGCCTCCGCGTGGAAATCGATCAGGGCAGCATCCGCCTGTTCGCCCAGCGGGCACGCGGCGAGTTCTTCCTCCACGGTACGGAACGGATCGTCCAGATCCACATCCATGAAAATGCGTCCCATGATGTTGGACACCAGCACACGGGCGCCGTTCCTCGCCAGGAAAACCCCGGACCCACGGCCGGGCGTACCCTTCGGATAATTGGCCGGACGCAGAAAACGGTCCTCGCGCGGAGCGAATATCAACGCTTCACGCTGTTTCCAGACATGGTTGCCGGTTGTCACCACATCGGCGCCTGCGCTTATCGTATTATGGAAAATTTCCTCGGTAATGCCGAATCCGCCAGCCGCGTTCTCGCCATTGACCACCACGAAATCGAGTCGGAAGTCGGAAATTAGGCCCGGAAGGCGTTCCCAAACCGCGGTGCGGCCGGAGCGGCCGGACATATCGCCCAGAAAAAGAAGTCGCATCGCTTGCTCTTACAGCGAGGAGGGGAATCTGCGCAAGCCGCTTTCGGTCAGGATTTCCGGGATGATCACGTCATGCGGCTCGTCGGGAACCTGCGGAACCTCCTGGCAATCGAAGGCAATGCCGATGAGCCGCGGTGCATGCCCGTTCTCCTGAAGGCGCGCAATCGCCCGGTCATAGTAACCCGCCCCGTATCCGATGCGATGGCCGCGACGATCGAAGGCCGCCAGCGGCACAAGCATCAACGACGGCTCGAGCACCGCAGCGCTTTCGTCGGGTCCCATGGTTCCGAACCCCATGTCGATGAGCGGCGCCCCGCGGACCAGTTCGCGAAAAATGATGGTCGACTTGTCGAGGATCGCGGGCAGGCAGAGCCGCGCCCCGCGTTCACGAAGTGCCACCATCAGCGGGCGCACGTCCACTTCCGAACGCATGGGCCAAAAACCCGAAACGATATCGCCCCGAGGTGGTGCAATCTCATCCACCGCGACGGCAAAGCCCAGCGAAGCGTCAGTTCGCCAAAGGGGGTCGAGCGAATCCCGGCGCGCAAGCGCCTCCTGCCGTAGTGTTCTCTTCATTTCGCGGGGAGTTTTCGTCATCATGCCCCTTGGAAAGTCGTCGGTGGCATAGCGGAAATCTGCTCGCGGGAGGGTCCCGAAGGCGACATGCCGCACTTTGTCGGCGACACCGTTCGGCAAAGCTGCGATCCACGCAACCGATGGAAATGCGATCCCGGGAACCTACAAAGTAGGTGGGCGCCGTATTGGCCAAGCCCACGGGCAAGGCCAGGGACAGCTCCCTTAAGGATCGATAAGGCCCCGGGGAAATGATTCCTGTCGCGAGGCGCAGACCGCACTTGGAATATAGGTCGAACGCCTTGCCCCCGCCAGAGGGAATACCATCTTGGCTGACCATTTTTGGAAACAGGCGCAAGACGCGAAGGGAATCTGGCTCTTGCCGCGATTTCTCTGCCGGGCAGAGTGCGCAATCATCATGGAGGGTTGCATGTCCGAGATCGTTATTCGCCGCTTTCGCCCGGGGGACCGCGCACACTGGGGCGGGCTGTGGGAAGGCTACAATGGATTCTACGAGCGCGCCGTCGACGCCCGTGTAACGGAGCGTTTGTGGTCACGCTTGCTGGAGAACAAGGGCGAGCCCCACGGCTTAGCCGCGGAACTGGATGGTGAGGTCGTCGGACTTACCCATTATTTTCCGGTTTTCTCGACATCCGACTGGGACCCTCGCCTTTACCTTCAGGATCTGTATGCCGATTCACGTGTGCGTGGCCGCGGTGTAGGCCGGAGACTGATCGAGGCAGTATATGCCCATGCCGATGAACTGGGGTTCGCACAGGTTTATTGGCTGACGCAGGACTTCAATCATACAGCCCGCAGACTCTATGATCGTATCGGCCAGGTAACGCCCTTTATCAAATACCAACGTTAAGGCGGCTGGTCTCAGGTCATACCTCGGCCAACCTCACGGCGGCACAGCGCTCCGTTTCCGCTGTTCTATCGGCTGTCGCCGCACGAGCACACGCGCGGCTGAACACGAGGTCGAGAAAGTCGACGAGCCACTGCCTCAGCTGCGCGTCCCACACAAGGCGCCCGTGGAGATGCTCACAGGCAGGCTGAGCGCCCGGCAGAACAAGACGATGGGCGCCGCGCACCACCCAGCGCTGCATCATCACCCGCGTCAACTCCGCATGGAACTGCACACCCCAGGCATTCTCGCCATAGCGGAAGGCCTGATTCGGGTAGTGCTCCGCCGTGGCCAGCAGCTCTGCCCCCGACGGCAATGAAAAGCCCTCGCGGTGAAACTGGTAGACCATTTCCGGCCAATGAAGGAGGCTCCGCCCCTGTTCGGTCGGTTTCAGTGGATACCAGCCGATCTCCACCAGCCCGTCGTCGCGGCCCTTGACCTCGCCGCCCAAGAGATTGACCAGCATCTGCGCGCCGAGGCAGATCCCCAGAAACGGCTTGTTCTCCCGAAGGGGCACGGAAATCCAGTCGGTCTCGCGGCGCACGAAATCATCTTCGTCATTGGCGCTCATCGGCCCGCCGAAGACCACCACGCCATCATGCTCCGCCAGCGAATCGGGCAACTGATCACCCAATGGCGGGCGCTTGATGTCCAGCGAGAACCCGCTTTCCCGGAGAAGCTGACCGACACGACCCGGACTGGAGTGCTCCTGATGCAATACGATCAGGATCTTTCCTGCTTTCTCCCCGCCCACTCGCATCAAAAAGTCACTCGTTTTCTTCCTGTCCCTCTTCGCGCTGGACCGCCTGCCGCATCAGCACACGGGTCCGTGTACTCACGCCGAGGAGTTCCGCAACGCGCCAAACAACATTGTCTTCCAATTCGTGCACTTCGCCGTCGGCGTAGACGATCTCCCACATCAGCCTGATGAACTCGGCACGTGCATTCTCGTCCAGATTGTTTTTCAGAACGCTCGTGAAAACGTAAAGGTCGACAGCCTCGGCCTCCGCGTCCTCGCCCGCCTTCAACAGCGCCTGCAAATCCTCGCCGGCGACGTGGTAAGCATTCGAAACCGCCTCCTTCAAGCGCACCTGCTCGGCCTGATCACGCACACCATCGACACCCATTACATGGATGAGAAGCGCCGTCGCGGCAACGCGCGGTTCGTCAGACGTCAGACCTTGCGATTCGCCGCCTTCGGGCAAATCTTTCAAAAAGGAGAGTATACGCTCGAACATTGGCAGGACCTTTGACTATCCGGCAGACTAAGGTGAAGTTTCGTCCTCGTCTTCACAAGAGACTTTGTGCTCACTTTCTCGCGACTTGGAGGTTGTGCCGACCTTTTACGACATCCGTCCACACGGCCTAAAAGAGCTGAAAGCGGCCGCTGCCGTTCGGGTTTTCCTCGCGCTTATCCTCCACACCGGGATCGTCAGGCACGGGCCAGCGCTTTCTTTCCGCCTCCTCCGTCGGCAGTCCCTCGCCGTTCGGTATTGTGGGGGAAATCTTTTCCTCATGCTCCGGCGGGGCGTTTTTGTGCTCTTCAATGGAGTTCTCCTCCACCGACGGCTCAGTACTCGCTTTAGGAGCCTCGCTCGCCTTGGGCGGCTGAACTTCCTCTCCCTGCATATCGACATCCTCGGACGGTGTTTCAAACCCTGCGGCGGAGTCTTCGGTAGCTGCGGGCTTTTCCTCCGGCTCCGGCTCGACATCAATTGCCGGAAGCGCCTGCAGAGCCTCTTCGCTCTCGATCACCTGGCCGAGCCGCTCGACGGGCGTACGCCATTCGAACGCGTCGAGTTCTCCCGTCACCGGAGACGCCGGCGCCCAATGTTCGGAAACGTAACCGTCAGCCACCCAGGCCGGATCACGCGGCGCTCGCACCGCCTTTGCAAGCCAGTGACGCACGCGCCCCTGATCCCCCGTTTCCGCCTCCTCGATATCGGCCAGGAGCAGAAAGGCGCCCTCGCGCGGGGCGATTCTCACCGCCGCTTCGGCAGCCGCGCGGGCTTCCTTAAGCTCACTGGCATCCAGCGCCGCACGCGCAAAGGCCAACTCGGATTCGACATTGTTGGGGCGCAGCCGCCGCAGCTTTTTCGCGCGCGCCAGCCGATCATGGGTCGAATCTCCGGCGCGTGCGTAAAGATAGGTTTCGGCGACTTCCGGATGCGGCTCCTTTTTCCAGATCGCCTCCAGCACCTTGCTGCCGCGGCGCAGGTCGTTCTGTCGGAAGAGCGCCTTGGCGGCAACGACGGCGGCGGGCACGAAATCGGGCTGCAGCCGATTGGCTTCCAGCGCGGCAGAGCGTGCTGCCGACGGATCGCCGTCCAGGAGGTCCATCGCCTGCGCTGTCAGGAGCACGGCGCGTTGCCGGTCGCGGGTTTTGCGGTCGGAGTCGCTGCTTGTTTTTCGCGAATCGACGAGCGCCAGTGCCCCCTGCCAATCATGCTCCTCCGTTTTCGCTTCGAGGCCGGCATTGACCGCCCAATCGAGCTGCGGGGCAGACTGGGCCGCCTCCAGCGCATAATGGCGGGCGACTTCGCGTTTACCCATGCGCTCGGCCTCCAAATAGAGCCCGCGCAAACCGAGGAGACGGGTCTCCGGGTTCTGTGCCATGGCGGTGAACTTGGCCTGCGCGGCGTCATGGTCGTCCTGAAGCAGGGCGGCTTGGGCATCGAGAAGGTGAATGAGCGGCTCCTGATCGGAGGATACCAGCTTGGACGCCTGCTTACCCATGCGCCGGGCAAGTCCCCCGTCACCCGCTCCGGCTGCGATCAGGCCGGTCGAAATTGCCTTATAACCCCGGTCCCGCCACCGCGTGCGGAAATAGCGGGTCACTGCCGACGGCGTGTTCCAGATGCTGCGGACAATCCACCACAGAAGCATGACTGCCGCGAAAACGACGACGACAAGAATGGCGGCGACCGCAAGGCCGACATGATATTCGTAGCCACCTAGCGTGAGCGTCAGCCCGCCGGATTGTTCAGCCAGCCAGGCAAAGCCGAGCCCCGCAAGCAGAACAACGACGAGAAACAGGACGATTCGCAACATTCAGCGCTCCCTAAGCCGGCTGCAAAGCGCTCGATAGCGCCTGTTCTACAATCTGGTCCGCCGCTTGCCGCGCGCGCAGCTTCTCGGCGAGATCGGCGGCAATCTCCTGCGCCTCCGGCGGCAATGCTTCGTATTCCTTCAATGCCTGCGCATAGTTCTCGTCCTGCACCGCCGCTTCCATACGTGCGGCAACGGCCTCAGCGGAATCGCCGTCCACCTGCCCGACGGGGCGCACCTGCACGGCTGATCGCGCACCCGCCATAAGCTTGTCGAGCAGACCGCCATCCTGTGAATCGTCGGAGGCGTTGCCGGCGATCCGCGAAGTGACCTGGGAGGCCTCGCGAGTAAGCGCGGCAGCCGAAGGCAGCCCCTGATCGGCATACTGGCTCAACGGCTCCACTGCCGATGCATCCGACGCAAGTGCGGTGTAGGTCTCCAGCTCACTGGCAAAGGGTGCACCGCTTTCGACCGCGGACTCCAACGCCATCGCTGCCACGATCAGCCTCAATTGCGGCGCCTGGTCCTGATCGGAAACGCGTTCGTCCAACTGACCGACCTGTTCCGCAACTCCATCCAACTGCTGGGCATTGGCCTCGGCGGTCTGTTGAGCACCCGTCGCCGCCTGCAACGCGCTTGCGACATCACTTTCAATCTGTGAAAGGCGCTCTTCCAGCGCATCGCCGGCCTGCTCCCCTTCCCCCTGCGTGGAGGATTGCAATTGCGATACGGTCTCGCGCAACTCCGCGACCTGACTTTCGAGCTGCGAGAGCTGTTCGTCCGCGCCGCCATCTCCCTGAGCCTGGCTCAGTTGCGAAACTGTTTCCTGAACAGAGCTGAGTTCCTGGCGAAGATTCTCCACTGCCGGATCGGCCTCACCCCCGCGCGGGACCGGAAGGATGTTCGCCCATTGAAGGCCTGCCCCCAGCACCAGCGCAATGACGCCGCCGGCGATGCCGGCGAGAAGCGCACGCCCGGAGCCACGCTTTTCCAGCGGCGGGGGAGCATGCCGACCGTCCTGATCTTCGCCTTCCAGAGGCGTCTCTCCCTCTTCGGGCTTGGCGGCACTTTCGGTCTCATCTGCCTGCGCGTCGGCAGCGGACCTGTCTGATTCGGCTTCAGGCGCCGTTGGCCCCCCGGCGGTTTGCGTCTCGCCTTTTGGTTGCATTCCTTCCGCCTGTAACTCCTCCTCGCCGGGCGCACTGTCGGATACGGGCTTGTCCTCCGAGCTGGTGACCTCAGCAGATTTCTCGCCGTCCTGACTTGGCTCGCGCTCGACAGCCTCTGGCTCAAGATCGATCGTGACGGGTTCGCGTTTCCTGCTGGAGTGACGCGGTCTGGAAGGTTTGGCCATCAAGGCGACTCCGCTGAAGATTCCGGAACGCAACTTGTGCGTTGCAAAATCATTTCTACCATGCGCTTCGCGGCTGGGGAACGAACGCTACTCATTTTGTCTTAGCAAGCAGTGAAAACATCGACTCTTCCGTTGGTTCCGCCGCGATGTGAACAAATGCCGGCTGCGGCAGGCATTGAGCCACACGCCCCGAGATTGCGATCACGCGCGCGTTTTTGAAAAGCGGTGCGATCGAGACGCGCGCGAGAAGCCGGGAATAAGCTTTCGCCGCCGATGCGGAGTGCAGGAGCACTGCATCGACCGGTTCGCTGGCCAATATGGTGGTGAGTTCGGCATCGGAGGGCGACAAGACAAGAGTGTCATAAGTCTCAAGGATCGCCGGGTGAAATCCCGTCTCTCTCAGACCATGCTCTAGGATATTGCGCCGCACACGACCGCAAAGCACCAGGATATTCAGCCCCGGAGTCAGCGTCTCGACAATGTGCCGGACCAATCCTTCCGCGTCACCCGGTCCGGTTCCGGCAACCTTCAGCCCCACACTGCGTGCCGCCTCGTTGGTTCTCTCGCCGACAGCATAGGACGGGAGGGTCGTAAGCTTTTCGACAAGTGTGGACGGAATGTGGGTAACCGCGTTCGCGCTCGTAATCGCGATAGCGTCATATTCGCGCGGATCGGGCCATTCATCAAGAGAAAGAGCTTGGATCCGGGTAAGCGGCAGGACAAGCGGCCGATAGCCGTGCGCGGACAGTTTCTCCGCAGTGCGCGTAGCACTTGCCTGGGGCCGTGTAACGAGAACGCGCTCCAATCGTCAGTCCCAGCTTTCGAAAAACCGCGTCCCCGCCTTGTCGCGAACACGCGCTCCAGCCTCGCTGCCGATCTGGTGCGCCTCGGAGGCTTGTCCCTCCCCGGAAATCTCGTGCGCCTCGCTCCCGTCCGGCGTCAGGACCATGCCGGAAAACCGGATGCGATCCCCCTCGATAATCGCCTGTCCGGCAATTGGCGTCCGGCACGATCCGTCGAGCACCGCCAGAAACGCACGCTCGCAGGTGAGCGCGGCCCCTGTCGGGCCGTGATCGATCGCGTTGATCAGGGAAGTGACCCGCTCATCTCCGATCCGAGTCTCAAGGCAAATGGCTCCCTGACCCAGTGCCGGCGGAAATGCCTCCGGGTCCATCACGGAACTCGCCACATGCTCCATTTTCAGGCGCTTGAGCCCCGCCATCGCCAGCAATGTGCCTTCAGCGACCCCGTCTTCCAGCTTGCGCAGGCGGGTTTGCACGTTGCCACGGAACATGCCGACCTCGAGATCGGGACGCAGCCTCAGCACCAGCGCTTGGCGGCGCAGCGACGACGTGCCGAGCTTCGCACCGTGCGGCAGATCCTCAATCCGCTTGACCGAACGGCCGATAAAGACATCCCGCACATCCTCGCGCTCCAGAAAGGCCGATATCTCCAGCCCGTCGGGAAGAACGGTCGGCATGTCCTTCGAAGAATGGGCTGCCAGATCGATTCGCCCGTCGAGGAGAGCCTGCTCTATCTCCTTGGTAAAAAGCCCTTTGCCGCCCGCCTCGGACAGCGGGCGGTCCTGTATGCGGTCGCCGCTCGTGCGAATGACAACAATCTCGAACGCTTCCTCCGGCAGGTCGTGCGCGGCCATGAGCCGAGCACGGGTCTCCGCCGCCTGGGCGAGCGCCAGGGCGCTGCCACGTGTTCCGATTCGCACTACATCAGTTTGCATGCCGCGAGGTCCGTGCTAACGGCATCCCGAGTTCGGATGCGCTGATCCCTACCTAGCGGGGATCGGCGGGATCGGCAACAAAGGCGGACAGAATGACGCGTGTTCTGGGCATCGAAACGAGCTGCGACGAGACGGCCGCTGCCGTCGTGACGCGCGATGCCGAGGGGACGCCGATGATTTTGTCCAACATCGTGCTGAGCCAGGTCGAAGCGCACGCGGCCTTCGGGGGGGTGGTGCCGGAAATTGCCGCGCGTGCCCACGTCGAGGCCTTGGATGGCGTCATTGAAGCCGCGCTCTCGGATGCCGGCGTTACGCTGGACGACATCGACGGCATTGCCGCGACCGCCGGGCCGGGACTGATCGGCGGGCTGATCGTCGGGCTGACAACGGCGAAAGCGCTAGCCGCCGTTTCGAAAAAGCCGCTCCTGCCCATCAATCATCTGGAAGGCCATGCTCTGACGGCCCGCCTGACCGAGGGGCTTGATTTCCCCTTTCTCCTGCTTCTGGTCTCGGGCGGACATACTCAGATCCTGCACGTGGCCGGTCTCGGCCGCTATGAGCGATGGGCGAGCACCATCGACGATGCCCTGGGCGAGGCATTCGACAAAACGGCGAAGCTCCTGAGCCTGCCCTATCCCGGTGGGCCGAGCGTGGAAAAGGCCGCACTGGAAGGCGATCCCGCCCGCTTCGATTTTCCAAGACCGCTCAAGGGCGAGGGAAGGCCGGATTTTTCCTTTTCCGGCCTGAAGACGGCGGTGCGCCGGGCGGCGAGCGAACTCGCGCCGCTCAGCCGTAGCGATGTCGCCGATATTTGCGCCTCCTTCCAGCGCGCGGTCACCGAATCGCTTACCGACCGCGTCGCCCGCAGCCTGAAACGGTTTCACGAGGCTCGTCCTGACCTGGTGAGGCCGAAGCTTGTGGTCGCGGGCGGGGTCGCGGCCAACGCGGCGATCAGAGACGCCCTGAAAACGCTTTCCGAGGCTGAAGGGTTCGACCTGATTGCCCCACCGTTACGCCTGTGCGGAGACAATGCCGCCATGATCGCCTGGGCAGGGCTTGAACGTCTGGAAGCAGGACTGGCGGCGGAAGACACCATGTCCTTTGCACCGCGGCCGCGCTGGCCGTTGGACGAGACAACCGCCCCGATCATCGGAACCGGCAAACGGGGAGCCAAGGCATGAGCGAGCGTTCGTCCATAACTGTTCTGGGCGCAGGGGCCTGGGGCACCGCCCTGGCCCTGACCATGAATCGCGCGGGACATGAGGCAAGGCTATGGGCGCGAAATCCCGAGCAAGCAGATGAGATCAACCGGGATCACACCAACGGGCGCTACCTGCCGGGGTTGACTCTCGACAAGAGATTGGCAGCGACCGACGATCTGGGGGGAGCCCTTTCGGGCGCCGATTGCGTTCTTGTGGTCGTCCCGGCCCAGAGCCTGCGTGACGTTTTGGCGGCCGCAAGCGGTCTTATCCCGCCCGACATTCCGGTCGTCCTGTGCGCTAAGGGGATCGAGCGGGGCACGGGGCGGTTGATGTCGGAGGTCGCGGGCGAAGCCGTGTCCGGCAATCCGGTGGCCGCACTTTCCGGCCCCAGTTTCGCCGCCGACGTGGCAAAGGGTCTACCCACGGCGGTGACCGTAGCCGCTCGGGACGAGACCCTTGCCGCAGGCCTCGCCGCCCAGCTTTCCGCACCAAATTTGCGCTGTTATTCAAGCGATGACCTTGCCGGGGTCGAGATCGGTGGAGCGCTGAAGAACGTGCTTGCGATTGCGGCCGGCGCGACCAGCGGAGCAGGGCTGGGCGCCAGCGCGGTTGCCGCGATCATAACCCGTGGTTTTGTGGAACTGAGGCGCATCGGCGCCGCATTCGGTGCACGGGCTGATACGCTGATGGGCCTTTCCGGCCTCGGCGACCTCATCCTGACCTGCAGCTCGGAGCAATCGCGCAATTTCGCCTTTGGTCTGGCGCTCGGCCGAGGGGAGGACCTTGACGGAATGCCATTGGCGGAAGGTGCGCACACGGCGGCGATTGCCGCGCGCGTCATCCGTGAGCGCGATTTGGAGGCCCCGATCATGGAGACCGTTGCCGAGCTCATTGAAGGCCGAGAGACGGTCAAGATGGCCATGCAGGCTTTGCTGGCGCGGCCTTTGAAGCGCGAAATCGGCTGATGCCGACCAAAAGGAGGGAATCGTGATTTTCATCATTCTGTGCCAGGACAAGCCCGACCATTTGCAGCTCCGCCTCGACACGCGCTCCGAGCACCTGGGCTATCTCGAAAAGCTCAATGCCGAGGGAACTCTCAAACTCGCCGGGCCGTTCCTGGATGAGGATGGCAATCCGAGCGGCAGTATGGTCGCGGTCGAGGCACCAGATCGCGACGCGGCCGAAGCGATCGCCAAGGCCGATCCCTACGCTCTTGTCGGACTGTTCAAATCCGTCGAAATTCGGCGTTGGAACTGGGTCTTAAACAAGCCGGAGAACGCATAATGGCCTATTGGCTGTTCAAAACAGAACCCTCTACCTGGTCTTGGGAAATGCAGAAGGCCAAGGGGGATAAGGGCGAAGAATGGGATGGCGTGCGCAACTATCAGGCACGCAACAACATGCGGCAGATGAAGATCGGCGATCTCGGCTTCTTCTATCACTCGGTCAAGGAAACCAGTGTGGTCGGGATTGTTGAGGTCTGCGCTCTGGCCCATCCCGATTCCACGGCGGATGATCCGCGCTGGGAATGCGTCGACGTACGCGCCGTGCGCGACATGCCCAAGCCGGTCTCTCTGAGCGAGATCAAGGACAATCCCGACCTGAGAGACATGGTCCTGGTCAACAATTCCCGCCTTTCCGTCCAGCCGGTCAGCGAGGCGGAGTGGCGCGAGGTCTGCAGAATGGGCGGCCTTGACGAGGCACCGTGACGGGCAAGCTCACGCCTGAGGGGGCGGAAGCCTTCATACGCGCCAACACCGCACTTCGCCTCCCGCCGCATGTCCCTGAAATCCAGCTTTTTCTAGCCGACGAAGCCCACGACCTCTGGCAAAGCACAGAAGAAGAGCTTCAGGAAATGGGCCTGCCGCCGCCCTTCTGGGCGTTCGCCTGGGCCGGCGGCCAAGGGCTTGCGCGCTACGTTATTGATCATCCGGATTCGGTGCGGGGGCGCACTGTTCTCGACTTCGCCACCGGTTCCGGCCTCGTCGCCATTGCCGCCTGCATGGCAGGCGCAGCACGCGTAAGAGCTTCGGATACGGATCCTTTCGCGCAAGCTGCCTGCCGGCTGAACATGGCGGCCAACCAGGTGGCGTTCGATTTCACCGCTTCCAATCTTGTCGGCACCGAGCCGGGTTTCGAGACGATTCTTGCCGGCGACGTTTTTTATGATCGCGCGCTCGCCGAACAGCTAGCACCCTGGTTTGCCGAACTTGCCGCGGGCGGGGTAACCGTTCTTGTCGGTGATCCGGGGCGGACATATCTTCCAAGCGAGCGCCTGACGCAACTTGCGGTCTACTCCGTCCCGGTGACGCGCGCGCTCGAAGACACGGAGGTGAAACGCACCACGGTCTGGCGCTTCACTTGACGCTCACGTGCGGGGCGGACATCGTCTATTTTCCAAACAGCTTCAATCACGAATGGGGGCGAGCCATGGATTTCGCCGGCATGAACTATCTTGCGATCCTTGCGGCGGCTATCGCCGCCTTCGCCTTTGGCGGCGCCTACTATGGACTGCTCGGTAAGCCGTGGATGAAGGCCGCTCGCATCAATCCGGATCAAGTTCATATGAGCCCTGCGCCCTTCATTAGCTCATTTATCGCCGAGTTGGTGATGGCCTGGGTTTTGGCCGGCATTATCGGCCATCTCGGCACGGGACAGGTCACTGTATGGAATGGGCTCGTTTCCGGCGCTTTCGTGTGGCTCGGTTTTATGGCCACCACGATCGCCGTCAATCACCGCTATCAGGGTTTCGGCTGGTATCTCACTCTTATCGACGCCGGGCACTGGCTGGGCGTTGCCCTCATCATGGGGGCGGTAATCGGCTGGTTCGGCGTTTGACAAGCTTTGGCACTCACAATGAAATGAGGACGCGCGTCATCGCCGCCTGACATCGGCTCTTGCATCCCTCGCGCCATTCTCGGACGTGACCCGAGGATCCATGGTTAGGGAGCGTCACGGGCCGTCAGCAACTCATGTATCGTAGCTGCAATCACTCGCTCGGTTTTTCTTCGAGCGAGTGGCGCATGATGAGGGGCATCTGGCTCATGGTAAAGATCAGTGTGATGGGCATGATGCCCCAGACCTTGAAGGCCACCCAGGTGTCGGTCGAGAAGTTTCGCCAGACGATCTCGTTCACGATCGCCAGGAAGAGAAAGAAAAGGCCCCAGCGCTGCGTCAGCTTGCGCCAGCCTTCCGCGTCCAGCTTGAAGGCGGAATCGAAGACATAACCGAGTAGCGACTTCCCGAAGAAAAGTCCGCCAAGAAGCACGGCGCCGAACAGCGTGTTGACGATCGTGGGCTTCATTTTGATGAAAATGTCGCTCTGGAGATAGAGCGTCAGCGCGCCGAAGATGAAGACCACGATACCGGAGACGAGCGGCATGATCGGCAATGTGCGCATGAGCAGCCAGGAAGCGCTGAGCGCAATCGCCATGGCCACCATAAACAGAGCCGTCGCGATGAAGATCGGACCGCCGAGTTCGCCGAGCATGGGAAAGCGCTCTGCCAGCCATTCCCCTCGCGCATTGGCGAAGAAGAAGACCATCAAAGGCCCAAGCTCCAGAACCAGCTTCAGGAGCGGATTGACCGGCTTGCGCTTGGGATCGGCCGGCTCGCGTTCGAATATTTTCTCAGTCACTCGGTTACTCCTGCGATCGCTTTCGCAAAATCGCTTGCGGAAAATGGTTCAAGGTCTTCGACCTGCTCGCCGATGCCTATGAAATAGATCGGCAATTTGTGCTTGGCCGCGATGGAAACGAGAATGCCGCCGCGCGCCGTTCCGTCGAGCTTCGTCATCACGAGCCCGTTCACGCCGGCAACATTGCGGAAAATTTCGACCTGATTAAGAGCATTTTGTCCCGTCGTCGCATCCAGTGTTTGCAGGATCGTGTGTGGCGCTTCGGGATCGTGCTTGCCGAGTACTCGGACGACCTTTTCCAACTCGGCCATCAGCTCCGACTTGTTCTGCAGCCGGCCGGCCGTGTCGATGATCAGCACATCACTGCCCGAAGCCTTTGCCTTCTCATAGGCATCATAGGCCAAGCCGGCCGCGTCCGCGCCGAGCTTCGACGAAACCACGGGAGCCCCAACGCGCTCGGCCCAGATCTTGAGCTGCTCGATGGCAGCGGCGCGGAAAGTATCACCGGCGGCAAGCGTCACCTTCAGTCCCCCTTGGGACAATTTCGCCGCGAGCTTGCCGATCGTGGTCGTCTTTCCAGTACCATTGACGCCGACCACCAGGATCACGTGCGGCTTGTAGGAAAGATCGAGTTCAAGCGGCTTTGCCACCGGGGCAAGCACCTTTTCGATCTCCTCGGCCATGACCGCCTGTACTTCCGCGCCTGAAACGTCCTTCCCAAAGCGGCCTGTCGCCAGGGCATCGGTGACCCGCATGGCGGTCTCCAGCCCGAGATCTGCGCGCAGCAGCACGTCTTCCAGATCCTGCAGCGTGTCTTCGTCGAGCTTTCTCTTCAGAAAGATGCCGGTGATGTTGTCGCGCAAATCACGCGAGGACCGGGAAAGCCCCTCGCGCAACCGCTGGAACCAGGGCTTGCGGGACTCTGGCTGGACCGGCGCAGGCACCTCCTCGGCCTTTGGCTCGATGGTCTCGGACACCGCTGTCCGGCCTTGCGGCTCGGTGGGCGCAGGCGCCTCATCCTGCTCCCGCGCTTCTTGGGAGCGCGGTTCCTCCGGCTCGACCTGCTGCTCGGGGGTTTCCGCGTCAGGGATATGCCCCGGTGCTTTCTCTAACGGGTCGACGTCCGGAGAGCGGGGCGGCGTCGGTGCCGGCTCCGGCTCCTTCGGGATTTCCGGAACGGGCTCCGGCGAGCGGTCGGGCTCTTGTTTGGGCACTTCGGTCGGAGGCTCGGGAACGTCCGGGCCGGGTTCTCCCGGAATTTCAGGTTCCGGCTTCCCGGGCTTTGGCGCGGGTTCCGGTTCGGGCGCGGGTGCAGGTTCTGCAGGCGTCGGGGATTCGGCCGGCTCTGCTACGGGCTCGGCCGTGCTTTCCGACTCTTCCTCGGGCGTGCGTTCCTCGACCTCCTTCTTGCCGAAGGAGAACACCTTCTTGATGAAACCGAATGCCATTACGTCCTCAAGCCGCTTGTTCGTGCGCGGGAACGGCGATCAGCCGTTCTCCATCATGGCCGGTAATGGCGGCGTCGACAATTTCGCCGGGCCGGCCCTGCGCGACCGATGCCATTGCGAAACCTTCCGTCCGGCCGAGCCCGTCGCGCTCGATCAAGATGCGCTGGCGGCTGCCGACAAGCGCATCCAGATGGATCCTGTAGGCCTCCTCTCCCTTCGCCCGCAGCCTCGCCGCGCGCTCCTTCACGACTTTCCGGGGCAACTGCGGCATCCGCGCGGCAGGCGTTCCCTCACGCGGTGAAAATGGGAAGACATGCAGATGCGTCAATCTGCATTCGTCGACAATTCCAAGCGAATTGTCGAACATCGCCTCTGTCTCCGTCGGGAAGCCAGCAATGATGTCGGCGCCGAAGACGGCGTCCGGGCGCAGTCGGCGGACCTCCTCGCAGAAGCGGATGGAATCAGCGCGCAAATGCCGCCGTTTCATGCGCTTCAGGATCATGTCGTCACCGGCCTGAAGGGAAAGATGCAGATGCGGCATCAGCCGCTCCTCCTCGGCGAAAGCCGCCATGAGATCGCCGTCGGCTTCGATCGAGTCGATGGAGGACAGGCGCAGGCGCGTGAGATCCGGCACTTGGCGCAGGATCGCACGCACCAGCCGGCCGAGCTTCGGGCTTCCCGGCAGGTCGGCGCCGAAACTGGTGAGGTCGACACCGGTGAGAACGACCTCGGCATAGCCGTTGTCGACCAGCCGTTTGACCTGATCGACCACCGCGCCGATCGGCACCGAGCGGGAATTGCCGCGGCCGTAGGGAATGATGCAGAAGGTACAGCGGTGGTCGCAGCCGTTCTGCACCTGGACGAAGGCACGCGCCCGGCCCTCGATGGCGTCGACCATATGCGAGGCGGTCTCGCGCACTTGCCAGATGTCGTTGACGCGCACCTTCTCATAGCGATTGACGCCGAAATCAGGCAGGGCACGGTAGTTCTGGCGTTGAAGCTTTTCCTCATTGCCGAGCACCAGGTCCACCTCGTCCATGTTGCCGAAGGTATCTGGCTCGGTTTGTGCGGCGCAGCCCGTGACGATCACACGGGCGTCGGGATTCTCACGCCGCGCCTTGCGGATCGCCTGGCGCGCCTGACGCACGGCCTCGGCCGTGACGGCACAGGTGTTGACGACCACCGCGCCGCCTTCGAGTTCGCCGAGACCGGCCTCGCCGGCTTCCCGCTTGATGACCTCGGATTCGTAGGCGTTCAGGCGGCAGCCGAATGTGAGAACATCGACCGCCATCAAGCCGCCCCTTCTTGTTGACGCTCCCACCGGCCCGTTTCGGGATCGAAACGACCCGCAAACTCCCATTCGGCCGGACCGGTCATGATAACGTGGTCATCCTCGCGCCAGAGAAGATCGAGCGGACCGCCTGGAACGGTGACCGTGACATGCCGCCCCGTGCGCTTGGTCCGCGCACCGCAAACCGCCGTAGCACACGCGGCCGAGCCGCAGGCGCGGGTGAGCCCAGCGCCTCGCTCCCATGTGCGGATCGTGATCGCGGTGTCGGATGTCACCCGGGCAATAGTGATGTTGGCGCGCTCGGGAAAGATCGGGTGGTTCTCCAAAAGCGGGCCGAAGCGCTCCAGGTCGTAAGTGTCGACGTCATCATCCACCCAGAAGACCGCATGGGGATTGCCCATAGAAACGACGGAAGGCGAGTGCAGGACTGGCGCGTCGATGGGCCCCGCCTGCAACTCGATCTGGCGAGTGTCGCGGAACTCTTCCGCCAGTGGGATATCCTGCCACTCGAAACGCGGCCGGCCCATATCCACGGAGATCGAACCGTCGTCATGCTCCTCGGCACTGACAACACCGGCCCTTGTCTCGAACGTAAACGCGCGCCGGCCGGTTTCGGCGGCCAGCGCCTGGACCACACAACGCGTTCCGTTGCCGCAGGCTTGCGCCCGGCTGCCGTCGGAATTCAGAATTTCGATATACTGGTGGGTGCCGGCGAGCCGGGGGTCGTGAATCGCCATGATCTGGTCGAAACGGGTGGCGGGATCGGCGTTGAGCGCAAGCGCTGCTTCGGCGGTGACATGATCTGTCCGCCCGCGCATATCGGCAACGATGATAGCGTTGCCGAGGCCATTCATCTTCGCAAAAGCTGCCTGCTCGGCCATATGGCTCCAGTCCCTTGGAATTCTGGCGCCTATATGGCCGATGATGCAACGAATTACCAGTGGAAGCGGGAAATCGCCATGTTCAGACGATAGCCACGAGACCGACGACAACCAGCAGGAAAATGACCAGGACGATTCCGATGAGTATTTTGGCGCCCGTCATAGCCGCGCCCGCCAGGCTGTTTAGGCCCAGCAGTCCGGCAATAGCGGCAACGATGAGCAAAATGATGATCCATTTGATCATTTCATTCTCCGGCAGCAGAACAGATGCAGGCTAACGCGGCACTCAGACGCGTGTTCCCTCCTATCACGCTTTGCCCCAAGGTGATTTTCCCTATGGAAACTGGTTCTTAACCATACTTCTATGTGATACGCTTTCGCGAACGGCAATAAGAGACGTATTCGATTACTGCTCGGGGACGGGTGATATGCCAACAGGGAGATCAACATGCCGCAGCCGAAATTTGCTGCTCTAGCTGTTTCACTCCTGGTAGTCGCTTTAGCAGGCTGCCAGTCCAACCGCTTCAATCCACCGCCTCAGCAAAGCGCACCCCCTCCGCTGACGCCTGCACCGTCCGGTACGGTGACGGGCAACCAGCTGCCGCCGCCTTCCGCGCCCTCTGATCAAAGCCAGTTCCCGGACGCACCGGGTAACGACCAGATGGCTGCACTCGACCCCTCGGTGGGGACAGATACCGGTGGGGAGGTCAGCCAGAACAGCCTGCTCGGCTCCTGGAACGTACAATCCCAGGGTAGCTCCTGCCAGATGTTCCTTACCTTGACCAAGTACGGTGATTCCTCGCGCGGCGGCACGCGCGGCTGCAGCAACGAACTCGCCGACATGCGCAGCTGGGAGCTTGCCGGCCGTCAGGTGGTGGTCTATGACGACTCCGGCAACAGGCTTGCGCAGTTCTCTCCCGGCGGCGATCAGCGTTTCAACGGACAAACGACGAATGGAGTCCCCGTTTCCCTCTCCCGCTGATTGTCACAGGGCAACCAAGGCGCCTTTCATCTTTTATTTGATCCACTCTCGGCCGCCGGTCCGGTCTCGTTCATGTCGCTGCGCCACGGTTTCGTGATTCACCCGTCCGTTGCGCAACGTTACGCGCATCAGGTCGAGACCGGTGCGCTGAAGCACGATGCAGCGCAGGAGAAGATCGCCGCCGCGCTCGACGATTTGATCGCCCGCATTGAGGATCGCCGGCTGGCGCGCAAGTCGAGCGCGCTCGGCTGGTTTTTCGCCAAACGCCGCCGGGACCGCGCGCCGGTCAATGGGCTTTATATCCACGGCGGCGTCGGCCGCGGCAAAACCATGCTCATGGACTTCTTCTTCGAGCTGGTACAGGTGCGCCGTAAGCGGCGCACGCATTTCAACGATTTCATGGCCGACGTTCACGATCGCGTGACCCGTCACCGCGAAGCACTGAAAAATGGCGAGGCGCGGGGAACGGATCCGATTCCGCCGGTCGCAGCCGAGCTGGCGCGCGAGGCCTGGGTGCTGTGTTTCGACGAGTTCTCGGTCACCGACATCGCCGACGCGATGGTCCTCTCGCGCCTGTTTTCCGCCTTGTTCGCGGAGGGTGTCGTGCTCGTGGCGACCTCCAATGTTGCGCCGGACGATCTTTACAAGGATGGTCTAAACCGGGGTCTGTTCGAACCGTTCATCGGGATCCTTAAGGCACATGCGGATATTCTGCACCTGGGTGCGGAGACGGATTACCGGCTGGAAAAACTCGACCGGCTCCCGGTCTACATGACGCCGCCTGGCCGCGAGACGGACCGGCGGATGGATGAAGCGTGGCGCACTGTCACTGCCGGACGTGACGCCGAGGAGACAATGCTGAAGGTGAAAGGACGCAAGGTCACTGTGCCCAACGCGGTGGACCGCGCGGCCAGGTTCACCTTTGACGATCTGTGCCGCAAGCCGCTCGGAGCGCGTGATTTCCTGGCGATCGCCGATTGCTTCGATACAATTTTCATTGATCACGTTCCCGTGATGACGCGGGATCAGCGCAACGAGGCGAAGCGCTTCATTCTACTGATCGACACGCTTTACGATCATCGCATTCGCCTGTTCCTGTCTGCCGAAGCGGGGCCCGACGGGCTTTATAACGGAACGGGAACCGAGGCCTTTGAGTTCGATCGGACGGCCTCCCGTTTGATCGAGATGCAGAGCCATGAATGGTCGCATCGAACCGACAACAAGACATAACAGACTGGATGAGGCAAAGTATTCTTACTTTTACGTAAAACCAAAGCGCTCTAAACGATTGAAATTACAGCCCTGGAAATAACCGGTTGAATTTTTTCGTCCGGTCTGCTTATTCGAAGGTAATTTCGGCTGCGTACGATCGGCCTGCACCCTAAACCGGCCGGCTGCATGCAACGGGACCGGCACAATGAATCAAGGGGGATTCTCAAGTAATGGCTCGCGATAAGATCGCTCTCATTGGCTCCGGCATGATCGGTGGCACGCTCGCCCATCTGGCGGGCCTGAAGGAATTAGGCGATGTCATCCTGTTCGACATCGCCGAAGGCATTCCGCAAGGCAAGGCGCTCGACATCGCCGAATCCTCCCCCGTCGAAGGTTTCGACGCGAAGCTTTTGGGCGCAAACGACTACGCCGCCATAGAAGGCGCTGATGTCTGCATCGTCACTGCCGGCGTGGCGCGCAAGCCGGGAATGAGCCGCGACGATCTCCTGGGCATCAATCTGAAAGTGATGGAGCAGGTGGGCGCGGGCATCAGCAAGTACGCACCCAATGCCTTCGTAATCTGCATAACCAACCCGCTCGACGCCATGGTTTGGGCGCTGCAGAAGTTCTCCGGCATGCCGAAGAACCAGGTCGTGGGCATGGCCGGCGTGCTCGACTCCGCCCGCTTCCGCTACTTTCTCGCCGAGGAATTCAAAGTCTCGGTCGAGGACGTGACCGCCTTCGTGCTGGGCGGCCACGGCGACACCATGGTTCCCCTGACGCGCTATTCCACAGTCGCCGGCATTCCGATCCCGGACCTGGTAAAGATGGGCTGGACCTCAAAGGAGAGGATCGAAGAGATCGTGCAGCGCACGCGTGACGGCGGTGCCGAAATCGTTGGTCTGCTCAAATCCGGCTCCGCTTACTACGCCCCCGCTTCCGCGGCCATCGAAATGGCCGAAAGCTATCTCAAGGACAAGAAACGCGTTCTGCCCTGTGCGGCACACCTGACCGGCCAGTATGGCGTCAACGACCTTTATGTCGGCGTGCCGGCCGTGATTGGCGCCGGAGGGATAGAGCGTGTCGTTGAGATCGACCTGAACAAGGCCGAACAGAAGAATTTCGACAAGTCTGTCGAATCGGTGGTCGGTTTGTGCGAAGCCTGCGCCGAAATCGCGCCCAATCTGAAGAAATAGGAGCCCGCGGCCCATGAACATCCACGAGTATCAGGCCAAGCAACTCCTGAAAGGCTATGGTGCTCCGGTCGCCGATGGCGTCGCCATTTTCAAGCCGGAGGAGGCCGAAGCGGCAGCCCGGAAACTGCCCGGTCCGCTTTACGTCGTAAAAAGCCAGATCCACGCGGGCGGACGCGGGAAAGGCAAATTCAAGGAGCTCGGACCCGACGCCAAGGGCGGCGTGCGTCTCGCCAAATCGATCGAGGAGGTCGTCGCCAACGCGGGCGAGATGCTGGGCAACACGCTTGTCACCAAGCAGACCGGCCCCGAAGGAAAGCAGGTCGGCCGCCTCTACATCGAGGATGGCGCGGACATCGACCGCGAGCTTTATCTTTCCATTCTCATCGACCGGACGGTCGGACGTCCTGCCTTTGTCGTTTCCACCGAGGGCGGTATGGATATCGAGGCGGTCGCCGAAGAAACGCCAGACAAGATCCTGACGCTGGCCATCGACCCGGAGAAGGGTGTCACGAGCGATGATGTGGCCAAGCTCAATGCCGCGCTGAAACTCGAAGGCGATGCGGCAAAGGATGGCGAGGCGCTGTTCCCGGTGCTCTACAAGGCGTTCACCGACAAGGACATGAGCCTTCTCGAGGTAAACCCGCTCATCGTCATGGAGAACGGGCGGCTTCGCGTGCTCGACGCGAAGGTCTCCTTCGACAGCAATGCGCTCTTCCGGCACGACGAACTGGTCGAGCTGCGCGATACCTCGGAGGAGAACGAGAAGGAAATCGAGGCGTCCAAGCATGACCTTGCCTATATCGCGCTTGACGGCGATATCGGCTGCATGGTCAACGGCGCGGGTCTGGCCATGGCGACCATGGACATCATCAAGCTCTATGGCGCCGAGCCGGCGAACTTTCTCGATGTTGGCGGCGGAGCTTCGAAGGAAAAGGTCACCGCCGCATTCAAGATCATCACCGCCGACCCGAACGTGAAGGGTATTCTCGTCAACATTTTCGGCGGCATCATGCGTTGCGACGTTATTGCCGAGGGTGTGATCGCCGCGGTCAAGGAAGTGGGGCTCAAGGTGCCACTGGTTGTCCGGTTGGAGGGCACGAACGTCGAGACCGGCAAGAAGATCATTTCCGACAGCGATCTCAACGTCATTTCGGCCGACGACCTGGATGATGCGGCGCGCAAGATCGTCGAGGCCGTGAAAGGAACTTGAACCGGTGCCACCGCGCAAGATCAATCTGTTGGAGGCGGCCGACCGCCGGATCGATAAGGTGTTCGACCCGCATGTTGCCGGCGATGTGAACGATTCGCAGGTCAAGCTCGCCAAACTCGGTGAGACATTCGACTGGCACGCACATGAAAATGAGGACGAGGCGTTTTTGGTTCTGCGCGGGCGCATAGCCATCGACTTTCGCGATGGTTCGCTCGAGCTCGGCGAGGGCGAATTCACCGTTGTTCCCAAAACGGTCGAGCATCGGCCCCGGTCGCTGACCGCCGAGCCAGTCGTCCTCATGTTCGAACCCGCAACAACCCTGAATACCGGCAACGCAGCGAGCGATCTGACCGTTGCCGAGCTGAAGCGGCTGTAGGAGAAAGAATGTCCATTCTCGTCAACAATGACACCAAGGTTCTCGTCCAGGGACTGACGGGCAAGACCGGTACCTTTCACACGGAACAGGCGCTTGCCTACCACGGCACGAAGATGGTTGGCGGCGTTCACCCGAAGAAAGGTGGCGAGACCTGGGCGGGCAACGTCAACGGCGAGACGGCCGAACTGCCCATTTTCGCCAGTGTCGCGGAGGGGAGGGAAAAGACGGGTGCGAACGCCTCCGTCATCTATGTCCCCCCGGCGGGCGCCGGTGCCGCCATTATCGAGGCGATCGAAGCGGAAGTTCCGCTGATTGTCTGCATCACGGAAGGCATTCCGGTGATGGACATGGTCAAGGTGAAGGCCCGGCTGGAAAAGTCGAATTCCCGGCTGGTGGGCCCGAATTGCCCCGGCGTACTGACCCCGGAGGAATGCAAGATCGGGATCATGCCGGGCAACATTTTCAAGAAAGGCTCGGTGGGCGTTGTCTCCCGTTCCGGCACGCTGACCTATGAGGCCGTGTTTCAGACCACGAATGAAGGCCTCGGCCAAACCACTGCGGTTGGTATCGGCGGCGATCCGGTCAAGGGAACTGAGTTCATCGATATCCTGGAAATGTTCCTGGCCGATGAGGAAACCGAATCCATCATCATGATCGGCGAGATTGGCGGCTCGGCGGAGGAGGAAGCCGCTCAGTTCCTCCTCGATGAGGCGAAGAAGGGCAGAAGCAAACCTGCCGCTGGCTTCATCGCCGGGCGAACCGCGCCTCCGGGACGCACCATGGGCCACGCGGGCGCAGTGATTTCAGGCGGCAAAGGCGGTGCCGAGGACAAGATCGAAGCCATGGAGCGTGCCGGGATCAGGATTTCACCCTCGCCGGCGCGGGTGGGCACGACATTGGTCGAAGCGATCAAAGGCTGAACGCGTATAGGGAGTAGCGGATAGCGATATTAAATTCTTCCGCAATCGGGCGGAGCCCTCGCTATTCGCCATTTCTAATTCGCTCTGAACAAGGAGACGGGGGCGCCCCGGACGAAATAGATGGCACGGCACGATCAGGCCAACGACGAATTCTCCCTGACATCCTTTCTTTATGGCGGAAACGCCGCCTACATCGAGGAACTCTACGCCGACTATGAAACAGATCCGGAGTCGGTAGATCCCGATTGGCGGGCCTATTTCAGCCAGCTCAAGGACAATGCAGCGGATGTGAAGAAGAACGCCGCCGGCGCGTCCTGGAAGAAGAAGGGGTGGCCGGAAACGGCCAATGGAGAGCTCGTCTCCGCACTCGACGGCGACTGGGGAGCCCTCGACACGCACTTCGACGGGAAGATCAAGGAAAAGGCCCAAAAGGCCGGCGTCGAACTCAACGAGGCGGAACTGCGCCGCGCCACGCGTGATTCCATACGTGCGATCATGATGATTCGCGCCTATCGCATGCGCGGCCACCTGCACGCGGATCTCGATCCGCTGGGCATTGCCAACCCGCTGGAGGACTATAACGAGCTTTCGCCGGAAGCTTACGGGTTTACCGAAGCGGATCTCGATCGCCCCATCTTCATCGATAACGTTCTAGGGCTCGAGACCGCCACGGTCCGCGAAATGCTGGGAATTCTGAGGCGGACCTATTGTTCGACGCTGGGCGTTGAGTTCATGCATATCTCCAACCCCGATGAGAAAGCGTGGATACAGGCGCGCATCGAGGGGCCGGACAAGGGTGTCACCTTCACCGCCAATGGCAAGAAAGCCATTCTTCAAAAGCTGATCGAGGCGGAAGGCTTCGAAAAGTACATCGACGTAAAGTACAAGGGAACCAAGCGCTTCGGCCTCGATGGCAGCGAATCGCTCATCCCTGCCCTTGAACAGATCATCAAGCGCGGCGGGCAGCTCGGCCTCAAAGAGATCGTGCTCGGGATGGCCCACCGCGGCCGGCTCAATGTGCTCTCCCAGGTGATGGGCAAGCCGCACCGCGCCATTTTTCACGAGTTCAAGGGTGGCTCCTTCACCCCCGACGATGTTGAAGGCTCCGGGGATGTGAAATACCATCTCGGCGCCTCCTCCGACCGCGAGTTCGACGGCAACACGGTGCACTTGTCCCTGACAGCCAATCCATCGCATCTGGAGATCGTCAATCCCGTGGTCATGGGCAAGGCGCGCGCCAAGCAGGACCAGGTGTTTGGCCGAACGCGCGAGGAGATCGTGCCGCTGCCCGACCGCGCCAAGGTCATGCCGCTGCTCCTCCACGGCGACGCGGCCTTCGCCGGCCAGGGCGTGGTTGCCGAGTGCTTCGGCCTGTCGGGCCTGCGCGGCCATCGTGTGGCGGGAACCGTGCACTTCATCATCAACAATCAGATCGGCTTTACCACCAATCCGCGCTTTTCGCGCTCTTCGCCCTACCCTTCCGATGTGGCGAAGATGATAGAGGCGCCGATCTTTCATGTGAACGGCGACGATCCGGAGGCGGTCGTCTATGCAGCGAAGATCGCGACCGAATTCCGGATGAAATTCCAGAAGCCGGTGGTCATCGACATGTTCTGTTACCGCCGCTTTGGTCACAATGAGGGCGACGAGCCGGCCTTCACGCAGCCGGTCATGTACCATAAGATCCGCTCACACCCGACGACGATCGAGCTGTATTCGAAGAAGCTGATCGAGGAAGGGCTCGTCTCGCAGGATGAAGCCGACCAGATGAAGGCCGACTGGCGCGCTCATTTGGAAGCCGAGTTCGAGGCCGGTCAGGCCTATAGACCCAACAAGGCCGACTGGCTGGATGGCGCCTGGTCGGGCCTCAGAAAGGCTGGGAACGAAGACGAGCAGCGCCGCGGCAAGACGGCCGTGCCGGTCAAGACGCTGAAGGAAATCGGCAGGAAACTGGCGGAACTTCCGGAGGATTTCGAGGCTCATAGGACCATCCAGCGATTCCTCACCAATCGCAAGAAAATGATAGATTCGGGCGAGGGTATCGACTGGGCCACCGCCGAGGCCCTGGCCTTCGGATCCATACTGCTAGAAGGCAACCCAGTTCGCCTCTCCGGCCAGGATTCCGAGCGCGGAACCTTCTCCCAGCGCCACTCGGTTCTTTTCAACCAGACAGACGGCAGCCGTTTTATCCCGCTCAACAATCTCGGGCCCCAGCAGGCCTTCTATGAAGTCATCAACTCGATGCTCTCGGAAGAGGCGGTGCTCGGCTTTGAATACGGGTTCTCCCTGGCCGAGCCGCGCGCATTGACGCTGTGGGAAGCACAGTTCGGCGATTTCGCCAATGGTGCACAGGTCGTCTTCGACCAGTTCATTTCCTCAGGGGAGCGGAAATGGCTGCGCATGTCCGGCCTCGTCTGCCTGTTGCCGCATGGCTATGAGGGCCAGGGGCCGGAGCACTCCTCAGCCCGGCTGGAACGGTTCCTGCAGATGTGCGCTGAAGACAATATGCAGGTGGCCAACTGCACCACGCCAGCCAATTATTTCCATGTCCTCCGCCGGCAATTGAAGCGCGACTTCCGCAAGCCGCTCATACTCATGACGCCGAAGTCTCTCTTGCGTCACAAGCGAGCGGTCTCGACGCTTTCGGAGATGTCAGGCGAAAGCTCTTTTCATCGGCTTCTGTGGGACGATGCCGAACACCTGAAAGACCAGAAGATCAAGCTCGCCAAAGATTCGAAGATCCGCCGGGTCGTCCTGTGCTCCGGCAAAGTCTATTACGATCTTTACGAGGAGCGCGAAAAGCGCGGCATCGACGACATCTACATCTTGCGGGTGGAACAGCTTTATCCCTTCCCGGCCAAGGCGCTGATCAACGAGCTCTCCCGCTTCAAGAATGCCGAGATGGTCTGGTGCCAGGAAGAACCCAAGAACATGGGAGCCTGGTCCTTTATCGATCCCTATCTTGAATGGGTGTTGCAGCACATCGACGCCAAGCACAAGCGCGTGCGCTATGTCGGCCGGCCAGCCGCCGCATCGCCCGCCACCGGCCTGATGTCGAAACATTTAGAGCAGCTCGCGGCTTTCCTCGAAGATGCGCTGGGCAGCTGATTGACGCTTACAACCTACCGATAGAACCAACGGAACATGACCATGGCTACCGAAATCCGCGTTCCCACTCTTGGCGAATCCGTCACCGAGGCAACCATCGGCCGCTGGTTCAAGAAGGTTGGCGACACTATCGCTACCGACGAGCCTCTGGTCGAATTGGAAACCGACAAGGTGACCGTCGAGGTGCCTGCTCCCGCTTCCGGAACACTGCAGGAAATTGCCGTCGAAGAAGGTGAAACGGTCGAGGTCGACGCACTGCTCGGCTCGATTGGAGAGGGCGAAGGCAAGGTTGCAGCTCAGCCGCAAAAGGCAAAGCAACCCGCCAAAACCGAAGAGCCCGCCGGCGAGGACAAGCAATCCGCCTCCAAGAAAGCAGCACCGGCCGGCGTTAAGCTGGTCGACGTCAACGTTCCTTCCGCCGGCGAATCCGTTACCGAGGCAGGGGTCGGTGAGGTCTACAAGCAGGTGGGCGACACGGTGAACGCCGACGAAGCGATCCTGGAGCTTGAAACGGATAAGGCGGCCCAGGAGGTGATGGCGCCGGTAAGCGGCGTGATCCGTGAACTTGCGGTGAAAAGCGGCGATGAGGTTCAGGTCGGCGCACTTCTCGCGCGCATTGAGGAAGGCGCCGAAGCTGACGCTGAAGCGCCTAAGCCTGGTGCGGCCGCGCAGGCTGCCGATGTAGCGGGCGGAGAATCCGTGCGCGAAGCCGAGGAAAAGACCGCGAATATCGGCGGCGAGCCCCCAATCCGTGAACGCGGGCGTCCGCCAGCACCTTCTGCCGCCAAGCTAATGAAGGAACGCGTGTTGAAGGAATCGGATATTCAAGGTACCGGCAAGGAAGGGCAGATCCTGAAAGGTGATGTTCTGACTGCACCGGAGCGCGGCGCGCCCAGCGAGCCAGCCGAAACTCCGCAGGTGCCGAAGGCGGCCCGTGCGCCCAATCCCGATAAAGACGAGCCGCGCGAAGAACGCGTGAAAATGACCCGCCTGCGCCAGACGATCGCCCGGCGCCTCAAGGATGCGCAACAGACGGCGGCCATGCTCACCACCTTCAACGAGGTGGACATGACCGCGGTTATGGATCTGCGCAAGAGATACAAGGACCTGTTCGAGAAAAAGCATGGCGTGAAGCTTGGCTTCATGGGCTTCTTCACCAAAGCCGTGTGCCATGCGTTGCACGAGCTGCCGGCCGTCAACGCGGAGATCGACGGTACTGACATTATTTACAAGAACTTCTGCCATATTGGTGTTGCCGTCGGGACCGAGAAAGGGCTGGTGGTGCCGGTCGTGCGTGATGCTGACCGGATGTCCATCGCCGAAGTTGAAAAGGAGATCGGCCGGCTGGGCGCGGCGGCCCGCGATGGCAAGCTCTCTATGGCGGACATGCAGGGTGGAACCTTCACCATTTCCAATGGCGGTGTTTACGGCTCGCTCATGTCGACGCCGATCCTCAATGCTCCGCAATCGGGCATTCTGGGTATGCACAAGATCCAGGAGCGTCCAATGGCGGTCGGCGGCGAAATCAAGATCCGTCCCATGATGTATCTGGCGCTGTCCTATGACCACCGCATTGTCGACGGCAAGGAAGCCGTCACCTTCCTGGTCCGCATAAAGGACGTTCTGGAGGATCCCGAGCGCTTGGTACTCGATCTCTAGGAACCGGCAGCAAGGCAGCTGCAAACCGGACGGCTCCAAGGAAACCGATGGCGCAAGCGGCAGGAACACTTTTGGTGACGGGTGGAGGACGCGGTATCGGCGCGGCGATCTGTCGGCTTGCAGCCGCATCCGGCTATCGTATTGCGGTCAATTATGTGGCCGATTCGAGCGCAGCTGATGAAGTGGTATGTGCAATCGAAGCAAACGGTGGAGAGGCCTTCGCCGTTCAGGCGGACGTAGCGCGCGAAAGCGACATTCTCACCATGTTCGAGGCCGTGGACAAACGCTTCGGAAGGCTCGACGCGCTTGTTAACAACGCAGGCGTGGTGGATCGGAAGGCACGCGTTGACGAGATGGATCTTGCGCGGCTCGAGCGTATGATGCGCATTAACGTCATCGGCACGATGCTGTGTGCACGCGAGGCCGTGAAACGCATGTCGACCGTGCACGGCGGAAGCGGCGGGACCATCGTAAACATCTCCTCCATTGCTGCCGTGCTGGGTTCTGCTGGAGAATATGTCGACTATGCCGCTGCCACGGCTGCGGTTGACACCTTCACGATCGGTCTTGCCCGCGAGGTCGCCGAGGAGGGCATCCGTGTCAACGCGGTGCGGCCTGGCGTCACCGCTACTGAAATCCACGCCTCCGGCGGGCAGCCCGACCGGGCGGCGCGGCTTTCCAGCCTCATTCCCCTGAAGCGGCCAGGCACGGCAGAGGAAATCGCGAACGCCGTGCTCTGGCTCCTGTCCGACAAAGCATCCTATGCGACGGGCACGATCATCAATATCAGCGGCGGCCGCTAGCCGGCGCCCCGAAAATGCAGGAAGGCAAGAAAATGTCCTATGACCTCGTCGTGATTGGAACCGGCCCGGGCGGTTATGTATGTGCCATCAAGGCCGCTCAGCTTGGGCTGAAGACGGCTGTGGTGGAGAAAAGGCCTAATCACGGTGGCACATGTGTGAATGTCGGTTGCATTCCATCCAAGGCCTTGCTGCACGCCACGGAAATGTTTGCCGAAGCGCAGCACACCTTCCCCGAACTCGGCATCGATGTGGGCAAGCCGAAAGTCGATCTCAAGAAGATGCTCGCCCATAAGGACAGAACGGTCGAGCAGAACGTTAAGGGCCTGGATTTCCTCTTCAAAAAGAACAAGATCGACGCTTTCCAGGGAACCGGCCGGATCGCTGGTCCCGGAAAGGTCGTAGTCTCCGGAGACGACGGAAAGGAAGAGACCATAGAAACGAAGAACATCGTCATCGCAACCGGGTCTGATATAGCCGGTATCCCCGGTGTGGACGTCGATTTCGATGAGAAGGTTGTCGTCTCGTCCACAGGCGCGCTGGAACTGAGCAAGGTACCGGGATCAATGATCGTTGTGGGGGGTGGCGTGATCGGCCTGGAGCTTGGCTCGGTTTGGGCGCGGCTGGGCGCCGAAGTCACGGTGGTGGAGTATCTCGACACAATTCTCGGTGGAATGGACGGGGAGATTTCCAAGCAGTTTCAGCGCTTGCTCACCAAGCAGGGTTTCACCTTCAAGCTGGGCGCGAAGGTGACCGAGGTCTCCAAGGCGAAGAAGGGCGCCTCTGTCACATTCGAACCGGTTAAGGGTGGAGAGGCTGAAACATTGGAAGCGGACGTGGTTCTGGTGGCAACCGGCCGCAGGCCCTACACAGACGGGCTGGGACTTGAGCAAGCCGGCGTCGAAGTCGATGAACGCGGGCGCGTCAAGACGGACGCGAATCTGCGCACCAATCTTGAGGGTATTTACGCCATCGGCGATGTCATCGCCGGCCCCATGCTGGCACACAAGGGCGAGGATGAAGGCGTGGCTGTCGCTGAAATGATCGCCGGCCAAGCCGGCCACGTAAATTATAACGTCATTCCAAGCGTTGTTTATACCAGCCCGGAGGTCGCTTCAGTCGGCAAGACGGAAGAAGAGCTGAAGAAGGAAGGGGTCGATTACACCGCCGGCAAGTTTCCTTTCAGCGCCAATGGCCGCGCCCGCTCAATGCTGCATACGGACGGTTTTGTGAAGATCCTGGCCGACAAGAAGACCGACCGCGTACTGGGGGCCCATATTCTGGGTTTTGGCGCCGGTGAGATGATCCATGAAGCAGCGGTGCTGATGGAGTTCAGCGGCGCGGCGGAAGATCTTGCCCGCACCTGCCACGCTCATCCGACGATGTCAGAAGCCGTGCGGGAGGCAGCACTGTCCGCGTTCTCCAAGCCCATTCACTCCTGACCAAGTCCATCACCAGGATGTAGCGGATCGGGATACGCCGTCGATACTCATCTGTAGAGCAGATAAGCGTCTGATAGAGCCGGGCGACAGAACGAGACGTGGCTTGTAATCTACCACACCCGCATTCCAATTCTGTCGTCACGCGGCACAAGCTTTAGGCTTCTGCGCATGTGCCCTTGGAAAAGGTTCTGTCGCAAGCTCTGAGGTAAGCTGATTATCTTTGTTCCCGGCTCGAATGATTGCGGCGGTTACCGACAGTATGAAGCCGAGTGTGATCGGTGCGGCATCTGATGGCCGACAAGACTGAAGTGCATTTGCACAAGCCTACCGAATCGTTTGCGACAGAACCTACTGAGTGTCTCTACTGGTCATCCGGATTAGGCGCGGTGCCTTCCTCGGGCGCGATCGGATCTACCTCAGGAGTTGCTTCTTCGGTCCCTGGAGTTCCCGCAGCATCATCCGAAGCACCTGGAGCGGTTTCCGTCGCGCCTGTGGTCTCGTCGGACGGCGGGGTTCCCGCAGTGTCCTCTTCCGGCGTAACGATCGTCGTATCATCTTCCGGCGCAAGAACGGTATCGGACCCACCGCCAAAGAACGCGCCGCCACCAAAGGCCAGGAAAAGGATGATTAAAACCGCAGCGACAAGCGCGGCTGCGACCCATGCGCCGGTCCCCCCGGTGCGGGTTACATTCTGATTTGCGCTTGGCGGTTGCTGCGAAGTATTTGACGCACGCGGTTCTGTATCTCTGTCTGCTGGGCGATGTTTGTCATGATCGGTCATCGGATCTCTCCGTTTTGTATCCGGCACATAAACGCCGTACTATGCACGGGAGTTCCGAAAAACCTTTGACAAAACGGGTGTTAGGAACCGTGACGCAGATGTGACTTCATCGGCCAAGCGGCTGCCGCAACTGGTTTGCGGGGACGAATGGAACATCCGATCGGCCTCAAACAGCTCTAGCCAAATACCGGTTCAAATGGCTTAAGCGCCGGGGCGGCCTGCGGACCTATACCTGTCGTTGCAGGAGACGGCAGAGATCGTCGAGTTGCTCAAGCGTGCGGTAAGAGATGCGCATTTCGCCTCCCCTTTCTTTGTGATTAATGTTCACCTTCAATCCGGTATGGTCGCTAAGCAACTTTTCCAGCGACAGCGTGTCGGGATCTTTCTCCTTTGTCTGCCTAGGACGTTCGCCAGTACTGGACTCTGGAGCGCTCGCCAAGGCCTCCGCCTGCCGCACGGAAAGGCCTTCCTCGACAATTCTCTTTGCCAGCGTGGCCGGATCATCTGCACTGACAAGCGTCCGTGCATGTCCAGCAGTCAACGATCCATCGACGATCAAGTCACTGACAGAGTCGGGAAGCCTCAGAAGCCGTAAGGTGTTCGCCACATGGCTGCGGCTCTTGCCGATTACCTGGCCAAGATCCGCCTGCGTATAATTGTGCTCTTCCATGAGCTGTTGATAGCCGCGCGCCTCTTCAATCGGGTTCAGATCGGCACGCTGCACGTTCTCGATAATGGCGAGCTCCAGCGCAGCCTTGTCGTCCACCTCACGAAGAATAATCGGAATTTCAGTTAGGCCCGCACGCTGCGCGGCGCGCCAGCGCCGCTCGCCGGCGATAATTTCGAAACGTCCCTCGGCTGAGGAGGACCGCACGACCACCGGCTGAACGATCCCATGTTCACGAATGGATTGAGCGAGATCAGTCAACTCCGCATCCGAGAAATCGCGCCGTGGATTCCGCGGGTTGGGCGAGATAAACTCGATCGGCGCCGCGCGGTCCGCCCGCACCGGCTTCTCCTCCCCGGCTGGTTTGCTGTCCATTTCGCCGATGAGCGCGGCAAGCCCCCGGCCAAGGCGTTTACGCGAAGGATCTTCGTTCATAGCGGTTCCACTTTAAGCGACTGATGGCTTCTCAGGCTGCAAACTGCTGGCGTTCCCGCCGGATGACTTCCGAGGCGAGCTGCAGGTAAGCCTGGCTGCCGGCACACTTCAGATCATAAAGAAGCGCAGGTTTCCCGTAAGATGGCGCCTCTGAAACCCGGACGTTACGAGGGATAACCGTGTCGTAGACCGCATCACCCATATATGCGCGCACGTCATCGACCACTTGATTCGCGAGATTATTTCGACCGTCGAACATGGTGAGCACGATCCCCTGTATGGTTAGCCACGGGTTAATCGAACTGCGGATCTGCTCCACCGTCTCCAGCAGTTGGCTCAATCCCTCCAGCGCAAAAAACTCACATTGAAGCGGGACCAGTACCGAATCCGCGGCGGCCATTGCATTCAGCGTCAGGAGGTTAAGCGACGGCGGACAGTCAATCAGAACATAGGAGTACTCGGAAACATTGGGATCGTCACGGAGCGCACCGCGCAGTTTCAGGACTCGGTCATTTGCCGTGGAGATCTCCATCTCAATTCCGAGAAGATCGAGTGTAGAGGCAACGATGGAAAGACCAGGAACAGCGGTTTCCATAGCTGCTTCGCTGACAGACGCCGAGCCAGTCAGAATGTCGTAAGAGGAAACGAGACGCGCTTGCCGGTCGACTCCCAGCCCGGTGCTTGCATTTCCCTGCGGATCAAGGTCCACGATGAGCACCTTCTCGCCGATTGCAGCGAGTGCTGTGGCCAAGTTGATGGCGGTTGTCGTTTTTCCGACACCGCCTTTCTGGTTGGCCACTGTGATAATGCGTGATGGCTTGTTCATGACCCTCTGCCGATCGAAACCGTCAGTCAGTTTAAGTAGTAGCGGAGACGCCCCGAAGCCTGCTGATCTCCAGAATGGCGCCATCACCGCCGAACATCGGCTCATGTTCTACCAAATCGAAGCGCCATTCGTTACCGCTTTCTTCAATTTCGCTCCTATAATCCCGGCCTTTATGTAGCAAGGCGCGCGTAGAGCCCGAAATCCAAGGCTGTGCGAGTCGCAAAAGACGCGGCAAAGGCGCCAAAGCGCGCGCGGTCACGACCTCAGGTGCGGGAACGCGGCTATAACTCTCTTCGATTCGACAAGCATGCACACGCGCGGGCGCGTAGAGTTCCGCGAGCGTGGTGCTTAGAAAGGCAGCTTTCTTGTGATTGCTTTCAACAAGGTCGACGTGCGTTTTCGGTTGGTCTGCCAGGAGAAGCGCCACCACGGCTCCGGGAAAGCCGCCGCCGGAACCAAGGTCGACCCAGCCACGAGCATCCGGAGCCAGGCGAATCAGCTGTGCGCTATCGAGAATATGCCGTTCCCAAAGATGGGGGAGGGTCGATGGTGCCGCGAGATTGATACGGGATGCCCAGCGACGAAATGCTTTCTCAAAGGCAAGCAGCCGCTCGAGTGTTTCACGTGAAACCGCGCGGCCGGTTGCAATCTCCAATTTGGCGACTACCTCATCCACTATGCAGCCCCGCGGGTAGCATCGCCCCGGTTCTGGCGTAAAGTTGCGAGAATGAGCGCAAGCGCTGCCGGTGTCATCCCATCGATGCGCTGTGCCTCGGCGATGGTGCGCGGCTTGCGCTGACGAAGCTTATCTTTCAACTCATTCGAAAGACCCGGCACCGAATCGAAATCGATGCCACCGGGAATAATCCGCGTTTCATCACGGCGGATCTGCTCCGCATCCGATGCCTGCCTCTCCAGATACACGGCATATCGGGCTTCGGTCTCGAGCATCTCAGCAATTGGGGGATCGATTGTTGCAAGCTCCGGCCAGATTCTAGCCAGCTTTTTCAAGCTCATGTCCGGGTATGACAGGAGATCATAACCGCTTCGGCGAACACCGTCGGCATTGATGCTGATTCCGTTTCGCGGTGCTGTGCTCGGCGTCAGGTTGCGTTCCCGCACGCACTCACGTGCTTTAGCAAGACGTCGCTCCATCTCCCTGAAAAACCTCTGACGCTCGGCGGATGCGATGCCCCATTCGATCGCCCGCGGTGTCAGCCGCAGATCCGCATTATCAGCACGCAGCGAAAGGCGGAATTCAGCACGTGAAGTGAACATGCGGTACGGTTCGCTGACGCCGCGCGTGACGAGGTCATCGATCATCACACCGATATACGCATCAGCTCGGCTCAGATGGACCGGCTTTCCTCCCGAAGCAATGCGAGCTGCATTGATGCCGGCGAGCACGCCCTGGCCGGCCGCCTCCTCATACCCCGTCGTTCCGTTGATCTGCCCTGCCAGGAAAAGTCCCCGGATGCGGCGGGTTTCCAAGGTGGGCTCAAGCTCGCGCGGATCAATGTGATCATACTCTATGGCATAGCCAGGCTGGAGCATGCGCGCACTCTCGAGGCCAGGAATGGTCTTCAGAAAAGCAAGCTGGACATCCTCAGGAAGCGAGGTGGATATCCCGTTCGGATAGACCGTGTCGTCATCCAGCCCTTCCGGTTCGAGGAAGATCTGATGCCCCTCGCGATCTGCAAACTTGACGACCTTATCCTCGATCGAAGGGCAGTAACGCGGTCCGATGCCGCCGATCGCTCCAGAATACATGGCAGACTGTTTCAGGTTCCCGTTAATAATCGCGTGTGTTTCCGGTGTCGTGCGCGTGATCCCGCACGCGATCTGCGGCGTTTTAATCGTGCGGGTAAGCAGCGAGAAGGGGATCGGGTTTTCGTCGGCTTGTTGCATATCGAGCCGATCCCACGCGATCGTGCGGCCGTCCAGCCGCGGCGGTGTCCCGGTCTTGAGACGGCCGAGCTCGAATCCCGCAGATTCGATGGAAGCAGACAGCCGACGCGCCGCCGGCTCGTGCATTCGGCCGGCGGGTATAGTCTTTCCCCCGATATGGATCAGGCCGCGAAGAAACGTTCCTGTTGTCAGGACGACAGCACCACAGTCGATACGCCGCTCATCCGAGAGGATGACGTAAGTAGCGCGGCCTTCGCCGATACCGAGCGCAAGGACCTCCGCTTCGATTACGACGAGATTATCCTGCTTCGCGATGGCAGCTTGCATGGCCTCGCGGTAAAGGCGCCGATCAGCTTGAGTACGCGGCCCGCGAACAGCAGGGCCCTTCCGCCGGTTCAACAGACGGTACTGGATGCCCGCAGCATCCGTGACGCGCCCCATGAGGCCATCCAGAGCGTCTACTTCCCGCACAAGCTGGCCTTTACCGATACCCCCAATTGCCGGATTGCAGGACATGACGCCGATCGTATCGCGCCGAAGCGTCACAAGCGCGGTGCGTGCACCCGCGCGCGCAGCCGCACTCGCCGCTTCGCATCCGGCATGGCCACCGCCAATGACAACAACATCATAAACTTGGGGCATGGTCTTCCTCTTCGCTGGCCTTCAGATGCGCGCTCGCGGCGTTTCAGTCAAGATGCAGTGGTGCAGCGTTTCACGTGAAACTAAAGTTCCTGCCGCTCCGCCATGTTTCACGTGAGTCACGGGTACGTGTCACGTTTCCGTGTTTCACGTGAATCATTTGCCGATGCAAAAGGTAGCGAAAATACTGTCGAGCAGGTCTTCCACGTCGATATCGCCGGAGATCTGCCCCAGCGCATGAGAGGCTATGCGCAGATCTTCAGCGCGCAGTTCCAGGTCGTCGCTTTCCTTCGACAGAGCGTTATCGAGTGCGGATACTGCCTCTCCGAGGCGCTCCACATGGCGAAGCCGAAACGGGAGGATCTCACCAGCGCGTGCGGCATGTACCTGACTTGATTGGCGTAAACTCTCCATGAGCGCGTCGAGTCCCGCTCCGGTCTTCGCCGATATAAGGCAATCGTATTCCGATCGTCCCACAGCCCTCTCGACAGGCGGACCAAGACGATCCGCCTTGTTTCCCACCCTGAGGAGCGGAACGTCAGGAATGTTTGGAGCTGCTACTGGCCGGTGTACGTCTTCCAGCAGAAGGACGAGATCGGCCTCGCGCGCTCGTTCCAGCGTACGCTCGATCCCGATCGCCTCGACACGCCCTTCCGCACGCCGAAGCCCAGCCGTATCGGTCAGAAGGATCTTCATCCCACCGATATCGAGTGCAACCTCGACCAGATCGCGGGTCGTCCCGGGCTCATCGGTAACGATGGCTGCCTCCCGCTGCACAAGCGCGTTCAACAGACTAGACTTCCCGGCATTGGGCGCTCCTACTATAACCACCTTCATGCCATCGCGAATGATTTCGGCATTTCGATACCCCGCGGCATGTGCGGCAATGGCGTCGCGTAAAGTCTGAACCTCCTGCCAAACCTTCTGAGCGACGGAGCCTGGTACGTCTGATTCATCGGCGAAGTCGAGTTCGGCCTCGATCAAAGCCCGAGCATTCAAGAGGCTTTGCCGCCAATCTTGATAAAGCTTCCGATGACGGCCAGAGCTGTTGGATAAGGCGAAGCGCTGCTGTGCTTCAGTTTCGGCGGAAATGAGATCTGAAAGGGCTTCGGCACCTGTCAGGTCAATCTTGCCGTTGAGGAACGCACGTTTCGTGAACTCACCGGCCTCAGCCGCACGCAGACCGGGAAGCAACGACAGGGCCGATAGAACCGATGCCACAACGGCGCGACCACCATGCAGGTGCAGTTCCGCACAGTCTTCCCCGGTGAAACTCGCGGAACCGGGGAAGAACAGACAAAGCCCTCTGTCCAAAAGCTGCCCGCTTCGGTCGCGAATCGCAGAGAGTCGGGCTTGGCGTGCCGGTGGGAGAACGCCGGTCATCGACTCAAGCGTCGTGCGCGCGGCGGGTCCGGAAAGACGGATGACAGCGATACCCGACGGAAGGGAGCCGCTCGAAAGGGCAAAGATGGTTTCACTATCCGACATTTGATCCGGTCCGGTCAGCACCCTAGGTTTACACGTGAATAACATGGAGGTCGGCAATGACGCTTCCCAGTCAGAATCAGCTTGGGAACCAGACGAGCCCTTACCTTTTGCAACACAAGGACAATCCCGTCCACTGGCGATCCTGGTCGCAGGAAGCGCTACAAGAGGCGAGAGCGGAAAACAAGCCGATCCTGCTTTCCGTCGGCTACGCTGCTTGCCATTGGTGCCATGTGATGGCTCACGAATGCTTTGAAGATCAGCAGGTGGCCGATGTCATGAATCGATTGTTCGTGAATATCAAGGTCGATCGCGAAGAGCGGCCGGACATTGACCAGATCTATATGACCGCATTGACGGCCACAGGGGAGCAAGGGGGTTGGCCTCTGACAATGTTTTTAACTCCCGAGGCAAAACCGTTCTGGGGCGGTACTTATTTCCCCAAGGCTCCTCGCTTCGGCCGGCCCGGCTTTATCCAAGTTCTACGTGCGGTTCATAAGGCGTGGAGCGAAAAACAATCCGATCTCAATCGCAGCGCCGACGCGCTGACAACACATGTACAGCAACGACTTTCGCCGGCGATCGCCGAGGCTGAAACATCCGCGCCGCCCCTCCATGGACTAGCACAGCAGATCGCGACACTCTTCGACCCGGAGTATGGCGGTCTTCGCGGCGCACCGAAATTTCCGAACACACCGTTTTTAGACATATTGTGGCTCGATTGGCTGAAAAGCCGAACAACCGAACATCGCGATGCGGTTTTGAATACGCTGCGTTTTATGCTTGCTGGCGGAATTTACGACCATGTCGGTGGGGGCTTGGCGCGCTACTCCACCGACGCTATGTGGCTGGTTCCGCATTTCGAAAAGATGCTCTACGACAACGCCCAACTCATCCGCTTGACCGGTATGGCTTATGCCGAGACTGGGGACCCATTGTTTCGCAGGCGAATCGAGGACACTGTCGGCTGGATGCTCCGCGAGATGCGAGTTGAGAACGGCGGTTTCACCTCGAGTTTCGACGCAGATTCGGAGGGCGAGGAAGGACGCTACTATGTCTGGACTCGGGATCAGATACACGCGGTCTTGGGCGATGACACCGAAGAATTGCTATCAATCTATCGCCTGTCGAGTCCCGAAGATTGGGAAGGCGATCCCATTCTCCACCGGCTGGACAAACCGCACTCACAGCCTGAGAAGGTGGAGGACAGACTACAGACGCTTCTGGAGAAGCTGAGGGTCGTACGTGATTGCCGTGTACCGCCGGCGCGTGACGACAAGGTTCTCGTAGACTGGAATGGTCTCGCCATCGAGGCATTGGCCCAGGCAGCCCGTTTGCTGAACAGGCCCGACTGGCTGGATGCTGCACACCGTGCGTATCGTTTCGTATGCGAATCAATGGAGGAGGAACGGCTGCCCCATAGTATAAGGGGAGATAAGAGGCTCTTCCCAGCTCTTGCGAGCGATTACGCAGCAATGATCTCTGCCGCGGTTGCGCTTCATGGGGCCTATCAGGACGACCAGTTCATAGAACAGGCGATCCGATGGTCGGAAATGCTCGCTAGGTGGCACAAGGATGAGACCGGCGACGGCTTCTATCTTACTGCCGCAGACAGCACGGATGTTCCGATGCGTATCCGGGGCGATGTCGACGAGGCGATACCATCGGCAACGGCCCAGATCATTACAGCGCTGACACGCCTCGCGACATTAACTGGCAACTCCGAGCTTTACGATCAGTCCGTCCGCACAGCGGAGACTGCTCTCGCCCGCGCACAGCAGCAGTTCTCCGGGCAGATGGGCATCGTTTATGCCGCTTCCCTCGCGCAGGAGCCGATGAAGCTTCTGATCAACGAGGGCCCCGACGAGAACATCTTTGTTCCGGTGGCGAATCGAAATCCCGATCCCCGACGTATGGATTTAGTCCTGCCTGAAACGGTCTCGCCTGCCGAGAAACAGCTCGACATCAAAATCGATAGATCGTTGCGCGGCGCATGGCTTTGTATCGGGCAACGATGCCTACCGCGCGTTAGCGATCCTGAGTCCTTGGAAACAGCATTGCGGTCCCCAGACTGACTGTTCGAGGACCCAGCCAATCAGGTGTTCATGGAATCGAAGAAATCCGCGTTGTTCTTCGTGTGCTTAAGCTTGTCGATCAGAAACTCTATGGCGTCCGTGGTGCCCATGGGCGCAAGAATACGCCGCAGAACGAAGATTTTCTGAAGGTCCTGACGCGCGATGAGAAGATCCTCCTTGCGGGTACCGGATTTGAGGATATCCATCGCCGGATAGATGCGCTTGTCGGCCACTTTGCGGTCGAGCACGATCTCGGAGTTGCCTGTACCCTTGAACTCCTCAAAGATCACCTCGTCCATGCGGCTGCCAGTATCGATTAGCGCGGTGGCGATGATGGTCAGCGACCCGCCTTCCTCGATATTGCGCGCAGCACCGAAGAAACGTTTCGGCCGCTGGAGCGCATTGGCGTCAACGCCACCAGTGAGAACCTTACCGGAGGAAGGGACCACCGTGTTGTAGGCACGCCCCAGGCGCGTGATTGAGTCGAGCAGGATCACCACGTCACGACCGTGTTCCACCAGCCGCTTGGCTTTCTCGATCACCATCTCCGTGACCTGTACGTGGCGGGAGGCGGGCTCGTCAAACGTCGAGGAAATCACCTCACCGTTAACCGAGCGCTGCATATCCGTCACCTCTTCCGGTCGCTCATCGATCAAAAGAACGATCAGGTAACATTCCGGATGGTTCGACGTTATCGAATGGGCAATGTTCTGGAGAAGAACGGTCTTACCCGTTCGCGGAGGCGCCACAATAAGCCCGCGTTGTCCCTTTCCCAAGGGTGCCACGAGATCGATCACCCGCGCGGAAAGATCCTTACCCGTGGGATTATCCACCTCCATCCGCATCCGCTCGTCCGGATAGAGCGGTGTCAGATTGTCAAAATGGATCTTGTGACGGATCTTTTCCGGGTCCTCGAAATTGATCGAGTTCACCTTGAGCAAAGCGAAGTAGCGTTCCCCTTCCTTGGGGCTGCGTATTGGCCCTTCCACCGTGTCTCCGGTTTTCAGCGAAAAGCGTCGGATTTGCGAGGGCGATATGTAGATATCGTCGGGCCCAGGCAAATAGTTCGCGCTGGCAGAACGAAGAAAGCCGAATCCGTCCTGGAGAACCTCCACGACGCCGTCGCCGATGATTTCAATATCTTGGGTCGAAAGCTTTTTGAGGATTGCGAACATCAGCTCCTGCTTGCGCATGATGCTGGCGTTCTCGACCTCGAGCGACTCGGCAAACGCGATCAGATCGGTCGGCGTTTTGCTCTTGAGCTCCTGAAGTTTCATTTCCTGCATGGTAACGGCCTGAGTGGTTCTTGAACCGAGAAATGGAAAGGATAACCAGAGCGCCGGCGAGGTCCGCAAATTGGGAAGGCGACGCTGAAGAATGAAGGGAAGGAAAGCCCCTTTTATCCTCCCCAGACAGAAAGAGCAAGGTGGGTTTTTCGTTCCACCTTCGCAAATAGCGGTCGATAAACCGCTATGCAAGCGAGCTGCCTGAATCTAAAACGGTTTGACCACGACCAGAATGACAATCGCAATCATCAAAAGCGTTGGGACTTCGTTCACCATCCGCCAGTGGCGGGCAGAGCGGGTGTTCCCGTCCTCGGAAAAAACTCGTACGCCCCGTGCAAGATAGCCCGTAATGGCGGAAAGCAGGACAACAGCCGCGATCTTGGCGTGCAACCATCCGCCCGAGAATCCAAATCCTCGCCACGCAAGCCACAAACCCAGGATCCAAGACAGCATCATCGCCGGTGCGATAATGGCGTGGTGCAACCGGCGCTCCATGACCTTGAAAGTCTCGCTTTGCACCGATCCCACTTCAGCGTCCGCGTGATAGACGAAGAGCCGCGGCAGATAAAGAAGACCCGCCATCCAGGCAATTATAGCGATCACATGGAACGCTTTAACCCACGGGTAGAACCGGTCGGGAACGAGCGAAAAAAACATAAATACCAGAGCGATGAGGGCTAAGAGCCCGATAAAGACACGCACGAGACGGCTTTGCTTCCCGCTTTCCGCTTCCCCCACCGCCATTACCCACGCTCACGAATTCGTCTTACCATAGTGTGTACATGCTCCACCGGTGTATCCGGCGTGATACCGTGGCCGAGATTAAAGATCAGCGGCCCGGAACCCAAGCCATCCAGGATGGTATCAATTCCCACTTCCAGCGCCTCTCCTCCAGCTCTGAGACGCATCGGGTCGAGATTGCCTTGCACCGGCCCCTCTGCCTGCAAGCGGCGTGCATCTATCATCGGAACCATCCAATCAAGGCCAAGGGCAGTGACACCGGTGCGAGTACGATAACCATCGTAGTGGCGGGCGGCACCTTTTGGAAATCCGATGATTGGAACCTCCGGATACTTCTCTCGAACGCGCCGCACGATCTCGGTGACTGGGCGGACACACCAGGCCTCGAAGCTCTTCTCGTCCAGAACACCCGCCCAGGAATCAAAGATCTGAACAGCATCCGCGCCCGCTTCTATTTGACGGATCAGATACTCAGCTGAGCAAGCGGTGATGGTCTGGAGCAACTTCTCGAAACCCTGCGGCTCAGTGTGCCCGAAGAATCGCGCTGGCGCCTGGTCCGGCGTTCCACGGCCGGCAATCATATAGGTCGCCACCGTCCAGGGAGCCCCACAAAAGCCGATGAGCGCCTTTTCTTTCGGCAGTTCTGCCCTGAGTCGTCGAATCGTTTCATAGACGGGGTTCAGATGCTTGTGCAGATCGCCGGTTTCGAGTGCTTCAATGTCATCCGCCTGCAGCGGTGTCATCACAGGGCCGATCCCTTCCTGAAAGCGCAGATTACGGCCAAGTGCATAAGGAATGACGAGGATATCGGAAAACAGGATCGCTGCATCGAAGTCGAATCGTCTGATCGGCTGAAGCGTGACTTCCGTCGCTAAATCGGGATTGAAACACAAATCGAGGAAACTTCCGGCCTTCCTACGCGTTTCCCTATACTCGGGCAGGTAACGGCCAGCTTGGCGCATGAGCCAGATAGGAGGGGGAGACGTTTTTAGCCCGTTCAGGACGTCGAGGAGCTTTCGTTGTGGCACGGATCGTCTCCCTAAAAACTAATATTAAGAATCTATTTAAAGGATTCTGTTTCTATGAGTCTGTTTGAAGTGTGGATTCTCATCTGTCCACATTTCGCGACGCGACATTGGCGCACATTCAACGGAATGAAAAGAGTTTCTCCCTTGGGGAATATTCCTTGGATAACAGCTTGTTTGAACGTGATTCCAGTGAGTTACAAAGAATCTCCCACGGTTTCGACATGTGAGGCAATTTGGAAACTCCATCTTTTCCACGAAGGCGCTGACAAGTTCGAAACGTTTTCCGCAGTGGGGCCTAATGTGGATGAAGATTGCTGTTTTCCAGATAGCCTGCTCTCCTAATCTGCCTGGCTGCGCGCTATCAACAGACGTCCACAGGGGAGAGAAAATAGCGTGCAGAAAGCGCAAAGCTTCTTCCATCTGCACTTGATTTCCGACGCGACCGGCGAAACCCTTCTTGCTGCCGGTCGAGCGGCCGCGGCCCAATATAAGAATGCCCGCGCCATCGAACATATTTATCCGCTCATCCGCACGGAAAAACAGCTCGCCAAGGTCTTCGCTGAAATCGACGAGGAGCCGGGGATCGTTCTCTATACCGTCGTCGACCAGGAGCTGGCAGGCCGAATCGAGGAACTCTGCACTACCATGGGTTTGCCGAGCGTATCGGTTCTTGAACCAGTCCTGGCCGTTTTCCAGTCCTATCTGGGAACGCCGGCCGGCCGGCGTGTCGGCGCGCAGCATGTGTTGGATGCAGAATATTTTCGCCGCATCGACGCGCTGAACTTCACGATGGAGCATGATGACGGCCAACTGCCCCACGATATCGAGGAGGCGGACATCATCCTCGTCGGGATCTCGCGGACATCAAAGACCCCCACTAGCATCTATCTTGCGAACCGCGGTGTGAAGACAGCCAATGTACCGATCGTTTTGGATACGCGGCTGCCGGAGCAACTTGACAGGGCGGTCGGACCCCTTGTCGTCGGTTTGGTGGCATCCGCCGATCGCATTTCACAGATTCGCCGCAACCGGGTTCTTGGCGGTCCGGGCGCGACAAGCGATTTCGATTCATACACCGACCGCGGCACGATAGCCCGTGAGCTTGCCTATGCGCGCCAGCTTTGCAGCCGCCATAATTGGCCTATAATCGATGTAACACGTCGTTCGATAGAGGAAACGGCGGCCGCCATTCTGGCCTTGCGTGGGAATACGCGCTGAAACTGAGGATCAGACCGATGATAACAAATGGACAGAATCTCATCCTCGCTTCTACAAGCCCGTTTCGCCGGCAATTGCTGGAAAATGCCGGGTTGAGTATCATCCCCATGGCGCCGGAAGTCGACGAACGGGCGGCGGAAGCGCCCCTTAAGGATACAGGCCTGAGCCCCGAGGATGTTGCGCTGGTATTGGCAGAAGCCAAGGCCGTGGATGTCTCGGAGCGGAACGCGGGTGATTGGGTGGTTGCCGGTGACCAGACCTTGTCACTGGGCGATGAGCTATTTCATAAGCCGGCGGATATGGAAGGTGCGCGCCGCCACCTTCTTTCGCTGTCCGGCCGAACCCATCAATTGAACAGCGCCGTCGTTCTGGCGCAGGGTGGAAACGTCGTTTGGCGGCATGTGGCAATCGCGCAGCTGACGATGAGAAAACTCGATCCCGGCTTTATCGGGCGGCATCTCTCGCGCGTGGGAGAAAACGCCCTGAACAGTGTGGGCGCCTATCAGGTTGAAGGCGAAGGCATCCAGCTTTTCGAAAAAATCGAGGGCGACTATTTCACGATCGTCGGTCTGCCGCTCCTGCCCCTGCTTGCAAAACTGCGCGAATTGGACGTGATTGATGGCTGATAGACCCTTGCGGGCCTTTGTTTGCGGGCATCCGATTGCCCATTCTCGCTCACCGGTGATCCATGGCTATTGGCTTCGTCAACACGGAATAGAAGGTTCGTACGAGCGCCGGGACGTGTCGCCGGAACAGTTTGCCGATTTCGTTCGTGGCCTGTCCGACGGCCCATTTGTGGGTGGCAATATCACCATTCCACATAAGGAAACCGCGTATAAGCTGGTCGAGCAATGCGACACCGCGGCCGAGGCAATAGGGGCTGTCAACACCATCTGGTTCGAAGACGGTCGGTTGTGCGGCGGCAATACGGATGCCTACGGCTTTGCAGCCAACCTGGATTCCGTTGCTCCCGGCTGGGAAGGAAACGGCATCGCGACGGTCCTTGGCGCGGGTGGTGCCGCTCGCGCGATCGTTCAGGCGTTGCAACAACGCGAGATGCAGGATATCCGCGTCGTCAACCGCACGCTCTCCCGAGCAAAGGTGCTGTCCGATCGGTTTGACGATGGTGTCAGCGCCCACACCCTGGATGCACTCCCCGAGTTGCTGTCCGACACCACGCTTCTTATAAACACAACCTCGATGGGTATGGCGGGCGGACCACCGCTGCAGATTGAACTTTCCGGTCTGCCGGACTCGGCGACCGTGAGCGATATCGTCTATGCACCTCTCATCACTCCCTTGCTTCGCGACGCGGTAGACAGAGGCTTGAAGGCGGTGGATGGGCTTGGAATGCTTCTGCATCAGGCAGTTCCCGGGTTCGAGCGCTGGTTCGGTGTGAAGCCGGAGGTAACCTCGGAGCTGCGGGAAATCGTCCTGGCTGATCTGGAGAAGGGCCATTGATCGTACTCGGGCTCACGGGATCCATTGCCATGGGCAAGTCAACCACCGCCCGCATGTTCGAGGAAGAAGGCGTGCCCGTCCATGACTCCGACTCGGCCGTGCACCGGCTCTATGCTGGCGAGGCAGCCCCGAAGATCGAGACGCTGTTTCCCGGAACGGTAGTCGACGGCAAGGTCGACCGCGCGAAATTGGCCAGCGTCGTTACGGGGCGTCCGGAAAAGCTCCGTCAGCTTGAAAACCTTATCCATCCCCTGGTGCGCCGGGATGCGGAGCGTTTCCTGAATGAGCAGCGGAGGCGGGGGATACCAATGGCGGTTCTGGATATCCCGCTTCTTTTCGAAACCGGTGGCACGGATCGTGTCGACAGGATCGTCGTCGTGACCGCCCCGCTGGAAATTCAGCGACAGCGTGTCCTCGCCCGGCCGGGAATGACCGAGGACAGGTTCGAAGACATGCTTTCCCGGCAGATGCCCGATGCGGAAAAACGCCGCAGAGCAGACTTTGTCATCGACACCAGCCGCGGCCTTGAGGCGGCGCGCCGGCAAGTGCTAAGCATCATCGCACAATTGACGGGACGCTGAGAGCTTTTTCACAGCTGACCCTTGTCCTCGACGCTTCGCTTCGTCATCGTTGCGGCGGGGAGCGATTCGATGCGTGAAATTGTTTTTGATACGGAAACGACCGGCCTCGATCCGCGAGAAGATCGGGTTATCGAGTTGGGGTGCGTGGAGCTTGAGAACCGGTTTCCGACCGGTCGCTCGCTGCATCGTTTCATCAACCCGGAGGGTCGCTCGGTCCACCCCGACGCCCAGGCCGTGCATGGGATTTCAAATACGGATTTGGCTGACAAACCGGTCTTTTCCGGTATAGCCGACGAGTTTCTTGAATTCATCGACGGCGCAAAGCTGGTCGCCCACAATGCGAATTTCGACATCGGCTTCATCAATGCCGAGTTTGCCCGCCTGGGTCTCCCGATGGTTGACCCTGCCTTGGTTGTCGATACGCTCGCAATTGCGCGGCGCAAGCATCCGATGGGCCCGAACTCGCTCGACGCGCTTTGCCGCCGCTACGGGATCGACAACTCGCGGCGCACAAAACACGGCGCGCTTCTCGATGCTGAATTGCTGGCGGAAGTCTATATCGAACTCGCCGGCGGAAAGCAGGCGACCTTTGGCCTGGAAACGGCGGCCGACAAACCGGCGGAGGAAAGGCAGAATACCACCGCCCCCGTCGTCCTACCGGCCCGTCCCCGACCTCTACCGCCGCGGCTAACCCCCGCTGAGCAGGACAATCATGCCGCGATGGTGGCCGCGATAGGCGATAACGCGCTCTGGCTGAGAAGAAAGCAGGACAACGCGGAATCGAATACAAAGGCGGAATCCGCCTGAGCGCCGGGAAGGCATTTTACAACCCGACGCACAGACGCGGTTCAGGCTTAGGTGGTCTGAACCTTGTTCTTCGCCTGCTCTTCAGCAATCCGCTGCTGGTACATTTTTGCAAAATCGATTGGATCGATCATGAGCGGCGGAAAGCCGCCATTGCGCGTTGCGTCCGCAATCACCTGCCGCGCGAAGGGAAAGAGCAGGCGCGGGCACTCGATGAACAGGAGTGGGAGCATATGCTCCTTAGGGAAATTCTGGATGCGGAAGATGCCTCCGTAGACCAGCTCGGCGTTGAAGAGCACTTCCTTTTCGACTTCGGCGCGTGCCGTAAGCGTCAGGACCACATCGTAGTCCGCCTCTTGCAGCGGATTGGCGTTCACATTGACATTGATGTTGATCGCCGGGGCCTTCTTGCGGTTGAGCAGTGACCTTGGCGCACCCGGACTCTCGAAGGACAAGTCTTTTATGTATTGGGTAATAATGTTGAGACTGGGCGGCGTGCCATTGCCGGCCTTGGCTTCGCCCGCGCCTGTGCCCGTTGTTTGTTTTTCATCCGGCTTACTGGCCATGTCCTGATCCCCTTGTGGCATCGCTGAGATGTGGCGTGCACCTTAAGCCCGCCTTTCAGAGCATGCTCGCTATCACGTGCTCCGTGGCAAGACAAGAACGCCTTCGCCGGAAGCTCAGCCCCGGTGGTCACGCCAAGGGGAATCGTCATCCTCGGTATGGGTGTAATCATCGCTATCGAGATCAATAATCCTCTCCTGGCGCCCCTTCCGGCCTGGAGGTGTACTGGCGCCTCCGATAATGACGACACGATTGCGCAAGAATCGCCACGCCGCATCGCGTAGGGGCGGGATAAAAAGAAGGAAGCCTAGTGTATCGGTTACAAATCCGGGCGTCAGCAACAGAACGCCAGCCAAAAGGATCATGACGCCATGCACGAGCTCTCGGCCGGGCATCTGTCCCTGGCCAAGCATGCGCCGGACCCTGGAGAGGATGCCGAATCCTTGGATACGGAGCAGAATAGACCCTGCAACGGCCGTCGCCAGAACCAGCGCCAGCGTCGGCAGAACGCCGATTTGCTCTCCTACGAGAACAAAGACGGCAATCTCCATCAACGGAATCGCCAAAAGCAAAAATGGAACGATAGAGAACGGCACTTTTTTAGGTTACCTTTTACAAACGGAGCCGGTAGTTGCGAATCATCATTCTATAGATGGGGATGCGAACCAATGATTTGAATGATGGCGACACGCGTTCTATATGGATTGCATCGGGGCGGCGCCCTGCGTTTGCCTGTTCATATACTCGGCAGGGGCGGCAGCTGAAACATCACGGAGCGGCTTTGGCTGAACGACATGGATTTTCTTGATTTCGGCACAATTTTTTTCCTCGTCGCTGCAGTGGTGATTTTTTTACAGCTGCGCAACGTTCTTGGACGGCGCACGGGGAATGAGCGCCAGCCCTTCGATCCCTACACCGCCGGTCGTACGCGCGAGCGCAAGGAGTCAGACAAGCCGGAAAACGTGGTCTCCCTTCCCAGGCGCAAAGGTGCCGTAGAGGCTGATGAGAAGGAGAAGTATGCCACGATTGATACGGTGTCCGAACCTGGAACCCACCTCAACAAGGGCTTGCGCGCCATCAAAGACGCCGATCCCGCTTTCGATCCGGTCGTCTTCACAGACGGTGCCAAGCTCGCCTATGAAATGATCGTGATGGCTTATGCCGATGGGGACAGGCGAACCTTGAAGAACCTGCTGTCGCGCGAGGTTTATGATGGTTTCGTAGCCGCCATCGACGATCGGGAGAAGCGCTCAGAAAAAATTGAGTCTTCCTTTGTGGGCATCGAAAAGGCGGTTCTCGTCGGTGCCGAGATGAAAGGCAGCGAGGCGCATTTGACGCTGCGCATCGTCAGCGAATTGATCTCGGCCACCCGCGATAACTCTGGCGCGGTGATCGATGGCGATCCGGAAACCGTTTCGGAAGTGACTGATGTCTGGACGTTCGCACGTGATACACGTTCGAACGATCCCAACTGGAAGCTCGTGGCAACCGAAGCGGAAGAATGAAGGCCATTCCGGTCTGGGCGGGGTGAGGAGAGGTTGCTATGAACCTTTCCGGCGCTTTTCGCGCAGTTTCGTTTGCGGAGCTGCCGGGCTGGTACGACGACAATGTCTCCGCCGCGCTGCGGGCATTCCGACGCTCCGCCCGTCGGTCCACGCAAAAGCCCTATCGTGACGGCGCACTGGGAATAAGAAGCGAGTTCTTCGAGACCGCTTTCGCGGAAGCCGAGAAAATTCCGAATACACCCAGTGATGCCGAGGCGCGGGCGTTTTTCGAGCGACATTTCCAGCCCTGCTTTATCAATCCGGATAATGATGCGCAGGGGTTCGTTACCGGGTACTACGAACCGGAGTTGCCCGCCTCGCGCGAACCGTCGGACCGGTTTACGGTGCCGCTTCATGCCAGGCCGGATGATCTCGTTTCAGTGAATGAAAGCAACAGGCCCGGGCATCTCGATCCGGAGCTGAGATTCGCGCGGCTATCGGACGATGGTCTGGTCGCGTATTTTGACCGTGAAGCGATCGACCGTGGCGCGCTGAAGAGTCGCGGTCTGGAGTTGTGCTGGCTGGCGGACCCGGTGGACGCCTTCTTTGTCCACATACAGGGTGCGGCCCGTCTCCACATGCAGGATGGTGGCGCGATACGTGTCACGTATGCGGCAAAGAATGGCTATCCGTTTACGGCCATTGGGCGGGTGCTGGCCGAAAGCGGAGAGATAGCGCCGGCCGATGTAACCATGCAGTCGATTCGAGCCTGGCTTGCAAGCCATCCGGCCTGCGTGAACATGATTCTGTGGAAGAACCGCTCCTATATATTCTTCCGGGAAACCCCGCTCGGCGATCTTAATCTCGGGCCAATTGCCGCCGCAAAAGTTCAGCTTGAGCCGATGCGTTCGATCGCGGTCGACCGCATCCTGCATTGTTTCGGCACGCCGATCTATGTAGATGCACCTGGTTTGCACGAGGTTGTCCGTTCACCCTTTCGCCGGCTGATGATAGCGCAGGACACGGGCTCGGCGATCCGAGGAGCGGCTCGTGGGGACATTTTCATCGGAACGGGTGATGCGGCGGGTAGGGCTGCCGGAAGCATTCGCCATTCGGCCGATTTTTACGCGCTTTTGCCGCGTTTCCTTTGGGAGGCGCGCAAATGACGCGCAAGAGAAGACGACTTACCGACGAGGAGCGGACCTTGTGGAGCCGTGTCGCCCGAACAACGGTGCCGCTAAAAGGAAAAGAGCTTCCGGAAGTGGAGCCAAAGCCCCTCGACGACATGATGGAAGACGTTCCCCTTCAGAAGCCGGTTACAAGGACAATGCCGCACGAAGCTCGAGCGCCGGCGAAGACCAGACCACGCGCGCCACGCCGTCTCGATGCTCCGACGCAGCAGAAATTGGCACGCGGCCGCCTTCCCATTGCCGGCCGGGTGGATCTGCACGGACTGACCCAGGATAGGGCACATTCGCTGCTGCTGTCTGTCTTGAGTCGAGCCTACAAGGAGGAACGTCGTTATGTCCTCGTGATCACGGGCAAGGGTTCGAGGGAGGATAGCGGCGTCTTGCGCCGCACAGTGCCGCAGTGGCTTTCGACAGCACCCTTCCGTGCCCTCGTCAGCGGATATGAAGAGGCGGCGCGCCATCACGGCGGAGCGGGTGCGCTCTACGTGCGCTTGCGTCGAAGAAGGTCCTGAAATGACGCCGTTCGGAGAAAGAATCCGCCAGCTTCGCCGCGCCCGCGGGATCAGCCAGAAGGACATGGCGGCTGCAATCGGTGTCAGTGCCGCCTATCTCTCTGCGCTCGAACACGGCAGGCGCAGCCCGCCCAACTGGGCGATGGTTCAGAAGATCATCGGCTATTTCAACATCATTTGGGACGAAGCGGACGAGTTGCAACGGCTGGCCACGCTTTCCGATCCGCGGGTGGTGGTGGATACGGCCGGATTGTCAGATGGCGCTACGGAGTTTGCTAACCGGCTTGCCCAAAGCATCGCCGACCTGAACGACGAAGACGTCGTCACGCTCGCCCGCGAGCTGGACCGGATCCTCGCTCGCAAACGAAAGCATTTTGCAGGCAAGTGATTCACTTGCCAAACGCGGGAAAACAATCAAGGGCGGCATACGTTGCGCACGTGAACGTACTCCGCTCTAGAGGCGAATCGCCGTGAATCACGAATCGGCAATCAGCGCTTCCAGCTCCATGAGCCGATCATTGATCAACCAGCCATAATAGTTCTCGCGTGGCCAGCGTGGTGTACGGCCCTGTTTTCGGAGCAGCCGGTTCTCCGCTGCCAGTTTCGCAGCGCGGGTCTCCACATTGCCGAGATTGTAGAGGGTAGCCGTCAACCCGGGATTTTTGCTGATATCGAAACCGGCGACATCAGCATAGACATCAATCGATTTCCTGAGGATCGCCGCCATATAGGTCAGGCTCATATCAGGGTCCATGATGGTGCGATAGACCTGCTGCGGATCCCGGTGGTCGAGCTTGGGCAGGCCGGAGGTCCCGTGCACCATATCGCTCATCTGCAACGCTGTCAGCGGATTGAGTTGGCCAATACCGAAAGTCTGGCCGGCGTAGAAGGGCTGGAAGAAAACGGCGCTGAACCGGTCATTCGGATAATGCGTGCCTTCAACCACCTGATCGCGGTACTTTTCATCCCAGACCGCTTCGCGGCAGCTCCAGAGTGCATAGCTGTCCATTTCGTCCCCACAGTCGGCAAACGCGGGCTGGCGAATGAAAGCTTCGACGGTTTCACCCTCGTACGAGAAGGAAAAGCTGCTCTTCAGGTAGGAAACGGCTTTGACGTAATAAGTCTGCAGATGGTCGTAGGCGTCGACGTTGTAGGTATGCTCACCGATGATCGCGCCAATCATGTGAATGGGCGCGACATCGTACTCGCCCGCCGCCTCGATGATTTTTGCGCGCAGTGCAGCATTGCTTTCCAGCAGCGCATAAATCTTCTTGTATTTCCGATCGTAGGTAGACTGGCCAGCCTGTGTTCGCCGAGCGGACGCGCTGGGGACGGGCGGCTGCGTTGCGTGCCGGTTTCCTGACGGCACAATCTCAGTCGCTTCGGCGGAAAATGCCGCCAAACTGAAGACTACGCCCGCGATAACGCTGCTGCTAAGCGACAAGCCGCCCGCCCCGTGAAACTCGATTCGCGCGGGACAGTAGAAAAAGAACGGGGGCAAGTCGAGTTTCCGCCTGCCCGCCTGTGAAACGGACGCAACGCTGTGTCGAATGGGTTACAGGATGAAGCGCGAGAGGTCGGTATTCTTCGCCAAGTCACCCACATGTTCGTCGACATACGCGCCATCCACCGTGACCTCACTGCCGGAACGGTCGGGCGCGTTATAGGAGATATCGTCGAGAACACGCTCCATCACTGTCTGCAGGCGACGCGCTCCGATATTCTCCACGCTTGCGTTGAGGTCGACGGCAATGGCCGCCAGACGGTCGATTGCGTCGTCGGTGAATTCAAGCCTGACCCCTTCGGTTTCCATGAGCGCCACATACTGCTTGATGAGGCTGGCCTCCGTCTCTGTCAGAATGCGGCGGAAGTCGTCCTTTTCGAGCGCCCGGAGCTCAACGCGGATAGGAAGGCGGCCCTGAAGCTCGGGCAGTAGATCTGACGGGCTGGTGACGTGGAAGGCACCAGAAGCGATGAAGAGAATGTGATCGGTTTTCACCGGACCGTATTTGGTAGCGACCGTCGTGCCTTCGACCAGCGGAAGCAGGTCGCGCTGCACACCCTCGCGGGAGACTCCCGCACCCATGCCGCCTTCCCGCGCGGCAATCTTGTCGATTTCGTCGAGGAAGACGATTCCCTCACTTTGCGCAAGGTCGAGCGCTTTCTGGGTGACCTCGTCCTCATCCAGAAGCTTGTCCGATTCATCGTTGATTAGGTGCTTATAGGACTCCTTCACCGTGGTCTTGACGGTCTTGGTACGAGCGCCCCCCATAGCCTTCTGAAGCATGTCGTTAATGTTCAGAACGCCGACATTGCCCCCTTGCAGTCCCGGAATATCGAAATTTCCCAAACCGCCGCCGGTGTCCGCCACCTCGACCTCGATTTCCTTGTCGTCCAACTCGCCGTTTCTGAGCTTTTGCCGAAAACTGTCGCGCGTTGCCGGGCTTGCGGTTCTGCCGACGAGGGCTTCCAGAACACGCTCTTCCGCATTTACATGGGCCCGCGCCTCTACATTCTTGCGCATCTTCTCTCGCGTGAGCCCGATCGAGGCCTCGACGAGGTCACGAATGATTTGCTCCACATCGCGGCCGACATAGCCGACCTCGGTGAATTTCGTGGCCTCGACTTTCATGAAGGGCGCGCCTGCCAGCTTGGCGAGCCGGCGTGAAATCTCTGTCTTGCCGACGCCGGTGGGGCCAATCATCAGGATATTCTTCGGCATCACTTCATCGCGCAACACCGGCTCAAGCTGCTGACGGCGCCAACGGTTCCTGAGTGCAATAGCCACGGCCCGTTTCGCATCCTTCTGACCGATAATGTAGCGATCGAGCTCGGAAACGATCTCGCGGGGAGAAAATGTGCTCATTGGATCCTCGAAAAACTTCTGGGCGTCATTTCCATAAGCACCGTGACGCCCTGGGTGTTGCGATGCTGGTCAACCTTCATGAAGCTGGCCTTGGCGTAAGCGCGAATCGCGCGTGTTCTCTCTAGTCTCGCCGCTGGCCTGCCCACTGCGGATGAGATCGAGTTTTTCTTCCGGGTCGGCCCACCATTGCCGCACACTCGGCTCCACCAGCTGGCGCGCCAGCATCGCCATGAATTTCCGATACCGGCTCGAACTCGACTGTATAGTCCTCAGCCGGCATCCAGCGTTTCCAGAATGATGTTGTCGTTTGTGTAGATGCAGATGCTGGCTGCGATTTCCATGGCGCGCCGCGCGATCTCTTCGGCATCCCTGTCCGTGTCGACGAGCGCGCGTGCCGCCGCAAGGGCGTAATTGCCGCCCGAGCCGATCGCCATCACTCCCTGCTCGGGTTCCAGCACGTCTCCGGTGCCGGTCAGCGCCAGCGTCACGTTTTTGTCGGCCACCAGCATCATGGCTTCCAGCCGGCGCAGATAGCGGTCCGTCCGCCAGTCCTTCGCCAGTTCGACACAGGCACGGGTGAGCTGGTCGGGATACTGCTCCAGCTTGCCTTCCAGCCGCTCCAAAAGCGTGAAGGCGTCAGCCGTCGCGCCGGCGAAACCGGCAATAACATTGCCTTTGCCAATTCGGCGCACCTTGCGCGCGTTGCCCTTCATCACCGTCTGGCCGAAGCTCACCTGCCCGTCACCGGCGATGACGACCTTGTCGCCTTTGCGAACGGTGACGATCGTGGTGGCATGCATTGATGGATTATCGCTCATGAAGAACTCCTTGGTGCCGTTGCGGCGGCACTTCGAGGCCATATGTAAGACCCGGTAAAAAGAATGCAAACACCCTGGGCCCGTGCGCATGGCTGGCATTCACCCCGGACATGCTCTAAAAGGCGAGCCTCGATGCCTGCAGAGGGAATGCCATGGCAGCGCGCCAAGCCGAGATCACCCGTAAGACGAACGAGACCGAAGTCACCGCCTCCGTCAATCTTGATGGTGAGGGACGTTTTGAGATTGGCACCGGTATCGGCTTCTTCGATCATATGCTGGAGCAGCTTTCGCGCCATTCGCTGATCGATATCAGCGTGACAGCGAAGGGTGATCTGCATATCGACGATCATCATACTGTGGAAGATTGCGGCATCGCAATCGGCCAGGCGATTTCAAAAGCACTCGGTGAGCGCCGCGGCATCACACGCTATGCATCTCTCGATCTGGCCATGGACGAAGCATTGACGCGCGCCGCGGTTGATCTGTCCGGTCGACCCTTCCTGGTCTGGAAGGTGGTCTTCCCTTCCTCGAAGGTCGGCACGTTCGATACCGAACTGGTGGGTGAGTTCTTCCAGGCTCTGGCCCAGAATGCGGGCATTACTCTGCATGTGATGAATCTCTATGGGACCAATGCTCATCATATTGCGGAAACCTGCTTCAAGGCGACCGCGCGCGTGCTGCGGACAGCCTGCGAACATGATCCGCGTCAGCCGGACGCGATCCCGTCGACCAAAGGCACGTTGAGCGACTGAGACAGATGGCAAGCTACGTCGTTCTCGAACCTCCAGAAGCGCCCGACAGGGTGGAACGGGCCGTTCTTGTGCGCGATGGGTTCGCCTTCTTCGCGTTTCTGGTGCCGTTCCTGTGGTTTCTCTGGCATCGCATGTGGATCGAGGCGATCCTCGTCATCCTGGCAACGATCGCGATCGCTGTGCTCGGCGGCCAACTGGGCCATGCGAGCCTCGGGACGCTTCTCTCGCTCCTCCTAGCGTTCTTCATCGGGGTGGAAGCGCAGAACTTCCGTGTCAATGCGCTCCGCAGGCGTGGTTGGAACGTCTGGGGGGTCGTGGAAGGGCGTGACCGCGAAGAAGCCGAACTTCGCTATGCGGCGGAAGTTGAACCGACGTCCGAACAAAGACCGGCCGCCGCGCCGCCGAGTGCTCCGGCAACCATGCGGCCTCATGGAAAGGGGCCGAAGGCGTCCTCATCTTTCGGACTGCTTGTTTATCCGCGGAGGAGCTGAACGTGCGCATCGCCATCATCGATTATGGTTCTGGCAATCTGCGTTCCGCCACCAGGGCGTTCGAACGCGCGGCGAGCGAATCCGGCATCTCCGCCCAAATCGATCTCACGGATGACGCCGAGCGCGTGCGCACGGCCGACCGCATCGTCCTGCCAGGTGTGGGCGCATACGCCGACTGCCGGGCCGGCCTGGACGCGGTTCCCGGCATGATGGAAGCGATCGAGGAAGCCGCTATCGGCAAAGCCCGGCCCTTTCTCGGCATCTGCGTGGGCATGCAGCTCATGTCCGAGCGTGGATTGGAGAAGACGACTACGGAGGGATTCGGCTGGATTGCCGGGGATGTGACCGAGATCACACCCGACGACCCCGCCCTGAAGGTTCCCCAGATCGGGTGGAACACGATTCACGTGAAACATTCCCACCCGCTCTTCGACGGAATCGATACGGGCCCGGATGGCCTCCACGCTTACTTCGTACACTCCTATCACCTGGCGGCGAAACGCGCAGACGACATCCTGGCTGTGACCGACTATGGCGGTGAGATCACCGCAGCCGTTTCCCGCGGCAATCTTGCCGGCACACAATTCCACCCTGAAAAGAGCCAGACACTCGGCCTGGCCCTGATCGCAAATTTCTTGAAGTGGACTCCATGATTCTGTTCCCCGCCATTGATCTAAAAGACGGCGAATGTGTGCGCCTTAAGCTTGGCGAGATGAGCCAGGCGACTGTCTACAACACCGATCCCGCCGCCCAGGCAAAGACCTTCGAGAGGCAGGGTTTCGAGTGGCTCCACGTGGTCGATCTCAATGGTGCCTTCGCGGGTGACAGCGTCAATGGTGCTGCCGTCGAAGCCATCCTGAATGCGACGGCAAACCCGGTGCAACTCGGCGGTGGCATCCGCTCCCTCGCTCAGATTGAGGCTTGGCTCGAGAAAGGCCTTACGCGCGTGATCCTGGGTACGGCCGCTGTTCGCGAGCCGGAGCTGGTGCACGAGGCCTGCCGGAAATTCCCGGGCAAAATCGCGGTCGGGATCGACGCGCGCCGCGGTAAGGTAGCCGTCGAAGGCTGGGCGGAAACCTCCGATCTCTCCGCTGCGGAGCTTGCGAAGCGATTCGAAGGCGCAGGCGTGGCAGCGATCATCTACACTGATATCGACCGCGACGGCGTGCTCACCGGGATTAACTGGGATGCGACCATCGCCCTGGCGGACATCGTCGATATTCCGGTCATCGCATCTGGAGGCTTGGCTTCAATGTCCGATATCGAGCGCATGACGCAGCCTGATGCGGGAAGGCTCGCAGGCGCCATTTCGGGCCGGGCGCTCTATGACGGGCGCATTGACCCGGTGGAAGCTCTCGAAACACTGCGGAAGACGCGCCAATGACTCTGAAAGCCCGCGTCATTCCCTGCTTGGACGTCCATAACGGCCGTGTCGTCAAGGGTGTCAACTTCGTTGATCTCGTCGATGCCGGCGATCCGGTGGAAGCGGCGAAAGCCTATGATGCAGCCGGCGCGGATGAGCTCTGCTTCCTCGACATTACGGCCAGTCACGAAAACCGCGAGACGATCTTCGATGTCGTCGCGAGCACGGCCGAGCAGTGTTTCATGCCGCTCACCGTTGGCGGCGGTGTGCGCGAGGTAGCCGATATCCGCAAGCTGCTTCTGGCCGGGGCCGATAAGGTTTCCATCAACACCGCTGCCGTCAGGGATCCGGAGTTTGTCGCCCGCGCGGCTGACAAGTTTGGTAACCAGTGCATCGTTGTCGCGATCGACGCCAAGAGAGTTTCGAGCGAACATGAGCCTGAACGCTGGGAGATTTTCACCCATGGCGGCCGGACTGCAACCGGCATAGACGCCGTCGAATTCGCCGCTCGCGTCGCGGCGCTCGGCGCCGGCGAGCTCCTTTTGACCTCCATGGATCGGGATGGAACGAAGGCCGGTTACGACATCGCTTTGACACGCGCTATAACTGATGCCGTTCGAGTTCCGGTCATTGCGTCGGGCGGTGTCGGCACGCTGGAGCACCTGGTCGGCGGTATCCTCAACGGACATGCAGCCGCCGTGCTTGCTGCTTCGATCTTTCACTTCGGGACCTACACGATTGGCGAGGCAAAACGATATATGGCGGAGGCGGGCATTCCCATGCGGCTGGACCGTGTATAATGATGCGTTCATGAGCGAGTTCGACCTGACCAGACTTGAGGCTATTATCGCCGAGCGCGCCGACTCCGGCGCGTCGGACTCCTGGACAGCGAAGCTCCTTGCGGAGGGCATGAACAAGGCTGCGCAAAAACTTGGCGAAGAAGCCGTGGAAACGGTCATTGCGGCTGTAAATGGCGATCGCAAGACGTTGATCTCCGAAAGCGCTGACCTTCTTTATCACTGGCTTGTCGTCCTGAAGGCAGCGGATATCGGCCTGGACGAAGTGATGGCTGAACTGCAAGCGCGCACTGGCCGCTCGGGCATTGCGGAAAAGACCGCTCGTGGCAATCCGCCGGCCGGTAATGCCGAATAGGATGGCGGATCCAGGATCAGATACGGAAAGATCGCTGATGGACCAGCTTGTTTCGTCTGAACGTTACTCCCCCTACCGCTTATTCACCGCTGAGCGCTGGGCAAAGTTTCGCGACGACACGCCCCTGACCCTAACCGAGGATGAAGTGCGGCGGCTGCGCTCGCTCAACGACCCGGTCGATCTTGAGGAGGTCGGCCGTATTTACCTGTCGCTTTCGCGGCTCTTGTCAGCGCATGTCGAGGCAAGTCAGATCCTCTTTCGTCAGCGCCAGGTCTTTTTCGATGCCAACGAGGCGGTGAAAGCGCCGTTCATCATCGGCATTGCCGGGTCGGTTGCAGTGGGAAAATCGACGACCGCGCGCGTGCTCAAGGAGCTTCTGGCGCGCTGGCCTTCGACGCCGAAGGTGGATCTGGTCACTACGGACGGCTTTCTCTACCCGAACGATGTGCTGCGACGGGAAGGCCTGATGGAGCGTAAGGGCTTCCCGGAAAGCTACGATGTCGGCGCGATCCTGCGCTTTCTTTCCGGCATCAAGGCGGGCCTTCCCAATGCGCGCGCACCGGTTTATTCGCACTTTACCTATGATGTACTGTCGGGCGAATACGTCACAATCGATCGCCCCGACATCCTCATTTTCGAGGGCATCAACGTTCTCCAGACCCGGGATCTGCCAGCCGACGGCAAAGCGGTACCTTTCGTCTCGGATTTCTTCGACTTCTCAATCTATATCGATGCACCGGAAGAACTGATCCACCAATGGTATGTTGAACGGTTCACGCGTTTGCGCGAGACTGCGTTCAAGGATCCGAGATCCTTTTTCCATCGCTACTCGGAATTGTCCGACAATGCCGCGCTGGCGATCGCGGAGCAGCTCTGGAACAATATCAACCTTAAGAACCTGCGCGAAAATATTTTGCCAACGCGCCCCCGGGCAGATCTCATTCTGCGCAAGGGCACCAACCATCTGGTTCAGGAAGTCGCGCTGCGAAAGCTCTAATCCGGGGCGGTCACCCGCCGCAACGTCAGATTGATCCGGCCGCCGCTTTTCAAAAGGTCGCAGGTGCCGGAATATATGCGTCCTACGCCGTGATAGCGCAGTCGTCCTTCTCCGCCGAGCACCAAGAGATCGCCGCTTTCCAGACGAAAGGAAACGGTCTTCCCCGAGCGGCTCATTCCACCAACGCGAAAAAGGCAGGCGTCCCCAAGTGAAACGGAGACCACCGGCGCGTCGAACACCTCTTCGTCACGGTCCTGGTGCAGCCCCATTTTTGCGGAGCTGTCATAAAAAATGACAAGACAGGCCTGCGGCGGATGGGGGTAATGCGATACCTGCTCCCAAAGCGCAAGCAGCCGTTCGGGGATGGCCGGCCAGCGCTTGCCTGTAATCGGATGCGTCCCCTGATAACGGTAGCCGCGCTCTTTGTCGGTCAGCCAGCCGAGTGCCCCGCAATTGGTCATGCGCACACTCATCGACTTGCCCGTGCGCGGCATCTGCGGCACGTAAAGCGGAGCCTCGGCAGCCACCTGCCGGATATCTGTAAGAAGCGCCTCCTGCTCCTCCCGGTCGAAATAACCAGGCACGTGCCGAACGCCGTTTGGAAGACTCAACATAGAACCTCGACAGCCGTTTGATCGCCATCTCTCGTGGGATGAATGTCAGGAGGCTTGTTTTGCAACCCGAAAAAATCAATCGGAAGACACTTTGCCGCGCATTCTCTTGATCTGTGAGCGACCGGCTTTCTTCTTCAGCCGCCGCTCAACCGCTCCGCGCGAGGGCCTGGTTTTCTTTCGCGGCTTTGGTGGTGGCTCCGATGCCTTGCGCAAGAGCTCTGCGAGCCGCTCGCGCGCATCCTCCCGGTTGCGCTCCTGTGAGCGGAAGCGCGCGGCTTCGATAATGATTTGCCCATCCTTGGTAGCCCGATATCCGGCAAGCTTGAGCGCTTTCTCGCGCACCGGCTCAGGCAGGTCCCGGGCATTGGCTGCATCGAAGCGAAGCTGGACCGCCGTCGCCACCTTGTTGACGTTCTGCCCGCCGGGCCCGGAGGAACGGACGAATTGCTCCTCCAGTTCGTCGTCGTTGACGAACATACCGTCCCGAATCTCAATTCTATTCCCAGGCATTCCCGCCGTCCTGTCCGCATTAAAAGCATCACGGCGATCCCAACGGGATCGCCGTGCCTAGAGAATGGGACAGATGAGGGTTCCCGACAAGCCTACTCGGCGGCTTCACGGGGCTGCGGCGAAGCGTTCAGCACGTCTCTGTCCACATGCGCCTCGAACCGCGCGAATTTGTCGACGAACATCTCCATCAGCCGGCGCGCCTGCTTGTCATAAGCGCTCTTGTCTGCCCATGTCTCCCGCGGATTGAGAATCGTGCTGTCCACGCCGGGAACGGCGACAGGAACGGCAAAGCCAAAATGGGCATCGGTGCGGAAATCCGCCTGATTCAGCGAGCCATCCAAGGCGGCTGAAAGAAGCTTGCGGGTGACACCGATGGGCATTCGATGACCCGTGCCGTAGGCACCGCCGGTCCAGCCCGTATTCACAAGCCAGCAATCAACCCCATGCTCGGCAATCAGGTCACGCAGAAGATTGCCATAGACCGAGGGGTGACGGGGCATGAAAGGCGCGCCGAAACAGGTGGAAAAGGTGGCTTCTGGCTCGTTTACACCTCGTTCCGTGCCCGCAACCTTCGCCGTGTAGCCAGACAGGAAGTGGTACATAGCCTGTGCTGGCGTAAGGCGGGCGATCGGGGGCATGACGCCGAAGGCGTCTGCCGTCAGCATGATGATGCTTTTCGGCTGTCCCGCGCGCCCGGTCTCGCTGGCATTTGGAATAAAATGTAGCGGGTAGGCGCAGCGCGTGTTTTCCGTCAGGCTGCCGTCATCAAAATTCGGCACGCCGTTCTCGTCCAGGATGACGTTCTCGAGAACGGTCCCGAAGCGCCGAGTCGTTGCGAAAATCTCAGGCTCTGCTTCCTGCGAAAGCCGAATGGTCTTGGCGTAGCAACCGCCTTCGAAATTGAAAATGCCGTCGGCACCCCAGCCATGCTCGTCATCACCGATGAGCGTACGCGAGGAATCCGCCGAAAGCGTCGTCTTCCCCGTTCCGGAAAGCCCAAAAAACACGGCAGCGTCACCAGCCGGGCCTGCATTCGCCGAACAATGCATCGGCATGACGTCGCGCGTCGGCAGGATATAGTTCAACGCTGTGAACACCGATTTCTTCATCTCGCCGGCATAGGCAGTGCCGCCGATCAGAACCACCATGCGCTTGAAATCGATGGCGATGACGGTCTCGCTGCGGCAGCCATGTCGTGTCGGGTCCGCCTTGAAGGACGGCAGGTCGATGATCGTCATCTTGGGCACGAAACGCGATAGTTCCTCACGCTTCGGCCGGATCAGGAGATTGCGGATGAAGAGCGAGTGCCAGGCATATTCGGTGATCACGCGCGTCGGCAGCGCATTGTCGGGATCGGCGCCGCCGACCAGGTCCTGGACAAAAAGGTCGAGCTCTTCCGCGTGGCGCCTGAAATCTGCGTAGAGCGTTTCGAACTGCTCGGGCGAAACCGCTTTGTTATTGTCCCACCAGATGGTGTTGTCCGTATCGGCATCCCGGACAATGAATTTGTCCGTTGGCGAGCGGCCGGTATGTGTGCCTGTCCGCGCGACGATTGCGCCATGCTCAGAAAGTCCAGCTTCACCGCGCCGGATCGCCTCCTCGTAAAGGCGGGATATGGACAGGTTGTAATAAACCGTTCCTCGCGTCGTGAGCCCGTTATCTTCGATGCTGGTGGCGGGATTGCGCCGGTCGGTCTCGTTCATCAATCATCACCCTACTGACATTCTTGCTGGACTGCCGGCACCGAGCGGGTTCGATGGCAGGTGTCCTAGTCAGGAGCAGAAAAACATAACGATTTCAAATTATTAATCGATTTAAACATTTTTGTATCCTGCTAAATCGGTTATATGGACGGTCGGGACGGCGTGGAAACGCCCGCACACCAAGGAGGCCGGCAGTTTGCGTGAAACGGTCGCACCGGGAGCACGTGAGTGACTCGGCCCGGAGAATGTGCCACATTTTGTACCCAATTTGTCCTGCAAGTGCCCTGCCGAAGCAGCAGGAAAGGGACGCGTGCATATTATGAGGGAGCCACAGGACATGGCAACAATCGCACTTGTTGACGACGATCGGAACATCCTGACGTCCGTCTCAATTGCGCTGGAATCGGAAGGTTATCGGGTCGAAACCTACACGGACGGAGCATCCGCTCTCGAGGGATTGTCCGCGCGCCCACCCAGCCTTGCCATTCTGGACATCAAGATGCCGCGCATGGATGGAATGGAACTGCTCCGCCGTCTGCGGCAGAAGAGCGATATGCCCGTTATATTCCTGACGTCGAAAGACGACGAGATCGACGAGTTGTTCGGGCTCAAGATGGGGGCTGACGATTTCGTCCGCAAACCGTTTTCACAGCGGCTCCTGGTCGAGCGTGTCCGCGCCGTGCTGCGCCGGGCGAGCGCCCGCGAAAACACGACCAAAATACCGGATACGCAGTCGCGTTCGCTTGAGCGCGGTCATCTCGTCATGGACCAGGAGCGCCACACCTGCACCTGGAAGGGCGAGCCCGTCACGCTGACGGTGACGGAGTTTCTGATACTCCATTCCCTCGCTCAGCGTCCCGGCGTGGTGAAAAGTCGCGACTCTCTTATGGATTCCGCCTATGACGAACAGGTATATGTAGACGATCGCACCATCGATAGCCACATCAAGCGGCTGCGAAAGAAGTTTAAGACGGTCGATGGCGACTTCGACATGATCGAGACGCTATATGGTGTCGGCTATCGTTTCCGAGAGGCGTAACGAGTAAGTATCTGAATGGCCTTTGAGGCGCGAGAAAGGCACACGGCGGCTGAAGTGAACAGCAAGCCGGCACGGCCTGCCGCATGGCTGCTGAACCGGCTGGCCCTGCCGCTCCGCCGTATGTTGGGCCATTTTCTTTTTTCCAGCCTCACGCGCCGCATTCTTATCCTGAATTTCAGCGCGATCGCGGTTCTGGTAATCGGTATTCTATACCTCAATCAATTCCGCGATGCGCTCATAGACGCCCAGACCCAAAGTCTCAGGACCCAGGGCGAGATTATCGCGGGGGCTATCGCCGCGTCGGCGACGGTGGAAACCGACGCGATCATGATCGACCCGGACAGACTTCTGGAGTTGCAGGCGGGCGAGTCTCTGCCCCCGGCGACAGGGCAACTCGAGAGCCTCGAATTTCCGATCAATCCTGAGATTGTCGCCCCCCTTCTGCGCCGGCTCATCACACCGGAAGAAACACGCGCGCGCATTTATGATCGTGACGCCAACCTGCTGCTCGATTCTCGGCATCTCTATTCCAGGGGACAGATTCTTCGTTACGGATTACCGGCCGTAGACGAGGAAAGCGAAGGCCTGTTCGACTGGTTCAAGAATAGCTTCAACTCATTTTTCCAGTCTAACGATCTGCCGATCGATCGCGAGCAGCCGGGTGGCAGCGGCGTGGCCTATGAGGAGGTCATGTCCGCGCTGTCGGGGGGGGAAGCCGGCGCCGTGGTGCGCCGCAGCGAGCAGGGTGAATACATCATCTCCGTTGCTGTGCCGGTGCAACGCTTTCGCGCCGTCTTGGGCGTGCTGCAACTCTCCACCCAGGGCGACATCGACCGGATCCTCGCTGAAGAACGAAAGTCCATCCTGAAAGTCTTCGGCGTGGCCGCGGTGGTGACGGCCATACTGTCGCTGCTCCTGGCATCCACCATAGCCAATCCTCTGCGGCGCCTCTCTGCCGCGGCTATCCGTGTTCGCCGGGGCGTCCGCAACCGTGAGGAAATACCTGATTTCTCACATCGCCAGGATGAAATTGGAAACCTGTCGATCGCGCTCAGGGACATGACGAAGGCGCTCTATGCCCGCATCGACGCCATCGAGAGCTTTGCCGCTGATGTAGCCCACGAGTTGAAAAATCCCCTCACCTCACTCGGTAGCGCGGTGGAGACCCTGCCGCTCGCCAGAGATCAAAATGCGCGTGACCGGCTGATGGAGGTGATCCAGCACGATGTGCGGCGGCTCGACCGGCTAATTACGGATATCTCGAATGCATCGCGTCTTGATGCGGAGTTCGCGCGTGAAGATTCCGAGCCCATCGATCTCAAGTCGTTCGTTGCCGAAATCGCCGGAGGTGCGCGGAAGATAGGCGCGAAGAAGAAGCTGGTCGACATCCGCTTCGAGGTGGAAGGCAAAGCCGATCAGAGTTTTGTCGTTTCGGGGCACGATCTGCGGCTCGGCCAGGTTTTCACCAACCTCATCGAGAATGCCCGGTCCTTTGTCCCGGAAGAGGATGGCCGGATCACGCTTACCTTAACACGCGTCGGGCCCCGGATATTCATTACAATCGAGGACAACGGCCCGGGCATTCGCGCTGACGACATCGAACGCATATTCGAGCGTTTTTACACGGATCGCCCGGCCGGCGAGGCCTTTGGTCAGAATTCCGGGCTTGGCCTGTCGATCAGCCGACAGATTATCGAGGCACATGGCGGTACGTTGACCGCCGAAAACATTCCGGGCGCAAAACCGGGCGAGTTCAAGGGCGCGCGTTTCACCATTTGCCTGCCGGCGGAGGAATGAGTGTCGAAGGCGAACGCCCATGGCACACTGGTGATTGCGGACACGCACGGCGTTCTCATCACCGGTCCGTCAGGCGCGGGCAAGTCAGCGCTCGCTTTGGAAATCATACGCTATTGTGCGGAGTATGGCCGGCTTGCGCGGCTCATCTGTGACGACCAGGTGCTTCTTGGTGTGCACAACGGCCGTGTCCTAGGCCGTGCCGCGCCGTCGATCGCCGGGCAGATCGAAGCGCGCGGCTATGGTCCTGTGTCCATTGCGCATGAGCCGGCGGCTGTGATCGATCTTGTGGTGCAGATTGCACCGGGCTCCGGGCATCCAGCCCGGCTCCAGTATGACGAAGAGGCCGTCGTCATAGGCGTTCCACTGCCCTCGCTGCAATGCAGCCGGCATGATATGGCAAGCGCCGTACGCGCGATAGCGGCTCGGCTCCGATTGCCGCCATTTGCCGACGATTCGAGTAAAATCGATTAAATCGTGGCACTGGCTCATCTATGATGCATTCTGGATTGACAAAACCGCGCTGTTGTCGTGAGGCAGGAAAAGTGCACTCATTCAGGGGATAAACACTGCATGTGCCTAATTGGACGGAGTGGCGGCGTGACAGCCTTGAGCGGTGCAGGCAGAATTGGGAACAGGGATGAGATGCGCTCTGCCGGGGAGCGGGCAGAGTTCGGCGGGGTTTGGCGGCGATGATTGGAGTGGTTCTCGTCACGCACGGCAGGCTGGCCGAGGAATTCCGCCATGCGGTGGAGCACGTGGTGGGGCCGCAAGACAATTTCGAAACGGTCTCCATTGGCGCCGAGGATGACATGGAGCAGCGCCGCCACGATATAGTCGATGCGGTCTCGCGCGTTGACGCGGGCACCGGCGTCGTCATTCTGACGGACATGTTCGGCGGGACGCCCTCCAATCTCGCCATTTCCGTGATGGATCCCGGTCGTGTCGAAGTCGTGGCTGGTATGAACCTCCCAATGCTGATCAAGCTTTCCAGCATACGCGCGCAGGATAGTATGTCCGCTACGCTCGATGAGGCTCAGAAGGCCGGGCGCAAATACATCAATGTGGCAAGTCAGGTGCTTAACGGGAAATGAGCGTGCCGACCTCCAAGACGACCGAAGGCGAAGTCGTCACCCGCAAATTCACGATCGTCAACCAGCGCGGGCTGCACGCCCGGGCATCTGCCAAGTTCGTGCAGGTTGTGGACAGCTACGATGCGCGCGTGACGGTGGAAAAGGACGATATCTCGGTCGGCGGCACTTCGATCATGGGGCTGATGATGCTTGCGGCAAGCCCGGGCTGCCACATCCGCGTGACAGCCCGCGGCCCGCAGGCGAAAGAACTGGTGGACGCGCTTGATCGCCTCATTTCCACACGTTTCGGTGAGGAGAACTGATAGCGATATAAAGATTTCTTTATATCGTTGTGGCTTGCCGCACGATCTGCTACGTCCTGTCCCCAAGAGTGCCGCGTTGAAGGCGCTTAGATCACGACAGATGGAGCTGCAATATGGCTGCCGACGATTACGTCATTGCCGATATCTCTCTGGCTGCCTGGGGCCGCAAGGAGATCGAGATAGCCGAAACGGAGATGCCGGGCCTCGTGGCTTGCCGGCAGGAGTTCGGCGACAAGAAGCCCCTGAAGGGCGCGCGCATTTCCGGCTCGCTGCACATGACCATCCAGACAGCCGTACTGATCGAGACCCTGCAGGCTCTGGGTGCTGAGGTGCGCTGGGCTTCGTGTAACGTTTTTTCTACCCAGGACCACGCTGCCGCCGCTATCGCCGAGACCGGCACGCCGGTGTTTGCGGTTAAGGGTGAAACGTTGGAGGAATACTGGTCCTATACGGACCGGATCTTCCAGTGGGCCGATGGTGAGCCCTCCAACATGATTCTGGATGATGGTGGCGACGCCACGATGTATATCCTGCTTGGTGCGCGTGCCGAGGATGGAGAGGACGTCCTGTCGAATCCCGGTAACGAGGAAGAGGAAATTCTCTTCGCGCAAATCAGGAAGCGCATGGCGGAAACGCCCGGCTTCTTCAGCCGCCAGCGCAAAGCCATTCGCGGCGTCACCGAGGAGACGACGACCGGCGTGAACCGGCTTTACCAACTCCAGAAGAAAGGGCTTCTGCCTTTCCCGGCCATCAATGTGAACGACTCGGTCACAAAGTCGAAGTTCGACAATAAGTATGGCTGCAAGGAATCCCTGGTCGACGGCATTCGCCGTGCCACCGATGTCATGATGGCCGGCAAGGTCGCCGTCGTCTGCGGATATGGCGATGTCGGCAAGGGTTCGGCCCAGTCGTTAGCCGGGGCCGGTGCCCGCGTAAAGGTCACCGAGGCGGATCCGATCTGCGCGCTGCAGGCCGCCATGGACGGTTTTGAGGTGGTGACGCTCGAGGAAGTCGCCTCGACGGCAGACATCATCATCACCACCACCGGCAACAAGGATGTCGTCACGCTGGATGAAATGCGCAAGATGAAGGACATGGCGATCCTCGGCAATATCGGCCATTTCGATAATGAGATCGAGGTCTCCTCCCTGCGCAATCTTAAATGGACCAACATCAAGCCGCAGGTAGATATGATCGAGTTCCCGGACGGGAAGCGCATCATTCTGCTTTCGGAAGGGCGCTTGCTGAATCTCGGAAACGCCACGGGCCATCCAAGCTTCGTCATGTCCGCTTCCTTCACCAACCAGGTTCTCGCACAGATCGAGCTATGGGCGCGCACGGGCCAGTATGAAAACAAGGTCTACGTGCTGCCCAAGCACCTAGACGAAAAGGTAGCCCGGCTTCATCTCGACAAGCTTGGCGCGAAACTCACTGAGCTCACCGCCGAGCAGGCCGCCTATATAGGCGTGAGTCCGCAAGGTCCGTTCAAGCCTGATCACTATAGATACTGAGTTTTGTTTAGAGAAACACAAGATATTGATGCCGGGTCATAAAGCCATGATCCGGCATTATTTTTGTCGAGCATTCTTCTTCACGCGGATTCTCCCAACGGTTACAGTACAGTGATTCGAGGAAAGCGCCGATCAGAGAGCTGGCGCAGCCATGGTCTTGGAAATCGCGCGGCGGAGAGGAACAGGAATATGCCGGGGCTGGACCCGTTTTCCGGCGGGGCTGCAGGGCCTCAGACCCTAGGAAGTACGCGAAAGCGGATAATGGGTCGCGGATTGCGCGCATCCGTTTCGGCTCTGGCTGGTCTGTCCGTCACGGCCCAAACTGCCCTGGCCCAGCAAGGCGCCGGCGCATCTCCATCCATCGGTGCCATGGAGGTTATACATTTTTCGATTTTGGTGGGCGTTACCGGGGCTGCGCTCCTCTCGGCTATCTGGCTAATCCGCGAGCGCGCGCGCACCGCTGCGGAAAACGATAAGCTCCGGGATCGTGTCGCCGAGTTGTCGGGTGCTCTTTCCCGCTCCGAGGCGCTTCTGAATTTAAAGGACCAGCGCACCATTGTCTGGCCGGGTGGGCGCGAAAAGCCGTCGATTTTCGGCGAATTACCGGCTGACAGCGGCGCGCCGCTCGAGCGCAGTGCCTTTCTCGCCTTTGGTCGCTGGCTTATGCCGAAATCCGCATCACGCCTGGATCGGGCAACGGCAAACTTACGGGATAACGGAACCAATTTCGATCTCGTGTTGGAGACGCGCGACGGGGTTCTGCTCGAGGTTCAGGGGCGGAAATCCGCGCTGCATTCTGTGGTCCGCTTCCTTGCACTCTCAGCAGTTCAAGCTGAGCATGCGCGGCTGAAACTCGACCATGAAAGGCTGCGAATCGAAAGTGACAGCATCCGCGGTCTGATTGACAGTCTCAACATGCCATTCTGGCTCCGCGACGAGGCCGGACGCTTGAAATGGGTGAATAAGGCATATGCACGGGCAGTCGATGCCAATGAAGCCGTAGTGGCCGTTCGCGACGGTCGAGAGCTCCTGCCGACCGATGCCCGAAGCGCAATGGCCCGCCGCCATCTCGACGAACCCGTTTTGAGCGAAGCGGTTTCGACCGTTGTCGATGGTGATCGCCGCGTATTCCAGGTTACCGACTATGCTCGCCGGGAAGGCAGCGCGGGGATTGCCGTCGATACGAGCGAACTGGAAGCATTTCAGCGCGAGTATGAAAGCACATTGCGCAGCCATTCCGACACGCTGGATAAGCTTACCACTCCCGTCGCCATTTTCGATGCCAATCAGAAGCTCAAGTTTTTCAACCAGGCGTTTCGCGAGCTTTGGGATCTCGACCCCATTTTCCTCGACAGCGGGCCGGAAAACGCGCTCTTTCTCGACCGCTTGCGCAGCGAAGGTAAGCTGGCGGAACAACCGGAATGGCGACGCTGGAAAGAACAGCTTCTCTCGGCCTACCGTGTGGTGGAGCCGCAGGAGCATTGGTGGCACCTGCCGGATGGCCGCACACTGCGCGTGATTGCAAGTCCGCAACCCAAGGGTGGTGTGACTTGGGTTTTCGAGAACCTGACGGAAAAGATCGATCTGGAAAGCCGCTATAATGCGGTGGTGCAGGTGCAGGGCGAAACGCTCGACAATCTCGCGGAAGGGGTCGTGGTTTTCGGTCCCGACGGGCGTTTGCGCCTATCGAACCCGGCGTTCCAAAAATTGTGGCGTGTTCCCGACGACCTCATCCGTCGAGAGACCCACATAACAGAGCTCAAAACCGCTTGCGATCCGATGGCGCCGGAAAGCCCCTGGGGCGAGTTCGTTGGCGCCGCTACTGGGTTCGACGACGAGCGTCGTGACCGGGAGGGCCAGACCGAACTGACGGACGGCACTGTCCTCGGCTACGCCATCATTCACCTCCCGAACGGGCAAGTGATGATCACTTTCGTGGACGTGACCGACAGCACCAATGTGGAGCGCGCGCTCAAGGAAAAGAACGAGGCGCTGGAGAAGGCGGACAAGCTGAAGAACGACTTCGTGCAGCATGTCTCTTATGAGCTGCGCTCGCCGCTGACCAATATCATTGGCTTCACCGAGCTATTGGCTTTGGAAACCACAGGCCCGCTCAATCGGCGTCAGCGCGAATATGTCGATCACATCGGCTCTTCGTCGTCGCTCCTGTTGACGGTCGTCAACGACATCCTGGATTTGGCCACCGTGGATGCAGGGATCATGGAGCTGGACATCAGTGAAGTGAATATCCCGCCCATGGTCGAGGGGGCCGCCGAACTGGTCACAGAACGGCTGCGTGAGCACAACATCACGTTGGATGTCGCGGTCGAGGATGTACCGGAATGCTTTCTTGCGGACGAGAACCGCATTCGGCAAATCCTTTACAACCTTCTCAGTAACGCAGCCAATTATGCGCCCGAGAACGGTCGTATAAGCCTGTCGGCGCGGCAAACGGGCGACTGTGTGGAGTTCCGCGTCCACGATAACGGACCGGGTATCGCGCCCGATGTGCTTCAGACTATTTTCAAACGCTTCGAACCACATAATAGCGGCGGGCGCCGGCGCGGCGCTGGCTTGGGGCTATCTATCGTCAAGAGCTTTGTCGAACTTCATGGCGGCAAGGTGGAAATCGAAACCGGAGAAGGCCGCGGCACGGCGGTGAAATGTTTTCTGCCGCTGACGCCGGCGAGTATCCGCGCCGCTGCGGAATGAACCATGTCTACCCGAAAGCCCCTTGCGCGCTTTCTTCCTGATGACGAGGCGACCGAACGGTTGGGGGCGACGCTGGCACCGGCGCTGAAACCGGGCGATGTCATCGCGCTTCAAGGCGATCTCGGTATGGGCAAAAGCGCACTCGCCCGCGCGATCATTCGAACCCTGGCCGATGATCTCTCGCTGGAGGTGCCAAGCCCGACCTTCATCTTGGTGCAAAGCTATGCATTGAACCTCCCCGTCCATCACTTCGATCTCTACCGGCTATCCGATGAAAGCGAGCTTGAAGAACTGGGCCTCGCCGAGGCGATGACCAACGGACTCGTGCTGATAGAGTGGCCTGAGCGTGCCCCCGACGTGTTCGACAAGGCTATCCACATAACCTTGCGGGAAGAGGGGGATGGACGTCTTGCTGAAATTGCCGTGCCCCATCAGGCATATGCACGCATTGCAGAAGCGCTTGCTGCCTCCGGCTGACAGGGTTTGTCCACCGCGAGGCAATTTGCCTGTGTCAGCCCTTGCCGCAGGGCCTGCCACCATGGTTACAATCATCTGGCGTTCGCGTGGTGCAGGTGGGAGAGCGATTCGGCAATGCATATAAAGATGCTCGCAGTTTCACGCGTTCTGCGCGAGCCGGCGGCGTATTCCCGCGCGCAGGTCGCGATCGAACCGAGCGGTACCGTATGAAAGACAGGTCCGAGGCACCGCACGTCTTTTCGATTCCACCGGGGGTGCCGTTTCTCCCGACCCTGGCTGATCGCTTCCTGTCGGGAGATCTGGTGCCGGGTTTCCGCTATGATGGCGATCCTCTGGCCCTCTCCGATGCCACCATATACCTTCCCACCCGACGCGCCGCGCGTGAACTGCGCAGCATCTTCGTAGAGCAGCTTGGCAATGCCTCAGCCATTCTGCCGGTGATCCGGCCCTTGGGCGAATTCGAGGCCGATTCGGTGGATCTGTTGTCGGAAGGCGGAACGGCCTCCCTTGATCATGCGCCAGCCATCGGCAATCTCGACCGCATCCTGTTGCTCGGCGCGCTCGTCCAGGCCTGGAAGGGCCGTGTGCCTGCACATGTTGCCGCGCTCTTCGAGGAAGGCGTCCTCGTCCCCGCTTCGGTCGGAGACAGCCTCTGGCTCGCGCGCGATCTTGCCGACCTCATGGATGAGGTCGAGACGGAGGAGGCGGATTGGATCAGGCTCGGCAGGCTTGTTCCGGATGAACTGGCGAGCTGGTGGCAGGTCACGCTTGAGTTTTTACGCATCGTGACGAGTGCCTGGCCCTCCATTCTGGACGAACAGGGTCGCTCGAGCCCGGCCGCCCATCGCAATGCCATGCTCGCGGCGGAGGCCGAAAGGCTTAAGCGCAGTCCGCCGCGCGGGCCGGTGATCGCGGCGGGTTCCACCGGATCCATTCCCGCAACGGCTCGCCTCCTCGGCACCATTGCGCGGCTCGGTCAGGGCGCGGTCGTCTTGCCCGGCCTCGACCTGCAGCTTGATGAGACCGCTTGGGAAGCGATCGGCGCGACGGAGGAGCCTGCGGCCTGCGGGCACCCACAGTTCGGCTTAAAGAAACTCATCAAAACGATGGCCATCACCCGCCAGGACGTTGTGGAAGTGGCCACCCCGGCATCCCCGCTTTCTGCCCGGCGCAGGCTGCTTTCCGAGGCACTGCGTCCAGCGGAGACGACGGACCTGTGGGCCGCCAACAGATCGGCGATCGACAGAGTGCTCTCAGACGGCGCGCTTACCGGCGTCAGCCTGGTCGAAGCGGCGAACGAGCGGGAGGAAGCCGCCGCCATCGCCGCGGCCTTGCGCCATGCCATCGCGCGGGAGGGAAAAACCGCCGCGTTAGTTACGCCCGACCGGGCGCTTGCCCGCCGTGTTTCCGCCGAGCTTCGCCGGTTTGGCGTTCGGGCGGACGATTCCGGGGGGCGGCTGCTTTCTGAGACCGCGCCGGCCACGCTTATGCGTTTGATGTTGGAAACGGTTTGCCGGCCGGAAGAACCGGTCGCCATTGTCGGGCTGCTGAAGCATCCGCTTTTGCGGCTCGGCCTTCCACGCGAGAACGTGCGCGAGGCGGCGGAGTTGATCGAGCTGGTCGCCTTGCGCGGTGGCACGGGCCGTCCGGATATCGCAGGGCTCATGGAACTGTTCGATCGACGCCTAACGGAAATCGAGCGCCCTCCATTTTGGCTGCCACGGTTTAACAGGGCTGAAATCGATAGCGCGCGAAAGGTTCTTTCGGCGCTTGCCGAGGCGATCGCCCCGCTGAGCCGGTTGCGGGATAAGGGAGCCGACGCGCTCTCGCAGTTCGCGCACACCACCGTCAAATCCGTCGAAGCTCTGGCGCGCGATACGGATGGCACGCTGACGGAATTTTACCGGGGGGAAACCGGGGAAGCGCTCGCGCGCTTCCTGCGCGAGCTGGTGGAAGCCCGCTCAGGCATCGAGCTCGCACTTGCGGAGTGGCCGGACGTTTTCGCCGCGCTCATGGCGGGCGAGATCGTCAAGCCGAGCGCCGGTGCGGACCATCGCGTTGCCATTTGGGGACCGTTGGAGGCACGCCTGCAAACGGTTGACACCCTGGTTCTCGGCGGCCTGAACGAGGGATCATGGCCGCAAGTGCCTGCTTCGGATCGCTTCATGTCGCGCCTGATGAAGGGCGAGATGCAGTTGGAGCCGCCGGAGCGGCGGATCGGCCTTGCCGCCCATGATTTCATGATGGCGCTCGGCGCGACGGAGGTGGTACTTAGCCGCTCCGCCCGTTCCGAAAGCGCACCAGCCGTCGCGTCCCGCTGGCTTCAGCGGCTTACCGCCTGTGCGGGCACGGAAGAGGCGGAAGCCATGCGCGTGCGTGGGCGCCGCTTCGTTGCCTGGGCGCATGCACTGGAATCGCGGCCCGATGTCCCGTTTGCTCAACGCCCCTGCCCCGCACCGCCGCTCGAAGCACGCCCGCAACGCTTCTCCGTCACCGAGATCGAAACGTTGCGACGTGACCCCTACGCAGTCTATGCCAAACGCATTCTCCGGCTTCTTCCCCTTGATCCGCTGATCCGTGACCCGGGCGCGGCCGAGCGCGGCTCCCTCTTTCATGACATCCTGCAGGCTTTCACCGAATCGGGCGCGGATCCTCGTGCTGGCGATGCGCTCGACCGGCTCGTTGCCGCGGGCCGGCAACTGTTCGCCGAAGCCGCCCTGCCCCCCGATATCCAGGCGGTCTGGTGGCCGCGGTTCGAGCGCACGGCCCGTTCGGTTATAGAGTGGGAGCGTGCTCGCGCTGAAAGAATCGTCGCGCGCCATGCGGAAATCCGTGCCGAGGCTATAGAGGTCGGCGCGACGGGCAAGCGTTTGTCAGGCCGTGCGGACCGTGTGGACATCCGGCTGGACGGCACCGCCGACATTATCGACTACAAGACCGGCTCCCAGCCCTCCAAGACACAGGCACACCGTCTTCTCGCGCCCCAGCTTCCGCTGGAGGCCGCTTTGGTAAGCCGTGGAGCCTTCAAGGACTTGGGCGGGCTTACCCCAGGTGACCTCTGCTATGTCCGACTGCGGGCGAACGGGAGCCTGGAACCGGAATCAATTCTCAAGATCAGAAACTCCGAAAAGAGCGGGAGCGCTCTGGCCGAAGAAGCATGGGAGCGGTTGGAGAAGCTGCTTGCCTATTACGGGCGCACCGAGACCGGTTATCTCTCCCGCGCCCTTCCCTTCAAGGAAGGCGATGTCGAGGGTGATTACGATCACCTTGCGCGGGTGCTGGAATGGTCGGCTGGGGGTGATGCCGAGGGCTCGGGAGGCACGGAATGACGAAAGATTTCCGCATTCCCGAAGACACGCTCCGTAGCCAGGCGCTGGCTTCGAACCCGGATCTTTCCGCCTGGGTGTCGGCGAACGCCGGATCGGGCAAAACGCATGTGCTGGCAAGCCGGGTGATCCGCCTGCTACTCAAGGGGACAGACCCCTCCAAAATTCTCTGTCTCACCTATACACGCGCTGCCGCCGCGAACATGGCCAATCGCGTGTTTCAAAACCTGGCCGGCTGGAGCCTCTTGCCGGACGAGAAGCTCGCGGACGAAGTGGAAAAGCTCGAAGGCTTCCGGCCCGACCCGGAAAAGCTCAGCCGCGCGCGCCGTCTTTTCGCCCGAGCACTGGAAACGCCCGGCGGCTTGAAGATCCAGACCATCCACGCTTTTTGCGAAGCCATCCTGCATCAATTCCCGCTGGAGGCGAATATTGCAGGTCACTTCGAATTGCTCGACACGCAAATGGAGGAGGTCCTTTTCGCCGAGGCCCGCCGCGATTTGCTGACTCGTGTCGCGGCCGAGCGTGACGGACCGCTCGCCGATGCCTTCGCCCAGGTGCTGGATCGCGGCGGTGAAGCTGGGTTGCAGAATCTGCTCACGGAAATCGTGGCGAAGCGTGAAGATCTGCGCCGGTTCATCGATGCCGTGTGGGACGAAAAGCGCCCTTATCCGAGCCTTCTTGCGCAGTTCGGCTTCTCCGAAGGGGAAACGGCGGAAAAGCTGGCACAGGATGTCTGGCCTGTGTCTGGCTTCAGCCCGGCCGAGTTCGGCACTTTCGTCCAGGCGGCGGAAGAGACCGACGCGCGCAGCGTCCTGAAGTATATTGTTCCTTTTGCATCTCAAGCGTTTGCTGAGACCGACTCCATTCGCCGGCTGGAGTTTCTGGCGAAAGCCTTCCTGAAAGACAGTGGCGAGCCCTATGGGGAAAAGACCTTCAAGGCGGCGCTGAAGACCCGTTTGCCGGGCATATACGAGCGCTATCTGGCGGCGGTCGAGGCGATTGGCGCAGCGGCCGACCGGCTGGCGCTTTTCCGTATGTTGGAGGCTACGAGCGGTGCGCTTGCCATCGCCGATGCATTGATCGCCCGCTACGAGAAGCTGAAGCGCGCCCGCGGCTTTCTCGATTTCAACGACCTCATCATGCGCACGCTGCGTCTCCTCGCCCGCGAGGATGTCGGCCCCTGGGTTCAATACAAGCTCGACCGCGGCATCGACCATACCCTGATCGACGAGGCGCAGGACACGAGCCCGCAGCAATGGCGGATCGTGCAGGCCCTGGCCGAGGAATTTTTCGCCGGAAAGGGTCAGCGCGAGGGTGTCGATCGCACGATCTTTGCCGTGGGTGACGAAAAACAGTCGATTTACTCCTTCCAGGGCGCTGAACCTGAAGCCTTCGCGGAAACGGGTGCTACCTTCGCAACACACGTGCCCCACTCGGGAGGGCGCTTCGAGCGCGTGCGGCTCATGCGCTCCTTCCGCTCGACCGAAGATGTTTTGCGCGCGGTTGACCGGGTCTTTGCACGTGAGGAAGCTCGCCGCGGATTGACGCGCGATGAAGAACCGGTCGAGCACAAGGCAATACGCGAAAACGCCCCCGGCTACGTCGAGATTTGGCCGCCTCTGGGTCCTGAGGTGGTGGAGGAGCCCGACGACTGGACTGAACCGGTAGACCACGCTTCTGCCCCTGCCGCGCGTCTGGCAGAAGTGATCGCTGCAAAAATCGAGACCTGGTTGAAGAACGGCGAAGTGCTGGAGGGAAAGCATCGCCGCCTCCGGCCCGGCGATATCATGATCCTGGTGAGAAAACGTGATCGTTTCGTCCATGCGCTCTCCAGAAGCCTGAAAAACCGGCGCATCTCGGTGGCCGGCGCCGACCGACTGCGCCTAACCGCACATATAGCGGTCAAGGATCTCATGGCGCTTGGGCGTTTCCTCCTCCAGCCTCACGACGATCTCTCGCTCGCCGCTGTTCTGAAAAGCCCTCTTTTTGATCTGGATGAGGATGCGCTGTTTGATCTCGCATCGCCGCGCAAAGACAACGCTTCCCTGTTTGGCACCTTGCGCGAAAAGGCACAGACGGACGCGAAGCTGAGCTCGATCCTGGAGATTCTTCTCGGATGGCAGTCCGAGGCGGCGTTCAAACCCGTCTTCGAATTCTACGCCGGCCTTCTCTCCGGCACGCCGGCGCGGGAGGGCGCACGCGGCCAGTTTGTCGCCCGATTGGGGCATGAGGCGAACGATATCCTCGATGAGTTCCTTTCCTACTGTTTGGCGGCCGAGAAGACCGGCCTGATCGGCCTGGAATCCGTTCTGGCGACGCTGGAGGGCGCGGCGCCCGAGATTAAGCGGGAAATGGACCAGTCGCGCGACGAAATCCGCATCATGACCGTTCACGCGGCGAAAGGGCTGGAAGCGCCGGTCGTCTTCCTTGTGGATCCCGGAAGCGCGCCGGTCAGCAACAGTCACATGCCAAATCTGATGCCCTTTCCGATGAAGGGTGAGGGTCCGCCCCTGACCGGCTATCTTTGGCGGCAGGGCAGAGACCTGGCCAATTCTGTCGCCCGTCAGTTTGAAACTGATTTCCGGGGCAAGGGCGAAGAAGAGTATCGCCGCCTGCTTTATGTCGGGATGACGCGCGCCGAAGACCGCCTCATCGTCAGTGGCTATCACGGGGTGCGCGGACCGGCGCCGCTGAGCTGGCATACACTTGTCAGCGAGGCATTTTCCGATCAGGCCGGTACAGAAATGATCGAGGAGCCCGCTCTCAAAGCACCCGTGCTCCGCTTCCGGGTGACGCCTGTATCGGAAACTGCCATCGAAGAAACGGGGGAGATGGAATCGGAAACATTCGACCTGCCGACGGAATTGCGGGAACCGCTCCCACCGCCGCCCGCTCTGCCGCGCCCTCTCTCGCCTTCGGGCGCCGGCGCCCTTATCGAGGACGATTACGAACCGGCAGCCTTGAAGCGCTCGCCGGTTCTGGATGCCGCATCTCAGCCGGGTTTGGCGCTCGAACGCGGTAATGCGGTGCACCGCCTGCTCCAGGTCTTGCCCGAACTCCCGCCTGTTGACCGAGAGGCTGCGGTACGCCGCTATCTCGGGCGTGTGGGTGCAAAGTGGACGCAGCTGGAGCGGGAGAATGCCTGCCGCTCCGTCATCAAGGTCTTGGAGGATGCGAGCTTCGCCCCGATCTTCTCAAGCGATTCGCGGGCGGAGGTCTCGGTAATGGGAGAACTGATGATAGCCGGCGCGCGCCGCGCGGTGAGCGGCAAGATCGATCGTCTTGCCGTTACCGATAAGGAAGTGCTGATCGTAGACTACAAGACCAACCGGCCTGCGCCGGAGGTGATTGAAGACGTGCCGGAAGGTTATATCGCCCAGCTCGCTCTTTATGTGGAGCTTCTGAAGCCGCTTTATCCGAGCAAGCGCATCTCGGCCGCCTTGCTGTTTACCGAGATTCCGCGGCTCCTTCCGCTGGGCGGTGACGAACTGGGCGCTGCGCTTGCCCGACTCACGAAGGCGTGACAAAAGAAGCATTGAACTCGTTTCCACCGTTCCCCACATGCAGGGACAACTCTTGTGATATATGGAGAGGCTGATGGCCACCGTCACCGTTGATACGAACAGTTTCCAGTCCGATGTCCTGCAGGCGAGCGAGCCTGTCGTCGTGGATTTCTGGGCGGAATGGTGTGGCCCCTGCAAGATGATTTCCCCGGCGCTCGAGGAAATTGCCGGGGAAATGGACGGCAAGATCAAAGTCGCCAAGCTGAACATCGACGAAAACCCGGAAATCGCTGCGCAGTATGGTGTGCGTTCGATTCCGACGCTGATGCTTTTCAAGGATGGCGAAGTGACCGATATGAAGGTCGGCGCCGCGCCCAAGACAGCGCTTTCGGCCTGGATCGGCGGTGCGGTCGCATAGCGCATTTGCAGGCAAGCAAGTTTTCCAGACCCGGCCTTGGCGCCGGGTCTTTCTATTTCGGCAAAGTTCCAGTCAGCGCGGCGGGGTTCCGTTCTCCGCCAGTACCTCGCCCACCAGATAGAGCGAGCCGCCGATCAGGATTCGCGGCGGCACCGCCTCGTGCCAAGTGTCGCGCAGGAGCTTCAATGCGTTCGCGGTCGAGTTCACCGGTTCGGCCGGAACCCCGGCCTCCGTCGCCCGGGCGGCAAGTTCCGAATTTGGAACGCCTGAGTCGCTGTTCGCTACCGGCACGGTGTAGCCGTGCCGGGTTATGTCCGCGAACGCGTGAAAATATCCCGCCTGATCCTTGGTGTTGAGCATTCCGATAATGAGGAGGAGCGGCCGCGGCCGCTTATCTTCCGCTTCGGCCAGCGCTTCGGCGATGGCAGCCGCGGCGTCCGGATTGTGCCCGCCGTCGATCCAGATCTCCGCCCCTTCCGGAGCGAGCGACGTCAATCTGCCCTCGGGCAGAAGCTGCAGGCGGCCGGGCCATGAGACATCCGTCATGGCCTGCTCGGCAACGCGGTCGCTGACCGGGAACCCGGCGGCCTTAACCGCGGAGATGGCAGCAGCGGCGTTGGAAAGCTGATGGCGCCCGACAAGGCGCGGCAGAGGCAGGTCGAAAAGCCCATCATCGTCCTGATAGACCATCCGGCCGTTCTCCTCCAACGCCATGAAATCCTGGCCGTAAATGCTGAGCGGCGCGCCGAGCCGCTCGGCCGTTTCAATCATGACCTCGCGCGCCGCATCCCACTCCTGCTGGCCGACAATCACTGGCACGCCGCGTTTGATGATGCCCGCCTTCTCGGCGGCGATCAGTTCCACCCGGTCGCCTAGATAGGCTTCATGGTCCATCGCCACCGGCATGATGACGCTCACGGCCGGCTTCGCAATAACGTTTGTAGCGTCGAAACGACCGCCGAGGCCCACCTCGACGATGGCCGCGTCGGCAGGATGCTCTGAAAACAGGATGAACATGACGGCGGTGAGAATCTCGAAGACGGTGATCATCTCTCCGCGATTGGCCACGGCGACGCGCTCTACGGCCTCGGATAACACGGCATCCTCGACGAGCTGCCCGCCGCCCTCCGCGCCCAGCCGGAAGCGCTCGTGCCAGTTCACCAGGTGCGGAGAGGTATGGACATGTACCGTTCTGCCACTCGCTTCGAGGAGCGCGCGCGCAAAGGCGGCCGCCGAGCCCTTGCCGTTCGTGCCGGCGATGTGAATGACGGGCGGAAGTTTCTCGTGCGGATTGTCCAGGCGTTCCAGCAGCCGGGAGATGCGCTCCAGCGACAGGTCGAAGCCCTTGGGATGGAGCGACATGAGGCGCTCGATGGCGCGTTCGGCGGTGTCCACGGTCATGCGCCTGCCTGAAGTCTCCCTGACAGCCTTTACGCCTGTTCGGATTCTTCGGCGGGTTCGGCTTCCTCCGGCGCGGGAAGTTCGGCCGTCACCTCGTCTTCGGGCGAAACACTCGGCGTCTTGAGCAGGATCTTCAGAAGCCGCGCAATGGTCTCCTTCAGCTCCGGCCGCGGCACGACCATATCCACCATGCCGTGCTCCATCAGATACTCGGCACGCTGGAAACCTTCCGGCAGCTTTTCGCGGATCGTCTGCTCGATGACGCGCGGGCCGGCGAAGCCGATCAACGCGCCCGGCTCGGCAATGTGGACGTCGCCCAACATGGCGTAGGAAGCCGTCACGCCGCCCGTCGTCGGATTGGTGAGCACGACGATATAGGGCAGTCCCGCCTCTTTCAGCCGGTCGACCGCCACGGTGGTGCGCGGCAGTTGCATCAGCGAGAAAATGCCTTCCTGCATACGTGCGCCGCCGGAGGCCGCGAAAAGCACCAACGGAAGCTGGCGCTCGACAGCCGTCTCGAATCCGCGGACAATCGCCTCGCCCGCCGCCATGCCGAGCGAGCCGCCGATGAACGCGAAATCCTGGACGGTCGCGAGTATCTCCAGCCCCTCGATTCGACCAACGGCGTTTATCACCGCGTCTTCCAGCCCCGTCTTCGTGCGTGCATCGCGCAGGCGATCGTAGTAGCGCCGCTCGTCGCGGAACTTCAGGGGATCGGTCGGAACCTTCGGATTTTCCAAAAGCTCGTACTGGCCGTCATCAAAGAAGAAATTGAGCCGCGCCTTGCCCGGAATCTTCATATGATAGCCGGAGGACGGTATAACTGACTGGTTCTCCTCCAGATCCTTATGAAAAACCATCTCCCCCGTTTCCGGGCATTTGACCCAGAGATTTTCCGGCATTTCGCGCCGGCCGAACATGGAATTGATCTTCGGCCGCACATAATTGGTGATCCAGTTCATGGGCCCGGCCCTTCCTTTCCATTCCGGAGTGTATTCATCCGGTATAAATGCGTTCTTTATTCGGCGGCTGCAAGGCGGGCTTCGCGCACGCCCTCGGCCAATCCGCGCACCAGCGTGGCCACCGCCTCGGCCGGATCAGCAGTGGTGCGCCCATCCGGTCCGATGACGTTGGCCACGGCGTTGACGATGGCCGTGCCGACCACCACACCGTCGGCGGCTGCGCCGATGGCGCGCGCCTGGCTCGCCGTTTTCACGCCGAAGCCGACACAGACCGGCAGCGTTGTGTGGCGCTTGATGCGCGAGACCGCCGCGCCCACTTTCGAGGCATCCGGCAATGCCGAACCGGTGATTCCGGTCATGGAGACGTAGTAGACGAAGCCCGAAGTGTTTTCGAGCACCTTTGGCAGCCGCTTGTCGTCCGTTGTCGGCGTGGCAAGGCGGATGAAATGGATGCCCGCCTCAAGCGCCGGCAGGCACAATTCGTCATCCGTTTCAGGCGGCAGGTCGACAATGATGAGACCGTCGACCCCGGCCGCCTTTGCATCGATGAGGAAGCGTTCGACGCCGTAGGTGTAGATAGGGTTGTAATACCCCATCATGACGATCGGTGTGTCGTCGTTTTCCTCGCGGAACGTCTTTGCCATCTCAAGTGTCCTGGCGAGGGTCTGCCCGCCCTTCAGCGCTCTGAGCCCCGCTGCCTGGATGGTCGGTCCGTCCGCCATCGGGTCGGAAAAAGGCATGCCGAGCTCGATGATGTCGCTGCCGGCCCTGGGCAGCGCCTTCATGACGGAAAGCGACGTCTCGTAGTCGGGATCGCCGCCCATGAAGTAGGTCACCAGAGCCGGACGGTTTTCGGCCTTCAGACGTTCAAAAAGCCTCTCGATACGGGTGGCGGTCATGCCGGTTCCCTCGTTTCCTCGCGCAACCAGTCGGCATAGGCCTGGTCGATATGGGTGAGTTCCGTCGCCACGATGGATGGCACCTCGAAAGGGTGCAAGGGCCGCACCGTGTCGCAAACGGCTTTGAAGTGCTCGGCCCGTGTCTTTAGCACCACCGGTACCTCTTCATCCGTCTCGACTCCGCCCTTCCAGCGATACTGGCTGGCGATCGGGGCGAAAATATTGGCACAGGCGGCCAGCCGCTCCTCGATACACGCTGCCGCGATCCTTTCGGCCGTTTCCCGGTCGGGGCAGTTTACCCAGATGTCGATGAAGTGCAGGCTCATCAGATGTCCTTGCCCAGATATTTGGCGACGGAGAAGACGTCCTTGTCGCCGCGTCCGCACAGGTTCATGATGATGATCTCATCGCGCCCCATCTTCGGTGCGCGCTTGATGACCTCGGCCAGCGCGTGCGCGGGCTCGAGCGCGGGAATGATGCCTTCGAGGCGGGTCAGAAGCTGAAAAGCTTCCAGTGCCTCGTCGTCTGTGATCGGCACATATTCGACGCGCCCCGTCTCCTTCAGCCAAGAATGCTCCGGCCCGATGCCGGGATAGTCGAGCCCGGCGGAGATGGAGTGGCCTTCCTTTATCTGTCCGTCGTCGTTTTGCAGCAGATAGGTGCGGTTACCATGCAGAACGCCGGGTGTGCCGGCCGTCAGCGACGCGCAGTGCTCCTCGCCTTCAAGCCCCTTGCCGCCCGCTTCCACGCCGACGATGGAAACCTCCTTGTCGTCGAGGAAAGGATGGAAAAGTCCGATGGCGTTGGAGCCGCCGCCGACCGCGGCGACCAAGAGGTCCGGCATCCTGCCTTCGGCTTCCAGGATCTGCTGCCGCGCCTCGCGGCCGATGACGGACTGAAACTCGCGCACCAGCTCCGGATAGGGATGCGGGCCCGCTGCCGTTCCGATCAGATAGTAGGTGTCCTCGACATTGGTCACCCAGTCGCGCAGAGCTTCGTTCATGGCGTCCTTGAGCGTGCCGTGGCCGGCCGTCACCGGCTTCACCTCGGCTCCCAGCAGCTTCATGCGGAAGACGTTCGGCGCCTGCCGCTCGACGTCCGTCGCGCCCATATAGACGACACAGGGCAGGCCGAAGCGGGCCGCCACCGTGGCTGTCGCCACACCGTGCTGGCCAGCGCCGGTCTCGGCGATGATGCGCGTCTTGCCCATTCGTTTGGCCAGCAGGATCTGACCGAGACAATTGTTGATCTTGTGGCTGCCGGTGTGGTTCAGCTCATCGCGCTTGAAGTAGATCTTGGCGCCGCCAAGATGCTCCGTCAGCCGCTCGGCGAAATAAAGCGGCGAGGGCCGGCCCGTGTAATGCGTGGCCAAATCGTCCAGCTCCGCCTTGAACGTGGGATCTTCCCTGGCCGCGTTCCAGTGGCTCTCCAGTTCCAGAATCAGCGGCATCAGCGTTTCGGCCACGAAACGGCCGCCGAAAATGCCGAACTTGCCCTGTTCATCCGGGCCGGTGCGGAAGGAGTTTGGTTCAGCCGGCTTGTTCATGCCGTCTCCTGTTGTCATGCCGCATTACCGCTGCGCGCCGACCTTGTGGCGCTGAAGAATGCGCGTATCAGTTCCGGGTCCTTTTCGCCCGGCGCTCGCTCCACGCCGGAGGAAACATCAATGCCGCGCGGACGAACGACCGTAAGGGCCTCGCCGATATTGGCAGCGTTCAGGCCACCGGAAAGCATGTAATCGACTTCTTCGTCAAGAAAAGCCAGAAGCGACCAATCGAAGGCGATTCCGTTTCCGCCGGGAAGCCGGGCCCCGGCGGCCGGCTTGGCGTCGAGCAGGAAGCGGTCGGCAATCCCGCGGTAGCGTGTGAGGGCGTCGAGATCTTCCGACTCGCGGATCGGAATCGCCTTCATGACCGGCAGTCCGGAGCGTTCCTTGATCTCGCCGACCCGGTCCGGGCTTTCCTTGCCGTGAAGCTGCAGGAGGTCGGGGCGCATGGCTTCCAAGATCCGATCCAGCTCCGAGTCCTCGGCGTCAACCGTGACGGCCACCACCTTCGCCCGACGCTCGGCCAGACGCCTGAGCTGCCCGGCTTCTTCAGCGCTGACATGGCGCGGACTCTTCTCAAAGAAGATAAAACCGATATGGCTCGCCCCGCCGTCCAGCGCGGCGGTAACCGCCTCCTCGGTCTTGAGACCGCATATCTTGATGTCGAGTGTCATGGGACAGGAAGTGACATGAAATGGCGTTTGAGTCGAGGTGTGATTGCGCGAGGTCGAGCGGAGAATCGAGACTTTACAGGTTCCATGGAGGCATACCTATTCGTTCCCGCGCGGCTCTTCTCCGCCGAGGTTTGTCAAAGATCGGGAAACGGGGCGCGTGGTCCGAGCCTCTCTGTTAGTTTATGTGGCGCGTTCCACGCGCCCCGCCGACCGCTGTCCCGCGGTTGGCCGGTCACTCGGGCTTCTCTCTCCTGCCCGGCTGCACCCAAGTAGGGGGTGGTCTTGGCCGGGCCGAAGAAGAAGACCTAGCGGCGTCTCCGCGGCTGCCCGACACCGTCTGGAACCCGGTGCCCGGTTGTTCCGCCGAAGCTGACTGTCACCCAGCACCCCGGCGCCGCCGGCCAGTTGCGGGCCCTCACATGCCTCCAGGTACCGGATCCCTGGAGGGGGAGGCTGCCGCCGCCCTCCCGAACACCCGGTGCGCATCCGGTTCCCGTGAGGGCGATGGGTGCATGATAAGAGCGGCTGAGAGGGCGGGGATAAAATTCCTAGAAAAAAGAAATCAGCCTGCTGACATATGCTGACAAGTGATGGCGGCGAGAAAATAAAAAAAACGGGTTAGGTGGCGAGAAACTTGCTGACGGATAAACGCGCGGGAACATGGCCATCCTGATTTGCGAAGCTAGTCGAACCGTATCGCCTGCAGCGCGGTTCCGTTCCGCTTCAGCCAGGCCTTGCAGCGGGCGGTGTCGGGGCAGAGTTCCTCGCACAGCTTCCAGAAACGGGGGCCGTGATTCATCTCTTTGAGATGGGCGACCTCGTGCGCAACCAGATAATTTATGATCGGTCGCGGCGCCATCATGATGCGCCAGGAAAAGGACAGCGTGCCGTCGGAGGTGCATGAACCCCAGCGGCTGCTTGTATCCCGATAGCGTATCGCATTTGCCCGCCGGCCGGCTTGGGCCGTGTGCCGGGCAACCAGCGGCTCGATTTCCCGCCGTGCCTCGCGTTTCAGGAAATCGGCGATGCGCCGCGGCAGATGCCGTGGATCGCCATTGACCACCAGGGCCGGTTGGCCGTCCACCTCGGTGACGGTCACGGTACCGCGCCGGCCCGGCTCGTTTACCACGAGATGGGGCACGCCGCGCAAAGGAACCTTGATCCCGGCCCGCACGAGCGGCTGCTCGGGCAGTTTTTGCAGGCGTTCTTTCAGCCAGCCTTCATGACGCGTCAGAAAGCGCTCCACTTCGCGCGCGGAAAGCCCCGGCGGAACCGTGACGCGCAACCCGGCCCCGCCTGGCTGGATCCTGAGCGTCAGCCGGCGAGCCCGGGCGTTCTCGACGATTTTCAGCGGCAGTTCGCGCCCGGCGACGACATGTGTGCGCTCGGTCGAGGCGGTCCTTAGCGGAGCTGTTTTGGAACGGCGGGCCAACATGCACTCAGGATAGGTGATTCGCTCCGGGAGTGAGCGAAAATTCTGCGGTCATGCCGCCATGCAAAAGCGACGCCCGGAGGCGCCGCTTAGAAGGGGTAGGCTGTTGGTCTCGACCGCGAAGATCAGTCGATATCCGCTGTGGGGGCGTTCGAACCGCGATTGGCTTTCTCGTTCATGAAGCGGTCGAACTCTTCCTGGTCCTTGGCACGGCGGAGTTCGCGCACATACTCATCGAACTCATCGCGCATCGCCTCGAGCCTGCGGCGCTCTTCGGCGAGGCGCTCCAGCTCTTTCTCACGCCACTCGTCGAAAGCAACATTACCTGTGCGCGCATGAGCGCGTGTGGCCGAGCGATAATTGGAGAACATGCCGTCTGTCGCGCGGTTCACTTCCCGCTTGAAATCGCCGAGCCGATCACCCCAAAGGATGTAGGCAAGCATTGCAAGGCCAAGCGGCCAGAAGAATATGAAGCCGATCACCATCAAGGCGATCGTTGCCGGCGTCCAGGCCGGCCGGATCATTGCTGAATTCGTCATTACCGGTTCCTCATCAGGTTCATCAAAGGCTGCGCCCGCATCAGGTTCATCAAAGGCTGCCGCCCGATTGAAATGGGAAGGCCATGGGGCTCTTTCAAGGCAGAAGGCGCTTAAACCGGATCGCGTGCTCAGTCTCTCATTCAATTCATAGAAGATAAAAGGTATCTGTCAGCCCTTTGCCGCATGCTCGACAAGCGAGGCCGCCACCCGCAGGATGAGCTTGATATCCTGCGGGCGGGAGAGCCGGTGGTCCCCTCCGCGAATGAGAGAGAGCGTCACGTCGTCGGCCGGCAGGTGCTCGACCAGCCGCATGGCATGGCGGTAAGGTACGTCCGGATCCGCCATGCCCTGCAGGATGTGAACCGGGCAATGCGTATCGATGATGCCTTCGAGCACGCGATTGCGGCGCCCGTCCTCGAGAAAGGCTCTGGTGTAGATATTCGGCTCGGGAGAATAGTCCGACGCTTCCTCGAAATAGCCCTGGGTCTCCAGCGCTTCCCGCTGGGAGGCATTCAGCGCCGGCTCTATCAGCTCCGTCGTGAAATCCGGCGCAGGAGCCAGAAGCAACAGTCCCCCCACGCGATCTCCTTCGCCGGCCTTCCGCAACTCCTGCACCATTCGAAGTGCGATCCAGGCGCCCATGGATGAGCCGACGAGGATCTGCCGGTCTTGCGTGAAATGGCGGAAAACGGCGAGGCTTTCCTCCAGCCAGCGCGAAATTGTGCCATCCGCGAAGTCGCCGCCGGATTCGCCATGGCCGGAATAGTCATGCCGGGTGGCGGTGAGACCCTGCTCGCCGGCCCATTCGTCGAGCGCGGCAGCCTTGGTTCCTGACATGTCGGAACGATAGCCCCCAAGCCATACGAGCCCCGGCGCACGGCCGGCGCGGTGGCGCACGGCGATGGCATTCCCGTTCACCTCGATTCGCTCCGGGGCGATCTCGTTCATGGCGGTTCCTCCTTTACGCGAAAGTGCCGTCGGCTGTACGGTTCCGGAGAAAGGGCATATACCGCCGCTTGCCCCGTGATTCTTTCGCCACCTTGTGTTATTGACTCTCACTGCTCCGAACACACATAGGCTTGGCCGAGCCGTTCGGGCAATAGCCGTTTCTGTCAACGATCTGAGGAGACTACGACCATTCGCAGACCATTCAAAGCGCCGCCCACCGTAAAGGAAGGCCCTCGCGCAAATCGTGAAATCCGGGTACCCCGGGTCCAGCTCATTGATGATGACGGCAACAATCGCGGTGTCGTCGCGATTGACGACGCCTTGCGGACGGCCGACGAGGCCGGCCTTGACCTCGTCGAGGTTTCGCCCAACGCGGATCCGCCCGTCTGCAAGATTACCGACCTCGGCAAGATGAAATACCAGAGCCAGAAGAAGGCATCCGAGGCGCGTAAGAAGCAGAAGACCTTCGAGGTCAAGGAGATCAAGATGCGGCCCAACATCGACACCCATGATTATGAGGTGAAGATGAAGGCGGTCCGTCGCTTCTTCGAGGCCGGCGACAAGGTGAAGCTGACGCTGCGCTTCCGCGGCCGCGAGATGGCGCATCTGGAACTCGGAATGCAGCTACTCAACCGCGTGCGCGAGGAGGTCGAGCCGATCGCCAAGGTTGAAGCCGAGCCGAAGCTCGAAGGCCGCCAGATGATGATGGTTCTGGCGCCGCGTTGACAATTCGCGACAGGTTCAACCGGCGGCGCGGGGTCACGCTTCGCGCGGTCGGAATCCTGTTGCGCTTTTCAAAACACCCGGCTATAAGGCCGCGGTTTCGTGAGCCGTCCGGCAGGGCATGCCGTGGCGGCTCGTAATGCTTTACGCCCGGCGGTTATAAGAAAACAACGCGGCGGGCGCAGGAAATTCGGAGAAGCAAAATGCCCAAGATGAAGACCAAGTCTTCCGTCAAGAAGCGGTTCAAGGTGACCGCCACCGGTAAGCTCAAAGTGCAGGCCGCGGGCAAGCGGCACATGATGATCAAACGTTCCAACAAGTTTATCCGCAACGCGCGGGGCACGATGGTTCTTTCCGATCCCGATACCAAGATCGTGAAGAAGTTCATGCCCTACGGCTAACCGCCGCGCCGGAACAGTTTAAGGAGATCATATCATGGCACGCGTCAAACGGGGTGTGACCACCCACGCCAAGCACAAGAAGGTTCTGAAATCCGCGAAGGGTTTCTACGGCCGCCGCAAGAACACGATTCGGGTCGCCCGGCAGGCGGTGGAGAAGTCTCTCCAGTACGCCTATCGCGACCGCAAGGCCCGCAAGCGCAATTTCCGGGCGCTCTGGATCCAGCGTATCAATGCCGCTGCGCGCGAGCACGGGCTGACCTATGGCCGCTTCATCGATGGATTGAACAAGGCGGGTATCGAGATCGACCGCAAGGTTCTGTCCGATATAGCCATCCATGAGCCGCAGGCTTTTGCCGCACTGGCGGACAAGTCCAAGGCCGCGCTCGCCTATCTCAAGGATACGACACCGAACGCTTTTGAGAGCGCTGTCCGCTAGCCAGCGCTCCCCGAAGCAGCAGTTTGGATTTTCGGGAACCCGCGCTGGCTGGGCTGGCGCGGGTTTTTTCGTGAGCAAAACGGAATACGAACAGATAAGGGGCGGCTCGGCCCTGGCCGAGGATAAAGGAAGGACCATGGACGACCTGGACCAATTGGAGAAAACGATCCTGGACGAGATCGCTGGCGCCGGCGACGAGCAGGCGCTTGAAGCCGTGCGCGTTTCGGCCCTTGGCAAGAAGGGGACGATCTCGGAGAAACTGAAAACGCTGGGCGGCATGAGCCCGGAAGAACGGCAGGTGATGGGCCCGGCAATCAACGGGCTGAAGAACCGCGTCAACGAGGCGCTCTCATCGCGCCGGGCTGACCTGCGCGATGCCGCGATCGCGCAACGGCTGGAGCAGGAGAAGGTGGATGTCACGTTGCCCGTGCCCGCTTCGCCGGCCGAGCGCGGGCGTATCCACCCAATCAGCCAGGTGGTTGACGAGATCGCGGCAATCTTCGGCGATCTCGGTTTTTCGATTGCCGAGGGTCCGGATATCGAGACGGATTATTATAACTTCACCGCGCTCAACTTCCCCGAGGGCCATCCCGCGCGCGAGATGCACGACACCTTCTTCTTCCGCCCGGATGAGAAGGGCGAGCGCAAGCTCCTGCGCACGCACACCTCGCCCGTGCAGATCCGCACCATGGAGGCGCAGAAGCCACCGATTCGCATTGTTATCCCTGGCAAGACCTACCGCGCGGATTCGGATGCCACGCATACGCCCATGTTCCACCAGCTCGAAGGGCTGGTGATCGACAAGACGGCCAATGTCGCCAACATGAAGTGGGTGCTGACCGAGTTCTGCAAGGCCTATTTCGAGGTGCCGTCGCTCAATATGCGCTTCCGGCCGAGCTTCTTCCCTTTCACGGAGCCGAGCTTGGAAGTCGACATCCAGTGCGACCGCTCAAACCCTGGCGAGGTGCGCTTCGGCGAGGGCGACGACTGGATGGAGATCCTGGGCTGCGGCATGGTTCATCCCAACGTGCTGCGGCATGGCGGGCTCGACCCGGACGAGTATCAGGGTTTTGCCTGGGGCATGGGGATCGACCGCATCGCCATGCTGAAATACGGCATGCCCGATCTTCGCGCCTTCTTCGACGCCGATGTGCGCTGGCTCGACCACTACGGTTTCCGACCGCTCGACATGCCGACACTATTCGGAGGGTTGAGCTCATGACTTACACCGGCGGCTGTCGTTGCGGGGCGGTGCGGTTTACAGCGCGGGCCGAATCGATCTGGCGCTCTTATTGCCATTGCGACCACTGCCGCAAGGCAACCGGAGCGCCGGTTGCGGCCTTCGTCGGTTTTCCGGCGGCGAAGGTGGCCTTCGAAGGCGAAGCACCCCGTAGCTTCCGCGCCGGACCGGTCGAGCGCAGCTTCTGCGGGGGTTGCGGCAGTCCGCTCGACTATCGGGACGACCGGCTCCCGGGAGAGGTCTATTTCAATCTGGGCGTGATGGATGAGCCCGAACGTTTCGCGCCGAAGCTACACGCTTTCGAGAGCTGCCGCCTACCTTTTCTAAGGATCGATGATGACCTGCCACGTTTCGAGCGCTTCAGCATAGAGCGCTGACCGGAATTCCTGAGGAACGATTGCGATGAAATTCACACTCTCCTGGCTCAAGGACCACCTCGACACGCAAGCCACGCTCGACGAGATAGTGGAAAAACTCACCATGATCGGACTCGAGGTCGAGTCCGTCGACGACAAATCGGCGCTGAAACCCTTCGTCATCGCCAAGGTCCTCTCAGCGGAAAAGCATCCCGACGCCGACCGGCTGAAGGTGCTGTCCGTGGATCAAGGCGACGGAAAGCCGGTTCAGGTGATCTGCGGCGCGCCGAATGCCCGCACGGGCCTCGTCGGCGCCTTTGCCGCGCCCGGCACGTATGTGCCCGGCATCGACACCACGCTGTCGGTGGGCAAGATCCGCGGCGTGGAAAGCCACGGCATGATGTGCTCGGAACGCGAGCTTCAGCTCTCCGACGAGCACACCGGAATCATCGACTTGCCGGAGGATGCGCCGGTGGGCGCATCCTTTGCCGAATGGGCAAAGCTCGACGACCCAGTCATCGAGATCGGACTGACGCCAAATCGTCCCGATTGCACCAGCGTTTACGGTATTGCGCGCGATCTGGCCGCCGCCGGTCTCGGCACGCTGAAGGAGGGCGCGATCGAGCCGGTGGCCGGACAGGACGCTTGCCCCGTCGATGTAAAGATCGAGGCGCCGGAGCTCTGTCCGGGCTTCGCGCTTCGGCAGGTTTCGGGCGTGAAGAACGGTGCCTCGCCTAAATGGATGCAGCAGCGCCTGATGGCCATCGGACTGCGCCCCATCAACGCGCTGGTGGACATCACCAATTATGTCACCTTTGATCGCGGGCGGCCTCTGCACGTCTTCGATGCGGCAAAAGTGAAGGGCGATCTCGTCATCCGCCGCGGAAAGGAAGGCGAAAAGCTGCTGGCGCTTGACGGGCGCGAATACGAGCTCGGGCCCGATAATTGCGTGATTGCCGACGAGAACGGTGTGGAATCAATCGCTGGCGTGATGGGCGGTGAACATTCCGGCTGCGATGAGAACACGACCGATGTGCTGATCGAATCGGCGCTCTGGGAGCCCTACAACATCGCGCGCACCGGGCGCGATCTCGGCATCATTACCGATGCGCGCTACCGCTTCGAGCGGGGCGTCGATCCGGAATTCATGGTTCCGGGGTTGGAGCTGGCCACGCATCTTGTTCAGGAAAACTGTGGCGGCGTGGCCTCCGAACGCCGGGTTGTTGGTTATGAGGGCCATACGCCGAAGCGGGTCACCTTCCCGACGCAGGAAGTCGAGCGGCTGACCGGTCTGGATGTACCGGGCGAGGAGAGCCTTTCCATCCTCTCCCGCCTTGGGTTCGAGCCGCAGGGCTCCGGCGAAACGGTCGAGGTGGCCGTGCCTTCCTGGCGGCCGGACGTCGATGGCAAGGCCGATCTGGTTGAGGAGGTGATGCGCATCCACGGGGTGAACCGGATCGAGCCGCAGGTCATGGTCTCGAAGGACACCGTGAGCACCCGCGTTCTCACCACGGGCCAGATTCGCACGCGTGCTGCCAAGCGGGCGCTCGGCGTACGCGGCATGATGGAGGCCGTGACCTGGAGCTTCGTTCCCGAAACCCATGCGAAGCTTTTTGCGGGCGATCACCCGGTGCAGATTCTGGCAAATCCGATCGCTTCGGATATGTCGGCCATGCGGCCGTCATTGCTGCCGGGCCTGGTCGCCGCCGCGCAGCGTAACGCCGACCGCGGCTTTGCCGATGTGGCGCTCTTCGAAGTGGGCGCTGCCTATGAAGGCGACCGCCCGGAAAACCAGCGCCAGACCGCCGGCGGTGTCCGGCGCGGCACCGCGCGCCTCGAAGGCGCGGGCCGCAACTGGTCGGGCAACGTGGCGCCGGTCGACGTCTTTGTAGCGAAGGCGGATGCGCTGGCCGTACTGGAGGCCTGCGGCGCGCCGGTGGACAAGGTGCAGATCGAGGCAGGCGGGCCAGACTGGTATCACCCGGGCCGCTCCGGCACGATCAAGCTCGGCCCCAAGATCGTGCTCGGCACCTTCGGCGAGTTCCACCCCAGGATGTTGGAGGCGCTGGATGTGAGCGGACCGCTCTGCGGCTTCGAGATCTTCATCGATGCCATTCCTGAGCCCAAGGCACGCGCCACCCGCACCAAGCCGCGCCTCGACATTTCACCTTTCCAGGCGGTCAAGCGCGACTTCGCCTTCGTGGTGGACAGGGAGGTCGAGGCGGCCCGCCTCACCCGTGCGGCCGCCGCAGCCGACAAGAAACTGATCAGGGATGTCGGCGTCTTCGACGTGTTCGAAGGGGCCTCTCTCGGCGAAGACAAGAAGTCCGTGGCGATCGAGGTGACCATACAGCCGGTGGAAAAGACGCTGACCGAGGAGGATTTCGAGGCGCTCGCGGACCGCATCGTCCAGAATGTCGGCAAGCAGACGGGTGGTGTTCTGCGGGGCTGAGGGACCGTAGCGAAAGAATCGTCAGCGGATCATCTACAGTACGCCGGCGCTTATTTCGATCGGCTGCGCAACGCCTCTCGCGGCATAGCGGGGCCGATCCGCGAGACGCTGCGGCCGTGCCCGCGGCTTCGACCGGCCGAACTGGAGGATTGTTCTGGCGCCCTCTACACCACGGCGCGGAACCACCTCACCGGCCGCACGAGCGAGAACGTTGATCCCCTCTACGGAATGATGTCGGCACGCCGCTCCAATCCAACGTGGTCGATTTCGATGTGGACCTCATCGTGGAGCGGCGATAGGTTCCCGAAACATTCTTGAGGAGGACACCATGTTCCGCTGGGGTATTCTATCCACGGCCAAGATCGGCCGGGAATTCGTAATTCCGCAACTGCTGGACGCCGAGAACGGCGTGGTCACCGCGATCGCCAGCCGCGACGAGGCACGGGGCAAGGCGGTCGCCGACCGTTTCGGCATCCCACATGTCTTTTCGTCATATGACGCGCTCCTGGCTTCCTCGGAGGTGGACGGTGTCTATATCCCGCTCCCCACGTCCCAGCATGTCGAGTGGGCTGTAAAGGCGGCCGACGCGAAAAAGCATGTGCTTGTCGAAAAACCTTTGGCGCTGGAGGCGGAGGATATTCGTCAGGTGATCGAGGCGCGGGACCGCAACGGCGTACTCGTCTCCGAGGCGTTCATGGTCACCTACCACCCTCAATGGCGGAAAGTGCGCGAGCTGATCGCAGAGGGCGCCATCGGCCGCCTGCATCACGTACAGGGCGCGTTCTCTTATCACAACATCGATCCCGACAATATGCGCAACCGGCCCGAGCTCGGCGGCGGCGGTTTGCCGGACATCGGCGTTTACCCGACCGTCACCACGCGCTTTGCGACAGGCCGCGAGCCGGAGCGCATCCAGGCCACGGTCGAGCGCGATCCGAAGTTCGGCACCGACATCTATGCAAGCGTGAAGGCGGATTTCGGCGCCTTCGAAATGAGTTTTTACGTCTCCACGCAGATGGCCGCCCGTCAGCAGATGATCTTCCACGGTGACAAGGGCTTCATCGACGTCGCGACGCCCTTCAATTCACGGGTCTACGGCGACGATTGCGTCACGTTGCACAGCGCCGACCACGCAAGCGCCACCGTCTACCGCTTTAGTGACCAGCGCCAGTACCGCTTGCAGGCGGAGGCGTTCGTCCGCGCGGTGAACGGCGAGGCCGTCTCGATCTTCACGCTGGAAGAATCGCTGCATAATCAGAAGGTTATCGACGCAATATTCCGCGCTGGCGAGCATGATGGCTGGGAGGCGGTATAGATCGCTCACTTTGCCTGGAAACGGCGCCAAGTCGCGGATTTTTGCTGTTCCCAGGGGTGAAAGTTGCCTTGCGCGACAAAAACGCTGTTCCTATATACGCGCCAAGTCGCGTACCCGCGTTCCCTCGACAGAACGCATCGCGGCATTTTCTTGTGAACAGGGGCTGTTGCCTGGAACGCCGGAATGGGTCCTGACAGTCTGCTTAGTGGAGAGAATGAATGGCAAAAGTAATCGGTATAGACCTCGGAACCACCAATTCCTGCGTTGCCGTCATGGATGGCAAGGACGCGAAGGTGATCGAGAATGCTGAAGGCGCGCGCACGACGCCATCGATCGTGGCTTTTTCGGATTCTGACGAGCGGCTGGTCGGTCAGCCTGCGAAGCGTCAGGCAGTCACCAACCCGGAAAACACCTTTTTCGCGATCAAGCGACTGATCGGTCGCCGTTTTGAGGATCCGACCGTTGAAAAGGACAAGAAGCTTGTCTCCTACAACATCGTAAAGGCGGACAATGGAGACGCCTGGGTCGAATCTCAGGGCGAGAAGTATTCCCCCTCGCAGATCTCCGCCATGGTCCTTCAGAAGATGAAGGAGACCGCCGAGTCCTATCTTGGCGAGAAGGTGGAAAAGGCGGTTATCACCGTCCCCGCTTACTTTAACGACGCTCAGCGTCAGGCGACCAAGGACGCCGGCAAGATCGCGGGCCTTGAGGTGCTGCGCATCATCAACGAGCCGACCGCGGCCGCGCTCGCCTATGGCCTCGATAAGAAGGACGGCAAGACCATCGCCGTTTACGACCTCGGTGGCGGCACGTTCGACATCTCGGTTCTCGAGATCGGCGACGGCGTGTTCGAGGTGAAGTCGACCAACGGCGATACCTTCCTCGGCGGTGAGGATTTCGACATGCGGCTCGTCAACTATCTGGCCGACGAGTTCAAGAAGGAGCAGGGCATCGACCTGAAGGAAGACAAGCTCGCCCTCCAGCGCCTGAAAGAGGCCGCGGAGAAGGCCAAGATCGAGCTGTCGTCCGCCGCGCAGACCGAGATCAACCTGCCCTTCATCACGGCCGACCAGTCCGGTCCGAAGCACCTGGCAATGAAGCTTACCCGTGCCAAGTTCGAGAGCCTGGTGGAGGATCTCGTCACGCGCACGATCGATCCATGCAAGGCCGCGCTCAAGGATGCCGGGATCAATGCCGGCGAGATTGACGAGGTCGTGCTCGTCGGTGGTCAGACGCGCATGCCCAAGGTGCAGGAAGCCGTGAAGAACTTCTTCGGCAAGGAGCCGCACAAGGGCGTGAACCCGGACGAGGTCGTCGCCATGGGTGCTGCTATCCAGGCCGGCGTGCTGCAGGGTGACGTGAAGGACGTGCTGCTTCTGGATGTCACCCCGCTGTCGCTGGGTATCGAGACGCTCGGAGGTGTGTTCACGCGGCTTATCGACCGCAACACGACCATCCCGACCAAGAAATCGCAGACCTTCTCCACGGCCGAGGACAACCAGAATGCCGTGACGATCCGCGTCTTCCAGGGTGAGCGCGAGATGGCGGCCGACAACAAGATGCTCGGCCAGTTCGATCTGGTGGGTATTCCGCCGGCACCGCGCGGCGTGCCGCAGATCGAAGTCACGTTCGACATCGACGCCAACGGCATCGTCAACGTATCGGCCAAGGACAAGGGTACCGGCAAGGAGCAGCAGATACGCATCCAGGCTTCCGGCGGCCTGTCCGACGAGGACATCGAAAAGATGGTCAAGGACGCCGAGTCCAATGCCGAGACGGATAAGAAGCGCCGTGAGACGGTCGAGGCGAAGAACCAGGCCGAGGCTCTGATCCATTCTTCGGAGAAGTCGCTCAGCGACTATGGCGACAAGGTCTCGGAGGATGACCGCAAAGCCATCGAGAACGCTCTTGCCGAATTGAAGACGGCGACCGAGGGTGACGATCCCGAGGAGATCAAGGCCAAGACGAACGCGCTTGCCGAGGCTTCCATGAAGCTTGGCCAGGCCATGTACGAGGCTAACCAGGCCGCCGAAGGAGCTGAGGGCGCCGAAGGTGCGGCCAGTGAAGGCGGCGAGGCCAAGTCCGACGAAGATGTTGTCGACGCCGATTTCGAGGAAATCGACGAAGACGACAAGAAGTCCGCGTAAGGCGGCTGACGACATGCAGAAGCCCGGGCGAAAGCGCCCGGGCTTTTCAGTTCTACCCGGCGAACGGGTTTGCTGGACATGGGCCCGGATGTTCTCGGCGCTGCGGCCCTGCCGGAAACAGGCGGACGCGTTGCTGGCCAAAAACTGCAAACTATGGCATTCGCACGGCTGAACACCTAAATTGCGGCCACGGGACGGGACCGGTCCGCGTAAGAAGAACATGCGGGAACTCTGATTCATGAAGGCAGATTTTTACGAGACGCTCAGCGTATCGAGAAACGCCGACGAGAAGGAACTGAAGAGCGCTTTCCGCAAGCTCGCCATGAAATATCACCCCGACCGCAACCCGGGTGATCAGACGGCCGAACAAAAGTTCAAGGAAATCAACGAGGCGTACGAGACGCTGAGCGACCCGCAGAAACGGGCTGTCTACGATCGCTATGGCCATGCCGCATTCGAGAACGGGGGCATGGGCGGACGCCCTGGCGGTGGCTTCGGCGGCGGCGGATTTGCCGACATTTTCGAGGACATCTTCGGCGACATCATGGGCGGACGCCAGCGCCGCTCCGGGCGCGATCACGGCGCGGATCTCCGCTATAATATGGAGATCACGCTTGAGGATGCGTTTACGGGCAAGACCGCGCAGATCCACGTGCCGACCTCGGTGAGCTGTGACGAATGCTCGGGCTCGGGCGCCCGTCCGGGCTCCTCGCCCACCCAGTGTCCCATGTGCCACGGCGCAGGCCGCGTGCGCGCGGCACAAGGTTTCTTTTCGATCGAGCGCGCCTGTCCGCAATGCCAGGGGCGCGGCGAGATCATCCAGGATCCCTGCCCGAAGTGCTCCGGCCAGGGCCGTGTTACGGAGGAGCGCTCGCTTTCAGTCAACATTCCCGCCGGAATCGAGGATGGCACGCGCATCCGGCTGGCGGGCGAGGGCGAAGCCGGTCTTCGCGGCGGCCCGCCCGGCGATCTCTACATTTTCCTGTCGGTCAAGCCGCACGAGTTCTTTCAGCGCGACGGGGCCGATCTCTTCTGCAAGGTTCCTATTTCCATGACCACCGCTGCGCTTGGCGGAGCCTTCGAGGTTGCCACGCTCGATGGCTCTCAAACACGCGTGAAAGTGCCTGAAGGCACACAGAACGGACGCCAGTTTCGCTTGCGCGGAAAGGGCATGCCTATCCTTCGTCAGCCGCAGGTCGGCGATCTTTATATTCAGGTAGCGGTTGAAACTCCGCAGAATCTGACCAAAAAACAAAGAGAAGTGCTTGAAGAATTCGAGCGGATTACGTCTCATGAAAACAGTCCGCAATCGACAGGGTTCTTTTCCCGTATGAAAGAGTTCTTCGAATCATTCGGAGATTAGATATCGAATCGCCCCAGTGGGTGGGAGGATAAGGATGGGTAAAGGCTTGGGAAAAAAAACGCTCGCCGAGCGGTTTGACGCGGAGTTGCGCTTTTTCCGCGGGTGGATGGACAAGCCTAAGGAGGTCGGCTCCGTTATCCCAACCAGCGGCGTGACTGCGCGGCGGATGGCGTCCATTGTGCGGCCCGAGCGTGACGATCTTGTTCTGGAACTCGGCCCTGGTACCGGCGTCATTACCCGCGCGATTCTGCAGCGCGGCATCAAGCCCGAAAATCTTGTTTCGGTCGAATACTCTTCCGAATTCGTTGAGCGCCTCCAGGCGGATTTTCCGGATGTGAATTTCGTAACGGGTGATGCGTTCGATCTCGACAATGTGCTTGCACCGTGGAAGGGGCGAAGCTTCGACAGTGTCGTCTCCGCCATTCCACTGCTGAATTTTCCCACCAATGATCGCGTTACCCTGGTCGAGCGTTTGCTCGACCTGCTTCCTGCCGGAAGGCCCATTGTGCAGATCACCTATGGCGCGGTTTCACCTGTGCCAGCCGGCCGCGGATCCTATTCGGTCGAACGTTTCGATTTCGTCGTCCGCAACATTCCGCCGGCTCATCTGTGGCTGTATCGTCGCCCGTCCCGCGCGTGATTTCAGCGTTTTTAGGGAGTAGTGTTCGCTTAAGCTGATTTCGGAAGGAAGAATATGACGCCGCGAATCCTTGTTTTCGCCGGGTCCACGCGCAGTGGCGCCCTGAGCGGGAAGACCGCAGACGCCGCAACGAAGGAACTGGCGCTCCAAGGGGCAGATGTGACGCGCATTTCCCTTCTCGACTATCCGCTCCCCATTCTCAATGAGGATCTGGAGCGTGATAAAGGTGTTCCCGAAAACGCCGTTAAACTGGCGCGGCAGATAAGCAATCAGGATGGTGTCCTCATCGCGACGCCGGAATACAATTCCTCCCTCCCACCACTTCTGAAGAACACAATCGACTGGATCAGCCGCGTAAGCACAGACGCGCAAGGCAGGCCCATGCGCGCTTTCAGCGGAAAGCCGGTGGCACTCTGCTCCTCCTCCAATGGCGGCTTTGCCGGTGTTCGCGCCATAGCGCAGCTGCGCGCCGTGCTGGTGCATATCCAGGCCGAGGTGATTACGCCGCAATGCTCCGTCCCCCGCGCCCAGGAAGCGTTCGACGAAAAGGGCGCTTTTATCGAGGAAAGGCTTCAGAAATCCATGACCCGTGTCTGCCGTACGCTGATAGAGCACGCCCGGCTCTTTTCAAGGCGGGCCGAGGGGTGAAGATCGAGGATAGCCGCGACCGCCTGATCGTCGGTCTGGACGTGCCCACCCTGGCGGAGGCCGAGAAAGCGGTGGCCGAACTCGGCGACACGGTCACGTTCTACAAGATCGGGTATCAGTTGGTCTTCGCCGGAGGGCTGGGTTTCGCGCGGGAGCTGGCCCAGTCGGGCAAGAACATCTTTCTCGATATGAAGCTGCTCGACATCGACAACACGGTCGCAAAGGGCGTTGAGAACATTGCGCGCATGGGCATGAGCATGCTGACGATCCATGCCTATCCCAAGGCCATGCGTGCGGCTGTTGCCGCGGCCCAGGGTTCTGGGCTTTGCCTGCTGGGCGTGACCGTATTGACGTCGATGGACGAACGGGATCTGGTCGATGCGGGCTATGAATACGACCCGCACGCACTTGTCTTGCGCCGCTCGGAACAGGTTCGCGATGCCGGCATGGGCGGCGTCGTCTGTTCAGCCGCGGAGGCGAACGCGGTACGTCGTGTGGTGGGGCCGAATCTCGCCCTTGTGACGCCGGGCATCCGCCCGGCCGGTGCTGCCCATGGCGATCAGAAGCGTGTGGTCACGCCCGCCGATGCGATCAGGGCCGGGGCGAGCCATCTGGTTGTAGCGCGCCCGATCATCGGCGCGGAAGATCGGAGGAATGCCGCGAGCGCCATTTTGGAAGAAATAGAAGCCGCCACCACCGCGAGTGGCTGAGGCTAGAGGCTGTCAGGGAGAAGAGGAATGGCCAAAGGATATTGGATTGCCCATATGGATGTGCGCGATCCCGAACGCTACAAAGACTACATCGCCACCGCTAAACCCGCTTTCGAACGTTTTGGCGCCCGTTTCCTGGTTCGTGGAGGCACTTACGAAGCGATGGAAGGCAAAGGCCGCGGCCGGAACGTAGTCATCGAGTTCCCTTCCCTCGAAATGGCGAAGGAATGTTACAACTCGCCTGAATATCAGGAAGCCAAGGCTATCCGGCAGTCCGTTGCCGAGGGTGAATTGGTGATGGTGGAAGGATATGACGGCTGATGGTTTCAGCGGCTGAGCGGGCTTACTCGATCAGAGCACGGGTGCCGGCGGACGATGAAGCGCTGCTGTGTATCGAGCAGCGCGCGACCGAGCTTTTCCGCGACCACGGCTACCCGAGTTGGCCGACGGTCCGGTTACGAGCCTGGAGGACTATAGGGCCATCCTGGTGGGCAACGAAGCCTTGACCGCGGTCGGTCGAAATGGCGAGCCCGTGGGTTAGGCGATCTTCGGTCCCGTCGAGCAGAATCTGCACTTGCGTGAGCTTGCTGTGGATCCAAGCCACCAGAAGCAGGGCATCGGGACGGCTCTCGTGGAAAAGGTGGTTGGCGGGGCAAGACAGAAGGGCCATGCCGGCGTGACGCTTACGACATTTCGCGATGTGCCCTTCAACGCTCCTTTTTATGCCCGGCTGGATTTCGAGGAGTTGCCGCTCAGAGAAGCGGGCGATGTGTTGCGCCAGGTCTTTCACCGGGAAGTACCGAGGGGGATTGACCCCTCCCGGCGAGTGCTCATGCGGAAGATGTTGTAGTCAGTGTCTGTTGCGTTGCAGCATTTGCGCTTTGCATTGCACAAGAATTACGTTACTTTCCCCTTCATGGAATGTTCTTTGACTTGCGGACTGTTTGGCTAATCGGGCGGTTCGTCATGTATTATCAATTTTTCGAATGGCAGCATGCGGCGCTTCAGCCCGCCCGCGCCTATGCCGATGCGGTCCGGCAGTTCTACGCCAGCCCGGATAATCCAGCGGCCGATACGGCCTGGGGGCGCACCATCGCCGCGACCGCGGAGTTTTTCGAAAGAACGACCCGGCGTTACGACAAGCCAACCTTCGGCATCACCCGGACGGAGGTGAACGGAAAGAGTGTTGCGGTTCGCGAGAATGTCGTCTGGGAAAAGCCGTTCTGCCGGCTTTTGCACTTCGAAAAGGAAAGTTTGGCGGGAACCGGGCGTGAGCCCAAACTTCTGATCGTCGCGCCGCTGTCGGGCCATTATGCGACGCTGCTGCGCGGCACGGTGGAGGCGATGCTGCCGTACGGCGACGTCTACATCACCGACTGGGCGGACGCGCGCATGGTGCCGCTCGCGCAAGGCCGCTTCGACCTCGATGACCACATTGATTACGTAGTCGAGATGCTCGGCGCGCTTGGGCCCGGCGCACACGTCATGGCCGTCTGCCAGCCCTCCGTGCCGGTCCTGGCTGCTGCTGCGCTGATGGAGGCTCGCGGGGACAAAAACCGGCCAGCCTCGATGATCCTGATGGGCGGCCCTGTCGATACCCGGCGCAATCCCACAGCGGTCAACCGGCTGGCCGAGGAGCGCGGGATCGACTGGTTCCGGGACAATGTCATCATGTCCGTCCCGTGGCCGAATCCTGGGTCCATGCGCGCCGTCTATCCCGGTTTTCTGCAGCTTTCGGGATTTATGGCCATGAATCTCGACCGTCACGTCACCGCTCACCGGGACTTCTTCCTGCATCTCGTTCGAGACGACGGCGATTCGGCGGAAAAGCACCGGGAATTTTACGATGAATATCTGGCCGTCATGGATCTGACGGCCGAGTTCTATCTGCAGACGGTGGAAACGGTTTTCATTCGCCACGCCTTGCCGAAAGGCGAAATGATCCATCGGGGCGAGCCCGTCGATCCGGCTGCGGTTCGATCAGTGGCACTTCTGACAATCGAGGGAGAAAACGACGACGTTTCGGGCGTGGGCCAGACCAGGGCAGCCCACGACCTGTGCGTCAATCTTCCGGACGATCTGCGCGAACACCATCTTCAACCGGCCGTCGGGCATTACGGCGTCTTCAACGGCTCTCGTTTTCGCGCGGAGATTGCACCGCGCATCGCCTCATTCATCGCTCGGCAGACGAGATAGGGGATCACCCGGCTTGGTCGTTCCGCGCCAGCCAGTCATCAATCTCGCGTTCGGCCTCTTCCTTGCCCTTGCCGTAACGCTCTTGAATACGCCCGGCCAGTTCCTGCCGGTTGCCCTTCACAACGCTTAAGTCATCATCGGTGAGCTTGCCCCACTGTCGCTGGGCCTTGCCCTTGAATTGTTCCCAGTTTCCTTCCACCTGATCCCAGTTCATGCCGGTTTCCCTTTCATGAGTGCGTTTACGTTAGAAAACGTCAGGGAAGCGGCCACGGTTCCCCCCGCAAGGTTCCGATTGAACGTATCCGCGTCGGCCATAGATATAGCAAGAGATGGACATTCCGATGGACACCAAGCCCGCCTCCTTCCGCCCGCCGGCTCCGAGCCCGCGGCAAAAGCCGCCGACGACGTTTCAGATGATGCGGATCGTCTACCGCAACCCGCTGGAGCTGTGGGGCGAGCCCTCCTACAACGAACCCTGGATCTCTATCGCGGGTGGGATCGGCGGGCCGCTGCTGATCGCCAATGACCCTGGCCTCATTCGTCATGTGCTGGTGGATAATGCCAGGAACTACAAGATGGCTCGCGTACGCCAGAAGATCCTCCGGCCGATTCTCCGCGACGGCCTTTTAACCGCGGAAGGCGAGGTCTGGCGGCGCTCTCGCAAGGCCATGGCGCCGGTCTTCACACCGCGCCACATTGCCGGTTTCGCGCGCCCGATGCTCAAGCAGGCAAACCTGTTCGCCACGCGCTACGAAGACAGGATCGGCAGCACGACCGATGTCTCGCGCGACATGACCATGCTGACTTTCGATATACTGGCCGAAACGCTCTTTTCCGGCGAGGTGGCCGGCGAACCGGACGGTTTCGCAAACCAGGTGGACCGCCTGTTCGAAACCATGGGGCGGGTGGATCCGCTCGATCTCCTAGGCGCGCCGGATTGGCTGCCGCGCATCACCCGTCTCCTCGGGCGCAATTCGCTTGCCTTCTTCCGCGACATCGTTGGGCGCACCATGGAGATGCGGAAGGAAAAGCTCGCCCGTGATGGCGCAAATGCGCCGGAGGACTTCCTGACCTTGCTCTTGCGGGCGGAAGGCCCGGACGGGCTCACGCGACAGGAGATCGAGGACAACATCATCACCTTTATCGGCGCGGGTCACGAGACCACTGCCCGGGCGCTTGGCTGGACGTTTTATTGCTTGGCGAACCTGCCGGAAGAACGCGCGCGGATCGAGACCGAGATAGACGCGGTGCTGGCGCGGGAGCCCGACCCCGTCAAATGGCTGGATCTGATGCCGCTCGCCCGCGCGGCATTCGAGGAGGCGATGCGGCTTTACCCGCCTGCGCCCTCGATCAATCGTGAAGCGATCGAGGACGACGCCTATACGGACCTGGAAATCCCGAGGGGAACCCAGGTCCTCGTTATGCCCTGGACCGTACACCGCCACCGCAAGCTCTGGGACGACCCGGAAGCCTATCGCCCGTCCCGCTTCTATCCCGACAATCGCGAGGAGATCGGCCGCTTCCAGTATCTGCCCTTCGGTGCGGGCCCGCGCGTGTGCATCGGCGCGACCTTTGCCATGCAGGAGGCGGTGATCGCACTCGCCGCCTTGATGTCGCGCTATCGCTTCGAACTTCTGCCGGAGACGAAGCCCTGGCCCGTGCAGAAGCTCACCACGCAGCCCCAGGGAGGCCTGCCAATGCGGGTGGAGCGGCGCTGAATCACGCGCCGGAATAGATGTTCTTCACGTGCACGGGCCAGCGGCGGGGCAGGATGGCGACGAGGTCGTAACGAATGCTGAGGTCGGCATGATCCGCCTGGCGCCCCAGCCAAAGGTCCGCGCCGCATCGATCCGCCGCTGCGCGAGCGCCCCCACCGCCTCCATTGCCTCCTCGAGCGTGGGCCGGGCCTTCACCTCCACGATGATGACCAGACTGCCGCGCCGGGCGATCAGGTCGATTTCGCCGACGGGCGTTCGATAGCGGCGCGCGAGAATGCGATAGCCTTTCAGCATCAGCGCCGCGGCAGCGAGCCATTCGCCGCGATGGCCTTTACGATAGGCGCGCCTGCGCTTCCGGCGGGGATCGATCTTCACTTTTCCCCTTCCGCCCGCAGTGTGAGAAGGCGCCGATAGAGATCGGATTTCTTTCCTCCGGTCATACGCGCAGCCTCCCCGGCAGCCTTCGATGCCGACATCTCTTCCGAAAGCGCAAGCAACAGCCGGTCGGTATCCTTCACGTCCGGAGCTGCTGCGTCCGGCGGGCCGATGCACACCACCACCTCCCCCTTGGGGGCACCTGCCGACGCGTAATGCGCCGCCAGGTCGGAGAGGCTTCCACGGCGTATTTCCTCGAAAACCTTGGTCAATTCACGCGCGACCACCGCCTGGCGCGCGCCCAGCGTCTCGGCCATCGCCTTCAGGCTGTCGGCAAGCCTCCGGGGCGATTCGAAAAAGACGAGGGTGGCCGGCGTCGCCGCGAGCGCTTCCAGCCGGCTGCGCCTCTGTCCGGCCTTGGCCGGCAGAAAACCCGCAAACAGAAACGCGTCCGTCGGCAAGCCCGAGGCGGTAAGCGCTGCGAGAACCGCCGAAGGCCCGGGGATCGGTACCACGCGGACTCCTTTTTCCTGCACCGCTTGCACCAATCGGAGCCCGGGATCGGAAACGAGCGGCGTGCCGGCGTCGCTGACCAGCGCAATGCTCTTTCCCTCTTCCAGCGCCGCGAGAAGACGAGGGCCGGCCTGCTCTGCATTGTGCTCGTGATAGGCCGTCAGGCGCTGCTGGATGCCGTAGCGCTCCAGGAGCACGCGCGTGACCCTTGTATCCTCGCAGGCGACGATGTCGGTCCCGGCGAGTACCTCCAGCGCCCGCAGGGTGATATCGGACAGATTGCCGATTGGCGTGGCCACGAGATAGAGAGCGGGCTCCGGCGGCACGGCGGAAAACGCGCTGCTGCCAATCGAATAGCGTTTCTGATCGTGATTGTTCACGGCGGTCCTTCACAGGCAAATCGCGTAGTCTGCGCAACCTCTTTGACATGCTGGCCTGCCGGTTGCAAAAGTGCCGCCGGGCTTGGTGAGAGGAAAAAGCAGAGTGGCACATTTTTCAAACGTACTGAAAGCACGCGCAGGCATGCTGTTGATTGTCGCCGCCGGATTCCTCCTTTCCGCCTGCGGTACACCGAGCGTGCCGAACGGCTTGCCGTCCATGCAGCCGGCCCAGCCTTCAGCAACTCTGCCTGAAGGCCAAGTCGAGGGCGAGACGCTGGGGATCGGGAACACCCGGGTTGCGATGCTGCTGCCGCTCTCGGCCGAGGGGAATGGCGGGAAAATAGCCGCTGAGCTGAGGAACGCTGCCCGGATGGCGCTTGATGACAGCGGAAACGACGCCTTGCAGATCGTGGTGAAGGATACGGGCGGAACGGAGGCCGGGGCCAGGGCTGCTGCCGAGAGTGCGTCCCGGGAAGGAGCAACTCTGGTCATCGGCCCGGTCTTTGCTCCGAATGTGCGGGCCGCCTCCGCAGTTCTTACGCCGAACCGCACGCCGGTGGTGGCCTTCTCTTCCGACCGCACCGTGGCAGGCCCCGATACCTATCTCAATTCATTCCTGCCGGAAGGTCTGGTCCGGCGGATCCTTAACCATGCCGCCTCTCATGGCCTTGGCGACGTCGTGGCCATCGTGCCGAACAATCCCGCAGGAGAGCTTGCCGAGAACGAAGCGCGCGCGACCCTGCGGCAGACCGGGGGCAATCTGGTTGCCGTTGGCCGGTATGATTACGAAAACGCCTCTGTGCAAGCGGCTGTCCAGGACATCGCCATGGCTGTCGATGAAGCGGATGCCATCTTCATACCCGACGGCGGCAACAGCCCGCGGGTGATCGTCGCCGCCCTTCGTGGACTCGGGGTTGATCTTTCCGGAAAGCAGCTTTTGGGAACGGGCCAGTGGGCAAGCGCGGACCTTTCCGATCCGGCATTGCAAGGGGGATGGTTCGCCGATGTCGGCCACGCCCGTATGAATCTCTACAAGGCGCGTTATGAAGAGCGGTTCGGAACAGAGCCTTCCGTTACCTCCGCGCTCGGTTATGACACGGCCCTTCTGGCGACCACACTGACCCAAAATGGCGGGGCGGCTGCTTTCACGGCGTCCAGGCTGCAAAATCCCGCCGGCTTTTCCGGCTACACCGGCACATTCCGTTTCAGGCCGGACGGCACGAGCGAACGCGGCTATGCGGTCTATGAGATCCGGGATGGCGCGGCGGAGCTTATAAGCCCCGCACCGGCGAGTTTCGGCGCAACAGGCTGAAGCGGTGAGATCGTATTGAACGCGCTCCGAGGCGGAATGATGCCAAGGTGTCACTGCCGGAGCAGACGCTCCAAACACACGCTTTTCCGGGTTTACCGCGCCAGGTCCGCCACCACCGCATCCAGCACCACCATGCCGGCGGGGGTGGCGCGCAGCCGCGAATTGCCGACCGGCTCTACGAAGCCTTCATCACGCAGAACGCCGATCCGCGCCGGCGCGAGCGGGCGGCCGGCAAGCGCCTCATAGCGTTGCAGATCGATGCCTTCGGTCAGCCTTAGTCCCATCAGCAGAAGCTCGTCGGCTTCTTCCACGCTGGTCAGCGTCTCGCCGCCCGAAACACCGTGGCCGTCGCGCTCCACCAGCTCCAGCCATTTCTCCGGATATTTCTCCGTGAACGTGACGACCCGATGGCCTTCCTCGATGAAGCGGCCATGTGCGCCCGGCCCGACGCCGATATATTCACCATAGCGCCAGTAGACGAGATTGTGGCGGCTTTCGGCTCCCGGCTTTGCGTGATTGGAAATCTCATAGGCCGGCAATCCGTGCGATGCCGTCACCTCCTGCGTGGCGTGGTAGAGATCGGCGGCCAAATCCACGTCCGGCACGTTCAATCGGCCCATCTGGTGAAGCGCGAAGAAGGGTGTGCCCTCCTCGATGGTGAGCTGATAGAGCGACAGGTGATCGGCCGCATAGCCGATGGCCTGCTCCAGCTCCGCCTTCCACGCTTCCACCGACTGCTCGGGTCGCGCGTAGATGAGGTCGAATGAAAGACGCGGGAAGGTCTCGCGGGCAAGCGTGATCGCGTGCAGTGCCTCGTCGACCGAATGGAGCCGGCCGAGAAGGCGCAGGTCTTTTTCGTTAAGCGCCTGGACCCCTAGCGAAACACGGTTAACGCCAGCCCGCCGATAGCCGCGGAAGCGCTCTGCCTCGACCGAGGACGGATTGGCCTCCAGCGTTATTTCGGCATCCTCCGCCAGGGCCCATTTCTCTGCGATGGCATCGAGAATCCCGGCAACGGTTCCTGGCTCCATCAAGGAGGGTGTACCGCCACCCAGGAAGATACTGGAAACGGTACGTGGGCCCGTGCGCGCCCGCATGGTATCGAGTTCTCGCGCAAAGGCCGCGGCAAAACGCGGCTGGTCAATCGGCTGGTGGCGCACATGGCTGTTGAAGTCGCAGTAGGGGCACTTCGCCGCACAAAAGGGCCAATGGACATAGACGCCGAAACCGGGAGACCCGTTCATGCTTGCATTCATGAAGCCCCCAGGCGGGCCTGCGCGAACTTCTTGAAGGCGCGGGCGCGGTGCGAGAGCGCATGTTCATCGCCCGGCTTCCAGCCGTGCTTCTCCTCTGCCGTCATCTCACCGAAGGTACGCTCATAGCCTTCGGGCTGGAATACCGGATCGTAGCCGAAGCCCAGATCGCCGCGTGGCGGCCAGACGAGATGCCCCTCGACCTCGCCGCGGTAATACTCCGTCTCTCCGTCCGGAAAGCACAGACAGATGACGCAGACGAAGCGGGCGCGGCGCTGCTCGGGCCCCTCAGCGCCCTTTTCTCGCAGCAGGTTTTCCGTCTTCTCCATGGCCATGTAAAAATCGCGACTGCCGTCGGGAAGCGTTGCCCAATCGGCGGTGTAGACGCCCGGGGCGCCGTTCAGCGCGTCGGCGCACATGCCCGAATCGTCGGACAGCGCGGGCAGGCCCGTCGCCCTGGCGGCCGCGAATGCTTTGATATAGGCATTCTGCTCGAACTCCGTGCCGGTTTCCTCGGGCTCCGGCAACTCGAGGTCCGCCGCTGAACGCACGTCGTAGCCGAATGGCTTCAAAAGATCCGAGAATTCACGCAGCTTGCCCGCGTTGTGACTTGCGAGGACGAACTTCCTGTTTTCGATCTGCTTCAATCAAGCCCCCAGATGCGTGGTTCGGCGAACTCGAGCGAGTTGCCGAACGGATCCCGAAAATAAATGGAACGTCCGCCCTTGGGCCACTCGAAATCGGCCTCAATCTTAATGTTGTGTGTCTGCAGCCGGGTTTTCCACATCTCGATGTCCTCGGCGCTGGCGGAGAAGCACAAGTGCCCGTCGCCGCGCGCGCCGTGAGGCGGTACCGGCAGGCGGGCGTCCGGGCCGGGCGGAACTTCGGTTGCATCCGGGTTGAACAGGAGCAGGACCGCATTGCCGCATCGGAAGAAGACGTGACGCCCGTCTACCTTCGAGATGTGTTCGAGCCCGAGCACCTCGCCGTAAAAGCGTTCGGCCTCTTCGAGATCGCTGACGTAAAGTGCCGCTTCCAGTATGGCCGCTGGCTGCATCGCTTCGTCCTATGCCACGGTCATCTTTTGCAGTTCGACAAGACGGCCGATTCCCTTCTTGGCAAGGTCCAGCAATTGCTGGAACGCTTCTTCCGAGAAGGGTTCACCTTCAGCCGTGCCCTGGACTTCCACGATGCCGCCCTTGCCGGTCATCACGAAATTGCTGTCCGCTTCGGCCGCCGAGTCCTCGGCATAATCGAGATCGAGGACAGGCGTTCCCTCGTAAAGTCCGCAGGATATGGCCGCGACATGGTCCTTGAGCACCCGGTCCAAGGAAATCATGTGCCGCGCCTGCATCCAGGTGAGGCAATCGTGCAGTGCGACGAACCCGCCGGTGATTGCAGCAGTGCGGGTGCCGCCGTCGGCCTGCAGCACGTCGCAGTCCACGGTGATCTGCATTTCGCCGAGCGCCTGGAGGTCGACAACTGCGCGCAGACTGCGCCCGATCAACCGCTGGATTTCCAGTGTCCGCCCGCCCTGCTTACCGGAGGAGGCCTCGCGGCGCATGCGATCGCCCGTGGAACGCGGCAGCATGCCGTATTCGGCCGTCACCCAGCCTTTGCCGGAATTGCGCAGCCATCCCGGAACCCTTTCCTCCAGGCTCGCCGTGCACAGCACATGGGTATCGCCGAATTTCACCAGGCAGGAGCCTTCGGCGTGTTTCGAAACCCCGCGCTCGAAGCTGATGGCGCGCATTTCGTCCGGCTGCCGTTTCGAGGGTCGCATTGTGTTCGCGTCTCCGGGTCATTTGCGTGGATTGAGCTGTGCGCGGCTTGTAGCTTTTCTGAACCCGTCGACGCAAAGGAAAAACCGTGGGCACGGAAACGACAAGCGCAGTTGTGTTTAACACGCTCTCTCTTATATTTTGTATGAGGGTAAACCAATGACCAAACCAGTTCTGGACCAGACATTTCGATCTCTCGATGCACGGGCGCGCGACATTTTCCGCCTGCTCGTCGAATCATATCTGCAGGGCGGCGAGCCCGTCGGCTCGCGTAGTCTCTCGCGGCTTCTGCCCACGCAGCTTTCGCCTGCCACCGTGCGAAACGTCATGAGCGATCTGGAGCATCTGGGCCTGGTTTATGCGCCGCACATCTCGGCGGGGCGCCTCCCAACCCAGCAGGGCCTGCGTTTCTTTGTCGACGCATTCATGGAGATCGGTGATCTTTCCGAGGAAGAGCGGAATATCATTGAGTCGCAGATAAAGGCATCCGGGAAGGGGCAGTCGCTCGAGCACTTTCTCACTGAGGCGAGCCAGATGCTCTCCGGATTGTCGCGCGGCGCGGGTGTTGTACTGGCGGCCAAGACCGAGGCGCCGCTAAAGCATATTGAATTCGTGCAGCTCGAGCCGCAGAAGGCGCTTGCCATCCTCGTCATGCAGAACGGTGATGTGGAGAACCGCGTTCTCGACCTGCCGGCGGGCGTGACCACATCGCAGCTCACCGAGGCCTCGAACTACCTGAACGCCCATATACGCGGGCGTACGCTCGCCGAGGCGCGGGCCGAACTCGCCCGTCTCAAGAAGGAAACGCGGGCCGCCCTCGATACGCTCTCGCAGTCTCTGGTCGAGCAGGGTCTGGCAGTGTGGGTGGAATCGGAAAGCGACCTGCCCGCCCGGCTGATCGTGCGCGGCCGCGCCAACCTGCTGGAGAATGTGACGGCAGAGGCCGATCTGGACCTCCTACGCCATCTGTTCGAGGATCTGGAGACCAAGGAAGGGCTCATCCAGCTTTTGGAGCTGGCCGAGGAAGGACCGGGCGTGCGCATTTTCATCGGCTCGGAGAACAAGCTTTTCTCGCTGTCGGGCTCTTCTCTGGTGGTCGCGCCCTATCGCGATCAGGACTCGCGCGTGGTCGGGGCACTCGGGATTATTGGCCCGACACGGCTCAACTACGCCCGTATCGTGCCGATGGTCGACTACACAGCACAACTCGTCGGTCGCATGGTGAGATAGATCAGGAGGATTTGATGTTCGGACTGATCGGCAAGATGCGCGCCCAGCCTGGCCAGCGGGATGCACTGGCAAAGCTTATGCTTTCGGCCAGCGAGGCGATGCCCGGGTGTCTCAGCTATATCATCGCGAAGGATGAAAGCGATCTCGATGCGCTTTGGATCACGGAAACCTGGGAGGACGAGCAAAGCCACAAGGCCTCCTTGTCCCTGCCGCAGGTTCAGGAGGCAATCGGGAAGGCGCGGCCGCTGATTGCCGGGTTCGACTCGCAAACGCGTACCGTTCCTATAGGTGGTATCGGCCTGCCGGAAACCGGCCGTTGAATCGGTCTACCCCTTGATTTTGCGCCGCCAAACCTCGATATCCCGCTCGAGAAATCGCAACCGGACAGACGGATAGGCAATGAGTAGGAATCAAAAGGACGACCCCGCGCAAAACGAAGAACAGCCCGTTGAAAACGGTGCAGCCGAGGCGACTTCGAACGAGGAGGAAGCTGCCGAGGAAAGCGTGTCCGAAGAGGACGTCCTTGTCCGCCTGGCGAAGGAAAACGACGAGCTGAAAGAGCGCGCGATGCGCTTGGCTGCTGAGATGGAAAATCTGCGCAAGCGCACACAGCGCGATGTGGCCGATGCCCGCAACTTCGGAATTTCCAGCTTCGCACGCGAAATGCTGACGGTTTCGGACAATCTCCAACGGGCGCTGGAAGCCGTTTCGCAGGAAGCGCGTGATCAGGCAAATCCGACGTTGAAAGCGTTGATCGAGGGTGTCGAGATGACCGAGCGTGCCATGTTATCGGCGCTGGAACGCCACGGCGTGAAAAAGATCGAGCCGCATGGCGAGCGTTTCGACCCGCATTTCCATCAGGCCATGTTCGAGGTGCCGAATGAGGAAGTTCCGGCCAATACCGTCGTTCAGGTGGTGCAGACGGGTTATGTGATTGGAGAGCGCGTGTTGCGGCCGGCCATGGTCGGTGTCTCCAAGGGTGGACCCAAACCCGAATCCGCACCTTCGCAGGCCGAAACCGGTACGGACGAGGGTGCGAGCGACCGGTCCGAATAAACTATCCCGGTTCTGACGTCAGAAATACAAGGAGCCGCCCTTTGGCGGCTCCATTTTTCGTTTGAAACTCAGAAATCTCTGCCGAGCCGGTGGTCCTAATGCAGGCTGACGGGCTCGAGATCGTTCTGATAGGCACCGGCCAGCGCGGCCTCGCGGCCATCGGCGAGCAGGATCGGCTGCCCGTTGGCGGCAAAAAGCGCCCAAAGCTTGGTTCCCGGTTCCATGTCCGGTACGCCTGGGAACTTGCCCTGCAGTTCCTCGGCGTCCATCTCGCGCATATAGGCAACCGCACCTTCGCCCAAATGGGCAAGCTGCTGCTGGGTTACTGGATGTTTCATTTGGTTCTCAGTCATATCAGCCTCCTATCCGCGGGCCGTCCATTAGACCAACCCGTCCGAGAGCCTCGGGGTTCCGGTAAAACGCATCAGTCCTTCACCGAAATGTTAATCTTCTTGACCAGCCGTTCCGGCTCGGGCCTGTCGAGATCGACAGACAGAAGCCCGTTCTTGAGCTCCGCGCCAGTGACACGCATGCCGTCGGCGAGCACGAAAACGCGCTGGAATTGCCGTGACGCAATTCCGCGATGCAGATAATCCCGGTCCGCGTCGTCGTTCTGGCGGCCCTTGATGACAAGCTGGTTTTCCTCGGTCGTTACCTCGAGGTCTTCTTCGGCGAACCCGGCTACCGCCAGCGTGATGCGGAGCCTCTCGCCCTTGCGTTCTTCCGGTCTGAAGCGTTCAATATTGTATGGAGGATAGCTGTCGCCCGATTTGGCGACCCGTTCAAGCGTCTTCTCCATACTGTCGAACCCCAACAGAAGCGGGTTCGAGAATGGCGTCATGCGCGTCATGTTCCTGTCCTCAAAGAGCGACGTGGACAAGCAAAAACCCGGTTGGCGTTTTTGCCGATGGCCCTGATATGGTTGATCATAATAAGGAGTTCAAGAAGGGCTTATAATCCGTGGGCAAAACACGAAAAATTGTAATAGACACCGATCCCGGCCAAGACGACGCGGTGGCTATCCTGCTGGCGTTGGCGAGCCCGGAACTCGATGTATTGGGCATTACGGCCGTAGCCGGTAATGTCCCGCTGCCGCTTACGGAACTGAACGCCCGCAAGATCTGCGAGTTGGCCGGACGACCCGATATCCGCGTCTTCGCCGGTGCCAGCCGACCCATGGTGCGCGATCTGGTCACCGCCGAACACGTGCACGGGAAAACGGGGTTGGACGGGCCCGACCTACCGGAACCCGAAATGATGCTCATGGGCGAGCATGCGGTCGATTTCATCATTGACACTCTCATGAAGCATGATGAGGGCGAGGTAACGCTTTGCACGCTCGGCCCGCTCACCAATGTCGCCCTCGCCCTGGTTCGCGAACCGAAGATCGCGCCGCGGGTTCGGGAGATCGTCATGATGGGCGGCGGCTTCTTCGAAGGCGGCAACGTCACGCCGACGGCCGAATTCAACATCTATGTGGACCCGCATGCCGCTGATGTCGTCTTTCGCTCTGGCGTACCGATCGTCATGATGCCTCTGGACGTGACGCACAAGGCGCTGACGACCGCCGATCGAATCGCCGGCTTCCGTAATCTCGGCACGCGCGTGGCTCTGGCGACGGCCAAGATGCTCGAGTATTTCGAGCGCTTCGATGAGGAAAAATACGGCATTGACGGCGGCCCGCTGCACGATCCCTGCGTCATCGCCTATCTGCTCGAACCACACCTTTTTAGCGGCCGCGAATGCAATGTAAGTGTTGAGACGGCCTCGGAACTGACCATGGGCATGACGGTGATCGACTGGTGGCGCGTGACGGAGAAGCCGAAAAATGCGCTGGTCATGCGCGAAATCGATCACGACCGCTTTTTCGAATTGCTGGTCGAGCGCATCGCTGCGCTCTGAGACACCGCGCGGTTGATTTTCAATCGTCCCTTTAGGCAGGGCCCCGCCGCATGAAACGGCAGGGTCGGGCTTGAGGCGAACTGCGCTTTACTCTTCCTTTTCGGCGGAGCGCGCGTTCAGAAGACCGTATTTCTCCGCGCCGATCTCTTCGAGAAGCTGCAGCTGCGTCTCGAGGAAGTCGATATGGCCCTCCTCGTCGGCCAGCAGTTCCTCGAACAGCTTCATCGTGACGTAATCACCAAGCTGCTGACAGATTTCGCGGGATTCCTTGTAGGAAGTGCGGGCCTCGTACTCCCCGGCCAGATCGGCCTCGAGCGCTTCCTTGACATTCTGCCCGATGCGCAGCGGAGCGACCGTCTGCAGGTTTGGATGGCCTTCCAGGAAGATGATGCGCTCGACCAGCTTGTCGGCGTGATGCATCTCCTCGATGGATTCGGCGCGCTCCTTTTCGGCGAGCCGGGTATAGCCCCAGTCCTCCAGTAGCCGATAGTGAAGCCAGTATTGATTGACAGCGCCAAGCTCGAGGAAGAGAGCCTCGTTAAGCCGCTCGATGACCTTTGTTTCGCCTTTCAATGAACCTGCTCCCGAATTTTTCGCGCAAGGCGCGCACACGATCCAGATGTGTCACGATGTCAGCATCGTGATTATCCGACTGGCTGTGATAATCTTCCGTTACCCGGATAATCGTTTCCACCACATTTGGAAAGCAGCCGCAACACCGGCCGCGTTTTGCCATCGCGTGATAAACCTTTGCAGGCACGATGAGTTGCCACGGATCCGCGTCGAGCATCTCGACGATGGCCGCCTCGATTTCCTTCTGGGTGATGAGGTTACAGTGGCAAACGAGCATGATTTCCCACGCTGGTTACGGGAGCAAGGCCAAAATCCGCGCTCCTTGAGCCATGTATTCCGTCGTGAAAGCCCGTCAAGACGCGATGCGAAAGGCGAAAGCATCGTGATCCGTCCCGGGCGTTCTTCCAATGGAATGGGTTCAAGGCCCAGACATCAAGGAACGCATCCTTCGGACACCGTCATAAAAACGCCCCTGCACCGTTCATGTCAACATAAACATGAGCGGAGAACTCATGCTTGAGCGCAGGCGGCCAAAATGTCGCAGCCTCACGCCTCCTCGTATTTCTCCAGGAAGGCGTCCGCCGAGAGAAAACGGAAATCATCGAGGGCGGCGCGAAGCTGCCGGTGGTCCCAATCCCACCAAGCGAGCGCCTGGAAGCGTTCCGCTAAGTTACGATCGAAGCGTTGGCGGATCGGCCGTGCCGGCACACCGCCGACGATCGTGTAGGGCGCAACATCGCGCGAAACGACAGCGCCCGCACCGACCACCGCCCCATCGCCCACGGTCACGCCGGGCAGGATCGTCGACCCGTGGCCAAGCCAGGTGTCGTGGCCGATACGGACGGCATTCTCGCGCCGCCAGTCGAAGAATTCTTCCTCGTGCTCGGCATCGTCCCAGTAATCGGAGGCGCGGTAGGTGAAGTGGTGAAGCGTTGCGCGCCAGGTCGGATGATTGGTCGCGTTGATGCGAACGGCGGCGGCGATATTGGAGAACTTGCCGATTTCCGCGCACCAGACGCTGCAATCCTGAACCATGTAGGAGTAATCGCCCAGTGTGGCCTCGTGAACCCGGCTTCGCGCGCCGATCTCCGTATAGCGGCCGAGTGTCGAATTGGTGATCTCGGCCGTCGGATCGATGAAGGGTTCTTCGGAAAGCTGCTTCGTCATGCGGCGTCCCTCCGTGGGGCGAACCCGGTGACGTCGATGATCGTGTCCGCAACAGCCTCACGCACCTCCTGGTCATGGAAAATTCCGAGAAGAGCCGTACCCTCCTGCTTTTTCTCCGCAATCATGTCGACCACGACGCGGGCGTTGACCTTGTCGAGGGAAGCGGTGGGTTCGTCGAGAAGCAGGATAGGGTGGGCGGTGATGAACCCGCGCGCGACGTTCACGCGCTGCTGCTCACCGCCGGAGAAGGTGGCCGGCGGAAGGGACCAGAGCCGCTCAGGCAGGTTGAGGCGGGAAAGCAGCGCCGCGGAACGCTCGCGCGCGGTTTCGGGCGTCTCGCCTGCCGCGAGAAGCGGCTCGGCAACGACATCGAGGGCCGACACCCGGGGGACTACGCGCAGGAATTGGCTGACATAGCCGATTGTCTCACGCCGCACCGCCATCACCGTGCGCGGGTCCGCCGCCACGAGATCGACCAGTTCACCGCGATGGCTGACGATGATCTGGCCGCCATCGGCGCAGTAATTGCCGTAGACCATCTTCAGGATCGAGCTTTTGCCAACCCCTGAAGGGCCGCCGAGTACCGCGCATTCGCCCGCGCGGACGGCAAAAGCGACGTCCTCCACGATGCTCAACCTGATGCCGCCTTGGAGGTGCATCGTGAAGGACTTGGTAAGTTCGGAAACAACGAGTGGGGTGGCCATGTTCACACCTGCAGGATCGAGGAAACGAGAAGCTGCGTGTAGGGCGCCTGCGGATCGTCCAGCACGCGGTCTGTAAGGCCGGTTTCCACGACGTAGCCTTCCTTCATCACCATAATGCGGTGGGAAAGCAGGCGGGCGACCGCGAGGTCGTGCGTAACCACGAGAGCGGCCAGGCCCATATCCTGTACGAGACCGCGCAGGAGGTCGAGCAGTCGGGCCTGCACGGAGACGTCGAGGCCTCCGGTCGGCTCGTCCATGAAGACGAGGCGCGGCCCGGTGACGAGATTACGGGCAATCTGCAGGCGTTGGCGCATGCCGCCGGAAAAGGCGCGCGGCTGGTCGTCCACGCGGTCTTCGGCGATCTCCACGCGCCCCAGCCAGTCCGTGGCGCTGGCGCGTATGTTGCCATAGTGGCGCTCGCCCAGCGCCATCAGCCGCTCGCCGACATTGGCGCCCGCCGAGACCGTCATGCGCAGGCCGTCAGCCGGGTTCTGGTGCACGAAGCCCCAGTCGGTGCGCATCAGGAAACGGCGTTCGGCCTCGCTCATTCGATAAAGATCGCGGAAGGTGCCGTCGCGCATGCGATAGGAAACCACGCCGGAAGTGGGAAGCAGGCGCGTGGACAGGCAGTTGAGCAGGGTGGTTTTCCCCGAGCCGGACTCACCCACCACCGCCAGCACTTCACCCGGCCAGAGGTCAAAGCTTACATCGGCGCAGCCAATGCGGTTTCCGTAGAACTTCGAAAGCGACCGGGCGCTGAGAAGGGCTTCTTCGGTCATTGGTTCGCCTCCACGGTCTTTCCGGCCTCTGAATCCATCCTCGGCCCTTTATGACCTTCGGCCTGGCGTTTTTCGCAATGATCCGTATCGGAGCAGACGAACATGTGCCCGCCCCGGTCATCCAGGATCACCTCGTCCAGATAGATGCCGGTGCCGCCGCACAGGGCGCAGGGTTCGCTGAACTTCTGCACCTCGAAAGGATGGTCCTCGAAATCCAGGCTTTCAACGCGCGTGAAGGGCGGGATCGCATAGATGCGCTTCTCGCGCCCGGCACCGAAAAGCTGGAGTGCCGGCGACATGTGCATTTTCGGATTGTCGAATTTCGGCGTGGGCGAAGGGTCCATCACGTACCGGCCCTCGACCTTCACCGGATAGGCATAGGTGGTGGCGATGTGGCCGTGCTGCGCAATGTCCTCATAGAGCTTGACGTGCATCAGCCCGTACTCCTCCAGCGCATGCATCTTGCGCGTTTCCGTCTCCCGCGGTTCGAGAAAGCGCAGCGGCTCCGGAATCGGAACCTGATAGACGAGCACCTGCCCCGCCCTGAGCGGCTCTTCGGGGATGCGATGTCGGGTCTGGATGATGGTGGCCTTGCCGGTTTCGGTGGTCACCGCAACATTGGCGACCTTCTGGAAGAAAGCGCGGATCGAGACAGCGTTGGTGGTGTCGTCTGCGCCCTGGTCGATCACCTTCAAGACGTCGTCCGGCCCGATCACGGAAGCGGTCACCTGCACGCCGCCCGTACCCCAGCCATAGGGCATCGGCATTTCGCGGCTGGCAAACGGCACCTGATACCCGGGAATGGCGATGCCCTTAAGGATCGCCCGGCGGATCATGCGCTTGGTCTGCTCGTCCAGATAGGCGAAATTGTATTGGGCGATATTGTCAGCGGGCGCGTTCATTGCGCGGCCTCCTTGCCTTTGCCGTAACGTGCCAGCCGCTCGGCCAGCGTGCCGGTGTGAAGTTCGAACAGGTGGTTGTCGTGGTCGTAGAAGTAGATGGAGCGGCCCTCTCCCTCCACGCGCGGCCGGGGCGGTCGCATATCGAGGCCGAGCGACTCGATGCGCTGGACATGGAGGTCGAAATCGGCCTCATCGATCTTGAAGGCGATGTGATTATAGGTCCGCACCGGCAGTGCCTCGCCTTCCATGACGGCGACCCAGATGTCGCCGATCAGGAAGAACTTCTCGCGGCTGACGGAGAAAGTATCATCCTCGCTGGAATAGACCTCGCGCGCGCCGAAAACGCCGCTGAGGATTTCGCTCATTCGATCGAGGTCGCGCACGATGAACGTCATGTGAGAGAGGCCCTCGATCATTCCGCCGCCTCCTTGCGCTCGGCTGCATTCCGCCGTTCTTCGAATTCGCGCCGCATCTGTCGTACGAGACCGAGTTCCGCCTGGAAGTCGACGTAGTGCGGTAGTTTCAGGTGCTCGACGAAGCCGGTGGCCTGCACGTTGTCCGAATGGGAGATGACGAATTCCTCGTCTTGAGCGGGGGCGGTGATGTCTTCGCCAAGCTCTTCGGCCCGTAGTGCCCGGTCACAAAGCGCCATGGCCATTGCCTTGCGCTCGGACTGGCCGAAAACGAGGCCATAGCCGCGCGTGAACTGGGGCGGCGCCTTTTTCGAGCCCTTGAACTGGTTGACCATCTGACATTCGGTGACCCGGATGCGCCCGAGCGGCACGGGAAAATCGAGTTCTGGCACGTCGATTTCCACCTCGACCTCGCCGATGCGGATTTCACCGGCGAAGGGATGGCTGCGCGCATAGCCGCGCTGGGTGGAATAGCCGAGCGCCAGCAGAAAGCCCTCGTCGCCCCGTGACAGCGCCTGCAGGCGCGCATCGCGGCCCATGGGAAACTCCGGCGGCGTGCGGGTGATGTCGGTCGGCTCTTCGCCTTCGGAAAGGACCTCGTCTTCTTCCATCAGACCTTCATGGGCGAGGATCTCGTTGACGCGTGGCATGGGCTGGTCTTCCGGCGCGCGCGTCGCGGGATCTTCCGCCTGGTCGTCGCCTGCGAGCTCCGGATCGAGAAGCCGGTGCGTGTAATCGAAAGTAGGGCCGAGGAGCTGGCCGCCCGGAAGGTCCTTGTAGGTGGCGGATATGCGCCGCTCCACCAGCATGTCCGCTGTATCGACGGGTCGGGAATGGCCGAAGCGGGGCAGGGTGGTGCGATAGGCGCGCAACAGGAAAATCGCCTCGATCATGTCGCCGCGTGCCTGTTTAACCGCCAGTGCCGCAAGCCCCGGATCGTAAAGCGAGCCTTCGGCCATGACGCGGTCCACGGCCAGCGCAAGCTGCTCCGTGATCTGATCGAGAGTGATTGCGGGAACGGAGCGATCGCCCCGGCGCCGGTCGGCCAGAAGGCGATGAGCGTTGCTGATGGCGGCCTCACCGCCTTTGACGGCAACATACATGGCTCAGCCCTCCTTTCTGATGGTCGTGGTGCGTGGCAGGGCTGTCAGCCCCTCACAGCTCACAAGGATCAGATCGATGCCGCGGGGGAAGCGCGCGCGGTTCTGCGCCCATTGCTCCACGAAATGACGCGGCAGGGGACGAGGCGAGAGCGTCGCCGTCGTCGCGATGCCCGGGCCTGAAAGCCGCAACACCTCTCCGCGTGTCATGGTCTCCACCTGCAGGATGAGCGTTGCCGAACGGTCCGGGTGTTCCTGGCTGCCCTGGGCAAAGTTTTCGAGCGCGGGGAGATTGCCCGGTTCGGCGACGAAGGCAAAATGCGCCTCGGAGGGCTCGCGAACGAGCGGCGCGCCGGTCTGAAAACCGAGCCAGCCGGCAACCGCCTTCTCCTCGCGAAGGGCAGTGTCGATCCAGATCGGCGTGTCGGCATCGCAAAGGGCAAGCGCAACGGCCCCCGCTTCCGGAGAAAGAGGCGCCGGCGGGCTGGGAAGGGAAAAGCCACGTGGGCATGTGCCGGGGCGAGCCATGGCATCCATGAGGGCACGGAAGATCGACTGTGCATTCAGAACCGGGTCGGCCAGTCCGCCCTCGACCGAGACTGTTTCGAGGTGCATCAGTCCTCTCCTCTTGTCATGGTGAAGAAGTCCACGCGCGTCGCCGCCGTCTCCGCCCGGCGTTGCTCGTCTGTTTCGTGACTGGACTGGCGCAGGGGAAGGAGAATCTTCGCGTTGACATCGGGCGCGAACTCCGTCCGCTGGCGAAGCGCATCGAGCGTGGCGGAGATGCGCGCCTTTTCCCGCTCGCGTCCGAGCGAGTAGGCATGCCCTACCTCGCCGGTCGGCAATTTTACGCTCGCTCGCGTCACTGTCGCCTCGCCGAAATTGAAGGGTGCGCCGCCTCCCCCGATCCGTCCGCGCAGGGCAACGAGGCCGGTTTCCGGCCCGCGCAGAGCCGTGCCTTCGTCCGGCAAGCCGCTCTCGCGCCACAAGCGCTCCAGTACGTCCCCTGGTGCGGAGGCCAGGACGACCATCGCATCGCGGCGGGACAGGGGTTCCGTTTCATCCTTCATAGCGGTCACCTGCTCGTCTTCAGATTTGTATATTGCTATAGACAACTATACAAATTATAGTCCTTCCGTATCGGTTGTCCATGACAGAGGAATGACAGGGCGGGGGACCATGGAACAAAGACGCGTGGAAAGGCGCAGCGGCGTGGCGCTCTGGCGGCAGATCGCTGACCGGATTCGCCAGGATATCTCGGCAGGGCTGGGTGACGAGAACGGGCGTATGCCCACGGAAATGGCGCTGGCCGAGCGCTTCGGTGTCAATCGTCACACGGTGCGCACGGCCATCCAGGCACTGGTGCAGGAAGGTGTCCTGCGCGCGGAACAGGGGCGCGGCACATTCATACAGCGTCAGCGAAGGTTTGCCTATCCAATCGGCCCGCGGACCCGCCTATCTGAAGGTCTCGCAGGCCAGGCGCATGAACGGCGGAGCCATATGCTCGGCCATGCTTATGAGCAGGCCACGCCCGAGGTGGCTAAGGCGCTGGAAATAGACGTTGGCGCTCCCGTTCTCAGGCTGGAAACATTATCGGAGGCCGATGCCCGCCCCATCTCCCGCGCGCGCAGCTATTTCGATGCCGAACGTTTCCGAGGTTTCGAACGACATTTCATCGAGACCGGGTCCATTACCGCTGCCTATCGCGCTTTTGGGGTGGAGGATTATCTGCGCCGCTCGACCGCGATCTCGGCGCGCCATGCCGGCTCGGACGATCTGGAGCATCTGCAGCTTTCCCCAGGTGCGATCGTTCTGGTGGCGCTTGGTCTAAATATCGATGGTGACGGACGGCCCATTCAGTATTCCGAGACGCGGTTCTCGGCAGATCGTGTCGAGTTGCAGGTGAGCATGCCCGATTGAAACCATGGTCGGCGTTCCGAGTTTCACAAGGAAGTGAGAGGAGTGCGATCCCGTCGGCATTGATCTTGGCACGCCGACCATGCTCAATCCCATCACACAGGATCGGGAGCAAATCCTTGCTGAAAATGACCCTCGCAGCAACGTTTCTTGCCGTCAGCGCCTTCGCTGCGCAGGCCGACGGCATCGACCCCGGTGACTGGCCGGCCGTCATCGACGAAGCGCGCGGCCAGACCGTCTATTTCAATGCCTGGGGCGGGTCGGAGAACGTGAGCGCCTATATCGAATGGGCGGCCGAAGAATTGGAGCGGCGGTTCGACGTCGAGCTCAAGCATGTAAAGCTCGATGACACGGCCAACGCCGTGGCGACAGTCGTGGCTGAAAAAGCTGCGGGACGTGACGAAGGCGGCGCGGTGGACCTCGTCTGGATCAACGGCGAGAATTTCGCCGCCATGAAGCGGCGCGATCTCCTCTTTTCCCCGGGCTGGGCTGAGGACCTGCCCAACTGGCGCTATGTCGACCACGAGAACAAGCCGAGCATCCTGACGGACTTCACGATTCCGGTCGAAGGGCTGGCAAGCCCCTGGGGCATGGCCCAACTGGTTTTCTTTTACGACACGGCGCGTATTGACCCGAGTACCTTGCCCCAAGATGCCGAGGGACTGCTGGCTTGGGCAGAGGCTAATCCGGGGCGCTTTTCCTATCCGCAACCGCCGGATTTCATCGGCTCGTCTTTCCTGAAGCAAGTGCTCCTGGAAAAGGTGGAAGACCCCTCCGTTCTTCAAAAGCCGGTGAAGGATGCACAGTTCGATGAGGTGGTCGAGCCGCTCTTCGATTATCTCGATGCGCTCCACCAGGTAGCCTGGCGCTCGGCCCGTGTTTTTCCGCAGAACTATCCGGACATGAAGCAGCTGTTGGCCGATGGCGAGTTGGATATCATTTTCGCCTTCAACCCCGCCGAAGCTTCCAATGCTATCGCCAACAGCGAGCTGCCCGATACCGTGCGTTCTTTCACCTTTCCCGACGGCACGCTCGCCAACACGCACTTCGTCGCCATCCCGTATAACGCCTCGGCCAAGGCCGGTGCGCTGGTCGCCGCGAATTTTTTCCTTTCACCGGAAGCTCAGGCGAGAAAGCAGGATCCCGACCTGTGGGGTGATCCGACCGTTCTTTCCATGGACAAGCTGGACGAAGACATGCGAGCACGTTTCGACGCCATCGATCTCGGTGTGGCGACGCTTCCACCCGAGGAGCTTGGCCCGGCGCTCGGCGAACCCCATCCAAGCTGGATGGAGCGTATCGAGGAAGAGTGGAAGAGGCGCTATACGGCCGGGAACTGAGACGACACCGGTTAACGCGCGTGAAAAAGAATGCCGGGCAGCATAGCCGGGGTGCTGCAGATATTCCGCCGGAAGGAGATTGAAGGATGAATGTCGGAGAAGTGGCCCGGCACTCGGGCCTACCGGCCAAAACGATCCGCTATTACGAGGAGATCGGCCTCATTGTGCCGGACCGCGAAGTCAATGGTTACCGGTCGTACTCGCGGGAAGACATGCATCGGCTGGCATTTTTGAAGCGGGCGCGTGGTCTCGGGTTTTCCATTGAGGAGTGCCGTCAGCTTCTGGCGCTCTACCGGGATAAATCGCGCGCTAGCCAACAGGTGCGGCGCATTGCAATCTCGCACGTAGAGGCGATCGAGAAGAAAATCGCTGAGTTGCAGTCCATGCGGACCACTCTCCAGACCTTGATCGATGCGTGTCATGGCGACGACCGTCCGGACTGTCCCATTCTGGAGGACTTCGCAGCGGGCGGTAATTCACAATAGGTCTTTTTTCCTCCCGCATTTGCTGGCATGTTCCATCCATGCCGATCATCTCACCCGTACCCGACAATCCGCTGGTCGATAGACGCCAATCCAACCGCGCGCTGGTCATCCGGCGCGGGGTGCAGCGCCTTTTGACGCAGATGGGCGCTGTGGTTCTGCCGGAGCTGTCGCTTGCCACAGGCCGCCGCGCCGACCTGGTGGCGCTGACGGGCAAGGGGGATTTCTGGATCATCGAGATCAAATCCTCGGTCGAGGATTTTCGCGTTGATCGGAAATGGCCGGATTACCGGCTGCACTCGGATCGCTTCTTCTTCGCCTCGCATCCGGAAGTGCCGTCCGAGATCTTCCCGCAGGAGTGCGGGTTTATCCTGTCGGATGGCTATGGCGCGGAGATCCTGCGCGAGGCGCCGGAACATCGCCTTGCGGCAGCCACGCGCAAGGCGCTTTTGCTGCGGTTCGCGCGAGCGGGCGCGGGGCGGCTGACAGCAGCGGAACTAGCCGGCACATCCATACCGCTGCTGGATGAAACCTATTTGTAAATTACTGCGCCGCCCTATCGCGGCGCGCGTTTGGCAAGAATGCGCTGCAATGTACGCCGGTGCATGTTCAGCCGGCGGGCGGTTTCGGAAACATTCCGATCGCACATTTCGTAAACGCGCTGGATATGCTCCCATCGCACGCGATCTGCCGACATGGGATTTTCCGGCGGCTCAGCCATCTCGTCGGGCTGGCGCATCAGGGCCGTGAAAATTTCGTCTGCATCGGCTGGTTTTGACAGATAATCCACAGCCCCCAGCTTCACTGCGGTGACCGCCGTGGCAATGTTGCCGTATCCGGTGAGAATGATGGTCCGGGAATCCTGTCGCTTCTCGCGAATGGCAGACACGACGTCGAGCCCATTGCCATCGCCCAGCCGCATGTCGACGACTGCAAAAGCCGGCGCGCCAGCCTCCACCTTGGCCATCGCATCCTCGACGGTTTCCGCCGTCTCGACCGCAAAGCCCCGCCCTTCCATGGCGCGGGCGAGGCGGGCCAGAAAAGGCCGGTCGTCGTCTACGATGAGAAGGCTGCGTTCCTTGCCCAAACCGTCGTCCACTCGATCAATCGTCGCGTTTGTCATCACTGGCTCACTTTCCTGCAATAAATAATCGCATAAGCCCCATTTTTCCAGTTTCAGCTCAGTGGAAGGCGTCGTTACGAGCCAGAAACCTGTCGCGTGGCCAGCGAATATCGACCGTCGCGCCTTTTCCCTCGCTGCCGGCGTTGGCAAAGCTGATCACCGCGCCGGAACGCTCCAGAAGCGTCTTTGCGATAAATAGGCCAAGCCCAAGCCCGCCGCCGGAGCTGCCCGATTTGCGGCTGGACATGTAGGGCTCGCCGATGCGGTCGATGATCTCGGCGGGAAAGCCGGGTCCGTCGTCGGTGATGCTGATTCGGACCGTATCCGCATCCCACCACCAATTGACATTGACCGATTTGCGGGCGAAATCGACGGCATTCTCCATCAGATTGCCGAGCCCGTAGATGACGCCCGGATTGCGCCGCCCGACGGGCTCCGGACCGACGGTTTTGCCCGGCTCCAGGCGGATATCGATGCCGAAATCGCGGTGCGGCGCGACCGTTTCCTCGATGAGCGAGGTAAGCGGAAGCCGCGCCATATGCGCTTCGCCCTCGGAGGAAAGGCTTGTCAATTGCTTCAGAATTTCACGGCAGCGCTCGCTCTGGGTGCGAAGAAGCGCGACGTCCTCTTGGAAACGGGGATCTTCGCTGAGCGCTTTCTCCATTTCGCGGGCAACCAGGGAGATCGTTGCCAGCGGCGTGCCGAGCTCATGCGCTGCCGCGGCGGCAAGGCCGTCGAGGGCGGAAATGTGCTGTTCCCGCTGCAGCACAAGCTCGGTGGCGGTCAAAGCGTTGGCAAGGAGCCGCGCCTCCTCCGCCACCCGGTAGGCGTAGATGCCGGTGAAAGAGATGGAGGAGACGACCGCCACCCACATGCCCGCGACATAGAGGAAAGGCATCGAAAGCTCGGTTCCAGGATACCACGGCAGCGGCAGGTGGAAGAAGGCAAGCAGTGTGGCGATACCGACAACGTAAAATCCGAGCAGTCCGGTCCATATCAGGGGGAGCGAGGTTGCCGAGATGACCACTGGCACCACCATCAGAATCGAAAACGGGTTCGTAAGTCCCCCGGTCAGATACAGAAGGCCGGCAAGCTGTGAGGCATCAAAGGTCAGGATGGCGAGTGCCGCCATGGGCGGCAGCAAATGCGAGGCCGGATAGCGAAGGGCCAGATAGAGGTTGAGCCAGGCCGATGCCGCAATGAGCGCGAAGCAGGGAGCGATGGGCAGCGGAAAGCCGAGCCATACGCCGACGAACATGACCGCCGCACTCTGGCCGATAATGGCAAGCCACCTCAACCGAATGAACGTGTTCAATCGCAGGCTTCGGCCGCTGCGGGTGTTTTGTGTGCTCACTTCTTCTAGCATCGCGCCCTTATGGGGTGCCTGGGGCCTGCGACCAAGCGTTATTTTTGTCGCGGCTTGGCGCGGCTGGTCGGGGAGGCTGCCGCCGGGTCTTCCGGCCAGATGTGTTTCGGATAACGCCCGCGCATGTCGGCGCGCACATCCGCCCAGGAACCGCTCCAGAAACCGGGAAGATCACGCGTCTTCTGGATCGGACGATGGGCGGGCGAGAGGAGCTCCAGCGTCAGCGGGAAGTCCCGGCAGATGACCGGGTGCGCCTTCAGGCCGAAAAGCTCCTGGACGCGGATGGCGAGAACCGCCTCCCCGTCCTCATAGCGAATCGGAACCCTATTTCCCGTCGGCGCGGTGAAATGGCTGGGTGCCTTTATATCGAGATCGCGTTGCAGCTCGTAGGGAAGAAGGGCCATCAGCCCGTCAACGAGCACCCGGCCAGGTATGGCGGACAAGGCTGCTTCTCCCTGGAGAAAAGGCAAAAGCCAATCATCCAGACCGGCAAGCAGCGCGTTATCCGAGACATCCGGCCACTCCTCGCCCTGCGTGGCCTGGAGAAAAGCCAGGCGTTCCCGTAATCTCTGCGCTTCCTTGTTCCAGGGGAGAATAGCGAGGCCATGCGCCCGCACTGCCTCGATCACCGCTTTGTCAGCCGCCTCTCCCTGAGGTGTGGGAAGTGCCCGCTCCGCAAGAACGATGGCGCCCAACCGCTCGATCTCGCGCTGGCGTATCGTGCTCTTGCCGCGATCAAAGCCGATTTCAACATGGCATTCGATGCGGTCTCCAAGGTTTCCGCGCAGGCCCTCCTCGCTCAAGATAGCGGCTGAGACGACCCGCGCATCGCGCGCCTGGCCCTGTAGGTCTGCCACGACCAGGTAAGATGCTCCGGCAAGAGGTTCGGCGGGGTCGATCTGGCCTCCGCGCCCGTTGGAGAGAACAAAGCGGCCATGGCCTCCACGCGCCTTAGCCACCCGGTCGGGAAAGGCATGAAGAAGAAGCGTGCCGGCGCTTGCGTGCTGCCTTTCCGCCCGACCACCGGCTGCCTTCGCCAGCCGGTCCGCCAATGCTGCAGCGGCCCGTGCCCTCGGCGAGCGTTCGGTGGCAAACCGGGCGAGCCGTTCGTCGAGGTCCATGACGTTGCCGCCCAGTCCGCGCTCGGAGAGAAGGACGGCAAGGCGTGCCGCCGTCAAGGCCTGGCTTTCCTTGGCGGCGACGGTCACCATATGCGCAAGACGAGGCGGCAGGGCAAGCCGCCGCATGGCCACGCCCTCCGCCGTGAGCCGTCCGGAATCTTCCAGCGCGCCGAGCGCTTTCAAATGCGATCTCGCCTGATCGAGTGCGGCCGTGGGCGGTGGGTCGAGAAATGCGAGTTCCCGGGGGTCGGTAACGCCGAAAGCTGCGCAGTCGAGCGTGAGCGTGGAAAGGTCGGCCTCCAGGATTTCGGGCGGGGTGAAGGCAGGGAGTGCCGCGGTCTGCTCTTTCCGCCACAGACGCAGCGCTAGGCCCGGCGCTGTTCGCCCGGCGCGCCCTGCCCGCTGGTCGGCGGAGGCGCGGGAGACACGAACGGTTTCCAGCCGCGTCAGTCCTGTGCCCGGCTCATATTTAGGAAGACGCGAAAAGCCGCTGTCCACCACTGCCGTCACGCCATCGATGGTTACCGAGGTCTCGGCGACGGCGGTGGCAAGCACGACCTTGCGCCGACCTGCGGCTGCCGGTCGGATGGCGGCGTCTTGCGCGCGGGCATTGAGCCCGCCATGCAGAGGCACGACATCGACGGTATCTGCTACCCTGCCGGCCAGCAGATCTCGCGTCCGGGCAATCTCACGCTGTCCGGGCAAGAAGGCCAGCACGCTTCCCGTCCTATCGGCGAGCACATCCCGGATCCCGCCTGCGACAGCTTCCTCGATCGTCGTCCCTGGTGGCCGCTCGCTATAGCGGATATCGACGGGATAACTGCGGCCTTTGCTTTCAAGGACCGGCGCATCATTCAAAAGGGCAGAGACGCGAGCGCCGTCGAGCGTTGCGGACATGACGAGCAGGCGCAGATCGGGCCGCAGCGCGCCGCGCACGTCAAGCGTCAGCGCAAGGGCGAAGTCGCCGTCGAGAGAACGCTCGTGAAACTCGTCGAAAATGACAGCGGAAATCCCTTCGAGTCCCGGGTCGTCGATGATCATGCGCGCCAGTACGCCCTCGGTGACCACCAGAATGCGCGTGCGCGCGGAGACCTTGCGCTCCATGCGCATGGCATAGCCAACTGTCTCTCCGGCCTCCTCTCCCAGAAGCGCGGCCATGCGCCGGGCGGCGGCGCGCGCGGCAAGCCGCCGCGGCTCAAGGAGAACGATACGCCCGTTCAGGCTCCAATGCGCATCCAGCAGATGTAGTGGAACAAGGGTGGTCTTGCCGGCTCCGGGTGGAGCGACCAGAACGGCCCTGCCTTGCGCGTCCAACGCCTGCATCAGTTGCTCCAGCACGGCTGTAACCGGCAGCTCGGGCAGTCTCCTGGCGCTCATTCGCCGATCCGTACGATCTCACCGCCGGCTGCTTGCGCGTCGGCTTCGTCATGCGTGACGAGGAGGACGGGAAGGCCGCTTTCGCGCGCCTTTTCGAAAACGAGCCGACGCATCTGCTGGCGCAGGCCTGTATCAAGCTTGGAGAAGGGCTCGTCGAGAAGAAGCATGCGCGGGGCGGAAACGAGAACGCGGGCAAGTGCAACACGCGCTTTTTGCCCGCCCGAGAGCGTCTCCGGATCGCGCTCACCCATACCGGTAAGCCCCACGCCTTCAAGTGCTTCTTCCGCGTGTCGCCTCCGTTCACGCCGGCCCTTTATAGTCTCGGGCAGCGCGAACATGATATTGCCCGTAACGCTCATATGCGGAAAGAGAAGCGGGTCCTGAAAGAGAAGGCCAGCGTGGCGTTTCTCGGGCGGAAGGGCAGTCACCTCGACCCCGTCGACCAGGGCACGTCCGCGCGCGGTAAAGGCCGAACCGAGAAAGCCGCCGAGAAAGGCCAGAAGGGCGGACTTGCCCGCGCCCGACGGCCCCATGACGGTCAAAACCTCTCCAGGCTGGACATGCTGGGTGGTCGAGACGAGCACCCGCTCGCCAAGCACAATCTTGATCCTGTCGAGAAAGAGACCTTTTTCCTGCAACCGCTCTTCCTAAACCTGCATTCCGCGGAAGCGCCGGAATATCAGCGCCGGCACGAGCGTGGCAATGGCGAAGCCCGTCATCGGCAGAAGCATCTGCCAGAAGGCATAGACGCCGATGATGCGCCGGTTGCCGCCGGAAGCAAGTGCAACGGCCTCCGATGTAATGGTGGTCAGGCGGCCTGCGCCGATCAGCACCGTGGGAAGGTAAAGGCCCACCGAGACCGCAAATCCGATCGCCGCCATGGTGAGGATAGAGCGTGTCATCATAGGCAGCCGGATGCGGGCAAGGCGACGCCAGCGTCCCTTGCCGAAACCGGCGGCCAGAAGATCGTACCGCTGATCGAAGGCCCGCCAGGGATCCTTCAGGGCGAGATAAGCATAGGGCAGGACAAAGACGAGGTGTGCGAGCACAAGTGCGGGCAAGGTCGCCAGACTACCCGCATAGATCAAAAAAAGCTGGAGACCGAAAACAAACGCCACCTGCGGGATCAGCAGCGGCAGATAAAGCAGAGTGAGCGCGCCTCGGCCGGGCTTCCGTCCCGTTCGGTCCTCGTTCATGAGACAGAGAACGACCAGAATCGAGGCGATCAGGGTTGAAAGCAGACCGGCCACCAGGGTGGTCTGCAAAGGGGCGGCGATGCGCGGAAGCGCGGTCATCCAGCCTTTCAATGTGAAAGAGGAAGGGAGCACATCGGGAAACTGCCACAGACCGGCAACCGACCAGATCGCAAGTGTTGCAAGCCCGGCGAAGACAATCCCGGATGCCAGCACCATTGCCAGAAGCGAGGCCGCGCGCATGGACGCGTCCCGCCGTAACCGCCAGCCCCGCGTGGCAACCTGAGCGCGCGCCCAGGCGCAGGTTCGCTCCAGACTGAGCCAGGTGATGAGTGCCAGGCCGGTAACCGCGAACTGGAGCAGTGCCCCCGCAGAGGCGAGATGGCGCATGGAAAGATCCGGATCGCTCATCCATTCAACGAGCCGAAGGGCGAGCGGCGCTGGCCGGGTGGGGCCCAGGATTGCCGCCACGTCAACGACCGAGGAGGCAAAGGCAATGACGGCAAAGACCGGCAGCCTGATCTGACGATAGATAACCGGCCAAACTCCGAACAGGAATCCGGCTACTCGGCCGTATCCAAGCGAAGCAGAGAGCCGCTGCACCTGTGTCAGCGGCACCTGCGGCAGGGCAGCGAGCGTCATCAGCAGAAGGAAAGGGATTTCCTTTACGATCAACCCCGCCATCATGGATAGTGCGTAAGGATCTCGGACGATGAGCAGATCGGGCGGGCGCTCCCATCCCGTCAGCTCCGGCGAGATGAGCCTGAAGAGCAAGCCCGAAGGCAAGAAAAGGAACGCGACGGCGAAGGCGGCCGCCGCGTGAGGCAATGCCAGAAGCGGGGAGACAAGATGCTGTACATGGCTGAAAAGCCGGGTTCCGCTCCACCCCGCAACGAAAAGCATCACGATGGTGAGCGAAACCAGCGATGTAAGCAGGCCCGCTGTCAGACTAAGCGCCGCTGATGTGAAAATGGCGGGGCGGGAAAACAGGGCTTCTATATGCGCGAGTGTCAGGTCCGTTCCGCCCAGCACCGGCAGTAGACCAAAGGCAGGGAGGATGGTTCCGGCCAGACCGAACGCCACGGGGCCCGCAAGCAATGCGATCGTGAGAACTGGCCCCAGACGTGTCAGCACGCTGTGAAAATCCTATCCGGCTCGATCTCCTGACCGGATGAGACTATCCGGCCGGGTGAACACCCGGCAAGCAGCTTCGGATCACAGGATAGAGAGCGGGGCGTTAGCCCATATACTCGACCTGCTCGACTTGCTGGACTTCCGGCACGAAGTGATGGAGCAGGTTCTGAATACCGTGCTTCAGCGTCGCGGTCGAGGACGGGCAACCTGCGCAGGCGCCTTTCATATTCAAAAAGACCGTACCGTTTTCATAGCCACGGAAAGTGATATCGCCGCCATCCTGCGCAACCGCCGGGCGAACGCGGGTTTCCAAAAGCTCCTTGATCGTGGTGACGATCTCCTCGTCGGCCTCGTCATAGAACTCTTCGCCGGCGGAGTTCGCCGGCTGTCCGTCATTGGCCGCCATGACCGGCTGACCAGACATAAAATGTTCCATAACGGTGCCGAGAATGGCGGGCTTGAGGTGCTGCCAGTCGGCACCTTCCTTGCTGACGGTTATGAAGTCATAACCGAAGAACACGCCGGTAACGCCCGGCACCTCGAAGAGACGCCCGGCAAGCGGCGAAGCGGCGCGGGCGGACTCTGCATCGCGAAAATCCGCCGTACCCTTTTCAAGAACCACCCGCCCCGGCAAGAACTTCAGGGTCGCGGGGTTAGGGGTCGCTTCCGTCTGGATGAACATCGGCGGGATCTCCGTTGTGCCGTTCTTTGGAATAATTCTAAAATAGGCCGAAAGCCGGCGTCGTGCAAGCGGCATATAGGAAGGGCCGAACCCTCATGCCAGGCTTTCGATTTCCTCGTCAGTTAGGCTATGCGGCACCACCGTGACGGGAATCGGGAAGGCCGCCCCCTTTCCAGCAATAGAGGAAACCAGAGGGCCGGGGCCCTCTTTGGCGTTACTCGCGCCGAGAACCAGAATGGCGATGTCCTGATCCTCCTCGATCAACGCATGAATTTCATCGACCGTGTTGCCCTCCCTTACGACCAGCTCCGGCTCGATTCCGATCGTTTCGCGAATCTTGGTGGCATAGCCGTCGAGGGCTGAATTGGCAGCCTCTATGGCCTCCTCACGCATGATCTGCTCGACACCCAGCCAGTGCTGAAAATCAGCGGGCTCGACAACGAACAGGAGGACGGCGGACCCGTTTGTGGAATGGGCTCTCCGCGCTGCATAGGCAACGGCGCGCTCGCATTCCGGCGTTTCATCGATGACGGCCAGAAACTTGCGTTTGTGGCCGGCTTCACGGCTGAGGCGTTTCGAGACCATTCATGTCCCTTCTTGAACGAGCAGCGCGACATCCATCCGTCCGTGGCACACTCTGCCATCGGAGCGGGCAAGCGGCAAGGCGCTCTCTTTGTGATTGTCAGTTGTCGAGCAGTCCGATGATTTCGCGCACCATCTTCATGGTCTCTTCCGCCTTGGCGCCCGCGCGCTCTCCACCTTCCCGCAAGACTCCGTCGACATAGCCCGGATCCGCGGAAATACGGCGCATTTCAGCGTTGATCGGCGCCATCTTCTCGACAGCCAGCTCGGCCAATGCGGGCTTGAATTCGGAAAACTGGCGACCGCCATAATCCCGGATGACCTCCTGAACCGTGGTTCCGGCAAGAGCGGCGTAAATTCCGACGAGATTGTGCGCTTCCGGCCGTTCCTCCAAACCCCCGACATCGCCCGGCAGGGGCTCGGGGTCGGTTTTGGCCTTTTTGATCTTGCGCGCGATGGTGTCGGCATCGTCCATCAGGTTGATGCGCGAGAGATCCGACGGGTCGGACTTCGACATCTTTTTCGTCCCGTCGCGCAGGCTCATGACGCGCGTGGCCGGCCCTTCGATAAGCGGCTCGGTGAGCGGGAAGAAGCCGTTCACGCGCTCTTCCCCCACCTCCATCTCGACGCCATAGCCGTGCGTCGCTATGTGCTCGGAGAAGTCGTTGTTGAACTTCTGGGCAATGTTGCGCGCAAGCTCCAGATGCTGCTTCTGGTCCTCGCCCACGGGCACATGCGTGGCGCGATAAACCAGAATGTCCGCAGCCATGAGGCTGGGATAGGCGAGAAGGCCGAGCGAGGCGTTCTCCCGGTCCTTGCCGGCCTTGTCCTTGAACTGCGTCATCCGGTTCATCCAGCCGATGCGGGCGACACAATTGAAAATCCAGGCAAGCTCGGCATGCTGCGGCACGCGGCTCTGGTTGAAAATGATGTTCTTCTTCGGGTCCAGGCCGCTGGCAAGATAGGCGGCAGCGATCGCCCGCGTTTGCTCGGCCAGGTCATCATGCACCAGCGTTGCCGTCAGGGAGTGCAGATCGACGACACAATAGATGCATTCATACGTGTCCTGCAGCGCGACGAATCTCTGCAGCGCGCCGAGGTAATTGCCGAGATGAAGATTGCCGGTCGGCTGAACGCCGGAAAAGACGAGTTGCTTGAACTCACTCATGGGCAGTTCCTGAAAAACTATAAGACGCGCGAAAGCGCGAGGGGCTTATGGACGAGGTGGCTGGCGCAATCAAGCCCTGCGGCGCCTGAGCGCTGTTCTGAGCTCGGTGCGATCGACCGCGCCGGTGAAGAGGGCCAGCGACAGATAGGCCAGCCCCGCCGCGGCAATGACGAACAGGATGGCCGGCGCGCGCACGGCCAGGGTCGAGCCCTCCAGCGGAGAAAGAAGCCATCGCTCGAGCCCGAAGGCGACAAGCCCCATTGCGAGGCTTGAAAATACGATCATGACAATGCGCCGCGCGGTCACCGTCGACGGGCGAAAGGCGTTCCTCCGCCACAGTGTACCGGCGAGCAGGGTGACATTCACCCACGAAGATAGAGAGGTGGCTGCGGCGATAGCGATATGGCCGTAGATGGGGAAAAAGATAAGGCTCAGTGCGATGTTGACTATGACCGTGATGAGGGAAAACCACATCGGCGTCCTCATGTCCTCCCGAGCGAAAAAGCCGGGCTGGAAAACTTTGGTTAGCACATAGGCAGGCAAGCCGGAGGCGAAGGCCGCAAGCGCGGCGGCGGTCATCTGCGTGTCGAGAGCGGTGAAAGCGCCGCGCTCATAAAGCAGGCTGACAATGGGTGCGGGAATGACCATCAGGCCGACCGCCGCCGGCACGGTCAGGCCGAGGGAGAATTCGAGCGAGCGGTTCTGCAAATGTTGAACGCCCGCATCGTCGCCCGCCTTCAGCGCTCGTGACAATTCCGGCAGGAGCACGACACCCACCGCGATGCCGATGACGCCCAGCGGCAGTTGATTGATGCGGTCAGCGAAGTTCAGAAGCGCGATGGCCTTGTCCTGCACGGAGGCGATGATCTGCCCCACAAGCAGATTGATTTGCATGATGCCCCCGGTCACCAGTGCCGGCCCCATCAGCACGAGAACGCGCTTCACTGGCGGTGTGAGGCGGGGAAGCCGGAGCCGCATGGAAAACCCCGACTTGCGCACGGCAACGACCAGGATGAAAAGCTGTGCGAAGCCGGAAATGAACACACCCCAGGCGAGCCAGAGCCCGGTGAGGCGCGCCGGCAAGCCAGCCGAGAGGGCGGTTGCAAGAACCGCGACCAGAATGATGTTGAGCAGAACAGGCGCAAGCGCGGCCAGGAAGAATTTGCGCATCGCGTTCATCACGCCGGACAACATCGCCACCAGCGACATGCATAAAAGGTAGGGAAACATGATGCGCGTCATGACGACGGTAAGATCGAACTTTTCCGGCGAATCGGAGAAACCCGGGGCAACCACGGTACCCACCAGGATAGGCATGAACATCATGGCGACGGCCGAAAGCGCGAGCAGAACCGTCAACAGAACGGCCAGCACATCCTCGCCGAAGCGGCGGGCGGCCTCCATGCCTCCGCCTTCCATTTCCTTGGAAAAGAGGGGAATGAAGGCAGTGTTGAATGCGCCCTCGGCGAAAAGCCGCCGAAAGAGGTTCGGAAAGCGAAAAGCCGCATAGAACGCGTCGGTAATAGGCCCGGCGCCAAGTGCGGCCGCCATCAGCGCCTCGCGCGCAAAACCCAGAATGCGGCTCGCCATGGTCGCACTGCCGACACCGGCGAATTTCGCGATCAGGCTCATCGGGCACCCTCCACGGCTCTTCCCGCAGGGGTCCTCATGCGGCCGTCGTCCGCGCGCGGGAGCGGCGGCTGCGGCGCGGCGGTCCCTTGGCGAGCGTTTCAAGAAGCTCGCGGCGAATGGCCTTGAGACGGCTCGGACTCTCTACTTTCTGGCCCGTGAGGTCCGTGACATAGAAAGTATCGATCACCTTCTCACCAAACGTGGTGATGTGCGCGGAGGCGATGTCGAGCGACAGATCCGATATGACGCCGGTAACCTCTGAAAGAAGTCCCGGTCGATCCAGACATTCCACCTCTATGACGGAAAAGCGGTTGGACAGCGTGTTGCGGACATCCGCGTGCGGTTCGATGCGGAAAGCTTTCGTGCCACGGCGTGTCTTGCCACGCTTTTCGATCACGTCCGGCAGGTAGGATTTGCCGGAAAGCACATCTTCGATGAGACGGCCGACGCGCTCGGCCCGCCGGCGTTCATCCTCATCGAATTCAAACTCGCGGCTGATCAGGATCGTATCGAGGGCTCGGCCGTCGGTGGTCGTGAAAATCTGCGCATCGACGATGTTCGCGCCTGCCGCCGAACATGCACCGGCGATGACCGAAAGAAGCCGCGGATGATCCGGCGCCAGCACGGTGATTTCGGTGACGGCCTCGAAGGTAAGCGGCTTGACCGTGGTGGACAGCGCCCGGTCCTGCCTGTCGGCGGCACGGATGAAATCCGTATGGCGGATCTGGTCCTTACGATCCACGGCCAGGAGGTAGTTCTCATAGTGCAGGGCGACGTAGCGCTCTGCCTCTGATTTCTCCCATCCCGCGGCGAGGAGTTCCTCGAGAAGTTCAACTCGCGCGGCTTCCGCGCGCACAGCGCGGGAGCCCTCGGAAAAGCCGCCGGTCAAAAGGAGTTCGGTCTCGTGGTAAAGCGTGCGCAGAAGCTGGCCCTTCCAGCCGTTCCAAGCGCTTGGGCCGACGCCGCGAATGTCGCAGACGGTCACCGCCAGAAGCAGCTTCAGCCGGTCCACTGTCTGCACCACATCGGCAAAATCCTGGATCGTCTTGCGGTCGTTGAGGTCGCGCGTCTGCGCGGTCATGGACATCGTAAGATGCTGCTCGATCAACCAGGCTATCAGCTCCGTCTCCGCGGGATTGAAGCCCATATGCGGACAGAGGCGGCGAGCGATCCGAGCGCCGGCTGTCGAGTGGTCCTCCGGCCGGCCCTTGGCGATGTCGTGGAAGAGCAGCGTCGTGTAGAGCACCGCGCGCCAGGGCTGCAGCCCCTCAATGAGGGAATGGACGAGGGGGTGAATGCTTTCGTCGTCCCCCCGTTCGATCTTTGCCAGGACACCGATGCACCGTAGCAGGTGCTCGTCGACGGTATAATGATGATACATGGAGAACTGCATCATCGCGACAATCTTGTTGAACTCAGGGATGAGCTTGCCCAGAACGCCGGCCTCGTTCATCCGGCGCATGTTGAGCTCCGGATCACGGCTGGAGGTCAGCAGATCCATAAAGAGCTGGTTCGCCTCGTTATCGCGCCGCAGATCGCGGTTTATCAGCTTGAGAGAGCGGGTGAGGAGCTTGAGCGCTTCGGGGTGATATTCCAGTCCGTGCCGGTCGGCGAACCAGAACAGCCGCAGCATGTTCACCGGGTCGCGCTCGAACACCTGGTGGTCGGCCACGTTGATGCGGTGATTGTCGATGATGAAATCGCTGGTCCCGGGCAGCTTGCGCTTGCGCCGCTGAAAGGTGAGGAAGATCCGGTTGAAGCCGGGCACATGCTTGGCCTGCTCCTCTTCGAGTGCGGCGCAGAAAATGCGTGTGAGGTCGCCCACCCCCTTGGCTGTCAGGAAGTAGTGTTTCATGAAGCGTTCGACCGGAGCAAGGCCGGGATGGCTCGTATATCCCAGCCTCTCCGCGATCTCGCGTTGAATGTCGAAATGTAAACGCTCCTCCGCCTTGCCGGTGAGAAAGTGCATGTGGCAGCGCACGGCCCACAGAAAATCCTCGGCCTCGCGGAACTGCAGATATTCGCGCCGCGTGAAGACGCCTTTTTCCACCAGTTCGCCGCTGGTGCGCACGCGGTAGTAGTATTTCCCGATCCAGAAGAGCGTGTGGAGATCGCGCAAGCCGCCTTTGCCATCCTTGACATTCGGCTCCACGAGATAACGGCTTTCGCCCACCTTCGCGTGGCGCTGGTCGCGCTCGGCCAGTTTCGCCTTGATGTATTCAGCACCCGTGTCCTTGACGATCTCCGCATCGAACCGAGTCAACATCTCGTCGTAAAGCGCACGGTCGCCGCAGATGAAGCGTGCTTCCAGCACTGCCGTACGGATGGTGATGTCGGTGCGCGCCTGACGGATGCATTCGTCGATGTTGCGCGTGGCGTGGCCGATCTTCAGCCCCATGTCCCAGAACATGTAGAGCATGTATTCAGCGATCTGCTCGCCCCAGGGCGTCTGCTTGTAGGGAAGCAGAAAAAGCAGATCGATATCCGATCCCGGCGCCAGTGTTCCCCGGCCATAGCCGCCGACGGCGATGACCGTCATGCGCTCCGCCGTCGAGCGGTTGTCGGACGAATAAACATGGTTTGCCGCGTAGTCGTGAAGCGCGCGGACAAGCACGTCCATGAGATGGGACAAGCGCGTGGCGCAAGCCGTCCCGCTGCCGTCCACAAAGAGCATCGCCTCGGCAGCCTTGCGACCCTCGGACAGGTGCTCTTTCAGAAGTTTCATCACGGCGTTTCGTGCATCGCCCGTGTCACCCGCCGCAATAGCATCCAGCTTGGCGCGGAGCGCCTTTGCGTCGATCACCTGATTGAGCTTGAGGGGGACTTTTGCCATTTGCCATCCGTAATGCCACGACCCTGGGCGGCAGCATGCGCTTTCCTTCGTCCGCGTCTATAGCGCTTTTGCGCTGCTTGCGAAACGGTCACAAGCGCTGCTTCAAGAGGCATCGGGGCCGGCCAGTTCCTTCAGCCGGTAGAGCGCCTCCAGTGCTTCCCGCGGCGTCATGTTGTCCGGGTTCAGATCGTGAAGCGTCTCGGTGAGGCGGTCGGACGGTTTCGGCTTCGGCGGTTCATGCCGCACCATCGCGTTGAAAAGCGGCAGATCGTCGACGATGCGCGCTGTATTGCCGCCGGTCTCGCCCTCCTCCAGCCTGTGAAGCACTTCGCGGGCGCGCTCCACCACGGCCGCCGGAAGGCCGGCAAGCCGCGCCACCTGAACGCCATAGGACCGGTCGGCCGCACCCCGCCCGATCTCGTGCAGGAAGATGACCTCGCCCTCGAATTCCTTCACGCGCATGGTGACGTTGACAAGGCGCGAAAGCGTTTCGGAAAGCGCGGTCATTTCATGGAAATGGGTGGCGAAGAGCGCACGGCAGCGGTTTCTCTCGTGCAGATACTCGACTGCTGCCCAGGCGATCGAAAGGCCGTCGAAAGTGGCCGTGCCACGGCCGATCTCGTCCAGGATCACAAGCGCGCGCTCTCCCGCCTGGTTCAGGATTGCGGCGGTCTCGACCATCTCGACCATAAAGGTCGAGCGTCCGCGCGCCAGATCGTCGGATGCGCCGACGCGGGAGAAAAGCCGGTCGACTACGCCGATGCGCGCCTGGCTCGCCGGCACGAAAGAACCCATCTGCGCGAGCACCGCAATAAGCGCGTTCTGACGCAGGAAGGTGGACTTGCCGCCCATGTTGGGCCCGGTCAGCAGCCAGATCGCGCCTGATTTTTCGCCTGAGGCGGGCGAAAGATCGCAATCATTGGCCACGAACGGCTCTTCGAGCTGCCGCCGGAGCGCCTGCTCCACCACCGGGTGGCGGCCGCCTTCCACGTGGAAATCCAGGCTGTCGTCCACCACGGGCCGGCAATAGGCTTCCTTTTCCGCCAACTCGGCCAGCGCGGCGGACACGTCGAGCACGGCCAGCGCCCGAGCGCTGGCCCGGAGCGCCTCCGAGGCGGCGACGACCTCGCCGACCAGACGCTCGAACGCGGCAAGCTCTATGGCGAGTGCGCGCTCCGCGGCATTGGCGATCTCGGTTTCCAGATCGGCCAGTTCGGTCGTGGTGAAGCGCATCGCGTTTGCCATGGTCTGACGGTGGATGAAGCGCGCTCTCACCTCGTCGGAGCCAGTCAGAATCTGGCTGTGGTTGCTGGTGACTTCGATATAGTAGCCCAGCACATTGTTGTGACGGATTTTCAGCGAGCGGATGCCGGTTTCCTCAATGAGGTCACGTTCCATCCCGGCGATAATGCGCCGCGATTCGTCACGCAGAGCACGCATCTCGTCCAGCCGCGTATCATAGCCCGCGCGCAGGAAACCGCCATCGCGCTTGAGAAGCGGCAGGTCGTCGGCAAGCGCCTTCTCCAGATGCGCGGTCAAGTCTGTCGGCAGTGCCTGAAGATGCGACACGCCCTCGACAAGCTCTACCGGGAGTTCTTTTGCTCGCAGGAGTTCCGCCACGTCCGCCGCCGCCTTCAGCCCGGCTGACAACGAGCCAAGGTCGCGCGGACCGCCGCGGTTGAGTGCCAGGCGCGACAACGCCCGTGCAATATCGGGCACGCTCTTCAAGAGTGCGCGCAGACCCTCGCGCAATTCGGGCTCGTCGATGAAGAAAGAAACCGAATCCAACCTTTGGCCGATAGCCTTCGGATTGGTAAGCGGCGACATGAGCCGTTCGGCCAGGAGGCGCCCGCCCGCGCCGGTGACAGTCCGGTCGACCGCCTTGAGGAGACTGCCCTCGCGGCTTCCGGAAAGTGTTCGCGTCAACTCCAGATTGGCGCGCGTGGCGGGATCGATGAAAAGCGAGGTTCCTTCCTCGTCGCGCTCCGGCCTCTCGAGCGGTGGACGCTCCGCCTTCTGGGTCTTTTCCACATAGGCCACGGCGCCGGAAATGGCGGACAACTCGGCGCGGGAGAAGCGGCCGAAGCCGTCGAGCGTTGCCACGCGGTAGAAACGCGAGAGCCGCGCCGAGGCGCTGGTGGAATCGAAAAAGCTCGGTGGCTGCGGATTGGCGATACGCCCCAGCGCGTCGAAGACGGGACGCAGCGTCGCGTCATGATAGACCGGCTCGGAGACAATCAGTTCACGCGGATCGATCCGCAGGATATCTGCGAGCAACCGGTCCGGCGCGCTCGCCGCCACGCGGAACTGGCCGGTGGAGATATCGATCCAGGCCAGCGCGAGCTGCTCTTCGCTCCCTTTTACGCGGCCGAGCGCCATCAGATAATTCGCCTCGGAGGGGTCGAGCAGCTTTTCCTCGGTAATCGTGCCGGGGGTCACCAGCCTTGTAACATCCCGCCGGACGACGGCTTTGTGACCGCGCTTTCTCGCCTCTGCCGGATCCTCCATCTGTTCGCAGACGGCGACGCGGTGGCCGAGTCCAATCAGCCGCTGCAGGTAATCGTCGGCGGCGTGGACCGGCACACCGCACATGGGTATGTCGTCGCCCTGGTGCTTTCCCCGTTTTGTCAGCGTAATGCCGAGCGCGCGGCTGGCGACCTCCGCGTCATCGAAAAACAGTTCATAAAAATCGCCCATGCGGTAAAACAGAAGGCAGTCCGCATTGGCGGCCTTGACCTCGATATACTGCTGCATCATCGGCGTTGCGCCTTTGGCCGCAACGGGCGCGGCGCCAGCCTGATCCGGTCGAATCGGCGTTTCGTCGTTCAAGGACATTCCTTTGAAAACGCGGTTTTGCCTCAAGTGACCATTTACCTACTGCAAATGTAGCCTTATTCACACGCATTCGGCAAAACTCCACAGGAAGCCGATCGGGAGTGCGGGGAAAACAATGGCAGATATCGACAGTAACGATGAACGCGACCCGTCCGTCAGCCCACAGGAAGCACTGGATTTCCACGCCATGGGCCGGCCCGGCAAGCTGGAGATCAACCCGACCAAGCCCATGGCCACACAGCGGGATCTGTCGCTGGCCTATTCGCCGGGCGTGGCGGTTCCTGTCCAGGCGATTGCCGACGATCCCGATCGCGCCTTTGACTATACCACGCGCGGCAACCTGGTGGCGGTGGTCTCCAACGGTTCGGCCATTCTCGGCCTGGGCAATCTCGGTGCGCTGGCCTCCAAACCGGTGATGGAGGGCAAGGCGGTGCTTTTCAAGCGTTTCGCCGATGTGGATTCGATCGATCTCGAAGTCGATACCGAAGACGCCGACGAATTCGTCAATTGCGTGCGGCTTCTCGGACCATCCTTCGGCGGCGTCAATCTGGAGGACATCAAGGCGCCGGAGTGCTTCGTCATCGAAAGCCGCCTGCGCGAGGCGATGGACATTCCGGTTTTTCACGACGACCAGCACGGCACGGCGATTATTGCCATTGCGGGCCTCATCAACGCCCTGAACCTGACCGGCCGCGAGATGAAGACGGCGAAGCTCGTCTGCAATGGCGCCGGGGCTGCCGGCATTGCCTGTATCGAGCTTGCAAAATCCCTCGGTTTCGCACCGGAAAACGTCCTCCTGTGCGACACCAAGGGCGTGGTCTACAAGGGCCGCACCGAGGGTATGAACCAGTGGAAGTCGGCCCATGCTGTGGAAACGGACAAGCGCACCCTGGCTGAAGCACTGGATGGCGCCGACATTTTCTTCGGCCTGTCCGCCAAGGGTGCGCTGACATCCGCCATGGTCCAATCCATGGCCAAGAATCCGATCATCTTCGCCATGGCCAATCCGGATCCCGAAATCACACCCGAAGAGGTGGCGGAGATTCGTACGGACGCCATTATGGCGACCGGGCGGTCCGATTATCCGAACCAGGTCAACAATGTCCTCGGCTTTCCCTACATTTTCCGTGGCGCGCTCGACGTTCGCGCCACCACCATCAATGACGAGATGAAAGTGGCCGCGGCGGAAGCGCTGGCAGCGCTCGCGCGTCAGGATGTGCCCGACGACGTTGCCGCCGCCTATCAGGGGAATCGCCCGAAATACGGCCCCAACTACATCATTCCCGTCCCCTTCGACCCGCGGCTGATCACGGCTGTCCCCCCGGCGGTCGCCAAGGCCGCAATGGATACCGGTGTGGCGCGCCGGCCCATCCCGAACATGGAGCGCTATGTCAACGAGCTTTCTGCCCGGCGCGATCCGCTCGCTCCCACGCTCCAGCGCATACACGACCGTGTGCGGCGTCAGCCGAAGCGCATCGTCTTCGCCGAAGGCGAGGAAGAACAGGTGATGCGCGCCGCCGTCTCCTACGTGAACCAGAAGCTTGGCACCGCAATTCTGCTTGGCCGCGAGAACCGGATCCAGGAGACGGCGTTGAACGCCGGCGTCGATCTCTCGCGCCCCGGTATCGAAATCATCAATGCGCGGCTTTCGCGCCGCAACGGCATCTATGCCGATTATCTTTACGAACGCCTCCAGCGCAAAGGCTACCTCTTCCGCGATTGCCAACGCCTCATCAACAATGACCGTAATCATTTCGCCGCCTGCATGGTCGCGTTGGGAGACGCCGATGGCGTGGTGACCGGTGTGACGCGCAACTACTCGACGGTGCTCGACGATGTGCGCCGCGTTATTGATGCGCGGCCCGGACACCGGGTTATCGGCGTTTCCATTGCGCTGTGCCGCGGGCGTACGGTGCTCGTTGCCGACACAGCCGTGCATGATATGCCGAATGCCGAGGAACTGGCCGATATCGCCGAGGAAGCTGCTGGCATGGCGCGGCGGATGGGCTATGAGCCGCGCGTGGCGATGCTGGCCTATTCGACCTTCGGCCACCCGCCGGGCGAGCGCTCGGAGCGCGTGCAGGAAGCCGTGAAGAAGATGCTCGACAAGCGCCGCGTGGACTTCGAGTATGATGGCGAAATGGCCGCCGATGTGGCGCTCAACCCGCGCCTGATGCGGCAATATCCCTTTTGCCGGCTCTCAGGCCCGGCGAACGTGCTGATCATGCCGGCCTTCCACTCCGCCTCGATCTCCACCAAGATGCTGCAGGAACTGGGCGGCTCAACCGTCATCGGACCGCTTTTGGTAGGGCTCAACAAGCCGGTGCAGATCGTCCCGCTCAACGCCAAGGATTCCGACATCGTCAACATGGCGGCCATCGCCGCCTACAGTGCAGGGCAGTAACGCCGCATTGCCATTTTATTCCCGTATTCAGCTGTGCGGCCCGCGAAAAGGCCACCGAAACGAGAGGCTTTGCCTCAGGCAACATCTTTCCATTTGATAGAACATCCCATCGAGGGAATCTGTTCTTCTGGTCCCTTTCCGGTTTCGGCCACCTGAACCATGGCCTCGTAAAGATCACGCCGCAAATCGGGTGGTGCTGCCTCGACGCGCGCTGCATCCAGCCGACCGCGATATTGCAGCTTCAAGTCACCATTGAAGCCGAAGAAGTCCGGTGTGCAAACGGCATCATAGGCTCGCGCGACGCGCTGGTCTTCGTCGTAGAGGTAGGGAAAGGTGAAATCGTGCTCACGCGCGAACGCGACCATTTTGTCGAAGGAATCCTCGGGATGGGTGGTCGCATCATTGGCGTTAATGGCGACGAAACCGATCCCCTTTTCCCTGAGGTCGTTGGCGTCGCGCACGATACGGTCGATCGTAGCCTTCACATAAGGGCAGTGATTGCAGATGAAGACCACCACCAGCCCGTTCTGGCCGGCCTGGTCGAAAATGCTATGGCTTTTGCCGTCGGTGCCGGGGAGGCTCGCGTCAACCGCCGGCCATCCGAATTCACAGACGGGTGGAACTGCTGCCATTTTTGCCTCCGTTCTGTCTCCGCACGCCGCGCTTCAGACGGGCGACGCCCCCGCCTTTTTTAACGCGGCGATGTTTTCGCGATAGGCGGCCTCGCCGCTGCCTTTGAAAACAGCCGAACCCGCCACCAGCACATTGGCGCCGGCTTCCACCACCGCGCCTGCGGTTTCCGGTGAGATGCCGCCATCCACCTCGATATCGATCGGCCGGTCTCCTACCATCGCGCGGACACGGCGTATCTTCTCCAACATCGCGGGGATGAAGCCCTGCCCGCCGAAGCCGGGATTAACGGTCATGATAAGAATGAGATCGATATCGTCCAGCACATATTCAATGGCGCTTTCGGGTGTCGAGGGATTGAGTGACACTCCCGCCTTCTTGCCGAGCCTGCGGATCGTCTGAAGCGAGCGGTGGAGATGCGGTCCGGCCTCGGCATGCACCGTGATGATGTCGCTGCCGGCCTCCGCAAAAGCCTGGAGGTAGGGATCGGCGGGTGCGATCATCAAATGACAATCGAAAACCTTGTCCGTGCGGTTGCGAATGGCTTTCACCACCGCTGGACCGAAGGTAATGTTCGGCACGAAATGCCCGTCCATCACGTCGAGATGGATCCAGTCCGCGCCCGCCGCCGCGATGGCTTCCACCTCTTCGCCCAGGCGCGAAAAGTCGGAGGAGAGAATGGAGGGGGCGATCAGCGTTTTACGAGCGGTCATCGGCGGCTTTCCCGGCAGAATTCAATCTGGCTTGCCCTACCGCCTCGCGCTCGCGATGTCGAGACTGGGAGAATCCTAAAGACTTGTCACCATGCGGTGCGACGAGGGATGCACCATGCGCACAAGCGTGATGGGCTGCCCGCGCAGCCACGTGATGCGCTCTCCGACAAAGACCGGCGCGCCCTCGCTCAATTGCAACAAGGCAGCCTCGTCTGCATTGGCGGCGGCGGCCAGAAAGGTGAACTCGGCATCGGTGAAGGGCGCGTGTTTTACCAGCCACTCATTCGGGCTCATGCTTTCGAACTCGGCCTCCCGCGCCGACGGCACGGCATCCAGATTGATCCAGCGGTCCTCGAATTGATATGGCGCGCGGTCGGCGAGATGGAGGCAGCGCACATTGATGAGGGTTGCGCGGCCGCCAAGCCCGAGCCGCGCGCGAATAATCTCGGGCGGCCCCACCTCCTCCCGACTCAAGAGGCGATACTGGTAAACGGCTCCCTTCGCCTCGATTTCCTGACGCACCAGCGGAATGACGAAACGCGCCTCGCGAACCGGGTGAAGCGCTACGCGCGTGCCGGCCCGGCGGCGGCGCTCCAGAAGGCCGGCGCGCGCCAGCTCCTGAAGGGCGCGATTGACCGTTGCGCGCGCCGCGCCGAACTCGCGCGCCAGCGTCTCCTCGCCGGGAATGAGCGTGCCCGGCAGCCAGCGCCGCTCGGCAATGCGCCGCGCCATCTCGTCGCGAATGGTCCTGAAGGAGGTGCGCTCGCTCATAACCGCTCGGTCAGTCTGGTGACCGTCGCACGGTAGCGCTCGGCGATGGTTTCACGCGCAACATGCCGCCCGTCGCGCACCGCGTGGCGTCCCGCGGACCACAGATCCGTGACCGCCTCGTTTCCGCCGGCGAAGATCCAGCCGTCCAGAATGGTGTCACCGGAGGACACACCCGCAAACCGGACCGGGTCCGCCGCCACCACATCCGCCCATTTGCCGGGCTCCAGCGCGCCGGAATCGCGGCCCAACGCCTGTGCGCCTGCCTGAAGTGCGGCGTCGTAAAGCGCGCGCCCGCAGGATTGCCCGCCATCTGCCAGAACGGCGCGGGCGCGGTGCTTCAGCCGTTGCGAATATTCGAGCTGGCGCAGCTCCTCGGAAACCGAAATGCGGACATTGGAATCGCTTCCCACCCCAAAGCGGCCGCCGGCCTGGCGGTATGCCGGTCCGTTGAAAATGCCGTCGCCCAGGTTGCCTTCCGTAATCGGGCAAAGGCCGGCAACAGCGCGCGATTTGGCGAGGTCTTCCGTCTCGATCGCGTTCATATGCGTCGCGTGGATGAGGCACCAGCGGCTGTCGACGTCCACCTCCCTCAGGAGATACTCGACGGGGCGAGCGCCGAACGCCGCCACCACATCTTCCACTTCGGGCTCCTGCTCGGCGATGTGAATGTGGAACGGGGTGTCTGACTGCAGCGCCACGGCAGCTTTTATGTCCTCGATCGCTGCACCTCGCAGGGAATGTGCCGCCGCCCCCAGCACAGCATCAGCCGGAAGCTGCCGCATGTGCGTCTCCGCGCCAGCGAGCAGCTTCTCAAACGCCTCGACATCGTTGCCGAAGCGCATCTGGCCGCCTGCAAGCGCACGCCTGTCCACCCCGCCGTAGCGGTAAAGCACCGGCAGCAGGGTAAGGCCGATCCGGGTCTCTCCGGCGGCATTCACGATGCGCGCGGAAAGCTCGGCCAGGTTGGCATAAGACGTCCCGCCGGGCTGGTGATGCAGATAGTGGAACTCCGCCACGGCACAAAAGCCGGCCTCCTGCATTTCCATAAAGGCAAAGGCGGCGATAGCCTCGATGTCTTCGGGCGAGAGCTGGTCCAAGAAGTGATACATGACCTCGCGCCATGTCCAGAAGCTGTCCTGGCCCTTCGTGCCGCGACGTTCTGCAAGACCGGCCATGGCGCGCTGGAAAGTGTGGCTGTGCAGGTTTGAAACGGCCGGCAAAAGCACCGGAACCCGCGAGGCTGCTCCAGGTTGGCTGTCTGGCGTGACGGAAGCGATTCGCCCGCTATCGTCGATCGTCAGGCGGACATTCTCCCGCCAGCCTTGGGGCGTCAGAGCGGTGTTGGCGAAAATCTCTTGCATCGGATTGCCGTCCTGCTTAGAACTCGATTTTGTATAGACATATTATTGTAAAGTCTAGACAAAGCGGAAAGGTGCCCACAGGCGATGAAGCGCACGCTCCTTACCAATGCACGGCTTGCCACCATGATCCGGGGAAAGGAACCCTACGGGTTGATCGAGGACGGCGCCGTCGCCATCGACGGGGAGCGGATCGCCTGGACCGGGCCGCGCGCGGAACTGCCCGGCGAATGGGCGAATGCGGAAAGCCAGGACCTTGAAGGCCGGCTCGTCACGCCGGCCCTGACCGACTGCCACACGCACATCGTCTATGGCGGCAACCGCGCGCGCGAGTTCGAAATGCGGCTCGAAGGCGCCAGCTATGAGGAGATCGCCCGCGCCGGCGGCGGCATCGTATCGACGGTGAGCGCGACCCGCGCAATGGACGAGGACGCGCTTGTGGTCGACGCCCTGCCGCGCCTCGATGCGATGATTGCCGAGGGTGTCGCAACGGTGGAGGTGAAGTCCGGCTACGGGCTTTCATTAGCCGACGAACTGAAGATGCTGCGCGCCGCCCGGCGGCTTGCCGAACTGCGCCCGGTACGCATCAAGACAAGCTATCTCGCGGCCCATGCGGTGCCGCCCGAATACAAAGGCCGGGCGGACGACTATATCGAGGACATCGTCCTGCCGGGGATGGAAGCAGCATATGAGGCAGGGCTTGCCGATGCGGTGGACGGCTTTTGCGAAGGCATCGCCTTTTCGCCCGAGCAGATGAAGCGCGTTTTCGAAAAGGCGCGGGATCTCGGCCTGCCCGTAAAACTCCACGCGGAGCAGCTTTCCAATCTGGGCGGTGCGAAACTCGCGGCCGGCTTCGGGGCACTCTCGGCCGATCATCTGGAATATCTGGATGAGGAGGGCGTGGCCGCCATGGCCGGAGCCGGCACAGTTGCTGTCCTGTTGCCCGGCGCATTCTACACGCTGCGCGAGACGCAGCTTCCGCCCGTCGAGGCGCTGCGTAAAGCGGGTGTGCCGATGGCGGTCGCGACCGACTGCAATCCCGGTTCCTCGCCGCTCGCCTCCCTGCTTCTTTCCGTGAACATGGTCTGCACGCTCTTTCGCCTCACGCCGGAGGAGGCGCTGGCCGGGGTCACGCGCGAAGCCGCCCGTGCACTCGGATTGCAAGGTGAGATCGGCACCATAGAGGCGGGCAAACGCGCCGAGCTTGCGGTCTGGGATGTCGAACATCCGGCGGAATTCGCCTATCGCATCGGCTTCAATCCGCTCCACCGCCTCATTCGCGGAGATGCCGTATGACCCCCTCACGAGCGAACGGAGCGGCAGCGCGATGACACTCACCCTCATGCCCGGATCAGTCCCAATCCACACGCTGGAGCGAATCTGGCGCGAGAAGGAGGCAGTCCGTCTCGACCCTTCATGCCATTCGGCCATCGAGGCTTCCGCCAGGCGCATACAGGAGATTGCCGGCGGGGAGACCGCGCTTTATGGCGTCAATACCGGTTTCGGCAAGCTTGCCAATGTGCGCATTCCCGCCGACGACGTGACCGCGCTGCAGCGCAACCTTATTCTCTCCCATTGCTGCGGCATGGGCGAGCCGCTCAATGAGGGCGTCGTGCGGCTCGTGATGGCCTTGAAGCTGATGTCGCTGGGGCGCGGGGCCTCCGGTGTGCGGTTGGATGTCATTCGTCTGCTGGAGGGAATGCTTGAGAAGGGCGTGACCCCCGTCATTCCGGAAAAGGGCTCCGTCGGCGCGTCCGGTGATCTTGCGCCGCTTGCCCACATGGCCGCGGCGATGATCGGGGAAGGTGAAGCATCATTAGCCGGCGAAATATTGCCGGCTAATGATGCCCTGCGACGGGCTGGTCTCCAGCCGGTGGTCCTTCAAGCGAAGGAGGGGCTGGCGCTCATCAACGGCACGCAGGTCTCGACTGCCTTGGCACTCGCCGGTCTGTTTCGCACCCATCGCGCCGCGCGCTCTGCAGTCATCACCGGTGCGCTATCGACCGATGCGGCGATGGGATCCTCCGCGCCCTTTCATCCTGAAATCCACACGCTGCGGGGTCACCAAGGACAGATCGACACGGCAGCCGCACTCTGGAAGCTGCTTGACGGCTCGCAGATTCGCGAAAGCCATCGCGAGGGTGACGAGCGCGTTCAGGACCCCTATTGCATTCGCTGCCAGCCCCAGGTGGATGGCGCCTGTCTCGACATTCTGCGCCAGGCCGCGCGCACGCTGGAAATTGAGGCCAATGCCGTGACGGACAATCCGCTCATCCTGTCCGACGGGCAGGTGGTCTCGGGCGGCAATTTCCATGCTGAGCCGGTCGCGCTTGCGGCCGACCAGATCGCCCTTGCGGTGTGCGAGATCGGCGCGATTGCGCAAAGGCGGATTGCACTTTTGGTCGATCCGGCGCTCTCCTTCGGCCTGCCGGCGTTTCTCGCGAAGAAGCCGGGCATCAATTCCGGGCTGATGATCGCCGAGGTGACCTCTGCCGCGCTCATGTCCGAAAACAAGCAGATGGCGCATCCGGCATCCGTCGATTCCACACCGACGTCGGCCAATCAGGAAGACCATGTTTCCATGGCCTGCCACGGAGCGCGGCGGCTTCTTGCCATGACGGAAAATCTCTTCGGTATTATCGGCATCGAGGCGTTGACGGCGGCGCAGGGGATCGATCTGCGCGCACCGTTGAAGACCAGCGATGAGCTTCAGAAAGCTCATGCGGCGATCCGCGCGGCGGTGCCGGAGTTGGAGGTCGACCGCTACATGGCGGACGATCTGGAAGCTTCCACCGAATTGGTGCGTTCGGGCCGGCTAAATGCATCCGTTGCGAGCGGAATCCTGCCGGAACTAAGGAGCGGACAGTGAATCCAGTCGAAGTCGTACAGGGCACGTCGCCCGTCATTCTCGGCCTGCCGCACACGGGCACGTATGTTCCCGACGAGATAGCCGCGCGGCTGAACGATGAGGCCTGTAAGCTGCGCGACACGGATTGGCATGTTCACGAACTCTACCAACACCTGCTACCGAACGCGACGACGGTGCGCGCCACCTTTCATCGATACGTAATCGACGCCAACCGAGATCCTTCCGGTAGGAGTCTTTATCCCGGCCAGAACACGACCGGTCTCGTGCCCACCACCGATTTCGACAACCAGCCGCTCTGGAGGGACGGTGCGGGACCGGATGACCGCGATGTCGCCAAGCGGATTGCGGCCTTCCACCGACCCTATCACGAGGCTTTGGCGGCGGAGATTGAGCGCGTGAATGCGCTGCATGGCGTGGTCGTGCTCTATGACTGCCACTCCATCCGCTCCCATTGCCCGTTCCTGTTCGAAGGGCGGCTGCCCGACTTCAATATTGGTACGGACAATGGCCGCACCTGCGTCCCGGATGTCGAGCAGGCAATAGCCGGGATCTGCGCGGCTGCGGAAGGTTATACGAGCGTTGTCAACGGCCGCTTCCGCGGCGGCTGGACGACCCGGCACTATGGCCGCCCGGATGAAGGCGTCCACGCCATCCAGATGGAGCTTGCGCAGGCAACGCATCTCGAGAGCGAAGCCCTGCCTTTCGCCTATGACGCGGCGAAGGCCGAGCGCCTGAGGGTGCATCTGCGGGCCATACTGGAGCGGCTCGAAGAGATCGCGCTTTCCATGAAAGGGGAGAAGGAATGACCAATCCGCGCCATAACATCCGCGAAGTGAAAGCGCCGCACGGCACAGAGCTGAACGCCAAGAGCTGGCTGACCGAAGCGCCGCTCCGCATGCTGATGAACAATCTGGACGCGGAAGTCGCGGAGAACCCGAACGAGCTCGTGGTCTATGGTGGCATTGGGCGTGCCGCCCGCACCTGGGACGACTTCGACCGCATCGTCGCGACGCTCAAAACGCTGGAGGAGGACGAAACGCTGCTCGTCCAGTCCGGAAAGCCCGTCGGTGTTTTCCGTACACATGCCGATGCCCCCCGCGTCCTGATCGCCAACTCCAATCTCGTGCCGCACTGGGCCAATTGGGAGCATTTCAACAAGCTCGATCGCGCCGGACTGATGATGTACGGGCAGATGACCGCAGGCTCGTGGATCTATATCGGTTCGCAAGGCATCGTGCAGGGCACTTACGAGACCTTCGCCGAGGCCGGACGCCAGCATTACGATGGCGATCTCAAGGGCCGCTGGATTTTGACCGCCGGGCTGGGCGGCATGGGCGGCGCGCAGCCGCTGGCCGCAAACCTGGCCGGCGCCTGTTGCCTCGCCATCGAATGTGATGAGAGCCGCATCGATTTCCGCCTGCGCACCCGCTATCTCGATGAGAAAGCGACCAGTCTTGATGAAGCGCTCGCCATGATCGAACGCTGGACCGAGGCCGGAGAGGCGAAATCCGTCGGCCTTCTCGGAAATGCGGCGGAGATCGTGCCGGAGATGCGCCGGCGCGGCGTGAAGCCCGACATCGTGACGGACCAGACTTCCGCCCACGATCCGGTGAATGGCTATCTGCCCAAGGGCTGGTCGGTGGCCGAATGGCGGGAGAAGCGCGAGAGCGATCCGCAGGCGGTGGAGAAGGCCGCCCGCGCCTCCATGCGCGAACATGTGGAAGCCATGGTCGCCTTCTGGAATGACGGCGTGCCGACGGTCGACTACGGCAACAATATCCGTCAGGTTGCCAAGGAAGAGGGACTTGAAAACGCCTTCGCTTTCCCGGGATTCGTGCCGGCCTATATCCGCCCGCTCTTTTGCCGCGGGGTCGGTCCCTTCCGTTGGGCTGCCCTTTCCGGCGACCCTGAGGACATCTATCGCACCGATGAGAAGGTGAAGGAGCTTCTGCCCGACAACGAGCACCTGCACCGCTGGCTCGACATGGCGCGCGAGCGCATCTCGTTTCAGGGGCTGCCGGCGCGCATCTGCTGGGTTGGTCTCGGCGACAGGCACCGCCTCGGCATGGCCTTCAACGAGATGGTCGCCAATGGCGAATTGAAAGCGCCGGTCGTCATCGGCCGCGACCATCTGGATTCCGGTTCGGTCGCCTCGCCTAATCGCGAAACGGAAGCCATGAAGGACGGGTCGGATGCTGTTTCCGACTGGCCGCTCTTGAATGCGCTCCTGAACACCGCCTCTGGCGCCACCTGGGTTTCGCTGCACCATGGCGGCGGGGTTGGCATGGGCTTTTCCCAGCACGCCGGGGTCGTCATCTGCGCCGACGGAACGGAGGCGGCGGCGAAGCGTCTTGAGCGGGTCCTTTGGAATGACCCGGCAACCGGCGTCATGCGCCATGCAGACGCTGGCTATGAAGAAGCTCTCGACTGGGCCAAGAAAAAAGGATTGCGCCTGCCCGCGATTCTCGGAAACTAGCTGGAAGAAAAGAAGGGGAACGACATGAAAAGACGCGATTTCTTGAAAACTGCCGGTGTCGCCGGCGTTGCCACCGGACTGGCCGCGCCGGCCATCGCGCAGGACGTGCGCCGGTGGAAAATGGTCACGGCGTGGCCGAAGAACTTGCCCGGTCCCGGCGTTGCGGCGCAGATGCTCGCCGACCGCATCACAGCGCTTTCGGGCGGACGGATCGAGGTCGAGCTTTACGCCGCCGGTGAACTGGTTCCGGGCAACGGCGTGTTCGACGCGGTTTCGGAGGGCACGGCAGAGCTCTATCATGCGGTTCCGTCCTACTGGGGGTCGAAATCGCGCGGCATACTTCTGTTCGGCTCACAGCCCTTCGGCCTGCGGGCGGATGAGCAGCTCGGCTGGCTGATTCACGCGGGCGGTCAGGAGCTTTACGACGAGATGTATGCCCGCTTCGGGCTGAAGCCCTTCCTATGCGGCAATTCGGGGCCGCAGTGGCAGGGCTGGTTCCGCGAGGAGATCAACTCGGTGGACGATCTCAGGGGCCTGCGCTTCCGCACCACGGGTCTGGCCTCGGAGATGTGCTCCAAGCTAGGCATGGCCGTGCAGGCCATGGGCGGTGGCGACATGTTCCAGGCGCTGCAGTCCGGTGCACTGGACGCCGGCGAGTTCATCGGCCCATGGACGGATTCAGCGCTCGGCTTCTACCAAGTCGCCAAGAATTACTACTGGCCCGGTGTAGGCGAGCCGTCCTCTGCCGAGGAATGCGCCGTTAACATGCAAGCCTATGAAGACCTGCCGGAAGATCTGCAGCAGGCCGTCGCCTATGCCTGCCAGTCTCTCTATAATCCCGTCTGGACGGAATATTCCACCAAACATGCCCAGGCGCTTCAGCAGCTTGTCGCCGAGCAGGACGTGCAGGTGAGACAGCTTCCCGAAGATGTGACAGTGGCCATGGGCAACGCCGCCGGCGAAGTCATTGCCGAGCTGCGCGAGGACGATGACGAACTGGTGCAGCGCATCGTCGAAAGCTTCCTTGAGTATCGCGAAAGCATCGCCGAATACATGGTCTATGCGGACAATGGTCAGATGAACGCCCGCGCACTGGACTACAATTACGGCGGGTGATCGGGCCCGGCGACTGAGCGAGTACCTTCCCGCCGCCCTGGCGGGAAGGTTCCCTTGTCCTTGGGTGCAAAACCGATAGCAACGAACGGGCAGGCCGTGCTCTAGGGATTGGCAGGTGATGCAGCGCATTGCGTCGAGACTTGATCAGGTGAACCGTGCGGTGGGTGCGTTCGTGCGGTGGTTGGCGTTGCTGATGGTGCTCGTTCAGTTCGGCACGGTCGTCCTGCGCTATGTCTACGGCATCAGCTTCATCTTTCTCAGCGAGAGCGTCCTCTACATCCACTCTGCGCTTTTCATGCTAGGGGCAGGCTATACGCTCCTGGTGGACGGACACGTTCGCGTCGACATTTTCTACGGAGCGCTGTCGGAGCGCCGGCAGGCACTGCTGAACGTTGTGGGCGCGGCTCTTTTTCTGCTGCCTTCGATGATTATGATTGCCTGGTTCTCCTGGCCATCGGTGCGCAATTCCTGGAGCGTGATGGAAGGGGCTATTTCCGTCGGCGGCATTCCAGCATCGTTTCTGCTCAAGTCGCTGATCCCCGCTTTCTGTGCCCTACTCATTGTCCAGGGCCTCGCCTGCCTCCTGCGCGACATCGCTCTTTACCGCGACAGGACGCTCCGCGCATGAACCTGCCGCTCGACCTATTGATGTTTGCCGCCCTGATTGCGGCCATCCTGTCAGGCTATCCCGTTTCCTTCATGTTGGCGGGAACGGCCACTATTTTCGCGCTGGTCGGCTGGCTGGTTGGTCAATTCGAGCCGGCGCTTCTGGGCGCCCTCGGACAGCGTGTCTTCGGACTGCTTACCAACGATGTGCTGATCGCGATCCCGTTGTTCGTCTTCATGGGCGTTGTGCTGGAAAAAAGCCGAATCGCCGAAGAGCTTCTGGAAACGATGGGGCGCCTTTTCGGCCCTATCCGCGGCGGGCTCGGCGTGTCGGTTGTCGTTGTCGGCGCGCTTCTGGCCGCCTCCACCGGCATTGTCGGCGCTACGGTCGTTGCCATGGGGCTGATTGCCCTGCCCACCATGGTACGCAACGGCTACGACCCCAAACTTTCCGCTGGCACGGTGTGCACTGCCGGAACACTCGGGCAGATCATTCCACCTTCGACACTGCTGATTATTCTGGCGGATGTCATGTCGAATGCCTATCAGCAGGCCCAGTATGAACAGGGCAAGTTCACCATCGAAACGATATCGGTGGGGCAGGTGTTTGCCGCCGCCCTTTTCCCGGGGCTGATGCTGATGGCGATTTACATCGTCTACCTCCTGGTCCGAGCAACACTGTTTCCGGCTTCAGCGCCGGCCTTGTCGCGGCTCAGCGACCTGCCCTCGACAGGTGAGGTGATGCGGGCCGTGGTGCCGCCGGTGCTCCTGATCGTAGCGGTGCTCGGCTCCATTCTGGGCGGTGTCGCGACTCCTAGCGAGGCTGCGAGTGTCGGTGCCGTGGGCGCCTTGCTTCTGGCTGGAGCACGCTCCGAATCCAGGGCAAATCTTATCATTGCCGGGGCCGTGGCGTTCGGACTCGTGGCGGTCCTGGCAGGTGCTGTTCCGGTGCGTCTCCAGCGTAGCGACACGGGGGCGGCAGATTGGGCGTTGGGCGCCCTTATGACCGTCCTGGTATTGCTTGGCATTGCCGCGCTCCTACAGTCCATCTGGCGTGCCCAGAGACGGGCCATTCTGGCGCCGATCGTCACGTCGACCATGACCGTCACCGCGATGATTTTCGCCACGATACTGACCGCTTCCGTCTTCTCTCTCGTTTTCCGCGGACTGGGCGGCGACGCACGCGTGGAGGAAATTTTGACCGCAATGCCGGGCGGCCCTCAAGGCGCGCTCATTTTCGTCATGGCGCTGATCTTCATTTTGGGCTTCTTCCTGGACTTCGTCGAAATTTCGGTGATCATTCTGCCGCTCGTCGCACCCATTCTCATCCTGATGGGGCATGACCCGCTCTGGCTGGCCGTTCTGATCGCCATCAATCTCCAGACATCGTTCCTGACGCCACCTTTTGGCTTTTCCCTATTTTACCTGCGTTCCGCCGCGCCGAAGGAGATAACCACCGGCCAGATCTATCGTGGAGTCATCCCGTACATCCTGCTGCAGATTGCGGGTATGGCCGTTATCTGGCTTGCTCCGACCGTGGCAACGTGGCTGCCGGGTGTCGTCTTCTAATCGTGGAACTGTGAACTGTAATAAAACTGAAATTTAGCTGACACTCCAGCTTCATTGGGAGGCGTTAGTCCCTCTCCCCAACAAGGACGCGAAGTCCCGACTGGGGAGATACCATGCTGAAGATTAGCCGCGTCACGCGCCGCTTCGGCTCGACTGTTGCCGTCAACGGGGTCGAGGTTGAAATCCGCGAAGGTGAGATGGTTGGCGTCATCGGCCGCTCCGGCGCCGGCAAGTCGACCCTGCTTCGTATGATCAATCGCCTGATTGATCCGAGTGAAGGTGTCATATCCTTCAACGGTGTCGAAGTCTCGGCCCTGAAGGGCGCAGCCTTGCGCCGGTGGCAGCGCGATTGTGCCATGATCTTCCAGCAGTTCAATCTGGTGCCGCGCCTGGACGTGCTGACCAATGTGTTGCTGGGCAGGCTCAATCACCGTTCCACGGCCGTCAATCTCCTTAACATCTATTCGCGCGAGGAGCGCCTGCAGGCAATCGCCGCTCTGGAGCGGCTCGACATTGCTCAAACGGCCTTGCAGCGCGCCGGCACGCTCTCCGGCGGCCAGCAGCAGCGTGTGGCCATCGCCCGCGCGCTTATGCAGGAGCCCAAGATGATCCTGGCGGATGAGCCGATTGCCTCGCTCGATCCGCTTAACGCCAAGGTCGTCATGGACTCCCTTGCCGACATCAACGCCCGCGAGGGAATAACCGTCATCACCAATCTGCACACGCTGGACACGGCGCGGCACTATTGCTCGCGCGTCATTGGGATGGCCAAGGGCGCAGTGGTCTTCAACGGCGTTCCCGAAGAGCTGACAAGCGAAGCCGTCCGGACGATCTACGGCGGCGAAGGTGGCTCGCAGGACGTAATTCCCGAGGCGATCACCTCCACGAGCATCCATACGCCGGCCAGTTCTCACGCCGGGAAGCCACAGCTGGAGCCGGCACTCGCGGGCTGAGTGGCGCTGCGGTCCCAGCCCGAATCCATCAAGTTGAATGAAACAGCCGGCGCAGCCGGCACAAACAGGAGAGACGGTAATGTTGAAAAAAGTGCTCACCGGCGCCGTGGCGCTCGGCGCGATTTTGGCAGGCAGCGCCCATGCCGAAGACCTCAAGGAGTTCCGCATCGGCATCCTGGGCGGTGAAAACGAGTCTGACAGAATGCGCAACTTCCAGTGCATGGTCGATAAGATTCCCGAAGCCCTCGGAGTTGAGAAAGTTTCGCTCTTCCCGGCCGCTGACTATGACGGCGTGGTCCAAGGTCTGCTTGGCGGCACGCTGGATTATGCCGAGCTTGGCGCCTCCGGCTATGCCAAGGTTTACCTGGAGGACCCGAACGCGGTCGAGCCGATCCTGACAACCGTGCAGCTCGATGGTTCCAGCGGATATCATTCGATCATGGTGGCGCGAGAGGACTCCGGCATCCGCACTCTCGAGGACCTGAAAGGAAAGAAACTCGGTTTCGCCGATCCCGATTCCACCTCCGGATATCTCGTTCCTGTCGTAAGCCTTCCCAACGATCTGGGCGCGCCGGTCGAGGATTACTTCGCCGAGACAGGCTTCGGCGGCGGCCATGAAAACCTCGTCCTGGAAGTGGTGAAGGGCACGTTCGATGCCGGCACCACCTGGGGCTCCGGCGTCGGCGATTTCTCCGAGGGCTACAGCTCGGGCAACCTGCACAAGATGGTCGAGAAGGGCATTCTCGATATGGATGAACTCGTGGAAGTCTGGAAATCGCCACTCATCCCGAATGGTCCCGTGGTCGTACGCAGCACCATGGACGACGCGATGAAACAGGCTTTCAAGCAGTTCATGATGGATATGCCGGAGAACGATCCCGAGTGCTTTTCCGCCATCCAGGGCGGTGACTACACGGGTTATGTCGAGGTGACCTCGGAGTTCTACGAGCCGATCATCAACGCCCGCCGCAACCAGATCGGATCCTGATCAGCAGCTCTCACGATGCGCCGCCGGATCTCCTGGCGGCGCATCCACGCGTGCAGAACGGTTCTCCACCATGAGTGTAACAAGTCCCGGCACGGTGCTATCGGCCGCCGGCCAGACCATCGAGGCGCACTGGCAGGCCCTGGCTGCCCGCCGCCGCCTCTACACAATCGGCGGCATTCTCTTCATGGTGCTGGCCATGGGCGGGTCGCTATGGTTCGCCAATGAATCGAACGCCGGCAAGTTCTTTGATCGCCTGCCCTATGTATTCGATTTCATCGGCCAGCTCATTCCACGCGACGGCATGGAGATCTGGCGCGCGCTCTTCGATCTTCCGTCGCCCTATGACGACGGCAGTTTGAAATACAATTATCCGGACGGCCGGGTCTATCTGACCCAGAGCCTCTACATGCCGGAATATTTCTATAAGATGCTGGAGACGATAAACATTGCCCTCGTCGCCACCTTCATCGGCTTCGGCCTTGGGTTTGTGCTTAGTTTCCTGGCCGCTTCGAACCTGACGACGCGCCGCTGGCTACGCTTCTTCGTGCGCCGCTTCATGGAAGTACTACGCGCCTTTCCGGAAATCGTCATCGCCGGCTTCTTTCTCGCGATCCTGTCGCTCGGGGCCGTTCCCGCCATCATGGCGGTTGCCATTCATACCATCGGGGCGCTGGGCAAGATGTTCTTCGAGGTGGTGGAAAACGCCGACATGCGGGCGGAAGAAGGGCTGCGTGCGGTCGGCGCAACCTGGGTCGAGCGTGTGTGGTTCGGCATCGTCCCTCAGGTTCTGCCGAACTTTCTCAGCTATGCGCTTTTGCGCCTGGAGATCAATGTCCGGGCATCCACGATCATCGGCGCGGTCGGCGGCGGCGGTATTGGCGAGGTATTACGTTTGTCGATCAGCCAAGGTCACGAAGCCAAGACCCTGGCAATCGTCCTCCTGCTCTTCTGCACCATCGTCGCCGTCGACCAATTCTCTGCCTGGCTGCGCCACCGCCTCGTCGGAAAGCAGGCCTTCCAAACCGCGCCCGGAGGCTGACATGACCGTGCTCGATGCACACGAAGCGGACGCATTGGCAGCGCGCCACCCGGACGTTTTCGAGCGATCGCCGAGAAAACGCCTCGTCGTATGGCTGATTACCGGCGGCATTGTGCTTTACTTCGTATTCGCCTGGTGGTTTTTTTCCATCGGCCAGGTCTTCGCCAACGGCAATTGGGGTATAGCAGGAACCTATATGGCCGATTGGATTTCCTACGAAATCCGGCCGGATATCGAGTATCGGCAGAACCATCTGGAAATCAGCTTTCCTCGTTTCTCCCCTCTCGGAGATAACCCTGCGCCCGACTGGCTCACCGAAAAAAGGGCCACGGTCGAGATCGAAACCGAAAGCCCGGCCGGCGCTGCTTCCCCCTCTTCCTCCACGTCAGGCGGGTTTCTCGGCGGCCTTTCGGGAGGAAATGAGTCCGATACGAGCGGCGGCTTACTCGGGCCGATGGAAAGCGGCCCCTCAAGCGCGGATCTGCCGGAAGTCGATCAGAGCGTCGGGGTGCGCCGCGAAGAGGCAGTCATCGAAGCAAGCGTCAGTATCGGTGCCGGAAAGCGGGTGGATGTATTCCCCGGGCGGGTCGAAGTGTCCCGCGGTGACGAAACCCTGATCCTCGACATCGTCCAAGGCGAGCGCGTCGAGCCGCGCGGCCCGCTGCCGGACTGGGCATCACAGAGGGAGCCCGGGGCGAAGGTGTTAGTCCAATTCGGGTTCGCCGGCCGAGCGGAAATCGAGGACGACGAGGTGAAGATCCGCCGCCGCTTTCTCGGCTGGGAAAACTTCTTCTTCGACACGCGCTCGCCCTTCTTCGATCGGTCTGCCGGCGACGTCGCCTATCTCGTCCTGTTCGGAGAGCCGCTGCAACCCGGCAGATCCAACGCGGCGCTCGCCTGGGACAATTTCGTCAACAACGCCGACTGGCAGCATGGCGATGTCTGGCTGAAGCTTCTGCAGACAATCGTCATGGCGTTCGTCGGAACGGTTCTGGCCACGCTTCTCGCCTTCCCGCTTGCATTCGCCGCTGCCCGCAACATCTATCCCAGCCGTATCGGCAACTTTATGCTCAAACGCTTCTTCGACTTCCTGCGTTCGGTCGACATGCTGATCTGGGCGCTCTTCTTCACCCGCGCCTTCGGACCCGGGCCGCTTGCAGGAATTTCGGCGATCTTCTTCACTGATACCGGCACGTTCGGAAAGCTCTATTCCGAGGCGCTGGAGAATATCGACGACAAGCAGCGCGAAGGTGTGCGTTCCGTCGGTGCCGCGCCGGCTTCGGTTCAGCGTTACGGTGTTCTGCCCCAGGTGCTGCCTGTATTCCTCAGCCAATCGCTCTATTTCTGGGAATCGAACACCCGTTCCGCCACGATAATCGGCGCAGTCGGGGCAGGCGGCATTGGCCTCAAGCTGTGGGAAGCCATGCGCACCAATTCCGACTGGGAAAACGTAGCTTACATGGTGCTGCTCATTCTGCTTGTGGTCTTTGTCTTCGATAACATATCCAGTGCGCTGCGCCGGAGGCTGATCGGAACGTAACTTGAAAATACGCATTGATCGATCCGCCGCAATGGATGAGAATATCAACTTACGCGACGTCGCCCAATTTTCCGGCCGGGCTTCGTTAATCTGTCATGCAAATCATTTATTGCATCGCGATCTGCGAGGACCGACCATGCGATACGCGATATACTACACACCTGAGAGAAACGACCCGCTGGCCCAAGTGGCCGAGCGCTGGCTTGGCCGCAGCGCGTTCGGCGATGAAGCTCCGGCACCGCGCGCCGTCGGCTCGTTTTCCGCCGCCGAGATCGCTTTCCATACGGCCGCACCACGGCGCTACGGCTTTCATGCGACGCTGAAGGCACCTTTCCGTCTTGCGGATGGCAAGACCGAGGGCGATCTGATCAACGCGCTGTCGCAGTTTACCGCTGCGCGAGAGCCCTTCACGGTCGAGCGAATCGAGCTGGCACGGCTCGGCGGTTTCTTCGCGCTCGTGCCCGCCGGACCATCGCCGGAGCTGGATGCATTGGCTGCCGACGTCGCAACCGCCTTCGAGCCGTTCCGCGCACCGCTGACGCCGGAAGAAGTGGAGCGCCGCAATCCGGACAACCTGAGCCCGGCACAGCTAAAGAATCTCCACAAATGGGGATATCCTTACGTCTTCGATGAGTTCCGGTTTCATATGACACTGACCGGACGGGTGCCGACCGAGGAAGCGGCCCGGATGGAGATGGCGATCGATTCGTTTTTCGGTCCGCTGCTCCTGGAGCCGCTGGAAGTGAGTGCGCTCGCCCTGTTTGCCGAATCGGAGGCTGGCGCTCCGTTCCATGTAAGATCCTTCCACACCATGGGTGAAGCGAGGGAGAGAAAGACTGCTTGAATGACGCATGAAATGATCCTTAACAACGCCCGTATCGTACTCGCCGACGAGATCATCGAAGGCAGTGTTGCCGTTCGCGACGGCCGGATTGCCGATATCTCCAGCGGTTCCAGGGGGAACGGCAAGGATATGGAAGGCGATTTCCTCATCCCGGGTCTTGTCGAGCTTCATACGGATCATCTGGAGCGGCACTATGCGCCGCGTCCCAAGGTGCGCTGGAACCCGGTTGCCGCAGTGCTCGCCCACGATGCGCAGATCGCCGCCTCGGGGATCACGACCGTTTTCGACGCGCTCCGCATTGGGCTGGACGAGGATGCCGATGTTGAGGCCGAAGATATGCGCCGCCTGGCCGACGCTATCGAGGAGAGCGTTGCCGCCGACAGGCTGCGCGCCGATCATTTCCTGCATCTGCGTTGCGAGGTCTCCGCGCCGGACTGCCTGGACGGCTTCAAGCTCTTCGAGGGCGATCCGCATGTGAAGCTTGCTTCTCTGATGGATCACTCTCCGGGTCAGCGCCAGTTTACGGATTTGGCGACATACGAAACCTACTACCGCAGTAAGCTGAAGATGTCGGAGAGCGACTTCCGGGACTTCTGCGAACGGCGCATGGCCGAGTCGGCGCGCAATTCCTCGCCAAATCGCCGCACCATATCCGACACTTGCCGGGAGAAAGACATTATTCTGGCAAGCCACGACGACGCGACTGCCGAACACGTCGACGAGGCAGCGGCCGATGGTGTGCGCGTGGCCGAATTCCCCACCACCGCAACCGCCGCACAGGCCTCCAAAACGGCTGGCATGTCGGTGCTTATGGGCGCGCCAAACGTGGTGCGCGGTGGCTCACATTCCGGCAATGTTTCAGCGCGCGAACTTGCAGAAGCCGGGAATCTGGACATTCTTTCCTCCGACTACATTCCCTTCAGCCTGGTTCAGGCCGCCTTTTTTCTGGGTGACGTGGTCGACGGAATCACTCTTCCGCAGGCCGTTGCGAAAGTTTCAAAGAACCCGGCCGAGGCCGTCGGGCTGCAGGATCGCGGTCTGATCGAAGTCGGCAGGCGCGCCGATCTCGTGCGGGTGCGCCTTGATGACCATATTCCCGTGGTGCGCACGGTCTGGCGGGAAGGACGCCGCGTCGCGTGATGATTTCGGCAACGATCGAACGCGCGCAGGCCGAAGAGCCTTTTCCCATCAGACAGGGGGTTTTTGTCGTCGTCGCCGGCCCATCGGGCGCCGGAAAGGACTCCGTGATGGATTATGCGCGCGAGCGGCTCGGTGCGCTGCACACGGATGTCGTCTTTGCGCGGCGCATCATCACGCGCCCCATGGAACCCGGGAGCGAGGAGCATGACACACTGGACCATGCAGCCTTTGCGCGGGAAGAAGCGGCCGGTCGTTTTGCCCTCGCCTGGAAGGCCAATGGATTGTCTTACGCGTTGCCTGCCAGTCTCGATGACGTGATGCGCGCGGGCGGGGTCGTCGTTGCGAATGTCTCGCGAGCCGTCGTTCCCGAGATTCGCGCGCGCTATGCTCAGGTCATGCCGATCATCGTGACGGCACCGCGGGAGGTGCTGGCAGAGCGATTGGCCGGGCGCGGGCGTGAGACGCGCGAGGAGGTGCTTGCGCGGCTCTCACGCGCTTCGGCCCGGGAACTGACCGTCGCCGATGCAATCGTCATCGATAATTCCGGTCCGCTCGAAGAAGCTGGGGAACGCTTTTTGCAGGTGCTTCGCAAGGCTGCGGCGTGGAGCGATGTTTGTGATACGGTCTGACTCAAACGTGAGTGGGACCGGACCTTATGGTGCTCAAGGCCGAATTGCATTGCCATATCGAAGGGGCTGCGCCCGCGGCGCTCGTTGAAAGTCAGGCAAAAAAGTATGGCGCAGACGTCTCCACATTCATTCAGGACGGCGCCTACCACTGGAACGATTTCACGAGCTTTCTGAAAGCCTACGATCATGCGGCCGGGCTCTTTCGTACGGAAGAAGACTATGCCCTGCTTGCCGAGGCCTATCTGACAGGGCTGGCGGCCGACGGCGCCATTTACGCTGAATTCTTCACCTCGCCGGATCACGCAGAACGCGCCGGCCTTTCGCCTGAGGCCTATACGCGGGGACTGGGCGAAGGAATCATCCGCGCGAAGGAGAAGACCGGCATCGAGGCGCGCATGGTCGTTACCGGTGTGCGCCATTTCGGTCCCGAGGCGGTCGAAAAGGCAGCCTTTTTCGCCGCTACCTGCGGGCAGCCGCTGGTCACCGGCTTTGGCGTGGCAGGCGACGAGCGCGTTGGGCATCCGCGCGACTTTGTCCGCGCGTTCGCAATCGCCCGAGAAGCCGAGCTAGGCATTACCATGCATGCCGGCGAGTTCGGAGGCGCTGAAAGTGTCGAGGCCACGCTAGATGATATCCGCCCCGCACGCCTTGGCCACGGAGTGCGTGCGGTGGAGAAGCCGGACCTCGTGCGCCGCATCGCCGATGAGGGCATAGTGCTGGAGGTCTGTCCGGTCTCCAATGTGGTTCTTGGCGTTTTTTCCGATTTTTCGGCTCATCCCTTTCCACAACTCCATGCCGCGGGATGCCGGCTGACACTGAACTCCGACGATCCGCCGCATTTCCACACGAGTCTTGCCAAGGAATACAGCGTGGCCGAGGTGCATTTCGGCCTCGACGAAGCTGACCTGACGGAAGTCACGCGGACCGCCATTGATGCTGCCTTCGTGGACGACAGCACGCGCCGTGCCCTGTATGCCCGCCTTATAGGCGGATAAGCGTCTGGATGCCCATAAAGCTGTGGCCGAGGTGCGACGGGGTAGTAGGCTGTCATGCCGCTCACCGCTATGGTCACGGGAGAAATGGTTTTTGGAGTAGGCATATGCAGGGCGTGACCGTTGTCGACCACCCGCTGGTCCAGCACAAACTCACCATCATGCGCGATAAGGAAACTTCGACGGCGAGCTTTCGCCGGCTGCTGCGCGAAATATCCCTCTTGCTTTGCTACGAGGTCACGCGTGACCTGGAATTGACGTCGCGCACCATCGAAACACCCATGACGAAAATGAAAGCGCCGACTCTGGAGGGCAAGAAACTGGTCTTCGCCTCGGTGCTGCGCGCCGGCAACGGCCTGCTGGACGGTATGCTCGACCTGGTGCCCGCCGCCCGTGTCGCGCATGTGGGCCTCTATCGCGACCATAAAACGTTGGAGGCGGTGGAATATTTCTTCAAGGCGCCGAGCGATCTTGCGAACCGATTGGTAATTGTGGTCGATCCAATGCTGGCCACGGCCAATTCCGCGATCGCCGCCGTGGAAAAGCTCAAAGCGCGCGGTGCCACAAATCTGCGCTTTCTCTGCCTCCTGGCCGCGCCCGAGGGCATTGAAAGTTTCCGCAACGCCCATCCCGACGTCCCGGTCTTCACGGCGTCCATCGATGAACGCCTGAACGAGAAGGGCTACATCGTTCCAGGGTTGGGGGACGCCGGCGATCGCATGTACGGAACGAAGTAAGCTGACGCGCGTGAAAATCAGCGCGTAATCGCCTCCAGAACGGGCGGGCGTGTCGCCGGGCGTTCTTCTGAGAGCCTAAAGGCCGCACGAACCATTTTTGCCGCCTGCTCGGCGGCTATTGAGGTGTGGGCGTGGATGATCGCCAGCGGATCGCCCTTACGTACCTCGCTCCCGATAGGAAGGGTGTCTGTAAGACCCACGGCGTGATCGACCGTATCCTCCGGCTTGCGCCTTCCACCGCCCAATTCGACCACGGCCAGACCGAGCGTACGGGTCTCGACCCCCGTCACGAACCCATCGCGCGTGGCCTTCACGGCAATACGTTCGGGCGCTCGTGGCAGATAATCATCCGATCTCTCGACAAAATCGACCGGCCCGCCGAGCGCGGCCACCATCTGGCCGAATCGCTCGGCCGCGTCACCCTTCGCAAGGGCTTTGCGCACTTGTTCGTCCGCTTCCTCGCCGTCCGATGCAAGGCTTGCAGCGAGCAGCATCTGCCCGGCAAGAGCGAGGACGACCTGTTCAAGCCGACCATCGCGCGCCTTGCCCGTCAGGAAATCCACGGCGTTCTTCACTTCGACGGCGTTGCCGGCCGAGGTGGCAAGTGGCTCGTTCATATCGGTCAATAGGGCGCTGGTCGAAAGCCCTGCACCTTCGGCGACCTCGACAAGGCTTTGGGCCAGGGCGCGTGCATCCTCATGCCGGGCCATGAAGGCGCCATTTCCGCTTTTTACGTCGAGCACCAGAGACTGCAGGCCGGCAGCCAGCTTCTTCGAGAGGATCGAAGCAGTGATCAACGGAATTGATTCGACTGTAGCCGTCACGTCCCGCACCGAATAAAAGCGCCGATCGGCTGGTGCCAAGTCTGCCGTCTGGCCGATGATGGCGCAACCGGCCGCCCGCACCGCCTTCTCGAACGCGGCTTCGGACGGCTGGCTTATATAGCCCGAAATGGAATCCATCTTGTCCAGCGTGCCGCCGGTGTGGCCCAGTCCACGTCCGGAAATCATCGGCACATAAGCGCCACAGGCGGCCACGATCGGCGCCAGCATGAGCGAAACGTTGTCCCCCACGCCGCCCGTGGAGTGCTTGTCCGTTACGGGGCCGGGCAGGGAAGACCAGTCGAGCACCGCACCGGAATCGCGCATGGCAAGGGTCAGCGGCACCGTCTCCTCGCGCGCCATTCCGTTGAGAAAAATGGCCATGGCAAGCGACGCGATCTGTCCTTCGCTCCATGTGCCGGTTGAAAGGCCGCTGGCAAACTCGGCGATTTCTTCTGCGGACAGGCTTTCGCCATCGCGCTTCTTGCGAATGATCTCTTGGGGAAGTGTCATGCATTAAAACCCGTATCGGCGCCCAGGAACTGCTCGAGAATTCTCGCCAACTTCTCTCCCCCGACGGGCGCCATGTCCTTAGTTTCCTGGTGGGAGAGCTCGCCCGCGGCCATGCCGGCCGCGAGATTGGTGACGACCGAGCAGGCGGCAACACGCATCCCCAGAAAGCGCGCAATGATGACTTCCGGAACGGTCGACATGCCAACGACATCCCCGCCCAGAATACGCGCCATGCGGATCTCCGCCGGTGTCTCGAAGGTGGGGCCGGAAAGCCACATGTAGACCCCGCGATCGATCGTCACCCCTGCTTTTCCCGCCGCCCGCTTGATTCCCTCCCGTAGCTCCGGATCGTAGGCTTCACTCATTCCGACGAAACGCCGATCGGTTGGCTCTCCGATCAGGGGATTGGTGCCGGAAAAATTGATGTGATCCTCGATCAGCATAACCGCGCCGGGCGGCATTTCCGGCTTGAGCGAGCCGGCGGCGTTGGTCAGCAAAAGCGTGTTCACCCCGATGGCCGAAAGCGCCTCCAGCGCCGGGCGCATGGCGGCGGGATCTCCATGCTCGTAATAATGTGCACGGCCGGCAAGCATGACGATCGGCGTTCCCGCAAACCGGCCGGCGACCAGTTCTCCTGCATGGCCGGAAACGCCGCTTTGCGGAAAACCGGGCAGTTCGCTGTAGGGAATGCGCACGGCGTCTTCCACGCGCTCGACAAGATCGCCCAGTCCGGAGCCGAGCGTCAGCGCCACGCGCGGCACAAACTCACCAAGACGTTCTTTCAGAATCTGCGCGGCTTTGCTCATGCGCCGGGCTCCATATCGAATGCGCTCGGGAAGATTGCGGTGAACGGCACGGTCTCCACCACGCCGTCGACGTCACACAAATGCAGCTTCGCATCCGCAGTCACGAACTCGGAAAGCCGTTGCCGGCAGCCGCCGCAGGGCATGATTTTCGGCATTTTCTCGGCGACTACGGCAATCTCCGTCACGCGCCCACCGCCGGCCATGATCATATGGCCGAGCGCAGTTGTCTCGGCGCACCAACCCTCAGGGTAGGACGCGTTCTCGATATTGCAGCCGGCGTGAACGGCGCCGTCATCGGTGCGCACCGCCGCACCGACCGGAAAGCGCGAATACGGCGCATAGGAACGGGCCATGGCAGCCTTTGCTGCGGAAAAAAGCGCGTGGCCGCTCACATCAACGCTCCTTTACGTAGGGGACACCGCCAGCGCGCGGCGGTATGGCCTTACCTATAAAGCCGGCCAGCAGGATTACCGTCAGAATATAGGGTAGTGCCTGGATGAACTGCACAGGCACCTGGCCGATAATTGGCAGCGGCGTACCTTGAATGCGGATGGCGAACGCGTCCAGAAGCCCAAACAGCAGGCAGGCGAACATCACGGGCACCGGGCGCCACTTGGCAAAGATGAGTGCTGCCAGCGCGATGAAGCCCCGCCCGGCCGTCATATCCTTTACGAAGCCGGCATTCTGCGACAGCGCCAGATACGTGCCGGCGAGCCCGGTGAGAATGCCGGTGCACATCACGGCGCGATAACGCAGCCACGCGACCGAAATGCCGGCCGTATCGACCGCTGCCGGGTTCTCCCCCACCGCCCGCAGACGCAGGCCGAAGCGCGTGCGGAAAAGCACCCACCAGGTGAACGGAACCAACAGAAAGGCGGCGTAGGCGATCAGGGAATGGCCCGAGAGAAGGTCGGAGTATATCCGGCCAATCAGCGGCAGATCGCTCACCGCATCCGCGAAAGGCAATTGGACGGCCCGGAACCGTGCATCAGCGGAAAGAAGCGGTGTGCGCCCGCCCTGGCTGAACCAGGCCTGCCCGAGGATCACGGCCGAGCCGGCGGCAATGAAATTGATCGCGACACCGGACACGATCTGGTTCCCCCGATGGGTAATCGAAGCAAACCCATGCACGAGCGCGAAAAAGGTGGAAACTAGAACGGCAGCACCCAGACCAACCCAGGCCGAGCCGTAGACGGCTGCAGCAGCACCGGCGGCGAAGGCACCTGCGAGCATCTTTCCTTCCAGCCCGATGTCGAAAACGCCGGAGCGCTCCGAATAGAGCCCGGCGAGCGCAGCGAGCAGGAGCGGAATTGAGACGCGGACCGCCGAATCCAGAAGGAAGACAAGCGTGGTGAACAGGTCCATATCAGGCATCTCCCCCGTGCTTCAGCGCACCACCGCCCGCGCGCGGGAGTCTTGCGAAAACCGCCTGCAAACTTGGCCGGAACATATGCTCCAGTGCACCTGCGAACAGAATGACGAGGCCTTGGATAATGACGAGCATATCGCGCGAAATTCCCGGCATCTCGAAGGATAGCTCGGCCCCGCCCTGATAGAGGATGCCGAACAGGACGGCTGCTGGCACGACCCCCGCGGGATGGGAGCGGCCCATCAACGCCACGGCAATGCCGACGAAGCCCGCTTCGGTGACGAAATCGATCTGCAGCCGGCCAAGGTCGCCCATGATCGGGTTCACCGCCATCATTCCGGCCAGTGCGCCGGAAACCAGCATCGTGATAATGATGATGCGTGCTTCGTTGACCCCCGCATAATGCGCCGCCTTGGGGCTGTGCCCGCGCATGCGTATTTCATAGCCGAGCCGTGTGCGCCAGATGAGCACCCAGACCAGGAACGCGGCGAGAAGTGCCAGAAAAAAGGAAACGTTCAGCGGTGCTGAGCGAATGCTGAAGCCCAGCGCCTCCAGCATCCAGTTGATCTTCGGCAGTTGCCCGCCTTCCAGGAAATTGCGTGTCTGCGGTGCCTGGCTTGCGGCTGGCTTCAACACATTGACAAGCAGATAGACCATCAGGCTCGCCGCGATAAAGTTGAACATGATGGTCGTGATGACGATGTGGGAGCCGCGCTTTGCCTGCAGATAGGCGGGGATGAACGCCCAGGCCGCCCCGGCAATCGCCGCGCCGGCGACCGCCAGCGGAAAGGTGAGCCACCACGGCAATATGCTGTCGAAGGTCAGGCAAGCCGCGGCGACGCCCAATCCGCCGACATAGGCCTGCCCTTCGCCGCCGATGTTGAAAAGCTTGCAGTGGAAGGCGACAGCCACCGCCAGGCCGGTGAAAATGAAACTCGTCGCGTAGTAGAGTGTGTAGGCAACTCCCTGGCCGTAGCCCAACGCGCCATCGACGATGATGGCCGCCGCGCGCAGCGGGTTCTCGCCGATCAGGAGCACGACGAATCCCGCGACGATGAAGGCGACGGCGAGATTGATGAGCGGGATCAGCCCGTAATCGGCCCAGGCGGGCAGCTTTGCATAAGGCGCACTCACTCCGCCGCCTCCTTTTCCCCGACGCCGGCCATGAGCAAACCAAGCTCTCCTTCGGTTGCCTCGGTATTCCGCTCGCCGACGAGGCGGCCGGCGAACATGACGAGGATTCGGTCGGAGAGCGAACGAATCTCGTCCAGTTCCACGGACACCAGAAGCACGGCCTTGCCCTGATCGCGCATATCGATGAGCCGCTTGTGAATGAATTCGATCGCGCCGACATCCACGCCCCGGGTCGGCTGGCCGACCACAAGCACCTTCGGGTCCTGCTCCATCTCACGGGCGAGCACGATCTTTTGCTGGTTACCGCCGGAGAAATTGGCCGTCTTCAGCCGCGCATCGGCCGGGCGGATGTCGTATCTCTCGATTTTCTCCTGGGCGTCTCGGCGGATTTCCTCGATTTTGAGGAAAGGACCGTTCAGATATCTCTCCTGCCAGTGATAGCCGAGAATGGCGTTCTCGCTCTCCTCGAAAGGCAGGACGAGGCCCATATTGTGCCGGTCTTCCGGCACATGGGCCATGCCGCGGCGGCGCAGATCGGCCGCATCAGCCTCGCCCGTCAGTTCCACCGGCGCGCCATCGAGCGTGACGGTACCGGAAACGGCCCGGCGAATGCCCGTTATGGTCTCGAGAAGCTGCGATTGGCCGTTGCCGGCCACTCCGGCAATGCCGACGATTTCGCCCGCGCGCACCTCGAAGGAGACGTTGTCAACCACTTTGACGCCGCGTGAATCCTCGACGGTGAGATCCCGCACGGACAAGAGCACGTCGCCTGGGGTAGCCGGACCCTTTTCGACGCGCAGCAGCACGCGACGCCCCACCATCAGTTCAGCAAGCTCCTCGACCGTTGTGTCCGCAGTTTCGCGCGTGGCGACCAGTTCCCCCTGGCGCATCACCGAGACATTGTCGGTGACTGCCATGATCTCGCGGAGCTTGTGCGTGATGAGGACGATCGTCTTGCCTTCATCCTTGAGCTGGCGAAGAATGCGGAAGAGGTGGTCGGCCTCGGGAGGTGTGAGAACCCCCGTCGGCTCGTCCAGGATGAGCGTGTCGGCACCGCGGAAGAGTGCCTTCAGGATCTCCACGCGCTGCTGCAGACCCACAGGCAGGTCCTCAATCAACGCATCCGGATCGACCTCAAGGCCGTAGTCGCGTTCAAGCCGCTCCAGCTCCGAACGTGCCTTGGCGATCGAGGTCTTGAGAAGCGGCTCGCCCTCCGCGCCGAGAATGATGTTCTCCAGCACAGTGAAATTGTGCACCAGCATGAAGTGTTGATGCACCATGCCGATGCCGCGCGCTATCGCGTCGCTCGGCGTGTTTATGAGAGCGCGCTCGCCATTAACGTAAATCTCGCCGCTATCCGCCTGATAAAAGCCGTAGAGGATCGACATCAGCGTGGATTTGCCGGCGCCGTTCTCGCCGATGATGCCGTGAATAGTCCCCGGCGCGATTTCCAGGTTGATGTCCCGATTGGCGCGCACAGAGCCGAAGCTCTTGCTGATGCCCTTCAGTGCGATTGCAGCTTCCGCCATGTGCGGGCCCGCTTCCCCGTTTATTATCTTTTGATCGAAGCTGGTATCACGCTGTTTCTCGGCTGCCAAGCGATCCCGCCCGACACTCGACAAATGGTTGCGGACTTGCCAATCTCGCCGCATGACCAACACAACATACCTTCCTTTCAGTTTTCATACGACGCCGGGCATCATCTTTGAATGTGGGGTTACGCGCCGCCTGGGAAAAATCGTCTCCCCAAGGCTTGGCAACCGCATCCTCTCCGTGACCGACCCGGGCCTCCGCAAAATTGGCCTCGCAGAGGGAGCGCTCGAGGCTCTGGAGGAGGCGGGCGTTGCCGTCACCGTCTTCGACGAGGTTGAGGCCGATCCCTCGCGAGCGACACTGATGAAGGCAGTTGAGGCAGGCCGCGCGGCCGGTGTTTCCGGGGTTGTCGGGCTCGGCGGCGGCTCCTCGCTGGATGTTGCCAAGCTCGCAGCACTCCTGCTGGGCTCTGGGGAGGACCTTGATGAAGCCTGGGGTGTCGCCATGGCCAAGGGGCCGCGCCTGCCGCTGGCGCTTGTTCCGACAACCGCCGGCACCGGATCCGAAGTCACGCCGGTGTCCATCATAACGGTCGGGGAGGAGGAGAAGCGCGGCGTTTCGAGTCCCGTCATCCTGCCCGATATTGCCGTACTCGACCCGGAACTGACGGTCGGGCTGCCGCCGGCGATCACCGCTGCCACGGGCATCGATGCCATGGTGCACGCCATCGAGGCCTACGCCTCGAAATCGCCCAACAACAATCCGCTTTCGCGAATGTTGGCACGCGAGGCGCTGCGGCTTCTCGGCGCCAATATCGAAAGGGCCGTTTCCGACGGGCGCGATATCGAGGCGCGCGGTGCCATGCTCCTGGGAGCGATGCTTGCTGGTCAGGCTTTCGCCAATTCGCCTGTGGCCGCCGTCCACGCGCTGGCCTATCCGATCGGCGGCACCTTCCATGTACCGCACGGGCTTTCCAACGCGCTCGTCCTGCCGCATGTGTTGCGCTTCAACGCGCCTGACGCGGCGCATCTTTATGCCGAGATCGCTTGTCACGCCTTTCCGCATCTGGCTCGCGATGAAGGCAATCAGGCGCTCTGCGCCGCCTTCATCGAGGAGCTTGCCGCCTTGTCGAGAAAGCTCGGGCTCCCGACGCGGCTGCGCGAGGTGAAAATCGGCGAGGAGCACCTGGAGACGATGGCGCGCGACGCCATGAAGCAAACGCGTCTGCTCGTGAACAATCCGCGGGAGGTGTCGGAAGCCGACGCGCTCGCAATCTATCGTGCGGCCTGGTAAGAATGGCCGAGCGTCCCGAGCCCTCTGCACGCGAAGCCTATCGCGCCTTTCGCGCCATACCGACACGCTGGATGGACAACGACGTCTACGGCCACATGAACAACGTGGTGCATTATTCCTTCTTCGATACAGCGGTGAACGGCTGGCTCATCGACAAACGGCTGCTCGATATTCACGAAAGCAGTGAAGTCGGCCTCGTGGTGGAGACGGGTTGCCGCTACTTCTCCGAAATCGCCTTTCCCGATACGGTGGCCGCGGGCCTGCGTGTCGCTCGCATTGGCACATCTTCCGTGCGCTACGAGGTTGGTTTGTTCCGGAACGACGAAACCCTGGCGGCGGCCGAAGGGTTTTTTGTTCATGTCTATGTGGATCGCAAAACACGCCGCCCGCAGCCCATCGCCCCGGCCCTACGTGCTGCGCTGGAGGAAATTGCGTCATGAGCGATCGGCTGGAGAAGCTGGAAATCCTGACGGCTGAGCAGGAGAAGACCATTGAGGAATTGTCCGATCAGATTACCGAACAGTGGCGGGTGATCGATCAACTCCAGAAGAAACTCGACAGCCTGACGGAGCGCTTCCTGGCATTGGAGGAGCAGACAGCGCCGGAAACCCCCGTGACAAAGCCGCCGCATTGGTAGCCCGGATTTACGCGGGTGAAATCGCAATGGGAAGGAAACGGCCGCAAAGTTGCTCATAGCAATTCGTAAACAGGTGTAGAGCGGTCCTTCGTGCTGGAACATAGCAAAGCGTGATCTTTACGCCGGGTGAACGACAGCTCAGCCTTGCTCCACCTCCTGTAGGAAACTCTCCAGAACCTTCCGGCTGCGGGCCAGTTTTTCCGATTTCTGGTGGGCTAGGCGGATTTGTTCATGCAAGGCGTTGCGAAGTTCGTCACACGGTTCGAAGACGGAGCCTTCTCCTCTCACACACGGCAAAAACTGCCGGATCGTGGCAAGGGTCATGCCCGCTGAGCCGAGCAGCTTGATCCGCTCGACAGTGCGCTCCTCAGCCGGATCGTAATCCCGGTAACCACTTGTGGTGCGCTGCGGCTTCAGCAGCCCTTCGGCCTCGTAATAGCGTAGCATGCGAATGCTCACGCCTGTGCGCTTTGACAGTTCGCCAATTTTCATTTTAAGCCCTTGACCCTAACAGTACTGTCAGACTTTAAGACTTTTGCTCTTTCGTGTGAACTCACTCAGGAGCAAGAATCATGTCTCTCGAAGACAGTGTATATTCAGCCCGGATCAATGGCCATCCGGCGACCGCTGCGGAGCTGATCCCGTTGGCCTTTGCGGGATTTGCGCACTTCACAGCGATGCAAATCAGAAACGGCACGGTCAAAGGACTGGACCTCCATCTGGCACGCCTACGCAACGCATCAATGGAGTTTCTCGGTAGAGCGTTGCCCGATGAACAGATCCGGTCCTATGTAAAGTCGGCCATTGACGACGGACCAGATGACCAGTCGCTGACGGTCACCGTATTTTCGCGCAGTGGCGAGTTCACTGCCGAAAGTATGGACGTTGAGCCGGCGGTTCTCGTCCGTACAGGAGCACCATCGAACGGCCCACGAGGTCCGCTGCGGCTGAGCGCAGTGGATCACGAGAGGCCCTTGGCCAGCATAAAGCACGTTGGTGAGGCCGGCAAAACCTACTACTTACACCAAGCCGTCCGGGAGGGCTTTGATGACGCCGCTTTCGTGGACAGGCGCGGGAGATTGAGTGAGGCAACAATCTGGAACCTCGTCTTTTGGGATGGTGAAGCTGCTATTTGGCCAAGGGCTGCGATCTTGAACGGCACCATGATGGGCATCATTCAGCGGCAACTGGATCGTCTCGGAATACCTCAGCGGCATGAAGAGATCACCTTCGAACGCCTTGAAGGTTTGTCCGGCGCGGCGGTTATGAACTCGTGGACCCCGGGTATCGCGGTAACCGCCATCGCTTCAAACGTTATCCCAGAAGCAAAACCGTTCATGAGCCTGCTTCATAAAGCCTACGAGGCTGAACCAGCCAATTTCCTTTAGGGTATCCAACGTCCTGTCCGTTCAATGAACAAAGAGGGGACCCCGGCGTAATCTGCTCGATAACCGGGGGCTTGCAGGGCAAGAAAAGGCCCCGCGCGCCAAGGGCACGCGGGGCCAGTATGACGGCGCTATTGCGCGGAAGAACTAGTCCTCCTCGTCGTTCGTCTCCTGCTGCTTCAGGGCTGCGCCCAGAATGTCGCCAAGCGAAGCGCCGGCGTCGGTCGAGCCGAACTGAGCCACCGCTTCCTTCTCCTCGGCGATTTCCAGAGCCTTGATGGAAACGTTGATCCTGCGCGTCTTCTTGTCGAACATGGTCACGCGGGCATCGACCTTCTGGCCCGTGGCGAAGCGCTCCGGGCGCTGTTCGCCACGATCGCGGGAGAGATCCGAGCGCTTGATGAAGGCTTCGAGATCGTGATCGACCAGGCGCACGTCGAGGCCGCCATCCTTGATGCCGGTAACCTCACAGGTAACGATCGCACCCTTGCGCAGCTCACCGGAGGCAACCGCGTCGCCCACGGCATCGCGGCCAAGCTGCTTGATGCCGAGAGAAATGCGCTCCTTCTCGACGTCGACATCAAGAACTTGCGCCTGGACGGTGTCACCGCGGTTGTACTCCTCGATCACCTGCTCGCCCGGACGTGTCCAGTCGAGGTCGGAGAGGTGAACCATGCCGTCCACATCGCCTTCGAGGCCGACGAACAGGCCGAACTCGGTCTTGTTCTTGACCTCGCCTTCGACAACACTGCCGGAGGGGTGATTGCGGGCGAACGCCTCCCACGGGTTCTCCAGCGTCTGCTTGAGACCGAGCGAGATGCGGCGCTTGACCGGGTCCACCTCGAGCACGACCACCTCGACCTCCTGCGTGGTCGACAGGATCTTGCCGGGGTGCACGTTCTTCTTGGTCCAGGACATCTCGGAAACGTGGATGAGGCCCTCGATGCCCGGCTCCAGCTCCACGAAGGCGCCGTAATCGGTGATGTTGGTGACGCGGCCGGTGACCTTCTTGCCCAGCGGATACTTGCCGCCGATGCCTTCCCACGGGTCGGCCTCGAGCTGCTTCATGCCGAGCGAGATGCGGTGCGTCTCCTGGTTTATGCGGATGATCTGCACCTTCACCGTCTGGCCGATATTGAGGATCTCGGTCGGATGGTTGACGCGGCGCCAAGCCATATCGGTGACGTGAAGCAGGCCGTCGATGCCGCCGAGATCAACGAACGCGCCGTAGTCGGTGATGTTCTTGACCACGCCCTCGACCACCTGGCCTTCCTCGAGGTTCTGCACGATCTCCGAGCGCTGCTCGGCGCGGCTCTCCTCGAGCACGGTGCGGCGCGAGACCACGATGTTGCCGCGGCGCTTGTCCATCTTGAGGATTTCAAAAGGCTGCGGCGTGTGCATGAGCGGCGAGACATCACGGATCGGCCGGATGTCGACTTGCGAACGCGGCAGGAAGGCCACGGCTCCGTCCAGATCGACGGTGAAGCCGCCCTTGACCTGGTTGAAGATCACGCCTTCGACGCGCTCGCTATTGTTGAATTTCTCTTCGAGCTTGATCCAGCTCTCCTCGCGGCGCGCCTTCTCGCGCGACAGCATGGCCTCGCCCAGCGCATTCTCGACCCGCTCGACATAAACCTCGACCTCATCGCCGGGATTGAGCTGGCCGTCCTTCGCTTTGGCGCCGAATTCTTTCAGCGGGACGCGGCCCTCGACCTTCAGGCCCACATCGATGACAGCCATGTCTTTTTCGATGGCCGTAACGGTGCCCTTGACGACGGCGCCCTCGGCGACATCGCGGTCGGTAAAGGATTCTTCGAGAAGGCTCGCGAAATCGTCGCGAGTAGGATTAAGTTGTGACATTGAGACTCCTGAAAGGCCCATCTCGGGCGGCGCCGGTGGTTCGTGTTGCGATTGGCCTGCATGCATCCGGGCCTTCTCGGCCCAACGCCGCGTATACGCGGCAGTTCCGGCGCAGAGGATGCGGGCAGACCCGTTCGTCACTCCAGTATCTACATCTTACAAACGATATAAGATGCAAGGTATAAAACCGAAAAGCGCCTTCCGCCTCCCTGCGGGAGCCGTCAGCGCCTTCGTTAGGTGTTTCTTCCCGCCAGAGCTTTATCCACAAGCCTAATGGCTGCCTGAAACGCCGTCTCTATATCCATTTCGCTCGTGTCAAGCAAGTGCGCATCGTCGGCGGGCTTCAAAGGGCTGTCGGCACGAGACATGTCGCGCGCATCCCGTCGCTCGACATCAGCGAGAATATCGTCGTATTCGGCCGCGCCGCCACCTTCGACGATCTCACGCCAGCGGCGCTCGGCGCGTACGGCGGCACCCGCCGTCACGTAGAGCTTCACATCCGCATCCGGGCAGACGACCGTGCCGATGTCGCGACCGTCCAGCACGGCTCCGGGCGGACGTCGAGCGAATTCCCGCTGCTTTTCGAGCAAAGCTTGGCGCACCGGTCTCATCACTGCCACCTTTGACGCGGCCTCGCCGACCACGTGCTGGGAAAGAGCGGCCCGGTCGAACTGCGTGAAATCGAGGCCGTGCGCCGCGCGTTCGGCGCTTTTCTCGTCATCGAGCGGATCACCGGCATCCAGCAGCGCCTTGGCGACCGCGCGGTAGGTCAGGCCGGTGTCGAGATGGTGCAGGCCATAATAGGCGGCGAGCCTGCGCCCCAGCGTGCCCTTACCGGAAGCGGCGGGACCATCGATCGCAATGACAAGGTCTTCCACCATCAGACAGACCGCGTAATGCCCCCGTCGATACGAATATTCTGCCCTGTGATATAGCCCGAGCGCTCCGAAGCCAAAAAGAAGACCAGCTCGGCAACCTCCTCCTCACGGCCATAGCGCTCCATCGGAATGCGGGAGCGGCGCTCCTCCCTCTCCGGCATGGAGTCGATGAAGCCCGGTAGCACATTGTTCATGCGGAGATTGTCGGCGGCGTATTTGTCCGTGAACAGCTTGGTGAAAGCGGCCAGACCCGCGCGGAAGACGCCGGAGGTGGGGAACGCCTCTTCCGGCTCGAAAGTGGCGAAGGTCGAGATATTGACAATGGAGCCGAACTTCTGCGCCTGCATCACGGGCGCGACCAGGCGCGTGATACGGATCACGTTGAGAAGATAGACTTCCATCCCGGCGTGCCAGTCCTCATCCGATATGTCGAGGACCGCGCCTTTCGGTCCGTGGCCGGCACTGTTGACCACGGCGTCGATCCGGCCGTAGCGGTCGATGACGGCTTGTGAAAAGCTTTCCAGATCCTCGACGGAGCGGTTCGATCCGGTGAAGCCCAGCCCGCCGAGCTCCTTCGCCAGCGCCTCGCCCTTGCCGGACGACGACAGGATGGCAACGGCATAACCGTTATCCGCCATTTTCCGCGCCGCAGCTGCGCCCATACCGCTGCCGCCGCCGACGATCATTGCAACCTTCGTGTCTGCCATCATTCCTCGCTATTCGATCTTCGCACCCAGATTGTGCATCAGGGGCATGAATTCCGGAAAGCTTGTCGCGATGATCTCCCTGTCATCGACAGTGACCGGCTGTTCCGTTGCAAGGCCGAGAACGAGAAAGCTCATTGCGATGCGGTGATCGAGATGCGTTTCCACCGCCCCGCCACCCAGCCCCTTGCCGCCGGGCCGGCCGCGCACGGCCAGATAATCCTCGCCCTCCGTGCAGTCTATGCCATTTGCCTTCAGGCCGGCGGCCACGGCAGCTAGACGGTCGGACTCTTTCACACGCAGCTCCGCCAGCCCCTGCATCAACGTTTCGCCCTCGGCGAAGGCGGCAGCCATGCTCAGCACCGGATATTCGTCGATCATGAACGGTGCGCGCTCGGCCGGCACGGACACGGCCTTGAGCTCCGAGGAGCGGACGCGCAGGTCTGCCACCTCCTCGCCGCCGGCATCACGCCTGTTTTGGATTTCGATGTCGGCGTTCATTTCCTGCAGCGTAAGGATGAGGCCGGTGCGCGTCGGGTTCATCAAGACGTTCTCGATGACAATATCAGAGCCCGGCACGATCAGGGCGGCGACCAGCGGAAAGGCTGCAGAGGAAGGATCCCCGGGCACCTCTATCGCCCGCCCCGCGAGTCGACCCTGGCCTTCGAGGCGGATGTGACGCACGCCATCATCGTCCTTTTCCACCTCGACCGAGGCACCGAATCCCGCCAGCATTTTCTCCGTGTGGTCGCGTGTCATCACCGGCTCGATCACGGTGGTAATGCCCGGCGTGTTCAGCCCGGCCAAAAGCACGGCGGACTTCACCTGGGCGGAAGGGACAGGAACGCGATAGGTGATTGGTGCGGCGTGTTTCGGCCCTTGCAGGGTGATGGGGAGACGGTCGCCCTCCTGCGCTTCCAACACCTGTGTGCCCATTTGCCTCAGCGGCTCCAGTACGCGCCCCATGGGGCGCTTGGAGAGCGAGGCGTCGCCGATAAAACGCGTGGTCATGTCATAGGTGCCGACAAGGCCCATGATGAGCCTGGAACCCGTTCCAGCGTTGCCGAAATCGAACGGGGCGGCAGGTTCCAGAAGGCATCCGTTACCGGTCCCGGTGACGACCCATGCCTCGCCATCGCACCGGATTTTCGCCCCCATCGCCCTCATGGCGTCGCCGGTTCTCAGAACATCTTCGCCTTCGAGCAGTCCGGTTATGCGCGTTTCACCGTCGGAGATGCCACCGAACATGAGCGCGCGATGGGAGACGGATTTATCGCCCGGCACACGGATGCGGCCTGAAAGCCCAGGCGATCGAGAGCTGAGTGCGGAGCGGGACGGCAGGCTTTCGTTCACGAAAATTCTCCAGGCCGAATTGATGGCCGAGGCTTTAGCATGGAGCTAACCTTCGGTCACCCCTGTTGCAACGCCGCCGTCGGGAGGGCACAAATTCTCATTGCAAACCGCCTTTCATTAGGCTTTGACAGGCGTCTAAACTGTGGTTATGGGGTCCAAAAAAGCGCCTGACCAGACTTTTGCTTGCCGATCAAGCTGGCCGGCAGTAGGCGCGCAAGGAAAATGAGGCAGCACGGTGGCTAAACCCGAACTTGGCACGAAGCGTATTTGCCCGGAGACGGGCCGTAAATTCTACGATCTAAACAAGGATCCGATCATATCGCCCTTTACCGGGCGATCCTATCCGCGCAGCTATTTCGAGGGCGGATCGGAGCCGGTGGTCGAAAAGGAAGAGGAAGTCGTGGAGACCGAAGCGAGCTCCGAGGAGGCTCCGGAGGTCGTGTCGCTGGAGGATGCTGACGCGGAGACTAAAGGTCCGGAAGCCGACGTGCCGGACGTCGATGACGAAGAGGTCGATATAGAAGATTCCGATGACACCTTCCTCGAGGAAGACGAGGAAGACGGCGACGACGTTAAGACTATCATCGGCGTCGGCGATGACGACGAGGAAAGCTGAACCAGCCCGGACCTTGGGCCTGTAGAGGCAATGCATTTCCGGGCTTGATTCTGCGGCCGAGCAGGTTTAGAAGCCCGCAACGTCCTCGCAATTTCGGGGATGTTCACCAAAGCGGTGCGGCCTTTGGGCCGATGCGTGGGGCCATAGCTCAGTTGGGAGAGCGCTTGAATGGCATTCAAGAGGTCAGGGGTTCGACTCCCCTTGGCTCCACCAAATTCCCACTGATACGGATGGATAGTTGCTGATTTTTGGTCAGGATGGCTGAATTCAGGCAGGTTTAATTCCGCCGCCGGCCCATCGGTAATGGAAATAACCCACCGTATCTCCCCTCCTAGTGAGGATCGATTCGCTGTTCAGGACGCTGGTTTTCTAGATTTTTCGGCCCCTTGAACCGATAGCTATCTGCTAGCTACTTCTCGTCGTGTTTTTCAATCGCGATCCCGCCTACGCTTTGCCCGATCCGACAGCATGTCGTGGGCGCCCGCTGACTCCCAAATTTTGTTTCACCACGTTCAAAGATGAATGCGGGTCAAAAACGCTATCCGTTCGCCAGCGCATCGTTCGACCGCTGCAGCATGCCGCGCGCGATATCTTTGGCCTGCCGCATGGGTTGGTTCGTACGCTCGTGCAACGCGGTCACTGTCGCGCCGTCAATGAGCAGGACCAGCTGAGGGGCGAGCGTTTCGGCATCGCGGTAACCTGCGGCGATTAGACATTTTCCGAGAAAGTCCGCCACGGCGCGCTTGTGTTCTTTGGCGATCTGGAACACCGGACTGGCGGGGTCGGCGATTTCGGCCATTGCGTTGATAAATGCGCAACCCCGATAATCCGACCAGTTCGACCGTTCCGCGAGCGCATCGAAGACGGCCAGCGGATCCCCACCGAGATCGCGGACGCGCATCTCCAGCCACCCGCGGTAGGCCCTGTCATGGCCGCGCAGCATTGTGACGACGAGATCATCTTTGCTGGCGAAGTGCCGGTAGAAAGAGGCGCGACCCACACCCGAGACGGATAAAAGCCGCTCCAGACCCACGGCCTGAATACCTTCCGCGTAGAACAACTCCTCGGCGGTTTCGATCAAGCGTTCACGTGCGCGTGTCGGCATCTACAGAGTCCTTGACAAAAACGGAACCAATCGGTACCGAATGAGGAAACGGAACTGAATGGTTCCAATTTACGGGATGCAGAGCGCCACGTCCAGCTTTGGAGCGGGAGGGGCCCAAGGAGCCGTCATGGATATGCGAGCCGAATCGGAAAACCTGACAGTCGCAGAGTCGCCCGGGCTCGGGCGAGTAGCGGTCCTGGCCTTGGGCGTCTTCGCGGTGGGTACGGGCGAGTTCGTCCTGGCGGGTCTGTTGCCCCTACTGATGGAGTCATTCGCTATCTCCGCAGCGAAGGCCGGCCAGATCGTCACGGTTTTTGCTATTACCTGCGCGATTGCATCGCCCTTGCTCACGACGCTCACTGCCTCCTGGCCGCGCCGGACGGTGCTCGTCGTAGCGACTGTGACCTATCTGATCGGTTCGGCTGGCACCGCCTTAGCGTCCACCTATGCACAGGTGCTGCTCGCGCAGATGGTAGCTGCGGTTGGTGTGGGGCTATTCATCCCCAATGCTTCGGTAACGGCGGCCGCCCTTGTCCCGCAGAAGTTCCAAGGCCGTGCCATAGCCATTGTGATTACCGGCTTCACCGCGGCTGTGTCGCTCGGCGCTCCGTTCGGCACTGCGCTCGGCGGGTATGCCGGCTGGCGCGCGACCATGTGGTTTACGGCCGCGCTCGCCCTCCCGGGGCTTCTCGGCGTGCTCGCCCTGGTGCCGAGGCACGTGTCGATCGAGACGCCCGGAACGCTGACGGAGCAGCTGCGTCCGCTTACGGACCGGCGGGTGCTGGCGGTGATGGCGACCACGCTTGTTGGCTTCACGGCGGTCTTCATTCCCTATACCTATGTCGGCATCATCTTCGCTCCGGCAACGGCAGGAAACAGTGTCGCACTGGCCGTCCTGATGTTCACGCTGGGCGTGGTCGGCACGATCGGGAACTTCGGGGCAGGCTTTCTCGCCGACAGGATCGGCGGCACTCGGGTGGTCGCCATCGCGCTAATATGGTTGGCCGTCAGCACTGCCGTCCTGCCGTGGACGACGACACTGTACGGCGCTGCCGTCGCGATGATCGCCTTCTATGCGCTGGCCGCCTTTGCCATTACCACGCCGCAACAGCACCGGCTGATGTCGCTCCGGCCCGATTCCGCCGCCGTGCTGATCTCTCTCAATCAGGCTGCCCTTTATCTGGCCATTGCCATGTCGGGCCTGGTCGGCGCGGTCGGAATCCAGTGGGTCGGAGCGCAATTTGTAAGCCTTCTCGCCGCAACCTTGGCTATCATCGCGCTTGCTGTTTCACATCTGGCGGAACAATAACCATAAGTGGCGCATACGCCTGGCGAGATGACGGCCTCATAGTAAATGAGCGGCCCGACCATCGGAGCCCGCCAGGAAGATCGTCATGTTCTTCGGGGACAATTCCGGCGCTGCCACGTGGCGGGCAGTTAAAAGCGCCCAAGCAATCCATGCGGAGGCGAGCCGTCAAGGCAATCGGCCGCGTTGCTGTACTGCGTTTGTGAATTGGGCTCAAGAGATGGTGCCCAGGAGAGGACTCGAACCTCCACGCCTCGCGGCACACGGACCTGAACCGTGCGCGTCTACCAATTCCGCCACCTGGGCAAGGTGCGATGCCGATGTAAGCGGCAGGGCCGGTTCTGTCAACGCGGTTTTATGTTTTCATCCAGGGTCGGTGTGCGATTTCCGCTACATGCCTGACCGGCTGTGGATCAAGTACACGGATGGCACAACTGCACTCAGTCCTCAAGGATGCTCAACTCCGCAACGGCTGAATCGGCGTTGCGCCGGTAGACGATCGGCACGCCGATAGCGGTGTCGATTGTCACGATCGTCGCAGCGATTATCACTGTAGATCAGGTAAGGCCCAACACGTCGAGCATGGAGTAGAGGCCAGGCTTCTTCTCACGCGCCCAAAGAGCCGCCTTCACGGCGCCTCGTGCGAAAATCGTACGGTCCTCGGCCTGATGGGATAAAGTAATGCGCTCACCCGTTCCAGCGAGAATGACCGAGTGCTCACCCACGACGGAGCCGCCGCGCAGGGTGGCAAAGCCGATCGGGCCATCCTCGCGCACACCCGTATGGCCGTCGCGCACGCGCACACTGTTGTCGGCGAGGTCGATTTCGCGACCTCTTGCGGCCGCCTCACCTAAGAGCAGCGCGGTGCCGGACGGCGCGTCAACCTTGTTGCGGTGGTGCATTTCCAGGATCTCGATGTCGAAATCCGCCGCATCGAGCGCTTTGGCTGCCTGACGCACGAGCACGGAGAGCAGGTTCACGCCGAGGCTCATATTGCCGGATTTCACGACCGTGGCGTGCCGCGCCGCGGCCCTGATTGCCGCCTCCTCCTCGGCGGAAAAACCGGTCGTGCCGATGACATGAGCGATGCGGGCCTGGGCGGCATAGCCGGCGAAGGTGACGGAGGCGGCCGGCGTCGTGAAATCGAGCACCCCGTCGGCCTTGGCGAAAACAGGCAACGGATCGTCACTGATTTCGACATTGATCGGGCCCAATCCGGCAACCGCCCCGGCATCCTTGCCCACATGCGGCGAGCCCGCGCGCTCGACGGCGCCCGCCAGGGACACGCCGTCCATTGCATGGACAGTGCGGATCAGTGTCTGACCCATACGGCCACCGGCGCCGACTACCACCAAACCCATATCGCTCATCAACGGCTCTCCTCGCTTGTCTCCGTCTCTCGCTCCCCGGCCGTCTCGCTTGCCTGTCCGTTTTCCAGCAGGTTGTCACCCCGTTGGGTCTGCATCCGATAAAAGCGGGCATAGATTCCCCCGGGCTTTTTCATCAGCGTTTTGTGCGTGCCCTCTTCGACCAGCATGCCTTCTTCGAGGACCACGATCCGATCCGCGTTGACCACCGTGGACATGCGGTGCGCGATCACAAGCGTGGTGCGCGTCTTCATAATGCGCTCCAGCGCTTCTTGCACCTTGGCTTCCGATTCATTGTCGAGTGCGGAGGTGGCCTCATCCAGAAGCAGGATGGGGGCGTTACGCACGACGGCGCGAGCAATGGAGATGCGCTGGCGTTGTCCGCCCGAAAGCGTGGCCCCGTTCTCGCCCACCAGCGTCTCGTAGCCGTTCGCCTGTTGATGGATGAAAGCATCGGCACTGGCCATCCGCGCCGCTTCCTCCACTTCCGCATCCGTGGCGTCGGGACGGCCATAACGGATATTGTCGCGGATCGTGCCTTCGAAAAGATAGGGATGCTGCGAAACATAAGCGATGTTCGAGCGCAGCGAGCGTTTCGTGATACCCGCGATATCCTGCCCGTCGATCACGATCCGACCGCTATCGAGATCGTGAAAGCGCTGCAGGAGGGCGAAGAGCGTCGACTTGCCGGCGCCCGAGGGGCCTACGATCGCGGTGGTCTTGCCGGCTTTCGCCTCGAACGTCACGTCATTCAGCACCGGCATGTGCTCGGCATAGGAAAAGCGAACCTTCTCGAAATGAATTTCCCCGCGCGCCACGTCGATCGGCTTGGCATTTGGGGCGTCACCCTGCCGTGGCTCAATGTCCAGGATCTCGTAGATCATACGCGCGTTCACCAGCGCCCGCTCCAGGTTCACCTGCACCCGCGCCAGCTTGCGCGCGGGATCATAAGCAAGCAGCAACGCCGTGATGAACGCGAAGACAGAGCCGGGCGGCTCGGCACTTGACGCAGCGCGCCAACCTGCATAGGCGATAACACCGGCGATCGCCAGCCCGGCGAGCACCTCGGTGATCGGCGCCAGCCGCTCCGAGACCCGCGCAATCTTGTTGGAGCGTGTCTCGGCATCCCGGATCAGCCCGGCCATCCGTTCGGCCAGCGCGTTTTCCATGGTGAAGGCCTTGACCACCGCGATCCCCTGCACCGATTCCTGCATGGCCCCCAACAGGCGGGAGTTGATCTCGACGGATTCACGCGTGACGCGCCGCAAGCGCCGCATCAGATAGTTGACCGTGTAGACCAGCGGCGGGCCGATAACCAGCGCGATGAGCGATAGCAGCGGGTCCATGATGATCATAACCACCACCAGCCCGAGGAGCGAAACCGCATCGCGAGCGAGGGCGGCGAGCGTCATGTTCAGGAGGTCGCGGATTTCCGTGACATTCTGGTTGATTTGAGCGGCGAGCTGCCCGGAACGAGTAGCGGTGAAGAAGCCGATATCAAGCCGCATGAGATGGTCGAATATGCGGCGCTGGTAGCGCGCGACGATATTATTGCCCACTTTGGCGAGGAGCACCGCCTGTCCGTAGGTCGCAAAGCCACGGATTGTGAAGGCCACGACGATTGCCGCGCAGATCCAGCCGACGAGGTGCCACTGCTGGCGGTAAAAAATCTCGTCGATGATGTCCCGCATGATCCAGGCGCTGAACGCGGTGGTGCCGGCCACCGCCAGCATACAGATGCCCGCTACCGTGTAGTGCGGGATGAAGTCACGGCCGTTCTCAGTCAGCACGCGCCGGATGACCGCGATCACCTCGCCCGGTTCAGGCTGTCCATGCGCTTTGGGGTTGCCCAAGAATGACCGTCCTGCTCTTTTCAGCGCAGACCGCCACAGCGGCCGGTGCGTCGTATCCACCTCGTGAGCAGGCTATGCATCATCCACTGGGTTGTTGCAATTGTCAGCGGAAAAATCCGTTCACTGCTTGCGCCAGCGCCGCCCTGCCGTCTCCACGCCAAAGCGAGCCGGCGTACGCGCATAGGCGGCGATCCCCGTCAGCGCGGCCATGGGATGCGTGATGGCGAAAACCGGTATGGTCGCCATCAAATCCGAATGTGGTGCCTTGTCCTCGAAGGCGGTGCGGAATTTCCCGTTCTGGAGCGTGGGTACGATCTTCTGAGCGATTCCGCCGGTGAGGTAGACACCGCCACGGCTCATGAAGATCAGCGCAAGGTCGCCCGCCAGGCGACCCAGGTAGGTGGCGAAGAGGTCGAGCGTCTCAACCGCGGTTTTGTCGCTGTGATCGAGTGCGGCGGTGGTGATCTCCACCGGGGTTATGAAACGCGGCTCTACGTCATCGGCTGCCGCGATCGCCCTGTAAAGATTGGTAAGCCCGCGCCCGCAGAGGATCTGTTCCCCCGAAATGCGGCCCTCAATCTTTTCGATATGAGGAAAAACCTGCTCATCGCGAGCCGTCCGCGGACCTATATCGACGTGCCCCCCTTCGCCGGGGATGGGAATCCAGGTTCGCCGCGCGTGTACCAGCCCGGCAACGCCAAGCCCCGTTCCCGGCCCCAGAATAACCCGGCTCCCGACAGTCTCGGCACTACCGCCGCCGATCTTTTCCAGATGCTCCTCGCCCAGTGCTACGACGGCCAGTGCCTGCGCCTCGAAATCATTGAGCACGACCACGTCGCTGAAGCCCAGCGTATCCATCATCTGGTTGGGCCGCACGACCCAGTCGCAATTGGTCAGGTCGATCTCGTCGCCATCCACCGGCCCGGCGATCGCCAGAACGGCCGAGCGCGGCAGGACGTTGGTTTGGTCGAGTACGGCATTCTGAATCGCATCGTCGATCGTCGGGTAATCGGCCGTCTGCACGACCGGAAACTCCCTCGGCTCGGCATAGGAATCCACCACGATGGCAAAGCGCGCATTCGTTCCGCCGATATCGCCAATCAGGATCGGAAAATCGAGCACCATATCGGAATCGTGGGGATACGGCATGTCTCTGTTCGTGCCTTTCACTCGTTCGATGCGGCCCGGCCCGCGCCTGATTGTACCAGGACCATTTCCGCCGTGGCCCTGTTGAGCGCCATTGGAATATCATGAACGATGGCCAGCCGCATTAGTGCCTTCACGTCCACATCATGCGGCATTGCCGTTAACGGGTCGACGAAAAACACGAGCATGTCGATCGTCCCTTCGGCAATCAGCGCGCCGATCTGTTGGTCCCCGCCCAGGGGGCCGCTTTTCAGCCGTCTAAGGTCCAGTTCCGGACATGTCTCGGCAATACGCCCGCCGGTGGTTCCCGTGGCCACCAACTCGCAATTCGCCAGAAACGCCCGGTGATCCTGGGCGAAGGCAGCCATATCGTCCTTTTTCTGGTCGTGCGCTATCAACGCGACACGTTGTCGGGCCATGGGGCTCACCGAAAGCTAAATCGATTGAAGCTCCTATAAGCGAGCTGGACGGCGATGAAAAGCCGCCTTGGCGTATTTAGCGCGCTGGATTTCTCGTCATTGGAAGGGCCGCGGGGTCGGCAGCGGGACCTCCGAGGGCTGAAGGGACAGAAGCAGCGACGAAGGATCCGCCGATTTCACGCGAACGCTTGTTGCCTGTTGCAGGTCGCCGGGTCCTGCAACGGTGACCGCTGCTTCGGAAGGGGGGGCCGGCGCGTTGAGCACGGCCCGGCAGGCATTTGGCAGCGCGGCCATGGTCATGACGTCCCGTGCTTTCGGTTTCTCCGGCCCCTCGGCGGGTTTCCAAGGCTCCTCGGTAAACCACCAGGCCAGCGATCCGTCGCACCCCTCCCCGGGTGGAGGCGCGGCCTGGCTCTTACAGTTGGGCGAGCCGTCGGGGCAGGAGATGCGGATATGAAAATGATAGTGATGGCCCCAGAAAGGGCGGATCTTGCGCAGCCAAGAGCGGCCGCCCCGCACCGTATCGCAGAGCTTCTTCTTGATCCCGGGATGCACCAGGATGCGCTCGACTTGGCTGTAGTTCGCCGCCCGCCGCAGCACCGCTTCGTGCGCTGGCGTCCATTTGCGGCCGTCGACGTGGAGGGTGCCTTCTTTCAGCATCGAGACGGCGCTGACCTGCTCCCGTTCGGCCACGCTCATGCGCCTGTCGGGCATGGGAGTGAACCAGACGTCGGCATCGAGACCGATCTGGTGCGAGGCGTGCCCGGAAAGCATTGGCCCGCCCCTCGGCTGGGATATATCGCCCACCAGCAGGCCCGGCCAGCCGTCCTGTGCGGCTTCGCGCGACAGGCGTTCGATCAAGCCGACGAGCTCCGGATGACCCCAACGGCGGTTGCGCGAAAGCCGCATCGCCTGCCAGTGGGGGCCGTCCGGCGCGATGGCGACGCCTCCGGAAAAGCACCCTTTGGAGTAAAACCCATGCACGGCCGGCTCGGTGGCGGCGGGCAGTTTCTTGCCGCCGAACAGCTCCTTCGCCAAAGGTTCGGCCTGTGCTGGAGCAAAAGCCAGCAAAGACAGACCAAAACCAATTCCGATCAGCCGGAAAATCCTAAAGCGCCGCATATTTCCCTCTCCTGATGTGCTCAGGATATAAGCGAATCATAGCATATTTGCGGCGGCTTGGCCTCTCACGTCGGAGCAGATTTGGATTTGGCTCACGCACGCAGGATGATCGGCGCGATTGAGCCCAATGCGGCCAGCCGGATTTGTCCGCGCGGCGCGGGTTGACCCTCAGCGGTCACAGGAGTTCTGAAACCCGTTGGCGCAGATGTGCCGCCGTCTGCTGCGCAGCGGTCGGCCGATTTCCCCAATCGTCGTCGATTTTGCCCAGGTACGCCTCGCGTGCGTAGATCAGCGTCTCAGATTCTTGTTCCGGCATCTGGCGCGCCGCCCATGTCGCCGCGGCATCCTTGGTGATAAACTCGCCCGTGGCCGCTGTTCGCCACATCCGGGCAAGCGTCAGCAAGACGTTCCGCTCATCCCCACACAGACCATCGAGAAGCGCAGGTAGCGCATCGCGCATTGCTCGACAGATATGCTCCCACGGAATTTCTGGCAGAAGCTCTTTCGCGTCGGGACCGAACAGAGGAAAAGCCTCTTGTCGTGCCTGAGCCAGTATCAGCGTATTTTCAGGGTCGACACCAGCTTTGGGAAGCTGTCCAGCTTCAAAGTCGTCCCGCAACCATTCGCCATAGATGAATTCAGTCCGCGCCGGGAAATCCAGTGCCGCGAGATCTGCTTTCAGAAGCACCATCACCTCAAGGCATCGCGGGCCGCCGGGTTGGACGGGATGGCGACCGGAGATTCGCAGCAAAGTCGACAGGAGTCGTCTACGTTGTTTCTCTGTCAGGGGGCTGTCGATGATGGCGAGGAGGTCAACGTCGCTCTGAGGTCGTAATCCCCTCGAGACAGCCGATCCATGCAAATATACGGCAAGAAGAGCGTCCTGAAGGATGCTCTCCAAGGCCTCTGTTGCAGTCCGCGCCTGTCCAATCTGCTCTGATATCTCTGCCTGCATCATTCCGCCCGATGCGTTCGGAGAATGGCCCACCATAGGAATGACCGAGTCCGCATCTTCCAATTGGCTGAAGGAATGGGAGCTTCCGCTCACCACCCCGATTACGACGTTCAGCCCAACACTGTCCCCTCGGTGGCCCGCATCGCGGTGAGCGCCTCGCGATAGTTCGAAAATTGTAAGCTGTAGCCGGACGCCTTCAGCCTGGCGTTCGAGACGCGCTTGCATTCGGAGTAAAAGGAGCGGGCCATGGGGCCGAGCTCCGCCTCTTCGAACGGGATTTCCGGCGGCGGCGCCACACCCAACAATGAAGCGGCATACGCCACCACCTCGTGGGAGGGTGACGGCTCATCGTCGACGAGATTGAAAATACCCGCCGCTTTCTGGTGCAGCAGATGCCGCATTGCGCCGGCAATGTCGGCCACGTGGATGCGGTTGAAGACCTGTCCCGGTTTCACGATACGCCGGGCTGTCCCTTTGGCGAGGTTGACAAAGGGATTGCGGCCCGGCCCATAGATGCCGGCCAGCCGCAGAAGGGCGACAGGGACGTCCGCTCGCCGGCCGAAGCCGGCCCAATTCTTCTCCGCGTCGATCCGGCGGCGCGAGCGCGCGGATGCGGGCCGGCATGGGCTTTCTTCATCGACCCATGCGCAACCATGGTCGCCGTAAACGCCCACAGTGGAAAGATAGCCGATCCATTCCAGCGCCGGCAGAACCGCTGGCGTGTCGATGTCCGCAAGGACCGGATCACCCCCCTCTCCCGGTGCGATCGACACAATCAGATGTGTAATTGTGCGAAGCGTTTCGTGCAGCTCGTCGGAAAGCCCATCGCCGGTATAGAAGAACGGCTCGATCTTTAACGCGGAAAGCCCCCCGGCCTTGTCCGGATCGCGCGTCGTCCCCCCGATGAATTCGGCCTCAGGGGCGAGGGCTTCGCCGATTGCCCGGCCGGAAAAACCCGCGCCGAAAATGAAAATCCGTTTGTTCATTCGTCGACCGTCTCCGTACCGAGCGCATAGTCCCACTCGGATCGCACCTCGCGGTCGGCCTCGACCGCACGCCTTTTCTCGGCCAAGTCGCGGAACGCCTGTTCACTGAGAAGTTGCGAAAGGGCCCACACGGCCACGCCGCGTACGAGGGGTGAGGCATCCTCCAGAAGCCGTTTGCACGACGCAATCAGCGCTGGATCTTCCGCGTTTCCGGCGGCAATCAGCACATTACGGATAAAGCGGTCACGGCCGATGCGTTTAATGGGCGAACCGGAGAAGAATGCGCGGAAGCCCGCGTCGTCCAGCGCCAGCAAGTCCGTAAGCCGGGGCTCCTTCAGGTCTTCACGCGCCTGCAGCTTGGCTTCCGAAGCCTCTTGCGCGAATTTGTTCCAGGGGCAAACGGCCAGGCAATCGTCGCAGCCATAGATCCGGTTTCCCATCTTCGCGCGAAACTCATGCGGGATCGGGCCCTTGTGCTCGATGGTCAGATACGAAATGCAGCGCCGCGCATCGAGCTGGTAGGGGGCTGGAAAGGCATCCGTCGGGCAGATGTCGAGACAAGCCCGACAGGAGCCGCAATGGTCGGTTTCGGTCTTGTCGGGCGGGATTTCTGCCGTGGTAAATATGGAACCCAGAAAGAGCCATGAGCCTATCTCGCGGCTGACCAGATTGGTGTGCTTGCCCTGCCAGCCGATGCCGGCGGCTTCGGCCAGCGGCTTTTCCATCACCGGCGCGGTGTCGACAAACACTTTTACATCCTCGCCTGCGCGCGCGGCCAGCTTGCCGGCGATCTGCTTCAGGCGTCCTTTGATTACGTCGTGATAGTCACGGTTCCTGGCGTAGACGGAAATCGCGGCCCGATCCTTTTCCTCGAGCAGCTCCAGCGGGTCTTCGTCCGGCCCGTAATTCATGCCGAGCATGATGATGGAGCGCACATCCGGCCACAAAGTGCGCGGGTGAGCACGGCGCATTGCCGTTTCCTCCATCCACGCCATGGTGCCGTGGCGGCCTTCTTCTAGGAAGTGCGCCAGGCGCGCCGGGGCGGCCGGCGCGGCGTCGGGCGTGGTAAAACCGACCACGTCGAATCCTGTCGCGCGCGCCTCCTGTTCGATGAACGTGCGCAGCCGTTCCGGTGCGGCTTGCGCGGCAAGCATCAAAAATCCAGATCCGCGTAGTGCGAAGCCGGTGCAAGGCCGCGCACGCGGTCACTCAGGAGGGAACGGAAGGAGGGCCGCGACTTCATGCGGCTGTACCAGTCGCGCGCCGCCTCATGCTCGTTCCATTCGATCTCGCCGAGATAATCGAGGATGGAAAGCGAAGCCGCGGCGGCAAGATCGGCATAGGAAAGGCGTGGGCCGGCCAGCCAGTCGCGGGTTGCGGCCAGCCAGTTGGTGTATTTCAGGTGCTGGCGCACATTGGCTCGGGCTGCGCGAATGGCCCCGGCGTCTGGCGAGCCGCCCTCGTCCATCAGAAGTTTCAGCGCCCGCTCGCGCGCCAGATGGCGGGTCACGTCACCGTCCATTTTAACGAGATACCAGTCGACCAGCCGCCTGATTTCCGCCCGGCCAAGCGAGTCTTCAGCCATCAGGCGCCTTTCGCGCTGAAAGGCGCCGCGCGTTTCGTCGAGGTACTCGCCGATGACCGTCGCACCGACGATGGCGTAGTCGCTCTCGGCCAGCAGCACGGGGACCGTTCCGGCCGGGTTGAGCACGAGGAATTCCTTCCGCCGCGCCCACGGACGCTCTTCGATCAGGGTCAATTCCTCCCCGTACTCACCGAATGTCAGGCGGACAAATCGGCAGGAGGCGTAAAGAGGATGGTGAAAAAGCGTCAGCATGGTGTGGTTTTGTTCTGATTAAGCTGGCCATTTAATGACCATCGATATAGTGCGGAAAGCCCGAATCTCGAACGCTCCCGAGCTATAGGGGCAGACGAAAGCCGGCACAAGCAAGTGGGGTCGAATGTGGCGCTTTACTACATTTTTTTCCTGGCGATTGTGCAAGGGATTACCGAATTCCTGCCGATCAGCTCTTCGGCGCATCTCATCCTCGGACGCGATCTCCTGCTGGAGTTGGGCCTGCCGCCAATGGAGGGTACGCCGGCCGACGAACTTGCCTTCGACGTCGCTCTGCATGTCGGCTCCCTTTTTGCGGTCATCCTTTATTTCTGGCGCGATTTCGTCGAAATCGTGCTGGGTGTTGTCGACGGGCTGACGGGAAGAAGCGGTCCGCGTTTTCGATTTTTCCTGCTCGTATTGGTGGGAACACTCCCCATCGTTGTTGTCGGTTTCCTGGCGAAGGATATGGTCACAAATCTCCTTCGCTCAACCGAGATCATCGCCTGGATGACGCTGATCTTCGGCGTCGTGCTGTGGATGGCAGATCGGGCGAAGATTAAGAAAGACAATCCGTACGAGATGACCATGCGGGATGCACTCGTTATCGGCCTCCTCCAGTGCCTCGCGATCATTCCGGGCGTCAGCCGGTCCGGTATCACTATGACCGGTGGCCGTCTCCTGGGGCTTGATCGGCCACTATCGGCGCGCTTCGCGCTCCTCTTGTCAATCCCGACGATCGTCGCGGCCGGGATGCTGGCGACCTATGATCTCTACAACGGCGGCAACACGCGTTTGACGGCCGATGCTGTTCTGGGGGGCGCGCTGGCGTTTGTCACCGCCTGGATCGCCATTGCGCTGATGATGCGCTGGCTACGCAACGCAAGCTACGCGCCCTTCGTGGTTTATCGCCTCGTGCTCGGGATCGTTCTGCTCGCACTCGTCTATGGCGCAGGCTGGAGCCCGAGCCATTTCGGTTGACCGTCGAACCTCCTCTCTCTGATGCGGGGCCGCAAACTTATCAAGGTGGGCAGAGGGAGTGAGGGATCTGGACCTCAAGCTGGCACCTCAGACTGCATGGCGTTCACTTATGGGGGAAAGCAACGGCGGCGATGCAGCGGATCACGAACGTGCTTGCTCGCGCCGTCTGTTTGCACGCCTCGTCTGACATCGCCAATTTTACGGCGCCTGTATAGCTGCTTCAACTTCCTCGCACAGAATCCACCAACGCTGCTCGACAGCAGCTTCTTGGAGTTGCTCCACAAAGCCTTCGCTCTCGCCTGTAAGATCGACCAGACAAAGCCGATCGCCATTGTTCTCCAAGACGCTGATACTCACTTGTCGACAGCTTTCCGGCATGATCTCGCCATCGCTGGCTAAAACCTGCTCGAGTTGTTGCTGCTCCTGGCAAGCCGGAATTTGCTCCTGAGCAGACGCAACAGCGCTCATCGCGACTAAGCCCACAACACCAAAAAAGATCGTTCGCACGTTTTCGTTTCTCCTTCTGCCTCGAAGCAAACGGCACAGGCACTGTTTTTGTTTCTTTTATGCGTCGGGTGGTGCCGGCCGGCTTCGTGTATCCATAGTTGCCGATCACGCGGCCGAGTTCGTAGCTCTTCAGTTTGCGGCCGGCGACGGAACAGCGGTCCGCGAAGTACGCCAACAACCCCGCCGGCATCGCGGCCGACGGGGTGGGCACATGGAGATTGTCATCGTCTAGGTCTGTGAGATCTGGACCTCCTGGTCGCTCTGAAGCTCTTCACCACTGTCGACGCTGATCTGGGTTATCTGCTCGATCTCCTGGTCGGACATACCACGCAGAATAAGCTGATCTTCGTCGCTTGCCGAAGAAATCCTCTCGAGCGGCAGGGCGACTTCTTCACCGCCAAACCCGATGCTCTCGCCGTCGGAGAGGACAACATAAAGGCGATCATTGGCGCGTATAACGCGGTCGACCGTGCCCAGTTCTTCCCCGTCCTGATTGACGACCTGGCTGTCGACAAGCTCGGAAACATTAACGGATGTGGACTCGCCGGGCGCGTCGCCCTGACCGCCGTCGCCGCTCAGCATTTCGTAAGCCTGCTGCGGCACGTCCTGCTGTCCGATGCTGGCGGTCTGCTGGTCATCAGACTGCTGCTGGGCCTGATCGGCACTCGCGCTCTGCTGGCTTTCGCCGGCGTTTTGCTGGTCCTGTTCCGCAGACGCCTGTTGCTGCTGCTGATCCATCTCCTCAAAGCGCACCTGCGGTTCACCGGAACGGTTGAAGCTGACCTGCGGCTCGCCTGAAGATTCGAACTGGACGTTCGGTTCGGCGGCTTCGTAGCTGACCTGTGGCTCCTGGCGCTCGACATTCACCTGAGCCTGCTGCTCGCCTTGGCTCTGTTCCTGAACCACCGGCTGGCCGCGTTCGACCTGAACCTCTGCGCTTTCCTGCTCTTGCACATTGACCTCAGGCTCCGGCTGCTGAACCTGGACCTCAGGCTGGGACTGCGAGACGTCGATCTGAGGTTCGGGCATGGAGACGGAGACCTGAGGCTCCGGCATCCTAACGATGATTTCCGGTTCCGGCTGGTCGATCGATACGGTCGGCTGGGGCATTTCGACCCGAACGGTGGGCTCCGCCTGACGTACGACAATTTCGGGCTGACCCTGCTGTACGTTTACCCGTGGCTGAGGCTGTGCGTATGTAACTTCGGGCGAATCCTGCTCGACCGTTACCTCGGGTTGAGGTTGCTCGACGAGGATCTGGTTACCCTGTTCCTGTTCGCCTTGCTGGTCCGTCCCCGCCTGCTGATTCTCTTGCTGGTCCGTTCCGGTCTGCTGGTTCTGCTGACGCGCCTCGAGTTGCTCCGCCGCTTGTTCGGCTTCTGTCACATACTGGGCGCAGTTTTGCGGCTGTCCCTGATTCGCAACTTCGTTTGCCTGATCGATCCATTCCTCTTGAAACTGATTCTCGTACTGATCGATCAGCTCCGTCAGTCGCTGGCAAGACTGCTCGTTTTCGGTTTGGTTGGCTTCTTGTGCGATTGCCGGCAGTGCGGTTCCACAAAGAAAGCCGGCGGCAAGAACTAATTTGCTTTTTCCGGTCATATTCAACTCCATCGCTGTGATACGGGCGTGCGACGCGCACGAGAATGGCGTTCGTCGCATATAGCGGCTTTACCGCTGTCCCGATCAGCCAATAAATCGGCGCGAGTTATGTTCCTAATTTTCCGGGCAAGGCATTCGATTGTGAGGCGCAAGCGCGATCAGGGCGGCATCGTCGTGCAGCCGTGGCGACAGGCCTTCGAGCGCTTCTTCGCCTGGATAGGGACGGTTCGGCGACAGATGGCATCTAGATGAACGCGTGATCACCATCAACGGCAAGAAGCAGTGGCTGCGGCGCGCCACTCCCTATGCACGTAGCTAAGGTTTCGGTGCCTCGCTAACTTACAGGAGACCTGTCACCCCGCGGCGTACCAGGTCGAGCGCGAGCAGCGTAAGGCCGATCCGGAACCAGCGGCGGAAGCTTTGCTCGGGCAGCTTGTCGAGCAGCCCGGTGCCGTAAAGGGTGCCTAGATAACCCGAGGCGATCATCACGACGATGAAGGGCAGCCACTGAGCGAAGGCAAAGCCGGCGATCGAGAATGCGATTACCTTTAGCGCATGCTGGATCATCATGCCGGCGGCCTGGGTGGCGATCAGCGCTTTCCGGTCGTCGGTGATAAGTTGCGCGAACGCAGCGGCAAACAGCGGTCCTGTGGCGCCGAAGAACATGCTCAGGAGCGCGAGTACCGCGCTGCCCACCACAAGCCCCGCGCTGCTGATCCTGGCAGCGCCCGGGATCTTCGCCCAGGTGATGACGATCACAAAAAGCCCAAGCGCGAGCTTTAAAAGCGCGTCGGGAAGCTGCACGACGAAGTACGTTCCGACAACCGCGCCCACCACGCTTCCCGCGATAAAAGGCACGGCGATCCCGTGCACGATGTGCGCCCGCTGGTGCCAGGCACGGCCCGAATTGGAGCCAAGCTGCACTGCGCCATGTACGGGAATGAGTGCCGCCACCGGGATGAAGATGCCGAGCAGCGCCAGCATCGCGACACCGCCGCCGAGGCCGAAAACGGCAGTTAAAGCGGAGGTGAAGAAGCTGGCGAACACCAGGAGCAGGGCAGCCGGCGCGCTCAGCGCGTCCGGCAGGATTGCGTTCAGCAGGTCCAATAAACGATCCTACATCTGCGGCTGGGTGAACTGCCCCGCGGGTCGGTACGTCCACAGGTAGGTCGGCAGGATGGCATGGATCGAATGCTGCGGAATTCCGAGCCCTTCCAGCGTGTGGCCGCGCGCTTTTGCTTCGTCGGACACGACATTGTCCTTCTCCAACATGCGCACCTGATCGAGCGTGATCAGCGGATTTGGCAGCATGCCCATTAACCGGCCCTGGAGCCGCGCGAGAGACCAGGGAAGGGAGACGAGAAGCCGCTTGCGGTTGATGACATCCAGCATCTCCTCCATGCACTCGCGGAACGTTAGAGCTTGCGGCCCGCCGAGCTCATAGATGGCGCCGCCCGTAAGGTCGCCGTCCACCGATCGTGCATAGGCTTCCGCAACGTCACCCACGTAAACAAGCTGGAATCTCGTTTGCCCGCCGCCGATCAGCGGCAGGACGGGAGAAAAACGGGCCATGTTGGCGAATCGGTTGAAGAAGGAATCCTCCGGACCGAAAATGATGGACGGGCGCAGAATAGTCGCGTTCTTCACCGTCTCCAGAACCGCCTGCTCGCCCTCGGCCTTGCTGCGCCCGTATGCGGAGGACGAATCGAGATCAGCACCAATGGCAGAGCCATGCGTGAGTCCGGCGCCTGCGGCCCGGGCGGCTTCCGCCACCGCGCGCGCGCCCACATTCTGCACCGCGTCGAAGCTCTGGCGGCCCGATTCGTGCAGGATACCCACGAGGTTGACCACGTGGTCCGCGCCTTCGACGGCCCGGTCCACAGACCAGCGATAGCGCAGATTGGCCTGCACGGCATGCACCTGGCCCATATTGCCAAGCGTCTGGACGTGGATTTCCGTATGCGGATTGCGGCAGGCAACCCGCACGCGATAGCCCCGCCGCGTCAGGGCCTGTACCACGTGACGGCCGACAAATCCGGACCCGCCGAAGACGGTGACGAGCTTGGGTTTCTGGCTTATGGTGGCCATAATGCCTCGGTCTCCATTATGCCTCTTTTCCGCGCTTCTTAATCACCTTTGGCGTCAAAGGCAAAGGGCTCATAGCAAAGGAGCGAACAGGGAGTAGCGAAATAGCGAATGGGATAAGGGAGCGGGGAGAAAACGGTAAAGCCCTACGTCCCGACCCTCGCTTCGCTATCCACCGGCCACTATTCGCTTACCTCTTCAAAACTTGGAAAAAGCCGTTGAAATGCCTATATCTTAACCGTTATCAAGCCGCTGATTCGCGGCAAATCCCTGCGCCATGACGGCGCGTCCTTGACGAAAGCGATTCATGAACGACACGCCCGAAACACTCCCCGGCGAAACGATTGAATATGGCGCCGAATCCATCAAGGTTCTCAAGGGTTTGGATGCCGTGCGCAAGCGCCCCGGCATGTATATCGGCGATACTGACGATGGCTCCGGTCTTCACCACATGGTCTATGAGGTGGTCGATAACGCCATAGACGAGGCGCTGGCCGGCCATGCGACGCTGGTCACGGTAACGCTTAATCCCGACGGCTCCTGCACGGTGACCGATAACGGACGCGGCGTCCCGACCGATATGCACGAAGGCGAAGGCGTCTCCGCGGCCGAGGTCATCATGACGCAGCTCCATGCGGGCGGCAAGTTCGACCAGAATTCCTATAAGGTCTCGGGCGGCCTTCACGGCGTGGGCGTTTCGGTTGTCAATGCGCTTTCGGCTTGGCTGAAGCTCAAGATCCGCCGCAAGGGCCAGATCCACGAGATGTCGTTTTCGCACGGCGTACCGGATGCCCCGTTGGCAGTCACGGGCGACGCCGGCGACGAAACCGGCACGGAAGTTTCCTTCCTGCCCTCGCCAGAAACCTTCACCAAAACGGAATTCGACTACGGCACGCTGGAGCACCGCCTGCGGGAACTCGCCTTCCTCAACTCCGGGGTGCGCATCGTCCTGACCGATCGCCGGCACGCGGACGTCCAGCAGGAGGAATTCCTTTACGAAGGCGGTATCATCGAGTTCGTCAAGTATCTCGATAGGTCCAAAAAGCCGCTGATCGAGGCACCGATTTCTATTACGGGCGAGCGCGACGGCATCGTCGTCGAGCTTGCGATGTGGTGGAACGAGTCGTACCACGAGAACGTGCTGGCGTTCACCAACAACATTCCTCAGCGCGACGGTGGCGCGCATATGGCCGGTTTCCGCGGCGCCCTGACGCGCCAGGTTACCTCCTATGCGGATGTGTCTGGGTTGACGAAGAGGGAGAAGGTATCGCTCACCGGCGATGATTGCCGCGAAGGGCTGACGGCAGTGCTTTCGGTCAAGGTACCGGATCCGAAATTCTCCTCCCAGACCAAGGACAAGCTGGTTTCCTCCGAGGTGCGTCCTGTTGTCGAAAGTCTCGTCAACGAGGGCCTCGGCACGTGGCTGGAGGAACATCCGGGCGAAGCCAAGGTGCTGGTCGGCAAGGTCGTGGAAGCCGCCGCCGCGCGCGAGGCCGCCCGCAAGGCGCGCGAGTTGACGCGGCGCAAGGGCGCCCTCGACATCACCTCACTTCCGGGCAAACTGGCCGACTGTCAGGAGCGTGACCCCTCGAAATCCGAGATTTTCATCGTCGAGGGTGACTCCGCCGGCGGCTCCGCGAAGAGCGGACGTTCGCGCAAGAATCAGGCGATCCTGCCCCTTCGCGGCAAGATCCTGAACGTAGAGCGCGCCCGTTTCGACCGCATGCTGTCATCGGACATGATCGGCACGCTGATCACCGCTCTCGGCACCGGAATAGGCAAAGACGAGTTCAACGCGGAAAAGCTGCGCTATCACAAGATCATCATCATGACGGACGCAGACGTTGACGGCGCCCACATTCGAACGCTGCTTTTGACGTTCTTCTTCCGGCAGATGCCGGAGTTGATCGAGCGCGGCAACCTCTATATCGCTCAGCCGCCGCTTTACAAAGTCACGCGCGGCAAGTCCGTCCAATACATCAAGGACGAGGTCGCTTTCGAGGAGTTCCTGATCGATTCCGGCCTGCAGGAGGCCTCCTTGGCGCTCTCCACGGGCGAAGTGCGCTCCGGGCAGGACCTGAAGCAGATCGTGGACGACGCGCGGGGCGTGCGCTCGCTCATAAACGGCCTCCATACGCGCTACGACCGCTCGGTGGTCGAGCAGGCGGCTATCGCTGGGGCGCTGAACGCGGCGGTTCTCGTCGATACCGCGCGCGCGACCGCTACCGCAGCGCACGTGGCGGAGCGCCTCGACATGATCTCTGAAGAGACAGAGCGCGGCTGGGAAGGCCGGCTGAACCCCTCCAATGAGGGCGCGGGCGGTTTTCTTTTCGAGCGTACGGTCCGTGGCGTACGCGACGTCATCATTCTCGACGCGGCACTCATTGGCTCGGCCGATGCACGTGCTATTGATCGCTACACCGAGCGCCTCCAGGAGATTTACGAAAAGCAGCCGGTGCTCAGGCGGAGCGACAAGAAGGAGACCATCGCCGGGCCGATGGGGCTTCTGGATGCGATCTTCGCGACGGGGCGCAAGGGCCTGACGATGCAGCGATACAAGGGCCTTGGCGAGATGAATGCCGAGCAGCTCTGGGAGACCACGCTCGATCCCGACGCGCGATCGCTGCTGCAGGTGAAGGTCAACGACGCAACCGATGCCGACGCGCTGTTTTCACGCCTCATGGGGGATGAAGTGGAGCCGCGCCGCGAGTTCATCCAGGACAATGCGCTCTCGGTCGCCAATCTCGACGTGTAGTCCGGCTAGGCCGTCTTTTCGAGGCCACGCGGAACAACGAGACGCTGCCATCGTTCGTCTGAAAAGTGAACGATGGAGTTTGATCGATGGCGGACAGCGACACTGTTGAACGCGTGTGGGAACTGATTGACAAGATCGGGATCTGCATGCTCGTGAGCCGTGACGGGATAGACCTTCGCGCGCGTCCGATGGCCGCCTTTCTCGACCGCGATACGCATCTGATCTATTTTCTCACCGATGCTGAAAGCCACAAGGACGAGGAGCTGGCCGATGATCCGCATGTGGCTATGGCTTTCGCTGATACCGGCAGTCAGGCCTATCTCTCCGTGACCGGCACGGCGGAGGTCACCAATGACCGGGAGAAAATCCGCCAGCTCTGGTCCACGCCGGCTAAGGCCTGGTGGAAGAGCCCAGATGACCCCTCGATCCGGGTGCTCAAGGTCACACCGAAGGACGCGCAATACTGGGATGGTCCCGGTACGGTGGCGAGCTATATCAAGATGGCAGCGGCCGCGGTCTCCGATGCACGACCGGACCTTGGTAAGAACCGGAAGGTCGATCTTTAGACCCCTCACCCCGCCTGCCCACGTGCAGATTTGCAATCCTATAGGCTGTGAAAGGGGTGACATTCCGGCCAGGGGGGTTATGGCTTTCCCGCGTGAACATGATCTCGCGTGTTTTTGGGAAGCCAATGGTTATCAGTTTCGATATCGGAGGTACCACGATCAGAAGCGCGGTAGCGCGCTCGACGGAATCCATTGAGCCAATCAGGCGGCAGCCTACCCCCACCGAGGATTTCGATGCCTTCCTGGCTTGCCTCCGCCAAGCCATTGCAGACGCAGGGGAAGCACCGGCTTATATCGCCATCTCCATTGCTGGCGTACTCGATCCCGAGTCGGGTAGGGCCATTTGCGCTAACATTTCCTGCATTCACGGCCGGCGCCTAAAAACTGAGCTTGAGCAGGCGTTGGGCGTGCACGTCATCATCGCCAATGATGCCGATTGCTTTGCCGTTGCCGAGGCACGTGTCGGCGCGGGCAAGGGGCACGAAATCGTTTTCGGCGCCATTTTGGGTACCGGTGTGGGCGGGGGCCTCGTGGCGCGCGGACAACTCGTCAACGCTAATGGCGGCTTCGCCGGCGAATGGGGCCATGCGCCGGTGGCCGCCGCCTACGCCGGTACGCCACCTGTTCGGGTGCCCGCCTTCCAATGCGGCTGCGGGATGAAGGGCTGTCTCGACCCGATCGGAAGCGCACGCGGCATGGAACGTCTGCACAAAGCTTTGCACGATCAGGACCGGTCCTCCATGGAAATCATCGCCGCCTGGGAGGAGGGCGATCCGTCGTCTGCGCGCACGATCGATGTCTTGTGCGATGTTCTAAGCGCGCCGCTAGCCATGGTGGTCAACGTCACCGGCGCCACCATCGTGCCGGTAGGCGGAGGGCTTTCCAATGCCGGGTCCCTTATCGCCGAGCTTGACCGGCGGGTGCGCAAGCAAACGCTCTTTGCCTTCAAGCGCCCGCTCGTGATGCCCGGAGCCTGCCGGGATGAACCAGGGCTCCTGGGTGCCGCGCTGCTCGGCCTGGAAAGGGCAGCCCGTGGAGCTTCCGTCTGAGTTGGATTTGATGCCGGTATCGAGCGTTCCCCCGGGGTTCAAACCCGTCGGGTCTTCGATGCTCAGCCGTTCCGGCCGGAATCTTCGCGGGCAATGCGCTCCCAGCTATCGTTCTGCGCAAGCATGTCGCGCAAATAGGCCATATTAGCCTCGGCCTGTTCGGGTGAGAGTTCCTGCCGCGCAATTCGCTCAGCCTGGTCGAAGCGGCCCTGAAGGCCGATGACAAGGGCAAGATTCTGGCGTACCCGGCTGTCCGCGCCCGGTTTCTCCACGGCGCGGCGAAGCTGGGCTTCAGCAGCCTGAAGATCACCCTCCAGAAGATACGACATTCCCAGGTTCGACAGGATGGAAGGTTCCTCGGGTTGTAGCTCAAGCGCCCGGTTATAGCGCTTGCGGGCGGCTTCCGGCTCGCCGATCTGATCGAGAATGGCGCCTTCAGCGGAAAGAAGCCGCCAATCGGGATATTCCGGCGTTTGCGCCCGGCGCACGGCATCCAACGCCGGCTCGAATTCGCCGGCCGCCGCGAGCGCTTTTCCATAGGCCGCCAGCACACCGCGATCCTTCGGATAGGCTATGGCCAGTTTCCGCATGACCGCGAGAGATTGGTCGACATGGCCACTCATCTGCAGAACGCTCGCGTAACGCATGGCCACGGATTTATCCTTCGGATCGCGGGCGTAGGCCCTGCCAACACGATCGGTCTCGGCGGCCAGGTCTCGCGCGGACATCGAATCCGGTGAACGCGCCTGGCTCCGCTCGGTGGAGCCGGTTGTGATGTTCGAGACTTTTTGGCTGATGGAGGAGCAACCGGCAACGGCCAGGGAAAAGGCGACCGCGACCGCGATCGATACCGGTTTTGCGCGTGCTGGACTTCGCCTCATCCCGTTTCCTCGTCGGCGGGGCGTCACCACCGGAACCCCAAGCTTTCCCGTCGGATATATTCCGTTAACCCTAATGGAGTGTTAATTAAGATCGATCCCGTCTCAGAAAGGAAGGTTTCGTCATGCCGCTCACGCTCACCGCCACCGGGGAAAGTGGCTCCTTGCCCGTCTATCTCGCACGTGAGTCGGTGCTGGAGGAGTCCGGCGCGGACGCCGCGGCATGCGCTTGGGCGCGGGCCAATGGTTTCACCGGGCGCGATGGCGCCGTTCTGACGATTCCCGGCCACGACGGCGCGCTCGCCGGTGCATTCTTCGGGTTGGGCGGGGGCGACCCCTCTCCGTTCAGCTTTGCCCGTCTCGCCCGCAACCTGCCCAAGGGGCAGTGGCACTTCGCCAGCACTCCGAAGAATCGCCACCTTGTCGCGCTTGCCCTGCGTCTCGGCGGCTATGCCTTTACGCGCTATGGGAGCAAGCCGACGACCGACATCGCTTTCGCGGCACCTGAAGGAACCGACAGGGCTGAGGTCGACCGGCTTGCCGAAGGCGTCTTTCTGGCTCGCGATCTCATCAACACGCCAACCAACGACATGGGGCCCGACGCGCTGGAAGAAACCGCCCGCGCTCTGGCCAAATCTCATGACGCGGCGATTTCGGTCACGTCGGGGGACGATCTCCTTGCACAGAACTTTCCATTGATTCACGCGGTCGGGCGTGCGAGCGCCGAGGCACCACGCCTGATCGACCTGTGCTGGGGAGCGGAGTCGGCGCCGAAGGTGACGCTCGTCGGCAAGGGTGTGTGCTTCGATACGGGCGGGCTCGATATCAAGCCGGCCAACAATATGCTCCTGATGAAAAAGGATATGGGCGGAGCGGCCAATGTGCTGGGCCTCGCCTCGATGATCATGGCGGCCAAGCTGCCGGTGCGCTTGCGCGTGCTCATTCCCGCCGTGGAGAACGCGATCTCGGCCAACGCCTTCCGCCCCAGCGACATTCTGAAAAGCCGCAAGGGGCTGACCGTGGAGATTGGGCATACGGATGCAGAGGGGCGGCTGGTTCTGGCCGACGCCATGACGCTTGCCGACGAGGAATCTCCTGAGCTCCTGATTGATATGGCAACCTTGACGGGGGCCGCCCGCGTTGCCCTGGGCCCGGATCTTCCGCCGTTTTACACGCGCGACGAGGGGCTGGCTGAGGCTCTTGCCGGAGCAGCTGACGAGAACGTCGATCCGTTGTGGCGCATGCCGCTTTGGCAGCCTTATGCGGAACGGCTCAGTTCCAAGGTGGCCGACATCAACAATGTGAACAAGGACGGCTTTGCCGGCTCGATCACGGCGGCGCTCTTTCTGGAGCGCTTCGTGGAGAAGGCGCAGGCCTGGGCTCATTTCGACATCTATGGCTGGAACCCCAACGACAAGGCGGCTTGCCCGGTGGGCGGCGAGGCGCAGGGCATCCGCGCTATCGAGGCCGTTCTGCGCAAGCGCTATGGCCGCTGACCTCTTTCCAGCGACAGGCCGATGCTCTATCGTCACGGGAACGAAACGTTTCCGGGGCTCGCCATGTCCGTCGTTCTGCGGCCGAGTCAGGCGCTCAGATTGTGGCAGCAGGTCTGTCTCTTTCAGGTACAGGCTGGCCTGCCCGACCTTTCCGAGCGGCAGCTTTCGATCCTGCTCACCGTCTATCTCGACCCGCCTCCGCATACGGTCCGCGGCCTGGCGGAGAGGCTCGGCGTGAGGAAACCGGTCATCACGCGCGCGCTCGACAGGATGGGCGCCCTCGATCTGGTCTCCCGTCGCCGAGACACGCGCGACCGGCGCAATGTGCTGGTCCGCCGCACGGTCGAGGGCGCTCTTTTCGTCGAGCGTTTCGGAGATGTCGTTGTTGCCAGGGCGCAGGAGCTATCATTGTGAGTACTCAACACCACCGCCTGGACCGCAGACTGAATGCCTTTCGGCCCGACCTCGCCGACGAGGACTTGAAACGCCATGTCGAGGCGACGCGCTTCACCGTCGGCGAGCCCGCGGCGGTCGCGGCACCGGTGGCGAGTGTCCATCAGGCCCCGGACGCAAGTGCCGGCATGGACACTCAGTTCCTTCACGGGGATACGGTGCGTGTGTTCGAGCGCAAGGATGGCTGGGCATGGGTGCAGAACGTGCGCGATAACTATGTCGGCTACGTCCGGGAGAGTGAGTTGGGCGACGTGCCACAAGCGCCGACGCACATCGTGTGCATCCCACGCAGCTTCGTCTACCCGGAGGCGGACATGAAGGCGCCGCCCGTCCGGACCCAAAGCATTGGCGCGCGGCTTGCCGTAAGGGATGTGATTGAGAAGGGCACGACGCGCTACGCGCTCCTCGAATCAGGCGAGGCGATGATTGCACCGCATCTGCGCCTGCTGGATGAAGCAAGCGCGGATTTCGTTTCTGTTGCGGAGGCGTTTCTGGGCACGCCCTATCTTTGGGGCGGGGCGAGCGGATTTGGCATCGACTGTTCGGGGCTCGTGCAGCTTTCCCTCTTCATGGCGGGACGCGAGGTGCCGCGTGACACCGACATGCAGGAAGCCGCGCTCGGCTCACCCATAAGTGAGGCGTCCATGCTCAGCCGGGGTGATCTGGTCTTCTGGCGTGGGCACGTGGCTATAATGATGGACGGCAAGACCGTCGTCCACGCGAATGGCTACACCATGACCGTTTCGCAAGAATCTCTTGCCGAGGCGATTCAGCGGATCACGCCGCTTTACGGACAGCCCACCGGATATCGCCGGCTTTAGTTCTCATTCCCTTCCACGAAAATTGTCACGGTGTCGTCTTCTCCGAATTCCACGGCGACGATGTTGCGAAGAAGGATATCGCGAGAATCCACGGCGTGGTAAAACATTGCGCTGCCCTCGATGGATTGGCGCAGGCTGGCGATCTCGGTCTCGTGGCTCGCGATGGCTTCTTCGATCGCGCCGTTCTCCTGGCCGATATCGGACAGGAATACGATTTCCAGCGTATCGAGACTGAAGGCCTTGCGAACCGCCTCGGCATTTTGAAGAGTGTTGTCGATCGCCGCCACAACGCGTTCACTCTGATCGCCCTTGTTTGTCTCCTCGGTCTTCACATCGGAACCGATAATTTTGTCGATCGCTTCTTCGTTGTCCAAGCCTTGGGCCATCAGCGAATGCTGCGCGAGCGGAGCAAGCATGAAGGCAAGCGCCATGAATAACGGCAGGAGTTTCTCCATGGGCCCCGCGGATGTGGGGCGGCACATGTCGGCAGCATACATCAAACATTCTCCTTAATGGGCATCACCAAGCGGGGCAGACACCGCAAACACCGGGCATAAACCGTAGTTCCATCGCTGGTGTCCAGACCCTTTCACACATTTTGTATCACTATGTCGGACGTACGGCGCCGTTTCGCAACCCTGTCGGCATTGGGCAGGTCGTTCGTTTCCAGCCAGTGGCGGGCGGCCGCCGCGTCACGCCCATGATGGGCCCAGCGAGCCAAAAGACGCCTTTCCAGCTCGGCGCGCGGCACATCCATGTAGATTGAAAAATCGAACAGCTCCGCAAGTGCGCTCCAAGGCTTCTCGCCAAGCAGAAGATAGTTGCCCTCGACCACAATCAGTCGGGCATCCTGCGCGACGATTGCCGCCGCCGCGCGGGAAAGCTCGATCGAGCGGTCGAACAGCGGGATCGCCACGTCCGGTTCGCCGGCGCGAACGCGCTTGAGAAGTGTATGGAAGCCAGCGAAGTCGAAGCTCTCCGGTGAGCCCTTGCGCCCGGCGAGGCCCCGTTCACGTAAGACGGCATCGTCGAAATGAAACCCATCCATCGGCACGAGCGCCGTCTTTTCGCCATGCGCGGTCAGGGCCTCCGTCAATGCAGCCCCGAGCGTGGACTTGCCCGATCCCGGTGGGCCGGCAACGGCGATTATGAAACGACGGGCATCTCCGGCGCGCGACAATATGCGATCGGCGATGCTGTCGACTTCCATACCGCGTGTCATTCAGCAAGCCAGTCCGGGTAATCAGAGACAAGCAGACGATAGGGTTCTTCGTCCTCCTCGACTTCGGAAAATCGGGCAATTGGCTCTGCAAAGATATTGTCCGTCAGGTCGTCATTGACGGTGGAAACTTCCCCGATCAACACATCGGCATCTTCCGCCCAGAAATTATGCCATACGCCCGGCATGAGCGTGACGCTCTCTCCGGGTGAAAGGCGAAGGACGCCGCCTGCGTCGAAGCGCCGGATGATACCATCCGTCGGCACCGAAACAGGTGCCTTGGGGTCGACGCTGCCATCAGGTGCCGAGGCATGAAGCTTGATGCACAGGCTGCCGCCGCCCCGATTGATGATGTCCTCGGCTTTGACATCGTGGCGGTGCATGGGCGAGATCTGATCGTGGCGCGAAATCATGATCTTCTCCGCGTAAAGCATGCCACGGCCCTCCTTCAGCGCGGCGGCGTTGCCATTGCGCACAGTGAAGAGGAAAAGTCCCTCTCGCTCGAAATCCCCTAAGCCGTAATCGGTGATGTCCCAGCCGAGTCTGGCATCGACTATGCCCCCGATTTCCGATCGGCGGGCCTTCATGTCGGCCGGCGTAAAGTCGGCGAATGGCGGCAGCACATAGCCGAACGAGCGAATGAAAGCTTCGCTCTCGCGCAGAATCGTATTGATCTTCGAGCGTTTCATCGCTGTTTTCTCCTCGTCTCCCGGTCCAGCAGTTTGGTAGACGAAGCCGGCGCGGGAGCCAAGTCCGCCCTCGTATCTGACGAAATTCGTCGGAGCGAGGCGAGAAAGATGCTGTTTGGGCACCGGAGCGCACTGTACCTGTCAGTAGACGAGTACCGGCACGCAGAGAAACACCATCTTAGTCCGCTCCGGAGATCCGATCAGACACTCAGAACGCCCGGAAGGTCAACGTGGTAAGCGATCGGACAATGCCGGGGATATTGGCGACGTTGTCGTTTATAAATTTGCCCACATCCACGCCATCTTCGATATAGACCTTGAGCAGCAGGTCGTAATCGCCGCTTGTGGAGTAAAGTTCGGACGCAATTTCGCGCTTGTAGAGCGCATCGGCAACCTCATATGTTTTGCCGGGCTGACAGCGCAACTGGACGAAGACGGGTTTCATGTTTCTCTTTGATCAACCTGCGTTACTTCTCCCGCCGAGGGTCGGCCGAACCTGCTCCCCTGTCAACGGGCGAAATCGCCACTGAGCTGGATTCCGAAACTTTGCAAGCGCCGATCAACTGAAGCATAGTCCGCTTATGAACAAAGAAGCGCAACGAGGATGGACCTATGAGGATGAGTTGCGGCGTGCCGGCGTGCGAATCACGCGGCCGCGGCAGGTGATCCTGAGCATTCTCTCGAAGACTGAGGACCATCCCGACGCGATGGAGATTTTCAACCGTGCCTCCGAGATCGACCCCAGCATATCGCTTTCGACCGTATATCGCACGATGAAGCTCCTGGAGGAGTTGGGCACGATCCATCGCCATGCGTTCGAGGGCGGTCGGGCGCGTTTCGAGCAGGCCGGCGAGGAGCATCACGACCACCTGATCGATATCGATACGGGTGACGTGATCGAATTCCAGTCCAACAAGATCGAAGCGCTGCAGGACGAGATCGCCCGTTCTCTCGGTTATGATATTGTCCACCACAAGCTGGAGCTTTACGGGCGAAAGCGGCGGCGGCGGCGCTAGCGCCGCCGGTGCAAGCAGAATATCCATGCGCAGTCGCGCGCAACGAACGGGTCTGAAGGATTTATGGAAAAAGCTGATATCGGCCTCATCGGCCTCGGTGTGATGGGCGCCAATCTGGCGCTCAATATTGCGGAAAAAGGTTTTCGGATCGCCGTTTTCAACCGCACGGGATCACGCACTCAGGCGTTTGTCGAAAATGCGGGAAAGCTCGCTGAGAATATCGTCGCTTGCGATTCGCTCAAGGCGCTGGCAGAGGCCATTGAGCACCCGCGGCCGATCATTGTCATGGTGTCGGCCGGCCAAGCCGTGGACGATCAGATAGCCGCGTTGCACACCCTGCTCGAGCAGGATGATATTATCATCGATGCAGGCAACGCCAATTTCCGCGATACGCGCCGCCGCATGGCCGAACTGGCCGAGAGTGGTCCGCGCTTTATAGGGATGGGCGTCTCCGGCGGCGAAGAGGGCGCGCGGCACGGCCCTTCAATTATGGTGGGCGGCGCCCAGGAGGCCTATCGGCGCATCGAGCCTGTTCTGGAAGCGATAGCCGCGCGCCACGAGGGTGAGGCCTGCCAGGCCTGGCTCGGCCCGGATGGTGCGGGCCATTTCGTCAAGACCATTCACAACGGCATCGAATATGCCGATATGCAGATGATCGCCGAGATCTACGGCATCCTGCGCGACGGGCACGGCCTTTCCGCCTCCGGCATCGCTCCGATCTTCGCAAAGTGGAACGAGGGCCGCCTCAACTCCTATCTCATCGAGATCACCGCCGCCGTCTTGGCTAAGACGGATTCCGGCTCTGGCCGGCCCATGGTCGATGTGATCCTCGACCGTGCGGGCCAGAAGGGGACGGGCCGCTGGTCGGCAATCGAAGCCCAGTCCCTCGGCATTCCCGCAACCGCTATTGAGGCGGCGGTGGCCGCGCGCAGCCTTTCGGCGACGAAAAAGGAACGGGAGCGCGCGGAAAACCGCTTCGGCACACCCGCGCCCGCCGCCGGACCCGCCACGGAGGAAGCGCTTACCATCCTCGAAGGAGCGCTTTTTGCAGGAAAGATTGTCGCCTATGCGCAAGGATTTTCGGTCATGGCCGCCGCCTCGCGCGAGTTCGGCTGGAATCTGCCGCTTGGCACGGTAGCGCGCATCTGGCGCGCGGGCTGCATCATTCGTTCTCAGTTCCTCGGCGAAATCGCAGATGCATTCGACCAGGCACCGGAAACCGAAAACCTCCTGTTGACGCCAGCCTTTTCAGACCTGATCGAGGCCGCGCATCCCCATTTGCGCCGCGTGGTGGCGCGTTGCGCCGAGGCGGGTATTCCCGTGCCCTCGCTCGCGGCTGCCCTCGGGCACTTCGACACGATTCGGCGGTCGCGCGGCACGGCCGATCTTATTCAGGCCCAGCGCGATTTCTTCGGCGCGCACGGCTTTGAACGTGTCGACAAGGAGGGTACGTACCACGGAGATTGGAGCGACACATGAAAGTGCCGCCGTGGTGGAGGGGAACCACGGCGGCTTTTCATGAAAAGCGCGGCAGCCCGGAGAGGGGGAATAGGCTGCCGCTTTTGTCCGGTTTAGGCGGGGGACGAGCCTTTGCCGGACTCGGCATAATATTGCCGATGAAGCATATGTTGTGCGCCAAAATGGCTATTCAAGGGTGGTTGGAATTACACTTATTTAATTTTTTGTGATCGGCGCGAGAGCGCAGGTTTACGTCACGATATGGCGGCAGATTTGGTCGCGTGCGCAATTGTGATAGACAGCCTCAAATCACCACGTTACCCGTTCCTCCATGAAAAATGGCGATCATCTCTTCCTCGTAGACGGCTCGGGCTATATTTTCCGGGCATATCATGCACTTCCGCCCCTTGCGCGTAAGTCCGACGGACTGCCCGTGGGCGCGGTTTCGGGCTTTTGCAACATGCTCTGGAAGCTGTTGCGCAACGCGCGCGATACGGATGTTGGCGTGACGCCCACCCATTTTGCGGTCATTTTCGATTATTCCTCGAAAACGTTTCGTAGCGAGCTTTACCCCGAGTACAAGGCAAACCGGACCGAGCCACCGGAAGACCTCGTGCCGCAATTTGGCCTCATTCGCCAGGCTACGCGCGCTTTCGGCGTACCCTGCATCGAAATGGAAGGATTTGAGGCGGACGATCTGATCGCCACATATGCACGGTTGGCCGAGGAGGCGGGCGGCGACGCCACGATCATCTCCTCCGACAAGGACCTGATGCAACTCGTCCGGCCTTGCGTCTCCATGTACGACCCGATGAAAGATCGCGAAATCGGCGTCGAGCAGGTGATCGAGAAATGGGGTGTGCCGCCGGAGAAGATGATCGACCTGCAGGCGCTGACGGGGGATACGATCGACAATGTTCCGGGTGTGCCCGGAATTGGGCCGAAAACGGCGGCGCAGCTTCTGGCGGAGTACGGCGATCTCGATACGCTTCTCGCGCGCGCGCATGAGATCAAGCAGAACAAGCGTCGCGAAAATCTGATCGAATATGCCGAAAAGGCGCGCGTTTCGCGGGAATTGGTCAGGCTTAGGAACGACGCGCCCGTCGAACTGGGCGTTGACGCATTGGCGCTCGATTCGGTGGCCGATGGACCGAAACTCATCGCTTTTTTGAAGGCGATGGAGTTTTCCTCTCTCACCCGGCGGGTGGCGGAAGCCACGGGCGCCGATCCGGCTGCAATCGATGCCGCCTATGTTGAAGTTCAGGCCGGCGCCGCCGCGCATGGGCCGGACCTGACCGTGCCGGCCTCGGGCACCGACGAGCCCGGCGCGGAGGGGGAAGTCGCACCGGACCGTACCGACAGCGCGGAAACACCGCAGGCACTGGCGAATAAGCTTGCAGACGGAGCGACGGCCGAGGCGATCGACCATTCCGGCTATGTTTGCGTCCGAGACCCTGAAACGCTGCATATGTGGATGGCCGAAGCCCGCGAAACCGGGCTCCTGGCCTTCGATACGGAGACCACCTCGCTCGACCCCATGCAGGCGGAGCTCTGCGGGATCGCGCTTGCCACCGCGCCGGGACGCGCGGCCTATGTACCCCTGTCGCATAAGAACGGTGAAACCGATCTGCTCGGCGGGGGCCTGCTCGACGGCCAGCTCGGCCAGGAGGAAGCGCTCGCTATCATCCGGCCGGTCATGCAGGATCCGTCCGTGCTCAAGATCGGCCAGAACCTCAAATATGACTGGCTCCTGTTTTATCGCCACGGCATTGAGATCGCGCCCTGTGACGATACGATGCTCATCTCCTATGTGCTTGAAGCGGGTATCCAGGCGCACGGCATGGACGCGCTTTCGGAACGCTGGCTGGGGCACACGCCGCTCTCTTACAAGGAACTGACGGGCTCGGGCCGCTCGAAAATCACCTTCGACATGGTCGATCTGAAACGCGCCACCGACTACGCCGCCGAAGATGCCGATGTCACGCTGCGACTTTGGAAGGTGCTGAAGCCGCGGCTGGCCGCGAACGGACTCGTCTCCGTCTATGAGCGGCTGGAGCGTCCGATGATCTCCGTTATCGGGCGGATGGAGCATCGCGGAATCAGCGTGGATCGGCAGATTCTGTCGCGCATGTCCGGCGACTTCGCTCAAGTTGCCGCGGCGATGGAGGCGGACATTTACGAGCTTGCCGGCGAGCGCTTCACCATCGGCTCGCCCAAGCAGCTCGGCGAGATCCTGTTTGGCAAGATGGGCCTGCCCGGCGGGGCAAAGACGAAATCCGGCCAATGGTCCACGTCCGCACAGGTGCTGGAGGAACTGGCCGCCGCCGGACACCCCCTACCGCGAAAGATCGTCGACTGGCGCCAGGTCACGAAGCTGAAATCCACCTATACGGACGCGCTGCCGGACTACATCGATGCCCACACAGGACGCGTGCACACGTCTTATTCGCTGGCCTCGACCACAACCGGGCGGCTTTCCTCATCGGAACCCAATCTGCAGAACATTCCGATCCGCACGACGGAGGGCCGGAAGATCCGCACGGCTTTCGTCGCGCCGGAAGGGCGCAAGCTGATCTCGGCCGATTACAGCCAGATCGAGCTGCGCGTGCTTGCCCATGTCGCCGATATTCCTGAGCTTAAGCAGGCCTTTGCCGAGGGGCTGGACATCCACGCCATGACTGCCTCGGAAATGTTTGGCGTACCGGTCGAAGGCATGCCCGGTGAGGTGCGGCGGCGCGCCAAGGCCATCAATTTCGGCATCATCTATGGTATCTCCGCATTCGGCTTGGCCAACCAGCTCGCGATCCCGCGCGAGGAGGCAGGCGCCTATATCAAGCGCTATTTCGAGCGCTTTCCCGGCATCAAGAATTATATGGAGCGTACAAAGGCTTTCTGCCGCGAGCACGGCTATGTGGAGACGATTTTCGGTCGCCGGGCCAACTATCCCGAGATCCGGTCGGCAAACCCCTCCATGCGGGCCTTCAACGAGCGCGCCGCGATCAATGCGCCCATCCAGGGATCAGCGGCCGATATCATCCGCCGCGCGATGATCCGCATGGACGAGGCCCTCCGCGCCAATGGTCTCACGGATATTCAGATGCTGCTGCAAGTGCATGACGAATTGATCTTCGAGGCCCCCGCTGAGGCAGTAGAACGCGCGATACCCGTCATCCGCACCGTGATGGAAGGGGCGGCCTGGCCCGCCCGCGCGCTCTCCGTGCCGCTGAAAGTGGATGCTCGCGCCGCCGACAATTGGGAAGAGGCACACTGATCAACGGGATGGCTAAAGCCGACCTAAGCCATGGCGAAGCGGGGGTAGCTAGTCGCCGACGTTCCAGATTAGCTCAGATATCAACGCCTTCATAAGGCTAGGGCCCGACCCTGGATTATGCCATTGCGGTCACGAAACGCGCCGACGTCCGTAAAACCACCGCACGCGACGTCATCAATCCCGGACAGCCTCCGCCCTACGTTTCGATCCCACTTCATCTTGCTCTAAGCGGCGTTCGACGCCGGTGCCTCCGCCAGGAAAGTGTGGATTGCATTGGCGTCCTGCGTGCCGCGGATTTTCTCCGTCGTCTCTGTATCCCTCAGCACGCGCGCAATCCGCGACAGCGCCTTCAGGTGATCGGCTCCGGCCCCCTCGGGAGCAAGCAGCAGGAAAATGAGATCCACGGGCTGATCGTCCAGCGCGTCAAACGCGACGGGAGTTTCCAGACGAGCGAAGACACCCGTGATGTTCTTGATCCCTTGCAGTTTGCCATGGGGAATGGCTATTCCGTTGCCGACCCCCGTCGAGCCAAGGCGCTCGCGCTGTAGAATCGTGTCGAAGATTTCGCGCTCCGGAAGACCGGTGGTCGCAGCCGCCTTTTCGGCAAGAAGTTGCAAGACCTGTTTCTTGGAATTGGCCTTCAAGGCCGGCATGATTGCCGAGACCTCGATCAGATCGCTCAGATCCATGGTTTGCATCCTCTGGTTAGGCCGCGCCTGATCGGGCGGGACAGCCGGAATCCGGCTATTCGCCTTCCACCGTCGATGGGTCGATCCAGCCTATATTGCCGTCGGCCCGTCTGTACACGATGTTGACCTCATTGCTGCCCGCGTTGCGGAACACGAAAACGGGGTTGTCCTTCATATCGAGTTCGATCACCGCAGCGGCAACCGTCATTGACTGAAGAGGCAGTCGTGATTCCGCCACCACGGTGGGTGCGTAGTCATCCGGCACCTCCTCCCCGTCTTCATCGATCGGCGCCATCACGCGATAGGTCGCGTCCAGCGCTCCGTTGCTGGGTGCCGTTGCATGGGATTTCAACTTACGCTTGTATCGGCGCAGTCTTTTTTCGATCCGCTCCGCCGCCGCATCGAAAGCCAGGTGGGGATCTTGCGATTCACCCCTCGCCTGAAGAATAGCGCCGGTATCGAGATGAACCATACAATCGGCCGAAAAGCGGTTGTTCGCCTTTTCCACCGTTATGCGGCCGGCGAATCCACCGTCGAAGTATTTATCCACTGCGTCGCCGATCCGCCCTTCGATACGAGTACGGAGAGCGTCGCCAATATCCATATGCTTACCGGAAATGCGAAGGCTCATATGAGAAACGACCTTTCGTGGTCAGATTTTCAACGCCTTGAAGTTTATACGCGTTGCCTGCGCACACAAGTTCCGCGACGAAAAATCGGTGGGTCGCGGCGGATCAGATCCTTCTTCGAAACTGGAATCGACGTTACCCTTTTCATCGGCCTATGGAGGCGGGCTTCTAGTGGCTCCGCCCGTGCTTGTCAATCGATCCGAGGCGAGGGGTCAGGCGGACGCTTCGGCCGCTGCCCGGGCCTTCTTTTCGCGCCGGCGTTGTACCGAAGAGGGAATATTCATTGCTTCCCGATACTTGGCGACGGTCCGGCGCGCGATCTCGACGCCCTCCCGCCGCAGCGTGTCGACGATAGCATCGTCCGAAAGTACGGAATGTGCTTTTTCGGCGTCGATAAGCTGACGGATGCGGTGGCGCACGGCCTCGGCCGAATGGGCGTCGCCGCTGTCTGCGGATGCGATGGCCGTTGTAAAAAAATACCTCAGCTCGAACAGCCCGCGCGGCGTCATCATGAATTTGTTCGCCACCACGCGGCTCACGGTCGATTCATGCATGCCGATCGCCTCGGCAATCGCGCGCAATGTCAGAGGCCGCAGATGGTCGATGCCATGGGCCAGGAAAGAATCCTGCAGGCGTACGATTTCGGAAGCCACCTTGAGGATCGTCTTCGCACGTTGGTCCAGGCTCCGGGCCAGCCAGTGCGCGCTTTGCAGGCGTTCGGAAAGGAACGCCTTGTCCGCCTGGTCGACCTTTGCCGATACCTTCGTGAAGTATGGCTCGTTGACCAGGACACGCGGCAGCGTGTCGGCGTTAAGCTCGACAGCCCAGCCCCCATCGCCGGCCGGCTTTACGAAGACGTCGGGCTGAACGGGTGCGGCCGGCTGGCTCGTAAGAGCCGCGCCAGGCTTCGGGTCGAGCGCGCGAATCTCCCCCAGCATGTCCATGAGATCCTCCTCGCCAACGCCGCAGATGCGCTTCAGCGTGGGGAAGTCGCGCTTGGCGAGTAGGTCGAGGTGGGACACCAGCGCCTCCATCGCTGGGTCCAGCCGGTCGCGTGCTTTCAATTGCAGCGCCAGGCACTCGGAAAGATCGCGGGCGAACAGGCCCGGCGGGTCGAACCCCTGACAAGCTTTAAGAATGTTTTCCAGCCTTCGGAGGTCGGCTTTCGTACGTATTGCGATGTCCTCGAGTGCGACCGTGAGGTAACCGGCATCATCAAGGTTATCGAACAGATCCTGGGCCAGCAGGCGCTCTACCGGGTCGCTAAAGGTAAAAACGATCTGCTCGCCGATGTGCGCGCGCAGAGAAGGCGCCGTGTCAGCGATCGCCTCCAGGCTTCCAGCCTCGCCTTGCGCAAGGCCGTTTCCCCGGGCCGAACGCCATTGCGCCGAAAGATCAGGGCCGATCGTCTCCTGGCGTCCCGGGTCGTCCGGAAATACATTCTCCAGCGAACTGTCAAGCCGTGCCGAAATGGACTCCGCTAAGGTTTCCGGCCTGTGAGGTGCGGTTTCGGCTTCCTGCGCCGCGGTCGGCCCGCCTTCCCGCTCCAAAAGCGGGTTGCTCTCGATTTCGCTTTCGATGAACTGTTCCAGCTCCACATGCGTCAGCTGCAGCAATCGGATCGATTGCAACAATTGCGGTGTCATCGCCAGCGACTGCGTTTGACGTATGTCGAGCTTCGGCGAAAGGCCCATTTGCCGGTTTTTCCATCTATCCCGCGCCTTGAAGTCCGTTTGGGAGTGGCGCATCTATCCGATAGAACTGGCCCGAAATTTGCTTGTCAAGTGTACCCCGATAATCGGCCATGTCTCAGTTCGAATTCGGCTTGCGGCGTATTCTTCCTCACAATGGCAAATCCCGCTCCTTTTACGATGACAAACGCGCGACATTCACTGTCACAAAACTGATACGCGCCTGCGATAATCGGGCCTCAATCCAAGCCTTTAATCCAATGGGAGAACGTCATGAAGAAAGTCGCCGCCGCTCTGGCCCTTACAGTGGCCTTCGCACTCCCGGCACATGCCGAGTTCAAGCTTGACAGCCGGTATCAGGATGCCGACGGCGATCTTGTGGCCGATATTCCCACCGACGAGAGCCAGCTTATCGATCCGGACACGCTCATTTTCGCCTATACGCCTGTCGAGGATCCCGCCGTCTATGCCGATGTCTGGGCCGGATTCCTGGAGCACATGGAAGAGGTGACCGGCAAGAATGTCGACTTCTTTCCCGTGCAGTCGAACGCCGCCCAGCTCGAGGCCATGCGTGCAGGCCGTCTCCACGTCTCAGGCTTCAACACCGGTTCCAATCCGATTGCCGTTGCCTGCGCGGGCTTCCGCCCCTTCGCGATGATGGCCGCCGAGGATGGCTCCTTCGGCTACGAGATGGAAATCATCGTGCCGGCCGATTCCGACGCCGAAGGGGTCGAGGACCTGCGCGGGGGGCAGATCGCCTTCACGCAGGAAACCTCCAATTCCGGCTTCAAGGCGCCGTCGGCCATTCTCAAGAGCGAGTTTGATATGGTCGCCGACGAAGACTTCACGCCCGCCTTTTCCGGTTCGCACGACACCTCCATTCTCGGCGTTGCCAATGGCGATTACGAAGCGGCAGCGATCGCCAACTCGGTGAAGGGCCGCATGATCGAGCGCGAGGTCATCTCCGCCGACCAGATCAAGACCGTCTACACCTCACAGACCTTCCCCACCACCGGCTATGGAACGGTCTACAATCTGCGCCCGGAGCTGCAGGACAAGATCCGCGAAGCCTTCTTCTCGTTCCCGTGGGAAGGCTCCGCGCTCGCGGAAGAGTTTAGCAAGTCCGGTGAGGAGCAGTTCATCGAGATCGCCTTCAAGGACGATTGGGCGGTGATCCGGCAGATTGATGAAGCCAACGACGTTTCCTACGACTGCCAGTAGAAACTGCTTGAACTCCCGGGGGCGGGGACCCACCATGGGTCTCCGCCCTTGGCCTATACGAGGTGGGCTGCATGCTGACGATCGAGAAGCTGGAGAAGCGCTACAGGACGGGTGACAGGGCGCTGAACGGCGTCTCTTTCACCGTTGACCGCGGTCAGGTCGTCGGCCTCATCGGCCCTTCGGGCGCCGGCAAATCGACCCTCATCCGCTGCATCAACCGCCTCGTCGAGCCCACCGCCGGCAAGGTGCTCCTGAACGGGACGGACCTGACCACGCTCAACGGCACGGCGCTGCGGAAAATGCGCCGCCGCATCGGCATGATCTTCCAGGAATATGCACTGGTGGAACGCCTGACGGTGATGGAGAACGTGCTGTCCGGCCGCCTTGGCTACGTTCCCTTCTGGCGCTCCTTCTTCCGCCGCTTTCCTGCAGCGGATGTCGAGAAGGCCTTCGCTCTTCTCGACCGGGTTGGCCTTTCCGATCATGTCGATAAGCGTGCCGACGCGCTCTCCGGCGGCCAGCGCCAGCGGGTCGGCATAGCGCGCGCGCTCGAGCAGGACCCGGAACTTCTCCTGGTGGACGAGCCGACCGCTTCGCTCGATCCGAAGACATCGCGCCAGATCATGCGGCTCATTTGCGAGGTCTGCCGCGAGCGGTCGCTGCCGGCCATCATCAACATCCACGACGTCACGCTGGCGCAGATGTTCGTAGACCGCATCGTCGGACTACAGGCCGGCCAGGTCGTCTTCGACGGTCCGCCCGATGCGCTGGACGAGAAGGCCCTCACCGCGATTTACGGCGAGGAGGACTGGCACGCCATGCGTAAGGAGAAGGAAGACGAGGCGCGCGACGACGAGGAGGCAGCCGCCTTCGAGCAGGCCCGAGAAGAGCGCATGGCAGGCCTCGTATGACGGGAGTCGCCGCTGCACCGCGCCAATGGCGGCGCCCGCCGGTCTTGATCCAGAGCCGCTTATGGCGCTGGATCATCTATGGCGGGGCGCTGATCTATTTCCTCGCCGCGTTCGGTACGCTGGAGATCAACTGGCAGCGGGTCTATGAAGGCTTGGATCGCGGCGCGCGCTTTGCGCAGGGTTTTCTGCTTCCCGATTTCGTGACGCGCGCCAACGATATCTGGCGCGGCATGGTGGAGAGCGTGACCATGACCGTCTGCTCGACCATCGTCGGCGTGCTCATCTCCATACCCATCGGCCTCGGCGCCGCGCGCAACCTGGCGCCGGCGCCCGTCTATCTCCTGTGCCGGTCGATCATCGCCGTCTCCCGCGCCTTTCAGGAAATCGTCATCGCCATCCTGTTCGTCGCCATGTTCGGCTTCGGCCCCTTCGCTGGCTTCCTGACGCTGTCCTTCGCCACCATCGGCTTCCTTTCGAAACTCCTCGCCGACGATATCGAGGAGATCGACGAGAGCCAGGCCGAGGCCACCCGCGCTACCGGCGCGACGTGGTGGCAGATCGTCAATTACGGCATCCAGCCCCAGGTCATGCCGCGGCTGGTCGGCCTTTCGCTCTACCGGCTCGATATCAATTTCCGCGAATCTGCGGTCATCGGCATCGTCGGCGCGGGCGGCATCGGCGCTACGCTCAACACCTCCATGCAGCGCTACGACTACAACACGGCGGGTGCAATCCTGATCCTCATCATTATCCTCGTCATGCTGGCCGAGTACGGCTCCAGCCACATTCGCAAATGGGTGCAGTGATGCCCGCCGGTTCAACCCTCTCCGGCCGGACATGGCGGAAGCACACCACGGCCGGCGAATGGGCGGTCTGGCTCGGCTGGTTCGCCGCTGGCGTCGTCTTCGTCCTGTCTTGGCGGGTCATGAACGAGAACACCATCTGGGCTTTCGTGCAGGACGCGCCGCGCCAGGCAGGCGACCTTCTCTCTCGCTCATGGCCGCCACGTCTGTCGTACCTGAACAAGCTATGGGCTCCCCTCTGGGACACCCTAAACATCGCCACCCTTGGCACGGTGATCGGTACCGTGCTGGCGGTGCCGACCGCATTCTTCGCCGCACGCAACACCACGCCTTCGGCGCTCATTTTACGGCCGATCGCGCTGTTCATCATCGTTGCCTCGCGCTCGATCAATTCCCTGATCTGGGCGCTGCTGCTCGTGGCGATCCTCGGCCCGGGGCTGCTTGCAGGCATCATCGCCATCGCGCTGCGCTCCATTGGCTTCGTCGGCAAACTGCTCTACGAAGCCATCGAGGAGATTGACGAGAGCCAGGTCGAGGCCGTGCGTGCCACCGGCGCCGGCGGCTGGCAGGTCATTGACTACGGTATTATCCCGCAGGTGCTGCCCACCTTCGCGGGCATTACGGTTTTCCGCTGGGACATCAACATCCGCGAATCCACCATTCTCGGCCTGGTCGGCGCCGGCGGTATCGGACTGCAACTGCAGAGTTCGCTCAACGTGCTTGCGTGGTCGCAGGTCACCGTCATCTTCGCCCTCATCCTGCTCACCGTCATTCTCTCGGAATGGGTGTCTTCGAAGGTGCGGCGCGCCATCATATGATGCGACGCGCTTGCCCGCTTCGATATTCTGTGCGGAAGCGGTGGTAGAAAGCATGAAGAACGCGGTGAGGACTAGGTTCTACGGTCGCAAGCCGACTGCAGTGTGCTCCTGTTCAATTGACCGGCTGCCTGAGAAGTGGCGCGTTCAAAGTTACGGGGCATGTCGCGACCGAACGCTACTCCCAAGAAACTGCAGAGGACTATGGGGTCACCACAGACGAATCTCACAGCCACCGCTGCTGGGCTGGAGTTCTGCCCCGGTAATCCGATCTAAAGTGTAAATCCCTCGCCGAGATAAAGCCGCCGGACATCGGCATTGCCGACGATATCGGCCGGCCGTCCATGGGTGAGGACCTGCCCGGCATGGATGATATAGGCGCGGTCGATCAGCCCCAGTGTCTCGCGCACATTGTGATCGGTGATGAGAACGCCAATGCCGCGCGCAGTCAAATGCCGCACGAGATCCTGGATGTCCGTCACGGCAATTGGATCGATGCCCGCGAACGGCTCATCGAGCAGCATGAAATTCGGCTTGCTTGCCAGCGCGCGTGCAATCTCCAGCCGACGTCTCTCGCCGCCGGACAGTGAGATGGACGGCGCCTTGCGTAGATGGCCGATGTGAAACTCCTCGAGCAGAGCGTCCAGCGACCGCTCGCGCTCCTTGCGGCTCTTCTCGACCACCTCCAGGATCGCGCGGATGTTCCCCTCCACTGTCAGGCCGCGGAAGATCGAAGCCTCCTGGGGCAGGTATCCGATCCCCAGGCGCGCCCTGCGATACATGGGCATGGAAGTGACATCGTGCCCGTCGATATAGATGCTTCCCTTGTCGACGGGCACAAGCCCGGTAACCATGTAGAAGCAGGTGGTTTTGCCGGCCCCGTTCGGCCCCAGAAGGCCGACGGCCTCGCCGGCGCGAACGCCGAGAGACACACCGCTGACGACCTGGCGATTCTTGTAGGATTTGGTGAGGTCGCGCGCAATCAGCGTGCCGTTCAGCCGCTCCGCCGTGGCGGCGCCTTGCGGCTGTGCAGCCTCATCGGCCGGAGCATCCTTCTGGCGGGAAAAGAAATTCACTTGGCTATCCGTTACTGGTCCTGAGAACGCGGATTGAGAAGCATTCTGACCCGGTTCGTCTTTTGATCCTTGCAGCTTTCCAGCGTCGCCTGACCCGTGGCCATCTGTACGGTCAGGCGACAGCCGACCACCACGTTATCGCCCTCGGTCAGCACCACTTCTTCTCCGGTGAGGACGAGTACTTCCGTGTTCATGTCGAACGTGCCGGCATCGCCCGTTGCCTCCTGATCCCCGGAACTCAGATAGACTCCGCCGTCAAGCTCGATCTTCTCGATTTGTCCTCCGCCAGCGGCCACTGAGCCGCCATTCCCATTGTTTGAGCCGCCATTCTCATTGTTATAGTGGACCTGCATGCGTGCGGCCCGGAGCGACATTTCGCCCTGCACCACGGATACGTTTCCCGTGAAGACGCCGAGACTCTGATTGTCGTCCAGCTCGAACTTGTCGCTCTCGATCTGGATCGGCTCGTCATTGGACAACGCCAGACCCGTGGGTGCTCCCTGCGACCAGGCTACTGCCGAAAATGCGAGCAGGAAAACCGGCGCAAGGAACCAGCGAAAAAATCTATTCATTCTCTTTCCTCTGTGCTGACGTGCGCCTGACCTGCTTCGGGTCCATACGGACGCGCACGCGATCTTCGAAAACGAGCCGCTCACCACCTCCCGTGGCATTGAACTTGTTGGCCCGCACCTGGATGCCGTCGAGATCGATTTCTACCGGATCCTCGGTCGTAAGACTGCCGGAGTCCATATCGATCTCCGCCGACTGCAGCCGGGCAGTAATTCCGGAGGTCGTCCTGACGGTGATCGAATCGTCGAGCTTGAGGCGGTCGTTCCCGCGCTCGAAGGTGCCTGCCGTGGCTCGAATCGAAGCCTCATTATGCTCGTCGATCGGCACTGTGGCCGAAATATCCTCGAGCAGGATGGCTCCTCCATCCTCGCCGCCGATCGCCTGCCGCGCCCGCGCGGCGGTCATGTGATAGGGCAGATTGGCGCTGGTGAAACCGTCGAGCGAAGGATTGTCCATAACCAGATTGCCGCTTTCGATCGAGACGGATCCGGGATTCACCGAATCCCCGCCAATCGAGAAAAGAAAGGAATAACCGAGAAGGAGCGCCGATGCCACCACCGCGACGACCGGAAGGACGAATTTCAGCACACGCACCCGCCGGGAATGACGCGCCGCCCGGGAAAAGGCCTCTTCTCCACGTTCGCTGCGCCTGATCGGCGTTCCGGCCGTTTCCGCTTCAAGACCGTCCTGCATCCGCCACTCCCGTAAAGGCGTCAGGCCCTCGCCAGAACGCCTGCCGCCCTTCGCCTAGCGCGGACAGACGCGAAACCCCGCCGCACCGCCAACATGGCCCCAATATGGGTTTTTTTTAAGGAGGAACAATCGGATGGGCACGCTATTCCTTCTCAGCCGCGAAACATGGTAGCTCATATGCGCGGCTTCGTTTAGAACGCAAGCATCATGGAAGATACCAGGTTGTGACGACTAACGATTTGCGCGCGGCGCAGCCAACCGTTAAATCGTCATTACAGCCTATCAGGAGAGAGGCCCGTCCATGTCCACCCGAGCCGACGATCTGATCGACCGCAGACGTCTCCGGCGCAAGCTGACCTTCTGGCGCGTCGCCGTCTTTCTCATTCTCGGCGTCATCCTCGTCGTGGCTGGGCGGTGGCTTTTCGGTGACGCGCTGACCGGCACCTCCCATATCGCCCGCGTACACATAAACGGTGCGATCACAGGCGACGAGGAGATGCTTGATCTTCTGAAGCGACTTCGGGAATCCGAAGCCGCTCAAGGCGCTATCATCACCGTCGATTCGCCGGGTGGAACGACCGTTGGCGGCGAGGCCTATTTCGAGGAGATCAGGCGTCTGGCGGACGAAAAACCGGTCGTCGCGCAGATCGGCACACTCGGCACATCCGCCGGCTACATGGTGGCGAGTGCAGCCGACCATATCGTCGCGCGCCAGTCGTCCATCGTCGGTTCGATCGGTGTTATCGTGCAGTATCCGGACGTCACCGAGTTGTTGGATAAGCTTGGCATTCAGGTGGAGGAGGTAAAATCTTCCCCGCTCAAGGCCGAACCGTCGCCTTTCAATCCAACGACCGACGAGGAGCGCCAGATGCTGGGGTCGATGGTTCGCGACAGCTATGACTGGTTCGTGGATATCGTTACGGCCCGGCGACCGCTGTCGCGCCAGGAGGTCCTGACCCTCGCCGACGGCGCGGTCTTTACCGGCCGACAGGCCATGGACAACAAGCTGGTCGATTCCGTGGGCGGCCCGGAAGAAGCCAAGAACTGGCTCGTGTCTCAAGGGCTTTCCGAGGAGTTGAACATAGTGGAGTGGAAACCTCGTGACACCGAAGGCTCGCTGTTCCTGCCGGGCATTGCAGGCACCTGGCTTGCTGGCCTTTTCGGCATACCCACGGCGGAGGACCTCCTGCGGCAAGTGGGAGCAGAGCGTCTCTTCCTTGACGGTCTGCTATCCGTCTGGCAACCTGAAAAAAGTTAAATGCGGGATTGAAAATAAACCACAAGTTCGCTGAATCCCGGTTATTCGAAAGCGGTGGAATATTAGAATGATTAAGTCGGAACTGGTGCAGACCATTGCAAATCGAAACCCGCACCTGTTTTTGCGCGATGTCGAAAATATTGTGAATGCGATTTTTGAGGAGATCACCCAAGCCCTGGCGGAAGGAAACCGTGTCGAATTGCGCGGCTTCGGAGCCTTTTCCGTGAAAAACCGGCCCGCCCGGACGGGCCGCAATCCTCGGACCGGAGAAACCGTTCACGTCGAGGAGAAGTGGGTGCCCTTTTTCAAGACCGGCAAGGAGCTGCGTGAGCGGCTGAATGCCGGAAAGTAACCCAGAGGCCACATGCTCCATCGCTTTTTTCTTGTCGTCGTGGTCGTGCCTCTGGCGATTCTCCTGATCGTACTCGCCGTCGCCAACCGCGCGACTGCGCCTTTTACGCTCAATCCTTTCGATCCCGGGAGTCCCGGCCTGACGATCCATTGGCCGCTTTTCGTCTATCTTTTCATCACACTTATCCTCGGCGTCATTATCGGCAGCGTTGCCACTTGGATTCGCCAGGGGCGCTATCGCCGCATCGCGCGTGAGCGGACGCAGGAAGCTGAACAATTACGCCGCAAAGCGGCCGAACGCGAAGAACGTGCCGTCGCGCTTGCCCCTGCCGATGCTAAGGAGCGGAGGTCCCCATGATGACGATTTCCGGCGCCCAGGTCGATGAGTGCCTGACCCATGGCGGTCTGGTGGAGATCTTGAGGGAGGCCTTCCGGGCCGGCGCTGTCCAGCCTGTCCGTCACCACCACACTATCGAGCGACCCGAGGGACAAGACAGCACGCTGCTGCTCATGCCTGCCTGGAACAACCCGGCGCAGAAGGACGGCCATATTGGTGTGAAGGTCGCGGCGGTCTCGCCGGACAACAATGCAATAGGCAAACCCGCCGTAATGGGCGTTTATCTTTTGATGAACGGCACGACAGGTGAACCGCAAGCTCTGATCGACGGGCAGCGACTGACACTCTGGCGCACCGCCTGCGCTTCGGGGCTTGCCACATCCTATTTGGCGCGTTCGGACGCCTCGCGTCTCCTGATGGTCGGCGCTGGTGCGCTCGCACCCCATCTGGTGCGCGCCCACGCCAGTCAGCGGCCGATTCGGTCCGTCCGGGTATGGAACCGCACCCCGGCCAATGCGGAGAAATTGGCCGAATCGCTGCGCCGGGACGGCTTTGAGGCCACCGCAGTCGACGACCTCGACGAGGCGGTCGGCTGGGCTGATATCGTCTCCTGCGCCACCATCTCGACCGTGCCCCTCGTGCGCGGCGAATTGCTCACGCCCGGTACTCATGTGGATCTTGTTGGCGCCTTCTCGCCCATCATGCGTGAAAGTGACGATGCTGCGCTTGTCCGGGCGGAGGTGTATGTGGACACCCGCGCCGGTGCGACCAAGGAAGCCGGCGATATTGTCCAGGCGGTTCAGTCCGGCGCCTTCACCACCGATGCCATCCGTGCCGATCTTTTCGAGCTGACGCGTGGAGAGAAGCGGGGGCGCCAGAGCGACGAGGCGATCACGCTGTTCAAGTCAGTGGGCGCTGCAATCGAGGACCTCGCCGCCGGCATAGCCGTTTATCGCGCCTCTTCTGGCTAGGTCATCCCATGAGCGAGGCGGGCAGGGAGAAACGGGCGCCGGGCCGCGTCAAGGCGGTGACGAGCCTGTCCAACCCGATCATCAAGGATATCCGGGCGCTTTGGCTCAAAAAGCACCGCGACCGGGACCGCGCCTTTATCGCGGAAGGAGCGGAGGCGATCCGGCAAGCGCTGGATGCCGGGTGGACGATCCGCACGCTCCTTTGTGCCACGGCTGAGCGCGATGCCGTCATGGAAAAGATCGCTGCGCGGACCATCGCCGCCGGCGGGCTGGTGCTGGAAGTCGGCAACAAGATCCTTTCCACGGTCGCGCACCGGGAGAACCCGCAGGGCCTGGTCGGCGTTTTCGAGCAGCGCTACCAGCCGCTGGACTCCATTCGCCCTGCGAGGGGCGACGTTTGGCTGGCGCTCGACCGGGTGCGCGATCCGGGCAATCTCGGCACAATAATACGTACGGTCGATGCGGTCGGTGCGAAGGGCATCATCCTTGTAGGGGCATGCGTCGACCCCTTTTCCGTGGAAGCTGTTCGCGCCACAATGGGATCGCTCTTCTCCATCCCCATCGCGCGGGCGGAAGAGAGTGCATTCCTGTCCTGGCGCCGAAGCTTTTCGGGCCTCACCGTCGGTACGCACATGGAAGGCGCGGAAGACTTTCGCGTACCCGACTATGCAGCGCAACCCGTCCTGCTCCTCATGGGAAACGAGAAGCACGGTCTCTCCGAGCCGCTCTCTCACAATTGTGACCGTCTCGTCCGCATCCCGCAGGCGGGCAAGGCGGAATCACTCAATTTGGCCGTCGCCGCGGGAATCATGCTCTATGAGGCCCGCCGCGCGGTGTTCCCCACCGAAGTGGACCGGGCTTCATGACCACGCGCTCTCTCTCATTCTACGGCCTGATCATCCTGCTCTCCGCCGCCATTGACCAGGCGCTCAAACTCCTGGTGGAGATGTGGATGCCTCTCCACGGCCGCATCGACATCCTTCCCTTTCTGTCGCTTCTGCATTCGCGAAATACGGGCGTTGCCTTTTCGCTCTTCTCCGGTGTCGGCGGCCCCTGGCTCAGCCTTCTGATGATCGCGGTCATCATCTTCATGGTGGTCCTAGCCATCCGCACCGAGCCCACGCAGCTTTTCGCGCGGCTCGGCTTTGCCCTGATCATCGGCGGAGCGTTCGGAAATCTCATCGATCGCGCCCTGCGCGGTTACGTGGTCGACTACGTCTATTTCCATACGCCAGTCTGGTCGTTCGCCATTTTCAATCTGGCCGATGCGCTGATCACCATCGGTGCCGCCCTGATTATCCTGGAAGAATTCTTTGCCTGGCGGCGGGCGAAAAGACACGGGTCATCTGGGTAAACAAGGCGTTTCCGTAACGCCTCAGATTCGAACGCTTTCCCAAAATCTTCCGAAATGCCCGCGATGTATGAATGTGCGTCATGGTGATGACGGGCATTAAGCAGTTCCTGAAACGGACATGGTCTCGGGCACCCGAGCCACGGCTGGAACCCGACGCGGAGCCGGAACATGTCGCTCCCGAACCAGGCGAAGCAGCCCAGCACAGTGAGCGGCGTTTCCTCGCCCTCCACGACGCGCTTGGCGACCTCGTGCTCCATCGGGATCGGGAAGGACGCATTCTCTATGCCAACCGCGTTTTCTGCGAGCTGATGGAGACCACGCAGGACGAACTGGTCGGCGAGACGCTTCCACAACTCGGAATCGAGATCGATCACGTCCCCGACTCTCGGTTCACGGAAGGCGATGCGCTCGAATTCAAGGACGTTTCAATCGCCGGCAAGGGCGGATTGCGGTGGTTCTCCTGGACGGAGTTCCTCATGCCGGAGCGCGACGGCGAGGCTGCCACGCGCTGGAGCATCGCCCGGGAGATCACCGGCCGCAAGCGCACCGAGACGGCGCTTGTCAACGCGCGCGAGCGCGCCGAGCAGGCCAGCATCGCAAAATCCCGGTTCCTCGCCACCGTCAGCCACGAAATCCGCACGCCCATGAACGGCATCATGGGGATGGCGACGTTGCTGGCCGACACCCGCCTTTCCGACGAGCAACGAACTTATGTCGGCGCGATCTCGACCTCTGCGAGCGCTCTCCTGGCGCTGATCGAGGACCTGCTCGACTATTCCAAGATTGAGGCCGGGCGGCTGGAACTGGAGCTGCAGGCCGTCTCAGTTCGCGAGCTGGTGGAAAATATCGTCGAGCTCATGGCCGCGCGCGCTTTCACCAAAAATATCGGTCTTGGCTGCCACATTGCCCCAGACGTGCCGGAAACGATCACGACCGATCCCGGCCGGCTCCGTCAAATCATGCTGAACCTCGTCGGAAATGCGATCAAGTTTACCGATGAAGGCGGCGTTCTGGTCATGGTCCGAAACGCCGAGATCAAGGGCGAGCCCGCGGTGGCCTTCAAGGTTGTGGACACGGGGCCGGGCCTGGACCAGTCAGCGATCGCGCGCATCTTCCAGGAATTCGAGCAGGCCGACACCAGTTCGACGCGCCGGCACGGAGGTACCGGGTTGGGCTTGGCGATCAGCCGGCGTCTGGCATCCGCGCTGGGCGGCGAGATATCCGTGGAGAGCGCACCGGGAGAGGGGGCGGCCTTTAGCATCACGACACCCGCCGGTGAAACGGAGGGTGCGAGCGAAGCTCCGCTTGCGCTGAAGGGCTGGGATGTCGCGATCATCACGCCACACGCGGTGGAGGGAGAGGCGCTCGCCATGACCGTTCGCGAGCATGGCGGCAAGGCGCGTATCTTCGATAGCGAGAAGAGCGCGGCCGCCCTTCTGCGCCGCCGAAAGAACGGCTTCGACGCTCTTCTCGTTGATGCCTCGCTCGAAAACGACCGCGGCGACCTGTTGAAGAACCTGCGTCGACAGGGGCTTTCGGCAGCACAGGCCCTGACATTGATCGCACCCACCGATCGGGGGCGGCTGACGACTTTCCGTGCCAATGGTTACGGCATTTTCCTGGCCCGCCCGGTACGCGGGCGCACGCTTTTGCGCATGCTTCTCAATGACCGGCTAAGCCCGCCGGAAAGGGCGAAGCCGGAAACACGCCCCGCGAAAAAGGGATCCGCGCCGGCCGAGGCCGCGGGCATGCGCGTGCTTGTTGCCGAGGATAACGAGATCAACGCCATGCTTGCGCGCGCGGCCCTGACCAGGGCGGGCTATCGCGTCCGCGTCGTCCCCGACGGTCGAGCCGCAGTCGATGCGCTCACCCACCCGGTGCGCGAGCACGACATCGTGCTGATGGACCTGCATATGCCTGTTATGGACGGCCTCGACGCCATCTCCAATATCCGCCGCTATGAGGAGGAAATCGGGCTGCCTCCCATCCCCATTCTCGTTCTTTCGGCGGACGGCCAGGAAAAGACGCGTCACTCCGTGCTGTCCCACGGCGCCAGCGGCTTTATTGCGAAGCCGCTCGATCCCGATCGGCTGCTTTCCGCGGTCGAATCCCACGCTATGGCGTAACAGAGCGCGCGATTGTAAGCCGCATTCTTTCCTGTCATCCTGTTGTCGCAGCTTGCCATTATTTCCGCTTCGTTGGCAGGATCAGGAAAGCTTCTGACCCTAGGTGGAGGAAGAGAATTGGTGCAAGGCCTGACGCTGAAACCGGTAAAATGCCGCAACAATGTAGGGGAAGGAGCGTGTCCGGAGACATCCGTCCTCGGACGTATCGGCTCCCTCGAAGTGCGGCTTGCCTGCAATGCACGCGAGGTCGCGGCATCGCAAGCGATTCGCTTTCAGGTCTTTTATCAGGAAATGGGGGCGAAGACCCGGGCTTTGGAAGTTCAGGAAGAGCGCGACGCCGATCGCTTCGACGCCGTATGCGACCACCTCCTGGTAATCGACACGGCCTTATCCGGCGCCGTGCACGAAAGGATCGTCGGGACTTACCGGCTTCTGCCGCCGGAAAAAGCCATCGCGGCGGGCGGCTTTTATTCGGAGGACGAATTCGAGCTGAAAAGCCTGCTCAATCGCCATCCCGACAAGCGCTTTCTCGAACTCGGCCGCTCCTGCGTTCTTCCTGCCTATCGCTCCAAGCGTACGATCGAGCTGCTGTGGCAGGGTATCTGGGCCTATTGCCGCCAAAATCGCATCGATGTGATGACCGGCTGCGCCTCCTTTCCGGGCACGGTTCCGGCCGCCCACGCCGAGGCGCTCTCCTTCCTCGCTCATTTTTGCCAGGCCGAGGGGACGTGGCACGTCCGGGCGCGCAACAGCCGCTATATTCCTATGGATCTGATGCCATGTGAGGCGGTCAACATGAAATCGGCTCTCACGGCCCTGCCGCCGCTTATCAAGGGATATCTGCGCCTCGGCGCAAAGTTTGGCGAGGGCTGTGTCGTCGACCCGGATTTCTCGACGACTGACGTTCTCGTCGTGCTGCCGGTCGAGGCGATTTCGAAGCGCTATGTGGCGTACTACGGCGCGGAGGCCGAGCGGTTCGCTGCCTGATGTCGATCACCGCCTCGGCCTCCGATGGCGGGCCGCGGTCGAGTACCACGGCTTGCCCAATCATGAGTCGGCCGACAGGCAGCCGACAAGCGACTCAGTCAGGTTTCCAATCAGCGTGAAATAAAGATCCGGGCCGTCCTCGAGATCGGCTCCGAGCGGATCGAGCACACCGGAGCGGGCATCCGTTCCTTCCGTGACGACGCTGATGAGCTTGGGTTCGAACTGCGGCTCACGGAAGACGCAAGTGGCGCCCAGTTCCACAATCTTGTCCTGGACTTCTCTGAGCCGCCGTGCGCCCGGCAGAACCTCGGGGCTGACCGTAATGGATCCGGCCGCCTGCAGACCGAAGCGGTTTTCATAATAATGGAAAGCATCATGGAAGACGACGAAGGTTTCGTCGTCGACGCTCGCCAGCGCTTCCTCGGTTTCGGCGATCAGTGTGTCGATGCGAGTATAGAGTGCGGCGGCGTTCTGTTCATAAATCGACGCGTTCTGCGGATCGGCCTGGGAGAGAGAATGCGCGATGTGGTGCACCATCACGCGCGCATTTTCCGGGTCCAGCCAGATATGCGTATCAACCTCGTCATGCGCATGGTCGTGACCATGATCATCGTCATGAGCCGCGTGGTCGTGATCCTCATGCTCGGGATGATGCTTACCATGCGCCTCGTCATGATGGTCGTGGTCGCCGGCATCATCGTGGCCGGCATGATCGCCGTGATCATGGTCGTGAGCCTCGAAAGCGCCGCCCTCGCGGATCTCGAGCTGCGTCAGGCCGGGCGTTTCGGAAAGCATTACAACTTCGGCATCGCCCGCCAGCGATTGCAGCGACGATTCCAGGAATGTTTCGATTCCCGGGCCCACCCAGAAGACCAAATCGGCATCTTCCAGCATCCCGGCTTCAGACGGGCGCATCGAATAGGTGTGCGGCGAAGCCGCTCCCTTCACGAGCAGTTCAGGAGTTCCCGCACCTTCCATAACAGCCGCAACCAGCGAGTGAACGGGCTTGATGGAGGCGACGACCTTTTCAGCAGCGTCCGCCTGCGCGGCAACGAGGAGGGGCGCGGTAGCGGCGCCAAGCAGGAGGTGACGTGACCTGAACATTCGGAGATCCCTCATTTGTGGTAAATGCAAGTGTTGGATAATGTTATCACATTACATACGTGGCATTTCTATACTGTTCTGATTGGTTGCTGGCAAGCCGCCCGGACTGCTCGGGATCGACGTGCGATCCTTCGCGATCATATGTAATAACATTACACATCGGTTGCGTAACCCTATAACGTGTGCCATATGCATGGCAAGAGAGTTTGGAAAAACGAATGCTGCAGAAGATGGCGGGAGACGGGCAGTCGCTGGTCGAAATGCGAAACGCCGGCATTCACCGGGGCGGGCGCTGGCTCGTTCGTGGCGTGGACCTGACCGTCCGCCGCGGTGAGATCGTCACTCTCATCGGGCCGAACGGGTCGGGCAAGAGTACGACAGTCAAGACTGCCATTGGTGTGTTGCGGCCGGACCAGGGCATGGTGGAGCGGTCTCGCTCCTTGAAAATAGGCTATGTGCCGCAGAAGGTCACAGTGGACTGGACGCTACCGCTCACCGTCGAGCGCCTGATGACATTGACGGGCCGGCTCGACCGAACAGCGCTTCAAGAGGCGCTTGAGGCGGCGGGTATCGAGCATCTGGCGAAGGCGGAGGTGCAGACGCTTTCGGGGGGCGAGTTCCAGCGCGCGCTTTTGGCCCGTGCGCTGGCGCGCAAACCCGATCTTCTGGTGCTCGACGAGCCGGTCCAAGGAGTCGACTTCTCCGGGGAGATCGCGCTCTATCAGCTCATCCGGGAGATCCGCGACCGTACCGGGTGCGGCGTCCTGCTTATCTCCCATGATCTGCACGTGGTCATGGCCGAAACCGACACGGTGCTCTGCCTGAACGGTCATGTCTGCTGCCGCGGCACGCCGGAGAATGTGGTCAAGAGCGCCGAATACATGCAGCTCTTCGGCTCGCGGGCCGGCGAGACGCTTGCCATCTACCGCCATCACCACGACCATACGCATCTGCCGGACGGCCGCGTGCGCCACGCGGACGGCACGGTTGCGGAGACCTGCGACGCCACGAGCCGGGAAGCGACCGGCGCCTCAGATGACGAGACCGTAGGGGCCAACCGCAATGCTGGATGATTTCTTCACCCGCGCGCTGGTTGCCGGCGTCGGTCTCGCCATCGTTGCAGGGCCGCTCGGTTGTTTCGTCGTGTGGCGGCGCATGGCCTATTTCGGGGATACGATGGCGCATTCGGCCCTTTTGGGCGTGGCGCTCGCCTTTTGGTTCGAGATCAACCTGATGGTCGGGGTCTTCATTGCCGCCGCGATGGCTTCCGTGGCGCTGTTGGCCTTGCAGCGGCAGGGGACACTCTCAACGGATGCTCTTTTGGGCATTCTGTCCCATTCCACTCTGGCGCTCGGTCTGGTCATGGTCGCCTTCATGAGCTGGGTCCGGATCGACCTAATGGGCTTCCTGTTCGGCGACATTCTGGCTGTCTCACGCCTGGACATCGCAATGATCTACGGCGGCGGTGCCGCGGTGCTGGCCGTGTTGGCGTGGCTCTGGCGGCCGCTTCTGGCGGCGACGGTCAACGGCGAGATCGCGGAGGCCGAAGGCATGCGGCCGGAGCGGGCGCGCTTCATATTCATGCTCCTGATGGCCGCCATGATCGCCATCGCCATGAAGATCGTGGGTATTCTCCTGATTACATCGCTGCTCATCATACCGGCCGCAGCCGGGCGCCGATTCGCCGCCACGCCGGAGACGATGGCGGTGGCGGCATCCTTGACGGGCGCTGTTGCCGTGGTCACGGGACTATTCGGCTCACTGCATTTTGATACACCTTCGGGACCGTCTATCGTGGTGGCCGCGCTCATTCTGTTCCTCGTCAGCCTCGTACGCTTGCCCGCGCTGCTGGGCACGCGGGATACTCAGCCAGGACAATCGCCATGAACGCACAAGTGGATCTGACCCGAAATCAGGCTTTGGTGCTGCAAGCGCTGGACGGAGCCGAGGGCCCGCTCAGCGCCTATACTATTCTCGACAAGTTGCGGGACGACGGTTTTCGCGCCCCGCTCCAGGTCTATCGTGCGCTCGACAAACTTCAGGAACTCGGCCTCGTCCACCGGCTGGAAAGCATCAATGCCTTCGTCGCCTGCTGCCAGCCCCACCGCCACGACCACGAGATGATCGCCTTCGCCATTTGCGGGAAGTGCGGCAATGTCGATGAGTTCAGCGATTCGATGCTTGAGGAGCGGCTGGGCACATGGGTGCGGGCGCACCGGTTCAAGCCGGCCAAGACGACCATCGAGATCAGAGGCGCCTGCGCCGACTGCGCCGACGCTGAGCGCGAATTGGAGAGCCCTGCGCGCTCTAATTGATGATACCGTTCTGCGTGAGCTGAATGGCCGCCGGGCCCAGGATTACGGCGAAAAGGACTGGCAGGAAGAAAAGGATCATTGGAACCGTAAGCTTCGGCGGCAGCGCGGCGGCTTTCTTCTCGGCCGCGTTCAGCCGTGCATCTCGGCTCTCGTCCGCCAGCACGCGCAGGGCGTGGCTCACGGGCGTGCCATAGCGCTCGGCCTGGATCAGTGCCTGCGACGTACTCTTGACCGAATCCAGCCCCGTGCGGTTGGCAAGGTTCTCATAGGCTTGCCGGCGCTCCTGAAGGAAGGAAAGCTCGGCATTTGTAAGAACAAATTCCTCGGCGAGCGCTACCGATTGCGTGCCGATCTCGGCCGCCACCCGGCGGAAAGCCGCCTCCACCGACATCCCCGATTCCACGCAGATGAGCAAGAGGTCAAGCGCATCGGGCCAGGCCCGCTGTATCTGCTGCTTACGCTTGGTCGCCCGGTTGGTCACGTAAAGCACCGGGAGGTAGAATCCGGCATAGGCGGCGAGAATGCACACGAAAACACGCATGAAGAGAGGCTGCTCGGCGAGCGCTCCCAGCCCGAAGACGTAAAAGCCCGCGATCGCCAGCCCAACAAAGGGCAAAATCAGGCGAAAGAAGAGGAATTTCGTCAGCGGGCTCTCACCGCGGAAGCCGGCGGCGCGCAGCTTGGCGATCGTGGCATCGTCCACGAGCGCCCGGCGCAAATCGAGGCGGTCGACAATATTGCGCAGGCCGCGGTTGTCCTCCTGGCGCAGGCCGCCGCGGCGCCGGCGCTCGGCGTCGGCTGCCAGTTGCGCGCGCTGTTTGGCACGCAGTTCCTCGCGTTCGAGGGCGACGGACTTCATGCGCGTGCGCAAGGTGTCGCTTTGCAGCGGCATCACCGTGAAGACCGTCGCGAAGACGGCGACGGCGACCAGGACGGCCACGAGAAAGCCGGGATCCATGATCGTGCTGACGACGCTGTCCACAGGCCCTAAACCTCGAAATTCATCATCTGGCGCATGACGAAGATCCCCATGCACATCCACATGGCCGAGACCGCGAGAATGAGATGGCCCGTCGATGTGGTGAAAAGCGGCGCGATGTAGCCGGGGCTGGTGATATAGACCAGCACGGCGACGATGACGGGCAACGCGCCGATGATGGCGGCGGAGGCTTTGGCCTCCATCGAAAGTGCCTGCACCTTCGCTTTCATTTTCTTGCGGTCCCTGAGAACGCGCGAAAGATTGCCCAATGCTTCGGAGAGATTGCCGCCCGCCTGGCTCTGGATCTGGATCACGATGCCGAAGAAATTGGCTTCGGGGCAGGGCATTGTTTCGGGCATGCGCATGGCAGCATCGGCCGCAGACATGCCGAGTTGATGGGATTCCACGAGCCGGCGAAACTCCGCCCGCACCGGCTCCCTGGCCTCGCTGGCAATCATCCGCACCGCGTCATTGAGCGGCAGGCCCGAGCGGACGGCCCGCACGATCACGTCCAATGCGTTGGGAAACTCGTTGAGAAACGCTTTGATGCGGCGTTTGCGCAGATAGACGACCACCCATCGCGGCAGCCCCAGGCCACCCGCCAGAAGGGCGCCGGGCAGGGCGAACAGCGGTGCACCCAGCAGGAACGCCAACAGTGTCACCACCACCGCGCTGACCGCCGAAAGCACGTAGAAGCGCTGCACACTCATATCCAGCCCTGCCTGCCGAAGTTTGATCGTCAGCGGCGGACGGATGAGATACTGCTCGCGGTCGCGCTGCTTCTCATCCAACTCCTTCAGCGATTGCTGAATGGTTCTGCGCCTCTTGGCTGCTTCGGCGACGCGGTCGCGCGAGGCTTTCACGATATCGCGGTCCGTCTCGGTGCGCTTGACCGTCTCGAGCCGGCGGCCGGCCTTCTTCTCGTTGGCCACCGCGTTGAACATCAGTCCATAGGCCACCGCTCCGGCGCTGCAGGCGGCAAGCGCGATAAAAGCCAAAAGGGTTACGTCCATGCCGAACATCGAGATCGTGACCTAGTCCGATTTCTTTTCCATTGCTTCCAGCGCCGCCGCCAGGCGCTGATCCTCGCCGTAGTAGCGCGCGCGGTCCCAGAAGGCCGGGCGGGCTACCCCGGTGGAAACGTGCTTGCCGAGAATACGGCCGGTGGAGTCCTCGCCTCTGATCTCGTAATCCATGAGGTCCTGGGTGACGACCACGTCCCCCTCCATGCCGACCACCTCGGTAATCCGGGTGATGCGGCGGGAGCCGTCGCGCAGGCGGGCCGCCTGGATGATGACGTCCACCGAGCCGACCATGATTTCCCGCACCGTCCGCTGTGGCAGGGAAAATCCACCCATGGCCATCATGGATTCCATGCGGCTCAGGCATTCGCGCGGGCTGTTGGCGTGGATCGTGCCCATTGAGCCGTCATGGCCGGTGTTCATGGCCTGAAGCAGGTCGAACACCTCCGGTCCGCGCACCTCGCCGACAATGATGCGCTCCGGACGCATGCGCAGGCAGTTGCGCACCAGATCGCGCATCGTCACCTCGCCCTCGCCCTCCAGGTTCGGCGGGCGCGTCTCCAGCCGCACTACATGCGGCTGCTGAAGCTGGAGCTCGGCGGAATCCTCGCAGGTGATGATGCGCTCGTCCCGGTCGATGTAATTGGTTAGGCAGTTGAGCAGCGTCGTCTTGCCCGAGCCCGTACCGCCGGAAATCACGATATTGCAGCGGACCCGGCCGATGATCTTCAGAACTTCCGCGCCCTCCGGGGAAATGGCTCCGAAACGTACGAGCTGATCCAGCGTCAGCTTGTCCTTCTTGAACTTGCGGATGGTCAGCGACGGGCCCTCGAGAGCCAGCGGCGGCGCGATCACGTTGACGCGCGAGCCGTCGGGAAGGCGGGCATCGCAGATGGGGCTTGATTCGTCCACGCGCCGCCCGACCTGGCTGACGATGCGCTGGCAGATATTGAGGAGCTGTTGGTTGTCGCGGAAGCGGACGCCCGTCTTCTCCACCTTCCCGTCAACCTCGATATAAACCTTGCGCGCGCCGTTCACCATGATATCGGCGATCTCGTCACGCGCCAGCAGCGGCTCCAAAGGGCCGAAGCCCAGGACATCGTTGCAGATGTCCTCCAGAAGCTCTTCCTGCTCGGATATCGACATTGCCAGATTCTTGATGGCGATGATGTCGTTGACGATGTCGCGGATTTCCTCGCGCGCGCTGTCCGGGTCCATCCGGGCGAGTTGGGACAGGTCGATCGTGTCGATCAGCGCCGAAAAGACCTGACTCTTTGTATCATAGTAGGCATCGCCACGCTGAGCGTCGAGCACGGGTGCCCCCACCCGTGGTGCCGCTGATGCCGGGCGCTCCACCGTGGGAGCGACCGGCGGCGCGCTCAACACCTCCCGGCGCTCGGCTGGTTCCTCCGTGGCTGCCGGCGCTTCACGGTTTAAGGTCGCCGTATCCGGTGCAGTTGGTGCGGCCGGTGTCGGCTTTGGCGGCGTGTCGGTGGAGCCTCTTTTGCCAAACATGCCTCGGATCAATCCCGGTTCGATAGGGCCAGCCGGTCGAACAGCCCGAACAGGCCGGACTTCCGCTTGGGTTTCGGCTCGCGGCGCCCGGTGAGGATGTGCGCGAGTTCGTTGATGGCCTGAACGATAGCGTGGTTCGGGTCCATTTCGCCCAGCATGCGCCCGTTATTGGCGGCATTGCCGAAGAGCTGCGGCTCGAACGGAATGACCGCAAGAGGTGTAATCTCCAGCGCGTCCGCGAAATCTTCCGTGCTTATCTCCGACCGCTTGGGAACGTTTGCTTGATTAAGGATGAGCTTGGGCGGCCCATCATTGGGCCGGATCTTCTTCAACGTGTCGACTAGGTTCTTCGCATTGCGCAGATTGGCAAGCTCCGGCGTGGCGGTGATGACGATATCGTCGGCGCGCGCCAGCGTCGTCCTGCACCATTCCGTCCACATATGCGGCACGTCGAGCACGACCATGGGCGCGCTGCGCTGGGCGGTGTCGACGATATTGGCGAAAGCTTCCCCGTCGAAATCATAGGTGCGCTCCAGCGTCGACGGCGCGGCCAGAAGCGAAAGCCGTTCGGCGCATTGCGCCAGCAGCCGGTCGAGGTACACATCGTCCATCCGTTCCGGCGCAAATACCGCCTCTGCGATCCCCTGCGCCGGATCCTGGTCGAAATTGATGTTCGCGGTGCCGAAGGGCAGATCGAGATCGGCGATGACCACTTCACTCTCGAAAAGCTTCGACATGGCCCAGGACAGGTTGTGGGCGAGCGTTGAGGAGCCAACCCCGCCCTTGGCGCCGACAAAGGCCAGGGAACGCCCGACGGGCGCTGCATCGGGATCGACGTAGATGCCCGCAATGACATTGACGATATCTGCCATCGAAACCGGTGCGACCACATATTCCGAAACCCCGGTGCGAATCAGCTCGCGATAAAGGCTGACATCGTTGTGGTGCCCGATCACCACTACCTTGGAACTGGGATCGCAGACGTCAGCGAGTTGCCCGAGCGAAGCCAGGAGCTCCCGGGGCGGCGCACTGGATTCCAGCATAATAAGATTGGGTGTGGCCGCGTCCTGATAGAATTCGATCGCCGTCTGGATGCCGCCCATATGCACCTTGAGGTGGGCCTTTGCCATGCGGCGGTCCTCGCCGGCGCGCGCAACGGGGTGCGCTACGGCCTCGGTTTCGCAGAATGCCTGAACGGAGATGCGCGGCACCGGCCGCACGGATTGGAAGTCCTGCTCGTCCTCGCTGCCCCGGGTTTCCGGTTCTCTTGTTTCGTAAGCCAGGCTGGTCATGCTGTGTGCCCCCGGAATTCTTCTACAGCCTAGTAATTGATTTCGGATTGCGAGCGGAAAATTTGGGAAACCTGGCCCCGTTTGTACCGTCCGATGGCCTCCGCGCGGTTTTCCGCATCGATGCTGGTAACCTTTCGCGGTCCAAGGAAATCGTTCGGGTTGGCCACCTGCGCGGCCAGGTTCTGCTGATAGGAACAGCCGAAATTGGCGAAGTGCCGGTTATCGGCGTTGTCGAGAATATCCTCCGGCCACCGCCCGCACTGTCCGACGGAAGCCTCCATCACTGGATAGGCCAGCCGGATGGGCGGCGAACCCTCGCCGGTCGCGTTGTAGGAAAGGTGCTGGATGTGCCCGGCCGGAACGCCTTCCCGGCGCATGAACTCGGCAAACTGCATCGCAACGCTCTGCGCCACGGCGGCATTTACCGACCCTGAGGGCGAGAGGACCGTCACGCGTGGTGCGCCGTTGTCAGCGTATTCGGAAAGGAACCCGCGTATGGCCGAGGCCTGGTCAGGTGTCATCTGAAGGGTGGACGTGCCTACCGGCAAATCAAGTGTCTTGTCGCGTTCCGAGATCACGATCGGATGGTTAGTGCGGTAATCGTCGGGTACGGCGCCGACGACCACCGAGTCGGTTCCCGCACATCCCGCCAGCGCGATCCCGACCGCGCAAGGGAGGAGTTTTCTCATAAGCGTGTCGAACATGCCGAGCCCTCCGCCGATCATTTGTAGATGTAGCCGACGACGCCGTGATAGCGCCCATTGGGCAGGTCGGTCTTCATCGTGCCGTAGATTCGATTGACTCGGCCGAGGAACACACCCGCCCCGTCGCTGGGCGGGTTGAAGTTGTCGTCGGGCTTGGAGAACGCCGCGCGCTTGTTCGGCCGCGACAGATAGGGCGTCACCATAACCACAAGCTCGGTCTCGTTGCGCACGAAGTCCCGGCTGCGAAAAAGCGCGCCGAGGACGGGCAGCTTCGACAGGCCCGGCGCGCCGTTGAAGACCTGGCGCACATCGTCCTGCACGAGCCCGGCGATCATCATGGTTCCGCCAGAGGGCAGCTCGATCGTGGTATCCGCCAGCCGTTTGCGGATGGAGATGAAGGTCGTTCCCGGCAATTGCCGGCTGACCGATCCTTCGAGAGTGGACGAGCCCTGGAATGTCGGTTCAGACACCGATGTCCGCACTTTCAGGCTGATGCGCCCCGGGGACAGAACGGTGGGCTGAAACTCGAGCCCGATCCCGTACTCCACCTTCTCGGATTCATAGATGATCTCGCCGGTTTGGTTATCATCGGAGACAGCGCTGGATCGTCCCGTCACGATGTTGAACTCACCGCCGACCCTAAAGGTGGCCTTTTCGCCGGACACTGCGGACAGAGCAGGCTCAGCCAGAGTCTTCATGACGCCGCTCTGCTCCATGGCGTTTAGGTAGCCGTCGATGAGCGATCCGCCCGCCGCGATACCAGTTGAGGAACGCGGCTTGCCGAGACCAAACGCGTTCTCGGAAATTGCGCCCCAGCCGATCCCGTCCGCGCTGCCGCGTGCGATCAGATTTACACCGAGCTGCTTCATCACTGACCGGCTGACCTCGGCGACCGTGACCTTCAGTGTCACCTGATCTTCACCGACGATCTCCAGCATGTTGACGATGCTGCTCGACCGCCGCTGCCGGTCGGGGTTGTAGATGGCCACGCCGCCGCCATCGGTTGGCGCGGCTGCCGTCTGCGAAAACTGGCCAGTGGTCGCTTCACCGCCGGTGACGAAGATTCTCGCAAGCTGCTCGGCGCGGCCTGCGTCCTGAGGCGTTTGGACCACGCCGGTGAGCACGACGTTGTCGTTGATCAACTCGACGTCGATTTCGGATTCGGGAAGAAAGCGCTTGAGATGTGCTTCAAGGCCGGTCACGTCACGTTCAACGTCAATGTCCAGGCTGGCGATCTGCTCCCCGTCGGCGCCGAAAACGAAAATGTTCGTCTGGCCGACCTGCTTGCCGAAGAGATATACGCGCCGCGCGGTGCGAGTAACCGCATCCGCGACCGCCGGATTGGACACCAGGATGTCATAGGCATCGCGCGGCAGGTCGATCACCAGAGACTTGTTGAGGCCCAGCTTGACGCGTTGCGATCGGCCGTCGACCGCCATAACGTCACTGGCCGCAGCGCTCGTCACAAGGCGCGCTTGGTCCGAAAGCCCGAACGGCCCGGCAAGGAGTACTAAGCCCAGTAGAGCCAGCCAGGGCAGGTGCGCGTTCAGGCATTTTCCTCTCGCGGTCGCATACTGCGCGGAGGCGCATCTTCTTTTCATCAGCGCGTCCCCTCATTCGTCACATCGCCCGATTTTATCAGGCGCACACTGTTGCCGCGTCCTGCCCCTACGACGAGATGCCGCCCGATCTTGCCGGCCGTCTCATTCGCGTCGGCCTTGGAGCGGAGGGCGAGGGTGAGGCGGTCGGCCATCTCCTGCGCTGCCGTGATGATCTCGGCCTCCTCCGCCGTCAGCTCGAGCGTGGCCGTCTCGCCGATCTTGACGCGCCGGCCGTCCTCATCTTCCTGCAGGGTTTGGTCGATGGCCAGAACGCGCACATTCTCCAAAACCGTTTCGGTCACGAAGCTGTTAGACGAAGACGGATCGTCGGCGCGCCGGGCCATGATCACGTCCACGTGATCGTTGGGAAGGATGAAACCGCCGGCGGATGTGTCGGCTGCGATCCTTGTGGCCACCGCCCGCTTGCCGGATGGAAGAATGGCCGACATGAAGCTTTCGCCGGCGCCGACCAGCTTGTTTCGGCTCAGCGGCTCGCCGGTGTACAGGGGAACGCGAGCCACCGCCTCCTGCAATTCACTCACTGCATCCGGGTTTTCCTTGCGGGTGATGAAACCCGGGCTGACCGCTTCTGCCGGCCATTCCTGCCAGTGCAAGGCGGCTCCCACGGGTTCGCCCATCGGCACGTCGCTCGCCAGGGTAAGCACATCCTTCATCTCGACCGGCGGTCGGCCGGGAGGGGCGGAAGCGACCTGCGGCTCGGGCGTTGCAAGGTTCTTGGCCAGAAAGCCCGCACCGATCGCCGCGACGACCGCGACGCCGAGAATGACAATGCGGGTTTTGTTCATTATTTTGCCCCCTTATACGGATGAACCGCATTTCGGGGCCGACCATGTTCCGGAAACGTCAAATTACAGTTAACAAAACCACTACAAGCATCTTAATCGAGAGTTGACACTTGCGGGCCGGAATCCGGCGATAGTTAAAATTTTACCGATTATTCACCATGGCCGCATTATAACCGCATTCAGCGCGGGTTCGCGAATCTGTTCACGGAACGTTTTTACGCGACATTGCATTATGCGATCATGCAACGCGCAATGATGACCATTGCCGAGGATACAATGCAGCCGAGAAAAAAAAACGCCAAACAGACCTCTGAGACGGCCCGGTTGATTTTCCGCCAGGTCCGCCGTGCTGAAAACACGCGTTTTCTTCGCCGGCTGCCCGGCTTCACGCTGGATTGTGAATTGCCGAACCGCCTGCGCGAGCTGCTCGGTCACCTGCAAGAAGCCGAGGAGAGCCAGCGGGGCAGCGCCCAGCACTAGCTCTTCACACCTACAACAAGCCGGCCTGCACGGCCGCTTCCTTCAGGCTCGTCTGAAGGCGCGGTCCGATCTGCTCGATCACCTTGGATGCGGCAAGTGAGCCCAGCCGACCACAATCGGTGAGGCTGCGGCCATGGGCGAGGCCGAAGAGAAAACCAGCCGCATAGAGATCCCCGGCTCCGGTCGAATCCACTATATCGTCCACCTGGACAGGGTTGACGGCCACGGTTTCCTCTCTGGTGGCCACGATTGAGCCGTGTTCGGAACGCGTCACCACACCGAGGCGGCAATCGGCGCGAATGGCCGCAAGCCCCTCGTCGAACGAGGAGGTCTGGTAAAGCGAGAGCAATTCGTGCTCGTTGGCGAAGACGATGTCGACCGTGCCGGAGCGCATCAGATCGAGAAACTCGCCGCGATAACGGTCGACGCAGAAGGAATCCGACAGGGTCATGGCCATCTGCTGCCCGGCCGCGTGAGCGATCTCGGCCGTCTTGCGGATCGCCTCCTTGGCGCGCGGCGGATCCCAAAGATATCCCTCGAAGTAGCTGATTTTGGCCGCTTTCACCTTTTCTTCCTCGACGTCCTCCGGCCCGAGCTCCACGCACGCCCCCAGATAGGTGTTCATGGAGCGCTCGCCGTCGGGAGTCACGAAAATCATCGAGCGTGCCGTTGGCGGCCGGTTTTCGAGCGGACGCGTGTCGAAGGCCACGCCCTGCGCACGGATGTCGTGGCGATAGATATCGCCGAGCTGATCGTTGCAGACCTTCCCGAAGAAAGCCGCGGAGCCGCCGAATCCCGCCACGCCGGCCGCGGTGTTGCCGGCACTGCCGCCGGAGGTTTCGACGGCAGGGCCCATATTATCGTAGAGGAAGGTCGCCCGCTCCTCGTCGATCAGGTTCATCGCCCCGCGGATGATGTCGTTCTCGACCAGGAATGCCTCGTCGCATCGCGCGATGATGTCGACAATGGCATTGCCGATGCACAGAACGTCGTAATCACTCATACAATTCTCCGAAACGGTTTGGGGATGGCGATAAGGATTTCCGGGGGTTTACCTCCTCACACCGGCTTTTGCAAAGGCCGGCTTTCCGCAGCGCTTGCACTGCTCTCCCCTTACCCCTATCTCGCAAAGTGACTTTTCTGCACGGGAAGGGCTGCCATCTCATGATTCTCGAAGCCGCGCGCGCCGCCGCCAGCCAGCTCTTCCTGCCGGCCTTCCGCAAGGCACTCTACAAGACACTTGGCCTCACGCTCGTGATTCTGGCAGGCATCTGGGTCGCCACGAGCGCCTTGTTCGATGCCTATGCCATGCCGTGGCTGGAATCGCTTCTCCCGGGGCTGCCTTCCTGGGCGGGCTGGCTCGGCTTCATCGCGGCCATTGCCGCGGGGCTGGGCCTTGCCCTTGCATTGGCGCTCCTGATCGCCCCGGTCACCGCCATCGTCGCCGGCATCTTTCTCGACGAAGTGGCCGAAACCGTCGAGCGGGAGAGTTATCCACAGGACCCGCCCGGCGAAGCCGTGCCCTTCTTCCCGGCAATGATCATGGCGCTGAAATTTCTCGGCGTGATCATCATCGGCAATATCTTCGCGCTGTTGCTGCTGCTGGTGCCCGGCGTGAACCTGATCGCCTTTTTTATCGTGAACGCCTACCTGCTCGGGCGTGAATTCTTCGAGTTCGCCGCCATGCGCTTTCGCGGCGAGAGCGAGGCCAAGGCCTTGCGCCGGCGCTATGCCGGAACGGTCTTCGTAGCTGGCTTCGTTGTCGCCGGCTTCCTGGCGGTCCCGTTTCTCAACCTGCTAACCCCGCTTTTCGCCGCGGCCATGATGGTGCATCTTTATAAATCGATCTCGGCGCGCGAGGCCTCAGCGTGATTTCCCGGCCCAGCGCATGCGCATGTAGACGTCACCGCGCCTGAGTTCATCCAGCATCTGCTGAAGACGTTTATCGCGCGTCTCCGCCCGCTTCGCGCGGGCGATCCAGTGCAGATAATCGTTACGCTGATAGGCCGGACGTTCCTCATAGGCCGCCATCAGGTCCCGTCCGTCGAGCGCGGCGCGCACATCGTCGGGCATCGGAGCGAGTGGTCTCTTCAGCGCCATGTCTTTTCCTCCAGGCCAGGCATTCAGGCAGGTCAGCTTCCTCAATCGTCCGTTTCGCCTCCACCGGCTCGAGCGGCTCCAGGGGTGCCGGAACGTCCGTCGTCTTTTCCGGCGCCTTGCATACGTCCGCGATGATGCAGCCCGGGCAATCCGGCTTGCGCGCCTTGCACACATAGCGCCCGTGCAGGATCAGCCAGTGGTGGGCGTGACGCGCGAATTCATCCGGAATGACCTCGAGGAGCGCCTTCTCGACCGCATCCGGCGTCTTTCCGGGCGCCAGTTCGATGCGATTGGCTATGCGAAAGATATGCGTATCCACCGCCATTGTCGGCTGCCCGAAGGCCATGTTGAGCACAACATTCGCCGTCTTGCGTCCAACACCCGGCAGTTTCGTCAGCGCATCCCGGTCGCCCGGCACCTCGCCATCATGTTCCCGTATCAGGCCCTCGCAGAGTGCGATCACGTTCTTGGCCTTGTTGCGCCACAGCCCGATGGTGCGGATATATTCGCCCAGCTTTTCCTCGCCCAGCGCCAGCATCTTCTCCGGTGTATCGGCAACCTCGAAGAGGGCACGCGTCGCCTTGTTGACGCCCGCATCGGTCGCCTGCGCCGAAAGGACGACCGCCACCAGCAGCGTAAATGGGTTCACATGCTCCAGTTCCCCCTTCGGCTCCGGCCGCTGCACGCGAAACCGGCGAAAAATCTCCTCGACCTCGCTGCCGGAATACGCCGTTAAGATTTTCTTCGGCTTGGCGGGCTTTTTCGCCCCCTTTGAAGCCGTTGCGGAACCGCGCGCAACTTTTTTTGTCTTGGGCTTTTGCATGCCGCCTCTATAATTCGAGTTATGGAAGAAATGAATGCCGCCGACGCGCCTTTCTTCAAGGCCATGCTCGTTCCCCACCGCTCCCTTGGCACCAACGGCTTTGCCGTTCTCATGGGGGTGCTTCTGCTTATCTGGCTGACGGTCGGCGCCATCTTCCTGAGCATTGGTGCGTGGCCCATTGTCGGCTTTTTCGGGCTCGACGTCCTCGCGATCTATATCGCCTTCCGTATGAATTACCGCGCCGCCCGTGCGCGGGAGGAAGTATCCCTTTCCCGCACCAATCTCCACATCCGCAAGGTGCCGCCTTCCGGTCGTGTCGAAGAACACAGCATCAACCCATTCTGGGCGCGTTTCCAGGTCCAGCGCCATTCCGAGATCGGCATCACCGACATGGTGGTGGAGACGAGAGGAAAGCGGGTGCTCCTGGGCAGTTTTCTCAATCCGGACGACCGCGAAAACTTCGCGGAAGCCTTTGGCCGCGCACTTGCCACGGCCAAGGGACGATAGTTGCAAGAAACGGGTGGAGCGCGGCCTTTCTTCGGCACATATTGGCATTCAAGGAGACAAGACCATGAATGCACAGATAGCGGTTCTTGAGCGCGACATCACCCCTGCCGGCAGCGACTACGAGATCGTGCGGCATGTCATCGAGACGATTTCGCGCGACTATCGCGAACAGCCCTCGCTTGAGAGGCTGGCCACGGAGGTGGGCGAGACCCCAACCGGGCTGCAGAAGCTCTTTACCCGTTGGGCCGGTCTTTCGCCAAAAGCGTTTCTGCAGGCCGTGACGTTGGACCATGCCCGCCGGCTGCTCGACGGGGGCGTGCCCCTCCTGGAGGCGTCGCTCGAGCTTGGCATGTCGGGTCCGGGCCGCCTTCACGACCTTTTCGTCACCCATGAGGCCATTTCGCCAGGCGAGTACAAGCTGCGCGGCGAAGGACTGACCATCCGATACGGCTTTCATGTCTCGCCCTTCGGCATTGCGCTGGTCATGGTGACCGAGCGCGGCCTTGCCGGGCTCGCTTTCGCCGATCCGGGGGAGGAGCAGGCCGCCTTTAAGGACATGAGCGGGCGCTGGCCGAATGCGCGATACGTCGAGGATCTCTCGGCCACCGCACCTTTTGCAAAACGTGTTTTCGATCCGGCTCACTGGCAGTCCGAGGAGCCGTTGCGCGTTGTTTTCATAGGCACGGATTTTCAGGTCCGCGTCTGGGAAGCGCTTTTGAAGATCCCCATGGGGCGCGTCCGCGCCTATTCCGATATCGCCGCCGAGATCGGCAGTCCCAAGGCCTCGCGGGCCGTCGGTGCGGCCATCGGCGCCAACCCGCTTTCGTTCGTCGTTCCCTGTCACCGGGCGGTGGGCAAGTGCGGCGCGCTGACGGGCTATCACTGGGGGCTGACGCGCAAGCGCGCCATTCTGGGCTGGGAAACCGGGCAGCTTTGGCGCGCCGGCTGAACGGCGCTTGCGGATTTTCAATAACTGGCTAGCCTTCCTGCGGTTCTTCGACGGGAGGCATTCGTGATCACCATTGCAGGCTCCATCAATCTCGACCTTATCGCGCGCGTTGCGCGACTGCCGGAGCCGGGCGAAACCGTGCCGGGGCGCGACTTTGTCACCGCGCCGGGCGGCAAGGGAGCTAATCAGGCACTCGCCGCGCGCCGGGCGTCCGCGGCTGTGCGCATGGTCGGGGCAGTAGGGGCCGACGCCTTCGCCGGTCAAGCCTTGTCGCTCCTGAGAGAGGCCGGCGTGGACCTCTCGGGGGTCAAGGAAACAGCGGAACCCACCGGTACGGCGATGATCCTAGTGGGCGATGATGGCGAGAACGTCATCACCGTCATCGCGGGCGCCAATGGGCAGGTTTCGGCGGCGGATATCGAGGCGGCCGCGTTTCGCGCGGGAGAATTCGTACTCCTTCAGCACGAGATCCCGCTCGCCACCGTTAAAGCCGCCTTGAAATCCTGCCGTGCGGCCGGGGGCGTCTCGCTGCTCAACACAGCGCCGTTTCATGCCGAGGCCGCGCCGCTCCTCGGGCAAGCCGATTACATTATAGCCAATGAGACGGAATTCGACCTTTATGCGGAGGAGCTGTCGCTTGTCGGCAGCAGCCGCGAGGAGAAGATGCGGGCTTTTGCGTCCGAGAGCGGGCGCACCCTCGTCGTCACTCTCGGAAAGGAAGGCGTGCTCGCCGCCACGCCGGAGGTTTTCTTCCGTGTTCCCACACTCTCCGTTGTGCCGGTCGATACGGTCGGTGCGGGCGACACGTTCTGCGGTTACCTGGCAGCCGGCCTCGCCGAAGGATTGGCGCTCGAGGCCGCATTGCGGCAGGCCGCCGCTGCCGGCGCACTCGCCTGTCTCAAACCCGGCGCCCAGCCTTCCATTCCTTTGCGGGCCGAAGTGGACGCAGCGCTCGACGTCAGCGCCTGATTCGCACGAGAGCGGCTCCCTTCGCTCGTCATCCTTTGGTATTCGCTCCGCCCAAGGACGGAATAACGACTGTTTCTGCTGACCACCGGCGCACCAACGCCTCTGCTAGGCACCTCCCTAAGCGATTAGCTGCGAGGTCGATGCCGGCGTTATCCCCTCCCTTGTGGGCAATAAAGCGACTTCAACATCTTAGCTGGAGCGTAGCAGAAGCTAAGTGTTGGAAACCGCAAGAGAGGGGCTCGCCGGCTGCAACGTAGCGCGCCAACCACGCTCCGAATTTTATCCGCGTGCGGGGATAAAAAATGGCGCCTCAGACATTTCCTCGGCAGATAAGCATTTGTTTTTGCTCGATATCAGAAAAAAGTTTGAGCTTTTTCGGCTGATTTTATCCTACAACGCCCAGCCGCTCTTATCATGCACCCCATCGCCCTCACGGGAACCGGGTCCGGACCGGGGATCAGGGAGGGCGGCGGCAGCCTCCCCCTGTGGTGCTCCGGTAGCCACAGGCATGTGAGGGCCCGCAACAGGCCGGCGGCGCCGGGGTGCTGGGTGACAGACAGCATCGCCGGAAAAGCCAGGCACCGGGTGAGAGACGGTGTCGGGCAGCCGCGGAGAAGCCGCTATGGCTTCGTCTTCGGCCCGGCCAAGACCACCCCCTAATTGGGTGCAGCCGGGCAGGAGAGAGAAGCCCGAGTGACCGGCCAACCGCGGGACAGCGGCCGGCGGGGCGCGTGGAACGCGCCACTTAAACTAATAGAGAGGCTCGGAACACGCGCCCCGTTTCCCGATCTTTGACAAACCCCGGCGGAGAAGAGCCGCGCGGGAACGAATAGGTATGCCTTCACCTCATCCTGAGGAGGGCCGCTTACCCGGCTTGGCAGCGATGCCGCTCGCGCTCGGGCCGGGGCCGTTACTTCGCAAGCCTCTCGGCCACCAGCGCTGCAAGGCGTTCGGCCACGGCGTCCTTCGACATTTCGGGCCACTCCTCCACATGTTCGGTCCCCACGACCTGCACGCGGTTGCGTGCGCCCCCCATCACGCCACCCGGTCCCACTCCGCTGTCGTGCGAGACATCGTTAGCCACGATGATGTCGGCGCCCTTTTTCAGGAGTTTTACGCGGGCGTTCTCGATGACGTTTTCCGTTTCGGCCGCGAAGCCGATGACGAGTTGCGGGCGACTTCCGTGATGGCCGATCTCGGCCAGGATGTCGGGGTTCTCGGAGAGCGTAAGCGTCGAGCCGTATTTGCCCTTCTTGATTTTCTCGGCACTTTGCGTCTCCGCGCGCCAGTCGGCGACGGCGGCGACGAAAATCCCCGCGTCGGCCGGAAGACAGGATTCGACCGCCTCGCGCATCTCCCGCGCGCTTTCGACATGGACCGTCCGTGCGCCGACGGGGTTGGGGATTGTCACGGGCCCGGAAATCAGATGCACATCCGCCCCCAGCCTCGCCAGCGCCGCGGCGATGGCATGGCCCTGTTTGCCGGAAGAGCGGTTGGCAATGTAGCGCACGGGATCGATCGCCTCGTGCGTCGGACCGGAGGTCACGACGATTCGTTTCCCCGCGAGCGGCTTTTTACCGTCGTCGAGAATGTTTTCTATCGCCGCGACGATCTCCAGCGGCTCGGCCATGCGGCCCTCGCCGGCCTCACCGCTTTCGGCCATCTCGCCGCTGTTGGGGCCGGTAAATCGGATACCGTCCTTTGCCAGGGTTTCAAAATTGCGCCGGGTTGCCGGATGTGACCACATCGCCGGGTTCATCGCCGGCGCCATGAGCACCGGTTTGTCGGTGGCGAGCAGGACGGCCGAGGCAAGATCGTTCGCCAGCCCATGAGCAAGTTTCGCCATGAGATCGGCCGTTGCCGGCGCCACCGCGACAAGATCGGCCTCGCGGGCCAGCCGGATATGGCCAACATCCTGCTCGTCCTGGCGGTCGAAAAGGTCGGTAAAGACATGATCGGCCGACAGCGCGCCGACGGAAAGCGGCGTGATGAATTCCTGCGCGGCACGCGTCATGATGCACCGCACGGCTGCACCCTGTTCGCGCAGCCGCCGGATCAGGTCCAGGCACTTATAAGCCGCGATACCGCCGCCGATGATGAGAAGAACGCGCTTTCCCGAAAGGGCCATGGACCGCCTCTCAAGCCGGTTTCATTGCATTCCATTCATATGGACGAATTTGCCGCCCTTGAAAAGCTGGGCACTGCTAAACGACGTTCCAGGTGATGACCAGGAGAAGAAGGGCGATCACCCACAGCGCTACCCGTCCGGAGCGGCTGTGCCGCGCCTCCGCGCGCCCGATGGCATCCGCCGTCGCCGCATCGAATCTGAGCCCGTGCTCGGCCATTTCGTCGACATCGCGCGCCAGGCGCTCCGCCCGCGCGGCCAGCTCGGGCGCCTGCCGGGCAAGCGACAACATAGCCCCGACGCCATCGCGCGCATCGATCAGTGCGCCGCGCGGGCCCAGATTGTCCCTGATCCAGTCGGAGACCACCGGTTCGGCCGCCCTCCACATGTTGAAATGCGGATCGAGCGCACGCGAAACACCCTCCACAACGACCATGGTCTTTTGCAGAAGCAGAAGCTCCGGCCGCGTCTGCATGTCGAAAAGCTCGGTCACCTCGAAGAGCAGGGTCAAAAGCCGCGCCATGGAGATCGTCTCGGCGGGCTGACCGTGGATCGGCTCGCCAATGGCGCGCAATGCTTGGGCAAAGGCGGCGACGTCATGATGGGCCGGCACATAGCCCGCCTCGAAATGCACCTCGGCCACCCGGCGAAAATTTCGCGTGATGAAGCCGTAGAGGATCTCGGCGAGGAATCGCCGCTCCTTCTTTCCTATGCGCCCCATAATGCCGAAATCGACGGCCACGATGGTGCCGTCCGCCTCCACGAAGAGGTTGCCGGGATGCATGTCTGCATGGAAGAAGCCGTCGCGCAGCGTATGCCGCAGGAAACTCTGGATCAGCGTCACCGCCAACTGCTCAAGATCGTGCCCGGCCGCGCGCAGACCTTCCACATCGGACATCTTGATAGCCTCGACCCACTCCAGCGTGAGCACATCGCGCCCGGTGCGCTGCCAGTCGACCCAGGGCACGCGAAAGCCCGGATCGCCCTTGGTGTTCTCGTGAAGCTCGGAGATGGCGGCTGCTTCCAGCCGCAAATCCATCTCGATCTTTGTCGTATGCGCAAGCGTCTGGGTCACCTCCACCGGCCGCAGGCGCCGGGCCGCGGCGATGAATCGCTCCTGCAGGCGGGCGGCGAGGAAATAGCTTTCGAGATCGTTGTAAAACCGCCGCCGTACGCCGGGCCGGATGACCTTGACCGCAACTCTCTGGCTTTCCCCCTCCCGCAGGATCTCCCCGCTGTGGACCTGCGCGATGGAAGCTGCGGCAACGGGCTTGCCGAAGGAGCGGTAGAGCGTCTCGATCGGTGCGCCGAGCGAGGCTTCGATGGCCGCGCGCGACTGCGCGTCGGGAAAAGTGCCCATCTGGTCCTGCAGACTGGCAAGATCCTGCGCCATCTGGTGGCCGACGACATCCGGGCGCGTCGCCAGGAACTGCCCGAGCTTCACGTAGGAAGGCCCCAGCCTGTCGACGGCCATTGCCAGCCGCTCGGGGCGGTCCCGATGCGCCGAGCGGCGCCGTGACAAGAGCTTCGCCGCGCGCCATCCGACGCGCGGAAGACCGGTAAGCTGCTCGCCGGGAACGGCGGCAATGACGCCTTCGCGAACCAGAATCCAGCCCGCGCGGACGAGGCGTATATATGCGCCGAACGTACTCATGGGCTATCAGATTTTCCAGCCGGAGTGCAGTGCGGCAATGCCGCCCGAATAGTCGCGCCAGGTTACGCGGGAAAAGCCGGCGTGGCGCATCATGGCGGCGAAATTCTGCTGGTTGGGAAATTTGCGGATGGATTCCACCAGATAGCGGTAGGGCTCGCCGTCCCCGGTGACCATCCGGCCGATGCGCGGAATGGCCTGGAAGGACCAGGTCTCGTAGGCCTTGTCGAGAAAAGGCGTGTTCACGTCGGAAAACTCCAGGCACAGAAAGCGCCCGCCCGGTCTGAGAACCCGGTATGCCTCGGCAAGTGCCGTATCGATATGCGGAACATTGCGGATGCCGAAGGCAATCGTATAGGCGTCAAACGTCGATTCGGGAAACGGCAGGTCCTCCGCATTCGCTTCGATGAAAGCAAGATTGTCGGCCAGGCCGCGTTTTTCTGCCCGCTCGCGGCCGACGGTCAGCATCGAGTCATTGATGTCGAGCACGGTAACCTGCGCTTGCCGGCCGGAGGCCTCCACGATGCGCAAGGCGATGTCGCCCGTGCCGCCTGCCACGTCCAGGGTCTTGAAGCCCGGGCGTCGGGGTGGGGCGAGCCAGGACACCATGGCGTCCTTCCATGTGCGGTGAAGCCCCGCCGACATGAGGTCGTTCATCAGGTCATAGCGTTCGGCAACCCGATGAAAGACGTCATTGACGAGGGGCTGCTTCTCCGCCTCCTCGACCCGGCGGAACCCGAAGGCCGTTTCCATCCCGCCTGACGCGGTGGTTCGCTCTTCCGTCATTGTCTGCCTTTCACGAATTCGCGGCGACCATAGCCGATTGCAAGCCGGCTTGCCATTGCGAATAGAGCGACCTGGGGACGCGCCGGAAGAGGGGGTGAGGCCGGAATTCCGGCCTCACCGCGAGGCATTACGCCGAGGGCTGTTTGGTCTTGCGCAGATAGGGCAGGATCGTCTCGAAACCGCCGAAGCGGGCTTTGGCATCTTCGTCCGAGACGGCCGGCGTGATGATCACGTCGTCGCCCAGCTTCCAGTTGGCCGGGGTCGCTACCTGGTGCTTGGCCGTAAGCTGGATCGAATCGATGGCCCGGAGGATTTCCTCGAAGTTGCGGCCGGTGGTCATCGGGTAAGTCAGGACCAGCTTGATCTTCTTGTCCGGCCCGATGATGTAGACCGAGCGCACCGTCGCGTTGTCGGCCGGCGTGCGTCCCTCGGAAGAATCACCCGCCTCGGCCGGGAGCATGTCGTAAAGCTTGGCGATCTTCAGGTCTTTGTCGCCGATGAGCGGGTACTCGACGCGGAATCCTGTGGCCGTTTCGATATCGTCCTGCCAGCGATGATGATCCTGCACCGGATCCACTGAAATGCCGATGATCTTGGCATTGCGCTTGCGGAATTCGCCTTCCAGGCCCGCCATCGTGCCGAGCTCGGTAGTGCAGACGGGCGTGAAGTTTTTCGGATGGCTGAAGAGCACGGCCCAGCCGTCGCCGATCCACTCATGAAAGTTGATCGTGCCCTGTGTGGTTTCGGCGGTAAAATCGGGTGCTGTGTCGTTGATGCGAAGGCCCATGGGTCCTCTCCCTGTCTCAAGGAATAACATTATACAGATAGGCGCCGCATATCACAGCTTTGAGTTCTGGATTGGACGTGAAAATCCAAGATCGGAAAAATAATTCTATTGGGCTGCCTTCCGGCGCAAAACGAGTTTCACTCGTCGTCTTCGCTCTGCATCTCTCGGAAAGGATGGGCGGCATATACACCCAGAATCCGCACCTCGCGGGAGAAGAAGCCGAGTTCCTCCAGCGCCAGGGCAACATTCCTGTCGTCTGGATGACCTTCGACATCGGCATAGAAGAGCGTCGAGAAAAACTTTCCGCCGAGCTGATAGCTTTCCAGCTTGGTCATGTTCACGCCGTTCGTGGCGAATCCGCCCATGGCCTTGTAAAGTGCGGCCGGAACGTTGCGCACGCGGAAGATGAAGGTCGTCATCATCTGCTGGTCGGGCGCGCTGCGCTGCGCCCAGCGCTTCTCTTTCGACAGGACGACGAAGCGGGTGACGTTGTTGTCCGTATCCTCGACATTTTCTGCGATGATGTCGAGCCCGTAGAGATCCGCCGCCAGCGCCGGCGCGAGCGCAGCGTTCGCGCGCACTTTCTCCTCTGCGACGCGGCGCGCAGCACCCGCGGTGTCGCCCGCTACCCTCGGCGTCCAGCGGTGCCGGCGGATGATCTTGCGGCACTGCCCCAGCGCGTGGATGTGGCTGTAGACCGCCTTGATCTCGGATTGTGCGACCCCCGGCAGCACCATGAGCTGGAAGCGGATCGGCAGGAAATACTCGCCGACGATATAGAGTTTGGAATGCGGCAGCAAGTGATGAATATCGGCGACGCGCCCGGCGATCGTGTTCTCGATCGGAATCATGGCGAGGTCGGCCTTACCGGTTTCTACCGCATTGAACGCGTCCTCGAAGGTCGGGCAGGGCAGTGGCTCCATATCCGGATACATGTTGCGGCAGGCAGTGTCGGAATTGGCCCCGGGTTCACCCTGGAAGGCGATCTTGTTTGTCATTTTTGGCGCCATTGTCAACTATTCCGATCGTTGGAAAGAATTTGCCGGGCACGGTCCAGGTCCTCGGGAGTATCCACACCCAGCGGAACGGAGCGCACGATTTCGGCCTCGATGCGCATGCCCGCCTCCAGTGCGCGAAGCTGTTCCAGCCGTTCGCGCTTCTCCAGCGCGGAGGGTGGCAGCGCGACGAAGCGCTCGAGAGCCGCCCGGCGATAGCCATAGATGCCGATATGGTGATAAAGCGGCCCCTCGCCCCAGGGCGCCGTGGCCCGCGTGAAGTAGAGCGCGCGCAGCCGCTTCGGATCGGCCCTGTCATCCAGGGGCGACCCCACGATCTTGACCACGCTCGGATTGGTCTTTTCCGCTTCTTCCGCGATTTTCACGCCGAGCGTTGCGATATCGGCCTCGCCGGTTTCCAAGAGGTCGAGCACGGCGCGGATATCCGCCGCCGGAATCGTGGGGAGGTCGCCCTGAAGGTTGATGACGACATCCGCCTGCCTGTCCGGATCGACCGTGGAAAGCGCCTCGGAAATCCGGTCCGAGCCGGACTGATGGTCCCCCCGTGTCAGCACGGCTTCAATGCCTTTCATTTCCACCGCAGTGACTATCTCGGGCGTATCGGTGGCCACCACAACCCGCCCCGCCCCGCTTTCGAGTGCCCGCTCGGCCACATGCGCGATCATCGGCCTGCCTCCTATGTCCGCGAGCGGTTTTCCGGGAAGGCGGGTGGAGGCCATGCGGGCGGGAATGAGGATAATGGCGTTCATAGACGATCGGGCAATTGAGGGATTCGGTCAAAAGTGGCAAAAGGTCTCAGCGCAAACCGCCTTATATGTGTTGCAAGCCTGAAGCAAAAGACATAGTTTCCGCGCGTTTTATCGGCAGCGGCCGATCATGGGGACAAACCATCAAGGCCTTTTGAGCCTGGCCTTTCAAAAGGGCGTGCGAGAACAAGGAATATCAGGGCGAATGGACTCTTTCGAACTCAACAAGATTATCGGCGCCTTGCTCGCCGTGATTTTCGTCATCTTTTCCGTCAATCTTGTCTCGCACGCCGTTTTCTCCTCGCCTGCGCCGGAGACGCCGGGTTATGCGATCGAGGTTCCTGAGGACGACGGCACGGGCGAAGCCGACGCTGAGGAGGAGCCGGAGTTGATCCTGCCACTTCTGGCTTCGGCCGATGCCTCCGCGGGCGAGAGCGTTTTCAGGCGCTGTCAGGCCTGTCACTCGGTTGGGGAAGGCGAGCCCAACAAGGTCGGCCCGAATCTGTGGGACATTGTTAATGCGCCCATCGCCAGCGATGAAAGCTTCGGCTATTCCGGCGCAATCGTGGATTTCTCCGAGGGCGGAGAGGTCACATGGACCTATGAGAATCTGGATCATTTCCTTGCCGATCCGCGGGGCTTTATTCCGGGAACGGCAATGGCGTTTGCCGGTCTGGCCAACATCGAGGATCGCGCCAATGTGATCGCCTATCTGCGCTCCATGTCGGATGACCCCGCGCCGCTGCCCGAAGCCGGCGCGGAAGAGGGTGAAGCCGCCGCGGACGAAGACGATTCAGCGGCGTCCGAAGAAGGCGATGAAGCGGCAAGCGACGATGCGGCCGCTGATGGCGATGCCGGCCAGGCGGCGGGAGATGATGCCGCGGACACCGGGATTGGCGACGGGGGAGCCGATGCCGCTGACGATGCCGTTGAACCGCTTGATGGATCTGTGGATGAAAGCGGCGGCGGTGGCGAAGGCGCTGCCGGCGGGGAAACAGGCGATTCCGGTGCTGCCGCTGGCGAAGGTGATACGGCCGAAGAAGAGCCGGCGGGCGTAGAACAGTAGCCGGGTTGTCGCCGGAAAGGGTTTGTTGCTGTTTGCCCTCGAAAAGCCGGCTTTGCCGGCTTTTTTCGTATTTCGAACCGGTACGGCCATTTGCCAAGCGCTTCTGATGGACTACGTTCGATAGGGTCAAATGTGTGGAGGCGATTGTATGAGGGCATTGCACGGGTTCAGTTGCAGAACGGGAGTGCTGATCGGCGGTTTCGCCGCGATGCTCGCCGCGACAACGGCCGGCGCCCAGGACGAGCAGGAATGGCGGACGGCGAGTTCGCTCATCGATTCCGAGGCGGAGACCGAGGTTTTCGAGCGTTACGCTTACGTCAACCCGGACGCTCCCAAGGGAGGTACGCTGAACTCGACAGCCCCTGGCACTTTCGACAGCTTCAATCCCTTTGTCGTCCGGGGCACACCCGCGGCAGGGCTAACCAGTTTCGGTGGCCTCCTATGGGAAACGCTTATGCAACAATCGCCCGAGGAACCGGGTACCAGTCACCCGCTTGTAGCGGAAGCCTTCAAGTACCCGGAAGATTATTCCTCGGCCACCTACCGTATTAACCCCGAAGCCCGTTGGCATGACGGTACACCGATCACCGCGGAAGATGTGGTTTGGTCATTCGATACACTGAAGGAGGTAAGCCCGCAGCACAGCCAATACTTCGCAAATGTCGAAGAGGCTGTGGCGGTTTCGGAACGCGAAGTGCACTTCCGTTTTGATCAGGCGGGTAACAGGGAGTTGCCGCATATAATGGGCGATCTTCCGGTGCTGCCGAAGCATTGGTGGACAGGAACCAACGCCGAAGGCGATCAGCGCGATATCGCAGCACCAACGCTGGAACCGCCGCTCGGTAGCGGCCCTTACCGTATTGCGAGTTTCGAGCCCGGTTCGGAGATCGTTTGGGAGCGGGTAGAGGATTATTGGGCGGCCGACCTGCCGGTTAACATTGGCCGCTATAATTATGATCGGAGACGATATAGTTATTTCGTCGACGATAATGCCGCGTTCCTGGCTTTTACAAAGGGCGGTATAGAAGATATCCGGCGTGAGCTCAGTTCGCGTCGCTGGTCACAAGACTACAATTTCCCGGCCGTCGAGGCCGGCGACGTTATCAAGCGCGAGTTCACCGCTGGCAGCATCCACGCGATGCAGGCTTTCGTGTTCAACATGCGCAAACCACACTTTGATGATCCAAGAGTGCGCGAAGCCCTGACCCTCGCGTATAACTTCGAACAGCAGAACCGTACGCATTTCTTCGGCCTCAATGAGCGCTTCGGCAGCTATTTCGAAAACTCCGAGCTTGCGGCAACCGGCTTCCCCGAGGGGCAGGAATTGGAGATCCTGGAGGAGTTCCGTGACGAGCTGCCGCCGGAGCTCTTCACCGAAGAATTCGAGCTGCCGGTTTTCGACACCCCGCAGTCCGAACGGGAATATCTCCGCGAAGCTGTGCGGCTCTTCAAAGAGGCGGGATGGGTAATCAGGGATGGACGCATGGTCAACGAAGAGACAGGCGAACAGTTCAGGATTGAGTTCCTTGGCTCCTCGCCGACATCGGAAGTTATCGCCGGCGGCCTCATCGCAAATCTGAGGAGGATAGGTATCGATGCAACTTTGCGCATTGTCGATACATCGCAATATATCCAGCGCGTTCAACAATTCGATTTTGACGCCGTAACCTCTCGTTTTGCCCAGTCGAATTCACCTGGCAACGAACAGCGAGATTACTGGAGCTCCGAAGCAGCCGAAATTCCTGGATCGCGCAATCTTGCCGGTATTCAGGACCCGGTGGTCGATGCATTGGTCAATAAAATCATCTACGCCGAAGACCGAGAGGAACTCGTCGCGCTGACACGGGCCCTCGACCGGGTGCTGCTGTGGAATTACTTTATGATTCCGCAATATTATCAGCCGACGCTGCGTTACGCGTACTGGAACAAATTCGGTATCCCGGACGAGCAGCCCGCGTATGCGGGAGTGGATATCGAGTCATGGTGGGTCCGCCCGGAGCGCGAGGAGGAGATCGAAGAGGAATACGGCGAAGACGAGAACTGAGCCGATGTCCGCATGTTTCTCCAGACGCCGATTTCTCGAGCTTGCTGGAGCGGCGCTGAGCGCGCCGCTCCTCCCCGGCAAGGCGTTTGCCCGCTTGCCGACCGGGACCGCGCTGCATGGAATTTCGGCCTTCGGGGAATTCAAATACCCGGCGGATTTCAGCCATTTCGAGTATGCCAACCCCGATGCGCCAAACGGCGGAACGTTCAATTTCCAGCCCACCTATTGGTATTACAATCAGAACGTCCTCACCTTCAACACACTGAACAGCTACGTGCGCGGGGGCGATGCGCCGCCGCGCATGGAGATGTGTTTCGACCAGCTGATGACCTGGGCCTGGGATGAGCCGGACGCGCTCTACGGGCTTCTGGCCGAAACCGTGACCCTTTCGGAGGACCGCAACAGCTTCACCTTCCGGCTCCGCCCCGAGGCACGATTTCACGACGGCTCGCCGCTGACCGCCGAGGATGTGGTCTTCAGCTATAACCTGCTCAAGGAAAAGGGCCATCCACAGATCGTCCTCAGTCTCAGGCAGCTGGTCGAGGCCGAGGCCGTCGACCGGCAGACCTGCCGCCTGTCCTTCTCCGGTAAACAATCGGAGCGGACGATCTTCGACGCGGTGCAGCTTCCGGTGTTTTCGCGCGAGGCCCTGGAAGGCGAACCTTTCGACAGCTCCGAAATCAAGCCTTTGCCCGGCTCTGGCCCCTACAAGGTCGGACGTTTCTCCGCTGGTCGGTACATCGAGTACGACCGCGTGGAGGAATACTGGGCGCGCGAGCTTCCGGTCCGTCGCGGCCTCTACCACTTCGATCGCATCCGCCTCGACTTTTTCCGTGACCGCAACGCCGCCTTCGAAGCGTTCAAGAAAGGCGATGCGATGTGGCGGGAAGAAATGACCTCGCGCGTCTGGGCGACCGGCTATGACTTTCCAGCGCTGCAGGAAGGGCAGGTGGTCAAGCGCGAGTTTCCCGGCGAGCCGCGGGCGAGCCTACAGGGCTGGGCGCTCAATCAGCGCCGCTCGCGTTTTGCCGATTCTCGCGTCCGCGAGGCCATTGCTTTGTGCTTTGACTTCAAGTGGACCAACCGCAATTTCTTCTACGAATTGTACGAGCGCCGGCACTCAATGTTTGAACACTCCGACTTTGCCGCCAGCGGACGCCCCTCTCCTGAAGAGCTCGAAATCCTAAAGGAGTTCCGCGGCCAGATACCCGACGAAGCGTTTGGCGAGGCGGTTATGCAGCCCGTTTCCGATGGATCGGGCCGGGATCGAGACCTCTTGTCGCGTGCACGCCAACTGCTGAACGAAGCGGGCTGGCAGAGCGATGGCCGGTTTCTTCAGAATGAGGCTGGTGAGCGGCTCGTGCTAGAGTACATCGTGCGCGACGAAGTGTTCGTTCAGGTCGCGAGCCCATTTATCCAGAATCTGCGCGCCGTCGGCATCGACGCCTCGATCCGGCGGCTCGACGCGTCACAATATGAGCGGCGGCTCACCGATTTCGACTTCGACATGGTGGGCGTCCATTTCTCATTGGGAGCGACGCCGACCTATGATGCTCTCGAGGTCGTCTTCCATTCCCGTTCGGCCGAGGTTCAGGGCTCGAGCAATCTCCCCGGCACGGCCGATCCCGCCGTCGACCGGATTGTCGAGTTTGCCGGCCGTGCCGAAAGCCGGGAAGAGCTCATCGTCGCCATGCGTGCGCTCGACCGGGTGTTGCGGGCCCGGCGCGACTGGATACCCAACTGGTATTCTCCCAACCACCGCGTCGCCTATTGGGACATGTTTGGCTTCAGGGACAAGCCGGATTATTTCTTCCCGGTGGAGGCCCTATGGTGGTACCACGAGGAAAAGGCAAAGGCGATTGGAAGAGCGTAGCGACCGCGTGAAAAGACTTCGATTAAGAACAATACCGGCCGGGGTGGAACGCTAATGGGCGCTTATCTTCTACGTCGCCTGCTGCTCATGATTCCGACCCTGCTCGGGATAATGCTCATTTCGTTCATCGTAGTTCAGTTTGCGCCCGGCGGACCGGTCGAGCAGGTGATCGCCCAGGTCACCGGACAGGCCGGGGGCACCGACGCCCGACTGACCGGCGGCGGGTCGGACTTTGCCGGAGCCGAAAGCGGTAATTCCCAGTATCGCGGGGCTCAGGGGCTCGATCCCCAATTCATCGCGCAGCTCGAGCAGCAATTCGGATTCGACAAGCCGGCCCATGAACGTTTCGGGCTGATGCTGTGGAACTATATCCGCTTCGATTTCGGGGAAAGCTATTTTCGCGATATTTCGGTCATTGACCTGATCATCGAAAAGATGCCCGTCTCCATTTCGCTCGGGCTCTGGATCACGCTCTTGTCTTACGGCATTTCGATCCCGCTCGGCATTCGAAAGGCGGTCAGGGACGGTACACCCTTCGACGTGTGGACGAGTGGCGTCGTCATCGTCGCCTACGCCATCCCGAGTTTTCTGTTCGCCATTCTGCTGATGGTCCTGTTTGCCGGAGGCTCCTTCTTCGACTGGTTCCCGCTGCGCGGCCTCGTCTCGGATAATTGGGACCAGCTTTCCTGGCCGATGAGAATCGTCGATTATTTCTGGCATCTGGCATTGCCGCTGACGGCCTTGGTGCTTTCGGCTTTCGCCACCACCACGCTCCTGACCAAGAACTCCTTTCTGGACGAGATCCGTAAGCAATACGTGACGACGGCGCGCGCAAAGGGCCTTTCGGAGCGCCAGGTGCTTTATGGCCACGTTTTCCGCAATGCCATGCTCATCATCATCGCCGGTTTTCCAGGAGCGTTTATCTCGGCCTTCTTCACCGGCGCGCTGCTCATCGAGAGCATCTTCTCGCTTGACGGGCTGGGCCTGCTCGGCTTCCGCTCGGTCATCGATCGCGACTATCCGGTGGTGTTTGCCACGCTCTACATTTTCTCGCTTCTGGGCATGATCGTCACCTTGCTATCCGACCTCACCTACACGCTGATTGATCCGCGCATCGATTTCGAGCGGAGGGACGTCTAGATGTCGGAGTTCCAAAGCCAAGCGCAGGTCCAGCGTGTCCGCCGCAGGGTTTCGCGGCCCTGGCTTTCGCCGCTCAACCGGCGGCGCTGGCAGAATTTCAAGGCCAATCGGCGCGGATACTGGTCGCTCTGGATATTCCTCGTCCTCTTTATTCTGTCGCTGTTTGCCGAGTTCATCGCAAACGACAAACCGCTGATCGCCTCCTACAACGGTGAGATCCTCTTTCCCGTCGTTGTCGACTATCCGGAGGAAAAGTTTGGCGGCTTTCTGGCCGTCACGGATTATCGGGACCCCTTCATCCAGGAAGAGATCAATTCCAATGGGTGGATGATCTGGCCGCCCATCCGCTACTCTTACCGCACGGTCAATAGCGAGATTCCCGAGGCCGCACCCGCCAAGCCCTCCTGGCTCTATACTCAGGAGGAACGCTGCGGGCGCTATCCGCTAGGCGTGGACGACCCCAACTGCACGGTTGGCAACTGGAATTGGCTTGGCACGGACGATCAGGCCCGCGATGTGCTCTCGCGCGTTATATACGGATTCCGCATTTCGGTGCTCTTCGGCCTCATCCTGACGGGCGCTTCGGCGGTGATCGGTGTTGCCTCCGGTGCCGTGCAGGGCTATTTCGGCGGCTGGACCGACCTTATCTTCCAGCGCTTCATTGAGATATGGACGTCCATCCCGGTCCTCTACCTCATCCTGATCATTGCCGCCGTGCTGCCGCCGGGCTTCTGGATTCTGCTCGGCATCATGCTGCTCTTCTCCTGGGTGGCTTTCGTGGGCGTGGTGCGCGCCGAATTCCTGCGTGCGCGCAATTTCGAGTATGTGAGTGCCGCGCGTGCCCTCGGCGTGCCGAACCGGACCATCATGTTCCGCCACCTGCTGCCGAACGCCATGGTGGCGACGCTCACCTTTCTCCCCTTCATCCTAAACGGATCGATTACGACGCTGACCTCGCTCGATTTCCTCGGCTTTGGTCTTCCGCCGGGGTCCCCGTCACTGGGTGAACTGCTGCGCCAGGGTCAGCGCAACCTGAATGCACCCTGGCTCGGCGTCGCCGGCTTCCTGAGCCTTTCCATCATGCTCTCGCTCCTTATCTTCATAGGCGAAGCCGTGCGCGACGCCTTCGACCCGCGGAAGACCTTCAGATGAGCCAGGCCCTCCTCTCCATCCGCGATTTATCGGTCGCATTTGCCCAAGGTGGCGAGGAGACGCTCGCCGTCGACCATATCTCCTTCGACATCGCACCGGGCGAGACGGTCGCCCTGGTGGGCGAATCGGGATCGGGCAAGTCGGTTACCGCGCTGTCGGTGCTGAAGCTGCTGCCCTATCCTGCAGCCAGCCACCCCTCCGGCGAGATCTTTTACGAGGGGCGAAACCTGCTCACCACGGACGAAACGGCGCTCCGGCAGGTGCGTGGTAACCGGATCAGCATGATCTTTCAGGAGCCGATGACCTCGCTCAACCCGCTTCATACGATTGAAAAGCAGGTTGGTGAGATTCTGAAGCTGCATCGCGGCATGGGCGAGAAGGCCGCCAAGGCGCGTACGCTGGAACTCTTGCATCAGGTCGGCATCCAGGAGCCGGAAAAGCGTCTCGACGCCTTCCCGCACCAGCTTTCCGGAGGCCAGCGCCAGCGCGTGATGATCGCCATGGCGCTGGCGAACGAGCCCGACCTCCTGATCGCCGACGAGCCGACCACGGCCCTCGATGTCACCGTGCAGGCGCAAATCCTCGAGCTTTTGGGGCGCCTGCGCCGTGAGAGGGATATGTCGATGCTGTTCATCACGCACGACCTCGGCGTCGTGCGCAGGGTTGCGGATCGGGTCTGTGTGATGACGGACGGCAAGATCGTCGAACGTGGGGCCACGAAGGAAATCTTTTCCAACCCGCAGCACGCCTATACGCGCCATCTATTGGCCGCCGAGCCCAAAGGGGAGCCGCCACAGGCGAACCTTTCCGCGGAGCGGGTGATGGAAGGGCAGGATATTCGCGTCTGGTTTCCGATTAAAAAAGGCTTTCTGCGCCGCACCGTCGATCACGTGAAGGGTGTTGACGGTGTCGATGTCACCGTGCGGGCCGGGCAAACCCTCGGCGTGGTGGGGGAATCAGGATCCGGCAAGACGACGCTCGGCCTGGCCCTCTCACGCATGATTTCGTCGCGTGGCGAAATCCGCTTTGATGGCCAGCGCATCGACACCCGCTCGTTCAGTGACATGCGGCCGCTGCGCCGGCAGATTCAGATCGTCTTCCAGGATCCCTTCGGCAGCTTGAGCCCGCGCATGTCCGTGGCCGAGATCATTCAGGAGGGGCTGGAGATCCACGAGCCGCAACTTTCCCCCGAGGAGCGGGACCGGATGGTGGTGGATGTGCTGGGCGAGGTCGGGATCGATCCTGAAGCGCGCTTTCGCTATCCGCACGAATTTTCCGGCGGGCAGCGCCAGCGCATCGCGATTGCCCGCGCGATGGTTCTGAAACCCCGCTTCGTGATGCTGGACGAGCCGACCTCCGCCCTCGACATGAGTGTACAGGCACAGGTGGTGGACCTTCTCCGGGATCTGCAGAAACGCTATGATCTCGCCTACCTCTTCATCAGCCATGATCTCAAAGTGATCCGCGCGCTCGCCAACGAGGTGGTCGTCATGCGTTCAGGCAAGGTCGTGGAGGCGGGTACGGCCGACCAGATCTTCCACAATCCGGAAACCGACTACACGCGCGCGCTGATCGCGGCCGCCTTCGACCTTGCAGCCGTTCCCGGCGGCGTGGTCAGCGAATAGATCCAGGGAGGAAACATGACCGACAAGCCGGCGACCGGCCGCATTCTGCTGTCCGTAACGGGCATGCACCCGCAGCGTTGGTACGAGCTCTTGTCCCGGGAGCGGCCGGTCGTGCTGGAACCGAATGGGCCGGAGGATCCGAGCGTCGAATATGCTGTTGTTTGGAAGCAGCAGCCCGGCATCCTGTCGCGCCTGCCCAACCTCAAGGCGATTTTTTCGCTGGGCGCCGGTGTGGATCACATCTTCGCCGACCCGGACCTGCCCGATGTGCCGATCGTGCGGGTGGTTGCGCAAAACCTCACCCAATATATGGTCGAATATGTCTGCTGGCGCGTCCTCGATCATCAGCGCCAGGGCAGGATTTACCGCACACAACAGCAGGAAAAGGTCTGGCATGAACCTCCTCAGCCGCCGGCCAACGAGGTGGCCGTAGGCATCATGGGCCTCGGTGAGTTGGGTGGGACGGCGGCTCGGGCGCTGACAGCGCTCGGCTTCAAGGTGAATGGCTGGAGCCGCCGTCCACACCGGATGGAGGGTGTCACGGGCTTCCATGGTGACGAGGGTCTGACGCCATTCCTGAACGCCACAGACATTCTTGTTGTCCTACTGCCATTGACCGCCGCGACCGAAGGCATCATCGACCGCTCCGTGCTGGAGCGCCTGCGCCAGGAAGGGCCGCTCGGCGGGCCGTGCCTGATCAACGCGGGCCGTGGGCCGCTGCAGCGCGAGGCCGATATTCTGGAGGCACTGGAGAGAGGCACGCTGAAGGAGGCGAGCCTCGACGTGTTCGAGCATGAACCGCTCGACCCGGACAGTCCGCTCTGGAGCCATCCGCGCGTCTTCGTTACGCCGCACGCGGCCGCAAGCTCGGACCCCGCACATCTGGTCGCCCCAATGCTAGCCCAGATGGCCGCTCACGATCGCGGCGAACCGCTGAAGAACCTCGTTGACCGCAAGGCAGGCTACTGAAGGGTGCCGTCGAGTTCGACGGGCGAGGAAGCCGGAAAGCGACAGGGGGAATTGGGCACTCCGGAAGCGCCGAAGGGTCGGAGATGCGTTGACGCCGGGGCACTCCAACTCCTGATTTGCTCTTGTCAGTCTTCCACAGCGTTCACCCGCAGATGATGCCGACGCGCTTTGGTGCGATTTCCGCATGTTTCCATTGAGCACCATCGACGGCGCCCATTCCCGGTCTCATCCAGGAAGAGCCAGCCACAATTGCTACCCGGGCACTTCTTGATCCGCCGCGCCTCGTAAAAGTCGAGGAACAGGCTAGCAGCCGCGGCAGCTATTGCCTTTTCAACAGGTGAGGCGTCCGCATCACTCACGCCATACAAACGCGGCACGAATTGTCCCGAAGCGGCTGCGGCAACCAGATGGAGAAGATCGCTTCGCAGATGCATCCTCAACGCATGGATCCTATCCAGATCTGACGGCAGCTCGAAGGCATGAAGGCCCACTCTGCTGGCCCATAACTGAAGATCAGGCAGGCTTTCGATCTTTTCGTGGACGATCTCGCCGTCTTCCGACCAATCGGCGGTGTTCACGAAGTTAAGCGCGAGCCTCTCCTCACCGCCTGCCCCTCTTGGTTCTCCCCCATGACACTGACCAGGCTTGCCTCAAGCCGCCTGTGCAACCTGGTCACTGGCCACGCGATAGGAGATCGCCTCCGCAATGTGGATGCGCCCGACCTTCTCCTGTCCTTCCAGATCGGCCAGCGTGCGCGCTACCTTGAGCACGCGATGGAATGCGCGAGCGGAGAGGCTCATTTTCTCGCTCGCGTCCTGGATAAGGGCCAGGCCCTCCGAGTCGGGTGCGGCAACCTCCTCCACGAGCGCGGCCGAGCATCGGGCGTTCGTCATCCAGCCCGGCAGGCCGAGCGCGGCGTAGCGCTCGCGCTGAATGTTCCGTGCCCGTGCCACCCGCTCCGCGACCGATGCGCTCGCCTCGGCCTTTCGGGGGCGGATGAGGTCGCTTGCCGTCACTGCCGGCACGTTAATCCTGAGATCGATACGGTCGAGGAACGGCCCGGAGATGCGCGCCTGGTAGTCAGTCTGGCAGCGCGGCCCCCGTGCGCAGCGATGGCCCGGCTCTCCCGCCATGCCGCAGCGGCAGGGGTTCATCGCTGCAATGAGCTGATGCTTGGCCGGATAACTGACCCGCTGGTTCGCACGGGCGATGATGCATTCGCCTGTTTCCAGCGGCTGGCGCAGGGAATCGAGCACCTGCTGGGAAAATTCCGGCAATTCGTCCAGGAAAAGCACGCCGTGGTGCGCGAGCGACGCCTCCCCGGGCCGGACCCGCAGCCCGCCGCCCACCATGGCGGCCATGGATGCCGAATGATGCGGCGCGCGGAATGGCCTGCGGTCCGAAAGTCGCCCGTCGGCCAGTTCCCCGGCGATGGAGGCGATCATCGAAACCTCCAGGAGTTCGCGCGGCGAAAGAGGCGGCAGGATGGAGGGAAGACGCTGGGCGAGCATCGACTTTCCCGCCCCTGGAGGTCCGACCATCAAAAGATTGTGGCCGCCGGCCGCCGTCACTTCGAGTGCGCGCTTGGCGCTTTCCTGCCCCTTGATGTCGGCGAGATCGGGCATTTCCCCCGGCGGCGGGCCCACAGCCGGCTGCGGGCGGGTCATGACCTGCGTCCCGCGGAAATGGTTGGCGAGCGCCACCAGGCTGCGCGGGGCAAGAACGTCGATATCTTCGCTCGCCCAGGCTGCCTCCGGCCCGCATTCATACGGGCAGATCAGGCCCTTGCCCAGCCCGTTCGCCCCTATGGCGGCTGGAAGAACGCCGGCCACGGGCGCTACGGTGCCGTCAAGCGCGAGCTCTCCGAGCACGATATAGTCGCCCAGCGCGTCCGCCGGAACAGCCCCGAGCGCGGCCATGAGGCCCAGCGCGATCGGCAAGTCGTAATGGCTGCCTTCCTTCGGCAGGTCGGCGGGCGCCAGATTCACCGTTACGCGCTTTGGTGGCATGGAAAGGCCGGAGGCATGAAGCGCAGCCTGCACCCTTTCTCGGCTTTCCGTGACCGCCTTGTCGCCGAGGCCGACGATCTGAATGCCCATCTTGCCCGGCGCGACCATCACCTGGACATTGACCGGAACAGCTTCGATTCCCTGAAACGCAACCGTCTGTACGCGCGAAACCATACGCCCCCGCCTTTCGGCGCCCCTCGCCTGAAGTATTGGCCCAAAGCCTATTCAGCACAAAAGAACACACGCTTCAAGAACGTTTGGCGAACAGAATAAGTCAATGCACGGAAAAGTAGCGGATCACGTCCGTGTCCGGCGCTCCTCGACGGCATCCCAGAAGAGCCCGGCTATATCCGCGCCGCCGAACTTCTGCACCTCCCGCACGCCCGTCGGCGAGGTGACGTTGATCTCCGTGAGCAGTCCGCCGATCACGTCGATCCCCACCAGGGTGAAGCCGCGTTCGCGCAGGGCCGGGCCGATGCGTGCGCAGATTTCGCGTTCGCGCTCCGTCAGTTCGGAGGGCTCGGCGCGCCCGCCCACATGCATGTTCGAGCGCGAATCGTGCTCTGCCGGCACGCGGTTGATGGCGCCGACAGGCTCGCCTTCGATCAGAATGATGCGCTTGTCGCCGCCGCGCACCTCTTTCAGGTAGCGCTGGACGATGAAGGGCTCGCGAAAGGTCTGCGTGAACAGCTCCAGAAGGGCGGCAAGGTTGCGGTCGGCCTCGAGCAGGTGGAAAATGCCGGCTCCGCCATTGCCATAGAGCGGCTTGACGATGATGTCGCCGTGATCCTTGCGAAAGGCATCGACCTCAGACGCGTCGCGTGTGATCAGCGTGTCCGGCATGAGGTCGGCGAACTCCGTGACGAAAATCTTTTCCGGGCTGTTGCGCACCCAGGCCGGGTCGTTGACCACGAGTGTCTGCGGATGAACCCGCTCCAGGATATGCGTTGTCGTGATGTAGTGCATGTCGAAGGGTGGATCCTGACGAAGCAGGACGACGTCCAGCTCCGACAGGTCCGTCTTCACCGGCGCGCCGAGTGTGTAATGATCGCCCGCCTCGTCGCGGACGCTCATCTCCTCCAGCGCCGCGATCGCGCGGTCGCCGCGCTGTGACAGCCGGTCGGGCGTATAGTGCCAAAGCTGATGACCGCGTCTCTGCGCCTCCAGCGCCAGCGCGAATGTGGTGTCACCGGCGATCGACACTGTTGAAATGTGGTCCATCTGAAACGCGACGCTGAGCGGCATGGCAGACTGTCTCCGTCAAGTTGGCGCCTAGAGCGAGAATCCAATTCGCCCTGACTATCGTTGAGCGCAAATGACGCCGCCCGCGCCCGCCTGTCAAGAAACGGCATTTATACCGGTCCAGCACCAACATGTCTCAAGGCCTCGCGCCGATGAAAGATACGTTTCCTAAACACTTTCGCAGGCAAGATAAGGTCAAAACATTGTTTTATTGGGAAAATAGATGGCGTCCGCCCTGCCGATCCGCAAAATCGAAAACGGCCGCAGTGAAGAGCTGGTGCTCACCGATCCACTGACAGGTCTGGGCAATGCCAACCGTTTCTTCGACAAGGTGAACCGGCTGATCGCCGAACGAGCGGATGATCCTGCTCCCTTCGCTGTTTTTGTTCTCGATCTCGACGGCTTCAAGCCGATCAACGATCTCTTCGGCCGCAGCGCGGGCGACGACATTCTTCAGCAGGTCGCCATGCGGCTGCGCGCAGCCATGGACGAGACCTCCACCGTGACGCGCATCGGAGCGGACGAGTTCGCCTTTCTCTTTCCAATGGTGTTCAGCGAGGATGCGGCGGCCGATAAAGCACGCATGCTGATCGAGATTCTGTCCGCGCCCTATGACGTGGGCCACCGCACGGCGCGGCTCTCCGCTTCCGTCGGCTGCTCCCTGTTCTACTCCGAAGGGGATACGACAGATCACCTCTTGAGCAAGGCCGAGACGGCGCTTTATCAGGCCAAGCGCTCCGGCCGGGGCCACGTTGTCGTCTACACGCAGCAAATGGAGGAAGCCGCAAAGCGCGTCACCCGCATCGAGCAGGCCCTTCGCCGGGCGGCCGCGGCTGGCGAGGTGGAGCCTCATTTCCAACCGATCGTCGATCTGGCGACGCGGCGAATCGTTGGGTTCGAGGCGCTGGCGCGCTGGACGGATCGGGACCTGGGCCCCGTTCCGCCTGGGGTTTTCATTCCCATCGCCGAGGAACGCGGCATCATCTCCCAGCTCTCGCAGCTGGTCCTGCGAAAGGCGGTGGAGACGGCCCGCGAATGGCCGGAGCATCTTTTCCTTTCGTTCAATCTCTCGCCGTCGCAACTCGTTGACCACAACACCGGCCTGCAGATCCTCGCCATACTGGAGCGCACCGGCTTCAATCCGCGTCGCCTGGAAATCGAGATCACGGAGACCGGGCTGATGACCAATCCCGCCTCGGCAGAGAAGATCGTGCAGGACATGCAAAGGGTGGGCATTCGTGTCTCGCTGGACGATTTCGGCACAGGTCAGTCCAGCCTGGGGCGACTTCGCGACTTCCACTTCGACAAGCTCAAGATCGACCGCGCGTTCGTTTCATCGATACTCGAGGATCGGCCGTCCGAGCACATCATCCGCGCCATTCTCGCCATGTGCGAAGGACTAGGCATGGACGTCGTCGCCGAAGGCATCGAGCATGAGAAGCAGGCAAACCGCCTGATCGAATTCGGCTGCGGCAGTGGGCAGGGTTATCTCTTCGGCAAGCCGAAGAGCGCCGAAGAGACGCTGGATTATCTGCGCGCCGTGATGTCTTCGCCGAAAAAAGCCGCCTGCTGATCGCGCAACCCGAGAGCGCCGGCCACGTTACCGAGGGCGTGCCGGAAACCGGCCCGCTCTTGTCTTTGGGAATTGCCAGAGGCATATCTGCCTTCCGAGGAGGCCGAGCATCATGATGCCGAGCGAAAGATTTCCCGATCTCGAAGACGCATCCGTTCTCATTACCGGCGGCGGTTCCGGTATCGGCGCCGCTCTGGTGGAAGGTTTTTTCCGTCAGGGCGCACGTGTTGCGTTCATCGACATTGCGGAGGATGAAAGCCGCGCTCTATGTGAGCGCCTGGGCCAGGAAGAGGGGCATGTGCCGCTCTTCCTCCATGCAGACCTGCGCGACATCACCTCGCTTCGCAAGGCGGCGGAGGAGGCCGCGCAAGCAAACGGACCCGTATCCGTCCTCGTCAACAATGCCGCTTGGGACGATCGGCACGAGATCGAAGATGTCACGCCAGATTACTGGGACAATAACCAGGCGATCAATCTACGCCCGCAATTCTTTGCCATTCAGGCCGTCGTCCCGGGCATGAAGGCGGCCGGCGGCGGCGCCATCATCAATTTCACGTCCATCTCCTATATGATCAATCAGGGCGAAATGCCCGCCTACACGGCGGCAAAAGGCGGGATTGTCGGGCTCACCAAAGGTCTCGCCGGCGCGCTCGGCCCGTCCGGCATCCGCGTCAACGCCATTGCGCCCGGCTGGGTGCTCACCGAACGCCAAAAGGAGCTCTGGGTGACGGATGAGGGGCTTCAGAGCCATATCGAGCGGCAATGCCTCAGGGAGCCATTGCAGCCGGCGGATATGGTCGGCCCGTGCCTCTTTTTGGCGTCCAGCCTTTCGCGCATGATGACGGCACAGACACTGATCGTCGATGGAGGGGTTTTGTGAGCGACGTGAGCGTTTCGGTTTTTTCGGGGCTTCCCTGTCATCTGGGAGAGGGGCCGAGCTATGATGCCCGCACAGATACGCTCTTCTGGTTTGACATCGTCGAAAAAAGACTTCTGGAAAAGCCTTTCTCCGGCGGCGAGACGATCATCCACGATCTGCCTCTGGTGGCCAGCGCCCTGGCAGCGGTGGACGCTGACCGCCAAGTCCTGGTGACGGAAAAAGGCCTGCAACTCAGAAACCGGTCCAGCGGTGCACTGGAGATGCTGGCCGAGGTAGAAGCCGACCGTCCGGATACCCGCTCCAATGATGCACGGCCGCACCCCTGCGGCGCGTTCTGGTTCAGCACCATGGGCAGGAAGGCCGAGCCGCGGGCCGGCGCGATCTATTGGTATTTCCGCGGTGAGGTGCGCCGGCTGTTCCCGGACATCACCATCCCGAACGCGATCAGCTTCTCGCCCGACGGCGCCACGGCGTATTTTTCCGACACGCGTGAAAACCGGCTATACCGGGTCCCCTGTGATCCGGAGATGGGGCTGCCGCTGGGCGAACCGACTCTTGTCATGAATGGCAACGATCGGCCGGGCGGCATAGACGGTTCGGTGATTGATGCCGAAGGAACGATATGGAACGCCCGCTTCGGTGGCAGTTGCCTGGAGGCACTCTCCCCCGAGGGCGAGCTCATCCGCAGCATCAAGCTGCCGGCGCGGCAGCTCACCTGCCCAGCCTTCGTCGGGCGCAACGCCGACCGCCTCGGCGTCACCTCGGCTTTCGAGGGCATGGACGCCGAGGAACGCAGGGCCGACCCGCACGCGGGCAAGACGTTTCTTCTCGACCTGAAGGTCGAGGGCAGGCTGGATCCGCCGGTTCTGCTGTGAGATGAAATCAGGCTCGGCGGGTCTGGCGTCAGGCAGCGGCGTCACGCGCGAACTGGCGTAGATCGACGGGCTGCCCGGTGCGAACGGAATGTTCGGCCGCTTCCCCAATCAGAACCGACCAATACCCTTCGAAAAGGCCGACCTCCGGCTTGCCGGCCCCGCGCCGGGTCAGTTCCAGGAAACGCTCGTGCTGAAAGAAGGTCGAGCCGTGATGATCGCCGGCGCGCAGGATCTTTTCGTCCACGGCCACGGTCTCGCGCAGCTCCTCCTTCTCCTTTCGGTTGGCGACGACAAATTCGGCCGCGCGTTCCTTGCCGTGCCGGGAAAAGCGGGCCGGCCCCGGGACAAGTGCCTGGAGGCGGGCGACATCTCCGGCTACCATGACCTCTTCCTGCCAGCGCCCTCCCTCGGCAAACATGCACAAATCGAGCATGCCGCGTGTGCCACCTGCAAAGTCGATGCAGACATAGGCGTTGTCGAGAATGTCAGGCACCTGGCCGTCATAGCGCTCGTCGCGGTGATTGACGTCCGCCCCTCCGGTCGCGAAGAGCCGCACCGGCTCGGCGTCGAGGATATGGCGCATGAGATCGAACAGGTGACAGCATTTTTCGACCAGCGTGCCGCCGGTGCGCGCGTTGAAGCGGTTCCAATCGTCCACCTTGGGAAGGAACGGGAAGCGATGCTCGCGAATGCTCACCATGCGCGGCGTGCCGGCGCGACCGGCTCGCACCTCCTCGATCAACCGGGTGATCGGCGCCATGTAGCGGTATTCCATCGCCACCCATACAGGGGCTGACCGCCGCTCGGCCAACCGCATCAATTCCAAGCAGTCGCGGGTGTTTGTGGCCAGCGGCTTCTCGCAGAGAATCGGCTTGTCCGTCGCCATGAGATCCCGCATCAACGAAAGATGCAGGTCGTTGGGCGCGGCGACGACATAGACGTCGCACAGATCGGCCGAAAGCAAGTCGCGATGGCTGGTGAAGCTGCGAGTGCCCGGGCCTGCGAGATCGGCCGCTTTTTGGCGCATCGCCTCGTCCGGGTCGGCGATGGCGACGACTTCCGCACCGTCCAGAAGCGCGATGTTGCGAATGTGTTCCTGACCCATCATGCCCGCGCCAACGAGACCGTAGCGGATCGTACTCATGATTTCTCCTTGCTAGTGAACGCCCTGCGGACCGCCGGTCAGCCCAGCGTGATGCCCGCATCGACGATGAAATTCTGGCCCGTGCAGGCGGCTGATTCTTGCGATGCGAGGAACAGCACCATGCGCGCCACATGCTCCGGCTCGAGCGTCATCTTCAGCACCTGCCGCTCTTCGATTTCGCGGTCCATCTCGGGCGTGCGCCAGAGACGCTGCTGCCTTTCGGTGAGCACGGCGCCCGGCACCACCGAGTTGACGCGAATGCCGAAGGGGCCAAGCTCGCTGGCGAGGGTGCGCGTCAGGCCGTTGATGGCCGCCTTGGACGTGGTGTAGCCGGCCATGCCGGGTTTGCCGCGCATCCAGCTCACCGAACCCATATTGATGATCGAGCCCCCTCCGGCTGCCTTCATGCCCTCGAGCACAGCCTGGCTGGAGAAGACGTGGTGCGACAGGTTCGTCGCCAGACAATCATTCCAGTAATCCGCCGAAAGGTCTTCAAAGGCATGGCGGTCGTCGCGCGAAGCATTGTTGACGAGCACGGTGAAGGCGCCACGCTGCTCCGAAAGCGCGACGATGGCCGCCTGCAGCGCCTCGACATCCCGCAGGTCGCAGGCGCGGAAGACGGTAGCCTCGCCGAGTTCCGCCACAAGCGCCTCCCCCGCCGCCTGGTCGATGTCCAGAATGCCGATCTGCGCCTCCTGGGCGACGAAGGCCCGAGCAATCTCGGCGCCGATGCCGCTTGCCCCACCGGTGATAAGCACGCGCGCGCCGAAAAGCGAACTGTACCGTACGGTTCTGTAGTCGGCCGTCATTATCGGATTATCCTGCGAATAGGGGTTCGGGTTGGCCTGCCACATCGGTGCTTATGGCAAAGAGGTTGCCGGACTGCGGCCAATCGGCCAGTTCTTCCGCCGAGCGGCCATGGCGCGCCGAGGTGACGTAAAGCGTTTTCAGATCGCTGCCGCCGAAGGCGCACATGGTTGGACAGCGCGCCGGCACCGGGTATTCCTCCAGAAGCTCGCCCTCCGGCGAAAGCCGCACAACGCGTCCGCCCTCGTAAAGCGCCGACCAGTAGCAACCCTCCGCATCAACCGCCGCCCCGTCGGGCCGTCCGTTGTCGTCGGGGAAGCGGTGGAACACGGACCGTTCACCGATTTCGCCGGTCGCCGGATCGAGCGGATAGCGATAGATCACGTGGGCGCGGGTATCGGCGTGAAAGGCCGTGCGCCGGTCGGGCGCGAAGGCCACGCCGTTCGAGACCTTTATCTCGCCGGCGAGACGATGGCATGAAAGGTCGGCATCCACGCGGTAGAGGTTGGCCGCCGGCCGGTCCCGCGGCTCATACATCGTGCCGGCCCAGAAACGCCCCCAGGGGTCGACGCGGCCATCATTGAAGCGGCTGATCGCGGTGTCTTCCTGCGGATTTGCGATAAACTGCTGCTTGCTGCCGTCCTCGCCAAGCAGCCACAGGCCGGAGCGCAGGCCGGCGATGAAACCGCCGCCGTTGCGAATACCGATGCAGCCGATGTTCTCGTCCATGGAGATCGCGGTGTTTTCGCCCGTTTCGGGGTCGAAACGATTGAGGCTGGGGCCTTCGATATCCACCCACCAAAGCACGCCTTCCCGGACGGACCAGACCGGGCATTCGCCAAGCGCGGCCTGGGCGTTGAGCACTGTCTCGAAAGCCATTCTGCGTCCTCAGCTTTCCTCGGCGGGCTTACCCGCGTTCACACCGGCAATCGCCTTGCGGGCTGCACCCATCATCAGCGCCAGATCCGAGGCAATGGCGACAAAGGCGTAGCCCGCGTCGATGTAGCCATTCACCAGTTCCGGCGTCGCGCCGACAATCCCACACGGCTTGCCCGCCTGGCCGGCACGTTCAACGGCCTCCCGAAGGGCCGCCTGAACATCCGGATGGCCGATCCCGCCCTTGTGCCCCATGGCCGCTGAAAGGTCGCCGGGCCCGATGAACAGCGCGTCCACCCCTTCCACCGCAGCGATTTCCGGCAGGCGCTCAAGCGCCTCCGGCGTCTCGATCTGCAGGATGACGGCGATCTCGTCGTCGGCACGGTTGAGGTAATCGTCCACCATGCCATAGCGGCTGGCGCGGTGCATCGCGGCCACGCCGCGCGTCCCGCGGCCCGGATAGCGCGTCGAAGAAACGGCTGCTTGCGCTTCCTCGGCATTCTGTATGAAGGGGAACATCAGCGTCGTCGCGCCGGCATCCATGACGCGCTTGACCAGGATGGGATCGTTCCAGGGCAGGCGCACCATCGTCTCGGCCGGCGTGCCGGCGATCGCCTGCATCAGCGCTGCGGCCTGCGGCACGTCCACGGGCACGTGCTCCATATCCAGCACGAGAAAGTCGAAGCCGGCAAAACCCATCGCCTCGGCGGTGACGGGGCTGGCTGCCATGAGCCACGAGCCCAGGGGCCGGCGCTCAGGCGGGTTCCGGAACCATTGCTTGAAACGATTTTGCTGCAGATCCATGGGTGCTTCTTTCTCGTTTATCAGAAGATATCCGGCTCGCCCTGAGCGGGCCCGCCGTCCAGAAAGGCGAAGTCGCATCCCTGGTCGGCCTGCATGACGTGGTCTTGGTAGAGCCCGGTATAGCCACGTCGGGTTTTCGGCTCAGGTGGCGTCCACTCGGCGCGCCTGCGCTTAAGTTCGGGCTCGTCCACCAGCAGGTCGAGGCTGCGTGCCTCCACGTCGAGCGCGATTTCGTCGCCGTTACGCACCAGCGCCAGCGGACCGCCGACGGCCGATTCGGGGCTGACATGCAGAACGCAGGTGCCGTAATGCGTACCGCTCATTCGAGCGTCTGAGATGCGAAGCATGTCGCGCACGCCCTCGGCGAGCAGCTTTTTCGGGATAGGCAAAGCACCCCATTCGGGCATGCCGGGCGCGCCCTTCGGGCCGGCGTTCTTCAGCACCAGGACCGAGTCGGCCGTGACCTCCAGCGCGGGATCGTCGATGCGCGCAACGAGGTCGGGGTAATCTTCGAACACGACTGCGCGGCCGGTATGACGGGCCAGACGCGGGTTGGCCGCACTCGGCTTGATGACAGCTCCCGTGGGGGCCAGATTGCCCTTCAGGACGGCAAGCGCAGCGCCTTCCTTGACCGGCCGGTCCATCGGCCGGATCATATCGTCATCGTAACATTCGGCTATAGTCAGCGTGTCCGAGACGGTCCCGCCCAGAACGTTTCCCGCTTCCAGGTCGAGCACGGCCTCCAGGCGCTTGAGTAATGCGGGCAGGCCGCCCGCGTAATAGAAGTCCTCCATCAGGCGCTCGCCGGATGGGCGGATATTGGCCAGCACCGGCACCTCGCGGGCGATGGTGTCCAGATCGTCCAGCGAAAGTTCCACTCCCGCCCGGCCCGCCATGGCGATCAGATGGATGGCGGCGTTGGTGGAGCCCCCGAGGGCCATATACACCCGGGCGCCGTTGAGGAAATTGGCCCGCGTCAGGAAGCTCGACGGCTTGCGGTCGGCCCAGACCATTTCGACGATCTGCTCGCCGCAGGCTGAAGCCATGCGAATGTGGCCCGAATCGGCAGCCGGGATAGAGGAGGCGCCGGGCAGGGTGAGGCCCATGGCATCGATGATGGACGTCATGGTGGACGCCGTTCCCATCGTGTTGCAGGTGCCGTGCGAGCGGGTCATCCGGCTTTCGAGATCGACCCAATCCTCCTGGGTGATCTCGCCGGAGCGCAGATCGTCCCAGTATTTGCGGGTGTGCGTTCCCGCACCCAGAACCTGCCCCTTCCAGCGCCCGTTGAGCATGGGACCGGCCGGACAGAAGATGGCCGGTATGTCCATTGAGAGCGCGCCCATGACGAGGCCAGGCGCGGTCTTGTCGCATCCGCCCAAAAGGACCGCGCCATCGATGGGATGCGAGCGCAGAAGCTCTTCCACCTCGATCGACAGGAGATTGCGGTAGAGCATGGTGGTGGGCTTGACCATCACCTCGCCGAGCGAAAGCGCCGGCAGTTCGACCGGATAGCCGCCCGCGGCCCACACGGCGCGTTTCACCGCCTCGGCGCGATCGCGTAGATGGGCATGGCAGGGGCTCATATCCGACCAGGTGTTGAGGATGGCGATGACGGGCTTGCCCATGAACTCCTCGCGCCGCAGGCCCATCTGCTGCGTGCGCTGCCGGTGGGCGAAGGCGCGCATATCGGCAGCCGCGAACCAGCGCTGGCTGCGCAACTCGCCTATCGACTTCGGTGCCATCTTCGCCCCTGCTCCTGCCGCCTTTGTGACAAAAAATCGTAGCGCTACGATTATAGAACCGAAATTACCCCACCTGTCAAATCGGTCATGAAGAACTTGCCAGTTCGTTAGAATTCAGCGCATTGAGGGTGTAGTGATAGCCTCATATGTACGACTTGCATTCAGCGGGGCAGGGAGTTTGACAAAGGTTGGCGGCCTTGCTAGCGTGAATTTCGAAGCGCTACGATATGCTAGGCGGCCACATTCGAAATGGCCGAATACGCGCAGGCGGGAGGACGTTATGGATGCATTCATCCAGGTCTTGGAGCGTATCAATACTGTGGTGACCCGCGTCTGCGGTTATGCGGCCGGGGCTTTGCTGGCGAGCATGCTGGCCGTCGTCGTCGTGCACGTCTTCTTCCGCTACGCGCTCAACAGCGGCTTTGCCTGGACGGAGGAACTGTCACGCACCATGATGGTGTGGATGGGCTTTCTCTACTTCCCCACCGCGCACCGCAAGGCTCTGAATGTCAGTCTCGACCTCTTCGTCGCCCCCATCGAAAAATCCGCGGTCTACAGGTGGATCGGCCTTGTCATCGAACTGGCGATATTCCTGCTTTTGTGCGGTGCGGTCTATTATTCCTACAATCTGACCATGGGCGCGGCGCGCAGCGAGACGCTGGCGCTCAGGATCCCCTTGATCTATGTCTACGCCATCATGCCCGTCGGCTTTACACTCGTTGCGCTCTGCTCGCTCGAGCGGCTGCTGCGGATCGCCGGAAATCTGGCACGTCCGGGGCGCTACGAGGTGCATGTCTTCGGCAGCTCGACGGGAGCGGGCGCCTAACCATGGCTGCGCTTTACCTTTACTTCTTCTTCCTACTTCTGGTCGTCGGCGCGCCGATCATCTTTGTGATGCTGATGGCGCCGGCCATGGCGCTGGTGATCGAGGGAAATTTCCGGTTCCTGAACCTGCTTGTGCAACGCCTCTTTGCGGGCATGGACAGCTTTCCCCTCATGGCACTGCCGTTTTTCATCCTCGCCGGTGACCTGATGACGGCCGGCGGCGTGACCCAGCGCATCGTGCGCTTCGCCGAAACCTTTGTCGCGCATCGGCGGGCGGGTCTCGGCCAGGTCTCCGTCACCTCCTCCATCATGCTGGCCGGCGGTTCTGGGTCGGCCGTTGCCGATGCGTCCGCACTCGGCGGCGTGATGATTCCGGGTATGCACCAGGCCGGCTACAGCAAGTCCTTCTCGGCGGCCATCACCGCGGCCTCGGCGGTGCTCGCCAGCATCATCCCGCCAAGTGGGCTGATGATCCTTTACGCCTTCATCATGAATGTCTCGGTGGCGGCGATGTTCGCAGCGAGCATCATTCCCGGTCTCATCATCGGCTTCGGTCTGATGGTCGTGGTGGCAATCGTCGCGCGTTTCCGCAGCTTTCCCGAGCCGTCCCCCCGCGCCACCTGGCGCGAATGCTGGGAGGAGGGCAAGCGTGCCTTTCTGCCGATGCTCACCCCCGTCATCCTGATCGGCGGGATTGTCGGCGGCGTCTTCACACCGACGGAAGGGGCGGCTGTTGCTGCCTTTTACGCGCTGCTTCTGGGCCTGTTCATCACGCGCGAGATCAGGTTTTCCGATCTGCCGGATCTCTTCCGCGCGGCCGCTCTGCGCTCGGCGGTGGTGCTTCTGCTTGTCGGCGCTGCGGTTGCCTTCGCTTCCGTTGTCAGCCTCAAGGGGACGCCGCAGATGGTCAGCGGATTTGTCCTCGGCCTAACCTCGGATCCGCTGACCCTGTTCTTCGTCGTTGTCGCGTTCCTTTTCGTGATCGGTACCATCATGGATGCCGGACCGGCGATCCTCATTCTCGGCCCGATCCTGGCTCCGGTCATGGTCGGCGTCGGGGTCGATCCCATTCATTTTGCCGTGGTGATGTGCATCGTGCTGATCCTGGGGCTGATAACGCCACCCCTGGGACTGGTGCTTTTCGTGGTCTCCGGCGTCTCCGGCGAGCGTATCGAACGCATTTCCTGGGACCTGATCCCCTATTTCCTGTTCGAGGTCGCGGTGGTCGCCGCACTCGTCTATTTCCCCGAGCTCGTTCTGTGGATGCCACGGATGCTCGGGTATGTGTGAGAGTTATGATCAACCAAAGGGAGGATTCTCAATGATTCTGAAATCCATGAACTTGGGCGCACGTGCACGCGCCATACTTCTGGGCTCCGCCACTACGCTCCTTGTGTCGCTTGCGCCGCAGGCCGCCAGCGCGGTGGAGCTCAACCTGACCTTCCTCGCCAACGAGCAGGATGAGGAATACGATGCCGCGCAGGTGTTCAAGAACTACGTGGAAAGCCGGACCGGCGGGGAAGTCACCGTCAACATCTTTGTCGGCGCCCAATTGTGCGGCTCGGCCAACGAGTGCTTCGAATCGATCCGCACCGGCGTGCTCGACATTTATACGGCGACGGCCGGCGGCACGTCGGCGATTTATCCGCCGATCCAGGGTATGGATATTCCCTACATGCTTTCCGGCGACCGCGTTGCGGAGCTGACACTGAAGGATCCGGAGTTCAACCGCTTCATCCGTGAAAAGGTGCTGGAGTCCTCCGGCGGCGACATCATGGTTCTTTCCATGACCCAGACCGGCGGTTGGCGCAATTTCGCCAATACGCAGCGCGAGATCCGCTCCCCAGCCGATGTCGAGGGTCTGCGTTTCCGCACCATCGAATCGCAGATTCAACAGCAGCTCGTCGAGGAAATGGGCGGCTCTCCGACCCCCGTTCCGTGGCTGGAGGTCTATACCGCCCTGCAGACCGGCGTGGTCGACGGCTCGAAGAACTCGATCAGCGACATTGTCAACGCCAATCTGAACGAGCAGCTGAAATATCTCACCCTCGATGGCCACGCCTACATGGCCTCCATGTGGGTCATGGGCAAGCAGGTGTTCGACTCGCTGCCGCCAGAGCAGCAGCAGGTCGTGCTCGACGGCGCAGCCATGATGTCCACCGTCCAGTTCGGTATCCAGCCGCGCAAGGAGCTGGAGTCCTTCAAAGCGTGGACCGACGGCGGCGGCGAGATCTACACGCCGACGGAAGAGGAAGCGGAGCAGTTCCGCACCGCGGCTGAACCGATCCGTGACTGGTATCTGGAAGAGTTTGGCGAGGACGGGCAGGAATTCCTCGATGCTTTCCAGGCCGCGATCGATCGGGCCGAGAGCCAGGTGGAAGAGTCCCGCGCCTCAGCGATGCAGTAACTGCAACGGTCCGCCCTCCTCCTCCTCCGGGCGGATCGCGAAGAGCGCCGGTGCAATCGCACTGGCGCTTTTCTTACCATTCCAAGCGAGGTCATCGACAGTAATGGCTTCCGAATATCTGAGCGACGCCCATTTCGACCGTGCTCACCGCTACGGCTTTCGTTACGAGCCGGGCCGGGGCGAACCCGCGGCCGGAGCCCGCGCCCGCGAGCGAAGCCATGATGACGGGCCGGATTGCGGGCCGTTCCTCGGTGGTCTTGGGGGGCCGAATTTCGCGCGCGGTCTGAAGGGCAGCTTCTCGCGCTGGCAGCTCGAGCCCGGCCGCCACGGTCATCAGGACATCGACGCGGCATTCTTCATGCTGCGCTGGCGCACGGCAAGCGGCGCGGGATATCGCCGCCTCCGCGAAGGCCCCGGCGGCTTCGATGCGCTCACGCGCAGCGTTGCGGTTCTTTATCCGCTGGTCGTCGAGACCTATGACGATCCGGCTTTGCCCTTCGTGCTGACACTGGAATATTTTTCACCGTTGCTGCCGGAAGATGAGGCGTCCTCCGCGCTGCCGGTCACTCTGTTCTCCGCTCATGTCGCGCCGCGCGGCACGGAAGAGTCGGACGTTGCAATCGGGCTTTGCTGGCCTAACCTGCTCGGCTGGTCGCTACCGCCCATGACGCCAGCCCGTCGCGAGGGCATCCTGTGGCCGAACCAGAGCCACGCAGGACAGGTTCACCACGATGCGAAGGAAGGCGCCGGCCGGCTGGGCATTGTCCAGACGCGGGAGAGCCTTGATATCGACACGATCCCGCCCGGTGAAGTCGCGCTGATGGCCGAGGGGACGGGCTGGGAACTGTCTCGGGCCCTCAGCTTCAAGGCGGACCAGAACGCACTCGGTCGCCCCGATGCCGAACAGCGCTACACCATTGCCCATATGGAGGCGGCCTTTGCCGGCGGGACCGGCTGGGCCGGTTACGACAAAAGCTGGAGCGCCCACTGGCATGAGCCGCTGGCGAGCGCGATCGCCGGCCGCGTCACCATGAAAGAGAAAGCACCGGCGCCAATCCATTTCGCGATCGCCATGGATGTGCCGGTCGTCCGCTTCGGCATGGGCCGGCGTTGGTGGCGCGCTTACACGGAAACCGTGGGGCGAGAGGGCAACAACGGTTCGCGCCTTGCTGCCCGGGCGCTCGACGCGCGCGAAGATTGGCTGGAGCGGATCGGGGCGTGGCAGGACAGGATGCTGGAACGCAACACTGAAATCGCGCCAGCCGCGATCAATCAGCTCGCTTTTCTCACTGGCGGCGGTACGGCATATCTTGCCGAGGCTCTGGACAAACCCGAGCGGAAGGAATTGCGCAATCCGGCGCATTTCGGGCTGCTGGAGGGCTTCGACTCCGGCTATTATTACTACAATACGCTGGATCTGTGGGTCTACGCGGCCCCTGCGCTCAGCCTGACCTACCCGCGGCTTGCCGAAAGCGTGTTTCAGGATTTCATCGATACCATAGCGATGAGGGATGAGCGCCAGCGCATCGTCTACCGCACCGAAACCATGGAGCCGATACTGGTAGAGGGCAAGCTGCCGCATGATCTCGGCGCGCCGCCGGAAGACCCGTTCGTGAGATTGAACGGCTATGTCATGCGCGACGATCCTAACCTCTGGAAGGATCACAACCCCGCCTTCATCGTCGCCTTCGCGCTGCACCGCCAGATCACGGGGCAATCGGTCACCGCCGATGACTATGCGGCCCTGACGCAAGCCGCGGCCTTCACCATCGCGCAGGACGTCCATGGCGAGGGAGTGCCACGGCACAGCGATTTCGGTGACAGCACCTGGGACAACCTCGACATGAGAGGCCACTCGACCTATGCAGCCGGGCTGTGCCTGGCCGCCTGGGCAGTGATGGAGCGCCTGGCTGCCGGACAGGGGGATTCTGAAGGCGCGCGGCGTTATTCCGATTTGCGGGCGCGCGCGGGCGAGACGTTGCAGACGCTCTGGACCGGCTCCTTCTACCGCACCAATAGCGACGGAAAATACCGCGACGCCACCCAGGCCGACGCCCTCTTCGGTCCATGGCAGGCGCTGCTCATGGGCATTGACGATCTCATCCCGCCCGACACGGCGCGGGCGCACCTCGGGCGCGTATACGAGACCAATTTCCTGGCTTTTGGAGAGGGGCGCTTCGGACCGCTTCTGGTGGCGGAGCCGGGCGTGACGGACTATGAACGCGATGGTGGAGAGGAACTTCAGGTGAACGAGGTTCTGGTTGGCTCGGGCTATGTTCTGGCCGGCTGCTTGCGTGCTTGGGGGCTGATCGAGGAATCACGCAACGTGCTGTCAGCGATGACCCGCCATCATGACGAGACTGCCCGCCTTCAGTTTCGCACGCCGGCGGCGTGGGATGGACAGGGTTGTTTCCGGGCACCGCTCAATATGCGTCCACTTGCCCTCTGGGCGATGATGGCCGGCGATTGAAAGGAGCACGATGAGTGGAAACCGCCGCAGGCGCGGCACCAACCGCACAACGATGACCGACGTCGCGCGCATGGCCGGCGTGGCGCCATCCACCGTGTCGCTCTACCTGCGTGCGCCGGAGGAGGTTTCTCCCAAGCTCGGAACCCGCGTGCAAAAGGCCATCGACAGCCTGAATTACGTTCCCAATCTCATGGCTGGTGCTCTGGCGGCAACGCGCACGCGCGTCGTGGGCGTCGTTGTTCCTTCCATCGTCAATTCCTTCTTCGCAGACACGGTGACGGCGTTACAGGCCAGGCTCTGGGCCGAGAACTACCAGATGCTGATCGGCCATACCGACTACGATCCGGAAACGGAGGAGCAGCTCGTCCGCACCTTTCTCTCCTGGTCGCCGGGCGCGATGGTGCTGACCGGGCTTCACCACAGCAGGACGACGCGGCGCATGCTCGAAGCCACGGATATTCCGGTGGTGGAGATGTGGGAGCTCGGACCGCAGCCGATCGACCGGCTCGTGGGCTTTTCCCATGGGGATGTCGGCCGCATGCAGGCACGCCACCTGATCGAGAACGGCGCGCGCGAGATCGCTTTTATTGGCGCGCGCCTCGAGCGTGACCAGCGCGCGGCGCAACGCGCGGAAGGCTATGCGGAGACCTTGCGCAGCCACAGCGAAATGGCGCCGCCGGAAATCATCGATATTGGCCACGAAGCCTCAACCGCGGCAGCCGGTGCTACTTTTGCCGAACTTTTAAGGCGACGTCCTTCAGTTGACGGAATTGTCTTCTCGAACGACCTTCTGGCGCTCGGTGCGCTCTTCGAGGCCCAGCGAAGCCGCATCGCGGTTCCCGACCGCGTGGCTCTGATTGGCTTTGGCGATCTTGACTTCGGGCGTGACAGCGTGCCGGCGTTGAGCACGGTCGCGCCGCCGCGCACGGACATTGGCGAGCGCGTCGCTGACCAGATTCTGGCAGGGCCCGACAGCGGGGACGAGGGCCGTATCCGGATCGATCTTGGCTTCGAGCTCACTGTCCGGGAAAGCTCCGCTCGCGGCGCGATCTCTGCTATCTCAGGTCGGCACGATAATGCGCCTGCTCGGTAAGGCAGCGTGAGACGCGCAGTTCGACGGGCGCCTGCGCGAGATCGAAAGCCGTGCGCGAGATCTCCAGCAGTGGCGTTCCGGGCGCGCAGCCGAGAACGCGCGCGTCCTCGGCGCTTGCGCTGATCGCCTTCAGCGCCTCCGATGCGCCGCCGATCGTGATTCCCCAGGTCTGGGAATAGAGCCGGTAGACATTGTTGGGGATCGCCGCGAGTGCCTCGAATTCGGGAAAGCGCGCGGCCGGCAAAGTGATCGTTTCGATCAGCAGCGGCTTGGCGTCCTCGAGCGTGCGCACACGCTCGATCCGCCAGACCTCCGCGCCCGCTTCTGTATTGAGCCCTTCGGCCTCGGCCTTGCTCGCGCGCGCTCGGTCCCGGTGCAGCACGCGCGAGTTCGGAAAGGAGCGCTCTCCATTGTCGGGCACGAGGTGGAAGAACTGGAAGAGGATTCGGCTCTCCTCTGGCTCGGCCACGCGGGTTCCGCGCCCCTGGCGGCTGATGAGGAGGTTTTCGGCCCGCATGACGTCGAGTGCCTTGCGCACGGTTCCTTGGCTTATCCCGAGCTCGCGCGCAAGCTCCATCTCCGATGGAATGAGCTGGCCGGGCTGCCAGCTTCCGTCAATCAGCCGGCGGACCAGACTCTCCCTGACCTGGAGGTAGAGGGGCCGGAACCCGAAGGCCCTGGGCTTGGTGTCCTCGGTCATGGTGCGTGCCCTCGTTTGCGAGAAGAATGCTGCGGACCTTTTGCGTGCCCGCCGATTGACATGGCTTCTAACTTATGACCTATATCTTATATAAGACATTAAATGTAAGATAGCAGAGAGACAAGATGCAAAGTCCGCACCTTCTCGTGCATGAGCACCAGGACAATGTCGGCGTCGTCGTCGTGGAAGGCCTCAAGGCCGGCACGGATATGCTGTGCGTCGTCACCGCCGATAATTCGAGCTTTCAACTCACGGCGAAGGCCGATGTGCCGATCGGCCACAAGATCGCGCTCAAGGATCTCAAGAACGGCGATACAGCGATCAAATACGGCGAGGACATCGGCAAGTTCATCGCCGACGTCGAAAAGGGCGGACACGTGCACGTCCACAATCTCAAGACCAAGCGCTGGTAGGCCGAAGAGGGCAGTTCAATGGCATCCAAGTATTCGAATATCACCTTCAAGGGATATCGTCGCGACAATGGCCGTGTCGGCGTGCGCAACCACGTGGTCATTTTGCCGGTCGATGACATTTCCAACGCCGCCTGTGAGGCAGTGGCCAACAACATCAAGGGCACGCTGGCCCTGCCGCACGCCTATGGCCGGCTGCAATTCGGCCCGGATCTCGATCTGCATTTCCGCACCATGATCGGCACCGGAGCGAACCCGAACGTCGCGGCGGTGGTCGTGATCGGCATCGAGCCCGGCTGGACGAAGAGAATCGTCGACGGCATCGCCGAGACGGGAAAGCCGGTCGTCGGTTTCTCCATCGAGCAGAACGGCGACCACAAGACGGTCATGGACGCTTCCCGCAAGGCCAAGGAATTCGTTCATTACGCCACCGAACTGCAGCGTGAGGAGTGCTCCATCTCCGAGTTGTGGGTTTCCACCAAGTGCGGTGAGAGTGACACCACCACGGGGCTGGGTTCCTGCCCGACCGTCGGCAACATGTACGATAAGCTTCTGCCGGAGGGCATCTATGGCTGCTTCGGCGAGACTTCCGAGATCACCGGCGCCGAGCACATTGCCAAGGCCCGCGCCATCAATCCGGAAGTGGGCGAGCGCTGGTACAAGATGTGGAAGGCCTATCAGGAGGAGGTGATCGAGGCGAACAAGGTCGACGACCTCTCCGAAAGCCAGCCGACGAAGGGTAATATCGAGGGCGGTCTGACGACCATCGAGGAAAAGGCGCTCGGAAACCTGGAAAAGATCGGCCGCACTTCGAAGTATATCGATATTCTCGAGCCGGCCGAGGCGCCGAAATCCGGGAACGGTCTCTACTTCATGGACAGTTCTTCGGCCGCGGCCGAGTGCGTGACGCTGATGGCGGCGGGTGGTTACGTGGTCCACACCTTCCCCACGGGCCAGGGCAACGTGGTCGGCAACCCGATCGTCCCGGTCATCAAGATCTCGGCCAATCCGCGCACGGTACGCACTATGGGCGAGCATATCGATGTGGATGTCTCCGGCATTCTGCGCCGCGAGATGACGCTCGATAACGCGGGTGACGCCCTGATCGATATGATCGCGCGGACCGCCAATGGCCGTAGCACCGCCGCAGAGGCGCTCGGTCATCGCGAGTTCGTCATGACCAAGCTCTACCGGAGCGCCTGACGACAAAAAAGAATGGCATCGCTTCGGATTTTCGCGAATCGATGCCATTCTGCAGAAGGCGGTGGCTGCAAAGCCTCCGTCGTCTCGGCGGCAGGAAGGCTTCGCCTGATGCCGACTTCAAACCTGTTGGGAGGAATACCATGATCTTCAAGAAACTAACGATGCTGGCCGCGGCCGCGGCGTTTGCCGGCGTTTCGGGGGCCGCCTGGGCCTATCCGGACAAGCCGATCAACTACATCATCCCGTTCAATCCTGGTGGTGAAAGCGATATTTCCGCGCGCCTGCAGTCGCCGTATTTCAACAAGGTGACCGGGCAGGATGTCGTTATCCAGTACCAGGCCGGCGCGGGCGGTGCACAGGCCTGGTCCGTGCTTAACGACCAGCCGGGCGACGGTTACACGATCATGGGCACCAACCTGCCCCACATCGTGCTGCAGCCGCTGCTTCAGGATCCGGGTTACGAGACCGACGATCTCACCAACGTCTATATGTTTCACTTCACGCCGGATGCGCTGATCGTTCGCGCCGACAGCGAGTTCGAAACCGTGCAGGACGTCATTGATGCCGCCAGCGAGGCGCCGGGCGCTCTCACGGCGGGCGGCTCCGCCACGAACTCGGCCAACCACATCGCCAATCAGCTCTTCGCCAACGAGACCGGCGCGCAGCTGACCTACATCCCATATACCGGCACTGGCGCTTCCATTCCGGGGCTGCTGGGCGGCGAGGTCGAAATGCTGTGGGGCTACACCACCGTTGCCGCGGGCCAGGGCGACGAGGTTCGCATGCTCGCCGTCGCGCAGGAGGAGCGGCATCCCTTGTTCCCGGATGTGCCCACCTTCAAGGAGCTTGGCATAGACATGGTCGGCGGCGCCTATCGCGGCATCGCGGTGCCGGAGTCGACGCCGGAGGATATCCGTCAGCAACTCTCCGACATCATCGGCGAGATCAACGCCGATCCCGAATTTATCGCACAGATGGAGGAAGCCGGCTTCGCCATGCTCGACGTCCCTTACGACGAAATGGACGCCTTCATGGAGGAGCGGAAGCGGGTTTACGGCGAAATCGCCGAACAGCTCAACGACGAGTAACACACATCCTTTCCGGCCGCGGGATGCTGCCCGCGGCCGGAGATCTTGTTGCAAACGAGGAACCCGGTCATGGACATCGATTTCGGGTTTGTCCTTTCCCAGGCTTTCAGCCCGTTCAATCTCTTTCTGGCGCTGATCGGCGTCGTTCTCGGCACGGTCATCGGCGCGCTTCCCGGTCTTTCGGCGACCATGGCGATTGCGGTCCTAGTGCCCTTCACCTTCACCATGGATCCGGCCTCAGGGCTGATCATGCTGGGCGCGATCTATACGGGAGCGATCTATGGCGGAGCCTATGCCGCCATTCTCGTCAATACGCCGGGAACGCCTTCGGCGATCGCCACGACTTTCGACGGTTTTCCGATGGCCAAGGGGGGCAATGGCGATCTCGCCATGACGCTTGCCTCGCTTGCCAGCGTGACAGGCGGCGTGGTCGGCGCCATTCTGCTCATGACCCTTTCGCCGATGCTGGCGCAGATTGCCCTCGCCTTTCACTCCAGCGAATATTTCTGGCTGGCCATTCTGGGGCTCACCCTGGTTGCCAGCCTCTCCTCCGGCAATGTGCTGAAGGGATTGATCGGAGGCGCATTTGGCTTGACGCTCTCGATGATCGGCGTCGCGGTGATCGGTGGCGATACGCGCTATACTTTCAACACCACCGCGCTTCTGGGTGGCATTGATATCGTATCGGCACTCATCGGCCTCTACTGCATCCCTGTTCTCATAGACATGGTCGCGCGTCCGGACCGGCACCTGGAGCCTGCGCCGCTTGGCCGTGGCTTCCGTCTTTTCGAGGCGATCGGCATCTGTGCCAAAAACGGCTTCAATCTCATCCGTTCCTCGATCATCGGTACGTTGGTGGGGATCTTGCCGGGTGCCGGCGGCTCCATCGCCTCACTCGTGTCATATTCGGAGGCGCGGCGCGCCAGCCGTCATCCCGAGCGCTTCGGCAAGGGCGAGCCGGCCGGCCTTCTGGCCACCGAAAGCGCCAATAACGCCACCGTCGGCGGCGGTTTCATTCCGACCCTGGTGCTGGGCATTCCAGGTACGCCGCCCGACGCCGTCATTCTCGGTGCGCTGCTGGTGCAGGGCATCCGCATCGGGCCGGAGCTTTTCACCCAACAAAGCGGCATCGTCTACGTCTTCATGTTCGGCCTACTTATAGCCACGCTGTTGATGCTGCCGATGGGACTCCTCATCGGGCGATATGCCTATCGGTTTATCGTCAACACGCCGAAGGGCCTGCTGGTGCCGTTGATCGCCTTCATGACAGTGGTCGGCAGCTTTGCCATCCATGCCAATCCGCACGACGTGGTGGTGATGGTGTCGATGGGGCTTCTGGGCTGGCTGCTCGGCCTCGCCGGCTACGGCCCATCGCCCATCGTCCTCGGCCTCGTGCTCGGGCAGATCGCCGAGCAGGGCTTCATGCGCGCCTACATGATCGGCGGGGCCCGCGGCGATTTCGCCGGCCAACTTCTGTTCAACCGCCCGATCAGCTGGGGCATCGTTGCGCTCATTGTCATTACGCTGGCCGTGCCGATCTTCAGACACTTTCGCGCGAACGGGAAGGCGAAAGAGGTGCGCCCATGAGCCAGGATACGGATAACCAGACCACCCCTGCCGGCGAAAAGGACTGGGCGGGCGCGGTTGGCTCGGTGTTCTTCCTGATTGTCGGTCTCTATACGTTTGTGACCAGTTTCGGCATGAGCGACATGGCGGCCATGTTCCCGCGCACCATCGGCGCCGTCATGGCGGCGTTGGCGGTCCTGCAGATTCTGGCATCCGTAACAGGCCGCAGCGGAAAATCGCTGGAACGGGGCAGCAGCGTGGCCGAGCAGGCCGAGGGGCTCGGCCGCCGGCTGGTTCTGGTTGCGGTGATGGCCGGCTGGGCGCTTCTGTTCCCAATCATCGGCATGTTCGTCACGAGTTTCATTGCCTGTGTGATTCTGATGGCCACCGGCACCTTCGCCCGCCTCTCGCCCCTGCGGCTCGGGATCTTGCTCGGGACGGTTCTGGTCATGGTGACCTTCTTCTACTTCCTCATGACCAACGTGCTGAATATTCCTATGCCGCGTGGCCTTCTGTTCTAACCCTCGGGGAGATTGTTACACATCCATGTCCGATATCGTCATTAGTGAGTTTATGGATGAAGCCGCGGTGGAAAACCTGCGCGCGCGCTTCGATACGCTCTACGAGCCGACCCTGGTCGACCGTCCGGCCGAGCTTGCGCAGGCTTTGGAGAAGGCCCGTGCGCTCATCGTGCGCAACCGCACGCAGGTAAGGGAAGCTTTGCTCGAGGCCGCGCCGGCGCTCGAATGCATCGGTCGCCTCGGCGTCGGGCTCGACAATATCGATATGGACGCCTGCAAGGCGCGCGGCGTCACGGTGTATCCCGCGACCGGGGCCAATGACCTGGCCGTCGCCGAATATGTCATCACGACGGCGCTCGTCCTCCTGCGCGGCGCATATTACGCGAGCGACGCAGTCGCCGGCGGAACCTGGCCGCGCCAGGCCCTGATCGGCGGTGAGGCCTCCGGCCGGACGATCGGACTTGTTGGGTTCGGCTCCATCGCCCGCGAGGTGGCGCGCCGGGCGGATGCGCTCGGAATGTCGGTGATTGCCTATGACCCGTTTCTGCCGGCGGACAATCCCGCCTGGGAGGCGGCAAGAAACGTCTCGCTCGAGGATCTCCTGGCCGAGGCCGATGCCGTGAGTCTCCACACGCCGCTGACGCCGGATACCCGTCACATAATCGACGCCGCCGCCTTTGCCCGCATGAAGAAGGAGGCGGTGCTCATCAACGCCGCGCGTGGCGGCATTGTCGATGAGGAAGCTCTCTGTGCGGCCATGCGCGAGGGGCAGATCGCTGGCGCGGCGCTCGACGTGTTCGAGGAGGAGCCACTATCAGCCGGTAGCGGCGAGAAATTCCGCGGGCTCAAGAATATGGTGCTCACCCCTCACATTGCCGGCGTGACGCACGAATCGAACGTGCGCGTCAGCCGAAAGACCGCTGAAAGCGTTCTTCAGCATCTCGGAGGCAAGGCATGAGTTCAAACCGATTGTCGATCGAAGAGGCGACCGGGCTGGTCGTCGAAACGCTCATGCGCTGCCGCACGTCCAGACCCAATGCCGAGGCCGTCGCTCGCGCGTTGATTGGCGCTGAGCTTGCCGGCCAGGCAGGGCACGGTCTCCGCCGTATGCCCTCCTATTGCGCTCAGGCGCTGAGTGGGAAAGTGGACGGCATGGCGGAGCCGCAAAAGGCGGAGACCCGGCCGGGTGCTCTGGCCGTGGACGCCGCCAACGGCTTTGCCTATCCCGCGCTCGAGCTGGCGCTGGAATGGCTGCCCGGTGCGGCGCGCAAACAGGGTGTAGCCATTGCAGGCATTCGCCGCTCGCATCACAGCGGGGTTACGGGGCTGTTCGTGGAGCGGCTGGCGGAAGCGGGCCTGCTCGGACTCATGGTCGCCAATTCGCCGGCCGCCATGGCGCCTTGGGGCGGAAAGCGGGCGCTCTTTGGCACCAACCCGATCGCATTCGCCGCGCCGCTCGACGGCGCGGATCCGCTCGTCGTTGACGTTTCGCTTTCCAAGGTGGCGCGCGGCAAGATCATGGCCGCCAAGCAGAAGGGCGAACCAATTCCCGAGGGCTGGGCGCTCGATGCCGACGGCAATCCGACCTCCGATCCCGATGCCGCGCTCGCCGGCACCATGGTGCCCATGGGCGACGCCAAGGGTACCGCGCTTGCGATGATGGTCGAGATGCTGTGCGCCGGGCTCACCGGTGCCAATTATGCCTACGAAGCCACCTCCTTCTTCGAGGGCGAGGGCACCCCGCCCGGGACCGGACAGACCCTGATCGCCATCGATCCGGCCGCCTTTGGCGAAGGCGCCACGGCCCGTTTCACCGAAATGGCGCGGCTGATCGAGGAGATGGATGGTGCGCGCCTGCCGGGCCGCCGCCGCCAAGCCCTGAAAAGGGATTTGGAGAAGGAAGGCATACCCGCCGACCCTGAGTTGATGCGCCAGATCGAGGTGCTCGGCCGGTGAAGGACAAGGATTCCCAATTGCCGCTTCGACCTCTTGTGATCTGAGCATTTTCCTGATGGCCACCCATGTACAGCGCCTGGAAAGGCTGAAAGGGCTGGCGCCTGGCGTCATGCTCGCGCTCCTCATCGCGCTCGCCGCGACTTTCCTGTCGGAGCACTACGGCGCGCCCGTCATGCTCTTCGCCCTTCTTTTGGGAATGGCGCTTCATTTCCTGTCGGAAGAGCCGCGCAGCGCCGCGGGAATCGAGTTTTCATCAAAAAGCCTGCTGCGCCTCGGCGTTGGGCTTTTGGGCGCGCGCATCACATTCGAGGACATCGGCGCGCTCGGCTTTGGGCCGGTCCTGCTCGTGCTTGTCTGCGTCACCGCCACCATCGGCTTCGGCCTTCTCATGGCGCGGCTTTTCCGCCGGCACTGGACCTTCGGCATGCTTACCGGTGGCGCGGTGGCGATCTGCGGTGCTTCGGCCGCGCTCGCCATCTCCGCCGTGCTGCCGGACCGGCCGGAGCGCGAAAAAGACACGCTTTTCACCGTGATCGCGGTGACGGGTCTCTCCACTATCGCCATGATCGTCTATCCGATCCTCTTTTCCGCGCTGGGGTTTGATGATCGGGAGATCGGCGTCATGATCGGCGCGACGATCCACGATGTGGCACAGGTCGTGGGCGCGGGTTATGCCGTCTCCGAACAGGCGGGCGATACGGCGACCTTCGTTAAGCTGCTTCGCGTCGCGCTCCTTCCCGTCGTGGTGATCGCGATCATGCTTTTCGTGCGCCGCGGCGAAGGTAGCCAGGGCGTGTCACTGCCCGGTTTTGTCCTTCTGTTCGCCGCGCTTGTCGTGCTCAACAGTATCGGCTTCATTCCCGTGCGGGTGGCGGATTTCCTGTCCGAGCTGTCACGCTGGCTGCTGGTGACGGCGATTGCCGCGCTCGGCATGAAGACGGCTCTGAAGGAGATGTTCGCGCTCGGCGCCGGACACATCAATGTGGTGGTTTCGATAACCCTCTTCCTGATGCTCTTCGCGCTGGGCCTTTCGCGGCTCGTCTGACGGGGTCGTATACCATGTACCGATCCCAGTAACCCCCTGGCGGGTCGATCCGCTCCGCCACGTCGACCCAGGTTCAGTGTTGCTGAATTTGCCTTCACGAGTGCATCTGGCGCGTCGCCGGGTGATCTGACCCGCGGCACCCCCATAAACGGGAAGAAAGCTGAGGGCTCTCAGGTAACCAGAGTGATTGGTGTCCCATTCTGAAACTTCGTTGGCTTGGTGTAATCCAAATCGCACAGATATCGGCCAGAAAGCGGTGGCACGTGACTTGCGTTGTCCATTGGGCGTAGTCCTCGCACGCCTCAAGGAGGTAGAAAATGAGACTGCTGGCCCGCCCTGGAAAGAGAGTTGGTGACCCCAAGATCCTCTACAGTCAGCCCCTTACGGTGGAGAATATCGAAGTAAGGACTACGGGTGAGGTTGTTCTTACGGTGCTTGCCGCCGATATCTACACGCCCAAGGCGACACAGCGGTTCTCCATCACGTTCAGCCCGGCGGAGATCCATATGATATGTACGGCAGCGAAATCTCAGGCGTGAGCTGCCGTAATGGCTCATAGTTATCGTTGTCCACCCCGGACGTTAGTCTGGCCGTAGTTCCCAAAATGTGGGCCATGGTATCCGCCTAAATCTCGTGGCCGAAGCAGGTAACGCAAATGTGGCGTGGTGGTGCTCATGCTGCCTCCCTCGCGTTGTTGTTGGCCGCTAACCGACGAGACCCCGCAACTAGCTCACTGTTGACGTTCTTAACGGGTCATCAGGTAGCGCTCACGGTTCAGCCTGCGATCGAGCACGAGCGGGGGACCAGAAACCTCTAGAGTGTCGGGCGGGTTTCCGTTGGAAACGTTTCTCTTGCGTTTGCGTCAGCCGCCGCATGGGTTGGTCCAGGCGATCGGCAACCCAATCCATAGTGTCGCGACAAAGAATAGGCCCGCACTGAGCATCGCACCTTCGGCAAGGAAGCGCGATTGGACTGCGCCGTCGTCTCCTTCCGCATTCTCCCGGCGGATACGCCGGAAGGCGAGTCCAGACCAGATTCCGACGACCAGAATGGCCGCTGCAGTGAGCACCGTCAGAGCGGTGAGCAGAAGCCGGAGCGTCCCGAAGCCGAGATAACCCGCCTCGATGGCCGCACAGCCCGCACCCTGCACCGAATAGATCGCGACGAAGAAACCTGCCCATACCACGGGTGGGAGGAGAAAACCCTTGGCGTCGGCCGGGAAACCGTATTTGGGTGCGGGAGCGAACTTTTCGGGCTTGGCCATCGTGTCTCACCCAAAGGCTGTCGGCGATAGATAGATGACGGCGAACGCCACCAGCCCGACCACCGCGGAATAGAGACTGAGCTGCGTGAAGACAAGTGCGGAGACGTCCTTGTGCGGTACTGCCCCGCCGATAAAAAAGCGCGCAAGTGAGAAGAGCGCCGAGCAAAGCGACAGCAACACATGCAGCGCAAAATAACCGCCGATAAAGACCACCAGCGCTCCATAGGCGTGGCTCTTCAGATTGAAGGGTAGCTCGCCCCAGGCCGCGAACAGCGCATAGGCGAGGCCGCCCAGGACCGGGAGGCTAAGGAAGAGTCCCAGAAGGATACCACGCCGGTTGTGATGGCTGGCTGCCCAATGAGTCAGCCCGACCACTATAAGGGAAAGCACTGTGAGCGCGAGTACGATGATGGCGGACGTTCCGGTCTCCGGTGCAAAGCCCGGCGGCGGCCACACGGCGGCGGAGGTCCAGAGATAGAAGTAGGCGTAGACGAGCGACGCGAAGACCGCCCCGTCGACGAAGATGAAGATCAAGCAGCCCAGCCAGTCATGCGCGCCGGTGCTGCCCGAGCCGATCGGAAGGGTGAGCCCGTTACCGACATATTTCTCATGCTTCTCGTGCGGTTCCTCCCATAGCCAGAACAGGAGGATGAGGAGGAAGGTGGCCGCACCGGCCGCTGCGATCCAGTATTTCGAGATGAGAAAGCCAATGAAGGTCGCGGCGGTGGCGAGTGCCGCCAGGAGCGGCACGAAGCTGGGGCTCGGCAAGCGCAGCACATATTCCGGTGCAGCACCTACGACCGAGGTGGCAAGCACCTCGCGCTTGCCTTCGGTGGCGGTCGGCAGATATTCGCGTGCGCTCTCGATGCGGTCGTGCAGGCCCGGCTGGTCCCACAGCGGATTATAGCTGGTAACACGGGGAATGCTGCGGATGTTGTAGGGCGGGATGGGCGATGGGTTTGCCCATTCCAGCCCTCCCGCTTCCCAGGGATTATCACCCGCCGGCTCACCCCAACGCACATGCCAGAACACGTTGACGACAAACACGACCGCGCCGGCAGCGAACATGTAAGCGCCCAGAGTCGAAGTTAGGTTCAGCCAATCCCAGCCGAGACCAGCGGGATAGGTGTAGACACGCCGGGGCATACCTAGGAGCCCGGTCAGATGCATCGGGAAAAAGGAGACGTTGAAACCGATGAAGAGCATCCAAAAGCTGATCTTGCCCATCGTTTCCGAGAGCATTCGTCCCGTCGCGCGTGGGAGGTAAAAGAAGAGCGCAGCGAAGAGTGGGAAGACCATGCCGCCGATCAGCACGTAGTGGAAATGAGCGACCACGAAATAGGTGTCGTGCACCTGCCAGTCGAAAGGTACCATGGCGACCATGACGCCGGTCAGTCCGCCTATGACGAAGATGATGATGAAGCCAATAACGAAAAGAAGTGGCGTGCGCAGGAGCGGGCGGCCTTCCCACAGAGTGGCGATCCAGGCGAAGACCTGGATTCCGCTCGGGATCGAGACGGCAAGGCTTGCCCCGGCGAAGAAGGAGAGCGCCAAGCGCGGAATGCCGGTAGCGTACATGTGGTGGACCCAAAGGCCGAAGCTCAGGAAGGCGGTGCCCACCACGGCCAGAACGAGCAGGCTGTAACCCACCAGCGGTCCGCGCGACAGTGTCGGCAGCATGGCGCTGACGAGCCCCGCCGCCGGCAGGAAGATGATGTAGACCTCGGGATGCCCGAAAATCCAGAAAAGATGCTGCCATAGGAGGGGATCGCCGCCGCGTGTCACGTCGTAAAACGGAATGCCGAAGGCGCGTTCGGCCTCAAGCAGGATGCTGGCGAGGATCAGCGGCGGGAAACCGAAGATGATCATGAAGGAGACCGCCAGCATGTACCACGCGAAGATCGCCATGCGGTGGAGCGACATGCCGGGAGCGCGCATCCTCAGGATGGTGACGATCAGTTCCAGCGCGCCCGTAATGCTGGCGATTTCGACGAAGGTGACGCCGAGCAGCCAGAAATCCTGATTGATGCCGGGGGAGAACTCCTTGGTCGTGAGCGGCACATACATGAACCAGCCGCCATCAGGCGCGGAGCCGATCAGGAAACTCGAATAGAGCAGCAGCCCGCCGAACAGGAAGCACCAGTAGCCGAAAGCGCTGAGGCGTGGAAAGCAGAGGTCCCGCGTGCCGATCATCGACGGTATGAGATAGACGCCGAAGGCCTCCATCATGGGCACGGCGAAGAGAAACATCATCGTCGTGCCGTGCATGGTGAAGAACTGGTTGTAGACCTCGGTCGAAAGCAGGTCGTTCTCCGGCACGATGAGTTGCGTGCGTATGAGGAGCGCGAGCACACCGCCGGCGAGGAAGAACATGAAGGTGGTGAGAATAAAGCGCCGGCCGATCACCGAGTTGTTGACGGCGCTGATGCGGCGCCATCCGCTCGGCTTCTCCCAGACACGCTCGAACTGCGCCTCCGCCTCGGGGCCCACGACCTCGGCGGCCAGGGGGGAGCGGAATTTTTCCGCCGCGTCATTCATTGGAGGCTCTCCAGATAGGCGGCGATGGAGAGCCGCGTTTCACGGTCGAGATGCGGAAATTCCGGCATCTTGTTGCCGGGCTTCATGTCGTCGTTGCGGGCGATCCAGGCGGCGACGTTCTCCCGGGTATTGTCGAAGGTGCCTGCTGCGATGGTGAGCCGGCTGCCCAGATGAGTAAGATCCGGACCTTCCGTTCCCCAGGCGCCTCCCCCGCGCACCGTGTGGCAGACGACGCAGCCGCTCGCGTCGAAGGCGTCCTTTCCGGCATGGACGGCTCGCGTTTCGGGCGGCGTGGCCGGCGAGCGCTGCCGCTCGGCCCATGCCTCGAATTTCTCCTGTGGTACAGCCACGGCATAGAAGGCCATTTGTGCATGGGCCAATCCGCAGAACTCCGCACATTGGCCGCGAAAGACGCCCGGCTCCTCCGCCTCGATGACGAGACGGTTGGTTTGGCTGGGGATGAGGTCGAGCTTACCGGCCAGCCGCGGCAGCCAGAGACTGTGGATGACGTCCGAAGAGGTCATGAGCAGCTCAACCGGCTGGTTTACCGGCAGATATAGCTCGTTGGCCGTGGTGAAGTTGCGGCTGGGATCGCGATGGTCGACATATTCAATATCCCACCACCACTGATGCGCCGTCACGCGGATGCTGATTGCGTTTTCCGGCAGATCGGCACTCACACCGGAGCCTGCCCTCAGGCCGAAAACCAGGAGGATGGAGAGCGCAACGATGGGAAGCACAACGCCGCCCGCGACGATCATCTTCACCGGTGCAATGCGCCAGCGTCTTTCCGGCGCTTGAAAGCTGGCATAGAGCAGCAAGCCGAGAACGAGTAGAAAGATCGCGGTGCCTGCCCAGAACATTGCCCACCACAGATAGGCCACCTCGCGCGCGGCGGCGCCGCTCGGCTGCAGCGCCGATTGCGGGCCCGCGCAGCCTGTGGATAGAAAAACGGCTGCGGCGACAAGACCGGCGAAATACCGGGCAGCGAATCCCAATGCTGGCGAGATCATCGGCGCCGGTACCTCATCGTCTTCCCGGAGGTCGATCACCGGCAGTTTGCCGGGGGGCCACTATCCTCCCCCCGCGTCGGTTCCGGTATCGGGCTGCTGCTCTTCGCCGCTGTCATCGGGTTGCTCGTAGCGACCGCCCTCCTCGAAGCCGAGCTCGGCAGCGTAATCCTCGATCTCACTCAGAGTCCCAATATAGGCGACCATCTCCCACGCCGTCTTGCGCGGCAGCATGGAAGCCCAGGCGGGCATCCCGTTACCGCGGCCATGCATGATGCTGAGGTAAATCTGGGCCGGTTCCCCACCGTAGATCCAGTCATTGTCGCTGAGCGGTGGGCCCATCCCTCCGCCACCGAGGGGGGCATGGCAGCCGGCGCAATTATAGGCCGCGAAATGGCGTTCACCGGCGGCAATAGCATCGGTATCGCCGGAATAAGGGTTCTCGATATGCGGATCGACGCGCGCCATACCCGGAAAGAGCGTCGTGGCCGGAATGAGGATGGAGCGCCCGTCTCCGGTCGGCAGTCGGCCTTCCCAGATCCCTTCCTCCTCCTCGACCCGAGGCGTGAAAGTGCCGGCGGGAGACTGTGCCTGCTGCGGCTCGCCAGGTTCCTCCGGCGCTGCGGGCGCATCGCTTCCTGCGGGTTCGGTAAGTTGGACCGGCTCCCCCCCATCGCCGGGCTCGCCAGGTTCGGAGCTATCTGTTGCCTGTGCGATTTCGGTCGGGCCAGGGGTCTCGGTACGGTCCGCAGCAGCCTGCTCCCGCATCGTTGCCAACGGGTCGATCTGCGGCTCCGTTTCGGCGGTGTCGCCTGGCTGGTCGCAGGCGGCAAGGGCCAATCCCAGCGCCGATATCACGTAGATCCGGACGCTTGCCCGCTTTTTTGGAGTCATTACCTGCTCCTTGATTGTGCCTCCGCTTTCAGCCGTCCACCAAAGGCACGCCGTATTCCTCGAGCACAGCGCGGACGTCATCCTGCCGGCGCTGCAGGAAATCGTTCAATTCCTCCCTCAGCGCCTGGTCGTCCTTGCCCACGCCCATTGCAATCGAGAAGTCGAAGCGGAGAGATGAGGCGTCCTCAGTGTCAGTGATCGGCACCGCCCTCATGGTGACCGGCGCTCGCGTGGCGAAATAACCCCCAAGCGGCCCCCAGACCGCGGCCACGTCGAGCTTGCCCGATGCCACCGCGTCTATGATGCGCGCCGGCGGGTTCGGCTCGCGATAGTCGCCGTAGATCATATAGCCGGAAACATTGTCGACGATCCCCTGGTTGCCCAGAGCATGGGCGGGCGGGGTGTTGGCGCCGTCGTCGCCGATCAGGTGCACGCCGATCTTCAGCTCTTTCAGGCGCGGATCGCTGATGGAGTGGAGATCAAGGCCACTCTCTTCGCGATAGACGTAGACATAGGTCGAGCGGTAATATGGCTTGGTCGTCTCCACCAGTTCGTAACCCGCCGGCACGCCCATGATGACGTCGCAATCACCGGCATTGAGCGTGTTGCGGACGAAGCCGCGCCGCTGCGCCCACCAGGTGTAGGAGAGTTCGGCACCGAAATCCTCGGCGATCAGCTCAGCTATCCTGTTCTCAAATCCCTCGCCCTTTTCATTAGAGAACGGCAGGTTGTTAGGATCGGAGCACACGCGCAACTCGCGCGTGTCGGCTGCCGCACCGTGAGTAAGAACGGCGCCTAGTGTGGCAATGGACCCGGCGAAAAGCCACTTTCGGTATCCACCCGTCATTGCCCTTCCTCCTCATCGAGTAGAGGTTCAACAGGGGCAGGTGCTGGAGGTTCAGGTTCCGTTGGCGCTCCGGTCTGAGCATCTTCCTCCGGCTCTGCGCCTGGTTGGATACCCGAATCCGGCTCGACCTGCGGGGGCGGTGCTTCCGTCCCGATCTCCTCTTGCGGCTCGGCAGGTGCCGCAGCTTCGGTTCCAGGCTCGGTATCGGCTGGTGGAGCTTCTTGTGAGTTGATCGTATCCGCACGCTCCTCGGGCAGGGCGAAGACGTAGAGCGTGCCGCCAGGGCCGGTGTGCTCCGGGAGATCCTGCATCGCGCCGACGAAACCCAGCGCGCCGAAGGGCACATTGGTGTCGAGATCGCCGGCCACCACCGCGCCTGCCCATCCGCCGACGCCGGCCAGCACGGCGACATACTGCCTGCCGTCCGATCCCTGATAGGTAATCGGCTGGCCGATGATGCCCGAATCCACCCGGAACTGCCACAAAAGCTCGCCCGAGCGTGCGTCGACCGCCTTGAACCAGCGGTCCATGGTTCCGTAGAAGGCGACGTCTCCGGCCGTTACCACGGTTCCGCTCCAGACCGGAAAATTCTCCTCGATTGCCCAGACCTTCTCGGCGTTGACGGGATCCCAGGCCATGTATTCACCGCGATAGCCGCCGGGGCCGGCATACATCTCCACCTCTGCGCCGACGAAGGGCGTGCCGGCGATGTAGTTGGTCTCAACCACCTTCATGTCCATGCACAGATGCTGGTGCGGTACGTAGACGAGGCCCGTCTGGGGAGAATAGGCGGAGGGCTGCCAGTCCTTCGCACCTGGGGCGGCGGGACAGATATCGCGCGTGATCTCGCCCTCGCGCGGCTCCTTCTCCGGGACATGGATCGGCCGGCCTGTCTCCAAATCGATGCCACGGGTGACGGTCACATGCTCGTATTCCTCGGCCGAAAGCACCTTGCCGGTGGTCCGGTCCATCACATACATGTGGCCGTTGCGCTCCGGGCGTACGAGCACCTGGCGCATCTCGCCGTCGATCTCCAGGTCCATCAGGATGTTCTCGTTGACCCCGTCATAGTCGAACAGGTCGTGCGGGCCCCATTGAAAGGCCCAGCGCGCCATGCCCGTATCCGGATTGCGGGCGAAGATAGAGGCGGTCCACTTGTTGTCGCCCAGCCGCTGATTGTGGTTCCACGGCCCTGGATTGGCGGTGCCGTAGTAGATGAGGTCCAGCTCAGGGTCGTAAGAAATCCAGCCCCAAACGGTGCCGCCGCCGATCTCCCATCGTCCCGGCGGCCATGTAGTCACGCCGAGATCGGGCTCGGCATCCTGAGGGTAGGGCGGCTGGAAGTCCTCACCGATGAGCACTTCCTCGTCCGGCCCGGTGGAATAGGCGCGCCAGGCGATCTCGCCCGTTTCCACTTCGAGCGCGGTCAGCCAGCCGCGCACGCCCAGCTCGCCACCGCTGTTGCCGACCAGAACCTTATCTTTCACCACCAGCGGCGCCATGGTCATGGTCTCTCCGCGGTTGATGTCGCCAAGTTTGGTCTTCCAGATTTCTTCGCCGGTCTCCGCGTCCACAGCCACCGCGTGGTTGTCTAGGGTGTTGAAGAAGATCCTTCCTTCGAGATACGCGGCGCCCCGGTTCACCACATCGCAGCAGGCGACACCCTGCGCCGCGCGATCCGGCTCCGGTTCGTAGGACCACTTCAACGAACCGTCGGTGATGTCGAGCGCATAGAGAATGTTGGGCCACGGCGTGACGATGTACATTGTGTCGCCGACGACGAGCGGTGCAGCCTCGTGCCCACGCACCAGGCCGGTGGAAAAGGTCCACGCCACATCCAAGTCCTGCACGTTCTCGGCATTGATCTGGTCGAGGCCGCTGAAGCGCGTCGAAGCGTAGTTCTTCGCCGGCATGACCCACTGCGTATCATCCTCAGAAAGCTCGACCAGCGTTTCATTCGCCTGGGCGCCTGAACAGAAGGTGCAGAAGAATGCTGCGCTGGCTGTCAATGCAAAGCGGCGTAGTCCTCCATGAGCAATGATCCCCGCGACCGGAATGGCGATGTTCATTGTCCCTCCCCTGGTGATGTGGCCGGTCCTGATATGGCGCCGGCTCATCCGCCGGACGCCCTCGGCCCGACAAGTTGCTCATTTGCGGAACAATCATGCTCCGCAAATGTTCCGCTTTTAGAACTACGCCATGGATGTCGACTCCTGAGCCGCTGAACGAGCGAGGATGAAATGCGCGCAAGAGCGACCGCTATACTGGCTGCCGCAGCGACCTTCATTTCCGGGACTTCCCAAGCGTTCGCGGGCGGAGACCTCGTGTCGGGGCGCGAGAAGGCACAGCAATGCGTGGCCTGTCATGGCCCCGGGGGAGTGGCCCCCAATCCGACCTTTCCGCATCTTGCCGGCCAGAACGCCGCCTACCTCGAGATACAACTCGAATATTTTAAGAATGGGCAGCGGTTTCACCCGGTTATGACCCCGGTAGCCGAGGCGCTGACCCCGCAGGATATCGAGGACCTCTCCGCTTATTTCAGCGCAGTCGGCCCACTGGCGGACGCACCTTAGAGAGAGATTTAACCAGGGGGACAACACTTGACTAATGAATTGCCCAAACGGCCGACGCCTTCGTCCTGCGCTCGCGTTTCCGGGTTGCGGCCGCTGCTGCTGGCAACCTTCATGGCTGTGCTGACTTTCGGGCGGCCCGCTTTCGCTGCCGACATCCGCGTCGGGATTCTTGAGTACGGCACCGTTGCCTGGGAACTCGACGTCATCGACCACCACGGACTGGCGGAGAAGCGAGACCTTGATCTCGAAATCGTCCGCTACGGTGGTGAGGGCGCGCTTGACGTGGCACTCAATGCCGGCGCAGTCGACATTGTGGTGAGCGACTGGTTGTGGGTCTCGCGCCAACGCCATGAGGGTCGGTCCTTCACGCTTGTGCCTTATTCGACCATGGTCGGCTCGCTGATGGTTTCGCCCGATGCTGACGCCGCCACGCTCGCTGATCTGAAAGGCAAGCAGATCGGCATAGCCGGTGGGGCACTGGACAAGAACTGGCTGCTCATGCGGGCCTATGCACGCAGTGAGGAGGGCGCCGACCTCGCCGACATCGCGGAACCGACCTTTGCCGCCCCGCCATTGCTCAATGAACTGATGCTGCGCGGCGATCTGCCAGCCGTCATCAACTACTGGCATTACGGCGCACGGCTGGAAGCAGCCGGCATGAAGCGCCTCATCGATGTCGAAGACATTCTGGAAGGCCTCGGCGTGCATGACAGCGTGCCGCTGCTCGGCTGGGTCTTTGATGAAGACTGGGCGGAGGAGAATAGCAAGAAGGTGCAAGCCTTCCTGGACGCCTCCTACGAGGCAAAAAAGATCCTGGGTGAATCGGAGGAGGAATGGACGCGCATCAGGCCCTTGGTACAGGCGGAAGACGACGCGACGCTGAAAGCGCTGATGATCAATTATCGCCGGGGCATTCCACGAACCTTCGGAGAACGTCAGGTGGAAGCGGCCGAGGAAACCTTCGCGGTGCTTTATCGCGAGGGTGGTGGCGAGTTGACAGGCGGCGCGGAGAACCTGACGCCGGGCACGTTCTGGTCGGGGTTCCGGCTTCAGGACAGCGCGAGCTCAACGGCGCAGCCCTAAGAGCGCTTTGTTTCGTCGCTCTGCTTCTGGCTTGGCAAGCTGCAGCTTTTTGGGCCGGCGGCCGGGTTTTGCCAGCCCCGGGCACGGTTCTCGTCGCGCTATCGCAGCACTTGACCGAGGGAAACCTGCTTTTCCACCTTGCCGCTACTCTTGCGCGCGTCCTGGCCGCCTTCGCCGTAGCGATGGTCGTGGGCTCGATCATGGGCATCGCCATGGGGCGCTGGCGCCGCGCCGATTATTCCCTGGATGGAGCGCTCGTTCTCGGGCTCAACATCCCTGCACTGGTGATCATCATACTGTGCTACGTCTGGTTCGGTCTGACGGAAGCCGCCGCCATCCTTGCCGTCTCAATCAACAAGATCCCCACCGTCGCCGTGACCATGCGTGAGGGCGCGCGAGCCGTCGACCGGCAGCTCATGGACGTGGCGACAGCCTTTGACCTGCCGCCATCGCGCACTCTGCGAAAGGTGTATCTACCCCAACTCTACCCCTACTTCATGGCCGCCGCGCGTAGCGGTCTGGCCCTTACTTGGAAAGTTGTTCTCGTTGTCGAACTACTCGGCCGCTCAAGCGGCGTCGGCTTCCAGCTCGGCCTTTTCTTCCAGATGTTCGATATCGCCGGCATCCTTGCCTACACGCTCGCCTTCGCAGCGGTGATCCTGACGCTGGAGGCGGCGGTTCTCCGCCCAGCCGACCGGCGAGTAGCCAGGTGGCGGGCATGACGGCGCTCTCCATCGACATTGCGCGCAAGGAATACACGCCGAGCGACATAGTGGCGCTCGAGGGGCTGCGCTTCAATGTGGAGAAAGGCTCCTTCGTTTCGCTGGTCGGTCCCTCGGGTGCCGGCAAATCGACACTGCTGAAGCTCATTCTCGGCATCGACCGGGCGTTCGATGGCAGCATCCATTTCCTGGACGGAGGCACGCGCATCGGCTGCGTGTTTCAGGAGCCCCGTCTGATGCCATGGCTGTCCACCCTTGAGAACATCCTGCTGGTGACCGGCGATGGTCCTGGGGAACGCGAGCGCGCCAGAGAACTCATCACCGCGACGGGGTTGGCGGGCTTCGAGGATGCCTTTCCGCGCGAGCTCTCCGGCGGCATGCAGCGGCGGGCGGCACTGGCGCGCGCTTTTGCGGTACAGCCGAGCCTTCTTCTGATGGACGAGCCCTTCGTCTCGCTCGACCGGCCCGCTGCCTCTGCCCTGCGCGAACTTCTGCTCGATCTCTGGCGCGAGACCCGGCCAACCATCCTCTATGTGACCCACGATCTGCACGAGGCGCTGGCGCTCGCCGACCGTGTCGTCTTCATCCGCAGGCGGCCGGGGCGCGTGGTGCTGGACTTCTCCATCGACCTGCCGCGCCCGCGCAGTGTCGACGACGTTGCCATTCATGCACTCCATCAGGAGTTATTGGAAAGCCATCCAGGCCTGCTGCAAGGCATCCTTCGGGAAGAGAGGGAGGCGATGCCGGATGGATAGCAACCGCCCCCTCCTCGAAGTCACCAGCCTTGCCAAGAGCTACGGCGGCAGGACGGGGCTTGCAGGGATCGACCTTGCGGTCGGCGCGGGCGAATTCGTCGTCCTGCTGGGCCCGAACGGCGCCGGCAAGACGACGCTCTTCAACATCCTGTGCGGGCTTCTCCCCCCTGACGCCGGCGAGGTGCGGATCGGCGGCGGCCGCCCGGGCGATGCCGGCGCAAGGCGCGCACTTGGCATCGTCTTCCAACAGCCCACCCTCGACCTCGATTTGTCGGTTCGCGCCAATCTGCGCTTCCACGGCGCACTCTATGGGATGGGCGGTCGCATGCTTGAAAGCCGGATGGAGGAAGAGCTTGCTCGCGCCGGTCTCGTTGAAGCCGGCCGACAGGTCTGCCGCACACTCTCGGGAGGCAACCGGCGCAAGGTGGAGCTTGCCCGCGCGCTGCTGCACGAGCCTACAGTCCTTCTCATGGATGAGGCGACTGCGGGGCTGGACCACGCCTCCCGCCGCGCCCTTGTGGAGGATGTGCGCCGGCTCGCCAACCGGCGCGGGGTCGGTGTGCTGTGGGCGACGCATTTGGTGGATGAAGCAAGCGAGGCAGACCGCATCGTCGTGCTCCATGAGGGCCGCGTCCTCAGCGACGCCGCACCGGCAGAGTTCACCTTCAGAACGGGCAAGCCGACGGTGGATGCTGCCTTTCTGGCGATCACCAAGGCAGGCGCACCACGCGAGTCAACAATATGAATGGAGGACCCCTCATGCGGACGCTTCGCCGGATTATTCTTTCCCTGTTTCTCCTGACGGTACCGTTTATCGCCGCACAGGCGCAGGAAAGCGGGCGCGTCTTCGTCAGCAGCGAGAAGGATAACGCAGTTATCGTCTTCGACGCGGGCACATTGGAGAAGACGGCGGAGATACCCACCAGCGAGCGGCCGCGTGCCCTGCAGCTCAGCCCCGACCGGCGCCTGCTTTATGCAGCTTGCGGCGACGGCGACGCGATCGACGTCATCGACCTCGAGGCAATGGAGGTGATCGACCGCCTCGAGGTGGGGGACGATCCGGAGATGTTCGACCTCAGCCCGGACGGCAAACTGATCTACGTCTCCAATGAGGATGACGCGCTTTTGACGGTCTTCGATATTGCCGCCAAGGAAGCGGTGGCCGAGGTAGAGGTTGGCGAGGAACCCGAAGGCGTTCTTGCCGCCCCCAACGGTTCGGTGGTCTACGTCACCTCCGAGGTGGCGAATATGGTGCATGTAGTCGATGCCGAAACCCATGAACTTCTCGCCAACACGCTGGTCGGCAACCGCCCGCGCCGGTTTGCGCTGACGCCGGACGGCAGCGAGCTGTGGGTGACCAACGAGTTGAGCGGCAGCGTTTCCATCCTCGATACCGGCAGCTACGAAGTGACGGAAGAAATCGCCTTCGAGCCGCAGGGCTTTCGCCGTGAGAACGTGACGCCTGTGGGCATCGTCATGACCGAGGACGGCAGCACTGCCTATGTCGGGCTGGGCAGGGCGAACCATGTGGCCGCCGTCGATGTCGCGGCGAAATCCGTGCGCGAGTATGTGCTGGTCGGCGAGCGCGCGTGGGGTCTGGCACTCAACGGCGACGAGTCCACGCTCTACGTTGCGAACGGGCTCAGCGACGACATGTCGGTGGTCGATACAGCTTCCCTGAGCGTGGCGAAATCGGTGCCCGTGGCGCGAACGCCGCATAGCGTCGTCGTGGTGGATTGAGATGCGCATCATCGCGGCGATTCTCTTTTTCCTGCTGGCGGTGGTCCCGGCCGCCGCCGAGACGGTCACCTTTGGCTTCCTCTCGCTGGAAGGCGACCCGCGCTATTCGGAAAGCCGGCTCGATATGCGGCTTCCGGCACAGCCCTGGGGCAAGCCCGACCAGGGCGCGGAGGTTGCTTTGCGGGAAAGCCGTTTCGTGGGCTCTGCCCTCGGGGTTGAGTTCGATCTGGAAAGCGTGGTCGTCGCCGAGCCGAAGGAAGCCGCAAGCGCGCTGGACGCGTTTATCGAGCAGGAAATCTCTTTCGTGCTGCTCGATCTGCCGGGCGAGCTCGTTGCGCAACTCGCCCAGGCCACGGCCGGGCGCGACGTGATGCTCTTCAACATCTCCGCACCGGATGATGCTCTGCGGCAGACCGCCTGCTCGGAAAACCTTCTCAACATCGGGCCGAGCCGAGCCATGCTGTCGGACGCGCTGGCACAATATCTCGTTCGCCAGGACTGGCGCGACGTGATGGTGCTGAAGGGCGAGGCGCCGGAGGACGAGGCGGTGTTCGCCGCCTTCGAGCGCTCGGCGAAACGCTACGGGCTGAACATCACCGAGGTGCGCCCCTTCGTTCTGGGCAGCGACCCGCGCGAACGCCAGCGCAACAACGTGGCGCTTCTCACCTCGGACGCGGAGTACGATGTGCTTTTCATCGCCGAGGCAAGCGGCGAGTTCGCGCGCGAAGTGCCGTTCCGCACCCAGCATCCGCGTCCGGCGGTCGGTGCAGCGGGGCTGACGCCGAACTTTTGGCATTGGGCGTGGGAGCGGCATGGCGCAGCACAGCTCAACAATCGCTTTGAGCGGCAGGCGGAGCGCTTCATGACCGGCTACGATTGGGCCGCCTGGATCGCGACGAAAGCAGTGGTGGAGGCGGTGGTGCGCACCGAAACGACAGAGTTCGGCGCCGTCGCCGATTATGTCCGGAGCGAGGAGATCGTGCTCGACGGCTTCAAAGGCTATCCGCTGAATTTTCGTCCTTGGAACAATCAGCTGCGCCAACCGGTCTTTCTCACCATGCCCAATTGGGTGGTCGACCGGGCGCCTTTCGAAGGTTTCCTGCACGAGACCAACAATCTCGACACGCTCGGCTTCGACGAGAGGGAGACGCAATGCGCGCTCAGCCGATGACCGCTGAAGCGATTTCGGGCCGAACCGGCACTCCCTCCGGGTTCGGGGCCGCACACGCGGCCCGCGCGCTTGGCGCCATCGTGCAGCGCGATCTCTTCCGCTTCGTGCACCAGCGCGGCCGGCTCGTTGCCGCGGTGGTTCGCCCGAGTCTGTGGCTGCTCGTCTTCGCGCTCGGCTTCCGCAACGTCTTCGGCGTCTCAATCATCCCGCCTTACGAGACCTATGTGGAATACCAGGTTTATGTGGTGCCGGGGCTGCTCGGCATGGTGCTGCTGTTCAACGGCATGCAGTCTTCGCTCGCCATGGTCTACGATCGCGAGATGGGGTTCATGCGGCTCCTGCTCGCCGCACCGTTGCCGCGCTGGTATCTGCTCCTGTCCAAACTGGTCTCGGGCACGGTCCTCTCGGTGCTGCAGGCCTTTGGCTTTCTCGCCGTTGCGGCAGCCTTCGGCGTCGACATTCCCTGGATGGGATGGTTGTGGGCGCTGCCGGCACTGCTCCTTGTCGGCATGATGCTGGGCGCGCTCGGGCTCGCGTTATCAGTCCACATCCGCCAGATCGAGAACTTCGCCGGCGCGATGAACTTCGTCATCTTCCCGATGTTCTTCATCTCCCCGGCGCTTTATCCGCTTTGGCGCTTCGAGGAAGCCGGCGCGCAGATCGTCCATGTGGCCGCCCAGCTCAATCCCTTCACCTATGGCGTCCAGCTGATCCGTTTTACCCTATACGGACAATTCCACACACTCGCCGCTGCAGTCGTGGGCGGCTGCCTCGTAGCCTTCTTTGCACTGGCGGTCGCCGGCTATCGGTTGCGCAGCCCGCCGGCTGCTCCCCGAAACCCGCAATCCACATGACCCGGAAAAGGAGGTCCGTGATGAAATGTGCAGCTTCCGCCGTCACCCTAGCCGCTACATTGGGCGTTGTTGTCCTGCCGGCCGCAGCGCAGGAAGAACCTGCCGAGCCCCTGGTACCACGCGAGGAAGGTGCGGAGCCGCAGGCGCAAGAGCAGCCGGCACCGCAAGCGCAGGCGGAACAGGCGCCCGATTGCGCCGGCCTCCCCGATCATGGACAACTCACCTCTTCGCTGCGCGAAGTGGTGGCTCCAGGCGATCCGTCCGTCAATGGTGGCCTCGGCAATCATATGTGGGCGGTCGTTGTGAACCGGGCAGGCGTGGTCTGCGCGGTCGCGCGCTCCGGTGAGAACTTCGGCGACCAGTGGCCGGGCAGCCGCGCCATCGCGCTGTCCAAGGCGCATACGGCCAACGCTTTCAGCCTGCCGGGTTTTGCGCTTTCCACCGCCAATCTCTACTGGCCTTCACAGCCGGGCAGCGCCCTCTACGGGCTAGAAGCAAGCCATCCCGCCGCCGGCGCGGTTCAGGAAGGCTCTGCCGAGGATTGGGGCACGGAGGGTGACCCGCTGGTTGGACAGCCCGCCAGCGGAGTGACGGTGTTCGGCGGTGGATTGGCCCTCTACACCGGAGAGGACGAGCTTGCTGGCGCCCTCGGGCTCAGCGGCGACGAGGCCTGCACCGACCACGTGATCGCCTGGAAAGTACGCCACTCGCTCGATCTGGACCACGTGCCAGACGGCGTGACCGACGCAGGCAACGACAACATCATTCATGATCTCACGGTCGATCCGGCCACCGGCAGGCAAGAGAGCTCGAGCGGCTACGGTCATCCGACCTGCAGTCCCACGGCTGAAAGAATTTCGGAGAACTTTGGGGAGACCCACCCAACAGGCGGTGCTTCATAGCCGCCACGTCGGCGGCAGTAGAGATCACTCCATGGAATTCCGCTTCCAAGTGGTTGGCTGTTAGACTGAGGAATACTGATAGGAGGGGTCTAGTGGATTTCGTTGAGGCGACGGCTGACCAAGACGACATCATTGTCCGTCATTACATGGCCATCTGGGAAAGCTACGGTACCCCTCCTGATCAGCTACAGGTTGATGCAGAAGCGATCGTGCGGAACTTTCTCGTTTCGGGACGCGAAGAGAGAAGCCTTGCCAGCTTCATTGCGTTCGATGGAGTGGTCGCCGCAGGTTCTGCCTCCTGCCAGCTTCACTCAATGCCGTATCCTGCGGTTGTGAAAAGCGAGCGTATGTTGCCAGGTTACATCTGGGCAGTCTACGTCGCCCCACAATATCGGAGGCAGGGCATCTCCAAGACGTTGACCAGGATGGCTGTCGATCATCTACGACGTGCGGGCTGCACCGATGTCGTGTTGCATTCATCCGAGGCAGGAGAAGCACTTTATCGCGGACTTGGTTTCAAGCCTGCGAGCGAGATGCGGTTGAAGTTCGGCGACAAGTGAGCAACCGCTATGGTAGTGGGGTAGCGCATCGAAACATTCACTTCACCGGTGGTGTTGCCGCGCTCGACAGCTTTCAAAACCTTGGCGGCTTGTGCACCGCAACGCCCCGATCATCACGAGCACCACCCCAATATCCTCAAGGATGAGCATAGGTGCGCCGAAGGGCTTGAACGCTTGCTGAACGCCAGCGACCGATTTGTTGACGTTGTTCAGGAGGGCTACGACATCACACTGCGGGACCACTTTAGCCCGCTGCCGGACTCCGGATTGGTTCAGCGGCGTATCCGAACAGAATCGTTCTGGCTCGTCGCCGCGCCGGATTATTTAGCAGACGAACAGGTTCCGCTCGACCCAGCAGATATCGACGGTTGGCAAGGTCTGTTCGCTGCCCAGGGCGAAACAGGCTGGACGCTCCAGAACAAGGAAGGGGCTTCTTTGGCGGTAACATTGCAACCGCGCTACTACGCGAACGAAGGTGCGGGCCTTTTGGCAGCCGCCATTGCCGGCCTCGGCATTGCCTGCCTGCCGAGCTCGATGTGCCAGAGCGCAGTACGCTCTGGAGCGCTTACGAGGGTGGTGCCGGATTGGGACGCAGGCAGTGTGACGATCACGCTTCTGATGCCGCACCGACGCGGCCAGCTTCCCTCCGTTCGTGTCGTGGCGGATTTGATCGTTGAGCAACTCAAGCGTGACTGAGAGCGGTTTTCCGATGATCGAATCCACATCACCTTTTGTGGCGGCAGGGCGGTCGCGCCAAGGACAACGCTAGGATTCCCCAACCGCACCACATCACCAGACGCCGCGGCGAAGCGGGGAATGCGGTAAAATGCTCCCACACCATGTCGCATCACTGTGGACGCCTTCCTTTCTTTGAAGTTGCGGGATTGATCACCGCATGAGTGCCGCGGTCATAGAACGCGGATACTTCTTAACGTCCCATTGCTCGCGGATGAATGTCATGGTTTTAAGGAACAAAACCATGACATGGCGGTTTCGATCACATGTCGAATGAAAAGTGGAACTGGCTCGGCGATCACATCGCAATCGATCTCGCCAACACCGTTAGGCGCTGCGGTGGACAAACGCGCGAACTGCTCGAAGTGACGGACGACCTCGCAGAGTGGCTTCACCTAGAGCGGCACCGCTTGCCCGTTCCACGGCATGTGGACGAGGTCCTCCTGCACGAATTTATCGTGTTGCGAAACCATTGCCTTGATCTGCTCGATGCTGCCCTTGCAGGCACGGAATTGCCCCGACAGGCAGTGATGTGGGTGAACGATATCGTTGCCAGCCATCCCCTTCCGCGAATTCTGAGATCGAGTACCAATCGCGTCGAGACACTCCCGGCCTCATCTGGCGATCTCCGACACGATCTGAAGGCCACCCTCGCCGCCGCCATTGTAGATCTCCTGGCCGCGGAGGACCTCTATGAGTTGGCATTCTGTGATGCTCCCAGTTGCGGCCAATTCTTCCATCGCCGCCGGCCAAACCAGGCTTGGTGCTGTCCGGCCTGCGGCGATCGCGCTCGGACCGCGCGCTACCACAAGCGAAAAAGGAAACCACGATGACCATCAATCTTGCGGGCTTCATCGCGGTTGTCGCGATTGCCTATCTAGTGCCCGGTCCGGATTTCCTGATCGTGACGCGCTATTCCGCGCGAAATACGGCAGCTGGCCGGGCGTCGGCTTTGGGTGCGCAGGCAGGCCTTTGTGTTCACATGCTGGTCGCGGCGTCGGGCCTGTCAGCCTTGCTCATCCATTCAAGCTACGCTCTAGCCGTGGTGAAGTTGCTTGGTGCCGCCTATCTCATTTGGCTTGGCTCCACCACGCTTTGGCGCAGTCTGCGAGAACGGCGTCGCACCGACAATAGGCAAGGTCCAGATACTCCGTCGGAACGCGGAAATGAGGCGATCGCTGTGAGCGTCGGCTCTGCGTTTCGTGCCGGCTGCATGACTAATCTGCTGAACCCAAAGGCGATGCTTTTCTTCGCTAGTGTCCTGCCCCAGTTCGTCGATCCGTCAGCGCCCATTCTTCCTCAGGTGCTCCTGCTAGCTCTCTTGGACATCGTGTTGGGCGTTGCCTACTGGCTGGTTGTTATCGGCATGGCTCGAAAGCTCATACGGTCCGGCTCCGCCGCCCACCATCGAGAATGGTGGGAGCGCACGTGCGGTGCCGCGCTTGTTGCTGCGGGCGCAGCATTGGCCCGTGCTGGCGTTTAAGCGCGAGTATGGCGTTCACCCAAAACAGATCACGTCCCCGGTTTCCCGCCTCGCTTCTGGTGCTCGGCAGCGTTCTGAGCATCCAGTTCGGTCAGGCCTTCGGCAAGGACATGTTCTCACTGGTGGGGAGTGCTGCCGGCGTCGCATTTCTGCGTCTGGCATTCGCCGCCGCCATACTGCTGGTCATCTGGCGCCCCCGGCTCCCCCAGGATCGCGCCTCTTGGCTGTTGACCATCGGCTTTGGCACGGCCATCGCGGGGATGAACCTTATCTATCCCGCGATGCAGTATCTGCCACTTGGAATGGCAACGTCATTGCAACTACTCGGTCCGCTCTGCCTCGCGCTGGCTACCTCCTTGCGGAAGGTGGATTTCTTGTGGAGCATACTGGCGATTGGCGGCGTTGCTCTGTTTTATCTTCCGAGGGGAACGGAGTTTTCGCTGCCGGGTCTACTTTTCGCACTGGCCTCTGGGCTGGCGATGGCGCTTTATCTTTTGCTTTCCAAAAGAAGTGGCGGTGCTTGCGGGGATGGCTCATTTCTTGCGCTTGCAGTCACATGGGCCGCACTGCTGTACATGCCCGCAGGCTTGACTCAATCCGGCTTCGAATTCCTCAGCGCAGAAGTTGCCGCTGTTGGACTCGCATTGGCAGTGCTTTCTGCTGTTGTACCTTACAGTCTCGACCAAGCCGCATTGCGCCGCCTCCCACCTCGACTGGTCGGGGTACTGGAAAGCCTCGAGCCTGTCGTTGCGGGAATTGCTGGCGTGATCGTACTACAGGAGTATCTTCAGCCACTCCAGTGGCTGGCAATCGCATGCATATCCCTTGCATCTCTCGGCGCGATTTCATCAGAGGCCGGGCGGAAGGGGAGTGGCGCGACGGACTGAGCTAAGGACCAGGGATTTCGATGCCGCGCTTGGCGGTAATTTCGTGTTGGCGCGATGGAAATGGTAGCACTGGCGCACCCGATAGGATTCGAACCTATGACCTCTGCCTTCGGAGGGCAGCGCTCTATCCAGCTGAGCTACGGGTGCTCGAAGTCATCGTAATCGACGATGGTCGCGCCTACATAACCGAACGCCACCTGCGCATCAATGCCAAATTGGTATTACGCGAACCCTGAAGGCAGAGATACCGGGTTCGAATGCTGACGGATGCGTAGCGGTTTTGTGCCCCGAGTGACCGGCCCGAAACGCGCCAATGTAGTGTGCGTCCTCTGTGGGTGATCGAGTGGCAAACTGGCTAGACCGGCCAATACTGCTGGGAGAGGTAGAGGCAGGCGCCAACCACCCGCTGTCCGAACTATCCCGTCCGCCGTTCTCGCCACAGCACACGGACCGATCTAGTCGTCGTCATCAGCATCTTCGTCGAGGGTGAACCCGGTCTTGATAACGACCTGAAAAACGACGCACCCCGCCGCATTCGACATGGCCGCGTATCGCGCCATCATGATTGAACGGCACTCACTGGCGCCCGGCTGAAATTGCAAGTGCGAGCGCGCAGCAGCTTGCACCATTTACACAATTTGCACGGGGACAATGCTCCCGCACGTGTGAAGCACATGAATTTGTTGATAGGCTTGGTGCGAATTTTTGCGGGGAGGTCAGATGTTTTTCAGAAACGCAGCGGCATTGGGGTTCCTTTTTCTTTCCAGCTTTTCGTCAGCACAAGGAGAGCCACAGCCCATCACGGACTCCGAAAATTTCCGGCTATACTGCAATGATGGAAATGGCTGTGGCACCGAGGACGATCCAGCGTTGATGGCCACGCTGGACGATCTCCTTGCCAAACTGGAGGATGCGCGCGCATGGTTGAGCGATCTCGGTTTCCCAGTGTTTGAAAGTCACCTGGAATCGGGAAATGAAGACATCGGTCTTCTCCGTCTGGATCCCAGCCCTCCGAACCAAAACCGATGCCCGAACGCCGTTGCCTGTCACGTGCTGCAGCCTGGATATTATTCCAGGATGTTTGTGCCCCTGCATCGAGCCGAGGATATCGCGCAAGATCCCTCGACACTGGCTCACGAATACCTGCATACAATACAGCCCGAACGGGATCCCGGCGAACTCAAGTGGTTCAATGAGGCGGTTGCGACCGCAGTGGGAACAGCTTTCGGGCGACGACACGGCTTCGCGGCGGGAGTTTTCCCTCCGGACTACTTTATGTCACTTGACCGACCGTTCTATGATGCGGTCGACGCTGGGTATGGGAACTGGGCCTATCTCCTCGGCGTGGGGCAGGCGCTCGGTAGCGAAGACTGGGTGGCTTACCTGGCGCAACCAGGTATTCTGAATGCAGCGGAGATTTTTGCTGGCCAGCCCGCATCGGCTGGCATGATCCCTCTTTATGATGACGGCCTCGTCGGATCCGAGACCTTCGACAAGGTATTTCCGAAATTTGTCGCCACCTTCAACAATGTTGGGAAGTCATCCGCACCGCACGATAGCGCCTATCACTACTACACCGACATCGACCGGCATACCGTCGAGATCCTCTCCACCGACCAGGCGTATTCCGAGGTGTTCAAGGGTACATCACCCACCTATGCGGTGGCACCAATGCTCATGCAGCTGGAGCTAACGCCGCAACCGGATGCACGGGCTCGTGATACGCTCATGATGGCCGAGCTTGAGGTGATGAAAGGGGAGCCGCTCGACGATCTAACTCTGGTCACCGAGCACAAGCGGGCGGACGAACGCCTGAGCGAAAAGCTGATGCTCAATGGCTCTAACGCACCGGATGAGCTCGGTTTCGTGCGCGTCGTGAATGCGCCTTCGCAGGCTCAAGGTGACGCAAAGCCGAATGAATTTGAACTGCGCGTCAGTGCCCGTCCCATTGAATTCGGTCCACCGATCTGTTTCCAGGCAGGCGAACCGTCCACGTTCGACACAAACGGCTTCGATCCGGATGAGGGAACCAACTGGCGGCTGACCACCGACAACGGCACGGTAAACGGCGTAACCATTACGCCGGCGGGAGCGGGCGAGATGAATGTTCACCTGGAGATCGACAGCCCAATCACGCGCGCTGATACGGGTCTGGCCCCCGTCGAGCCGGCGACCACGAAGGTCAAATTGGGCCGTTTCGATGTGATGGATGAAGACTGCATCTTGGTCGGGAACATGACAGCGCATTTCAGCGGCGCCTTTGCAGGCTCACCCAATGAGATCCCCTTTGCCGAGAAGGCGACGGTGCGATGGCAGGCGGTTCTCAACATTGAGACCGGGTCGCCCGAGACGGAGACCGATCCCGTTACGGAGAAAGAGCGCCTCGTCTACCCGGATGATGGGTCGGAATGGATGCTGAGCGGCAGCTACCTGCACGAGCGCTGTGCCCCAGGGCATCCAGAGATATGCAACTACTGGACGGAGGAGATTTTTTCGGGCGCCGGATCGATAGCCGACGGCGGTGGCGAATTGCGGATTGTGTCGGATGACGATGTGGTGCGCCTGGAGGCCAAACTGCCGGTCACCGTGACGACAACCGTCCACGGGCCTTCCGGCGAAGAGACCAGATCCCGGACGCATTTTTGGGCGCTTACGTGTTACTCACCGGGGAGATGGTGGGGATTTGGCCCGCACATGACGCACGCTGGCCCTCCGGACGGTGCGCTGGACGGGTCCTGGGCCAGCGACGCCCGCGAGGTGGTCAACTTTGACTGCCGTCAAGAAAGGCAGCCGGAGGTTTACGGTCCGGGTAGCGGTGAGAGCGGCAGCACGAGCCTGTCCCTGAAAGGGCGGGTCAAGGTGCAGTCTCGTTGAATGGGATTGGACGTCTCGCATGGAAACCGCGACCCCAAGAACCCTCTGAAGAGTGAAAGATGGAGGGCCGCCAAACGATTTGTCAAACGGACGTGACAACGCTTTGGGAATCGGCATACGACGCTTAAGCGCGGGACCCGCTCACCGCTCTCAGATAGTTCACCATTCGCTGAGGACTGCTCACCGGCGACCGTTGCGAATTTACTGGTTAACCAGCCACGCGCGTCCTTTGCAGCCTCGGGTTTAGGCCCTAGCGATGAGGACGACTCGCCCGGCTACCAACAAGGACTAACACATGTTCGGAGGCTCCGCCTCCGGACCCTGGGAGCGGTTTCGGCATTTGCCGAAGCCGCTTGTTCTTTGAGTAGGTAATTTCCGTCTACGCATAATGTGATCGAGTGCATCGATTGGCTTGGAACCGAGATTCCGCTCGATTGTTAGAGCGTTCGAACGTGTTTAACGGAACGTCGGAAGCCCGCCAATCGCAACGATGGACCGACACTCGCACTGAGCTGAAAATCATTGAGGAGCAGGCACTTTATCTCGAAGATTTCGGCTAACGGTGGCCACGCACTCGCTAAGGCCCGATCCTCCCAGGGCTGACGGCGGAAGGCCGTCCCGGTTCGCGCGCCGGGGCGGCCTTTCACTTCGCTGTATATTTAAGCTTTCCGCGCGCTTTCTGCTGCGCTACAGCCCAGCCCATGAACTCTGCGCTGCAGACTGATCGACCGGATGGCGCCACGAGCGGACCCTTCCTGCTCGGGATAGATACGGGGGGCACCTATACCGACGCGGTGCTTTATCGAGAAGGTGAAGGCGTTGTCGCCAAGGCGAAGGCGCTTACCACCCGCCATGAGCTATCCGTTGGCATTTCCCGCGCGGTCGACTGTGCGTTGGCGCAGGCTGGTAGCGCAGAGATCGGTCTCGTATCGATGTCCACCACTCTGGCGACCAATGCCCTTGTCGAAGGCCATGGCGGGCGGGCCGGGCTGGTGATGGTCGGATTCAGTGAACAGGATTTGCAGCGTGACGGCCTGCGTGGTGCGCTTGGCGGGGATCCGGTCGTTTTTCTTCCGGGCGGGCACGATGTGTACGGAATTGAGAAGCCGCTGGACATGTGCGCTCTCAATCCCTGGCTCGAGGAGGTCTCCGCAGGCGTGGACGGGTTTGCGGTCTGTGGTTATTTCGCGGTGCGCAATCCGGCGCACGAGATCGCGGTCTGCGAGCGCATCCGCGAGATCACCGGCAAGCCCGTCACGGCGAGCCATGAACTTTCAGCAAGGCTGGGCGGCCCGCGCCGGGCACTGACTACACTCCTGAACGCGCGGCTGATTTCGCTCATCGACCGTTTGATCCGGGCGACTGCCGATTCCCTGGAGCAGCGCGGCATTCACGCGCCGCTCATGGTCGTGCGAGGCGACGGCGCGCTCATAACCGCTTCGCTTGCCCGTGCACGGCCCATCGAAACCATTCTGTCCGGCCCGGCGGCAAGCCTGGTAGGTGCGCGCCACTTGACCGGGATCGACGATGCGATCGTCTCCGATATCGGCGGCACGACCACCGATATCGCATTGCTTTCCGGCGGGCGCCCGCGTCTTGCACCGGAAGGTGCGGTGATCGGCGGTTTCCGGACCATGGTTGAGGCGGTCGCCATGCGCACTTTCGGCCTCGGCGGCGATTCGGAAGTCGCTCTGAGGGACGGCGGGCTTGAAGCGGGCATCAGCCTCGGTCCGCGTCGCCTGGTGCCGCTCTCACTCGCCGAGACGCTTCACCCCGGCGCGATCCGGCCGGAACTGGAGCGGCAGTTGCGTCATCAGCGACCGGCGCGACTAGCCGGACGCTTTGCCTTCGCGACGGGGCTGCCCGAAAGTGCGGCTCAAGGGCTGACGGCAACGGAGGAGCGTGTCTTAATCCGCTTGGAGGCGAAGCCACGACCGCTTGGCGAGGTGGTGGAGGCCGCCCCACAACAGGCGGCCCTTCAGCGCCTTCTCGCGCGCGGCCTGGCGCAGCTCTGCGGCTTCACACCTTCGGACGCGGCCCACGTTCTGGGCCGCCAATCCACCTGGGATCCGGAAGCGGCGAGACTTGGGGCCGAGCTCTTCGCCCGCCGCAAGGATGCGAGGGGGCGGCCTCTGGCGGAAGGTGCCGAGGCAATCTCCGCGCGCGTGCTCGAGGTGCTCAAGCGCCGTTCCGCAGAAGCCGTCCTCGAAACCGCCTTCGCCGAGGATGGGCTGGAGGAGATCATTTCACCCTCGCATCCGGTGGTTCAGAGGGCTTTGGATGGGTTTGAAGGTGTTTCAAGATTTCGGCTGTCCGTCGACCGTCCGATTGTCGCTCTTGGTGCCTCGGCCCGGCTGCACTATGAAGGGCTTGAGGGGTATCTGGACCAGCAATGCATGCTGCCCGACGACCTCGACGTGGCAAACGCCATCGGGGCGGTCGCTGGGCAGGTGCGCATCAAGGTGGAAGCTAAGGTGACCCAGCCCAAGCAGGGGGTTTTCCGCGCAAGTGCGGGCGCGCAAACCTGCGACTTCGGGACTGAGGAAGAGGCCGTTTCCTTTGCCGAGGAGCGCGCACGCGCCCTCGCGGCTCTGCGTGCGGGAGAAGCGGGTGCAAGCGAGCCGAACGTCTCCGTTTCCCGCGCGCTGAAAACGGTCGATGTCGATGGTGAGCGCCTTTTCATCGAGGCGACAGTGATTGCGACGGCGAGCGGCCGCCCGCGTATAACAAGCGATTGACCCCTGGGCGGGAGCATGATCAAAAAACCGACCAATACGAAGACCGGGAGGAGCTTTCCATGACTGACCGCGTCGAAACTAACGGGCTGAAAATTGCGAATGTTCTGCACGATTTCGTGGTGAATGAGGCGCTTCCCGGAACAGGGATCGAGGCCGGCTCTTTCTGGCGCGCCCTTTCTGACCTGATTCATGACTACGTGCCCAGGAACCGTGAGCTTCTGGCCGCGCGCGACGATATGCAGGCAAAGCTCGATGCGTGGCATCGGGAGAATGGCGCGCCAAGCGATATGGAAGCTTATGAAGCCTTCCTGCGTGAGATAGGCTATCTCGTGCCCGAAGGGCCGGATTTCGAGGCGACGACCGCCAATGTCGATCCGGAAATAGCGGAGGTTGCAGGCCCGCAGCTCGTAGTGCCGGTAATGAACGCGCGCTATGCGCTGAATGCCGCCAACGCTCGCTGGGGTTCACTCTACGATGCGCTTTACGGAACCGATGCTATTCCCGAAACGGGCGGCTCTGGGAAAGGGCCGGACTACAATCCAAGACGCGGCAAGAAGGTGATCGCGTGGGGACGCGCCCTTCTCGATGAGAGCGTACCGCTTGACGGTGCGCAATGGTCCGATGCGACAGCCTTTGCGGTCGTGGATGAAAAACTGTTGGTCACGACCACGGCAGGTACGGCGACACTGAAGGAGCCCGCCCGCTTCACCGGCTTTGAAGGTGAGCCGTCCTCCCCGGGCGCTATCATTCTGGAGCGCAACGGCCTTCATGCGCGCGTCGTCATCGATCCATCCCATCCGATCGGCAAGACCGACAAGGCGGGCATTGCGGACATTGTTCTCGAATCGGCCATGACGACCATCATGGATTGCGAGGATTCCATCGCTGCCGTCGATGCCGAGGACAAGATCCTCGTCTACCGCAATTGGCTCGGGCTCATGAAAGGCGATCTGGAAGCAGAGGTATCCAAGGGCGGGCGGAGCTTCACCCGCCGGCTCAACCCGGACATCGCCTATCGTTCACCGGCAGGCGACGAGCGTTCGCTCAAGGGTCGCTCGCTTATGCTGGTCAGGAATGTCGGGCATCTAATGATCAATCCCGCCATTCTCGACCGGGATGGCAACGAAGTGCCGGAAGGCATGATGGACGCCATGTTCACTGCACTCATTGCGCTTCACGACATCGGCCCGGACGGTCGGCGCATGAACAGCAGGACCGGCTCCATGTATGTTGTTAAGCCAAAAATGCACGGGCCGGAGGAAGTGTCCTTCGCGGTCGAAATTTTCGGCCGGGTGGAAGATGCGCTCGGCATGGAGCGCAATACCATAAAGATCGGCATCATGGACGAGGAGCGCCGCACGACGATCAATCTCAAGGAGTGTATCCGCGTGGCATCAGAGCGCGTCGTCTTCATCAACACCGGGTTCCTTGACCGCACGGGCGACGAGATCCATACCGCGATGGAAGCTGGCCCCATGATCCGCAAGGGCGACATGAAGCAGTCGGCCTGGATTTCGGCCTATGAAAACTGGAATGTCGATGTGGGCTTGCGCTGTGGGCTTTCCGGCCGCGCTCAGATCGGCAAGGGCATGTGGGCGATGCCGGAGCTGATGGCCGCCATGCTGGAACAGAAGATCGGACATCCGAAGGCGGGTGCGAATACGGCCTGGGTTCCCTCACCGACCGCAGCGACGTTGCACGCCACCCATTACCACAAGGTGGATGTGAAGGCGGTTCAGCAGGAACTGAGAAATCGGGAGCACGCTAAACTCTCCGATATCCTTTCGGTCCCAGTGGCAAGCCGTCCGAACTGGGCGCCCGAGGAGATCAAGCAGGAGCTGGACAACAATGCGCAAGGCATTCTCGGCTATGTCGTGCGCTGGGTCGACCAGGGCGTGGGCTGTTCCAAGGTGCCCGACATCAGTGATATCGGGCTGATGGAAGACCGGGCCACGCTGCGCATCTCCTCCCAGCACATCGCCAACTGGCTGCACCACGATGTCGTCACGGAAGAGCAGGTGATGGAGACGATGAAGCGGATGGCCGAGGTCGTAGATCGCCAGAATGCCGGTGATCCGGATTATGAGCCGATGGCGGCGGATTTCGACAACTCCGTCGCCTTCCAGGCCGCCTGCGATCTCGTCTTCAAGGGCCGTGAGCAGCCGAACGGCTACACCGAGCCGGTGCTGCATGCGCGCAGGCTGGAGAAGAAGGCACGGGCAAGCGGGTGATCTTGAGGGATGCCGTGGAAATGAACCAATGATCATTCTTGCCATCGACACCGCCGCGTCGCTTTGTGCTGCCTGCGTTTACGATTCCGTCGCGGGGCGTGAGCTCGGCCGAGCCGTGCTTGATCTTGGAAAGGGCCATGCCGAGCACGTGATGGCGACGGTTGAAGAGGCATTGGAAAAAGCTGGTCTAACTTACGAGGCGCTGCGGGCGATCGCCGTTTCGGTCGGCCCTGGCTCCTTCACCGGCGTTCGCGTCGGCGTTTCCGCTGTCCGCGGCTTCGCTCTCGCACTCGACGTTCCGGCCATCGGCGTGAATACGCTGGAAGCCCTGGCGGCAGAAGTGCGCGAGACCGTTCCCGAGCGCAAGGTACTTGCCGTCACGGGCAAGCGGGCCGACAGTCTGGCCATGGGGCTCTTCGACGGAGAAGGCGCGGTGCTGGAGGAGCCGAAACTTGTATCTGCTGGTGAAGCGGGCATGATCGCAATCCGCGCGGGCGCCGTGGTAACTGGTGAGGCGGCGGACCTCGTCGCTGCCGAACGCAAGGGCAAACTTGAGATTGCCGGGCGGGCGGCCACTGCGGATATTCGTTACTATGCCAGGCTGGCATCGCTGCGAGGAGCGAGGGGCGGCAAACCCACTCCGCTTTATCTGCGCGCGCCCGATGCAAAACCGCAAAGCCAATTCGCTCTGCCGCTGAAGGCTCGGTGATGCCGTTACTGCCATCCTTCCGGCGCAAGAGATTCACTGTGCGGCCGCTCGAAAGCGATGACAGCGAAACGCTGGCCACACTTCACGAGGAGGATTTTGCGCGGCCTTGGACCGAGGATGAGTTTGAAAGTCTCCTGCTGCAGGAGAACGTCTTCGGTTTCGCCGCGGTCGAGGAAGGCATGTCCCGCGCGAGACCCGTCGGCTTCGTGCTTGCCCGGCTTGCCGCGGGAGAGGCGGAAATACTGACCGTAACGGTTACGCGCGCCTTCAGGCGCCGGGGCATTGGCCATGCTCTGATGGACGCTGTATTACGCACGCTGCATGGCGAGCGCGCCGAGGTGCTTTTCCTCGAAGTCGATGAGAAAAATCAGGCCGCTATCGCGCTTTATCGCCGCCTCGGTTTTCGCGAGGCGGGCCGGCGGCCGGACTACTATCGCGATAGTGCAGCCCAGCGCAGCAGCGCGATCACCATGCGCCGCGATTTGCGGTAGAACAATCCGCGATGAGACGATTGAAAACCGCACGCTCGACAATAAGCGCCGCCCTCAAGCTGGCTTTCGTGGCGGTATACACCCTGCCGCTGATCGCGGTGCAGGAGATCGCCTTGCGCACCGGCTGGTGGGGTGACCGCACCGTGCCGCAGCTCTGGCATCGCATCACATTGAAGGTGCTTGGCATCCGCGTCGTCGCGAAAGGCGAGCCTGCGGCGGGCCGGCCGCTCCTGATCACCTCCAACCATGTTTCGTGGACGGATATTCTTGTGCTGGGATCCATGATGGGGGTGCACTTCGTGGCCAAGGCAGAGGTGAGAGGCTGGCCGATCATGGGAACCTTCGCTCGCCTCCAACGCTCGGTCTTCGTCGAGCGCGAGCGCCGGCGCGCCTCCCCCGAGCAGGCGCGGGAAATCGCCGCACGTCTGACCGACGGCGACCCGATGGTTCTCTTCGCCGAGGGCACGACCGGGGAGGGGAGCCGTGTTCTTCCCTTCAAGAGCACGCTTTTCGGCGCTGCCCAGCTTGCACTCGAAGCCATGGAAACCGATTGTGTGTTGGTGCAACCCGTTGCCATCGCCTATATGCGCCGGAATGGCCTACCGCTCGACCGTCGTGAGCGCGGGCGCATAGCCTGGATCGGGGACATGGATTTCGTTCCGCATGTGAAGGAGCTGCTGAAGGCCGGCGCGATCGATGTCGAGGTGCACTATGGGAAGCCGATCCCCTTTTCGACGCAATCGAACCGCAAGAAAGTGGCCCGCGCTGCCGAATGCGCCGTGCGGGATTTGCTGACTGACGTGCTTTACGGTTGCAAATCGCAAATCGGACGGGCTGATGCTTAAGAATCGTCTGTTTTTTGACAGGCAAAAAGGTTAGGAAAGCCGGCATGGAACAGAATGTGACGCCGGAAATTACGGAGAACCCCTCCAGGGCCGCAGCCAAGAAGGTCTTCGTCAAGACCTACGGCTGCCAGATGAACGTTTACGACTCACAGCGCATGGCCGATGCGCTGGCGAGCGAGGGCTATGGTCCGACGGAGCATATTGAGGACGCTGACCTGGTGCTTCTCAATACATGCCACATCCGGGAGAAGGCGGCGGAAAAGGTTTATTCCGAGCTTGGCCGCATCCGGCTGCTCAAGGAGGAGCGGGCGAAGAAGGGCTGGAACACCGTGATTGGCGTGGCCGGCTGTGTGGCCCAGGCCGAAGGACAGGAAATTCTGCGCCGCGCACCGGTGGTGGACCTTGTAATCGGACCGCAGACATATCATCGACTTCCCGATGTCGTGCAGCGGGTGAAGTCGGGCGAGAAGATCGTCGAGACCGAACATGCCATCGAAGACAAATTCGAGTATCTGCCGGCCCCGCAAGCGACAATCGTAAGGAAACGCGGTGTAACCGCCTTCCTCACCGTCCAGGAAGGCTGCGACAAGTTCTGTACCTTCTGCGTGGTCCCTTATACACGTGGTGCGGAAGTGTCACGGGCAGTAGCGCAGATCGTCGCCGAGGCCGAGCGCCTTGCCGCCTCCGGCGTGCGCGAGGTGACCTTGCTCGGCCAGAACGTCAATGCCTGGCACGGCGAGGGTCCGGGCGGAATTGAATGGGGTCTGGGGCGGCTCCTCTTTCGGCTCGCGGAAATTCCCGGTCTCGACCGGTTGCGCTACACGACCAGCCATCCGCGCGACATGGATGACGAATTGATCGCCGCGCATCGCGACCTGCCGGAACTGATGCCGTATCTGCATCTGCCGGTGCAGGCCGGCTCCAACCGGATTTTGAAGGCCATGAACCGCCGCCACACGGCGGATGAATATCTGCGGTTGATCGATCGCATCCGCGTGGCCCGTCCGGACATCGCCATGTCGGGCGATTTTATCGTCGGCTTTCCGGGCGAGACCGAAGAGGATTTTGAAGACACCATGCGCATCGTGCGTGAGGTGGGTTATGCGCAGGCTTTCTCCTTCAAGTACTCGCCGCGCCCCGGCACGCCGGGTGCCGAGCTTTCGGAGCAGGTGCCAGAGGAAGTGAAGGGCGAACGTCTCCATCGGCTCCAGGCGCTGCTGCACGAACAGCAGCGTGCTTTCGCGGAAAGCCTCGTCGGCAGCACGATAGAGCTGCTTCTCGAGAAACCCGGCCGGCAGAGCGGTCAGCTCGTCGGCCGTTCGCCCTGGCTTCAGCCTGTAATCGTTGATGAGAGCGCGGGTGAAATCGGCGACATCGTCGATGTGCGTATCACCAAGGCGGGCAGCAACAGCCTGTTTTCCGAGCCAGTTTCAGTGCGACCGGCAGCGGCGCAAGCCACACTTGCCGAAGGAGGGCGCTTTTGACGTCCGATACCCAGCTGAATACCTCGCCATCCGGAGCCTCGGATATGGCACACATTGTGCTAAGCTTCGATAACAATAAGCTTGCCGGTGCGCTCTACGGACCCTTTGACGAGCATCTGGCGCGCATAGAGCAGAAGCTCGGAGTGGATATCAGCTCGAAGGGCAACCAGCTTGCGATCCGGGGCGACATGGTCGCCGCCGAACAGGCACGCCGCGCGCTCGATTATCTCTACGGGCTCGTTCAGGGAGGAACGGAGCTTTCCACCTCTGAAGTGGACGGGGCTGTGAGACTCGCGCAGGCTGCGGACGACCAGCTCAGCCTGCCTACCATGGAAAAGAAGGGAAAATTGGCCGCAGCTCAGATATCGACGCGCAAACGCACCGTTTATGCCCGTTCGGCCAACCAGGACGCCTATATGCGCGCCCTGGAGCGTTCCGAGCTCGTCTTCGGCATCGGGCCGGCCGGAACGGGAAAAACGTTCCTCGCCGTCGCTTATGCCGCCATGCTCCTGGAGCGCGGCATGGTGGATCGCATCGTACTTTCCCGCCCCGCGGTCGAAGCGGGCGAGCGGCTGGGTTTTCTCCCGGGCGATATGCGCGAGAAGGTCGATCCCTACCTGCGCCCTCTCTACGATGCCCTTTACGACATGATGCCCGCCGAGCGTGTGGAAAGGGCAATTGCCGCTGATGTGATCGAGATCGCGCCGCTCGCCTTCATGCGCGGGCGTACGCTTTCCAACGCGGTTGTCATCCTGGATGAGGCGCAGAATGTGACGCCCATGCAGATGAAGATGTTCTTGACGCGGCTCGGCGAAAACGGACGCATGATCGTGACCGGTGATCCCAGCCAGATTGACCTGCCGCACAACACCACCTCGGGCCTGGTCGAGGCGTTGCAGGTTCTCAAGGACGTGGAAGACATTGTCACCGTCCGTTTCAATGAGAAGGATGTCGTGCGCCATCCCCTCGTGGCGGCGATCGTCAATGCCTATGATCGCAAGACACGTCGCGACAAGCCGGCGCGGGAGAACGATGTCTGATAGGCCAACGGCCCCGCCGCGATCGGGGCCTGTCTTTGAAATCGTCGTCGAAGCCGGCGACTGGCCGGAACAGTTCGCCTTGGAGCCGCTCGTGGGCGAAGCACTCGGCGCTGCCGCCGCCGAGGTCAAGGTTCAGCCCGGTGCGTCGGTTACCCTCCTCTTTTCCGATGACGAGACGATCCGCGGTCTCAACGATCGATTTCGCGGCAAGGATAAACCCACGAACGTGCTTTCCTTCCCGGTTCTTTCCGGAACTGTTCCGCCCGATGAACCAGCGCCTCTGGGTGACATCGCGCTGGCCTTTGAAACGGTTTCACGAGAGTCGGCGGCCGAAGGGAAATCCTTCGATCATCACTTGGCCCATCTGATTGTTCACGGATTTCTTCATCTTCTGGGCTATGATCATGAAAGCTCCCACGAAGCAGAGGAAATGGAAGACCTTGAAGGACGTATTCTTGAACGTCTTGCTATTGCGGACCCTTACACCTAATTGAAGGGCTTGAAACAACTGAACGACGATGACTGACAGTTCCATGATCGCCGCCGCCGGCAACACTTCGGACGGCGAAACCGGTTCCCCCGTGGAGGGGGAAGAGGGGTCGAGTAGAAACGAGCAGGCCCGCGCACCGCTGCTGCACAGGCTTGCGGCGTTCCTGCGTTTACGAAACGGCTCTTCTCTGCGCGAGGATCTTGCCGATGCGCTTGGCGAGGAAACGGGCACTGCGTCCTTTTCGCCAGGCGAGCGCGCAATGCTCAAGAATATTCTTCGCCTTCGCGAGTTGCGCGTCGACGATGTCATGGTGCCGCGCGCAGATATCCAGGCGGTCGAGCTTTCCACGACGCTCGCCGATCTCATGAACATTTTCGAGCGCGGCGCCCATTCCCGTATGCCCGTCTATCTGGAAAGTCTGGATGATCCGCGCGGCATGGTGCACATCCGTGATGTGATGGGACATATCATCCGTTCCTCGCGGCAGAAAAAGACGCGTGGGCAGAATGGCAGCCATGACCGCTCGCTTCAGCTTGGCAATGTCGATCTCGAACGTACGATCGGAGAACTCGAGATCATGCGTCCCCTGCTCTTCGTTCCACCTTCCATGCTCGCATCGGACCTGATGGCGCGCATGCAGGCGGGCCGGACCCAAATGGCCCTTGTTATCGATGAGTATGGCGGCACAGACGGGCTTATCTCGCTTGAGGATATCGTCGAGATGGTCGTCGGCGACATCGAGGACGAGCACGACGAAGACGAGCCGATGATCGAGAAGACCGGGGACGGTATCTTCGTCGTCGATGCGCGGGCGGAGATCGAGGACGTTGCCGAGGCCATTGGGGATGGCTTCAGGGCGGGCGAGCATGGCGAAGAGGTCGACACGATCGGCGGTATCATTTTCAGTGCGCTCGGCCGTGTCCCGGCGCGCGGCGAGGTGGTGCAGGCCATACCCGGCTTCGAGTTCCATGTGCTCGACGCGGATCCGCGGCGTGTAAAGCGCGTACGCATCGTCCAGGGCCGCACGGCTGATCGCCGCCGGCGCTTCATCCGCCCGCCCGAAGGGTAAGCAGAGCTGTTCCAAATGGCGGACCGATGGTCTAACTGTGGACCACTGATTCGTGTCCGTGGGGGTCGATGGAGCGTCTTGCCGGTCGAGTGATTCTGCTGTGGGGCTGGCGGCGTTGGCTCGTTGCCACGGTTGCTGGCGCGGTCGCCTCGTTGGCGCTTGCGCCGTTCGATTTTCCTGCCGCAGGCTTCGTTGCCTTTCCCGTTCTGGTTTGGCTGCTGGACGGCGCGGTTGCCGCGCGCGGGCGATGGGCCAGCCTCCTGTCCTTCTTTACCGTCGGCTGGTTCTTTGGCTTCGGCTATTTCCTTGCGGGAATGGGGTGGGTCGGAACGCCGTTTGCGAGGGCGGAAAGCGTAGTTCCTTTCCTCTTCAATACAATGGGCCTGCCGGCGGCGCTTGCGCTGTTCTACGGCGTTGCGGCGCTGCTCTCCCGTTTGCTTTGGAGCGACGGGCTCGGGCGCATTGCGGCCCTCGCTTTCGCTTTCGCCGTCGCCGAATGGCTCCGCGTCACGCTTCTCGCCGGTTTCGCCTGGAATGCCATAGGGTACGTCATCACGCCGCTGCCGATCTTCATGCAAGTCGTTCAGGTCGTCGGCCTTATGGGATTGAATGCGGCGGCAGTCTTCGTCTTCGCGGCGCCCGCGCTCATCGGAACCCGGCGACATTTGGCCGCAGGGCTCGCCTTGGCTGCTGCGCTGGTGGCTATGCAATTGGGATACGGCTACTTCCAAATCGCCTCCCCTACGGCAGGCGAGTTCGTGCAGGTCCGGCTGGTGAAACTGGCCAATGCGGAAGCGACTGATTTCCAGAAGGCTTTCGCATCTTACCGAGAACTCACCGCCGCTCCCGCCGCTGGCGAGATCCCCGCGCTTGTCCTATGGCCGGAAAATGCCGTTCCGTTCGTTCTCACCGAGCGGGGCGACCTGCTGACCGCGCTGGGGGAGACGGTTGCGGCCGGGCAGGTTTTGGTCCTCGGGACGAAGCGCCGTGAATATGCCGGGGATGAGGCTGTTCACGACGCGGTTGCCGTCATCACGAATGACGGCGAGATCGCCGATGCCGCAGACAGGCAGGATCTCTTTTTATTGGCCAACGATACACCTTTCGTTGGTATCGCTCGTGTTCCGGACCTGCGGACGATAATGTCCGCCGCTCTTGGCTCATCTGAAAGACCGAGGCGGCTCCTCAAAATTGATGAAGAGATCAGGGCATTGCCTCTTATAGGTACCGAGGCAATAATCCCCGGCGCGGCTGGGAACGAGGTCGAAGCGGATGTCATTCTCAACCCGGCAGACTATAGCGTATTCGTCGGCACGCCAGCGCCTTATCAGCATCTGCGGCAGGCCCAGATTCAGGCCGTCGAGGCTGGACGTTCGCTGGTTTTGGCCATGCCAAGTGGCATTGTAGCGGCGATCGATTCCCGGGGCCGGATTCTCGCCGCCATGGGCCCAGGCAGTCGCGGGACTCTTGATATTTCTTTGCCTGTGACAAAAGAAAACGTTGTCACGTTGGGGATTAGATTCTACGCAGGGCTTACATTTGCCGTATTTTTTGGCATTCTCGCCCTGCTCATTAGTATGCGAGACCGCTTGATGTGATATCAGATATTGTGCAAAAAAGTTAGATAAACCGACTTTCACGTACGGAGGCTCGAGCATAATGGGAGGGCGTGACCTCGTCGGTCTCTATAAGCCGAATCGAACGACGGGGAATAAATGAACACCAAGAAAAGCCCGAATCCTATCGACGTTCATGTCGGTAGCCGGATCAGACTTCGCCGCAACATTTTGGGCATGAGTCAGGAGAAGCTGGGCGAGAACCTCGGCATCACGTTTCAGCAGGTCCAGAAGTACGAGAAGGGCACGAATCGCGTCGGCGCCAGCCGGCTTCAGGCGATAGCATCCATTCTCAACGCGCCCGTGTCCTTCTTCTTCGAGGGGGCTCCCGGCGAGAACGGCATGGAAGCTCCGGGGGTTGCCGAGGATGGGGCCAATTATGTGTCTGACTTTCTCAGCAGCTCGGAGGGAATCCAACTCAACCGGGCTTTCGTGCGCATTCACGACGCGAAGGTGCGGCGGAAGGTGCTTGACCTGGTGAAGGCGCTGGCGAGCGAACCTGCCACAGACTGATCCTGATGCTGACGATCCTGCCGAAGTTGCCGCCGCGGTTTGCGAGCCATTTTCCTTGACCATTTCTGCGGCGATTGGCTAACAAGGCGCCTGCCGTTGGCTGGGAGTCGGCGGCTTGTTCTCAGAGGGGTCGCCCGTGGCACGCAAGCATTATCTCTTTACAAGCGAATCCGTTTCCGAAGGTCACCCGGACAAGGTGTGCGACCGCATTTCGGATGAAATCGTGGACCTGGTCTATCGCGAGGCCCGCAAGGAAGGCATGGATCCGTGGAAGGTCCGTGTCGCCTGTGAAACGCTGACCACCACGAACCGCGTCGTGATCGCGGGAGAGGTGCGCGTACCGGACAGCCTGCTCAAGCGTGACAAGGATGGTAACGTCGCGAAGGATAGTCACGGTAATCCGCTCGTGAACCCGACCAAGTTCCGTTCCGCGGCACGCCGGGCCATCCGGGCCATCGGCTATGAGCAGGATGGCTTCCACTGGAAGAAGGCGCGCATCGATGTGCTTCTTCACGGACAATCCCCTGATATCGGCCAGGGCGTCGACAGCGCATCCGACCGGCAGGGCGAGGAAGGTGCCGGCGACCAGGGCATCATGTTTGGCTATGCCTGCCGCGAAACGCCGGATCTCATGCCGGCGCCGATCTATTATTCTCATCGCATTCTCCAGCTTCTCGCCGAGGCGCGTAAAGCCGGCCAGGGTGATGCCGCCAAGCTTGGCCCCGACGCCAAGAGCCAGGTGACCGTGCGCTATGTCGACGGCAAACCGGCCGCCGCGACAGAGATCGTTCTATCGACCCAGCACCTCGATCCCGACTGGGACAATAAGAAGGTTCGGGAGGTTGTGGAGCCTTATATCCGCCAGGCGCTGGCGAGCGGTGGACTGGCGGTCGGCGACGACTGTCATTGGTACATCAATCCCACCGGCAAGTTCGTCATCGGCGGGCCGGACGGAGATGCTGGCCTGACGGGGCGCAAGATCATCGTTGACACCTATGGCGGCGCAGCACCCCATGGCGGTGGCGCCTTCTCTGGCAAGGATACGACCAAGGTCGACCGCTCTGCCGCCTACGCCGCGCGGTATCTGGCCAAGAATGTGGTCGCCGCAGGCCTCGCCGAGCGGTGCACGATCCAGCTTTCATACGCCATCGGCGTGGCCCAGCCGCTCTCTGTCTACGTGGACCTTCACGGGACGGGAACGGTTACCGAGGAAGAGGTCGAGATCGCGCTTCGCCAGGTCATGGACCTGTCGCCCTCGGGCATCCGCCGACACCTTGATCTCAATCGCCCGGTCTATGCCAAGACGGCAGCTTATGGCCATTTTGGCCGCAAGCCTGGCCGGGATGGTTCCTTTTCGTGGGAGCGCATGGATTTGGTCAAGGCCCTGAAGCAGGCTCTGGCGGCCGCAGCCTGACGAAGTATTGTCGTGAACGCCGGACATCCAGAACGTTCGACGGAGGCGTTTTTCGGTCGACGCCGCGGCAAGCGTTTGCGCCCGCGGCAAGTCTCGACGCTGGAAACGCTCCTTCCGCACTTGCGCATTGATCTTGAGGTGCCCGCGCCGGACGATCCGAGGGCGCTCTTTGCGGCGACTGTAGGCGAGGTGCGGTTGGAAATCGGTTTCGGCGGCGGTGAGCACCTGCTCACCCAGCTGGAGCGTTACCCCGAGACCGGCTTCATAGGGGTTGAGCCGTTCGTCAACGGGATGGCAAAGCTGCTAACCGCGCTTGAAGGTAATGAGCCCAAGAACCTTCGGCTCTACGACGATGACGCCACGCGGCTGCTGGATTGGCTGCCGGAGGCTTCTCTATCGGGGATCGATCTGCTCTACGCCGATCCTTGGCCAAAAAAACGCCATTGGAAGCGGCGCTTTATCAACCGGGACAATCTGGACCGGTTTGCTCGGGTGATGAAGCCTGGCGCTGTTCTACGCTTCGCTTCCGATATTGAAAGCTACATCAACTGGACGCTGCTTCATTGTCGGGAGCATCCGTCTTTTTCCTGGCGGGCCGCCAGCGCGGATGATTGGCGTCAGCCCTATGCGAACTGGCCTGGCACCCGCTACGAGGCGAAAGCCGTTCGCCAAGGCCGCGTTCCGGCCTATTTGAGCTTCGTGCGTGTTTGAAAATCCGGTATCTTAGCGATACCGGATTCGCTGAAATTGCTCTGGGTCGATTCCCAGACGGCTAAGGTCGGCGGGATTGGCGGCGCGACGATCACGGACGGCAGCCGAAACGGCGATTGCACTGCCCATGGCTCCGAAAAAATTTCCAACGCCAGCCAGATAACGATGACGACTCATGGTCAAATCTCCATTCTTGTGCGGTGCACACAACATAAGAACCATCGCCCATGAAATGGAGGGCTTTCTTCGCAGGTCTGCCATGCGTTTTGTGCAACGCAATATCCGGTTATGGCTTGAAACCTTTGTTCGGCTCGGCTATATCACCTCTCAAATCTTGGTCTTAATGGCGAAGAGTGGGTCCCACCGGTCCCGCTCTTTTTTGTTAAGCCGTGGAGGCTGAAATACGTATGCCTGATAGGCAGATAGCAGACGACCGCATCATTCGCGAGACCGGGCTCGAGGCGCGCATCGCCGGGATTGTCATTCCCGTGTTATCCGCGGCCGGCTACCGGCTCGTCCGTGTCCACCTGTCGGGTCAGGATAGCCTGACATTGCAGATCATGGCCGAGCAGCCGGACGGCTCCATGACCGTCGAGGATTGCGAGATCGTAACCCGCGCCGTCTCGCCCGTGCTCGATGTGGAGGACCCGATCGACAGGGCCTATGAGCTGGAGGTATCCTCGCCGGGCATTGACCGTCCGCTTGTGCGCATAGGCGATTTTGAAGCCGCGGTCGGGCATACGGCAAAGATGGAAACTTCGGTGATGGTCGGCGGGCGCAAGCGGTTCCGCGGACGGATAACCGAGGTTACTGGTGACAAGCTCCTGCTGGAGCGCGAAAAGGTCGCCGAAGACGAAGATCCGACGTCCGAGATTCCGCTTGAGGCGATCGGCGAGGCCAAGCTCGTGCTGACGGATGATCTCATTCGCGAGGCTCTGAGGAAAGAAAAGAAGGAACGGCAGCAGCTCAAGAAGGCGCGCCGGGGCAAAAATTCAGGAGCGGACGCTTGATGCGCGCTCCGTCGTTCAGGGCGAGAATCGGCCCAGGGAGACTGAAATGGCAGTAAGTGCAAATAGGCTGGAACTCTTGCAGATTGCCGACGCGGTTGCGCGGGAGAAGGCGATCGACAAGGAAATCGTCATTTCCGCGATGGCTGATGCAATCCAGAAAGCGGCGCGTTCCCGCTACGGTCAGGAGACCAACATTCGGGCCGACATCAATCCGAAAACAGGCGAGCTAAAGCTGCAGCGCCTGATGGAGGTGGTCGAGGACGTCGAGGAGCCGGCGCGACAGGTTCCGCTTTCGCTTGCGCGCGGCCGCAATCCCGATGCCCAGGTGGGCGACTTCCTAGCCGAGCAGCTTCCGCCGATGGATTTCGGCCGTATCGCCGCCCAGTCCGCCAAGCAGGTGATCGTGCAGAAGGTGCGCGAGGCCGAGCGCGACCGCCAATACGATGAATACAAGGACCGCATCGGCGAGGTCGTCAACGGCACGGTCAAGCGCGTCGAATACGGGAATGTGATCGTCGATCTCGGTCGCGGCGAGGCCATTATCCGTCGTGACGAGTTGATCCCGCGAGAGGTTTTCAAATATGGCGACCGCGTGCGCGCCTATGTCTATGACGTGCGGCGTGAGCAGCGCGGCCCGCAGATTTTCCTCTCGCGCACGCATCCGCAGTTCATGGCGAAGCTGTTCACCATGGAGGTGCCGGAGATCTATGACGGCATCATCGAAATCAAGTCTGTGGCCCGTGATCCGGGCTCGCGGGCCAAGATCGCCGTCATCAGCAACGATACCTCTATCGACCCTGTTGGCGCCTGTGTCGGTATGCGTGGCTCCCGTGTGCAGGCTGTCGTGGGTGAGCTCCAGGGCGAGAAAATCGACATCATCCCTTGGAATGAGAACGCGGCGCACTTCATCGTTAACGCCCTGCAGCCGGCCGAAGTGGCGAAGGTGGTCCTGGACGAAGACGCCGAGCGTATCGAGGTCGTGGTCCCCGACGATCAGCTCTCGCTGGCAATCGGTCGGCGTGGTCAGAATGTGCGGCTCGCATCGCAGCTTACCGGCTGGGATATCGACATCATGACCGAGGAGGAAGAGTCCCAGCGCCGGCAGAAAGAGTTCAGCGAGCGCTCGACGTTGTTCATGGATGCGCTTAACGTCGATGAGATGGTGGGGCAGGTTCTGGCATCCGAGGGCTTCACCAGCGTCGAGGAAGTTGCCTATGTGGAGGGCGACGAGATTGCCTCCATCGACGGATTTGACGAGGACACCGCGCACGAAATCCAGACTCGCGCACGCGAGTATCTGGAGCAGATCGAAGCCGAGCACGATACCAAGCGCAAGGAGTTGGGTGTCTCCGACGAGCTGCGTGAGATTCCTGGCATCACCACGGCGATGATGGTGTCGCTGGGCCAGGATGATGTGAAGACTGTCGAGGATTTCGCCGGCTATGCCGTGGACGATCTCGTGGGTTGGCGGGAACGTAAGAACGGTGAGACCACCTTCCTCCCCGGTGTGCTGTCCGACTTTGATGTCTCGCGCGCGGAGGCGGAGCAGATGGTCGTCGCAGCGCGCTTAAAGGTCGGCTGGATCACCGAGGAAGATCTCCAGCCGAACGAGGAAGATACCGGCTCCGCTGACGCCGAGACTGCGGATAGCTGAAAATGAATTTGCCACTGGCAGGTCTTGCGAAACGTGAAGAACGAACGCACATGTATCGTAACGCGCGTGGCGCAACATCCGGATGGTCTCATCCGGTTCGTGGCTGGGCCGGACGGTACGATTGTTCCCGACCTGAAGCAGAATCTGCCGGGGCGCGGTTGCTGGGTCGGTGCTGAAAAGGCGCTGGTCGAGAAAGCCGCAAAGAGAAATCTGTTCGCCAGGGCGCTGAAGGCTCCGGTCACGGTGCCAGCGGATTTGACTGCACGGGTTGAATCGCTCATGGGGTCGGCAACCCTGGGTACGCTTGGTCTTGCGCGCAAGGCCGGAGCCGTGGCATTGGGAACGGAGAAGGTCGCAGCCTCGGTGCGAAGCGGTAAGGCTGCTGCCGTCCTGCATGCGCTCGAAGCGTCGGCGGACGGCGTGCGGAAGGTGACCGCCGCCCGCAAATTTGCCTTTTATGCCGGTAGGTCGGATGTACCGGCTTACAAACTCTTTTCGGCAGCTGAAATGAGTTTGGCATTGGGGGCGGCAAATGTGATACATGCTGCCGTGCTCGACCAAGGGCCGGGCGTGGCAGCGCTTAGGCGCGTCAAAGCGCTGGCGAGATACCGAGGCATCGCCCCGGACAGGGAAGCGTCGAGTGCGGCAGGTTCCGCAGAGGGATTGGAATGACAGATACGAAGACCGGTGACGATAAGACGCTGAGCGTCAACCCGAAAAAGACGCTGACGCTGAAGCGGCCGGAGCAAGGCACGGTGCGCCAGAACTTTTCGCATGGGCGCACCAAATCTGTTGTCGTCGAGACGAAGAAGCGGAAGTTCTCCAAGCCGGAGGAACGCGCTGAGCCGACGCCGACCCAGGCTCCGGTTCAAAAAGAGGCGCCCGCCAAGGCGCCCGCGCCTAAGGCCCCCGCGCCCGAGCGTGAGAGGCCAAGGCAGCAGCAGGCTCGCTCGGGTGTCGTGCTCAATGAGCTTTCAGCTGGCGAGATGGAGGCGCGCCGCCGCGCGCTCCAGGATTCCAAGCTGCGCGAGACCGAGGAGCGCAAGCGCGCCGAGGAAGAAGCCAAGCGCCGCGCCGAGGAAGATGAGCGTCGTCAGAAGGAGCGCGAGGAATCCGCTCGCCGCCAAGCCGAGGAAGAAGAGCGGCTGAAAGCCGAGGCCGAGGCTCGCCAGCGCGCCGAGGAAGAAGCGCGCGCGCGCGAGGTTGTTGCCAAGCCCGCACCCGAGCCCGAGGTCGAACGCGAAGATCGCGGCCGTGGCGGCGCTGGTGGTAAGCGCGGCGCGCCGCAGAAGGCCGCCGAAGCACCGCCCCGTCCGTCAAAGCCCCGCGGCGAGGACCAGCGGCGTCGTGGCAAGCTGACACTCAACTCTGCGCTTTCGGGCGACGAGACCCGCGGCCGCTCGCTGTCTTCGATGCGCCGCCGCCAGGAGAAGTTCAAGCGCGCGCAGAACCAGGAACCGCGCGAGAAGATTTCGCGTGAGGTCGTGGTGCCGGAGACGATCACCATTCAGGAGCTTGCCAACCGCATGTCGGAGCGGGCCGTGGATGTCGTGAAGTATTTCATGAAGCAGGGTCAGATGATGAAGCCCGGCGACGTGATCGACGCAGATATGGCCGAGCTCGTCGCCGTCGAATTCGGCCACACGGTCAAGCGGGTAGCTGAATCGGACGTGGAGGAAGGCCTGTTCGATATCGAGGACAAGCCCGAGAGCTTGCGCCCGCGCCCGCCGGTTGTCACCATCATGGGCCATGTCGACCACGGCAAGACTTCGCTGCTCGATGCAATCCGTAAGGCGAATGTGGTTTCGGGTGAGGCCGGTGGCATCACCCAGCACATCGGCGCCTATCAGGTGGAGCAGAACGGGCAAACGATCACCTTCATCGACACTCCCGGCCACGCGGCCTTCACGGCCATGCGTGCCCGCGGAGCCGAGGCGACCGACATCGCCATCCTGGTCGTTGCTGCTGATGACAGCGTGATGCCGCAGACGATCGAGTCCATCAATCACGCCAAAGCGGCGGGTGTGCCGATCATCGTCGCCATCAACAAGATCGATCGCCCCGAGGCCGACCCGCAGAAGGTACGCACGGAACTCCTGCAGCACGAGGTATTCGTCGAATCCATGGGCGGCGACGTGCTCGATGTCGAGGTCTCTGCGATCCAGCAGACCAATCTGGACAAGCTGCTCGAGGCAATCGTGCTGCAGTCGGAGTTGCTGGAACTCAAGGCAAATCCGGAACGCACGGCCGAAGGCGTCGTCATCGAGGCCAAGCTAGATCGCGGCCGCGGCTCCGTCGCCACGGTTCTTGTGCAGGCGGGTACACTCAAGCCGGGCGATATCATTGTTGCCGGCAACGAGTGGGGCCGTGTTCGCGCACTCATCAACGAACGGAGCGAGCAGGTCCAGGACGCGCCGCCTTCGACGCCGGTTGAGGTGTTGGGGCTCCAGGGCACGCCTCAGGCGGGCGATCGCTTCGCCGTGGTGGCGAACGAGGCGCAGGCGCGCGAAATCTCCGAATACCGTCAGCGCAAGGCGCGCGAGCGGGCGGTGGCGCGTCAGGCCGGGCAGCGCGGCTCGCTGGAACAGATGATGTCGCAATTGCAGACCAGCGGCTTGAAGGAATTCCCGCTGATCATCAAAGGCGACGTCCAGGGTTCGATTGAGGCCATCACTATTGCGCTCGAGAAGCTGGGCACGGAGGAAGTGCGCGCGCGCATCGTGCATTCCGGCGCTGGTGCCATCACCGAGAGCGACATTTCGCTTGCCGAGACCTCGGAGGCTGCGATCATCGGCTTCAACGTCCGCGCCAACAAGCAGGCGCGCGACGCAGCCGAGAAGTCTGGCGTCGAAATTCGCTACTACAACATCATCTACGACCTGGTGGACGATATCAAAGCGGCCATGTCCGGTCTGTTGTCGCCCGAACGCCGCGAGACCTTCACCGGATACGCCGAGATCCTTGAGGTCTTCAACATCACCAAGGTCGGCAGGGTAGCCGGCTGCCGCGTAACGGAAGGCAAGGTCGAGCGTGGTGCCGGCGTGCGCCTACTGCGCGACAATGTCGTAATCCACGAGGGCAAGCTGAAGACGCTGAAGCGCTTCAAGGATGAAGTGGGCGAAGTGCCCGCCGGTCAGGAATGCGGAATGGCCTTCGAGAACTACGAAGACATCCGTGCCGGCGACGTCATCGAGGCCTTCCGCGTCGAGCACGTAACGCGGACATTATAATGGGCTAAACCCAAGCGGCCGTGCGGTCGCTTGGGTTGCTCGGAACGGGCGCGATGAAACAGGGTGCGTACGCGCTGTCGGGCGCATTCTACGGGTTTTTCTCGCTAGGTGTCGCGTTTGCGGAGGTCTGCTGTCTGTCGGCCTCGCCGTCTCGTTCGTAGCGGTTTTTAGCCTCGCGGTAATCGGCTTGTTGAGTATTGAAGTGTTTTGGGCAGAGCGACATATGGGCTTTCCTCGGTGCAGGAAGGATGCCGTTTCGGCTATCCCGTGGCGACCATCTTTCTTGGTGCAACGTTCGCTTTGTCAGTCCTGCTACTAAGGAGCCGGTATTTCCTATGTTTTTAAGAAGTGCGCGGGCTTCGGTCATGCTGGCAACAGCGATTGGAGCCTTACTTGTGTCTAATCGACGGGTATGGCAGCCATGACAAACAAAGCCCCCTCCCAGCGCCAGCTTCGCGTCGGCGAGCAGGCGCGGCATGCATTGGCGGAGATCCTGCAGCGTGGCGAGGTGCGCGACCCGGTAGTGGAAGATGCGGTAATCTCCGTTTCGGAAGTGAGCATGTCCCCTGATCTCAAGATTGCCACCGCCTTTGTCTCCCCGCTTGGCGCCGGCGACAAGGATGAAGTGGTTGCCGCGCTTAATCGCAACGCACGGTTCATCCGTGGACGGGCAACCGGGGCACTCAGGCAGTTGAAATATATGCCCGAGTTTCGTTTTCGCCTCGACACGAGCTATGAAAATTTCCAGAAGATCGACCGGATTCTGAAGTCCCCCGAGGTCGCCCGCGATATCGAACGCGATCGCGACGAAGAAAGCTGATCGGCGCAAAAGAAGAAAAAGAAAGGAACTCGATGGCGCGTCGCGGGAAGAAAAAGGGCCGGCCGGTTTCGGGCTGGCTTGTGCTGGACAAACCGGCTGGCATGGGTTCGACGGAAGCCGTTTCCAAGGCAAAGTGGCTGTTCGGCGCGCAAAAGGCGGGACATGCGGGCACTCTCGACCCGCTTGCCTCAGGCATGCTGCCGATTGCCCTCGGCGAAGCGACGAAGACAGTTCCCTATGTAATGGAGGGCGCCAAGGTTTACCGTTTCACGGTCGCCTGGGGGGAGGAGCGTACCACCGACGACCTGGAAGGGCCGGTGGTGGAAAGCTCGGAGAAGCGTCCCACTGAGGCGGATATTCGCGCGCTATTGCCGCGCTATACCGGGCTGGTCATGCAAAAACCGCCGCAGTTCTCCGCCATCAAGATCGGCGGTGAGCGTGCCTACGATCTGGCGCGGGAAGGCGAGGCAATTGAGATCCCGGCGCGTGAAGTCGAGATAGGCCGGCTTGATCTCGTCTCCGTTCCCGAGCCGGGCAATGCCGTCTTCGAAGTGGAGTGCGGCAAGGGGACCTATGTACGCAGCATTGCCCGCGACATGGGCCGTGATCTTGGTTGTTACGGACACGTGGCCGAACTACGCCGCACCGAGGTGTACCCGTTTGAAACCGCACAGCTCGTTCCGCTGAAGGAATTGGATGACGCCGCATCCGAGGCGGAAGACCAGGACGCGCGTTTCGCCGCGCTTGATCCTTATTTGCTCGATACGGCCGCAGCACTTGATGGCGTACCCGAAATAGGGCTCAGCGACGATGCGGCCGCGCGCCTGCGGCTCGGCAATTCGGTCATCGTTCGCGGGCGTGACGCCCCAGTCGAGGCACCGGAAGCATGGGCCAGCGCGCGCGGGCGGCTGGTCGCGATAGGCATGGTTGAAGCCGGCATGTTCAAGCCAAAACGCGTTTTCAGCATCTGACGGTAGATCGGGAAAAGCTGGTGTAACTGGCTGGTATTGCAACGAATGCCGGAGTCCCGCATTGACAAGACACTGCGGTTGGGCTGGCACGATGACGACAGACGGGAACAATCCAGGCGTGAGCGCCCCCGAGACCAAACTCAGCTTTGGGCGAAGGCTGCGAACCAGTCTTGCCAGCCCGAAGCCCATTGGCTTTTATCTCTTTCTACTTATCGCGGTGACGGTCATCCCGGCCATTGCAATCGCTGCTGTCCTGCTCCACCGAAATGACGCCGCTCAACGGGAAGTTGTGCAGACGCTCGCGGAGGCAATGGCGGACTCGATATCCGAGGCGGTAGAGCGTGAGTTGACTGGCATGACGACCGCACTCCGTGTCCTCTCCACCACGCCATCCCTGACGTCCGGAAACATCGAGGAGTTTTACAGCCGGGCCAGAACGGCGCTGGCCGAAACAGGTTCATATCTCATTCTGCTGGATGAGAACCTCAATCAACTTATGAATACGCGCGTTCCTTATGGCACACCGCTAGGCCGCACGTCGGACCCCAGGTCATCTCGGCAGGCGCTGGAATCGCGCACCGCCACTATTTCCGGCGTTTTCTTTGGTCAAACATCGCAGCAATGGGTCTTCAATGTCGCTATGCCCCTCTGGCCGGAGGATGAACCGCCGCGCGTCCTGATCATGACGCGCGATGCGGCCTCGATGGCAGACACACTGTCCCAGTCGATGTTGCGCGGGGGATGGAACGCCACGTTGGTCGACCAGAATGGAATCGTAATCGCTTCTTCATTTCTGTCAACAGACACGGGCAAGCCGTTCTTTCTCGACGTAACAAACGGCTCCTCGCGCCAGACGGCGCGTCTGACCGATCAGATGAATGAGGAATCCTATATCGCTATTGTCGATGAATCGCAGTTCAGCGGCTGGCGTGTGGTGGTCTGGGCGCCGGCGGCTGTTGTCGAGGAGCCAACACGGCGGTCATTGCGGTTTCTCTTCGGCGGAAGTCTGGTCGTAATCGCCATAGGCACACTCGCCGCCTGGTATCTCGGCCGCCAAATCGCCAAGCCCGTGCGCCACCTAGCCCAGGATGCCCATCGCCTTGGGGCGGGGGAGACAGTGGACGCGACCTCCTATCCCGTGGCTGAGGCTACAACGGTTTCCGCCGCGCTGGCGGAAGCGGCCCTCGACCGCAAAGCAGCGGAAAACGAGATCCGGCTCCTCATGCGGGAAGTTGCGCATCGCGCCAAGAACCAGCTCACCGTGGTTGCTTCCATGGCCAAGCAGACGGCGCGCACGACGCAATCCGTCCCGGCGTTCCTCGATTCCTTTCAGAAGCGGCTCTATGGCCTTGCGCGCTCGACCGACCTTCTGATCGCCGGCGGTGCGACGGGTGTGGAACTGCGAGAGCTTCTTCTCGTGCAGATCGAACCATTCAAGCCGGACGACCCGACACGCCTTGAGCTTTCGGGGCCGTCATTTCGGCTCGACAGCCAGGCCGCTCAGACGGTCGGGCTGGCCATTCATGAATTGGCCACCAACGCGGCTAAATATGGCGCCTTCGCTGCCAGGAATGGGCGGCTGGCCATTACCTGGCGCATAGAGGAAAAGATGCTGGTCATCGTGTGGCGTGAGTATCTGCCGGCTCTCCGGCACCGCCCCGGGGAAAGCGGCTTCGGGACGAAAATTATCGAAAGAATGATAGGCGGCACGCTGGAGGCGCAGATTTCCCGAAAGTTTCATAGCGATGGGCTCGAATGTATTTTTCGCATTCCGGCGCATCGGGTATTGCCGAACGATGGTCGGAACGCCCCATCGGTGTAGCGGGCGCGCGATTTTCGCTGGCAAACCTGCGTGTTATACACTATATGCGCTCCATCATTGCGTGTTGACGCATGATGGATGGCCCTTGCTGGACGACATCCTGGCTACGGGCGACTTTTCCTCGATTTAGAAAGGGTATGCGATGTCGATAACTGCCGAGCGCAAGCAGGAAATCATGACTGAATTCGCGACCGCCAAGGACGATACCGGTTCGCCGGAAGTCCAGGTCGCGATCCTGACGGAGCGCATCAAGAACCTGACCGAGCATTTCAAGGACCACAAAAAGGATAATCATTCCCGCCGTGGTCTGCTTCAGCTCGTCTCGCAGCGCCGCCGACTCCTTGATTACGTCAAGAAGAAGGATAACGAGCGCTACAGATCGCTGATTGAAAGGCTTGGCCTGCGCCGCTAATTATCGGTTGGCGGATCCCCGGCGGGGATCCGCCTCCGGTGAAGGGCCGGCCGCCAAGCGGCCTTGCGAAACCTCCTGGAGATCCGGGAGAAGTCGACGGACAGGTCATGGGGCAGGATTGCAGGATTCTTGAAGCTGCCGAGCGGCATATACGAGCCTCCTGTTGTCTTGCCCGTGGCTCGTCCCGAATGGAAGACGAAGGAATGCGTGCGCCGAGAGATTGCGGACGGCCTTCGATAGCTAAGGACAAGACATGTTTAACGAACATAAAGTGGAAATTGAGTGGGCGGGACGTCCGCTCACCCTGGAAACGGGCAAGATCGCCCGCCAGGCAGACGGTGCCGTAGTCGCCACCTACGGAGAGACGGTGGTTCTGGCCACGGTCGTTTCGGCGAAGGAGCCGAAGCCGGGTCTCGATTTCTTCCCGCTCACCGTGAACTACCAGGAAAAGACCTTCGCCGCGGGCAAGATCCCCGGCGGCTTTTTTAAACGGGAAGGTCGCCCGAGCGAAAAGGAAACGCTCACTTCCCGTCTTATCGACCGGCCCATCCGCCCGCTGTTTGTCGATGGATACAAGAACGATACGCAGATCATCCTGACCGTATTGCAGCACGACCTTGAGAATGACCCGGACATCGTCGCCATGGTTGCGACCTCGGCCGCGCTCACACTTTCCGGCGTGCCTTTCATGGGCCCCATCGGTGCGGCGCGGGTTGGCTATATCGGCGGCGATTATGTTATCAATCCGCACATTGACGAGATGGACGAGTCGCAACTTGACCTCGTGGTGGCCGGCACGAGCGACGCTGTTCTGATGGTCGAGTCGGAGGCGCAGCAGCTTTCCGAAGATGTGATGCTCGGCGCGGTCATGCATGGCCACAAGCATTTCCAGCCGGTTATCGACGCTATTGTCAAGCTGGCGGAAGTGGCTGCCAAGGAGCCGCGTGAGTTCCTTCCGGAGGATCTCTCCGAACTCGAAGGCGAAATGCTGAAGGTCGTCGAGAACGATCTGCGCGAGGCCTATAAAATCACCGACAAGCAGGAGCGCTACGCCGCGGTCGATGCCGTTAAGGCCAAGGTAAAGGAGACTTTCCTTCCCGAAGATGCCGAGGAGCACGCGTGGGCGCCGGAACAGGTCGCGACCGTTTTCAAGGCGCTGCAGGCCAAGATCGTCCGCTGGAACATCCTTGATACCGGCACCCGCATCGATGGCCGTGATCTGAAGACCGTCCGGCCCATCAACGCGGAAGTCGGCGTTTTCCCGCGCACGCACGGATCGGCCGTCTTCACCCGCGGCGAGACGCAGGCCATGGTGGTTGCGACGCTGGGAACAGGCGAGGACGAGCAGTTTGTCGACGCCTTGACCGGCACCTACAAGGAAAGCTTCCTTCTTCACTACAATTTCCCGCCCTATTCCGTGGGCGAGACCGGACGCGTGGGTGCACCCGGCCGCCGCGAAATCGGCCATGGCAAGCTGGCATGGCGGGCCATTCATCCGCTGCTGCCCGGTCCGGATCAGTTCCCTTACACGATCCGTGTCGTCTCGGAAATCACCGAGTCCAACGGCTCCTCCTCCATGGCGACCGTATGCGGCACGTCGTTGGCTTTGATGGACGCAGGTGTTCCAATCAGCAAGCCCGTTGCCGGCATCGCCATGGGGTTGATCAAGGAAGACGATCGTTTCGCCGTTCTTTCCGACATTCTGGGCGATGAGGATCATCTGGGCGACATGGACTTCAAGGTTGCCGGAACGGACGACGGCATTACCTCGCTTCAGATGGACATCAAGATCACCGGCATCACCGAGGAAATCATGCAGGTCGCTCTCGACCAGGCCAAGGGTGGCCGCATGCATATTCTTGATGAGATGGCGAACGCTCTGTCGGAGAGCCGCGGTGAGATCGGCGAATTCGCGCCACGCATCGAAGTGATGCAGATCCCGACCGACAAGATCCGCGACGTGATCGGCACCGGCGGTAAGGTCATCCGCGAGATCGTCGAGAAGACCGGCGCTAAGATCAACATCGAGGACGACGGCACGGTGAAGATCGCCTCGTCCAACGCAAAGGAGATCGAGGCGGCGAAGAAGTGGATTCACTCCCTGACGGCGGAGCCGGAAGTCGGAGAGATCTACGAGGGCACGGTCGTTAAGACCGCCGACTTCGGCGCCTTTGTGAACTTCTTCGGTCCGAAGGACGGTCTGGTGCATATTTCTCAGCTCGCACCGGAGCGCGTGCAGAAAACCACCGATGTCGTCAAGGAAGGCGACAAGGTCTTCGTCAAGCTGATGGGCTTTGACGAGCGCGGTAAGGTACGGCTGTCCATGAAGGTCGTCGATCAGGAGACCGGCGAGGAGATCAAGAAAGAGCAGGCCGAAGCGGCTGATAGCTGATTTCTTCGCACATGCATTATAAAACGGGCGCGGCTCATGCCGCGCCCATTTTGTTGTCACCATGATCTAGCTCGTTTATGTCCAATTCCCTCGCCACCCTTTTCTTCCCGTTTCACCATGGACTCCTGGATGCACCGCGTGCAGGAGAGCGTCTTGTTGTGTTCGGTGCGGGCGCCGGTTTGCGCCTTCCTCCGGACTTCAGGTCCGAGATTGTGGCGGTGCAGGGCTTGCGGCCGGACTACCTGAGCCTGGAAAGGGCCGGGTACAAGGTCACGCCGACTCTCGAGGGCGAGAATTTCGATGCAGCCTTTGTGCTCCTCGGCCGCCACCGGCGCGAGAACGAGCTGCAACTCGCCCAATCTCTCGCCTGCCTGAAACCGGGTGGTCTTCTTGCTGCGGCCGGTGCGAAGAAAGACGGTGCCGCAAGCCTGGCCAAGCGGGTGGCGAAGCTTCTGCCGCTGGAGAACCAGTTGTCGAAGCATCATGGCGTGGTGTTCTGGGCGCGTCGCCCGAATACACCGGATGCGGTTCCGCTTCAGGCACTCCTCGCGCATCCGATCAGGACAGGGGAAGGCTATGAGACAGCCATTGGCGGCTTTTCGGAGGGCGGGGTCGATCCGGGGTCGCGCTTGCTGGCCGATAGCCTGCCGGACGATATTTCAGGCAGCGTTGCAGATTTTGGGGCGGGTTGGGGATATCTGTCCCTGCGGCTGGCCAAACGTTTCTCCTTGCAGATGCTCGATCTGTACGAGGCGCACAACCGGTCGCTCGATGCTGCGCGCGGTAATCTTGCCGCGCATGCCTCTGAAACGCCCTGCCACTTCTTCTGGCAGGATCTTTTGAGCGAGCCCGTGGAACAACGCTACGACGTCATAGTCATGAATCCGCCCTTTCACCGCGGACGCGCCGCGGAGCCCGACCTGGGGCAGGCAATGATTCTGGCCGCATCCAAGGCTGTGAAACCACGCGGGCGGCTCTTTCTGGTCGCAAACCGCGCTTTGCCATACGAGACGGTCGTGAAGGCAAACTTTACCCGCCAAGGCGAAATCTGCCGCGATTCCTCTTTCAAGGTTCTTTGGGCGGTCAAATAGTTTCAGGCTCGAGCGAAACAAACGCTGTGAGAGCGCCGCTATTGCTCCTGTTCGGCTTCTTCCGCTGCCTCTCCGGAGTGTTTCAACTCCTTCAGCGTTGGCATTGAGACCGTATTATAGCCCGAATCCACGTAATGAATCTCACCGGTCACACCCGACGACAGGTCCGATAGCAGGTAAAGGGCCGAACCGCCGATTTCGTCGATGGAGACCGTGCGGCGCAGCGGCGAGTTGCGGCTCTGATAGGTGAACATATGCCGGGCATCGGAGATACCGGCACCTGCCAGCGTACGCACCGGGCCGGCGGAAATGGCGTTGACGCGGATGCCGCGCGGGCCGAAATCATTGGCCAAATACCGCACACTCGCCTCCAGCCCCGCTTTCGCCACGCCCATCACATTGTAGTTCGGCATTACCCGCATCGATCCGGCATAGGTGAGCGTCAGAAGCCCACCGCCGTTCTCCATCATCGCCGCCGCATGGCGGGAGACTTCCGTGAAGGAGTAGCAGGAGATCACCATCGTGCGGATGAAGTTTTCCCGCGTGGTATCGGCGTAGAGCCCCTTGAGCTGGTTGCGGTCGGAATAGCCGATGGCATGGACCAGGAAATCGAGGGAACCCCACTCTTCCTTCAGCGTATCGAAAACGTGCTCGATGGAGCCGCTATCCTCCACATCACAGGGAAGCAGGAGCTTCGATCCGGCTTCCGCGGCGAGGGGCTTGACGCGGCGTCCGAACGCCTCTCCTTGATAGGTAAAGGCGAGCTCCGCGCCATGTTGGGCAAGCGTCTTGGCGATTCCCCATGCGATAGAGTGATCGTTGGCGACCCCCATGATCAGGCCGCGCTTGCCCTTCAGCAAAGTGTCCATTCCGTCCTCAGTCTGCGTAACGCTGAAAAACGAGCGTCGCATTGGTGCCGCCGAAACCGAAGGAATTCGACAACACGGTGTCGATCTTGGCGTTGTCGATGCGTTCACGCACGATCGGCACACCTTCGAACTCGGGATCGAGCTCCTCGATATGCGCGCTTTCGCCGATGAAGCCTTCCTTCATCATCAGAAGGCCGTAGATGGATTCCTGCGCGCCTGCAGCGCCCAACGAGTGGCCCGTCAGTGACTTGGTCGAGGCGATATGGGGCATGTCGTCCCCGAAAACCTCGCGGATACCGGCGATCTCGCGCGAGTCGCCCACATCCGTCGCCGTGCCATGCGTATTGACGTAATCGACCTTACCGTCGACGGTGGAGAGCGCCTGGCGCATGCAGCGCATCGCCCCTTCGCCGGAGGGCGCCACCATATCGAAGCCATCCGATGTCGCGCCGTAGCCGACGATCTCGCCATAGATTTTGGCGCCGCGCGCTTTCGCGTGTTCCAGTTCCTCCAGAACCAGAACGCCCGCGCCGCCGGCGATGACGAAGCCGTCGCGATTGGCATCATAGGCGCGCGAGGCCGTTGCGGGCGTGTCGTTGAACTTGGACGACATCGCACCCATGGCGTCGAAGAGGTTCGACATGGTCCAGTCGAGATCCTCGTGTCCGCCGGCGAAGACCATGTCCTGCTTGCCCCACTGGATCAGCTCGTAGGCGTTGCCGATACAGTGCGCCGATGTGGAGCATGCGGATGTGATGGTGTAGTTGACGCCATGGATCTTGAACCAGGTCGCCAGCGTGGCAGAAGCCGTCGAAGACATGGCTTTTGGCACTGCGAAGGGGCCGATACGCTTGGGGCTGCCTTTCTCCCGCGTTGTATCCGCCGCTTCGACGATCGTGCGCGTGGAGGGGCCGCCCGAGCCCATGATGATGCCGGTACGCTCGTTGGTGATGTCGTCCTGCTCGAGCCCGGCATCGGCGATGGCCTGGTCCATGGCGACGTGGTTCCACGCCCCGCCCTTGGATAGGAAGCGCATGGCCCTCCGGTCGACCAGTTCGCTCGGATCGAGCGTCGGCGCGCCCCATACCCGGCAGCGGAAGCCGTGTTCGGCGAAATCCTCCGAAAATGTGATGCCGGACCTGGCGTCGCGCAAAGAGGCTGTAACCTCCTCCGCGTTATTGCCGATCGATGATACAATGCCGAGGCCGGTAACTACGACGCGTCTCATGTCGCTCTCCCTGGGGCTTCGAGGCGGGTCGCCCGCATCTGTTCGTGGTACACGGCCGGCCTATGCAGTTTCCTGCTTGGACAGGCCGACCCTGAGGTCGGTTGCCTTGTAGATCGGCTCTCCGTCGGCTTTTAGCCAGCCATCGGCGATGCCCAACACAAGGCGGCCGCGCATAACGCGCTTGAAGTCGACACCGTACTCCACCTTTTTGACATCGGGTGTGACCATACCCTTGAATTTAACCTCGCCGGTCGACAGCGCCATGCCCTTGCCGGGCAGGCCGAGCCAACCGAGAAAGAACCCGGTCAGCTGCCACATCGCGTCGAGACCGAGACAGCCGGGCATGACTGGATTGCCGATGAAGTGGCATTCGAAGAACCAAAGATCGGGCTTCACGTCGAGTTCCGCTCGAATGCAGCCCTTGCCGAACTCTCCGCCTTCTTCGCTCACTTCGGTGATCCGGTCGAACATCAGCATGGGCGGCGCGGGGAGTTGCGCATTGCCGGGTCCGAATAGCTCGCCGCGGGCACAAGCCAAGAGATCTTCGTAATCGTAGCTGGATTTCGTCTGCGCCATCTGTTCCCGTTCTCATTGTCCGCCCTGTTGCCGGGCTGGTGTAATCTGGAATTCCCTATCACAGCTTGTTTCCGGTAGGAAACAGGTGGAAGCTAATATCCGATGGCGATTTGCCACGCCAGAAGGTGTTGGGGTCTTACAGCTATTGATCGGCCGTATTTGGCGGAATATATGTGGAAACATGATGGAGCCCCCTTTGCGTGGGCCTGGAAACGAATCTGAGCGACAGGAAATTTCTTGACCGCTGAACTTAACGCTTTTGCGCTGGAAAATCGTGTTCGCGAGGCGGGTTTGCGCCCGACCCGTCAGCGCATTGCGTTGGCCGAGTTGCTCTTCGCCACCGGCGACCGGCACATATCCGCCGAGGAGCTGCACGAGGAGGCTCAGGAGGCGGGCGTCCGCGTCTCTCTTGCCACGGTTTATAATACTCTGCACCAGTTCACCGAGGCCGGCATGCTGCGTATTCTGCCGGTGGAGGGCTCGAAGACCTATTTCGATACCAACACCTCCGACCACCATCACTTTTTCCTGGAGGGAGAAAACCGGCTGGTCGATATACCAGAAGGTCCGGTGACGTTGGCCAATCTGCCGTCCCCGCCGGAAGACATGGAAATCGCCCATGTCGACATCGTCGTGCGGCTCCGACCGAAAGCGACCAGCTGATCCGGCCCTCGGTAACGCGGCGGCGAGCATCTCAACCGTTCTTCAGAACCTTCTCGATATCCCACGTGGTGTGGTTCGTCAGTGTTTTCGGCACTTCTCCGGCAACACGGCTGAGCACCTCCTTGTGGAGCGTTTTGCGTAGCGAGCCCAGCACTTGCGGCGGCGCAACCAGGATAATTTTTTCGAAGCCCCCGCGATGGGCGAGCTTGTACAGGCGCCCCGCCATTTCATCGGCAAAGCGCTCCTGCTCGATGCGGTGCCAATCCGTCTCGTCGAAGCCGCTCTTGTGCACGTTCCCTCCGTCGAAATAGCGGCCCGGCGTGTCCGTACCCTGCTCGCGGGTGGGCGGATTGTCGTCCAGGATCTCACGCACCACCTCCAGATTCGGATACTCCGCATCGCCTTCATTGCGCAGAAACAGTGCCTTTTCGCCGTCGGCGACCAGAACCCAGATGCCGTGCTCGAGCCGGATATCAGCCATCATATTCTCCCTGGACGCTGTCATTCCCATGCACGCCAAACGCTCGGCGGGAAACGGCGTTCCACGCCGCCGTGCTCACTCGCAGGATGATTTTTCTGTTGTGGCGATCAAGTACGCAAAAGCGATTGCCAGGCGCTGACCAGGGACGCGAGTGCGTTTCTTCTGAAGTTCGCGGCGTGAAGGCACAATCCGGTCCTCAATCGGAAGGATGAGCCCGATGGCTGAAGGATCGGCAAAGCTGAATGCATTCCCCGTCTTCATGCGGGTGGACCAGCGGCGCGTCGTCATCATCGGCGGTGGTGAAGAGGCGCTCGCCAAGGCGCGGCTTATGGCGCAGTCGAGCGCCGAACTCGTCATCGTGGCCGAGTTGCCGGAGCCACAGCTAGCCGTGTGGGCTGCCGCAAACGGCGTTCACCTGTTGCTTGAGGCCTACCGGCCGCACCATCTCGACAACGCGGCGCTGGTCTTTGCGGCCACAGGCGAGGAGGCGGCCGACCGCGCGGTCGTGGAGGATGCGCGTGCCCGCTCGATTCCCGCCAACGCCGTCGATCGGCCGGAGCTTTGCGATTTCTACACCCCCGCCCTGGTGAACCGCGCGCCCGTTGCTGTCGCGGTCGGCACGGAAGGGGCGGGGCCGGTGCTCGCGCAGATGATCCGCGCGCGCATTGACCAGATGCTGTCGCCTTCTCTTGGCCGTCTGGCGACGATGGCGGCCTCCTATCGTGAGGCGGTCGACCAGCGTGTGCCGAAAGGCTTGGCGCGCCGCCGCTTCTGGAAGTCTTTCTTCACGGGCCATCCCGCCCGTGCGGTCGCGGTTGGTGATCCATCTGCTGCGCGGCAAGCTGCCGATGAACTCCTCGATAGCCGGGGCTTTGAGCTCGGCCATGTCGCACTGGTAGGCGCGGGGCCGGGCGCCGAGGATCTCATCACTTTGCGCGCTCAGCGCCTGCTGATGGAAGCCGATGTAATCGTCCATGATGCACTGGTGCCGGAGGCGGTGGTCGCCATGGGGCGCCGCGATGCCGAACGCATAGCCGCGGGCAAGCGCAAGGGCTGCCATTCGAAGACCCAGAATGAAATAAATGCGCTGCTGGTAAAACTCGGTCGTGAGGGCAAGCGCGTTGTGCGCCTGAAATCCGGCGATCCGCTGGTCTTCGGACGTGCTGGCGAGGAAATGGCCGCTCTGCGCGATGCGGGTGTTCCCTATGAGGTCGTACCGGGCATCACTGCCGCCTTTGCTGCTGCCGCGGATTTCGGATTGCCTTTGACGCTGCGCGGCGTCGCATCGTCGTTGGTGTTTACCACCGGCCACGATCTCAAGGGCGAGGCACTGCCCGATTGGGCGCGGCTTGCCATCGATGGCGCCACGGTGGCGGTCTATATGGGCCGCTCGACCGCGGCGGAGGTGGCCGGGCGCCTGCAGAACGCCGGGCTTTCGCCCGACACGGCCGTTGCGGTGGTGGAAAATGCCAGCTTGAGCAACCGCCGCCTCTTCCACGGCACGCTGGAGGATCTGCCTGCCTTGGCTACCCGCACCGATCTGACCGGCCCGGTCCTCACAATTATCGGCGATGCGGTCGCCGGGTCCGACTTCTCGCACTCGGAGCCGCTGGTGACGCATGCGAAAGCGCCTGTCCCGGCGCGGATCAGGGAGTGAAATAATGAAGCTGTTGACAGCAAACCGGCTCAGCGACGGCGAGGCCGTATGGCTTGGCTCAGGCGAGCGCTGGGTGGAGAGCATCGATCAGGCCGAGCTCGCTCGCGACAAGGAGGCTCAGGAGCGTCTGGAGCAGATCGGACGTGAGGCGCAGGCGCGGGACGAAGTGGTCGATGTGAACCTCATTGACGTCGATCTTGTTGATGGCAAGGCCCGTCCGATCCGCCTCCGAGAGCGTATCCGCGCCGCAGGCCCCACCATTCACCACCAACTCGGCAAACAGGCGCGCAAAACCGCCATTGCGCCGGTCTGAAAAACGTCAGGGAAGATCATGTACCGCTACGACGAATTCGACCATGCTTTTGTGAAAGCCCGCGTTGACCAGTTCCGCGATCAGGTGGAGCGGCGGCTCTCCGGCGGGTTGACGGAAGAGCAGTTCAAACCGCTCCGGCTGATGAACGGCGTTTACCTCCAGCTTCACGCCTATATGCTCAGGATCGCCATTCCCTATGGCACGCTGGCGCCCAGGCAGATGCGCATGCTGGCTCATGTCGCCCGCGACTACGACAAGGGATACGGCCACTTCACCACTCGGCAGAACCTGCAATTTCACTGGCCGGCTTTGAAGGACATTCCGGAAATCCTGAATAAGCTCGCTTCCGTCGAGATGCACTGCATCCAGACGAGCGGAAACTGCATCCGCAACGTGACCGCCGATCATTTTGCCGGGGCCGCTGCCGACGAAGTGGCCGATCCCCGTCCCTACGCCGAGATTCTGCGGCAATGGTCCTCTCTCCACCCGGAGTTTTCCTATCTGCCGCGCAAGTTCAAGATCGCGGTGACCGGGGCCGAGCGCGACCGCGCAGCCGTGCAGGTGCACGATATCGGCCTACATCTGAAGAAAAATGCCGCCGGCCGCCTCGGCTTCGCCGTTTATGTCGGGGGCGGGCTTGGCCGCACGCCGATGGTGGCAAAGAAGGTCCGCGAGTTCCTGCCCGAGGAAGATCTTCTGTCATACACGACCGCTATTCTGCGAGTGTACAATCTCCACGGCCGCCGGGACAACAAGTTCAAGGCGCGCATCAAGATACTGGTTCACGAAACCGGCACCGAAGAATTGACGGCACAGATCGAGAAGGAATTCGCGGCACTGAAGGAAAGCGAACTGAAGCTTCCCGAGGCGGATATCCGCGCAATCGATGCCTACTTCGAGCCGCCGGCGCTGCCGGCACGCCCGGAGGGCGACGCAGCCGTTGCGGAAGCGGCGGCGCGCGACAGCGGTTTTGCGGATTGGCTGCGACGTAATCTTCATACTCATAAAGATCCGAACTACGCATCCGTTACGATATCGCTGAAAGGTATCGGTGAGGTGCCGGGCGACATTTCTGCCGATCAGATGGATGCCGTGGCTGATTTGGCCGAACGCTACGGCTTCGATGAGATACGCGTCAGCCACGAGCAGAACCTTGTCCTGCCCCATGTCGCGCGCGCTGATCTCAAAGCCGTTTTTGATCGGCTGGTGGAAATCGGCCTGGCCACCGCCAATGCCGGCCTGGTGACCGACATCATTTCCTGCCCCGGCATGGATTACTGCGCGCTCGCCACGGCCCGGTCGATTCCCGTCGCGCAGCAGATTTCCACCCGCTTTGCCGAACAGGCAAGGCAAAACGATATCGGTGATCTGAAGATCAAGATCTCCGGCTGCATCAATGCCTGCGGCCACCACCATGTCGGCCATATCGGCATTCTGGGCCTCGAGAAGAAAGGTGTCGAATTCTACCAGGTGACCCTGGGCGGCTCCGGCGACGAAAATACGTCGATCGGTGAGATTGTCGGCCGCGGCTTCGGCGAAGATGAAATTGTTGGCGCCGTGGAAACCATCGTCGACACGTATCTCGCCCATCGCCAGGACAAGTCCGAAACCTTCCTCGCTGCCTATCGGCGGCTCGGGGTTACACCTTTCAAGGAGGCGCTTTATGGTGGCGAAGCCAAAGCTGCGTGACGCCGAGGTCGAAGCGCAGGAGCTCGCCCGCTCCCTGGATGCCCGCTTCGGGCACCTGGAGCCGGAAGCGATCATCGCGATTGCCGTCGGGCGCTTTCAGGACGCGGGGGGGATTGCCGCCGTTTCGTCCTTCGGGGCGGATTCGGCCGCGCTGCTGCACATGGTCTCGCGCCTGGACAGCGAGTTGCCGGTGCTGTTTCTCGACACGGGTCAGCATTTTGGTGAGACGCTCGACTATCGCAATCAGTTGGCCGACGATCTCGCCCTAAAAAACCTGCGGATCATTCATCCCCGGCAGGAGAACCTGGCGGCGAAGGATCCGAATGACGACCTGCACAAGTCCAATACGGATCTGTGCTGCGAAATCCGCAAGGTAGAGCCGATGGCCCGCGCGGTCGAACCCTACGCGGCGTGGTTCACGGGACGCAAGCGCTACCAGTCTGAGACGCGGGCGCAGATGCCCGTCTTCGAGGCGGTCGGCCCACGCATCCGCATCAATCCGCTTGCCCGCTGGACCACCGCCGATCAGGCGGCCTATATGCAGAGCCATGATCTCAGGCAGAATCCTCTGGTGGCCTTCGGCTACTTCTCCATCGGCTGCTTTCCCTGCACCGAGCCCGTGCAATCTGGCGAAGATGAGCGTAGCGGCCGCTGGGCGGGCTCCGCCAAGACCGAATGCGGCATTCACCTGCCGGGCCTCGAATCCCTGACATCCGCTGCTTGAGGACGAGCAATGAGCGCAAATGAGCACCAATTCAAGCCGCCGCTCTGGGCCGAGGATGGCTTTCGGGAAAACGAGTGGCGGCGCACCGACGAATCGGAAGCGCTGGAAATCGGTGAGAAGCTGATTCTCCCGCTGGAGATCTTTCTCGCTCTCGATCCCGCCACGCGCGAGAAGGCGGGCGGGCGCATCGGTGTCGAGGTGCTGCCGGGCGAGACGATCGATCGGCTCGTGCCGTACCTTGATCGATTGCCGCTTATCGCTCTTGCTTTCCCGGCCTATAATGACGGGCGCAGCTATTCCAAGGCACAGCTTTTGCGTTCCCGCTACGGCTATCGGGGTGAGTTGCGCGCCACGGGCGATGTGCTTTTCGATCAGGTCGCGCATATGCTGCGCTGCGGCTTCTCGACACTGGAGGTTACGCACGAACTGACACGTGCGCGCCTGGAAGCGGGTGACAATGGCGGCATTCCGCTTTACTACCAGCCAGCCACGCGCCCGGCTGCACGCGGCCGCTTTTCCTGGCGGCGTCTGTCGGATTCTGCCCTTTCCTGAGCCGAAGACCCTCCAAGAATTACAGTTTTGCATTATATTTGGCGCAAGGGGTGCAATTGGCGCGAAGAATGCGTATAATTCGCGCCTTCCCCGAGTCGCTCAAGTTCTAGCGGCTTCCGAGCCGGTGACGCGCCTTTAGCTGCGCCGGGCCGGGCTCGGCCATCGGAAACGCCAACGAAAGAAGGAAGAACATTGCAGGTAATCGTTCGTGACAACAATGTCGATCAGGCCCTCAAGGTCCTGAAAAAGAAAATGCAGCGCGAGGGCGTCTTCCGCGAAATGAAGTCCCGCCGCGCTTACGAAAAGCCCTCCGAGAAGCGCGCACGGCAGCATGCAGAGTCCATTCGCCGCGCCCGTAAGCTTGCCCGCAAGCAGGCCCAGCGCGAAGGTCTTCTGCCGAAGAAGAAGCGCGCAGCCTGAACTTTATAGAATTTCGTTCGTCGCCACTGCAACCTGATTTCGCCCGAGCGGGTATACCCGGCGCGCTGATGTCGGCCAGACCGGTAGTGCTCCTCACACCCCGCGCGGGCGCTGTTGCCTCGACAGAACACGCAAAAACCGGCTGACGGCGGGCGCCAGCCGGTTTTTTCTGTTTTAAAGTGGGATGCGTCCCTTTCGACGCGCTAAACGATGCTTCATCCTGCCGGTTGCCGCTTTATGCGAGCGTCAGGTAATTCCACTCCGGTCACCAGGAACCGGATTTGCCATCCACGAGGTGGATGATGGACGCGGGGCTGGAGATCCAATAGCCATCGAAATTCGGTCCCAGATCCTCAATCTCGTCACGGCGTACTATGCCGGCAGTCTCCAGATACTCAGCGGCCGATTTGGTATCTTCCGTGACCACCTCTAGCCACAGTTCCGCCTGGCTCATGCCCGGCGCCTTGTCGATCCACAGCTGGTTTGCCCCGAAACGGAAGCCAATGGCGGGCAGCAATTCCTTGATCTGCTCGAAACCGAGAATGTCCCGATAAAAGCGGACGGTCTCGTCATATTGATGGGGCGGCACTTTCATCGCGATGTTCCGCCCGCCTTCGAAGTTTGGTTTCATGCCTAGCGCTCCTATTGGTACATCATGATGAGGTTGCCGCAGGTGTCTTCAAACGTGGCCATCAGCGGCATGTTGTCTTGCATTCTGCGCGGTTCACCCCGGAACTTCACGCCGAGCGCTTTCATGCGCTCGTATTCGGCCTGGATGTCGTCGCAAGCGAAGGCGGTGAAGGCGATCTCCGATTCGAACAGTGCTTTCTGGTAGTCCCGGGCAAAAGGATATCCGATAGGCTCCAGAACGATTTCCGGGCCATCCGGGGCCGAGGGCGAGACGACGGTCAGCCATCGCGCGCCGCCAGCGGGGAAATCCTCTTTCTTCACGAAGCCAAGTACTTCGGTATAGAACTTCTCGGCCTTGGCCTGGTCGTCCACCAGAACGCTGGTGAGCTTTATGGATAACATGCGAACTCTTCCTTTCAGTCGGCGACATTTTCCGGATAGGGCGGGTGCATCGGCTGCTCGACACCATAGATGCCGGCGTTGCGCTGCATGGCCGTGTCGGACGGCTCCAGTTCCTCGCCGCGCAGCAGGGCACCGAGCAGGTCGAGGAATGTGTGCCAGCCCATGAGCGTATGGGGCTGGAACGGGTCGCCGATCGGTCTGTGCGTGAGGATGAGAAGGACCTCATCCCCCTGCGGCTTCAACTCGAATGTGAGGAAGGATTCGGGATAGGCCGAGTCCAGCCCCGGCCCGTCAGCAAGGTTCCAGGTGTAGGAAAGCAGGTGCGGCGGTCTCCATCGCGTGACGATGCCGCGGATATGGCCGTTGCCGAGATTCACGGCACCGCCTTCCCGCCCCTCGATCTCGTATGTCATCCCGCTTCCGCCGAACCACAAGGGCAGGTATTCGGACCGGGTCAGGTGTTCCCATACGCGCTCTACGGGACCAGGCAAAAGGCGTTCGAAGCGCACTGCCTTCTCCTCGATCAAGAGGCCCTTATCCGTCATGGGAAATCTCCTATTATTGCGCTGAGAAGCGTTGGCGGTACGCACCCTCGAACCCATCATGCGTGGACCAGAAGCCGCGTGGCTCGCGTCCGCTGAGGCGGTCGTCCAGAATGCCGAGATGCGCGTCCCAGCCGCTGGCCACGCTGACCATCGCCTCAGTGTCCGCAAGGCGCCGATGCGTCAGCACAAGGCGGACATCCCTGCCTTCGGGATAAAGCTCAAAGGTCACCTCGCTCGCGCCGTTGTCCCCCGGCCAGCGATAGGCGAGCACGCGCGGCGGATCGTATTCGGTGACCTCACCCGGCATAGCCGGGCTGGTCTCAAAATGCTTGTAGCGCTCAGGCGTGACCTCGGAGGAAAGCTCGTGATGGCGGAAGAGATGCTCCACCTTCCCGCCGGCGAAAAGCTCCATCTCGCCCGCGGCAAGCCATTGCCGGCGCTTATCCGATTGCGTCAGGTACTCCCAAAGCCGCTCGGCCGGACCCGGCAGGACCTTTTCGATGCGTACGGTATCGGGCGCCGTCCGTGTGCCGTGCAGAGTTGCGGGTTCCATCGGCATGTCATGCTCCTGAATGATCACTGCTCCTGCGACAGCAGGAGGTCCGACTGCGCCAGCATCGTGCTCCAGCCTTTCTTCGTCGGCTCGAGGTAGTCGGCCAGCGCGGCATCGATTTCGTGAGAAATGCTCGCGTGACAGCCCTCACCATCCGGCGTGATGGTCAGGGTCACGACCGAGCTATTCTCCTTCTCGTCCTTCGCCGAGGTGAACCAGGTGAACACGAGTTTTCGGGGGCGGTCGATTTCCCGATATGTGCCCCAATGCACCGCCTCACCCCCAGAACGCATATCGGAGAAGGTGAAGCCGCCGCCCACGCGCGGGTCGACTTCCACGCGGCGGATATCGCCCGGAAGGCCGAAATCCTGAAGGGCCATACGCATCCAAACCCTTATCTTTTCCGGATCGAGCCAAGCGTCGAACACCCGCTCCGGCGAAGCGGTGAAACGATGCGTAACGCGGGCGGTAATCGTCTTTCCCGTCATTTGCCCTTCTCCGTTTTGGCTTTTTCTTCGTCCTCGGCCCTGAGAAGCGCGTCGAGCGTATCCAGCCGCGTGCTCCAGAAGCGCTCGTAGTAGCGCAGCCAGGCCTCGGCCTCGGCGAGCCGGGCGGCCTCCAACTGGCAGTAATGGATGCGGCCCGCGACCCGCCGGCGCACAAGGCCGGCCTGCTCCAGCACCTTCACGTGCTTGGACGCGCCGGCGAACGACATGTCGAATGGCTCGGCCAGCGCCCCGATGCTGCGCTCGCCATCGGCCAGCTGGCGCAGCATGGCCCGGCGGGTGGAATCCGAGAGGGCGCGAAAGACAGAATCGAGAATAGCGGGTGAATGTTCAACCATGTGGTTGATAATATCGCTTGGCGGCGAATAGTCAACCATGCGGTTTAATTTCTTTCGAAAACTATGGTAAACGCCTTCGTAACGCCGCAACTCCGGGCGTTCTCGGCCATGTTTCCACTGCTTGTCCCCGACTAAAGTGTGTGTAGTTGTCGCGGAAGCGGGTTTGGAATTGACTTGCGGCCCCGGTTTTCCTTAACGTTCCGTTAAACAAGAAAAGAACAGAAAAATATATGGGTGCAGCTCATGGCTGTTGGGCGGGCGAGCGTTATCGCCACAATCGGATTCTGCATGGCTTTGATCGGCGCGGGAAGCAGCTCCGCATCAGGCCTCATGGCCACTGGCGGGCTGACCTCTCAGCCGATCGGCCACTTCCAGTTCTGCCAGGCTTCGCCGGATGATTGCAATGTACGCCCGCGCGACCGCGGGCCGTTGCAGGCGTCCAGCGCTATGTGGGACAAGATCCACAAGATCAATCTCGCGGTGAACAAGGCGGTCAAGCCGATGGAGGACTACGCGGTTTACGGCAAGGAGGAAGTCTGGGCTTACCCGATCGACGGCGTCGGCGACTGCGAGGACTATGTGCTGGAGAAGCGCCGACAGCTTCAGGCCGCAGGCATTTCGTTCTCCAATCTCTTGATCACCGTGGTGCGCAAGCCCGATGGCGAGGGCCATGCGGTGCTCACCGTACGCACGGACAATGGCGACTACATTCTCGATAATCTGAACGACGAGGCAAAGCTGTGGAGCCACACGGGCTACATGTTCCTCAAGCGCCAGGCGAGCAACCACACCGGCCGGTGGGTCAGCCTGCGCGACGAGAACAACCTGCTCGTCGGCTCGGTCAACTAACAAGACTTCCCGCCATCCGGAACACTCAAGCGGCGCCTCCCGGCGCCGCTTTCCTTGTGCGGTGATCACGGCATCCCTCCTCCTCGAGGAGAGGGCGCCTTCCGAATGCGAACGCGGAAGGCAGATAGGCCTGTCTCATCCGCGCCCGACGTCCCGCATCGAACCTCAAAACATGAGCATTCTACCAAGGCGGTGCTGGCACGCGCCCGGAGGGGTGCTCACCCTCCGCCGTCCTCGCTGGCCTCGCCGCTCGCGGCACTCGGATCTCCCCGGCGAGGTCCTGCCGAGGCGCGCGGGTCATCGTCGCGACGCCCGGCTTTCGCCTCGCCCTTGGTGGCTCCGCTGCACTCTGCGCCTCAGGATGCGGTGAAGGCATGCCTATTCGTTCCCGCGCGGTGGTCCGCCGGGGCTTGTCAAAGAACCCGTTCTCTGGTCGGCAAGAGCGGTATGGGAAGACGGGCGGCCAAAGCATCGCTCGTCTAGTAATAATCGTGCGACCCTCGGGCCGCCCGTCCGGCCGCTGTCCCGCGGTTGGCCGGTCACTCGGGCTTCTCTCTCCTTCCCGGCTGCACCCAATTAGGGGGTGGTCTTGGCCGGGCCGAAGAAGAAGCCCTAGCGGCTTCTCCGCGGCTGCCCGGCACCGTCTCTCACCCGGTGCCCGGTTTTTCCGGCGATGCTGTCTGTCACCCAGCACCCCGGCGCCGCCGGCCTGTTGCGGGCCCTCACATGCCTCCAGGTACCGGATCCCTGCAGGGGGAGGCTGCCGCCGCCCTCCCTGATCCCCGGTCCGGACCCGGTTCCCGCGAGGGCGATACCGAGCATGATATGAGCGGGCGGGAGCGCGGGGATAAAATTGGCGGAAAAAGTTCGAGAAAAATTCCGAGTGTGAACAAAAACAATGGTTTAGCGGTTCAGAAGAATCGCCGAGCAGCAATCTTTATCCCCGCCGGCCTGTATTGCGGCCCCGGCGACGGTTCGGGTTCGATGGCAAGGCGGACGCAGACCCAGGCTCCCCCACGGCTCACTAACTCAAGGCTGCTTCGGTCTTCCGTCCGCCACCGCATCCACATCAACAGCGGATCTTCAGGAAACCTCTTATTGAGGAATGGCTGCTATTCTTGCGTGGAACAAAGGGGAGGCCGACATGTCGGCACTGGCCATTGCCGAACGCGAACTCCAGATGCGCGTATTAGATAGTCTCGCCGCGATCGATGCGGCAGCTGATGCCTGGCGTGATCTCGAGGCGCGGTGCAATGACGAACTGACGTTCTTCCAGACGCTGTCCTGGTGCCGAAGCTGGGTTGCCGAATTTGCCTCCGATGGCCGAATCGAGCCGCATATCCGCACCGCGTGGCGTGGCGACAAGCTGGTGGCCATATGGCCACTCATGCGCACCAGCGGGCCGCTTGGCGTGCAGATGCTCGAAACGTTGGGCGATCCACATAGCCAGTACACGAACATGCTTTGCGATCCTGCCGATGACTGCTGCGCGGCAAGCAACATCCTCATGAAGGGACTTGCAGACGCCGGTCGCTGTGATGTCGCAGTTCTCAAGGCGGTGCCGAGAAGTTCGCAGCTGGGTCAGGCGCTCGCTACGCGGCATCGAGCCGACGCCGACTTCAACGAAGCCGCGATTCTCGACCTATCGCGCTTCGAATCGTCGGAGGCGTACACGAAAAGCCTTCGTAAACTCCAGAAGCGCAACCGCAACCGGCGGCGCAACCACCTTGCGCGACATGGTGAATTGACGTTCGAGGTTCTTTGGCCGAGCGATGCCGGCTATGCAGAGCGCCTGTCGACATGCATGGCCATGAAGCGGCGATGGCTTATGGAGACGGGCCGATACAGCGCCGGATTCGCCCTCGATGGGTACGAAGCCTTTCTGGCACAGCTCGATGGAGATGCATCGACTTGTACCGGCGCGTGCCTCTCCGTGCTTTCTTGTGGCGGGCGCGCAGTGGCGGTGGAACTCGGCTTCATCCTCAACCGGCACTACTATGCTTATATCGGTGGCTTTGACTGGGACCTGCGGTCACACTCGCCTGGCAAGGTCCAGATGGACATGACCGTCTGCTGGCTGATCGACAACGGGATAGCCGCATACGACCTGCTCGGGAACGTGGCGGATTACAAGCAGTCCTGGACCAACCGCACCGTGGCATTGTCGGCGCATACCATTCCCATGTCGTGGCGCGGGCAGCTTTTTGCGTCGGTCTGGCTCAACGGCCTGCGTCCGTTAGCAAAGCGCCTCTATACCCGTATTCCGGAAGCGTGGCGCCGAGTGGTGTTTGTGGGCCAGAGGCTGAGCGCCCTTGTCCTCTTTATCTGAAGCCGGCCGGTCGGGCGGCCTGCCCGACGCAGCATTGGCGTTCGCCATACGAGTTGCCAGCGCCGGATTGCTGTTTGGCCTCCAGGTGCTGTTGGCGCGGCTCATGCCAATCGACGGATATGGCGGCTTCGTCACGTTGTGGACCTGGCTTCTAGCCGTCGGCAGCTTCGGTGCGCTCGGCCTTGCGCAAGCCAGCGTTCGCTTCGTTCCTCGCTATCTGGCACGCGGGAGACGGCAAGCCGTCGGCGCGTTCTTCCGGGTCGGTTTCATCGCTGTCGCGCTCGGCTCTGTCGGGCTTTCGATCGTGGGGCTTTCGGCCTCAACGTTGCTTCCCGGAGACCTCGGCCTGATTGTCTTTCTGGTTGCGATGGGTCTCCCTTTCCTCGCGATGGAATATTATCTTGAGGGGATAGCGCGTGGGTTTGGCTGGTACCGTCTCACGACGATACCGATTTATATCATCCGTCCAATCCTTATCGGCAGCACAGCCCTGCTGCTTTCCGCTCTGGGGGTCGAATTGACCCTGCCAGTGGTTGGCGCTGTCGTTGTCGGCTCCATGGGCGTCATCACCTTGGGATTGGCGCTCGTCCTCCGGCGCCGGCTTGCGCCATATCGGCCGAATGCTGCGCCCACTCGCGCGGAGGCGAGTCTGTGGATCCGCGCGTCGCTGCCGCTATCGATCGTTTCAGGACTCGACGACCTGGTTATCTATGCCGATGTTCTGCTGATCAGCCTGATGCTGCCGTCGGAAGCCGTTGGAGTGTATTTCGCGGCAGCGCGGGTCCTGGCGCTCGCGAATTTCGTCTACTTTGCGATGTACCTGGTGGCTGGACGACGCTTCGCGCTCGATCTTGCTGCGCGTGACCGAAGCCGCCTGCAAAGCTCACTTCTGGAAACCAGCCGATTGATGTTCTGGCTAACGGCTCTAGCGGTGGGGGCAACCCTGCTCGCCGGGCCTCTGCTGCTCGCGGCATTTGGCCAGGCATTTGAGGACGGATACGGTGTGATGATCGTGCTCGGGGCCGGGATGATCGCGCGTGCGCTGGCGGGGCAGGCCGATGAAATGCTCATCGTCAGCGGTCGGCAGAAACAAGCAGCCTGGATACTCGCAGCGACTGTGGGCGTGAACCTTTCAATTTCCGCATTGCTGATACCGTGGCTCGGCATAATGGGTGCAGCCGTGGGTACCGCCATCGCCATGGCCACGCGATCCATGCTCGTCGCGTTTACCGTGTATCGGCTTGATGGCTTGCGAATCGTTTCGGTCGCCATTCCCTCGTTCGGTGCCGCAAAATCCTGAGATCTCTGGATAGCGGGAGATCAGAGTAGCGATGTCTTCGATCCAGTCCGCCCAGAGGTACCCTGAAAAGGATGCAGATACCCGTATCGAGTCCTTCAACGAAGACGTTCGAAGGAGCATGAGCGCCGCCTTCAGTCCCCCATCTTCAACGCCTGAATAAACGCCTCCTGCGGGATTTCCACCTTCCCGAACTGGCGCATCTTCTTCTTGCCTTCCTTCTGCTTCTCCAGAAGCTTGCGCTTGCGGGTGACGTCGCCGCCGTAGCATTTGGCCGTGACGTCCTTGCGCAGGGCCGAGATGGTCTCGCGGGCGATGACGCGGCCGCCGATGGCAGCCTGGATCGGAATCTTGAACATGTGCTGCGGGATGAGCTCTTTCAGCTTCTCGCACATGGTGCGGCCGCGCCGATCCGCCTGGGAGCGGTGGACGAGCATGGAGAGCGCGTCGACCGGCTCGTCATTGACGAGAATCTGCATCTTGACCAGATCGCCCGCCTCGTAGTCGGTGATTTGGTAATCGAAGCTGGCATAGCCTCTGCTGATGGATTTCAGCTTGTCGTAGAAATCGAAAACCACCTCGTTGAGCGGCAGGTCGTAGACCAGCATAGCGCGCGTGCCGGCATAGGAGAGATCCTTCTGGATGCCGCGCCGCTCCTGGCAGAGTTTCAGGATCGCGCCGAGATGATCGTCCGGCGTGAGGATGGTGGCGCGAATCCACGGCTCCTCGATGGAGGTGATCTTCATCACGTCCGGCATGTCGGCGGGATTGTGCAGCTCGATCGTCTCGCCGTCGATGAGGTTCATGCGGTAGACGACCGACGGCGCGGTGGCGATGAGATCGAGGTCGAACTCGCGGGTGAGCCGTTCCTGCACGATTTCGAGGTGGAGCAGGCCCAGGAAGCCGCAGCGGAAGCCGAAGCCGAGCGCGGCGGAGGTCTCCATTTCGTAGGAGAAGGAGGCGTCGTTGAGGCGCAGCTTGCCCATGGCGGCGCGCAGATCCTCGAAGTCGGCCGCATCGACCGGGAAAAGCCCGCAGAAGACGACAGGCTGGGCCGGCTTGAAGCCGGGCAGCATGTTTTCGGTGGGACGCTTGTCCTCGGTGATCGTGTCGCCCACGCGCGTGTCGGCCACATCCTTGATCGAGGCGGTGATGAAGCCGATCTCGCCGGGGCCTAGCGACTCGACCATGACCATCTTGGGCGTAATCACGCCGACGCGGTCGACCGGGTATTTTGCGTTCGTGCCCATCATGCGGATGGTCTGGCCCTTTTTCATCCGGCCGTTGATGATGCGCACCAGCACGATGACGCCGAGATAGGCGTCGTACCAGCTGTCGACGAGCAGCGCCTTCAGCGGCGCCTCGGGATCGCCTTCCTTCGGCGCGGGCAGGCGGGTGACGAGCGCTTCCAGCACCTCCTCCACGCCCTGGCCGGTCTTGGCGGAGATTTCCAGCGCATCGGAAGCGTCCAGCCCGATGACGTCCTCGATCTGCTGCTTGATGCGGTCGGGCTCGGCAGCCGGCAAATCCACCTTGTTGAGGACCGGCACGATCTCGTGGTCGTTGTCGAGCGCCTGATAGACGTTGGCGAGCGTCTGCGCCTCGACGCCTTGCGAGGCGTCGACGACGAGCAGCGAGCCTTCGCAGGCAGCCAGCGAGCGCGAGACCTCATAGGCGAAGTCGACATGGCCGGGCGTGTCGATGAGGTTCAGAACGTAATGCTGGCCGTCGCGCGCGTCATATTCCAGGCGAACGGTGTTGGCCTTGATGGTGATGCCGCGCTCGCGCTCGATGTCCATCGCGTCGAGGATCTGCTCCTTCATCTCGCGGTCTGCCAGAGAGCCGGTCATCTGGATCAGCCGGTCGGCAAGCGTCGACTTGCCGTGGTCGATATGCGCGACGATGGAGAAATTGCGGATACGTGAAATGGGTGTCTCAGTCATGAGCGGCATGTAGCAGCGCCGCCCGGCATCGGCAAGCTAGGATGGCGGGCGGAGGCTCAATCATAGCTCAGATGCGTCGCCTTCCCGCCGAAGACCCGATAGGCGTAGAGCGTGTAGCCGAGGATGATCGGCAGGACGATCACCGTACCGGCAAGTACGACCGCAAGACTGCTCGTCGCGGCGGCGGCTTGCCAGATGGTCAGCTGGTCGGGCACGACATAGGGATAGAAGGAATAGGCAAGGCCGACGAAGCCGAGCATGAAGACGAGCGCCAGCGCCACGAAGGGTTTCAGCGAGTTCGCATCCTCCGGCGCGGGCAGGCGGAAGGTCATGCGCCAAAGCCACAGAAACAGCGCCAGCGAGGCGAGCGGCAGTGGCGCCAGGGTCGCGATCTGCGGCCAGGAGAACCACTTGTCGAAGATGCGCGGGCTGGCGAGCGGGGTGGCAAGCGATACGGCGGCCAGCCCCGCGGCGGTGAAGACGAGTGCATAGCGCAGCCAGCGCACGGCCTTTCCCTGCAATGCGCCTTCGGTCTTGTAGATGAGCCAGGCCGAGCCCATGGCGGCATAGGCCGCCGCCAAACAGATCGCCACCAGGAGAGCGAAGAGTATGGCGGGTGGTCCCTGCTCCAGCCCGAGCACGTATATGCCGAGCATATAGCCCTGTGCCAGCGAGGCGAGGGCGGAGCCCGTGAAGAAGATGACGTTCCACCGATGCTTGCGGTGGATCGGCACCTTGGCGCGGAACTCGAAGGCCACGCCGCGCATAATGAGGCCGAAGAGCAGGAGGAAGACGGGGATGTAAAGCGCCGTCAGAATCGTCCCGTGGGCGAGCGGGAAAGCGACGAGGAGCACCCCGACGGCCAGCACGAGCCATGTCTCGTTCGCGTCCCAGAAAGGACCGATCGAGGCGATCATCATGTCCTTTTCGTCGTCACTCGCGGCGGGGAAAAGGATTCCGATGCCGAGATCGAACCCGTCGAGAGTGACGTAGAGCAGGATCGCAAGGCCCATGATGCCGGCGAAGACGAGGGGCAGGAGGGTCGGCCAGTCGAGGTTCATAGGCGCGCTCCAATGGTCAAGAATGAATCCACGGCTTTACTTCCCCGCCTGCATCGGTTGATCGAGCGGCCGGTCCTGGACAACAGGATCCGGCTGATCGTCGCCCTCCCGCGCGGCCTTCAGCGCAAGGTAGACGAGCACGCCGAGATAGACCACCAGAAGCACGGCATAGAGGGCGAGATAACCGGCCAGCGTGAACGCCACCTCCCCGCCAGCCAACGGCCCCACCGCATCCTCGGTCCGCATGACACCATGGACGAGCCAGGGCTGGCGTCCGATCTCGGTCGTGTACCAGCCGGCGAGCACCGCCACCCAGCCGGAAAATGCCATGGGCACCATGACATAGGCGAGCGGCGTGGGAAGGCGGCGGCGGCGGAAGACGAACCACGCGGCCGTCCAGGAGACAAGAAGCATAAGGACGCCGGTGCCCACCATTACGCGGAAGGCGAAGAAGACCGGCGCGACCGGCGGATGCTCGCCCTCAAACTGATTGAGACCCGGCACCACGCCCGAAGGGGTGTGGCGCAGGATAATGGAGGCGAGGTCCGGCACGTAGACTTCATAGAGGTTCTCGCGGGCCTCCTCGTCCGGCCAGGCGAACAGGACGAGCGGCCTGTTGCCGCCCGTTTCCCAATTGGCCTCCATGGCGGCTATCTTGGCCGGCTGATGTTCCAGCGTGTTGAGGCCATGCTGATCGCCGACGACGATCTGGATGGGGATGAGGATGGCGCCAAGCGCGACACCGGTGCGAAGTGTCTTCCACATGGACGCTGAGCGGTCGCCCATGAGATAGCGAAGCGCGGAGAGCCCGGAGACCAGGAAGGCCGCGGTCAGCCCCGATGCAAGCAGCATATGGGTGAGCCGATAGGGGAAGGAGGGATTGAAGATCACCTCCAGCCAGCTCGTGGCGTGGGCCACCCCGTCGCGCATTTCAAAGCCCGCCGGCGTCTGCATCCAGGAATTCAGCGCCAGAATCCAGAAGGCCGAAAGCGTGGTGCCGGCGGCGACGAGCACCGTGGCGAGCGTGTGGACACGGCGCGAGACGCGGCGGAAGCCGAAAAGCATGATACCGAGGAACACGGCTTCCAGGAAGAAGGCCGTCAGCACCTCATACGCGAGCAGCGGCCCGGCAATGTTGCCGACCGTCTCCATGTAGCCCGGCCAGTTGGTGCCGAACTGAAAACTCATTGTTACGCCCGAGACGACGCCGAGCGCGAAGGAAAGCGCAAACACCTTCACCCAGGTGAAATAGGCGTTCATCCAGGCATAGTCGCCCGTGCGGCTATAGCGCAGGCGGAAGAAGAGGAGAATCCAGCCAAGCGAGATCGTGATCGATGGAAAGAGGATATGGAACGAAATGTTCGTCCCGAATTGAATGCGCGACAGCAGAAGTGGGTCCATATGGATTCCCCCGGCATCAGACAGGTGTCAAGGTAGTCCTCGCGGAGGTCGCGGTCAAAGCGGCGCCCGGTCGCTGCGGCAAGCCGCCGCCTTGTCGGGGCTTTGGTTCCAGTCGCGGCGCACGAAAGGGCGGTAAAGCTAGGTCCCCGTCTTCGCCTGAATTGTCTCTTCGCCGTCTTCCCCGTCAGTTTTCTTCGGGTCCCACTGCAGGACCTTGTAGTCGAAGCCGAAGGCGAGCGTTGGCTTGATTACCTGGAAATACGGCGAAAGGTCGAAATCGCGCGGTGTATAGAGCGAGTGGTGTCGAGTTTGCAGGATTTCCCTGCGTGAATAGGTGGACTCGGCGAAGGCCTGGCCGGGGGCGGGCCGTACCCGCGGCAAAATGGGATAGCGCACCGATTGGAATGCCTGCGCAATCAGCGACGAACAGATTGCCCGGGTCGGATCGCCAGACCCAAAGGCCAGCATCTGCCGCCGATAGCGCACCGGCACCGGCGGGCGCGGCAGGAAATAGCGCAGGAGATCGAAGATGTTTCGCATGTCGTATTTCAGGCCGAGGCGCTCCACCATAAAGGTAATGATGGCGTCGCGGTCATCCGGCGTCAGCCCGCTCGGTCGGCAGATGCGGGTGTTGTAAGTCTTGTATTTCGAGAGCGGTACCGCCACGCAGCCCTCGCCAAGGTTCACCTCCACGAGGCGCGGGCGCTCGCTTCCGTCCGCGGGCTGGGGCAGGGCGTCGCCGATGAAGATCGCGGCATGGCTCCATGTCGACTGGGTCAGGTACTTGACCACGGCGGAAACGTGCTGATTGCCCTCGACAAGAAGGATATCGCCCGGCTGCAAGGTACGATGAAGCGTTTCGGGGTCGGACGGCGTATAGGGCCGGTATCCGGATGATTCCGCCTGGAGACGCCGTGCCAAAAAACGCCCCAGGCGATCCAGAAGAGTGTCGGTCTGCTCGCTCATTTGCTCCGCTGAATCCCTCGTCCAAAGTGAGCCATTGAACCGTGCCGAACAGAACGACGCAAGGGGGATTGACTTTAATCAATCGATTGATTAAACAAGAGCATGAGCGAGAACAGGCAGAACAGAATGGACAAGCCGCGGCGCCTGTCAGGCGCTGAACGCACCCGTGAGGCCTTGATTCATGCAGGTCTGAGGCTCTTCGGCAGCCACGGGTTCGAAGCGACCTCGACCCGCGCACTGGCGTCCGAAGCCGGGGCGAACATCGGATCGATCGCCTATCATTTCGGTGGCAAGGACGGGCTGCACGCCGCCTGCGCCGAATACATCGTGGACATGATCTCGCTGGTGGCTGAAGGCGCATTCGGCGAAATTGCCGCACCGCGCGAAGACGTTGGTCCCGAAGAAGCGAGAGCGCAGCTCGCGCAAACGCTCGACGCGATGGTGAGCTTCATCGTCGCGAGGCCCGAGGCAGGCGAGATCGTGCAATTCGTGCTGCGCGAGCTCACACATCCCACCGGCGCGCTGGACACGATTTACACCGGAGTTTTCGAACCGGTGCATATGCGCCTCTGTGCCCTTTGGGCGGCGGCAACGGGCGAGCCCGCCGAAAGCGAAAACACGAAGATCACCGTTTTCACAATGATCGGGCAGGTCGTCTACTTCAGGATTGCCCGTGAGCCTGTGATGCGCCGAATGGGCTGGAAAACAATCGGCGCACGCGAGTCGTCGAAGGTTGTATACATTGCATCCAGCAACCTGAAGGCGATACTCGATTCGCGGAGGCGGACCTCATGAGCATGCTTTGCGCTATGCCGTTCATCGGGCTTCTCTTTTCCGCATGCGCTGTGCCGCAGCCGCTGGCGGTCGGCTATGTCGAGGGAGAGTATGTATTGCTCGCTCCCATTGAGGCGGGGCAGGTGCAGGCGGTGAATGTGCGGCGTGGAGACCGGGTCGAGGCGGGCGACACAATTGCCAGGCTCGAGCAGAAGGAGGTCGAGATCGCGGTCGCGCAGGCCCAGGCTACCCTTGCCGAGGCCGAAGCGCAGCTTGCCAATCTCAAGCAGGGCAAGCGGAAGGAGGAGATAGCGGTTCTCGAAGCTGCACTGTCCTCGGCCGAGGCGCAGCAATCAGAGGCGCAACGTGTGTTATCTCGCACGCAGAACCTTTTCGACCGGGGCACCGCCACCCAGGCACAGCTGGACCAGGCCCAGACGGACGTCGACATGGCTGAAGCGCGCATCGGCGAGGCCAAGGCCAATCTGGCGGTCTCACGGCTTCCCGCGCGTCCGCAGGAGATCAAGGCCGCGGAAGATCGGCGCGAACAGGCCAAGGCCGCCCTCGAACAAGCGAAGTGGCGGCTGTCGGAGCGCGTCATCGAGGCGCCCGCCAAGGGGCGCATAGACGATATCATCCGCAATCCGGGTGATCTGGCCGGTCCCTCGGCGCCGATTGTCTCGATGCTGCCCGACGGAGCGGTGAAGCTGAAGCTTTACTTGCCGGAGCCCGATTTCTCGGAAGTGAAAGTGGGAACATTGCTCGATGTGCGCTGCGATGGGTGCCCCGATGGGCTCCGTGCACGCGTCTCCTATGTCTCGCCCGACCCGGAGTTCACGCCCCCGGTGATCTACTCGCTGGAAATGCGGCAGAAGCTGGTTTTCCTCATCGAGGCGGAGCCTGTCGGCGAGGCGGCCGAACGGCGGCTGCAGCCGGGGCAGATTGTGGACGTGGCAATTGTCGAAGAGCGAACAGGGAGTAGCGGATAAGTCTGTGCGGTGCATCTGACTTCCGCCAACTCGCTGTTCCCTCTCTTGGAGAGATCGATGCACGCAATCGACGTTCAGGGCCTCGTGAAGCGCTTCGGCGACAAGACTGTTGTCGATAATGTTTCGATGAAGGTCGAGGCCGGCGAGATCGTCGGTTTCCTCGGCCCCAACGGCTCGGGCAAAACGACCACGATCCGCATGATGTGCGGCCTTCTGACGCCGGACGAGGGCGAAGGGCGGGTCTTGGGTTTCGATCTGCGGAAGGAGCCGCTCAAGATCAAGCGCGAAGTCGGGTACATGACCCAGCGATTCTCCTTCTACGAAGACCTGACGATTGCCGAAAACCTCGATTTCGTTGCCCGTCTCTACGATTTGAGACCGGCGCGCGAGCATGTCGACCGCACGTTGGAGGATCTCGGCCTGACCAGTCGCCGCAATCAGCTTGCCGGAACCCTGTCGGGCGGATGGAAGCAGCGGCTGGCACTCGCCGCCTGCATCATGCACCATCCGAAGCTACTTCTGCTGGATGAACCTACGGCGGGTGTTGATCCCAAGGCACGGCGCGATTTCTGGGACGAGATTCACCGGCTGGCGGCCGATGGTCTGACCGTTCTGGTCTCCACCCACTACATGGACGAGGCGGAGCGCTGTCACCGTATCAGCTACATCTCCTATGGAAAGATGCTGGCCGGCGGCACGGTTTCGGAGGTGGTGCGCGATGCCGGGCTGACGACCTTCTTTGTCGAAGGTCCGGGGTTGGAGCGCATGGCGGGCGAAATCGCCGCGCTCCCCGGCGTCGATCAGGTCGCTCCCTTTGGGGCCACGCTCCATGTGGTCGGCTCTGACGAGAACGCTTTGCGCAAGGCCCTTGCGGAAATTGAGACCCGCCCCGGCATGACGGTCACCCGCGGCGAAACGAGCCTTGAGGACGTGTTCATCCAGTTCATGGCCCAGTCGACGGACAATATGGCATGAAACGCTTCTTCTCCCCCGTGCGGCTGCGTGCGCTGCTCACGAAGGAATTCATCCAGATGCGGCGCGACCGCATCACCTTCGGCATGATGCTGGGCGTGCCCCTCATGCAGCTTGTGCTGTTCGGCTATGCGATCAACAGCGACCCAAAAGAACTACCGGCCGCCCTCGTCGCCACGAGCCAGGACCGCTACACGCGCGCCATGGTCTCGGCGCTGGAGATGACCGACTATTACCGCTTCAACCATGTGGTCGGGAGCGCGGCGGAGGCCGAGGCGCTGATCGAAAGCGGTGAGGTGCTCTTCATCGTCACGATCCCTTCGGATTTCGCCCGCAAGGTGGATCGTGGGGAACGTGCGCAAATCCTCATCGAGGCGGACGCAACCGATCCTTCCGCGGCGAGCGGCGCGATATCGACTCTCGGCACGGTGGCAAGCCGGGCGCTCAAGCGCGAGCGCGGCGTTCCCGCGAGCCAGGCGGATGCGGACGAGGGTCTCGATGTCATCGTGCATCGCCGCTACAACCCCGACGGCGTCTCGCAATACAATATCGTTCCCGGCCTGCTCGGTGTCATCCTGCAGATGACGATGGTGATGATGACCTCGATTGCGCTGACCCGCGAGCGCGAGCGCGGCACGATGGAAAACCTGCTCGCCATGCCGGCCAGCCCTCTTGAAATCATGCTTGGCAAGATCCTGCCTTATTTCGTTGTCGGCGCCGTCCAGGTCGCCGTGGTGCTCGCCGCCTCGCGCCTGCTCTTCGGGATTCCCTTCGTGGGGAGCGTCACGTTGTTGCTTTCGGCAGTCTTCATCTTCGTCATGGCGCTGGTGCTCTTGGGCTATACGATCTCCACCGTCGCCCGCACGCAGATGCAGGCGCTGCAATTGACCTTCTTCTTTTTCCTGCCTTCGATCCTGCTGTCCGGCTTCATGTTCCCGTTCCGGGGGATGCCGGTATGGGCACAGTGGATCGGAGAAATCTTCCCGCTCACCCACTTTCTGCGCGTCATCCGGGCCGTGATGCTGAAGGGGGCGGAGCTTTCTGCGGTCGCTCTCGAAACGTCCGTGCTCGCCCTCTTCATTCTTGCCTATGCGGCGATCGCGCTGATGCGCTTCCGCAGGACGCTGGATTGAGCTCTCGCCTTGACGCCTCACAAGCGCCGTCATAGTTTAGAATAGTTCTAAACTAACTGGACTCCGTGCGTCATGTTCAATCGCCTCCTGAGTTTCACCCGCCGTTCCTTTTCGTCGCTTTCGGAGCAGGAGATTCTGGCGCTGGCCATTTCCTCCGAGGAGGATGACGCGCGTATCTACCGCGCCTATGCGGACGGTCTGGCCGAGGAGTATCCGCATTCCGCGGCGATGTTCGAGGAGATGGCCGGGGAAGAGGACCGGCACCGCGCCGCGCTGATCGACCTGCATCGTCAGCGCTTTGGCGAACGCATTCCGCTGATCCGGCGCGAGCACGTGCGCGGCTATTATCAGCGCAAGCCGGACTGGCTCGTGCGGCCGCTGGGGATCGAAAATGTGCGCGCGCAGGCCTCCCTCATGGAAGAGCAGGCCCACCGCTTCTACGTCGAAGCGGCCAAGCGTACGCAGGACGCGGCGACGCGCAAGCTGCTCGGCGATCTGGCGGCGGCCGAGCAGCAGCATGAGAGCCTCGCCGAGCACCTGTCGGAAAAGCACCTCGGCACGGAAGCCCGCGAGGAAGAGGACAGGACCGAGCGGCGCCAGTTCATCCTCACCTATGTGCAGCCGGGATTGGCCGGGCTGATGGATGGCTCTGTCTCGACGCTCGCGCCCATCTTCGCCGCGGCGTTTGCGACCGGCGATACCTGGCAGACCTTTCTCGTCGGCCTTGCCGCCTCGCTGGGCGCCGGTATCTCCATGGGCTTCACCGAGGTGGCCTCCGACGACGGCGTGATCTCCGGACGCGGCTCGCCGATCAAGCGCGGCCTGGCGACCGGGATCATGACGACGATAGGCGGACTCGGCCATGCGCTGCCGTATCTCATTCCCGATTTCTGGACGGCGACTACCATCGCCATTATCGTGGTCTTCATCGAACTGTGGGCGATCGCCTTCATCCAGAACCGCTATATGGAGACCCCCTGGAGCCGCGCGACTTTTCAAGTGGTGCTCGGCGGCGCGCTTGTCTTCGCAACGGGCATGCTGATCGGCAATGCGTGAGGGCGAGAACGATCATGCACGCAACGTGAGTCCTCGGGCGCCTGCGCGCGCTCACGCATGCCGTAGTCGCGCATGACATGTGCGATGCGCAGCCGGTAATTCTCGAAGATGCCGCTGCGCCCCGCTGACTGCGCGGCCCGGTGCTCTTCCATGTTGCGCCAGGTTTTCACTGCTTCTTCATCGCGCCAGAAGGACAGCGACAACACGCGGTCGGGATGGCTGAGGCTCTGGAAGCGCTCGATGGAAATAAAGCCGTCGATTCCGTCGAGCAGTGGGCGAAGCTCGGCCGCTACCCCAAGATAGGCGTCGCGTTTTCCGGCTGCCGGTTCCACCTCAAAGATCACCGCGATCATCGGATGCTCCTTTCACCATGGGGTGCGGAGGCCAGCTTGACGAAGAGGCGGTCCTCCTTGAGGATGAATCGCTCGCGCCGCGCGAACTCATAATTCTCCCGGCCGAGCGGGTCGGTCGCAAGACGCGCGCGATAAGCCTCGTAAGCCGCAAGATCATCGATGTTATAGACGCCGTAGGCCGTGGTGGCGGAACCTTCATGCGGTGCGAAATAGCCGATGAGATCCGCGCCCGCGCGCGGAATCGCCTCACCCCAGTTGCGGGCGTACTGCTCGAATGCTTCCCGCTTGAACGGGTCGATCTCATAGCGAATGAAACAGGTGATCGGCATTATCAGGTCCTTTCATGGTTCGTTTTGTGTCGAAATGTCAGCCACCCCGAGATGGCAAAATGGGCGGAGCGGCTAACACCAGAATGGTTTCGCGCATTCGCGGCGAACCTCCTCAGGTGTAAGGCCGACGTCGGCCAGGAGATGGTCGTCAAGCTCGGAGAGGTGCAGGCGCTGACGCCGCCGCTCCGCAACGCTCAGCAGGGATGTGAGGGCGTCGGCAGCCAGGCGGCACAGGGCTTTGCTCCGGACTGCAAGGCGCTCCCGCCGCGTGGCAACGGTGTTCTGCATGTCTCGCTCCTTCAGGAGCGGTCATAGCAGTTGTCTTGCAGATATAGTTTGGTTATGGTCGAAGTATGAAAGCAGGAACGGACCTTGCGCAGATCGGCAGCCTGGTGGGCGACCCGGCCCGCGCCAACATGCTGGCGGCGCTCATGGGCGGCACGGCGCTCACGGCCAGCGAGCTGGCGCTGGAAGCAGGGGTAGGCCTGCCTACGGCAAGCTCCCACCTGGCCAAGCTCTCCGAAGCCGGGCTCGTTGATGTGGTGCGGCAGGGCCGGCACCGCTATTACACTTTGGCCGATCACCACGTGGGGGCGATGCTGGAAAACATCATGGGTGTCGCAGCCAAGCTCGGTCCGACGCGCGTCCTGCCCGGCCCGCGCGACCAGGCCATGCGCGAGGCGCGCGTGTGCTACGACCATCTTGCGGGCGAGATGGGCGTCGCAATGCTGGACAGTTTCATCGAGCGAGGGCTGATCCGGCTGGAGGATGGTCTGCCCCGGTTGAGCGAGGCGGGGACTTCCTTCTTCCAAAATTCGGGAATCGATGTGAATGGGATGAAGCGCAAACGGCGGCCGGTTTGCAGAACCTGCCTCGACTGGAGCGCGCGCAGGGCACATTTGGCCGGCAGCCTCGGCGCGGCATTGCTCGATCGTATCCAGGCAAAGGGATGGGTGCGGCGCGAGAAGGGCAGCCGCACCATCCGTTTCACGCCAATGGGACGGCGGGAGTTTGAGCTTTTCCTGCGGGATTAATGCCAAGGGACAATAGTTATCTCCTTGGTACAAACCCTCCGCCCGGCGATCTCGCTCCGGGCGGAAGAATGCTCATGCAGTTTACGCCGGCTACTGCATAGCCTTGACGTTAACGCGGCTTTCAGCCATCTGGGTCAGCTTCTCGTCCGTCGCCTTCTCCTCGGCGAGATTGCGCTTCAGAACTTCGGCGCAATCTTTCCGGTTCATCTGTTGCGCCCAGGTGATCAGCGTGCCGTAGCGCGTGATCTCATAATGCTCTACCGCCTGGGCGGCGGCGATCAGAGCGGCGTCGAGAACATCTTTGTCGTCGACTTCACCGGCAACCTCGTTGGCTTCCTTGATGATGCCGTCTATGGCCGGGCAGTCCACGCCCTTGGCCTCCTTGTCCATCATCTTGAAGACCTCGTCCAGGTTCCGGATATGGCCCTCGGTCTGTTGAAGATGCTGCTCGAATCCCTGCTTGAGCTGGGGATTGGTCGCCTTCTCGATCATCTTCGGCAGGGCCTTGGTGATCTGGTTTTCGGCATAGTAGATGTCGCGCAGCGTATGAACGAACAGATCGTCCATCGTCTTAATTTCGCTGGAAAACAAACCCATGGTTTTGTCCTCTTGTTTTGCTTGTAACGGTTTGGCAGGCTGGGACTGCTCTACCCGTGTCCCGGCCTTGATTCCTAACCCCGCCGAGGGGTGCTCTGTTCCATGCAGGGGCTAGGTAAGCATGCGCGTTGGGGGTGTTCCCGTGTGGCTTTTTTGCAACGGCACGGAAATACTGGATTTGGGCCACGTCCGTGCCGCGAACGAGCCCGTTTTCCGCCACGAAGCCGTGGCTTCTATTCACACAGTATTCATGCCTTTCGAGTATTTTGAACTCGGAGGGACTGGTAAAAAAATCCGGGTACAAGACGATGGGGTTGGTAAAGGTGTTCTTGGGCTATATTGATGCCGTCCGCGCGTTCTTTACGCCGCGCTATCATCCCGAGCGCCATTATATGCGCGGACCGGGACCCGCCTGCGCGCGCCGAAACAGCGACAATTCCTCCGCACGGGCGTAGGATTTAGAGCTGATCTGAACGCCGTCAACATGACAGTTGCGAACTGACATTCAGGATGATCAGCGCCCTGACGCGCGTCCCCTGCTGCCGGACATCTCTCCCATACCGGGCGCGGCGGTAAAACCTAACGCTGAAGCTAAGGACAGGGCTTCAGGACAACCGGTTTGCCTGCTTCGGAACCGAGCTCACTGCATTCGCCGTTCGCGCACAGCTGCCAGCTGCTACCAGTCGCGCCGGAGGCGGCCAGATGCAGTTCCGGCCGGGGTTCGAGGGGTGGCACGTACACCCACCAGCCGTCTTCAAAGCGTGCATCCGGAGGCGGCTCCATGCCCGCTCCGGAGCCTTTCACGCGGGCTTCGATAATCTGCAGACCTTCCTGCGTGACCCGCCAGGTCTCCTGCCATTCCACCTTTTCTACCGAATGGGTCCAGGAAAGGGTGAAGAGCGTCGCAACAAGCGTGGCCGCCTCGCCGGCAGAAAGTATGCAAAGACTCATTCCGCTGGCCTGCCGGTGTCGCCTGATCTCCCGCGTTCTGGTTTGGCGGCCTGTTGTCCGCGTTTCAGGAAGAAATTGGCGACGAGAAACAGTGCGGCGAGCGCGAGGCCGATTTCATCGGTAATCGGCAGAGCGGCAATGAGCGTGAAGGCCGCAGCGGCGGCCAGCAAACGCTCCCACACGGCCAGCGAATGGCGCAAATAGCCGATGACGGCCGCGCCCCAAAGCGCGATCGCCAGACTGGCCTTGAAGACGATATAGGCCACGGCGGCAGGATAGCCCACGGCTTCGGCCAGCGGCCCGCCGTCCTGCAGCATGAGTGCGGGCGTATAGACCGCCATGAAGGGAATGATGAAGCCTGCGGCAGCGACCTTGATGGCCTCCATGGAGATCTTCAGCCCATGTTCCTTGGCGATCGGCCCGGCCGCAAAACAGGCAAGTGCGACAGGCGGCGTGAGGTCGGCCAGAATGCCGAAGTAGAAGACGAACATGTGGCTGACGATGAGCGGCACACCCAGTGCAAGCAGCGCCGGCCCGGCGATGGCGGAGGTGATGATGTAGTTCGGGATCGTCGGAATGCCCATGCCGAGAATGATGCAGGTGATCATGGTGAGCACCAGCGACAGGAACAGGCTGGTCTCGCCGACCGAGACGATATACTGGCCGAAGGTGTTCGCCGCACCTGTCAGCGTCATGGTCCCGATGATGATGCCCACCGTGGCGCAGGCCACGCCGACCGGCAACGCCGTCTTGGCCCCCTCGGCAAGCGATTCGCGGCAGAGATCGAGCGTCTTCCGGCCCCCCTCCACAAAGACATTGATCAGAATGAGCAGCAGCACCGTGACCACGATGACGTTGATGCCGTACTGGAAGAAGCTGGCGGCGATCAGCCCGAGACCGACCCAGAAGATCACCCGCAGAACCTGGTTCGGCAGGCCGAGCGCGACCGACCCGCCGAGGATCAGAAGCACTGTCAGCGACAGGCCGATCGTTCCCGCGAAGAGCGGCGTGTAGCCGGTAAAGAGCAGATAGACGAGCACGGCAAGCGGCAGCACGAGATACCAGCCTTTGCGCAGAGCCCGCGCTGGCGACGGCAACTCGTCCCAGGGCAAGCCGTGAAGCCCGTACTTACCGGCTTCCAGATGGACCATCCAGAATGCCGAGCCGAAATAAAGGAGCGCGGGAATGATGGCCGCCTTGACCACCTCGTAATAGGGGACGCCCAGCGTTTCGGCCATGATGAAGGCGACGGCTCCCATCACCGGCGGCATGAGCTGCCCGCCCATGGAGGAGGTGGATTCCACACCGCCGGCGAAAGCGGCGCGATAGCCGAAGCGTTTCATCAGCGGAATCGTGAACTGGCCGGTGGTGACGACATTCGCGACACCGGAGCCGGAGATCGTTCCCATCAGGCCTGAAGAGATTACCGAGACCTTGGCCGCACCGCCGCGCGCATGGCCGACAAGGCCGAGTGACACATCGGTGAACAGCCTGATCATGCCTGCCCGCTCCAGAAACGAGCCGAACAGGATGAAAAGGAAGATATAGGTGGCCGAGACATAGGTGGGGATGCCGTAGATCCCCTCCGTCCCAAAGGCCATGTGGTCGATGACCTGCGAAAAATCGTAACCCCGATGGGTAAGCGGAGCCGGCAGATACTGGCCGAAGAGGCAGTAGGCAAGAAAGGTGCCGGAAATGATCGGCAGCGCCGGGCCCATGAGCGCGTAGGCGGCGGCAAAAACGGTTGCAAGCGCCACCACGCCGAAGACGATATCCCGCTGTAGCGGCATGCCCGCGCGCAGGATGAGCGGTTTATACTCGACGAACTGGTATATGGCGACCGAAAGTCCTGCCAGCGCCATCCCCCAGGCCACGATCTTCATCAGCCGTCCGGCATCGCGGGCGGAGGCGATCAGCGGAAACACGAGAAGCATCAGAAAGCCGACGTGAAAGGCCCGGACGATTTGGCTGGGCAATGACACCAGATGAGCGGCCGTCGTGATCTGATAAAGAGAAAAGATGACCGCGATCCACATGAGCAGCCGCCCCTCCGGGGTCTGGCGAAATTGGCTCTGGGAAGGATCCTGCACTCCCGCTGCCGGCAGTTCTGCTGTCATGTCGGCATTTGTGTTTGTCATGTAATGATCCCGCGTTCCCCTGGTTGTTTATGGTGGGACCATAAAATGCGCGGGGGCAACCGGCGTAGGGTCGCCCGCCGCGATCGATTATTCCGCCCCATCCTCATCGAAGATGCGGGCGCTCGTTTTGCAGTTAGAGCAGGCCCTGCTCTTTGTAATATCGTTCGGCGCCGGGATGAAGCGGCACGGGCACGCCGTTGGGCGCGTTCTCGAGCGAGATGTCGTTCGCCGCGGAATGGGCGGCGACCATTTCGTCCAGATTCTCGAAGAGCTGCTTGGTCATTTCATAGGCCATCTCGTCCGAAACTTCCTCATGGGTAACGAGGATATTGGTGATGGCCAAGGTCGGGATGTCCTCGTCCTGCCCGTCATAGGTGCCCGCCGGAATGTCGGCGGCGATGAAGGGTGCACCGAGCGTCTCGGCGACGCTTTCCGGGACGGCCACCATCGTGATGGGAACCGACAGCGCCAGATCCTTGATCGAAGCGACGCCGAGGCCCGCCGACTGAAGCGTGGCGTCGAGCTGGCGATTCTTGATCAGTTCGACGGACTCATCGAATGGCAGATACTCGGCTCGCGACAGGTCGTCATAGCTCATGCCCATCGCATCGAAGATGCGCCGCGCATTGAGCTCGGTGCCCGAGGCAGGTGCCCCGACCGAAAGGCTCTTGCCCGCCAGATCCTCGAACGTTTCGATGCCTGACTCCTGCGACGCGACGACCTGGACATAGTTCGGATAGATCGCGGCTATACCGCGCAACTTTCCGAGTTGCTCCGAGAAGCCTGCTTCCTCGTCGCCCTCCCAGGCTGCCTTGACGGTGTCGCCCAGGGCAAACGCGATCTCTCCGCGGCCCTGCTGCAGAAGATTGACGTTTTCCACCGACGCTTTGGTCGACTGGACCTGGGTGCGCGCGTTTTCGATCGTGTCGCCATAGATCTTCGAGAGAGCGACGCCGAGCGGATAATAGACGCCTGAAGTCCCCCCGGTCAGGATGTTGATGAATTCCTGCGCCTTGGCGGCAGCCGGGTTGAAACTAAGCCCGAGCGCCACTGCCCCGGCAGCCAGAAGTTTTGCTTTCATGCCGATCATGAACTCCTCCACACTTGTTCTTTTCCGCCGTGTTCCGGCACGAGCAGGCGGACACGCATTCTTGGCCGGTCGCGGACCGTGGCCGCTTCGGCCGGCGACAACATAGCGTCAACCGCCATTCGGCGAAACCGTTTTGAATACGACTTTAAGGGGAGATCGTGCGTTGATTCGCCGTAGCGAAAAATTCCAGCATTCGAGAGGATGGAATAGCGTCTCCAGTGAATTCGAAAGTTCCCTTGTCGAGCATCTCTTGCGCCGCGCGTTCCACCGCGCCGAAGGCGAAATTGGAGAGCTTCGAGCCGAGCGAGATGCGCTTTGCGCCGGCTTCAGCCAATGCGGATAACGAAAAGCCCGCATCAGCCAGCACATTGACCGGCTTACCAACCGCCTGGCAGACGGTGCGGACCTGCTCGATATTCGTGAGTCCCGGTGCATAAAGCACGTCGGCCCCGGCCTTTTCGAAAGCCTGCAGGCGGGCGATCGTGTCATCGAGGTCAGGCCGGGCGTGCAGGAAATTTTCCGCCCGTGCCGTCAGCACGAAATCGCGCGGGAGCGACCGGGCGGCTTCCGCCGCCGCCGTGATGCGTTCGACCGCCAGCGGGAATTCGTAGATTGGATTATCCGGGTCGGCGCTGTAGTCCTCGATGGAACAGCCGGCCAGTCCGGCGGCCTCGGCGGCGAAAATGGTCTCGGCGGCGCTGTCGGGGCTGTCGCCCTTGCCGTTTTCCAGATCGGCCGAGACCGGAAGCGGTGTGGCGCCGACGATCTCACGGCAATGATCCATCATGGTCTCGAAATCGACGGCGCCGTCAGGCAGCCCGCGCGACAGGGCATAGCCGGCGCTGGTGGTCGCCAATGCCTCGAACCCTAATCCGGCCAGCAGCTTGGCCGTCCCGATATCCCACGGGTTGGGAAGTATGAAGGGAGCTTTCGCGTCGTGCAGCGCGCTAAAGATCGAACCGATGTCTGACATGGAGCCCGTCCTTCTGATGAACAAAGATCATGAGGCAGCGCTAACCACCGTAATGTCAAGATGCTCAAAATCTGGAGGAATTGTTCAGCCCGTGCCGGTCGAACCGAATCCGTTCGAGCCACGCTGCGTGTCCGCGAGCTCCCGCTCTTCGAGAGAGACGGTCGTGACCGGTGCGATGACCATCTGGGCGATCCGCATGCCGCGCGTGATCGCGAAGTCCTCCTCGCCGAGATTGATGAGCAGAACCTGCACCTCACCGCGATAGTCGCTGTCGATCGTACCGGGCGTGTTGAGGCAGGTGAGTCCGTGGCGCAGTGCGAGCCCCGAGCGCGGACGAACCTGCCCTTCGTAGCCCATCGGGATCTCGAGAATGAAGCCGGTGGGGACCAGCACCCGCTTGCCCGGCAAGAGAATGATCTGCCGGTCCTCCGGAACCGCAGCGCGCAGGTCCATCCCTGCCGCGCCCGCAGAGGCGTACTCTGGCTGCGGCAGGCCCGCCGCATGCGGCAGCCGCACAATGCCGAGCGTTGGAGAAGCGGATGATTCCATCATACCATCTATCTGGCGCGACGGGCGGAAAGCGTCAACTCGGGCGCTCCCCGCCGCCTGGTTTATCAACGCATTTCCGTGCGGGGCCGGGGCTTACCCTTGCTCCCGGATCAGCGAACGCATGGCATTTGCACACGAAATTTCCACGTGAATTTTCCTGCGTGCCATGTCAGACTGCCAAGTAAGCAGGTAGAAATCCTGCAGGGGTCGCGCTGCGCGGCCCGTTTCTAAAGGCAACCGACAGGGTGTGGATCATATGACGCGTATTGTTCTCGGCCTGCTGGCCGCAACTGCAATGAGCACGACGGCCATGGCTCAGGAGGACTTCTCTCCTGCTCTCCTTTACGACTTGGGTGGCAAGTTCGACAAATCTTTCAATGAGATGGCCTATACGGGCGCCGAGCGGTTCAAGGAAGACACCGGCATCGAATATGTCGAGTTCGAGATATCCAACGACGCCCAGCGCGAGCAGGCCCTGCGCCGCTTCGCCGAGCGAGGCTACAACCCCGTCGTGATGGCTGGTTTCACCTGGGTGGAATTCCTCGACAAGATTGCTCCCGAATATCCGGACGTCGATTTCGCCATCATCGACGACAAGGTGGATCAGCCCAATGTGCGCTCGGTCACCTTCAAGGAGCAGGAGGGTTCTTACCTCGTCGGTCTTCTCGCGGCGATGGCCTCCGAAACCGGCACGGTTGGTTTCGTCGGCGGCATGCAGGTGCCGCTTATCGGCAAGTTCGAGTGCGGCTATGTTCAGGGCGTGACGGAGACGGATCCGGATGCCTCCGTCATCCGCAATTATACCGGCGATACGCCGGACGCTTGGAACGATCCGACCAAGGGCGGCGAGATTGCGCGCGCCCAGATGGACCAGGGCGCCGACGTGATCTATCACGCCGCCGGCGGAACGGGCGTGGGTGTTCTTCAGGCGGTTGCGGACGCAGGCAAGCTGGGCATCGGCGTCGATTCAAATCAGGATTACCTGCATCCGGGCAACGTGCTTACCTCGATGATCAAACGCGTGGACGTGGCCGTATACGATGCGTTCGAGGACGCCATGAACGATGAGTTCACCTACGGCGTTCAGAATGTCGGCCTGGCCGAAGACGCGGTCGGATACACCGTCGACGAGCACAATGAGGGCCTGATCACCGACGAAATGCGGGAGGCCGCGGAAGATGCCAAGGCCAAGATTATCGCCGGCGAAATCGAGGTCCACAATTATCTCGATGACAACAACTGCCCATACTGATATCGGCAGTGTATGAACCGGAAAGGGGCCGTGCGCGGCCCTTTTTCGTTAGATAAAGTAAGAACAAGGAGCCTGCGGTCCATGCCCGACATAGCGCCCGTGCTCGATCATCTCGACCGGTCGGTCGACCAGAGCCTGGAAAGGCTTTTCAAGCTGCTCGAGCTCAAGTCCATTTCCACCGATCCGGCGTATGCCGCCGAATGCCGCAAAACGGCCGAGTGGCTGGTGGAGGATCTGCGCTCGATCGGCTTTACGGCTGACGTTCGCGAGACTGCCGGGCACCCGATGGTCGTGGCGCATCATGAGGGCGAGGGACCGCATGTCCTCTTCTATGGGCACTACGACGTACAGCCCGTCGATCCGCTGGGTCTCTGGGAGGACGATCCCTTCGCGCCGGCGGTGAAGGAAGTCGAGCCCGGACGCAAGGTGATCACCGCCCGTGGCGCATCGGACGACAAAGGTCAGCTCATGACCTTCGTCGAGGCCTGCCGCGCGTACAAGGCGGTGCATGGCAAGCTGCCCTGCCGCGTCAGCATTCTCTTCGAGGGCGAGGAAGAGTCGGGCTCTCCCTCACTCAAGCCCTTCATGGAAGCCAATGCGGAGGAACTGAAAGCGGATTTCGCCCTGGTTTGCGACACGACCATGTGGGACCGCGAAACCCCGGCTATCTGTGTGGGACTGCGCGGGCTGGTTGGCGAGGAGATCACGGTCAGGGCTGCCGATCGCGACCTCCACTCCGGCTTTTTCGGCGGCGTGGCGGCCAACCCGATCCGCATCCTCGCAAAAGCCTTGGGCGAGATGCATGACGAGAACGGGCGCGTCACCATTCCCGGCTTCTACGACGGTGTCGAGGAGACGCCCGATGACGTTCTGAAAATCTGGGAGGGGCTCGGCCAGTCGGCCAAGGACATGCTAGGCCCCATCGGCCTGTCCGAACCCTCGGGCGAGAAGGACCGCTCGGTGCTGGAACTCGTCTGGGCACGCCCGACGGTGGAGTTCAACGGGATTCACGGCGGTTATACGGGCGAGGGGTTCAAGACGGTGATCGCGGCGGAAGCCTCCGCCAAGGTCTCCTGCCGGCTGGTGCACAAACAGGATCCGGAGAAAATCCGTGAGGCGCTGCGCGCGTTCGTTCGCGAGCGCGTTCCGGCCGACTGCGAAGTCACATTCTCCCCCCATGGCGGCTCGCCGGCGATCCAGCTCTCTTACGATTCGCCGATGGTCACGAAGGCTCAGGCCGCGCTTTCGGAAGAATGGCAGAAGCCGGCCGTCAGCATTGCCATGGGCGGCTCGATTCCCATCGTGGGCGATTTCCAGCGCACGCTCGGTATGGACTCCCTGCTGGTGGGCTTCGGCCTGCCGGATGACCGGATCCATTCCCCGAACGAGAAATACGAGCTCAGCTCCTTTACGAAGGGGCAGCGTTCCTGGGCGCGTATCCTGGACGCCCTGGCAACAACGGAGCAGGCGGCATGACGATCCGGTTTCACCAATACGACCTGCCCGATCTTGCCCATTACGACGTCGAAGCGGTCGCCGTGGACACGGAGACGCTGGGTCTAAAGCCCCACCGCGACCGGCTTTGCGTGGTGCAGCTTTCCCCGGGCGATGGAACGGCGGATGTGGTGCAGATCGCGCGCGGGCAGAAGGAGGCGCCGAACCTGACCGCGCTTCTGGCCAATCGAGGGATCACGAAGCTGTTTCACTACGCCCGCTTCGACATTGCCGTGCTTTATCAAGCATTCGGCATCATGGCGGAGCCGCTCTTCTGCACCAAGATCGCCTCGCGCCTGACGCGCACCTACACGGACCGGCATGGGCTCAAGGATCTATGCAACGAGCTTTTGGGCGTCGGCATTTCCAAGGCCCAGCAGTCTTCCGACTGGGCGGCGGATCAGCTTTCGCCGGAGCAGCTCGAATACGCCGCCTCCGACGTGCTTTATCTGCATAGGATCCGTGACGTGCTGCGCGAGCGGCTGCGGCGCGAGGAGCGCATGCGCGAGGCCGAGGCCTGTTTCGAGTTCCTGCCGACTCGCGCCAGGCTCGACCTCATGGGCTGGGAGTCGGAGGATATCTTCGCTCACAGTTGATTGACCTTAGGGTCAAACGCCCTTAACGGCCCCTTAAACCGTGCCGATTAGCGTGCGGTCTGCACGGTCCTGCTTTCAGCCGGGCGCGGGGATGGATTGGGGAACATGGCCAGGGCCAAACGAAAAAGGCGGATAGAGCCGACTTTCGATGCGCCGGCATCCCGCCGGAGCAAAGGCTCGCTGTCCGTTAGCAAATCCGACCGAATCTTGCCGCCGTCCGGGCGCGGCAAAGCCAGCAAGAGCCGGGGAAAGCCGCGCAAGCGCCGGGCGAGCCGGGCACGAAGGAGCGGGCTGAGCCGCCTCTTTCGGGGGCTGGTGTACTGGTCACTGGTGCTTGCCCTGTGGGCCGGAATCGCCGGGGTGGGGATCGCCGCCTATTACGGCGCGCAGATGCCCAGCGCCACCACCTGGGCCATTCCCGACCGCCCGCCTAACGTGAAGATCCTGTCCGCCGACGGCCGCCTTCTCGCCAATCGCGGCATGACGGGCGGCGAGGCAGTCGGGCTCCACGAGGTGTCATCTTACGTCCCGCAGGCCGTCATCGCCATCGAGGATCGGCGCTTCTATGACCATTGGGGCATGGACCCGCTGGGTTTGGCGCGAGCCGTGGTCGAAAACGCCATGCAGGGAAGGCTCGCCCAGGGCGGCTCCACGATCACCCAGCAACTGGCGAAAAACCTGTTTCTGAGCTCCGAACGCACGATCGAGCGCAAGGTGCAGGAGCTGTTGTTGGCCTTCTGGCTGGAGCAGAAATACACCAAGGACCAGATCCTGGAGATGTATCTCAACCGCGTCTATTTCGGCTCCGGTGCCTATGGTGTGGAAGCGGCCGCACGACGGTACTTCAATAAGTCCGCCCGCGACGTTAATCTGGCCGAAGCCGCGCTCCTCGCGGGCCTTCTCAAGGCACCCTCCCGCCTTTCCCCGGCCCGGGACCCGAATGCGGCGGAAGAGCGCGCGCAGCTTGTACTGACCGCCATGCGCGAGGAAGGGATGATCGGCGACAGCGAGCTGACCGCGGCAATGAGCGCGCCGGCCACACGCGCGCCGTCCTTCTGGACCGGCGCCGAACACTATGTCGCCGACCTGGTGATGGAGGAGTTGCCCGACCTGGTCGGCAACATCGAAAAGGACGTGATCGTACACACCACGATCGATCTCGACCTGCAGAAGCAGGCGGAGAAAACAATCCGCCATGTGATTGACGAAAAAGGCCAGGATCTGCAGGTGTCGCAGGGTGCGCTGGTCTCGATCGACCGCGCGGGCGCCATCCGCGCGCTGGTCGGCGGTTACGACTATGCAAGCAGTCAGTTCGACCGCGCCACCGAGGCACGCCGCCAGCCGGGCTCGGCCTTCAAGCCGTTTCTCTACATGGCTGCGCTCGAGCAGGGTCGCACGCCACTGAGCGTGCGCAACGATGCTCCGGTGCGGATCGGAAACTGGTCGCCGGGCAATTACAGGGACAAGTATCACGGCCAGGTGACGCTCTCGGAGGCGCTGGCGCGCTCCCTCAATTCGGTCGCGGCGCAGCTCGTCATGGAAGTCGGCCCGAAACGCGTGGTGGAAGTCGCGCACCGGATGGGGATCGATTCCACGCTCAAGGCGAACGCCTCGATTGCCCTGGGTACGTCCGAGGTCACACCGCTGGAGCTGACGGCTGCGTATGTACCGTTTGCAAATGGCGGATATAGACCGGAGGTCCATGTCATCGGCCGTGTCACGACGGCTGCGGGCGATCCGCTTTATACCTTCCAGCAACAGCAGCTCCCTCGGGTGGCAAGTCCGGAGATCGTCGGCATGATGAACGCGATGATGGCCGAGACCTTAGAGCTGGGCTCGGGCCGCGCGGCTGCTTTCGAACGGCCTGCGGCCGGAAAAACAGGCACCACGCAGCGCTCTCGCGACGCCTGGTTCGTCGGTTACACGGCCAATCTCGTCACCGGTGTGTGGGTGGGCAACGACGACGGTTCGGTAACGAAGGCGACCGGCGGCAGTGTTCCCGCCGCGGCCTGGCGGGAATTCATGGCGGCGGCGCACGAGGGCGTTCCGGTTGCCGCCCTGCCGGGCAACTGGAATCCCCTCGGTCCGGAGCGGCCGCCGCGTGCCGTTGCTGGCAGCACAACGAGGGGAGTTACTCAAGCTGCCAACCGAAGGCCGGTTCCACCGACCGCAGTGGGTGGTGACCGCCGTGAGGGCGGCCTTTCCATTCTCGACATCATTCTGGGCAATTGAGCGCGCCCGAGATAAGCCTCTCGCATTCCCGGTCTACAGCTACTAAATAGGCGTGACTGGACGGAGGACGCGCTGTGAGCGAAGTCGACGAAAGAAAAACCCTTGTGCTGACGGGGGCGAGCCGTGGCATTGGCCACGCGACGGTCAAGCGCTTTTCACGGGAAAACTGGCGGGTCATCACCTGTTCACGGCACCCCTTCGCGGAGGATTGTCCGTGGCCGGCCGGCCCGGAGGATCACATCCAGCTCGATCTCTCCGACCAGGAAGGGGTGGGCATTGCCATCGGCGAGATCCGCCACCGCCTCACCGCGAATGGCGGACGGCTCGATGCGCTCGTCAACAATGCCGCGATTTCGCCGAAGCTCGACGACGGCAGCCGCATGAATTCCATCGACACGCCGATGCATGTCTGGCGTGATGTCTTCCAGGTCAATTTCTTCGCGCCCATCATGCTTGCGCGCGGTCTGTTCAAGGAGCTTGGCACCGCGACGGGCTCCATCGTCAATGTGACCTCCATCGTCGGCAGCCGCGTTCACCCATTCGCCGGAACGGCTTATGCGACCTCGAAAGCAGCACTGGCGGCATTGACGCGCGAGATGGCGGCCGACTTCGGCCCGCACGGAATTCGTGTCAACGCTATTGCGCCGGGCGAGATCGAGACTTCAATCCTTTCGCCGGGTACGGACAAGCTCGTGGAATCGATCCCGCTTCGCCGTCTTGGCCAGACGGCGGAAGTTGCCGACACGATCTTCTTTCTCTGTTCGGGGCAGGCGTCTTACGTGTCGGGAGGCGAAATCCACATCAATGGCGGGCAACACGTTTAATATAAGAGTTGCTGCAGCTCAGTCCTCGACCGTTTCGCCAGGATAAACACCCCAGATCGAGGATTGCACGATCCAGCCCGTCGTTTCGCCGAAGCGCATGCGGCACCACTGACCGTCGCATTGGGTAACTTCGCCGATTGCGCCGGGATCGACCTGGGCGACAACGCGGGCCCCCTCACTGGCTGAGCGCAGCAGGGGCAGGGATGTCGAATCTGCATCGAACCAGGGCGCGACGACGCCTGTGCGGCGGCCCGAAAGCAGCGTGTGGTGAATCCATCCCTCTTCGCCCTCCGCGTCTCGCACCCGGCGCCAGTTGTCATACTCCTGGATGATTTCGAGCGGCAGCCCCGAGCGCACATACATCCACTTGACGGCGTATTTCGTTCCGGGGCCGACGCGCATGTTGACCCGGCTGGATTTGAGGCTGACGAAACGCGGCAGCGGCAACCCGCTCGGGCCGCGCTGCAAATCGTTGCTCGCGGCTGCGCTCTCTTGTGCCAGAGCCGGTCGCGCCGGCAGGGAGAATATGGCAGCCAGCAACACAAGAGACAGGATCACACGGAAAAACGCGGACGGCGACATTCATCCTCCCCGGAAAAAATGGTGTTTATGGTGTCGGATCACGGTATGTGAACTCTTGCGGCGCATGCCGATGTCTTTTTCTTTGTCTTCGCCGCGCCTGCTTGGTATCCCTCTCGCGGATTTGGAAGCAGGATGGCTCCGCTTTCGAGTGTGACGGATTTGGGTTAATAGGGGCTCAACGCTGGAAGATATCGGGGCGTCATGACCGGTCGTAAAAAGCCACTTGTAATTCTCTCGCGCAAGCTGCCCGATCAGGTCGAGACGCGCATGTGCGAGCTATTCGATACCCGGCTGAATGTCGAAGACCGGCCGATGAGCCGCGCCGATCTCGTTGCCGCGGTGAAGCAGGCGGACGTTCTCGTTCCGACGATCACCGACCGCATCGATGCCGAGTTGATTGCCGAGGCCGGGCCGCAACTGCGGCTGATTGCGAGTTTCGGCAACGGTGTGGACCACATCGACGTGGCGGCGGCGGCCAAGCGGGGGATCACCACCACCAACACGCCCAACGTGCTCAATGAAGACACGGCCGACATGACGATGGCACTGATGTTGGCAGTGCCGCGCCGATTGACGGAGGGAGCCGAAATCCTTCGCCAGGGCGGCAAATGGGCCGGCTGGTCCCCCACGTGGATGCTGGGGCGGCGCATCTGGGGCAAGCGGCTCGGCATCATCGGTATGGGCCGCATCGGTGCGGCTGTCGCACGCCGTGCCAAGGCGTTCGGTCTCTCCATCCATTACCACAACCGCCGGCGCGTGGCGCCGATGGTTGAGGACGAGCTGGAGGCGACCTATTGGGATAGCCTGGACCAGATGCTTGCCCGCATGGACATCATTTCGGTGAACTGTCCGTCCACGCCCGCCACCTTCCATCTCCTGTCAGCGCGACGGTTGGCCTTGATGCAGCCCTCGGCCTATATAGTGAACACTGCGCGTGGCGATATTGTCGACGAGGACGCGCTGGTCGAGATGATAGAGACCGGAAAGCTCGCCGGCGCTGGACTCGACGTGTTCGAGCACGCGCCGGCGGTGAACAAGCGCCTGGTGCGGCTGGCCGGAGAAGGCAAGGTGGTGATCCTGCCCCATATGGGCTCGGCCACCATCGAGGGGCGCATCGACATGGGCGAGAAGGTCATCATCAACATCCGCACCTTCTACGACGGTCATCGTCCGCCGGACCGGGTGCTGCCGCGCAACACCTGAGGTGGTTGCCGTGATGTTCACATAGCACGCCGAATCTCTGCCAGCACACCTTCCAGCTCACCAAGATTTGCGATCTCGCGGAAGCGTGGCGCCTCTGAGGGGTGCTGTGCGTGCTCAAGGGTCCATGTGAGCTCGTGTGGCACGAAAACACCCCAGCAACCGGCACTGAGCGCCGGCAGCACGTCCGATTTCATCGAATTGCCGACCATCATGGCGCTCTCCGGTCCCTTGCCATGTTGTGTAAATACCCGCCGGTAGGTCTCCACGGTCTTGTCGCTCACGATTTCCACGGCATCGAAAAAATCGCCGAGGCCGGATTGAGCCAGCTTTCGCTCCTGGTCGAACAGATCCCCCTTGGTGATGAGTACAAGCCGGTACTCCGGTGCGAGGCGCTTCAGCGTCTCGGATACGTGGGGCAGCGTCTCGATCGGATGCTGCAGCATCTCGCGCCCGATCTCCATGATACGGGCGATGGCGTGTGTTGAGACCTTGCCCCCCGTCACGTCGATGGCTGTCTCGATCATGGAAAGGATAAAGCCCTTGATGCCGAAGCCGTAGAGCTGGAGGTTGCGCTTTTCGGCTTCGAGCAGCCGGGCGCTGATATCCCGCTGCTCGGCGTGATCGGACAGGATCTCGGTAAAACGCTCCTCCGTCAGGCGGAAGAAGTGCTCATTCTCCCAAAGCGTGTCGTCGGCATCGAAACCGATGGTAGTAAGCGGCATCACATTCACCCTCTTTGCCGCGCTCGCATAGCGGCTGAAAGCGGTGAAGTCTATGCTTTCGCAGTGTTTCGCCGGTCAGAGATAGGGCAAGCGGCCGAGTGAGGAATAATGCTCGTTCAATTGATCGAGCGCGGCCATGTCGTCTTCACTGAGGGTGAAATCGAATACCTGGATATTTTCTTCCAGGTGCTGGCGCTGATTGGCTTTCGGAATTGGCACGGTGCCGCGTTGCAAGTTCCAACGGATGAGCACCTGCGCGGGCGATTTTTCGTGTGCCCGGCCGATCTCCGCCAGCGTCTCATCGCCCAGCCTGCGGGTGCGGGTCAGCGGGCTGTAGGCCTGGATGATGATTCCCTTGTCGTCGTGATGGCGCTTGAGCTCCATGCTGTGGCCGAACGGGCTCCATTCGACCTGGTTTAGGGCGGGGACCTCTCCGGTGGCTTCGATCAACCGGTCGATCAACTCGGCTGAATAATTGCTGACGCCGATGTCCCGCGTAAGGCCTTCCTCGCGCGCCCGGATCAGCCCGCGCCAGAGCTCCTCGCCGGCACCGGTGCTCGGCGGGCGGTGAATCAGCATGAGGTCCGCATGATCCAAGCCGAGCTCGCCAAGATTCTTTTTCGTCGCCTCATAGGCGTTCTCCGTCTCCTCAACCTTGGTGGCGAGGTAAAAATCCGAGCGCTGGGCGCTCTTCTTGCGCAGGCCGTCGCCGATCCCCGGCTGGGTGCCGTAATCGCCGGAGGTATCGATCATCGGGTACCCGAGATCCAGGGCAGTAGCGATGACGTCCGCCGTATTGTCGGTGAGCTGCCACGTGCCCAATCCGAGAACGGGCATTTCACTGCCGGTGTGCAACCGAATGCGGGATGTCAAATCCATGGAAGTTGCCTCCTGCCGCAGGGAACTTGCCTTCCAACCATGACTGCAGTGCGATGTTCCCGCCGACGCAATGGCCATCGTCCGGCCCGGAAAGGACGCCGGGTCCGTATGGAACTATGCTGAGGGTTGAAGAATGGTGCCGCTTGTCAGACTCGAACTGACGACCTCCGCATTACGAATGCGATGCTCTACCAACTGAGCTAAAGCGGCCAGCAGCCGGAAAATTCCGGCGCCCTGATCGGTTCGCCTGATACTCGCATCGCGCGCGAAGATCAAGTGATCTTGCGCATTCTCGTCCATTGAAATTCGGCCTCGCCAAACGGATGATGGACTCTGGCGCATGCTGGGTTAATCTGTGCGCACACCCCGTCGCGCATCAAGCGACGGACGGACCATGACAATACGCGAATGAGGAGGGCCCCCATGGCAGAGATTTCAATGGTTGTAAACGGCCGGAACGTCTCGGGGACGGCGGATGATCGAACCTTGCTGGTCCATTTCCTGCGGGAAAATCTGGAACTGACCGGCACGCATGTCGGCTGCGACACGTCGCAATGCGGAGCCTGTGTCGTGCATCTCGACGGCAAGGCGGTGAAGTCCTGCACCATGCTGGCGGCCCAGGCCTCCGGCAGTGAAGTGCAGACCATCGAGGGGCTGGCCGGAGATGGCGAGCTGCATCCGGTCCAGGCGGCCTTCAAGGAGCACCACGGGCTCCAGTGCGGCTTCTGCACCCCCGGCATGATCATGGCTGCGGTCGATATGATCAACCGCCATCCGGAAGGCCTTGACGAGAAGACCGTTCGCGCCGAGCTGGAAGGCAATATCTGCCGCTGCACCGGATACCATAACATCGTCAAAGCCGTCTTGGCGGCATCCGAGACGATGAGCGGAAAGGCGGCGAGGGCCGCTTAAAGGGAGTAGGCAACTAGGGCAGGGTAGTAAGGAAGTACGGTGGTGAGGCACAGCGACGAACGAGCGGGCTGATCTCGTACCTTGCTGCCATATTGCTCGTTGCCCGCATATCGGGAGGAATTCATGGGCGTTGAAGGCATTGGCGCGCGGCTTGCGCGCAAAGAGGACAAGAGGTTCATCACCGGTGCTGGACGCTATGTCGACGACATGGTGGTGCCAGGAATGAAACATGCGGCATTCGTTCGCAGCCCGCATGCGCACGCGGCCGTCAACGGTATCAAGATCGACGCGGCAAAGGCGATGCCCGGCGTCATCGATGTGCTGACGGGCAAGCAACTCAAGGATGACGGCATCGGCAACCTCATTTGTGGCTGGATGATCCACTCCAAGGACGGCAGCCCGATGAACATGGGTGCATGGTCGCCTCTGGCTGTCGACAGGGTGCGCTATGTGGGCGATGCCGTGGCGATCGTCGTTGCCGAAACGCGCGCGCAGGCACGGGATGCGGCAGAGGCTGTGGAGGTCGATTACGAGGAGATGCCGGCGGTCACCGATGCCGTGAAAGCTCTGGAGCCGGGCGCGCCGCAGCTTCACCCGGAAGCGGCGAACAATCTCATCTACGATTGGGAGATCGGCGAGGCTGACGCCACCGACAAGGCGCTGGATGGCGCAGCCCATGTCACGCGGATGAGGATCGTCAACAACCGGCTGATCCCCAATGCCATCGAGCCGCGCGCGGCGCTTGGCCATTACGACCGCGCGGAAGACCACTTCACGCTCTGGACCACCAGCCAGAACCCGCATGTGGCCCGCCTGGTCATGAGCGCGTTTTATAACGTGGCACCGGAGAACAAGCTGCGCGTGATCGCGCCGGATGTGGGCGGCGGCTTTGGCTCCAAGATTTTCATCTATCCGGAGGAGGTGGTCTGCCTCTGGGCCTCGAAGCGGACCAATGTACCGGTGAAGTGGGCGGCCGACCGCACCGAGAGCTTCCTGTGTGACGCGCATGGGCGCGATCATGTCAGTGAGGTCTCGCTCGGCTTCGATGCCGATAATCGCATTGTCGGGCTGAAGGTGGATACGATCGCCAATTTCGGCGGCTACATGTCGCTCTTCTCTTCCTCCGTGCCGACCTATCTCTACGCGACGCTGCTGTCCGGCCAGTATGTGATCCCGCAGATCCACTGTAATGTGCGGGCGGTCTACACCAACACAGCGCCGGTGGACGCCTATCGCGGAGCAGGGCGGCCCGAGGCGACCTACGTGCTCGAGCGCACGATGGAAACGGCGGCACGCGAGCTCGGGGTTTCGCCAGCGGAGCTCAGGCGCAAGAACTTCATCCGCGAGTTCCCATACCAGACCCCCGTCATCATGAACTACGATACGGGCGACTACGAGGCTTCGCTGGAGGCGGCCATGCGCGAGGCGGACTATGCCGGCTTCCCGGCCCGCCGCGAGGAGGCAAAGAAACGCGGCAAGCTGCGCGGCACCGGCATGAGCTGCTATATCGAGGCCTGCGGCATTGCGCCGTCCCAGGCCGTCGGCTCGCTCGGCGCCGGTGTCGGCTTGTGGGAGTCGGGCGAAGTACGGGTGAACGCAGCCGGCACGATCGAGGTCCTGACCGGCTCGCACAGCCACGGCCAGGGACACGAGACGACATTCGCGCAGGTGGTGGCCGAGCGCTTCGGCGTGCCCATCGATTCCGTGTCCATCGTTCATGGCGACACGGACAAGGTCCAGATGGGCATGGGCACCTATGGTTCCCGCTCCGGCGCGGTTGGCATGTCCGCCATGGTCAAGGCGCTCGACAAGGTTGAAGCCAAGGCCAAGAAGATCGCCGCCCACCTGATGGAGGCCGACGAGGGCGACATCGTGATCGAGAACGGCGAGGCGAAGGTCGCCGGCACCGACAAGACGGTGCCGTGGTTCCAGGTCGCGCTTGCCGCTTATACCGCCCACAATTTGCCGGAAGGCATGGAGCCGGGGCTGAAGGAAACCTCCTTCTACGATCCGACCAATTTTACCTTCCCGGCCGGCTGCTACATCTGCGAAGTCGAGGTCGATCCGGAGACCGGCGTGACCGATATCGTCCAGTTCGTCGCGGCAGACGATTTCGGCAACATCATCAACCCCCTGATCGTGGAGGGGCAGGTGCATGGCGGCTTGGCGCAGGGCATCGGCCAGGCGCTCATGGAAGGCTGCCGGTATGATCCGACCTCCGGCCAGCTCGTCACCGCGTCCTACATGGATTACACGATGCCGCGGGCAGAGGATTTGCCGTCCTTCCAGGTTTCGACGACGAACACTCCCTGCCCGAGCAATCCGCTCGGGCTTAAAGGTTGCGGCGAGGCCGGTGCCATCGGCTCTCCGCCGGCGGTGATAAATGCCATCACCGATGCGATCGGGAACAACAATTTGAACATGCCGGCGACACCACAAGCGGTGTGGTCGGCGATGCAGAAGAGCGAATAGCAAACAGAGAGTAGCGAGTAGGAAGTCTGCGGGAAAAGCGCTGCGACTAATGCACTGCTCGCTACTTGCCCTCTAAGAGGAGACATCAATGTACCAGACCACATACCACCGCGCTTCTTCCGTTTCCGACGCCGTGAAAGTGCTAGGCGAAGCCGAGGACGCCAAACTCGTCGCCGGTGGGCAAACGCTGATCCCGACCATGAAGCAGCGTCTTGCCGCGCCGAGCGATCTCATCGACCTGCGCCACATCGACGAGATCAAAGGCATCGAGGTGAATGGTAAGGACGTGCGCATCGGCGCCGGCGCGACCCATGCCGAGGTGGCGGAGAACCAGGCTCTCGCCGCCGTTTGCCCGGCGCTCTGTCATCTGGCCGCCCATATCGGTGATCCGCATGTGCGCCACATGGGCACCCTCGGCGGCTCGATCGCCAACAACGACCCGGCTGCCGACTATCCGGCGGGTATCCTGGCACTCGGCGCGACCGTTCACACGAACAAGCGCGAAATCCCGGCTGACGATTTCTTCGCCGGCCTGTTCGAAACGGTGCTGGATGAGGACGAGATCGTTACGGCCGTTTCCTTCACGGCGCCCGAAAAGGCCGGCTACGCCAAATTCCCCAACCCGGCCTCGCGCTACGCGCTGACCGGTGTTTTCGTGGCCAAGCGCGCAGACGGGGTTCGCGTTGCGGTAACCGGTGCCGGCGAAGACGGGGTCTTCCGCGCGGGCGAGATCGAGGATGCGCTCGCAAAATCCTTCGAGCCGTCCGCCGTCGAGGGCATCACTGTCGCGGCGGACACTTTGATGTCGGACATTCATGCCTCGGCCGAATACCGCGCCAATCTGGTAGCGGTCATGGCCAAGCGCGCTGTGCAAGCGGCAAACGAATAGGTCCGCATCCTTCTGGAACTGGTGGAAAGGGGCCCGAGCGGCCCCTTTCATGCAACGGCGTCACGGTACTAGGCTGATGCCTGTTTGAGGGTGCTGAGGCTTGGCATGAGCGCTGTTTCGAAAAGAACGGACGGAGTTCCGGCGAACGGCCAGGCGATCGCGACCATTTGTTTCGGCGTCTTTTGCCTTGTGCTGAACGATGCTTTGGCGAAATGGCTGACCGCCCATTATGGGCCGCTACAGATAATCTTTCTGCGCAACCTGTTCGCCTTGCCGATGATCACGGTCATCGCACTGTCGCTCGGTGGTCGCGCTTCGCTCCGTTCGTCACATATGGCAGTTCACGCGATGCGCGGGCTTCTCATGGTTGTGGCGGGCTTTGCGTTTTTCAGCGGGCTCAAGATCCTGCCCCTTGCCGAAGCGACGTCGCTCGTCTTCGCCGCTCCGATCTTCATCACCGCATTATCCGTCCCGCTCCTGGGCGAAAGCGTCGGATGGCGGCGCTGGGCGGCAGTCTCTGCGGGCTTTCTCGGCGTCCTCATCATCGTCCGGCCGGGCGCGGCGGCATTCCAGCCCGCTTCGCTGTTCGTGGTCGCGACGGCGATGTTCTACGCGCTGTTCATGATCAGTGCGCGATGGGTGAAGCGAGACGAGAATGTCTGGACGATGATGTTCTATGTCGTGCTCTTTCCGCTGCTTTTCAGCGGTATGATTGTGCCTTTTCAATGGAGCGGCTTGGCGTTGTCTCACATTCCCCATCTCGTGGGCATGGCCATATTCGGCACGCTTGGCATGACATTGATTGGTCATTCGTTTCGTCTTGCGCCCGCCGCCATCGTTGCGCCGTTCGACTACACCGCGCTTCTCTGGGCGAGCGTTATCGGATGGTTGGTCTGGGGTGAGCTTCCCGACGCTTGGACCTATGCGGGCGCTGCCGTGATCATCGCAAGCGGCATCTACATCGTCCTGCGCGAAACCCGACAGAGACAAGAGTCAGCGCGGTCGAAATCGTTCCGACGGTGCCTGTGAATAAGGGGCAACTGTCATGAAATGTGATCAAGTAATGATATATACTGAAATGATCCGTTACGATATAAGGGTCCAAAAGGGTAGCGGCTGCTGCCGCTCATGGGCTCTTAAACAATGGAAGATATCATTCGCGGGCACGGTCGCCGCCGTCCCTCTGTGCGCTTGCGCAACTTTATCGCCGCCGCCACCATGTTTGTCCTTCTGGGCGGCTTGGTCGCGACGCAGACGGTGCCGGAATTTATCCTCTTCCGTGAGCGGCTTGTCCTGGACCTTCTGGAGATCGAGAGCAGTGTCGAGCTTGCACCCATCGATCTGGTCACACATGACGGTTTGAAGCTGCGCTCCTGGTATCATCCGCCGGCCCCGGGAAAGCCGGTTATTGTCTATTTTCCCGGGCGCCTTGGCGATCTCATTCGCAAACCGGCGCATCTGTTCGATTTGGCGGAACAAGGCTACGGGCTGACGCTCGCCGGATATCGCGGCTATGGCGGCAATCCGGGGTGGCCGAGCGAAAGCATGTTCTACCGCGATGCATCAGCATTGCTAACCAAAATCTTCAGGGAAGGTCTGACGCCGGACGGCACCATTCTCTATGGCTATTCCATGGGAACCGGGGTGGCCAGTTACGTGGCGACGCATGCCCGACCCCGCGCACTCATTCTGGAGGCGCCCTTTACGTCTTTCCCGGCCGCTGTGCACCAGCAGGCGGCTTCCGTTCCCGTGTGGCTCGTGCGCAGCCGTTTCGATACGCGTTCGCGGATCGGCAACATCGACGTGCCGATCCTGCTGCTGGCCGGCCAGCGGGACGCGATCACGCCTCCCGCTTTCGCCGAGGTGCTCGCCACGCTCAGCGAGGGGTTCTCCAAGCTGCACGTCTTTCCCGAGGCAAATCACGTCGACATGATCCGCCACGGCGCACGCGAGACGATCGCCGGCTTCCTGTTCGGGCTGGAATCGAGCCAGCAGTCAGCCGAGACTGCCGTGGGCGGTGCGACGCAGGGCGGAACAAGCCCGCTTTAGGCCGTAAAGCGCACGACCCTTTACGCTGCCCGCTTGGCGAGCCTTTTGCGGATGCTCTCGACATCGGCACGCGGCGTGGCGGCGAAAAGTGTCTTGGTGTAGTCGTGCTTCGGGTCCGCGAAGACCTGATCGCGCGTGCCGTATTCCACCGCCTCGCCGAAATACATCACCATCACCTCGTCCGCGATATAGCGCACCACTGACAGATCGTGGCTGATGAAAACGTAGGTGAGACCGAACTCCTCCTGCAGATCGGCAAGCAGATTCAAAACCTGCGCTTGCACCGAAAGATCGAGCGCGGAGACCGGCTCATCGAGCACCAGAAGGCGCGGGTTCAGCATGAGCGCCCGAGCGATCGCGATGCGCTGGCGCTGACCGCCGGAGAACATGTGCGGATAGCGATTGAAATGCTCCGGCGCGAGCCCGACCTTGGTCAGCATCTGCATGGCGCGGTCGCGCCGCTCCGCCGCGGGAACATCCGAATTGATGATGAGCGGCTCCATCAAGACGTCGCCGATCTTCTGTCGCGGATTGAGCGAGCCATAGGGATTCTGGAACACGATCTGCACCTTGCGGCGCAGCGCGGACGTTAGCCCCTTCTTCGCGATATCAACTTTCTCGCCGTCGATAAGAAGCTCGCCCGCAGTCGGTGCATCGATCATGGTGATCATGCGCGCGAGCGTCGATTTTCCGCAGCCCGACTCGCCGACGATAGCGAGGGTCTTGCCCTTTTCCAGTGTCAGGCTCACGCCTTTCACCGCGTGAATGGTCTGAGTCTTTCCGAACAGCCCGCCGCCGATGTGATAGTCGCGGACGATATCTCTCGTTTCCAGAACGGTCTCGCTCATCAGGCCCCTCCCGTAGAAGGCGTGTTCTCGAGGTCGAAATCGGCCACTGTCGGCAGCCGGTCGCCCGTGGCGTTCTCGGGGAGTGCGGACAGAAGCGCCTTCGTATAGGCGTGCTTCGGCGATTCGAACAGAGTGAGCACATCCGCCTCCTCCATCTGCCGCCCCATATATTGCACGATGACACGGTCGGCCGTTTCAGCCACGACCGCCATGTCATGCGTGATCAGGATCAGGCCCATGCCGGTCTTCGCTTGCAGGTCCAGAAGCAGGTCGAGAATCTGTTTCTGGATCGTGACATCGAGCGCTGTTGTCGGCTCGTCGGCGATCAGGAGCTTGGGGCCGCAGGCGAGCGCTATTGCGATCATCACGCGCTGACACTGGCCGCCGGACATCTGGTGTGGGAATGAGCCGAGCCGCCGCTCCGGATCGGGCAGGCCGACCGAATGGAAAAGCTCGACAGCGCGCTGGCGGCGCGCCTTGCGGTCCAGGTCGGTGTGCGTCTTGAGCGTCTCCTCGATCTGGAAGCCCACCGTAAAACATGGATTGAGGCTGGCGACCGGCTCCTGAAAGATCATCGATATGTCCTTGCCGACAATCCTGCGACGGTCTGAGGGCGAAAGGTTGAGGATGTCGCGCCCCTGAAAGGTCATGCGGTCGGCCTTCACGGTCGCCGTCCAGGGCAGGAGGCCCATGACGGCCAGCATGGAAACCGACTTGCCCGATCCGGACTCGCCTACAATTGCCAGCACCTCGCCTGCTTCAACGGAAAGCGAGACGCCGTCGACCGCACGCAATGTGCCGCCGGACGTGTCGAACTCGACAGTAAGGTTTTCGATTTCGAGCAGAGCCACTTCAGGACCTCTTCAATTTCGGATCCAGCGCATCGCGCAGGCCGTCACCCACCAGATTGATGGCGAGCACAGTGATCAATATGGCCAATCCCGGGAAAGTGACCACCCACCAGGCGCGCAGGATGAATTCACGCGCCTCGGCCAGCATCGTGCCCCATTCCGGCGTTGGCGGCTGCGCGCCCATGCCCAGGAAGCCAAGTGCCGCAGCATCGAGAATGGCGGTGGAAAAAGAAAGCGTGGCCTGCACGATCAGCGGCGCCGTGCAATTCGGCAGGATGGTCTTGAACATCAGCCGAAAGCGCCCGGCGCCGGCGACCCTCGCAGCCGTGACATAGTCCCGCCCCTTCTCAGACATGACGGCGGCGCGTGTCAGACGCACGAAATGCGGTTGGAGCACCAATGCAATGGCTATCATCGCGTTCATCAGCCCCGGCCCCAGGATCGCCACCAGCACGAGCGCCAGCAGCAACGACGGGAATGCGAGGATGACATCCATCAGCCGCATGACGGCGACGTCGATCACGCCGCGGAAATACCCGGCGAACACGCCGATGGTCACCCCGACCGTCACCGACAGCGTCACCACGACGAGGCCGATGAACAACGAGAACCGCGCACCGTAAAGCAGCCTGGAGAGGATATCCCGGCCGATGGCGTCCGTGCCAAGTACGTATTGCCAGGTTCCGCCCGCCTCCCAGACAGGCGGAACGAGAAGGGCTCCGCGGTTCTGCATGCTGGGGCTGTGGGGCGCGAGCACGGGCGCCAGAATGGCGATGATGACAATCGTCGTGAAGATGAAGAGACCGATAACTGCACCACGGTTCTGCCTGAAGTAATGCCAGAACTCCGCCAGCATGGCGCGGCGCGTGGCAGCGACCGCGGGGCCGCCTTCCAAGCCTATGGCAGCATCAGCTTGTTTCGGATTCGTCTGGGCCATGAGTCAGTGCCTGATTCTCGGGTTCACCAGACCGTAGAGGACATCTACGATCAGATTGACGAGCATGATGATGCCGGCGATCAGAAGCAGGCCTCCCTGCACCACCGCATAGTCGCGCTTGAAGACACTATCGACCATCCATTTGCCGATGCCCGGCCAGGAGAAGATAGTTTCCGTCAGAATTGCGCCGGCCATCAGCACACCGATCTGCAAGCCGATGGTCGTGATGACTGGGATGAGCGCGTTACGAAGCGCATGAAGCCCGATTACTCGGGCTGGAGGCAGGCCTTTCGAGCGGGCGGTGCGCACATAGTCCTCTCCCAGTACTTCCAGCATTGCCGAGCGGGTCTGCCGCGCAATCACCGCAAGCGGGATGGTGGCCAGAACGATAGAGGGCAGCACGAGATGCGAGAGGGCCGATCTGAAGGCGCCATCCTGGCCCGACAGCAGGCTGTCGATCAGCATGAAGCCGGTGACGGGCGGAAAGAAGTAGAGCAGCGATATGCGGCCCGAGACGGGCGTCCAGCCCAGGATGCCGGAAAACAGGATGATCAGGAGAAGACCCCACCAGAAGATCGGCATTGAGTAACCGACGAGCGCCGTGCCCATGATGGACTGGTCAACCCACGAGCCGCGCTTGACCGCAGCAATGACGCCGAGAGGCACGCCGAGGAAGACGGCCAGCGTGATCGCGCAGAGCGACAGCTCAAGCGTTGCCGGGAAGAGCGTGAAGAATTCGTCCAGAACGGGCCGCCGGGTGACGACGGACGTTCCCAGGTCCCCGTGCAGCAATCCCCAGAGATAATCTAGATACTGCACGATGATCGGCCTGTCGAAGCCGTAAGCTGCCTGCAGCTCGGCATAACGTTCTGCCGAAATACCCCGCTCGCCGGCGAGCATCATGATGGGATCGCCAGGCAGCAGGCGAATAAAGGCAAAGGCGACGATGGAAACTCCAACGAACGTTGGAATCAGCAACGCCAGCCGGAACAAAAGGAACCGGAGCATGAAACAACAATGACCGGCGACGGATCGCGCCGCCGCCGGTTCCCAATCCTAGTTTGACTCGGACTACTCGGCCAGATCGACGCCTTCGAATGCGTGCCCGCCGAGCGGATCCATCTTATAGCCCTCAACCTCGTTGCGCATGGGCATGAAGACTGTCGAATGAGCAATGGTTGCCCAGGGGGCTTCTTCCTTGAAGATCACCTGAGCCTGCTCATAGAGTTCAGCCCGTTCTTCCTGGGACTGCAGCGTCTTGGCTTCCTGAACGAGATCGTTGAACTCCTCGTTGCACCACTGGGCGCGGTTTGCGCCGCCTACGGCATCGCAACCGAGCAGCACGGCGAGGAAGTTGTCCGGGTCGCCATTGTCGCCCGTCCAGCCGAGAAGCACCGCGCCATCGCGATCCTCTTCCTTGGAGCGTTCGAGATATTCGCCCCACTCATAGGAGACGATCTCGACATCGACACCGACATTGGAGAAGTCCTCCTGGATGAGTTCGGCCATGCGGCGGGCGTTCGGGTTGTATGGACGCTGCACCGGCATCGCCCAGACCCTCATGGACAGGTCCGTCACGCCGGCCTCTTCCAGCATTTCGCGCGCCGCATCGGGATCATAGGGATCGTCCTCGACAGCGTCATTATAGGACCACATGGTCGGCGGAATCGGATTCTTGGCGATCTGGCCGCTGCCCTGGAAGACTGCCTCGATGATGGCTTCCTTGTTGATGGCCATGTTCAGCGCCTTACGGACTTCCTTTTGGTCGAAAGGCTCCTGCTGCGTGTTGTAGGCCAGGTAACCGACGTTCAGGCCTTCCTGTTGCATAAGAGTGATATCGGAGTTCTCTTCGAGGCTCTCGACATCGGCTGGATTCGGATAAGGCATGATGTGGCATTCGCCGGCAAGCAGCTTCTGCTGCCGCACGGAAGCTTCCGTGGTGATGGAGAACACCAGGTCGTCGATCGGCTGGCGACCGTTCCAGTAATTCTCATGAGCCTGATAGCGAATGACCGCGTCCGGCTGATAGGCGACGAACTGGAATGGACCGGTTCCGATGGGCTGCTGATTCAGGTTGCCCTCATTGCCGGCTTCGGCGAGCTGGTCAGCATACTCTTTCGACATGATAGAGGCGAAGTCCATCGCCAGATTGGCGATGAAGGGCGCCTCCGGCCGCGTCAGCGTAAACTTCACAGTCATGTCGTCGACCTTTTCGATGGACTCGATCAGGTCCGGCATCGACATGGCATTGAAGTACTCCCAGCTCGCGCCGCTGACGTAATCGTGGAAAGGGGCATCTTCCTGAAGCTGACGATTGAACGAGAACAGCACGTCATCGGCGTTGAATTCCCGCGTCGGCGTGAAGAAATTCGTCGAGTGGAACTGCACGCCCTCGCGCAGATGGAAGGTGATCTCCAGCCCGTCGTCGGAAACTTCCCAGCTTTCGGCAAGGCCGGGCACCGTGTTGGTCGTGCCGGGTTCGAACTGGACGAGCCGGTTGTAGACCGCCTTGGATGACGCATCGAACGTCGTGCCGGCAGTATAAAGCGCGGGGTCGAAGCCCTCTGGGCTGCCTTCCGAACAATAGACGAGCGTTTTCGCGGCGGCGGCACTGCTCATGGCCGTAGCAGCCATCAACGCAGCCGCAAATGTCAGTTTCATTTTCATAGGGATCTCCCTGATCTTATATGAGCCGTTCCCACCGGCTCTTGGAACATCCATATAATCAGAGTTCTTTCGGTGAGAAAACTCTTTCGAAGAAGTTGACGCAAGAAAATTTCGCCGCGACGATTGCGTCGAAATGTCCCCTGCCGGTGCAGGCACTTCTCCCCACATTTGATGGGGAATGGCATGGGCGAAATCATCGTATAACGTGGCGGGAATAAACGAGGAGGTATTTATGTCCAGCGCGTGGGTCGAAGAGATACTGTCCTTCTGGTTTGATGAGACCGGGCCCGAAGGCTGGTTCGGAGGCGACGGCGAACTCGACGAAACGATACGCCGCCGGTTCAGCGATCTCTACGAAGAACTCAGCACCAATGCGCCGAAAGAGGTAGACGATGATCCGCGCGCCGCATTGGCGGCAATCATTCTGTTCGACCAATTCCCGCGCAACATGTTCCGCGGCTCCGCGAAAGCTTTCGCCACGGACGATCTTGCCGCGCGCATCGCACGCGAGGCGGTGAGCAAAAAACTGGACGAAGCGGTGGAGCCGCGGCAGCGTTTCTTTTTCTACATGCCTTTCGAGCACTCCGAAGTCTACGCCGACCAGGAGCGCGCGGTCATGCTGTTCAAGTCGCTCGGTGACGAGGAAGCGCTCCGTTATGCCGAAGAGCACCGTGACATTGTTCAGAATTTCGGGCGGTTTCCCCATCGCAATCGGGCGCTCGGACGCAAAAGCACGCCGGAGGAGTCGGCATTTCTTGAAGAGCACAAGGGATTCGGCCAATGACCCTTGCCGGGCAGGCCGTACACACCGTAATCTGAGAACTCGCGAATAAGGGTGCCGCACGGAGCGATTGTTCGGGGGATGCGGAACCCTTTTTCCATTTGCAGGGAGGGAAAATTGGCCAAACGCGAAAGCAAGAGCGAGAACGCCGAGGTTAAGTCCGAGACGGCGAAATCAAGCAAGGCGAAGGGTGGCAAAAGCGCCGCTGCCAAGGCCACCGACAAGAGCACGACGAAAGCTGCCCAGTCCACGCCGGCGCGTTCCAAGCCCAGAACGGCGAAAACCGAAAGCCAGTCCAAGACCTCGAGCAGCCGAAAAACAGAAACCAAACCTGCGGCGGCCTCGAAAAGCACCCCGAAGAAGACAACCAGCAAGCCCGGCACGAAAACCGCTGCCAAGAAGACCGCCGCGACGAAAGCGAAGAAGCCCGCAGCGTCATCCGCCAAGACGACAACCACCGGGCGCCGTTCCGCCACACCCAAGAAGCCGTGGCTGAAAAGCTATCCGGCGGGAATTCCCGCTGACATCGGGCCACTGAAGCACAACTCCGTGGCCGACCTTTTGAGCGAGGCCTGCCGCGACTACGCGGCGCGGCCGGCTTTCACCTGCATGGACAAAACGATCACCTATGGCGAGCTGGAGAAGACCTCGCGGGATTTCGCCGCCTATCTTCAGGCGCTCGGGCTGGAGAAGGGCGCGCGCGTGGCCGTCATGATGCCCAATGTGCTGCAGTATCCGGTCACCATGATGGCGATCCTGCGCGCGGGCTATGTGGTCGTGAACGCCAATCCGCTCTACACGGCGCGCGAGCTGGAGCATCAGCTGAAGGATTCGGGCGCGGAAGCGATCGTCATCCTCGAAAATTTCGCCAAGACTTTACAGGTCGCAATCGGGAAGACCGATGTCAAGCATGTGATTGTCGCCACCATGGGCGACATGCTGGGGCTGAAAGGCCATGTGGTAAATCTGGTCGTGCGGCATCTGAAGCGGATGGTTCCTGCCTGGTCTCTGCCGGGCCATGTGCCCTTCAACCAGGCGCTGCGCGAGGGCGCTTCCGCCCAGCTCTCGCCGGTCGACATCGGGCCCGACGATCTCGCCTTCTTGCAATATACGGGCGGAACGACCGGAGTGGCCAAGGGAGCCATGCTGCTTCATCGCAATGTGCTCGCCAATGTGGTGCAGAACGAGATCTGGCTGAAGTCCTCCTATCTCGACAGGCCGGAGCCGGAGCGCTCGATCTACATCTGCGTGCTGCCGCTCTACCACATCTACGCCATGACCGTGAACGCATTGACCGGCGTCAAACTCGGGGCGCAGAATATCCTCATCACAAATCCGCGTGATATCCCGGCACTGGTGAAGGAGCTTGGCAAATACCCCTTCAACGTTTTCGTCGGCCTCAACACGCTCTTCAAGGCCCTGCTCAACAACGAAGAGTTCCATAAGCTCGATTTCAAAAAGCTCGATTTCACGCTGGGCGGCGGCATGGCCGTGCAGCGCTCCGTCGCCGAGCGGTGGAAGAAGCTGACCGGCCACACCATTCACGAGGGATACGGTTTGTCGGAAACCTCGCCCGTGGCCACCGTCAACCGCCTCGACAGCGATGAGTTCACCGGGTCGATCGGCCTGCCACTGCCATCCACCGAGGTGGCGATTCGTGATGAGAAAGGGCGCGATGTGAAGCTCGGCGAAGTGGGCGAGCTTTGCATTCGCGGACCGCAGGTCATGGCCGGCTACTGGAACCAGCCGGAAGAGACGGCGAAGGCCATTATGCAGGACGGCTTTTTCATGACCGGCGACATAGGCGTTATGGACGAAACCGGGCACGTGAAGATCGTCGACCGCAAGAAGGACATGATCCTCGTCTCCGGCTTCAACGTCTATCCGAACGAGATCGAAGATGTCGTCGCGCACCATCCCGGGGTTCTGGAAGCGGCGGCCGTGGGTGTACCGGACGAGCATTCCGGCGAAGTCCCGAAGCTCTTCATCGTCAAGAAAGACGCAGCGCTGACGGAACAGGATATTCTCGACTACTGCCACAAGGAACTGACCGGATATAAGCGGCCGAAGCACGTGGAATTCCGCAGTGAACTGCCTAAATCAAACGTGGGCAAAATCCTGAGGCGCGAATTGAGGTAGGGTTTAAGCCCCCTCTTGAGGAGGGGGCAAATCCTCCGATTACGAGCGCCTCAATGCGTCGACACGCGCGACCAGCCCTGCCGTGGAGGAATCCCGGCTGCCGGCGTCTTTTTTGCCCTCCACGATGGGCAGAAGCTCCGTGGCCAGTTCCTTGCCGAGCTCCACGCCCCATTGGTCGAAAGCGTTGATCCCGAAGAGTGCCGCCTCCACGAATACGCGATGCTCGTAAAGCGCGATCAGCCGGCCGAGTGCGAAGGGATCGAGCGTGCCATAGAGAATTGTGAGCGAGGGCCGGTTTCCCGGGAAGACGCGGTGCGGCGCGAGCTTTTCGATTTCGGCTTCGCTCGCACCCTTGGCGAGGAGCAGCGCCTTTGCTTCTTCCTGCGTACGGCCCTTCATCAAGGCTTCCGACTGAGCCAAACAGTTAGCGACCAGTAAATCGTGATGATGCTTCAGGTCCGGCTCGTGCCCGTTCGCGGCCAGGATGAACTCGACCGGGATGACGTCGGTGCCCTGATGCAGAAGCTGGAAAAACGCATGCTGCCCGTTCGTGCCGGGCTCGCCCCAGACAAGCGGTCCCGTTGGCGTGGAAACCGGTGCTCCGTCCAGCGTGACGCGCTTGCCGTTCGATTCCATGTCGAGCTGCTGGAGATAGGCCGGTAGGCGGGCGAGCCGCTGGTCATAGGGAATGACGGCACGCGCGGGATAGCCGCAGACGACGCGGTGCCAGAAGCCGATGAGGCCGAGCAGCATCGGCATGTTCTCGTCGGCGGGTGCTTCGCGGAAATGCCGGTCCATGGCTTCCGCCCCGGCAAGAAAGCGGCGGAAGTTTTCCGGGCCGATGGCGATCATGATCGGCAGTCCGATGGCTGACCACAGCGAATAGCGCCCGCCAACCCAGTCCCAGAAACCGAAGACACGCGCCTGATCGATGCCGAAGGCCGCCACCTTATCGAGCGCGGTGGAGACGGCAGCGAAATGATCGCCCACCGCTTCCGCCCCCAGCGCGCCGGCCATCCAGCGCCGCGCCGTCTCGGCGTTGGTCATGGTTTCGACCGTCGTGAAGGTCTTCGAGGCCACGATGAAGAGCGTGGTTTCCGGATCAAGGGCCTTCAGCGTGTCGGCGATATGCGCCCCGTCAACGTTGGAGACGTAGTGAAGGCGCGGGCCGTCATGATAAGGGGCAAGCGCGAGCGTCGCCATGGCGGGGCCGAGATCGGAGCCTCCAATACCGATATTCACCACATCGGTGAAGGTCTTCCCGGTAGCGCTCTTGAGCCCTCCCGAGCGCACGCCATCGGCAAACGCGCCCATGCTGGCGAGCACGGCTTCCACATCCGCCGCCACGTCCTTGCCATCCAGGATGACGGAACTGCCGGGGGCGTTGCGCAGCACCGTGTGGAGCACCGCCCGGTCCTCCGTGGTATTAATGTGCTCGCCGGCAAACATGGCCTCCCGCCGCTCGGCGACACCGCCCGCTTCCGCCAGGCTCGCGAGCAGACGCAGCGTCTCCTCGTTCACCGCGCACTTGGAAAAGTCGAAAAGCAAGTCGTCAAACGTGACGGAAAAACGGGAGAAGCGCTCGGGGTCGGCCGAAAAGGCCTTCCGCAGATCGAAATCCTCATTGTCCCGGCGATGCTGGCGCAATGCGTCCAGCGCTTTTTCATATGCGCTCATGTCCTGCTTCTCCTTGGGTGGCAAGCGGGAATTTAAAGACTGTTATGGACTTGGGCTAGGCGAATGTGAAGCGCCGCGAAAGCCGCGCTTTGGTGCAATTTCTTGGTCCAGGGTTGCGGCGCGAAGGTCATATGGATAGGTTCTCCGCGCTGGAGGTCTATTTTCATGTCGACCAGGAACGATACAGCCCTTTGGGCAGGTCTGTTCAAGATATCACCTGATTCGGGCCAGACATTGCAGGCGCAAATTCGCCAGGCAATCGTGGCGGCGATTCTCGATCGGCAGATCGCGCCCTCGATGCCGCTCCCCTCCTGCCGTATCTTGGCGGAGAAGCTGGGCGTGGCGCGCGGCACGGTGGTGCTTGCCTTTCAGCAATTGGTTGATCAGGGATTTCTGGTCGCGCGTGAGCGGCGGGGGCACTTCGTCAACCCGGAGATCCTCGCCAGTCCGCCGAAGCCAGCGCACAAGAATTCCCGCCCGGCAGCACAAATCGACTGGAAGGCGCGGCGGCAGACGGCGGCAAGCGACATGCCCGAGCCGCTGAAACATGAAAACTGGATGGAGGCGGCCTATCCGTTCGTCTATGGCCAGTTTGACCCGACACTCTTTCCCACCGCCGAGTGGCGCGAGTGCAACCGCATGGCGCTCGCCGTTTTGGAAATCCGAAACTGGGCGGCGGATATGGTCGATCGTGACGACCCGCTTCTGATCGAGCAGATCCAGGCACGGCTCCTGCCCCGGCGGGGTATTTTTGCCAATCCGGACGAAATCATCATCACGCTCGGCGCTCAGAATGCTCTCTACATGCTTTCCAGGCTCCTGATGAAGCGCGGCGCGAAAGTGGCCATGGAAAACCCGGGTTACCCCGATGCGCGCTCGATCTTTCAGCTCGCCGGAGCCGAGATCCTGCCCGTTCCGGTGGACGAAAACGGCATGGATGTCGACGCCATCCCCCCGGAGGCGGATTTCGTCTTCACAACCCCGAGCCACCATTGCCCGACCATGATCTCGCTCAGCCGTAAGCGCCGGGAAGCGCTCTTGGCGAAGGCGGAAGAAAACGACTGGATCATCATCGAGGACGATTATGACAGTCAATTGGTCGATGAGACGCCGCAGGAGGCGCTGAAGGGGCTCGATTACACGGGGCGGGTCATCTATCTCGGCTCCATGTCGAAGACGCTCGCCCCCGGCTTGCGGCTCGGCTACATGGTCGCCCCGGCCGAACTCGTCTCGGAAGTGCGCGCGCTGCGGCGTTTCATGCTCCGCCATCCTCCGGCGAACAACCAGCGCGCCGTGGCGCTGTTCCTTTCGCTCGGCCATCATGATGCGCTGGTCAGGCGTATCTCCGCCGCGTTCGAGGAACGTCGCAGGACGCTTCTGGAGACGGTCAGCAGATATCTGCCCGACTGGGAGGCTGCGAACGTGCCAGGCGGCACATCCATCTGGCTCAAAGGACCGGCGGGCACGGACACGACCGCGCTTGCGCGCGCGGCCAGGGCACGGGGCGTGATTATCGAGCCAGGAGCGCGATTCTTCGACGGGATTGAGCCGCCGTCACGTTATATGCGACTCGGCATTTCTTCCATCGGGCCCCAGCAGATCGAACCAGGCGTGCGCGAACTGGCCTCGGCGCTCTCCCGGCGTTCAAAGGCGGCATAGCGCCTCAGTGATTATGCCGCGGCGTGCCCTTGTTGCTGGCAATTTTCTGATATCGGGTGGCCGGTTTCAGGACCATTCCGTTTGCGAGTTGGTCAACCATCGAGCGCTGGATTTCCTGCCAAGGCGTCTGGTGGTCCGGATAGGCGTAGCCGCCCGCTTCGGCCAATTCTGACCGGCGTGCCTCCAGTTCCTCCTCGTCAAGAAGAACGTTCGCGCTGCCCTTTCGCAAATCGATGCGGATGCGGTCCCCGGTCCTGAGGAGTGCAAGACCGCCGCCAACCGCGGCTTCCGGAGAGGCGTTAAGAATGGATGGAGAGGCCGAGGTGCCGGATTGGCGGCCGTCGCCGATGCAGGGCAGGCCGTGTATGCCTTGTGTGATGAGATAGTCCGGCGCGCGCATGTTCACCACCTCCGCCGCTCCCGGATAGCCGACCGGGCCCGCGCCCCGCATGACCAGAATGCAATTCACGTCGATTGCAAGCGCCGGGTCGTCGATGCGCTCGTGAAAATCCTCCGGCCCGTCGAAGACGACCGCCCTGCCTTCGAACGCCTCCGGATTCTGCGGATCGGACAGATAACGCCTGCGGAACTCGTCCGAGATCACGCTCGTTTTCATGATGGCGCTGTCGAAGAGATTGCCCTTGAGATTGATGAAACCGGCATTTTCCATCAGCGGATCGGAGACGGGACGGATGACCGTCGTATCGATATTGGAAGCGGTCCGGCAGTTCTCCTCGAACGTACGGCCATTCACTGTTGCCGCTTCCGGATGCGGCAGGAGATTCGCCTTCATCAGCTCCGCCACCACGACAGGCACGCCGCCGGCACGATGAAAGTCCTCGCCGAGATATTCGCCGGCCGGCTGCATATTGACGAGGAGCGGGATGTGGTGACCGAGCTGCTGCCAGTCATCATTGTCGAGCGGCACACCGAGATGCCGCGCGATGGCGTTGAGGTGAATGGGGGCGTTGGTGGAGCCTCCAAGGGCGGAATTGACGACGATTGCGTTCTCGAACGCTTCGCGCGTCATGACATCGGAGGGTTTGAGATCCTCGTGAACCATCTCCACAATGCGGCATCCGGTACGATAGGCCATCTGGCCGCGCTCGCGGTGGGGCGCAGGAATGGCCGCGGATCCGGGAAGCTGCATGCCCAGCGCTTCGGCCAGAGAATTCATGGTCGAGGCCGTGCCCATCGTGTTGCAGAAGCCGACGGACGGCGCCGATGCGGAGGCAAGTTCCATGAACTGCTCGTAGGTGATCTCGCCTGTGGCGAGCCGTTCACGCGCTTCCCAGATGATCGTGCCGGATCCGACACGCCGACCGCCGTACCAGCCATTGAGCATCGGGCCGACCGAAAAGGCGATGGCGGGAATGTCGACTGTCGCCGCGGCCATCAGCAGTGCCGGTGTGGTCTTGTCGCAGCCGATAGTGAGTACGACACCATCGAACGGGTAGCCGTAGAGCGCTTCGACAAGGCTGAGATAGGTCAGGTTCCGGTCCAGCGATGCCGTAGGCCGCTTGCCCGTCTCTTGGATCGGATGGCAGGGAACCTCGAACGGTATACCGCCGGAAGCCTCAATTCCCGCGCGCAGCCTTTTGGCAAGCTCGACATGATGCCGGTTACAGGGCGAGAGGTCCGAGCCGGTCTGCGCGATTGCGATGATCGGCTTGCCGGATTGCAATTCCTCGCGCGTCAAGCCGTAGTTGAGATAGCGCTCGAGATAGAGCGCGGTCATCGCCGGATCGTCGGGGTTGTTGAACCACTCTTGCGAACGGAGGCGTTTTTTCTGGCTGCTTTGAGTCATGCTGTGAAAACCTTCCGATGGTGTGCCGATGGATATTGCATCGGCGGGGCCACGACAAGGCTGGATGGACAACGGTTGGCGACTGCGATACCCAAAGACTGAATTCCACGGAGGGATACGCCATGGCGATGGTTATCGAAGGCGAAGAGCGAATCGAAGCGCCGGTCGAGACGGTGTGGCAGGCACTGAACGATCCGGATGTGCTAAAGGATTGCATACCCGGCTGCCAGGAACTGGAAAAGAAATCCGACACCGAATTTGCCGCCACGGTCTCACTCAAGATCGGCCCTATCAAGGCCAAGTTCAACGGCCAGGTGGAACTGACCAATCTGAACCCGCCCCATTCCTATACGATTTCAGGCGAGGGCAAAGGGGGCGTCGCAGGATTCGCAAAGGGCGGCGCGGACGTCTCGCTGAAAGCGGACGGCCCGGACACCACGATCCTCAGCTATGAGGCAAAGGCGGACGTGGGCGGCAAGATGGCCCAGCTCGGCGGCCGTTTGATCCAGTCCACGTCGAAGAAGCTCGCCGGTGAATTCTTTTCCAACTTCAATGCCCGGGTGAGCGGGACGGGGGAAGAAGTACAGACGGCCTGAGCGTTTACTCGAACACGACTGACGGAGCCGATTGCGTCTCGGCTTCGGCCTTCAGCCGTTCATACACCTTCCCGGCTATCTCGCGATAGGTCTGGGCCTGTGCGCCATCCGGGTTTGAGACGACGACCGGCGTGCCGGCGTCCGAGGTCTCGCGCACGTCCATGGTCAGCGGCACCTCGCCCAGGAAAGGCACGCCCAGCCGGTCGGCTTCGGCCTTGGCGCCGCCATGACCGAAAATCTCATAGCGCCTGCCGGTATCGGGGGCGAGGAAGTAACTCATGTTCTCGACGATGCCGAGGACGGGCACGTCCACCCGGTTGAACATGTTGAGCCCCTTGCGAGCGTCGATCAATGCCAGATCCTGCGGTGTCGAGACGATTACCGCCCCCGCGAGCGGCACCTGCTGGGCCATGGTGAGCTGAGCGTCACCCGTTCCGGGCGGCATGTCGACCACCATCACGTCGAGCGGACCCCATTTCACATCGCGCATGAGCTGACGCAACGCGGTCATCACCATCGGCCCGCGCCAGATCATCGGCGTTTCCTCTTCAACGAGAAAGCCGATCGACATGACCTGAAGCCCGTGCGCTTCCATGGGCTTCAAGGTTTTGGAATCGAGCATTTCGGGCTTGCCGGTGAGGCCGAGCAGCCGCGGCATGGAGGGGCCGTAGATATCGGCATCCAGAATGCCGACTTTCAGCCCGAGCGCGGAAAGGCCGAGAGCAAGATTCACTGCCGTCGTCGATTTGCCGACGCCACCCTTGCCGCTCGCAACGGCAATGATGGCTTCGACGCCTGGAATGCCGGCCTTGCCCGATTGCTGGCCTTGGGGTCCGGCGGGGCGCCCCTGCGGCTGCGCCGGTTTCGGCGGTTGCGGACGCGGCTCGGGCGCGGCACCCATGCCGCCGCCCTGTTTTTCCGCGGTCAGCGCCACCATCGCCGCCTTGACACCGGGCACCGACTGAGCCGCGTTCTCCGCCTCCGCGCGCAAGGGCTCCAGTTCCCCGGCCCGCTCGGCGGGCACCGTCAGGGAAAAAAACACCTTCTCGTCGGCAATGAAGATTTCGGAGACAAGGCCGAGCGAGACAATATCTCCCTCGAGATCGGGATCCCTGACGGTCTTCAGCTTCTCGATTACGGCTTCGCGGGTGACTGGCATGGCTAACTCTTGTTGGCTTACGCCTGCCACATAGTCATGTATTGCGCAAATACCAAGCGCGTCTACGGCTTATCACCACGACGGGCGTCATCCGACCCTATTTCGTTTCGCTCTTTCGGCCCGTAGCGCATGGTCTCGAAGCGGGCCGACAGCGCATCGTATAGCAGAAGCCGGCCGACCAGCGGTGTGCCGATCCCGGTGATGAGCTTGATGACTTCCATGGCCTGCAGCGTGCCCATGACGCCTGTCAGCGCGCCAACGATACCGGCCTCCGCACATGAGGGCACGAGCCCCTCCGGCGGTTGGCTCGGGAAAAGATCCCGGTAGGACGGCAAGGCTTTGCCCTCGGCGTTCATCTCGAACGGTTTCAAGACGGTGAGTGAACCGTCGAACCGGCCGACCGCCGCCGTCACCAGCGGCACGCGGGCCTCGGCGCAGGAATCGGCCAACGCGTAGCGCGTGCCGAAATTGTCGGAGCCGTCCACTACCACGTCATAGCCGCCCACCAGCGCCTTGGCATTCTCCGCATCCAGCCGCAGCAGGTGGGTCTCCACGCGCACATGCGGGTTGAGCCGGGCGATCGCCGCCTTCGCGCTTTCAGCCTTGGCCGTGCCAACGGCATCTGTGTCATGGATGATCTGGCGCTGCAGATTGGTCAACGCAACCGTGTCGTCATCGACGACGCCGAGCGTGCCAACGCCGGCGGCCGCCAGGTATTGCAATACGGGCGCACCCAGCCCGCCGGCGCCCAGCACCAGGACGCGGGCGCGCTTCAGCTTCTGCTGGCCGGCGCCGCCGATCTCCGGCAGCACGATGTGCCGTGCGTAGCGCTCCAATTCTTCAGCGGAAAGAACGATCTGTGGCTGTTCCGTCATGGGCCGAGCATAGAGACTGACGACGCGCTTGTCAGTCATTGCTGGCTGACAGTGCCTGACAAAGCTGACAGGAACTGGGCCTTGCCCTCCAGGCTCGAAAAAAGCGTCCGCTCGGTTCCGGTCATGAAGGCTTGGCAGTTCAGATCCTCCAGAATGTCGAAGAGTGCCGCGCGGCGGTCGGCGTCGAAATGCGCGGAAATCTCATCGAGAAGCAGGACCGGCGCCATGCCGGAGAGCGCACTTGTCAGCCGCGCATGGGCGAGCACGAGCCCGAGCAGCAAAGCTTTCTGCTCGCCGGTGGAGCAGTTTTCGGCCGGCATGTCCTTCGGCGCGTGGCGGACCAGAAGCTCGGTGCGGTGCGGCCCGTCGAGCGCGCGCCCGGCAGCCCGGTCCCGCGGGCGCTCGCTTTTCAGGCGTGCGCGGAAATCCTCCTCCGCCTCGAGGGCCGGCATGGCCGTGACCGCCGCATCGATCGCGCCGTCAAGCGCAAGGCGAGCCTTGGGAAAGGGTGTTTCGGCGGGAAGCCGGTCGATCATCGCGCATAAAAGGCGCACCATCTCGGCTCGCGCGGCCGCCATGGCCACGCCCGTTTCCGCCATCTGCATCTCGATCCCGTCGAACCAGGCGTCGTCGTGTACTTCGTCCGCGAAAAGCCTGTTGCGCGCACGCATGGCTTTTTCATAGTCCAGCGCGCGGCGCCCATGCGCCGGGTCGATCGCCAGGACAAGACGGTCCAGGAAACGCCTGCGGTCGGCAGCCGGCCCGGTGAAGAGCGAATCCATAGCCGGCGTCACCCAGATCACACGCAGCCATTCCAACATGGCATCCGCGCTTCGGGCAGCCTCCCCGTTGATGCGCACGCGGCGGGTGGACTCGGGCGCGTCCGCCGTGCCCAACGTGCCGGTCCCGATCCGGCAGGTCCCGATCGGTCCATCGATTTGGGCGTGCACGGCGAAGCCGCCATCGCTGCCCAGCCGTGCAACCTCGCTCAGCGTGGCACGGCGAAGGCCGCGTCCGGGTGAAAGAAAGGATACCGCTTCCAGAAGATTGGTCTTGCCCGCCCCGTTCTCGCCCGTCAGCACCACGGCGCCGGGCTGCAGGTCGAGCGAGAGCGCGGCATAGTTGCGGAAATCGGTCAGCGCCAGCCTGGTGAGGCTGACCTGCTCCGGCCGTCCAGTTTCTCCAATCCGATCTTCGGCTGTCGCACCCGGTGTCACACGCGCATCGGCATCAGGACGTACAGCGTTCGCTCGTCGGACGTGTCCTGTATGAGCGTCGGCGAGCCGGCGTCGGCCAGCAGGAATTTGGCTTCATTGCCCGAAAGCTGCCCGGCCACATCGAGCAGATAGCGCGCGTTGAAGCCGATTTCGACCGCCTCAGCTTCATAACCGGCCGAAATCTCCTCCGTTGCGCTGCCGGAATCAGGATTGTTGACGGTAAAGGTCACTTGCCCGTCGGCGATTGCGAGCTTCACCGCCCGGCCACGATCGGACGAAACGGTCGATACACGGTCGACCGCTGCGGAAAAGCTCTGCCGGTCGACGATGAGCTCCTTGTCGTTACCCGTCGGAATTACACGCTGATAATCCGGGAAGGTCCCGTCGATGAGCTTTGAGGTCAGCACGACACTACCGATGGTGAAGCGGATCTTGGTATCCGAAAGCTCGATCGTCACGGCGATGTCCGGATCGTCCACCAGCTTCTGAAGCTCGCCCACGGTCTTTCGCGGAATGATGATGCCGGGCATCTCTTCCGCGCCGGCCGGAGCCTCGATTTCCGCCCGCGCAAGCCGGTGGCCGTCGGTCGCCACCGCGCGCAGCATCAGTGCGCCGTCCACCTCCATCGTGTGGAGGTAAATGCCGTTCAGATAATAACGCGTTTCCTCCGTCGAGATGGCGAACTGGGTCTTCTCGACCAAGCCGTTGAGCGACTGGGAATCGAGCCGGAAGGTGTGCGAGAAATCGCCCGCGGTCAGCGAAGGGAAATCGGCCTGCGGCAGGCACTGCAGACGGAAGTTGGAGCGGCCGGAGACGACAGAGAGCGATTGGCCGTTTTCGTCCAGCTTCAGCATGACCTCCGCGCCGTCCGGCAGCTTGCGCACGATATCGTAGAATAGATGGGCCGGCACGGTCGTCGCACCGGCTTGCTCAACCGTACCGGCGACGGCTTCCGTCACCTCCAGATCGAGGTCGGTCGCCTTCATCTCGAGGCTGTTGCCATCCACCGAAAGCAGCACGTTGGACAGGATCGGAATGGTGCTACGCCGTTCCACGACCCGGTGAACGTGACTGAGGGACTTTAGAAGATTGGAGCGTTCGAGAACTACGCGCATGGTCGGTCAATCTCGCCTGGAATGAAAAGCCGGACACGGCATGGAAATATGCCCGTCTTGCAGCGATGCCGGCCCAGAATGTCAGCTAAGCTGACAGCAAAACTCGCCGAAAGGCAAGTCTGCCGATACCGTTCAAGACATATTGGTGGATAACGCCTTGAACGGATCTTCGCAATGGCATGTTTGGGCGCGCCGGAGATATCGCCCAGCGCGCACCGGCGGTATCAGGCCTGTTCGCTGATGAGCCGCTTGAGAAGTTCGATTTCGTGAGCAAGCTGGCCGTCACCGCCCGACAACCCCTCGATCTTGCGCACGGCATGAAGGACGGTGGTGTGATCGCGACCGCCGAATCGCCGGCCGATTTCGGGGAGCGAGCGCGGCGTCATCACCTTTGCGAGATACATGGCGACTTGCCGCGGTTTGACGATCGTGCGCGTGCGCCGGTTGGAAAGAAGCTCCGTCTTGGAAACATTATAGTGACGTGCGACGACGCGCTGAATGTCCTCGATGCGCACGCGCCGCGGCTCACCGGACCGGCAGACGGGGCCGAGAATCTCGTCGATGCGCTCCAGCGTGATCTGTGGCTCGAACGAATGGCGGAAGACGAGCTGATTGAACGCTCCTTCAAGTTCGCGGCCGCTGCCAGTCACAGCACGCGCCACGTGCTCGAGAACCTCTTGCGAGATATCGAGCGAAGGATCTTCGGCACGGGTGGAGGCCAGACGCTGCTGTAGCATTGCGAGTCTCAGATCGAAATCGGGCGCGCCGATCTCGAGCGACACACCACCATTCAGGCGCGATTTCACCCGAGGCTCCAGTGACTCGAGCTCGGACGCCGGCCGGTCAGCGGCGACCACCACCTGGCGCGCGCTATCGAGCAGCATGTTCAGAAGATGGCAGAACTCGTTCTGGATCGACTTGCCCTGGAGAAACTGCATATCGTCGATGATGAGCAGGTCGATGTCGCGCAGCTGCTCCTTGAGCGTCAGCGCGTTGTTGTCGCGGATGGCGGCGGCGAAACGCCACATGAAATATTCCGCGGTCAGATATACGACCCGCGACTGCGGGCGCTGTTTTAGGGAAGCCGCCGCGATCGCCTGCAGCAGATGGGTTTTGCCAAGCCCCACGGAGGCATGCAGAAAAAGCGGGTTAAAGCGGATTGCGCTCGATGAGGATTCTGCGACTGTGCGCGCCGCCGCACAGGCAACGCGGTTGGACGGGCCCTCGATAAAGGATTCGAAGGTGTAGCGGCTGTCGAGCGGGGATCCGAAAATGCTTGGCCGTCCGCTCTGGTCGCTGCGGGGCGCCGCCGAGCCGGTAAACCGTGCGGCGGTTCCAGCTGTCGCCGACGGCTGCGGTGGGACGGACGTCTTGCGCTTCGTTGCCGGTTTTGCCTCGGCCCTGTGCGTCTGTCCGCGCGTCGCCGTGCGTACGATGATCTCTACCTTCAGGACGGACGAATCCTCCGCCTTCCACAAATCGGTGATGAGATCGAGATAATGACCGTTGATCCATGCACGCAGAAAGGCGGTCGGAACGGAAACGCGCACAACGCCTTTGGAATGTTCCGTCAGCTTCATCCGGCCAAACCAGCTGGAATAAACCTCGGTGCCAAGACGGGCCTTCAATTGCGCCCGGACACGGTCGAATACCTCGCTGGACCTGCCTGAGCTTTCGTCCCCTTCCTTCTGAGTTGCGGGGCTCTTTAAAGCCGTGGCCCCCTCAGCTTGCCTCTCGACGCCGCTTTGCATCCTCGTTTCCCTGTTTAATTTTTTGAATAAATTTCAATGATTGCCCCGAAGAGAGGCATTCTTTTTTGACCTTGCAGCGTGTCTAACTCTCCCGCACAGACACCGTGCGCGCGCACCTCCATTCAAAAATTCAAGTCTTCACCCCCGGTTCAAGCCCGGCATGTCATGCCGGCCGGTCCGGCCATTGTCTTAGTATCATGCCGAACGCCGACCCACGCCTGTATGCTAGGCAAAAACATCCCCCACGCGCGACTAATGCCGCGCTGCAAAAGCTACCCTCTGTGGCTAGTTTGCAGACCTTGTTTTCGCCCTCTGCAAGACGAAACATTACCGAAAACTTGATGCAGAGAGCAAGCGCCAGAAGGGGCTTTTTTGCCGGAGGAGAAGCTCCGCAGCGGACCGGATGGCGGTTAAAACCGGATAAGCTGCTTGGATTCCAAATGCTTTTGGGGAATATGCCTCGTCCGACAAAAAAACGAAAAAAAAAGCTTGACATTTTCGGACGGGCAAAGGCCACCGGGCCCGCATTTGTGACTGTGGATAAGCTGCCGTAAAGCATTGACTATAAAGAGGAATTCGCAATCACATGATGTGAATTGGCTAGAAATATGACCGTTTTCCTAGGCGCGTAAAACCGAATGCCGGCAAATAAAATTCGCCAGTCATTCGGACATACCTCACCCGTGCTCCACCAAACCCTTGTCCAGCAAAGGAAAATGCCGGCCTCGACGAGCCGGCATTGCTTTAGATTGTATGGAGAATCAGCCGTTGAGCGCTTTGACGCGCCGGGAAAGCCGTGAGACCTTCCTGGATGCGGTATTCTTGTGCACGGCACCTTTAGTCGCAGCGCGCATCATTTCCGGCTGCGCGGCCTTGAGGGCACTTTCCGCCGCCGTCTTGTCGCCGGCGGCAATCGCCTCCTCGACCTTGCGCACGAATGTGCGGACGCGCGAGCGGCGGTTCTTGTTTACCGCGGTGCGGCGGGCAATCTTGCGCACCGCCTTCTTGGCCGAAGTGGTGTTGGCCATGTGTCCTCTCTCGTTATCAACCTGTCATCGCCACAAGCGCTGATTTATGAACGCGCTCTCGGGCACACAATAAAAGGGCAGCCGCCAGGCCACCTCGGTCGCGCGGCTTATAATCCAGCGGGCCGGGCGCGTCAACGCTTTCCTGCGCCGCGCGTCTCAGCGATTACGGAACTGCGGCTCCCGCTTCTCCGAGAACGCCGCCATGCCCTCCTTCTGATCTTCGAGTGCGAACAGGGATTGGAAGACCCGCCGCTCGAACCGCAGGCCTTCGTCCAGCGTCGTCTCGTAGGCGCGATTGACGGCTTCCTTGGTCATCATGACCGACGGCGTCGAGAACTCCGCGATCTTATCCGCCGTTCTCAAGGCGTCCTCAATGAGCTCGCCCGCCGGAACCACGCGCGAGACAAGTCCGGCGCGCTCAGCCTCTTCGGCATCCATGGTACGCCCCGTCAGGCACATTTCCATGGCCTTGGACTTTCCGACGAGATGGGTGAGCCGCTGAGAGCCGCCCATTCCGGGCATGACGCCAATCGTGATTTCCGGCTGGCCGAACTTTGCCGTATCGGCCGCCAGGATGAAATCGCACATCATGGCGAGTTCGCAGCCGCCACCCAGCGCATAACCGGCAACGGCCGCAATTATCGGTTTGCGCACCCCGGTCAGCCGGTCCCACTCGGCAAAGAGGTTCTCCGAATAAGCCTCGATATAGGTCTTGGACTGCATTTCCTTGACATCCGCGCCGGCGGCGAAAGCCTTTTCCGATCCCGTGATGACGATCGCACCGATTTTGGCGCTGACGTCGAACGCTTCTGCGGCGCCCACGACCTCCTTCATCATCTGCGAATTGAGCGCGTTCATTGCCTTCGGCCGGTTGAGCGTAATCAGACCGACCCGACCGCGCGTTTCCATCAGAATTGTCTCGTAGGCCATGCTCGTCATCCTTCCGTCACGTGAGGTTCTTTGTTTCTAACGTTGGCATGCCGGGCAATAGAAGGTGGAGCGCCCGCCCTGGACGATCCGCCGGACCGTGCCCGAGCACCCTTCCTTGCGGCATGACTCGCCCGCCCGATCGTAAACACTGAAGCTGTGTTGAAAATAGCCCAGCGAGCCGTCTGTCTGCCTGTGATCACGCAGCGAAGACCCTCCGGCGGCGATGGCTTCGCCGATGACGCCGCGGATGGCCGTCGCAAGCCGCTCGCTACGGCTCGTGGCACCTCCGTTGCGCGTGGCGAGCGTGGCTGCCATGCGGCGGGGCGAAAGGCCGGCCCGCCACAGCGCCTCGCAAACATAGATGTTGCCGAGACCTGCGATCACGCGCTGGTCCATCAAGGCTGCCTTCAGGGCCGTTCGCTTGCCCGCGAGCCGATCGGCGAGGGCAGCACCGTCGAGTTCGTTGCCTGTCGGCTCGAGCCCCAGTCCGGCCAGCAGCGGGTGCGTGTTCAACTGATCGGCTTCAGCCAGGAGCATGAAGCCGAAGCGGCGCGGATCGTTGTAGACGACGCGCGCCGGCTTTCCGTCCCACCCCTCTAGCTGAAAGACCACGTGATCGTGCTTCTCTGCATTTGAGCGCTCGTGGAGGAATGTGCCGGGCCGGGAGGTATCCGCGCCGTCCTCGATGCGAAAGGAACCGGACATACCCAGATGGCACATGAGGACGGCGCCGTTTTCAAGATAAATGAGCAGATATTTCGCGCGACGCCCCAGCCCTTCCACGGCGCGCCCGCGCAGCTGATCGGAAAAGCCGGTTGGAAAGGGGAAGCGAAGATCCGGCCGGCGCTGCTCCACCTCCAGTATGCGCGCACCCTCCATGACCGGTGCAAGGCCGCGGCGGACAGTTTCGACCTCGGGCAGCTCAGGCATGTTAAGCGGCAACCGGCAGAAAGGACTGGCCGTGGCGGCCGCGCTCGAGGCCGAGATGCGCGGCCACCGTCTCGCCGATGTCCGCGAAGGTACTCCTCAGGCCGACAGAACCAGTGGGAAGACCGGGACCCGTGCTCAGGATCGGGACGCGCTCACGCGTGTGATCCGTGCCGTGCCAGGTCGGATCGCATCCGTGGTCGGCCGTCAGGACCAAGAGATCGCCCGGCCGAAGCCGCTCCAGCGCTTCGGGAAGACGGCGGTCGAAGGCTTCGAGTGCCGCGGCATAACCGGCAACGTCCCGCCGGTGGCCATGGAGCGTGTCAAAATCGACGAAATTGGCGAAGATCAGGTCACCGTCGCGCGCATCGCCCATCGCAGCGAGCGTCGTGTCGAAAAGCGCCATGTTGCCGGCCGCCTTGCGCACCTCGCTCACGCCCGTGTGCGCGAAAATATCGCCGATCTTTCCCATGCCGATGACGCGTCCGCCCGCGGCCTCGACCCGGTCGAGAAGGGTCGGTTCGGGGGGAGGCACGGCGTAGTCCCGCCGGCAGGCCGTGCGCTCGAAGCTTTGCGCATCCTCGCCGACGAAAGGCCGGGCGATCACGCGGCCGATCTTGTACTCATCCACCAACCGACGCACCGTCTCGCAAAGCGCATAGAGCCGGTCGAGGCCGAAATGCGTCTCGTGGGCGGCAATCTGGAAAACCGAATCCGCCGAGGTGTAGCAGATGGGCTTTCCGGTGCGGATGTGCTCTTCGCCGAACCGCGCGATGATCTCCGTCCCGGAGGCATGGCAATTGCCCAGAATGCCGGGAAGCGCCGCCTCGGCGATCAGGTTCTCTACGAGCGCGTCGGGGAAGGTCGGCACCGTAATTGGAAAATACCCCCACTCGAAAGGCACCGGAACGCCGGCAATCTCCCAATGGCCCGACGGCGTGTCCTTGCCGCTGGAACGCTCGTTCGCCGCGCCGAAAAAGCCGGAAATCGCATCAGAGTCCAACTCGCGTCCGGCTGCGAGCGCGGCGGCCGCATCGAGCCCCAATGCGCGCATGTTTGGCAAGTGCAGCGGCCCTTGCCGTAGCCCTTCGCGGTCCGCCTTTCCTGCGGCGCATACAGCTTCAATATGGCCCAGCGTGTTGGCGCCTGCGTCACCGAAACGCTCCGCATCCGGCGCATGACCGATGCCGAAGGAATCGAGAACGAATAAGAATGCCCGCGCCATGCTTCTTGCTCCTGCCGGCCCAGACATAGAAGTGCGCGCCCGGCTTGGCAATCGTCTTCAGGGAGTGGCGTGTACTAACAATCCTTGCACTCGATCCAGTGCGTCATGCGCGGCTGCATGTAATAGAGTTCGCTCATGTCGATGGGGAACATGTTGTCGGAGATGCCCAGAATGCCGCTGCCGCCTTCCGGAGCGATCACCGGCTTGTACTGCAGGTTCGTTTCTGAGCGGATGAGGAAGGCACCCGGTACCATCAGCGCGTCTGGTATCTCCGCTCTGCTGCCGGGAGTCACGGCCTGCTGCATGAGATTGCCGTCCCACATGCGCGACCAGACGACCCGCGCCTGCGGCGTGCTATCTTTGGTGACCTCGATGGCGGTCACCGTCATTGTCGGGTCTCCGCGGAAGGGCTGCAGCGAGGACTCGCCGATCCGCATGATCGATTGCAGATCGCCTGTCGAGATCGAGGGTTGCTGTGTGACGAGATCGGCGATCTGGCTGGCGACGCGGCTGACCTTCTTGTTCACCTCAATGGCAAGGGAAAACTCCATCGCCAGAAGATAAATGAGCAGAAGAAACGGCACGACAAAGGCGAATTCAAGTGCTGCCGCGCCACGATTGTCCGAGAGAAAACGCCGCCAGAGCTTTTTCCGCCCGACCTTGTTCTTATTCGGTTCGTCGCCCATCCCAGGTCCCTCAATACGGCTCGTTCTGCCAGGTATGCGTGGTGAAGAGCAGAGTCTTGCCGTCGCCAAGGTTGGAGATGCGTTCGCGCATGATGTCGGTGAGCACCGGCCAGCGGTAGTAGACGCGCAGGACATTCTTGGAGAGTGCCTCGCCGGGGTCGAACTGAGGCGAGGCCGGGATGCCCTCCTGATTGAAGATGGCTGCGGCCTCGGCGAAGGTGTCTTTGCTCTGAAGATCGATTACGAGCTCCGGGCAATCGCCGGGAAACAGCATTCCCAGGCGGCTGCACACCATGGTGCGAAATTCCGTCTCGTTGATATCGTCCGGCTTAATCTGGCCGGTACGAAATTGCCGGGCGAGATCGTCGGTAGCGTTCGCCATGAGCTGCTGGGCGGCGAAGACGATGCAAAGCTCCAGAATGGCGAATAGAAGCAGAAGAAAGGGAAACGCCAGAATAGCGAACTCGACGGCGCTTGCGCCTCTTCTCTCCCGCAGAAAGCGCCTGATCAGATTATAAAACGTCAGTCGCCTGTTCTTGTCCATTTCATCCCCCACCCACCTATCGCGTGGCGCGGGAAGCATAGTGCCGAACCGTTTCCCGATCGTTCTTCATTTGATTAAAATTTTCGTGCACCGGTGTTCAGCCTCGATCAGGTCTGCGGCCTGCTCAATGCTCAAGGCGTGGAAACCTGCTGGTCGGACAGCATTTCAGCCGGGGTGCGGAACGCCCCCTCGCAATAGGGCGTGCACGAAAGCGTCTGCACGTCGGCCCGGCGATAGACGCGCACCGAGTCGGCCTGCTGGCGCGATACCGCGATCTGCTCATCGACGATCGGCTGGCCGTCTTCATCGAGGACCAGCAGATTGGTCACGCCGAAGCCTCGGCCCGTCAGGATCAAAGTGGAAGGGTCCTGAACCGTGGCGTCGGCGATCTCCTGGTTGCCGATGACGACCGTATCCGCCGGTCGGGCGAGCTTGATGACCTTCGCCTGGTTCATGATCACATTGATGCCCTCAGCGGCCTGCGCCGCCGAGATGGCTAAAAGCCCGGCGGCAACAAGCGCGGCCGCGGCCGTTCTGCGCCAGAAAGTGATCGTGCCCCTCACGACATGCCCCCATAATCTCTCGCCGAGATGATGCACCAGGATGGTGAAGCAACGGTTAAAATGGCTGGCTTTAATTCGGGGTGCTGATCGCGCTCTCAAGCTCAGGCATGGACACCCAAGGTCATGCCCTGGAGCCGGGCAAAACATCACTGATACCATCCCGGACAAGCCTTCGCTTCCACCCAACACCCATGCCGGCAGAACGGGCGATAACACGTAGCGCCAATGAGCAATAGAAAAGATGTTCGCCGACAATCAGTATATTTAAAATTTTATCGATCTGCATTTGATTCATATTGTACTTCGTTAACTTTACTTCCGGCAAATCCCGATATACGACTTGTTAATACTGTTTGTTAAGCAGGCTGAAAGAGCCCCGGCATAATTTCCCCGCATCCGATCAACACACAAGAAACGTTGGCGGAAGTGCTGCAAACCCTGGAGTTAAATAGGAGTTCTCAAATGTCCAAACTGTTCGCACGTTTTCTGAAGGATGAGTCCGGCGCCACCGCCATCGAGTATGGTCTGATTGCCACACTCATTGCCGTTGCAATTATCGTCGGTGCTGGTACGCTCGGCACCAACCTAGGTACCCTCTTCGGAGACCTTGGTGCCACTATCGGCGACCAACCTACTGAGTAACAGTCGCATGACTTTGGAGAGCCGCCTGCCAGCAGGCGGCCTTTTTCCTTCGACGGTCGACGGAAGGCGGCTATCAGTCAATCCCATGAAGGAGCACCTTCACCGCCAGTTGTCGCCATATGTTTAGGCTCGATCGTTTTCTGCGGGTGCACGATGCTTGAAGCGGCGATACTCCTCATCTTTCCCTTCTGCATGGTCTTTGCGGCGGTGTCGGACATGATCTCCATGACCATCGCGAACCGCGTTTCCGTGCTTCTGGTGCTGGCTTTTGCGGTGCTTGCGCCGCTGACGGGCATGGTATGGCCGGACATCGGCATGCATCTCGCTGCCGGGATGGTCGTGCTGGCCATTACCTTCGCACTGTTCGCGATCGGCGGCATGGGCGGGGGTGATGCCAAACTGATGGCGGCGACGACCGTCTGGTTCGGCTTCAGCATGGGGCTGTTGAATTATCTGATGATTTCGGCGCTCGTGGGCGGCGCGCTGACCATCGCGCTCTTGATCTTCCGCAATTCCAGCCTCTCCATGCTGGCGGGTAACAACCTCCTCCTGCGCCATTTCGCCGACGAAAAAGCCGGCATCCCTTACGGCGTTGCGCTCGGCATCGGCGGCTTATTCACCTTCGGCCAGACACCGCTTGCGCAGTGGGCGATGATGCATTTGGCCGCCGGATAGCTGCAAGAAACCCACAGCCTTTGTCCCTCTCGGATCGCACCTGAGCCTGTCAGATCGCCTCCGTTCCCCGCCGGCTCTCCACTTCTTCGCGGCTGGACTCGCTTGGTAATTTACCATCACTGCCTGGTGTCTATCTGCCGCTTCCCATGGCGTGTTGCAGGCAAGGGCTCCTCCTCCCGAGGGGGGAGGAGGGGTTTGTCAGCGCGACCGGTGCCTCTTCCTCAGCATTCGCCACGGCGGACGATGCGGTACTCGGCGGCCTGCGCCTCACAGGCATTGCCGAAGGTGCGCGTGCGGTTCCCGCGGCGTGCACAAACCGGCGCGTATTGCTGCGTGCAGACCTGAGGCGGCTCGCTGGAGGGAGGGCGACCGGAGGATGGGCCGCATTCACCGCGTCGAGCGACTCGGTAGTTGCGCGATTCCGCTTCGCATGCATTCGGGAAGGTCCGACGATCATTGCCGCGAACGGCGCAAACGGGCCGGTATTCCCGCGTGCAGGCCTGCGGCGGCCTTTGCGATTGCCGCTGGCATTGGCCGGAATGGACCGGGCGATAGCCTTCCGATCGCGCGGTGCACGCATTGCCGAAGGTGCGGCGGTCGCCCCTGCGCTCGGCACAAACAGGATCGTATTCCATGGTGCAGGCCTGCGGGCCGGGGCCGCCGGGCGGGAACGGTCGTATAGGGCCCTCTTCAACGGCGACAACGCAGCTTGAAAGAAACAGACCGGCGAGAAGAACAGCGCCAAAACTGGCGAGTTGCGCGCGAAACATTCTCAAAACCTCCATTGCAATCGGCCCCGAACCGTCGACTGGCCGCGTGGTTCCAAAAATACAACTTACAATTTATAGAAGATCATTGACCACATTCCTATCCGGGAAACAGGTCGCCGATCTGCCCGCGCTTTCCTGCCACCGTCCAATGGAGCGCCGGGACTTGAAACCGACAAGCCCATCCGCGCCGCCGACATCATGGCCCTTGTTTTCCAGCGCGCTTTGCATTGTGGCTATCTCTGCCCGGCTGAACTTGTCGACCGGCTGCCAAGCGGCGGAAAAGGAGAAATCGCCATACATGATGCGGTCGCCGGCGTGGCCGACGAAGAGCGCGTAAAGGTCGCTCTCGTTGTAGTCCTTCAGCCGGTAGAAATTCGGCGTGACGATGAAGGCCGGCCCTAGGCGCCCGGCCGGCATCATGAGATAGCCCGCGCCCTGTAATTCGTTCTGCGGGAAAGCCTTGCCGCCAACGCGCTGAACGCCCATCGCCGCCCATTCGCGGATGGGTCGGCCCTGGTCCGGCCCCTCCAGCGTACAGGAAACGGAGGGCGGCACGGTAACCTCGAAGCCCCAGTCGCGCCCGCGCACCCAGCCATGCCGGGCCAGATAATTCGCAATGGAGGCGAGGCTGTCCGGCACAGAACTCCAGATGTCGGCGCGGCCATTGCCATCGAAATCCACGGCGTATTGCATGTAGGATGAGGGCATAAATTGCGGCTGCCCCATGGCACCCGCCCAGGAGGAGCGCATCGCGGCGGGCTTGATGCCGCGCTTTTGGACCATCTCGAGCGCGGCCAGCACTTCCTCGCGGAACATGTCCTTGCGCGTGGCCAGGAACGCCTTGGTGCCCAGCACTTCGAACGCATTGTGCGGGATATCCGCGCGGCCGAAGCCCGACTCGCGCCCCCAGATGGCGAGCACGATCCCGCGCGGAACGCCGAAGCGTTGCTCGATCGCATTCAGCACGCCGGCATGTTGCGCTGCCCGGCTTCTCCCGCCCGAGGCCACGCCGCCGATATGGGTGAAGTATGCGGCCGGCGCGCGGAACTCGGCCTGGTGCTGGGCCGAAGATCGGGGTGCACTCTCGCCGGGTAAAACGAGATCGGGCAGTTTCAGATTGGGCGAGACGCCGTTGAACGAGGCGTTGAAGGTTTGGGCCGAAACACCCCGCGCCTGCGCCGCCGGCCAGAGGTCCTGCCGGAGCCAGTTGTCGAACTGGCCCTGTAATTCCTGCGCTGCCGCGAGGCGGACGGATGAAAGGAGAGCAAAGGCGAGGAAAAGGCAGGCAATTCGTATCGTCCCTTGCTTCACCTGCTGCCCTCCTGTTGCCTCAAAAAGCCGAGCGCGATTTCAGCGCCGCCGTCAGCGTGCCTTCATCAAGGTAGTCGAGTTCGCCGCCGACCGGAACACCATGTGCAAGGCGCGTGATCTTCACGTCAAGCCCCGCAAGCTGGTCCGTGATGTAGTGCGAGGTGGTCTGGCCCTCGACAGTGGCATTCACGGCCAGGATGATTTCCGATATGCCGCCTTCGGCCACGCGGCTCACCAGCTCCTTGATATTCAGATCGTCCGGGCCGATTCCGTCCAGCGGCGAGAGCGTTCCGCCCAGCACGTGATAGCGCACATTCATGGCCGCCGCGCGCTCCAGCGCCCACAGATCGGCAACCTCCTCGACCACGATCAGCACCCCGGCGTCGCGGCGCGGATCGGTGCAGATCGTGCAGGGGTCGCTGGTGTCCACATTCCCGCAGCGCGAGCACACGCGCACCTTCTCCAGCGCCTCGTTCATCGCCGCGGCGAGCGGCGCGAAAAGCTGTTCCTTCGACTTGATCAGGTGCAATGCCGCACGCCGGGCCGAGCGCGGCCCCAGCCCCGGCATCTTTGCCAATAGCTGTATCAGACGTTCGATTTCGGGGCCGGCGGTGCTTTTGGACATAGGATATGACTTAACCGGGAACAGAAGAATTGGGTAGCAGCGATATCGCCGTTCTCAACTATAGGGGCCACAAACCTAACGGTACTGTTCCATGACTGATCTTTCCGGCCGCATTCCTATGAGCCGGAGAAACTGGCCGCCGCCCCGCCCATCATGTCGCGCGCTATTCCAAAGCTGCTTTCGAGCATCGTCACTTTGCGACTCATCCGGCACACCCGGGAAAGACATTGCGCGCCTGCTCCTCAATCGCTGTATCTCCCGAGGCAGCCAGGGCTGGTGTCAAGGTTATGAAAAGCCAATCGACCCTGCCGGCCGAGACATTCTATGCGTCAGCCGGGTGTATTTCTGCCCGCCGTGGAGATGGAGCGAAGCATACCGTTAAGCCTCAAAATGGCAGTTTCATCCCAGGCGGGATCGGCAGACCGGCCGTCATCTCCTGCGTCTTTTTCTGCATTTCCGCTTCGAGCTTCACCTTCGCGTCGTTGTGCGCGGCGAGGATCAGGTCTTCGAGGATTTCCACATCGTCCTCCTTGAAAAGGGAGGGATCGATGTCGAGCTTCTTCATCTCGAACTTGCCGGAAAGCATAACCTTGACGGCGCCGCCGCCGGACTGGCCTTCCGCCTCCATCGAGGCGATTTCTTCCTGCATGGCCTCCATCTTGGCCTGCATTTCCTTCGCCTTGCCCATCATGCCCATAAGGTCGCGCATTTTCGTCTCCAATCGCGCTTAGATATCGTCGTCGTCATCTTCTTCCGGCGCCGGTGCTGGCGCCGTCGCGTCCGCTTCGTCCGCGGCACCGGGAATACGCACATCAACAATCCGTGCGCCGGGAAATTGTTGCAGGATCGCGGCAACAGCCGGGTCGGCCCGCGCATCGGCCAGAACCGCTTCGCGCCGGCTGTTTTCGTCCTCGGCCAGCGTCCGGCTGCCTTCCTCGCGGGAAAAGGACACGAGCCAACGCCGGCCCGTCCATTTCTCAAGCCGGGCCGTCAGATCGCCCAGCAGCGTCTTCGGCGCGTCCTCGGTCAAATTGACAGTGAGCCGCCCGGGCTCGATATGCACAAGGCGCACGCAGCGCTTGAACTGCACCTTGAAAGCCATGTCCCGGTTGGCGTCGGCAAGCGCGGCAATATCGGCGAGGGACTTCAGCGGAACGGCGTCCGGCGCGGCTTCTTGCGTCTGCTGCGGAGCAGGAGAGGGCGCTACCTGCCCGTTCGCGGAGGGCTGAACGAGGCGCATTGTCTGACCGCCGCCGCCCGCCGGCACCTGCGCGGAAGCGACCGCTTGTGCACCGCCATTGCCCGCCGCGGCCGGCGCATTTCCCTGCAGGGCGGGCTGCGCGCCGGGCGCATCGCCGGACAAGTTCTCCACCGCCTTCAGCGCTTCGTCGGGCGTTGGGAGATTTGCTGCGTGGGCGATGCGGATCAGCACCATCTCGCCTGCTGCCACAGGCCGGCTTGCGCCCTGCACCTCCTGCATGCCCTTCAAGAGCATCTGCCAGGTGCGCGAAAGAACGCGCACCGAGAGGGTTTTGGAAAATTCCTGCCCACGCGTTCGCTCTTCCTGGGAGAGCGAGGCGTCATCCGCGGCCTCCGGCACGAATCGCAGGCGCGTGACCAGATGGTTGAATTCGGCGAGATCGCCCAGCACCGTGGCCGGATCGGCGCCGGTGTCGTATTGGGCTCGGAATTCGGCAAGCGCCGCGGCCACATCGCCCTTCATCAGATGTTCGAAAAGGTCTATGACGCGAGCGCGATCGACAAGACCCAGCATGTCGCGCACGGTCTCGGCGGTCACCTTGCCGGAAGAATGGGCGATCGCCTGATCGAAGATCGACTGGGCATCGCGCATGGAGCCCTCGGCAGCGCGGGCGATCATGGCCAGCGCCTCATCTTCGGCTTCCACGCCTTCAAGCCCGGCGATGCGCGCAAGGTCATCCTTGACCAGCGAGGCATCGATACGCCGCAGATCAAAACGCTGGCAGCGCGAAAGAATCGTGATCGGAACCTTGCGGATCTCGGTGGTGGCGAAGATGAACTTCACATGCGGCGGGGGCTCTTCAAGCGTCTTCAACAGGCCGTTGAAGGCCTGGTTGGAGAGCATATGGACCTCGTCGATGATGTAGACCTTGTAGCGCGCCGAGACGGGCGCGTAGCGCACCTGCTCGATGATGTCGCGAATGTCGTCGATGCCCGTATGGGAGGCCGCGTCCATCTCGATTACGTCGACGTGGCGCCCCTCCATGATCGCTTCGCAGTGCTCACCCGGGGTGCCGAGGTCAATTGTCGGTTGGTCGGTCGTTTCGGTCTTGTAATTGAGCGCGCGCGCCAGAATCCGCGCCGTCGTCGTCTTGCCGACCCCACGCACACCGGTCAACATCCAGGCCTGGGCGATGCGCCCGGAGGAGAACGCATTCGTCAGCGTGCGCACCATCGGCTCCTGGCCGATGAGGGCGGAGAAATCGCGTGGACGGTACTTGCGTGCCAGAACCCGGTACGCGCCGGCTTTTTCCTGTGCCGTATGCCCGGCGTCGTTCATCCGTCAGCGCTCCCGTGGTGGATGGTCCCGAGGCGTGCCTTCCTGCCCCGCGCCGAGTTTCCCTTCGAAAGCAGGGCCGCGTCAATGGGGCAGCAGGGGAAAGAGGTGGGAGGCTGGCACGGTGACCCGTGCCGAAGCTCGTTGGGGCTGCTTCCTTCCGGACCTGACCCGGTTGGCGAGTGGCGCGTCCACCACCAACCTCCCACGCTCCATATCGTCAATCTTGGCGCCGAATGCAAGGCCCCGTGAACAGAAGGAAACACTTGCGGCATCAATCGCCGCGCACTAGCCTTCTTCCGGGTTGAGAGGAGACGCAATGCTGCCGGGCAGTAAGGGAGGATTCGAACTTGACCAACGACTGGAAAGCGAAAGCCTTCCAGTCGCGTGGCTCGGCCTTTGCGAATTACGCATTCGCGACGAGCGGCGCTGGCCCTGGCTCCTTCTCATACCGCAGCGGCCGGGCGTTGAAGAACTCCACGAGCTCACGCCGCTGGATCAGGCTATGCTGAGCTTCGAGACCAACCTGGTTTCGAAAGCGCTTAAGGAACTGACCGACTGCACGAAGATCAATTGCGCCGCGCTCGGCAACATCGTGCGCCAGCTCCACGTGCATGTTGTAGCGCGGAACGAGGGCGATCCCGGTTGGCCCGGCCCTGTTTGGGGGAACGGGGCACGCGAAGCCTACCGCCGGGAGGATCTGCACCAACTTGCCGAGAAGGTCCGGCAGCGGCTGTAGCTGCTACCGTCGCATTCCACAATGAAATGCGGCACGCGGGTGGGCACTCGGCCGACATGTTCAGGACGCCCTTTCGCCGTGGCCAGGGGGGCGGCGGCAAGAAAAAGGCGGGTCCCCAGGACCCGCCTCCTGCAATGGGCGGTCGGCAAAGCGCGCTGGTGCCGGCTTGGCTCAGCGCGCGTCGGTAACCGTGCTTTCGGTCAGTAGACCGAAATCATTGCCCCAGGCGTTGCGGATATAGGTCCCAATCTCGGCGATCTCCTGGTCACTGAGCTGGTTGCCGAAGGCCGGCATATAGCCGAAGCCATGGATGATCGTGTTCGCTACGAATTCGGCGTCGGCAAGTCTCTCATTGCCGGCAAGCACAGCAGCGGCATCACTCCGACCATCGGCGCCATGACAGCTGGCGCAGGTGGCGCTGAACTGGGTCAGGCCCCGATTGGACACCGCCTGGACGTCGGAGTCTTCGGTCACCGCACCGCTGGCAGCTTCCTCGTCGGCACTTGCGTCTTCGGCTGCGTCGCCGCTTTCTGGAGCGTTGCCTGTGTTGGGATCTTCCCATTCCTGGACATTGCCCTCGCCCGAGGCTTCCCGGGAAGCCTCGAAGTCATTCTCCGACACCACGCCGAGCGACCCGCCTTCTTCACCATAGGTGAACATCAGGATTGCGCCGGGATTGTGCAGCACAGACGTGCTGAGCCCCTCGCCAAACTTCTGCGCCGCCGATCCGAATGCGTCGGTGGCGATGAACACAGTCTGCCCATCGGGAGAAACGAGCACGTCGCGATAGCGATTCTGCGTGCTGAACCAGGCTTCCGGCAGCCCATCCGCTTCCTGACCGTCCTCGGTCAGGTGCTGAACATAGAGCGTACCGTGCTTGAGTGTTGGGATTAGAACGGTGTTGTCCCACTCCTCGATACCGTCTTCACCTGCTTCGTAGTAGAGAACGGAAGATGGCGCGATGGTAGGATCGCAGATGTAGCCGCAGATTTCACCGATCGGATAATCGTCCTCGACAACCCAGTAGGCCGCGAGCGGCTCCACCATCTCTCCTTCGAACTCGCTTTCCTCGAACTGAGGCACGGAATCGGGAAGCGGATCGGTATTCGGATCAACGTCTTCGGGAGCCTCGCTCCAGTTGATGTAGCTATAGGCCTGGTCGTCGATATAGCCCGAGACTCTGGGCCAGCCATAATTGCCGCCGGCTTCGATGATGTTGAGCTCGTCACCGCTCGCAGGGCCGTGCTCGGTTTGGTAAAGCGTACCGTCGGGCCCGAAGTCGATACCCTGCGGATTGCGGTGGCCATAGCTGTAGATATGACTCTGAACGCCCTCGATCTCGGGATTGTCTTCGGGAATCGATCCATCGAGGTTGAGACGCAGAATCTTGCCCGAATAGGTGCGCCAATCCTCGTTGGCGACTTCTTCCTCGGTCGGCAGCTCCTGGGCAAGGTTTGGCCTGCGCAGATTGCGACCGAAATTGGCGCCTTGTTCGCCAATGGAATAATATATCTTGTCGTCGGGCCCGAATACGACGCGGCCGGCATTGTGGTCGTTCCATGCCGGCAGTCCATCGATCAGGATCATCGGCTCGCCGAGCTGCAGGGTTTGGTCATCCCAGGTATAGCGCACGATCCGGGCCGACGGATCGGGTTCGTCCCCCGTGCCGTTGTTGATCGTATAGCCGATATAGACATAGTCGTTGCCCGTACCCTGGCCCAACTCCGGATGCAGGGCCAGCCCGAGCAGGCCTTCATGCTGTGGCCCCGTGTAGACGTCGTCCACCGTCAGCACAGATTGCTGGACGCCGGTGATCGGATCGACGCGGACCACTTCACCGCCGGTCCGCTCCGTTACCCAAATCTGGTCATCGGGGCCCCAGCGCATTGCCCATGGGTTATCCAGCCCGGTCGTGAGAACCCGACCGGCAAACAGGTTGTTCTCGCCCGCTTCGATCTCGACGGGCGTGACTTGAGCGAAACTCATTCCGGCGGGGGCCACAACCGCAGTGGCAAGGGCGCAGCCCGCTAACAGGCGGGTGGTCATGTACGTTTGCAAGCGGGTGCCCTGTCTGATCGTCGCTATGGTCATGAAACTGGTCCTTCGGTTTCGCTTCCTGCACACAGGTCTTGGCCGATTCTTGGGAACGGCCCTGAATGCCTCCCCCTGCCGCACAACGTGCGCCAGGGCTTAGCGGGTGCCGTGAATAGCGCTCGATCCGCCTAACGGTACGCCGGCAGAAAAGTTGCATTTCGGCCCAGGTTCATGCCGATCCTCAGACCGTAGCCGTAGCCGCCCTTTGCAAACTTCCTCATACCGGGCTTATTCGAGCCGTTCATGGCGCTTGCGGAAGGATGACCGGCCTCCGATGGTGATCGAAGGCAGACAATTGCTATGGCATTGTGAGAGACCTGTCCGGCACAGCAGAAGGACACCCCAAGATCAGGAAGCTCGCCGCGCTTGCGGTCAGGGTTCTTTCCAGGGACGGGAGTTTAATCGTCTTTCGGGAATGGCGATTAGCGATGCGCCCTCCCCTTCGCGACTCGATTTTTGTAGCCAGCGCTGGGCTACGCCGCCTTCGCCTTGTCGCGCACCTGGTAATCCTTCACTGACGTGAAGCTGATTGCCGGCCACCGGTCAGCTTCGTACTTGAGGCCAAATTCGTGCGGGGCGAGGAAGACGGGATCGTCGTCCAGATCACGCGCGACATCCCCGCGATGCGTATTGATGAAGCGTTCGAGCTCCGTTCCGTCGTCGGCGGAAATCCAGCGGCAGATCGTGAAGCGCGCCGTCTCGAAGTCCACCGGCAGGGAGTACTCGTTCTTCAGCCGCTCGCGCAGCACATCGATCTGCAGGGCGCCGACAACGCCGATGATGGCGGGCGAACCGTCCTCGGGTGTGAAGAGCTGCACAACGCCTTCTTCGGCCATTTGCTGAAGAGCTTCCCTGAGCTTTTTCGCCTTCATCGCGTCGCCAAGCCGTACGCGGCGCAGGATCTCCGGCGCGAAATTCGGCACGCCCCGGAAGACCAGATCCTCGCCTTCCGTCAACGTGTCTCCGATCCTCAGCGTGCCGTGATTGGGAATGCCCACGACATCGCCGGCATAGGCCTCATCGGCGGTGATGCGGCTCTTGGCGAAGAAGAACTGCGGTGCGGAGAGGCTGATTGGCTTTCCGGTACGCACGAGCTTGGCCTTCATGCCGCGCAGCAGCTTGCCCGAGCACACGCGCGCAAAGGCGATGCGGTCCCGGTGGTTGGGGTCCATATTGGCCTGGATCTTGAAAACAAAGGAGGTCATCTTTTCCTCCGTCGCCTCGACCTTGCGCGAATCGGCTTCCTGCGCGCGCGGCTGCGGGCCAAAATCGCCCAGCGCCTCGATCAGATCGCGCACCCCGAAATTACGCAGTGCGGACCCGAAATAAACCGGCGTCAGATGGCCTTCGCGAAATGAAGTCACGTCGAAAGGCCGGCACGCTTCCCTGGCCAGCAGCATTTCCTCGACGAAAGCGTCCCGATCATATTCCGGCAGGAGCCCCGAAACTGAATCGGATTCAGGACCATTCACCGGGATTGGCTTTACGTCCTCGTCCGAATGGCGGATCGTGTTGTCGGCCAGGTGATAGGTGCCGGAAAAGCTCTTGCCCCGCCCGATGGGCCAGGTGACCGGCGCGGTGTCGAGCGCCAGCTTCTCCTCGATCTCGTCGAGAATCTCGAAAGGATCGCGGCTTTCCCTGTCCAGCTTGTTGACGAAGGTGACGATCGGGATATCGCGCAGGCGGCACACCTCGAAGAGTTTCAGCGTGCGCGGCTCGATGCCCTTGGCCGCGTCGATCACCATGACGGCGGCATCCACTGCCGTCAGCGTGCGGTAAGTATCGTCGGCGAAATCCTCGTGGCCCGGCGTGTCGAGCAGATTATAAACATGGTTGCCATATTCGAAGGTCATCACGGAGGTGACGACCGAAATCCCGCGCTCGCGCTCGATCTTCATCCAGTCGGAGCGCGTCTGCACACGATCCTTCTTCGCCTTGACCTCGCCGGCAAGCTGGATCGCGCCGCCGAAAAGCAGCAGCTTCTCCGTCAGGGTGGTTTTACCCGCATCCGGGTGAGAGATGATCGCGAATGTGCGTCGCCGCGCCACCGCGTCGGCTAGTTTTTCGGCCATTTCTTAGGTTTTCCTTTGATTTGCCGGGCTTGTATCAAGCAAGTGGCTCCGAGTCGAAGGGAAATCAACTGATGAACAATGCCAACGATGTTCTTGTCATCGGCGCGGGGATCGTGGGCGCCTCCATCGGCTGGCACCTTGCCGCCTCGGGGGCGCGGGTCACCATCCTCGACGCCGGGGCCGGCGGCGGCAAGGCCACGCCCAGTTCTTTTGCCTGGATCAACGCCAGCCGGGGGAATCCCGAACCCTATTTCCGCCTGCGCACCCGCTCGATGGAGGAATGGAAGCGGTTGTCGGCGGCCGTTCCGGACCTGTCTGTCTCCTGGCCCGGCGGGCTTTGCTGGGACATGACCGAAGATGAACTCCGCGCCTATGCGGGCAATCACGCATCCTGGGGTTATGATGTTCGCCTTGTCGACCGGATCGAGGCCGCCCGCATCGAACCCGGCCTTTTGAACCCGCCCGCGCTGGCTGCCCATGCCGCGGGAGAAGGAATGGCCGATCCCGAGCCGGCTGCCCGGGCTCTTCTGGCGGATGCCGCGCGGCTGGGCGCTCGCATCGTGCCCGACACCAGGGTCATTACCCTGCTGGACCGCGACGGCCGCGCGCCGGAGGTCATCACGAACGGCGGCACCTTCTCGCCCGATGCACTTGTGCTTGCGGCGGGCGCGGCAACGCCGCAGCTTGCCGCAAGTGTGGGTGTCCACGTTCCGATGGAAACGCCGCCCGGTCTGCTCGTCCATTCGCAGCCTTATCGCCGCGTTCTCAATGGGCTGGTGCTCGCCCCGGACCTGCACATGCGCCAGACGGCGCAGCGGCGCCTCGTCGTCGGGGCTGGTTTCGGCGGAACCGATCCCAAGGCCGACCCGGCCTCTGCCGCCCGCGAGGTGTTCGAGCGGATGCGGTGCATGCTGCGCGATGCCGACGATCTCGCATTCGGCTTCTACAGTGTGGGATATCGACCGACGCCCGAGGACGGCGTACCCATCGTGGGAAGTGTCGATAGCCAGCCGGGGCTTTATCTCGCGGTCATGCACTCCGGCATCACGCTTGCGCCGGCCGTTGGGCGATTTCTTGCCGGAGAGATCCTCGACGGCCAGCGCGAGGCGCTTCTCGAGCCTTACCGCCTCTCCCGGTTTACCGCGCGGCAGCGGCGGTAAGCGCCGCCGCTCATACCGCGCCTGCCCCCGGCATGGGGCAGGTGATGCCGGTGCCTTCGAGACCGCAGTAGCCGGCCGGATTTTTCGCAAGATATTGCTGGTGCTCCTCCTCCGCGAAGTAGAGGGGCGGGGCGGGCGCAATCTCGGTCGTTACAGACTTACGTCCGGCCGTCCTCAGCGCCTCGTCATATGCATCGCGCGAGGCGCGTGCCTCGTCCAGCTGAGCATCCGTGGTCGTGTAGATCGCCGAGCGGTAAGTGGTTCCCACATCATTCCCCTGGCGCATGCCCTGGGTGGGGTCGTGGCTTTCCCAAAAAAGCTTCAGCAGCGCCTCGAAGGAGACGACCTGAGGGTCGTAAACAACGAGCACGACCTCCGTATGGCCGGTCAGGCCGGTCGTGGTCTCACGGTAGGTCGGGTTCGGCGTGTGCCCGCCGGCATAGCCCGCCGCCGTCACCCACACGCCTTCCGTTTCCCAGAACAGGCGCTCGGCACCCCAGAAACATCCCATGCCGAACAGCACCTGCTCGGTGCCTTCGGGATATGGCCCCTTGAGAGGATGGCCGTTGACGAAGTGATGCGTCGCCGTGGGTATGGCCTCCGTGCGGCCCGGCAGGGCCTCCTCCGGCGAGGGAAGCTTGAGCTTCTTTTCGGATCCAAAAAACATGCGTATTCTCCTTCTCACGCAAAGCGCGACGTATCGGTGCGCCGCCGCCCCAGCGCGTAAAACGCGATCGCCAGCACGGCAAAGACCAGCCAGCCGGGCAGGGACAGGACGGCCTCAACGGCCATGTCCCACAACCACCTGATCTCCTCGTTTTCGGCGAGGCTTTGAACAAACGTACTGACCTCGGGCCCGTATTCGTTCCAGGTTTCACCCACGGGCGTGAATACCCACTCCCCGGCCGCGATCACCCGCGTGGCGTCGAACACCGCCAGTGTCACGGCGAGCAACAGCAGGCATATGGCGAACAGACGAAACACGAAACGCATATTCTCACCGCTCATGGCTGATGACCCTGAGATAGGGGCCCGACGTTCAATAGACAAACACCCTATCGCCGGGATTGCACAATGAAAAACGAAAGGCGTCTTCACATCGGCAAAGATATCGACTAGATGACCCCCCAACACAGCGTTGGCCGGTTCGCAATGCGGTCCGGCGCGCGGAGAGGTGGCCGAGTGGTTGAAGGCGCACGCCTGGAACGCGTGTATACGGGAAACCGTATCGAGGGTTCGAATCCCTCTCTCTCCGCCATCTGATTCGGAGGCGAATCGACTCTCCGCCAATCTAGATCCAAACAACTAATTCTGCTGATGATTTTCCGCCGGAGCCTGGCAAGACAAGGTTCACGATGATGGAATCACGGCTGGAAGTATCGCTCGATGTAGCGCCCGAAGTATCGTTCAATGAATCGCCCGGCAAAGGGCATCAGCCTTCTCCTGCAATCGGCGGCAAGGGATCACGGTCACGGAATGGCGGCAGGCAGAAGACCGCGTCGCCCGGACGCTATCTCGTACGCTCAGGGTCCGTTTACCTCTTCCAGATCAGAATGCCGCCTGATATTGCCGGAGACGGGCGGAACCGGGTCATTCGCATCAGCCTCGGCGCGCTGACGGCACGGGAGGCACGGGTTCAGGCCGAACTCATGGCAGCCCATGCCCGCTTCGCCTTCGCACAGCTGAGACAGAGACGGGACATGCAGGAACCGGACGGAAGGGACGACGAGCACGAGACGGGTGAAGGTAAGGACGGCGCGCCGACCGGTCCCGAGTTCGATGGTGAGACACCAGGCGAGGCCATCGCCGAAGTGCGCGGCTACCTGAAGGCGATGAAAATCATCGTGTCGTCCGAACCGCCACCGACCCCGCCGCATCAGGAATCCGGTTTCGAGGCCATGCGCGGCCTGGTCGGCATCGCCCGCGAGATCGACAAGGGAGCCGCCGGTAATCCCGTCATCGTCGACAACGCAGACATGTTGAAGGCGCAGTATGTCGCAAAGCTTGCGCCGGACCAGGATTCCGGTTCGGCAGGCGTGAGGCAATCGCTGAAACGCGAGAATGCCGAGGCTGCCGAGCCGACCGCGCCGGAGTCCGCTCCTGACAGCTCCGACCCCGGCGCTGTAACTACGCCCCCTCCAAAGACCGAACCGGCAAGGCGAGAGCCGGCCGAAGCCAGACGGAAACCCTCTGATAATGCGAATACCGGGAGCGACAAATTTGTCCCAGCCTATAAGCTCGACCGGCGTAAGGTGGAACGCAAGCCTTCCGCCAAGCCGCCCTTCAGCGTCGTCTCCGAGCAGCATCTGGCGAACTGGGCAGCCAAGCACGGCGAAAATCACCGTGACATCAAGACCGCGCGCATGCGCCGCGACCTCTTCATCGAGTTCATCGGGGACCATCCCGTCGACACCTATACCAGTGCCGACCTGCAGGCCTTCGTCGAGTTTCTCCGCTACTGGCCGGCACGCCAGTCGGATCGGCCCGAGCACATGTCAGCGCGTCAGATCGTGGCGATGAACAAGGACCTGCATCTGCGCCCGCTGGCCTTCAAGACCGTGCGCGACGGCTTTGTCGGCACGATCAAGGCGATGGTGCGCCACTGCATGACCGATTACGAATATGACGATCCGTTCCGCGGCGCACGCATCAACTATCCTACGACTGCCGCCCGGCAGCAGTCGGCCGAGCCGCTGGGATCGAACCAGATCAGCCGCATCTTCAGCGCCGGTGTCGACCGAGGTCTTCTCGACGAAGCAATGCTGCCGCTGCTCGGCCATCTTACCGGGCGCAGGCTCGGGCTCCTCGTCCATTTGACGGGCAACGATTTCCGCCAGAAGTTTCCGGGCGTGTGGGTTGCCCGAACCTCCGGCATCATCCATGTCGACGGGGCCTGGAAGCGCGTCCCGGTCAAGACCGAAGCCTCGATGACATACTTCGTGCTGCATGATTTCCTGCGCGAGATCGGCTTTACCGAATGGGCGGCGGGTCTTGGCGACCGGTTTGTGTTTGCCGGGCTCATGGGTCTGGCCGATCCGGCCAAGAGCGCGAGTTCCTATATGGCGCGTTTGTTCGAGCGGGCCGGCGTGACGGAAAAACGCCGGGAAGTGTTCCATTCCCTGCGCGGCGGCAACATCGACCATATGCGCGACAACAAGATTGACAGCCGCGACCGCCGGCTGCAGGCGGGTCATGCGCTTGAGGAAGAACACGACTTGTACGGCTCCCGCGCGATCGGTGAGGTCCAAGCCACGCAAATGGCCCACGCCCCGCTGATGCCTAATGTCGACTACTCCATGTTCCGGGGCCTCGACTTCGACAAGCTGGATAGGGCGAAACGGATCCATGGGAGCAGGCGCAGACGGTAACCGCGTAGCCGCCTCCCGCTCGAACGCATCCAGTTGGTCCAGTGGCTCGGTGCGACCGGATTGCTCAAGTGCCGCCTCGGAAATCATCTCCTTGGCGTTCAGACCTCCGGCACATCTTTTCAATCCGCATGGGCATTACCGGGCCAGGCGGGCGCAGTTGCAGAGACTTTAGTCCGACCTATGGCCGGGTATCGCGACTGCGGCATTATTGAATCGATGCCCTCTGTATCCGCGATTCATTTGCAAACGCCGTTTGGCCAAGTAATGGGGGGAGAACACAGGGCAAGGCAAACGGCGTTTGTCAGGAAATCGCCACCAGGAAACTTGAAACCATGGCAACAGGTTCGAAATCGAATCGGTTTCGGCCTCGGGAACCGGGACATGTCAGGCTCCGGCGTCGTCGTCACTCTTGCCGGTGTCGCTGTCCTCGAGAAGATACCGCTTGCGCTGAAAGCTCCACCCCGAGCGGTACTTGTCGACGAGGTCCTCGAGCACGGTTTCCGACTCTTTCCCGTCGAAACCCTGTTCCTGAAGACTGGCGGCGATCCGGTCCAGAAGACGTCCGAGTTCCTCCTCGCGGCCATGCCGGACGTTTTCGGGGATGGCGAAGTGCAGCAGCGCCCGGGCGATGTCGTCGCGCGTCGGCCTGCGCCGCGCCCTCGTGGCCGCGCGCAAAGCCCGCTGCCGCTCCCGTTGCCGAGCCAGCCTCTCGCTCCGAGACTGTGCCATGGCCGTCTCCCTTCCTTGTCTCCGCCTGTCCGCTTGCCACGCAAACGCCGTTTGCAAATGTAACGGCAAACGGGTTAACGGAATCGTTTTTCCAGAGCACTGAATCGGTTTCCAGGGGTTTTGAATCGGAACAGCGCAAATCATTTCGATTTATCCGCAAGTCGGGATGACTTGCATGCAGGCCATTTCAGTTTTTGCTCGCCCCCCGGAGCACGCCAGCACTGCAATGTTCTCCGGCTACTGCTGGCCGCGTCTGTCATGGTTACGGTGATCTCGTGCTTTGAATCGCTCTCCCACAGTTCTGAATCGAAACGCACGAACTTAGAATCGGCTGTATCGGGGTCTGAATCGCACGGCCGCAAATTGTGTCAGCGTGCCGGGGATTTGATCCGAAGTGCCCCCAAGGCATCCCGGCTTGATAGAGTCGGTGGGGTGCCGCCGATGCCTTGATCGTTCCTCCCGACCAGCGGTGTCCGGCTCCGGCGGGAAAACTACGGGCCCTCGTCGTCGCGTCCGCAGCCACAACCGCCGCCGTGACGATGCTCTCGTGCATTTGAATCCGGCCACTGTTGGAATCGAAGGAGGCATTAATTGCGGAACACATTGTCCTGTCCGAAGTGTTCATGCGCCGGCTCTTCGTCAGGAAGAACCAGGCGCGGTTTGATCGTCGCGATGAGGGCATCGAGTTCGTCGCCTTCCAGCGTGTCGGAGACAAGCAGGGCCTTGGCAAGCGCTTCAAGAGACTTGCGGTTTGCTTCCATGAGTTCGAGTGCCCCCGAATACGGCTGGGGAACGCATAATCGTCGACTGTGCCCCCGCGTCTTTCGAGCCAAGCCAAAAGGCTGGCTCTCACGTCACTGGTTATCTCGAACTGGACTGGACGACCTGTCTTTTGCTGAACGACAATCGCGCGGGTCCTTATTTCCGGCCCTGCAACGAGATCGCGAATCCTGATCTTGACCAACTCGCAGCCTCGCAGCTGGCTGTCGCTTGCAAGATCGAACAGAGCACGATCACGAATGCGTCGCTCGCGATCAAGGAAGAAGCGAACGGCCCAAATCTGTTGTTGTGTAAACGTACGCTTGGTTCCTACCTTCTTGCCGGCATTCCAAGCGGCGCGCTCATGCCTCGCGTCATCGTAATGAGAATGGTCCATGTGAGTCTCTCCTCGGCCTTGACTGGCCGATGGAGAAACACCATCGCCAGCGCTACCGCTCAGGGGCCGAAAGCAGTCCAGTCCGCTATCGGGGCGAGGTAGCAGCAAGCTGCCGCCCGGCACTGTGTGTGACCCGAAACGAACATCCCGACGCTTCTCAGCATCTCCACAGCTGACGTGTGCACCCGTTACGAGCGGGCGCAGGCTAGAATCTGCGTGCTACTACTTGTCACAAGCGGTCCAAGCTTGCCGGAAAGGGGCCCGCTCTATTACTCGGCTTGCGTCACTTCTACATGACGGCCGGTGTCAATCGGTGCGTCGCCTGAAATGGTCCAACGCTGTCGCGCCAGAACCAAACTTTAGCTATTCTTCTATTTGACTGTGAATCTGAACACCCCTCAGCGTCTAGAGAGTGATGACAAAAGAGCTGCAGCGACAAAGCGTTTCGGCGGATGCATTCCGTGCCCTTTCCCACGCACAGAAGAAGGGCGCTCATGACCAGCGGTTCCTGATCGGCGCCGCCATTGGTGCCGGCATGATTGCGCGGGCGGCGGAAAACGGCGGTGCGGATTTTCTGCTGGCCCTGAATGCCGGTCGGATCCGCGTCATGGGGGCGGCCTCGATCGCATGCCATCTCGCGATCCACGATGCCAATCGATTTGTCCTGGCCTTTGCCCGCGCCGAGATTCTCGATCGGGTGAAGGTGCCCGTCATCTTCGGCGCTTCGGTCTTCGATCCGCAACTCGATCTGGATCGCCTCCTCGACACGATTGCCGAAGCCGGCTTCGCCGGCGTTACGAACTTTCCCTCCTCGATCCATCTCGACCGCCGTTTGCGCGACGCTCTGGCGGTGCATGGTCTCGGCTATGCGCGCGAGATCGAGCTGGTCGAAAAGGCGCGAAAGCGCGGCCTTGCGACGGTCGCCTATGGCCGCGAACGCGATCACGCCACTGCCATGGTGGACGCCGGCACGGATGTGTTTTGCTACAATTTCGGCTGGAACGCCGGCGGCTGGAGCAATTTGCCGAGCCTGATCGGCCTTGATGAAGCCGGCGAGGAGGCTTATGCGCTTTTCGAACGCCTGCGTTCGCGGCGAAAGGACGTGCTGTGCGTGGTCGAAGGCGGCCCGATAGAAAGCGCCGAGGACGCTGCGCATGTCTGTAAAATCGCGCGGGCCGACGGATATATCGGCGGTTCGACGATCGACCGCCTGCCGCTGGAAGCGGCGGTGTCGGATGCGGCCTCGGCTTACAAGTCGATTTCCGACCTGAACGCCAAGATAGAGACACTGCAGGACAAGATGCTCGGAGACGGGCGCCGCTTCGGCCTGATCGGCCGCTCGGCCGCGCTAACGGACGTTGTCCACCGCATCGAACGCTTTGCCGACGTCGATCTGACCGTTCTAGTGCTCGGCGCAAACGGCACCGGAAAGGAATTGGTTGCGCAGGCATTGCACGACACCGGTCCGCGGCGCAACGGTCCCCTCGTACCCGTCAATTGCGCTGCCATCCCGCGCGACCTCCTGGAAAGCGAGCTTTTCGGTTACGAGAAGGGCGCCTTTACCGGCGCACACCAGAGCCGGGCGGGGCGCTTCGAGGAAGCGCAGGGGGGCACCCTGTTTCTCGACGAAATCGGCGATCTGGAGCCGCAGTTGCAGGCGAAACTGTTGCGCGTTCTGGAGACGGGCAGCTTTCACCGGCTCGGCAGCAGTGCTGCGCGACACACCGATGCGCGCATTGTCTGCGCCACAAATCGCGACCTCAAGGCGATGGTGGAGGAGGGCACGTTCCGCGCGGACCTGTATTATCGCCTCAACAGGATCGAGATCGAGGTTCCGCCTCTCTCGGCGCGCATGGAAGACCTCCCGCTTCTGGTCCAGCATTTTCTCGAAACATCGATACGCCGGATCCGGCCGGATGTGCGGAATATCGACGGCGATGCCCTCCGCGCGCTGATGGGATATGCGTGGCCGGGCAATGTGCGAGAATTGCGCAACGTCCTCGAACGCGCGGCAATCCTCTGCGAAGGCGAACGCATTACTCGTCGGGATCTACCACGGCTTGAGCAGCCGGTGGAATATCCTTCGCGCCCGGTGGGCACGGATTTGCCGGAAGGTGCCCGAACGATTGCCAACGAGCGTGAATGGATTCTCGACGGGCTCCGGCGCAACCGCTTTCGCCGGGGGGATACGGCGCGATGGCTCGGAATTTCGCGCAAGACGCTGTACAACAAGATGAAGGACTACGCGCTGGACTGATCGCCAATCGGTGCGACATCCCACACAACTTCACCATCGGCGCAAGCGGAGGCCTCGTCAAGCAGCGGCTTAAGCGCGGCATGCCGGTAAAGCAGGACGGTCAGCGCGGGGGTCTGCGCCTTCAATTTGCGGATGACCGCCGCAACCCCATCGCACAACTGACGGCGCGCGGCTGGATCACGACCGATCAGGCCGGGATGGACCATGACCCGCTCAATGCCCGCCTCGGCCGCCTGCATCGCCTGATGCACGGAAAACACGAGTGCGATCGCGTCGAGTCCATGGGCGCGCGCTTCGGCTAAAAATTCTATCTCATGCGCATAATCCATGCCGCCTGCTTGTAGCGCGCGCCGAAACTCGCTTTCGGCAAAAGCGATCGTCGGCATGTTGACGAGACCCGTAAAGCCACGCCGCTTCACGGCACGGAAGAGCGGGGCGCCCGTCACGAAGGGATCCACGGCCAGTACGCCGCCATAGCAGGGCGCTCCATCGGAGGCCGATGCCGGCGCCTGCGTGATCAGCTCCGCATTGATTCCGCGAACGGGAAGCAACGCCGCCAGATCGGCAAGCTCCGGCTCCAGCCCGCGGAAATGGGGGCAAAGGATCGTAAAATCCACCCCCTCGTTCCCCGCGTCCGATTGCGAACGGATCACGCCGGAGCGCATATGAGTATTATTGAGCAAAATTGAGCATTCCTCCCGAATATTACTCAGTATTATTCATCTGCGCTCCTCTGTGAAGCCCGAGAATCGCACGTTCGGAAACTGGCACGCCGCTTGCAATGGAGAAAGCGGAACCAGGGAGGAAAGCTTATGTCCGCACAGACGCATGCGGGCCTGTTTGCGGCCGGAACGGCAGCGCGTTTTTGATGGAAACGCTGCTCGACATCAATTGGCGCCTTTTCGCAGTAGTGACGCTCAACGGGCTGACGCTCGCTTCGCTCTATTTCATCGTGGCCAGTGGCTTCACGCTGATCTTCGGTCTCATGCGCATCATCAATATGGCGCATGGCTCCATCTACCTGCTGGGGGGCTATATCGGTTACGAGGTCGGCGCCGCGACCGGCAACTGGCTCGTGGCGCTGCTGGTCGCGGGCGCGGTCATGGCCCTTGCGGGTGCGGCGTTGCAGATCGCGATCTTCGGCTGGATGCAGGGTCAGGATCTGCGCCAGGCGCTTGCTTCTATCGGCATTTCGATCGTCGCGGCGGATCAGATGCTGGCATACTGGGGCGGTTCCACCTATCAGGTCGACCTGCCGTCATATTTCTCCTCCTTCGTTTCCATCCCGCTGGCCGGCGGCTACTCGGCGGCTCGCCTTCTCCTGATCGGACTGGCCGTTATTGTCGGTGTCGGCTTGTGGGTCGTCCTCAACCGCACGCGGATCGGTATGCTGATCCGGGCCGGCGTCGACGACCGCGACATGCTCGAGGCGTTGGGCAAGAACGTCCCGGTGATCTTCGTCGGCGTTTTCGCCATCGGTGCGGGGCTGGCCGGAATGGCCGGAGTCGTCGGCGGCTCGGTGCTGTCGCTCTCACCGGGTGAGGATGCGCGCTATCTTCTCTCCTCGCTGATCGTCGTCATCGTCGGGGGCATGGGATCGATCCCCGGTGCGGCGGTAGGCGCGCTTCTCGTTGCTATGGCCGAGACCTATGGCCTTGCCTACACGCCGACCTACGGCGTCGTCTACACCTTCGCGATCATGGTGGCGGTCCTGGCCTTCCGCCCCCAGGGGCTGATGGGGAGGGCGGTATGACCCGGCGAACGCTTCTATGGTGCGCGGCGGGGATGGGGCTGATTGCCTATCCCCTCCTGGTGAACAATTTCTGGCTGGTTCAGATCGGCGGACGGACGCTGGGCTTCGGAACCATCGCGCTCAGCCTCGTCTTTCTCGTGGCCTATGGCGGGATGCTGTCCCTGGCACAGATGACGGTGGCCGGGGTTGCAGGTTACGCCGTCGCCTATTTCACCGCGCCGGTTGCCGGCGTCGGGCTGCTTCTGCCGTGGCCGCTCGCGCTGTTGATCGCGTTGGCTCTGGCGACCCTGGCCGGTCTTCTGATCGGCCTTCTCGCCGTGCGCACGCTCGGCATCTACACCTTGATGATCACCCTCGCCATCGCCATGGCGTTTTATTTCCTCACTTTGCAGAATTACGCGATTTTCAACGGCTACACGGGCTTCAGCAATGTGCAGCCGCCGGTCGTCGCCGGAGTCGACTTCTCGCGCGCCTTGCCCTTCTACTATCTCAGCCTGGCCATCGCTGCCGCCTGCTATGGGGCTGTACGTCATATCACCCGTACCCCCTTCGGCCTGGCCCTTCAGGGCGTGAGGGACAACCCGCGGCGCCTCCGTTCGCTCGGCTACGATGTCGCACGGGTGCGAGTCGTCGCCTTCGCTATTGCCGGCCTGCTCGCCGGCCTGGGCGGCATCCTCAACCTTTGGCTGAACGGCTCGATTTCCCCGGCCTCGGTCGGCATCAATCCGGTGATCGACGTGCTGATGGCGGCTGTTCTGGGCGGGTTTCTGCACCCAATCGGCGCCTATGTGGGCGCGCTCGTCTTCACGGTGGTGGATAACTTCGCCATCAACTTCATCGCGCGGGAGCGATTCAACACGCTGATCGGGCTCGTCTTTCTGGCGGTAGTCCTGTTTTCGCCGGATGGCATAACGGGGCTGCTCAGGCGTGGGCGCATTTGGCTTGAAGAAAAGGTCGCACGCCTGAACCGCCGCCGTGGGAGGAATGCTGGCTCCTCATCTCCGATGCAAAGCCGGCAGGAAACGTAGTGAAAATTTCACAAGAGGAGGAAAGCAGAATGAAACATCGATCGATAAGACAGTTTACAGGAGTTGCCGTCCTGGCATCCGCGCTGATGAGTTCGACAGCGCTTTATGCCCAGGACGATGTCATCCATTTCGGAGGACTGGCCACGCTGGAAGGCGCTTTTGCCGAGCCAGGCGCGGATGGACTGCGCGGCATGGAACTCGCTTTCGAGGAGTTCGGCTGGGAAATCGACGGCAAGGAGATCGAGTTCACCAGCGCATCGTCGGACGGCACGCCGGACGTCGCTTTGGAGTCCGCCCGCCGTCTTATCGAGCAAGACGATGTCGACATACTGGTTGGCCCGCTCTCCGGATCGGAAGGCATCCGGCTTGCGCAATATGCCAAGGAGCAAACCGGCACGACCTTCCTCAACGGTGGATCGGCCGCCGTGGAAACCACGCTCGTCGACCCGGCCGAAAACTTCTACCGCTTCAATACGGACGGCGCGCAGTGGACCGCACCTCTGGGTGAATATCTTGTCGAAGAGCGCGGTTGGGACAATATCGTCATCGTCTCGGAAGACTATTCCTTCCCATACGCCCAGATCTTCGGCTTCATGGCGACCTACTGCGAGGCGGGCGGCACGGTCAGCGACAAGTTCTTCGTACCGGTCGGCAATAACGACTATTCTTCCGTGATTGCCCAACTGCCGCAGGCCGGCGGCGATGTCGACGGCATGTATGTCGTCCTGGGTGGCTCCGACGCCGTCAATTTCCTGACGCAGTACGCCCAGATGGGCGGCGATCTGCCCATTGTCGGCGGCACGAACGCAGTGGATCAGACGGTCCTTGCCGCCCGCGGTCAGGCCCGCCAGCTCCTGCCGGGCGTCCTCGCATCGGGCCCCATTTCCGATAATGACGACAGCGAAGCTTGGACAACATTCGTGGAGGCTTATCGCGATCATTTCGGCGAGGAGGGCCTGCCGTCGCCTTCAGTCTTTGCGTACAATTATTACACCAGCACCAAGGCCGCGCTGACGGCACTCCAAAAAGTCGGCGGCGATCTCTCTAACGATCACGCGGACTTGCGTGAGGCGCTTGACACGCTGGAGCTCGAATCCCCGACGGGAACGGTCACGATCAACGAGAACCGCCAGGCCACGGCCGCGATCTACATCAACGAGATTGTCGAGGACGAGGAGGGCGATCTCACCACGGAGCCGCTGATGCGCGTCGAAAGCGTGGATCAGTTCCTGGGACTCGGCGAGGATGCCTACATGGAACTCGGTCTTCCTTCGCGCGACAACCCGTCCTGCCCGTCGTGACACCGGCAGAACAAATAGACACGGCCCACGCCCTCGACATCGAGGGCGTGGTTTGCCGCTTCGGGGCGCTGGTGGCGGTGAGCGATATCTCGATCGCCATCCCTCCCGGGGAGCGGCACGCGGTGCTCGGCGCCAACGGCGCCGGCAAGACGACACTGTTCAACATGATATCCGGGGACATCACCCCGAGTGCGGGACGCATTGCGCTCTTCGGCGAAGACATCACAAGCCTGCCGCCGCAGCGCCGCGTGCTGAAGGGTTTGCGCCGGACCTATCAGAAATCGCTGGTGTTCGACGGGCTCAGTGTACGGGAGAATCTGTTTCTCGCCGAGCGCGGCGTGCGAGGACGGCGCTTCTCGGTTCTCGCAGCAGCGCGAAACGAGCAGGAGAATGCAAAAACGGAAGCGCTCGCCGAGCGCATATCGCTGATGGCGAAGCTCGACAGCCCGGCAGGCGAACTCAGTCACGGCGAGCAGCGCCAGCTCGAACTGGGAATGGCACTGGCCGGCAACCCGCGGGTTCTGCTTTTGGACGAGCCTGCGGCGGGACTTTCACTCAGCGAGCGTCGACAGCTGCTCGGCATGCTGGAGACATTGCCGAAAACGATCACGCTCGTCATCATCGAACACGATCTCGACATCGCGCTCCAGGCGGCCGATCGCGTCACGGTTATGCACAATGGACGCATGCTGGCTGCCGGAACGCCGGAGGAGATTTCCGCCAATCAGACGGTCCACGACATCTACATGGGCAAGAATGTCAACTGAAACGCTACTCGCGGTCGACGACCTGCACGTCTTTTACGGCGCAAGCCACGTGCTTCACGGGGTGTCGCTCGAGGCCGGGACCGAGCCGGTCGCCATTGTCGGCCGCAACGGCATGGGCAAAACGACTCTGTGCAAGGCCGTCATGGGGCTCGTGCCGGCCCGCAGCGGTTCCATCCAGGTGCGTGGGCGTGCGGTCACAGGTCTGCGACCTTATCAGATCGCCCGTACCGGGCTCGGATACGTTCCGCAGGGCCGCCGGGTCTTTCCCTCCCTGTCGGTAGAGGAGCACCTGCTTTTGACGGCGCGCACCCGCGGGCGCTGGACCATCGAGCGCATCTACGAAATCTTTCCGCGGCTGGCGGAGCGCCGCAGCAATGGCGGCGGTGCGCTTTCCGGAGGCGAGCAGCAAATGCTGGCGATTGCGCGGGCGCTGCTTCTCAACCCCTCGCTCCTGATCATGGATGAGCCCACGGAGGGGCTGGCGCCGGTCGTCGTCAATCAGGTCACGGAAATCCTCAAGGCGATTCGGTCGGAAGGCGTTGGACTGGTGCTTGTGGAGCAGAACTTCGCCGTTGCCACAGCGGTGGCCGAGCGGTTGCTGGTGATGATGAACGGGACGGTCGCGCTCGAGACGACAGCGAGCGCGCTGTCGCGCGACGAGGACCTGCAGCGCCGCTATCTCGGCGTCAGCAGCCACGCGCATTAAAGCGGGAGGAGGAGGAAATGGCCGACAGAAAAAGGGTCTATATTGCGGGCACGTTCGACACCAAAGGCGACGAGATTGCCTATGTGCTTGAGACGATTGCTGGAACTGGCATGGAGGCCGTGACCGTGGACCTTTCCACCCGTACCGATAGCCACTATGGCGCGGGTTTTGCAGCCAGCGAGGTAGCCACTCACCATCCCGACGGGCCGCAGGCTGTTTTCGGTGATGACCGGGGACGGGCGATCGCAGCGATGGCCGAGGCCTTCAGGATCTTTATTGCGCGGCGTGAGGACCTTGCCGGGCTCATCGGCCTTGGCGGTTCGGGCGGCACGGCACTGATAACGCCGGCCATGCGCGCGCTCCCGGTCGGCGTGCCGAAACTGATGGTTTCGACTGTCGCTTCGGGCAATGTCGCGCCCTATGTCGGGCCGAGCGACATCTGCATGATGTATTCGGTCACTGATGTTGCTGGCCTCAACCGGATCTCCCGTGTGGTGCTTGCCAATGCGGCCCGTGCGATGGCCGGCATGGCTGCCGCCCCCATCTCGTCTCCCGTCGACGACAAGCCGGCGGTCGGCCTGACCATGTTCGGGGTGACGACGCGGTGCGTCGAGATGGTGACGGAGGCGCTCGAGAACGAATTCGACTGCCTCGTCTTCCATGCCACCGGTACGGGCGGTCAGTCGATGGAGAAACTGGTCGACTCGGGTCTGGTCACAGGCGTTATCGATGTGACGACGACGGAAATCTGCGATCTGATGATGGGCGGCGTCTTTCCCGCAACCGACGACAGGCTCGGCGCCATTGCTCGCACCGGCATTCCCTATGTCGGTTCCTGCGGGGCGCTGGACATGGTCAATTTCGGGGCGCCGGAGACGATCCCGAGGCGCTATGCCGACCGGCTCTTCTACGAGCACAATCCGCAGGTGACGCTGATGCGCACCACGGCGGAAGAAAACGCCCGCATGGGACAGTGGATCGGCGAGAAACTCAATGCCTGCAATGGCCCGGTATGTTTCCTGCTGCCGGAACGCGGCGTCTCCGCACTCGACGCCACGGGGCAACCCTTCGATGATCCCGAAGCCCGGTCGACGCTTTTCGAAGCGATCGAAAGCACGGTGCATGTTACGCCGCAACGCAAAGTCATCCGCCTGCCGCACAACATCAACGATCCGGAGTTCGCGGCGGCGCTCGTCGTCGAATTAAAAAACATAGCAGTTTGAGGTGTCCTTTCATGTCCAGACCGTCACGCGAAGCAGTCCTGTCCAATCTCCGCCACCTGGTCGAGGCGGGCCGGCCCATCGTCGGCGGCGGAGCCGGCACAGGCCTTTCCGCCAAATGCGAGGAGGAAGGCGGCATAGATCTGATCGTGATCTATAACTCCGGTCGCTACCGCATGGCCGGGCGCGGCTCGCTTGCCGGTCTGCTCGCCTACGGCAATGCAAACGAGATCGTCATGGAGATGGCGCGCGAGGTCCTGCCCGTCGTCAATCACACGCCGGTGATCGCCGGTGTCAACGGTACCGACCCATTCTGCAACTTCGACTATTTCCTCGATCAGGTGAAGGCGGTCGGCTTTTCCGGCATCCAGAACTTTCCGACGGTGGGCCTGATCGACGGCGTCTTCCGGGCCAATCTCGAGGAAACCGGCATGGGCTACGGCTTGGAGGTCGAAGTGGTTGGGCGCGCCCGGGGCAAGGACCTGCTGACCACGCCCTACGTCTTCAACACAGACGATGCACGGGCCATGACGGAGGCCGGCGCCGACATCATCGTGGCGCACATGGGATTGACCACCGGCGGGGCGATCGGCGCGGAAACCGCTGTGACGCTGGATGAATGCGTTGGCCAGGTCAACGCGATCGCCGATGCGGCGCGCACGCTGCGCGACGATGTCATAGTGCTGTGCCACGGCGGCCCGATCGCAATGCCTGAGGATGCGGCTTTCATTCTGGAAAAGTGCCCCGATTGCCACGGATTTTACGGAGCGAGCAGCATGGAGCGCCTGCCGACGGAACGCGCGCTGACGGAGCAGACCCGCAGCTTCAAGGCGCTAACGCGCTCCGCCGCCGCTTGAGCATACGAAACAGGAGGAGACGATCATGGCGAAAGTTTATGTCAGCGGCATTATCGACGCCCCGGTCGAGCACGTCTGGGCCGTCGCCCGGGACTTCAACGGCCATGGCGAGTGGCACCCGCTGATCGCCGAAAGCCACATCGAGGAGGGACGCCCGAGCGACCAGGTCGGCTGCATCCGCAATTTCAAGCTGACCGACGGCGGGCATCTGCGCGAGCAACTGCTTGCCTTCAGCGAACGCGACCGCTCCTTCACCTATAATATCTTGGTCTCGCCGATGCCGATCGAGAACTACGTCGCCACCTTCTGCTGCACGCCGGTAACGGAGGGCGACAAAACATTCGTCGAGTGGTCTGCCGAATTCGACGTCGCACCGCAAGACGAGGCCGAGATTAAGGAAAAGGTCGGTCGTTCCACTTTCGCCGAGGGGATCGCCGCGCTCGCATCCGTTGTTTGAATATCAAACGGTTACGGACTGTGCTTTGAGCAAAAGCTACTTGCCGATCCGACGTTCCGATTCCCGCTGAACAGGATGCCAAGGGTGATCGAAACGGCGCTTGCGATGACTAACCCAGCTCAGGCACCTATCCGTCCGGACAGGCGAAGGTCATCACGTCCATTTCGCCAGTTGGAGAAGCGTCGTGAGTGACCCTCGTCGGGACTAAAAAATTTTATCAGAGATCTGACTGGAACTGGCCTGAAATCATAGTGGATACGGCCAACTGACGCTATAGCCAGCCCTTTGCGTCAATTCGGTGTAGCTAGCCGACGCGCGCCAAGGTCAGCCGAACGTCCGTCAATTGCCGCCGACCTCTGGTCCGTGTCATACCGTATGGTGATGACGCGGCATTCGGGGGAAATTCCGCGGCTACATCACATTGGGGAGGCCTATCGGCGAACGTGGCGCCTAAGAAGCGAGCGTTTCGCGATAGTAGCGCTAACCACAGATCCTTTAAATCAGCCCCGTTAGGTATCTCGGTGTGGATATCGACGACGACCGCTGACCCTCGCTGTGGGATGACAGGTGTGCCGCGGGGCCCCACGTTCCCGCCGAGAGACTGTCCGCTTTTAGAATTCGGCAAGTACGCCGCGAATGACCAGAATTGGGTGCACAATTGAAATTCCCGCCGCGGCTTCGTCGTTGAGGATGAAATGCTGGCCCTCATGATTATCGAAGACATGCTGGCAGATCTCGGGTGCGCATCCGCGACCGCCGTCGGCACGATTGGTAAACCCTTGTCTTCCTTGCAGAGCATGTCTTCGACGCGGCGATGCTGGACATGAACCTGAATGGCGACGATAGCTTCAAGGTAGCCGACGCGCTCACCGCACGCGGCGTTCCGTTCGTCTACTGCCGGCAACATCGGGCATGGCATGAGGGAAGACACCGCGAACACCCCGGTTCTTCGCAATCCGTTTAGCTTCGAGGAACTGACCGCCATCCACATGCGCCTTCTCTCTCGCTAACCGCACTTAGCGGTCAGTCAAAGATTTTCGCCCGTAGCCCGGCGGCTGCGGGCATCGTAACGCCACTAGGTGCCACTGCCCAGCGCTTCAGGGCATCCCGGACCTTGTCCTTGGCCTTGCCTACACCTTCTTGGACCGTGCCCTCAGCCTTGTCTGCCTTGCCTCCGGCGCGGTGTTTGTCATTTCTTCGCACTGCCTTTTGTCTCGTCCTTGTGCATTGCTCTCTCCTGCGTCCAGACAGAACAAACCGGCGGGATAATCAATCATTCCTGTTGGTTCTTCTCCTGGCGCTCTGAGCGAATCATCTCGTCCGTCAAACGACCGTGTGGGTATTACGCGTCCTTCACGTAAGAGGCCTCTACATTCCAGAGTGTACGACAGCGCCTGTTGTAGGCATGATAATGATTACTCGATTAGGTCGCAGGAAGGGATATCTGATTTGACGCCGACTGTGCAGGGAATCAGTTTTGCCACTGTAGTGGTCTTCGTGACTGCAGCTTTCGTCTGGCTGCTCCTGCCATTTTACGGGGCAGTGCTATGGGCTGTAATTCTCGCGCTGTTGTTCAATCCGCTGCATCGCAGACTTGAGAGACGACTTGGCGGTCGGCAAAACCTTGCGGCTATGCTAACTCTATTGGCCTGCATTTGCATTGTGGTCATCCCTGGCTCGCTGATCCTCGCGTCGCTAGCCCAGGAGACGACCAGCCTCTATAATCGCATCAGTACGCAAGAGTTGGATCTCGCCCTGATACTGGAGAATTTTCATAGCGCTTTGCCCACCTTCATTGCGGATGGGCTCGCAGTATTCAATCTCGGCAGTTTTGAGGAGATTCAAACTCGGCTGACCTCATTCCTAGGCGAAGCCGCCCAAGCTATCGCCACAAGAATAGTGTCCATTGGGCAGGAAACAGCTCAGCTTTTCATTAGCCTCGGTGTAATGCTTTATCTGCTCTTTTTCCTATTTCGGGACGGCCCTAGGTTGGCGGCCACGATCCGCAAAGCCAGTCCGCTCAGCGACCATCATACCAATTACATACTGGGAAAGTTCAGTGAGGTTGTGAAGGCAACCGTCAGGGGAAACGTGATTATCGCGATTATCCAAGGAGTTATCGGTGGCATCGCGTTCTGGATGCTCGGGATTGAGGCCGCGCTTCTCTGGGGTGTTCTCATGGCGGTGTTGTCGCTTCTGCCGGCCATAGGTGCCTTTATAGTCTGGGGACCAGTTGCAGGCTATCTGCTGATATCGGGTCAGTATTTGAAGGGTGCCATTCTGCTTGCGGTGGGCGTGTTGATCATCAGCATGATCGACAACTTGTTACGGCCACCACTGGTTGGAAAGGGTACGCGCCTGCCCGACTATGTAGTACTTATCTCCACCCTCGGCGGGATCGCGATTATTGGAATGAACGGGTTTGTCATCGGCCCGCTGATTGCTGCCCTGTTCTTCGCCGTTTGGTCTTTATTCACCGACGACCAAATTCGCTCACAACGGGGGGACAAGTAAGTCATTCGTCTTGCTTTGAGGAGAGCTTGGCTGCAGTGACCTGCCACTGAAGTGTCTCCAGCAGCGATTAGTGAATAGCCCCGAGTTTCTTGGACGCCCTCGGGTGACATTTCCGGTTGCCGTTCGAACTTGACGGGCGACAGCATCCCAGAACACTTGTCCGAAAACGGACGTTCCGCTTTCCACCATCGACGAAGTCGAGCAGATGATCGGTGGCGCTCGAAGCGGAAAGCGATCTCCGTCTCATAGGGGCCGGTTGCGGTCAGTCCGGTTTTGGCCAGAACCCTTGACAAGCTGCCGTTCGGCAAAGACCACATCTTGGACGTCCAAGCCCTGTTGCGGTTTCCCAAAAGCTGGCGTTCGTGCAGCGACTGAATAGGGGCCGCCTGCGGACGGTCCGGTCCGGGCGTGCGCGGCGAATAACTGCCATTCAGCAAGCGCCCCCTATCCTGGACACTCGATGGCCGTTCGCGGCTTCCCGTTCCGGACCGTCAGCTTTCGGTCGGTAATTGGCGATAAGCTGCCATTCTGCAACTGTAGCCCAGGGCCGACGTCTCTCGTACGATAGGCACCGCTCATGTTTCCAACCGCCGGCATTCCTAGCATGGCCGCTTCTTGGTCTTCGATCCGTCTATCCGAAAGGCACTCGACGCGAAGGGTGGTCCCGCTCACTCATGTTTGGCTGCTCAGCCGGCGAAGAGATTGAGGACGAAGAGGAAGAGGCCGCCAACCGTTGACACTGCGCCAAGCTTGATGAACGGCTCGGTGGCGTGCAGCCCCAGCATGGCCGCGGTGAGCCCGCCCATCATTATGGGCAGACCGAGATTGTGCAGCCAGAGATGCCAGCGCGCGAGTGCGCTCTCGGCCGTCGCCGGGGCGACCGCATAGATCAGCCCGTCAGCGCCAGCGTCGCCCAGCCCAGCAGTTGATACGGGCATGCACGCTGCGCAGCGTGAAGTCGAGGTTGGTGGACATGAAGATGCCCAGCGACAGGCCGATCAGGAGCCACAGTCCCGCGAGCTTTAGCTGGCGGGCGGCAATGGCAGGAATATTAGCGGGGATCATCTTTGCTCTCCGTGGTTCTCTCAGGCGGCGCGGGTTGCCGTGCGGCCGAGAAGATCGTGCAGCGCGCGCTCCTCCTGGGTGAATTCCGGGGAGTAGATTGCGCCGAACTCTTCCGCTGAGGCGCATGTGCGCGCCGGCGCGTCCGCGAGCCTGTCCGGCCCCTGGAGCCGGAAGGACGCGGGAGAAAGCGGCCCGAAAAGAAGCGCGCGCTCCAGCTCCGGCCAACGGCTGCGGTCGGGCTCCACGTTCGCATTGCGCGCGAAGAGCAGCGCCATCTCGTGCATGGCAACAGTCTGCGGGCCATTGCGCCGTGCACGCGCCTCGGCCAGCCGCTCCTGCAGGGCCTCACGCACCGGCATCGCCACCGCGCCACCCCATGCATAGGCGATCCAGCGCGCCTGCAGTTCCAGCACCGGGAAGGCCGGTCCAACGAGATCGTAGAACCCCACGAACGCCAGGCCATCCAGATCCGGATGAAAGGTATGGTCGCAGAGATCGATGTGGGTCTGGTCGAGCCCGAGGGCGGCTGCGATGTCGTCGGAAAGGAAGGGGAGCGACAGGCGATATCCCGTGCCGAACAGGATCGCGTCGAATTCCCTGGCGCTACCATCGGCAAAGTGAACCGATCGGCCCTCGATGCGCTCGATCCAGGGGCGGACCGCGATACGCCCCTCGGCGACCAGCGGCAGGAAGGCCTGTGCCTGGGAGATTCCCGCAGCAAAGATATTGTCGTCCGGCCGCATCGCGCCGAACTGGTCGGGCGTGCCCGCCACCGCTGTAACCTTGGCCTTCAGTCCGGCCGCGAGCGCCTCCGGCGGCAGGATTTCGCCCGCAAGGGCTGCGGCGCGCGTAAACATCACGTGGTCGGTAGGGACCCCAGCGATCAGCTTTGGAAGGATGTAGCGCTGCCGCCGGTAGCAGGCCGTCACGCTGCGCGCACCGGAGAGCGCAAGATCCGACGCGATCTCAAGCGCACTTATCGAGCATCCGGCAACCAGCACGTCGTGGTCGCGGTAGACGGAACCCCCGTCGTAGCGCGCCGTGTGCGAGGCACCGAGCACGCCGGTGAAGCCACCGCACCTGGGGATTTCGGGAAGGCTCGGCGCGATGTAGCGGCCCGTTGCCACCACCACGCGCGCAAAGCGTTGCACGGAGAGCTCTCCGTCCTGCCGCGACGTCACCAGATAGCCGCCTCCGACTTTTTCCAAACGTTCGACGCGCGTGCGCCAGCGGATGCGCTCACTGAGCCCGGACCGAGCCGAGTAGGTTTCGAGGTAGTCGAGCATGTCTTCCTGTCTGGGATAGACGGGAGTCCCCTCACCATGGTCGAGATCGGAGAAAGCAGACATCACGCGGCTTGTATTGGTGCGCATGCCGCGCCAGGTTGCGCTGAGAGGCGAAGCCGCATTCCACTGGCCGCCGGCCTGGGCCGCGGCCTCGAACAGAACGGGCTCGAAACCCTGGGCGGAAAGCCAGCGGGCAGTCACCAGGCCGGCAGGACCGGCGCCGATCACGGCGACAGCATGAGGATGTTGGATGATGGTCATAGCGGGTCCTTTCTTTGTCGGCCCGCTGCTTACTCCTCTCGCCGACGCGCGTTTCCTAAATCCTTCCTAAGCGGCATGCCCAACTTCCTAAAAAATTGCTAAACTCGGTGAGCCGATTGGGGGCATTCATGTGGCTTGATCAGGATCTGGCAAATTTCATGAGCAGCCCGGTGATGATCATCCTGGGCACTAGCAACGACGCCTTGCAGCCGGAGATCGGCCGCGCCGTGGGTGCGCTGGTCCGGCTGGACGGGGAGATCGAACTCGTCCTGTCTGCCTGGCAATGGCCAGGCACGCTGTCGAATGTGCGGGCAAACGGCAGGCTCTCCGCCACCTTCGCGCGGCCCTCCGACTATGTGTCCTACCAAGTCAAAGGTCACGCTGTTGTAGTGCCGCCCACTGAGGAGCATCGCGCCGGGGCGGCGGCCTATATCGAATCCATCAGCGCGGTGCTGGCGGAATTGGGGCTCGAGCGGGAAGTTTCCGCTCCCTGGCTCGTCAACCGCGATCTGGCGGCACTCAGTCTCTCGGTCGACAGCGTGTTCGTGCAGACGCCCGGCGCGAAAGCCGGCCAGATGCTACAGGGTGGGCAATGACGATCCGGCTTCGCGATCTGGCTCCCTGCTTCGAGGGCGTCATCCCATCCATCATCGCGACTGCCGCCTCCGACGGTACGCCGAACATTTCTTACCTCTCCCATGTGCAACTGGTCGATGACGAGCACGTGGCGGTGTCGAACCAGTTCTTCTCCAAGACGGCGGCAAATATGCGGGCAAACCCCACGGCAGCACTCCTGGTCGTCGACGCGCGAAACGGCGAGCAGTATAGCCTCGACGTGCGCTTCCAGCGCTCGGTGGAGAGCGGTGAGCTGTTTCAGGAAATGGCCGTGCAATTGCGCGCTGCCAGCGCACAGATCGGCATGGCTGACGTCATGCGGCTGCGCGGTATCGACATCTATCGTGTCGAGGCAATCCGCCACGTGCCATCGCCAATTGGAAAAGCCGTCTTCCTTCCCGCCGCGAGCCCGCAACTTTCCGCGGCCGCCGAAATCGTCCGGCGCCTCTCGGAGGAAACGGAGATCGGCGCGATCATCGACGCGATGCTCGACGGACTGCGCGATAGGCTCGGTTTGGCCAACAGCATGGCGTTACTCATGGACCCGACCGGGGAGCGGCTCTTCACCATCGGAAGCCGCGGCTATGAGCACACCGGTATCGGCTCGGAGATCGCTGTGGGGATCGGCGTGATCGGCACGGCCGCTGCGGAGCGCCGCCCTATCAGGGTTAGCGACATGAGCCGGGTCAGACGCTTCGGGTCGGCGATCCGCACCTCGGCTACCGAAGAGCACCGCACCCGCACCATCCAACTGCCAGGAATGCCCGACGCCATGAGCCAGATTGCATTGCCGATGGTCGCCCATGGCGTTCTGCGCGGCGTGCTCTTTGCCGAAAGCGCCAAGCGACTGGCCTTCAGTCGGGAAGACCAAGCTGTGCTCGCCATCATGGCCGCCCAGGCGGCGGGGGCGATCGCGCTTTCGGAGAGCGAGGCGGTGGAGAGCGTCGCGGCACCGGCTTCGCCGCCAGATTCCTCGCCGGCGGGACGTCCGTTCCGCGTGGTCCACCATGCCTATGACGACAGCGTTTTCATCGAAAACGAGTATCTGATTAAGGGGGTGGCTGGCCGCCTGCTCATCCATCTCCTGCGCCGCTATCTTCAAGAGGGGCGGACCGAGTTCACCAACCGGGAAATTCGCCTGGCTGATGAGTTGCGCCTGCCGGACTACAAGGACAACCTCGAAACGCGCCTCCTCCTCCTGCGGCGTCGGCTCGAAGACAAGGGAGCGCCGGTCCAACTGGTTCGCGTGGGGCGCGGTCGCATCCGCCTCGCGCTTGCCGGATCTCCTTTGTTGAATGATGAGCATCGTTGAGCAGCTGTTGAAGGCCGTGAGTTGACGGTCAGTTTCCGGTCCTTACTGGCAACAATCCGTTCCGCAGCCGCCCCCATAAGAGACATAACATCGCTTGAGTTGGTCCAAATGCGGACGTCGAACAGGAGTCATCATGAAACTTCGACGTTGTGCTGTCGGGCTGTTCTGGAGGGGGCAAGTTGACGCTGCTCGCAGAACGGGAGCGAAGAGGGTTTGTGGTAGTTCCCGAGCCCGGCCGTCGGATCGTAGAAGAGGAGTTGCGCGGCGAAGGCGCTGCGCTGCCTTGGGTTGACCTTGCCGCTTTCGCCAACCGGGTCATCAGGATCACAGCGGATGACCGCAAGCGGATCGCGGACAAAACAGAGTGGGTCTTTTTCGACCGTGGATTGGTAGATGCTGCGGTCGCGCTCCAACATGCGACCGGCCAACCTGCCCGCGACATTCAGCTCCATATGAACGCTACCACATGAAAGTCTTTGTGACGCAGCCCTGGCCCGAAATTTATGTGAATGCGGTATCGCCCGGATACACCCAAACGCGGCTCAACGGGTTTGCGGGCACGGATACTGTTGAGGAGGGGGCCGCCAGGCCGTGCGCGTTGCGGTGCTCGGTTCTGAAGGGCCGACAGGCACGTTCACTCACGCGACCATGGGCACTGTTCCGTGGTGATCTGAATAGTCTCTGGCTTCGGCGGATCGCCTAGGCAAGGGGCAAGTTTGCTAAGCCTCAATCTTGGACAAGAGCAGTCTGACCGCTCTCGACCACGGCATCCTCGCACACCAGCTTTACGGGGATTGCTCATGGATGATGCTGGGACCGTTCCACTTACACCGGTGTGTCCTTAGACTTACCAGCTATTCTAAGCTGGTGAACAATTTTTTACGCTCTCGTAAAGCGCGGCGAGCACATGTGTGCGATCCGATAGAGTTTGATTTCATACAAGGCTTCATTTTAATTACCTGACAGCCGAACGGTCGCTAACACCGTTTTTCGGCCCATTTTGGTCGTTTAGCGATGATGGTCTGAAATCCAGTGCTGTCATTCTGATGCCTTTCGGCAGGAAACGAACTTGCCGGGCGCTTTCGTGGTTTGATCAGATCGTCAGGCAGGCCTACTGCTCCAGAGGTGAGCGGATGTTGATATGCACGCGACGAGAATCTAACGCCAAGCTTAAACGTATTCCGCAATCGCCGGCCATGTCATCCGCGCCGGAAACTTCGTGACGAACTGCTCGTAAGGTCTCATCGTGGAAATACGTTGACCAGTAGTACGCAAGCCCCTCGCCCCACTTACCGCATCCCTCCTTTGAGCCGGGAGCTAACTTGATTGTTGTCTTGCAGAGGTGGCTGCCTTGATGAGGCCACCCTTGTCACGCAAAGGTAAGCTGAGAAGCTTCATTATCATTGCGGCCGCTTGTTTTTAAATCGGTGCTCAACAACCTTGGCAAAAAATGCCTATAGTGTCGCGCATTAGATACGCAGCAATACCTAGCAAACCGGTAGAGATGACCACGCCCAGCAGCCAATTCCAGAGTTCAGCCAACATGAACGCCGCCAGTATCGGCACCTCCGGACTTGGCCGTACACCCTCAACGCACCTGCCTGGCTTACCATCCATGCCTACCATATCAGCCGGGTGCACTTCTCAATTTTGCTGTCGTTCAGGCACACATTGGGCTAATGTTGTCGGGCGGCGGAAAGGGAGATCCTTTAGGAAGGAGATCAATGCGATGAGAATTTTTGTTCTCACGGGAGTCTTCGCCCTAGTAGCGTCGACTGCGCTCGCACAGACAGATGCCGCGCCGGAACCGGCTACCCCGGAGGAAGAAGCTCCCGCTTCCGCAACGCCGGAGAATACGGCACCGGCCGATCCGACGGCTTCGCAACAGGCCGAAGCCGGGCAACCTGCCAATCTCTGCCGGGAACTCCTCGCCTTTGTGCAGGAGAACCCACCGGAGCCCGATGCCACGGCTGACGCCCCCGCCGCTGCGGCGGCAACGGGTGAGTCTGCTGGAACGGGCGAGGATTCTTCCCCGGCCTCGGGCGAGGCCGTGCCGCCGGAACCTGCCTCCGAGGGCGGTTCAGCGCAGGAGGCTACCGGGCAAAGCGGCCCGGCCCATGAGGCGCCTGAACCCAGTAGCGAGGACTCGGCGGAAGGCGATGCGGAAAATGCGCCCCAGACCTCCAGCCTGAGCGCACCGGTGCCCACCGAGGCCGTCGAAGCGGGGGAGAACATGCCGCTGAGTCTCGACAGGGCCGAGCAACTTGCCGAAGCCAACGACATCGCTGCGTGCCGAGATGCGGCCAGGAAGCTCAGGCTTGCCGGCGCTCCCATGCCGCCGCCATTGCTCGCGCTGACGGCGCTCGATCTGCAATATCAAACGCAGGCGAACGACGCGGAATCTCCCTCGCAGCAAACGCAGCCGCAGCAGTGAACGGCTGTCCGGCCCGGGCTGGGCGCTTCGAGGCAGGTGAAAAAGGAGAAGCCGGATGGGTATGATGTTGACGGGAATTGTCGTCGCCATCGCAATCGCGATCGGCGCCGGCTATTTCATGACTTCGGACCAGACGCCGTCATGGGAGGCCTACAGCACGCCCAGCGCGCGTGTGGGCGACCCCGGCTATAACCTCGTGGGCGCTGCCTGGACGGGAGAGCCCGACAGTGACGTCGTCGCCTCAGCGGAGCCGGAGGAGCCGTCTTCCTGATCGCGCCGGCTGTGCGCGCCAAGGCCCCCTCCTTGCAGATTCTACGGATTAGCTGCGCTAAGCCAAGAATTTCTTTTCTCCCCCGCCACGAGGGAGAAAAAGGCTGCGCCGGCCTTGCAGCAAGTCACCGGAAGTGATGATCGGCAAAGGCGCTTGTGCCTGCGCCTCTCTCCTCCATTGGCGGGGGAGGGCGCGCCCTTTTGTGCCGTAATGCTCAACAGATTCTCGTCTGCCCCGGCACCACCGCAGCCCGGCCGGGACACGGCGAATGGTTTCACCGCCGGGCGACTTGCTATTCGGCCGGTGTCGGCGGCGCGGACGGCTGAGACGGTTCGGTCCTGGCTTCCTGTTTTTCCACCCAGACGCTGTGGTGCTCCTTGGCCCAGTTGAGGTCGACGGTGCCGGAGCCCATCGCCTCGTAGGCACCTTCCATGCCGAGGGTACCGATATAGATGTGGGCGATGATGACGGCCACCATCAGCACCCCGACCGTAGCGTGGATCGTCTGTGCCAGCTGCATTCCATTCACATCGGCGTAGGAGAACGGGAACAGCATAAATATCCCCGAAACGGAAAGGGCGATGCCGCCGATGATCACCGACCAGAAAATGAGCTTCTGGCCCGCGTTGAACCGGGTAGCCGGCGGGTGCGTCCGGTTGGTCTTGTCGAACATGCCGCCGCCGACCTTGAGCCAATGGGCATCGTAGCGGTCGGGAAGATTGTCCCAGATCCACAGGATCGCCATAACGACAATGCCGAGCATGAATGCCCAGGAGAAGAAGTCGTGGGCATATTTCGACCACTGGGACCATGCGGAGAAAGCGTTGGGTCCGATCAGCGGCATCAGCAGGCGCTTGCCGAAGACGAAGTTCAATCCGGTGATGGCGAGGATGATGAAGGCGGTTGCGGTTATCCAGTGGGTCAGGCGCTCCATAGCGTTGAAGCGCAGGATCTTGACGCCGGCTTCCGGAGACCGCAGGCGAATGCGACCTCTCACAAAATAGAACAGTGTGAGCAGGAGGAGCATCCCGAGCACGGCAATGCCACCGATCCAGGGCAGGGCACCTTCGTGGTATTCACGGAAGCCCCTCCCCTGAGGCTGTTCCAGCGTCCCGGCTTTGGCGTCTGGTATGGTGACGCGGCCCTGGATCTTGTTCAGTTCCTGGAGGAGTTGCTGCTCGTTCACCGACTGGGCGGTGGGATTGCTCCCCGACGGGCCCTCCTGGGCTGCTGCCGGAGCGACGAGCAGACCGAAAGCCAGAACGATCGCGGCGAAAGCCGGCCCAATCGGCCCAAAACGCTTCAAGACCTGCATTTCTCCACCCTCCCTCGGGTCTCTGCGGGGTCGGTCCTTCGTCAGACCGTGATCGGTTCCTGGTAGGCCGTCTGCCAGCCCCATGCGCCCGAGCCGTAGCCGCGCTGCGTGACCCGCTCCTTGTAGATCGCCGCGATGATCTCGCCGTCGCCGGCAAGAAGGGACTTGGTGGAGCACATTTCGGCGCAAAGCGGCAGCTTGCCCTCGGCCAGCCGGTTGGCGCCGTATTTGGCGTACTCGACTTCGGTGGAATCGGCTTCCGGGCCACCGGCGCAGAATGTGCACTTGTCCATCTTGCCGCGCGAGCCGAAATTGCCGGTGCGCGGATATTGCGGCGCGCCGAACGGGCAGGCGTAGAAGCAGTAGCCGCACCCGATGCACAGATCCTTGGAGTGCAGCACCACCGCGTCGGTCGTCGTGTAGAAACAGTCGACCGGGCACACCGCCGCGCAGGGCGCGTCGGTGCAGTGCATGCAGGCCATCGAGACCGAGCGCTCGCCCGGCTTGCCGTCGTTGATGGTGACGACGCGGCGGCGGTTGATGCCCCACGGCACGTCGTGCTCGTTCTTGCAGGCAGTGACGCAGGCGTTGCATTCGATACAGCGGTCGGCGTCACAAAGGAATTTCATTCGGGCCATTTTTTCCTCCCACTCACGCCGCTTGGACCTGACAGAGCGTGACCTTCGGCTCCTGCATGTTTGTCACGGGATCGTATCCGTAGGTGGTGATGGTGTTGGCGCTTTCGCCGAGAACATAGGGATCGGTGCCATCGGGATAGTTGGCCCGCAGCTCCTTGCCCTCAAGCCATCCCCCGAAGTGGAACGGCATGAACGCCACCCCCTGGCCGACACGCTCCGTCACCAGCGCCTTCACCCGCGCCCGCGAATTGTTTTCGGCGCCGGTTACCCACACCCAAGTGCCGTCGGAGATGCCGCGCTCGGAGGCGTCCGCCGGGTTGATCTCCAGGAACATCTCCTGCTGCAACTCGGCCAGCCACCTGTTCGAGCGCGTCTCCTCGCCGCCGCCTTCGTATTCGACCAGCCGGCCCGAGGTGAGGATCAGCGGGAAATCCCGGGCGATGCCCTTTTCGATGGCCGCCTGCTGCACGGCGTGTCCGATGTTGGGCACACGGAACTGCATGGCATCGGGGAGGGTCGGATATTTCTCGACCAGGTCGACCCGTGGCGTATAGATCGGCTCGCGGTGGACGGGAACGGGATCGGGCAGGTTCCACGCCAACGCGCGCGCCTTGCCGTTGCCATAAGGATGGCAGCCATGGCTGAGCACGACGCGCTGGATCCCGCCCGAAAGGTCGGTCGACCAGGAGACCGCGTCGATGTCACTACCGATGGTCTCGATGACGCTAAGTTCCTCCGGCGTCAGATCGGCATCCCAGCCGAGCTTCTTCAGGACGGCCATGGTGAACTCCGGATAGCCGTCCGTGAGCTCCGAGCCTCTTGTATAGGACCCTTCCGCAAGCAGCGTCTCGCCGTCCCGCTCCACGCCGAAGCGCGCGCGGAAGGGGCTGCCGCCATCCATGACGTGCAAATCCGGATTGTAGAGGTTCGGAGTGCCGGGATGGCGCAGTTCCGGCTTGCCCCAGCATGGCCACGGCAGGCCGTAGTAGTCGCCGCCGACTTCGGGGTCGTCCTTCGGCGCGCGCAAGGTGACTAGATCGAATTTGTGCTGGTTTCTCATATGTGCCTTGAGGCGCTCTGGCGACTGACCGCAATAACCAGTCGACCAACTGCCGCGGTTCATCTCACGCAGCACATCCTCGGGCACCGGACGGTCGCCCTCGACGGCGATGTTCTTGAACATCGGCTCGGCAAGCCCGAGCTTTTGCGCCAGGCGATAGATGACCTGGTAGTCGTCCTTCTGCTCGAAGGAGGGTGCGACGATCTGCTCGCCCCATTGGATCGAGCGGTTGGAGGCGACGCGCGAGCCCGAGGTTTCGAACTGCGTGCATACCGGCAGGAGATACGTATTCTCCGTGCGTCCTGCCTGTACGGCGAGCGAGGCCCATGTGGTCGGATGCGGATCTGCGACAACCAGGAGGTCGAGCTTCGCCAGCCCCTTCACGGATTCGGGAATACGCGTGATGCTGTTGCTCGCGTGACCCTGCACGAACATGGCCCGCAGATTGTCGCTCTGCTGGATCTCGTCCTTCGGCAGCAATGTCGCATCGAACCACCGCGTCAGCGGGATGCCGGGCGTCTCCATGACCTCCTTAGAGGCGAACCGTGACAGAAGGTCCTCGTAATCGATTTCCCAGACCCGCGACCAATGGTTCCAGGCGCCTTCCGTGAGGCCGTAATAGAAGGGCAGGGTAACCACATCGAGCCCGATATCGGTGGCACCCTGCACGTTGTCGTGGCCGCGGAAAATGTTGGCGCCGGCGCCGGGTTTGCCGACATTGCCGGTGGCAAGACAAAGGATGCAGCTTGCGCGCACGTTGGCGGTGCCGACCGTGTGCTGCGTCTGGCCCATGCACCAGATCATCGTGGCCGGTTTCTGCGTGGCGAACAACTCGGCGACGCGTTTCAACTGCTCCCCGGGCACGCCGGAGATGCGCTCGACCTCGTCGGGCGGATACTTCGCCACCTCCTTGCGGATCTCGTCCATGCCGTAGACGCGCTGGGCGATGAATTCCTTGTCCTCCCAGCCATTCTCGAAGATGTGCCAGAGCATGCCCCACAGCACCGCGATGTCGGTGCCGGATCTGAGGCGCACATATTCGGTCGCGTGCGCGGCGGTGCGGGTGAAGCGCGGATCGATGACGATGAAATTGGCGTGGTTGAGCTCCTTGCCCTCCAAGAGGTGCTGCAGGGAGATGGGGTGCGCCTCCGCCGGATTGCCGCCCATGATGATGAGCGTCTTGGAGTTGCGGATGTCATTGAAGGAGTTTGTCATCGCGCCGTAGCCCCAGGTGTTGGCTACGCCGGAGACGGTCGTCGAATGGCAGATGCGCGCCTGGTGATCCTGGTTGTTGGTTCCCCACAAGGCGGCAAGCTTGCGGAACAGGTAGGTGCCTTCGTTGGAGAACTTGGCCGAGCCCATCCAGTAGACGGAATCCGGCCCCGAGGCCTCGCGGAGCTCCATCATCTTGTCGCCGATCTCGCCGATCGCCTCGTTCCAAGAGACACGGGTCCACTGACCGTCGATGAGCTTGAGCGGGTACTTGAGCTTGCGGTCGCTGTGTACGAGTTCGCGTACGGCTGCGCCCTTGGCGCAGTGGGAGCCGCGGTTGATCGGGCTGTCCCAGGAGGGTTCCTGGCCGGTCCACACACCGTTCTGGACTTCCGCGGTCACCGTGCAGCCGACCGCGCAATGGGTACAGATGCTCTTCTTGAGCTCGATGGGCACGCCGGGCTGAGGCGGGCTGATCGCCTCCGCCTTCCGAACGGAGCCGAGCTGGAACGAGCCGATCGCGGCCAATCCGCCGACGGTGAGACCGGAGCGCCGCAGGAAGGTCCGCCGGTCGATGGGAGCCGCACCGCCCGCGCCCAGCAGCGACTGCAGTTTCGTTTGGCCAGCTTGGCCGTTCTTCCGTTTCGTCAGCATGGCAGCCTCACTTGTCCAGCGTCTCGTAGCCGTTCACGCGGTAGAAGGCCTTGACGTGATCGGTTTCCTGATAGCGGGGCCCTGTCTCCTCCTCGCCGGGATCGTAGGCCAGTGCCTCGCTCGGGGTGAACGTTGCGGCGGCCGTGGCGACGGCGACGGTGGATGCGCCGCTGAATGCACGAAGGAAATTGCGGCGGTTGATCGCCGTCCGTTGCTTGTCGTGCATTCTACTTCCTCCCATGCGGTCGTCCGGCTCGACACCCGTCTTCCTGTTGATCCTTACGCGCTGCGGCGCGTCTCCATGGCGAAGCCTTCGGCTTCTATGTCTATGAACAGTCGTCCCACAGTGCCGACGGCCCGGTAGAACCGCGCTGCGTTCGCATTTTCGAGATCGGCGAAGAAGTGTCCTGCCCATGGTGCTATGTGGCGCTCGAAGAAGTCGTGCTCTTCGACGAGGGACGCTTCGAAGCGACCGCCGGCCAGACCGCTCATGATCTCGCACAGGGTGCCGAGATGGTCCTCCGGGTCGCAATGGCCCTCGGCGCGCTCCAGGCCGAGACGCATGAGATCCTCGCGCAAGCGGGCAAGCGGCCGTTCGTTCAGGAACCCTGTCAGGTAATACGATGCATAGGGCAGCAACTCGCCGCGTCCGACCCCCTCGAAGAGGTCGAAATATTCGCGTCTGAGCGCCTCGGGCGAAACCATGTTCGCCGCCTGCGCAAGCGCGATATGCGCCACGCCGAGCGGCGTATCAGTACCTTGGAACTGCGACAGAACTGCAAGGGATGCCGCATTCGGGGCGCGCAGGAGAAGGGAGCCGAGCAGGGCGTATTCCTGGGTGCGCGCCATATCGACTTCGTCGACTCCCGCGCCACTTCCAGCCTGTTCGGGGTAAAGATCGGGACGCAGGATTGTCCGCCCGACACCGGTCACGGCCTCGACTTCGAGCACATGCTCGGCGGGGATTGTTTGCCAAGTCGACACGGAAGACGGAGTCAACCCGAGCGCTTGCGCAAATGCGCCGACGCCACCCGCCTTCCTGATCGCTTCCTCCAGACCTGAGACCATGTCCATGTCACGACCTTGACGGCGCGCCCCTTTATGGAGTCGCCATCCAACCGGTAGTAAAAACCTACATCGATGTGATTGCAAGGCTCAAATGAGAGTGCTGCAACTAGAACATAAGTTTTTTACAGTGATGGCGGCTATTTTTCCGGCAAAACGTACGGTTGGCAACGGATGCATCGCTGCAATGTACAGAAAAGCCAAAGTTGACATTAATAGTCAAATTTATTCTTGCTGATTGACTTGCTTACCGCGGCAATGCGCCGCCATGGCGCGGGCGCGCCGATGCTTCTTGTGATCCTGCAGGTGGGTCCTCGGGCGGCGACGCCTCCGCAACTTCTTTTTGCGAAAAGCCGGGTTGCAGAGCTTCCGGCCGGTCCGCAGGCTGGGCCGTTTCGGCTGGAGCCGAGGCCTCCGCCGCCCTGTCCGGCGGGGCGGCCGTCTCCGGATCGGAGGGGACAAGAGCTTCCTGTTTCGGCGGCGTTTCCGGCTCTTCCGCCGCATCTTGCGGGTCGGAGCCGCCCACCTTCGACAGGAAATTAACCACCGACTTGCCCGCCTCCAGAGGACCGAAACCCGGCATGGAGCCCGGCTTGTTAAAATCCCAGGCATATTCGGCGGGACCGACATAGTCGCGGATCACAGGATCGAGCGACCACATCTGCCTGAGTGCCGTGTTCCTTAGCGCCGCCGGCACTCCTTTGCGCAGGAAAACTGCAAGATCGCTCTCCGGTGTAAGGTCTTCGAGACGGGGCAGGGGCTCCGGAGGCTCGGCAGCGTCGGGCACCGTTGCGGGGATTTGGGTTTCGACCCGCTCTTCTTCCTTGGGGGCCGCGTCCCTTGCCTCATCCGGGGCGGGAGCCTCGGCCTTCCGCGCCGCCTGCTTTCGGCGGGACCAGCGGGCGAGGGGATTGTCGTCGCGGCTGGTCATTTGCCTGGGATCTTTCTTGCCATGGCCTCGATATCGGGCCGGTCGCGCTTGCGTTTGACGAAGGGGCGCTCGACGTGATGCGCCGCGACGAAGGCGGCCAGCCGCTTTTCGATCTCGGGCGGCATTGGAACGGCCTCGACGATATCGGTGCCGGGCTCCGTCCGCGCTTCGGCTTCGGACGGGTCGGCGGTCACGAGGTGGAGCGCGACGCCGGGCGGCGTGCGGGAAGGGCGGAGCGAGATCCAGAGACTCGGCTGCCTCGAATGCAGATTGTCACGATACATTCCGGTCTCGGACGCGAATAGTTGAAGCTGGAAGGCGCCGGCGAAATAGCGCGTTGCCTCGGGGGTTTCGCTGAGCACTGTCCAGGGCGCGGCGACCGGCGCGCCGGCCAGCACCGCGACAGGCACCCAGGCATGATCGGCCCATGGATTTTTCAGGACCCGCCGCTCGACGATCACCCCGACTTCCGTCACGTCTGTTATCATCATCGTTCCTCAACTCGCCGGTGCGGCAACCCGGTAGGGCAATCCGGCGATCAGATTCTGCGGCTTCACGCGGATAGTCCGGTCCGGCATCATCGCCAGGATCAGCCAGACGGGGCGCGTTCCAACCTCGGGGATCACTTCGCGCGTGTCGGAGAAGGCGAGCCGGAACAGTGCGATGACGCGCTCCGCCGGCTCGGATTCGAGCTCGTGCCCGTTCCAGAGCGTGTTGCCGATCCGGGTGGCCTCGGCATCGAGACCGACGAACCAGGTCCAGCTCTCGTCCTCGATCCGGTCGACCAGCTCGATCTCCACCTCGACAGCGAGGAGATGACGTATCCAGGCGGCCATCGCGGTCGCGAGGCCGCGGCGCGCCAGACCGTCGCCGCCGAGATTGAGCACCATGTCGAAGGCGTCGCTCCGGGCAAAGTAACCCGCCGCGTTCGCCTCATCCAGGATGTCGAGCTCGGTGACGGCAGGACCGCCAAGCATGTTGAGGAGTGGCGAGGCGTGGCGGTTCTGCTCGTGCAGTTCGACCGCTTCGGCGTCGGCAAGGAGCACCGTTCCCTCATGGAACGTTACGCGCTGGGGACGGAAGAACAGTTCTGCGGCGCGCAGGACAAAAGGGTCCTGCTCGCCGTCGAGCGCATTGCGCAGCACCACTTGGGCGAGCTGGTTCATGAAGAGCGGCGGGGTATTTTCTGCCGAGCCGCGCACCAGCTTCAGGTAGGCCGCTTCAAGGCTGGGTGCGGAAAGCAGGAGGTCGCGGAAGGCGATCATGAACGTCCAGTTCTCGCGCGCGTCCGCGTCCTCCATCGCAGCGATCTCGTCACCGGTCACCGGCCGGCGTGGATGGTGCATCAAGAGCTCGTGATGCAGCCGCAGCTCCGCCTCGCAGGCATTTTCGGGCGGCAGCAGCTCCGGCCGCGCGAGATAGGCCTTCAGAAACGCATCGGTGACGAGCAGCCGCCCCGCCTCGTCCCGGTCGAGAAGATGATGTCCGGATGCCACCCAGAAATCCTTCATTTTCGCTCCCTTGCCATGGCGTGGAGATCAATGTCGTCGAGTTGCATCTCCTCCTCCTCTTCGACCTCGATGACGCGGAAGGCGTTGATGGGCTCGAGCCGGCTGGCGTTCCGGTGCAGGGTGCGGAATTTCTCCCGTATACCGTCCCCCTCGCTCGTCCGCTGAATCCCGAGGAGCGTGTTCGGCGGATGATCGCAAAGCGACTGGGCGAAGTCGATTTCCTCCTCGGCTGCCGCGCGTGCGCGGTCCATGTCGGGCGCGCCGCAGTGGGTAACGAGTTGCTCCGACAGCCGCTCGACAGCCGCAGCGTGCTCTCCGGCGCTCGCTTCCGTCACGAGGGCGAGAGTGGACCAGCCGAAACTCTTGATGCCTAGGAAGCCAGCGCGGAAAGCTTGCCGCTCCTTTCCTATAAGGCCGCCCGTATCGACGCCGAAGAACAGGAAAGTGCCAGTCACCGCCCATTCTCCCGGCTCCGCCGCGCGGTTGTAGACGAAGGTGTCCGACGGATCGAGCCGGATCGTCCGAGGCAATTTTATAGCCATGGTGCCCCCATAGCCGGATCGAGCCAGGAAGGTGTGGCAAGTGCGGTTCTCAGGTTCCGCCGTTTGGCGGGTTGCAGTTCGGCCGCCCGGAAGAGCAGGAGGTCTCCGTTGCCGGCCAGCCGAACGCGTTGGTTCTCCTTCCGGGGCAGGCGGTCGAGCCAGCCCTTGGCGACCGGTGCGAAGCCGGCCTCGCTCCATTCGTGAAAGCCGTGCATGAGGTGCCGGGCAAAGCTCGCGACGATCTCGCCAGCATCGAGCATCTCGAAGCCCACTTCCTCCAGCGCTCCGTTATGTGGCCGGGCACCGGGCTCGACGGCGCGCAGCGCCACGGTTCGGATCATGCCGGAAAAGACAAGCCAGGGTGGGACTTCGTTCTCGCGCACTCCCTCGGGCCAGCCAAGCCGGCATCCTCCGACGAGCACGCCGTCGATGCGGATCGTGTCCGGCCAGTCGAAGGTGATCGGCTTTTCCGGCGGAGCGTGGACGGCGAGCGCATCGGCGAGCGCATTTGCGCCGATATAGAGGGCGCGGCGCGCTTCCGCGAGCGGTTCCTCGGGCTCGAGGACGACGGCGAACTCGGCCAGGTCGTAGCGGCGTACCCACACGAGCGTGCCGGCGCCCTGGTTGCCGGCGATGGCGCAGGCATATGCGAAGGCGTCTCCGGCCTCACGCAGCGGGACGAGGTTGTAGGGTGGGGGCAGATCGATGGCCCGGTCGGTGACGGATGGGCGCAAGGGCATTTCGAACCATATGTTGATGACTGCGGCCAACCATTATAATACTTCTAAAGTGGCAACGCTACCGATGGGCGGCGGTGCACGACGGGAGTTGAAATGACCCTAGAAAAACGGCGCAAGGTTCTGGTCTGTTCCTGCGAAGCGAGCATGCCGGACTATGGCGACAGCGTCGAGCGCGGGTGCCGGGGCGCCGAGGTCGAAACGGGAAATCAGTTCTGTGGCGCCGAGCTCGACCGGGTGCGCGCCTTCCTGGGCGGCACCGACGCGGTGACGATCGGCTGCACCCAGCAGGCGCCGCTCTTCAGGGAGGTCGTCGAAGATCTCGGCTTCGCTGGCAAACTGGCGTTCGCGAACATCCGCGAGACGGCTGGCTGGGCCGAGACCGCGGCGCAGGCCGGGCCGAAGGCTGCCGCCCTCATGGCCATGGCCGCCGAGCCCGCCGAGGCGCCGGCGCTCGTGACACTTTCCAGCCGGGGCGTGATCCTGATCTATGGCCGTGACGAGACGGCAATCGAGGCGGGGCGGCAGCTTGCCGACAAGCTCGACGTGACCGTCATCCTGTCACGGCCGGGCGAGGTGATCCCGCACCGGGTGTGGGATTTTCCCGTGGCGAAGGGGACGATCCGCAATGCGCACGGCCATCTCGGGGCCTTCGAGCTGACGGTGGACGATTTCGCCGTGCCGTCGCCCTCCTCGCGGGAGAAGCTGCAGTTCGGGCAAGCGCGCAACGGTGCGGTCTCGCAAGCTGACATCGTGCTCGACCTCTCCGGGCAAACGCCGCTTTTCCCGGCCCATGAATTGCGCGACGGCTATATCCGGGTCGATCCCGGCGACCGAGCGTCCATTGCCGAGGCGATCTGGAAGGCCGCCGACCTGGTCGGTGAGTTCGACAAACCGCGCTTCATCGACTTCTCCGATTCCCTGTGCGCCCATTCGCGGTCGCGTATCACGGGCTGCACGCGTTGCCTCGACCTGTGCCCGACGGGCGCTATTGCGCCGGCTGGCGATCACGTTGCGATCGACGCGGAAGTCTGTGCCGGGTGCGGCAACTGCGCGGCCGTCTGCCCGACCGGTGCCGCCGCTTACGCTTTGCCTGCCGCCGACGCGCTTCTGCGGCGGGTTCGCACACTTCTCCTCACCTACCGAAATGCGGGAGGTCATGAACCGGTCGTGCTGTTCCACGATACCCGCCACGGTGAGCCACTGATCGACGCGCTCGCCCGTTTCGGGCCCGGACTCCCGGCCAAGGTCCTGCCGGTGGCGGTGAACGAGATCACGCAACTGGGCATTGACGCCTGGGCCGCTTCCGTGGCGTGGGGCGCCTCCGCAGTCAGGGCGCTCGGCCCCGCCAAGCCGAAACACGATTTGGCGGGTCTTGCGGCAAACATCACAATCGCGAACCTGCTGACCTGTTCTCTCGGCTATGGCTCCGAGGTCTGCGAATTGATTGAAGCCGACGATCCCGACATCCTTCGCTCTGCGCTCGACCGGGTGATCCCAGGCATCCCTTCGCCACAGCCGGCGACATTCCTGCCTGTCGGCAACAAACGGAACCTCCTGAGAACCACGATGGTCGAGCTGCATCGAGCCGCGCCGACGCCAGCCGACCGTGTGACGCTGCCGGCCGGCGCTCCTTTCGGAAGCCTTGACGTCGACACAGACGGGTGCACGCTGTGCCTTTCATGTGTTTCGGCCTGTCCGACAGGTGCGCTCTCCGACAGCGAGGACAAGCCGGCCCTCTATTTCGCCGAGAGCGCCTGCGTGCAATGCGGGCTTTGCGCGGCGACCTGCCCGGAGGACGTGATCCGGCTTACGCCGCAACTCGATTTTGAGGCATGGAGGGCGCCGCGCCGGTTGGTGAAGGAGGAAGAGCCCTACTGCTGCATCCGCTGCGGCAAGCCGTTCGGCACGAAGAGCACGGTCGAGCGCATCGTTGCTACGCTCGAAGACAAGCACTGGATGTTTGCGGGCGAGAACGCGCGGCGAATCGACGTGGTGCGGATGTGCGACAATTGCCGGGTCGAGGCGGTGACCAACGAAGGGTTCGATCCCTATGCCAGCCCCGCTCGGCCAGCGCCACGCACGACGGAGGATTATTTGCGCGACCGCGAGTCGCGTGGCGACAAGCCGGGCTAGCCCGTTCTAACTAACGGTCCTTGGCTTTGATCGTTTTGTCTATGAACATCGAGTCACCACCATGGTCAAAGATAAGTGCTGCTGGTGCTAGTCAGCCCCCAGTCTCCCTTTGAAGAAAGCGGATGAGGGCGGCGCGGGTTTGGTCGTTGCTGATCGTCTGTTCCGGCATCTTGGTGCCGGGCGTGTAGATGCTCGGTCCCACCTCGAAAAGCTCCGACACCGTTTCCGGCGTCCAGACGATGTCCATGTCACGCAGCGCCTGCGAATATCGATAGCCCGGGACGGAGGCGATCCTGCGGCCGAAGATGCCGTGAAGAGTGGGCCCAGCGCGGTTGCCGTCTTCCGGGTCGAGCGTGTGACAGGCGACGCAGGCGCGGAAGGCTTCCGCCCCTGGATCACCGGCGAATTCGGCCAGCGGATCGGTCTCGCCGGCAGCGACCGTGCCGATAGACTCGCCGGTTTCGACGTTCCATTGGCGCACGACGCGGTCCGCACCGCCGGTCAGGAGCGTCTCGCCGTCCGGCGTGAAGGTAAGGGACCAGACCGGGGGGCTGTTCAGTTCGTGCACGGGCGCGAGGTCTGACGTATTAAGAAGGACAATGGCGCTTCGGATGTCGGCGGTAGCAAGATGTTTCCCGTCCGGCGAAGCAGCAAGCGCGACCACGGGGGCCCGGGCGACACGCGCTTCGGATAGAATCGTGCCGTCGCGGTCGAGCAGGCGCACCGTTCCGTCGGCCCCGCCGAGAGCGAGACGGTCCCCGGGCAGTGCCGCGAGCGTGTTGAGCGGGGTGGGCAGGGTCACGCGCACCGGCGCCGCGCCGGCGTCATGCGGCCAGAAAATTAGTTTGGCGTCGTATCCCGCGCTGACGGGCGTGCCGTCAGAGAGGAAGGTCACCGCATTGACATTTCCCTCATGGCCATCGAGCACGCGCGCATCTCCTCCCGCAAGCGGCCAGAGCCGGACAGTGGTGTCCCAGGAGGCGGAGGCGAGGGTGGATCCGTCGGGCGAGACTGCGAGCGCCGTGACGAGTGCGGTATGCCCTTGGAGCACGCGGGCCGGGGCGTCCCGGCCCGGCTCCCAGATCGCAACGCGTGAATCCGCGCCGGCGGTGGCGAAGCGGCCGTCGGGCAGGACCGCGACGGCATTCACCTCGTCGCCGTGGAAAAGCAGCACCCGGCGCGCTTCGCCGGTCTCGAGCGACCAGACGATTGCTCTCGCGTCAAAGCTGCCGGTGATCGCGGCCGTTCCCTCCGGCGCCACCGCGATCGCCCGCACCGGGCCACCATGGCCTCTGAGTTCCATCCCGTCCGCCGCCGTGCTGAGCAAGAGGAGGGCGGCCGCCAGGAAGCGTGGAGCGCGTCTCATATGCATTGCGTAGCGAATCATTCCGTGTTCCGCTAGCCAGGCAACTTTGCAAAGCTACCTAAAAACAGATCAACCCGACGGTTCTACCGTCCCAGACTATGGAGGCAAATCTATGACCCGGAACATGGAAGTCGATCCCTTCAACGTATCCATGCGCAAATTCCTTAAGCAGGTCGGCGTGACCTCCCAGCAAGCGATCGAGAAGGCGGTCGGGGAGGCAGGATTGCAGGGCAAGGGAACCCTGACCGTGAAGGCCGTGATCACGGCCGAGGGCACTCACTTGAACCATGTGGTGGAAGGCGAAATCGATCTCGGCTGATCGCCAGGGCTATACCGCACCATGGCCTTTCCGGGCGGAGAACCGAAGGTTAGGTGTAGAAGCGGATCTTTCCCGGAGTTGCGTCATATCCCGTGAGTTCGGCAGCGCGGCTGTCAAGGCCGCCTTGGCCTAGGAAGGTGATTAACGCCTGGAGCGACGGCTGGAATAGGTCCGCCGGCGCATCATGACATCGAGCTTCTCCTATAGCAACGGCACGATTTCGAGGCCGGCTGCTTGCGCTGCCGCGCGGGGCGCAACCCCGCAATCGGCTTGGCCGCTGCGGATCGCTTCTGTAAGGTCCTGGCCCACTTGGTCCGGCGATTCAGTGGGCGCGGTGGCAAAGCCGCAAGCACAATGAATGGGCGCTCGCCATCCGGGACGCTTTGGCTCCCGCCGGCTTCTCCCCAACAGACGAAGCCCTGCATTTTTGCTCGGCTTTCCGGAGGCCACGTCGCGCATTTTGACTCGCGCGCTTGGATCGTGACTGCGCATTGCCAAGGAGTCGGTGAAGTCGCGGTTTTAACCCAATTGTCTGTTTCACGTTCGAAATGAGAAACCAGAAGTTGTGGCAAATTAGTCACATTGTTCTCCGTAGTTCCTATTGGTTCAACCTCCTCGTTATTATTTGAAAAAGAAATTAGTTTCCTGAAATACAGAAGCGGCGGCAATATGCCCCATTTTACCCTCGAATCATCCGGTGCTTCTGGTCACCTTGCCGAGCACTGACGCAGCGCGATGTATTCCAGTGAATGCAGAGCGGTGCTCCGGCGGCACGGAACCGGATGACATGTATACGAGGGGGCGTACATGCATCGATCGGTTCTACTTTCCGCAGTGCGATATCCAGCCAGGCTGGTCAGTTTCGCGGCGCTGATGTTCCTTGCCGCCACGGCGTTTCTGGCAGGGGGGACTTCGGCTTCCCGGGCGCAGACGCAGACCCCCTTCGCCGCCTGTACGTCGACCATGTATCTATCGATCGGCGCCAATCCGACGCAGCTCCACAGCGTCGACACGAGCACCAACCCGTTCACCTTTCCGACCATCGGCTCGCCGGATAACCCCGGTTACAACGGCATTGGCTACAATCCCACCGACAACTTTATCTACTCGTCGATTTGGGATCCGGATGCCGCGGGCGGTGCCGGCAGGCACATTCTTCAGCGTATCGACAGCAATGGTGTCGTGCGGGAATTCGGTGTCATCGCAGGCGGGGGAATCAACACCGATGCCGCGCCCGCCGGGGGCGTTGATAATTATCGACGGTGGATCGCCTCTGGCACGTTCGGGACGGACGGCTTCCTCTACCTCAAGCATAACCAGCCCACGGACAGGATGTGGCGCGTCGACGTGTCGGATCCGAACTCGCCGACGGCGACGGCTATAGTCCTTGACGAGGTCATCACCCAAGGGGATATCTCCTGGCACAACGGACTGATTTACGCGGCCAACCACGACGACGGTTATCTTTATTCAATCGATCCCGACACGGGAGACGTGGACCCGGTTGGCCTCACGGGCCTCGGCGCTGGTAGTGACACCTTCGGGTCGATGATCAGCGCCACCAACGGCATTTTCGGCCGTCTCAATACCGGAGGCTTCTACCAATTCGATCCCGTGTCGGGCGATGCGACTCTAATATCCGATTCGCCGTCGGACGGCGGTGACGGCGCCAAGTGCCCCACGACGGCGGTGCTGCTCGACGCCGACCTCGAGATCGACAAGGACGACAGTTCGGAGACATACGATCGCGGCGGCGAGGTGGAGTACACCATCCTCGTCAGCAATAATGGCCCCTTCGGCGTCCAAAATGCGCTCGTCAATGACGCGCTCCCCGATGGCATCACCAGCGCGACGTGGACCTGCGACAGCCCGACGAACGGCGCCGTCTGCAACGTGGCCAACGGCACCGGCGATATTGTCGACGCGGCAGTGAACCTGCCCGCTGAGTCTTCAGTCACCTTTACCCTGACCATGGACGTGCCGCTGAACTTCAGCGGCGAACTCACCAACACCGCCACGGTGACAAACCCCGAGGGGTTCTCCGATCCGACCCCGGCCAACAATACCGATTCTGACACCGACATCGCCGCCCCGCTTCTCACGCTCGAGAAGCAGGTGACGAACGACGACGGCGGCACGTTGACCACCGTGGATTTCATGCTGAGCGCCGACGGCCCGGAGACCATCTCCGGTGTCAGCGGCAGCGCCGACGTGACGGATGCTGCGGTGCCGGCGGGCACCTATACGCTGAGCGAGACGAACCAGCCGGGCTATACGGCGAGCGACTACAGCTGCGTGGTCGACGGCGGCGCGCCGGTTTCCGGCAACGCGATCACGCTCGACAACGAGCAGGTCGCCGTCTGCACGATCACCAATGATGATGAGCCGGGGACGCTAACGCTGCGCAAAACGCTCGTCAACAATGATGGCGGCATTGCCGGAGTGGAGGACTTCATCCTGACGGCATCGGGTCCGGCCAACATCTCCGGCCCGACGGGCGATCCCGCGGTGACGGATGCGGTCATCCCGGCAGGCAGCTACGCCCTCGGCGAGACTGGTCCGGCCGGCTACACCGCCGGCACCTATCGCTGCGCCATCGACGGCGGTGCGCCGGTGGCCAGCAACAGCCTGAACCTGGGCAGCGGGCAGAGCGCCGTCTGTACCATCACCAACGACGACATCCCGCCCGACGTTTCGATCAACAAGGCGCTGGTCGACGAGAGCATCGCTGACGATGTCTTCCCGCAGGACGGCGAGTTCCTTACCTACGAGATCACGCTCACCAACACGGGCGGCACGGCGTCGAACTACGAGATCGCCGACATTCTGGACGGCAATGTCGTGTTCCAGAACGCCTCCCACGGCGGCACGCTCGCCGGCAACGAGGTGCAGTGGACGCTGACCGTGCCGGCGCAGGACGGGGGTGTTCCGGGCACCATGGTGCTTCAGGTGGTGGTGCAGGTCATCAACCCGCTGCCCCCTGGCGAGCAGGTGGTCAACAGCGCCAAGACGCCCACAGAGCCGCCCCCACCCTGCCCGTCGGCACAATGCGTGGTCCTCCCGCCGCCACCCTTCGTCGAAAGCGAGAAGCAGCTCGTTGCCGAGGGTGGCAGCACGGCCGGCGTTGCCGAACCCGGCGAGCAGCTCACCTACCAGATCACACTGCGCAATTCGGGCAGCACCACATCGGACTATGATCATCGCGACCTGCTCGACCCGAACACGAATTTCGTCTCGGCCGACAGTAGTGGCGCGCATTCGGGCGGCAGCCCCGGCGGCCAGGTGGACTGGACGGACCTGACAGTCCCCGGCGGCACGCCCACTACGCCCGGCGTCCTCACGCTCGAGGTGGTCGTCACGGTGGTCGACCCGATACCCGGCGGCGTGTCGCGCCTCACCAATATCGCCTACGACCCGACAAAGCCCGAGCCCGAATGTCCGGCGCCGCAATGCGTCACCACTCCGGTGCCGGGGGTGGTCGATAAGGAAAAGCTCCTCATATCCGAAGACGGATCACGGCCGGGCGTGGCCGAGCCCGGAGAGCGGCTAACGTACGAAATCACACTCACCAATTCGGGTGGCCCGGTAACCGGTTACGAGATCGAGGACCGGCTCGATCCCAACACCGATTTCATCTCCGCCTCAGATGGCGGCACGGAAAGTGGCGGCACGGTCACGTGGAGTGGGCTTGCCATCGACGCGTATAGCGGAACAACGCCGGGTGAGCGCGTCCTAACCGTCGTGGTGGAAGTCCATGACCCACTGGACCCAGGCGTGGTGCAACTCACCAATATCGTCGGCGAGCCCGGCGAAACGGTGGACTGCCAGCAAGCTCCGCAACAATGCGTGACAACCCAGACGGCCCCGCAGATCACCAAGTTAAAGGAGCTGGTAAACGAGAGCGGTACCATGGGTGACGTCGCCGAACCCGGTGAGACACTCACCTACCGCATCACGGTGACCAATGAGGGCGGGGCCGACCCGGCCTACCAGGTTCAGGACTTGCTGGACCCCAACACCACCTTCACCGGTGCCGATAATGGCGGCCAACTGATGGGCGATCACGTTGCCTGGACGCTTGACGTGCCTGCCCATGACGGGACCAATCCCGGCGTGCGCGTGGTGACGGTCACGGTAAGGGTGGACGATCCGATCGCCGAGGGCGTCACGCAGCTTACCAATATCGCCCGTGAGCCAGGCGAGACCATCGATTGCCAAGTCACGCCGACGCCGCCGGAATGCGTAATCACGCAAACCGGTCCGAACGTATCGTCTCAAAAGCTTCTCGTAGCCGAAAACGGCTCGACCAACGGTCTGGCCGAGCCGCGCGAGGAACTGATCTATGAGATCACCCTTACAAATACGGGCGGCGTAGCGCATTCCAATTACGGCCTGATCGATGCGTACGGCTCCAACGTCACCGTCGTCAATGCCGGCGGCGGCACCGACGAGGGCAGTTGGATCCGCTGGAGCGGCTTGACGGTTCCGCCGCAGACCGGCGGCACGCCCGGCACGCTGGTCCTGACGGTCGTTACCCGAGTCAACGATCCCCTGCCATCGGGCATCACGAGGCTTCGCAACATCATCAAGCGCGATCCCACGGATCCAGACCCCGAATGCCCCTCGGCGCAATGCGTGGATATTTCCACCACCGCCAACATCACGCCGGTGAAGCGGCTGGTGTCGGAGGACGGCAGCGTCGCCGGCATCGCCGAGCCAGGGGAGCAGCTGACATATGAAATCACACTGACGAACGAAGCCGGCTCAACCAATGACTACGCTGTCGAGGACGTTCTCGACCCGAACATGGTGTTCGTCTCCGCGGACAATGGCGGCGTGCATTCGGGTGGTAGTTCCAGCGGAGTCGTGGATTGGTCAGGGCTTCATGTACCGGGCCACGACGGGACGAACCCTGGAGTGCTCGTGCTCACCGCCGTCGTCGAGGTGATCGACCCGCTGCCCGACGACGCGGTCTCCCTCAGAAACATCATTCGAGAGCCTGGCGGAGCCGACCCCGACTGCCCATCGGACCAGTGCGTGACGCTTGAGCCGCAAAAGCCCGCGCTGACGCTGCTCAAGGAGGGCGCCTACGAGGACTCCGACGGCAACGGCTTCGCCAATCCGGGCGATACGATCCGCTACAGCTTCACGGTGACCAATACGGGCAACGTGCCGCTGTCGGATGTCGTGCCGCAGGATGATGGGCCGCTCTTCGGCGATATCGATGGCGGCGGCACACTGTCCGACTTCGCGCCTTCCGCCGCGACACTCCAGCCCGGCGAAGAGAGGAAGTTTACGGCCAGCTACACCCTGGCAGAACTGGACATAGATGCGGCAGCGGGTGTCGAGAACAATGTCGAGAACACGGCGACGGCGGTTGGCTATGCGAACGGGACGCGGGTGAACGGCACCCCCGTCGAATCGGAAGAGAGCGTGACCGTGCTCTCCCTGCCGGCGGCTGCGAGCGATGTTTCGGTGATCAAGGTTGCGGGCCTGCGGGCGATCCGCCGTGGTGAGCAGGTGCCGTTCACGATCCGGGTGACGAACAATGCCGGCTCGCTCACCGAAGGACTGACGGTGATCGACACCATGCCGTCCGGTTTCCGCTACGTGGAAGGCTCCGCGACCATCGATGACGACACCGTC
>NZ_JAKCWP010000010.1 GCF_028767125.1 Chelativorans sp. YIM 93263
CAGTCGAACACCGGCTCGGCCAGGATCTCCACCGTGGCGGTGGCCTCCGCGCCCAGCCGCCGCCCGCTCACATCCGTGACGCTCGCCCGGTTCGTGTGCTCGCCCGGCCCGGCCGTGCTCAACGCCTGCAACCGCAGCCGGATGTCGCGTTCGCCATTGCCCTCCAGAGACAGGCCCTCGAAGCGGATCTGACGTCCGGCAACAACAGCCTCCACAGCCGCATCATCAATTGACGCCGAGCCCTCAACATAGCGGAAACCAGACGGCATCGTGTCGATCACCGTCAGCCCCTCCGCCAACGAACCGGCATTGTTCGTCACCCGGATCGTGAACGGCACCTGCTCACCCCGGCGGATCTGCCGGAGGTTTGCGATCTTGATGATCGAGATATCGCTTGCCGCAAGCGGCAGCGACAGCACCGACACGCTTTCGTCGGACTCCACCATCGTGCCGGTCACTTGCGTGCCGTTGACATAGCCGATCGCCGTAGCCGTGTTCTCCACGCCGTTGTCGAGACCGGCTCCATTATCGATGTCCATCTCCCCCAGAGAGTAGGTCGCAGTGAAGGTGCCTTCTTCTCCCGGAGCCAGGGTTAGATTCTCCGGCTCGAAGTCCGAAAGATCGTTCTCGCCCTGGGCGCCACCGAAGAGCGGGCCCTCGTCCTGCGGCACGACATCGGAAACCGGCACGTTGCCCGTGTTCGTCACGGTGAAGGTGTAGCGGATCAGATCGCCGGGGCTGGAGGCGCCGTCGCCATCCACGTCCTCGTACGCGCCGGCCTTGAACAAGCCGAGTGAAGGATCTTGCAAATCGATCACGACACACTGCCCGGGGTTGGCGCTGCAATCGGGCTCCGGCGTTCCATCCTCGTAGGCGACGTTTCTGACTTCGGTGACACCCTCGGGGAGAGGGTCGGCCACCAAGACCTGGTAGACCACTTCCAGCGTGCCGCTCGCCGGAACGACGAGATCGTTCCACACCAGAGGATCGCCCGCGGAGTCCGGCTCCTGGCTACTCCCGCCCACAGTGGCGGAACCGGCGACATACTCGGTATTGTCGTCGATGTTGTCGGCCAAATCGAAAAGTGCGCCGGCCTCGGTCTCGTTCGTCAACGTGACCGTATATGTGAGGGTCTCGCCCGGCTCGGCGACATCGTCTTCCAGACCGTCCTCGTCCCTCAGTTCCTTGGAGGGTGCGGCCACGCCCGGCGTACGCGTGCTGACGCAAGCGTCCGGAAAGGCATCGCAATCCAGGGTCGCCGCGTTGCGGATCTCCGTCACGCCATCGGGAAGCGGGTCGGCCACCGTGACCGAATAGACCACCTCAAGCGTGCCGTTTGCCGGAACGACGAGATCGTCCCACTCCAGGGGATCGCCTGCGGTGTCCGGCTCCCGCGGGCTTCCGCCCACCATCGCCGAGCCCGCCACGTAGGTCGTGTTGTCGTCGATGTTGTCGGGAAGGTCGTGAAGCGCGTCGACCGTACCCGAATTGGTGAGCATGACCGTGTAGGTCAGCGTCTCGCCCGGCTCGGCCACATTGTCGACCAGCCCGTCCTCGCCCGTCAGGGCCTTGGACGGAACGGCCGCTCCCGGTGTTGGTGTGGTAACGCAGGCATCGGGATTGGCGCCGCAATCGTCGGTCGCGGCATTGCGGATCCCTGTCACGCCGTCGGGAAGCGGGTTAGCAACGATCACCTGATAGGTCACGTCGATGCTGCCGTTCGCCGGCACGACGATGTCGTCCCAAGTTAGTGGATCGGCGCCGACAGGCTCCTGGGCCGTGCCGCCGACGCTCGCCGAGCCGGCTACGTAGGTCGTGTTGTCGTCGATGTTGTCGGACAGGTCATGAAGCGTGCCGAAAGCGCTTGGATTGGTCAGCGTGACCGTATAGGTCAGCGTCTCGCCCGGCTCTGCCACATCATCTACCAGCCCATCCTCGCCCGTCAGTGCCTTGGACGGAACGGCCGTTGCCGGTGTCGGTGTGGTAACGCAAGCATCGGGATTGGCGCCGCAATCGTCGGTCGCCGCGTTGCGGATCTCCGTCACACCGTCGGGGATCGGGTCGGCCACCTGAACGTCGTAGACCACCTCCAGCGTGCCACCGGCGGGAACGACAAGATCGTACCACTCAATGGGATCGCCGTCCTGATCCGGCGCCTGCTGTGTTCCGCCCACCGTCGCCGAGTTTGGCACATAGGTCGTGTTGTCGTCGATGTTGTCGCGGAGGTCGTGAAGCGCGTCGACAGTACCCGGATTGGTGAGCGTGACCGTATAAGTCAGCGTCTCGCCCGGTTCGGCCACGTCGTCGACCAGCCCGTCCTCGCCCGTCAGTTCCTTGGACGGAACAGCCGTTCCCGGCGTCGGTGTGGTCGTGCACGCATCCGGGAAACCAGCGCAATCGCTTGTCGCCGCGTTGTGGATCTCCGTCACGCTATCGGGGAGCGGGTTGTCCACGAGGACATTGTATTCAACCAGGACGGTCGTTCCCGCCGGAACATCTACGTCAGTCCATTCCAGTGGATCGCCAGTGACATCCGGCTCCGTCGGATTCCCGTCCACCGCCGCCGTGCCCGCCACATAGGTGGTGTTGTCGTCTATGTTGTCGATGAGGTCGAACACGACGTCGAAACCTGCTGCGTTCTCGAGCGCCACCGTATAGGTCAGCGTCTCGCCCGGCTCGGCGACACCGTCGATTAGGCCATCTTCGCCCGTCAGCGACTTCATGCGGTGGATGAGAGGGTAAATGTCCCCGTCCGTCGCCGTGTTGTTGGAAAGATCAGAATCGGGCGTTTCCGGCGGGCTCGTGACCGTGGCGGTGTTGATGAGCTCACCATCTGTACCCGCGGGAATATCGACGGTGTACGTGAACGTGACAAAGCCGCCGTCAACGAGGTCTACCGGCACGTCCTCTATGGCACCAGTGCCGTTGGCTTCCCCGCAGACGCCGCTCACGCCGTCGCCGATACACGTCCAACTCGCACCCGAGGCGGGGCCGGGAACGGCGTCGTTGACGAGCGCACCGGTCACGTCGATGGGGCCGTTGTTGCTGACGGTGATCGTGTAGATCGTCTGGTTGCCCGGATTGTACGTGTCGCTGCCGTTGGTCTTGGTAATCGCCAGGTCTGTCGGCTCGTTGTCGTCGTTGGTGACGGTACACACCGCGTCGTCGCCAACCGCGATGTCGATGATGTTGCCGGAGACCGGCGCACCGCCATTGACGACGCAGCTGTAGTCGGAACCGGTATAGTCCGGCAGGGTGGTTTCGCTCAGGGTGTAGGTCCCGACCTCGACGGGCACGTTGGTGACGGAAGAGTCGCCGCTGACGCCGGAGAACGATGTCGGACCCGATGCTTCAAGCGTGAAATCGTCCGTGGTGGCCGTGCCCACGTCGTCATTGACGACGGTCTTGGCGAGGGTAAGCGTCGGCAGGGCATCATCGTTCGTGATGGTGCAGACGGCGACCTGGCCGTTTGCAAGCGTGATCTCGTTGCCGGTGACAGGCGAGCCGCCATCGACCACGCAGCTATAGTCGCTGGCCGTGTAGCCCGGCTGGTTCGTCTCGCTCAGCGTGTAGGTGCCCGCCGATACCGCGGCATCCGTCACGTCGGCACTGCCGCTGACGCCGGAAATGGTCACGGGCCCGTCGGCGGTGAGCGTGAAATCCGCCGTATCCGCCGTCCCGCCATCGTCGTTCGTCACCTGCTTCTCGAGCGTCAGGCGCGGGACGGAGACGTCGGTGTCCGTCGCCGTGTTGTTTGTGGTGTCCGGGTCCGGAACGTCGGCCGGGTTATCGACCGTCGCCGTGTTGACGAGATCGCCGGTGAAGTCATCCGGTACGCTCATCGTCAGGGTGAAGGTGACGGAACCGCCATCCGGCAGGCTCACGGGAACGTCGGTGATGGCGCCGGTGCCGTTCGCGGCGCCGCATGTGGCGCCGTTCACCGGGGTGTCGCAGGTCCACGTGACATCGGCGGCGGTGATGCCGGCGGGAAGCGGATCGTTCACCAGCGCGTTCTGAACCCCGAACGGACCGTTGTTCGACAGGACGATGGTGTATTCCACATCCGTGCCCGGCACGTAGGTTGTGCTGCCGTCGTCCTTGGTGATCTGCGTGTCGGCCGGGAACGTCATCGCCGTGTTGACACATTTGGCGCCGTCGTTGTTGTTGGAGCCCGGCAAGTTCGAGATCAGCGTCGCCTCGCCGGTGGTCAGGTTGAAGCGGTAGAAGCCGCCAGCGTTGTTAGCGCCGAAGACACCGTTGGTGCTGCCGAACATGGCGCCGAAGCTATTGGCAATGCCGGTGGTACCGGTCGACGCCGAAACCTGACCGGTCGACGGATTGATCGTATAAAGCGGGTTATCGCTCGACGCGGCTATCCAGAGGCGTCCGTCGTGCCAGGCTATATCATGGCCGTTGACGCTCCGGGTAAGCCCGACGGAGGTCCACGTCATGCTGGGTATGTCGATGGCATAGAGCGTCGCGCCGGACACTATATAGAATGTGCCGTCGGGAGCGATCTCGCCCGTGTAGGGACTAACCGGCAGGGGATCGCCTGTCCCCTGTTCCGTCGGCACTCCCATCGTCGTCACGCTGCCATCACTGCCGACGCGAAGCACTTGGCCGGCTGTCGTCCGGTCCATTGCATAGATGTAGTTGTCGTCCGGATTGTACCCCATGCCGTTGTAAGTGTAGGAGGAGGCATCTCCCATGGGCGTAACGTCAAAGGGGTTCGACGAGGTGTCGAACTGGAAGAGCCGGGTCGGGGTGTGCTGCCCCAGATACATGGTTGCGTCGCAGGCGCCAAAATTCGGTTGCGCGGTGTCCGTATCCGCCGCGGTGTTGTTAGTCGTGTCGGGGTCAGGCACGTCGGCCGGGTTGGTGACCGTCGCCGTATTGGTGAGGTCGCCGGTGTAGCTGAACGGAACCTCGATGGTGAGTTCGAAGGTGACGGAGGCGCCGTCGGGCAGGTTGACGGCTATATCCTCGATGGGGCCCGTGCCGCTCGCCACGGAGCAGGTTGCGCCACCGGTAGCCGCACCGCAGGTCCACGTCGCTTCGGTGACGCCGGAAGGCAGCGCATCGTTGACCACCGCGTTCTGCACGCCGAACGGACCCGCGTTGGATACAACGATCTCGTACGTTACCTGCCCGCCGTTGGCATAGTGATCCGAACTGTCGTCCTTGGTAATCTGCGTGTCGGCGGGCAGGGTTACCGCCGTGGTCGGGCATTTGGCGCCGTCGCCGCCGCCGGATGGACCATCGGAGATCAGCGTTGCCGCGCCCGTCGCCGTATCGAACCGGTAGAAGCCTCCAGTACTATTCGAACGACCAAAAATGCCGTTGCTGGCGCTGATCAACGATCCGAACCCAGCTGCGGGAACACCCGACGTCCCGACTGTGTTCACTGCCCCCGAGGCGGGATTCATCGTGACCAACAGGTCGTTGTCCAGATCGTGAGCGTAGATCAGCCCGTTGTGCCAGGCGATGTCTCCGTGACGGACTGCTCGGTCAAGGTCAATAGCTGTCGCGACCCGCGTCGATACGTTGACGCGCCACATCCGGGTCGAACCTACATTGCCCGCGAGCCCATTGTGCTTGAGGTAGAGAAAGCCGTCCGTCCCGACTACACCCGAAGCGATCGCTGAGGTATAAGGAGATTGATTGATACTCCCCCCCCCGATAACGCCCATATCCCGCACGACGCCATTGCTGTCGATGCGAACGAGGTGATGCCTGTTGTCGCCTGTGGCGTTCCAAACCGACGCGTAGATGAAGTTGGTGGTGGGATGATAGCCGATGCCGTTATAGCCGGGTGTGTCCTGCGAGCCGATGGTCGGATAGGTGAACGGGTTGGTGCTGGTATCGATACTGCGGAGCTGCGTCGGATTGTAGCCCATCGACAGATACATGGTCGACGTACAGGCGGCGAAGGGGGTCTGCTGCGCATTTGCCGGCATCGTTGCGGACAGGACACCCGCGAGCGACACCAGGGTCGCTGCCCCGCCCAAAGTGAGGATGCGTCGCGCGGCGCGCAGTTTCCTTCGGGCTTCAACCGCCGTTGCCAGAGTGAGTTGAATGAATTTCTGCCGACGGTGTGCTACCCGGCTGAGCAAAGCTGGCAGATGCATGAACGACCCCCTCAATCTGCGATCATCGGAGGGGGCCGCTTCCTGTGCTTCAAGCTGCACTACCGAAACATTGCAGTGAATTCTTCAATGAATCCAATGCGCTGCATCAATGCCTCGGCAGGAACAACCCCAAACAGATGATTCCGCCAGGGCAGGAAGACAGGAAATTCTGCAAGGGTCTTTCAGGAAGTTACTGATTTTTTCAAAATACTCAGCACTCACTCCAGAAAATTGCAGCTTTCTTGATGTCGTGGTTCGTATGTGTCAGTTCTGCCACAGGTTGTGGTCGCAATCGGTGTCGAATGTACTGGAGGAGAGGTGCCCTATACCGCCCGGAATGTATGAGGCCAGAACTCAGCGCCCCTTCGCGCCCGCCTCTGTCCTGCCGGGCATCCCTTACTCGAGGGAGATTGAGAGACGGACGTGGATGGCGGGTGATCGCGGCCAAGGACCACGCCAACGGCATGGCCTGTCTCGTTGCTGGCGCGGGCGAAATGAGGGGCGCCAATCGGCGTGTGATGCCGGCCGTCAGGCGCTGTCGCGCTGGAAAATCCAGTCGTGGTCTGGGTGGTTCTGGAAGCGCCAGGCGCGGCGCGGGCCTGCCATGACATTGAGATAATACATCTCATAGCCATAGGGCGAGCCGCAGGGGTGATGCCCGCGCGGGACGAGCACGACATCGTGGTTGGAAACGGCCATCGTCTCGTCCAACTCACCGTCTTCGGTGAAGACCCGCTGAAAGCCGAAACCCTGCGCCGGGTTGAGGCGGTGATAATAGGTTTCTTCCAGATAGGTCATCTCGGGATAGTTATCCTCATCGTGCCGATGCGGCGGATAGGACGACCAGTTGCCCTGGGGCGTGAAGACTTCGGTCACCAGCAGGCTGTCGGCGACGTCGCGCTCTTCCATGGCAATGGCATGGATATAGCGCGTGTTGGCGTCCTTGCCGCGCTCGGCAAGCGAAATGCCCGCGGGCCCGATCACCTGAGCATCATGCCCGCCCTCTCCCGGCGCGGAGCAGACGGCGAGCGTGCACTCCGTCGTCGCTTTCGCGGACCAGCGGGACCCGTTCGGGATATAGACCGCGTGCGGCGGCAGGCGCTCGAATACGTCCATGCGCTCGCCGAGTTCACCGAAGTCTTTCTCTTCCGCGGCAATTTCCGCCTTACCTTCGACCAGCACCAGAATGACCTCGCGGTCGCCAGTTTCCTCCGTGGCGGTCTCGCCCGGCTTCAGACGATAGAGGCTGAAACCCACATAGCCCCAGCCCGCCGATTTCGGCGTAATATCGTGGACCTTGCCGCCCGTGCCGGCGGGCTTGACCAGGAGGTTGGGCATTTGTCTCGCTCCCTATTGCGTGTCGCTATCGGTGCCTGTGTCAGGCTTGTAGTCGAAGAGGAAAACCCAGGCGCAGTAAACGCCAAGGCCGGAAAAGAGCGCGCCCCAGAAGGGCTCGTCCATGGAAAATTCGAAGATGCCCCAGCCGAGACAAACCACGATGACAGCGACCCTCCGCCAGAGCGGACGGAAGAACGGATGATAAAGATCGAAGAGCTTATGCATCGTGCCACTATAAAAGGCTGCAAAAGTGTTGCAATCGCTGGGACGGGTGACGACGGGAGAGCGCTTCATTGCCCGCTCCTTCCGACAGGACAGAGCGGGGCACGGAGGAGTGCCGCCCCTCTCACTTTGCCTAACCCCCCTCCAGCCCGGCTGAGTGCGCGGCCTCGCGCAGTGCCTTCAGTCCCATCGACTGGTATTTCACCGGGTCCGCCTTGAGCGGGTCCTGCTCGGCTTCGATGACAAGCCATCCCTTGTAGCCGTGCTCGGCCAGAACCTTCAGCACCGCCGAAAACTCAAGTGCACCCTCCGGATCGCCGGGAACGGTAAAGACACCGCGGCGCACCCCTTCAAGGAAGGAAAGGCCCTCCTCCTCCACCTGTCTGCGGATTTCGTGGCGCACATTCTTGGCATGGAAGTGGCCCACCCGGCCCGCATAGGCGCGCGCCAGTGCCACCGGGTCGGCGCCGCCAAACCATGCGTGCCCGACATCGAGCAGCAGCTTCGTGGCCGGGCCCGTACCCATCATCAGGCGATCAATTTCTTCCCGCGTCTGCACGACGGTGCCCATGTGGTGGTGATAAACGAGGTCTATGCCTTGGCTCCCGCAATATTCGCCCAGGGCCTCGACCCCAGCGCAGAAGGCCGGCCATTCAGGCTCGGCCAGCACCGGCTTGTCCTTCAGCGGAACGGCATCGTTGCCGTGGATGGCGTTGGAGGTCTCGCAGACAATGCAGACCCTGCAGCCGTTCGCCTTCAGCCTTTCGAGATGCGGCTGGATCGCGCGCTTTTCGGTCTCCAGGTCGTTGACGAGCAGGTTGGTCGAGTGCCAGCCGGAGATGAAGACGAGGCCGTGCGCACCGAGCGCTTCTTTCAGCGCCTGCCCGTCGTCGGGCATTTTGTGGCCCTTCTCGATCCCATCGAAGCCGATCTCGGCCGCCTCGCGCAGGCACTGCTCCAGCGGGATATGCGCGCCGATCGAATGATCATCGTCATTCGACCAGGCGATTGGGTTGGTGCCGTAGCGGATCATCAGTTCCTCTTCTTCAGCGCGGCTTCGTACTTGTCGCGCGCGTTCTTCACCTCGGCGCGCTCGGACGTTTCCGGCACGGCGACATCCCACCAGTGCCCCCCGGCCTCCGTGGACGGGTAGGGATCGGTATCGATCACCACGACAAAGGGCCCATCGACCTCACGGGCCCTCGCCAGCGCGCCTTCCAGTTCGGCCACGGAACTCGCTTTCTCCGCATGCGCGCCCATGGAAGCGGCGTGGGCGACGAAGTCGATCTGGGAGGGATTTACGTGCTGGGCGTGGTCGAGCAGGTTGTTGAACTCGGCCCCACCGGTCGACATCTGCAGCCGGTTGATGCAGCCGAAGCCGCGGTTGTCGGTGATCACGACGGTGATCTTGATGCCCATCATCACTGCCGTCGCCACCTCCGAGTTCATCATCATGTAGGAGCCGTCCCCGACCATCACGACCACGTCCCGGTCCGGCTCGGCCATCTTGATGCCCATCCCGCCGGCGATCTCGTAACCCATGCAGGAGTAGCCGTATTCCATATGATAGGAGCCGGGGCGGCCGGCTTTCCAGAGCTTGTGCAGTTCGCCGGGCATGGTGCCGGCCGCGCACATGACCACGGTGTCATCAGTCGCGGCACGCTGCACCGCGCCGATCACCTGCATGTCGGTGGGCAGCGCGTTGGTGTCGGTCGGCGCGGCGGTCACCGCATCGGCGGCGGCGAACCACTCTTCCTTGAGCGAGGCGGGAGGCGGATCGAAGCGCTTGTCGCCCAGCGCGCGCCACAGCGCTTCAAGCCCGACGCAGGCATCCGCGCAAAGGGGTGTCGCACCATGCTTGACCGCGTCATAGGCGTTGACGTTGAGGCTGATGAGCTCGCGTCCTGGGCGTGAGAACAGCGACCACGAGCCGGTGGTGAAGTCCTGGAAGCGGGTGCCGACGCCGATAACCATGTCGGCCTCGGCGCAGCGGGCATTGGCGCTCGACGAGCCGGTGACGCCGACGGGGCCGAGATTGAGCGGGTGATCCCAGGGCAGTACCGATTTGCCCGCCTGGGTCTCCACCACCGGAATTTGATGCGTCTCGATGAAGAAACGGAACGCCTCGTGGGCGTCCGAATAGTGGACGCCGCCGCCCGCGACAATGACCGGTTTCTCCGCGGCGGCGATAAGTTTTGCTGCCTGCTCGACCTCAACCGGGTCGGGCTGCACGCGGCGCATCCGCCAGACTTGCCGCTCAAAGAAGCTTTCCGGCCAGTCATAGGCCTCCGCCTGCACGTCCTGGCAGAAGGCGAGCGTCACCGGCCCGCAATCGGCGGGATCCGTCATGGTGCGAAAGGCGCGGGGAAGCGCCGTCAGAAGCTGTTCGGGCCGCGTGATGCGGTCGAAGTAGCGCGAGACCGGGCGGAAGCAGTCATTGACGCTAATGGTGCCGTCGCCGAAATCCTCGACCTGCTGCAATACCGGGTCCGGACCGCGCCCGGCGAACACGTCTCCCGGCATCAGAAGCACGGGAAGACGGTTCACATGGGCGAGCGCAGCGGCGGTCACCATGTTGGTGGCGCCGGGGCCGATAGAGGAGGTCACGGCCATGGCGCGGCGGCGGCGAAGCTGCTTCGCGTAGGCGATGGCCGCATGGGCCATGGATTGTTCGTTGTGGCCGCGATAAGTGGGCAGCTCCTCACGTACGGCATGGAGGGCCTCGCCGAGGGCCGCCACATTGCCGTGGCCGAAGATCGCCCACACACCGGCGATGAAGGGCTCGCCGTCCTCGTTCATCTGGGCGGCGATATAGCGCGTTGCAGCCTGGGCGGCGGTCAGCCTGATTGTCTTCATGCGGCCCTCCCTTTCATCGCGCGTGCACGATCCCACACCTCACAAAGTGCTCGGTAACGTTGGGCGATGTCTCGCACGGCCTCCCGGTCGCCGATCTCGCCAGCCAGCCAGCGGCGCGCGGCGTCGGCGAAGATGGTGCGTCCGACGGCAAAGCCCTTAACGAGATCGAACCCGCCAGCGGCAGCAAAACTTGCCTCCAGCTCGTCGGCTGGCGCATCGAGCCCCAGCACCACAATGCCGCGTGTATAGGGGTCGTTTCGCGTGATCGCTTCGCAAGCATTGGCCCAAGCCTTCTGCGAGGTCATCGGCTCCAGCTTCCACCAGTCAGGATAGACGCCGATCTCGTAGAAACGCTCGATGACGGCCGCGGTCGTCCTTTCATCACAGGAGCGGACCGTGGAAGGTATGACTTCCAGAAGCATCTCCAGCCGATTGCGGCGGCTGGCGGCAAATAGCCGCTTGACCACGTCCTCCTGCCGCGCCTTCATTTCCGCGTCATCATCCGGATGATAGAAGCACAGCACCTTCACCACGTACTCCAGCGGCCACTCGGCCAGCCCGCCGAAATCCGGTCCGATCTCCGGCTCCAGCTCCAGCGGGCGCGATCCCGGCAGTTCGACCGGCCTTCCGATCCAAAGACCGCTGCCCGCAGCCTGATACAGGGCATCGCGGCCGAGCCGCCCGTCGCACAGAATGCCATAGCCATGCCTGTCGCCCGCAACCTGCTTCGCGGCTTCCAAACACAGCACCTTGAAATCACCGAGACGCTCCGCCGGCGCCCCAGCCGCTTCGGCCATCTCTTCCAACTGCCTACGGTGGTCGAAGGCGAAGACCCGCATGTCCTGCCAGTCACCCTTCCGGTTGGTCGACCAGTGCACCTGTTCGAGCACGGTATCCTTGCGGAGCGCGCGGTTCTTTAGGCCGGTGCGGAAGAAATATTGCAGCTCCTCCCAGGAGGGGTAAGCCGGCGTGCAGCCGTGGCGAGAGACGGCGAAGGCACCGCAGGCATTGGCGTATTTAAGCGTGGTGGGCCAGACCTCCCCGTCGAGCCAGCCCTTTAGAAGGCCGGCCATGAAACCGTCGCCGGCGCCCAGCACGTTGAAGACCTCGATGGGGAAATGCTCGCCCGCCTCACCTTGATCCAGCGTGCCGGGGATCCCGCCAGTGAAGGCCGCAGCACCCATTGGCCCGCGCTTGCAGATGAGCACCGCATCAGTGAGGCGGCGGACAGCGCGCAATGCTTCGATGGTGTCAGTGGAACCACCGGCGATGTGGAACTCCTCCTCCGTGCCGACGATCAGGTCGAAGAGCGGTAATGTCGTCTGAAGCTTTGCCGTTACGCGCTCGGATTCGATGAAGCGGCTCTCGCCGGCGCCGTGGCCGGCCAGGCCCCAGAGATTGGGCCGGTAATCTATGTCGAGCGCGGTTTTGGCGCCGCTCTCACGGGCGAGCTTCAGCGCTTTAAGCACGGCAGCTTCCGTCTGCGGATGGGAGAGGTGTGTGCCGGTGGCGCAAACGGCGCGCGCCTCCGCGACAAAGTCCGGATCGATATCATCCTCGCTGAGCGCCATGTCGGCGCAGTCTTCGCGATAGAAGATCAGCGGAAACTGCTCCTGATCACGGATGCCGAGAAGGACAAGTGCGGTCAGGCGCTCCGGATCCGTCTTGACTCCGCGCACGTCCACACCCTCGCGTTGAAGCTCCTCGCGGATGAAGCGGCCCATATGCTCGTCACCCACGCGAGTGATCAGCGCCGACTTCAGGCCGAGCCGCGCCGCGCCGGCCGCGATATTTGTGGGGGAGCCGCCGATATATTTGTTGAAGGAGGCCATGTCCTCCAGCCGCCCGCCAACCTGCGCGCCGTAGAGATCAACCGACGAGCGGCCGATGGTGATGACGTCAAGCTTTTTCGTCACATCGCGCCTCCCTGCTGTTGCGCGCATTGAGCGCACGTCCTCCCTCCTTCGGATGGCGGAATCTGGCCGCTATTCGATCCTTAAGAGTTATAGAAGATATATTCTATTTATCGTCGCTCCTCAACAAGGAAATTCCATTTTCCCGCGCACGCATTTCCGTTCCAACCGCCACAACCAGAGTCACGGCAAGCGAAAGCGTGGCCGAAAGCGAGCGAAAGTCACCGAAATCTGCCTCCGAAACGGTTAGAATTTGGGTGGTTACCGGCCTCAGCGGGCTCGCCAGTGAATCCGTGATGCCCACCACGTCGGCGCCTGCATGGTGGGCGGTTTCGGCCAACTTCACGGTTTCCGGTGTATAGGGCGCAAAGGTGATTGCAATCACGGCATCGTCTGCACGAATGGCATGGCGGCTATCGAGCATGCCCACGCTGTCGTGCAGCATGGTGGGAACGTTCATTTTCTCGAATGCATAGGCAAGATAGGAGGCGACGGAGAAAGCCCGGCGCAAGCCGACGATATGGACCATATGCGCCTCGGCGAGCGCCTTTATGGCCGAGTCCAGCACCTGCGGGTCGATGGTCTTGGCGAGGTTTTCCAGTGACAGCCGTCCCGCCTCGACGAACTCCGCCAGAAGCGCCGAAGGTCGGCCCGCACCGCTTTCACGCAGCTTTTCCAGCCGGGTCGCATAATCGGGCCAGTTCTGCGCATAAGATTCCCGGAACAGGCGCTGCATCTGCGAATAGCCTGAAAACCCGAGCACCTGGCAGAAGCGCATGAAGGCAGACGGCTGTACGCCAGCTCCTTCCGCCATCTCCGCGACGGTCGACACGGCGACGCGGTCCGGGTTGGTTGCCACGTAATCGGCGCATTGCTTCAGTCGCTTGGGTAAATCGTCGGAGATTTGCAACATCCTGTCGAGAAGTTGCTCGATGGAAGCGGGGGCGGAACGGGCGTCCATGCGTGACTTTCTATGCTTGACAGTACACCTGCTCAATCCTAGCGCCTTTGGAATAAAAATTCTACCATGGTACGAGTCTATCAAAGCGGGGGATGAGGAGGGCAGATGCGCGAGATTGGCATTGGACTAATCGGCACCGGTTTCATGGGCAAGGCCCACGCGCTTGCCTATCGCACGGCAAAGGCCGTTCTGGGTGATGTGCCGGCGGCGCGGCTGGAGATCCTCTGCGATACTCCGGCCGACAAGGCCCGGCAAATGGCCGAGCAATTCGACTTTGCCCGGTCGACGGATAACTGGCGGGAGGTCGTACAGGACCCGCGCGTGGAAATCGTCTCAATCACCACCCCGAACCACATGCACCGAGAGATCGCCCTTGCGGCGATCGCCGCGGGCAAGCATGTGCATTGCGAAAAGCCTATGGGCCTGACATTGGCCGAGGCCGAGGAGATGACTGCGGCGGCCAAACGGGCGGGCGTCAAGACGATCGTCGGCTACAATTACATCAAGAACCCGGCCTTTCTCCATGCCCGTACGCTGATCCGCGAAGGCGCTATCGGCCGCATCATCCATTTTCGCGGTTGGGTGGACGAGGATTACCAGGCGGATCCCGACTTGCCCTGGAGCTGGCGCGCGCGACTGGAGGAGGCCGGTCTGGGCGCACTCGGGGACATGGGCTGCCACCTCGTTTCGATGGCCTACGACCTCATGGGGCCGATCGCCAGTCTGGTCGCGGATATGCAAACCGTCCACGAAACGCGCGCAACGCCGGATGGGACGGATCGCAAGAAGGTGGAAAACGAGGATACCGCTTCTGCACTCGTGCGTTTTGAAAGCGGCGCGCATGGCTCGCTCTCAACTTCACGGACAGCTTGGGGCCGCAAGAACCGGCTGGACTGGGAAGTCCATGGAACCAAGGGCATGCTCGTATTCGCCCAAGAGCGCATGAACGAGTTGCACTTGTACCAGAATGAAGGAGACCGGGCGCAGCAAGGCTTCAAAACGATTTTCACGGGCCCGGATCACCCTCCTTACGGGAACTTCTGCCCGGCGCCGGGCCACCAACTCGGCTTCAACGACCTCAAGACGCTGGAGGCCGGCGCCTTCCTGCGCTGGGTCGCAGGAGGCGAAAAATCCTCACCTGATTTTTTCGAGGCCCTGGAATACGAAAGGGTTATCCACGCCATCGCGGCGGCAGCGCGCGAGGAGCGAAGGGTGGCGGTGTAGGTCAACCGGCCACCGACAAGCTTGTCGAGCTTACCGGATTGCAAATCACTCTCGATCTGCAAGAGCCCAGGCAAAGGATCCCCTTACCTTATGAAGGTACTCCCGGCCTCCCAGGCTACCCCAGCACCTCAGACACTTTGACCGCCCTGCCCTGTTCGATCGACAAATACGCCGCATCGGCCAGCGCCAAGGCCCTGAGGCCGTCCTGCCCCGATGGTGAAGCGGGCTTTCCCTCCGATATAGCGGCGACGAAAGCCGCCATTTCCGCCGCATAGGCCTCCGTATAGCGCGTCATGAAAAAGTCGTGCAGAGGCGGCTTCGTGTAGCCTGTATTCGTCGCGATCTCTATCGAGACCGGACGCTGGTTCTCGGCTGAAATGGCTCCTTTCGATCCGTGCACCTCAATGCGCTGGTCATAGCCGTAGGTGGCGCGGCGGGAATTCGAAATCGTGCAGTGCTTGCCCGAAGGTGTCGTGAGCACCACCGATGCGCTGTCGTGATCTCCCAGCTTGCCGATCTCCGGATCAACCAGGACAGAAGCCGTGGCGAAAACCGTGTCCGGCTCCTCGCCCAACAAGAAGCGCGCCATATCGAAATCGTGAATGGTCATGTCCCTCAGAATACCGCCCGACGAGCCGATATACTGTGCCGGCGGCGGACCCGGATCGCGGGAGACGATCTGCACCATCTCGACATCGCCGATCCTGCCTTCGTTAATCGCTGCGCGGACGGCGGAAAAATGCGGATCGAAGCGGCGGTTGAAGCCGACCATAAACGTCGCATCCGTCTCCTCAACGACTCTCAGGCAAGCCTTCACCCTGTCGTAGTCGAGATCGATGGGCTTTTCGCAGAAGATCGCCTTGCCGGCTCGGGAAAAGCGCTCGATCAGATCAGCGTGGGTGTCGGTGGGCGTGCAGATCACAACGGCATCGATGTCCGCAGCCGCCTCGATCTCCTCGATGGTGCGCACAGCACAGCCCTGCGCCTCTGCGATCGCGCTGGCGGCATCGGCGACCGCATCGGCGACGGCCGTCAACTGCGCGCCCTTATTGCCGGAGATAGCACGGGCATGCACCTTGCCGATGCGCCCGGCACCCAGCAGGCCGAATCGTACTGTCATCCTTCTTCTTTCCTTTTCGTTCGTGTTTTCCGGGTGCGGCTCACCTTGTTCGGGATAGGCACCCGGGGCCGGTATGACAAGGGCGCGGCAGCCTTCTGCAATAACCTGGGCGGTAACTGCCCACCCGAGCTCCTGGGTTCCGCCAACAACGGCGGCGCTAATGCGCGAATTTGGCATGGCTCAAGTATTCCCTCGTAGCCGGGGCTGTGCCGTGAAACAGGTCAGCTCTAAATATAGCTCGCGTTCTCGTGCACACCGGCTTTCACCCCGGTGATCAAAGAGACGATTTCGTTGCCGTCGGTCTTGTCGGCCTCCAGCATTCCGGCGATGCGCCCGCGCCGGAACACCCAGATCTTGTCCACGAGATTGAAGACCTGGCGCAGATTGTGGCTAACGAGAATAAGGGGGATCCCTTGCTTCTTGAGACCACGGATAATGTTCTCCACCTGCGTGGTTTCCTGAACGCCGAGTGCCGCAGTCGGCTCGTCCATGATGATAAGCTTGGAGGCGAAGCTCGCCGCGCGCGAGATGGCGACGCATTGGCGCTGGCCCCCGGACATATTGGCGATCGGGTTATGCAAGTTTGGTATCTTAATACCGGTGCGTTCCAGCGCCTCCATGGACCGACGATACATCTTTCTCTCATTGAGGAAACTGAACGGGCCAAGATTGAAGTAGACCTCCTCACGGCCGAGAAAGATGTTGGACGGAACGTCCAGATCGTCCGCCAGCGCGAGGTTCTGGAAGACTGCTTCGATGCCGACATCGCGCGCATCCAGCGGGCTGCTGAACGTCACCTCCTTTCCCTCGAAGAAGATCTTGCCCGCCGTGGGCTGTTCAACGCCGGTGATCTGACGCACGAAAGTGGATTTCCCCGCACCATTGTCGCCGACAATGGCCACATGCTCGCCTTCCCGCAGCGTGAAATCCGCATCCTCGAGCGCATGAACGCCCCCATAATGCTTGGTCAGATTTTCCGTCTGCAGGATGATCTTGGAATTGCTATCGGCCACTTTATCCTCCCACTTGGCAGCGACTAGGTGCTCGTCCGGAATCGCTGGCGGTAAACGTCGGCAACCACGGCCGCGATGATGATCGCGCCCATGATCATCTCCTGGTAGTAGGCGCTGAGCTTCAAGAAGGTGAAGCCGGAGATGATAACGCCGAAGATGGCGGCACCGATCACCGTGCCCACCACCGAGCCGCGTCCGCCCGTCAGCGATACGCCGCCAATGACGGCCATGGCGATGGCTTGCAGCTCGTACATCATACCCATCCCGGCCTGAGCGGTCAGCCCGCGGGCGGCGACGACAATGCCGGCGAGAGAGGCAAGAAGACCGGCGATGGAATACACAAGGACCAAGTGGCGCTCGACACTGATGCCGGAAACCCTCGCCGCATTCTGGTTCGAACCGATGGCATAGGTGTGCTTTCCATAGACAGTATATTTCAGAGCGACATGGAAAAGCAGCGCGACGGCCAGAAAGATGACGACGGGCATCATGCCTTGTCCGATGGCTGCATAGCTGTCGGTCGGGAAGGACACCGGTTGTCCGCGCGTGTACCACTTAGCGGCCCCGCGCGCTGTGACCATCATGCCGAGGGTGGCGATGAAAGGCGGAATTCGGGTGTAGGCGATCAGCGCGCCGTTTATGAATCCCGCCCCCAGCCCGCAAGCCAGCCCGGCAAGGATCGGTATAATGACTGGAAGGTCAGTCAGATTTGGATAGACCGCGCGTGGATAGGTACCGACCTGGGCGAGGCTCATGGAGACCATCGCTGTCAAGCCAACTATCGAGCCCGAGGAAAGGTCGATCCCGCCGGTGATAATCACCTGGGTCACGCCAACGGCAATGATTCCCACCACCGCAACCTGAAGGATCATGATACTCAGGCGCTGGGTGTTGAACAGGAAACTCTGACCCTGAAAAAGCCAGCCGAGAAGCTCGAAAATGATTGCGACCCCAAGGAGCCCGATAAGAGCATTCAACTCATGGGAACGCGGTTTCTTTCCTTCCGCCACATCTGGCGTGGCCCCGGCTTCCGCCTGATCTGTCGCCATTCTCTCCGCCATGCCGACCTCCCTCTTGGGCTGGCCGGCCTTACAGCCGGCCGCCTGATAGCCGGCGGAATCCTCCCGCCGGCTGTCCCACCTCAGTTCTTGCTCGTGAATTCATCCATGTTGTCGGGTGTGACGAGTTGGAAGGGAATGTAGACTTTCTGATCTTCGATCGCTTCGCCGCGTGCCAGCTTCAGCGCTGTATCGATGGCACCATGCCCCTGTCCTGCCGCATCCTGGAATACGGTGACGTCGAGATCACCTTCCGCCATGGCGGCCAGCGCGTCCTGGGTCGCGTCGACGCCGCCGACGAGCACTTCGTCCATGGACATTCCCGCCGCCTTCATTGACTGGATCGCGCCAATGGCCATCTCATCATTGTTGGAAATCACTGCATCGAACTCGACGCCAGCTGAAAGCCAGTTGGACATGAGGTCGGCGGCTTCCGTGCGCTGCCAGTTGGCAGTCTGCTCCTCGACGATCTCCATAAACGAGCACTCTTCAGTGGCGATCACGTCATGAATATCCTGCGTGCGCATGCGCGCCGCCTGGTTCGACAGCTCGCCCATCATGACGACGATCTTGGCGCCATCGTCCTTGCCCTGCTCCCGTAGAAGACGGCAAATCTCCTGAGTTTCCAGCGTTCCGGACTCTCGCTCGTCCGAAGCCACAAAGGCCTGGTTTTCGGGCAGATCCTCCACGTTGACTGGCTCGCGGTTTACAAAGACCAACGGCACGCCGGCATCAGCCGCTGCCTTGGTCATGGCAACGGTAGCGTCGGTATCGACCGGATTGACGACGATGGCGTCCACACCGGATGCGATGAAGTTCTGAATCTGGTTGAGCTGCTTGCCGACGTCGTTCTGCGCATCTTCGATCTGCACATCCACGTCGTCCATTTCGTTTGCATAATCCTCCATACCGTTACGCAAAACAGTCAGGAAGTTGTCGTCGAACAAGGCCATGGACACGCCGATGGTCTCGGCCATGGCCGACGTCGTCATCAGCGCCGAAACCGCAGCGCTCATTATTAGCTTCTTCATTTGATGCTCCTCCGCAGATGGGTGACCGGCGGCACCCGTTTTCAGCCGGATTCCCGTACCGGGAACTTGCGAGCCCCCCAGCGACGCTCCATAAATGACGACGGCACCTTCTCCTCCAAAATGGAACGCCATCACCGCGAGATGCTCAATATAAAATATTTATTCCATTTTTTGACCTAACGTCAAGGCGAATTCCATTTTGTGGCCGCTTGCGCTGCGGTTAAGCGAGTTGTCGCATACCTTCTGTGATGAATGTCATGCTGTCGGCTATCGTCGAGGCGAGATCGGGCAGACGGTGCACCGCCTCGGAGAACGGTTCGAATGATAGCGGTCCGTTAAAGCCACCCCTGCGCAAGGCTGCGATCTGGACGATATTGTCGAGCCGGTCCCCCCGGCCGACCAGCACTCTGTCGCCATCGCACATCTGATTTACGCCGATGGCACTGTCCGTCACTCCGGAAGCGTGTAGGAGCCCCGTCTGCGCTGGAAAAATTGACTCTTCACCGGACAAGAAATGATGGAACGTATCGTGGACGATACGGAAGACCGCACTGGCGCCGAGCCCCTCGATTGCCTCGATGGCTTCGGATTTGTAGCGCAGTGAAGACGTGTCAAAGCCAAGCGGTTCCACTAGGCCGGCAATCCCAGCTTCGGCCAGGATCGGCCGCAGTTCCTTCAAGGCGATACGCAAGTTTGCCTGACGCTCGCCGTTCGCGCTGCCTGTGCCGTCGTTGACGGGCACCAGGACCAGCGCCTCCGCCCCGCACGCTTTTGCATAGGCGGCAAGCGCCCGCGCTTCGTTCTCCCGCGCGTCATTCCATTGGTTGAAGCGCTGCAGCGCGTTGATGGAGACGATACGCAAGCCCCGCGAGGCGGCGGCCTCGGCAATCGCCTCCGGATCGGTCCCGTCGGCAATGGCATTGCCCTGAATGTCGTTGCGGATTTCAACGCCGGTCGCCCCGACTGCCTTAGCAAGGTCGAAGAAATCGGAGATGGAATGGTTGGGCGCGCACATGTGGTTGAGTGCAAAAGCCGGCGTACCTGCGGTCATGAGAGGCCTCCCCATAGACTTTGATTTTAATCGAAGCATGGCGGGGACCCGCAGGGGCGTCAACGCGAACGTGCGACAAAGCCTATCAAGTATGACAGAATTCGTCTCTCAAGAGACTTGTTTCTATCATTCCACATCACAGACTTTCCGGCACATGAATTGTAACCGGCAAGAAAAGCTGTCCCGACGTCTCGGCCTGCCCGGAACGAACGGAATTGACCATGTGCTCGAGCAATGAGCGACACATGGATTGCAGCGGCGTCGCGAGTATACCCGTAATCAGATGCTCCTGCAGGGCAGCAGTCGAATCCGGCGTCAGCTCGTTGACGATAACCGAGGGTCGCATGGCGGATCCGTCTCTCTCAGACATCTCCTCGCGTAGTGCCATGATCGCACCCTCCATCCCGCCACCGGCTACATAGAAGCCGGCAATGTCGGGGTAGCGATCGAGAAGGTTCAGCGTTGCCTCGTAGGTAAGCCGGCGCGTATCCAGATTGACCATTGTCTCAAGGATTTCGAACTCCGGCGCATATTCGCGGAAGAAACTGCGGAAACCGGTCTCGCGCAACTCATGGCCGTGCCAGCGATGGCCGCCGACGAAGAGCGCCACTTTCCCGGGCCGGCGCGCCGTGTGCGCGATGAGCCATGCCGCCGTGCGCCCCACCTTGATATTGTTCAAGCCAACATAGCTTTCCCGCACCCCTTGGGCGAAATCCGACAGGAGCGCAAAGACCGGTTTGCCGTTGACCTTAAGCGCCTCCACGGCCTGCGTGACGCTGTGATGGTCGACGCTAACGGCTGCAATGGCCTGGGTGCGAGTGGCGAGCGGCTCCAGCTGTGCCACGATTGCGGAGGGGGCCTGCCCCTCCGCAAATGCAATGTGCGGACGCACCCGCACGTCTCGCACGCCCACCGCGGCCTCCGTCAGCGCCCGCGCCAGCCCCTGATAGAAGGGCTGTGCCTCCTTTTGCAGGAGAAAGCCGAAGTCCATCACCGGCAGCTCGGCCGTAATGCGCTGGTGAATAAGCGCCGCCGCATGATAGCCGACCGCTTGGGCGGCTTCGTATACGCGCCGCGCCGTCTCCTCACGCACCCGATGCCGACCGTTCAGCACCCGATCCACGGTGGCAACACTTACTCCGGCCTCGTGGGCCACATCGGCAATTGTCGGGCGCTGGCCCATGCAGGGTCCCTCTCTGATAGTAATCTATCATGAAATAAAATCACATTCTGATAGGAAATGATATAAAAGATTGCATACTTCTTGAGGTGTCTCTTCCCCGCGCATAGCATGCTGGGCGACTTGGAGGAGGTGTTGATATGGCCAAACGCGATTACAGCCTTATCGGACCGAACGCCCACCGTGCAGTCGAAACTGGCCTCGCCTCGGCGGAATGGTATCATACGGACGTCTCACGCAAGGAGATGAAGGCGCTGATGAGGCGCAGCGATGGTCCAGCCATCCGCGACACGGTTATCTGGCTCGGCTCGATGATCGTACTGGCCGGTACGGCCGTCTGGCTGTGGCCGTCGCTTTGGTCTGCCCCCTTCTTCCTCGCCTACGGCGTACTCTACGGTTCGGCCGGCGACTCGCGCTGGCACGAATGCGGCCACGGCACTGCCTTCAAGACACGCTGGATGAACGATGCGGTCTACCAGATCGCATCGTTCTTCATGATGCGCAATCCCGTCACCTGGCGCTGGAGCCACGCGCGGCATCACACCGACACGATCATCGTCGGGCGCGATCCGGAGATCGCCGTCATGCGCCCGCCGGATCTGCTGCGCCTGACACTCAACTTTTTCGGCATTCTCGATGTCTGGCACGCCATGGTCGACATGGTGCGCAATGCGGCCGGCGTCGTCAGTGCGGAGGAGAAGACTTTCATCCCCGAGCAGGAGCAATCGAAGGCGATCTTCGTGGCCCGCATCTGGGTGACCATCTATGTCGCCACGGGGGCGACCGCCGTCTACACCGGTTCTATCCTGCCGTTCCTCATCATCGGCGGTCCGCGCCTTTACGGCGCCTGGCATCATGTGATGACGGGGCTTCTGCAACACGGCGGGCTTGCCGAGGACGTGACCGATCATCGGCTCAACAGCCGCACGGTCTACATGAACCCGGTCAGCCGCTTCATCTACTGGAACATGAACTATCACGTGGAGCACCACATGTTCCCGATGGTGCCCTATCACGCGCTGCCCAGGCTGCATGAAATGATCAGGCATGACCTGCCGGCGCCGAGTATGTCGATCCTCGATGGTTACCGGGAGATGCTGCCTGCCTTCCTGCGCCAGCTTCGCTACGAGGATTACTTCATCAAACGTGAACTGCCCCCGACAGCAAGGCCCTACCGGGCCGAGTTCCACGATGTGGCGCCTGAGGCGGCCGAATAGAAACAAAAACCAAGGGGAGGCAAGACATGTCCCAATGGGTGGATGCATGCGCCGTCGACGATGTGGAGGAGGAGGATCTCATCCGCTTTGACCATGACGGCAAGGTCTTTGCAGTCTATCGCAGCCCGAATGACGAGTTCTTCGCGACCGATGGCATCTGCACGCACGAGCATGCGTTTCTCGCCGACGGGCTGGTGATGGACTACATCATCGAATGTCCCAAGCATAACGGCCGCTTCGACTACCGCACCGGCGAGGCCCAGGGCGCGCCCGTCTGCGTCAACCTGAAGACCTATCCGGTCAAAGTCGAGGACGACCGCGTCTTCATCGACGTGGCGTGAGCGCCATGGGCGATATCCTCATCATCGGCGCCGGCGAATGCGGAGTGCGCGCTGCCTTCGCCCTGCGCGAGACCGGCCACGAGGGCGGCATCCGGCTCATCGGCGAGGAGCCGCATCTGCCCTATGAGCGCCCGCCCCTTTCAAAGACGGCTTCGACAACTCCGAAGCTCATCGCAGAAGAGGCCCGCTACGGTGAGGCGGACATCGAGCTCATGCGTGGCAGCCGCGTCGAAAGCATCGACCGTGCTGGCAAGCGCGTGCGGCTGTCGACGGGCGAAACCTTTTCCTACGACAAGCTTCTGATCGCCACCGGCGCCCGCGCGCGCCGTCCCCTCGGCATGGAGGCCGCATTCACTCTGCGCAGTCTGGACGACGCGCGAGCCATACTCGGCGCGGTCCGGCCAGGCGTCAGGCTTACGATCATTGGCGGCGGCTTCATCGGGCTGGAGCTTGCCGCCACCGCTCGCAAGTTGAGAGTCGGGGTCACCGTGGTGGAGGCGGCAGACCGGTTGATGGCGCGCATCGTGCCGGCGGAGATCGCCGAAACGGTCGCTGAGCGGCATCGGGCCGAGGGTGTCGAATTGATCCTCGGCGCAGGTGTGACCGCGGTGCGGCCCGACGGTCTCACGCTCGCCGACGGGCGCGAGATCGAGGCTCACATGGTGGTGGCCGGTGTCGGCGCGGAGCCGGAGACGCAGCTTGCGGCAGAAGCCGGGCTCGAGGTGGCCAACGGCATCGTTGTCGATGGCCGGCTAGCCACGAGTGACCCGCACATCTTCGCCGCCGGCGACTGCTGCTCTTTTCCTTACAATGGAGAGCGCGTGAGGCTTGAAAGCTGGCGCTGCGCCCAGGACCAAGGGACGCACGCCGCGCATACGATGCTGGGCAGAAAGGACCGTTACACCCGCGTGCCGTGGTTCTGGTCCGATCAGTACGATCTCACGCTGCAGGTGGCCGGCATTCCCGATCCGTCGCTCGGTCATGTGCGCCGCACTCTCGACGACGCCTTCATCCTGTTCCAGTTCGGAGCGGACGGACGTCTCGTCTCGGCCAGCGGCGTCGGCATCGGCAATGCCGTGGCCAAGAACATCCGCCTTGCCGAAATGATGATGGAAAAGGGCATCAGGCCGGATCCCGCGCAGCTCGCCGACCCGGCAGTCAATCTGAAAAAGCTTTTGAAGGGGATACCGGCATGAAGCGGCCGAACCGGATGACAGTTGCGGATCTGCGCGCGCTGAAGGGCAAGCGCCAGCTTGTCATGTTGCGTGTGGAAACGCTTGAGGAAGCCGAGGCCGCCGAGCGTGCCCGCATCGATATGGTCTCCGTGCCGCCAGCGTTGATCCTCGACTCCGCTTTCCGCGACGCCGCTCCCACCGTCTTTGCCATTCCCGGCGACAACTTCTTCGAGATCGGCACGCCAGACGATTTCATCCACTGGGCATTCCCGCTCTACAAGGCGGGCGCGGACGCCATCTATTGCTCGGCCGGCACAGGCACCATCCGCCGGCTTGCCGGAGAAGGCATCCCCGTGTGCGGCCACGTCGGCCTCATCCCCTCCAAGGCCACATGGACGGGCGGCTTCAAGGCGGTCGGCAAGACGCTAGAGACTGCGCAGCTCGTCTGGCGCCAAGTCAAAGCGCTGGAGGAAGGCGGCGCCTTTGCGGCGGAAATCGAGGTGGTGCCCGAGGCCATCGCCACGGAAATCGCAAGCCGCACGTCGCTTTTCATGATCTCCATGGGCGCGGGTGCGGGCTGCGATGCGCAATACCTATTCTCCGGCGACGTGCTCGGCGCCAATACCGGGCACGTGCCGCGACACGCCAAAACCTACCGCAACTTCGCGGCCGAATACGCCCGGCTGCAGGAGGAGCGCGTCAACGCCTACCGCGAATTCGCCGAAGACGTACGCTCCGGCGGCTATCCGCAGGCCGGACACAAGGTAGAGGCGGAAGCTGAAGTGCTCGCCAGTTTCCGCGATTGGTGCCGCCACAACACTTGAGCGTTTCCGAATCCGTTCGGAGACAGGGCTTTCCAGGCTGGGCCAAATCGCTGTATCGCCCTTCCTCGCACGATTCTTTCAAAAATCGGCGGCTTGTTTACCAACTGGACATGCCGCCCTCCTTATACGAGTCGATATCGACCCTCAAGCACCGACGATGCCCGCATGGTTAACCAACTTACAAAGAAGCATTCAGGACGCGAGGTGAAGAGTCGCGCGGATGTCTCTGGTGGAATAGCTTTGGTCAATGGCCCTTCATAACCCCCATCTCGTCCCGGAAAGCCCTTCCGGTCGAGTTCTGCTGATTGGCGATGACATGCGCGCGTTCCTCGCGACTGTTCGCTCACTCGGCAAAGCCGGCCTTGAGATCGACGTTGCGCCGTTCGACTGGAAATCGCCGGCTTTGCACTCGCGCTACATCAGCAACATTCATTACTTGCCGCATCCTTCCCAGGATCCCCGCCGGTGGGCCGAGGAAACTGCGGAAATCGTCAAGCGCCGAGGCTATGACCTGATCGTTCCGATGTGCGAGCGCTCTCTCTTGCCGTTGGTGAAGTATGAGGACCTGTTCGAACCCGGGCAGATTGCTCATCCGGGGCGACAGGCGCTTGCTGCCTTCATTGACAAGGCCGAAACCAAATCGCTTGCTCTTGCATGCAACGTGCCCGTTGCGCCCGGCCGTTTGCTGCGTACGAGCGACAATGCCGACAACCTGATCGACGAGTTCGATCTGCCCATCGTCATCAAGAATACGGCATCCTATCGCATCGAGTCACTCGACTACCGCAGCAAGGTCTCCATTGCCCGCAAGCCCGAGCAGCTTAGCGCAGCCCTTGCGGACCTGGATCCGGCCGAGCCTCACCTCGTCGAGGGTTACTTCCCACCTTCCGGCAAAGGACAGGGCGTTGGTGTGTCGGTGCTGGCCAGTAAAGGGACTGTGCTGATTGCTTTCCAACATGCCAGACTGCTGGAGCCGGCCGGCGGAGGCGGAAGTTCGATACGCATCAGCGAACAGCTCGATCCACAGCTGTTGGAGGCCTGCCGCAGTTTGGCCCAACGAACCGTGCTGAATGGTGTTGCGATGTTCGAATTCAGGCGCGATCGGGTAACGGGCGAGGCCATACTGGTGGAGGTCAACCCCAGATTCTGGGGTTCGCTGCCCCTGGCCATATTTGCCGGCGTGGATTTCCCGTGCATGCTCTACGAGATGCTGGTTAAAGGCAAACAGCCCAAACAGCCGGATTACCGTATCGGTTGCCAGGCACAAAATCTCGTCAACAGCGTCTACGATCATCTGTTCAGGAGCGAAGGGCGTCGCTGGAAAGGCATCTGGTCAAGTTTCACCGATATCGGCATGGCAGCCTTGAAAGGGGTGGGGCTGGGACCGCGGAATCTTTGCTTTGACAGCTTCGACCGGAAGGACTTCGCACCCGGCTTCCGAGAAATCACCGCTCTCCCCCGGGTCCTGGTCGGCCGCATCAATCAACGCAAGCAGAAGCTACCGGAAAGCCGGAATGTCACCCCTCAGAGTTGAGGCTGACAAGCCGGACAAGCCACCGGCCAAGCCAACCGCTTTCGCAAGTGCGGCGAAGCATGTGCGAAAGCTTTTCGCGCGCTTGAGCGATGCCAACTCCGTGGCTGCTTTTGTCACGCTGGCGGTCCGAACGGGCGGAGCCGGCGTCGGATTTCTCAGTCACATCTTTTTCGCCAGGTTGCTCGGCACTCAGGGTTACGGGCTGTTCTCCTTCGCCTGGACCTGGGTCATCATCCTGGGGACCTTGTCGCATCTGGGTCTGAGCACATCGGCGACGCGTTTCGTCGCGCAGTATGTTGAGAAGCACCGATTGCGCCGCGCACAAAGCTTTACGCGCTTCGCCAGCATTTTTGTCTTCCTGTTCGGCTGTCTGGTGGCTGCGGCCTTCATGGCGGTCACGGCCCTGGTCATCGGGGAGTGGTATGCCTCGCCGGACTTTGCGCCCCTCGTCGTCGCGGCAGCATGTATCCCCGTCTTTGCCATGGGTGAAATGCTCAGGGGCGTGGCCCGCGGCTTTGGTTGGAATGTGCTTGCCTATTCGCCAAGCTTTCTGGAGCGCCCCCTGGTCATTATCACGCTCACCCTTCTAGTGGTCGTGGCAGGTGTTACGGTGCGACCGGAAACCTTGATGATCATCTCTCTGGTAGCATTGCTTACGACTCTCGGTCTCCAGTGGCTGCGTATCGCGCGCCGCACCAAAGATACGTCGACGGGTCGGATGCACACCACCCACGGCCGCTATTGGCTTGCAACGTCGGCCCCTCTCGTCTTCGTGGATGCCTATTACCTCATTATTTCACATACCGATATCGTCATCCTGAAGGCCTTCGTCTCAGATGCCGAAATCGCGGTCTATTTCGCGGCCGCCAAGATCGCCGCACTTGTTTTCTTCTTTCAAATGGCGGCAGGTTCGGCCGCCGCCAGGCCGTTCGCTCAGGCTCATACCAACGGAGACAATGGAAGGATTGCCGATCTCTCGCGTCAGTTCGCGTTGTGGAGCTTTTTGCCAACCCTGGCATGTGCCATCTTTCTTGTTGTCCTGGGAAAGCAGGTTTTGCACCTGTTTGGACCCGACTTCACCAGCGGCTATCCTGTGCTGGTCATCCTGTTGTCCGGCCTTGTCGTCCAGGCTGCCATCGGTCCGGTTCGCTTCGCCATGGCCATGACCGGATTGCAGAAGTCCCTCTCGGTGGTAATGGCTGTGTCGGCGCTGGCCAACATAGCGATGAATGTGGTCCTGATCCCGCGGCTGGGCGCTATCGGCGCTGCGGTCGCAACGGCGATCTCGACAGTCGGTTTCAGCATTACGCTGGCCGTCATCGTTCGCGCGCGCCTCGGCTTTTGGCCATGGATTTTTGCCAAAAGGCGAGGATGAGGACGTATTTATAATCCCTGCGGGGTGGGGCGCAGCAAGAGGCCGGATGATCAATGTTCAGCCATGTGATGATCGGTGCGAACGACTTGGGGAGGATGGTCGCGTTCTACGATGCGGTGCTAGCTCGCATCGGATTGGACCGGACAACTTCTCTTCAATCCGTTAGCCCTGCCGGCGTCATATGGCAGAAAGATCGGCAGCGATGGCCGCAGTTTGCCCTTCGCGCGCCGCTTAATGGCAAGCCCGCCTCAGCGGGAAACGGGGTGCAGGTAAGCTTCATGTGCAGCTCGCCCGAGGCGGTAGATGCCGCATGGCGAACGGCACTCGCGAACGGCGGATCAGATGAGGGCGGGCCTGGCGATCGCCCGATCTACAGCGATGATTTTTATGCTGCTTATGTCCGCGATCCCGAGGGCAACAAGCTCTGTTTTCTCTATTGCGCGGCGTTCTCCGATATTCCCCCAAGCGAGACTGCTTGATCAATTGTCATCCGCCGTCCGCGATGGGACGCAAGCCGAATTCAATTGGTAAAATGGGCCAAACTAACCATGAGGGGCTCCGATCTCGATCTCGCACCAGTGGCTGTATGGCCGCTCGGGCGTGATCACGGGCGAGGGAAAGTGCGGGTGGTTGATGGCGTCGGGAAAGTTCTGGTCCTCCAGGCATAGACCACCGAAGCGCGGATAGCGCCGCCCACCCAGGCCGGGAACGGTGACATTCAGCTTGTCGCTGGTATAGACCTGCAGTCCCGGCTGATCGGTTTTCAGGGTCAGCATCAACGAGTTGTCGGGCGCGGTGACGGTTGCCACAGGAGCGGAAGGATCGCGGTCCGTATTCAGAACCAGATTGTTGTCGTAGGCAATGGGCTCGCCGGCCTCGTTCTTCAGTTCGCGAGGATTATTGAAATCAAGATGGCTGCCGGCCACCGGCCGGATCTCGCCCGTGGGGATGAGATCCTCACCGGTCACCGTATAGGCATTTGCCGCCGCCTGCAGCGTGTGATCGCGGATATCACCATCGCCCATCAGATTGAAGTAGTTGTGTTGGGCAATGTTGACTGGGGTCGGTGCATCCGTCTCGGCCGCAAAATCGATGCGCAGGCGGTTGCCTACAAGCCTGTAGGTGACTGAAATGTCGAGCCGGCCCGGGTACCCCATTTCACCGTCGGGGCTGGTAAGCCGTAGGCGCACGCCCTCCTCACCGGCCAAGGGTTCCATACGCCAGACCTGCTTGCCGATGCCCTTCGGCCCGCCGTGCAGATGGTTTTCGCCCTCGTTTGCCGGAAGGCGGTATTCTTTTTCGTTCAGGGTGAAACGCGCGCCGCCAACGCGATTTGCCATGCGACCGGCTATCGCCCCGAAATAGGGGCTGTATCCCGGATAGGTCTCGAAACGGTCGAACCCGAGAACGACCGAGCGCATCCCGTTTCCAACCGGCACTTGCCAGTCGCGGATCGCCGCCGCATAGCTCATGATGGAGATGCGCACGCCGGTTTCGCTTTCCAGCGTCGTCTCCAACACATTACGTCCGTCGAATGTGCCGATCCGTCTCGGTTCGCTCGCCATGTTGTCTCCCTGGTTTCCGGGTGGATTCACCCCTCTTTGGCGTAACTAACACTTAGCTTCCGCTGCGCTCCAGCTAAGATGTTGGAACCGCTTTTTCTCCCACAAGAGAACAGGTGGGTGCCCCAGCACCGCCAACACTGGCGACCAGCGGTGAGAGCGATGCAAGCGATATCTCTCCGCTAGGAAGAGAAAAAGCAAACACTTAGACTTGAGCGCAGCCAAGCCCAAGTGTTTGCGCGAGGGGGTAACACACCCTTCCCCTACTCGGTCACACCGCGTCGAGCCGCGTCCAGGCGGCATCGGCCTGCGAGGAGTTCACGCACGCCTGGATAAAGCGCATGCCGTGAACACCGTCCTCCACGGTCGGAAGGACGAGACCTTCCGGCTGCTTGCCCTCGCGCATCTGACGAATGGCGCCTGCTGCTTCCGTGTAAAGCGTGGCGAAGGCCTCAAGATAGCCTTCCGGATGGCCACCAGGAATGCGCGAGACTGCCGCCGCCGCCTCATTGGCCCCTGCCCCGGCACGCGTGATCAAGCGCTTGGGCTCACCCAGGGGGGTGTACCAGAGGTAATTCGGATCGGCCTGCACCCATTCGATGCCGCCCTTGGTGCCGTAAACGCGCAGCTTCAGCCCGTTCTCGTTTCCGGGTGCTACCTGACTCACCCAGACAGTGCCCTTGGGCCGCCGGCCACCGCGCTCGGGAAAGCGCATCATAATATGCCCGTTGTCGTCCAGCCGCCGTCCCGGCACGAAGCTGTCGAGATCGGCCGCCACGCTTTCAGCCTGCAGACCCGTGATGAAGGTGGCAAGCTGATAGGCATGCGTGCCGATATCGCCAATGGCCCCGCCCGCACCGGAACGCGCAGGATCCGTGCGCCAGGAGGCCTGTTTCTGGCCGGTCTCCTCGATGGGTTCGGCCAGCCAGTCCTGCGGGTATTCCGCCTGCACGAGGATGATGTCGCCGAGCGTGCCGTCCTCGACCATCTGCCGGGCGTGGCGGATCATCGGATAGCCGGAATAATTATGCGTCAGCACGAAGAGCTTGCCGCTCGTCTTCACCGTCTCCGCCAGTGCTTTCGCGTCGTCCAGGCTGGAGGTCAGCGGCTTGTCGCAGATGACGTGAATGCCGGCGTCCAGAAAGGCCTTCGCCGCCGGATAGTGCATATGGTTGGGCGTGACGATGCTGACGGCCTCGATGCCATCCTCGCGGGCGGCCTCTTTCTCGGCCATTTCCTGAAAGCTGCCATAGGAGCGCTCGGGGTCGAGGCCGATCTCGGCGGCCGAAGCCTTTGCCCGTTCGGGATCGGAGGAAAGCGCGCCGGCCACCACCGTGTAGTGCCCGTCGAGACGCGCGGCCATACGGTGAACCGCACCGATGAAGGCGCCCTGCCCGCCGCCCACCATGCCGAGGCGGATCGGGCTTGTGGCGGATGAAGTCGCGGATGCTGAAACCATTTTTCTCTCCTTATCCCAGCCCGAGCATCTTGCGCAGCTTGGCCGTATCGGTCTCGCCGCCGGCGAAGTCGTCGAACGCCTTCTCGGTCACCTGGATGATGTGATGATCGATAAAAGGCGCACCCTCGGCCGCTCCCTGCTCGGGGTGTTTCAGCGCGCATTCCCATTCCAGCACTGCCCAGCCGTCATAGTCGTACTGCGCGAGCTTGGAAAAGATGCCGCTGAAGTCCACCTGCCCGTCGCCCAGCGAGCGGAAACGGCCGGCGCGGTTCACCCAGCCCTGATAGCCCGAATACACGCCCTGGCGGCCGTCGGGATTGAACTCGGCATCCTTCACGTGGAAGGCTGAAATGCGCTCGTGATAGATGTCGATGAAGGCCAGATAATCAAGTTGCTGCAGCAGGAAGTGCGAAGGATCGTAGTTGATCATGCAGCGCTTGTGGCCATCCACCTTGTCGAGGAACATCTCGAAGGTGGCGCCGTCGAACAGATCCTCGCCGGGGTGCAGCTCGAACGCGACATCCACACCGGAATCCTCGTAGGCATCGAAGATCGGCTTCCAGCGGCGGGCAAGCTCGGTGAACGCCTCGTCAATCAAGCCCTCCGGGCGCTGCGGCCAAGGATAGAGATAGGGGAAAGCCAGTGCGCCCGAGAAGGACACGCTGACATCCAGGCCCATATTGCGCGAGGCCTTGGCCGCGAGCAGCATGTTTTCGACGGCCCATTCCTGGCGCGCTTTCGGATTGTTGTGCACCTTTTCCGGCGCGAATCCGTCGAAGGGAATGTCATAGGCCGGATGGACGGCGACGAGTTGGCCAATGAGGTGCGTGGAAAGCTCGGTGACTTCCACGCCGGCCTCCTTGCAGATGCCCTTCACCTCATCGCAATAGTCCTTGGATTCAGCCGCCTTGGCGAGATCGAACAACCGGCCGTCCCAGGAGGGAATCTGGATACCTTGATAGCCGTGGCCGGCCGCCCAACGGGCAATGTTCGGCAGTGTGTTGAACGGGGCCTCGTCGCCGGCGAACTGAGCCAGGAAAATACCCGCTCCCCTCATTGTTTTAGGCATTGTCAGTCTCCCTTTGAATTTCGTCTGGGCGTGCATAGCGGATATAGGCGAACGCGCTTCCATCTGGCGCCCAGCACGGCACGTTGATCGAGCCTTGGCCGCCGAAGAGTTTCACCAGCGTGCGGGCATTGCCGCCGTTGATATCCATGAGGCGCAATTCCACTTCGTGGTCGCGCGGGTGTCCCTCGACGCCCGGCGCGTAGGATAGATAGAGCACCGAGCGGCCATCGGGCGAAGGATGCGGGAACCAGTTCACCCGCTGATCATCGGTCATCTGCTCAAGCCCGCTGCCGTCCACGCGCACGCGCCAAAGCTGCATGGCTCCGCCACGGCTGGAGTTGAACCAGATCCACTCGCCGTCCGGCGTGTAATCCGGCCCGTCATTGTGCCCCTTTCCGTCGGTCACCCGCGTTTCCGGTCCGCCTTCTACGGGAATGGTGTAGATGGCGAATTCGTCATCCCGCTTTGCCGTATAGGCGAGGCGTTTCCCGTCCGGCGACCAGCCATGCCACCAAGACGGGACGTTTTCCGTCACGCGCCGGGGCGTCCCCCCCTCGACGGAGAGCGTATAGATGCAGGACTGGCAGGTTTCGGTCTTGTCGCTGATGACAAGCGTCGAGCCATCAGGCGAAATGCCATGGTCGTTGTTACAGTTGACGGCGAAGCCGGTATCGATCTGCCGTGGCTCTGCACCCTCCTCAAGGTCCAGCCGGTAAAGCAGCCCGCCGCCGTTGAAGACCAGAAAACGTCCGTCCGGCGACCAGTTCGGGGCCTCTATGAGCGACGGCACCTCTCCCGAATCGTGTGTTCGATAGAGCTCACGGGACTGCCCGCTGCGGCAGTCATAGACTTCCAGGAAGCTCGTCATCCGTCGGTCTCCGGATGATAGGCGAAGCGCGTGAAATCGGCGGGAATGGCGGACCCGCTGGTATCGAAGCAGACCATGCCTACGAACGCGCCGGTGAAGGAGCCGTGCTCCCCGCGCCCGCCCTCATCGGAAATCACGCTGGCGTCCAGCACCGGACCGACCGGCTGCCAGCCACCATCGGTTTTGTAGAAGAACTGCAGTTCGGCTTCCCTGACCTCCACAGCCAGGCCGATCCGGCCTTCTTCCGGTAGCTTCACCGGTTCCTCGAGCGGGAATGAGAGCCGCCCGTCCGGCCAGTCGCCCGGGCAGCTCAGAATGGTTAGCACACGGCCCAGTTCCTCGTGCCAGGTGACGGCCAGGAAGTGAAACTTGTGGCGATTGTAATAGGCGGTTAGCCCCGCCACCTGCTGATAGGTCGTCGGCTGGAAGTCGAGCTCGGTTTCCGCGCGGTAGGAGAAATGCTCCTGCCGGCGGGCGACAAGTGCCTGCTCGAACCAGCTTCCGATGGATTCCCGTCCGATCAGCCGCAGCGCAGAACCGGTGAATGTGAAGATGCGCTCGGGGTGTGGCGTGCGCAGCCATTGGAACTCTTCCGGCAAGGTATTGCCGTTGAAGACGTGCTCTTTCGCTTGCGGCGGCGCGGGTTCGGCCTCGGTTGGCGCTGGCACACGGACCTCCGGCACGGGACTTCCCGTTTCGGGATAAGGCCAGCCATCCTCCTTCCAGACGCATTTCTGGATCGCCGTTTCGCGGCCGAGAGGCGAGCGGCGCGTGCCCGGCAGCGGGCGCGAACAGAGGTGGGTGTGATAGATGGCACCCTCGGGCGTCTCGACGATCTGGCCATGCCCCGCGCGCTGCAAGGTGGCGTTCGGCGTGTCCTTCGATGTGAAGAGATACACGTCCGGGTGCAACTCATATGGCCCGTCGATCTGTCGCGAACGCGCCATGGTGACGGCGTGGCTATAGCCCGTTCCGCCCTCGGCGACGGTCATGTAGTACCAGCCATCGCGCTTGAAGAGATGGGGGCCTTCGACCAGCCCGTGCGGGCTGCCGGCGAAGACGTTCTTCACCTCGCCGATCAGCTTGCCTGCCTCGGCGTCATATTCCTGCAAGAGGATGCCGGCGAAGGCCGGGTGCTTTGGCTGGCCGCCTACGGAATTGGAGCGATGGTTCCAGACCATGTTGAGGAACCATTTGCGGCCATCGTCATCGTGGAAGAGCGAAGGGTCAAAGCCGGAGGAATTCACATAGACCGGGTCGGACCAGGGGCCCTCGATGGAAGGTGCGGTGACGATGTAATTGTGCGCGTCCTTGAAGTTGCCGTCGATCCGCTTCACGTCCGTATAGACCAGCCAGAACAGCCCATCCGCATAGGAGAGGCACGGGGCCCAGATGCCGCCGGAATCGGGATTGCCGCGCATGTCGAGCTGGCTGGCGCGGTCGAGCGGCCGCTTTGCCAACCGCCAGTTCACCAGATCGCGAGAGTGATGAATCTGTACGCCAGGGAACCACTCGAAGGTGGAGGTCGCGATATAGTAGTCCTCACCCACCCTGCATATGGAGGGATCGGGATTGAAACCGGGCAGGATGGGATTGACGATCATTTCCGCGGCGGTCCTTTACGTTCGGCAGAAGCCGCCCAGAGATTGATGTCGGCATCGCGCGCAAACTTGTCGATTTCGGCCAGTTCCTCATCGGAAAAGTCGGGGTTTTCCAGCGCGCCGACGCACTCTTCAACCTGCTCCGGCCGGCTGGCGCCGATGAGAGCCGTGGTTACACGTCCGCCGCGCAGCACCCAGGCAAGGGCCATCTGCGCGAGGCTCTGGCCGCGGCGCTTGGCGATCTCGTTCAGCCCGCGGATGTTCTCCACGTTCTTTTCGTTCAGGAATTCTTTGCGCAGCGACTTGCCTTGCGCCGCCCGGCTTTCCTCCGGAATGCCGGAGAGATACTTGTCGGTGAGCATTCCCTGCGCGAGCGGCGAGAAGACGATTGAGCCGATGCCCAGATCGTCCAGCGCGTCCAAAAGCCCGTCGTCTTCTACCCAGCGATTGATCATGGAATAGCTCGGCTGGTGGATCAGGCAGGGCGTGCCCAGCTCCTTCAGGATTGCCGCGGCCTCGCGCGTTCGCTGCGCGTTGTAGGAGGAAATGCCGGCATAGAGCGCCCGGCCCGAGCGCACGATGTGGTCGAGCGCCATCATCGTTTCTTCGAGCGGCGTTTCCGGGTCGAAGCGGTGGGAATAGAAGATATCGACATAGTCGAGGCCGAGCCTCTTCAGGCTCTGGTCGCAGCTTGCAATCAGATATTTGCGGCTGCCCCACTCGCCGTACGGCCCGGGCCACATGCCGTAGCCAGCTTTCGAGGAGACGATGAGCTGGTCGCGGTAGCCGGCAAAATCCGAGCGCAGGATCTCGCCGAAAGCTTTTTCAGCCGAGCCGGGCGGCGGGCCGTAATTGTTGGCGAGGTCGAAATGGGTGATGCCCAGATCAAATGCCTTGCGGCAAATCGCCTGCTTCAACTCGTGCGGGCGATCATCGCCGAAATTGTGCCATAGGCCCAGCGAGAGCGCCGGCAACTTAAGCCCAGAGCGCCCGCAGCGGCGATACTGCATACGTTCATAACGGTCTTCAGCAGGACGCCAAGTCATGCCGGCACCTCCTTCGACAAGCTCAGGACGGGGACAAGATTGGATCGGGTGCAACGAAGGGCGCCCTCCTCCCCCTTGCCGAGGGAGGTGCCGAACGGAGTGCCCACAGGGGCACCTGCATAACCGCCGCCGCTTCCTCTTCTTCGTCTACGCCACGTTATCATTGCGTTGCCGCCCTTAAGCGAATTCCTTTTCCTCCAAGAGCTCACGCGCCGACTCAATGTCGAGAGCGGCCGGCCGCTCGCAGGTCGTCGTCAGGTTGACGAACGAGCCCAGTTCGCCGGATCTCAGTATAGAGGTCATAACATCGATCGCGTGCAGCGACATCTCCTGAGAACAGCGATGCGGGCGGCCTTCAATGATCGCCAGCGCCATGTCGGCCAAGCCAGCCGCGCGATAATTGGCCAAGGCCTTGCCGTCCTTACCCTCCTGATTGGCGACGCTCAGGGGATGCTGCCATTTCGGCGTATCCACCACCTTCTTTTCGTCAGTAACGATGAGTTCGCCGCCGAAGAAATTCGGATCGGGAACGTGCAGCGATCCCTTTTCGCCGTAAAGCTCCATGTTCGCGTGCTTGTGATGCCATACGTCCCAGGATGCCCCAAGCGTGACGATGGCGCCATTGGCGAATTCCATGACGGCGTGGATGGTGGTCGGCGTCTCGACGCTGATCTTTTCGCCTTTGCGCGGCTCGGAAAGGATCGTCCGCTCCCTGGCCGGAATGGAGGCCAGTGCGCCGACGCGCTTCACCGGGCCAATGAGTTGGATGAGATTGGTGACGTAGTAAGGGCCAATGTCGAGGACAGGACCAGCGCCGGGCTTGAAGAAGAAGTCCGGGTTCGGGTGCCAGTGCTCCATGCCGTGGCTCATGACGTGGCACGTGCCGCTGACAATCTCACCGACAGCACCCGAATCCACGATGTGGCGGGCGAGCTGGTGCGCTCCCCCCAAGAAAGTGTCGGGCGCGGAGCCGACCCGCACACCCTTTTCCTTAGCAAGCGCGGCAAGTGCCTTACCTTCCTCCACCGTAAGCACAAAAGGCTTTTCCGAATAGACATGCTTCCCGGCTTCGATGGCCTTCTTCGATATTTCGTAATGGGCCGCGGGAATTGTCAGGTTAACGATGATGTCTATGTCGTCGGCAGCCAACAGGTTCTCGACCGTATCGGCGCGCAGATTGAATTCCTTTGCACGAGTTTCGGCAGCCGCAGCGTTCATGTCAGCGCAGGCGCGGACCTCAATCCCGCGGAAGAGCGGCGACAGCTTCATGTAGGCTTCGGAAATGTTTCCGCAGCCTATGATTCCAACCCCGAGTTTCTTCGACATGTTTATACCTCTTAACCTTGGCCGCTGGCGGCGGTGGCAACGCTCAGGCACGGGCCTGACCCGAGATCCATGCCTGAGCACGCCACTCACCAGCAGTTCAAATCCACGTTTCTGTCCTAATACTTGCTCGCATTCTCGATCGACCGGCGCGCGAAGCGCTCGTGGTCGTTCGGCTTGTCGTGTTCCATCACGAACAGCTGCGCCTTCGTCTGCTCACGCACGGCATCCATGATCTTTTTCCAATCCATCGTGCCAGTGCCGACATCAGCCCAGCCATCCTCGTCCACGCATTCGCCTTCGGGTGCGATATCCTTGACGTGGATCGAGACGATACGGTCCGCGTAGTTTTCGATCCATTCGATCGGGTCGGCACCGCCGCGCGCGATCCACGCGATATCCGCCTCCCAGGCAAGCTCCGGCCCGCCCTTAAACATTTCCGCCTGCGGAATAGCCCCGTCGGGCAGCGGGCGGAACTCGAAATCATGATTATGCCACCCAAAGACGAGGCCGGCTTTCCTTAGCGGCTCGCCCGCCTTCTGCAGCCTTTCGCCAAAGCGGGCATAACCGGCAGCGTCCGACGGACGCTGATCCGGCATGAGGAAGGGGCAGAAGGCGGCTTTCATGCCGACAGTGCTGGCGATATCAAGGACTCGGTCGGTTTCCTGCTCGAGCATGTCGAGGCCGAAGTGCCCCGAAGCCATCGCAAGCCCGGTCTCGCTCAGCGCTGCCTTGAGCGCGGGGAGGTCGCCGTAAATACCGCCGTACCCCTCGACCTGAGCGTAGCCCAGGGACTTGAGCATCCTGAGCGTGTCGGAAAGGGGCGGAAACTCTCGAGAGGAATAAAGCTGGTAGGAAAATTCGGTCATCCACATCTCTCCACAATTCGGCCACCCACGGGGGCTGCCGCTCATAAAATCCCCACAGCCATTTGCGGCCGTGAAATGAGGGAAAGCAGCCGCGCGCCGTGCGCGCCGCATGCTTACAGACGCAATTCGGTTTCCGCGTCGAAGATGGACGCCCGGGCGGGATCGAAACCGATCGTCACCCGGTCACCCTTTGACAGTGAGGTCTGGCCGTCGACACGGAAGCGCAGCTCGTTGCCGCCCATGTGCGACCAGACGAGCGTGTCCGCGCCCATGGGCTCAACCACGTCCACCTCCACTTCGGCGGTGAAGGGCTCGTCCTCACCACCGCGTTCCAGAAAGATATGCTCGGGGCGAATGCCGAAGGTCACCGGACCGGGTTTCGGCCCGTTGCCGGTAAATTCATACCGCGCCACATCGATTTTCGTATCCCCCGCGACGAAGACGGGATCGCTGTTGAACCGGACTTCGCCATCGATGAAGTTGATGCTTGGCGAGCCAATGAAGCCGGCGACATACTTATTGACCGGCTTGTTGTAGATCGTGTTCGGAGCGGCAAGCTGCTGAATCGATCCGCCGCGCATAATGGCGATGCGATCGGCCAGCGTCATGGCCTCGATCTGGTCATGCGTGACGTAGATCATGGTGGTGTTTTCGAGCTGCTGATGCAGGCGCTTGATTTCCACCCTGAGCTCGGCGCGCAGCTTGGCGTCCAGGTTCGACAGCGGCTCGTCGAACAGGAAGACATCCACATCGCGCACAAGTGCCCGGCCGATGGCCACGCGCTGGCGCTGACCGCCGGAAAGCTGTGCCGGCTTGCGGCCCAGAAGCGGCTCGATCTGCAGGAATTCCGCAGCGCGCGCGATGCGCTTCTTGATCTCGTCCTTCGACATGCGGGCGTTCTTGAGGCCGAAGGCAAGGTTTCCTTCCACCGTCATCTGCGGATAAAGCGCATAAGACTGGAACACCATGCCGATGCCCCTGTCCTTGGGCTGCTCCCATGTCACATTCCGGTCGCCGATGAAAATCTGCCCGTCGCTGATGTCGAGCAGGCCGGCGATGCAGTTGAGGAGCGTGGACTTGCCGCATCCGGACGAACCCAGAAGGACCAGGAATTCGCCCTCGCCGACATCGATGTTCAGGTTCTGCAGGACTTTGATCTCACCGAAATTCAGGTCGAGATCTTTAACCGAGACGTTGGCCATTGCTCATCCCTTCACGGCGCCGGCCGCAATGCCGCGCACGAACAGTTTTCCGGAGGCGAAGTACACAATCAGCGGCACTAGGCCGGTGATGATCGTTGCCGCCATGTTGACGTTATATTCCTTCACGCCCTGGACCGAGTTGACGATGTTGTTGAGCTGAACCGTCATCGGATAGTATTCGGGTCGGGTGTAGACGACGCCGAAGAGGAAGTCGTTCCAGATGCCGGTGACCTGGATGATCATCGCGACGACGAAGATCGGCAGGCTCATGGGCAGCATGATCTTGAAGTAGATTCCCCAGAAACCTGCGCCATCGACACGGGCGGCCTTGAACAACTCTTCGGGCACAGACGTGAAATAGTTGCGAAAGAGCAGGGTCAGGATCGGCATGCCGAACACTGCGTGCACCAAAACGAGCCCCGTGAGGCTGCCATAAAGGCCCATTTCGCGCAGGATGATCACCAGCGGGTAGAGCATCACCTGATAGGGGATGAAGGCGCCGACGATGAGGATCGTGAAGAAGAGATTGGCGCCCTTGAAGCGCCAATTGGCGAGGGCATAACCGTTCACCGAGGCGATGGCGATGGACAGAACGATCGACGGAATGGTGATGCGGACCGAATTCCAGAAGCCGCGAGATAGTCCTTCGCAGTTCAGCCCCGTACAGGCGCTCGACCAGGCTTTCACCCATGGCTCGAAGGTGATTTCCACGGGCGGCGCGAAGATATTGCCGAGGCGAATCTCCGGCATTCCCTTCAGCGAGGTCACGATCATTACGTAGAGCGGCAGAATATAATAAACCGCGATGACGAAGAGCGTGCCGTAGAGCATGATGTTGCGGCGGGAGAGCGCGCGGCGCGGGCGCGCTCCGCGTGGGCCGACGAGATCTTCGGCGCTGGCGTCGGCGCTCACCCCCGCGATGTTGATTGCACCGGTGCTAGACATGGCGCTTCTTGCCCCCGTATTCGAGATAGGCCCAAGGCACGATGACGATGATGACGGCAAGCAGCATCATGGTCGAAGCTGCAAAGCCCTGGCCGAGATTCTGCGACAAGAACATCGCATCGTAGACGTATTTTGCGGGCACCTCCGACGCGATGCCCGGTCCGCCGCCGGTCTGGGCCACGACGAGGTCGTAGACGCGCACGATGCCGGTGGCGATGATGACGAGCGCGGTGATGAAGACCGGCCGCATCATGGGAATGACAATGAAGAGATACGTCTTCCACATCGGGATACCGTCGATGCGAGCGGCCTTCCAGATGTCTTCATCGATGCCGCGGAGCCCCGCCAGCATCAGGCACATGACCAGCCCGGTGCCCTGCCAGACGCCAGCGATCAGTATGCCGTAAATAACGATCTCGGGATTGTAGAGCGGGTCGAAGGTGAAGCTTTCCCAGCCCATCGAACGGACGACATGCTGGATGCCGAATTGCGGATTGAGAAGCCACTGCCAGACAAGCCCGGTGACGATGAAGGACAGGGCGAACGGGTAGAGGAAAATCGTGCGAAACGTGTTTTCGAAGCGGATTCTCTGATCCAGCAGCGCCGCGAGGACAAACCCGATGACGAGCGAGAGAACCAGCGTGCAGACGCCGTAGATAAACAGGTTCTCGATGGAGATGAGCCACTTGTTGGAGGCCCATAGGCGATCATACTGCTTCAGCCCAACGAATTCCCCACGCGGCAAAAGCCCTGAATCGGTGAAGGAGTAAATGGCCGTCCAGGCAGTGCCGCCGACAAAAACCACCGATGCGGTCAGGATCATCGGAATGGCGGCGATCTTGGCGGTCAGGTTCCGGAACAATTGATTCGGTCGGCGGGACGCAGACATGAAGACCTCCCAGCGGAAAATGCAACGAGCGGAACCAGCCGGTACGAAGCCGGCCGGCCAAGCCGTAAGCTATTGCTTAATCGGCGTTCTCGATGAGCTGGACGAACGTGTTCTGCGCAGCTTCGGCCGACATGTTCGGGTCGTTGAAGAACTGCACGAACAGATCGTTGATCTGCACCAGCGAGTCTGCCGACATGAGCTGGTCGGGCGACTGGATGATGTTGCCCTGGTCAAGGATATCCAGGCCTTTCCTCATGCAATCATTGACCGCTTCGAGATCGACATCCGAGCGCACCGGCAGCGATCCCTTTTTGAGGTTGAAGGCGACCTGGGTCTCCGGCGACAGCATGACCGAGGCAAGCTGATCCTGCGCAGCAGAGACTTCCGGATCGTCGATAACCGGGAAGTAGAACGCGTCACCGCCGGTCATAATGACCTCGTTGACGCCGAGACCGGGCAGGCAGGTATAATCCTCACCGGCGACTTGCCCGGCCACCTGGAATTCGCCCTGCGCCCAATCGCCCATGATCTGGCCGCCGGCTTCACCGGTGATGACGAGGTTGGTGGCCTGGTTCCAGTCCTGCACATCGGAGTCAGCCGACATGCTGCGCGCCTGGTCCGCAGCTTCGAAGACCTTTGTGATCTCGGGGCTTGCGGCCAATTCCGCATCCTGTTCGCCAAAAATCTTGGTATAGGCGTCGGGTCCGGCCAGCGCGACCAGGAGAACCTGGAACGCCAGCGTCGTCTGCCAAGGTTGCTGGCCCATCGCGAGCGGAATTTTGCCGGCCTCCTCCAGCGCCGGAGCCGCGGCAGCGAACTCCTCCCAATTCGTGGGAACGGGCACGCCCGCATCCTCGAAAGCTTTGTTAGAGAGCCACAACCACTGCTGCGAGTGAATATTCACCGGAACACAGTAGACCTTGCCGTCGAGCGTGCAGCTTTCCAGCAGGCTGGCGGGCCGAATGATATCCTTCCAGCCTTCCTTTTCCGCAACTTCGGTAAGGTCACGCATCAGCCCGGCTTCGACCAGTTCCTCGGCCTGGCGGCCATGGTTGAACTGGGTAGCGGCCATCGGATCGCCACCGGTGATACGGCTGATCATGACCGGACGCGCCGTGCCGCCGCCACCGGCAATAGCGCCGTCCACCCATTTGTTGCCCGTGGCATCGAACGCCTTGGCGAACTCGGCAACGGCCGCGGCTTCACCGCCGGACGTCCACCAATGGGTTACCTCCAGTTCGGTTGCGTGAACCGCCGCGGCAGCACCAAGAAAAGTCGATGCGGTCAATATCGTCTTGAAAAGCTTCATCTTTTCCTCCCGTTCGCGTCCACAATGGACCGAAACTCTCAGCATCGGCCTCCTGCCGACACAATCGACCGGCGGCGCTTGCGCGCGGTGCCTGTAATCGATTACATCAAGCTTGATTAGCGAGACCAAAGGTGTCAACCCTTTTCATCTCACCTGGATCAATTTTTTTCACGACTCGGATAAAATATAGAACTTGGACAAGAAAACGCCGAACATTCAGGACGTCGCCCGGGAAGCCGGAGTGTCGACCGCGACCGTGAGCCGGGCGATTTCCAATCCGTCCGTCGTTTCTGCCGCGACTCGCGAGGCTGTCTTGGAGGCCATTCGGAGCACCGGCTATCACACGAACATGGTCGCGCGAAACCTGCGGCAGCGGCGCACAGGCGCCATCGTCGTGCTTGTGCCCAATCTCGGCAATCCCTTCTTCTCGCGCATTCTTGCCGGCGTGGAGCAGGCTGCTGCGCAAGCCGGCTTTTCGGTGCTCATTGTTGACACCAAGCAACCACACGCAAACGAGAATCAGCTTTTCACCTATCTCCACAGCGCGCGGGCCGACGGCCTGATCGTACTCGACGGTTCGCTGCCGCTCGAGTTTCTGGGGGAGATGGATGCGCCCGGCAGAATGCCGCCGATTGTCTTTGCATGTGAATGGATCGCCGACAGCCCTTTTTCAAAAGTTGTCATCGATAACGAGGCGGGCAGCGCGACAGCGGTTCGCCACCTTCACGAACTAGGCCACCGGCGTATCGGCCATGTGATGGGCCCGCCCGGAAACGTGCTGACCGAAACGCGACGTGAGGGGACACGGGCCGCGCTGGCCGATCTGGGCGTCGAGATCGCTCCGGAGTGGTTCTTCAGTGGCGACTTTTCACTTCACTCCGGCGTGGAAGCGGCGCGCCAATGGCTTACGCTGAAACGGCGCCCGTCCGCTGTTTTCTGCGCCAGTGATCAGATGGCCTGCGGGTTTATCTCGGAATTGAGCATGGAAGGTTATTCGGTGCCCGACGACGTTTCCGTCGTTGGCTTCGACGACATCGATATCGCCCAGCGTTTCATTCCACCGCTGACGACGATCCACCAGCCCCGCACCCAGATCGGCACGACCGCCGCCAAGGCACTTATCGAGCGCATAAACAGCGAGGGACGTGAGCGCACTATCGCTCACCAAGTGCTGACGGTGGAGCTGGTCGAACGCAAGAGCACGGCGCCGCTGGGGCAGAGCGCGGTTAAACAGGATTGAAACATTTCAGCACAGTCGTCGAGGAGCGGAAGGCCGCAAGGTAAAGGCTGTTCGGGATGATGCCGCGTGCGGTGGTTTTCCGAAATGCTGGTGTGTTTAGGGCACTGCTCAGGCATGGACCATGCACAGCCCATTGACGCGGCGATCGCCACTCTATCGCACAACCAGCACCGAGATCTGCGCATGACGGACGACGCGGGCGGCGTTCGGGCCGAGCAGATAGTCTTCCGGGCCCGGCCGCTTGGCCGATAGCACAATGAGATCCGCCTTTACGACACCCGCATAGCGCAGAATCTCGCGATAAATCGAACCGTGGCCGACAATGTGGCGGTGCTTGATGTCTGCCGGCACGTGCTTTTTCGTGAACTCGTGCAACGCCTTGTTCGCGTGATCGAGCGCATCCTGCTCATGACCCTGGGGGAAGAAACCGCCGACGATAGACATGCCGTAATCAGGCACGACGGTCATCACATGCAGGCGACTGGCGAAGGTGCGGGCATAATCCACCGCCGTTTCGAGCGTACGCGTCTCGTGCTCAGGGTCGCCCAAGTCGATGGAAACGAGGATATTCCTATACATGTGCCTTTTCCCTCCGAGCAGCAGGCTCAGGGTTTGGGTTTCCCGCGAGCGTGCCTCCGCGCCGGCGCTGGAGGAACACAACCAGCGCCAGGATGAGAGCCGCCGGGATATAGAACACCTCGCGAGGCATTCGCTCCGCCGTCACCTCGACCGCGGTGATCTGCACGGGCTCCTCGGCATAGAAATCCATGTCCGACAGTGCGCGGCCGGCAAGACTGTTGAAGTCGAGCGGCTCGTCGAGAATGACTGTTCCGTCCTCGATGCGCACGGGAAGGCCGATTGCCTCCTCAAAGCGCTCTTCCCCTCCGGGACCAGCTTGCCCAAGGCTGAAGGCCATTGTGCGTTGAAGCATCTCGTCCGGGTTGTCGAAGCTCGGCCCGCGAATGACGAGCCGTATCTGCGCGTCGGACGGCTCCTGTTCCGTCACCTGGAAAAGTTGCTGCGGTTCGATCTGGTCATAAGGTGGCTGGACAATGTCCAGGAAGAAGCCCGGCCGCAGCAGCATGAAGGTGACGAGAAGCAGGGCCGCCGACTCCCACAGGCGCGACTTCACCATGAAGAAACCTTGGGTGGCGGCGGCGAATATCAGCATGGCCACCGTCGCCAGGCAGAATATCCAGACGGCGCCCACCCAGCCGACATCGATGAGCAGCAGGTCGGTGTTGAACACGAAGATGAAAGGCAACAGCACCGTGCGCAGCGAGTAGAAAAAGGCAGTAAAGCCGGTTTTTAGCGGATCGCCACGCGATACGGCCGCCGCCGCGAACGAGGCAAGACCCACCGGTGGCGTCACATCCGCCATGATTCCGAAATAAAAGACGAACATATGGGCGGCGATCAGCGGGATTAAAACGCCGTTGGCGGCACCCAACTGCACGATCACCGGAGCCATGAGCGAGGAGACAACGATGTAGTTCGCCGTCGTCGGCAGCCCCATCCCGAGCACAAGGCTGATCATCGCCGTGAAGACGAGGATCAGAAAGATGTTGCCGCCTGACAGGAGCTCCACGAACTCGGCCATGACCTGGCCAATGCCCGTCAGCGTGACGGTGCCGACGACGATGCCGGCGGTGGCGGTCGCGCAGGCAATGCCGATCATGTTGCGCGCGCCCGTGATGAGGCCGGAGACCAGATCGTAAAAGCCTTCCATGAATGCGGCACGCTGTTCATGGGACTGCATGCCGCGGAAGAGCGCCTTGAGCGGCTTTTGGGTCAGGATGATGAAGATGAGCAGCAGCACGGCATAGAAGGCCGACAGGCCGGGCGAATAACGCTCGATCATCAGGAACCAGATGAGGACGACGAGCGGCAGGAGGTAATGCAGCCCCGTCTTCAGCACCTCGACGGCCAGTGGCAGTTCCACCACCGGTGCTTCCGGATCGTCCAGTTCCAGGTCCGGCGCTTGTGCTGCATACCACACGAGCAGCGCGTAGATGCCGAGCATGGCGATCATCAACACCGGGCCGGAGACGTCGGGAATCAAGTAGCGAATGAGCGACACGCCGTAATAGGTAAGCCCGGCAAGGATCACTATCGAAGCGATCGTGATGCCGGCGCGCAGGAGGGCCACGGTCGCTGGATGTATCTGCGGCTTTTCGAGCACCGGCATGTCGTTCTTCACCGCTTCCAGATGCACGAGGTAAAGCAGCGCGATGTAGGAGATTACAGCCGGCAGGAAGGCGTGTTTGATGACCTGGAGATAGGGGATGCCGACATATTCGACCATCAGAAAGGCAGCCGCGCCCATGACGGGCGGCATGATCTGTCCGTTGACCGAACTCGCCACCTCGACGGAGCCGGCCTTTTCCGGCGTGAATCCCACCCGCTTCATCAGAGGAATGGTGAAGGTGCCGGTTGTGACCACGTTGGCGATCGAGGAACCGGAGATGATGCCGGTCATCATCGAGGCAAGCACCGCTGCCTTTGCCGGGCCTCCGCGCAAGTGCCCGAGCAGCGCAAAGGCGAGCTTGATGAAGAAATTACCGGCGCCAGCCCGGTCGAGCATCGAGCCGAACAGGACGAACAGGAAGACGAAAGCCGACGAAACGCCGAGCGCCACGCCGAAAACGCCTTCGGGCGACAGCCACATCTGATACATCGCGCGCCCATAGGACGCGCCACCCCAGCGTATGATGTCGGGAATAAGCGTTGAGGAGCCGAAAAATACGTAGCCCAGGAAAACAAGGGCGACGACGACGAGCGGCGGCCCCAACGCCCGGCGCGCAGCCTCCAACAGCAAGACCATGCCAATCCCGGCAACGATCAGATCCCGCGTAATGGGAAGGCCCGGCCGCTGGGCCAATTCGTGGTAAAAAAAGAAATTATACAGGGCGCAAGCCGCGGCGGCGGCCGCCAGAACCACATCCAACCCGGGAACACGGTCACGCGGGCTACGGCTGAAGGCAGGAAAAACCATATAGGCCAGGAAGAGACCGAAAGCCAAATGGACGGCGCGGGACTCCGCCTGATTCAGGACCAGGCTGAGCCCGGTCAGGCTCGAAAGCATATAGGGCAGCGGCGAAGCGATGTAGAGCTGGAAGAGCGACCAGCAAAGCGCCACGCCGGCAATGATATAGCCGGTCGGTCCGATGGGATTACGCGCGCCGGTATCGGTGGAAGCGACAAGATCCTTTAAATCGTCCGCTGTATGCGATTGCTCGCCTGCGGCGCCGTTCGACATCTCAGCCATCACTCTGTTCCCGGAAAAATTCTTGCTTATTGCGCACTGCCGCTGTTTTCCCCGGCGACAATGCGGAAAAAGGGCGCCCTGGCGGGCGCCCCTGGTGCAAGCCGTGCTTAGTTGAGCCAGCCCTGCTCCTGGTAATAGCGCTCAGCGCCGGGATGCATCGGTGCGGAGTTGCCCTGGCTCACCATCTGCTCAGGCGTCAGATTTTCCAGCGCCGGATGCAGGCCCTGGAAGTCCTCGAAATTCTCGAAAATGGACTGGACCACGGTGTAGACCACGTCGTCGGACACGTCGGCGGAGGTCACGAAGGTCGCGCCGACACCGAAGGTGTTCACGTCGTCGGGGTTGCCGCGATACATGCCGCCGGGGATGGTCGCCTGGAAGTAGTAGGGGTTGTTCTCGACCAGTGTGTCGACAGCCTCGCCCTCGACCGGCACGATGACGCTGTCGCAGGTGGTGGTGGCCTCCTCGATGGAGCCCGCCGGATGGCCGACAGTGTAGGCGAAGGCGTCGATGTTGTTGTCACAGAGCGCGGAACTCTGTTCGGCCGGCGCGAGCTCTGCCGCCAGGGCAAAGTCGTCGTTCGTCCAGCCCTTTTCGGCGATCAGGAGGTCCATCAGCGCGCGCTGACCGGACCCGGGATTGCCGATATTGACGCGCTTGCCCTGCAGATCGTCGAACTCGCTGATATCGGCGTCGGCGCGGGCCACCAGAGTGAGAGGCTCAGGATGCAGCGAGAAGACCGAACGCAGGTTTTCATGCGCGCCGGTGTCGGCGAAACCGGCCTCACCATTGTAGGCATTATACTGAACGTCCGACTGCACGACGCCGAACTCAAGGTCGCCGCCCTTGATGGCGTTGACGTTGAAGACCGATCCGCCGGTGGACTCAACCGAGCAGCGGATGCCGTGGTCGCGGCGCGTCTGGTTGACTAGGCGGCACATGGCGCCACCAACCGGGTAATAAACCCCCGTGACACCACCCGTGCCCACCGACACGAACTGCTGATCCTGCGCGGCGGCAGTTCCAGCAAGGCCGCCGAGCATCGTCGCAGCGAGGCCAAATCCGAGAATTCGATTTGGTTTCATCTAAATGACTCCCTGAGTGTTAGTGCAGTAACTGTTTGCACGCTGTATTCGCCGCCCGTTCGGGGCAGCGCGCGGCCGGACACTGCGTGCACGATGTCCGACTGCAACATGCGCAGCCCAAGTGAGAAGCGTTAAACGCCCGCTCGCCCAAGTCAATGAAAGACTGCCCATTTTCCTAAAAGTTGCAACGTCTTATTGCGATCATTCGCCAATAGATGGTGACGCATCGCGACTTGTCCTCCCTGTCTCTTCCTCCTTGTTTCCCCTCTATGCAGTTGCCGCATCGACCGCCTCGCCGAGGCGCTCGACAATGGTGTCTGCTATTTGCCTGTCGATGATGAACGGCGGCGCCAGCAGAACATGATCACCGCGCTTGCCATCGATCGTGCCGCCCGCCGGATAGACCATGAGGCCGCGCGCCATCGCCTCCGTCTTCACCCGCGCGTGAACCTTCAACGCAGGATCGAATGGCTCCTTGCTCGCCCGGTCGGTCACCAGTTCCACGCCAAGGAAAAGGCCCCTGCCCCTTATGTCGCCCACATGCGGATGATTGCCGAAACGACTCTCCAGCCGCTCGCGCAGGTACCCTCCCATTTCGCGCACATTGGACAGCAGGTCGTCGCGTTCGATCACCTCCTGCACCGCGAGTGAAGCCGCGCAGGCGACGGGGTGACCCATATAGGTGTGGCCGTGCTGGAACAAGCCGGAGCCGGACTCGAAGGCGCTGAAAATCTGTTGCGACAGGAGCACGGCGCCGATCGGTTGGTACCCGCCACCGAGGCCCTTCGCGATGCTGATGAGGTCGGGCGCAATCCCCTCCTGCTCGCAGGCGAAGAGCGTGCCGGTGCGCCCCATGCCGCACATCACCTCGTCAAGGATGAGCAGCACGCCGTAGCGGTCGCAGATTTCGCGGACACGTTTGAAATAGCCGGGAACGGCAGGCACAGCTCCCGCCGTGGCCCCCACCACGGGCTCAGCGACAAAGGCCATGACCGTATGGGCACCGAGTTCGAGGATCTTGTCCTCAAGCTGCTGTGCGGCGCGCTGGCCATAGGCCTCAAGGCTTTCGCCCGGCTGTTGGTAACGGTAGGCGTAACAGGGATCGATGTGATGGGTGTCGATGAGCAGCGGCTGGAACTGCGCACGGCGCCATTCATTGCCGCCGGTCGCGAGTGCGCCCAACGTATTGCCGTGGTAGCTCTGGCGACGGGCAATGATGTTTCGGCGCTGATCCTCGCCTTTCTCGACGAAATACTGCCGCGCCATCTTGAGCGCGGCCTCGTTGGCTTCTGACCCGCCGGAAACGAAATAGACATGACTGATGCCGTCGGGCGCAGCCTTCACCAGCTTTTCCGCTAACGCCTCCGCCGGCTCGTTGGTGAAGAAGCTGGTGTGTGCGTAGGCGAGCTTGTCGGCCTGGCTCTTGAGCGCCGCCACGACATCGGGGTGGCTGTGTCCGAGACAGGAGACTGCCGCCCCGCCGGACGCGTCGATATAAGCTTTTCCTTCGCTGTCGAATATCCGCACGCCCTCGCCTCTAACGGCGGTGGGAAGGTCCGCGTGGATCTGGCGATGCAAGATTCGGGTCATCGGTTGCCTTCCTGTCGCGTAACCGTTGGCTGTTCGAGAACATGTATATTGAGTTCGGAGAGCTGCCGCTCTGTCCGGGCGATCTCTTCCAGCGCCGCCTCGCCGCCCTCCCCGGCCACGAGCGCCGCTATGACCTCCACCGCCGCGAGCGCGGGCGCCACGGCATGGAAGAAGGACGGGCTTTCCGTGCCCACAAGAATAGAGTGGCGGGCCAGCGCGGCAACTGGCGACGTCGGGCGGTCGGTCAGTGCAATGACCGTCAAGCCTTGAGCCCGGGCATGGCGCGCAGCCTCGACGCTGGCGCGCGTATAGGGCGCCACGGTGGCGACGAAGAAAACGTCCTCCGCAGTGGCAAAGCGCAGAGAATCGAGACCCGCGCTGCCGTCTGGTTCGAGCATGCGCGCCTTCTCGCCCAGAAAGGACAGGAGATACACCAGATGATCGGCCACCGGCCGGTTGGATCGCAGGCCGAAGCAGTAAATGCGGCGCGCCTTAGCTATGGCGCCTGCGGCTTCGACCAAAGCATCGACTGCGCCAGACTGCCCGAGAACCGAAATCTGTTCGGCGGTCACCGTCGCGATCTCGCCGCCCAGGGCTCGGCCACCCGCTTCGCGCTGCCGCGCCACCTGCGCCCCCGCCTTGCCGGAAAAACCGAGCGCCTGCTCCTTCAGCGCCTCACCGTGAAGTTGTCGGACCTCTTCATAGCCCTCCAGCCCGAAGCGCTTGGCCAGCCGCGTCATGGTCCAGGGCTGAACGCCGGCGCGGCGCGCCTGCTCGCGCATGGAAAGCAGCGCCACGTCGCCGGGATTCTCCATGATATACCGCGCCGCCGCTCCCAATTGGCCGGGGAGCACGTCAACGGACCGGGTGATCTGGTCAGTAAAGGCGGCGCAGTCCATATCTTCATCGTAGACGGTGTTTGCAGCGTATGCAACAAATGTTGCAAACGCTGCAATGAATGGAGGATTTTCCGTGGTACAAAAGGCGAGCGATGCCGAGGGGAAACCTGTAACAATTGCGGCGGCGCCCAATGGCGGTCGGCGCACCTGGGCGGACCACCCTGCCCTGCCGCAGACCGCAAAGGAACTGGCAGAGACGGCCGCAGCCTGTCTCGATGCGGGCGCTGCGATGCTTCATTGCCATGTGCGCGATCGCGAAGGCCGACACATACTGGATGCGGGTGCCTATCGCGAAACAATCGAGGCGGTCCAAGAGGCGGTCGGTGACCGGCTGGTCATCCAGATCACGACCGAGGCAGTGGGGCGCTACCAGCCGCAAGAACAAATGGAGGTTGTGCGCGCGGTGAAGCCCGAGGCCGCCTCCCTGGCGCTCAAGGAGCTGGTGCCGGATTCCGCGCATGAAGCAGAGTTCGCCCGCTTCCTCGCCTTCATGAAGGAAGAGAGCATCGTGCCGCAGATTATTCTCTACCATCCGGAAGAGGTTCGGCAGCTAGCCGACATGATGCGGCGAGGACTTGTACCCTTTACCGACATCCCGGTTCTTTATGTGCTCGGACGTTACACTGAAGGGCAGCGTTCCGCGCCTGCCGATCTCCTGCCATTCCTCGCGCCAGACATGCCCCAGTTCTCTCATTTCATGGTCTGCGCCTTCGGCGCGCGCGAGACGGCCTGTGTGACCATGGCTGCTCTGCTGGGCGGGCATGCCCGCGTGGGTTTCGAGAACAATTTGTACCTGCCGGACAGCAGCCTCGCGCCGGACAACAGGGCGAGCGTGGCCAGCGCAGCAGGCGCATTTCATGCGCTCGGACTTTCTCCCGCGAATGCCGATGATCTGAGAGCCGATTGGGTCAAGCTCTTGAATTGACGTCGGCAATCGTTTTCCTCATACAGAAGCGGACCGAAAGGAGGCTGAGAGATGAAGTTCGTGCGCGTGAACGGCGTCGTCCTGCATCATCACGTCCAAGGACCAGCGGACAAGCCTGTCCTCGTCTTTTCCAACTCACTCGGCACCGATTTCCGGATCTGGACGAAGGTGGCGGCACGGCTGGAAAACGACTTTCGCCTTGTCTTCTACGACAAGCGCGGCCACGGGCTCTCGGAAGCCACGCCTCAGCCCTACAAGCTTGCCGACCACGTGGACGATCTCGCGGCATTGCTGGATCATTTGGGGATAGCCAAGGCAATGATCGTCGGGGTGTCGGTCGGCGGCATGATCGCTCAGGGGCTGGCCACGCGCAGGCCCGAGTTGGTGAAAGCACTGGTGCTGTCCAATACCGCCCACAAGATCGGCAATGACGATCTGTGGAACGGCCGCATTCAGGCCGTCAATGAAAGCGGTATCGCGGCTATCGCTGATGGCATCATGCAGCGCTGGTTCACGCCGGACTACCGCACGCCGAGTAACCCGGAATTCATCGGGTACACCGCGATGCTGACGCGCACCCCCGCCGATGGCTATGCCGGAACCTGTGCGGCTCTGCGCGACGCCGACCTGACGGAGTCGACTCGAGCGCTGAAGGTGCCCACCCTGTGTGTCGGCGGAGATCAGGACGGCTCGACGCCGCCCGAGCTGATGCAGGAGCTTGCCTCTTTGATCGTGGGCGCTCGCCTTGAAATCATCGAGAATGCGGGCCACTTGCCCTGCATCGAACAGACTGAAAAGATGTCCGAGCTTATCCGCACGTTTGCTGTGGAGATCGGCTAGACACACCGGAAAGGACGGGAAATGGAAATTCGCCGGGTTAACGAGGATTTTGCGGTTACGGGGCAGATCGGATCGGCGCAGGTCTCCGAAATTGCCGGTGCCGGTTTCAAGAGCATCGTCTGCAACCGTCCCGACACGGAAGACGGTGCGGTGCCGCACGATGACGTCGAGAACGCAGCGCGGAATGCTGGTCTCGAGTTCCGTTTCCTTCCCGTTGTTTCCGGTGCCATCACCGAGGAGAACGTGCGGGAAATGGGCGAGATGTTGGAGACGCTGCCCCGGCCGGTGCTGGCCTATTGCCGCAGCGGCGGACGTTGTCTCAACCTTTATACGCTGGTGCAGGAAATGAAGAGATAGCCGAGCTTCCGGAAGCTCCTTCTCATTGTAGAACCGCCGCGGCTACATTGGCAGACAGGAATCGGCCCTTTATTCTTTCGCGCGTCTTCGGTAAAAGCCCGGACATGATGACGAGCGCCGGCTTTACGCTGATTGCCATACGAATTACTGGCCCGGCCTTCCGAGCGGGCTGAACGCCGCGGAAGGTCCGGGATTTCTGCGCGCCGTTTCGGCGCTTCCGCCTCTTGATACTGTCATCCGCGAGGCCAACTGGGCTTCGTATTTCCACGGCGAGACCATGAGCGAAACACCCGACAAGCTGGACTATTCCAAAACCCTTTTCCTTCCGCAGACGGATTTTCCGATGCGCGCCGGCCTGCCCAAGAAAGAACCGGAGATCGTCGCGCGCTGGCAGGAGATGGACCTTTACAAGCGCCTGCGCGAGGACGCGAAGGGCCGGCCTCAATTCGTGCTGCATGACGGCCCACCCTATGCCAACGGCAACATCCACATCGGTCACGCGCTCAACAAGGTGCTGAAGGACGTCATCACGCGCTCATTCCAGATGCGCGGCTACGACTCCAACTATGTGCCCGGCTGGGACTGCCACGGCCTGCCGATCGAATGGAAGATCGAGGAGCAGTACCGCGCCAAGGGCAAGAACAAGGACGAGGTGCCGGTCAACGAGTTCCGCAAGGAATGCCGCGACTTCGCCACGCACTGGATCAAGGTGCAGACCGAGGAGTTTCAGCGCCTCGGTGTGGTCGGCGATTTCGACAACCCGTATCTAACCATGGCCTACCACGCGGAAGCGCGCATCGCCGGCGAGCTTCTGAAATTCGCGATGTCGGGGCAGCTCTACCGCGGCTCGAAGCCGGTGATGTGGTCGGTCGTGGAGAGGACGGCGCTGGCAGAGGCCGAGGTCGAGTATCACGACCATGAGAGCGATACGATCTGGGTGAAGTTTCCGGTCGTGGAGGCCAGCGTTTATGAGCGTCTTTCCGCTGATGTAACACCTGAAGGTGATCTATTACCCCCTAGGGAAGATGAAGTTTCAGAGCAGAGTGAGAAGTCACTCGATCTTCAGGATGCGTACGTGGTTATCTGGACCACGACGCCTTGGACAATACCCGGTAACCGCGCCATCTCTTTTTCGCCGCGCATAGCCTACGGGCTCTATGAGGTTACCGCGGCTGAGAACGATTTCGGCCCACAGGCCGGCGAAAAGTTGATCTTTGCTGATGCGCTTGCGGAGGAATCGTTCGCCAAAGCCAAGCTCGACTACAAGCGCTTGTGGGACGTAAAATCTGAGGACTTAAGGTCAATTGTCTGCGCCCACCCACTGAAGGGCCTTGGCGGCGGCTATCATTTCGATGTTCCGCTCCTCCCCGGCGAGCATGTCACCGACGACGCCGGTACCGGCTTCGTGCACACAGCGCCCGGTCATGGCCGCGAGGACTTCGACGCCTGGATGGACGCGCGCGCCGAACTGGAGCCGCGCGGGATCGATACGACCATTCCTTTCACGGTGGACGATGGCGGGTTCTTTACCAAGGACGCGCCTGGCTTCGGCCCGGACCGCGACGGCGGCCCCGCCCGCGTCATCGACGACAAGGGCAAGAAGGGCGATGCCAACAAGGGAGTCATCGAAGCGCTCATCGCAAAGGATATGCTCTTTGCGCGCGGGAGGCTGAAGCACTCCTATCCGCATTCCTGGCGGTCGAAGAAGCCGGTCATCTTCCGCAACACGCCGCAATGGTTCGTCTATATGGACAAGGACCTGGGTGACGATACCACGTTGCGCAGCCGCTCGCTCAGCGCCATCGATGACACGCGTTTCGTGCCGGCGGCCGGCCAGACGCGCCTGCGTTCCATGATCGAGGAGCGGCCGGACTGGGTGCTCTCGCGCCAGCGCGCCTGGGGCGTGCCCATCTGTGTCTTCGCTGACGAGGACGGCGAAATCCTGAAGGACGAGACGGTGAATGCCCGCATTCTCGAAGCGTTCGAGAAGGAAGGCGCTGACGCCTGGTTCGCCGAAGGTGCGAAGGAGCGGTTCCTGGAAGGCCGCGAGGACAAGGATCGCTGGCACCAGGTGATGGACATCCTCGACGTGTGGTTCGATTCCGGCTCCACCCATGTCTTCACGCTCGAAGACCGGCCGGACCTAAAATGGCCGGCAGATGTCTACCTCGAAGGCTCGGATCAGCATCGCGGCTGGTTTCATTCTTCGCTGCTGGAAAGCTGCGGGACGCGCGGCCGGGCGCCCTACGACAATGTCATCACCCATGGCTTCACCATGGACGAGGAAGGCCGCAAGATGTCGAAGTCGCTCGGCAACACGGTCGTGCCGCAGGACGTGATGGCCAAATCAGGCGCCGATATCCTGCGCCTGTGGGTGGTCACCACCGACTACTGGGAAGACCAGCGGCTCGGCCAAAACATCCTGCAGACCAACATCGATGCCTACCGTAAGCTGCGCAACACAACCCGCTGGATGCTCGGCACGCTTTCTCATGACGAGGGCGAGGAGGTGCCGTTTGCAGAAATGCCGGAGCTCGAACGGCTGATGCTGCATCGGCTGGCGGAACTCGATGCGCTGGTGGATAAGAGTTACGACAATTTCGATTTCAAGCGCGCCATGCGCTCCGCCCTCGATTTCATGGTCGTGGATCTGTCCGCCTTCTATTTCGACATCCGCAAGGACACGCTCTACTGTGACCCGCCGTCGAGCACGCGCCGCAAGGCTGCGCTTCAGGTGGTGCGTCATCTTTTCGATTGCCTCGTCACCTGGATGGCCCCAATGCTTCCTTTCACCACGGAAGAGGCCTGGCTGGAGCGCTATCCGAACACAGAGTCGGTGCATCTGGCCCAGTTTCCCAAGATTCCGGAGAGCTGGCGCGACGAGAAGCTGGCCGAAAAGTGGCGGAAGGTCCGCCAGGTGCGGCGCGTCGTGATGGGGGCGCTCGAAATCGAGCGCAGGGAAAAGACCATCGGCGCGTCCCTTGAAGCTTCACCCATTGTTCACGTGACCGACCCCGAGCTGCGCGCGGCGATCGCCGACCGTGACATGGCGGAGATCTGCATCACCAGCGGGATCGAGATTCGCGACGATGAACCACCGGCCGATGCTTTTACCCTTGACGAGGTGAAGGGTGTGGCGGTCGTCTTCCGCCGTGCATCCGGCATCAAATGCGCCCGTTCCTGGCGCTACACGGACGATGTTGGCTCGGATCCCGAGTTCCCGGATGTCTCGGCGCGCGATGCCGCGGCCCTGCGCGAGCTGAGAGCGTTGGGACGTTTGTAGAGCTCAACCGCCATTGCGTCCGCCCCGTTCTTTCGGCTAGAAAGCGGGGCAGGCGTCATTTTATCGTCGGATTTTCGAAGAAAACAGGGTTCGGGCGATTCTGATCCGTCCATAGGCGCTGGGGAGAATACTTTTGAAAAATGGAAACCGGCAAGGCAGGACGCTGACAACGCGCACGCTCATGGGTGCGGCGGCGGTCCTTGCGGCCTCGGTCCTGGCAGGTTGTGCCGGCCCGACTTATGGCACCGGAAAGCCGGCCGAACAGCTCCTGCTCGAAGACTTGACCGGTGCGTTATCGCTGGCGCCGAAGAACAAGGCGCAGATCGATTATGAGCCCCGGCCCGGTCTCGTTAAGCCTCCCTCGACCAATGTCTTGCCGCCGCCCCAGATCGAGCTGGCCACGGAAAACCCTCAATGGCCCGAATCTCCGGAACAGCGGCTGGCACGCGTTCGCGCCGAAGCGACCGCAAACCAGGACAATCTTCACTACCGTCCCAACATCATCCATGATGTGAACCGTTCTTCCGAGGATAATAATCCGGGAATCACCAACCCCCGGACGCGCGCCATGCAGCGTGAAGAGGTTTTGCGTCGCCGACAGATGACGCAGCAGGGCAGCCCGACGACACGGCGCTATCTCAGCGATCCGCCGACCGAATACCGGCAAGCGGCCGAAAGTGCGCCGGCGGGAGATCCGGGCCAAGACGAATGGAAGAAAGAACGCGCCAGAAAACGCCAGAGCGGTGAGCGCCGCGGCATTGGTCGGCTCCTGCCCTGGTGAACCAAGGCATCACTCGCTGTTCGTTCAGCGCATTGCTTCGAAGAAGTTCCTGAGCAGCGCGGAAGCTTCACTTTCGCACAGGCCCTCGTAGATTTCGGGCGCGTGGTGACACGTGGGTTGGCTGAAAAAGTGCGGCCCGTGAATAACGCCGCCTCCCTTTTCGTCGCCTGCGGCGAAGTATAGCCGGCGAATCCGCGCGAAAGAGATTGCGCCCGCACACATGGCGCAAGGCTCGAGCGTGACATACATATCGGCACCGGTCAGGCGCTCGGCTTCTTCGGTTTTGCAGGCCGCGCGGATCGCCAGGATCTCGGCGTGGGCGGTTGGGTCGTTATGCTCGCGGGTGCGATTGCCCGCCTGCGCCACAAGTGTTCCGTCGCGCACCACCGCCGCGCCTACAGGCACTTCGCCGCGTGCGGCCGCGGCGCGCGCTTCTTGGAGCGCGACATCCATGAAACTCCGGTAGTGACTTGGCTGTTGCCGGTGCAATCTTTTCTCTCGCAAGCGTACTTCAGAGTTGATAACTAGCGGCGTTGAAAGGCAATAGCCACCATGAAGAGCAAGAAGAACAACCAGCGCCCGAAGAATGCCGGCGGGCGCGGGCCGAAGAATCCGGCGGGCGCCAAAACCTCATCGACCCCCACTCAGGCGAGCGAAGGCGGCGAGCGCATAGCCAAGCGCCTGGCGCGGGCGGGCATTGCCTCGCGGCGTGACGCCGAAGCCATGATCGAGGCCGGGCGCGTGGCCGTGAACGGCAACGTCCTGAAGACGCCCGCCTTCAACGTGCGCTCCGCGGATCGTATTGCGGTCGATGGAAAACCTATCCCCGAGATCGAAAGAACCCGCCTCTTCCTCTTTCACAAACCGGCTGGTGTGGTCACCACGACACGCGATCCGGAGGGGCGCAAAACCATTTTCGACATCCTGCCCAGCTCCTTGCCGCGCCTCATCAGCGTGGGCAGGCTCGATATCAATACCGAGGGGCTTGTTCTTCTCACCAATGACGGCGGACTGGCGCGGATCCTGGAGCTTCCCTCCACGGGTTGGCTGCGGCGCTATCGCGTGCGCGTTCATGGTCATGTCGATCCGGTGAAACTGGGCGAGTTGGAGGAAGGGATTGCCGTCGACGGCGTGTTTTACGGTGCTATAGAGGCCACGCTGGACCGCAAGCAGGGGTCGAATGCCTGGCTTACCCTCGGCTTGCGCGAAGGCAAGAACCGAGAAGTCAAAAACATCCTCGGGGCGTTGGGCCTCGAAGTCACTCGTCTCATTCGCGTCTCCTACGGCCCGTTTCAGCTCGGAGAGCTGGCGGAAGGGGCGGTGCAGGAAATCAAGGGCCGTATGCTGCGCGATCAGCTCGGGCAGCGACTCGTCGAGGCGGCCGGCGCCAATTTCGATGCGCCGATCACAACGCCCTTTGCCAACAAACCGATCCGAGCGGACACGCAGAGAAAAGCAGAGCGCGATCCGGAAGGCGAAGACAAGCGGAAGCCGCTCAACCGCAAAAGGCAACGTGAGGAAAAGCGCGAGGAAGTGCGCGACCGGCTGCAGACGAAGCCAGGCACCCGCCAAGGCGATGGCAAGGGGCCGTCACGCCCCGTGCAACGCCGCTCACGCGCCTCCAATGTCTGGATGGCGCCGGGCGCCCGGCCGGTCGGAAAGAAACGGGCCGAAGAGGAAACGCGTCCCGCGGATGAAAAAACTGCGCCTAAACGGTCTTTCGCGGGGAAAGACCGAAAACCCCGCGAGGAAAACCGCAAAGGCGCTGCAGAGCGGCGACCGGGCCGTGGAAAAATTCATCGCCCAGGAAGCGGCCCGAAGAGGTCGTGACGATGCGGGTCGTCGGCGGCAGATTTCGCGGCAGGCATCTTTCTTCCCCGCGCTCGGACGCGATCCGTCCCACGACCGACCGCGCCCGCGAAGCGCTGTTCAACATTCTGGAGCATGGCTATCCGGGGGCGATCGAAGGGGCGCGGGTGCTCGATCTTTTTGCCGGCAGCGGTGCGCTCGGCATTGAGGCGGTTTCGCGTGGAGCAGACTATTGTCTTTTCGTGGAACAGTCAGCCGCGGCGCGCGCTTTGGTGCGCGAGAACGTGGAAAGTCTTGGCCTTGGAGGCTGTACCCGCATGTTTCGCCGCGACGCCACACGACTCGGGCCCATCGGGACGATGCGGCCCTTCACGCTCGTCTTTGCTGATCCGCCCTACAGGGGTGGCCTGGGCGAGAAAGCGTTAGAGGCGGCGCTTGCCGGCGGCTGGCTGGCGCCCAAGGTTCTCATAGTGGTCGAAGAGGCTGCCGATACGCCATTCGAGCCGCCGGAGGGTATCCGGCTAATCGAGCGGCGGGACTATACCGGGTCTACGTTGAGCTTTGGCGAGATTGCCTGAGTTTGGCCATCCTTGCCGGCCAATGACTTTTTAACGCCGCGGCCCTAACAATCGCGGTATTCCTTTGAGCCGACACGAGGACAATCTCGATGAAATTTCTCTCCTTGGTCACCGCGCTCTGCCTATTTGTCGGGGCGGCCCATGCGCAGGACACCGCCCAGCAGGAAACGGCAAATATGGAAGTGGAGACTTTCATGCTCGATAACGGGCTGGAGGTCGTCGTCATTCCGCAAAGGCGTGTCCCCGTCGTCACGCACATGCTGTGGTACAAGGTCGGCAGCGCCGATGAGGCGCCAGGACACTCCGGGATCGCGCATCTTTTCGAGCATCTGATGTTCAAAGGCACATCCAACAACGGACCGGGTGTCTTCGATGCCGCGGTGAAATCGGTGGGCGGAGAGCAGAATGCCTTCACCAGCTATGACTTCACCGCTTATTACCAACAGGTGCCACCGGACGCACTGGAAGACATGATGCGGCTCGAAGCCGATCGGATGCGCAATCTTGTGCTCACCGACGAGGTGATCGAGACCGAGCGCCAGGTGGTCATAGAAGAGCGCCTGATGCGGGTCGACAACCGCCCCTCCGGCATACTGCGTGAGGCGATTAACGCCGCTCTGTACCGCAACAGCCCGTATGGCCGGCCGGTGATCGGTTGGATGCATGAAATCGAGGCACTGACCCGCGAGCAACTGATCGCGTTTTACGACCGGTATTACCGGCCCAATAATGCGGTGTTGGTCGTGGCTGGTGACGTTGACGTAGAATCAGTGCGCGAACTGGCAGAGAAAACCTACGGCCAATTGGAAACCGGCCCGGAATTGCCGCCGCGCGAACGGCCGACCGAGCCGCCAGCACGGCCGGAGCGTGAAGTGAGATTGCATGACCCGCGCGCAAACCTGCCGAGCTTTACGCTGAACTGGTTCACTCCCGCCTATTTCTCCGAACAGCGAGAGACCGCGGACGCCCTCCTTGTACTATCGGAAATTCTCGGTGGTGGCGAGCGCAGCCGGCTGCACCAAGCGCTTGTCGTGGAGCAGCGGATCGCTTCCGCGGCGGGCGCGTTCATGGACGTCAACCGTCTCGATTACGCGCAGTTCGGCGTCTATGCGCAACCTATCGAGACCAGGGAACTCGACGCGGTCGAGCAAGCGGTGAACGAAGAACTTCAGAAAGTAATCGAGAACGGCATCTCCGAAAGCGAATTGGAAACGGCGAAGAAAGTTCTGGCCAGCCGCCTCATCTTTAGCCAGGAAAACCAGATGTCGCGGGCGCGTGAATACGGCACCATGCTGATGACGGGCGGTACGGTCGAGGATTTCGGTAAGACTCGAGAGCGCATCGAAGCCGTTACCGTCGACGATATTCGCGAGGCAGCGCAGAATTACCTGACCACGCAGCGCAGCGCTGCCGGCTATCTTCTGCCGGAACCGCCACAGGAGGAGGATCCGGCATGAAAGGATATAGATCGATGAAGCTTCAGTCGCTTTCCCATCACGCGGCGTCGAGCATAGCGCTGCTTGCTCTCGCGCTTTCCGCGTTCGTCTTGCCTGCCCATGCGGAACTCGACATTGCCGAGGTTACGTCCGAGCGAGACGTTACCGCATGGCTGGTCGAGGATCCGACCGATCCGATGGTGGTCATCTCCTTCGCTTTTCTGGGCGGCACCAGCCAGGACCCCGAAGGCAAGGAGGGAATGACCGATCTGATGACCTCGCTCCTCAATGAAGGGGCCGGGGATTTGGACTCCTCGGCGTTTCAGCAACGCTTTTACGAGACAGGCGCCGATCTTTCCTTTCGATCAAGCCGGGAGTTGGTGGCAGGCACCATACGCATGCTGGCGGACGAAACGGAGGAACCGCTGGAACTTCTAAAGCTCGCTTTGACCGAACCCCGATTCGACGAAGCGCCCTTCACGCGGGAGCAGTCGGTGGCAATTTCCCGGGTCAGGGCAGAGGCGAATGACCCGGACGATCAAGGCCAGCGTGCGCTGATGGCCGCTCTTTATGGCGATCATCCACTCGGCCGCCAGGCGACCGTCGAGTCGCTGCAAGAGATCACGCGCGATGACCTCGCATCGCTCCACGAAAAGACTTTTGCCCGCTCGGACCTGTTTATCGGCGCCGTCGGCAACATTGATCAAGAGAGGCTAGCCACGATTCTGGACGAGGTTTTCGGCGATCTTCCGGCCGAAGCCGACCCGGCCGACGTCCCTCCACCCGATATAAATTTCGGTAAAAAAGTGGTCCAGACCTATGACAGGCCGCAATCCTCCATACAGATGGTATATCCCGCCGTCGGAGCTAAAGACGCGGAAATCTACACCGCCAGTCTGATTGCCGAGATGCTGGGCGGCAGCGGTCTCGTATCCCGCCTCTTCGAGGCATTGCGCGAGGAACGGGGGCTAACCTACAGCGCCGGAGCATATCTCGACAGCGCGCCGGAATGGGGCGACCTGACGGTTAATTTTTCCACCCGTGGCGACCAGACCGAACAGGCCATCGACGCAGCGCAGCAGGTGATCGAGGAATTCGCGACCGACGGGCCCAGCCAAGAGGAGTTGGATGGCGCCAAGCAATATTCCATCGGCTCCTATGCTATCAGCCAGCTCAGTTCCACAAGCGCCATCGCACGCACGCTGGTCGGGTTGCAGAGGCTTGGCCGTGGGCGCGACTATCTAGAACGTCGCGTTGAACTCTTTGATGCTGTCACCGTTGAAGACGTGCAGGATCTCGCCCGCCAGATGTTTTCAGTGGAACCGACAACGCTCATCGTCGGCCCCGTCGAGGACGGCGATCAGTAAGGCGGGTGGCTGCGGGTATAATGTGGGAAACATGATGGCTGACAGCAAACCGGCGGCGGAGGCGACGGCAGGTCCCGGGCCGCGCTCCGAACCCAGCTTTGCGATCGCCCTAGGCGGTGGTGGTGCACGGGGATTGGCGCACATTCACGTCATCGAGACCCTGGACGAACTTGGTATTCGTCCGACGGTTATCTCCGGCTCCTCGATCGGGGCGATCATGGGGGCAGGCATGGCCGCGGGAATGCGCGGCTCTGAAATACGTGAACATGCGCGTGCGGTGCTGGCAAGCCGGGCGGAGGTGGCCGCCCGCGTTTGGCGCGCGCGTCCGGCGAAGTTTTCGGAAATGATGGAAGGCGGCCTGCGTTTGGGCCAATTCAACGCCGACCGCATTCTGAGGGCCTTCCTGCCGCAGGAGATCCCCGGCACATTCGAGGAACTGAAGATCCCACTGCGCGTCACTGCGACCGACTATTACGGTCACTGTCTGGCCGTCTTCGACAAGGGTGAATTGCGCTCAGCACTGGCGGCCTCAGCTGCCTTGCCCTCGATTTTCCGCCCGATCGAGCGGGATGGCATGACCCTGATCGATGGCGGTATTTACAATCCCGTTCCCTTCGACATTCTTGAAGGTGAGGCCGACATCCTGATAGCGGTCGACGTGGTCGGGGTCCCGACGGTCCGCTCGCCGAAACTCCCCAGCACGGTCGAGATGATGTTCGGCGCCACGCAGCTCATGATGCAGTCGATCATCTCCATGAAACTGGAAAAGAAGCGTCCGGACATTCTGCTACGGCCGTCGATAGCGGGTTTTCGCGTGCTCGACTTCATGAAGATCGACGCCATCATGGCGGAGACGGAGTCGATAAAGGACGAGTTGAAACGCTCGGTCGAATCCATTCTCGAGCGGCATGTGGCCTGACTGGATCAGCTTTCGGCGTCTTCCGTCGCGCGGTTAAGCCGCCTTGCTTCGCGAGCAGGCTTGACAAGCGGTTCCGGCGTCACTGGGCGCACATGCATCTTGTCCTGCCCAGCATACCAGCCGTCAACCGCCTGCAGGGCCAGGCGCTCCTCGTCACGCTTACGCACATCGTCTGCCACGGCGCGGGCCAGATCCTCGTCGGCCCCAAGGGCCTCCAGCGATTTTCGCCCGAACATCAGCGCCGACTCGACGGTTTCGCGTATCTCGTAGTCGACGCCCCGAGTCCTGAGCGACAGTGTATGTGCACGGTCGTAGGAGCGTACGTATAGCTTTACTTGCGGATATTCAGACCGGATCAAATCGACAATGGCGTCAGTGGTCCTTTGATCGTTCGTGCATAGGGCGACAAGTCTCGCGCGGCGAATTCCGGCTGCCTCCAGCACATCCTTGCGGCGACCGTCCCCGAAATAGATGCGGAAGCCGAATTTCTCGACCGCACGCACCCGCGTCGCCGAGTGATCGATGATCGTCACGTCGCTGCCGCCGGCCAGCAGGATCTGTGATGCGACCTGGCCGAAACGGGAAAAGCCGATCATCAGCACATCCGCACCGGCCCCGTCGAAGCTTTCATCCATCTCGTCCGGCTCTTCTGCGCTCGTGAGATATGTGCCCAGCCGCACGGAGAGCGGAGTCGCCGCCATTGAAAGCGTGACGACGGCCGTCAGCAGCGACGCCGTTGCAGCAGGAAAAATGAGCGCGGCCGAGGCGGCAGTGAAAAGCACAAAGCCGAACTCGCCGCCCTGCGGCAGCAGTGCGGCCACACGAACCGCATCATCATGCTCGGTGCTGAACAGCCTGCAGAGGCCGTATAAAACAAGCGCCTTGACCAGCATCAGAACCGGCACTGCAGCCAGAACTATGACCCAGCTCTCGATAACCACATCGAGATTGAGCGACAGGCCAATGGCCATGAAGAAAAGCCCCAGAAGAACGCCCCGGAATGGCTCGATGTCGGCGGTCAATTCATGCCGGAACGAGGAATCGGCCAGCAGAACACCGGCGACGAAGGCGCCAAGGGCCATGGAAAGCCCGGCGATCTGGAGCAACGTCGCCGATCCCAAGACCACCAGCAGCGCGGCTGCGACCATAGCCTCCCGCGCTCCCGTGCTGGCAATGATGCGAAAGAGCGGATTGAGCAGATAGCGGCCGGCGGCGATCAGCGCCACGATACACGCTAGCGCGATTGCAAAGTCCGCGCCGCTGAAGGCGTCTGCCCCCTCGCCTCCCGGCGAAAGCAATGGGACCACGACAAGGAACGGAGCGATCGCCAGATCCTGAAAAAGCAGCACCGAGAAGGCAGTCTGCCCAAAGCGCTGGTTGAGCGAGCCTTGTTCCTCCAACGTCTGCACGGCAAAGGCCGTGGATGAAAGCGCCAAACCAAATCCTGCCACCACGGCGGCGGAGGCCGAGAAACCGAGTGCGAAATAGCCGATAAGAGCCAGGACGGCACCGGTAACCGTCACCTGGACCAAGCCGAGCCCGAAAATATCTCGTCGCATGGCCCACAGCCGGGAGGGATTGAGCTCCAATCCTATGATGAATAGCAGCAGGACGACACCCAACTCGGCAACATGCAGAAGCTCTTCTCCATCGGCAATCAGCCGCGCAACGGGACCGATTGCAACGCCAGCGGCGAGATAACCAAGGATCGTGCCGAGCCCCAATTTTTTGAACAGGGGCACCGCGATAACAGCGCCAGCCAGCAGGAGCAGCGGCTCATAGTAGATGCCGTTGGTTACCGCTTCCATCGCATTCCTCGCTCAAGTTCCGGTTAACGCTGCTTCGCTGCCATTGCGCTACAATCCCTCGAGTCATAAATGGTTGTGATATCGATGTCTTGCCGACTCCACCACCTCCGCCAGATTATCCGTGGGTGACACGGACGCGACAACAACCGACCACAGGCCCATAGGAACACAATGTCCGACCAGCAGAAACTACTCGATCGCGTTGCAGCACTGGTGGAGGCGGCAAAAAAGGCCGGCGCCGATGCAGCGGACGCGGTGGTGATCCGTTCCCGCTCCAATAGCGCGTCGGTGCGTCTCGGCAAAGTCGAGGCGACCGAATCCGCCGAGAGCGACGACATGTCCTTGCGTGTCTTTGTCGGTGCGCGCGTGTCGAGCGTTTCGGCGACGGTCGGCTCCGATCCGGTGGCCCTGGCCGAGCGGGCGGTCGCCATGGCCCGGGTTTCTCCAGAAGATCCCCACCAGGGGCTAGCGGATACGAACCGCCTGGCGCAGGAATTTCCCGACCTTGATCTGATCGACAAAACGGAGGTCTCGCCGGATCGCTTGAAGGAGGACGCGCTTGCGGCGGAAGAAGCAGCGATGACGGTCGCCGGTGTCACCAATTCCAGCGGGGCGACGGCAAGCGCCGGATCCGGAGGCCTGGTGCTGGCGACGTCTCACGGATTCGTTGGGCAATATGCAGTAACACGGTTTTCCCGTTCGGTAAGTGTCATCGCCGGAGAGGGAACAAAGATGGAGCGCGACTACGATTATTCCTCGCGGTTGCACTTCAGCGATCTCGAAGCACCGGAAAAGATCGGGCGGACGGCCGGCGAACGCGCCGTCCGGCGTATCAATCCCCGCCGCGTAAAGACCGGCGTCTTCCCCGTCGTCTACGATCCGCGGGTGGCACGCAGTATTGCTGGTCACATCGCATCGGCAATCAACGGAGCTTCCGTCGCACGCAAGACAAGCTTTTTGCGCGACATGATGGGCCAAAGGATCGCTGCCGAAGGCGTAGTCGTAACCGACAACCCCTTTCTGCAGCGCGGCCTGAGCTCCCGACCGTTCGACGGCGAAGGTGTCGCGGGCGAGCCGATCACGCCGGTCGAGCAAGGCATTCTGAAGCACTGGCTTCTCTCCTCTTCCGTCGCGCGGGAGCTCGGGCTAGAGACAAACGGGCGGGGCTCGCGCTCCTCATCCTCGGTCAACCCGTCGGCGACGAACTTCGCCATCGAGCCGGGGAGAACGTCTGCGGAAGAGCTGTTAAAGTCGGTGAAATCCGGGTTTTATGTGACAGAGGTTTTCGGCCAGGGCGTGAACATGATTACCGGCGAATACAGCCGCGGCGCATCCGGCTTCTGGATCGAGAATGGCGAGCTCGCTTATCCCGTTTCCGAGATCACCATCGCCTCGAACCTGAAGCAGATGTTCCTGAACATGACCGCGGCCGACGATCTCGACCGAAATTTCGCCACTGCGGCACCGACCTTGCTCATCGAAGGGATAACCATTGCCGGTGAGTGACCCCGTTCAAACTCATGCGCCGGAGGAAGATCTCGCGTTTATCGAGGATGCAGCCCGCGAGGCCGGCCGCGTCGCGATGCGCTACTTCCGTCGCGACCCAGAAGTCTGGTGGAAGGAAGGCGCCTCCCCGGTCAGCCAGGCCGATCTCGAGGTTGACCAGTTCCTGCGCGAACATCTGCTCCAGGCCCGCCCCAGCTACGGCTGGCTATCGGAAGAAACAGCGGACAACAAGGAGCGGCTGCTCGCACCACGCACTTTTGTGGTCGATCCAATCGATGGCACGCGCGCCTTTATCGATGGACGTGAGGTGTGGTGTGTCAGCGTTGCCGTTGTGGAGAACGGACGAGCGATTGCCGGAGTTCTGGACTGCCCGGCCAGCGACGAGTTCTTCAGTGCGGCCCGGGGCGGCGGTGCACATCGTAATGGGGAGCCGATCCGGGTGAAGAATGCCGGCCGCGATCTGGCGCTCGCGGGGCCAAAAAATATGATGAACCGATTGCCGCCGGCGCTTTATGCCCGCGTTTCGCCGCATCCCTATGTACCCTCGCTTGCTTATAGAATCGGCCTGGTGGCGAGCGGAATGCTGGATGCGACCTTCATCAAACCTGCATCCCATGACTGGGATCTGGCCGCGGCAGATGTGATCCTGAGTGAAGCAGGGGGAAGTATCGTAGACGGCAAGCACCGGCGTCCACAGTATGCCGGACCCAATCCACAGCTCGGTGCGCTTGCAGCTGGCAGCGGCGATCTGCTGCGGATCATGTCCGGTGTGGTTGGAAAACTCCAGGGGTGACGCGGGCCAGACGGTGCGCTATGGGCAGATGCGGTCGTGCAAATCACTGCGGGGCGATTTCATTTAGGTCGATCAAGGACTTCCCGTACCGGCACCGACTAGAACATTTTCGAGCGGATGGGCAGAGCAATGGGTGAGGAAACCGGAAACACGCAGCTTCTCCACCTCGTCTTCGGTGGTGAGCTGAAATCATTGTCGGGAACTGAGTTCCGCGATCTCGACGCACTGGACATCGTCGGCATCTACGGGGACTACAAGTCCGCCGAGACCGCCTGGAAGGCAAAGGCGCAGCAAACGGTCGACAACGCGCATATGCGCTATTTCATCGTTCACCTGCACCGTCTCCTGGATCCGGCCGCGACCGGCGGAGCGAAGCAGGATTGAACGCATGCCGAACAAGACAGCCATGTCTTCGGCGCCGGTCGAGGCGCGCTCGCGTGTGCGCGGCGGAGCGCGACCTATGAAGAGCTTCTGGCGGCGTATCCGCGAGCCGCTGGCAGAGTCGCCTACGCTCAAGAATATCATCGCCTCGTTTATCGCGGCGGCCGTCCGTTTCGTCGTGCGCACGAACCCCACTGTCGAAGGTTCACACGATGCGGAGAGAAAGGTGGCGGGCAACGCGCCCATGATCTTCGCCATGTGGCATGGCCAGCACCTGCTGGCGCCTGCGTTATACCCGCGTGACAATCCCGTCGTGGCCCTGTTCTCCCGAAGCGCGGACGCGGAGCTGAATGCCCTAGTAGCCGAGAAGATGGGTATTGCCATCGTACGCGGATCCGGTGGACGCGGAGGCGTACAGAGCGTCAAGAAGGGGGGCGCATCGGCGCTCATTCAACTTAAACGCCACATCGATTCAGGCTTCAACGTTGCAATGATTGCAGACGTTTCCCACGGCAAGGCGCGCGAGGCGGGCCTCGGTATCGTTACCCTTGCTCGGCTCTCCGGACGCCCGGTTGTGCCGGTAGCGGTTGCGACCAGCAGGCGAAAGGTTCTCGAAGGAACCTGGGACAAGACCACGATCAATCTTCCTTTCGGCCGCAGCGCCATCATTTTCGGCGACCCGATCTATGTCGACGCCGAAGCTGACGACGAAAGAATGGAGCAGAAGCGCCGGCAGATCACCGATGCGCTCAACAGCGCCACCCATGATGCCTATCAGCTTATCGACGGTGGCCAATGAGCGAACGCTGGGCGCGCGCCATTCTCACCACTTACCGATGGGCAGGCGCCGCCGCCTACCCGCTGGTCGGCAGCTATATCGGCTGGCGTGTCAGCAAGGGAAAGGAAGACCGACTGCGGCGGCACGAGCGCTATGGCCGCACCAGTCATCCGCGTCCCGACGGGCCGCTCGTGTGGGTTCATGCGGCTAGTGTTGGCGAGACCGTCGCCGTCTCCAATCTCATCGAGAATCTGCTGGCCAGCGAGATCAACATTGTGCTGACGACTGGCACGGTCACTTCGGCAAAGCTCGTCTCGGAGCGGCTGGGCCAGCGTGTCATTCATCAATATGTGCCGCTCGATCTCAAGCCGGCCATCAGTCGCTTTCTCAATCATTGGCAGCCGGATCTCGCCATCATGGCCGAGTCGGAAATCTGGCCTATGACGATCCTGGAACTCGGCGCGCGTCGCGTGCCGCAGGTTCTGGTAAACGGCCGCATGTCCGACCGCTCCTACGCACGATGGCGCAAGCGCCTCTTTTTCGCCGAAGCGCTTTTCGAGAACCTGGCCCATGTGATTGCCCAATCGGAAACCGATGGAGAGCGTTTTCACGCGTTAGGGGCCCGCCCCGTCACCGTTTCCGGCAATCTGAAGGCAGACACCCAGCTCCCGCCGGTTGCCCCGGAAGTGCTTTCGAATATGCAAGCCGCCATCGGAGCCCGCAAGACCTGGGCGGCCGTATCCACCCATGAGGGGGAAGAGCAGATCGCGGCCGAACTGCACAAGCTGCTGCGCAGGCACCATCCGGGCCTCTTGACGATCATAGTGCCTCGCCACCCCGAGCGCGCGCTGACGTTGAAGGAGGCGTTCGCCGCACAAGGCCTCAATGTCGTGTCCAGAAGCAGTAGCGCCCCCATCGGGCCCGAAACGGATATCCTGCTTGGGGATACAATCGGCGAGATGGGACTTTATCTGCGGTTGACCGAAATCGCCTTTGTGGGAAATTCGCTGACTGGCCAAGGCGGGGGGCATAATCCGCTTGAGCCGGCTATGCTCGACACAGCAGTGCTTTCCGGCGAAAATGTGCAAAACTTTCGAGACGCATTTAGCTGCCTCGTCGCAAGCGGCGGCACGAAGCTGGTCAATGACAGCCGTATGCTTGGCGGCGCGGTGAACTTCCTGCTGAAGAACGACGACGTGCGCCACAGAATGATGGCGGCCGGGCGCTCTACGGTGGAGGGCATGTCCGGCGCGCTCAGCCGCACACTGACCGCGCTGGAGCCGTTCATTCATCCACTCATCGTCAAAAGCCGTCTCAACGGCGGCGGCGGCGGTTCGGAGTGAGTAATGGCGGCAAGTGAAGCACCACCCTTCTGGTGGAAGCAAGCCGACTGGCGGCCTTGGGCGCTGTGGCCGCTCTCTGCTGTTTATGGATTGGTCGCGTCCGCACGCATGGCGGGCGCGAAACGCCAGCACGTTTCGGCTGCCGTCCTCTGCGTGGGTAACCTGACGGTTGGCGGGGAAGGAAAGACCCCGATCGCAATCGCGCTGGCGAAGGAGGCTAAGCGGCAAAAGCGCCGCGTCGGCTTTCTCTCACGCGGTTATGGCGGCCATTCGGGCGGCCCGCATCTCGTCGACCGGAAGCACGACACGCCACGCCATGTTGGTGACGAACCAATGCTCCTGGCGCGCCATGCGCCGACGGTGGTCTCGCCCGACCGGGTCGCCGGCGCGCGAAAGCTCATTGCCGAAGGGTGCGACTTCATCATCATGGATGATGGTTTTCAGAGCGCGCGTCTGCGGATGGATTACGCGCTGATCGTCGTTGACGCGCGGCGCGGGCTCGGAAACGGGCATGTCATTCCGGGCGGCCCACTGCGCGCGCCACTGATCGATCAACTGCGTTACGCTAATGGGATCGTGACCATGGGCGATGGCCAGGCAGCGATGGATGTGGTGCGCAGGGCGGCTCGCGCCGGGAGGTCCGTCTTCAGCGCCCACCTGAAGCCGAAGGGGACCCGGGCATTGAAAGGCGCGCGCGTACTCGCCTTCGCGGGAATCGGTAACCCCGACAAGTTTTACGATACCTTGCGGATGATCGGCGCCGAGGTGGTGGCCACGCGCTCCTTTCCCGACCACTATCCCTACAGCGAGGACGACGTGGCCGAGCTGTCAGCGCAAGCCGAGGCGGAGAGGCTGCAACTCGTGACCACGGAGAAGGATCTCGTGCGCCTCCACCACGGGCACGGCCCCGTCCGCGATTTTGCAGCGACCGTTCGGCTGTTGCCGGTGGAAGCGGTATTCGAAAGCTCGGGAATGCCTGAGCGCATCGTTGCAGAAACGGTGACCGCCTGGCGCGAGCGCAGCTTGTAGCGATAGAGCTTCGCGTCTCGCACCTATTTCCTGATTCGGCTGAAATCCGCGAATGCGGCCTCGAAGCGCTCCGCCATCCATGATGCAGCCGGCCCAAAGGGCTTATCGTCCCGTCGGATGGCAAACATAGAGTAGTTCGAGGGCGGATAAGGCTCCAGTGAAAGGGCGACGAGGCGGCCGCTTTCGAGTTCGTCGTGGATCAGCCAGACCGGCAGCCCGCCCCAGCCGAGCCCGGCGGAAATAAGTGCGTGCTTCGTGGCGAGATCGCTGACGCGCCAGGTGTTGAGCGCATATACATGAAAGTCTCTCCCGTCGGTCCATCGGCTCAGGTCGCTGATGACCACCTGTGGATATTCGCGCAGAACCGCCTTGGGAACAGGTGCATCAGCCCGTGCAAGTGGGTGGGAGGGAGCCGCGACAGGCGAAATCTGGTTTCCACCCACAAGATGGCTGACAAGTTCGGGAAGGGAAGACATTGCCTCGCCGACAATGCCGATATTTGCCTCGCCACGCATCACGACATCGGCGGCCGCGCCAAGGGCGCCGGTGTAGAGACGCACGCCCACGGTAGGGTACGCGGTGCGAAAGCTTTCAAGGACAACCGTTAGCACCGGCATCGGGACCAGCACGTCTACCGCAAGCCGGACCTCGCCTTCAAGCCCCTGTGCAAGTCCGTGGGCACGGGCACGGAGCATTTGCAGTCCGGCTATCATGCGGCGCGCGTCTTGTAGCAGGCTGGCGCCGGATTCCGTCAGCCGCGGCTGTCGCGTGCCGGTGCGCTCAAAGAGCTGTAGCCCAAGCTGTGCTTCGAGGTTTGAAACCCCGTAGCTGATTACGGACTGTGCCCGGTTGAGCTTGCGGGCGGCTGCCGAGAAGCCGCCCTCCTCTACCACCGCTAGAAAGATCTCGAGTTGGTCGAGCGTGGGATGAGCTTCCATCCTTATCCAATCAAGTTTTCCGATAAGTATCTCCTATATTTTACCTGTTTTTCTGATTGGAATTTATTGGCAGGTTCCAACGCGACACGCAACACAGCATTTCCAAGGAGACCCTACAATGGAATCGATCCTGCTTGTAACATCCAGCCCCCGCGGCGAGGCATCGCACTCGACACGGGTTGCCGCGCAACTGGCCCGGAACCTAGCCGCTGCCGACCCGTCGGCTCAGATCGTGCACCGTGATCTCGTCCGCGATCCACTCGAGCATATCGGGCCGGACTTCGTCGGCGGGATTCATCTGCCGGAGGAGCACCGCACAGAGGAGCAGGCGCGCGCCGTCGCTCCTTCCGACGCGGTGGTGGAGGAGGTATTTGCCGCGGACGCGATCGTCATCGCGACAGGATTCATCAATTTCAGCATCAGCTCGACCCTGAAGGCCTGGCTCGATCACCTGCTGCGCGCAGGCATCACCTTCCGCTACACGGAAGATGGTCCGGAGGGCCTGATCCGTGGCAAGAAGGTCTATATCGTGCTTGCTTCAGGCGGTGTCTACTCGCGCGGTTCCGCCGCGCAATTCGACCATGCCATCCCCTATCTAAAGACTGCACTTTCGTTCGTCGGATTGACCGACGTGGAAATCGTTCGTGTCGAGGGGGTAGGCATGGGTGCCGAAGCCGAGCAGTTCGCCCTGGCGCAGGCCGAAAACCGTATTGTGGCGCTTAGCGCGTGAAGAGGCGGCTAGGGACTCTGGGCAGGCCGCATTAGCGCGGCTTGCCCAGCTGCGGGTTGATCTCCAGTTCCCGCTCGAGGGAGGCTTCAACGTTGCGATAAGGCTCCTGGCGCGCGACGCTCCAGTATTTCAGGTCCTCGAGCGGTATCGGCTCGCCGGTGACGGCGCAGCGCACAAAGGCGCCGGGGGCCAACACCTGGAAATCGCCATCCAAATACCGAATTTTCGCTTCCCGGCCCCCCGGGCCTTCAAAACGGTTCATGCCAGTCGCCTCTGTTCAGAGCGTTTGCGCCATATTTCTTCCGGCTCGTCAAGCCGCCTAGCCCGACATGCCGTCCAAAACCATCCTCCCAGCCAGCATATAGTTTTATTGGCTGGCGCCTCCAACCATTCTGGGCCGCCGCGTCCTTTAAACTGGCGCCAGCTCATGCCGTCTTGCGTCCCCTCAGCCGCGTGGCATGGATGGCATCCATGAGCCACTCGGCACAAATTCGATTGCGCCCGGTGCGTTTGGCTTCGTAAAGCGCCCGGTCCGCGCGCTCAAGTGCGCCCAGGAGTGGCTCGCCCGCACCGATGCGTGCCAGCCCGAAGCTACCTGTAACCGGACCGACGGCGGCGACTTCGCGAAATCTGGTGTTTTCCAGGATCTTGCGCAGACGCTCGGAAAACGCCAGCGCCTCGTCCTCTGTCACGTCGCACAGGATCAGCACGAACTCCTCACCGCCGATGCGGGCCACCACATCGGTTTTCCGCATGTTGCGGCGGAGGATGTCGGCAAAAGCCGAGAGCACCAGGTCACCGGTGGGATGGCCGTAGCTGTCGTTGATAGCCTTGAATTTGTCGAGGTCGCAGATTGCCAGAAAGCGCGCCTCGCGAGCGCGGGCAAGCCGCGAATACGAGCGCTCCAAACCGCGACGGTTCAGCAACCCCGTCAGTGGGTCGATATCGCGCTCCTGATGCAGTTTGGCAACGTGATCGACGAACAGGATGAACAGAAGACCGAGGCCGCCGGCAGCACCGAGGACGGAACTCGACAGAACGACTGTCTGCCAGAAGTCGGTACGGCCAAACTCCGGCGCCGTGGTAACACGCGAGACCGAATTGATCGTCAGCAGGGTACGCGGCGCAAAATGGAGGCCGAAGGCGGCCATGAGGAAAAACAGCGCCTTGTCCGTCCACGCCCCGCGCAGCAGGAAACGCGCGAGCCAGCAGGTGTGCAGGAAAATCAGTCCGAGTCCGAAATTGAGAATGTAGATGCGCGCGATGAGATCGCGGTCGATATAATAGAAATACCAGAGCCCGCCGACGATGCCCGCGAGATAAAGAACCGCCATCCCGGCAGGCATGCGCGTGCCGGAGCGTTCAAGAATTCCGTTGCAAACGAGCAGGACACCGGCGGTGTAGAGAAAACCGGAGATAACAGCTCCAAGGCCGACACTCTGCGGCACGCCACCTACCTGCTGCAGCATCCCCAGCCCAAGCGAGGCGAAACCGGCACCAAGCGTGAGGATGAAGCGACGTTTCCGCTCCAAGGCCCAAAGACCGAGAAAGGCAGATGCAAAAAGCAGAAGCAATATGGCAGGAACGAACTTCATGAACGACGCCCCGCACAAGTAAGGGGTTTTGACGATTTCACGTTCTGCTTGTGTCTCTAGCGGGTCTATCCATTACTGGCTAGATGCGGAGCCGTTCCCCCGTACGTATTGCTTTATCGTCAGCGTCGCCCGAACAGCCGCTCGATGTCGGCCAGCTTAAGCTCAATGTAGGTAGGCCGGCCGTGGTTGCACGTTCCAGAGCCGGGCGTCGCCTCCATCTGGCGCAGTAGAGCGTTCATTTCCTCCGCCTTCAACCTGCGACCGGCGCGCACCGAGCCATGGCAGGCCATGGTCGCCGCAATGCGGTCAACCCGCTCCTTGAGACTGGTAGTAGTGTCGTTCTCGGCGATTTCGTCGGCCAGATCGCGCACGAGCGCGGCGGCATCCACTTCACCCAGCATGGCCGGAGTCTCCCGAACCGCGACGGCACCCGGCCCGAAACGCTCAAGCCGCAAGCCGAGTCGCGCCAGAAACTCCGCGTGCGCGTCGAGCCGCTCCGCATCCTCTTCCGGCACATCTATGATCTCCGGCATGAGCAGCCCCTGCGAAGGAAGGGGGCGCGAATGGATCGCCTGTTTCAGCGCTTCGTAGACAAGGCGCTCATGGGCGGCGTGCTGATCGACGATGACGAGCGAATCCTCGGTCTGCGAGACGATATAGTTTTCGTGCACCTGCGCGCGTGCTGCGCCGAGCGGGCTCCGGGCAAAAACAGGTTCCGGCTCGATCTCTCCCGCGCGTGCATCCGCGCTGATCGCCACTCCGATATCGAACCCGGCTTGCTCGGGTTCGGTGAAACCGCCGTTCGTCGGGGCTACCGTCTCAAGTGGACGGCTAGGGGATTCATTTAAATCCCAGTTGCGGTTTGGCCTTGTATCAGTGAAAGGGTGATGCTCATTGCCCGAGCCCCGGCCCTGAGGTGCCCGGAAGGCGTCCAGCATCGCCGCAGCCCCGCTGGTGGATGAGCGTACTCCACTGGCTTCAAGCGCCTGCCGGATCGCTCCGACAATGAGACCACGCACCAAACCGGGATCACGGAAGCGCACATCCGCCTTCGCCGGGTGCACATTCACATCGACAAGCGCGGGGTCCAGATTGAGAAAAAGCGCGGTCACCGCATGCCGGTCGCGCGGCAGGACATCCATATAGGCGCCGCGGATTGCGCCGGCGATCAGCTTGTCGCGCACCGGCCGGCCATTGACATAGGCAAACTGATTGAGCGCGTTGCCGCGCGTGAAGGACGGGATCGAGACATAGCCGGTCAGGCTGACACCCTCGCGCTCGGCCTCAATCGGCAGCGCGTTCTCCGGGAACTCCTTGCCCATCACCTGGCCCAAGCGGCGCAGCAGCCCATCGCCGTCCTCCGGCACGGCGGCGAGGTCGAGCGTTGCGCGATCCGTGCCTGAAAGGGCAAAGCGCACGGCGGGGAAGGCCAGGGAAATCCGCTTGATCACGTCGGTGATGGCGGTGCCTTCCGCTCGCGCGCTCTTGACGAATTTCAGCCGCGCCGGTGTGGAGAAAAAAAGGTCGCGTACCTCGACCGTCGTGCCGCGGTTGGCCGCCACCGGTTTGACCGGGCCGACGTGCCCGCCCTCGACCGTCACTTCCGTGCCGCTGTCACCGTCCGGCGTGCGCGAGCGCAGGCTGAGGCGGGCGACCGAGCCGATGGAGGGCAGCGCCTCGCCGCGAAAACCGAGTGAACGGATGTCGTGAATATCCTCCGACAGCTTCGATGTGCAGTGACGAGACACAGCTAGCGGCAATTCCTCGGCGGAGATGCCGCTGCCATCGTCGATCACGCGGATAAGCGACAATCCGCCGCCCGCCGTTGCCACCTCGACCCGTCTTGCTCCGGCATCCAGCGCGTTTTCGACCAGTTCCTTGACGACGCTCGCCGGCCGTTCGATGACCTCGCCGGCGGCAATCTGGTTGATGACGGTGTCGGAGAGCTGACGAATGGACATGTCGCCATCATAGGCGGATTCGCAACGTGTGCGAAGGCACGGACTAGGTGTTCTCAAGGCTATCCACGCCCGCGATAAGGGGGCATGCCTATATCCGGCAGCCATGCGCCTTTGGGCCGATCGCCGGTCGTCCAGAAAACATCACCGGAATGCCACCGCGCGACTACCAACAGTCCCTATCCTGAGCCACAGCGGCTTTGTCGCCTCGACAATCCGCCGGGCGATCATGTGTGTGTTTGAACCAATTGGGTCAGCGTTTTTGCATCCGTCATGGGGTATCCTTAGATGGTCCGTAGCTGTGGCATATGGCCGGCCGAGCTTGTGCCATTAAAACGTCCCTATTGTCGCATGACAGCGAATTGCTGCGCAGGCAATTTGACCGCCCCGCCGGAAAGGTTCAAAACCTGACCGAGATAACAAAAAGGCATCAGGAAGAATGAACATGCAGGACAAACCCGCTGCCGCAGCCGCGTCCTTCAAATGGGATGACCCGTTTCTTTTCGAAGACCAGCTTTCCGAAGAGGAGCGGATGATCCGCGATGCGGCGGCAAGCTTCGCCGCCGACAAGCTCGCCCCCCGCATCGAGCACGCCTATATGAATGAGGAAAGCGATCCGGAAATCTTCCGCGAGATGGGCGAGTCCGGCCTGCTCGGCGTCACAATTCCGGAGGAATATGGCGGCGTTGGCGCCGGGTATGTGTCTTATGGCCTGGTTGCCCGCGAGGTCGAGCGCATCGATTCCGGCTATCGCTCCATGATGAGCGTGCAGTCCTCCCTCGTCATGTACCCGATCCATGCCTATGGCTCCGAGGAGCAGCGCAAGAAATATCTGCCCAAGCTCGCGAGCGGCGAGTGGATCGGCTGCTTCGGCCTGACGGAGCCGGATGCGGGCTCCGATCCCGGCGGCATGAAGACCCGCGCGGAGAAGATTGACGGTGGCTATCGGCTCACCGGCTCCAAGATGTGGATCTCCAACTCGCCCATCGCCGATGTCTTCGTCGTCTGGGCGAAGTCCGCCGCCCATGACAACAAGATTCGCGGCTTCGTGCTGGAAAAGGGCATGAAGGGCCTCTCCGCTCCGAAAATCGGCGGCAAGCTTTCGCTGCGCGCTTCGATCACCGGCGAGATCGTCATGGACGGTGTTGAGGTCTCCGAGGACGCGCTTCTGCCCAATGTTTCCGGGCTGAAAGGGCCTTTCGGCTGCCTCAACCGCGCCCGTTACGGCATCTCCTGGGGCGTCATGGGCGCGGCGGAGGATTGCTGGTTCCGCGCCCGCAATTACGGCCTGGATCGCAAGCAGTTCGACCGGCCGCTCGCCCAGACCCAGCTTTTCCAGAAAAAACTCGCCGACATGCAGACGGAGATCGCGCTGGGACTTCAGGGGAGCCTGCGCGTCGGCCGCCTGTTCGACGAAGGGAAGATGGCCCCGGAGATGATCTCGCTCGTCAAGCGCAATAATTGCGGCAAGGCTCTTGATATCGCCCGGCAGGCACGCGACATGCACGGCGGCAACGGTATCCAGATAGAATATCACGTGATGCGCCACGCGCAGAACCTGGAGACCGTGAATACCTATGAGGGTACGCATGACGTGCATGCGCTGATCCTCGGAAGGGCGCAGACCGGGCTGCAGGCGTTTTTCTAAGGCAGGCCAATTTGGATGGTGCTGGGCCCCCTCTCTTGCAAATTCCAAGGGCTTGGCTGCGCCAACCCAAGAATTTGCTTTCTCCGCCGCCAAGGGGGAGGAGTTGTCCTGCACTTCCCTCCGCAAATCGCCATGCTGGAGATTGGCGGAAGCGTTGATGAAAGCGATATCTCCCCCCTTGGGGGAGAAAGCGATTCAACACTTCACCAATGGCTAGGTACTAGAAATCGCAAGAGAGGGCTCTCGCGCCGCTTATATAACGAGGTTCAAATGACCGCTTCCTTCTTGAAACACCTCTCCACCGAGATCGAGGGCTTGAAACAATCCGGCCTTTACAAGTCCGAGCGCGTCATCACCTCCATGCAGTCCGCTGAAATCGAGAGCGACGGCAAAACGGTTCTAAACTTCTGCGCCAACAATTATCTCGGACTCGCCGACAATGAGGAACTGCGCGAAACCGCTAAGGGAGCGCTCGACCGCTATGGCTACGGCATGGCTTCGGTGCGCTTCATCTGCGGCACACAGGAAGAACACAAGCAACTCGAAAAGCGCATTTCCGATTTCCTCGGCTTCGAGGATACGATCCTCTACTCCTCCTGTTTCGACGCAAACACCGGCCTGTTTGAAACCCTGCTCGGCCCGGAAGACGCGATCATATCCGACGCGCTCAATCATGCCTCGATCATCGACGGTGTGCGCCTGTGCAAGGCGCGGCGCTATCGCTACGCCAACAATGACATGGGCGAACTGGAAGAGCGCTTGAAGGAGGCCGCCGACGCGCGTTTTCGGCTGATCGCCACGGATGGCGTGTTCTCCATGGACGGCATTATCGCCAACCTACCGGCGATCTGCGATCTGGCCGAGAAATATGATGCCATGGTGATGGTGGACGACAGCCATGCCATCGGCTTCGTCGGCGAACATGGCCGCGGCACGCCGGAAGCCTGCCGCGTTGAGGGCCGCGTGGATATTGTCACCGGCACGCTCGGCAAGGCGCTGGGCGGCGCGTCGGGCGGCTATACGAGCGCGAAGAAAGAGGTGGTCGAGTGGCTGCGCCAGCGCTCGCGCCCCTACCTTTTCTCCAACACGCTCGCTCCGGTCATCGCGGCCACATCGCTCAAGGTTTTCGATCTGATCGAAAACGGCGACGATCTGCGCCGGCGTCTTTATCAGAATGCAGAGCGCTTCCGCGAGGAAATGACCAAGGCGGGCTTTACGCTCGCAGGCAGCGGCCATCCGATTATTCCGGTTATGGTCGGCGATGCTTCGCTGGCCTCGCAAATGGCGGACCGGCTGCTCGACCACGGCATTTATGTGATCGGCTTTTCGTTCCCCGTTGTGCCCAAAGGCGCGGCGCGCATCCGCACGCAGATGTCTGCGGCCCATTCGCCGGAGGACATCGACCGCGCTGTGGAGGCGTTTGTGAGCGTAGGGCGGGAATTAAGGTTAATTGGATGATGTGTGGGATCGACCCCACTCCGATCCGCTTCGCGGACCACCTCTCCCCCGGTCGACGGGGGAGAGGAAGCACTGGTCGACACGTTAGCGCGCCCTTCCTCTCCCCCCGGCCGGGGGGAGAGGTGGCTTGCAAAGCAAGACGGAGTGGGGTGCTTTCCTGCATCTTTGGCAGCATAGGAAACGACATGTCCAACATGATGAAAGCGCTGGTGAAGGCAAAGCCGGAGGAAGGCCTCTGGATGGAGCGCGTGCCGCTGCCCGAGATCGGCCCCAACGACGTGCTCATCAAGGTCAGGAAGACCGCGATCTGCGGCACCGACGTTCACATCTGGAACTGGGACGAGTGGGCGCAGAAGACCGTGCCCGTGCCGCTCGTCACGGGCCATGAATTCGTCGGCGAGGTGAGAGATGTCGGCTCGGCTGTCAGCGAATACCGCGTCGGCCAGCGCGTCTCCGGCGAGGGGCACATCGTCTGCGGCCATTGCCGCAATTGCCGTGCCGGGCGCGGGCACCTTTGCCGCAACACGCTGGGTGTCGGCGTCCAGCGCCCCGGCGCCTTCGCCGAATATCTCGCCCTGCCGCAGCACAATGTCGTGGCGATCCCCGACGACGTGCCCGACGAGATTGCCGCGATTTTCGATCCGCTGGGCAACGCGGTTCACACGGCCCTCTCCTTCGACCTGGTAGGCGAGGATGTTCTGGTAACCGGTGCCGGGCCCATCGGCATTATGGGTGCGCTGGTGGCGCAATGCGTCGGCGCGCGCAAAGTTGTCATCACGGACATCAATCCGGGCCGCCTGGAACTGGCCAAAAAGCTCGGCGTTCAGAACACCGTCAATGCAGCGGAAGAAAAGCTCCCCGACGTCATGCAGCGCCTTGGAATGACGGAAGGCTTTGACATCGGGCTGGAAATGTCCGGCGCGGCGCCAGCCTTCCGCGACATGATCGACGCCATGAACAATGGCGGCAAAATCGCCATTCTCGGCATCGCGCCGACCGGCTTTGAGATCGACTGGAACAAGGTCATCTTCAAAATGCTGCATCTGAAGGGCATCTATGGCCGCGAAATGTTCGAGACCTGGTACAAGATGATCGCGCTCGTGCAGGGTCCGCTCGATGTCTCCGGGCTAATCACCCACCGGATCGGGGCGGACGATTTCCGCGAGGGCTTCGATGCGATGCGGACCGGCGAGGCCGGCAAGGTCGTGATGGATTGGTAGGAAGTGCAGGACTGCGCGCGAATTTTGCGCTGTCATCCTTGCTGTTCACCGGCTCAAACTGCCTGTGTGTTTTATCGCGGCCGGTGACAAAATTCGCCCGATATCCCGGTACCCATAGGAGCGTCTTGCGTCCAATTGGGCGCACGACGGATGCTCTACATCTTAGAAACTACACATCGTGCTTTCCGAAAATCGAACCCGATTTTTCGGGTCGATGCTGTAGGAGAAAACAATTCCGCTTTCGCCGACATATCTCGAACCCGGTTTATTGCCGGGTGTCGCCCTCCCTTGCTATCGACATGTTTCCGAGGGGACCAGTTTGCACAATGCGCCGCCACATCAGACCTTTCACCGCCAGACATGAGCCGCGAGGGACATTCATCTCCCATGTGAAATCCGGTTCCGGCGCCATGGTTGGCATGGCGCTTGTCGGCGGCTTGTCCACCTTGACGGGGCTTCCGCTACTGATAGCTCCACTCGGAGCGACAGCTGTACTTCTGTTCGGTCAGCCGGCAAGCCCGCTTGCCCAGCCTATGAATATTTTTGGCGGCTATCTGGTCGCAGCCTTTGTGGGGGCTGGCGCAATGGCGCTTTTCCCGGCGTCCTGGTTGGCGGCTGCCTTAGCGGTCGGCATTGCCATAGCGCTGATGCTGATGCTGCGTGTGACCCATCCACCGGCAGGTGCGTTGCCGCTGGTCGCGATGGCTTCTCCTTTTCAAGGGCCGAACCTGTTTGTTGTCGTGTTGATTGGCTGCATCAGCCTTATTTCGCTTGCGCTTTTGCACCATTGGTTGCCGCCGCGGAAGCAGTATCCCGTGCGGATCGACTGACGAGCCGATTGCATTTGCCGCTGAGGGCCTGTTCCAGCGCGCGCAGGCCCTCGGAAAGCTTTGCCTGATCTTCTGGCGCCAGTGCCGCCAGGAGTTTCTCTCCATAGGCGCTGGCCAAAGGCACAAGTGCACGATAGGCGCTGATGCCATTTCTTGTCAGTGTCAGATGCTCGACGCGGCGATCTGATGGATCCGCTTCGCGCTTGAGCCAGCCCCGCTTCGCCAGTGCCACGACCGCTCGGGAAACCTTGGTCTTGTGCATCGCCGAGTGCGCGCCGATTTCTGTCGCCGTCATCGTTCCGTATTGGCCGAGCGTGGCCAGAGTACGCCATTCGGGGCGGTTCAAACCATAACGGTCGCGATAGATCTTAGAAAAATCGCGGCTGATTGCGTCCGCCAGCCGGTTCAGTCGGTAAGGCAGAAAATCTTCGAGAACCAGAATCTCGCTTGCCATTATATCACTCGCAACGCGTTTGATAGTTACATTCCCAACCGTTACAAATGAAACCATCTTGGTCAATCCCGCGATCACGGAGTGAGACATGACCTTTCGCTACATGCCCGGTTTCGGCAATGATTTCGAGACGGAGAGCCTTCCCGGCGCGCTGCCTCAGGGACAGAATTCACCGCAGCGCCCTGCTTACGGCCTCTACGCGGAGCAGCTTTCCGGCTCGCCCTTCACCGCCCCGCGCGGCACCAATGAGCGCTCCTGGCTCTACCGCATCCGCCCCAGCGTGAAGCACACCGGCCGGTTCAAGCCGACCTCCTTTGAAAGCTGGAAGACGGCACCCAATCTGGACGATCACGAACTGCCGATCGGCCAGCTTCGCTGGGACCCCACGCCGATGCCCAACGAGGAGACCGATTTCCTCTCCGGCATCCGCACCATGACAACCTCCGGCGACGCGCAGACTCAGGTCGGCATGGCCGCCCATGTCTATACCGCCAACACCTCCATGGCGGATGACTATTTCTTCAATGCCGATGGCGAGCTTCTGATCGTGCCGCAGGAAGGCGACATCCGCGTGATGACGGAAATGGGCGTGATGGAGGTCACACCCGGGGAGATCTGCATCGTCCCGCGCGGCATGATCTTCAAGGTCGAGATGGACGGCCCGGTTCGCGGCTATATCTGCGAGAACTACGGCGCCAAGTTCACCCTGCCCGATCGCGGTCCGATCGGCGCCAACTGCCTTGCCAATCCGCGCGACTTCAAGACGCCGGAGGCGTGGTACGAGGACAAGGAGACGACCTGCCGGCTGTTCGTGAAATGGTGCGGTCGCTTCTACCGCACCGAGATCGACCATTCGCCGCTCGACGTGGTGGCCTGGCACGGCAACTATGCGCCCTACAAATACGATCTATCCACCTTCTCGCCGGTGGGCGCGATTCTGTTCGATCACCCCGATCCGTCGATTTTCACCGTGCTGACCGCGCCCAGCGGAGAGGAAGGCACGGCGAACGTTGATTTTGTCATCTTCCCGCCGCGCTGGCTGGTGGCCGAGCACACCTTCCGCCCACCCTGGTATCACCGCAACATCATGAGCGAGTTCATGGGGCTCATCAAAGGCCAGTACGATGCGAAGGAAGAGGGCTTCGTGCCGGGCGGCATCTCACTGCACAATATGATGCTGCCACACGGGCCGGATGCGCATGGCTACGACAAGGCGACGAAAGCGGAGTTGAAGCCTGTAAAGCTCGAGGAGACCCTGGCCTTCATGTTCGAAACGCGCTTTCCCCAGCAACTGACCCGTTTTGCGGCGGAAACAGAGACCCGGCAGGACAACTATATCGATTGCTGGAAGGATCTGAAAAAACGCTTCAATGGCACGCCGGAAGGCGACTGGAGTTGATCCGCAGAGCAGACCCCCTCTCTTGCAAATTCTAAGGCTTAGCTTTGCTAAACCTAAGAATTTGCTTTCTCCCCCGCCAAGGGGGAGATATCGCTTGCACCGATGTCTCACCAATCTGCAAATTGGGGTGACTTGCTGAACGGTGCGGTCGAACGCCCTTCTCTCCCCCCTTGTGGGAGAGAAAGCGACTTCTTGGGTTTAGCGAAGCTAAGCCCTTAGAAATCGCAAGAGAGGGGCATTACGCACCGCCACGTCATTCGAGACTGATAGAGAGGAACGCCCCTTGAAACTCGCAACGCTGAACAACGGAACACGCGACGGAAAGCTGGTGGTCGTCTCCAGCGACCTCACCCGCTATACGGATGCCTCTTTCCTCGCCCCCACGCTGCAGGCGGCGCTGGATGACTGGGCGCGCGTCGCACCGCATCTGTCGGCGCTAGCCGAAAGCCTTGAGCATGGCTCGGTGCCGGCCGAACGCTTCCACGAGCATGATGCCCTCTCACCGCTCCCCCGCGCTTACCAGTGGGCGGACGGCTCGGCCTATGTGAACCATGTCGAGCTGGTGCGGAAGGCACGCGGTGCCGAGATGCCGGAAAGCTTCTGGACCGATCCGCTGATGTATCAGGGCGGCTCCGACAGCTTCCTCGCCCCCCGCGCGCCCATCCAAATGGCCGACGAGGCGTGGGGCATAGATTTCGAGGGCGAGGTGGCCGTCATCGTCGACGATGTTCCGATGGGCGCCAGCCTCGATGAGGCGCGCGAGGCGATCCGGCTGATCATGTTGGTCAATGATGTGTCGCTGCGCGGACTTATTCCCGCCGAGCTCGGCAAGGGCTTCGGTTTTTTCCAGTCAAAGCCATCCTCCGCCTTCTCGCCCGTCGCTGTTACGCCGGATGAATTGGGTGATACTTGGGATGGCGGGAAACTTCACCTGCCGCTGGTGGTCGATTACAATGGCGAGCCCTTCGGCCGGGCCGAGGCGGGCGTCGACATGACCTTCGATTTCCCCACGCTCGTCGCCCATGCGGCAAAGACGCGGCCGCTCTGTGCGGGCTCGATTGTCGGCTCCGGCACGGTCTCGAACAAGCTCGAGGGCGGTCCGGGCAAGCCGGTGAGCGAGGGCGGAGTCGGCTATTCCTGCATCGCCGAAATCCGCATGATCGAGACGATCGATACCGGCGCGGCGAAGACACCGTTCATGCGCTTCGGCGATACTGTGCGCATCGAGATGAAGGACGAGGCCGGCCACTCTATTTTCGGCGCCATTGAACAAGCGGTGGAGAAATACGAAGGCCGTTGAGGCTGGCAGAAGCCTGCCTCAACTCTGCAAAACCGGCGGCGCCTGACCGCGCCGCCGGTTTTCTAACGAAATGTCAGTCGTCTTCGCGCACTGCGATGGCCTCAATCTCGACCAGCCAGCCCGGATTGGCGAGCCCCGCCACCTCAAAGACCGAACGCGCCGGCAGGTTCGGCTGGTCATCCGTGCCGAAGAACTCGGTATAGCCCTCCATGAAGCCCGAAAAATCCATCGGCTCGCCATCCTGGCCGACAAGGAAGACCTGCAGCTTGACGATATCGCCTATGGCCATTTCCATGTCCTGAAGTGTCTGCTCTATGGACTGGAACACGCTGCGGGTCTGCTCCGCCATGTCGCCATAGGCATCCACGGAAGTCTCCTCCGCATCCTCGTTGACGACGCTTGGCACCGCGCCGCTCAGATAGACCGTCGTGGCATCGTCCGGCACCTCAACAGCACGCGCAATCGGGAAGTCGGAGTTGGGTATCGGATGACGGACGACATCGGCGTAGGCGGTGCCGGCGAGAAGCAGGGCACCGGACAGAAGGCTGGCGAAACGAAACATGGCTCTATCCCCGTTATGAGATCAACGAATGAGAAGAGGCCGCGTTGAACCGCGACCTCCCGGGTACATATTGCTGAAATCCGATTCGGCCAGAGACGCTACTCCGCCGCATCCACCTTGATGACGCCGCGGCGGATCTGATCCTCCTCGATGGACTCGAAGAGCGCGCGGAAGTTGCCCTCCCCGAAACCTTCATCGCCCTTCCTCTGGATGAATTCGAAGAAGATCGGGCCGATGACCGTCTTGGAAAAGATTTGCAGCAGGATCTTGGTCATCCCGCCATTCACCACGCCTTCGCCGTCGATCAGAATGCCGTGTTTCTTCATGCGTTCGATGGGCTCGTCATGCCCCTCCACACGGGCATGAGACTTTTCGTAATAGGTGTCGGGCGGGGCAGGCATGAATTTCAGTCCATTATCGGCCAGCCTGTCTGTGGCGTCGTAGATCCCTTCCGTGCCGACCGCGATGTGCTGGATGCCTTCGCCCTTGTACTTCTTCAGATATTCCGTGATCTGGCTGGTGTCGTCCTTGGACTCGTTCAGCGGGATCCTGATCTTGCCACAAGGTGAGGTTATGGCGCGGCTGACGAGACCGGTGATGCGGCCGTCGATGTCGAAGAAGTGGATCTGCTTAAAGCCGAAGAGATCGCGGTAGAAATCCCACCACTTGTCCATATTGCCGCGATAGACATTGTGGGTCAGGTGGTCGAGATAATAGAAGCCGACGCCCTCGGGCTTCGGATCGCGCTCGCCGAGCCAATCGAACTCGGCATCATAGGCCGAACCCTTTTCGCCATAGGTCTCGACGAAATAGAGCAGCGAGCCGCCGATGCCGACAATGGCCGGCACGTCGAGCGTCTTGTCATTGCCCTCATAGGGTGTCGCGCCCTTGGAGACCGCATGCTCGAAAGCATGTTTCGCATCGACGACCCGCCAGGCCATGGAAGGCGCGCACGGACCGTGCTCGTCGACGAAGCGCATGGCGTGGCTGCCCGGCTCGGCATTCACGATGTAGTTGATGTCGCCCTGCCGCCAGACGGAAATCTTCTTGGCCTTGTGCCGGGCGACCTCGACATATCCCATCCTGGTGAAAAGCTCCGAAAGCTTCTCGGGCTCGGGATGGGCGAACTCCACGAACTCGAAACCGTCCGTGCCCGCCGGGTTTTCGGGGCCGATCTCGGGTGGCGGCGCATCATGCGGAAAGGGACCCATCGTCTCCTCCTGTATGTGGGAATCCGAATCTGGGCATATTCTAGCCCCGAGTAAGCGCAAGCGGCTTGCATTCTCGATCGTGATATGCACCACTAGCGCATGAAGTGTGCGCGAAAGGATAACAGGGCATGAATGACGCGCAGATCGATCAATTTGATCGCAAGATCATGTCTCTCCTCCAGCGAGATGGGAGGCTGACGAACAACGACCTGTCGGAACGGGTGAACCTGTCACCCTCGCAGTGCTCGCGCCGGCGCCAGAGGTTGGAAGAGGAAGGGCTGATCGGTGGCTACTGCGCTGTTCTGGACAGAGAGCGGCTCGGCTTTCCGCTGGTCAATGTCATCACCGTCACGCTCGCGACGCATAACCCGAACAACGCGCGCCGCTTCGCCGACCTTCTCGCGCATTTGCCCGAGGTGCAGGAGGCGCATGCGCTGACGGGTGAAATGGACTACGTGCTCAAGGTCGTCACACCCGACCTCAAATCCCTGTCGGACTTCGTCAACAACGTACTCCTGCCGCACGAATCCGTGCAGCACGTGAAAACGGCCATTGTCTTGCAAACGCTGAAGGAGACGTCGGCATTGCCGCTGTAACGACGCAGCTTTACGGTTACTTTCTACGCCGCGCCTTTCAGGTTGAAAAGGCGATGCACCGGTCAAGCTCCGAAAGCGGCCGCACATCGGAAAGCAGTGCGCGGGCCTCGGCCTCGTCCTGCTTCATCCTCGCTACAAGAGCGTCCAGGCTGTCGAACTTTTCCTCGCCACGTAGCAGACCAAAAAGCGAGACAGCGCAGGTTTCGCCGTAAAGATCAGCGTCCAGGTCGAAAACGAACGTCTCCAGCAGTGGCGCCCCTTCGTCTTCCACGGTCGGGCGGCGGCCGAAACTCGCAACACCGTCATGAATGGTGCCGTTCGCACGGCGGAAGCGCACGGCATAAATGCCGTGAAGCAGGTCTGTCCCTTCCGGTAAAACCATGTTCGCGGTGGGGTACCCCAGTGTCCGGCCGAGCTTTTTGCCGTTCTTCACCTCGCCCGCGACGGTGTAGCGATAGCCGAGCAGACCGGCGGCCTCCGCCGCCTTGCCTTGCGAAAGCAGCGCACGGATGCGGCTGGAGGACACCACCTCACCGCCCTCATCTGAAAAAGCGTCCACCCTCGTAACGTCGAACCGGTAGCGCTCGCCCGCCTGCTTGAGTGTCTCTGGTGTGCCCGCGCGGCCCTTTCCGTAATGGAAATCGAAACCGGTTACGGCCTCCGCCGCGCCCAGCCCATCAATCAGCATCGCGTGAACGAACGCCTCAGGCGAAAGCTGCGAGAATTCTCGCGTAAAAGGCTGCTCCACCACGCCGTCAAAGCCCATCGCCTCGAACAGGCGCGCCTTCATCGGCGCCGGCGTGAGGCGGAAAAGCGGGATGTCTGGCCGGAAAACGCTGCGGGGGTGCGGCTCGAAAGTCAGCACTACCGGCGGCCTCTTGTGCTTGTACGCGCTCTCCAGCGCATGTTGAAGCACGGTCTGATGGCCGCGGTGAACTCCATCGAAATTGCCGATAGCTACGACGCCCCCGCGCAGGGTGTCCGGAAGATTCTCCACTCCGGCATTTCGAACAAACTCACGCACACTTCGCCTCTAACGCAATTTCTGGATCGCCGCCACCGGGCGGTGGCCGTGTTTCTCGAGGAATGTCGCGAGACGCTGCGGATCGGGCCCGCCGTTACCGGCGTATTCTATGTGGTGAATCCCTTCCGTGACGAAAAGCACGTTGATACCGGCTGCGTCCGCGCCTTTCACATCGGTCAGAACACCATCGCCGATCGCCAGCGCCTCTTCAGGCTTCACATCGCGCCCGAGCGCCTTTCCGGCGGCTTCAAGCGCGGCCTCATAGATCGGGTGGTGCGGCTTGCCCGCAATCAGCGTGCGCCCGCCGAGAAGGCCATAGTCGCGCGCGAGCGCCCCGGCACAAAAGATCATCCGGTCGCCGCGCTCGACCACTATGTCCGGATTGGCGCAAATCATGGCAAGATCGCGCGCCCGCAGGCGCTGTAACAACTCCGCATAATCCTCCGGCGTCTCCGTTTCGTCGTCGTAGAGCCCGGTGCAGACCACGGCACCGGCCTCGAAATCCTCAACCAATTCGATATCGAGCCCGTCATAGAGGATCATGTCTCTTTCCGGGCCGATGTGGAAAATCCGTCGCGGCGCCTCGCGCACCAGCTCGCGCGTCACGTCGCCGGAGGTCACCACCGCATCCCAGGCATCGTCCGGCACGTCCAGGCGGCGCAACTGCTCCTCCACGGATTCGTGCGGCCTCGGCGCATTGGTGATGAGCACGACCGCCTTGCCCTGCCGGCGCATGCGCCGAAGCGCCTCGCTTGCTTCCCCGAAAGCATTCACGCCATTATGAACAACGCCCCAGACATCGCACAGAATTGCGGAATAACGCTCGGAGAGCGAATCGAGGCGGTCAATCATCTGCGGTTGCGACATGGAAACTCTCTGGACCGTGTTGAAGAGGCCGGAACACGACGCCGGCATGGGAACGCCGGTGCTCTAGCCTATCGGTCGCAAGCTGTCACCCGCTTTCGGGCAAGCACCATCGGCGGGTTAAGACTTCATGAACCAGTCGGGACAGTTCTCATGCATTTTTAAGAAAGTCTTTGCCGAATTGGCTGGAATCATCCCTCGCAAAAGACAAAGCGGGGGAAGGTCGATGTTTCTCAAATTCGCCAGAGACCAACGCGGCAACTACGCAATAATCACCGCGCTGGCGATGTTACCCATTCTGGGGGCGGTTACGATCGCCGTCGACTACAGCGAAGTGAGCCGTCAACGCCAGGTGGCGCAAAACGCGCTCGACGCGACCAGCCTCGCCATCGCGCTGAGCTATCTTGACGGCACTGCGGAAAGCCAGGTGCGCACATTCGCGCAGGATTACTTCGAGGCCAACTTCAAGCCGTCCGACACGGCCGATCCGCAAGTCTCCGTCACTTTACCCACCGGTAGCGGCGGCGGCGGCACGCTGAAGACCTGCGCGGACCTGAAATACCCGCCCTATTTCTGGCCGGCCGTCAAAATGCTCAGCGGCGATGACGGGGACACGACCATCCACTATTCGATCTGCAGCGAGGTCCGCCTGAAGAACACGCTCGAAGTGGCCCTCGTGCTGGATAACTCGGGCTCGATGGACTATCGGGGGTTTGGTTCAGGCAGCAAGCGCATCGATCTGCTGAAAGACGCCTCCAAGCAGCTCGTTGAGACTCTTGCCGGCCAAGCGGGGCTGATTCAGCAAATCGATAAGCCAGTGCAGTTCGGCTTGGTACCCTTCGCAGCATCGGTCAATATCGGGCCGCAATATGCAGATGCTTGGTGGATGGATACGGACGGGTTGTCCCCGGTCCATCACGAGAATTTCGAATGGACAACCATGAAGGGGTGGAACAAAAACAAGGGTGTCGAGCAGGACGACATGGGCATCTATAGAAAAAACGGCCGCGCCTGGAACCGGGAGGAAGGCGAAAAAGTCACGCGCTTTACGCTCTTCGACAACCAACATCACATCCGTTGGGGAGGATGTGTCGAAGCCCGTCCTTATCCGCACAATGTGGAAGGCACGGTACCCACAAGGAGCGATCCCGTCACGCTCTTCGTGCCGATGTTTGCTCCGGATGAAACTGATAAGAAAGATGGCAACAGGCCGGCTAACAACAACTGGCTGGCGGATAAGATCAATGAAAGTGACAGACCTAGTTCGCGCGAGCGGCAGGAATACATGCCCAAATACTTCAATGAGCAAGCCGCCAGTGCCGCTAGGGAAGTGGGAAAAGGTCCCAATCTAAGCTGCACCACCGCGCCGATAACGCCACTGACCGATGTCACCGAAGCGGACGGTCTGGAGGCTATTAAAGCTGCAATTGATGCGATGTGGCCGCTCGGTTCCACCAATGTTCCCCAAGGCATCGAGTGGGGCTGGCACGTCATTTCCAGCGCAGTTCCGTTCACCGAAGGCCGAGACGATAACAACAAGGGCAACGACAAGGTCGTGATTGTTCTGACCGACGGCGCGAATACCTATTACACGCCTGAAAGCATACGGGCGGAAGAATATTCAGGGTCGGGCTGGCAGAGCGGCGGCAACGATTTGGCCGAGAACAGGTCGATCTACAGCGCCTATGGCTATGCGCATGAGCGGCGCATTTTCGCCGGCACACGGGTCAGCGGCTTTAACAATGGCCGCTATTCGGAGGCGATGAACGAACACATGCTGGAGCTATGCCAGACCGCCAAGGACGAGAACGTGATCCTGATGACGGTGTCGCTGGATCTCGATCGCAACAAGCGCGACGAGCGCGAACAGATCGAGGCGCTGGAAGAATGCGCGTCCGAGTCCCGCTTCCGGACCGACGGCAATGGCAACGCAATCAAGCTCTTCTGGAATACCAGGGGCGACGAGCTTTCCGAGACGTTCAAGGAGATCGCCGACGAGCTGTCGAACCTGCGCCTGGTGAGTTGATGGGGCGCGGGCGGGCACGCCGCCCTTGCCGCTCCCATCCTTATCGGCTAGGACAGCCGCGCTCGGCAAAGGGCGCGGTTTCTCCATATTCAAAGGCGGATTTTCAGAATGGCTGGAAAGGCAGACAAGGTGAAGGCACGGCTCCCGCGCGGGCTTGTCGACCGCCATGCGCCCGATATCCGCGCCGTCGACGAGATGGTCAGGAAGATTCGCGAGGTCTACGAGCTTTACGGCTTCGAGCCGGTGGAGACACCGCTGATCGAATATACCGATGCACTTGGCAAGTTCCTGCCCGATCAGGACCGGCCGAATGAGGGCGTCTTTTCCTTCCAGGACGAGGACGAGCAGTGGCTATCGCTGCGCTATGACCTGACCGCACCGCTCGCCCGCTTCGTGGCCGAGAATTTCGAGCGCCTGCCGAAGCCGTACCGCAGCTATCGCGCCGGCTGGGTCTTCCGCAACGAGAAGCCGGGCCCCGGCCGCTTTCGCCAGTTCATGCAGGTCGACGCCGATACGGTCGGCACCCCCGGCGTCGCCGCAGATGCCGAGATGTGCATGATGATGGCCGATGTGATGGAGGCGCTGGGGATTAAGCGCGGGGATTATGTGATCCGCGTGAACAACCGGAAGGTGCTGGATGGGGTGCTAGCGTCTATAAAGCTTCAGGATGACGCCAAGAAGCTGACGGTTCTTCGCGCTATCGACAAAGCAGACAAGTTTCCGTGGGAGGAAATAGAGAAGCTGCTTGGCCCTGGCCGAATGGATGAGAGCGGTGATTTTACAAAGGGCGCAGGATTAGAAGAAGAAGATATTCGACTCATTCGTAGGCTGGTTGCCGACGACTTTATCGAAGCAACTCTAACCGAGGACAATGGCACCTTTCGCTTCATGACAGGCCCAGCAAGGATTGAGGTGGATGAGATCGTCATTGATGTTGGGAAAGGAGAACACTTCGATGAATTCGACCTACTTGAGCGTTGGTTCCATGGAAATGATATAGCGTGCCAAGGTATTGAAGAGCTAAGGACGATTGCAAAACTAGTAGTGGCTTCCGGCTATGGCGGTCGCGTTAAAATCGACCCTTCCGTCGTCCGCGGTCTCGAATACTACACCGGCCCCGTCTTCGAAGCAGAGCTCACCTTCCCCGTCACCAACGAAAAGGGCGAGACTGTCCAGTTCGGCTCCGTCGGCGGCGGCGGGCGTTATGACGGGCTGGTCTCGCGCTTTCGCGGCGAGCCGGTGCCGGCGACGGGCTTTTCCATCGGCGTTTCGCGCCTGATGACAGCGCTCAAGAATCTCGGCAAGCTGGAAACGGCAGAGGCCGTCGCGCCGGTCGTGGTCCTTGTCATGGACAAGGACACGGAAAGCCTCGGCGGCTATCAAAAGATGGTTTCCGACCTGCGCCAGGCCGGCATCCGCGCGGAAATGTACCTCGGCGGCGCCGGCATGAAGGCGCAGATGAAATATGCCGACAGGCGCGGCGCCCCTTGCGTTGTCATCCAGGGCGGTGACGAGCGCGAAAAGGGCGAAGTGCAGATCAAGGACCTCGTGGAAGGCAAGCGGCTGTCCGGTGAGATCGAGGACAATGTTACATGGCGCGAGGCCCGGCCCGCGCAGTTCTCGGTGCCCGAGGGTGAGCTGGTCGAGGCGGTGAAACGCGTTCTTGTGGCGCAGGCCGAGGAGCGGAACACATAGGGATGCTTTGCGCTGTCCTCATTATCGGAAATGGTGGCACCCCTTCGCAAGACAGAGGGCGGTGTGACCGGAGACCGGTACCTACGGCACGAAGCAGACCGCAGTGTCCATGACCACGCGCTATCCCGCCTTTGCCAATGAAATCCTCGATCTCTTCGCAGAACGCGAGGCGGCGCTGACGGACATCGCAATCATCCAGCCGGCCGATCCGTTTCTCGACATGGCGGGCGAGGATCTGCGCCGTCGTATTTTCCTGACCGAGAGCGAGACGGGCAAAAGCCTTTGTCTTCGCCCCGAGTTCACCATTCCTGTCTGCAGGGACCACATCGAAACACGGGCGACCACGCCGCGCCGCTACGGTTATCTCGGCGAAGTCTTCCGCCAGCGACGCGAAGGTGGGGCGGAGTTTTTCCAGGCCGGCATCGAGGATCTGGGCGCGGGCGACCGGGCCGGCGCGGATGCACGCTCGCTGGCCGACGCTCATGCGCTTCTTGCGCGGGTGCTGCCGGGCCGCGGCCTGCGCGTCACGCTGGGCGATCAGGCCGTGTTCGAGGCGGTGCTGGCCGCGCTCGGGCTGCCGCGCGGCTGGCAGGAACGTCTCGCCCGCGCCTTCGGTTCGTCCGAGATGCTCGACGCCGCGATCGCTGAATGCGCCAGCCCGCCGGCGGCAGCGCGCCTGCCGCGGGAGATCGCAAGCCTCGTTGCCCGCGGGGACGAGGCGGCGCTATCCGACCGCATTCAGCAGGATATGGAGGCAGCGGGACTCTCTGCCACCGCCGGCCGGGAACCCTGCGAAATTGCACGCCGTCTCATAGAGAAAGCCGAGCTGCGCAGCGTGCGCCTGGCCGACTCCGCGCTGGACGTGCTGAAGTCCTTCCTTGCCATCCGGGCCCCGCTGGCCGAGGCTGGCGAGCGCCTTGCCGCCTTTGCGGGCGAGGCGGGTCTATTCATCGATGAAGCCGTGGAGAACTTCAACGAGCGGATCTCCCGCATCGTGGAACAGGACGTGCCGCTTTCCGGCATTTCCTACAGCGCCCATTTCGGTCGCCCGCTGGATTACTACACTGGTTTTATCTTCGAGATCGGCGCGGAGGGGATGGATCAAACGCTGGTGGGTGGCGGGCGCTACGACCGCTTGCTCACGCTGCTCGGCGCGGAAAAGCCTATTCCCGGCGTGGGCTTTTCCGTTTGGCTCGACCGTGTCTCCGCACTCAAGGAGCAGGCCGAATGAGTGTCACGCTCGCGCTTCCCTCCAAAGGCCGGCTCAAGGACAAGACGATCGAGCGTCTTCAAGGGGCGGGCTATCCCGTTCGCCTGCCGGAGAACGACCGCAGTTATCGCGCGGCGGTGGACGGTATAGACGGGCTTGAGATCGCCTTCCTGTCGGCTTCGGAGATCGCCCGCGAGCTGGATCGGGGCACCATCGATCTCGGTGTTACGGGAGAAGATCTCGTGCGCGAGACGATACCCGATTGGGAGCGGAAGGTGGAGATTGCCGCCCGGCTCGGCTTCGGTCGGGCCAATGTGGTTGTCGCCGTACCGGACGTGTGGTTCGACGTCTTCACCATGGCCGATCTCGACGACGTTGCCGCTGAGTTCCGCCAGCGACACGGGCGCCGCCTCAGGATTGCCACCAAATACGGGCGGCTGACACAGCAGTTCTTCTCGCGGAAACACGGCATCCAGGTCTACCGCATTGTCGAAAGCCTCGGTGCGACGGAGGGCGCCCCCGCTGCGGGCTCCGCTGATGTTATCGTGGACATCACCTCAACCGGCTCGACCCTCAAGGCCAATCACCTGCGTGTCCTGGACGATGGTGTTATCCTGCGCTCCCAGGCTTGTCTGGTGATGGCCAAGAGGGAGCGGCCGGACGAAGAGGCGAAGCTGATCGAGGATATGGCGGCGGCGCTGGACGGGACGAGCGCCTGAGAGAACTACTCGCCCACGTCATGCGTCTGAGGGAGTTCGTGACGCGCGTATGGGTGGTTGTTCGGAAGCATTTGTGCGTTCGTCACCGCTCTGGCATGCGTCGCTATTACTGAATAGCTACCGATCTGTTCCGGAGGATAACGTCCTGACGCCTCATCAGCTCCTGCAGAAGTTGATGACGATCGCACTCACTCATCCACCACGCGCAAGCGCAGCGAACTCGAGCTGCTCGCCGCGGCGGCGCGCCGGGTCTCGTCCGTCTCGCCCTCGGCTTTCGGCAAAGCATTCTTCTCCGCTTCCTCCTCTGCCGCACCCAGCTCAAGCGCCTCGATCTTTTCGCCGCGCTTGGTCACCTTGTCCGCAGAGGTCAGGATCAGGTCAATGTCCTTGTTCGCCTGCTGGAAATGGTTCTGAAGCTTGCGCACGCGATCGTCCAGCCGCACGACATCAAGCATCAGCTTCGTCACCTCGCCCTGGATCAGATGCGCCTGCTCGCGCATACGCGCGTCCTTTAGGACAGCCTGGATCACCTGAATCGACAGCATCAGAAGCGAAGGCGAGACGATGACGACGCGGGCGCGGTGTGCGCGCTGGACCAGCGCCTCGAAATTCTCGTGGATCTCGGCGAAAATCGATTCGGAGGGCACGAACATGAAAGCCGTGTCCTGCGTCTCGCCATTGATGAGATATTTTTCCGAAATTGCCTTAATATGCACCTCTATATCGCGTCGGAACGAAGTTTCGGCCGCCTTGCTTGCCTGGGCACCCCCCTCGCTTTCCGCCGCGGCACGTATCGCGTTCCACGATTCCAGCGGAAATTTGGCGTCGATCACGAGCGAAGGCGCATCGTTCGGCATCTTTACCACGCAATCGGGCCGACTGCCGTTGGAAAGGGTGGCCTGAAACTCATAGGCCGTATGCGGCAGCCCGTCGGCAATGATGGCTTCCATGCGCGATTGCCCGAAGGCGCCGCGCGTCTGCTTGTTGGAAAGTATGTGCTGAAGCTGCACCACCTGCCCGGCCAGCGATTGTATGTTGTTTTGCGCCGTGTCGATCACGGCCAACCGCTCCTGAAGCTTGGCCAGATTCTCGTGCGTGGATTTGGTCTGCTCGGTGATAGAATGTCCGAGGCGGGAACTCATACCATCCAGCCGCTCCGAAATGGTTTTCGTTAATTCCGCCTGGCGCGCACCAAAGATCTCGGCGATGGAGCCCATCCGCCCCTGAAGCTCCGACTGTGCCCTGGCGAGCTCAGCCAGTTGGGCTTCCGCCTCACGGGCCCGCGCGGCGGCTTCCGCCGCGGAATCGCTGCGCGCGCGCCCTGCCCGCCAAAGCGCCACCACGAGGAGCGCGAGCAGGAGGAGGAACAGCCCGCCCCCGGCAATCAGCAGATTGCCAAGCGAGATCGTGGTCGCGCCAAGCTGGAGCACGGGCGATGAAAAGAGTGAAGCAGCGTCATTCATGCGCGCACCCTAGGCGATTCGCCGCCGCCGCGGAAGATCAAAACATGAACAAAAATTGCCTTGTCCTTCGCTATCCCGCATATTGACGCTTTTCAGCGAAGGCATTACGTGAGCGCCATGACAGTCCGCCCGTTGATACTTCTTCCCGATCGGTTGTTGCGCGAGGTTTCAAAACCGGTCGAGCGCGTGGACGACGACGTGCGCAAGTTTGCCGACGACATGCTGGAGACTATGTATGACGCGCCGGGCATAGGCCTTGCCGCCATTCAGGTGGGAGAGCCCCGGCGCATGCTGGTGCTCGATGTGTCGGAAAAGGAGGAAGAGCGCGATCCGCGGGTCTTCATCAATCCGGAAGTCGTCGCCAGCTCGGATGAGCGCAACGTGCATGAGGAAGGCTGTCTCTCCATCCCCGATTATTATGCGGAGGTGGAGCGCCCCTCAGACGTGACGGTCAAGTACATCGATCTGGACGGGAAAGAGCAGACCGTTGAAGCGGGGGGCATTCTGGCGACCTGTCTTCAGCATGAGATCGACCATCTCAATGGCGTTCTCTTTATCGATTATCTTTCGCGGCTGAAGCGCGACATGGTCGTGCGGAAGTTCAAGAAGCTCGCCAGGGAGAACCCGCCGGCGCGCATGGTGGGATAAGCGGCGCGGCCGCCGATTGGAGGAGGCCATGCCCCTACGCCTGATTTTCATGGGAACACCGGATTTTTCCGTGCCAGCACTTCAGGCACTCGCCGATGCGGGGTACGAGATCGCCGCCGTCTACACACAGCCGCCGCGCCCGGCCGGCCGCCGCGGGCTGGAGCTGACCAAATCCCCTGTGCACATGGCCGCCGGGGCGCTCAACATCCCGGTGCGCACACCGCGCTCTCTGAAGAGTGACGATGAACAGCGCGCCTTCCAAGCGCTCGAGGCGGACGCTGCTGTTGTCGTCGCATATGGGCTCATCCTCCCGACACCGATCCTGGAGGGGACGCGCCTTGGCGCGTTCAATGGGCATGCCTCCCTCCTCCCGCGCTGGCGGGGTGCCGCGCCCATCCAGCGGGCCATTATGGCCGGAGACCGGGAAACAGGCATGATGGTGATGAGGATGGAAGAAGGGCTGGACACCGGTCCGGTCGCTCTCGCGCAGCGCGTCGCCATCGACCCGGACATGACGGCCGGCGAACTTCACGACAAGATGAAGGAGGTGGGTGCGCGGCTGATCGTCGAGGCAATGGCAAAGCTCGAAAAGGACGAACTCGGCTTGACGCCGCAACCTGTCGAAGGCGCCACCTACGCCACGAAGATTGCGAAGGACGAAACGCGTGTGGACTGGACCCGCCCCGCGCATGAGGTTCACAATCACATTCGCGGGCTTTCGCCCTTCCCCGGTGCATGGTGCGAGATGCCAATTTCCGGAAAAATGGAGCGAGTGAAGCTCCTGCGCTCCACGCGCACCGAGGGAAGCGGCCGTCCGGGCGAGGTCCTGGATGGGGATCTGACGATTGCCTGCGGCGAAGGCGCCGTGCGTCTTGCCAAGCTGCAGCGCGCCGGAGGCAAGGCGGTAGCGGCAGATGACTTTCTGCGCGGTGTCAGGTTGGAAAAGGAGGCGCAGCTGTCATGAGTGCATTCATCATTCGCCCGGAGGAGGCTGACGACAAGACCGCCATCCACGCGCTGCATAAAACGGTTTTCGGCAGTGATGGCGAAGCGCGGCTGGTGGATGCGCTCCGACGGGATGACGAAGTCGTGTTGTCGCTCGTGGCCGAACGCGACGGCGATGTCAGAGGACACATCCTCTTCTCGCGTCTTTTCCTCCGTGACGGCGAGAAGGCTTTCCGTGCGGTCGCGCTGGCGCCGCTTGCGGTCGATCGCGATCATCAGGGCGAAGGCATAGGGTCGGCACTGGTGGAAGAAGCCCATTTGCGACTTCAGGCGCAGAATGAACGCCTTTCGATCGTTTTGGGCGATCCCGCTTATTACGAGCGTTTCGGCTACCGCCACGGGCGAGCGTCAGGGTTCGACAGCGTCTATCAGGGCGAAGCGCTGCAGGCACTCGCCTGGGATGATGCGCCCCATACCGGGCATCTCGACTATCCGGCCGCCTTTTCGGAACTCGGCTGATCCCCATGCCGCGCTTTCGCATCGACATTGAGTATGATGGAGGGCCCTACGCGGGCTGGCAGCGCCAGGCGGGACAGCCGAGCGTGCAGGAGGCCATCGAGAGGTCGATTGCCGCTTTTTGCGGCGAAGAGGTCACCCTGCGCGGCGCCGGACGCACGGATGCAGGCGTGCATGCGCTTGGGCAGGTGGCTCATTTCGACCTTTCACGGGAGTGGAAAAACGACACCGTACGCGACGCGATCAATGCTCATCTGGGCATGGCCGGGGAAACCATTTCAATCCTCAACGCGGCTCCCGCAGAGGCGGGTTTCGATTCGCGCTTTTCCGCCACCGCACGGCACTACCTCTACCGCATTCTCAACCGCCGTTCTCCGCCGGCGCTCGAGCGAGGGCGCGCGTGGCATGTGGCGAAGAGGCTCGATGCGGAAGCTATGGATACGGCCGCGCTACGCCTTGTCGGCCATCATGATTTCACCACCTTCCGCTCTGTCCAATGCCAGGCGAAGAGTCCGGTAAAGACGCTCGACCGCCTGGATGTCTCGCGGATGGGCGAGGAGATCGAGATCCGCGCCTCGGCGCGCTCCTTCCTTCACAATCAGGTGCGCTCTCTGGTAGGCACGCTCAAGAAGGTGGGCGAAGGCGCATGGACCGCCGACGACGTCACGGCCGCACTGGAAGCGCGCGACCGGACAGCCTGCGGACCAGTCGCACCCGCCGACGGCCTTTACCTCCTTAGGGTCGATTACTGATAGCCCAGTCCGAGAATTCCCTGCAGAACAAGCAACGCCGCTATGGACGCGACGAGCATGCCGAAAAAGACGGCCGAGCCGACGGCCACTCCTTTTGCGATCACGACGACCGTCAGACGCCAAAATAGAAACAGCGTGGCCGCAAACAGGAGGAGCGAGAGAAACGCCGCCAACCCCTCGGCGAAAGGGGCAAAAAGGCGCAGGAGAGCCGGAGGTAGCATAACCCAGGCAAAGAGGGCGGATGCCCAGTTGCTGGAAACCACGTACTGCACGAAACGATCTGCAATGCCTGCCATCCTGGACACAAGCGCCAGCATGCCTAACGGCAGCAACCAGGCGCCGATGTCGGCTACGAAGAGCCGGCTTACCAGCGAAAGCCGTGTCCCGAAGGTATCAAGACCGGCAATGCCGTTCGCGGCTCCGACCCAGGCCACGATCATTGGCGGCAGGGCCACGACTATGGCAAAAAACGAGTTCCAGAAGCCATCCGCAGACAGGTCGAGCAGCTTCATCCCGTCTTCACGGCCCATCATCATGCGCCACACGCCAATGAAATATTGCTGAACTTCCAGGCTCGACGGCATTCACGAAAACCAATCTTCGATGAAACGCAAATAGATTTGCGTCAGTGTTTCAAGGTCGGCCAGCGCGACACGTTCATCTATCATGTGCATGGTCTGTCCGGTCAGGCCAAATTCAACCACAGCACAATAATCTTTTATGAATCGCGCATCGGATGTGCCGCCGGATGTGGAAAGCTGCGGTGTTCGTCCTGTGACCGCCCGCACGGAAGCGGAGAGCGTCTTCGTCAGCTTTTCATCATGGGTCAGGAAGACGGGGCTCGGGCGCTCGCGCCATCCCAGAGTAAAGCTGAGCGGCACCATGCGGCCAAGCGCTTTCTCGTGAGCTTCGGCCGCCCGCTCGAGCCGGCTCATGATCTCCGATTTCAGCGTATCAGCACTCCAAGTTTCGTTGAAACGAACATTGAAGCTCCCCCTCGCCTGCGCGGGAATGACGTTCGTGGCCGGGTTTCCCACGTCCACAGTCGTGATCTCCAGATTTGTCGGCTGGAAGTGTTTCGTCCCGTCGTCGAAGGGCGGCATGAGCGCCTGGAACAGTGCGAGGAGGCCGGGCACGGGATTGTCGGCCAGATGCGGATAGGCGACATGGCCTTGCCGCCCCGTCACCGTGATCGTGCCCGACAGTGAACCGCGCCTGCCGATCTTGATCATGTCGCCGAGCCGCTCCGGGTTCGTCGGCTCGCCGACGATTGCCGCGTCCCACCGCTCGCCGTTCGCCGCCGCCCATTCGAGCAGCTTCACCGTACCGTTGATGGCCGGACCTTCCTCATCTCCCGCTATCAGAAAGGAGACGGAGCCCTCCGGCGCACCGTGCTTTTCCTTATAGCGGGCAAGTGCTGCGACGAAGCAGGCAATGCCCCCCTTCATGTCCACCGCGCCGCGCCCGAACATTTCGCCATCCGCGATCTCGGCGGCAAAGGGCGGGTGGGTCCAGGCGCTCTCGTCACCCGGCGGCACCACGTCCGTATGGCCGGCGAACATCAGGTGCGGCCCCTTGGCACCCAGGCGCGCATAGAGATTTTCGATATCCGCCGTGCCATCTTCCCTGAAAACGGGCCGTTCCACACTCGCACCGAGAGGCTCCAGCATGGCCTGAAGCGCGCCGAGGGCACCACCCTCCGACGGCGTCACGGAAGGACACCGGATGAGTGCAGCAAGATTGTCAGCGGGGTTCGTCAACAACGTCATGGCGAAAGGGATAGAGGAACAACGCAGAACTGTCATGTTTACTGCGGCTCGTTGGTCACCTTACCATATTCATTTGTGTCTTCATCGCCCGGATAAAGACAAAGCGCCACGAAGACCAGGATCGAGATGACCGGGATGAAAAGCGAGGCGGCAAAGATCCCCGGCCTGCCAAAATCGTGGAACCGCTTCACCCCCAGTGCGAGCTGCGACCAGATGGCGATAACGGCTGACACGAGAAAAAAGAGTGCCCAGCCGGATTCCGTATCCGCACCTTCCGGAAGCAGCGACAATCGGTAAAATGCGAACAGCGGAAACAGGCCGGCAAAGATGTTTCCAAGGAAGTAGACCGAGCGGCTGATCCGACCCGAAAGGCCGAAAAAGAGCCACATGAACGCCTTTTTATCCAACCTTACGCCTCATCGCTTCCCGCTCAGTCACGGAGCAACTCGTTGACCGAGGTTTTCGCGCGGGTCTTTTCGTCCACGCGCTTGACGATTACCGCGCAATAGAGGTTCGGGCCAGGCTCTCCATTGCCCATCGGTTTGCCGGGCATGGTACCGGCCACCACCACCGAGTAGGGCGGCACTTCGCCATAGAAGATTTCGCCGGTTTCGCGGTCCACGATCTTGGTCGACTTGCCGATATAGACCCCCATACCGAGGACGGAGCCCTCACGCACGATGCAGCCCTCGACCACCTCGGAGCGCGCGCCCACGAAGCAGTGGTCCTCGATGATCGTCGGGTTCGCCTGCATCGGTTCCAGAACGCCGCCGATGCCGACACCGCCGGACAGATGGACGTTTTCGCCGATCTGCGCGCAGGAACCGACCGTCGCCCACGTGTCCACCATGGCCCCCCGCCCAACATAGGCACCGAGATTGACGAAGGACGGCATCAGCACCACGCCCGGCGCCACGAAGGCCGAGCGGCGCACCACGCAATTCGGCACGGCACGGAATCCGGCCTTCTCGAACTCGTTGGCACTCCAGCCGTCGAACTTGGAGGGCACCTTGTCCCACCATGTTGCCCCGCCGGGCCCACCGTCGATGACCTGCATTGGATTGAGCCGGAAGGATAGAAGCACCGCCTTCTTCAGCCATTGGTTCACGTGCCAATCGCCGTTGTCCTGTCGCTCGGCCACGCGCGCAGTGCCGCTATCGAGCAATTCCAGCGCCGCCTCGACCGCATCGCGAATCTCGCCGCGCGTTTCGGCCGAAACGGAGTCGCGCTCCTCAAAGGCGTTTTCGATGGTCTGTTCCAATGCGACGACGTCGGGGGTTTTCATCTGAAAGTGGCCTCCGCTACACGAGCTGTTAAAGGGCTGCTACATAAGGTTAAGAGCAAGTCGGGTGACACGCGGCGCGGACCGTATGCCAAGCGCCGATAGGGGTCAATCGCGCTTGCATCTCGCAATGCGCAAACAGAATGGGACGGACATCATGAATCCCAAGGATAGCAACGGCTGGACGCCATTGCCGCATTCGGACGAGGATTTGAAGCGTGCACGCAGCGTGCCCGATACGCCGCAAACGCGCGCCGAAACTTATCGGCTGGCCTGGGACGACGAAGATTTCATGACGCGGCGCGAACTCAGGCCCGTGCGCCTGCAGCTCGAGCTGCTCAAGCCCGAGATGGCACTGGCCGAACGCGGCATCCGCTCCACGGTCATCCTCTTTGGCGGCGCGCGCATCCCGGAGCCCGGCGGCAATGCCTGGGCGGCCAAAAACGAGGTGCAGAAGAAGAATCTGGAGGCCAACAGCCGGTATTACGAGGAAGCCCGCAAATTCGCGCGTTTCTGCTCCGAGCAGTCGGCCCAATCCTATTACCGCGAGTATGTGGTGGTCACCGGCGGCGGCCCCGGCGTCATGGAAGCCGGCAACCGGGGCGCGGTGGAGGTCGGCGCGCCGACCATCGGCCTCAACATCGTGCTTCCGCACGAGCAGGCGCCGAACGCCTACGTCACGCCGGATCTGTGCTTCAACTTCCACTACTTCGCCATTCGCAAGATGCATTTCATGATGCGGGCGAAGGCTGTGGCCGTTTTTCCCGGCGGCTTCGGCACGATGGACGAGTTGTTCGAGGCTTTGACCCTCATCCAGACCGGCCGCATGGAGCGCGTGCCGGTCGTCCTGTTCGGAAAGGAGTTCTGGAGCCGCGCCATCGATCTCGCCTTTCTTGCCGAGCAGGGCACGATTTCGCCCGGCGACGAAGAACTCATCACCTTCGTCGAAACGGCCGACGAGGCATGGGCACGTATCGCGGAGTTCTACGAGCTTTAGCCGCGCTCGCATGTCGCACGGTTTGCGGCTGGCGCAGGCGTCGCGGCTCGTCTACTGAGGAGACGTCATACGCAGCTGCGGAGAAAGGGTATCTCATGCGTGAGTGGATCCTGGCGACCTTAACGGTTCTCTTTTTCGTCGGCGCGCCTCTTTCGGCGCTTTCCGGCGAGGCCGGTTCCGGCAGTCTTCACATATCGGATCCTTGGGCACGCGCGATGCTTCCCGGGCAACCGACGGGCGGAGCCTACATGACGATCCGCAACGATGGCGAGGAAGCTGATAGGCTCATCTCCGTCTCCTCTCCCGCGGCGGGCAAAGTCGAAATTCACACCATGACTATGCAGGACGACGTCATGATCATGCGGCCGCTCGAAGATGGTCTCGAAATTCCCGCCGGTGAAAGTGTCGCGCTTGAACCCGGCGGCTTTCACCTGATGTTCATGCAGGTGGAAGAACCGTTCGCCGAAGGCGAAACGGTGCCCGTCACGCTGGAGTTCGAGAAGGCAGGCGCGGTCTCGCTCGACCTGCCCGTCCTGCCTGCCAGCACCGGGCGAGGCATGGACGCGCACGAGCACTAGCCGGGGACCGAAAAGCGCGCCTCTGCACTGGAACGCTTGCGCCTTTACGGGCGTTTTCATGGGCAAAGAACAGGAGATACCGATGCCCAGAAGCGCACCCGAAGACGACATGATGGACGAGCAGCAGGCGAAGGATCTTGGTCACGCGACCAAATCGCAGCCTCGAAAGGCCAAGGACGCGGAGAAGGAAACCTCCGAAGCTCACATCGAGAGTAATACGCGCGCCAATCGCGGTCTCGGCGAGCTGATCCCGCCTGATCGGGAGAGCGAAACGGAATCTGCGATCAAGCGCGCCGCCTATCCTAAAAAACGGTGACATTCAGCCTGAAACGGCCTGGAGAAAGCCTGTCAGGTCGTCGGTGACGTAGTCGACCTCGTCGTCCTTCTCCGGGTCACGCTCCCAGATTTCGGAGTAAGTCGGCTCGAAATTGCGCGGCACGATGAGCACGGTCCTCATTCCGAGCTGCTTCGGCACGCGCAGATTCCGCGCCAGATCCTCAAACATGGCGGCATTTGAACCCACCACCCGGTGCAGGTCTAGAAACATGTCATAGGTCTCTTTAGCGGGTTTGGGCTGCAGGCCGGCGGCGACGATATCGAAAATATCCTCGAAATGATCGAGCACGCCGAGTTGCCGAGCCGCGCGCTCGGCATGGTCGCGATTACCGTTGGTGAAGATGAACTTGCGGCCGGGCAGAGCACGGATGGCCTCACCCATGGCAGGGTTGGGCTCCAGCCAGGAATAGTCGATGTCATGGACCTTCTCGAGAAAATCGTCCGGATCGACCCGATACTTCTCCATCAGGCCTTTGAGCGTGGTTCCGTATTCCCGGTAGAGTTCCTTCTGCAGTTTACGCGCTTCCTCGCGCGGCAGGTTGAGGAGCTCCGACACATAGGCGGTCATCTTCACGTCTATCTGTGAAAACAGATTGCTGTGATGAGGGTAAAGCGTGTTGTCGAGGTCGAAGACCCAATCGCGGATATTGGCGAAATCAGTCGGGTTGGGATGGTCTGTCATGGGGCCTTGTGCCAGTTTTTGGCTGCTTGTTTCAAACTTTATGTAAGCAGGAAAGGAAAGAGAAAACCGGTTCTGCCATAGGAGTTTTAAGAGGAGAATCCATGAAGAAAAGTATAGTGCATGCCGGAATGGTAACCTTTTTTGCCGCCGTGCTGTCCCTAGGGGCTTTCTGGCTTGCACTAACCATAATGGGCAGTTCCATGGACACGTTCACAATCATCATGTTCATCCTCGTGCCCCTTCTTGTGGCATTTCCGGTCAGTGCCTACAATCACCGGCAGAAACGAAAGATCGCAAAAGCCCACGAGGCTCTCACGGCCGCCCACAAAGAACTTGCGGCAATGCATAGGCGGTTGGCCGAGAAAGCGCGGCATGACGACATGACCGGCCTTCTCAATCGCGCCGCCTTCATAGACGCGGTCGAGGAGAAATGCGCGCAGGATTCGCCGGGTGCGTTCCTCCTCGTGGACGCTGACAATTTCAAGAAGATCAACGACATGTTCGGCCATCTCACCGGCGACGAAGCACTGCGCAAGATCGCGCGGGGACTGGAGATGGCCCTGCGCAAGGACGATCTAAAGGGGCGGCTGGGCGGCGAGGAATTCGGCGTCTTCATCAGCGGGGCAACGCTTGAGCAGGCCTCGGCCATCGCCGAGCGTACACGCCATGCCGTGGAGATGATCCGGTTCGTGCCGGGCGATCACGGGTCAGCGCGACTCACCGTCAGCATCGGCGTGGCCGTCGCGAAAAAAGGCGCTGAGTTCTGCGAACTGATGGACGAAGCGGACAAGCGACTCTATGAGGCCAAGAGCCGGGGCCGTAATCTCGTGGTCATGCCGGCGAGCGGATCTGTCGCGGCCTGACAAGAGCCCCTCGGCTTCACGCTTGCGTCTACACCCGTCCGGGAATAAACCTCCGGCGACTTTCCCGTTAGCCGGTTCTTTCATGCCTTTATGGATTCCGATCACGATTGCCGCGGCCTTTCTGCAGAACCTGCGCTCGGCCACTCAAAAGCACCTGAGGGGCGTGATGGGCACAACCGGCGCCACTTTCGTGCGCTTCGGTTTCGGCCTGCCCTTCGCGGTTCTGTTCGTGCTGGGGCTCTACTTCCTCGCCGGCATTCCCTTTGCACAGCCGAACGGAACTTTCCTCGCGTGGGTGCTTGTCGGCGGCCTCGGGCAGATCGGCGCGCAGTTCCTGCTCATCTATCTCTTTTCTTTCCGCAATTTCGCAGTCGGAACGGCTTATTCCCGGACGGAACCCGTGCAGGCCGCCATCTTCGGCCTGATCTTCATCGGCGAGCTTGCCGGGCCGGGTGCCTTGATAGCCATTGCCATCACGGTGGTCGGCGTCATGCTGATCTCGGTCGCGCATGTGCCGATGAACTGGCGTAATCTCTTTGCTTCGCTCGTCAGCCGGAATGCGCTAATCGGCCTCGCCTCCGGCACGCTGTTCGGCGTTTCCGCCGTCGCTTATCGCGCCGCCTCGCTCTCACTCGGGGGGCCGCATTTCCTCATGCAGAGCGCAACCACGCTGCTCTACACCATCTCCTTCCAGACCGTTCTCATGCTGGGCTGGATGCTCTGGAAAGACCGCGGCGAGATCGCGCGCATCAGGCTGGCGTGGAAGCCGGCACTGTTCACCGGCCTCGTGGGCGCCACGGCCTCTTTCGGCTGGTTCACTGCGATGACGCTGCAGCAGGCCGCGCTCGTCAAGGCGCTGGCGCAGATCGAGATGATCTTCACCTTCGCCTCGTCGGTTTACTTCTTTCGCGAAAAGATCAACCGAACGGAGATTGCCGGCTGTGCTTTGATCGTCGCCGGCATCCTCGTTCTGGTGCTGTTATAGCGCTACTGGCCGTCCCAAGCAGACGCTTCTGCCGATTTCTCCCGTTCGGCGAAGAACTCGAGCGCTGAATTGATGCCGTTGATGGCGGCGGGCCAGCCGCCGTAGGCCGCCATTTGCAGGATGATTTCGAGGATTTCACGCTCGCTCGCGCCTGCGGCCAGCGTGTGCTCGATATTGACCTTTAGCTGCGGCGCCGTCTGTCCACCCAGCACGGTCAGCGCCGCGACGGTGGCGAGTTGGCGCGTTCTGAGGTCCAGCCCCTCACGGGCGTAGAGACGGCCATAGGCGGTTTCGATCAGCGTTTCAGAAAAACCGGGTAATGCGCCGTCGTAACGGTCAGCGAGAATTGCCTCCAGCTCAGGGTTGAGGCTCGCCGTGATGGCGCAGCCCTTTTCGAGCGCCGTGCGCTCCTTGATGGCTTCAGTATTCATGGGAGTGTTCCTTTCCGCCGTCTTCGGCGCGATAGCGCGCTTGATGGCTCGGGTTCGGGCCGAAGACCGACAAATACGGCATCTTCGCCACGAAGCCGGTGGCCGCGTCCACATCGCCGGCTTTCAGGGCTGAGAGGAATTTTTCGATGATGATCTGTTGCTGCATGTGTGCATCTCCATTGTGTGCACACATGCATCTACTTTCTGGAGTGAACTCCAGGTCAAGGGAAGCTTTTCCAGCGACGGGCAGTTAGGGGACGATCAGTGTGCCCGCGCCATGCTCAGTGAAGAGTTCGAGCAGAACCGCATGGGGGGTCTTGCCGTCGAGAATGACGACGCCCTGCACGCCATGCTCGATGGCGTTGATACAGGTCTCCACCTTGGGGATCATGCCCCCGGCAATCGTACCGTCCTTGATGAGCGCGCGGGCTTGGGAAACGGTCAGTTCGTCGATCAACTTGCCATCGCCATCCAGCACGCCAGGCACATCAGTCAGGAAAAGCAGGCGCTCAGACTCTACCGCGCCGGCGATCGCGCCTGCAAAGGTGTCGGCATTGATGTTGTAGGTGTGCCCATCCCGGCCGGGCGCCACCGGAGCGATGACGGGGATCATCTCGGAATGAGCGAGCAGGTCGAGCAGCGTACGGTCGACCTGCACCGGCTCACCCACGAAGCCGAGATCGATCACGCGCTCGATATTGGAATCGGGATCCATCACGGTCTTCCGCGCCTTCTCGGCAAAGACCATATTGCCGTCCTTACCGCAAAGCCCAATGGCCCATTCGCCCTCGGCATTGATCAGCGCCACGATCTGCTTGTTGATGGAGCCGGCCAGCACCATCTCGACGATCTCGACCGTGTCCCGGTCGGTCACGCGCAGTCCGTTTTCGAACTTCGATTCAATGCCGAGATTCTTGAGCATGTTGCCGATCTGCGGACCGCCGCCATGCACCACAATCGGGTTCACGCCGGACTGCTTGAGCAGCGCGATATCGCGGGCGAAGGCGCGGCCGAGCGTTTCGCTGGCCATTGCATGGCCGCCATATTTCACCACGACCGTCTTGTTTTCGTAGCGCTGCATGTATGGCAGCGCCGCCGAGAGCACGCGTGCTTGCGTCTCGGCGGTTTCTGCGGTGTCCGTCATTCTCAATGCCCCGGCTGATCGACTGCCCGTTTCTATCGCATTCCTCGCGATGCGCAAATCCTCGGGCGCGAGTTCTCCTCACGCAATCACGCGGCATTGATTTGCCGGTGAGGCGGCGAGGCCCTATCCTTCTGGCAAATGGAGGATTTAAATGCTGAAACGCCGCAGCTTTCTTCTCGGCAGCGCGGGTGCGATTGCCGCCCTTTCGGGAGGCGCGCTCTTCTGGCGCAATGCTCCAGGAGGTTCCGCCGCCGCCGAGAACTTCGAAATCACGAAAGCCGATGACGAGTGGCGGGAGATCCTTACGCCGCAGCAATACGCCGTGCTGCGCGAGGAGGGAACGGAGCGCGCCTTCTCCAGCCCGCTTAACGACGAGAAGCGCGCCGGGCTCTTTCATTGCGCCGGGTGCGACCTGCCGGTCTACTCCTCCGAGGTCAAATATGACTCGGGTACCGGTTGGCCGAGCTTCTGGGAATCGCTGCCAAACGCGATCGGCACAAAGGACGACAACACCCTCTTCATGACCCGCACCGAATGCCACTGCCGCCGCTGCGGCGGCCATTTCGGCCACATCTTCGACGACGGCCCTCCGCCCACCGGCAAGCGCCACTGCCTCAATGGGGTGGCGCTGACCTTCAAGCCGGAGGAAACGGCTTAGGGTGCGCTATTGCGAGAACCTGACGCCCTGTGGCTGAGGTGGAGGCCGGCTCGGAACGTTGCGGGCATTGCATCGCTAAAGGGTCAAACTTGGCTGCTTTGACGGAAAGAATCCGCACGTCCCCGACGTGCTAACCTCAGCCCGGAGTACCAGCCTCTCACCCATCGCCGACCTGGACGCGCAGAAAATGGACGAAGCTGCCGTTCGCCACATCGGTGAAGTGCTGTCCGTCGGCAGAACTTTGTCTTGCAGATCTGGTTCAGCGTTCAGAGAGAAGCAGATTTGCGCCAAGCGCTATCAGGACCGATCCAGCAGCTCGTCGCATCCAGCGACCGGCAGATCGCGATTTCTTCAGAAAAGATGAGACTTTATCTGCGAAGATCACGCACGAGATTTCCGCGAGGGTAAAAATTGCGTTCGCAATAATGCCCAAGAGGATAATCTGGAGCCAAATTGGATAAGGCGCACTCTGATCCGAAAACTGTGGCAGAAAAGCAATGAAGAACACAGCGGACTTCGGGTTGGTCAACTCAACGATTAAGCTCTCCTTAAGCGCTTGGACATGCGAGTATGGTTGCGACTTCAGGCTTTGCCCGGTGTCCGGTTCCTCGGTCATCAGAAACTTAATACCAAGCCAAAAAAGATACGTTGCGCCAACGATTTTCAGAACAAGATAGGCAGTGGGTACCGCTACAAAAAACAAACTCAGTCCGAACGCCGCGGCGACAATATGAACATAGCTGGCGAAGTGCGTTCCAATTGCTGAATACCAGCCGGCTTTCTGGCCACGTCCAATCGATTGAGCGGCGATATAAAGCAATCCCGGCCCCGGCGTAATAGAAAGGAGCAGGGCGGTCAGCAGAAACGGCAGCAAGTATTCCAACCCCGGCATAAGGCACCTCCACCCGATCGACCGCGATATCGGCGCTGATCTGGCATTATCGAAGAACCGCCGATGACGGCTTAATCAATGTGATTTTCGCAGTGCAAGCAAGCGGAAACCGAGAGTGCAGGGTGGGCGTTCTTTGTTGACCCCCTGGCAATTTGCTAGTCTATCCGGCTTCTCGCAGGAATGACAGGAGGCCCCAATCGGACTTTAGCGATCGCGAATGGCCGCATTGCCTACAGCCGCGCGTTACCAGAACCTTGAGTTAGGCGTGTACCTCCTAGATATCGCCTGTCACAGCGTCGATAATCGCCGCCCGCGACTCGTCCAGCCCCGCGCCCTTTTCCGAAGATGTCACCAGCACCTCGGGATACGCCGCCGGGCGCTTTCGGACTTCCTTCACCGTGTCCTCAACCAGCCGGGCGACCGCAGGCGGCTTAATCTTATCCGCTTTGGTCAGAACGATCTGGTATGACACCGCGGCCGTGTCGAGGAGCGCCATCACTTCCCGGTCGATCTCCTTGATGCCGTGGCGGGCATCGATCAGCAGGTAGACGCGCTTCAGCGTCACCCGGCCGCGCAGATAGTCGAAGACGAGCCGAGTCCAGGCGTCGACTTGCGCCTTCGGCGCCTTGGCGAAACCGTAGCCCGGCATATCGACCAGGGCCATAGGCGGCAGGTCGCCTTTCTCGCCGCTGTAGCCATCGGGCACAAAATAGTTCAGCTCCTGCGTACGCCCCGGCGTGTTAGATGTGCGGGCGAGCCCTTTCCGGCCCAGAAGTGCATTGATGAGCGATGATTTTCCCACATTGGAACGGCCTGCAAAGGCAACCTCCGGCGGCCCCTCCGGCGGCAGGAATTTCATGGACGGCACGCCGCGAATAAATACCCAGGGCTGGGAGAACAGGCGGCGGTCCAATCCGTCTCCACTTGTAACGCCGTTTTCTTCGTGCACGCCTTGTCTCCCGCATCTACCTAGTGCTGAGCGGCATCATGCCTCGCACGCCTCTTGTCAACCGGAAACGCCACAGGGTCAGACCAGTTTCTGGGCGACAATGCTTTGGCCCATGGCCGCAACGGCTTCGCGGGCGGGAATGAACTCAGCGCCGAGCAGTTCACGCGCACGGCTGCTATCGATCTTGCGCTCCGAGACCAACTCGCCCAGATTATCGCGTACATCCTTGTCGAACAGCGCATAACAGCGCGTGAACCAGCCCGGAAGCTGGAAGCGGGGAAGCGACTTCTTGTACTCCGGCAGCGCATCTGCCAACACTCGCGCCATCTGAAGAAGCGTGATCGACTGTGACGAAACCGGCAATCTCTTGCCGCCCGCCTCCGGAGCCGTCATTGCAGCCACTTGTAAAGCGGCGATGTCCCTCACGTCGACAGCAGGAAGGTTAAATGGTGGCACACCCGGCATTTCACCGCGCAGTAGCCGCATCAACAGGAGCGCCGAGGTTCCGGGGTCATCATCAAGCAATGGACCGTAGATGGCCGAAGGATTTATGCTGACCAGATCTCCTGTGCGCCCATATTCCTCTGCGATTTTCCAGGCACGGCGCTCGGCGAGCGTCTTCGAGCGCGAATAGGCGTTGACCCGTCGGGAATCGAGATTGGTCCAGTCCTCGTCGCTGTACGGGCGGGTTCGCCCGCCGTGGCCCTGCATGACAGCGGCCATCGAGGAAGTCATCACAACCCGTTCAACATCACCGGCAAAGGCGGCCTTGAGGGCTCGCTCCACTCCGCCGACGGCCGGACCGATCAATTCCTGCGGATCCTTCGGCATGCTTATGGCGAAGGGAGATGCGACATGCTGGACGAAGCGCACCCTTTCCATCGCCTCCTTCCAACCTTTGTCGCTGGTCAGATCGAGCGTTACGAAATCGAGCTTTCCAACGTCGGCTCCATGGCGCGCCAGAGTGGTGCGCACCTGATCCGCACGCTTGAGATCGCGCACGCTGCCCAGTACTGTGTATCCGCGCCGAATGAGTTCGAGCGCTATATGTCCTCCGAGAAACCCCGAAACGCCTGTAACAAGAACGACATCCGACATGACTCACCTTTCCGTCAATACTAAATGAACGAATATCGTTTAATTCGTATAGAAGGTAATTGTTTTGCCGGAACATTCAAGTCCGAAAAGCACCGCACGGCGTGAACACATCGTTGCGGCTGCTCGTACCCTTTTCCTCCGCAATGGAATTCGCAGAACGACAATGGAAGCTATTGCCCGGGAGGCCGGCGTGGCGAAGGCCACACTTTACAGCCAGTTTCCGGACAAGGACGCGGTTTATGCCGCGGTTGTTGAACGCATAGCCGAGGCGCTTTCGCAGGAATGCACACGCGCATTCAGCCAACCCGGAGCAGGCTGGGAGCGCGCCGCCAACGCGCTCGCGGCCAAGCATCGTTCGGTATTCCGGCTTTTGGAGGGGTCCGCTCATGCAGACGAGCTCTACCGCAGTCGTCCACCGGGTGCGGCACAGCATCTGGGCGCGCTCGATCAATGGCTCGAAAAGTCAGTTATCGAGGCGCTGGCCAAGGACGGTCATAGTGAGCCAGTGCGCTACGGCTATCTCCTGATAGCCGCCGCCGAAGGCATCGCACTGCGTGCCAACCGGGCCGAAGAAATCGGCCCGGCGATCCGGCTGTTGGCAGAAAAGCTGTTGAGCGACGGCGGAAGCAACAGCCCTTCGAAATCGCCCCATAGGGGCAATGCGGATTGATTCAATCTGCCGCCTCGAGCCTCGCCAGATCCTGTCCGCGAATGGCGTCCAGATTGCGTGTGATTTTCTCGGCCGGCCAGTCCCACCAGGCAATATCCAGCAGCCGCCTCACCGTGTCGTCATCGAAGCGCATCTTCAAAAGCACCGCAGGATTGCCGGCATACACCGCATAGGGCGGCACATCGCGGGTGACGACGGCCTTGCCGCCGATTATGGCGCCGTCGCCGATTTTCACGCCGGGCATGATGACGGCGTCCATGCCGATCCAGACGTCGTTGCCGATCACGGTGTCGCCGCGCACCTCGTTGCGCCAGGTTTCCTCGTCGAAACCTTCCTCCCAGCCATGGCCGAAAATGTTGAAAGGATAGGTGGAAAAGCCGGAAAGCACATGGTTTGCACCATTCATGATGAAACGGGCGCCCTCGGCAATGGCGCAGAACCGGCCGATGATCAGCTTATCGCCGATGAACTCATAATGATGCAGTACACACTTTTCGGCGAATGCGTCCGGTCCATCAGGGTCGTCGTAATAGGTGTAATCACCGATCTCGATATTCGGCTTCTCAACCAGCGGCTTCAGAAAGCCAACGCGCCTGTGCAACTGAATGGGGTGTTTGATTTCAGGATTAGGTCCGTGCATGTGATGATCCATGATCGCCAGGGTATTTGGGTTCGCACGATCGTTGCCGTAGCGTATCGGGATGGACCGGGTCCCGAACGAACGTGGCAGGCATTGCGGTCCCCTTAGCTGATCATTCGAGCAATCTCCTTACGATTCCGCATAATTATATCCGTGAGGCGAGCGAGGAGCAAACAAGCGAAGAGCGCGTGTTTTCCCGCTGTGGAACACCGGCCCGGAGATGAGCGTCCGCCTGTCTACTCACGCGTCATCGGAGAGCGCAAAAGGCGCGCCATGCTCGGCCCATTCCGAATCGGGCACGATCACGATCTTGCCCAGAAAGTTCTTGCTGCGATCAACGAAATAGCGCTCGGCCTGGTGCAGGTCGGAGAGTTTGAAGGCGGCATGCAGCACCGGCTTCAACTCACCGCCGCGAATCCACTCGATCAGTTGCTCGGCTTCGGCGCGCGTGCCGTGCGAAACGCCGAAAATCCGCACCTGGTAAAGGTAGATGCGGGTCCACATGATCTCGCTGAGATTGCCGCCGCTCGCACCGGCGATGCTGAGGCGCGGGTAGGTCGAACGGCGCTTCATGTCGAAGATCATCGTGTCGATAAAATGGTTGGTCATCTCGCCGCCGACGAGATCCATAACCGCATCGATCGGTTCACCGCCGGTCGCCTCGCGCACCTTATCGCTAAAGCCCTCCATGTCGGAGCGGTCGAAAACCGCCTCCGCCCCGAGCTTGAGCAGCGCATCGAACTTGTCCGGCTGGCTCAGTGCGTAGGGGATGGCACCCATGATGCGGCAGAGCTGGATGAGCGCCGTGCCCACGCCGCCGCTGGCACCCGTCACCAGAACGCGCTCGCCGGCGCTGACCTGGGCCGAGGTCAGCATATGCATGGCGGTCTGATAGGAACACATGCCCATTGCGGCCAGTTCCGCATCCGCCAGTTCCGCGTTTTCGACGGTATGAAACTGGTCCGCCGGCACGGCAACATACTTGGCGTAGCCGCCATCGGCACCATGGCCGTAATAATCCGGCATCAAATTGAGGTCCCGATCTTTGGTGGCGTAAATATTAAAGTCGAGCAGGCCGCGCTCCCCTATGCGGCCGGTATCGCCCCCCTCCCCCACGGCCACGACGCGCCCGGCGATATCGGCGCCCTGGATGCGTGGGAAGGTCAGTGTCGGCTCGCCGCCCATCTGAAAGCTCGCCACATCACCCTTGTCCTTGACAGGATAAAGCCCCTCCCGCGCCTTTCGATCAGTGTTGTTTTTTGCCGTCGCGGTGACCTTGACGAGCACCTCGCCCGCGGCCGGTTTCGGCACCGGAAAATCCTCGCGATAGACAAGCTTCTCGAGGCCGCCATGGCCGGTGAGCACAATCGCAGCCATTGTTTCAGGGATAGAGCCGGCTGAAGACATGACACCTCCTCATTGAAAATCTTTCGGAGATGTAGCGCTGCTTCCGCCCGCCCGCAAACACACGAGTTACTTTGCAGGCGCGGCCTCTGGGGTCCACGCTTCGTTTCCGCCGTGCGCTGGACATTGAGAATCACCCAGTGGACCGGGTCCAGTGTTTTTGAAGGCCGTTGGCGAGTATGGCATTCCGCCCTTCCACATAGCAGCTTACAAGCGGATGGCTGCGGAGCTGAAGGCTATCCTGAATAAAAAAGCCCCGCCAATGCGGGGCTTTTGAGAATGTGTCTTTACCCGTCCGGCTATTCCGCCGGATCGGGTTTTCGTTTGAACAGCCCCACGAGATTGTCCCACAGCTCGATCTTGGCGCCCTGGCGCTTCATAATGATCCCCTGCTGAAGGATCGACAGGAAGTTGTTCCATGCCCAGTAGATGACGAGGCCGGCCGGGAAGGTCGCGAGCATGAATGTGAAGACCACTGGCATCCAGTTGAAGATCATCGCCTGGGTCGGGTCCGGCGGCGTCGGGTTCATGCGCATCTGCATGAACATGGTGATGCCCATAATGATCGGCCACACGCCGACCAGCAGGAACGACGGCACGTCATAGGGCAGAAGCCCGAACAGGTTGAAGATCGATGTCGGGTCGGGCGCTGCAAGGTCCCTGATCCAGCCGAAGAAGGGCGCGTGCCGCATCTCGATGGTGACGTAGAGCACTTTGTAGAGCGCGAAGAAGACCGGGATTTGGATGAGGATCGGCCAGCAGCCGGCCAGCGGATTGATCTTCTCCTTTTTGTAGAGCTCCATCATCGCCTGCTGCTGCTTCATTTTGTCGTCCGCGTATTTCTCGCGGATCTCCAGAAGCGCAGGCTGCACCTTCTTCATGTTCGCCATGGATTTGTAGGACTTGTTGGCGAGCGGGAAGAAGACGAGCTTGACGATGACTGTCGTGGCGAGGATGGCCACGCCGAAATTACCAAACAGCCTGAAGAGCCAGTCGATCAGGTAAAACATGGGCTTGGTAATGAAATAGAACCAGCCCCAGTCGATCAAAAGCTCGAACTGGTGGATGTTGTACTGCTGTTCGTATCCATCGACGATATTGACTTCCTTGGCGCCGGCGAAGACCAGATTTTCCACGGTGGTCTCGCCGCCGGCCGCGACAGTCAGCGGATCGGTCAGGAAGTCGGCCTGGAAGCCGTCGCGACCATTGGCGAAATAGGAGTAGCGCGGCTGAAAGACTTCATTCGCACGCGGCACCATCGCCACGGCCCAATATTTATCGGTGATGCCGAGCCAGCCGTCGGAGGACTTGCTCGGCTGAACCTCGCCGTCATCCTCGACGCTGGAATAGCTGAGCTCCTGCAGCCCCTCCTCGCCGGTCACACCGAGCAGACCTTCATGCAGAATGTAGAAGCCTTCGGTGGTGGGATGCCCCATCCGCGTGGTGCGGCCGTAATTGCGCAGTTGGACCGGGTCGCCCGCGTCGTTGCGAATGGTGTCGGAGATCGTGAACAGGTAATTGTCGTCGACCGAGAACGTCCGCAGGAATGTTAGGCCGTTTTCGTTGGTGTATCCGAGCGTCACCGGATTGCCGGGTGAGAGCACCGAGCCTTCTTCAACGCTCCACTCCGTCGTAGCTCCCGGTAGGGTGCCGGCGTCGTTGGCTACGTAGCCGAGCTCGACATAATAGCCGTTCTCGAGCGCAGAGGGATTGAGCAGCTCGATATTCGGCGAATCCTGGTCGACCGTAACGTGGTAATCCTTGAGCAGCAGATCATCCAGCCGCGCGCCGGTGAGATTGATGGAACCAGCCAGGCGCGGCGTATCGATCCTCACACGATCCCCGGCTTCCAGGGCGGCCTCGCGGCTTTGTGCCGCTGCTCCTGCCCCGGAGGTACCCGGGATGCTCGCGCCGTCCTGCGGGTCGCCGGCGGAGGGGATGGTGCCCCCTTCCAGAGTTTGTGCATCCTGGGGAGCCGTTGCACCATTCTGCGCGGTCGTCGTGCCGGATTGCGACTGGGCTTGCTCCTGCGCCTCGCGCTCCGCCTCGATGCGCGGGTTCATATAGAACACCTGCCACAAGGTGAGGATAAGCACCGACAGCGCGATCGTGATGAGGAAATTACGATTATTGTCCATGGATGTCCTTAGCCCGTATGGACGGGTTTCTTGCCGCGAAAACGGCGGGAAAGCTCATCCTTCAGCGCCCCGAATGGTGCGCTCAGGATTTCGCGCCTTCCGACAATCACATAATCAGTGCCGGGCGCCATGTCACCCGCGGCATGGACACGCACTGCTTCATGCAGACGCCTGCGGATACGATTTCGCTCCACGGCATTGCCGACCTTCTTCGTCACGGTGACACCGAGGCGCGGCGGACCATCGTCGCCGCGCTCCAGAACCTCAAGGAGGAAAAGGGGACCGCCACGTTTGACGCCTCGGCGGACGGCCAGAAACTCGGCGCGCTTCTTAAGCCGCAAGGGATGCTTTTCTTGCGGCCGGCCCGCCAATGCCCCCGGCTCCACACCTCGGGGTTCAGGCCGAGAGGCGCTTGCGGCCGCGGCTGCGGCGAGCGGCGATAACGCGGCGGCCGCCCTTTGTGGCCATGCGTGCACGGAAACCATGCCGGCGCTTACGAACGAGTTTCGAGGGCTGATAAGTGCGCTTCATTTGTTTAAATACCGCGGTGTGCGGCCCTTCTTCATTCTGTCTCGATGAACAGGAGCATTCAGACCGCCAGGACGCACCAAAAAAGCGCCGGGCGGTCGGCCCGAACGTGCGGGGCTTATAAAAAGTGGGCTTCGGAAAGTCAATGAATGAGGAGTAGGGAATAAAGGATTAGGGAATGGGGTTGGACGTACGAACGCCATGGCGGTGATGTCGGATTCAGTCGTACTTCCCTACTTTCCTAATACGCGTGTTCGAAGAAAACCGGTTCGATGGAGCCGCCCCAGCGCGTGTTGTAGGCGGTGACCATTTCTTCCGCGCTGGTCGTGCCGCGCGCCACAACCTCATCGAGCGGGGTCAAAAAGCCCGTTTCGTCATAACCCTCATTGTTCATTCGTGCCCTGTTGGCCAGCCCAATGCGGGCGATGGCCAGAACCTCACGCGCGGTCTCGCGCAGTTCGTGGTTGCGGAAGGTCGCCGACAGGCCCTCGACCGGCACGGCATCACGCAGGCCGTCGACCTCCTCAAGGCTCCAGGCTCTGGTGAGATCCTCGATCGCGTCCAGGGCGGCATTGTCATAAAGCAGGCCGACCCAGAAGGCGGGAAGGGCACAGATGCGGCGCCATGGTCCGCCATCGGCCCCGCGCATCTCGATAAAGCGCTTCAGCCGCACATCGGGAAACAGCGTGGACAGATGGTTGGCCCAGTCGCCCATGGTGGGCATGCCCTGCGGCACCGAGTCGCGCAGGGCGCCTTCCATGAACTGGCGGAACGTCACATGGGTGCAGTCGAAATACCGTCCCTTACGGAGGACGAAATACATGGGCACATCGAGCGCCCAGTCGACATAATCGGCAAAATCGAAGTTTTCCGAGAACACGAATGGCAGCAGCCCGGCCCGCTGATTGTCCGTATCGCGCCAGATTTCCGCCCGCCACGACTGGAAGCCATTGAGCGCGCCGTCGGAGAAGGGGGAATTGGCGAACAGCGCCGTGGCCAAAGGCTGTAGCCTCATGCCCGCCTGCATTTTGCGCCGCATGTCCGTCTCGGAGGAAAAATCCAGGTTCACCTGAATTGTGCAGGTGCGGTACATCATGTCGAGGCCGTGGCTGCCGACCTTCGGCATGTAAGCCGTCATGATGTCATAGCGCGACTTCGGCATCTTTGGCGTTTCGGACAGCCGCCATTTCGGACTGGCCCCGAGGCCAAGAAAGCGAATGCCCAAAGGCTCGGCAATCTCGCGAAGCTGGGCGAGATGCGCGTTCCCCTCGCGGCAGGTCTGGTGCAGTGTCTCGAGAGGCGCGCCCGAAAGCTCGAACTGACCGCCCGGCTCCAGTGAGATAGCCCCCTGCCCCGTTGGCTCGACAAGGCCGATGATCCGCCCGTCATCCATGATCGGATTCCAGCCGAGCGTCTTTTGCATGCCTTCCAACAGGGCGCGGATGCTCCGCTGGCCTTCATAGGAAACCGGTCCATTGCCGTCGACGTGGAACGGAAACTTCTCGTGTTCCGTTCCGATGCGCCAATCCTGCTTCGGCTTGCAGCCCGAGGCGAGATAGGCAATCAGATCGTCCTTGTTCTCGATAGGCCGGTCGTCCGTCGTATCCCGCGCCATGGTTTTTCTCTCCGGCCCTGTTTTAAGGTGCAACCTGATGGAGGATGTGGGGGGCGGCAATCAAGCCAAAAGTTTTGAACATGCCTTTCACGCCCCGTCTACGTTGTCGCACCAATCGCCCGCGGCGGCCTGTATCACCGCGAGCGCGGCAACAGCCGCCGTGTCGGCGCGCAGGATGCGCGGTCCGAGCGGAATGGGCGCCACATAGGAGAGTGCGCGCAGCATCTTGCGCTCTCCATCCGAAAAACCACCCTCCGGCCCTACAAGAAGGCCCAGCTTCTGTCCGGCGAGTTCGGATACGATGGGAAGGGGGTTGTTGCCCGGAGCGTCCTCGTCGCAATAGATTAGCCGCCTGCCCTCCTCCCACGCGGCGAGTAGCCGGTCCAGCTTGGCTGGCTCGTGCACCTGGGGAACCGAAAGAATGCCGCATTGCTCCGCAGCTTCGACGACATTGGCGCGAAGGCGGTCAATTCCAAGCTTGGGTACCTGGGTGTGCTGTGTGACCACCGGCTGGAGCACACCTACGCCCATCTCGACGGCCTTTTGGACCATATAGTCGATGCGCCCCTGCTTGAGCGGTGCGAAGCAATAAAGAAGGTCCGGCGAAGGTGTTTGCGCGCGCGTCATCTCGTGTAGAGACAGGGAGACAAACTTCTTGCCAAGTGCTGTAATCTCGGCGCGCCATTCACCATCGCGACCATTGAAGACGAGCAGTTCCGCCCCTTCGCGCATGCGCAAGACATTTGCCAGGTAATGCGCATGCTGCCGCCCTATCTCGACCGATACACCAGCCGAAAGGTCGTCAGGCAGGAAAAGCCGCTGCATTTTGTAGTTCGCTCGCATGGACGCTTGATGCGTCGGCGCGGTGCTGCGGTCAAGAGTTGGCGGAAGGATGCCATACAGTACAATAGCCTTGCCGTAACGCTGCCACCGTCGCCAGCGGGGTGATCAGCGACCATCCCAAGCCGCTCTGCTCCGGGCGTTGCGGCGTCTCGTATCCTGCAAAGCCCCAGGGCAACAGGCGGCCGCCTTTCAACGCGTAGCCCCGCCCCCACCGCTCAACCATCGTGCCGTCGGGCAGCGCTGCCAGCGGTTGCGAATCGAGCAGCTCAGCACTGCCGCCGGAGGCTCGGCGCTCCCGGTGAAGTTGCCGATCCATTTCCGGCGCGGAGAAATGGCTCGCGCCTTGTCCCTGCGCAAAAGCCTCGGCGAAAGCGCGCGCATCTTCGCGCCGGCAGAAAAAACAGGGGCGATGGCCGGCTGCCAGGGCCGTCACTTCGTCGAGAAAGAAGAGTTCGGTCCAGCCTGCGCGACCGTTCGTGCCATTGCGGCCCATGACATCGCGCCGGCGATCACCGAACTCGCACAAGCAGGTGATCCAGCATTGGTCGACCAGCGACGCTTCAAAAGCGTTCGTGCGTCAGGATCATGGATGATACCGCGATTGCCCATGAAAAGGCCGCGATCCGGGACGGCATGAATGGCGCCAAAGGGATCAACGCGGTTCTGAAGCATCCTGAAGCCAACCAAAACTGTTGTCGATGCGTAACAGCTTCACGAGAAGGTGTGGTCTGCGCTCTCTGCAGCCTTGCCATTTTTCGGCGCCCCGGCCATTCCCCGGGCCCTCAAGACCGGAACAAATGGAAGTTTCGAAAGCCCGCGTTCTGGGGAACCGATTGGTAACGCCTTCCGTTCAATAATCAACGAATGATTAGCAAATGAGATGAGCCAATGCGTGTTGCAATTCTATCGCTAATGCTGCTCTCCGCCGTGATATTGAGTGGCGCGGGCATTTATACCGCGTCCGACTCCGGCGCCTTCCAGACCGTTGATGGCTATGGAGTCAACCAGCTGGCTCGATAGAACGGGTCACCTCCAAAAGGCGCTTGCGCCCTCCCTCAAAAGCCATGGCTGTCAAACGGCCGGAGTGAAAAGCGCGGGTATCCAGATTTATTCGATTGGGCAGGATTTCAGCTGACGCGGCGGGGGTATGCCCATGCACCACGACCTTGGGGTGCAGGCCTCTAAACTCCAGAAACTGCTCACGGATCCAGACCAGATCTCCAGAAGATTGAGCGTCCAGCGGTACGCCGGGCCTGATACCCGCATGCGCAAAGAAGAAGTCGCCGAAAGTGGCGGAAAGCTTCAGGCTGTGCAGGAATTTCATATGATGGTGCGGCATCGCTTCCTGTAGCGCCGCGTGCCCGCGTGCAAGCACCTCCGGCGGGTGGAAGTCGATCGTCACACCGTAGGAACGCGCCGTCGCCTCGCCACCATAGGCGGCGAACATGCATTCCGCGCGCGGCTCCGACAAAAAGCTCAGGAAGCCGATGTCGTGATTGCCGGCAAGAGCGATCACACGCGGGTCGGTTTGCGTCGCGTGGGCCAGAAAATCGATCACCTGCCGAGAGTCGGGACCGCGATCGACATAATCGCCCAGATAAACGATCCGCCAGTCCTTCGGTCGGTCGGCCATGATCTCGGCCATGATGCGCCGATGCATCTCGGCCATGAGATCGTGGCAACCATGGATATCGCCGATGGCGTAAATGCGCATGCCATCGGGCGTTACCGCGTCCTCAGAGCTTATTCCCAATTCTGCCGTCATCCACCACAATGAGATGCAGCGCACGCGGCCCGTGTGCACCCAGCAGCAGCTTCTGCTCGATGTCACCGGAGCGCGACGGCCCCGTAATCAGGTTCAACGTACGCGGCATCTTTCCCTTGCCAAACCTCTTTTTCAGTCTCGATAGCGTCGTTTCGAGGTCACCCTCGATATCCTTCGCGTCAACCACGACGATATGGTGCTCCGGCAAGAAATTGACAGTGGTCGGATTCTCCACACCCGAATACAAGGCGACCGTCCCGGTTTCGGCTATTCCGGCGAGGGCATGGCTGACGCCGACCTCGTCATCGGGGTCGGCAGGTCCGGTTTTCGTTTCCAGCGCCTTTACCCGGCCCCAGGGCATCGCCCTTAGCCGCTCATCACCACCCATGCGAACCGATGCCGGCAGGTTCTTGGACCGGAGATAAGCGGCGACGGCGTTCGGCACGTCGCCGGTTTTTTTGACGTGCTCGACCGTTGCCGAGACTTTTTCCGCCATTTGGCGGAACAGGGCAATGCGTTCCTCTTCCGGCAAACGCCCACGCGCGGGCACCACGCCGGTCGGCGCTTTTGCGAGCCGCTGTCTGACGGCCTTTGCACGCGCGGCATCGTCCAATGGGGCCCCGAGTGCCCCGCGCACCTTTTTCAGAATGGCCTCGCGCCCGCTCATGCCTGCGCCTCCTGCTTTGCTGCCTGGCGGCTGCGCCACTGCTGAAGAAAGGTGCGGTTTTCTGGTGCGGGCAGATCGCGGTGGCGCGTCCAGCCACCGGCGAAGGGCAGATAACGAAAGCGCGGCCGCCGACCCGTGAAGAAAGATAGCGCCGGAATGGCAAACGACGCGGCCAGATGATAGAGCCGTGGACGGCTGGCGAATAACGCCCAGGCGCGCAGGCCGTAGCGTTGTGTGGCCGGGTTGAGCCCTCTGGCGAACTCGCGCTCGCGCCAGTGCCGCATCATCTTGGGCAGCGGGATCTTCATCGGGCAGACTGCCTCGCAGCGGCCGCAGAAGGTCGAGGCATTCGGCAAATGACCGGACTTGTCGATGCCAGCGAGGGACGGTGTGAGCACCGCGCCCATCGGACCGGGATAAACCCAGCCGTAAGCGTGACCGCCGACGGCATGATAAATCGGACAATGGTTCATGCAGGCGCCGCAGCGGATGCAGCGCAGCATATCCTGAAACTCCGTGCCGAGCATGGAGGAGCGGCCATTGTCCAGCAGCACGACGTGATATTCATCCGGCCCGTCGGGATCCCCCGGCCGGCGCGGACCGGTGGATACGGTGGTATAAACGCTCATGTCCTGACCTGTCGCAGAACGCGCGAGAACGCGCAGGATCTGGCTCATATCCTCCAGCGTCGGCACGACCTTCTCGATGGACGCGACGACGACGTGCACGCGCGGCAGCGTTTGAGTCAGGTCGCCGTTACCCTCATTGGTGACAATGACGGAACTGCCCGTCTCGGCCACGAGGAAGTTTGCACCGGTGATACCCACATCGGCTGTGAAGTATTCCGAGCGCAGCACACGCCGCGCTTCCGCAAGCAGCGATTCCGGCTCCGAGAGGTCGCGATTGGGGCGTAGGTGGTCGTGCACCCGGCGAAAATCCGCCTCCACCTGTTCCTTGTTGAGGTGCACCGCCGGCGCGATGATGTGGCTCGGGTGCTCCCCGCGCAGCTGGATGATGTACTCGCCGAGGTCGGTCTCTACGGGGCGGACGCCCTCTTTCTCGAAGAACTCGTTGAGCCCGATCTCCTCGGTGATCATGGACTTGCCCTTGGTCACCGTGCGGGCGCCCGCGGCGCGGCAGATATCGAGAATGACGGAACGGGCATCCTCTGCCGTTTCGGCCCAATGGACATAGCCGCCGGCCGACTTCACCTTCTCCTCGTAGCGCTCCAGGTAGAGGTCCAGATGCGCCAGGGTATGGTCCTTGATGGCACGGGCGGAATCCCGCAGTTCATCAAACTCCGGCAGCGCATCGACCGAGGCCTGACGCTTGTCGATGAAGCCCGTGCGCACATGGCCGAGCGCCTTCTGCAGCTGTGTGTCGGACAGCGCGCTGCGCGCGTTTTTCTTGAATTCCGGCGATGTGATCTGCATCAGCTTTCACCCTTGCCGATAGCCGGGCCATCCATTCCGGCCAGCACCTCGGCCACATGGCGCACGTTGACCTCCGCGCCTTCTCGCTGCAGCTTGCCGGCCATATTCATCAGGCAGCCGAGATCGCCCGCCAAGAGCGTATCCGCGCCGGAAGCCCGGATGTTATCGGTTTTTTCCGCGACGATTTTGTTCGAGATGTCCGGGTACTTTACACAAAACGTGCCGCCGAAGCCGCAGCAGACATCCGGGTCGCGCATTTCCTTCAGTTGAAGCCCAGAGACGGAGGACAGGAGGCGGCGTGGCTGCTCTTGGATGCCGAGTTCGCGCAGGCCGGAGCAGGAATCGTGATAGGTGACGTTGCCTTCATGCGCCGCCTCCACACGCTCCACCCCCATGACATCGACCAGAAAGCTCATGAGCTCGTGCACCCTGGCTGAAAATGCCTCGGCCCGCTCCTCCCACGCGCTTTCCTTGAAAAGGAGTGGATAATGCTTCTTCAGCATTCCCGCGCAGGAGCCGGATGGTGCGACGATGTAGTCGTATTCCTCGAAAGCCTTGATCGTGTTCTTTGCAATGGCGATCGTATCGGCGCGGTCACCCGAATTGTAGGCCGGCTGGCCGCAGCATGTCTGCGCCATCGGCACTTCGACGTCGCAGCCGGCCTTTTCCAGGAGCTTCACCGAGGCAAAGCCGACGGAGGGCCGGAAAAGATCGACCAGGCAGGTGACAAAGAGACCGACGCGCGGCCGTTTCGAAATTTCCTGTTTCAAAGCATTATCCCGTTTGCGTGTCCGCGGCCACGGATCTTCCGGTTTTTGATGTTTGACGCTTCCCCTCGACGCCGGAGCGTTGTCGAAGGCGAAGCTGCGAAATCCTCTCCCATTCACCCGTGCGCTCGGCCTCTGTGCTGGCCATTTGGACATAGGCAATGTGGTCGATTGCTGCCTTGCGCCCAGCAGCCGGGTCGCCGTCGCGAATAGCGAGGAAGATCGCCTTGTGCTGGGCCAGCAGGCTCTCGCGAGCACCAGGCAGATCGTAAATGCGCGCCCGGCTGTAGAACACGCCATCCGCGAGCAGGCGATAGCAGGAGCGCAGGGTGTGCAGGAGCACGAAATTGTGCGCGCACTCGCCTACCGCGTTGTGGAACTCGACGTCGATTTCCACCTCGGCCTCGAAGTCGGCGGTGGCGTGAGCATGTTCCATGCGGGCGATGATGTCGCCCAACAGGGCGTTGTCTGCCTCCGTCGCCCGCCGAGCAGCCATCTCGGCGGCAACGGCTTCGATCTCGCGGCGATACTCCAGATAATCGGCGGTGGCCTCAGGATGGCTAGCGATCAATTCACGCACGGGCGCGGCGAAGACTTCGCCCACAATGTTCGCCACATGCGTGCCGCCGCCGTGGCGCGTTACCAGCAGTCCCTTCGCCTCCAGCGCCTTCAGCGCATTGCGCAGGATTGGCCGAGAAACATCGATCCGGCTTGCCAGCTCGCGTTCCGCCGGCAGCCGGTCGCCATCACGCAGCACGCCTTCGAGGATCAGCCCCTCGATCTGGCGCACTACGGCATCTGCGGTTCGGCTATGCTCAACTCTGGAGAAGATGGTATCCACGGTTCAACGATCTTTATGCTGCCGACCGCAAACTAGCGACATTGACGAGGATTGGTCAAATGTTTTAACCAATCTCGACAAGCGCGGTTGTGAAGTACCGTAAGCTCTACGCCTCATGAGGACGACCCCATGTCCGGACCGCATATGCCCAAGGCCGATGAAGCCACGCTGAAAAAGCGCGAGGAGATCATCGCCGACATGCGCATTATCGTACCGGGCGAAGGCGTGGTGGCAAGCGACAGTGAAATGCGCGCCTTCGAGAGCGATGGCCTGACCGCCTATCGGCAAATGCCGCTGGTCGTCGTGCTTCCGGAGACAGTGCCGCAGGTCTCACGCATTCTGAAATATTGCCACGAACGCAATATCCGCGTGGTGCCACGCGGCTCCGGCACCTCGCTCTCGGGCGGTGCGCTGCCCCTGCAGGATGCGGTGCTGCTCGTGATGAGCCGCTTCAACAAGATTCTAGATATCGACTACGCCAACAGGGCCGTGGTGGCACAGCCGGGCGTGACCAATCTGGGCATCACGAATGCGGTCGAGCATAAAGGCTTTTATTATGCACCCGATCCGTCATCTCAGATCGCCTGCTCCATCGGCGGCAATGTGGCGGAAAATTCCGGCGGCGTGCACTGCCTGAAATACGGGCTGACCGCCAACAACATTCTCGGGATCGAAATGGTGCTGATGACGGGTGAGGTCGTCCGCCTCGGCGGCAAGCATCTCGATGCGGAAGGCTATGATCTTCTCGGTCTGATGACCGGTTCGGAGGGCCTGCTTGGCGTGGTGACAGAAGTCACCGTGCGCATTCTGAAGAAGCCCGAGACGGCGCGCGCGCTTCTCATCGGCTTTCCCTCCAGCGAGGAAGCGGGGCAATGTGTCGCCGATATCATCGGCGCCGGCATCATCCCCGGCGGTATGGAGATGATGGACAAGCCTGCCATTCACGCGGCGGAAGATTTCGTCCATGCAGGCTATCCGCTCGATGTCGAGGCACTCCTGATCGTCGAGCTCGACGGGCCGCAGGCGGAAGTCGATCACCTGATCGGCCGCGTGGAGGAACTGGCTAAAGCGAATGGAGCTACCACCAGCCGCGTCTCCAACTCGGACGAGGAGCGCATGTCCTTCTGGGCCGGGCGCAAGGCTGCCTTCCCCGCCGTCGGGCGCATTTCGCCGGACTATTACTGCATGGACGGCACGATCCCGCGCAAGGAACTGCCGCGCGTGCTTTCGGGTATGCGCGAGCTTTCGGAGAAATACGGTTTGCGCGTGGCCAACGTCTTTCATGCCGGCGACGGGAATCTGCATCCGCTCGTGCTTTACGATGCGAACAAGCCGGGCGAGTTGGAAAAGGCCGAAGAATTCGGCGCCGACATTCTGCGGCTCTGCGTCAAGGTCGGCGGGGTGCTCACCGGGGAACATGGAGTGGGCGTAGAAAAGCGCGACCTGATGCCGGAGATGTTTACCGCGGACGATCTCAACCAGCAGATCCGCGTTAAATGCGCCTTCGACCCGAACCATCTGCTCAATCCCGGCAAGATGTTCCCACAGCTTCACCGCTGCGCCGAACTCGGCCGAATGCACATCCATCGCGGGCAAATGCCGTTTCCCGAGTTGGAGAGGTTTTAAGGGGTGGTGCTGGAGAACAGAGTGCAATGGTCCATGGTAAGCACGGCGGTCCTCCAGCCATGACCACCTTTACCCCGCAAACATCGGCCGACGTGCTTGAAACCGTGCGCTGGGCTGCAGGCGAAGAGACCCCGCTGGAGGTCGTCGGTCAGGGCTCGAAGCAGGGCATCGGCAGGCCCGTGCAGGCGGAGCACACGCTCGACCTGTCGGGGCTCTCCGGTATTACCCTCTATGAGCCGGAAGAGTTGGTGCTTTCCGCCAAGGCCGGCACGCCGCTCGCCGAGATCCAGACCCTTCTTGCCAAAAACGATCAGGAACTCGCCTTCGAGCCGATGGACTATGGCCCGCTGCTTGGCGGCGATTTCGGGCGCGGCACGATCGGCGGAGCACTCGCGGCCAATCTCTCCGGCCCCCGCCGCATCAAGGCCGGTGCGGCGCGTGATCATATTCTGGGCATAGACGCGGTCTCCGGGCGCGGCGAGGCTTTCAAGTCCGGCGGGCGCGTGGTGAAAAACGTCACCGGATACGATCTATCCAAGGGGCTTGCCGGCTCGTGGGGAACGTTGGCCGTCGTCACCGACCTCACCTTCAAGGTGCTGCCGGCAGCCGAAACCGAAAAGACGCTTGCTGTCACCGGTCTCGACGATGCCCAGGCCGCCGCCGCCATGGCCGAAGCGATGGGCTCCAGCGGCGAGGTATCCGGTGCCGCGCATCTGCCGGAAGGTGTCGTTGGCAAGTTCCTGAACAGCGCCATTACCGGCTCGCCAAAAACCGTGCTGCGCATTGAGGGCTTCGGGCCATCCGTGGATTACCGGCTCGATCTGCTTGCCCGCCTGTTGAATCCCTATGGCGCGACTGAAACAATCGAAGAGCAGGACTCACGCACGCTCTGGCGCGAAATCCGCGACTGCAAGCCCTTTGCCGATGGCACGCCGGCACCGATCTGGCGCGTCTCCGTCACTCCGAGCGAGGGCCACAAGGTCGTGGACGCCTTTCGCCGCGCCGCCGGAGCAAACGTCTATTACGACTGGCAGGGCGGGCTTGTCTGGATGCGCATGGAGGCGGATCCGGAAGCCGAAATCCTGCGCAAGATCATCGCCCATTTCGGCGGCGGGCACGCCACGCTTGTCCGCGCGCCCTTGTCTGTGCGGGCCGCCATCCCGGTGTTCCAACCGCAGCAGCCGGCACTCGCCGCGCTTTCCGCCCGGCTGAAGGAGCAGTTCGATCCGAAAAACATTCTCAATCCGGGGCGGATGGCGGGCCCCTGAGCCCGTGATACAGTGCCCCCTCCAGAAGCTTGGGAGAAACAGGAATGAACGAAACGACGCCACAACCTAACCCGCCCAGCAAGTCCAACGGCTGGCTGGAGCCGGGGCAGAGCAATATCCAGGTGATCTATGTTCTTTATCTCGTCAGCCTGGTGCTCGGCGTCACCGCTTTGGTAGGCATCGTGCTGGCTTATCTCAACCGCGGCAAGTCCGAGGAATGGATTGAGACGCACTACACCTGGGCGATTCGGACCTTTTGGATCGGCCTGCTTTTCGCACTCGTCTCCGTGATCCTGATGGTGGTGGGTATCGGGTTCCTGCTCATGCTTGCGGTGGCGATCTGGGCCGTTGTGCGCGTCGTCATCGGTCTGCAGCAGGTCAGCCGCAACGTACCGATCAAGAACCCTGAAAGCTGGATGCTCTAGACTCTTATGCAAACCAACTTCACGGCCAGGCAGCTTGCCGACCCACAGGTCGCGGAATCTGAAACGATTCTGCGCAAATGTGTGCATTGCGGCTTCTGTCTCGCCACCTGCCCGACCTATGTCGAGCTCGGCAACGAGCTCGACAGCCCGCGCGGGCGCATTTACCTCATCAAGGAGATGCTGGAGAACAACCGTCCCGCGGACCGCGACACGGTCACGCATATCGACAGGTGCCTCTCCTGCCTCTCCTGCATGACCACCTGTCCTTCGGGCGTGAACTATATGCATCTTGTCGACCATGCGCGTGCGCATATCGAGAAGACCTATAAGCGGCCGCTGCTCGACCGCATCACGCGGGCCGTGCTGGCACGAATTCTGCCTTATCCTGAGCGGTTTCGATTCGCGCTCGGGCTGGGCCGGCTCGGCCGGCCTCTCGCACCGCTATTCCGCGCGCTACCCGGCCTGAAGCCGGTTGCCTCCATGCTGGACTTGGCTCCTGGGCGGCTGCCTCCGCGCAGCGCACCGCAACCTACCCGTCCTTCGGGCGAACCGCGCGGGCGCGTGGCGATCCTCGGCGGCTGCGCGCAATCCGTGCTCGACCCCGGCATCAATGCTGCGACGAGCCGACTGCTTTCGAGGCTCGGCATCGAGGTGGCCGTGCCAGAGGGCGAAGGCTGCTGCGGGGCGCTGGTGCACCATATGGGCCGGGAGGAAGAGGCGCTAGACTTCGCGCGGCGTAATGTGGATGCCTGGATAAAGGAAGTCGAAAACGGCGAGCTTGACGCAATCATCATCACCGCCTCGGGCTGCGGCACGACCATCAAGGATTATGGCCATATGCTGCGCCTGGACCCGGCCTATGCGGACAAGGCGGCGAAGGTCTCGGCACTGGCCAAAGACATTACCGAATACCTGGACGGGTTGGACCTGCCCGAGCCGGCCTTCGTGCCGGGGCTGACCGTTGCTTACCACTCCGCCTGCTCCATGCAGCACGGGCAGAAGATTACGCGCCAGCCGAAAGCACTGCTTACGCATGCCGGCTTTTCCGTGAAGGAACCGGCCGAAGGGCATCTGTGCTGTGGCTCGGCCGGGACGTACAACATTCTGCAGCCTGAGATCGCGGGCCGCCTGCGCGAACGCAAGATAAAGAATGTCGAGGCGACGGATGCGGATCTGGTCGCTACGGGGAATATTGGATGCATGACGCAGATCGGTTCCGGCACTCGTTTGCCCGTCGTGCACACCGTCGAGCTTCTGGATTGGGCCTATGGCGGGCCAGAGCCCGCCAGCCTTGCCGATATTGAAGGACGCGTAAAAGAGAGCGCATAGAAAAGGCAGCGCCTCGATTAAAGCGCTGCCTTTTCCTCACGGCAAGTCAGCATCCCCTCTGCCGACTCGTCCCCCGTTCGAATGGAATCAGATTACCACGACTTTGGCCCCGACGGGAATACGTTCGTAAAGCTCCATAACATCTTCGTTGCGCATGCGGATGCAACCGGACGAAACGGCTTTGCCGATGGTCCAGGGCGCATTGGTGCCGTGAATGCGGTAAAGCGTCGATCCGAGATACAGGGCGCGTGCTCCAAGCGGATTCTCCGGCCCACCCTTCATATGCGCCGGCAGGATGTTTCCCTTCTTCCGCTCGCGTTCGATCATCTCTTTCGGAGGGCGCCAGTCAGGCCACTCACGTTTCTGCGTGATCTTTTCCGTGCCTCTCCATTCGAAACCTTGCTTACCCACACCAACGCCATAGCGCCGTGCGTTGCCGCCTTCCATGACGTGATAGAGGAAGCGGCTCCCTGTATCGATGACAATCGTTCCCGGCGCGTGCGGCCCGTCATAAGGAACCGTCTGCGGCAGGAACTTCGGATCCATGTTATGGGCTGGTGCCGACGGCGCGCGCGTGGCGACCGCCGCCGTACTCGTTTGCGGCGGACGCTCTACGGAGCGTCCGACATACCGCTGCCGTTGGCGGGGGACGGGATGAACTTGCCGTCGATGCACCTGGCGACGATGGATCTGCCGATTGTGGATTTGCTGCTGGCGAGTTTCGTAGTGCGGCTGCGCTCGTGTATCGGGCCTGCGCAACTGCAGCACCCAGGGGGCGGCCAAATCCGGACTGACCAGGGACGGCGGTCGTTCTGAATAGCGGCTCTGCGCCTGGACAAAGCCAGGAACGAACAACATCGCCAAAATGGCTACGGCGCTGAATATCACCTTCATTTCGATCACCCGCGGCTGAAGCTTGCTATCGATCTCCTACGTGTAATCCCTTCCAACGAACACAATTGCATCGCTGGAGCGGCACACACTTTGTCAGCATGCTGCACAGGCGCTGCAAGCGAATGGTGAATCCGGAAGCATTAAATGCGATATGTCGTGAAAACCAAGCAGTGTGGTTACCGACGCGTTCAGCAGATTGGTGAACACCAACTTAAGCGAGGATAGGGGCGAGATGAGCCAGGACAATACGGGACTGATCGAGGGACCGGACGGAAGGACGCGTTGTTTCTGGCATGCGAATCGACCGGACTACATGGCCTATCACGACGACGAGTGGGGCCGGCCGGTCACCGACGACAAGCGGCTTTTCGAAAAGTTGTGCCTGGAGGGCTTTCAGTCCGGGCTTTCCTGGCTGACCATCCTGCGCAAGCGTGAGAATTTTCGCGAGGCCTTTGCCGGTTTCGATTTCGAAAAGGTGGCCGGCTTTACCGACGCCGATGTCGAGCGGCTGCTCGGCAATGCCGGCATTATCCGGCATGGCGGCAAGATTCGCTCCACAATCAACAATGCACGCCGCGCAATCGAACTTTGCGAGGAGGAAGGCTCCTTGGCCCGCTATTTCTGGCGGCAGGAGCCAAAACGGGAGGATCGGCCGGGACGGCTCGATTTTCCGACCCTGATGGCCAATCCGAAGACGGAAGTCTCCACCCGCATCTCCAAGGACCTGAAAAAACGCGGCTGGAGCTTTGTCGGCCCGACAACGGTCTACGCGTTCATGCAAGCCATGGGGCTGGTCAACGATCACATCGAAGGCTGCTTCATGCGTCCGGTAATTGAGGAAGAGCGGCAGCGTCTGAAGCGGCCGATTTAGCGGCTGCGCTCAGGTCTCCTGCGGGACCGGCTGCGCCAGACTCCTTTCACGAAAGACAATATAAAGCCCCGCAGCCATGGTGATGAGAATGCCGACTGCGGCAAACCCATTCGGCAGGTCGCGGAAAATGATCCAGCCGATGAGTGTGGCGAAGGGAATTTCCAGATACTGAATCGGCGCCAACGTCGCGGACGGTGCATACCGCAGGGACCAGGTCATTAGAAGATGGGTCATGGTGCCCAGCACGCCGAGGCCGACCAGCAGGATCGCCTCGGTCTGGTTCGGCATCACCAGGCCGAACCCCGGAACATCTTTGCCCGCCGTCACGATGAGCAGCACGATCAGGACGCTGGCCGCCATGAACCCGCTCACGCCTTGAAGAACGATGGGGTCGGCATCCCGGACGATCTGCCGGGTGACCAGCATGTACAGTGCAAAGGCAAACGCAACGAGGAGCGGCAGAAGCGCCGGCACGCCGACGACGGAAAAGCTTGGCTGGATTACGAGAAGCGTCCCAATGAAGCCGACAATGCAAGCGGCAAGGCGGCGCGGCCCCACCTCCTCGTTCAACACCGTCCGCCCGAGAACCAGCATGATGAAGGGCATGACGAAGGCGATGGCAACGGCGTCGGCCAGCGGCAGGTAGCGGAGGGAGGTGAACATGGCGCCGATACCGATGACCTGCAGGACCGTACGCAATGCGGTGAGCCTGAGAACCCGCGGGCTCATGGCAAGGCTGCGACCGCTCCAGAAAATGTAGGGCAGCACCAGCAGTGATTGGGCGCTGAAGCGGACGACGAGCAGTTCGAACAGCGGAATAGATTCGCCGAGAATCTTGGCAAGGGAGTCGCTGAAGGGAACCAGCGCACAGAAGCCCACCATGAGGAGGACGCCCAGAAGCGGGCGGTCAGTGGAAATTGCGTGCTTCTGCATTCATCCGGGCCCCGTTTCTCTTGACTTTAACGGGCAGCCCGACTATCTGCTTCGGCGTTAGCACTCACCTCGGTCGAGTGCTAACAACGCTCTGCCTGTCCGGGCGGAGTGAAAGCCCATTTCATCATCCGAATCAAGGGTTCAGGACATGGCCAAAACGAATTTTCGCCCGCTTCATGACCGTGTGGTCGTTCGCCGGGTCGAATCCGAAGAGAAGACGGCCGGCGGGATCATCATTCCCGACACCGCCAAAGAGAAGCCGCAGGAAGGCGAGATTATCGCCGTCGGTTCCGGCGCGCGCGACGAAGGCGGCAAGGTTGTTCCGCTGGACGTTAAGGAAGGCGACCGCGTTCTCTTCGGCAAGTGGTCCGGCACGGAAGTCAAGCTCGACGGTGAGGATCTCCTGATCATGAAGGAATCCGACATCATGGGTGTCATCGGCTGAGCTTTCGAGCCTGAGTCGAAACGCAATCCAACAGGGCTTTGATCAGCCCAGGAGTGGAAAACATGGCTGCTAAAGAAGTAAAATTCTCCCGTGACGCACGCGAGCGTATGATGCGTGGCGTCAACACCCTCGCCGACGCGGTGAAGGTGACCCTCGGCCCCAAGGGCCGCAACGTCGTGCTCGACAAGTCCTTCGGTGCCCCGCGCATTACGAAGGACGGCGTTACCGTCGCCAAGGAAATCGAGCTCGAAGACAAGTTCGAGAACATGGGCGCGCAGATGGTGCGCGAGGTGGCGTCGAAGACCAACGACATCGCCGGTGACGGAACCACCACGGCCACCGTTCTCGCCCAGTCGATCCTGCAGGAAGGCAACAAGGCCGTTGCCGCCGGCATGAACCCGATGGATCTGAAGCGCGGTGTCGACAAGGCTGTCGCCGAGGTTGTTGAGTACCTCGCGAATGCTCGGACCAAGATCAACACCTCGGCAGAGGTGGCGCAGGTCGGTACGATTTCGGCCAATGGCGAGAAAGAAGTCGGCGAGATGATCGCTGAGGCCATGCAGAAGGTCGGCAATGAGGGCGTGATCACGGTCGAGGAAGCCAAGACCGCCGAGACCGAACTCGAAGTTGTCGAAGGCATGCAGTTCGACCGCGGCTATCTCTCCCCCTACTTTGTCACCAACGCCGAGAAGATGGTGGCTGAGCTCGACGACGCCTACATCCTGCTCTTCGAGAAGAAGCTGTCCAACCTGCAGGCAATGCTGCCTGTTCTGGAGAGCGTCGTTCAGTCGTCCAAGCCGCTGCTCATCATCGCTGAGGACGTCGAGGGCGAGGCGCTCGCCACGCTGGTCGTCAACAAGCTGCGCGGCGGCCTGAAGATCGCCGCCGTAAAGGCTCCGGGCTTCGGCGACCGCCGCAAGGCCATGCTCGAGGACATCGCCATCCTGACCGGTGGCCAGGTGATCTCCGAGGATCTCGGCATCAAGCTTGAGAATGTCACGCTTGACATGCTGGGCCGTGCCAAGAAGGTTTCCATCACCAAGGAAGAGACGACCATCGTTGACGGCGCCGGCAAGAAGGAAGAGATCGAGGGCCGTGTTGCCCAGATCAAGGCGCAGATCGAGGAGACCACCTCCGACTATGACCGCGAGAAGCTGCAGGAGCGCCTTGCGAAGCTCGCTGGCGGCGTCGCGGTGATCCGTGTCGGCGGCTCGACCGAGGTCGAGGTGAAGGAGAAGAAGGACCGCGTCGACGATGCGCTGAACGCAACCCGCGCAGCCGTCGAGGAAGGCATCGTCGCCGGTGGCGGCGTGGCGCTTCTGCGTGCTTCCGCCGCGATCAAGGTCAAGGGCGATAATGCCGACCAGGACGCCGGCATCAACATTGTCCGTCGCGCGGTTCAGGCTCCGGCACGCCAGATCGCAACCAATGCCGGTGCAGAAGCCTCGATCGTCGTGGGCAAGATCCTCGAAAACGACGACGTGAAGTACGGCTACAACGCCCAGACAGGCGAGTACGGCGACATGATCCAGATGGGCATCGTCGACCCGATGAAGGTCGTGCGCACCGCGCTTGAGGATGCCGCTTCCGTAGCCGGCCTGCTCGTCACAACCGAGGCCATGGTCGCCGAGCTTCCGAAGAAGGAAGGTGCGGCTCCGGCCCCCGGCGGCGACATGGGCGGCATGGGTGGTATGGGCGGCATGGGCTTCTAAGAAGCCAACCAACCGCATATCCATCGGAAAAGGGCGCCTTCGGGCGCCCTTTTTCGATTCCCCCCTGCGGGTCCGGTTCAGGGTTAACAAAATCTAACAGCGAAATTTACCAGGAAACTGAACCTTTTCCCGCGAGGCGGCTGTCATCTATTCTGGTAAGGTTCTGTTAAGAAACAGCGCCAATATTCGTAGACAACTTGCTGGAGACCATTTCGGTCGAGAGACTCCGCAGGCCCAGTTTTGCAGCACTCTGTTTCTCATACTCTGCGCCCCAATCGGGGCGCTTTTTTTTAAGCATCTCGATCGCGCATGAGCGGACGGGACAGAAGGATGACGGGCACGATCGACGTTGCGATGATGACCAGAGCCGCGACGGCGCCCTCCTCCGGCGCGCCGCGGGATGCGTTCTCATAGACATACGTGGCAAGGGTGTTAAAGCCGAACGGCCTGAGCAGGATTGTCGCCGACAATTCCTTCACCGTATCGACAAAGACCAGAATAGCGGCGGTGAGAATGGCCGGTTGGAGAAGCGGCAGGAGCACGGTCGCAGCGCTCCTTGGCGCCGAGCGGCCAAGGCTGCGCGCCGCCTCGTCGAGATTGGGCGGAAGCTTCTCCATTCCTGCGCGAATTGCACCTTCCGCAAGGGCGAGAAAACGGATCGAGCAGGCGAGAACGACCGCGGTCGCAGACCCCGTCAAGAGCAGACCTGTCGAGAATCCGGCATAATCCCGCGCCAAGGCATCAAAGAAATTGTCGAACCGCGCAAGAGAGATCATGAGGCCCAGCCCCAGGATCGTCCCGGGCAGCGCATAACCTATCGTGGCAAAACGCACGAGGAGGTGCATCATGGAAGAACGCGCAACCTGCACCGCATAAAGCAGGAGAAGGGCCACGCCAACGGCCAGCATGGCAGTGGCGAATGCGATAACGACGCTGGTCGCCAGAGCTTCCCCAAGCGCCGGCTCGGCGAATTGGTGAAGCCGGTTCAGCGCGTACCGTCCGAAGACGGCAAGAGGAATGCCGAAGCCGGCGAGAACAGGAAACGTGGCGATTGCGCAGGCAGCCGCCGCTCGCCAGCCCGAAAGCGGTATTCGGGGCGGGCGCGCTTTCATCTGCGTGGCGCGTGCCGAATGGAAGCGCTGCTTTCGGCGTGCTGCCTGCTCCGCGAAGAGAAGCCCGAGCACAAAAAAAAGCATGACGATCGCGATCTGAGCCGCGCCTTCAAGGCTGCCTCGGTTGAGCCACGTCGAGTAGACGGAGAGCGTCAGCGTGCGCACGCCGAGAAACTCCACCGCGCCGATATCGTTGAGGGTTTCCATGAGCACCAGCGCCAGACCGGCAACGATTGCCGGACGGGCGACGGGCACAAGGACGCGGCGAAAGACACGCGCAGGCCCCGCGCCCAGCGTCCGCGCCACGTCGGCGATATTCCGCCCCTGCATGATGAAAACGACCCGCGCCGTCAGATAGACATAAGGAAAAGTGACGGAACTCATGACAATGGCCGCACCAGGAGTGGAGCGGATCTCGGGGAACCAGTAGTCTGTTGATCGCTCGAAGCCGAACAGCGCTCTTAAAGCCGTTTGAACTGGCCCAACATAGTGAAAGAACTCGCCATAAGCATAGGCTGAGAGATACGGCGGCACAGCGAGCGGCAAGACCAGCGCCCACGCAAAGGTGCGGCGCAAGGGAAAATCATAGGCCACCACGAGCCAGGCACAGCCTACACCCGTAACGCCGCTGCCAAGCGCGACGAGGAAAAGAAGCACGACTGTAGTGAGGAGGGACTGAGGGAGTACGTATCGCGCCAGATGCGGCCAGTCGGCGCCCGTGCCGGAAAGTGCGATGATGATCACCGTCGCGATGGGCAGAAGAACGACGATGGCAACGAGCGTGGCGACCGCAAGGGTCAGCGGATGGCGCTGGCGGCGCGTTCTGCCCGCACGAGGCGCATGGACGGGTGGTGGTTCTCTGAGGGTGAAGCTGCTCATCTCAAATGGCGAAGCCGAGCTATCCGGCCCGGCTTCGCCACCTGCATCTCAAATTGCACTCAGCTCTCAGGGCCGTCGTCGAGACCGACGCGGTCCACCATCTCCGAGGCGGCCTTGCGATGCTTGGCAACTTCATCGAGCGACAGCGTATCCGGCTTGATCTCACCGAACGACTGCACCGTCTCGGAAACCTCGCCGTCCGGATGCACCGGGTACTCAAAATTGCGCTCGGCATAAATCGCCTGAGCCTCGGGGCCGGAGAGGAATTCCATCAGCTTCAACGCGTTCTCCTGGTTCGGAGCGTGCTTGGCGAGAGCCATGCCGGAAATGTTGACGTGGGTGCCCCGATCTTCCGAGTTCGGGAACAGAACTTTGATCGCGTCGGCCCAGTCCTTCTGTTCCGGCTCCTCTTCGTTGTTCATCATCAGCCCCACATAATAGGTGTTGCCGATGCCCAGGTCACATTCGCCGGCGTAGATTGCCTGGGCCTGAGCGCGGTCGTTGCCGTCGGGCTTACGCGCCAGGTTCGCCTTCAGCCCTTTCATCCACTCCTCGGCCTCTTCCTCGCCGTGATGGGCGATCATCGAGGCGAACAGGGCGATGTTGTACATGGCCTGCCCGCTGCGCGTGCAGATCCTGCCCTTCCATTTCGGATCGGCCAGTTCCTCATAGGTGATCGTGTCCTGCTCGACACGGTCCTTTGACGCATAGATGACACGCCCGCGCGTCGTGACGCCGAACCAGTGCCCCTCCGGATCGCGATACTGCTCCGGAATATTGGCGTTGATCTCGTCGTTTTCGACCGCCTGCGTGACGCCCGCTTCCTTGGTATTGATCAGACGGCCGATATCCACCGTCAGAATGACGTCGGCCGGTGAATTCTCACCTTCCGCGGCAACGCGGTCTTCCAGTCCCTCACGCAGGAACAAGACCTCGGTTTCGATTCCCGTTTCCTCCGTGAATGCATCGAGCAGCGGCTCGATCAGGAAGGGCTGCCGCGACGAATAGACGTTCACAACGTCTTGCGCTTGAGCGGAAACGGGGGGAAGCACCGCGGCGGCGGATACTGCTAGGGCAGCAAGGCCCGTCTTCAGATGGAAGGTGTTGGCAAACATATCGACTCTCCTCGCCGGTGGGAGACAAGATCCCAGGTAAGGTTGAAACTCGCGCGGAAGGTAAGCCGCCCGTAGACTCCTCATGATGGAAACCAACGGGCTGGTCAAGGTAATATTCAACAAAATCAGCAGTTTAGAATTATTCTAAACTGTGACTGTCAAGTTTATTCTAATCCGCCAGCACCCGCGTCGGCGGGAAGGTCACCTCCACCAGCGTGCCCTCGCCCGGGTTCGATGAGATGTAAAACTGTGCCCGGTTTGCCTCGACCATCGCCCGTGTCAGCGGCAGGCCGAGCCCGGTTCCGCCGCCCGGCTTGCGCCGCAAGGCGTTGATTTGCTTGAAGGGCTTGAGAGCTTCATCGAGTTCGGCGGAATTCATGCCCACACCCGTGTCCCGCACGCGCAGGGTGACCGAACCGTCTGTGCTGTAGGCGGTGGATACGATTATCTGCCCACCCGCGGGCGTATACCGGACCGCGTTCGACAGCAGGTTGAACGCGATCTGGCGCACCGTGCGGTGATCGGCGACGACCTCCGGCAGGCGGGAGGCAAAGCTGGAGCGAATGATGACGCGCTCGCCGTTTGCCTGTGGCTGCATCATGGCGACAACCTGGCCCAGGGTCTCGTTGAGCGAAACCGCCTCATAGCGCATCTCCTGCTGCCCGGCCTCAATCTTGGAAATATCCAGCAGGTCGTTGACCAGGTCGAGAACGTGATTTCCCGAGCGGTTGATGTCGCGCAGATAGTCGCGGTACCGGTCGTTGCCGATCGGACCGAACTTCTCATCGATCATCAGTTCGGAAAATCCGATGATTGCGTTTAGCGGTGTGCGGATCTCATGGCTGACACGTGCGAGAAATTCGCTTTTCTGCGCCGAGGCGTGTTCGGCCTGCGCCCGGGCCTGGGTCAGTTCCTCCTCGGCGCGCTTCCAGGACGTGACGTCGCGCAGAACGGCGCAAAACCCGCCGCTGTCGGGAAGGCGACCAATCGTGATGAAAAGCGGGATGAAGCCGCCCTGCGCTTCACGCCCAATAACCTGCCGGCCATCGTTTAGGACGCTCGCCACGCCATTGTCCGCGAGTGCAGTGAGGTAATCCTGGACGGTACGCTGGCTTTCGATGGCGAAGAGGGACGTAAACGGCTTTCCTATCACGTGATCAGCATCGAAGCCGAAGAGCGCCTCAGCGGGCCGATTGATGGAGCGGATCGTACCATCGCCCTCGATGACGGCAATGCCGTCGGTCGCCGTATCGATGATGGCGCGCATTTCGCCAAGGCGAGCATTGAGCGCCTCAACGGTCCCTGGCGCCGAACTTCCTTCCGCGGAAGCGTTATCCGGCAGCGCGTGAAGGGCAAGCATCAGGGCGGTCCGGCCCTCCCACGGGATCGACTGAAGATGTGCTTCAACCGGTAAGCTCTCCCCTTGAGCAGTGCGCAGGCGCAACGCTTCCGGGGCGTTCTCCTCGGAGGGCGCTTCCTCGCGCTCGTCGAAGAGCGCGCCGATGCCTCCTGCCTCTTCCAGCGCAGCAAGATCTGCGTACCCGGTGAACCGCAAAAGCTCGCGATTGGCGTAATGGAGCCGGTCGCCCGAATGGATGAGGATGGGCAGAGGCAATCTTGCAAGCAGGCTCGTATCCACCTCCGTCTCGGCAGCGGGAGCTTCCGACGGGGCTACGGGGGTTTCTTGATCCTGCTCGGGCCGCTCGTCCGGAAGAAGCCTTTCTTCCTGGTCTGCGTCCAGCAGATCGTTACGGTTTGCAGGCCCTTCCGCGCTATTCGACTCCTCGACATCAGGCGTCGGCAACGCCTCGGTCGGCTCCGACGTTTCCTCCCTTTCCTGAGTTTCCGTGTCTTTCTCTTGTTCCAAGCGATCCGCCAGCGCTTGATTGGCACGGCGCAGGCGTTCCCCGATCTCGCGGAAAGCTGTCCGCTCGCTGACCGTCAACCCGGTTTCACGAACAACCTCCCGATGTTCAGCAAGGTGAATGACCTTATCGCCGATACGCCGGTTGGGGCTTTCCGAAATCCGCAATGCCGGTTCCTCCCCCATGAAGGGATCCGGCTTGGTTTCAGCGTGGGAACTGTCTTCCGGCTCAAGGCCTTCGCCCGATGCAGCAGGCTTGGGATCGGACTGAAGCGGCATGGCGTCAGACACGGTGCCTTCAACCTGTTTTTGCTCGCGACGCTGCGCGGGCGTTTCGATCCGTGCCTCGCCGAGACGGGCAATCCCGAAGCCGCGAAAGCCCTCGAAAATCCGTCCGCGCCCATACGCGGGCAAGGCGGCGAGATCAACTGGCACCTTGAAATCGCTGCCGGAAAGCGGCCACGTCACCGTAAGGCCGGACCAGGTGTCCCGTCGTCCCATTTGCTGCGCGATAGCGCCTTCCGGATCGAGATCGAACGCCTTGGAAACCTCGCGGAATGTCTGACCCACGACGTTTCCGGTCTCCTCACCCATTGCCTCGACGAAAGCCGGTGAAATGGCCGTGAAGCGTCCCTCAGCATCCGTGCGCCAGGTAAAGCGGATCGTATTCGGCGCGGGCTCTGGCCTCGTTTCCGTTTGCATGCGCTCCGGAGCATCTTTCGGCTCCGGGGCGGATTCGACAATGGGATCCGCATCCTCCTTGCCATCCTCGGTTACCGGTTCAAGCTCGTCCCGCACGACCGGGGGCGGCTCGGGCGTTGCGTTCGCCGGCTCTTCGACCACGGTTTCCGCTTCGCCCTCATCCACGACCACGAGCAAATGCAGCGCCGGATCGTCCGAAAGCCGGGCCATACCCGCGGGAAAGCTGCGCTTTCCCTTGATATGTCGTTTGACGAGACGGTCCGCCACGCTGCCGACATCCAGAATAAGGCCTTTGAGCGTAGCACCGCTGATGCCGAGGGCATCGAATCCTTCGGTGGCTGTCACCGCCTTACCTTCGAGATCGATCAGGGCGGCGAAGTGGCCTGGCTGCGAAAAACCCTCCACCACACGGCTGCGGGATTCTGCCTCCGGCTTGAGAGCCAAAAGAAGCGCCTCTTCCCCCCGGGGTAGCACGATGGTGCTCGCCTGCAGATCGACAATCCGGCTCTTCAAGCCACTAGTCACACGCAGGGCGATGTGCCTGTCGTTTCCAATATGCGGAAAGCCGTGTGTCGCCGCAATCTGACGCAGCGCCACCGCAGGGAGGCGGGGGGCATTGCCAATGGCAGCCTCAATATCAGCATAGCCAAGCCACCGCGCGCCGGCGCCATTGGCCCAGAGAATCTCCGTGAGATTGGTCGACACAATGCCGAGCGCTTCGCCGGCGGCGAAACGTTCACGCACCGCGTCAAGGACAGCTATGTCAAGGAAGGAGTAAGATGCCGACGCCATTGAGTTAGAAACGTGCCCCGTGAGCATGGATTAACCACCCGTTAATAAGAGCACGTCAAGCGCACGTCCATAAACCCCGGATTTGCACACAGAGCGATTCTTTTCCTTGGTTAATGTCGAACCCGGGCCCCCAGGTGGTTTTCCGGCACAAAACGATCCGCACAACGGTTCTGGTGAATTCTCCTTACAGGAAATATCAGACTGAGGCGAACGGTCGCGCTGCATCGTTTCCTTTGTCGGCCTATATGCGTCGCGTTCGTTAAGAACAGGGGCCGGCTCCTCCCTCCTCCTACCGGCCTCCTGCTGAAAAGACCGGGTCCCTCCCCCGGTCTTTTCTTTTTTCCGACGATGACGTCTAATTTTCGCCGCGTGTACGCATTGCTCTTGAAAATGAGCCCAATTGTCCGTAATGACGCGGCGGATGAACAACGTCCATGCGGTTGTAGCTCAGTTGGTTAGAGCGCAGGATTGTGGCTCCTGAGGTCGGTGGTTCGAATCCACCCAACCGTACCATTTCCCTTCGGTTCCATTCCGGACCCCATGGGTTACACTTCTTTCCGACGAGATGGGTGACACTTTGGAGGCCAGCTATTCATATGGCCGGGTCTATTGGAGCGATGCGCGAGCATTCCTGTGCGCCAGTATCGTGGCCGTCCAAAAACCGATGCACACGAGTATGGCGCCGACACCCACGCCAATCAGAACAGCATCGTAGCCGCCGGTGACGGACCAGAGCCACGCTGCCGCCAGCGGCGACGCGGCCTGCATGACGTTCATGGGTGCAATGAGGACGCCATTGATCGCGCCATAGGCTTCCCGGCTCACCATCTCCGGAACGGCGAGGCCGCGCACGATGGTGATCATGCCGTTTGCGGCGCCATAGCAGGCTGCGATTGCGGCAATCGTGAGGATGTGCGGCGGGGCTAGGGCGAAGCCAAGCACCGCCAGCGGAAAGACGATCACGATCATGGATCCTACGGCCCGAACCGGCGCATGGGGCGCGAAGACCCAAATCAGAATACGCCCCGCCACCTGTGCAGGTCCGATGACCGCGATGATGATGACCACATCCGCGGCCTTCAGTCCGCGCTCGAGAAGCAGCGGGTAGAGGTGGAAGGTGAGCGTGGAAAAAGCCGCCGCATAGGAGACGAAGGCAAGGATCAATGCCCAGAAGACCGGGCGCTTGATCGCCCAGGAGATAGCCTCACGCCCCGCCAGAGGCTGGATGCCATGCTCCTGTAGCGACGGGTGGAGATAATCTTTGGTTGGATCGATGGCCAGGAAGTACAAACTGCCGCAGATGACGATGTTGACGCCGCCAAGCACCATCAGTGCGCCGCGCCATCCGTAACCTTCGATGAGGAATTGGATGAGCGGGATGAAAACTGTGGACGCGAACCCACCCCACAATGTCAGCGCCGTGATACCCTTGCGCGCGCGATGTGCGCCCACTCGCCGGGTGATGACGGCAAACGCAGGCTCATAGAGCGTCGCCGCCTGCAGGCAGCCGAGTCCGGCGAGCACCACATAAAACAGCACGATGTTCGATACCTGCGACCAGGCGAGGAGCAGCAGTCCGGCTCCAACGGAAGCCAGGCTCATGATGGTGCGGCCGCGTCCGCGATCGATGGCAGCGCCGACGGGATAGGCAGCCAATCCCGCCAGCGCCATACCGAGCGTCGCCGCGCCATAAATCTCGGGCTTGGACCAGCCGAGATCGGCGCGCATGGCCTCGGCCATCAAGGGAAAACTATAATAGAGAGAGCCCCATGAGCAGATCTGCGCTACCCCCAAGGCGGTGATCATCCAGGCAGTACCCGATTCCGGGTAGGGAGAACCGTTCTCCGCCGAAGTTGCCGTCACGCCCCATCCCGGCAGCAAGAAGTAGAACTCTCCGTCTCCTGCTCTCGGGATACAGTTTTATCACCGCATCCGCACCCTTCCTTGCCCCGGGCCTTCGCTTCGGCGTCTCTGGCGCAACAGGCATCAACGTGTGCCGGGCTTGGCCCGCCACAGCATGCCGCCTCGCGCGGTTCAGGCTTGTCCGGCTTCTCGACAACCATTTTTCTATCCTTCTAGTCCATTGGAAACAGTCCGGTAAAAAAAGAGCATCACCGCTCGGCTTGTTGTGAAAGCGGCGGGCAGCTTCCATCCGCACAGCATTCGTCCGCCAGATAGCCGATCAGTACCTGCATCCTGGGAAAATTGGCGCGGCAAATCAGAGTCGTTGAATGCCGCTCCTGCGTCACCAGGCCAGTGTCAACAAGACGCTTGCAATGATGAGAAAGGGTGGAGGCAGGGATGTCGAGCTTTTCCTGCACTTTCCCCACGGCCATGCCCTCCGCCCCCGCACGCACCAGAATGCGATAAATCTTCAGGCGGGTCGGATTGCCAAGAGCTTCGAGCTGAGCAGCGGCTTGTTCATGATCCATCATGGCGGCAAGGTACGGGATGGGTGACAGCACGTCAATCTAACTTCGAATAATCTCGAAATTACGCTCACTGCGCCCTCTGATTGACTCGCTTGGCCACTTCCTCGGCGCTCTCCACACGCTCGGAATAGCGGTCGGTGAGATAATCGGCGCGGTCGCGCAGAAGCAATGTAAACTTCACCAGCTCTTCCATCACATCGACGATGCGGTTGTAGAAGGGCGACGGCTTCATGCGCCCGGCCTCGTCGAACTCAGCAAACGCCTTCGGCACCGAGGACTGGTTCGGAATGGTAAACATGCGCATCCATCGGCCGAGCACCCGCAGTTGATTGACCGCGTTGAAGCTTTGCGAACCACCGCAAACCTGCGTGACGGCGAGTGTGCGCCCCTGGGTCGGCCTCATTCCGCCTAGTGAGAGAGGCAGCCAGTCGATCTGGGCTTTCATGATGCCGGTCATAGAGCCGTGACGCTCCGGCGAGCACCATACCTGCCCTTCCGACCACATGGAAAGCTCGCGCAATTCCTGCACCTTCGGGTGGTCGGCCGAGACTGAATCCGGCAAAGGCAATCCAGCGGGGCTGAAAATGCGCACCTCCGCCCCCAAGCGGCGCAGAATGCGCGCGGCCTCCTCTGTTGCCAGCCGCGAATAAGAACGTTCGCGCAGGGAGCCATAGAGCATCAGGATACGCGGTGGATGAGCCGAGGGCCGCACATCGAACAAGGAGCCGGAATCGATCTCGCGAAACCGCTCTTCGTCTAAGTTGGGTAAGGTATCAAGTGGGCGCGCATCGTCCTTCATTCTGACATCTCCTGTCAACTCGGTTTGCATCTAGCCATATTTCTAGAATATTCGAATATTGATCTACCAGCGGACGATTTAACCGTCAAGGCTATTTCGACGAAAATCGAATTTTGAGGTATTTGAGGCAGGCTCCTCGTGCTTGACTTCGCATCGGCACAAAGTCATTGACCGCCTATGGTTGAACTTTTCACGCGCGCCGCGGCGGGCCAACTCGTCGGCCTAATCGCCCTTGTCCTTTGCATCGTCGCCTTTGCCAGCAAGCGGGACGATCGACTGCTGTTCATCCTGATTTTCGCCAATGTGGCATTCGCGGTGCAGTTTGCACTTTTCGAGGCGTGGGTGGCCGCCGGCATTTCGGCGCTCATCATCGTGCGGATTACCCTGGCGCGCCGCATGGAAGGCAACTGGATCGTCATGTCGGCCATGCTGATCGCCAATGTGCTCGTAGCCTGGGCAACTTGGGAAGAAATTGTCGATATTGTTCCGCTAGCCGCAGGCGTATTAGGTACCGTGGCCATGTTCATGCTGCGCGGCGTTCCCATGCGCTGTGTCCTGGCCGTCGCAGCGCTGTGCTGGGTCGCGGCCAATGCGATCAGCGGGTCGGCAGGTGCAATGATCGCCGAAATTCTCATCTTCTTCACGAATGTGGTTACGATCGTCCGGCTCATCCAGGACCGCCGCGCCGACAGAGGCCGGACTCAAAAAAATCCGGCATGACGGTCGTGAATTACATGCAAAGACCCGCACAATAACTGTCATTCTCGTTCCCCAAACCTTCGCACAATTTCAGATCGTTAACGGACGATTTCCTCTTCCCTGGTAAAAATTTGCCAGTGCCAATCAAGTATCGTCTTATATTGTATCAATATTTGGAGGGGCAATGTCGCGGACGATCGCCGAAACCATCGTCGATATGCTGGCAGAAGCCGGGGTCAAGAGACTCTACGGCGTCACGGGTGACAGCCTCAACCTCCTGAACGACGCTTTGCGCCGGGACGGGCGCATTCAATGGATTCACGTTCGCCACGAAGAGGCTGGGGCCTACGCGGCAATGGCCGAAGGCGTGCTCGGCGGGCTGGGATGTTGCGCCGGCAGTTCGGGTCCGGGGCACGTGCACCTGATCAACGGCCTCTATGACGCGCATCGCTGGGGTGCGCCGGTCATCGCACTGCCGTCGACCATCAGCCGCGCGGATTACGGAATGGAGTCCTTCCAGGAAACCGATCTGCGTATGTTCGACGGATGCAGCTGGTATAACCAGCTCGCCCAGACGCCGCTCCAGGCGCCGCGTATGCTGCAACAGGCTATTCAGCATGCCGTGAGCCGAAGGGCGTCGGCGTGTTCGGGTATGGCGGCGACCTGTTGCCGGAAACGCTGCCGAGCGAGGCGATCGTATCACCTACGTATCTGCCGGAAACGGTCATGCGCCCGACGGACGCGGATCTGGACAAGCTGGCGGAACTTCTGTCGGGTGCCGAACGCCCCATGATCTATGGCGGTATCGGCTGCACCGGCGCCCATGAACTCGTGCTGTCCCTGGCCGACAAGCTGAAAGCGCCCGTGGGCTGGACGTTGAAGGGGAAAATGGCCCTCGAGCACGACAACCCGCATGGTGTCGGCATGACGGGCTTCATCGGCGGCAAAGGATGTGCCGACGCCATCACCGAATGCGACGCCCTGCTGCTCTTGGGGACGGATTTTCCCTGGACGGAATTCATCCAGACCGATGCCAGGGTGGCCCAGGTTCTCACCCACGGCGAGCGGCTCGGCCGGCGAACCCATGTCGAACTCGGATTGACCGGCGATGTGCGCGCGACGCTTGAAGCCCTTCTTCCGCGTATCAAGGAGCGTACCGACGACAGCTTTCTCCAGGAGCGCCTACAAGTCTACCGCAGCGATCTCGCTGAGTTGGAACGCCACGAGCACGACCACGGCAAGCCCGGCGCGATCAGCCCGGATTATCTGGCGAGTGCCGTTAATCGCCATGCCGACGATGACGCGATCGTCTCCACCGATACGGGTATGACCACGGTGTGGGCCGCCAGGCACCTGAAAAGCACGGGCAAGCGCACGCTCATGGGTTCCTACTCCCACGGCTCGATGGCAAGCGCCATGCCTCAGGCAATCGGCGCGGCGCTTGCGGGGGGTGGACGCCAGACAATCGCCATGTGCGGCGATGGCGGTATCTCAATGCTTCTCGGTGATCTGATCACCATCGGCCAGTATAAGCTGCCGGTGAAAGCTGTGGTCTTTAACAACGGCACGCTCGGCATGGTTGAGATCGAGATGCAACTCGCCGGTGTACCAAATTTCCAGACAGAGCTTTACAATCCCGATTTCGCCCGCGTCGCGGAGGCTTGCGGCATAAAGGGCATAACCGTCGAGGATCCCGGCAAGGTGGACGGTGCGATCAAGGAAGCCATGGCACATGACGGGCCGGTACTGATGGATGTGAAGACGGACCGCTACGCGGTCGCCATGCCCCCGCACACAAGCCTGGAGCAACTCGGAAGCTACACGCTCAGCGAGGCAAAAATGGTGATGACCGGTCGCGGGGCCGAGGTTCTCAAGCAGATGAAGGCCAACGTGAAATACCTTCGTGATCTGTAACACGGTGCTACCGCGACGCAGCCAAACAGGGAAGTGCATTCCATGAGAGACGCCGAGAACATAGTGGCCTCCTTCGGCGGCCTTTCCGGCATACGGCGCGCTATAGTGCCGATTACGGCTTTCGTGCTCGCTATCGTCTTCATCATTGCGGCGTTCGAGAATCTTGTCTGGCTTTGGGGTCTCCTCGTGTGCCTTATCGTGCTCGCGGTCTCTGCTCACGATGTGTTTCAGGAGCGCTATGCAATCTTGCGAAATTATCCCGGCGCCGGCTGGGCACGCTACTTTTTTCGTACCCTCCGCCCCTTTCTGCGCTCCTACATTGTGGAAGGCGGCCAAGAGGGCCGCCCATTCAACCAGGATCAGCGCAACCTCGTCTATGAGAGAGCGCGCAACCAGGAGGACGATCACCCTTTCGGCACAGAGCTTGACGTTTATTCTAGCGAGTTCCGGTGGATCACGCATTCCATCGCCCCGGTGGAGCCGGCAACGGAGGACCCCCGGGTCACCATCGGCGGCCCGGATTGCAAGCAGCCTTACGATTCCTCGATCCTGAACATCTCCGCAATGAGCTTCGGCTCGCTTTCGGCGCGCGCGATCGAATCACTGAATGCCGGTGCGCGCATCGGTAATTTCGCCCACGACACGGGCGAGGGTTCGATCAGCCCCTACCACCGCAAGGGCGGCGACCTGATCTGGGAACTTGGCTCAGGATATTTCGGCTGCCGCGACAACCGAGGCAATTTCGATCCTGAGCGTTTCAAGGAAGGCGCACAGGCCGATCAGGTCAAGATGATCGAAATCAAGCTCAGCCAGGGTGCCAAGCCGGGCCACGGCGGCGTTCTGCCGGGAGCGAAGGTCACGCGTGAAATCGCTGAAACGCGCAAGGTACCGGAGGGTCAGGATTGCGTCTCTCCGGCGGCTCATTCGACCTTCTCGACTCCGCGGGAGATGCTCGAATTCGTCGCCAGGCTCCGCGAAATGTCGGGCGGGAAGCCCGTGGGCATCAAGCTGTGCGTCGGCCATCCGCACGAGGTCTTTGCCGTCATCAAGGCGATGCTTGCCTCGCAGATCTATGTCGATTTCATCGTCGTGGATGGCGCTGAAGGCGGTACGGGTGCAGCCCCCATCGAGTTGTCCAACCATGTGGGCCTGCCGCTCAATGACGGGCTCGTCGTCGTGCGCAATGCGCTGATTGGCGCCGGTTTGAAAGACCGAATCAGGCTCGGTGCGAGCGGAAAAGTTCATTCAGGCTCCGGCATCGCCCATTCGATCGCGCTCGGCGCAGACTGGACCAACGCCGCACGCGTCTTCATGTTCTCGCTGGGCTGCATACAATCCATGCGCTGCCACACGGGTACATGTCCCACGGGGGTGGCGACGCAGGATCTCGGACGCCAGCGCGGTCTGGTGGTCAAGGAAAAGGCACAACAGGTGGCCAGTGCGGCGGGCGTAAAGCATATTCACGATCTGGAGCCGCACCATCTCTTCCACCGCGTCAGTCCAACTGCCGCACGTACGGCGGACCAGATTTACCCCTTCGTTTTAAAAACCAGCTTATCGACGCGCCGGAGGAAACGCCCTACGCACTCTGGTGGAACGCTGCCAACCCCGACACCTTCGCCATCTCCCGCGCTGTCGGCGAAGAACATCGGAGGCAATCTCTCGGAGTGCAGCGCTGAACAGAGGCCGACACATGGGCACCGAACCAACCCGTACAGCCTCCGGCCAGATTCTATTGATCACCGGTCGAAAAAGCTTTACCCCCAAGCGCGTCTTTCGCCCGCAGGGGTGAAGCTTCTGTTTCCCGACCAGGTGATCATGACCCACAGGATCAATTTTGAAGTTGCCGGACACGGCGCCGTTTCCATTGAGCTTCGGCACGGCATCGTAGCCGGGTGGACGGGTCGTAACGCCGACGCCGTCGCGCATCACATTGCAGAGCTTGAAGAGATCGGCGTCAAACCGCCAAGCAGCGTACCGCTTTACTACCGCGTGGCGGCGAATCTGTTCTCTACCGGTCCATTGCTCGAAACGGTGGGCAACACGGGTTCAGGTGAAGCCGAGCCCGTGTTGATCGACAATGGCGAGCGGCTGTTCCTGGGTCTTGGTTCCGATCACACGGATCGCGATCTGGAAGCGCATTCCGTCGCGCTCTCGAAGCAGGTCTGCGGCAAGCCTGTCGCCCCCACGCTCTGGGCGTTCCACGAAGTCGAAGGTCATCTGGACGAGATTGCCATCCGGTCCTCCGTGCGGGAGTCTGACCATGAGTCCTGGACGCCCTACCAGGAGGGGACATTGGCAGGCATCCTTCCTTTGCCCGAACTGATCTCGAAAGCACCCACGGCGCGAGGCGGTGCGCGATTTGAGGCAGGGACCGCGATGATGTGCGGGACTTTCCCGGTCATTTCGGGCGGCGTCCGTCCATCGCGGTTTTTCCGAATGGAGATGGTGGACGATCGGCTGGGCCGCCGAATCGAACACGTCTATGAGACGAAGCCACTTCCGGTCGTTGCGTGAGGTTCACCCATGCGTTTTTCGCCACTCCATTCGTCTTCAGGCCGCATTTCCTTTCGTGCGGCCGATCGCGCCCGCACCGCAATCGCACGTGCCCTTGAAATTGATGCGGCAACGCTAGAAACCATCTTCACGCAATTCGACGCAGGCCGGATCGCAGCCAACGCCGCCGCCCTGGACAAGTTCAAGGACCAGGGGCCGCTCGCCGGTCTCCTCGTCTCGATCAAGGACCTTTTCGACGAGGCGGGAATCGTCACGACGGCCGGCTCGAAAGTTCTGGCCGAGTCGCCAGCAGCCGAGGCGGACGCAGAGCCGGTGAGCCGGCTCAAGCACGCCGGTGCGATTGCCTGCGGGCGCACCACTATGTCAGAGTTTGCCTATTCGGGCGTTGGTCTCAATCCGCATTTCGGCAACCCAGGCAACAGCCGCGATGGAAAGCGCATTACCGGCGGGTCGACATCCGGCGGGGCGCTGACGGTGGCGCTCGGTATTGCCGATGTGGCGCTCGGCTCGGATACGGGCGGTTCGGTGCGTATCCCGGCAGCGCTGAACGGGCTGGCTGGATTCAAGCCAACGCAGTCTGCGGTTCCGCTCGATGGTGCGTTCCCGCTTTCCGGGACTTATGACAGCATCGGCCCGCTGGCGCATTCGATTGAGGCGTGCGCGGCCGTGCATTCCATTCTGTCGGGCAGCGAGCCGCAGGTGGCACAGAGGAAGACGCTGCGCATCGGCGTGATGCGCGGACCGCTCCTTGAAGGGCTTGACGAGCAGGTCAGCCGTGATTTCGAACGGGCGCTTTCCCAACTCGGCGATGGCGACTTCGAAATTGCGGAGGTGGATTTCTCCGGCCTTGACGGATTCGCTGAGGTCAACCGGATTATCGTCGCCTGCGACGCTCACCGCATCCACGAGAACCATCTGGACAAGCTGGAAACTCTCGGCGACCCGCGCGTTCTCAAGCGCATTCGCGCGGCTCAAACGTTTACTGCGGGGGATGAGAAAAAGGCGCGGGCCAAGCGCGCGCGGGCAGTCTTGGAATTTGCGGAACAGGCCAAGAACTTCGACGTTTTTGCCGTACCCACCCTGCCGGTGGTTGCCCCGCTCACCGCCGATGTGGAGGCCGATTTCGATCGGCTGAACGGTCTCATGCTGCGCAATCCCTCCGCGATCAACTTCCTGGATGGCTGCGCGGCCACGATCCCGATGCAAGGCGACGAGACACTCGCCACCGGGCTGATGCTCTTTGCCGATGCCGGACGCGACTGGCAGGTTCTGGATGCGGCCCGGCGGGCGGAGCGCATCCTGCGATCATGACGGATGGTGTGATCGCCGAGTTTGCAGTCCGTGCGGTGGCAACCGCCTCGATCGTGATCTTCATAGCATGGGCTGCCGTGCGCCTGGGCCCTGCTATCGGCGGTATTCTGGCGGGACTCCCGATCATCCTCGCTCCGGGTTTCTACTTCCTTCTGCACGACCACACGCCGGAGTTTGCCGCGCGGGCAGCCACGGGCTCGTTGTTTTCGCTTTCGGCCACACAGGTCTTTCTCGCGGCTTATGGAGCGAGCGCGCGGAAAGGGCCGCTGGCCGCAATTCTGTTTTCACTGCTGGCTTGGTCCGTGGTCGCGCTTCCATTAAGCCGCATACCGCATTTTCCAGTCGTGGGTGCGCTCTTGTTTACTGCCGTGACCTTTGGGCTGCACAGCTTTGGCCGGCGTTTTCTCGATCCCGCCCAGCCAAAGACCGCGGGGACACGCTGGTCACTGCTCATCCTGCGCGGCGTAGCTGCCGGGCTGCTTGTCGGGATCGTCACTCTTTTTGCCCCTATTCTCGGCTCGTCGGTTTCCGGCCTGCTTTTGGCCTTTCCCATCGGCTTTTCCGTCGTCGCACTGTCGCTGCATTTAGATCACGGCGGCGCGGTGGCCGGGCGAACAACCCATGCTGGCCTGGTGGGTGTCTCAAGCCTCGCTGTCTTCACATTCGTGCTCGCAATCACCTTGCGCGAGCTATCGCCGGCGGCCGCTTTTGCAGTTGCGCTCTGCGCTTCCTTGGTTGCAACAGCATTGATGACCGGCATGGCGCGTCACCGGCAGCGAAATGGTTCCATTGCGTCCTGAAGGTTCGGACGTTGGAATGCACCCGGGACCCCGCCCACGGAGCGAACGGGATCCCGGGGCTGAGCCGGCCCGGGGGGCGGGAGGACCGGCTACCTCGTCACCGCAAAGCGCGGCTGTCGATGAACGGCGGGGTCATGGGTCACCCGCTGCGAACCGAACCGCGCGAGTGACCCATGAGCTACTCCGGTCGCGTCCGAAAGGCGCTGTGCCGGAGCCGGCGGCGGCTCCCCCATTTCGCCGGTATGGACTGGTAGGGGTCTCCGTTCCTTCTCGTTCAATGTTATCCAGGGTTGCCGCGAAACGCCGCTTATGCACAAATATCCGGGTGCGGGTTTGTTCGAATTTTTCTACGGCTCGATGGAGCCTGTCAGCCTGTTGGAACCAACAGGATATCCCGGCGTGTTTGGGAGATCGGACCGCCAATTTCGTGGCCGAGCGGTAAACGGACGAAGTGCATGACACCGATCAATGTGGCCTTCCTGATATCATCGACCGTGATGTTCATTGCTGCGGCAAGCGCAGCCAAGATTTGGGCACTTTCCAATAACAGCCTGGCTTGGCTCACCCTCACGCTGGGGCTCTATACAGTGGGAAACCTGATTATGCTTCGGCTCATTAGGGATGTCGGCATGGGCATAGCCCTGAGCCTTTCCGCCGTCGTTCAGCTTCTGGCGGTCAATCTGGTTGCGCTTTTTATCTTTGGGGAACGCGTTGGGCCGCTTCAGGGCGCGGGACTTATCCTGGCGATCATCGCCGTCGCGATGATCAGCCTGCCGCGCGCACCTTAGGATATCGAGCTAGGTCGGGCGCGCATCGTGTAATAGAGTTGCAGCAGGCGGCGCCTGGATTTGATGAAACGTTCCACCTGAAGTTTTTGCTTCTCTGCGAAACAGGCCACCCTTCCTGACAGTCCAAATCCGCGCAGACCGCGGTATAACGGCATCCGCTTGTCCGTCAGCTTCACCTTGTACGGCTCGTCACCGTATCCGAAATCCAAAACAGCTTTGCCGTCCTGGATATGCTTGTGCATCATCTCCTCGAGAAGCAGGCGCCCTGGTGACTGCCGCTCGTGCGCAGGATCGAAGCACATCTGATAGATGATGCTGGACCGCTCTTCTGCGAGCGCGAGAACGCCCGCGATCGGGCTTCCATCCAGCATAAGAAGATGAACCTGCAGATTAAGCCAATGCTCCGCAAGGTTCTGGAGAAAATCACTAAACTCCCGGTCCTCGAAGGGATTGCGCGCGCCCCGTGCTTCGAGTTGATCGGATTTCCATTTAAGGATCAGCCCGACGGCTTGTCGGCGTTCTGCAGCGCCCTCGACGAGGCGGTAATCCACTTTGCCCTTTCGCGAGAGCTGATTTTGCTTCTTCCGAACGCGCCGTCTGGAAGACTTGCTGCATCGTTCCTGAAAATCCTCCCATGTGCAGTCGAGGGCAATTGCATGTGCGCTGTCGGTTTCCAAACAGCCGGGGAGGACAAACGGGTTCCGGCGGCCTCCGAACTCCCGCGGCTGTTTCGGCAGGCAGAACAAATCAGCCTCCGGGACGAGACGTCCAACTTCTCGCCAGAACTCGGCAGCCGATAGGTGAGAAAATCTTGCGTATTCGGATACATCGATAACGGGTACGTTGTAGTCGTTCCATTGTCCCGCAATCCAGGTAAGCCGCTTCAAGCGCCGGTTTGTCGAAATGACCAGCGGGAGAAGCAGGACGACGCGGCCTGCTTTCTCAGCCGTGACAATCCTGAGGTTGAAGCCCCGCTTCCTGCCGATGGTCTCATACCAGGCTTCGGCCCACTCGAGCGACTGGAAAGGCGTCAGAACGGCGGAGCGCTGAAGCTGCCGCCACGACTCCCGGACGTCCTCAAAATCGTGAGCCACGGACAATTCAATATCCGCCATCGTGGTCTGGCCTGGCACATCGTGGGGGTCGTCATCGCCGTCGGATGCCGCGCTTTCCCACTGTTCAAAAATCACCGGCCGGCCCTCATTCACCACTCGGCGCGACCACGAGTTCACGAAATGCGCTGAAGACGCGGCCGGCCCTGCGCGTCGTATAGGCTAATGAACCTGCATAAAACGTAAAACCGCACCCCAGCAGCACCTTTTTTCGCAAGAAACGCGAGGACGTTACCAATGATGTAAGCCGTAGCGATGCAGGGTCTGATTGAGGTGCTACCTGGTCAAAATCGTCGAGCGGACTTGCTGACACCACCAGCCAACAATACTTTCATTTCCTTTGCAATGCGGTGGGCGTCACGACACGCTCTCGGCCAGCTTTGGAACCCAAGGGCGTAGCAATCCGGCTGCCGAGATGCCGTTGCATCCCGCAACGGATGCAGAGGACCAAGCGGGTTCAAGGAAAGATTTCTACAACGATGACCACGCTCCATTAACGCCTGCATCAGACGCAGTGAGATCTGTTCCATCCCGCCCCGGTGGGTGCACTGCATGATGTTGAGGCTTTCCATTTGCGTTCGTGGGCGTCGTAAGTGTCGGACGCCGATGCTGAACGACCTTCAGCGTCCGGGAAAGAGAGCCGATCGGCTGGTCGCATAATCCGTAAGGCTTATGCGTTTAGAGCAGTGATGTCACCGTCTCGGCCGGAACATAACGGGGCCGGGCCGTACGGGGATTGTACGGAAATGCGCTACATGTTCCCCGTCACGTTCCGCATAACTTGTGAATATCCGTCTGCTCTGGCAGGGCCATTGTTTAGGGTCAGAAGCGGATGCTCAGGCTGGAATTCGCCCCGTGCTGCTGTGCGCCGTCTCCGATCTGCCCGCTGTAGGAGACGCCGAGCGTGGCGTTCTCGGCAACACCAAGATCGAGCCCAGCCTCGATTATGGCGGCATCCTCGGCGATTGGAACGCCGGCGACGGTGAAGGTATCACCACCGGCAAAGGCGTGTGTCGACAGCGGAGTCGTGTCGCCGAAGGCGTGCCGCCAGCCGAGCGTGCCATGCNTCCCAACTTTTTCTGATATCAAGTAAAAACAACGGGTTATCTGCCGAGAAAATGTCTGAGGCGCCATTTTTTATCCCCGCACCGGGTGCTTATCCGGAAGCGCCGGCGCGTTTCGTCTCCGCTCAGGCATGGATACCAAGGTCGAGCCGTGGTATGACGAAGGCGGGGATGGCGGCGCTAATCTCGAAGGTTGGTGCTTAGCGGAGCCGTTCCCTCGGCCGTCACCCCAGGACTTTATCCTGGGATCCATGCCTGAGCGTTCGTGCCAAGCCCACGGTCACGGAACAGATCTCTGATATGCTCCACTGCACTTCGGATGGAGAATGGTTCTCCGGAAGCGGCGGGGCGCTCGTGCCGCTCTTACCGGTTACCACCGTCCTGAAAGGGGCAGCTCGTAAGTATATCGGTCGCTTGCGCCGCACGCAGGGCGCGAAGATCAGGCATGCGCCGATTGAATGATGCCTCACGCCTGTGTAAAGGCAAGGAATGAAGCCGGCTAGTTGCAATCCTGCCACATTGCGTTGCATATCTGCCACGCGCTGCCACTCGGACATAATCCGGGCCCATTTATGAGTTCGCACGCCACTATGGCTGAAGAAGCGGTTTACCAGTCTGCGCCGAATGACAATCGGCGTCTAATGGCGTTGCCGGGCATCATCGCCACGGCGGGGGCGTTGCTGACGGCCGTGGTTTCCTTTGCCGTTCTGTTGGGCCTGACCCCGTTAACGCCCGATGCAGGCACGACTCTCGCGCTGATCGGTGTGAACGCGGCCTTCGTGCTTGTGCTTCTGGCGCTTATCGCCCGTGAGGCGCATCGGATTTACGCCGCGCGCAAGGGCGGGAAGGCCGCGGCAAGGCTGCATGTGCGCATCGTCGCGATGTTTTCGCTGGTTGCGGCGATTCCGGCCATTCTCGTTGCCGTCATTGCCTCCATCACGCTCGATCTCGGCCTCGACCGCTGGTTTGAACTGCGCACACGGGCCATCGTCCAGTCTTCGATGTCCATCGCGGAAGCCTATGTGCGGGAGAACGCCAGCAACTTGCAGGGCACGACGCTTTCTATGGCGATCGATCTCGATCGGTCGCGCACCCTCTACAGCCTCGACCGTAACGGCTTTCGCCAGCTGTTGACGCAGCAAACGAGCGGCCGGGGACTCGATCATGCGGTTCTGCTAAGGGACGATCAGTCCGTTATCATGGCAGCGGACATGCTGGATTCCGTGCAGATCCCGGCGCCACCCGATGGCGCGATGGAGAGTGCTGCCGAAGGTAGGCCGGTGCTTTTCGACATCCCGCCCGGCAACCTGATCGGTGCACTGATTCGATTGCGTGAAATTCCCGACGCCTTCCTTTACACGCTGCGCGAACTCGATTCGGAAGTGATCAAAGCACAACGCATCGTCGCGTCGAACACCGGGGAATACCGCGCGCTGGAAGCAAACCGGACCAACACGCAGGTCGCCTTCGCGCTGCTTTACCTTGTCGTGACGCTTGCCATCGTGCTGGCGGCGATCTGGACCGGCATTGCCGTCGCTGACCGGCTGGTGCGGCCCATTCGCCAGTTGATCGGCGCGGCCGGGGCTGTCTCCATCGGCAATCTGGACGTGGCGGTGCCCGTGCGCACCTCCGACGGCGACGTGGCCTCGCTCGGCGACACGTTCAACAAGATGACGTTCCAGCTCAAGACGCAACGCGACGAGCTGATATCGGCGCGAGACGTCATCGATGAGCGCCGGCGCTTCACCGAGGCTGTCCTGTCGGGTGTTACCGCGGGCGTGATCGGCGTCGATGCAGAAGGCACGGTCTCCATCGTCAACCGTTCGGCGGAGACCATGCTTTCCATTTCCGCGTCGGAGACGGTAGGCAAGAATCTTTCGACGGTTCTGCCCCAGATCGGAAGGGTATTCGAGCAGGGACGCAGCTCCGGGCGGCCGGTTTACCGGGATCAGGTGACCTTCTACAGGATGGGTGCCGAGCGGACCTTCAACGTTCAGATCACCACGGAGGAAGGGGGCGAAGCTGAAGACCACTCCTATGTGGTGACGGTTGACGATATCACCGATCTCGTGCAGGCACAGCGTACTTCGGCTTGGGCGGATGTGGCGCGGCGCATCGCCCACGAGATCAAGAATCCACTGACACCGATCCAGCTTTCGGCAGAGCGGATCCGGCGGCGCTACGGCAAGGTAATTACGGAAGACCGCGAGGTCTTCGACCAGTGCACGGACACGATCATCCGCCAGGTGGGCGATATCGGCCGCATGGTGGATGAGTTCTCCGCCTTCGCGCGCATGCCCAAGCCGGATATCCGCGAACTGGATCTGCGCGAGCCGCTGCGGGAGGCCGCGTTCCTGGTGGACGTCAGCCGCCCGGACACATCGGTGGAAATGGCGCTTGGTAAGGTGCCGTTGGTCGGCCGCTTCGACACCCGGCTCATGAGCCAGGCATTTGGGAACGTGATCAAGAATGCTGCCGAGGCGATTGATGCGCGCGCGCGCGATACGGAAAATTATCACGGCTATATCCGGGTCCAGGCCGCATATAGTGGTCGCGAAATCGAAATCTGCATCATGGATAATGGCAAGGGCCTGCCACGGGAAAACCGGCAGCGCCTCCTGGAGCCGTACATGACAACTCGCGAAAAAGGCACCGGGCTGGGGCTGGCTATCGTGAGAAAGATTATCGAGGACCATGGGGGCCGGCTGGAGCTGCATGACGCACCGGCCGATTTTCACAATGGAAAAGGGGCTATGATCCGCATGATTCTGCCGGGATTGGCGGCGGATGGCAATGAAAGGGCAGGGGCGGGCAAACCCACAGGAACGGAAAAGGTCAACAATGGCGTCTGACATTCTGGTTGTCGATGACGAGGAAGACATCCGTGAATTGGTCGCGGGCATTCTGGACGATGAGGGGCATGAAGCGCGCACGGCGGGCGACAGCGATTCCGCTCTGGCGGCGATCACCGATCGTCTCCCGAGCTTGGTATTGCTCGACATCTGGCTGCAGGGTTCTACGCTCGACGGCTTGACCCTGCTCGACAAAATCAAGGAGATTCACCCGGATCTGCCGGTCGTGATGATCTCCGGTCACGGTACGATCGAGACCGCCGTTTCCGCCATCAAGCGAGGCGCCTACGATTTCATCGAAAAGCCGTTCAAGGCCGACCGCATGGTGCTGATCTGCGAGCGGGCGCTCGAGACGTCACGGCTCAAGCGCGAAGTCTCGGACCTGCGCCGGCGCAGCGGCGAGAGCTTCGATCTGATCGGCACGTCCACGGCCATCAACAATCTGCACCAGGCGATCGACCGGGTCGCTGCAAGCAACAGCCGGGTCATGCTGATCGGGCCGTCCGGTTGCGGCAAGGAGCTGGTCGCGCGCGCCATCCACGCCCATTCGGTGCGCAGCGGCGGCCCGTTCGTTTCCGTGAATGCCGCTTCAATCACGCCGGAGCGCATGGAAATAGAGCTCTTCGGAACCGAGTCTAACGGCAGCGAACGCAAGGTCGGCGCGCTGGAGCAGGCGCATGGCGGCACGCTCTATCTGGATGAGGTGGCCGACATGCCACTCGAAACCCAGGCGAAGATCCTGCGCGTGCTCGTCGACCAGCAGTTCGAGCGTGTCGGCGGCTCAAAGCGCGTCAAGGTGGATGTCCGCATTATCTCCTCAACGGCGCGCAATCTGGAGAGCATGATCGCGGACGGGCGCTTCCGGGAGGACCTGTTCCACCGGTTGGCCGTGGTGCCCATCCACGTTCCCGCGCTCGCCGAGCGCCGTGAGGACATCCCCCTTCTTGTGGAGCACTTTATGGCGCAGATCGCCGCGCAGGTCGGCATCAGGCCGCGCCGGCTGGGCGAGGATGCCATGGCCGTGCTCCAGGCGCATGACTGGCCGGGGAATGTGCGCCAGCTGCGCAACAACATCGAGCGCCTGCTGATCCTCACGCGCGGCGAGGAGGAGGATCGGCTGATCACGGCGGACCTCCTCCCGTCCGAGATCGGCGACGTCATGCCGCGCGTGCCGAATCAGTCGGATCAGCACATCATGGCACTGCCTCTGCGCGAGGCGCGGGAGATGTTCGAAAAGGAATATCTTTTGGCGCAGATTAACCGGTTCGGCGGCAATATCTCGCGCACGGCCGAGTTCATCGGTATGGAACGCTCCGCACTTCACCGAAAGCTGAAGTCGCTGGGCATGTAAGGCGGAGTACGTCATGAAGGTCATAATTTGCGGTGCCGGCCAGGTGGGCTACGGTATCGCGGAACGCCTGGCGGCGGAGCGCAACGATGTGTCGGTCATCGACACCTCGCCGGACCTGATCCGCAATGTGCGCGACACGCTCGACGTGCGCGGCTTTGTCGGCCACGGCGCGCATCCCAGCATTATGGCCGAGGCAGGCGCTCAGGAAGCGGACATGATCATTGCCGTCACGCTCTATGACGAAATCAACATGGTGGCCTGCCAGGTGGCGCACTCGCTCTTCAACGTGCCCACCAAGATCGCCCGTATCCGCGCGCAGTCCTACCTGCAATCGCGCTATATGGACCTTTTTTCGCGCGATCACCTGCCGATCGATGTGATCATCTCGCCGGAGCTCGAGGTGGGTGAGATGGTGCTCAGGCGCATTGCCCTGCCGGGGGCGACGGATGTCGTCTCGTTTGCCGATGGGCAAGTGGCGATGGTGGCCATCGAGTGTCTGGAAGAATGCCCGGTGATCAACACGCCGCTGGCGCAGCTCACGGAGCTTTTCCCCGACCTGCCGTCGACCGTGGTCGGTGTCTCGCGCAACGGCTCGCTCTTCATCCCGCGCTCGGCCGACCAGCTCATGGCCGGCGATCTGGCCTATGTCGTTACCACGCGCGAGCAGGTGCGGCGCACGCTCGGCCTGTTCGGTCACGAGGAAACGGAAGCGACGCGGATCGTCATTGCCGGCGGTGGGAATATCGGCCTTTACGTCGCCCGTGCCATGGAGCGCAAGCAGAGCAGCGCTCGCATCAAGCTGATCGAGAGCGATCGGACGCGCGCCGTCAGCGTTGCCGACCAGCTTCACCGGACCGTGGTCTTGCACGGCAGCGCGCTGGAGCAGAAGCTTCTGCTGGAGGCCGATATCGCCCACGCCGACCTGATGGTGGCGCTGACCAATGACGATCAGGTCAATATTCTTTCGAGCGTGATCGCCAAGCGTCTGGGATGCAAATCCAACCTGGTGCTGATCAACAACCCAACCTATCACGAGTTCGCCAACACGCTGGGGATCGACGCCCACGTCAATCCGCGCGCAGTGACCATTTCGCGGGTTCTTCAGCATGTGCGCCGCGGTCGCATTCGCGGTGTTCATAACATCCAGCGCGGCGCGGCGGAGATCATCGAGGCCGAGGCGCTGGAAACATCGCCACTCGTCGGCCCGCCGCTCGGCGAACAGGGCCTGCCGGACGGCATGCGTGTCGGCGCGGTGTATCGCGAGGGTAAGGTGATCAAGCCGAGTGGCTCTCTGCGAATCAAGCCAAAGGACCGCGTTGTTATTTTCGCCATGGAAAGCGCGGTGCGGCAGGTGGAGCAGCTTTTCCGGGTGAGCCTGGAGTTTTTCTAAGCTTCTTCGAAAGTTGTCCCGGTCCTTTCATGTGCCGGGCAAAGCATGGTGATTCAGCGGACTGCGCCTCGCTTCGACCGATTCGGGCGATGATACAATTTGTGATCGCTGTGAGTTCTCGTGAGCGTCTGTCGAAGCGAGAATCGCGCTCTACCTCCTCATCTGTAAACCTGTTTGTTCATCGCAGGGAGGTAGTCATGAAGCACCAAAGCCCGCAAGAAATTGCCGCTATCGCAACAGCCTATCCAGCACCGGAACAACAGAAGATGTCCCAGCGCGAACGCATCGAGCGTTGGGCCGCGCTTCTCGACGCCCATGGCGGTCCGCTCAACGCGCTCAGGGAGATCGAATACCTTACTCCCGCCGACCGCAGAGCCTACCGGGATAGCAACACGCCGCTGACCATCGCTTACGAAGACCAGACTCTGCGCGACGAAGGTTTGAAGAGTGACGGGCTGGGCGACGCGTCGGATTTCTTTGGAATCAACGACTCCGATGCTCACCGTCTCCTGTGCGATTGCCATTACCTCGGCAGGATGACCGGTCCGGTCGTCGCCAGTGCGCTGCGCCGCTATATAGCAAGAAAGGAGGCGCGGGCCGGCTGGAGGTATGCCGTCCGCCGCTTCTTCGGCTTCGCCGCCTGACCAGCTATCGGCGTGGTGTGATCTGAACTGTCACCCCGTCGGCTGCGGCTGACGGGGAGTTCGGGATTTGCTCCTATTGGCGTTTCGCTGTGCCGTGCGCCAAAGGAGAGCTGTGGCCATGAGGGCAGGCAGCCTCAAATGCTCGGTGGAAATATGGAGGCCTCGCCCGGAATCGAACCGGGGTGCAAGGATTTGCAGAACTCTACCCGCCATTGATTTTAAACGCTTTTTTCCCTCTATGTTGCGCCTATGTCGCACTCACGAGCAGCGCTTTCGCCGCTTCCGCCTGGGATCGTGAGTCAGCGTGGTCTTGGACTTAGCCAACTTCGGAGAAATGGATGGTCGATGCAGTGGTCCCCCAATGATAGAAATCCCGGCTCAGAATCTCACGCTGAGCCTGGCGTTGAACCCATGCTCCCGCACCTCGCTTGCGATCTGGCCGCTGTAGCTCAGCCCGAGACTGGCGCTGTCTGAGATGCCAAGATCGAGCCCGGCCTCGATGACGGCCGCGTCCTCGGCGATCGGCGTGCCCGCAACGGTAAAGGCCTCGCCGCCGGCAAAGGCTTGCGTGGCGAGCGGCACCGTATCGCCGAAGGCATGCCGCCAGCCGAGCGAACCATGCACCCTCGCGCTCGTGCCGCCCAAGTCGAGCTGCGTGGAGGCATGGACACCGAGCGTGGTGAAGGTAGTGCTTGTGGTCTGGCTGCCCGCCGAAAGGGCCGCCGCGCCACCGTCCTCGGCAAAGCCGTCGGTGTGCAGGCTCACATGCGCCAGGCCGACGAATGGCTCGAATGACGCGACGGCCGTGTCGATGCGGTAGCCGGCTTCGCCGAAGGCCTGGAAAGTGCCGGAGTCGTAGTCGGCCGAAAGCCTGTCGGAAAAGCCGCCGAAGGCAACCGACCGGTNCGGCCGAAAGCCTGTCGGAAAAGCCGCCGAAGGCAACCGACCGGTCCGTTCCGATGTCGTGCCACGTATAGGCGAGCCCACCCGACAAGCGGATCGCATCCCACCGGCCGCCGCCATAAAACCCGAGATGATAATTGTCGCTCGAGCCGGACGAGGCTCGGTCGTCGACATCGAAGGAGGAATGGCCGTAGCCGGCGAGGAGCCC
>NZ_JAKCWP010000011.1 GCF_028767125.1 Chelativorans sp. YIM 93263
TTGACAAGCCCCGGCGGACCACCGCGCGGGAACGAATAGGCGTGTGGGATTCGTAAGAAACTTCCACCCCACTCAATGGAAGGCGCGGCCTCACGATCGACCTCCCATCTACAAGAGCAGGAACGACGAGACGACAGGAGATCAATCAGGCTTGCGAATGCCGTCCGGAGTTGAAGACGTCGACGCCCAGTTCGCGAATTTTCTTGCGCAGAGTGTTTCGATTCAGCCCCAGCAATTCCGCTGCCCGGAGCTGGTTTCCCTGAGTTGCCGTCAGTGCGGCAAGGATCAGCGGATATTCCACTTCCGATACGATTCTCTGGTAGAGGCCCACGGGCGGGAGGTCGTCACCGAAGCCGCGGAAATAGCGCTGGAGATACTGCTCGACCGCTTGCCCCAGCGGCAAATCTTCCGGAAGGGTTGCGGCGTTCGGCTCCAGGTCGGAAAATCCGGAGCCGCTCAGCTCGTTGACGACGATTTCTTCCGAGATTTCTTCCTGCGGATAAAGCGCGGCAAGCCGCCGGACGAGATTTTCCAGCTCGCGCACATTTCCCGGCCACGAATAATGCATCATCGCATCGAGGCCCGCCCTGTTGATGCGCTTGGCCTGAAGGCCTTCCCGCTCCGCCAGACCGAAGAAGTGGCGGACCAGGTCCGGGATATCCTCCGCGCGCTCGCGCAGCGGCGGCAGGCGCAAAGGCACGACGTTGAGCCTGTAAAACAGATCCTCGCGGAAAAGCCCCTGATTGATCAGCGTGCGCAAATCCTTGTTGGTCGCAGCCACGATGCGCACATCAGTCTTGATCGGCGTGCGTCCACCCACGGTGGTGTATTCGCCCTGCTGGAGAACGCGCAGAAGTCGCGTCTGGGCCTCCATCGGCATATCACCGATTTCATCGAGGAACAGCGTGCCGCCATCTGCCTGCTCAAACCGGCCGGAGGAGCGATGCTGAGCGCCGGTGAAAGCACCTTTCTCGTGACCGAAAAGTTCGGACTCGATGAGGTCTCGCGGGATCGCCGCCATATTGATCGCCACGAAAGGACCGTCCTGCCGCCGGCCGAAATCATGCAGTGCCCGCGCCACAAGCTCCTTGCCGGTGCCCGACTCGCCATTGATCATGACGGTCAGATCCGTCTGCATCATGCGCGCAAGCATGCGGTAGATGTCCTGCATGGCGGGCGAACGGCCGATAAGCGGCATGGAGTCGGGAGCGTCCTCCGCCTTCGGCTCGGACTTCCTGGCTTTCTTCGGCTCCGAAAGCGCCCGGCCAACAATGCCCAGAAGCTCAGTCAGGTCGAAGGGTTTGGGGAGATACTCATAGGCCCCGCCCTCCGAGGCGCGGATCGCCGTCATGAACGTGTTCTGCGCGCTCATGACGATCACCGGCAGATCCGGCCGCGTTTTCTGGATGCGCGGCAGCATGTCGAAGGCATTCTCGTCCGGCATCACGACGTCGGTGATGACGAGATCGCCCTCGCCCGCCGCAATCCAGCGCCACAGCGTGGCGGCGTTGGAGGTCACGCGGACGTGATGGCCGACGCGCGAAAGCGCCTGGTTGAGAACCGTGCGAATGGCCGCGTCGTCGTCGGCGACGAGAATGCTGCCCGTTGTGCTCATGACCTGGAATCCGCTCGTTTTCGGTTAGCGGCGCGGGGGCCGGCGGGCTCATGCCAGGCGGGCATCAGAATGCGGAAAGTCGTGCCGCGCGAGGACGAGTCGCATTCCACGATGCCGCCGTGGGCGCCGACGATCTTGGCGACCAATGCCAGGCCAAGGCCCGAGCCGTTCGTCTTGCTGGTGATGAAAGGATCGAAGATGATCGATCGGATATCCTCCGGCACCCCCGGCCCGTTGTCGTGCACGCAAAATTCCAGAGGCAGCGAGACGCGCTCGCTCGTACCAGGCACCGAGAGGCGAATGCCAGGACGGAAAGCGGTGGTGAACCGGATTTCACCATCGCCTTTTCTTCCAATGGCTTCCGCCGCGTTCTTCGCCAGATTCAGGAAGACCTGGATAAGCTGGTCCCGATTGGCAAAGACCGGCGGCAACGAGGGATCGTATTCCTCCACGATCTCGATATCGCGGGCGAAACCGTTCCGCGCGATCGCCTTCACGTGGTCGAGAACGACATGGATGTTGATCGGCTCGCGCTCAACAGGTCGCTCATCCGAGAACACTTCCATGCGGTCGACCATCGCGACGATGCGGTCCGTTTCTTCCGTGATCAGCCGCGCCAGGCCTCGGTCCTCGTCCGAAACCACATTGTCCAAGAGCTGTGCCGCGCCGCGAATCCCCGACAGCGGATTTTTGATCTCATGCGCCAGCATGGCGGCAAGCCCCGTGACCGACCGGGCTGCACCGCGATGGGTCATCTGCCTGTCGATCTTCTCCGCCATCGTGCGCTCCTGCAGCATGATGACGGCTGCATCGGGTTTCTCGGTGACGGGAGCGACATAGATGTCGACGATCCGATCGGGCCCGAGACGCGGAGAGGAAAGGTCGACCCGGTACTCGTTGAAGGCCGAACGCTGTTCGCGCACCTGCTCCAGGAGCGATAGCAGCGGGCTGCCGAAAGGCACGAAATCGGCCAGTCGGCTGCGTGCTAACATCGTCGCCCCGAGTCCAAAAAAGCTCTCGGCCTCCACGTTGGCAAAGACAATATGCCCCTCGCTGTCCACCATGATCACCGGGAGCCCGATTGCGTTGATCACGGCCTGCGCGAGTTCCGTTTTGGCGCTGCCGGCTGCCGGCGTGCCTGCCATCATGCCACCAACCTTTGTTCGCCGGAGATTTCATCAAAGGCCTCCGGCAACTGCCGCAGAACCGCAGCAGGCTCCGTACCGGTCATGATCGCGCGGCGCACTTCGGCATCCGCACGGCCGAAACGGTCCATGTACCAGCCCAGATGCTTGCGCGCGTGGCGCATGCCCTGGCCGGGGCCGTAATGGGAAAGCATGTCCTCGTAATGAGCGGAAATGTAGTCGACCAGCGCGGCGGAATCCTGCGGCACGCCCGGTGCATCGTTGCCGGCGGCAAAATGGGCGAGCATGCCGGCCTTCCACGGCGCGCCATAATGAGCCCTGCCGATCATCACCGCGTCGGCGCCGGACTGGGCCAGCATAGAGGCGGCCTGCTGTGGTCCATCGCCATCGCCGTTGGCGATTACGGGAATGGAGACCGCCTGCTTGACCCGCGCGATCGCCTGCCAATTCGCCCTGCCCTTGTAAAACTGGCAGCGCGTACGTCCATGGATCGTCACCATCTGCACGCCGGCCTCCTCCGCCCTCTGCGCGATCATCGGTGCGTTGAGGCTATCCTCGTCCCAGCCGAGCCGCATCTTGACGGTGACCGGTACCCGAACCGCCTTGACCACCGCCTCGATGAGCGAAAGCGCATGGTCCGGCTCGCGCATGAGTGCCGATCCCGAGTAGCCGCCCGTTACCTTCTTTGCCGGGCAACCCATGTTGATATCGACGATATCTGCGCCGGCATCGACTGCGATCCTCGCCGCTTCGGCCATCCAGCGCGCTTCCCGGCCGGCGACCTGCACCATATGCACGTCGATGTTGGGCCGGCGGATGCGGCGTGCACTGTCCGCCCTGCCCTTCGCCAACTCGCCGCTCGCCACCATCTCGGAGACCACGAGCCCGGCGCCGTGAGCATGTGCCCGCAGGCGAAACGGCAGATCGGTGACGCCCGACATTGGAGCCAGAAAGACGCGATTGCGCAGTGTGACCGGGCCGACCTTGAGCGGCCTCGCGAGCTTTTCCACATTCTGATTAAAAGAAAGGCACCCGTTCATTGTGCCCAATTTCTATACACTATGGATTTGCAACGCAACGTCTTTTCCCGCTGTTCCCTGCCTGTAAGCCCCAGGCGGTGCTTTACGTGGCGCACCCGCTACGCTATTGCGATCACCGCTTCAAACGGAGTCTTGATGTCCAAACAGTCGGAGACCTGCTGAGGCCCTGATCCCGAAGGATCAGGGCGAAAACCGGAGCCCCGCGCAGCCTTGGCTGACGCGGCATCTGTATTGGCGCGCCTGCGCCACGGTTTTCCAGGACTTCGAACGAATGGATATCTCACGCGCGGAACAGCGCATCCTCCACATTCTCGCACAAGGGGGCCGCATCGATGTCGAGAAGGACGAGCGCGGCCGGATAGCCCAACTCCACTGCGTAACGCGTGACGGCTGGTACTTTCCCGGCCTCAATGTGAGGCTCTTTCGTAAAATCAAGCGAAAGAAGGCCATCGTCTCCCAGAACGGCGGGCCTTATCGAATCACGCAACGCGGGCTGAGGCTCGTGCGCTCCCAGCTCGACAACCGCTGAAAACGTGACGAGGTCGCCGCCCAAGCGGCGGCCTCCTTCACTCAGGCGCTGGCTATGTAGGTGCGAATATCCTCGGCCTCGCGTTCCACTTCTTGGATTCGGCGTTTGACCACATCGCCGATCGAAACGAGGCCGGCAAGTCGTCCGTTATCCTCTACCGGGAGATGTCGGAAGCGGCCTGCCGTCATCATCTGCATGACATCGTTCACAGTGTGGCTTTCACGGCAAACCTGCACGTCAGCCGTCATGATCTTTGAGACCGGCTGCTCGAGCACGATAGCGCCTTTCCGGCCGATCGCGCGCACAATATCGCGTTCCGATAGAATGCCGTCGATGCGCATCTTGTCATTCGTGACGACTACGGCGCCAATGCCGTGGTCGGCAAGAAGCGCAGCGGCTTCTGCTAAGGTCTTGTCCGCGGGGATGGTGGTTACCGCGCGGCCCTTTTCATCCAGGATGGCCTTCACCGTCATCGCGATCTCCTATCGCTTCCAATTTCCCGGTGTCCGGGATGACCGATGGTGCGCCGAGCCGACCGGCTTTGCAAGATGTCACACGGGATAGTGGTGTTCGGGCCGTTTACGGTCGAAAGCGTGAATAAAAAAGAAGCCAACGAGAAAACCGCCGATATGGGCCTCCCAAGCGATCCGCGGGCTGTCTCCGATGCCGGAGGTAAGGCCGACAACAAGATTGACCGCCATCCATACGACCAGGAACACCACCGCTATGCGCGAGCGGAACACCATTGGCAGCGGAAGAACCGGGCCTGCGAAGGCTGCTCTCCCCTCTGTGCGGTCGATGCGGAAGCCGAACCGGGCGGCCGCCCCCATCATTCCCGAGATGGCACCGGAAGCGCCCACGAGCGGCAATATATCATACGGATGAAGGATGAAATGAAGAAAGACGGCGGCAAGCACCGTCGCTCCCCAGAAGAGCAGGAACCGTGCCGTGCCGATTCGATTTGCCAACGGAGAGCCAAAGGCGGCAAGCCAGATCATATTGATCGCCAGGTGAGCCACTCCCCCATGCAAAAAGGCGTAAGTAAGCGGGCTGAGAAACGCATAAATATCGAGTGGCAGGCCACTGGTGTAGCGCATGGGTATGAACGCAAACCGCGCCAGCACCTCCACGTTGCCGGACGGGCTCAAGACATAGACACGCACCAGGTGAACGGCCACGCAGACCGCGATCAGGAGCGTCACCACCCCCGGCATGTTGAAGATGGGTTCGCGGCGGCGCGGTTCGGTTTCTAAGTCCGTCTCTTCGTCGTGGGAGGAGTTGGTCTCGGTCATTCGGTCTGCCGCCTGCGGATTTGTCAGAGTGCTGCGGTAACAGAGATAGGGACAAAACAGAAGCCGCCCAGCGTTTCCGCTGGACGGCTTTCGGTCGAGCCCCACTGCTTAACCTTGGAACCGCGGGCGCTGCCGTCGGTTATCGTTTTGTTTACCGTAGTATGTGGCAGCGATTATCCGTTCATGCAACGTCAACCTTTTGTTAACCCTAACAAACCGTTCCCGTGCAAAAGGCGGATCAAGACTGGCACAGAACCTGCTTCTTCGGTCATCTAGAGTGAGTGGGACCTCTCCTGTTCGCTTTTGAAACGGGAACGCAGTCACAATGGACAGGCAGGCATGAATCAGGACGGATCAATGGCTCTGTTCCAATATTGGAACAGGCTACGCGGCAGGCGGCCCGCGCCGCTGCGAACAGAGATCGAACCCGCCGAGATCAAGCAATTGCTCGCAGACACATTTATTCTGGAGCGCGGGGATCATGGCGAGACAGCTTTTCGCCTGGCCGGCACACGCATGTGCGCAATCTATGGCAAAGAGCTAAAAGGGCATCTCTTCCCGTCCTTGTGGGCTCGGAAAGATACACAAGCAATCAATCGGCTTGTCGATCACGTGTCGAAGGACAACGCCGTTTGCGTCATTGCCTACGAGGGTGCGACACGTGACAGCCGGATCAACAACTTTGAAATGATTTTGTTGCCGCTCGCGGGCAAGGGTGAGCGCCCACGCTTTCTGGGCACCGTTCAGCCGCTCATGAAACCGTTCTGGCTCGGCGCCGATCCAATCGTGGAAAACAAGATCGGTAGCTTTCATTTTGTGAACCCGGAAGAGATGGTGGCTGCACCCCTCCGTTCGACCATCAATAGCCCTTCCCTTTCGCCGGATGGCGAATTGATGGCCGCGGAAACTGAACAAGGACGTCGCATTCGGCATCTGGTCGTCTACCAGGGCGGACGAGCCGGATAGATCTCGGCCGAGGTTGAATATCGGATTTCCACGCGACCTTCCTCTCATGAGGCTGGTGCGAACCTCCCGTTCAGACCAGCGCATTACGCGATCTTAACCGTTGTAAAGATAGGCTGCTGCCGATTGCCAGTGGACAGGCTGCGCAATCGGAAAGTGGAACGTTACGGTGAATCCTGCGGTCATGAACCCGATCCCCCCACGCCCGGAAAGGCGCAGATTTCAGCGCGTAGAGGTCACGATTCACGGTCGTTACATGTTGCAGGACCGCTCTGAGTACCCCTGTCGGGTGACGAACATGTCGCCCGGTGACCTCTCAATGACAGCTGAAAAGACCGGTGCCGTAGGTGAGCGCGTGGTAGCCTATCTGGACCATGTCGGGCGTATCGAGGGTGTCATCACGCGTATGACGGATGATGGCTTCGCCATGACCATAAGCGCCTCGGAACGAAAACGGGACAAGCTTGCGGCTCAATTGACCTGGCTTGCCAACCGACATGAGTTGAACCTTCCGGAAGACCGCCGCCACGAGCGTATTATCCCGAACAATCCGCTCACCACTCTTCGACTGCCGGACGATCAGCAATATCGCTGCCGGATCGTCGACCTTTCCGTCTCCGGCGCGGCAATCCAGGTCGATGTCAAACCGGAACTCGAAACCCCTGTGTTTCTCGGGGCCGTGCGCGGCCGGGTGGTCCGACATCTCGATAACGGTATTGCCGTCGAGTTCGCTGTCATCCAGGAACACGACGCGTTGCAGGACGGCATACCCGTCTAATCCAACAGCCCAACACCTCGTTCGACATATTCCTCCCACTTCCATGGCCATCCATGGTGGCAGGCGTCGATCATATCGCGCTTTCCTTAAATTTGATTCCCATATGGGATTCAGGAAAGATTTACCATGGTAATTCGCAATAACTATTGCAGTTAATCCACCGTTTAATCTCGTTTTCCCGAATGGTTATCAACTTGTATAAAATTTGATCTTATTTCTACTTCTGTTTTTTGCGCGGTATAAATTCAGAGATGCCATTGTCGCTTCCGAACGGGGAGACGACAATGAATAAAGCGAAGACCAGTCCGCGAGTGGCGACGTTTGCGTTTCTGCTTTCAGCCTTTGCGGCAAATGCCCAAGCGGGTACGGATTTCATGGCCACAGGCGGAATTACCTCGCAACCTGTAGGCCATTACGAATTTTGTCAGCGTCATCCCGAGGAATGCAGTCGGACTACGTGGCGTGTATCGCCCGTCAACCTGACGCCGGCGCTGTGGGAAACGATTGTCGAGGTCAACAACGCGGTAAACAGATCGGTGATGCCGCGCACGGACATGGAACTTTGGGGTATCGAGGAGTACTGGTCCTATCCCGATATCTACGGCGACTGCGAGGATTATGTTCTGGAGAAACGTCGTCGGCTGATGGAAGCCGGCATTCCAGGCAGCAACCTGCTGGTTACCGTGGTTCTCCAGCCGAATGGCGACGGGCACGCGGTCCTTACCGTCAACACGCATATGGGCGACTATGTGCTCGATAATATGGAGGCGCGCGTCCTGCCATGGTCCGAGACGCCTTACGAGTATCTCAAGCGCCAGTCAGAGCACCATAGCGGCAAATGGGTAAGCATCGAACACGGTCGCGACGTGCTCGTCGGCAGCGTATCCCAATAGGAACATCGGAAAACCCGGTCGAGTCCCCACCTCCCCGTCCCCAACGACCGGGTCAGGAGCCGGCCCTTCCCCGGGCCGGCTCCGCTTATTTCAGGTAAAGGAGCTGTGCTTACGACCTGAGGGCAAGGCCCCGGCGAAAGCGCCGGTCGTTTTCGACATAATGGGTGGCAGAAGCTCGCAGGTTGGCGATTGCCGCATCGTCAAGCTCGCGTATCATTTTGGCAGGTGAACCGACGATAAGAGACCGGTCTGGAAACGTCTTGCCTTCCGTCACCAGTGCGCCCGCACCAACCAGGCTGTCACGGCCGATCCGGGCGCCGTTCAAGACAATGGCGCCCATTCCGATCAGAGAATTGTCTCCGACCGTGCAGCCATGCAGCATTGCGCGGTGCCCGATCGTGCAACCCCGCCCGACCGTAAGCGGGTAACCCATGTCGGTGTGCATGATCGTGTGTTCCTGCACATTGGTTTCATCGCCGATTGTGATCGGCTCATTGTCGCCGCGCAGGACCGAGCCGAACCAGATGCCCACAGCGCGACCGATATGAAGGTGCCCTATGAGCGACGCGTCCGGCGCGATCCAGACCGTTTCCTCATCTGCAAATTCCGGAGCTACATTGTCGAGTGTATAAATCGGCATGGAAACGGCCTCTCCCGAGTGTCAAAGACCAGGATACGGCGCGATGCACAATCGCGGCAAGGCGAACGGACGTTTGATCAGTCGAGATCGATGTCCAGGATCGCCATGGAGAAATTGTAGGAAAGCTCGCCCTCCTCCTCGTCACGAAAGATGATACCAAGGAACTCGTCACCAAGGTAGAGCTCGCAAGAATCGTCCTTGCGCGGGCGCGCCTTGACCATCAGGGAGGCGTTCTGGAACGTGCGTTTGAAATACGCGTCGAGCTTTCTGAGTTCTTCCGGCTTCAACAAACTTCTCCGCTGTTCGGGGGGTGGCCGCAGCGCTTCTGACACGGGGGCGGCGCGGCTGTAAAGTCCGCTGGCTGCCCTGCCCCACGAAAACCCCGGCTTTCCACCGCTAGGTCATTCTCCTCCCTGCAAGAGCTGATCCATCGCGCGTGAGGGTTCCTCGCATCCAGCTTCCCCGATAATGCGCGCCGGCACGCCGGCCACCGTCTTGTTCGCCGGCACCGGTTTGACCACCACTGAGCCGGCGGCCACCTTGGTGCAGTGGCCGATCTCGATATTGCCGAGGATTTTCGCCCCAGCGCCGATAAGCACACCGTGGCGGATCTTGGGATGGCGGTCCCCCATTTCCTTGCCCGTCCCACCCAGGGTCACATCCTGCAGAATGGAAACATTATCCTCCACCACGGCGGTTTCGCCAACCACCAGGCCGGTCGCATGATCGAGGAAGATGCCTTTGCCGATCTTTGCTGCCGGATTGATATCCGTCTGGAACACGGAGGAAGAGCGGCTTTGCAGATAAAATGCGAAGTCGTGCCGGCCCTGCTCCCAAAGCCAATGGGCCAGCCGATACGTCTGGATGGCGTGAAAGCCTTTGAAATACAGAACGGGCATGATGAACCGGTCACAGGCCGGATCGCGGTCGTAGTAAGCCTGGATGTCGACGCGCACCGTCGTGCTCCAGTCCGACGTGTCGTCACGCATGGCCTGGAAAGTCTGCCGGATGAGATCCGCGCTGACATCCTGATGGTCGAGACGCTCGGCCACCCGGTGGATCACCGCATCTTCGAGCGCTTTATGATTGAGGACCGTCGAATACAAAAACGCGGCGAGGAGCGGATCTTTCTCCACTGCCTCCTGAGCCTCGGAGCGGACGGCGGACCAGATGGGATCCATCTGTTGCGGCGCATCGGGGCGAAGGGCGTGTCTGGCCGTCATCAGGCTTCTCCATGCTGCGAACGTACCGGCTCACATGAACATAGAATACCCGGCCGCTCGATTGAACCGCAAATTACTTGAACAATCATCAAGCGAAATTGATTTCAGGCCGCTTTATCGCCCGTGAGAAAATCAAGCACCGCCTCGGAAAAGGCGTCGTTGCGGTCACCGGCGACCATATGGCCGGCGCCGCGAACATCGACATAGGAGGCTGTGGGAGTGCGATCGACAAACTCGCGCGCGTACTCCTCCTGGACCAGCTCCGATTGGACGCCGCGCACCAGCAAGACTGGAAGGGCGAGATTCGGAAGGGCCGCCATGATCCTCTCCATGAACGGGGCTGAGCCCTGATCGATGTTCTGTTCGCCCTTGATGAATGCAGGATCCCAATGCCAGCGGTAGCGCCCGTCCGCATCCAGGCGCAGATTCTTGCGCAGTCCCTCCAAAGAGCGCGGCCGCCGGCGGTGCGGAAGATAGGCGGCAACCGCGTCGGCAGCCTCGTCCAGCGTGGCAAACCCCTCCTCCATTCGGGCCCCCATGAATTCCTGGATGCGCGCAACGCCCTCCGGATCCATGCGAGGCGTGATGTCGACGAGGACGAGAGATTCCAGAAGGTCTGGCGAACCGATCTGTGCCGCAAGGGCGGCAAGCCCGCCAAGGGACGCGCCGACAATCGATGGGCGTACCCTGAAATGCTCCTCTACTTGCAGGGCGACGGCGTTCGCATCTTCTGCAAAATGGGCGAATGTGTAATTACCGCTCACGACCCAGGCGCTTTCGCCGTGGCCGCGCTGATCGACCGTGATGGCGCGCATACCGTGCCCGGCCAGGCGCTGGGCCGTGGTGTCCCATGCGCGGCGGGTCTGGCCGCCGCCGTGGAGGAAGATGACGGGGTGGCCCTTTCCATCCCAGATCGTGCCCACCAGGCTGTTGTCTTCGGCCCCGGTAAACGCGATCGTTTCCGCGGCAATCATAGCGGATTCTCTTCCAGGAACTGGAGTGCCCGTTTCTTGAACGACTTGTCGCCGACCGACAGCATGTGATCGCGGCGCTCTATGGCGAATGCCTCGCCGTGCGGCAGGAGTTCGGCGAGCGTCTCCGGCGCGCCGGCAATGTCGTCCTTCGTGCCGACGGCGACGAGGGCCGGCTGGGTTATGCGACCCATCTGCTCCGGCGTAAGAAGTTCGCGCGAGGTGGATATGCAAGCGGCGAGTGCGCGGCGGTCGCTCTTCGTCTGGTCCGCGAAGTCGCGGAACATGCGGCCGCGCTCATCCGGGATAGTCTCGGGATCTTCCGCCAAGAGCGCGTCGGCGATCGTGTCCCAGGCGCCAACACCCTCGACCATACCCGCCCCCAAGCCGCCAAAGATGGCCGTGGCAACGTTGCCGGGGTATTCCAGTGCGAGAAACGCGGTGATACGCGCGCCCATGGAATAGCCCATGACGTGGGCTCGTTCAATCTTGAGGTGGGCGAGGAGTGCGGCCGCATCACCGGCCATTCTGGATGGGGTGTAGTCGTCGGGTTCGTGGCTTTTCGAGGACTGTCCGTGACCGCGATTATCCAACGCGATCACCCGGTATCCGGCATCCGTCAATGTCTTCACCCAACCGGGCGTGATCCAGTTGACGAGGTGGTTTGAGGCGAAGCCATGGATGAGAAGAATCGGATCGCCCTTGCCCTCATCAATGAAGGCGATGTCGAAGCCCTCGTTCGTAAAAGTCTGCATGCTCGCCGGTGTCCCCTGCCAAAACAGTCAATCAGTCGCCCCGGCAACGGCATCGATCAGCGGATGGCGCAAGCGGGTGCCGACCTCGATGCCGGATTTCTGCGCGGTTCCGGCCTTCAATTCAAGGACAAACTGGGCCTCGACCGGCGGAGCAATAGCATCGGTCGAAAATGGCTCGCCCTGTTCGATCGCCCGGACCATCCCGTCCTCGCCGATAAACAGGAGGTCGAGCGGCATGGGCGTATTCTGCATCCAGAAGCTGCGGCGCCGGCTGTCATCGAAGAAAAACAGCATGCCGCGATCATCGGGCATGTCGCGGCGGAACATCAGCCCCCTTGCTCGCTCAGCCGGTTCCCTTGCGATTTCTATCGAGAACGCCTTTCCGTCATCCGCCGCTTCGGCGACCAAGGGATCGGGATGCACCGGCAGGCGCATTGGCTCTTGCGCCTGCGCGCTCGCCGTCAGCAAGGTGAAGATAGCAACAAGATGAAGGATGTAGCGCATTGCCAGCTCCGATACGGGCAGAGAATGCTTCTGATTACCCGCTGCAGAAGGAATATGCCAGCCCAGCACTGTGCGCGGGGACTTAGTGTGAGACCGGCAATGTTCCCAAGTCAGGATGGACTTCAGCCGCCATGAGACCTTTCTCACCACGCCCATAACGCACGAGCACGACCTGGCCGGGGCGCAACTCGGTGACGCCGAAGCGGCGAAGCGTCTCCATATGGATGAAAATATCTTCCGTCCCTTCACCGCGCGTGAGAAAGCCGAAACCCTTCTCGCGGTTGAACCACTTGACGAGCGCGCGCTCCAAACCGCTTTCAGGAGTCACGCTAACATGGGTGCGCTGTGTCTGGTCCTCGGCGGGGTGCGTTGCCGTGGAATTGTCCATCGACAACACTTTGAACGCCTGCATCCCCTTCTCGCCCTGCTTTGCGAGGCAGACGACGCGGGCGCCGGTCAGCGCAGTCTGATATCCGTCGCGCCGGAGGCAGGATACGTGAAGAAGAACATCCCCTGTTTCCGGCCTATCGGGTAGAACAAACCCGAATCCCTTGGCGACATCGAACCACTTGATGTTGCCGGAGACCTCGATCAGCTCCGACCTATCCTCCGTCTTCCCAGCTCCCCGGGCCAGTTCACCCCCAGCAAGCTCACGCGCTGTCGAGGAATTATCCCCCATCAGATCTTGCCTTCCCTAGTCCGCCGGACTGATTCTATTTCCGAAGGATAGCATCGTAGGTTCATGAGTTAGCAAGACCTGTCCGGGGGGTTTTCAACAATACCCGGATTCATCTCCCGGTTTCGGTCAAGGGAACCGTTGCCGGGAGCGGTATTTGCGCTCTATCTTGCCGCAGACCGAAATGAAGGAGCTGTTATGCGTTATCTGCACACAATGGTCCGTGTCCGCGACATCGACGAATCGCTCGATTTCTACTGCAACAAGCTCGGACTCGTGGAAAAACGGCGGATCGAAAACGAAAAGGGCCGCTTCACACTGATCTTCCTTGCTGCACCAGAGGACGTGGAATCCGCCGAGGCCAACAGGGCTCCCCTGGTCGAGCTAACCTATAACTGGGACCCCGAGGAATATCAGGGCGGACGCAATTTCGGCCATCTCGCCTATGAAGTGGACGACATTTACGAGGCGTGCCAGCGGCTGATGGACGGCGGCGTGACGATCAACCGGCCGCCCCGGGATGGCCACATGGCATTCGTGCGGTCGCCGGATGGCATCTCCATTGAGCTTCTGCAAAAGGGCGAAGCCAAACCCAAGGCGGAACCGTGGGCCTCGATGGAGAATACCGGGGCATGGTAGGGGATTAGGATAAATAAAGGACCAGGCATTAGGGCGTGGGGCCACCCTTTCTCTGTTACCCTACCGCCCTGTTGCCATACTGCCTTAACCCGGGGAGGAACATGAAAGAGGTTCTGAAGGAGCTTGAAAGGCGTCACGCTGCCGCACGCATTGGCGGCGGAGAAAAGCGGATTGAACAGCAGCACGCCAAGGGAAAGCTGACAGCTCGTGAACGGCTGGAGGTTTTTCTTGACGAGGGCTCCTTCGAGGAGTTCGGCATGTTCGTCGAACACCGCTCCAGCGGTTTCGGCATGGAGAAGACCAAGATCTCGGGCGACGGTGTCGTCACCGGTTGGGGAACGGTCAACGGCCGCACCGTCTTTGTCTTCGCGAAGGATTTTACCGTCTTCGGCGGCTCGCTGTCGGAGGCACACGCCGAAAAGATCATGAAAATTCAGGATATGGCGCTGCGAAACCGGTCGCCGATCATTGGGTTCTATGACGCCGGCGGTGCGCGTATCCAGGAGGGCGTGGCCGCGCTCGGCGGCTATGCAGAAATTTTCCAGCGCAATGTGCTTGCCTCGGGCGTGATTCCGCAGATCTCCGTCATCATGGGCCCGTGTGCTGGCGGGGATGTCTACTCTCCGGCCATGACAGACTTCATCTTCATGGTGCGTGACAGGTCCTACATGTTCGTGACCGGACCGGATGTGGTCAAGACGGTCACCAACGAAACAGTGACAGCCGAAGAACTAGGTGGCGCCCGCGTCCACACCACGAAATCTTCCATCGCGGACGGCGCCTATGACAATGATGTCGAGGCGCTTTTGCAGATGCGCCGGTTAATTGATTTCCTGCCTGCCTCGAATACGAGCGAGATTCCGCAAATCGAATCTCACGCTCCCGTCGAGGACATGGACCGGTCCCTCGATCGGCTGGTTCCCCCCAACGCAAACCAGCCCTATGATATCAAGGAAGCGATCCTGAAGACCACGGACGAAGGCGATTTCTTCGAAATTCAGGAAAGCTTCGCCAAAAATATTGTTACCGGTTTTGGCCGGGTGGAAGGCCGGAGCGTGGGGTTCGTTGCAAACCAGCCCATGGTGCTTGCGGGCGTGCTCGACTCGGACGCCTCGCGAAAGGCGGCGCGCTTCGTACGCTTTTGCGATTGCTTCAATATCCCGCTCGTTACCTTTGTGGATGTGCCTGGATTCCTGCCAGGGACCGGCCAGGAATATGGCGGCCTGATCAAGCACGGGGCCAAGCTCCTTTTCGCCTATGCGGAGGCCACCACACCCAAGATTACGGTGATTACGCGCAAAGCGTTCGGCGGTGCGTACGATGTCATGGCATCCAAACACCTGCGCGGCGACGTGAACTATGCCTGGCCGACGGCGCAGATTGCCGTAATGGGCGCCAAGGGCGCGGTTGAAATCATTTTCCGCAAGGACATCAATGATGCGGAAAAGATTGCCGCGCACACACGCGATTATGAATCGCGCTTCCTCTCGCCTTTTGCCGCCGCCGAGCGGGGCTATGTGGATGAAGTGATCATGCCTCGCTCAACCCGCCGCCGTATAGCGCGCGCCCTGCAAATGCTGCGCAACAAGGACCTCCACAACCCCTGGAAGAAGCACGACAATATTCCGCTTTAACGACGGATAGCGCCAAGGCCGCTCCACTTGCGGCTTCACTCAAGTCCATCGGCTTCGAACATTTCTCGGGGCTCGTTTTCTATCCGCTTTTACCGTTCGCGGTGGAATCCGGGCGGTCGAAAACAACCGGGGCATTGAGCGCCAGAGCAGTCGCCAAAACCTGGCCTTCCAGTTCCTTCAGGCTAACACCTTTCTGGCCATGTTGCTCGTGCATCTTCATGGCAATGGCAGACACGTTGACAACGCCTTCGCGTTTCAACGCCTCTTTTACGGTCGCGTGAAGATCGAGCGCCAGTTCGCCCGAATGCCGCCTTGCCATGAAACCTCCATACCCGTGCCGCGAAGAGCATAAGACAACATAACGCGGGGCGCAATTATTTTTCTTTTATTTTCAATTATTTAGCCATTTTCTCACGTCGCGTCGTTTGATGAGCATGAGGCACTTACTCATTTTGATGTCTTGACTAAATATTGAGACATGATCATCTTCTTTCGTTGCTCTTAGCCTGACGGTAGAAAGCGTCTAAAGGAGGGGTAAGTGACCGCACTTGAGCGCGCGGAACGTTTGCAAGTAATGCTCAACGAGGATGAAATGCAGGCTCTAGACGATTTCCGGTTCGAGAATCGGATGCCAAGCAGAGCGGCGGCGGTGCGCGAACTGCTACGTCGCGGTCTCTCGTCCGGGGGCTTTCTTAAGGCGGCCGCCGGCGCGAAATCTCAAGACTTCGGGGTTATAGGGTCAGCAGTTTATACGGAGAGCTCGAACGACTGAAAACAAGCGGGCGCCAATGCCCGCTCGCAGCATTTCCGGCAGCTATATTGCGATAGCTCAATCGGGTTCAGAAGAGACGCGGCGGCACGAAGAGACAGATCGTACGCGAGTCGTCTTCTCCGGCTATCGAACACCAATGATAGATGCCATCCGGCGAAATCCGAACACGGCGGTCATCATAGTCTACCACTTCACCAGTTGGACCAATCTCATATCCCTCTGGGCCCTCTTTCACCATACTCGCCGGAACCTCCCGGCAATCCTGATTGGAGCAACAGGCGTGAGGGTACACCCAGCCGGATGCCGCCTGGTGCGCGCCTGCCACGGACGATATGGCAGGAATGACAAACGGTATAAGAAAAACCACGGCGACGCCGCGGGACGACCGTGTTGAGCAGGAGCCTCGCATGGCTATCCCTCAAGGTTGTCCTCCCATCGTGATCTTGTCCGACGATCTATAGAGAATCCGGACCGCGCGGCAATTTAACGCACCCTGGTCCGCTTTGTTCCACTGCCCGCGGGAATGCCGTCCGGTTGTTCATTGACATTTTGCGTCGGCGGGTGTGGGTTTCACCAGCAGAGAGCCGATGGCTACAGCCGGTCCGGTTTCTACTGGCCGGAGCGGATCAACAAGCCGGATGAGTCATGACAAAAACAGACATTGCCCGCCGGGTTTATAACCACACCTGGAAGCTGGACCCGATCATCCGTAGCCTTCTGGACACGGATTTTTACAAGTTCCTGATGCTGCAGATGGTCTGGGGGCTTTATCCTGACGTCAACGCGACATTCTCGTTGACGAACCGCAATAAGCAGGTCCGGCTGGCCGACGAGATCGATGAGGGAGAGCTGCGCGAACAGCTCGACCATGCGCGGAACCTGCGATTTACCAAGAAGGAGATGATCTGGCTGGCCGGTAACAGCTTCTATGGCCGCAAACAGATCTTTCAGCCCGAGTTCCTGAAGTGGCTTGCTGATTTCCGCTTGCCCGAATATGAGCTTCGCCGGCGCGACGGTCAGCTCGAGCTGAGCTTTCACGGAAGGTGGATGGAAACCACAATGTGGGAGATTCCGGCGCTGGCCATCATCAACGAATTGCGTTCACGCGCCGCGATGCGCCATCTCGGACCGTTCGCGCTGGATGTTCTTTACGCGCGCGCCAAGGCCAAGGTCTGGTCGAAGGTGGAGCGGCTGAAGGAATACCCTGATCTCAGGATTTCCGACTTCGGCACCCGCCGCCGGCATTCATTCCTATGGCAACGCTGGTGCGTGGAGGCGCTGAAGGAGGGCATCGGTGCCTCTTTCACCGGCACCTCGAATGTGCTGCTCGCCATGGACTCGGACCTGGATGCTCTGGGTACCAATGCGCACGAGTTGCCCATGGTTCTCGGTGCATTGGCAGAGAATGACGATGAACTGAAGGAGGCCCCGTATCGGGTACTGGAGGATTGGCAGAGCTACTATGGCGGCAATCTGCTGATCGTTTTGCCGGATACCTTTGGGACCGACGCCTTCCTGCACAAGGCGCCGGATTGGGTGGCCGACTGGACCGGCTTTCGCCCGGATAGCGCCCCCCCGATCGAGGGCGGAGAGCGCATTATCGAATGGTGGAAGGAGCGCGGCCGCGATCCCCGGGAAAAACTGCTGATCTTTTCCGATGCCCTGGATGTCGAGACCATCATCAAAGCATTTCAGCATTTTCAAGGGCAGGTGCGCATGGCCTTCGGGTGGGGCACCAATCTCACCAACGATTTCGAGGATTGTGCGCCGGAGAAAATCGACCGGCTGAAGGCAATTTCACTGGTCTGCAAGGTCAGCGATGCGAATGGCCGGCCGGCGGTGAAACTTTCCGACAATCCCGAGAAGGCAATCGGACAGCCCAAAGACATCAAGCGTTATCTCGATGTGTTCGGCCAGCAAAATCGTGTGCGTCATCCGGTAGAGGTGTAGCACGGGCGGCCGGCTCACCCCTCTTTTTCAAGCATCTCTTTTACAACGGTTGCGAGCTGCTTGAGCGAGAACGGCTTTGGCAGGAAGCCGAAGATCGCGTCTGAAGGCAAGTTCTTGGCAAAGGCGTCTTCCGCATACCCGGAAACGAAGATGAATTTGATGTTCGGCTGGACCTTGCGCAACTCCCCGAGAAGCGTGGGACCGTCCATCTCCGGCATGACCACGTCGGAGACCACGATATCGACTTTGCCATCGAGCTCATTGAAAATTTCCAGCGCTTCCGTGCCGGAGCTCGCCTCGTGCACCTCATAACCGCGGGAGGACAGCGCTCGCACGCCACCCATGCGCACTGCATCCTCGTCTTCCACCAGCAAGACGCGGGCCGAGCCGGACAGATCCCGGTTGGGGCCGGCAAGCTTCTGACCGTTCTCCGCCTCCTGGTTCGCCGCCTCCTGCTCGGCCTCGGTGGGAATATAACGCGGCAGGAAAATGCGGAATGTCGTCCCCTCGCCCATTGCGGAGTCGCAATAGATGAAACCGCCGGTCTGCTTCACGATGCCGTAAACCATTGAAAGACCGAGGCCGGTTCCCTTTCCGATCTCCTTTGTGGTGAAGAAGGGTTCGAAGATTTTCTTCTGCGTCTCCGCATCCATGCCCGTGCCGGTGTCTTCCACCTCCACGACCGCGTAATCGGTCGGTGCCAACCCAGGATAATCCAGCTGCACGGCCTCGTCAGCCGTCACGTTGCGCGTGCGGATTGTCAGCGCACCACCTTCCGGCATGGCGTCGCGGGCGTTGACAGCCAGATTGACGATCACCTGCTCGAATTGGCCGAGATCCACTTTCACCGGCCATAGGTCACGGCCGTGCTCGACCTGGAGCTTCACCTCGTTGCCGACCAGGCGTGAAAGCAGCATGCGCAGATCGGCAAGCACGTCCGTCAGGTTGAGCACTTCCGGCCGCAACGTCTGTCGCCGCGAGAAAGCCAGAAGCTGGCGTACGAGCGAAGCCGCGCGATTGGCATTCTGCTTGATGTTCATGATGTCCGGGAAAGACGGATCGGACGGCCGATGATTGGTGAGCAACAGGTCCGAGGCCATGATGATGGCCGTCAGCACGTTGTTGAAATCGTGCGCAATCCCGCCGGCGAGTTGACCGACCGCCTGCATTTTCTGACTCTGCGCCATCTGCGCTTCGAGCGCTTTCTGCTCCGTCGTCTCAACGGCGTAGACGATCGCGGCTTCCTCAGCGCCCTCGCTCGCTCCACCGCTGTGGTCGGCCACGGCGTTGACGTAAAAGCGCATGTGGCGCTCTTCGTTGTCCGGCAGAACAGTGTCTATCGGCGCAATCTCGGCCTGGTGCTGCTTGGCCTTCTCCAGGGCAACGGCAAAGCCTTCGCGGTCACGCTCATGCATGACGGAATCGAGGCGGATGCGACGGTCGAGCGCGTCGCGGTCGACGACGCTGGAAAACAAGGAGAGGAACGGCGCGTTAGTGCGCAGGATGCGGCCATTGCTGTCCACGCTCGCAATCGCCATGGGGGTTGAGTTGAAGAAGCGTGTGAAGCGGACCTCGGAGGCGCGCAGATCGGCCGAGGCATCCTCGCCCTCCGTGCGGTTGAGCACGATGGTGCGCGTCGGGCCCGGCGTGCCGTCGCGGGTTGCCGTGACCCGGTGCATGAAGCGCACCGGCAAGATCTCGCCGTTGATCGTGGCGAGATCGAGATCGATGACAGCGTTGCGTGTCGTGCCCTCTTCCGCCTTGACCGACTGGATCAACGCCATGCCGTCGCCAGCGATGATATCGGGGAGCTTCAGCGCGCCCGGCACGAAACTGGCAAGGTCGACCCCAAGCCACTCTGCAAGCGTTGCGTTGATGTATGTGACACGGCCATCGGCATCGGCCGCGAAAAAGCCGGCGGGCGCATGATCAAGGTGATCGATCGCCTTCTGCAGGTCGAGAAAGAAGCGCTCCTGCTCGGCACGCTCGTCTGATATATCCGTGATTGACCAGGCGGAAAGCGGCTTGCGTCGGCCCGGTACCTTGAAGCTGCGCGCCCAGGCGCGATACCAGCGCGCGCCCGGCTCCGCGCCGGGGCGGATGGGGCGGGAAAGGCGAAATTCACCGTCGCCGGAGCGCCCGTCGCGCAAACCGGCGGCCAGCCGTTCGATTGTGGGTGCTGCTTCGGAATTGTCGGACAGCATTGACTCGACCGTCTTCACGTCCGCAGCGGAGGTCGCACCGGTCAATTCCGCATAGGCGCGATTCGCATAGAGCGGCCGGCCCTTCCTATCCGTGACCAGAAGCCCCTCGTCCATCGAATCGATGAACGCCCTGGAGAGTTCGTCGCCGGTGGAGCGCGGGGCAATCTGTATGAAACCGATTGCGCTGGCGAAAAGATACCCGACCCCGATCATTGCCAGAACACCGAGAATCCCGAGCAGGAAGTCCTCACCCAGCCTGTCGTGGAAAAGCGCGAACACGAGTGCCGAGCCGGTAAGTACCGCGATGAAGATGATCAGCCGTGTGATAACACCGGGCCGCGTCCCCTGATCGATGACGGGTGCAGAGTCCATTTCGCCGCCATTTTGATTGGCCATTCGCTTTCTGCCTGTCATGCCACCGCAAGGAGGCCCCAACTCTCTTCCCGCATATATCAGGGCTGTCACAGTGTGCAAGTTCGCGAGACCGGCCGGCCACAGCTCATCCGCGCGATGCCTTTTTATTTCCGTCTTGCCGTGTAACAAGCCGCTCCGTACTCTTTTATACAGCTGTTTGGAGAACCGCGATGAGTGAACTGTTGGCGGGTGAAGGATATCTGACCGCGCTGCTTTGGACATTTGGCGCCCTTGCCCTTCTCGTCATCCTTCTTGTTGCGGTGCGCAGGATGCGCGGGTTCAACACAGGTTCGTTGATCTCCGGCGGGCGCGGGCGGTTGCCCCGCCTCGGTGTCGTCGAGGCCGCAGCCGTCGACAATCAGCGCCGCCTTGTACTCGTGCGGCGCGATAACGTGGAGCATCTGATTCTGATCGGTGGGCCGAGCGACATAGTCGTCGAGCCACAGATACAGCAGCCGCAGCCATCCCGGCAGGCGCCCAAAGCTGCCGCACAAGTTGCACCTCCGGTTCAGCGGAGCGACCCCGCACCCGCTCGGCCGGCGCAGCCCCCCGCCCAGCAGTCTCCAGCTGCGCCTGCAGCCACTGCGAATAGTCCCGAGCGACGGGAGCCGAGCTTTACGGGTCAAACGCAACAGCGCGAGGCGCCCGTTACCCGCTCATCGACCGCCGCCCAGGCGGCGACACCCTCACAAGCACAAAAACGGGTCGGCATGGAGCAAGAGCCTGCCGCTCCCGAGAGCAAAGAGGAGGTTTTGTTGAGGCACGTCGACTTGTCGGTTGACGAGATCAAGAGCGTCGCGTCGAACGGAGGCACAGAGCCTTCGGTCGACGACGAAATGAGCCGGCTTCTGGACGAGATCTCGGAGCTGAAGGACAGAGGCTGACGCCCTGCCCTACTTCCCGGCTTTCTTTGCTGCCTCGAGTTTCTCGCGCATTTCGCGGCCGCGCCCTTCCTTTGTCGCCTGGCGCGCCCGGCCAAAAACGAGCGCGTCGTCCGGAACATCGTCGGTAACGACGCTGCCCGATGCCACGTAGGCCCCTGCGCCGATCGTCAACGGCGCGACCAGAGATGAATTCGTGCCAATAAAGGCTCCGGCTCCGATTTCCGTGCGATGTTTGTTGAAGCCGTCATAATTGCAGGTGATCGTGCCGGCGCCGATATTCGCTTTCTCGCCCACCACGGCGTCACCGATATAGGCTAGGTGGGGCACCTTCGCGCCCGGCTCGATTCGCGACTTTTTCACCTCGCAGAAATTGCCGATCTTGGCGTTCTCCATGATCCGGGCCTGCGGCCGCAGCCGCGCGAACGGACCGATTTCCGCGCCCGCTTCGATCACCGCACCTTCGAAATGGCAAAATGCGTGGATCTGCGCACCTTCGCCGACGCGAACGCCCGGCCCGAACCAAACGTTCGGCTCGACAACGGTATCGGCGCCGATGTCTGTGTCATAGGAAAGATATACGGTTTCCGGCGCGATCAGCGTCACGCCATCGAGCATCAATTGGAAGCGCCTTCTTGACTGCCAGATGGCTTCGGCCTCGGCCAATTCGGCGCGGTTATTGATGCCTAGCGCATCCTCGAAGGAGGCTTCCACCGCAGCGACCGACAGCCCCTTCTGATTCGCGACTTCCACAATATCCGTGAGATAATATTCACCCTTGGCGTTCTGATTGCCGATGCTATCCAGCAGGTCGATCGCATGCCTGCCGGCAATAGCCATCATGCCTGCATTGCAGAATGTGATCCGCCGCTCTTCTTCCGAGCAATCCTTGTCCTCCCGAATCGCCGCCAACACACCCTTATTCTCGATCAAGCGCCCATAGCCATTCGGCCGGTCTGTGCGGAATCCCATAATGGCAACATCCACGCCGCCGGAAAGACGCGCACGCAAGGCGGAAAGCGCTTCCGGCGCAACCAGAGGCGTGTCCCCGAACATGACCAACACATCATCATAGCCGCGTTCGATGGCGGGCCGTGTGGCAAGTACCGCATGCGCGGTGCCAAGGCGCTCTTCCTGGGTAAACGCTTCAGGTATTTCATCACCGTCCGAGAAAGCCGCCACGGCCGCGCGGACGTGCTCAGCGCCGCTGCCGATTACAACGGCCAGCGCGTCGGCGCCCGCCGCCCTTGCGGTGTTCATCACATGGCCTACCATCTCCAGCCCGGCGATTTTATGCAGCACCTTCGGCAGGTTGCTTTTCATGCGGGTGCCCTCGCCGGCGGCGAGAATGACGGCGAGGCAGCTACGTGTCGTCATGAGTATCTGGTCCGTACGTCTCTTGCAGAATCAAGTTGATCTGTAGCACTGCGCCGCGCAGGCTCCAATCAGCCAAGCCGGCCGAGAGCGGGAAATGCCTCCAAAAGCCAGAACGCCATACTCTCCATTCCTCCAGTCAGGAACAGGACACCGGCGAGGACCAGAAGGCCGCCCATTACTTTTTCCACCCGGCCCAGGTGCACCCGGAAACGCTTCAAAAACCGCATGAACGCGTCGGAAAACATTGCCGCAATGAGGAAGGGTATGCCTAGCCCCGCTGAATAGACACCCAGCATCAACGCCCCCTCACCCACTGTGTCGCGCCCGCCCGCCAGCGTCAGAATCGGGCCAAGGACCGGGCCGATGCAGGGCGTCCATCCGAAAGCAAAGGCAAGCCCCATGACATAAGCCGCTCCCAGACTGGCTGGATGGCCGCCAGCTTGAAAGCGTGCTTCGCGCGACAGGAACGGGATTCGTATGATCCCCAGGAAGTTAAGCCCCATCAAGATGATAACGACACCGGCAACCATCGCAAGCTCGCGCTGCCAAGCGCGCAAGATCGCACCCATTGTGGAAGCCCCTGCCCCCAAAGCGATAAAGACGGTCGAAAACCCGATCACGAACGCAAGTGCTGCGGCCAGAAGGGCCAACCGCGTGTTGCCCGGTGTCTCGGCCTTGCGGAAATCATCCACCGAAACGCCCGCCATATAGCAAAGGTATGGCGGGACCAGAGGCAACACACATGGGGATAGAAATGAAATCGCACCCGCAAACAGCGCGCTCGTATAGCCGATATCAATCGCCATATACCCTTTTCCTGCCGTCGTACTCTCGGCTCACATATAACCGCGGGGCGGCACATGCTCCAATCACCATCTCGTGGCATACCGCCGCAGCGCCATCGTCCTCCCAAAAAACCTCAACCGACCGACAATCCGCGCCTTTTCCAGTTGACCAAAGAAATCCACCTCACTATGTTCCGCCGCACTTCAAGAGGCCGACACGCCTTGCTCGAGCGCGTAGCTCAGTTGGTAGAGCAACTGACTTTTAATCAGTAGGTCCAGGGTTCGAGCCCCTGCGCGCTCACCAGAAGATCGAGAAATACAACATTTTGGCTTTGGGAGCGGCGGAGACAATCTGCCCGCTGCTCATCCGTGCTAAGCCCGCCATTGCGAGCGCCTGGGCACGGTCGCCCATTGCCTCCGCCTAGCACAACCAATCTCTCTCCCATGACCCTAGTCGCTGTTTGCGATCGGAACTCTGCCTTTCAGGAGCCGTTTTCATTCCTTTAGCAAAGGGGCTCATGATGACGGATCCACTCTTCTTCGACAGTTGGATGGGGCTTCTGCGAACGCTGATTGTCGGTTCGGCCGCCTATTTCCTGCTCATCCTGTTGCTCAGGGCTTCGGGCAAGCGCACCTTGAGCAAGATGAACGCGTTCGATTTTGTAATCACCGTGGCATTGGGCTCGACGCTTGCGACGGTGCTTCTCAACAAGAGCGTTCCCCTCGCGGAGGGTGTCATAGCACTTGCGCTGCTTATCTATCTGCAGTGGGCCATCACGTGGAGCTCGGTGCGTTTCGATCGAATCCAGGGAGTGGTGAAGGCTGAGCCAACTCTACTGGTCAGGGATGGAGAATACCTGGAAAATGCAATGCAGCGTCAACGCGTGACACGAGAAGAGATATTGGCCGCGGTGAGGCAAAGCGGCAAAGCTGAAATTTCCGCAGTCGATTTGGTCGTGCTTGAGACCGACGGGTCGTTGAGCGTCATTCCGCGTTAGCCGCTGCGCCAGATGCTCGCCTCGTATTATCGATGTACAGCCAGCCCAGCGAGAGCGACGGGACGGCCACTTTCAGTCAGCAAGGTTCAGAGGCGAGCCCCTGCGCGTTTTCGAGAGCTTCGGGCTGGGTTTCTTCTGAACTCCCCAGTATCGCTGGAACATATGCATGGACCCGACGTTCGCTTCGTGGAGCCGGCGGCGCCGGTTATAAATCGGAGATTGGGATGATACGCGGACTGATTCTTTGGCTTCTGGGTGTGCCACTGGTGGTCATTATCTTGCTTTATCTGTTTGTATTTTAGGCCCGTGGACGGCGGGTAGAGCTTCACGGCTCGCCGAGACAGCGCCTGATCGCTTCCGGCAATTTTTCCGGCAAATCCTCTGCAATGAGTCCCGGACCGACAGTTCCTCCGGCATCAGCGTGCAGAAAAACTGCGGCGCAGGCGGCCTCGAATGCCGGCATGCCCTGACCGAGCAGACCGGCGATCATGCCTGATAGAACGTCGCCGGAACCGGCGGTCGCGAGATAAGGCGTGGCGTTGGCGTTGATAGCGGCGTGTGCGTCCGGCGCGGCAATGACGGTATCGCTGCCCTTCAGCACTACGATAGCCTTCGTGCGCACGGCAGCCTGACGCGCCTTGTCCAACTTTGAGAGCTGTTCGTCGGCCGCAAGATCCGGAAACAGCCGTGCAAACTCGCCCATATGCGGCGTCAGAACCAGTTTTGCCGTGCTGTTTTCAGCGGCCGCCGTCAGCTGCTCGGGTGCGGCGGCGTAGGCCGTAATTCCATCGGCATCGAGCACGAGATGCGCAGGCTTATTCTCTCCGCCGGGTTTCAGTGTCATCTCGGCAAAGACGCGCACCTTTTCGACCACGCCAAAACCGGGGCCAAGTACAATCGCGGCGGGGTGGCGCTCGCGCAGGAAAGCCGAAAAGTCGTTTTGGTCCTCCGTTCGGTGCAACATGATTGAGGTGAGATGCATCGCATTCACCGCAAGCGCAGCGGATGGGGAAAGCAGGGTGACAGCCCCGGCGCCGATCCGTGCCGCGCCAAGTGCGGCAAGGCGAGCCGCTCCGGTTGTCGTCGGGCCTCCCGAAAATACGGCGACATGCCCACGCTGATATTTGTGCGTATCGGCCGCGGGGCGCGGAAAGGATGAGCTCCAGAGCGCCGGTGTGTTTTCAAAGCAGGTCGGGCGGGCCGACGTCAGAACCTCCGCGCGGATTCCGATATCAGATACAACCGTTTCGCCACAGAAGTGCCTGCCAGGCTGAAGGAGGTGACCGGGTTTCTTGCGGAAAAAGGTAATCGTAAGCGTGCAGGGTGCGGCGATGCCGAGCACGGCCCCGCTCTCCCCCGAAATGCCGGATGGAAGATCGACCGCCACGATCGGGTCTTTGCTCGCACCCGCCTTCTCCAACGCCTGCGCGTACCCCCCCTCCACAGACCGGGACAACCCGGCGCCGAAGAGCGCGTCGACAATAACTCGGCCTGCTTCCGGTTCGAAGGTTTCAAGCGCGCGAGGTTCAACCGGGCAAGCAGCGGCGGCGCGCCCGGCGTCTGTGCCCTGGCGGGGTTCTGCCTGACGCCAAAGGCGAACATTCACGCCGCGCTCGTGCAGCATGCGCGCGACCACGTAGCCGTCACCGCCATTATTTCCAGGACCACACAGAATATCGCAGCCTGCCGCCTCGGGATAACGGGCGAGAATCTCCGCTGTCACCTCGGCGCCGGCGTTGTGCATCAGCCCGTAACTGTCGAAAGGGCCCGTTTGCGCGGCGAAGCGATCGGCCCAGCCCATTTCCCGAGGGGTCAATATCTCGTGCATGGTCATCTCCCGAGCACCATATTGCCGGCTAGATGGGCGGCCGTAAATGCGAACGCCACTCTGCCTATTATTTTTGCATGATGCACATATTATGATCAGGCGTTAGACTGCGCTGTCCGCTACCGGTGCCATCCAGGCATCCAAGAACCAAACCGGTTGCCCCGCCGGCGCGGAAAGAGAACGGGACAATGCGCTCAACCGGCCAGTGAGCCGGTTGGCATGGTTCCTGCATAGGAATGAACGAAGCGGGATCGAACCCGCTTTTCTAGCAATCGGAGGCCGCCGGAAACATGAAGAAGATCGAGGCGATCATCAAACCGTTTAAGCTCGACGAGGTGAAGGAAGCCCTGCAAGACGTTGGCCTGCAGGGTATCACGGTTACCGAGGCGAAGGGTTTCGGACGCCAAAAGGGCCACACGGAGCTCTATCGCGGCGCCGAATACGTCGTCGACTTCCTGCCGAAGGTGAAGATTGAGGTGGTTCTGTCGGATGATATGGCCGAAGCCGCAATCGAAGCCATCCGCAAGGCCGCACAGACGGGGCGGATCGGTGACGGCAAGATCTTCGTCACCAATATCGAGGAAGTCATTCGCATCCGGACCGGAGAAACCGGTCCCGACGCAGTTTAACCCGGCCAACCGACCGATTGCCGAAAGAATATCAGCGACAGGGGTTTTTAATACATGACCACAGCACAGGACCTGATCGAGAAGATCAAGGATGAAGAGATCAAGTTCGTCGATCTGCGTTTTACCGATCCCAAGGGGAAGATGCAGCACGTGACAATGGACGCCGGTGAGGTTGACGAGGACATGTTCGCCGACGGCGTCATGTTTGATGGTTCCTCAATCGCCGGCTGGAAAGCTATTAACGAGTCCGACATGGTCCTGATGCCGGACACGGAAACAGCGCATGTGGACCCGTTTTATGCGCAGTCCACATTGGCCATCGTCTGCGATATCCTCGATCCCGTCTCGGGCGAGGCCTACAACCGCGACCCGCGCGGCACGGCCAAGAAGGCGGAAGCCTATCTGAAGGCCGAAGGAATTGGCGATACGGCCTTTTTCGGACCAGAGGCCGAATTCTTCATCTTCGATGACGTCCGCTACAAAGCAGATCCTTACAACACGGGCTTCAAGCTCGATTCCACCGAGCTTCCCTCCAATGACGATACGTCTTACGAAACAGGCAATCTGGGCCACCGCCCGCGGATAAAGGGCGGATATTTTCCGGTTCCGCCGGTCGACTCCGCTCAGGATATGCGTTCCGAAATGCTTTCCGTCCTGACCGAAATGGGCGTGACGGTCGAGAAGCACCACCACGAGGTGGCGGCCGCGCAGCACGAGCTAGGCATCAAGTTCGATACTTTGACGCGCAACGCCGACAAGATGCAGATCTACAAGTATGTGGTTCACCAGGTCGCGAACGCCTACGGCAAAACGGCCACCTTCATGCCCAAGCCGGTCTTTGGGGACAACGGATCGGGCATGCATGTGCACCAGTCGATCTGGAAAGAGGGCAAGCCGACTTTTGCCGGCAACGAGTATGCCGGGTTGTCCGAGTCCTGCCTTTACTATATCGGCGGCATCATCAAACATGCCCGGGCACTCAATGCCTTCACGAACCCGACCACCAACTCCTACAAGCGTCTGGTGCCCGGCTTCGAGGCGCCGGTGCTGCTCGCCTATTCGGGGCGGAACCGCTCGGCTTCCTGCCGCATTCCGTTCGGTTCTTCGCCGAAGGCCAAGCGCATGGAGGTCCGCTTCCCCGATGCCACCGCGAATCCCTACCTTGCTTTCGCAGCCATGCTGATGGCCGGCCTCGACGGCATCAAGAACAAGATCCATCCGGGCGATGCCATGGACAAGGATCTTTACGATCTGCCACCCAAGGAACTGAAGGACATTCCGACGGTTTGCGGCTCGTTGCGCGAAGCGATGGTAAATCTCGACCAGGATCGCGGCTTCCTGAAAGCCGGCGGCGTATTCGACGATGACCAGATCGACGCATATATCGAGCTCAAGATGGCCGAGGTGCTGCGCTTCGAGATGACACCGCATCCGGTCGAGTTCGATATGTACTATTCCGCGTAAGCGATCCGAACTCGATTTGAAAGCAAAGGAGAACCCCGGGGCTGTCCCCGGGGTTTTCTCTTGGATGACCTGTTGCTGCAGGACGCAGATGCGCTTGGGGCTCAGAGCCGAGAAACCGTGGCCGGGCCTTACATCACCTCAATCGACCAATTGACGATTTGCGCCGCGGCGATCCTAAAAGCCCGGTCAAGCGCCATGATGAAGGCCTGATCGCCGTTTCCGGTGACCGGCGCGGTGGCAACAAAATCACGAGAAGCGCGCAGGACACCGTTGCGGTCGTTCAGGACTCGCGCAAAGAGTTCGACATGGGCGTATCCACTCTCGACCTGGATTTCGAACGCGCGGATATCGATGATGACCTGGTAGTCGATCGCCAAGCCCTCGCCGGGTCTGCCGACGCCGCCGAGACGATTCGAGCGTTGATAGGTCTCGATAAGGCTGCTCTGCACCAGGTTCGGCAGCCTGTCCGACCAGCGCGCCCCTCTGAGAAGTTGAATAGACCCACTCGCGGTGCGTATCGCGATGTCCTGGCCGTCTAGAATTTGCAGGGCCTCGGGCTCCCGCACGAGAATCTGCGTGCGGGTGAGCCGCCTGCCCTCCTTTGAGGGCGTCGCGGCTGTGATGTCGTATGCGTCAACCGGCGGCGGCCCAAAGCCTGGGATGGCGGCGCATCCGCTGAGCAACAGTCCCGCGAGCATCAATCCGCAACTTGTACTCTTCAGACTCAAACTTCAGATCCCCCAGGAAACGGATCGTCGCCCAACGTGCCCCACATCTTCTTGCGAGGCTGATGCGACCTTGTCAACGCCGGTTCCGGCCGTCGTAACGGCGGACATCGCCTTCCCCACCCGTAATAATTCTTTGCGGATTTTGCTCGAATTCAGTAATTGCGCGTTCAATACGCATGATCGATCGGCGACTCTGGTTCACCAAAGCCTCAACATCGCCCAGGCCCTGGCCGGAGAAGCGCTCGAGATTGTCTGCGATCGTCCCCACCCTTGCGTTCAGCGTCTCAGCGACATTGCGAAAAGCAGTCAATGTCTCGCGCGCCTCGGTCATCAGGTCGCCACCGTCACCCGAATCCATCATGTTGTCTACCTTCGCGATCACGTCGTTAACGCGAACGGAAGCGCGGTTAAGCTGCTCCGCGAGTTGCTCCGCATTGGTGATGAACTGATCAATATCTTCGGATCGCCCGCTCACTGTCTGGCTGACTTTGGCAATATCTGTCGAGGCGCGATTGATCTCCGCACTCGCCTGCTCGAAATTGCGCACGGCCGTCGAGACGCTTTCCGGGTCCACCTCCCCGATCAACGTATCAACCCGGTTAAGCGTCTGGTTGGCGTTCTGCGAGAATGAATTGATGGAGGTTACGGTCTCCTCCACGCCGGTCATGACCGCTTCCAAACGTTCGCTTGTCGTGGACATTTGCCGGGTAAAATTATCCACGTTATCCACAATCTCCGAAACCTTATCGCGATCGACAGCGCTTACCAACTCCTCTGCCACCTGGAGTGTCGAATCAAGCCGGTTCGAAACTCCGGTGATCGTGTCGGAGAGGTCCCCCACGCTTTTAAGGAAGTCATCGATGCCGTCGGAGTTATCCGCCAGCGCCTTGGTGACCTGCTCGACGTTGTCGAGCGTGGCCGTGAGCGGACCCCGGGCAGTTGAGACAAAACCCTCCAAGTTTCCGATAAGCGAATCCGCACGTGTCAACAAGCTCTGCGCTGTCTGCAGCAGATTGGAAACAGCGGAAGGGCTGGCGTTGATAACCGGGATGGTATCGTTCTGCTCCGCCTGCTCGAGGAGATTTTGCTCTTGGGGGTTTCCCCCGCTCATCTCAATGTTGGCCTGTCCGGTGAGCCCCGCCAGCCCGACATCGGCCTTTGTGGAATGCGTGATCGGGGTTTGCCTGTTGACCTCGGCATCGGCGATTGCAACGCCGGGGTTGTTGACGTCGAGATAAACGCGTTGGATGTTGCCGACGTTCACTCCATTGAACAGTACGGCGCTGCCCCGCCCGAGGCCCGAGGCCGAGCCGGGAATGCGGAAACGCACCTGCGCCATTTCTCCACGCTCACCAATTCCCGCTGTCCAGTAGATAAAACCGAACGCCGCAAGAACGGTGAGGATCGTGAAAAGTCCAACAAGGACGTAATTGGCTCTGGTTTCCATGAGTTATCTTTCACTCGCCCCCAGGTTGCACGATTTGGCGCGCTCGCTTGCCCCGGAAATAAGATTTAACCCAAGGTTCTTCACTATGCATCATGTCCTCGACCGTTCCTTCCACGAGAACCCGCTTCTTGCCAAGCACAGCTATGCGGTCGCACACACTGAGCAAGCTGTCGAGGTCATGCGTCACCATATAGACCGTCAAGCCCATGGTATCGCGCATTTTTCCGACAAGTTCATCGAATTCGGCGGCACTAATGGGGTCGAGGCCTGAAGTTGGCTCGTCCAGAAACACGATATCCGGATCGAGGGCGAGCGCTCGCGCCAGCGCGGCGCGCTTGATCATGCCACCGGAGAGCTCCGACGGGTATTTGTGCGCGGCCTCGCGCGGCAGGCCCACAAGCTCGATCTTCAGAAGCGCTAACTCGTTCATGAGTTCGCGTGGCAGATCGGTGTATTCGCGCATGGGCACCTGCACGTTCTCCAGCACGGTAAGCGCGGAAAAAAGTGCGCCGTGCTGAAAAAGCACCCCTTGGCGCATGTCGATGCGGATACGTTCTGCATCGCTCAGGTCGGAAAGCTCCTCGCCGAACATGCGGATCGAACCGCTCGCCTTGGGAACAAGGCCAAGCACGGTGCGTAAAAGTACCGACTTGCCAGCGCCTGACGCCCCGACAAAACCGAGTATCTCGCCGTGATAGACATCGAGCGACAGATTCTCCAGCACCGTCGTCGTGCCGAAACGCACCGTGACATCGCGCGCGCGCAGGATCACCTCCGCGGCATCGCGCCCGGTCGTCTCGTGCTCTCGCGTGTCCATTTCGTTCTGTATGCCTCCCCCGATGCCGTTGGTCATCAGAAGTCGATCGCCGCATAGAACATCGCAAAGAGTCCGTCGACGACAATCACCACGAAAATTGCCTTCACGACCGACGCTGTTACCCGGTTGCCGAGGGACTCGGCGCTTCCGCCCACCTTCATCCCCTCCACCGACGCAATGATGCCGATAATCATCGCCATGAATGGTGCCTTGATCAGACCGGCGAAAACCGAAGTTAGGTCGATCGCGTCGTGCAACCGGCCGATAAACGCGCTGGGAGGTATTCCGGAATAACTCCAGGCGACCCCCATGGCGCCGGCAAGTGCTGCAAAGTTGGCAATGATCGTCAGGCAGGGTAGCGCCACCACCAACGCCACAAGGCGCGGAAACACGAGCACGCCGATGGGATTGAGTCCGATCACCGTGAGCGCATCGACTTCCTCGCGCATTTTCATCGAGCCGATCTCGGCCGTGATCGCGCTACCCGAACGACCGGCGATCATGATCGCCGTCATCAGGACGCCGAGTTCGCGCATGATGAGAATGCCGACAAGATCGACGACGAAAATTTCCGCACCGAAATAGCGTAGCTGGAACGCACCCTGCTGGGCGATAATGGCGCCCACAATGGCCGACATCAGCACGATAATCGGTATTGCCCCGACGCCCATGCGATCGATCTGGTTCGTGATCGCTGCGGGGTTGACCGCCTGCTTGTGTCCGAGCTTCATCTGCGCGCCGCTGATCGTCGCACCGAGAATATGAAGCCCGTAGAACAGATCGTCGCGAAGATCATACATCGAGCGACCGAGCGTCTCCAGAAAACGCGTCAAGCTGAAACGCCCGCTGGTGGCAGGTGGGGGCTTCGGCTCCTCGGCAGTCGGCGCGACGGCATCGAGCAGTATGGACGTTGCTTCGGACTGGCCAACGATGTCGACCGATGCGCCGCGTTGCTTCTGGGCGGTGACCAGACGCGCTACAAGCCACGCACCGGCCGTGTCCAACTGTTTCACAGCTCCAAGATCAAGACGCAGGTCGCTGATATTGCGGCGCGTCAGAAGATCGCGCATCGCATCATCGATGTGACCCACCGTTCGCGTTGTCCAGACTCCGGAAAGCTGGCAGTTCAACGCGCCTTCCTCCTCCCGCACCTCCAGGTGCGGAGCATTCGGATCCTCGGGCGTGGCCTTACGGCCTCTCTTTTTGTGCGCCTTGAACACCATAACCAACATCCTTAAAGCGGAGCGTGTAAGAAGAAAACCAGCTTCCTGTCGAAAGCTTTGCATAGCCGCCGGCATTTGCTGACGGCGCCAAGTCGAGGATCCATCATGCCGCGCACAATATCCGTCGAGATCGAGCGTTTCCCCATTGCCGGCGTGTTCAGGATTTCACGCGGTTCGCGCACCCAGGCCGAAGTTGTAACCTGCACGATTCTCGAAGGGGCGACTGCCGGGCGCGGAGAATGCGTGCCCTATCCGCGCTATGGAGAAACCCTTGAGAGCGTGACGGAGCAAATCGAGGCGATGCGCAGCTCCATCACTGAAGGTATTACCCGGCAATCCCTGCGCGAGACCATGGCGCCGGGTGCGGCTCGTAACGCGATCGACTGTGCGCTGTGGGATCTGGAAGCCAAGCTGAGTGGTAAGCGGGTGCAGGCGATGATCGGGGGTGGCGAGCCTGCGGCACTGATTACCGCCCAGACTCTTTCGATTGGCTCACCTGAGGAAATGGCCGAAGAAGCGCGCAAGCATGCCGCACGAAAACTCCTGAAGATCAAAGTCGGCGTGGGAGATGAAGATGCCGCTCGAATCGCGGCCGTCGCCAAAGCGGCACCGAACAGCCGCCTCATCGTGGACGCCAACGAGGCCTGGAACGTGGAAAACTTGGAAGAGAACCTGAAAATCGCGGCCGAACTCGGCATCGCGCTCGTCGAGCAGCCCCTCCCTGCAGGTGAGGACGCCATTTTGCGCGAGATCACGCACTCGGTGCCGATCTGCGCCGACGAGAGCCTGCATACGGCGGAGGACCTTTCCTCGATGCGCGGCCTCTATGACGCGGTCAACATCAAGCTGGATAAGACAGGTGGTCTGACAGAAGCGCTCATTTTGCGAGACCGAGCACGCGAGATGGGATTTTCGGTCATGGTTGGCTGCATGGTCGGGACCTCATTGGCCATGGCGCCGGCGGTGCTGCTCGCCCAAAACGCCGATTTTGTCGATCTCGACGGCCCACTCCTGCTGGCGCGCGACCGCACACCCGGCCTCGCCTATGCGGATTCGTTCGTTTCCCCGCCGGACGCTGAGCTTTGGGGGTGATGAATCGGCTTCCGCAGGGCAGCCGTGCTCAGGCAGTGGCCGCCTCGCCTACCAGCGCCAGGCCGAAACCCGAAACCAGGCGGCGAAGGCTCGCCGGCGGCTTCCGCGACGTGAAGTAAGCGACATCCGGCGCTTTACGCGGCCCCGGAGCCGACAGCGATTCGGCCAGGGTCAGCGCGCGGCGGGCGATCGCCTCGGAGGTGTCGATCCAGTCCACCGGCCATGGCGCAGTCTTGCGCAAGCGGTTTACGAGAAAGGGATAGTGTGTGCAGGCCAGCACCACTATGTCCGTGCGCCGGCGCCCCTCCTCCACGAAGCAGGGGGCGATTTCAGCCCGTACCGCGTCCTCATCCACAAAGCCTTCGCGCATGTACTGCTCGGCCAGACGAGCAAGATTCTCGCTGCCGACCAGGCGAACGTCGCATTTCGCGGCATACGTATCGATGAGATCCCGCGTATATTGCCGCTTCACCGTGCCGGGTGTGGCGAGCACCGAGACCAGTCCGGAGCATGTACGCTCGGCCGCCGGTTTCACGGCAGGGACGGTGCCGACGAATGGCTGTCCGGGGAAAGCATTGCGCAGGTCGCCAATCGCCAGCGTGGACGCCGTATTGCATGCGATAACGATCAGCGAAGGTGAGAAACGGGCAATCAGATCTCCGAAGAGCGAGATGAGCCGCGTACGCAGCGCCCCTTCTTCCCATGCCCCATATGGAAAGGCCGCGTCATCGGCCACATAAACATAGGAATGTTCGGGCAAGAGTATGCGCGCCTCTTTGACCACGGAAAGGCCGCCAATGCCTGAGTCAAAGAAGAGGATCGGGCGTACCAAAGGGCTCGGCACAGCAATCATTATCTCTCTCCGCCCTTCGGCCTCTTCGGCGAAAACTTTTCCAGCGACGTCAAAACACCCCGCAACACGGCAAGTTCTTCCACGGTGAAGCCCGGCCGGGTGAACAACGCGCGCAGATTGTCCATCATCTTCGGCTTTTTGTCGTCGGTGCGGAAGTAACCGCGCTCTGAAAGAACCCGGTCCAAATAATCCATCAAATTGTTGAGATGCTCCTTCGTGGCCGGTGTCTGCCGGGGCAGCGTGGGTGCTGCGCCCTTCTCTCCCGTCTTCAACCATTCATAAGACATAAGCAGCACCGCCTGTGCGATGTTGAGCGAAGCAAAGGCCGGATTGACCGGGAAGGTGACGATCTCGTCGGCCATCGCCACTTCCTCGTTGGTCAGCCCCCAGCGCTCGCGCCCGAACAGGATCCCGGTCTTCTGCCCGCCGGTGTGGCGTGCGCGAAGCTCCGCCGCTGATTCGACCGGCTCCCGCACGGGCTTGAAATTGTCCCGCGGGCGCGCGGTCGTCGCATAGATGAAATTGAGATCCGAGACAGCGGTTTCCAGATCGTCATGGACCGTGACGGCATCGATAATGTGGTCGGCGCGGCTGGCGGCCGCCCTCGCCTTTTCATTGGGCCATCCATCGCGCGGATTGACGAGCCGCAGCTCGGCTAGGCCGAAATTGGCCATGGCGCGCGCAACCATACCAATGTTTTCGCCTAATTGCGGCTCGACGAGGATGACCGTCGGCCCCTCGGCGAGCATTTCGCGCTCTTTGTCCGTGCCTGCCATGGGCTGCTGTTAGCGCTTTCCACGATTCCGGTAAAGCACCGGACCGTCGCCTTTGCCAATGCGTTGGGTAGTGCTATAGGGGCGCCACTTCCACAGTCAGGTTTGGCGGCGCGGCCGCCTTTGTGTCGAGAAAGAGGTAGATAATGGCTAAAATCAAGGTGGATAATCCTGTCGTCGAGCTCGACGGCGATGAGATGACTCGCATCATCTGGCAGTTCATCAAGGAAAAGCTGATCCATCCTTATCTCGACATCGACCTGAAGTATTTCGATCTCGGGATCGAATCGCGCGATGCCACGGACGACCAGATCACGGTCGATGCCGCGAATGCCATCAAGGAGCACGGCGTCGGCGTGAAATGCGCCACGATCACGCCCGACGAGGGCCGCGTCGAAGAATTCGGCCTTAAGCGCATGTATCGCTCGCCCAACGGCACGATCCGCAATATCCTGGGTGGCGTTATTTTCCGCGAGCCCATCATCTGCAAAAACGTGCCGCGGCTCGTGCCGGGCTGGACGCAACCGATCATCGTCGGCCGTCATGCCTTCGGCGACCAGTACCGCGCGACCGACTTCAAGTTCCCGGGCAAGGGCAAGCTGACGATCAAGTTCATCGGCGAGGACGGGCAAACGATCGAGCACGAAGTGTTCGACGCACCTGGCTCCGGCGTGGCCATGGCCATGTACAATCTCGACGAATCCATCCGAGACTTTGCGCGGGCCTCGTTCAATTACGGCCTGCAGCGCGGATATCCGGTTTATCTCTCCACCAAGAATACGATCTTGAAGGCCTATGACGGTCGCTTCAAGGACCTCTTCCAGGAGGTTTACGAGCAGGAGTTCGAGGACAAGTTCAAGGAAGAAAAGATCTGGTACGAGCATCGGCTGATCGACGACATGGTCGCCTCCAGCCTGAAATGGTCGGGCGGTTATGTCTGGGCCTGTAAGAACTATGACGGCGACGTTCAGTCTGACACCGTTGCCCAGGGCTTTGGCTCCCTCGGTCTTATGACCTCCGTCTTGATGTCGCCGGATGGCAAGACTGTCGAGGCCGAGGCGGCGCATGGGACTGTGACGCGCCACTACCGCCAGCACCAGAACGGTCAGGAGACCTCCACAAACTCGATCGCCTCGATCTTCGCGTGGACGCGCGGGCTTGCCCATCGCGCCAAGCTCGACGACAACGAGGCGCTTGCAAAATTCGCCGACACTATGGAGCGGGTGTGCATCGATACGGTGGAATCCGGCTTCATGACGAAGGATTTGGCGCTGCTCATCGGCCCGGACCAGCCCTGGCTCTCCACCACCGGCTTCCTCGACAAGGTGGATGAGAACCTTCAGAAGGCGATGGCCTAATTAAAAAGTGACTTGCGAGCCGTCTCTTCGGAGTCAACTAAAGTGCCCATGCCCGCATTGCGCGGCTTGCCTCATCGAGAAGGACGTCGACCGCTAACAGGGTCGACGTCTTCGCAAAAACGGCGTTTGAGAGGTCTATGTCGAAGGTATCTCAAAGCCGAAGAATGGAGAGCCCCCAATAAAGGACAGAGTGACCTCGGGCCTCGTTCAAGCAAACGTTGTCTCCAAACGCTTTCCGAGATTAAGGCCGGGCGCACGATGCCTGCCGGTGAAGCATTGAGCCTGCCGACCCGCACGCCGCGTCGACGTTCGCTTACTTCCTCAAGTCAGAGGAAGGGCGACGTACAGCTGTGAAACAGAATCCTGGACCTTGCCGCCCGGTGGGATGGCATGTCCGGCGCGGCCCGGCTTTATAGCGACTGAGCAAAGTTCCTGATTTTCTTCAGGACATCATTGCCGATTTGGCCGCCTCCACGGCGGCAGCAGCCTTTTCGGCATCTGGACCGCCGGCCTGAGCCATATCAGGACGGCCGCCACCGCCCTTGCCGCCAATGGCAGCGGACGCAGCCCGCACGAGGTCGACCGCATTGAAGCGGTCGGTGAGATCGTCGGTCACACCGACAACAACGCTGGCCTTGCCCTCCGACGTGCCCACGAAAACGACTACACCTGAGCCCAGCGAGCGTTTACCCTCGTCGGCAAGCGGCTTGAGTTCCTTCGGCGATATTCCTTCGACCACGCGGCCGATGAAACCGACACCGCCGACTTCTTCCTTCTCGTCGCCGGCTGCTTCGGCTCCTGTGCCGCCACCGAGCGCCAGCTTCTTGCGAGCCTCGGAAAGCTCGCGTTCCAGCTTGCGGCGTTCGTCCATCAGCGCCTCAAGGCGCGGAAGCACCTCGCTTGGCGAGACCTTGAGCAGTGAGGCAACCGTTTTAAAGCGATCCTCCTGCTCGTCCAGATAGCGGTGCGCGGCCGCACCTGTCAGTGCTTCCAGACGGCGCACACCGGCTGAAACCGCGCCTTCCGAGACGATGTGCACAAGGCCGATATCGCCAGTAGCGCCAACATGCGTGCCGCCACACAGCTCTAGAGAATAGGTCTTGCCGGTCTTCTCCCCCTGTGTCGCCGTGCCCATGGAGACGACGCGCACCTCGTCGCCATACTTTTCACCGAAGAGCGCCATCGCGCCCTCGGCAATGGCGTCTTCAACGGCCATCAGCCGCGTGTTCACCAGCGTGTTCTGGAGGATGATTTCGTTCGCCAGTTCCTCGATCCGCCGGAGTTCATCCGCCGAGATGGGCTTGGGATGAGAGAAGTCGAAACGCAGCCGCTCCGGCGCGACGAGAGAGCCCTTCTGCGCCACGTGCGGGCCCAGAACCTCGCGCAGCGCTTCGTGGACCAGATGGGTTGCCGAATGGTTCGCACGAACGCGCGTGCGGCGCTCGTGGTCCACCCGCAGCGCGACCTCCGAGCCGGTCTCGATCGTGCCCTTCGTCACCTTGCCGAAATGCACATGCAGGCCCTCGCCCTTCTTCTGCGTGTCGCGCACTTCGACCGTGAACCCTTCGCCCTCGATCACGCCGCTGTCGCCCACCTGGCCGCCGGCCTCAGCGTAAAAGGGCGTTTGATTGGTAATGAGGGCGATGTCCTCGCCTTCCGTGGCCTTGTCCACCAGAGCGCCGCCATTCACCAGGGCCGTGATGAGGCCCTCGGCTTCTTCCGTTTCATAGCCGAGAAAGTCGGTGGCGCCGGCCTTGTCCTTGGCCGCGAACCAGACGGCCTCGGTCGCGGCTTCGCCTGAACCGGCCCAATTGGCGCGTGCTTCGGCCTTCTGCCGTTCCATGGCGGCGTTGAAGCCATCGAGGTCCACCGCAATGCCGCGCTGGCGCAGCGCATCCTGCGTCAGGTCGAGTGGGAATCCATAGGTATCGTAAAGCTTGAACGCCGTCTCACCGTTGAGTTGATCGCCCTCGCCCATGTTCTCCGTGGCATCGGAAAGCAGATTCAGACCGCGCGCCAGCGTTTTGCGGAAACGCGCCTCCTCAAGCTCAAGAGTCTCGGTGATCAGCGACTCGCCGCGGATAAGCTCTGGATAGGCCTGTCCCATTTCGCGCACGAGCGCGGGCACGAGCCGCCACATCAGCGGCTCCTTGGCTCCCAAAAGCTGGGCGTGACGCATGGCGCGGCGCATGATGCGGCGCAGCACGTAACCGCGCCCCTCATTGGACGGCAGGATACCGTCGGCAATCAAAAAACAGGTCGCCCGCAGATGATCGGCAATCACCTTGTGGCTGGCCTGGTTGGCGCCTTCGGCCTTGACGCCGAGCGCATCCTCGGACGCATGAATGAGCGCCTGGAAAAGATCGATCTCATAATTGTCGTGCACGCCTTGCAAAACGGCGGCAATGCGCTCCAGCCCCATGCCGGTGTCGATCGACGGTCGCGGCAGGTCGACGCGCTCCTGCGGCGTGACCTGCTCATATTGCATGAAGACGAGATTCCAGATTTCGATGAAGCGATCGCCATCCTCATCCGGGCTCCCCGGAGGCCCGCCGGGGATGTGCTCGCCATGATCGTAGAAAATTTCCGAGCATGGGCCACACGGGCCGGTATCGCCCATGGCCCAGAAATTATCGCTGGTGGGAATGCGGATAATGCGATCTTCCGGCAGGCCGGCGATCTTCCTCCAATGGCCCGCCGCCTCGTCATCCGTGTGATAGACGGTCACGAGCAGGCGCTTGGGGTCGAGCCCGAACTCCTTCGTGATCAGGTTCCAGGCAAGCTCAATGGCGACATCCTTGAAGTAGTCACCAAAGGAAAAATTTCCCAGCATCTCGAAGAAGGTGTGATGCCGGGCGGTGTAGCCGACATTGTCCAGGTCATTGTGCTTGCCACCGGCGCGCACGCATTTCTGGGAAGTTACCGCGCGGTCATAGGGACGCTTCTCGATGCCCGTAAAGACGTTCTTGAACTGCACCATCCCGGCGTTGGTGAACATGAGGGTCGGGTCGTTGCGCGGGACGAGCGGCCCCGAGGACACGATCTCATGCCCGTTCTTCTGAAAGTAGTCGAGAAAGGTCGACCGGATCTCGTTGACGCCACTCATATCCAACCTTTGCGAGAAGCCTGCTTTCTGGCATGCCGAATTCAGGCGGTTCGGATTCTTCTGATCACCCTGCGCGGGCCGGTTTCCAGACATCCGTGATGGATGGAAACCAGCGGCGTTTTAGCGCCGACGCCCGACCCTGTCCAGAAAAGGCATCCCGGAACCGCATAATGCACCGAACGGCAATAGGCAAAGGCTCTGACGGACCACCGGCAGCGCGATCCGCTAAAGGTCAGGTGTCCGGTCAGGAGCCGTTTGTCCCATCGGCTGCCGGATCCTCTTCCCTACTGGCTTCCTCAAGAAACCGGTCCGCGATCAGACCCGCATTCTGACGCAAGGTCGTCTCGATCTCACGGGCGGTCTCCGGGTTATCCCGCAGGAACTGTTTAGCGTTCTCGCGCCCCTGCCCCATCCGCTGGGAATTGTAGGAAAACCAGGCACCGGACTTCTCGACCGTGCCGGCCTTCACGCCCAAATCGATGAGTTCACCGATCTTGGACACCCCCTCGCCATACATTATGTCGAACTCGACCTGCTTGAATGGCGGGGCCAGCTTGTTCTTGACCACCTTGACACGGGTCTGGTTACCGACCACCTCATCGCGATCCTTCACCGATCCGATCCGACGAATATCAAGCCGCACGGAAGCATAAAACTTCAGAGCATTGCCGCCCGTCGTCGTTTCCGGCGAGCCGAACATGACGCCGATCTTCATACGGATCTGGTTGATGAAGATCACCATGGTGTTGGAGCGCGAAATGGAAGCGGTCAGCTTCCTAAGCGCCTGGCTCATAAGGCGCGCCTGCATGCCTGGCAGGGAATCGCCCATCTCGCCCTCGATCTCCGCGCGCGGCGTCAGGGCCGCGACCGAATCGACCACGATAACGTCCATCGCGCCGGAGCGAACCAGCGTATCGCAAATTTCAAGTGATTGTTCGCCCGTGTCGGGCTGAGAGATCAAAAGGTTCTCCAGATCCACGCCCAGCTTGCGGGCATAGATCGGGTCGAGCGCATGCTCGGCATCGATAAAGCCGCAGATGCCCCCCTTCTTTTGCGCCTCGGCCACAACATGGAGCGCCAGCGTGGTCTTGCCCGAACTTTCCGGCCCGTAAATTTCGACGATGCGCCCGCGCGGCAAGCCTCCCACGCCAAGAGCGATATCGAGTCCCAAAGATCCGGTCGGGATCGTCTCAATCTCGACCACCTGATCCTTTCCGCCGAGGCGCATGATCGAACCCTTGCCGAAGGAGCGTTCGATCTGCGACAGCGCCGCGTCCAGTGCCTTGGACTTGTCCACCGAGTTTTCCTCTATAAGCCGCAATGAATTCTGAGCCATCATACATTACCCCTGCTCGTCAATGGAGGCAGCTTTCGCAATCCGCCGATATTTTTATGTACCTCTTTTGTTCCGTTTTGGCAATAGACTTCATGTTATTGATTTACAAATGTAAAGTTCCTCACGTTCCAGTTTCGTTCGAACGGCGTCATTTCCACAAGAATGCGAGCCTCTCGCTGTGGTAAAGCATTTTTGGAACTTCCAAGGCCGAAGATGACGGTGCTCCTGAATCAAAAACGCCGGCTCTCGGGAGAACCGGCGTCTCAACACAGTGCTGTGTCCATTCAGCGTTTGGCGATCGGCACATAGTCTCGCTGGGTTGCACCCGTGTAGAGCTGGCGCGGGCGGCCGATCTTTTGATTCGGATCTTCGATCATCTCCTTCCACTGGGCGATCCAGCCGACGGTGCGTGCTAGGGCGAACAGCACCGTGAACATGGTGGTCGGGAAACCCAGCGCCTTCAGCGTGATGCCTGAATAGAAATCGACATTCGGATAGAGCTTCTTCTCGATGAAATACTCGTCCGTCAGCGCGATGCGTTCCAGTTCCATCGCGATGTCCAGTTGCGGATCGTCCTTGATCCCAAGCTCGCCGAGTACCTCGTGACAAGTCTTCTGCATGATCTTGGCACGCGGATCGTAGTTCTTGTAGACGCGATGCCCGAAGCCCATCAGGCGGAAGGGATCATTCTTGTCCTTGGCGCGCTCGATGAATTCAGGGATGCGCTCGACCGAGCCGATCTCCGACAGCATGTTGAGCGCAGCCTCGTTTGCCCCTCCATGGGCCGGGCCCCAGAGGCAGGCAATGCCGGCGGCGATGCAAGCGAAGGGATTGGCACCGGAGGAGCCGGCCAGCCGCACCGTCGAGGTCGAAGCGTTCTGCTCGTGATCCGCGTGCAGGATAAAGATGCGGTCCATGGCGCGCGCCAACACCGGATTGACCTTGTATTCCTCACATGGCACCGCAAAACACATATGCAGAAAGTTCGCCGCATAGGACAGCTCGTTGCGCGGATAAACGAAGGGCTGGCCGATGTGATATTTGTAGGCCATGGCCGCAATGGTCGGCATCTTGGCGATCATGCGGATAGAGGCCACCATGCGCTGGTGCGGGTCGGAAATGTCCGTGGAGTCGTGATAGAATGCCGACAGCGCGCCGGCCACACCGCACATGATAGCCATGGGGTGGGCATCACGACGGAAGCCAGTAAAGAACCGCGACATCTGCTCGTGCAGCATAGTGTGTCGCGTCACGCGGTGATCAAAGTCCTCTTTCTGGGTCTTGGTCGGCAGTTCGCCGTAAAGAAGCAGATAGCAGATCTCTAGAAAATCGCCGTGCTCCGACAACTGCTCGATGGGATAGCCCCGGTGCAGGAGAGTGCCCTCGTCACCGTCTATATAAGTGATTTTCGATTCGCAGCTTGCGGTCGATGTAAAACCCGGATCGTATGTAAACGCTCCCGTATCCTTGTAGAGCGAAGCAATGTTGATGACGTCGGGGCCGACGGTTCCCCTCAGAACTTCGTATTCGTGATTTTCGCCGCCAAGTTCCAGTTTTGCAGTTGAATCGGCCATCGCAAATCACCTCTCTGTCTTGAAACTCGGGGGGCGGAGTACCCTCGCCACGGGGAACGTGGCGGCCAGCCGCAATGTGGCACCTAGCTAGCGCATTTGGACAGTCGTGCCAAGCTTGTCAGGCACGGGCGTTGCATCAAACACCCAAGTTTGAGCGGGAGGAATCCGATTTTGTTCGCATCTGCGCTGACAAATCAAAGCCTTGCGGGGCGTCACCTTCCGGCAACGCCCAATTTCTTCTGCAAGCTGGTGGAAGATGTCGTGTATTGAAAAACAACACGCTCGTCGGGATGAACGATGCGCTTTGCCGCCTGAGCCATAAGCGCGGCCTCGTGGAAACCGGAGAGGATGAGCTTCAGCTTCCCAGGATAGTGGTTGATGTCGCCAATGGCGAATATGCCCGGTTCGGATGTCTCGAATTTCTCCGTATCCACCGGGATGAGATTTTCGTGAAGGTTCAAGCCCCATTCGGAGATGGGTCCCAGCTTCATCGTCAACCCGAAGAATGGCAGAAGCCGCGTGCACGCGATCTCGACATCCCTGTCCACGCCCTTGATCGTGGCACTCTCCAGTTGCCCGCCCGTACCCGACAACGCCTTGATCTGGCCCACCTGAAAATCAACCTTCTCCTGATCTTTCAGCGCCATCATCTTGTTGACACTATCGGGAGCGGCGCGAAATTGCGAGCGCCGGTGGACAAGGGTCAAGCTGCGCGCGATCGGTTGCAGGTTGAGCGTCCAGTCCAGCGCGGAATCGCCCCCGCCAACGATCAGCAGATCCTCATCGCGGAAATCTTCCATGCGGCGGACCGCATAGTGGACCGACCGGTCTTCATACTCCTCGATCCCCGGAATCGGTGGACGCTTCGGCTGGAAGGAGCCGCCTCCGGCGGCGATGACCACCACTTTGGCCTCGAAGATCTCGCCTTCGTCCGTTGTCACCCGGAAGCTGCCGTCCTCCTGGCGTTCCAGGGCGCTGATCATGCGATTAAAGGTGAATTGCGGCTCGAACGGCTCGATCTGTTCGAGCAACCGATCGACCAGCCCTTGTGCCGAGATCGTCGGGTAAGCGGGAATGTCGTAGATGGGCTTTTCCGGATAGAGCTCCGCGCACTGACCACCAGGCCGGTCCAGAATGTCGACGAGGTGGCATTTGAGGTCCAGGAGCCCGAGTTCGAAAACGGCGAAGAGGCCGACCGGCCCCGCCCCGACTATCAACACATCCGTCCTGGTCACCTCGCCCATACCGCCGTCCCTCCTATGCCTGGCGCTCCGGAATCCGGACAACCAGCCCGTCCAGCTCGTCGGTTACCTGAATCTGGCACGAGAGTCTCGAATTCGGCTGCACCTCATAAGCAAAGTCGAGCATGTCCTCTTCCATTGCCTGCGGCTCGCCCACCGTCGGCGACCATCCCTCGTCAACATAGACATGGCACGTGGCGCAGGCGCAGGCGCCGCCGCATTCCGCTTCAATTCCCGGAACGCCGTTGCGGATCGCGTTCTCCATCACCGTGGAGCCGTTCTCGGCTTCCACGTCGAAGCGCGTGCCGTCAGGAACAATGTATGTCAGCTTGGTCATGTGCAGTCCTGAAAGAGAAATGCCGTAAAAGCACCGAAAATTCGTTGGGGCGGAGATAATGGCTGGTCACAAGCTGTCAACGGGACAAAAGGAAACATCTGTTTAGCGCAGGCCCCCGGATATGAACGCGCATACGGCCTCGCTTCGCGCGATCAGGCGCTCCAGTGCCGCTGCCGATCCAGGCGATGTTTCGACCGCGGCTGCCGCGTCAGCGAGAGCGAATGCGCCGATCGCCCGACTCGCACCGACCAGGGAATGCGCCATCCGTAAACGCTCCCCTTCGGACGAGTCGGTCAGGGTTTCGCGCACGGCACGCACCTGCTCGGCGAACAATCCAAGAACCTCCCGCTCGAGCGCGGTATCGCCTTGCGTCTGTCGCGCGAGCTGCGCGAGATCGATCGGCAGTGCGCTTTCCACTGCTTTCAAGCCGCTGTTTACGTCGGTTGTCATGATCTTCCTCTACCCTGCCGCTTTCGCCCCGCGCTCCTCGCCGCCTGTGGACAACGCGTTAACACGGATATTCCAATTTCAGCCTTCTAACCAGCTAGACGTTAACCTTATGTTTAAACTTCTGGACATCGCGCTGCACACCTGTTTCCATGCAATGCCTGTGCCACTACGATACGGTTAGCGAGGTGTGGGCATAATCGGGTCACGATGATCCTGTTTCGGTATGGCCCCGAATGTAATGGGTGACGGCGGCATGGCGCGTAATACAGTAAAGAAAAAAGAGCCTCAGGACGATTTTGCGAAAGAACTCGAAGAAGCCCTGATGGAGGATCCCGTCTCGAGCAGCGGCGGGGACTTGGATATTGCGGCTTCCATCGAAGACCTGGAGATTCAGATTTCAGCGGCGGCAGAGGAACTCGCCCGTGAGGGACAGGGCGAGACCTATGACACCGACGCCTCGGCCGTGCCGGATGCGTGGGCGGAAACCAGTGATGCGCCAGCTGAGTCCCACATACCGGAGACCGCGAAAAAAGCCGAAACCGCGGAGCAGAACCTTCAGCCCGTCGACACGACATCCGAGACCTCGTTCACCTTCCCCCCGCCCGCCAATGACGACAGCCAGGGTAATCTTCATCGTTTCGCGCATACGATAGACCAGCGCGCGCCGCGCACCGCGTATTGGGTGGCAGCCGGTGTGTCTGCACTCTGGATTGCGGCTGGCCTCGGCCTTGCGCATCTACTTTACGGTCCTGAAATCTGGCAGATCAGTTCGTTGGGTGAGCTTGCGGCTGCGCCTTATGCGCTCGGTATGGCAGTCGGGATTTTCGTGCCCGTAATCCTCTTCTGGGGTTTTGCCGTTATGGTGCGCCGCGCGCAGGAAATGCGCCAGACTGCACAGCACATGGCGCAAATGGCCATTCGTCTGGCCGAGCCGGAAAATCTCGCGCAGGACCGGGTCATGACCGTTGGACAGGCGGTCCGCCGCGAGGTCCAGGCCATGGGCGACGGAATCGAGCGTACCTTGGCGCGCGCAGTCGAGTTGGAGACGCTCGTCCATACGGAAGTGAACGAGCTCGAGCGCGCCTACTCGGAAAACGCGTCCCGGATCCGCATTCTCGTGGACAGTCTTGGCGCGGAGCGTGAAGGCATCGTAAGCCATGCCGAGCGCGTGCGCGCGTCGATCACCGGTGCCCACGAGGTCCTGAAGGAAGAGCTTGATTCGGCCGGCGAGCAAATCCGCGTGAACGTGGACGACGCCGCCCAGCGGCTTTCAGGCTCGTTGAGCCAGTCCGGCGATTCACTTGCCAGGCTTCTGGACACTCGCATTGCTTCGCTCGGCGAGACCGGAGATTCATTCGTCGAGCGGATCGACACCTCCAGTGAGAAAATCAGCCGGGCACTGGACGAGAAAGCCGAAAGCCTTTCGCAGCGAATCACCACCTCGGGTGACGGAATCGCCTCCCTCCTGGATACTCGCATTACCGCACTGACAGACCGGACTGACGAAGCGAGTCGCACGCTGACGGATGTGTTCGATGCACGGGTCTCCTACCTCACGACATCTGTCGATCAGGCATCCGAGAAGGTGAATTCCTTGTTCGAGACGCGCCTGACGCAGCTGGAACATTCCCTATCGGAGCGCGGTCAGGCACTTATTTCTGAATTCTCAACTCGTGCTGAAGCTCTCGACACCGGAATCGAGAAGCTTGAGAGCGCGCTCGAAGCCCGTGCGCGCAGCATCAATGACTCACTGGTCGAGCGCACCCGCGAAATCGCCGAAAGTTTCGTTCGCGGCCGCCAGGAAATTTCGTCGGCCATCGATCTGGGCAAGAGCACGATCGAGAACGATCTCTCCGCCCTCGTCTCCTCCACTTCCAACATACTTGAGGGCAAGGCGGACGAGTTCGCCGGCCGTCTGCGTGAGAGCCAGATCGAGCTTGGCAATCGCCTGAACGAAAACCTGGAGAACTTCGAGACCATGCAGACGCGCATGGAGAATGCCGTCGAGCGCCAGGCGGAAAGCTTCGCGCATAGCCGCGAACGCCTCTCTGGTTTTCTCGAGAACGACATTCAAAAGCTCGAAGAAATCCATCACAAGTTCGAGGGCCGAGTCGAAGGACAGCTCGAGCAGCTGGCGCAGACGCGCAACCGCTTCGGCGAGGCAATCGAGGCTGATATCGCGCGCCTCAACGAGGCCTTTGACGCCCAGTCCGGAGTTATCGAGGAACGCACCCGCACAATGGAGCAGGCCCTGGCCCTGGGCGTAGATAATGTGCGTCAGACGCTGGAAAACAGCGCCGGCGTCGTCGCCGGGGCCCTGCGCGACAAGGTCCTGGAGGCAACCACCTCCCTCAGCACCGAAACCGAAAAAGTTCTGGATGGCGTGGACCAACGCATTATCGGCCGGGTCGAGAACACTGCCAGGACACTTGGCGAGCAAGTGGAGTCCATCGACATCACCTTCGAAACGGCGGCACAGCGCATTGCTGAGCGCGCGGACGGCTTCCGCCAGGATTTCTCCGATATCGATCAGCGCATGGCGGCCCGGCTTACCGAAGCCTCGGAAATGCTCAACAGCCGCGCCGAAGGTGTCGCACGGGTCTTCGAGGATGCCGACCAGCGGATCGCGGCGCGTGCGAGCCAGACATCGGCCGAGCTCGATTCACGGACATCGGCAATTGCGGACACGCTTGCGGAGATCGAAACACGTCTGCGGTCCACCACCGAATCCAGCACCCTGGCCGTTGCCGAGCAATTGGCCGATATCGAGAGCCGGCTGCGCTCCGGTACCGAGTTCACCACGGCGGCACTCGCCGAAAAGCTTACCGAAATCGAAGCGCAGCTGCATTCTGCCGCGCGGTCCAGCACATCGGCGATCGTAGAAGGCGTGCAGGAAGTGGAAAAGCGTCTGGAGGCCAGTGTCGGCCAGACCCGGGCCACACTGGATCGGGGCCTGGGCGAAGCCGAGGCACGCCTCAAGACCGGCGCCGAGCAGGCGGCACAGCAGATCGGCCAACAGCTCGCCCGCAGCCAAGCGGATCTGGTGTCTACAGCCGACACGGTCGGGCAGACGTTCGCCGCCATCAACGACCATATCTCCAGGCGCACCACCGAATCCATGCAGACGGTTGAGGAGCGGACCCGCGAGTTCAACGAGGTTCTGGCCGGCCGCACCTCGGAGATCGGGCGCATTCTCGACGAGACCGCCCGCCCGCTCGTGGAGCGTTTCGAGGCCAGCGGCGGCGAGCTTCAGCAGAACATCGAAGCCATCACGCAACGAACCGAAGAACGCTTGCGCAAGGAAAACGCCGCGCTCATCAACGCCTTGAACAGCCGCACGAGCGAGACGATCAAGGCGGTAGAGCAGGCCCGCGAAACCGTGGCAACCGACATCAACCAGTTGCTGGTTCAACTCAACGAGTCCGGTGACAATCTGGGCCAGATGGTCGAAAGCGCTGCGGGCAACCTGCGGCAGGTGGAAGAAAACCTCACCAAGACGACCCAATCCTTCGCCCAGAATGCGGGTAAGGCCGCGGAGACTTTCGCTAATTCTGCGAACCTCATCAATGCGAATTCCGGCCGGCTTTCCGAATTCTCCGAGAAAACACTGCGGGAGATCTCATCGATCTCCAGCCGCTTCGAAGACCACAGCCGGCTTCTCGAAAGCGCGTCGGACCTATTGGAGAAGGCGCAGTCGAGCCTTACCGAGACGCTGGATGGGCGCCAGGAATCGCTCGAAAAGCTTGCCAATGGACTAGTGGCAAAATCCGAGCAGATCGAGCAGGTCATGCAGTCATTCGAGGGGCTTCTAGAAGGCGCGTTCGAGACGGCGGAGGACCGCACTCGCAAGTCGGCGCATACGATTCGCGAGGCGATCAGTCAGGTCGTGGATACGGCGACCAACCGCTTTGCGGGCGCGACCGACGACATCCGTCGTAGCGCGGCGGAAATTCGCTCCGAGCTGGAGAAAACTCGAACCGACGTCACACGCGGCATCGTCGAACTGCCGGAAGAAGCTAAGCAGTCGACCAGCGCCATGCGGCACGCGATCACCGAGCAGATCAACGCGTTGAAGGAACTCTCGGATATCGTGGCCAAGTCCGGGCGCCTGCACGACGTGGGAACCAGCATCCATCCTGCTGAACCGACCATGACCGGAGAAACCCGCCCCGCAATGGCTGTCGGCGAGACGGTTGCGCCGGCGCCGGCGGCCCCCGCTCCCAATGCCGGACAAGGGAAGCCGGTGCCCGCCGCCAACTACGCGAATCAGCAGCCAGCGCCGGCCCGGAACAGTGCGCAGCAACCGGTGGATAAGTCTGGTTCGGTTGGGGGCCCGGCCGGCGGCGGCTGGATTCGCGACCTCCTGCGCAGTGCATCGCGCGAGGAAGGAAATGACCAGCACGAAACCCCTGGGGCCGTTGCGAACGATCGCTCCGCTCTGCACGTCGTCGAGTCGCTCAATTCGCTCTCGGTCGATATCGCTCGCGCTATTGATCACGACGCATCAATCGAGTTGTGGGAGCGTTACCGCCGCGGCGAGCGCAACGTCTTTACGCGTAGACTCTATACGCTCAAAGGGCAGCAGACGTTCGATGAGATTGAGCGTAAATACCGGGAAGACGGCGAGTTCCGCAAAGCCGTCGATCAGTATTGTCGCGACTTCGAAAAGTTGCTTTCAGATGTTTCGAAATCCGATCGCGACAACATTATGAGCCAGACGTATCTCTCCTCTGATACCGGCAAAGTCTACACAATGCTGGCACACGCGAGCGGCAGATTAACTTAGGCTTAGGAAAACTCAGCCGATACAAGGGCGCGTTCCTGAGGCGACTAAGGATCCCCGGCATCTCGCCGGGGATTTTCATTCTAGTACAACAACTAGGGTGAGACGCTCTTGAAAATTGTCGCGTTGCCGCGCATTCTCAAAATAGAACAATGGGGGACAAGATGCAGTGGGGTCATATGCTTGTCCGGCCGGACTTCCCGGACGTAATTGACACCGTCTCACGTATGCCAACCAGCGAGAGCGCCATCCTCTTCATTCGTGACACACTCGGCTTCGATCACGTCACCTATCAACTCGCCCTTAGTCGTCCGCGCAATGCGCCCTTCATTCGCAGCAGCTACCCGGCTCAGTGGATCTCGACATATCTGCTTCGCGGCTATGTGGACGTCGATCCGATCGTGAAAAAAGCATTCTCCTCCACCCAGCCGTTCGCGTGGCACGAGTTGAAGTTAAGCCCGAGCGAGTTGGAGTTTATGGCCGATGCGCGGTCCCATGGTGTCGGCGACAAAGGCTATACGATTCCGATCACGGATCGTTTCTCTCGCCGCGCCGCACTCACGCTGGCAACAAGCACGACAATCGAGGACCTGACGGCATTTATCGCCTCAAGCGCGACGAGCCTGGCCCAAATTGCCCACATTGTTCACCACAAGGCTCTGCAGGAGTTTTCGCCGGATGCATCAGCTCAGGCGCCCGTTTTGGCGCCGCGTGAAGCGGAGTGCCTACTGTGGACCGCACGAGGCAAGGAAGCAAAAGCCATCGCAGCCATTCTCAATCTCTCAGAATATACGGTGCGCAGCTACCTGAGAACTGCACGCCAGAAGCTTGAATGCAAAACGCTTTCTCAGGCGGTCGCGAAAGCGATTCAGCGTGAAATAATCAACCCGTAGCCCTGCTCAGCGTCCGGCTGACGGCATCGCGCCACCCCTTCATCTTCTGCTCCCGCTCGGTCTCGGCCATGTTCGGCATAAATTGCCGATCGAGCGCCCAGCTTTTCGAAAATTCTTCCGCTCCCGGCCAGGCCCCCACGCGAGACCCGGCGAGCCAGGCAGCACCCATGGCGGTTGTCTCGAGGATTTTTGGCCGGTCGACCGGCGCGCCCAGAATGTCGGCCAGGCATTGCATGGTCCAGTCGCTCGCCACCATGCCGCCATCCACGCGCAAAACCTTGGTCTCCTCACCGTCCGGCCAGTCCTTGCGCATTGCGTCCAGCAGATCGCGGGTCTGAAAGGCTACCGATTCCAACGTGGCGCGGGCGAACTCTGCAGGTCCCGTGTTGCGTGTCAGCCCGAAGATCGCCCCGCGGGCCGCCGTATCCCAATGCGGCGCTCCCAGTCCGACGAAAGCCGGGACAAGGTAGATATCCTGGCTTGGATCCGCCTTTTCCGCGAGAACGCCCGAATCCGAAGCCTTCCCGATGATCTGCAGCCCGTCGCGCAGCCACTGCACCGCAGCGCCCGCCACGAAGATGGAGCCTTCGAGTGCATAGGTATTCTTGCCGTTCAGGCGATAGGCGATGGTCGTCAGCAGCCGGTTATTCGAGCGAACCAAAGTCTCACCCGTATTCAGCACGGCGAAACATCCTGTGCCATAGGTAGATTTGAGCATGCCGGGCTCGAAACATGCCTGTCCTATCGTCGCCGCCTGCTGGTCGCCTGCAACGCCGAGGATGGGGATTCCGGCGCCGAAGAGCTCCGGATCGGTAACGCCAAAGTCATCGGCTGTATCCTTGACCTCCGGGAGAACCCGCCGGGGCACCCGGAGGATGGACAGCAACTCGTCGTCCCATTCGTTCGTTGCGATGTTGTAGAGCAAGGTCCGTGATGCATTCGTCGCGTCGGTCACGTGCGAGCGGCCACCCGTCAGGCGCCAGATCAGATAACTGTCGATGGTGCCGGCCAGAAGCTTGCCAGCTTGTGCCCGCTCGCGCACGCCCTCCACATTGTCTAGAAGCCAGGAAAACTTGGTTCCGGAGAAATAGGGGTCGAGAAGCAGGCCGGTCTTGGCTGTAAAAGTTTCTTCCAGGCCGTCACGCTGCAGATCTTCACAGAGCGCGGCTGTGCGCCGGTCCTGCCAGACGATGGCGTTGTGCACCGCCCTGCCCGTCTCCTTGTCCCAGAGCACGACGGTCTCGCGTTGGTTGGTAATCCCAATGGCGGCAATATCACGCGCTCCCAGCTTCGCCTTGGCGAGTGCGGCGTTCACGGTGGAGACAACACCGTTCCAGATGTCTTCGGGATCGTGCTCAACCCATCCGGATGCGGGAAAATGCTGGGGAAATTCCTCCTGGCCGCTTCCGACCGCCCGCAGATTCTCGTCGAAAATAATGGCGCGAGTCGATGTCGTTCCCTGATCGATAGCCAATACAAAGCCGCTCATGATCCCTCTCCCCAGAAATGAACCTCAGAAGACACCGGCGAAGCGCCCCCGTAATCTCAGGACGCGCCGGCCCGGCGTTTCGCCGTCGTAGCCGAATTGCCGCCACGCTTCCCGCCCGCTTGCGGTCGCAGTTCACGCATGAATTCCTCCACCGTCGCTGCTTGGTCAGTCGTCAGCCGCAGGCCGCGCTTTGTGCGCCGCCAAAGGATATCCTCGCCCGTGCGCGCCCATTCGCCTTCGGCAAGATAACGCAGCTCCGCCTCATATACATCTGCACCGAAGTGCCGGCCCAGATCCTCCAGACCAGTTGCATCTCCAAGAATGTCCCGCGCACGTGTCCCGTAGAGACGGACGAGACGGCGCGCGTATTTCTCTTCGAGGAAAGGGTAACTGCGCCGTGTCCTGGAAACCGCCGCTTCGAATTCCCCTGGCGCAAAGTCGCCGCCGGGCAGAGGTTCACGCGCCGTCCAGGGCTCGCCACGAACGCCAAGTTGCTCGCCGACCATCTCCAGGGCGGATTCGGCCAGGCGGCGAAACGTCGTGATCTTACCGCCGAAGACGTGGAGCACGGGGGCTCCGGCTTCAGCGTCGACCGTCAGAACATAATCCCGGGTGGCTTCCTGCGCCTTACAGGCGCCGTCGTCGAACAGCGGTCGCAAACCGGAATAACTCCAGACCACGTCCTCGATCCGCACGGGCTCCGCGAAATATTCACTGGCGCAGGTGCAAAGATACTCGATCTCCTCCCGGTCGATCCGCACCTCGGCCGGATCGCCCTTAAAATCCTTGTCGGTCGTGCCTATGAGTGTGAAGTCTTCCTCATAGGGAATCGCGAAAATGATGCGCCCATCCGCGTTCTGAAAGAAATACGCGCGCGGATCGTCGAACTTTTTGCGAATGACGATATGGCTTCCCTTCACCAGCCGTACATTGTGTATGTCCTTGTGTCCGAGCGCCTCCGCGATCACATGGTCCACCCACGGGCCGGCGGCATTGACCACCATCCGGGAGCGCAATTCGCTCTCGTCTCCGGTTTCCAGATCGCGAAGCGTCAACACCCAAGTGCCCTCCTCGACGCGCGCGCCAACGACCTTCGTTCGGGTACGGATATCCGCACCCTTGTTGGCGGCACTCATGGCATTCAGCACCACCAGACGCGCATCCTCAACCCAACAGTCGGAATATTCAAACGCGCGCCGATATACCGGCTTCAGCGGCTTTCCCGCAGGATCGCTGCGCATGTCGAGCGTGCGCGTGGGCGGAAGAAGCTCGCGACCTCCGATGTGGTCGTACAAGAACAGCCCGAGGCGAATGAGCCAGCCGGGCCGCAACCCCTTGTGCAACGGTAGAATAAAGCGCATCGGGCGGATGATGTGCGGCGCGTTGTGCCACAGCACCTCCCGCTCCATTAGCGCTTCGCGGACAAGCCGGAACTCGTAATATTCCAGATACCGAAGACCGCCGTGAATGAGCTTGGTCGAAGCCGAGGATGTGCCGCTGCCCAAGTCGTTCATCTCCGCCAACGCCACAGTGTAGCCGCGTCCGGCAGCGTCGCGCGCAATACCGCACCCGTTGATACCCCCGCCGATAACGAACAGATCGTAGATGCGGTCGTTGGCCAATCATTCCTCCTGGAGCTGCTCCGAACTACAAAACGAAACTAAAACGAATGTAATTCGAATGCAAACGAACAGGAAGTCGCACCCCTGTCACCGGGCTTCGATGAGATTGACGCCCGCCTCACGGCATACGGCCTTGAAATCATCCGCCGGGCAACGATCGGTGATGAATGTATGCACCTGGGAAACGTGGCCGATGCGCACTGGCGCACTGCGCTCGAACTTCGTGGAATCAGAGACGAGGATCACGTGCCGCGCGTTGGCGATGATGGCTTGCGCGACCTTCACCTCGCGGAAGTCGAAGTCGAAAAGCGCGCCGTCCTCATCTATCGCGGACACCCCGATGACGGCGTAATCCACCTTGAACTGTCGGATGAAATCGACCGCTGCTTCCCCGACAATCCCGCCATCGGAGCCGCGCACCATGCCCCCCGCGATTATAACCTCAAATGCAGGGAAGACGCGCATCCTGTTGGCAACATTGATGTTATTCGTAATCACCAAGAGATCGTTGTGATTGAGCAGCGCATCACTCACCGCCTCGGTAGTGGTTCCGATATTGATGAACAGGGAAGCCTGATCGGGAATTATGCCAGCAGCGGCACGCCCGATGGCCCGCTTTTCCTCCGCGGCCAATTCGCGGCGGGCCTCATATTCCATGTTCTCAACACCGGAAGGCAGCAACGCGCCACCGTGAATACGCGTCAGCAGACGCTGCTCGCATAAGTCATTGAGGTCCTTGCGAATTGTCTGCGGCGTCACCTGAAAGCGCTCAGCCAAGTCATCGACCGCCACCCGGCCGGTTTCCTTGGCGATCTGCAGAATTTCTTCGTGGCGTGGTGATAGAAGCACGGCCGACCCCCGACTTTCGTTTCTCCTGCGTTATAGCAGAAACGAAAACCTCGGAAAGCAGGAACGGATGGGCACTCTCCCCAACTCGTATCGTATCGAGTGCTGTCTTCGGACAAGCTAATGAGTAGCGTCGGTCAAACCGCGGGAACACGATCCACCCCTGCTTTACTCATCACTCCGCAACGGACGGCGGGGAGCCGCCGTCGGCTCCGGTTGAACGCCGAACCTGCCCGCACTCGGCTCATAAGAGCGCTTGAGAAGGCTTTCTGCCGATTCGCAGGAGACGATCCCGTCAAGGAGCTTCAAAGCGCGTTCGGCGACTCGGGCACGCCCAATCTCGCCACCCGCGGGCACGGGGCAAGGCAAACGCACCGATACCGATTCTCCACGATCTCCGACAAAGACCACGTTGGCCCAGGCACTGTTTCCGCCTTCGCGGGATATGATCGTGTCAACGACGCGCAATTCCCTTCCTCCGTCCTTAAGAGTAAAACGGGGAAGATCGGCAGTCGTTCCGACGATTGTTCATTCTGTGGGAGTTGTTGGTTGGGTCTCTTCGGGTCCCGGTGGCGCGGAAAAATTGGCATCCGGCCCACCGGATGTGGTTTCCGGTGCGGTGGGGTATCCGAGGTCGAAAAGAAGGAATAGCACGAGCACTATTGCTGCCAGAGCCATCGAAATGATCAGCACGCGTCTGTCCGTCCGCTTGCCTTTTGGCTCCCGATTATCGTCCGTCATACTGCCCCTTCTCAAGATGGTCGCTGCGCGACGTTCACTTCCGGGCGGTCTTCACCCGACTCCATCTCCTCGTGCCAGCGGCCTTGCGGGTCCTGATACTGGATGTGCTCGTCGGCACCGGCGCTCTCATGCGCTTCCGCGGCTTGTTCAGCAGCCCGCAGAGCTTCCTCGCGTGAAGCATAGCTTTCCGAGAATGCACCGCCCATCTTGTAGGCCCAGCCGCCATCGTGCTCGACCACTTCATAAGTCACCCGGGGCACCGGATTTCCTCTCCTGCCTCTGTAGGCGCGACCGCCCGAGGACGATTCCCTCCGGTATATATGCCAAACGCCGTAAGCGGCCAGCGCAACCCAAAACAGGCGCATTGTTATTCTCCTTGCGGCTGTGAACGAAGCCTTCTCGCACCAACGGTTGTCAAAGCCGCATGTTCCGGCGCGTTCTGCCGATTTTCGATGCCAACGGCCACCGCCGGGCCGTTGACGCAATCGTTACGAATGACGGTTATCGAGAGGGTCCTGGAAATGCTGGTTCTTTGATGATTTCACGACACACCGCGAAACGTGTTTTGCGCACATCTGCCATCCGCGCGGGCATGGAAACAATCGCATTGAGCGGAGCGGGCACGTTCTGGCGGCGCACGGCCGGGCGTGGCATTATTTTCACGCTTCATCACGTGCGGCCGGCAGGTGACCACGCGCACGGTCCGAACGCCTTGCTCTCGGTTACGCCTCGCTTTCTGGAGCAGACCATCGCGACCTGCCTTGATCGGGGACTCCTTCCCCTACCCCTGGAAAAGCTGCCGGAACGCCTTGCCGATCCGCGGGATGAGCAGCGCTATTTCTGCATGACGCTGGACGATGGCTATCGCGACAATGCCACGTTCGCAGCGCCGATTTTCCGCCGCTATGAAGTGCCTTACACGATCTTTCTCACACGAGGATTCATCGAGCGGAGCCGCTCAATGTGGTGGGAAACCGTCGAGGCTCTGCTGGGGAAGGAGACGGCTTTGACCTTCGACTTCGGTGATGGCGAGCAGACGGTGAGAGCCGAAACGAAAGCACAGAAGTTTGCCCTGTTCGACCGCTTCAGCCGCTTCGTCAGCGGGACGGAGGAGGACGAGGCGGTCGAGCGAATCGACGGCCTGGCGCGGGGTTGCGGGATCGATCCCCTCGCCCTTGTCGACCAGCTCACGATGAATCCCGAGGATCTGAACGTGCTGCAGAAAGAAGATCACCTGGCTCGTTTCGGAGGCCATACGCTCACACATGTGAACCTCAAACGCGTTAGCGTGGAGCGGCTGAAGCGGGAGATCACCGGGTCAGCACAAGCGCTGGAACATCATGTCGGGTACAGACCGACGACATTTGCCTACCCATACGGCTTTGCGGCAGCGGCGGGAGAACGCGAATTCGATGCCGTTAGGGCGGCAGGCTTTTCCGTCGGCGTGACGACCATGCCGGGCCTGCTCGACCCCACGTCGCTCAACCGCCCGACCGGCCTCCCCCGCGTTTCGCTGAATGGCCTTTATCAGCGCAAGCGCTACGTCGGAGCGCTGCTCTCGGGCATTCCCTTCAAATTCTCGGGATCCGGGTGAAGGTGGTCGCAGCCGTGCTTCTCAAGCCGCCCGAGCCGACACGCTAAGGTCGACCGCGGCAAAGGCGCGCCGCAGGACTTCGGGGCTGGCGCCCGGCTTCGTCGCGTCGGTGGAAAGGATCTGCCGGTATCGTCGCGCTCCCGGAAGCCCATGGAAGAGCCCGACCATATGGCGGGTCACGTGGGACAGGCGCCCGCCGGAGGCTATGTGCTGTCCTGCATAGTCGGCCATCGCCTCAATGACGGCTTCGAAGTCGGCCGGGACTGCACCCGCGTTGTAAACCTCGCTATCGATCGAAGCCAGGAGAGCCGGCGTGTGATATGCCGCGCGGCCGAGCATGACACCATCCACGCACTTCAGATGTCCGGATGCCTCATCCAGCGTTTGAACGCCACCATTAATGCCAATGAACCGATCGGGGTGCGCCGCTTTCAGCCGATAAACGCGATCGTAGTCAAGCGGCGGGATATCCCGGTTCTCGCGCGGGCTCAGCCCCATGAGCCAGGCCTTGCGGGCGTGAACCCACAACGCTTCGACCTCGGCTGAGAAGACGCTTTCAGCCAGGCGGTCCAACGCTTCCTCCGGATCCTGCTCGTCTACACCGATCCGGCATTTGACCGTGACCGGGACCGATACGGCCTGCCGCATAGCCGCGACGCACTCTCCCACCACGTCCGGCGTCTTCATCAGGCAAGCACCGAAAGTTCCTGACTGCACACGATCGGAGGGACAGCCGACATTGAGGTTTATCTCGTCATAACCGAAATCGGCGGCAATGCGTGCGGCCTCCGCGAGTTTCCGAGGCTCGCTTCCGCCAAGCTGCAGTGCTACCGGGTGCTCGGCTCCGCTGAACCCGATCAGCTTGTCGCGGTTGCCATGGATCACAGCATCAGCAACCACCATCTCCGTATAAAGCAGCGTACGCCGAGTAAGCTGGCGGTGAAAGAACCGACAATGGCGGTCCGTCCAGTCCATCATGGGCGCAATGGCTAATATTTTCTCTTTGTTTTTCAATGTTTTATGATACATTCTAGCCAGATCACATCATGAACAAACGCGCACTGGTTTGGACCAACTGCACGGGTTTGTAGCTCGTTTGATCTCTCTGTGCACGGAAATCGCACGGAGTAAAAGGATGCAAGGGCCATGGCAATTTGGCCCTGAGAAAGCGTCGCCATAGACTTTTTCCTAATCTGCGGATTTGCATGCTCGGATTAGATTTCTAATATTTCCAGCGCTCAAGAAGCGTTCTCATACCCTCGGTAATAGATGCATGGTGGGGAACGGCACTGCGAAGAAAGATGAAATGCGCCTGTAACTTCCAGTCCTTCAGTTGAAGTTCGCCTTGGCAAATTCGGCCAAGCGGATCTGCGCAGAAGATGAAGAGATCTTCCTTATCGCTTTGTGCGAACCACCGTAGCGCACCTTCTCCGCGGATGAGCGTCAGGCCATACTCCTCGCGTAGTTCGGGATCATCGTAGAGCCTCAACGAGCCCTTTATCATTTGGTCAACTGTCGACTCTCCCAGTTCATACCCAGGCCCGTAATACTTTATTGCCGTGACCTTTATGGCCGACTCATCTGGTCCGGGGTTCGGACGCCCCGTTTCCGCAGGGCTGAATTCCGGCCTGAACCAGAGGTCACGCTCGGGCGCTTGAAGGTCCGGTATCCAATACTGGATACCGACCGAGCTTCGATCCGGATCGCAATTGAGATGCGTTGAGAACGGTCGTGGGTGTATATACGCCCACGGTATCCGAAACTTCAAAGGGCCAAGGTGACGGGCGACCGGGTGCGAGGGGTCGATGAGGCGCTTGCGCGCCCGCTCCTTCTGCATGTCCGGTCCGGTGCAAGGCAGTCGGTAGACATCCGCGGACGTCTCCACCTCCTGAGCGTACGACATAAACACGCCGAATAGCAGGAAGAAGGATGCGAGCGCTGATTTCGTCAGTTCTGTCCGAGCCACCAGGTGTCCCCAAGTATAGGAGGCTTGTTACAGCCGTCAGATCGCCGCCGATTGCACCAGCTTGTACCCCATTTGCTCTTTCTGTGCACGGAAGTCGCACATTTGAAGGACTGAACGAGGCAATGGCTACGACTGTTCGAACTAAGGAGGGAAACTGGAGGATACAAGTCCGACGGAGTCCGGTTATGAGGGCTCACAACACCCGATGCTTCGTTTGCTCGAACAAGGCATACCAAAACTGGCAGCATAAGCGCAGGAAAACAGCACAGCCAGCATTCCGTAACAAACATGCTTTATGAAGGGTGCAGTTATGGCCATGCGGTGTGTGTGGATCGGACCTGAGAGGAATGTCTTGTTGGCACGCGAAATCGAACTGAAGCTAGAGCTCACGCCGGCAGCGGCCGATGCACTGATCAAATCGGATCAGTTCCCCGCCGCGCCCTCCGTTCTTCGACAGCGCACGGTCTACTTCGACACCCCCGCCCGTGACTTGTCAGGGGCTGGCTTCCAGATCAGAATCCGCGAAGCGGGCGGACTACGCATCCAGACAGTGAAGGCGACCGGAACCGAAACAGCCGGACTGTTTGCCCGTCCGGAATGGGAGCAGCCGATCGAGGACGATAGCCCGGTCATCGACGACACGACACCACTCAGGGCGTTGCTGGGTGCGAAGGCGCATGAGATCGGACCCGCCTTCGAGGTCCATGTCGAACGGCGGACCTGGAATGTCACGCAGAACGGAACCGTGATCGAGCTGGTGCTGGACCGTGGCGAAATCGTCGCCGGCGAACGGCGCACGCCGGTGTGCGAGATCGAACTGGAGTTGAAGAGCGGATCGCCCTCGGACTTGTTCGCTTTTGCCCGTCGAATTGACGCTATCGTGCCGCTGAAACTTGGGGTACTCAACAAGTCCGAGCGTGGCTACCGGCTGCTTGGGCCGGCCATTCGCACAGTCAAAGCCGAACCGATTGCCCTTTCCTTGGATATGACGGCCGCGGCCGCGTTCCGTCACATCGCGGGTGCCTGCCTGCGCCAGTTCCGGCTGAACGAGGTGCTGCTCGATTTCAACAACGCCGAGGCTCTGCATCAGGCGCGTGTCGCGCTGCGCCGGCTACGCTCGGCCTTTACGATCCACAAGCCGATGCTGGAGGACGGCAGGTTCGACCATTTGCGGCAGGAGTTGCGATGGCTGGCCAGCGCGTTGGGCGAGGCGCGCGACCTCGACGTACTGATTGCGCGCAGTAACGGCGAGGAGGTTCGTGCCAAGCTGGAGGCGGCGCGGGCCGACGCTTACGATCAGGCCCGGATGGCACTGGCTTCGCCACGGGCCCGCTCGCTCATGTTCGATCTCTCGGAATGGCTCGCACTCGGCGAATGGCTGATGCTCCCATCGGGCGAAGAGGTTCGCGAGCAGCCGGCGCGGGACTTCGCGGCCATGGCGCTCGACCGTTTCCGCCGCAGGGTGAAGAGGAGCGGTGGGGACCTGGCCGACATCGATGACTCCGCCCGCCACGAGCTGCGCAAGGACGCCAAAAAGCTACGCTATGCGACCGAGTTCTTTGCCGCGCTCTTCGACCGCAAGCGTCAAAAGCGACGGCACAAGAAATTCCTCAGCGCGCTCGAAGCCTTGCAAGACCATCTCGGCGCGTTGAACGATCTTGCGACAGCTCCCGAACTTCTGGCACGGCTCGGTCTTGACAATGATCCTGCTGCGGCAGCGCTGCTTGAGCCAGGCAAAAACAGGGCGGAGCTGATCGAGGAAGCGGCCGAAGCTCACGACATGTTTGTCGACGCCAAGCGTTTCTGGCGCTGAGCGAGTCACGGGACGTGCTCGTGACCATCCGCGATCAGCACCTTGTGACCCGATTTTCGTGGCAGTCGACCAGGTCGAGACCGCGGAGGAGGTTTTCTGCGACAGCTAGTTTGTCGCTTTCGACAGTTGGACCTTTTTCGATTGCGGATCGTTGAAGGCAAATGCAGGTACTTTTGCTCCACAACCCCACCGCGGGCATGGCTGATCACCGCAAGGACGAACTCATCGCAGCGCTCGCGGCGAAAGGCATGGAGGTTTCCTATTGCTCTACCAAGGATGATGATTTTCCTGATTGTCTTTCACGGAATGTCGATATGGTGGTGATCGCCGGGGGGGACGGAACGGTAGCGAAAGCCGTCACGAATCTACCCGATCGCACCCACCCTCTGGGAGTTATCCCGCTGGGGGGGTCCAACAACGTCGCCACAAGCCTCGGCTTTGATCGCGGGGAAATGCTGGACGGCGACTGGCCCAAGGGCACGACGGCTAAGAAGTTTCATATTGGATGTGTACGCGGACCGTGGGGCGAAAAGAGCTGTCTCGAGGGCGTGGGTTTCGGTGCGTTGGCGGCGTCGCTCGACACCAAGGCACCGCCTGCGAACAGTGCGCGTGAGAAACTCTTGAACGGGCGCCGTCTGTTCGCCAACGCACTGGCCCAAATTGAACCGATCGATGTCGACGTGATTGTTGATGGCGATGTGGTGGCTGGGCGTTGGCTCATGGCGGAAGCACTGACCATGAGCCATTCCGGCCCTCGCCTTCCGTTGGCTCCGCAAGCCAAAGGACTAGAAGGACAGTTTTCTGTCCTCCTGCTGGAAGCAGATCGAAGAGCGGATATGCTTGAATGGCTCAATAAACCGGAACGGGCCGAGCCGCCAGCGCGTGTAATGGCGGGACGCAGCGTCTCGTTCTGTCTGGATCATAAGACCCCCTTGAGGATCGACGACAGCACCAAAAAGGCCAAAGGACATCGGATTGAACTCGAGATCGAGGACGAACCACTGCGTATTCTGGTGCCGAATGGTTTGCAGAGATGAGGTGACCCTAGCATGCCGAATCTCCACGAGGCCGACACCGCTCCGCCGCCCGACCGAGCCGTGCTGGACGAGATCGAACAGCTCGCGGTCGAGCTAGCGCAACTTGCCGCAGCTGAAATCCAGGGGGCGCTGGGGACGCTGCTGACGGTTCGCTACAAGGGCCTAGATGAGGGACTTGAAACGCTGCGCGATCCCGTTTCCGAGATCGATCAGCGCGTCGAAAGGATCATGCGCATGCGGCTCAACGAGCGTTTCCCAGATCACGACTTTATAGGCGAAGAGTATGACGACCGGCCGGGCCGTGACCATGATTTCGTCTGGGCAGTCGACCCCATCGACGGCACTACGAACTTCGTCAACGGGTTTCCGCTCTTCGCTGCGGCCATAGGTGTTCTCCACAGGGGCAAACCGGTTGTGGGAGCGACATGGTGCTCAACCAGCCACGCTCTTCGACCGGGTATTTACCACGCACAAACCGGCGGCACCCTTCGGTTCGACCAGGAGGTCGTGGAACCGACCGTTAACCCAACCGTCCGCAGACGGTTGGTGGGCCTCCCGCAAATTCCGTCACAGATCGGGCCTCGCGACAGCCGAAAGACCGGCTCGGCAGCAATCGAACTCGCATTCGTTGCCGCCGGAATGCTTGAGGCCTGCCGCATCGATACTCCCAACATCTGGGATGTGGCTTCAGGGGTCGCGCTTGTCGAAGCCGCTGGCGGTTTAGTGGCTACCCGCATGGAATCGGGTTGGCAGTCCTTCGACCGGTTCGTGGCTTCCGAGCAGGAAGGCAGATCCGACCTGCGGCTTTGGAAGCAGCCTATTCTTGCCGGTCGGCTCGACCGCGAGGCTCTGATCGCGGCAGTGGGGATTTGAAGCGCCAGATCAATCATGTCCTGGCGGATCAGCAGGACCCGCCACCAGGATTGCTTCATCGAAATGGATGGGCTGTTAGGGATCGATCGGCGCCCCGGTGTCCAGCGCCAACAGGCTTTCGAGCTGCGCTGCCGCGCCCAGAAGATGCGCCTCGCCGCGCGGGCGGGCGACGATCTGCAGGCCCACGGGCAGGCCTTCGCGCGTGAATCCGCAGGGCAACGATAGCGCGGGCGCGGTGGTTAGGGAGATTGCATAGGCAATAGTCAGCCAGTCGATGTAATTGTCGAAGGTGACGCCAGCGCATTCGCTCACATAGCGCTGATCCACCGGATAGGGCGGGACGATGGTGGCCGGCGTCATAAGGAGATCGTAATCCTCGAAGAAGGCCAGCGTACGGGCGATGATCCGCCGCCGCTCCGTTTCCGCCTGCACGATTTCGGCGACGGAGAGTTTCAGGCCCTTCTCGATATTCCAGATCATCTCCGGCTTCAGGAGATCGGGGTAGTCTTGAAGCTTCTGCCCGTGGGCGGCAGCGAAATTTACCGCACGCAACGTCTGGAAAGCATGCTGTGCCTCGCTCAGGTCGGGATGCGCCTCTTCCACTGCCACGCCAAGCTCGGTGAAGCGCCAGGCGGCGCGCCGGCAGATTTCCGCGACTTCCGGATCCACCGGCGTGATGCCCAGATCGGCGCTAAAGGCGACCTTCCTCAAGCGCGCCGGCTTTCGTGCCGCCTCCAGAAAGCTGACGCTCGTGCGCGGCAGCGACACGGGGTCGGACGGGTGCTCTCCGCACATGGCGTCGAGCAGCAGGGCGAGATCTTCCACCGTGCGCGCCATCGGGCCTTCGACGCTCAAAATATCGTCGACCCTGCTGCCCGGGTCTTTCGCCACACGGCCCGGACTTGGCCGCAGGCCGACGATACCGCAAAAGCTCGCCGGATTGCGTAACGAGCCGCCGAGGTCGGATCCATGCGCCACCCACGCCATGCCGGTGGCGAGCGAGACGGCAGCACCGCCGCTGGACCCTGCAGCCGAGCGGCCGGTGTTCCGTGGGTTGCGCGTGGCGCCAAAGACCTCGTTGAAGGTGTTGGCGCCGGCGCCGAATTCGGGTGTGTTGGATTTGGCATAGACGATGCCGCCCTGCCCTTCCAGATTCTGTACCAGAATGTCGGAGCGCTCCGGCACATAGTCCCGGAAGATGGGCGAGCCATAGGTGGTGCGCACGCCCTCCACCTCTGTCAGGTCCTTGATGGGAACTGGAAGGCCGGCAAGGATCCCGCGCTGATCCACCGGCAGTTCCATCAGCCGCGAGGCATTCGCCCGTGCGCGGTCGAAGCATTGTGTCGGCAACGCGTTGACGACTGGGTCAACCTCGGCGATCCGCGTCTCCAGCGCTTCGATCAGATCTAGCGGCGTCACCGCGCCGGTTTTCAGCTTATCGATGATTGCGACGGCTGACTGTCTCACGAGGTCCATTGTTTCTCTCTCTTTACCGCAGCGCGTTGACGAGGAATTGCGACAGTTCAGGAAAGGCGGCGATGATGGCCACGCCGATGAGGCTGGTCACCAAGAATGGCAGAGCCCCCCAGGCGATACGCTCCAGCGGCAGCCGGGTGATGTTCGCCGCCACGTAGAGGTTGATCCCCACCGGCGGGGTGAACAGGCCGATCGCCAGATTGACCATGACCAGGACCCCGAACCATACCGGGTCCCATCCCATCTCGCGCACCACGGGCAGGAAGATCGGCAGCGAGATGAACATGATGGTGATGGCATCCATGAACATGCCGGCGATCAGGAGCACAAGCAAGATGACGAGCAGGATCACCCATTGGTTGTCGCTGAGGCCGATCAGGAGTGAAGAGTACTGGCCGATGAGATCGTCCACCGTGACGACCCAGCCGAACAGACTCGCATAGGCGACCACCAGCATAACAACGGCGGAAGATGCGCTGGCCTGGACCACGGACTGATAGAGGCCTTGGAGGGTGAGCGTGCGATATGCGAGGCCGCCGACGATGAGCGCATAGACGGTAGCGACGATCGCCGCTTCCGTGGGCGTGAAGGCACCTGAGTAGATCCCGCCGAGAATGACCACCGGCGTCAGAAGCCCCCAAAACGCATCCCGGAAACTGCGCCAAAGGCGCGGGCCATAGGGCAATTCCGCATGGGGCTGCGGCATCAGCCTGTCGAGGCTGGGGGAGCCCGGTCCCACCGCGGCCTTCCCGGCGAAAGGCAGCGTGAGAAACATGAGGAGCCCCATGAAAAGGCCCGGAATGATTGCGGCGATGAAGAGCTGTGAGATCGATGTCTCGGCGATCACACCATAGATGACGAGGCCGATCGACGGCGGGATGACGATGGAAAGCGCCGCGCCCGTGCAGACGAGACCGGCGGCGAAGCCGCGTGAATAACCATCTTCCTCCATGCCCTTAATGATGAGCGGCCCGATCGCCGCGACCGACGCCGGACCGGAGCCGCTGACGGCACCCCAGAACAGGCACACAACCGTACCGACGATGCCCATTCCGCCCGGCAGTGCACCGATAAGCACGCGGAAAAAGCGGATCATGCGCTCGGCTATGCCGAGAGATCCCATCAGCGTTCCGGCCAGGATGAAGAAGGGAATGGCAAGCAGGGAGAATTTGGAAATGCCGGTGGCGATGAGATCGCCCGCCAGATCGAGGCCGAAGCCGAGTACCCACATGGAATAGATGGCCGAAAGGCCGAGCGCGAAGGCAACCGGCAGGCGCAGCGCGAGCAGGATGAAGAACAGGATCAGCATCTGTGTGCCGGCGCCAATCTCAGGCATGGGTCGCCTCCTCCGCGTCCAGTTCCCGCCACGTGTCGCGGGCATGCTGGACATACCGGATGAGCACCAGAGCAAAGGCGAATGGCAGGCCCACGCTGTAATACCAAGCCGGGACCTGGAGCGCGTAGGAACGCGTGCCGCTCGTGACCTGATTGACGAAAAGTTGCCAGCAAAACCAGGTCGAGAGTGCGAGCAGGATGACGGCAAGCGCAGCGGACAGGAGGAGAAGCAGCTTGCGCGCCGGCCGCGGCAGAAGTTCATAGATCAAGGTGACCGCCAGATGGTCACCTGTTCGCGCGGCGATCGCGGCACCAAGGATCGTCAGGAGCAGGAATGCCCTTACCAGCAGCTCCTCGGTGGCAGCGAACGAATAGTCGGTGAGGTAGCGCACGGCAACATTGACGAAGCCAAGTCCCGTCATGGCAAGGAAGAGCACTGCGCAGATGATCTTCTCCGCGTCGCGCAGCACGAACCGCATGGCGCCGCCCCCTCAGGATGAATGCGTGAAAGGGACCGGCCACACCCGGTCCCTCTGTGTCAAATACGAGAGCTTAGTTGGATGCGTTGATCGCATTCTGGAACGACGCGACGAGATCCTCGCCCACCTTGGCCGCCCATGTATCGAAGGCCGGCTTCGTGGCCTCGCGGAATGCCTGCAGTTCTTCCGCCGTTGGCTCATAGACTTCCATGCCCTGCTCGCGCAGGAACTCGATTCCCTTCGCCGTGTCCTCGCGGGTGATCTTCTTCTGGTAGGCCATCGCCTCGGTCGCGGCTTCCTGCACCCCGGCTTGCGTCTCCTCGTCCCAGGACTCCCAAAGCTTGCGGCTTACGCCGAGGAAGACGGGATCGTAGGAATAGTGCCAGGTGGTGAGGTATTTCTGCACCTCGTGGACGCGCTGCGGAATGATCACGGCACCGATCGGGTTCTCCTGTCCGTCGACAACGCCCTGCTGCAAGGCTGTGAAGGTTTCGGTCCACTGCATCTGTTGCGGATTGGCGCCGAGCGCGTTCATCACGTCGATATACATTGGGCCGGCAACGCGCATCTTTAGGCCTCGCATGTCCGCCGGCGTCTTGATCGGATGGACGTTGTTGGTGACCTCGCGGAAACCGTTTTCGCCCCAAGCCAGAACGATGATGTCGTTTTCAGCCATGATCTCTTCCATCCGGTCTCCCGGCGCGCCATCCGTGGTGGCATCGACCTCCTCATACGAGGCGTAGAGATAGGGCAGCGAGAAGGCGGCCATCTCCGGCACCAGCGGGGTGACGTTGATGGCGGAGGTGACGACGAAATCAAGTGCACCGCGGCCCACCATTTCCGCCTGCTTCATCTGATCGCCGCCGGAAAGCTGGGCGTTCGGGAAAACACGCACCTCAAGTTCACCGTCCGTGGCCGCGCTCAGAAGCTCGTTGAACTTTTCCGCACCCTTGTGCCACGTCGTCGTGTCACCGGTATTATGCGACAGGCGGAATGTCTCCGCATGTGCCGCGCCCAGCGCGGCGGCTCCCGCCAACATGGCGCCCAGAGCGACCGCGCCCAGCTTCCGAATGTTCATTCTGAATTCCTCCCTAATCGTGTCGAAATCGACGCGGGAATGACCTCCTCACCCCCACTGCCGACCATAGGTTCATATGGTGGATTGTCAATCTCCCCATAGACCTATGACGTTAACAGCACACTCCGCTTATGCCAAGGCAGTGGGCGTTCGCCTTTACTTCCTCACTGCCGAATGGTAGATTTTTAATTCCATCATATGGACCTTACGTTTTATGCTCGAGCCCAATGGATCACAGAGTGTGGACCGCGCGCTTGGTCTCTTGGCCATGGTGGGCAGGCACGCTGAACGTGGCGCGGGGCTTTCCGATCTCGTCGAGGAAAGCGGGCTCAACAAAGCCACGGCGCGCAGGCTTCTTCTGGCGCTGATACGCTCCGGTCTGGTGCAGCAGGACCATGCAACGCGGCGCTACTATCTGGGCGAAGAAGCCTATGTGCTCGGCAGCCTCGCCTCCCGGCGCTTCGGCCTGTTGCAGGTATCGATGGAAAGCCTCGTCCGCCTCTCCCGGAAAACTGAGGATTCGAGTTTCGTCTCCATCCGCCGCGACACCTTCTCCGTCTGCCTTTACCGCGAGGAAGGCACCTATCCCGTCCGCACCCATGCGCTGCAGGCCGGATTCGAGCATCCGCTAGGCTGCGGCGCCGGCTCGCTCGCCATGTTGGCCGCGCTGGACGACGACGAAGTGGAGGCCATCCTGGCGGCCAATGCGAAGTTCCTGGAGGAGCACTACGCAATGTTGCCGCCTGAGCGCATTCGCCAGGATGTGGCCGCGACAAGGGCCAGGGGCTATGCGCTCAATCCGGGTCTCATCATCCGCAACTCGTGGGGCATGGGTGCCGTCGTGCGCTATCCCGATGGACGGGTGGCAGGCGCTCTTTCGATAGCCGCCATAGATAGCCGCATGCAGGAGCCGCGACAGCGCGAGCTGGCAGTCCATCTCCTCGAGGAGACGGCACGGGTCGAGGAAAGGCTGGCGCAGATGTTCTCATTCAAATATTCGCCGCGCGAGAACGGCGCAGCGGTGGCCAGATAGGAGGCAATCATGTCAAAAGCACAGATCGTCGGCTGGGCGCATGCGCCTTTCGGAAAATCCGAACTGGAGGACACCGAAGCGCTGATGGCGTCCGTGGCTGCGCCGGCGCTCGACCATGCGGGCCTCGGAGCCGACAATGTCGACGGCATCTTCGTCGGCGTGATGAACAACGGCTTTTCCCGGCAGGACTTTCAGGGCGCGCTCGTGGCCATGGGAAATGAAGCACTCGGCCATGTGCCTGCCGTGCGGCTGGAAAATGCGTGTGCCACCGGCTCGGCCGCGATTTACACGGCGATGGACTTCATCGAATCCGGGCGTGGACGCATAGCGCTTGTTGTAGGTGCAGAGAAGATGACGGCCACACCCACTGCGGAAGTCGGCGACATACTGCTCGGCGCCAGTTACCGAAAGGAAGAGGCGGATGTGGATGGCGGGTTTGCCGGGCTCTTCGGTCGTATCGCGCAGAACTACTTTCAGCGTTACGGCGACCGGTCGGAAGAGCTCGCCATGATCGCGGCCAAGAACCACGCGAACGGCCTGGCGAACCCTTACGCCCACATGCGCAAGGATTTCGGCTTCGACTTCTGCAACACCGTCTCCGAGAAAAACCCTTACGTGGCCGAGCCGCTGCGGCGCACGGATTGCTCACTAATATCGGACGGGGCGGCCGCGCTCGTGCTGGCGGATGCCGAGACGGCGGCCACCCTGGAGCGCGCCATCGCCTTCCGTGCGCGAAAACACGTCAATGACGTTCTGGCCATGAGCCACCGGGAGGACGCCATTGCTTTCGAAGGCGCACGCCGCGCCTGGGCTGCCGCACTGGAGGAAGCGGGCGCTTCCCTCGACGACCTTTCCTTCGTCGAGACGCATGACTGTTTCACCATCGCCGAACTGATCGAGTACGAGGCGATGGGGCTAGCCAAACCGGGGGATGGCTATCGCGTGGTGCGCGAAGGCCTGACGCGGAAGGACGGCAAGCTGCCGGTGAATCCGTCTGGCGGGCTCAAGGCCAAGGGCCATCCTATCGGGGCGACCGGCGTCTCCATGCATATCATGGCATGCATGCAGCTAATGAACGAGGCCGGCGAAATGCAGATTCCCGATGCCGGTCTAGCCGGCGTGTTCAACATGGGCGGCACAGCAGTCGCCAACTACGTCTCGCTCATGGAGCGCGCGAAATAATGACAGGCACGCCTGCCGGCGGTGTGGTGCCCTTCACCACACGCGTCATGAACCTCTCACACTTCCTGACGCAGGCGGCACGCCGCCGCCCCGACGACATCGGTTTCGTCTGGGGCGAGACGACATGGACGTGGGCGCAGATGGAGGCCCGCGTCAACGCGATGGCCGCGGCGCTACGCGGCAGGTTCGGCGTCAGTGAGGGCGACCGCATCCTGGTGCAGTCGGTAAACTGTAACCAGATGTTCGAGTCCATGTTCGCCTGCTTCCGACTTGGTGCGGTCTGGGTGCCAACCAATTACCGCCAGTCGCCCGACGAGGTGGCTTATCTGGCGAAGGCCAGCGGCGCGCGCGGCGTGATTTGCGGCGCGCGTTTCGCTGGCCATGCGGATGCCTGCAGGACCGCCGCCGGGCTCGACTTCACCATCTCCATCGGCGAGGCCGCATTCGGGGAGGACTACGACCACCTGGTCGAGGCATATGAAGGCGCGGTGGTGGAGAGCATAGCGGTGGAGCGCGATGATCCATGTTGGTTCTTCTTCACCTCCGGCACGACAGGCAGGCCCAAGGCGGCGGTGCTGACCCACGGGCAGATGGCGTTTGTGGTTACCAATCATCTATGCGATCTGATGCCCGGCACCACACGTGAGGATGCCTCGATCGTCGTTGCCCCGCTTTCGCATGGCGCCGGCATTCACCAGCTCGCCCAGGTGGCACACGGAGTGAAGACGATCCTGCCGCCGGCCGAAAAACTGGAGCCGTCGACGGTCTGGGAACTCGTAGAGAAGTGGCGCGTCACCAACGCCTTTACTGTTCCGACGATCCTCAAGTTTCTGGTCGAGGACCCGGCGGTCGAGCGGTTCGACCATTCCTCGCTGCGCTACATCATCTATGCCGGCGCGCCCATGTATCGCGCTGATCAGAAGCGGGCGCTGGAAAGGCTGGGCAAGGTGCTGGTGCAGTATTTCGGGCTGGGCGAGGTTACCGGCAACATTACGGTGCTGCCCCCTGCCCTGCACCATCTGGAAGACGGGCCGGAGGCGCGCATCGGCACCTGCGGATTGGAGCGCACCGGAATGCAGGTGCAGATCCAAAACGATGCGGGAGAGGAAGTGGCCACCGGCGAAACGGGCGAGATTTGCGTCATCGGCCCGGCGGTCTTCGCCGGCTATTACGATAACCCCGAAGCCGATGCGAAAGCCTTCCGCAACGGGTGGTTCCGCACCGGCGATCTCGGCCACATGGACGAGAACGGGTTCGTCTACATCACCGGCCGCTCCTCCGACATGTATATCTCCGGGGGCTCGAACATCTATCCGCGCGAGATCGAGGAAAAGATCCTCCTGCATCCCGACATCAGCGAAGCCGCCGTTATCGGCGTGCCCGATCCTGTATGGGGAGAAGTCGGCATTGCCGTCTGCGTCACCCACGCCGGAGCCGACACGGCGGGCATCGACCTGCCCTCGTGGCTGGACGGCAGGATGGCTCGCTACAAGATCCCAAAGCGCTTCGTCTTCTGGGACGAGATGCCCAAATCCGCGTACGGCAAAATAGCCAAGAAGATGATGCGCGAGGAGCTGGAGCGCCGCGGGGAATTCAGCCAGAGGCAGCCGGCATGAGCGAGGACGCGAAAGAAAAGGCTGTCCTTGTCACCGGTGGTGCGTCGGGCATCGGATTTGAGACCGCACGCATTTTGGTCGAGCGCGGCTGGTCAGTTTACCTCTTGGACCTGAAGCAGGAAGAGCTCGACGAAGCGTGCGGAACGCTGGCGCTTCCGCGGGAGTGCGGTCTTGCCTGCAGTGTGACTGACGAGGGGCGGGCGTGGAGCGCGCGATCGGTGAGATGGCCGCAGCGAAGCATCTCGCAGGCGTGGTGAATTGTGCCGGGACCGGCATGGACCGGCCACTGCTGGATACCAGCGTCCAAGATTTCCGGCGTATACTCGACGTCAACCTGGCTGGTTCCTTCATCGTCTCGCGCGCGGCCGCACGGCTCTGGCTCGATCGGGACATGCCCGGCTCGATCGTCAATATCAGCTCTATATCGGGGATGATCGGCAATAAGGGCCGCAGCGCCTATGGTGCCTCCAAAGGCGGTCTGAACAATCTGACCATGGTGCTGGCGAATGAACTGGGCCCGAACGGCATCCGCGTCAATGCGGTGGCGCCCGGCCCCATCGATACCCCGCTCGCACGCGCCGTCCACACCGACGATGTGCGCCGGCAATGGAAAGAGCGCGTCCCGCAACGGCGCTACGGCACGCCGCGGGAGGTGGCGGGCGTCATAGCCTTCCTGCTTGCGGAAGATGCAAGCTACATCAATGGTCAGATCCTGGCCGTGGATGGCGGCTTCGTCAGCGCCGGAATTTCGGTGTGACGACGGCCCTGCCGATGCATTGGGCTGCCAATGAAAACTGGGCATCTTCTCATTGGAGAAGTTGTGCTGCCTTGTCGGTAATGCGGGCTCCCGTTGCGCCCGACTTCTATGTCGGACGGGTTAATCGGCATACGTTGAAAGCTCCCTTGCGAGCATAGCCCGCGACAACGTCATGTCTCATCTATTGTCGAACTTCCGTTTCATCGCGGGCTCGCGCCTGACGGGCCTGCTGAATTGTCGAGACGATCACATAGATCACGATGCCCAAAGTGGCGAGCAACAGGATGGCGCTGATAGGTCTCGTGAAAAACATGGAGAAATCGCCACGGCCCATCAGGAGCGCCCGACGTAGATGGTCCTCGATCATTGGGCCAAGAATGAGGCCTAGGAGAACCGGAGCCGCCGGAAAGTCGAGTTTGGCCAGCACGTATCCAACGACGCTGAACAGCGCCAGAAGTCCGATATCGAAGGTCCGATTGTTGATGCTGAAGACCCCGATACAAATGAACAGGAGAATGGAGGGGTATAGTAGCTTGTAGGGAATAGTCAGGACGCGCGCCCAAACTCCGATGAGCGGGATGTTGAGCGCTAGAAGAAGAACGTTACCAATCCAGAGACTTGCCACCAGACCCCAGAACAACTCTGGCTCGTCGACGATTACCCCTGGGCCGGGGGTAATTCCAAAGATCAGAAGAGCGCCGAGCATCATCGCCATGATGGCATCACCAGGCACGCCCAGCGTTAGGGTGGGTATCAGACCGGCTATCGAGGCCGAATTGTTCGCCGATTCCGGACCGGCCACGCCCTCCAGCGCCCCTTTTCCGAACCGGGAAGAATCGCGCGCCACGGATTTCTCTGCCGAATAAGCCACAAAGGTAGCGATCGTTGGGCCGCTGCCGGGAAGTGCGCCGAAAGTAAAGCCAATGCCGAATCCCCGCAGCACCGCGCCCCACATGCGAGCGAAGGAGCGAACCGCAGCGGTCAGGTCGGCCATGGCGAAGCGTGTATGCACCAGCGTCGACCTGCCCTTCTGCTCAAGATTGAATACGATCTCCGTGACAGCAAAAAATCCCATCGCCAAGATAACGAAGTTGATGCCGTCGGCCAGGTTCCAATTGTCGAAGGTGAACCGCTGCACGCCCGAAGTCAGATCGGTACCCACAGTGCCGATCCCAAGACCAAGCAGCACCATCGCAATTCCCTTTATGAAGCTGCCCTGCGACAGACCGGCTGCCGCGGTCAGCCCCAGGATCAACATGGAGAAATATTCGGGGGAACTAAATCTCAGGCCGAACTCTGCGACCATGGGAGCAAACGTCATCACGAGAATAATCGCGAGACTTCCTCCTACGAAAGAGGACAGCGCGCTGATGACGAGCGCCAGACCACCTTGGCCATTCCGTGCAAGGGGATAGCCATCCAGACACACGACTGCCGACGCCGCATGTCCTGGCGTATTGAGAAGGATGGAAGTGATGGCACTTCCATACATGGAGCCATAATAGATGCCGGCCAACATGATCAGCGCGGCGACGGGGTCAAGGCCGAAGGTGACGGGGAGTAGAATAGCGATTGTCGCCATCGGTCCAATCCCCGGCAGAACACCGATTAAGGTCCCGACCGTCACCCCGACGAGGCAATAAAGCAAGTTCGCCGGTGAAAGGGCGACGCTGAATCCGAGCGAAAGGTTTGCGAATAAATCCATGACTACGGCCACAATTGTAGCGGCAGCTTAAGGACGTACCAGAAGAGGTAGCCGACGAACGCCGACAGTACGGCCGCTAAGACAGCTGTCGGCAACCAACCCAGGCGTTCATCTCCCGCAAAACGCGAGATCGTAACGAGGAGAACCGTGGATAGGATAAGCCCGAATTTATCGATTGAAATGGCGAAGGCACCCAGTGCCGTGATTACAAGCAAGAGTGGGCGAACGCTTGCAACAGAAATGGTGCCGACAGCCGGATGTTTGGAAGTACACGCCTGCCCGAGGAAAACAGCGCTAACCAGGCACATCAAGATCCCGATTACCATCGGGAAGAACCCCGGCCCCATTGCGCTTACCGTTCCCAGTCGCAAGCCGGTGGCGTGAGCGATCATGAAACCGCCCAGGCTCAGAAAAATCAGTCCGGACAGAAGAGGTTTGGAAAGTGACATGCTTCTGCTTTCTCGACCTTCAAAACGAGGCGCTGTGAGCGGGAGCTAATTCTCCCCGCGCACAGCATTGAGGCAGCAAGGAACTATTGCAGTTCCACTCCGGCTGATTTGACGACGCCCTGCCATTTCTCGATTTCGTCCGCGACGAATGTTTCGAAATCGGACCCGACGAGCTCTCCGGGTTCCACGTTCAATTTCTTGAACGTCGTTGCGATTTCCTCTGACCCCAGGAGCTTGGTCAGCGCCGCATCCAGAGATGTCCGAGCGTCTTCGGGCAACCCGGCCGGACCGTAGAGACCGAACCAGGAGGCAGCCGCGTATCCCGGGACGCCTGCTTCAGCAATCGTTGGCACATCAGGCAGGGAAGAAACGCGTTCAGCGGTGGTGACGCCGAGGATGCGCAACTTCCCGGATTGTACATGCGGGACGACTGTCGGCAATGAATCGAACATTACCGGTATATGGCCGCCCAAGAGATCGGTCATGGCTGGAGCCGCACCCGGATAGGGCACGTGCAGCATGTCGATGCCGGTCATCGACTTGAAGAGTTCACCGGAAAGATGATTGGAGCCGCCAACACCGGAAGATCCAAAATTGAGGCCGTCCGGATCCTCCTTTGCGAGTTCGATCAGTTCCGCGACCGAGTTTGCCGGAACATCGGGATGCACCACCAAGGCATTCGGCACGAGCGCTATGAGTGCGACCTCGCTAAAGTCTTCCATCGTGTCGTAAGGCAGGTTGTCGCGGAGGCCCGGATTGATAACGTGATGGGTCGCCGTGAGCAGTAGCTGCGAGCCGTCGGCATTTGCGTGAGCAACATAGTTGGAGCCCACGGTTCCGCCGGCCCCGGGCCGGTTCTCAACGATTACCGTTGCCCCGAGTTCCTCACCCAGCGGGCCGGCCAGTTCACGGGCCAGAATGTCGGTTGTTCCTCCCGCCGGAAACGGTACGGTGATGTGGATCTGGTCGACCGGATAGGACTGTGCCTGGGCGGACGCTGCCAAACCCAGCGCCAGCAAGCCGGTTGCGGCCAATGTTTTGAAACCATTCATTTGATATCCTCCCTGGAATCCGTTTATGCGGTCGTTGCGCTGACTGCAGTGGATGCGTCAGCTAGTCTTCTGCGTAGTTCTCTGCGCAGAATTTTACCCACCTCGTTACGCGGCAAGGAATCGGTGACGATGACGCGCTTTGGGATCATGTAATTGGGCAAGTAGTTGCGGCAGTGATCTGTCACCTCGTGCTGGATGACCTCTCGTCCGCTTTCCGGAACGACAAAGGCGACGACCACCTCGCCCCATTCCTCATCCTGTTCACCTACCACGCCTGCTTCAGCCACACCCGGCAGCCGACGAATGCATTCTTCGATGTCATTGGGATAGATGTTCTCGCCGCCGCTGATGATCATGTCCTGCTTGCGGTCGACGAGGTAGAGGAATCCATCCTCATCAAATCTACCCATATCACCGAGGCTAAACCAGTCGCCGCGATGCGCCGCGGCGGTGCGTTCGTCGTCGCGCCAGTAACCCGAGAAGAGGCCGGGACCGCGTATGAATACCTCTCCGACTTTGCCGGCGGGCAGATGTTCTCCTTCTTTTCCGAACACTGCTACCTCGACATCGAGGACCGGCCGTCCGACAGAACGTTCCCGCACTGCCAACTCGTCCGGAGTTATAGTCGTGACAATCCTCGTCTCGGTAGCGCCGTAGAACTCGGTCAATGCCGGACCGAATTTCTCGAGAACACGCTCCTTTGTCGTGCTAGGCAGAGGGGCTCCGCCCGAAATAAGACACCTCATCTTGGAAAGGTCGCGCCGATCCAGATCGGGTTCGCGCACGATACGCTGCAGCATTGTGGGAACGAGGAATGAATTGGTGGCGCTGTATTTTTCAGCTAGCTCCAGGTAGGTTTGCGGTTCGAATTTCCGTGGAACGACCGAGGTTCCGCCCAGATAAATGGCAAGGGAGGCGAAGTCGCGGGGCGCGGAGTGCCAATAGGGGCCCGCGTTGATCGTGACGTCTTTGTCTGTCAGACCATACTCCAGCGCCTTGTAAAGAAACCCACCGACAATCGCTCTATGGGAAACCAGCGCCCCCTTCGGCGTTCCCGTCGTTCCAGACGTGTAGCCGACATAAAGCACGTCTTCGGGCGAGATTGAGACGTCCGGCGGAATAGGTTTGGCGGTTTCGAGCAGTTCCTCGAGCGCCCATCCGCGATCCGTGGGCCCACCCATCACGACGATACGCCCATCGATTTGCTTGCGGGTTTTAGCTGCAAGTCCATCGTAAACGGGCAAAAATTCCCGGTCGACGAAAAATGCGCTGACCTCGGCATGGCTCAGGCGAAAATCGATATCGGCCACCTTGAGCGCCGTATTCAATGGCACAAACCAGGCACCAATGCTGCCAATGGCAAAGTAAGCCGCGAGATAATCGGCGCTGTTGCGGGCGAGCATTCCTACCCTGTCGCCTTTTTGAATTCCCAGATGCTTCATTCCGTCAGCGATCCGGTAGACCCGTTGCGCGAACGCCTTGTGCGAAATCTCCCCTACCCGCTCACAGGCTACAGCCGTTCGATCAGCAAAGCGTTGTGAGGTGAAGAGAAGGCTGCGGCCGAGAATCATGCGGCCTCCCGGACGGGGAATTCGACCTGCGCCTCACCCTGCGCTACCTTTTCACCGCCTTGGTTCAGCACTTCGATCTCCAGAACGGCCCAGCGCGACTCATCCGTCGTTTTCATGGACTTGACGGTGGCAAACGGTTGAATTGTGTCGCCGGGCTTTACGGGGATAAGCCAGCGCGTCTCAAGACGGCGTTGAATGGCTCCCCACTCGTGCGCCCAGTCGGTTATCATGCGCGTTATCAACCCGAAGTTGGTCATGCCATGCATGATGATGCCGCCGAATTGGGTCCTGCCGAAGCTGCCCTTCATGTATTCGTCATCCAGATGCAATGGATTGTAGTCGAGCGAGGCGTCGCAAAACTCGCGGATCGTTTCCCTCGTGACGGCGAATTGCGAGCCTTCTACGCGGCTTCCAACATCGATTGCGCTAAAGAGGTCGTTCATTCCCTGCTCCTCAATTGGGTCGAATGGTCCAGCCGCGGCCCGAGCAGATGACCTCGCCGTGCTGATTGAAAAAAACGTTGTCATGGATGACGAAAAGGCGGTCTCGCTTGATAAACTTATCGAGCGCGCGCGCCTGCAACGAGATCGTGTCCCCTGGGCGAGCCGGGATGTTGTAGGTCCAGGATTGTCCGGCATTGATCGTTCCGGGACTGCGCATCCAGTCAGTCGTCGGCGTGCACGAAAACATGAGCAGGATGTGGATGGAGGGCGGCGCGATGAGTCCGCCATAAACGCTTTCTTTCGCGTACTCCTCATCGAAGTAGAGCGGGTGCATATCCCCGACCGCCCTGCAGTACTTCTGAATAGCCTCCAACGTCAGCACGTACGGAACCGTTTCACGCGGTTCGCCGGGCACGATCGCATCCCAACTCTTGCGCTCCGCCGCGTCCCGCCAGAAATCCGTCTCAAACTCCATTGCAAGTTCCTATTTACATTGTTCATTGAGTGAACATAATAGCCACTATTGAAACGTAGCCGAATCTAACAATGTAGGCAACAAGGATTTTGAGGGACTAGTAATCATGAACGAGAAAGCGGGCCCGGATATCGAACACGACCCCCAGAGCTTTGTGCGCTCCCTTGCACGTGGCTTGGCGGTGATTGAGGCCTTGGGGCGTCCACCGGGTCGGCACACGCTTGCAGAACTCGCCGCGGCCAGTTCGCTGAATCGCGCGGTGGCGCGTCGCATTTTGCTGACGCTTGTAGAGCTCGGCTACTGCACCGTCGACGGGCGATACTATCAACTTACGCCGCTGACGCTGAGCCTGGGCTTATCCTACGCCCGCAGCCTTCCCTTTTGGGGCTACGCACAGCAGGTGCTTGAGGAGGTCCGCGCTGAAATAAACGAATCCTGCGCGATGGCGGTGCTCAACGTTCCAGACATCGTCTACATTTTGAGGCTTCCCGCTCGTCGAATCCTACCGACCAACCTCGCCATTGGCAGCCGCCTGCCAGCTTTTGCCGTTTCCCTGGGTCGAGTAATGCTGGCTCATCTTAGCGACGCCGAACTGGAGGAATATCTGCGTAACTCTGAACGCCAAGCCTTCACCCCGAGTACACTGACCGGCGACGCCGAATTGCGCGCCGAGCTCGCACGGGTGAAGGAGCAGGGATACGCCTGGATCGATGCGGAACTCGATCCCGCCATTTCAGGCATCGCGGTGCCTGTACGCGACCAACGCAACAGGGTCATGGCGGCACTAAGCGCAAATTTCGTCGCTGGTTCTATCGACGAGGAACGCGCCAAGGCAGAAATCCTGGCACATCTCAGGCGCGCCGCGGCCGACATCAGGGCCAATATGCCGCCTTCATAATGCGCGTCGTTCAAGAAATCAGTTGCGCGCCAGCAATGACAACAAGGCAATCGAGGCAGTGGTAATGGCTGAAAACAAGCCTGAGGAACAACGCAAAGAAAATAGTGCAAGTGCGGTATTTGCGAATGCCCGCAATCGGTTTCCCGATTTGGTCGGTGTAAAAACGGAACGTGCGGTGAAGGGAAAAGCGCGCTGCACTTTGGAGCAGCGCGATGGCAATTCGAACGCATTCGAAAGTATACATGGAGGCGCGGTGGCAAGCCTTATTGACGTGGCGGCAACCGCGGCCGCACGGTCAATGGCCGTGGACATTGCGCGTGTGGCAACATTGAGCCTGACGATCACCTATATGCTCCCTGCGAGGGGACCCGTGGCGGCAGAGGCTGTCGTTCTTAGTTCCGGGAAGCGAATTGCAAATACGAGAGTAGATGTGTCGACAAGCGATGGAACCTTAGTCGCCACGGCGCTGGCGAACATACGATTGCAATGCACTAAACCCGAAGACCCGCCGGCACCTCGCGTTCGATGCGATTGAGAAGCGGGTGCACTCCTGATGGCCGCGGCGCTGGCATGTTTCTGGCAAGAAAGGCGCGGACTTGGGAATTTCCAACTGACCGTGCCACCAACAGACGGTTCTGCGACGAAGTCTGATCTCGGTCGCGCAAAGCGCGCTCCCGCAAGATGGCTCTGTAGGATGGCTCGCAAAGATTTGTCATAAAGCGCAGCGGAAAGGCTTTTCGCCTCTATGGCTTTAGTTCAAGCCGCCGCGTTGGGGGCATTGAAGATTTCCTTGGAGATAATGGAAGGCCGGCAACAGCATGATGCTTGTCCATGCCCCCGACTGGAATCATCGCCAGTCGGAGGCATTGGTGCGGTGGCTATGTTAAGCGGACGGACATGCCGCCGTCGGCAATCATAGGGCTTCCCGTGATGAAGCTCGCCCGATCGGAAAGCAGGAACAGGGCCGCCTGCGCAATCTCCTTTGCGGTCGCCATCCGCTTCATTGGATGCAGGTTCGCGATGAACTCTAGCGCGGCCGGATTCCCTTCTCCTCCGCTTGGCGTGATCGTACCTCCCGGCAACAGCGCGTTGACACGGATACCCTCGGCGGCATGGTCGGACGCCAGCGACTGCACAAGGCCTATCAGTCCAGCCTTAGATGCTGCATAGGCCCCCATTCCCGGCATTCCGCCATTGCTGAAGCCGACGAAGGACGAGGTGAAGACAATCGAGCCTCGCCCTTGCTTCCTGATGACCGGTATCTGCGCCTTGGCAGCCAGGAAGGCGCCTGTGAGGTTGACCGAGATGACATCGCTCCAGTTGCCGATCTTCATGTCAGGGATCGGACCCATCTCCCCCACGATGCCGGCGTTGTTGAACGCACCGTCCAGCCCGCCGAACTCTTTTTTGGCGAGATCGACAAGGGCATCGGCATAGCCATCATCCGTTACGTCGCCGGCTAGGTATACGGCTCTGCCATTGTCACGGTTGATCGTCCCCGCGAGGGTTTCGAGTTCCGCCGACCGACGTGAGCCAAGGACCACATTGGCGCCTTCGGCCGCGAACAGCAAAGCCGCGGCTGCGCCGATACCACTGCTCGCCCCGGTGATGATGATCGACTTGCTTTCCAGTTCCATGACGTCGTTTCTCCTAAACGTTGTGTCATGGTTGCCTAGCGGCTGCACAGACAGCGCGGCCACCCGATTCACGTGGCGCCAACGTGCCGCCGAACCTGATCCGCTGAAAATTAGGCGCAAGACCGAACATTCCTTCTTCCACACAGCTGCAACCATCGGCACCGCCCGCACCCCGCACCATAGGCATGTCCTAGCGGGAGCGACCGCTAAAGATCAGGATAATTTTGGATGATAGTCTCAAAACCAAGGACGAGGCGCTGATGAAGCGGCTTGTTGAAAGTTGGGATTCCCTTTTACGGCGAAAGATGCAGGTCATGGAGCGGATGTCAGCGGACGGCGCCGGTAGAAGTTCAATCGAACTGTTTGCCGACGATATCCGACTCCATCAGATGCCGTTCCACAGCGCGCAGATGGCGATACATGGCCTGCCTGGGCCGTCGAGATCGCGCAGCTCAATAGCTGCTATGATGCGGTCGTGTTCCGGGAAAGAGTGATGATCGGCCGGCGCTCACGCTTCGGCCTCGTCGGCCGGCTGGAAATAGAGTAATACGCAGGAGCCAGGAGCTGATAATGTCCGAGACCGCCTACAACAACGCCACCCAGTCCTATGTAATTGCACCACCCGCCATGGCGGTGTTGCCAGTGGAGGGATGCGACCGGCTTTTCCCAGTCAACCGCATTTTCTGCATTGGCCGCAACTATGCAGCCCACGCGGTGGAAATGGGTCACGACCCGGACAAGGAGCCGCCTTTCTTCTTCTTAAAGCATCCGAGCAATCTCTCTGTCGGAGAAGACTTCCCCTATCCAACCCAGACGAACGACGTGCATCACGAAATCGAGATGGTGGTGGCTCTCGCCAAGGGCGGGACAGACATCAGCGTCGAAGACGCGCTCGACCACGTCTTTGGCTATGGCGTGGGACTGGACATGACGCGGCGCGACTTGCAGGGCGAGGCCAAGAAACTAGGGCGTCCTTGGGAGGTTGGAAAATCCTTCGAGAAATCGGCACCTTGCGGCCCGCTTGTCCCGGCGTCCCGCATCGGCCATCCGGCCGGAGGCGCCGTGACGCTGGACGTCAACAGCGAAAGACGCCAGAGCGGTGATCTCAACCAGATGCTCTGGAAAGTGCCTGAGATGATCACCATCCTGTCGCAATATTTCGAATTGCAGCCAGGCGACTTGATCATGAGCGGTACGCCGGCCGGTGTCGGGCCGATCGAACGCGGCGACGTGATACACGGAAAGGTGACAGGTGTTGGCGAAATCACCGTCAAGGTGGTGTAGACCTGTGGACGCGGTGGCATTCCGGTACGCTCTATGCCGAAGCTAGAATATAGAGGCGGAAATGCCGTTGATGGCAGCGCTCACGGAGCGCGTGCCGCTGCGATTCATACCCAGCCCATCAGTTCCTGACATGACGCCGCAGAACGCGTACAGCAGTGTAGCGTATAAACTCCGCAAATGAACCGGCGAGCAGGCCCCAGAAGGGGTCTATCCACACGGTGACACCCGCCGTGACCGCGATCACTGGCCAGCAGGACGGCTTGCAGTCAAACAGGCGTTTTGTGAACGCGAGTTCGCCGGAGGCCATCAGGAGCAGCGCGCCCAGCCCCGCCGCCGGTATCGCGGCAAGCGTGGCCAGCCCGAGTCCTCCTGGCAGAATAGCGAAAAACAAGAGGGCCAGACCCAAGACGAACGGCGCTGTGCCGCTGCGGGCACCAAACCTATAGTGCGCTGCCAGCCCTCCGGCTCCGTGGCACATGGGCAGCGCACCGAAAGGCGTCAGCAACAGGTTGGCAAGACCGCTTGTCACCGACAACCGCGCGGGCGTGACATGGGCGGCACGATCACCGAAATAATCGCCGGCGATCAGAGCAGTGAGCAGAACGGCATTGGTGAGGGTGAGCGAAAGCTGCGGTAGCACGAATTGCGAGACAGCGCGCTCCAGTTCCGCCGGAGTCGGCAACGACGGGACAGAGAATGTCGCCGACGCCGATCCCAACTCCATACCCGGCGCATTGAACAGCTGCGCCAACACAATCGCCAGCACGAGTGCAATCAAGGCGGCAGGATAGCGCGGCGCCAGCAGCAGCCCCAGAAGCAGACTGAGGGTCAGCACCGCGACGTCCGGTGCCGTGGCCATCAAGTCAACGCTTACCAAGGCGAGCGCCAGACCGAGCCCCAGTTGCAGTCCGGCCAGAACCGATTGCGGCACGATACGGGCAAGCCGCGTGATCCATCCGGTCAGGCCCAAAACCAGCAACACCAGGCCGATCATGACACCGCTGGCCACCAGCCCGGCCGGCGCTATACCGGCCGTAAGCAGCACTGCCGCAACAGCCTTCATGGGCTGCACTGGTATGGGAAGACGGTAGTGGACAGCCGTTGCAATATAGAAGACGGCGAACCCTAGAAGCACCGGCGTCGGCGCCAGTCCAACCACGGCAATGGCGCCCAGCATCAGAGGCAGCAACGTGCCAAGGTCGCCCAGTGCGCCGCTCAGCTCGCGCAGGCTAAAGATGAACCTCTCACCCCTCGCCCGCATTTCTCGCACTCCTTGAACCCCGCGTCACATTCCGGCGGCTGCCTGCAAGTCAGCTCTTGGCATCGCTCACGATCATCTGGGGTGGGGGCGATTGCCAGGACATCCAGAAGACCCATGGACAGTGACCAATCCTGAAGCCTACCGTCAGCGGGATTGCGGAATTTTGTTGGCAGCAGCTTCTATCTGTGCCGCACAATATTTGAATTCCGGAATCTTGCCGAAAGGATCAAGCATCGGGTTGGTCAGCTTGTTGGCCGGGCTTTCGTTGAAGCAGAATGGCATGAAGATCATACCGTCAGCCACTTCCCGGTCAGCACGCAGGATCGCCTCGACCGTGCCGCGCCTGGTTTCAACCTTGACCATATCACCCTGCGACAGCCCGCGCCTGGCGATTTCGCGTGGGTTCATCGCCGCGATACCGAAGGGCTCGATTGCATCGAGCACACCAGCCCGTCGCGTCATGGCGCCGGTATGCCAGTGCTCGAGCAGGCGGCCCGTGGTGAGCACCAGCGGGTATTCCTCGTCGGGCACTTCATCGGGCGGCAGCAAGTCGGCCGGCGTGATGCGGCCGCGGCCGTCGGATGTCGGGAAGCCGTTAGTGAAGATGATCTCGTTGCCGGGCTTGTCTTCGGCGTCCGCCGGATAGATGATTGAATCTTCGCGCTCGATACGCTCCCAGGGAATGTTTTGGAGCGAAGGCATGACGCTCGCCATTTCGGTGTAGACCTCGGAAACGGACTTGTAGGTCCAGTCCAGCCCCATGCGCCTGCCGATCTCGACAACCAGTTCCCAGTCCTGCCGGGCTTCGCCGGGCGGGTCGAGAGCGGGACGACCGATTTGTACTTGACGGTTAGTGTTGGTGTAGGTGCCGAGCTTCTCCGCATGGGCTGAGGCCGGCAGCACCACATCCGCATGCCAAGCGGTCTCGGTCAGGAAGATATCCTGCACTACAAGATGCTCGAGCTTGGCCAACGCTTCGCGGGCATGGGTTTGGTCGGGATCCGACATGGCGGGGTTCTCGCCCAATATATACATGCCCTTGATCTCGCCTTCATGGATGGCGTCGATGATCTCCACCACGGTCAGGCCGCGCTTGGGATCCAGCGTCTGGCCCCAGAAGTTTTCGTACTCGCCGCGAATGTCGACGTTTTCGACCGACTTATAGTCGGGGAAATACATGGGGATCAGCCCGGCATCAGAAGCGCCCTGGACGTTGTTTTGTCCACGTAGCGGATGCAGGCCCGTGCCGGAGCGGCCAACATGGCCGGTGATCAGAGACAGCGCGATCAGGCAGCGCGAATTATCGGTGCCGTGGGTATGCTGCGATATGCCCATGCCCCAGAAGATGATGGAGCGTTCGGATGTGGCATAGGTTCGCGCCACATCGCGCAGCACCTCGGCCTCAATGCCACAGACTTCCGCCATCGCCTCGGGCGAGAAGTCCTTCACCTTTTCCTTCAGCGCCTCAAAGCCGGAGACATTGGCCTGGATATATTGTTCGTCATAGAGTTTCTCCTCAATGATCACGTGGATCAGCGCATTCAGCAGGGCAACGTCGGTGCCCGGCTTGAACACCAGCGAATGACTGGCATGGCGCATCAGGTCCTGCCGGCGTGGATCAATGACGACCAGTTTGGCGCCAAGCTTGGCGGCCTGCTTGAAATAGGTTGCAGCAACAGGATGGTTCGTTGTCGGGCGCGCGCCGATGACGATGATGCAGTCGGCCTTCATGGCATCATTGAAGGGGGCCGACACGGCGCCGGAGCCGACGCCCTCCATCAGGGCGACAACCGAGGAGGCATGACAAAGCCTGGTGCAGTGATCGACGTTGTTGGTGCCGAAACCCTGCCGCACCAGCTTCTGAAACAGATAGGCCTCCTCGTTCGAACCCTTGGCCGAGCCAAAGCCGGCGAGCGATTTGCCACCATGGTTCTCCAGCAGGGACTTTAGCCCGCCGGCAGCACGCGAAAGTGCTTCTTCCCAGGTCGCCTCGCGGAAGACGGTGAGCGGATCGACGCCGCGCATGTCAATGTCGCCTGTTTTCGGCGCGTCGTCACGGCGAATGAGCGGCTTGGTAAGGCGATCGGGCGACATGACATAGTCAAAGCCGAAGCGGCCTTTGACGCAGAGCCGGTTCTCATTGGCATAGCCATCACGGCCGTCGACCTGGACGATCTTGTTGTCCTTCACCGCGACCGTGGTCTGACAGCCAACGCCGCAGAACGGGCAGACACTGTCGACCACTTTGTCGAAGGATTGGACGGCGCGGGTCTTGCCCGCCTCGTCCATCAGCGACTTTTCATAAAGCGCGCCGGTCGGGCACGCCTGAACGCATTCGCCACAGGTGACGCAGGTGGAAAGCCCCATCGGGTCATGCATGTCGAAGACCGGAACCGCATGATTGCCGCGATTGGCCATGCCGATCACATCGTTCACCTGCACCTCGCGGCAAGCGCGCACGCATGCCCCACAGGAGATGCAGGCGTCCAGGTTGACCGCAATTGCCGGGTTGGAAACATCGAGCTCCGGCTCGACATCGCCGGAGGAGAATTTCGAACCGAACCGCTCGCTGCCCGAAATGGCCATGGAGGACGCCCACTCCCAGAAGGCGGACTGATTGTCCGGCCCCTCGTCGGCGGGGCGCATGTTGCTGGCCAGGAGCTCGAACACCATCTCACGCGATTTCTCGGCACGTTCGGTATCGGTTCGCACGACCATATCCTCGGCCGGCTTGCGGATGCAGGAGGCAGCAAGCACGCGCTCCCCCTCGATGTCGACCATGCAGGCACGGCAATTGCCGTCCGGCCGGTAACCGGGCTGATCGACATGGCAGAGATGCGGGATGCGATTGCCCTCTCGTTTCGCCACGTCCCATATGGTGTCGCCCTCGGAGGCTGTTACCGATTTACCGTCGAGCGTGAAGGTGATCTTGCTGGTCATCTCAAAGGTCTTCCCGGAAATGGGTCAGAAGGTGGGTGACGGGATTGGGCGCGGCCTGGCCCAATCCGCAGATGGAGGCATCCCGCATCACAACTTCGAGGTCACGAACAGCGGTCTCGTCGAGCTTGCCTTGCTTCTTAAGCAGCGTGACCATCTTCTCGGTACCCTCGCGGCATGGCGTACATTGGCCGCAGCTTTCGTGCTTGAAGAAATTCAGAAGGTTGAGCGTCACGTCCTTAACGCTGTCAGCCTGCGAAAAAATCACGATCGCATGCGAGCCAACGAAAGCGCCCTGCTCGGCGAGTTCGCCGCCGAAATCCAGCGGAATGTCGCCCATCGATGCAGGTAGGATACCGCCTGAGGCACCACCAGGCAAATAGGCCTTAAACTCGTGGCCTTCCGCCATGCCGCCGCAGTAGTCGTCGATCAGTTCACGCGCGGTAACGCCCGCGGGCGCCAGTTTCACTCCCGGGTCACGCACTCTGCCGGAAACCGACCAGGATCGCGCACCGGGGTGATCCGGCTTGCCCTTGCTGGCGAACCAATCCGCACCCTGCTCGACAATGTCGCGGACCCACCACAGGGTTTCGACATTATGGTTGAGCGTCGGGCGGCCGAACAGGCCGACCTGAGCGATGTAGGGCGGGCGATGGCGTGGCAGGCCCCGCTTGCCTTCAATGCTTTCCAGCATGGCGCTTTCCTCGCCGCAGATATAGGCGCCTGCGCCGCGTCTGAGTTCGACGAACCCAGGCTCAATGAGACCGGCGGCCTCAAGAGCGGCGATCTCCGTTCGGAGGATCTGCAGGACCGCGGGGTATTCGTCGCGCATGTAGAAATAGATGCGCTCAGCCTCGACCGCATGTGCGGCAATCAGGGCACCCTCGAACGTGCGGTGCGGGTCCCGTTCAAGATAGATGCGGTCCTTAAACGTTCCCGGTTCGCCCTCGTCGCCGTTGATCGACATCAGCCGGGGGCCGGGATAGGAGCGCACGATGCTCCACTTCCTGCCAGCGGGAAAGCCGGCGCCGCCAAGTCCGCGCAGGCCGGCGCTCTGCATGGTCTCGATCAGCGTATCCACGCTGATCTCACCCGACCGCACCTTTTCCAAAAGCTGATAGCCACCGGACGCGCGATAGGACTCATGTCCGGTATAGTCGGGAACGACCGTCTCCGTTGCACCGTCGCTGGCCATCTGTAGCAGGCTTTCGGCGCTGGCGTGATCGACCTCACGATTGCCGATCCGCGCCGCCGGCGCCGTATCGCAGCGGCCCATGCAGGGCGCACGCACGACGCGAATCGCGGTGGGATCAGCTTTTGCGCCCAGTCCACTGATCAACGACTCCGAGCCGGCCAGCATACAGCTCACCGAGTCGCAGACACGGATCGTAAGCGGGGGCGGAGGCGTCTCGCCCTCCTTCACGATGTCGAAGTGGTCGTAGAAAGTGGCGACCTCGTAAACCTCGGTCTGCGACAGGCGCATCTCTTCAGCCAGTGCGCGAAGATGAGCGGCGGAAAGATATCCGTAACGGTCCTGCACCAAATGCAGGAATTCGATCAGGAGATCGCGACGACGTGGCCGGCCGCCCAGAAGGTCACGGATCTCTCTGAACGCCCCATCATCAAGTGCACGTCCTTTAGGTCCACGATCGCGAGGACGCCGATCTTTCATCATCAAACCCTTCATCTTTCGATCTTGGTAAGCACGCGCACGACGATTTGTACCAACAGTACTATAGGCCAGGAATCGCTCACTTCGCTACGGGGGACGAACGCTACGATCTTGTACAGATGTGATCCATCTCCTCCCTCAACTGCGCGATGATGTCAGCTCAGCTTCACCGATTGCAGATGCAGTAACGCCATCGCAAGTCGCAGATGCAGCAACACCACCGAATTTCTGGCATTTTGTATTCCAGAAGCGCTTCCTGTCAAGCCTAATACCAAGGTCCCCGGATTTTTGATTTATCTGACCGGAGCTTTCACGTGCGTAGCACGGCGCTCCACCGCACTCCGAGGCCACAGGCGTGCCGCGGTCGAACAATAACGGATTTCTTGGGCATTCTACCCAATAATTTCCTGGTATAACGGACAGAAAGGAAGTATCGACTGATTATGCATGATTTCGCATCATCGCTCTCACTGGCCGTCAACCTGATCCTGTCGGGCGATGCCGAGTTGTGGTCGATCGTTCTACTCTCTTTAAGAGTGTCACTGACGGCTGTTGCCGTTGCCGCGGTCATCGGCATGCCGGTTGGTGCAGCCTTGGCGGTGGGACGCTTTGCCGGCAGGCGGGCCCTCATCGTTCTGATGAACGCGCTCATGGGCCTGCCACCGGTGGTGGTAGGCTTGATGGTCTATCTCATGCTGTCGAACAGCGGCCCGCTCGGGGTGTTGCAGCTGCTTTACACGCCCACGGCCATGATCATCGCGCAGGTCGTCCTGGTCACTCCGATCGTCGCCGCCCTGACGCGGCAGGTGGTTGAGGATATAGATGCTGAGTATGCCGAGCAGTTGCGCTCGATTGGCGTATCGCGCTTGGCGTCAGTTCCCACCCTCCTATGGGATGGACGTACCAGCCTCCTGACAGCGGTTCTCGCCGGCTTTGGCCGAGCAACCGCCGAGGTCGGCGCGGTCATTATCGTCGGTGGCAATATCAACCACGTCACGCGCGTCATGACTACGACAATCGCGCTCGAAACTTCAAAGGGCAATCTGGCACTGGCGCTGGCGCTCGGGGCAATCCTGATGCTCATTGCCATTTCGGTGAATGCGGCGGTCGGACTGCTGGGTGCGACATCGGAGCGTGCCGCTCATGCCTGACACCACCATAGCGCATTCCTTTGATGAGTCCCACATTGCTCAGGCGGAGCGTTCTGTCGCGTCTCATACGGACTCCATCCTGCCGGTGAGCGTGACAGACCTGGCTTTCACCGCGGACGGCAAACGCCTGGTCTATATTGACCGTCTGACGTTGCGGGCGGGCGGGTCGACCATCATCATGGGGCCTAACGGCGCAGGCAAGAGCCTGCTCTTGCGCCTTCTGCACGGCCTCATCGGGGCAAGCGAAGGTACGGTGCTGTTCAATAGCCAACCGATGAGCGCCCGTGTGCGACGCCGTCAGGCCATGGTTTTTCAGCGTCCGGTGGTCTTGCGCCGCTCCGTGCGCGCCAACATAGACTATGCGTTGTCCGCACACGGATATCGTGGGTTAAACCGTCGCGAGCGGCTGCGCGACCTTCTTGAGATGGGCGAGCTTGCGGATATGGCGAGGCAGCGCGCACGCACGCTTTCCGGCGGGGAGCAACAGCGGCTCGCACTGGTGCGCGCGGTCGCCGCTTCACCCGATTTGCTCTTCCTGGACGAGCCAACATCGAGCCTCGATCCCGCTTCGACGCATCGGATTGAAGCTCTGATCCGCCGTTTTGCGGAAGAAGGCACGAAGATAGTGATGGTGACTCATGATCTTGGCCAGGCGCGCCGTCTCGCCGACGAGATCGTGTTCATGCATCACGGGAAGGTAACCGAGCAGACGCCCGCAAACGTATTTTTCGACAGGCCCTCATCTCCCGCAGCCCGCGACTTCATCACTGGTGGGCTGCTGGTTTGAGAAAGTTCAGGTTGGAGGAAACTATGATTAATCCGCGCAAATTGCTCGCCTTTGCCACTGTACTGACCGTCCACCTTGCATTCGGATCAGCCACGAGCATGGCGCAGGATCGGTTTATTATCGTGCAGTCGACGACCTCGACTGAGAACTCCGGCCTGCTCGACACGATTCTCCCAGCATTCACCGACAAATCCGGCATAGAGGTGCGTGTTGTTGCGGTTGGCACGGGTCAGGCGATCAAAAATGCCGAGAACGGTGATGGCGATGTGCTTTTGGTCCATGCCAAGCTGGCGGAGGAGGAGTTTGTCGCCGACGGTTGGGGTGTGAAACGGTTTGACGTTATGTACAATGACTTCGTCGTGGTCGGACCGGAGGATGACCCTGCCGGCATCGCGGGATCAAGGGATGCTGTCGCCGCGCTGCGGAAAATCGCCGAGAGCGAGGCGCCCTTCGCCTCGCGCGGCGACGATTCGGGTACCAATAAGGCCGAGTTGGGCCTGTGGAAGGAGGCCGGCATCGATGTCAGGTCAGCGTCAGGTGGATGGTACCGCGAAACCGGCTCCGGGATGGGGGCGACGCTCAACACCGGGACTGGCATGGGCGCCTATGTGCTGACCGACCGCGCCACCTGGATCTCGTTCGGCAACAAGGAAAACCATAGAGTGCTGGTCGAGGGCGATCCGAAGCTTTTCAATCAGTATGGGGTCATTCTCGTTAATCCGGACAAGCATTCCAACGTGAAAGCAGAAGAGGGGCAAGCCTTCATCGACTGGCTTACGGGCTCCGAAGGTCAGGCAGCCATTGCCGACTTCACGATCGACGGCAAGCAGCTCTTTTTTCCGAACGCCCAGTGACGGATCACCGTGCATCGCCGTTGAAATGGACGCTTCCCAGGCCGCTGATATCGTAGCCCATCAGTTCGCCGGCGCGGTCGGCAAATGGTTTCCCCGCAAGGAAGCGCATAAACGCCTGAAACGGCGCTTCGAAATAGTCACGGCGCCAGATCAAAATATCGAACCGCTCCTCGAGAAGCGGCACGAAACCAAGTCGATAGCGTGCCGCCATAGCCGCCAGTCCGAACGCCACCTGGGCTTTGCCTTCCTGCACCTGGAGCGCGGCCTCATCCTCCGTGAGTGCCGGAGAGGCAGGCCCCTCCAAAGCTGCAACGTCTATTCCCACCTCATCAGCCAGCGCCTCCAACAGGCGCTGGCTGCCGGCGCTCCGCTGGCGGCGCACAACGCGGAGACGGGCGATGTCGCTCAAGCCCCCGACGGCCTCGGGATTGCCTGCAGCGACGATCAAACCGCGCTGCCGGCGAGCAAACTCTATCAGCACCGCTGGCCGTTCACCCACCGCGCGCCTTGCCGTGTCCGTATTCCATGCCCCCTCGCCCTCATGCACATGCATGGCGCAGGCAACCGCCTCCCCGCGAACGAAGCGCTCCACACCGTCCAGACTACCATCGAAAAAAGCGGCGATGCCGCTGCCAGATTCGCGTAACGCCCATTCGAGCAGCGGATCGTGGCTGCCGGCCAGGATGAGCGGCGCGGGTGCACTCGGTGCGGCCGGCCCGGAGCGCGAACCCGCGATCCAGGCCGCAACCTCGCCGCGCGGAAACAGAAGTTTGCCGACGACCCGAACGCAAGGCACCTCGCCACTGGCCGCGAGATCGTAAACCTTTCGCTCCTTGATGCGCAGCAGATCGGCGAGTTCGCGCGTCGTCAGATAATCGGGCTCTGTCGCCGTCATTCCGCTCCGGCTTTCTCGATATCGAAGATGAGACGGTCACCGTCACGACGCGAGTCCTTGAGCCGGTCGCCGGTTTCGTTGAGGAGATTGGGAATGTCGATAGCCGCCAGCGGATCGGTGCAATGGACTTCTAGCCGGCTGCCAGGCGCCATGCGACTCAGCACCTTGCGCGTCTTGAGAGCCGGAAGCGGGCATTTCAGCCCGGAGAGGTCGAGAATGTCGGTTGTCATGACGCGACGTTGGTCCAGCCTCGCGCGCTTGTCAATTTCGTCGTGCGCCATGGTTAAAGTATGCTCGAATAAGGCAGGAAACGCACTATGTCGCCGCTGCTCACCTCAACGGTCTCTTCATCGAGTTCAATCAGCCCGTCCGTTTCAACGAGCGAAGACAAAAGACCCGCGCCCTCGCGAGGAAACTTGATCGCTTCCATAACGCCATCTGCGCCAGGGCGGAGATTGGCGCGCACATATTCCCTGCGCCCCGGCTTCTTGCGATAGGTGAATGATGCGCGCAGCGGCGTGAACAGCGGGGGCGGATCGATTGCACCGGCGAGCGCCAGAACAGCCGTACGCGCAATATGGGCGAAGGTCACGAAGCTCGCCACCGGGTTACCGGGCAATCCGATGAACGGCAGGCCCCTGACAACACCCATGGCAACCGGTCGACCGGGCTTGATCGCCACGCGCCAAAAGACCAGCGAACCGACGCTCTCAACAGCGGCCTTCACGTGATCGGCGTCACCGGTCGAAACACCGCCGGACGCGAGAATCAGATCGTAACCCGCGGCGGCGTCCTCAAGTGCACCCGCAATGCGGGTTTGATCATCCTCCAGAATGCCGAAATCGCCGACGACGCAGCCGAGCCGTGCGAGCATTGCCGTCAGCATGAAGCGGTTGGAATCGAAGAGTTGGGCAGGCCCGCGCGCGGCACCCGGCTCCACGATCTCGTTACCGGTCGAAAATACGGCCACGCGGACGGGGCGGCGAACTTTCACTGCGCTCACCCCCAGTGCAGCCGCCAACGCAATGTCCTGTGGTCGCAGGTGCTGCCCCTGCCGCAGTACCGTCTGTCCCTCGGCAATGTCCTCGCCTTGCGGACGCACATTGGCCCCGCGGCGCAGACCGGGCGGCAGGATCACGCGGCCCTCCCCGGCCGGTTGCACATCTTCCTGCATGAATACCGTGTCGGCACCTTCCGGCATCGGCGCGCCGGTGAAGATGCGCACCGTCTGCCCGGCCGTGACCTTCAGGCGCTCAGCCGAGCCAGCCTGCAGACGCCCGGAAACAGCGAATTTGCGGGGTGCATCCTGTGGAATCTCGGCTCCGTCAAGCGCATAGCCATCGACAGCTGAATTGGTGTAGGGCGGCAGCGCAATGGGCGCGACGATATCCTCAGCCAGAACCCGGCCATCAGCCGAGGCAAGCAGAACAAGTTCTGTATCCAGGACAGCGCCGAGCCGTGACCGGATCAGCGCAACGGTTTCGTCAACCGGCATCAGCGGGCCGCCGAAGGCAAAACAGTCGTCGGAAAGTTGCGCCATGAGGCTATCGGTCTCCTTACCGCGAGATACCTAAGGGCATCGAAATTGGAACACTGCCCTGCATCCACGAATCCTCCAACAGTGATCGGTCCATAGCAAGAACCATGCATGCACTAGCAAATCATTTGCCACACCCCACATGCAATAGGAGCGACACGCCAAAGCATTTTCGTTTCCCGGGCGGATGCTCTAGTCTTAACCCCAGACGGTGACTGCTGGAGGAGACATGCACGAGTCAATCGCTAGAGACGAATCCTTGCGGGTCATGCCCCGGCCCGAGGATCCGCGCCTGACGGAACGCGTGGCGGGCATCGATCACACTGGACAGGCGGTCGAGGTCAACGTCCCGGTCGAGCGCGCCCTGACGCTTTTTCTGAATTCCCAGGAGATCGTCACGATGATGACGATCAACGACTATCCCGAATATCTGGCGCTTGGATATCTGCTCAACCAAAACATGCTCAAGCCGGACGACGTGGTGACCGGCGTCGATTATGACGAGGACATCGAAACCGTTATCGTGCGCACCGAACACAACACCAATTTCGAGCAGAAGCTGAAGAAAAAGACGCTGACCTCGGGCTGCGCCCAGGGCACCGCCTTCGGCGATCTCATGGAGGCCCTCGAACACGTCGTGCTTCCGGCGGCCGAGCTGCGCACCTCCTGGCTTTACGAGATGACCCGCACGATCAACACGACACCGTCACTCTATCTGGAAGCCGGAGCGATTCATGGCTGCGTGCTTTGCGTGAAGGGCGAACCGGTCTGCTATATGGAGGATGTCGGCCGCCACAATGCTGTCGACAAGATCGCCGGCTGGATGCTCCGCCACGATATCGACCCTGCCGACAAGATCCTCTACACGACCGGCCGGCTCACATCGGAAATGACGATCAAGACGGTGCGCATGGGCATTCCCATCCTGGTGTCGCGGTCCGGCTTTACCGCCTGGGGTGTGGCGCTCGCTAGAGAGGTCGGCCTGACGCTTGTCGGGCGCGCCCGCGGCAAGCGTTTTTCCGTTCTGTCCGGCCAGGAGCGCCTAGTCTTCAATCAGGATCTTGAGAAAGTCGAGGAAGAATCTCCCCGCCACCAGCGCAAGGCCGGCCGCAATGCAGACTGAAAGCACGGCGGTAGGCGTCATTCTGGCCGGTGGGCTCGCCCGGCGCATGGGCGGTGGCGACAAGACGATGCGCAAGGTTGCCGGTCGGCCGATTCTCGACGTGATCATCGAGCGCCTGCGACCGCAATGCGATGCGCTGATCCTCAACGCTAATGGCGATCCGACGCGCTTCGCCGGTTTCGGTCTGCCGGTGGTGGCCGATAGCGTTGCTGACTTTCCCGGCCCTCTCGCCGGCGTGCTTGCCGCGCTCGATTGGACGGCAGAAAACCTGCCCGACAACAACTGGGTCGTGAGCGTAGCCGGCGACAGCCCGTTCCTTCCACGTGACCTTGTCAACCGTCTCCATAAGGCACAGCGTGAAAACGGCACTGAGCTGGCGGTGGCGGCCTCGAACGGGCGGGCGCACCCCGTGGTTGGGTTGTGGAACGTCAGGCTTCGCGATGCTTTGCGGCAGGCACTGGTCGAGGAGGGAATTCGCAAGATCGACCGCTGGACCGCCCGCTACCACATTGCCGAAGTTAGCTGGCCGACCGACCCCTTCGATCCATTTTTCAACATTAACACCGTCGATGACTGGGGCGAAGCGGAACGCGCAGCCGCGATTGCGCTGAAATAAAAGCGCCCCGGTTTCTTTCAAGATATGAGGATAACCTGCCGCCAGCCGACCAGGGCCGGCTGCTCCTGCCCCACTCCGCCCCTGCAAACGCAAAACGTGTACTGGGTGCAGAAGATTCTCACGCGTTGCCGACCGGCTCAACAATACCTCTCCGGACCGGACCATTGCCCATCGGAATATCGGTCACCGTGCGCCCAACCAACGGGAAGGATCTCTTCGAGGCGCGCCAGAATCTCTTTCGAAAGCTTCAACTCGACCCCGGCCGCCAGTTCTTCCAGGTGTTCCAGATTACGCGTTCCCGGAACTGGAATGACTGAAGAGCTGCGCATGAGCAGCCAAGCAGTCGCGAGCGAGGCCGCCGGCACCTGCAACTCCGCCGAAAAGGCGCGGAAACGATCCGTCGCGGCGATATTGGCAGACAGATTGGGCTCACGAAAGCGGGGATTTTCTTTCAGGAAGGACGAGCGTGATACGCTTTCGGCAGTCGGGCGCCTGTCGGTCAGCAGGCCGCGCCCGACCGGCAAAAATGCGACGAGCGTGGTTCCCAATGCTTCACAGGCCTGCACAAGGCCTAACTCCGGCGCACGCGTGGAGAGAGAATATTCCGACTGCACCGCCGCCACCGAATGCACACACGCGGCCCGGCGCAAAGACGCCGGCGAAATCTCGGAAAACCCGAACGCCTTCACCTTGCCCTGCGCCTTGAAATCCGCGAGGGTTTCGGTCACTTCCTCGATTGGATCTCGGCATCGGCGGCGGTCGGAATGCCGAGCGAAGCCGGGCGGCCTGCCACGGCGCGGATCTGTTTGGGACCCCAATCAGGAACTGCGAAATCATAGGCACCTTCGGACACGAAAAAGGCTTCGGTGGCGAGAAACCCGTAATCGGCGCGGCTGAGTAGGATCGGTTGCAGACGACCGATACCGCTGCCGGACGGCTGAATGCGCACCTTGGTACCGAACTCCTTGCCGAACGCATCGGCAATCGCGGAGGCCTCGGCATAGCCCGCCGACCCGACATCATAGGAGCTCCACACCATCGTGTTGGGCAGGTCCTGGGCGTTTGCGCCGGTTGTTCCGAACGCCAGCGCGCATGTAAACCCCGCAAGCAGGTTAATTTTTCTCATTCTCTCCTCCTTCCCTGATTATCGTTGTGTTCCGGCCCACGCCCGGTAGTGTCCCCTTATTTTCAAGCCGCCCGCTCTGTGCCCCGGCCTTCAGGCGCCGTTGCCGCTAGAAAGGCATGCACATTCTCCACATGCTCGAACTCCAGAACTTCATCGGCAAGCCGAGCGGCATTTGCTCCAATCACCGGCGCTGCGAGTGACTGGAACTTCGCCCTGAAGGAAGGATCGTCGGGAAACTCGTCGGGTTCCCCGGATGGCAAGTTCCGCGCCCCTTTAAAGGTGCCGCGCGATGTTTCGATAATGACCGCACCGCTGAAAAGCAGCTTTGAATCGCGGTCCAGCGTCTTATCCGTCCGCACGGAGAATCGGTCCGCGACCGACAGGACCTCGGCATCGGAAAGCAGCGCATAATCATCCCAGCCGAAGCGTCCCTGATGGAGCGCCACCGCACCCACAAACGGCATCGAAAATTGACCGTCCACGATGGATTGCGGGTTTTTCTTCGCAGCAATCGGCTCTCCCGTCAGCCGCACGCCATTGGAATGCATGGCGACTTCGACGGACTGCACCTCATCGGCCGTAAGCCCGTGTTCCTCGCGCAGGGCGAGCAGAAGATCGATGGATGCATGGGTGTAACGGCAGCTTGGGTACGGCTTCACGCCGATTGCCAGCGTCTCGTAGCGCTCTCCGAGCCCGGCGACCGCTTTCTCGGGGTGTGGTTCGTCCGTATACATGGCCAGCAAGCCATGCTTGCCCTCGACGGCCGCTGTCGCGCCCACAAAACCGTCAAGCGCCAAGCGCGCGCCCATGATGCCGTTCATGGCAGCGGCTCCCACCTGAAAGCGCTTGTTCCATGAGCCATTTTCCAGAAACTGTAGCGAACCGGCGGCCAGGCTTAACACCGCGCCTAAGGCTGCCTCCTGCTGGCGCGCGGAAAGACCCATGAGTTTTCCCGCTGCTACGGCGGCACCAAACGCGCCGGCCGTTGCTGTTGGATGATACCCGCGGCGGTAATGAGCAGTAGGATCCAGGGCGAGCCCGAGCCGGCAGCACACCTCGAACCCAGCCACAATCGCCGCGAGTGTCGCCTTGCCATCCGCGCCCGTCATCTGAGCTGCCGCGAGGGCCGCCGAGATCACGGGCGCGCTTGGGTGCAGCGAGCTTTCCCCGTGGGTATCGTCGAAATCCAGCGAATGGGCATAAATGCCGGCAAGCATCGCCGCCGCAGCGGGCCCGTGTCCTTCCGCCGAACCGGCTACGCGAAGATCGCCGCCGTTGTGAATCCCCAAGGCCGTTAGCGTTTTACGAAAGACCGGCGAGGAATCGCTCAGCGACGCGCCGCGCACCGCATTTCCGAGATAGTCGAGCAGGAGCCGCTTGGCGCGCTCACGCACCGAGCGGGGAAGCGTGTCCCAGTCGGCGCTGGCCGCATAGTCGGCGATGCGCTGCGTAAGCGCCATTCTCATCCTCCCAACGTCTTACCTCCCGCTCTTCTCGCAGACTGAATGCTTGCAAGCCATATTGCAAATGCATACTGCATATAGCTGCTATAGCGTTGAGGCATCTATGGAACTGAGACAACTGCGCACCTTTATCAATGTCGCGGAGCTGAAGAGCATCAGTGCTGCGGCGGAACGTCTGCACATCGCCCAACCCGCCCTCAGCCGCCAGATCCAATCTTTGGAAGAAGAGCTCGGGGTTTGCCTCTTGCGGCGACACGGCCGCGGCGTGGAACCGACTGAGGAAGGCGAGTTCCTGGTTGAGCGGGCTAATGTTGTCCTCAAGGAAATCGAGCGAATCTACAGCGAGATCAAAACGGACGACCCGGTGCTACGTGGGTCAATCAGCCTTGGTCTGCCGCCGACCGTCGCAGACGTACTGGCTACGCCCATCATCGAACGTACCTACTATAACCATCCGGACGTTCGCCTGCGCGTGGTTTCCGGCTTCAGCGGCTTCGTCCAGGACTGGCTGCAGCGAGGCACAATCGACATCGGCGTGACCTATGAGGGTCGCGAGGTCCATTCGGTCCGCTCTCATCCGCTGTTGCTCGAAGAGCTGTTTCTGATCCAGCCGGCAGAGGCGAGCCACGACGACCAGCCCGTGTCATGTGCTGATGCACTACGGCAAAAACTCATCTTGCCAGGCAGTCCCCACGCGCTCCGCAAGCTTCTCGACATGACGGCGAGCAATCACGGCGTGACATTGAACGTCGTTCTCGAAGCTGATACCCTGCCAACACTGCTCGAGCTCGTTCGCCGCGGCCTCGGCAGCACGGTGCTCCCGCTAGTGAGCGTATTTGATGAAGTGCGCAAGGGCCGCTTGAGGGCACGGCGCATCGTCGATCCCGCAATCACGCGCAAGCTGGTGCTCTGGACACCAATTGACCGCCCCTCTTCGCGCCTGACCCAGCAATTCACAGCGATGCTTATTGATGAAGTGTATGCGCTCGTGGCTAGCAAGCGGTGGCCCGGAACCACATTATAGGGCGCTATACCTCCCCATTATGTCATTGCCCCGCTCTAATGCCGGCTTAGCATATCTGAAATTCACACTCGGCTTTTCACGATCGCGGTTCCATCCTCTAACGTCCCCGGAGAACACAATCGGGCGAGGCGTATGAGCGGGCTTATCGAGGACAGTGACGACATTAGGGAGATCCGTGCGGCGGTGCGCAAACTGTGCTCGGGATTTCCTGGCGAATACTGGCGGGCGCTCGACCGCGAGATGGCCTATCCGACGGATTTCGTGGAGGCGCTTACCGAAGCTGGCTTCCTGAGCGCGCTCATTCCTGAGGAGTATGGCGGCTCGGGACTCACCTTCTCAGCGGCTGCGGCCATACTGGAAGAGGTACAGCATGCCGGCTGCAACGGTGCCGCGTGTCACGCGCAGATGTACATCATGGGCGCCATCCTGAGGCATGGCTCGGAGGAGCAGAAAAAGCGCTTTCTGCCGAAAATCGCTTCCGGCGAGGCGCGGCTGCAGGCCTTTGGCGTAACCGAGCCCACAAGCGGCACGGATACGTCCTCGCTGAAGACGACCGCCAAGCGCGATGATGATAGCTATATCGTGAATGGTCAGAAGATCTGGACGTCACGCGCCGAGCATTCGGACCTCATGCTGCTTTTGGCCCGGACCACTCCAAAGGAGGAAGTGAAGAAAGCGACAGACGGGCTGTCCATCTTCATTCTCGACATGAACGAAGCTCGCGGCAACGGTCTGACCATCCGCCCCATCCGCACCATGATGAACCACGGAACGACCGAAGTCTTCTTCGACAATGTTCGCGTGCCGGCGGAAAATCTGGTCGGCGAGGAAGGCAAGGGCTTTCGCTACGTACTATCCGGCATGAATGCCGAGCGCATCCTGATCGCTGCCGAATGCATCGGTGATGCGAAGTGGTTCATCGACAAGGCCTCTGCCTATGCGAGCGAGCGGCATGTTTTCGGCCGCCCGATCGGCAAGAATCAGGGGGTTCAGTTCCCAATTGCAAGGGCCTATGCGGAGATGCGCGCGGCGGAGATGATGGTGCATCAGGCTGTTGCGCTCTACGACCAAGGCGAGAATTGCGGCGAGGAAGCCAATATCGCCAAGATGCTTGCCGCCGAAGCCTCCTGGCATGCCGGCGAGGCCTGCATTCAGACCTTTGGCGGCTTCGGCTTCGCGGAGGAATACGACATAGAGCGCAAGTTCCGCGAGACGCGGCTCTACCAAGTGGCGCCTGTCTCGACCAATCTCATCCTCAGCTACATCGCGGAGCATGTTCTCGGCATGCCACGCTCCTATCGGTAGAGGCTTCACAATGCGACCTCTCGAAGGAAAGCTTGTCGTGGCGATCGAACAGGCGGTCGCCGCTCCTTACTGCACCTCGCGCCTGGCCGATGCAGGTGCGCGCGTCATAAAGGTGGAACGGCCGGAGGGTGATTTCGCCCGTGGCTATGACGAGGCCGCCAATGGTCTCAGCAGCTATTTCGTCTGGCTTAATCGCGGCAAGGAATCTCTTCGTCTCGATCTGAAAGACGACAGGGAGCGAGAAGTTCTGAAGCGAATAATTGCCCAAGCCGACGCTGTGGTACAGAATCTGAAGCCTGGCGCGCTGGAGCGCATGGGGCTGGGACCGGAGAGCCTGCGCCGGGAGCGCCCCCGCCTTATCTACTGCTCGATCAGCGGCTATGGAGAGAGTGGCCCATACGCCAAACGGAAAGCCTACGACCTCCTCATACAGGCGGATGCCGGTCTGTGCAGTATCACCGGCGGGCCTGAGGAGGCTTCGCGCGTAGGCATTTCCATTGTCGACATTGCCACCGGCTCTGTCGCCCATGCCGCAATCATGGAAGCGTTCCTCAGCCGGGCCGCAACAGGCAACGGCGAAGACATTCGCATTTCCATGTTCGACGTGATCGCCGACTGGCTTTCTGTGCCCTATTTGCACGCCCGGTCCGGCAACCCACCCAAGCGGATCGGCCTCGCACACCCGTCCATCTGCCCCTACGGCGTCTTCAAGACCAGTGATGGCAGGGACATTCTCATCTCCATCCAGAACGACCGAGAGTGGAAGGCGCTCTGCGAAATTGTCCTGGAAGACCCGCCCATGGTCGAGGATCCACGCTTCGCCACAGGGGTTGCCCGCGTGGAAAACCGGCAGGTGACGGATAACGCAGTGGCCGAGCGCTTCGGAAGCCGTACGCGAGAGGAATTGATCCCGCTCCTGCTGGAAGCAAACGTGGCTTTTGCGGACGTGAACGATCTCGACGGGCTGGCGCGCCATCCGCATCTTGTCCGCACGGCGTTGCAATCCCCCGCCGGCGATATCGACCTCCCTGCCCCGGCCGCGGTACATAACGGTGTGCGGCGTGGCGGCGGGCGCGTTCCTGAACTGGGAGGGGACAATGCGGCCATCCTGGCCGAATTCGCGGCGGATCTGAGCGAGGAAGAGAAATGAACGCCATACTCGATCCCGGTATCGACCACCTGCGCCAATGGATCGGGTGCACGCAGGAAGCCGAAGAGCTCTTGACGCCGCGCGTGGCCGGCTTGTTCGAGGCCGTTCTGGGCAGCGAGCAGACGGAAAAGCGCGATGGGGACACCGGCTCGCCTGGCATACACTGGTGCATAACGCAGCCAATTGCCCCGATGTCGGCGCTGGGGCAAGACGGCCATCCCGGCCGTGGCGGTTTCCTGCCGCCGGTGAGCCTGCCCCGGCGTATGTGGGCCGGCTCCGCTCTTGAGATAAAGGACGATATCCGCGTTGGCGACAAAGTCCGCCGCATCTCGCGCGTGGAAGACATTGTCCTCAAAGAGGGCCGTAGCGGTCCACTATGCTTCGTCACGGTTGCGCATGATTTTTCCACCCATCGCGGCATTGCCGTGAGAGATCAACAGACCATCGTCTATCGTGGCACGGGCGAGCCACCTGCCGCGAAGACCGGTGGCGTACCGGCGGGTACTGACTCGACAGCACGCGAGACACGAAATGCTGATGCCGTACTCCTGTTCCGCTATTCCGCCGCGACCTCCAACACCCATCGTATCCACTACGACCGGCGGTACTGCACGGAGGTAGAGAACTATCCGGGTCTCGTTGTTCACGGCCCGCTTCAGGGCACGTATCTCTGGAACCTGGCAGCAAAACTGAACGGGCGTGCGCCCGCGCGTTTCGAGTTTCGGGGTGTCGCTCCCCTCTTTGACGGACAGCACTTCACGCTCCACTCCGACGAGGCGGAGGATGGCACGATGCAACTGTGGGTGGCGAACCGGGAAGGCACCATCACAACAAAAGCAACCGCTGGCTGGTGATCCGCTATACCCAGCCCAAATACACGGCGAGCGAGAGAATACTGCTCCACAGGATGAGCATGGTGAGGCTGTAGGGGCCATTCCACCGCATCCCGACCTCGACCGGAGATCGGCCGATCAGCGCCCCCGTATAGACGACCGTTGTGATGAACGGCGAGAACGGGATCGCGCTACCCCAGCCGCCGAGCAGTGCCAGCGCAGCGGCCAGGCTGGAAAGGCCCGGCAGATCCAGAGCATAGGCGAGGCTACCGAGGATCGAGGCCGTAATGATCGGGTTTATGCCGATGCAGCATAATGCATAGACGGTGAGGCTCATAGTCACCACGATGAGAGCCGGATCGAGCGACAAGCCGATGATCTTATCCTGGAGCCATGGCATCGGGATTAGGGCCAGCACAATCACGGCGAGAAGCCCGGCGGAGGCAAAGACCCCCACCTCGCTTGCCGAAGCGGGAAACCGGCGCACCGTTGTGCTTACGGTTGCCGCCATGGTGGACACAGTGCCATAGACTGAACGCGCCTGCAGGAAAGACCAGAAAAGACAATAAAGAGGCACGACCAGAAGCAGGGCCTTCTGGAAGCTGAGGGCGGATAACTCCTCCACCGCAATCACCGCCCCGCCCAATACCAAAACATGCAGAAAGAGCAGGAAAACAGGCCCCAGCCCGCCCTGCGTCCCAGATGTGCCTAAACCTCGGCTGCGACGTGGCGACCCAAAATAGTCGAAGGTCCATCCCATGCCGATCAGCAAAAAAGTGGCGGCAAGGCCGATGGGGGCGATCTCGACCAACTGCAGGTCGGGTATGTTGAGCAGCACGATGTTGATGGCAAAGCCCAAAGGCGACCAGAGTGAAATGAGACTGAAGCCGCGGATGATTGCAAGTGTCATGCGGCGCAGACGCCATTCCGACACATAAACCGACATGTTGCCGCGTTCGCGGGCAAGCGCGCGTGTGGTCATATCGAGGAGAATGGCCAGACCACCGAGATTAATGAGGGTGCCGAAAATATGCCCGCCGACAGTGAGGGCGAGATAGCGCCTGCCGGGCGGCTGTGATGTGAGGAACGCGCCTGCATCGGCGACTTCCCGGGCCTTGGCGGCTGCCGAGCGCAACAACCCCAGCACGCTCAACAGCGCGGACAGAAAGATCATTCGGCTGAGGCCGTCCAGAATGGTTGGCCCGTTCACATCGAACCAGAAGGCCGCCGAAAAGGTCGCGATGGCCAGCGACAGAAGGAAGCGTGTGACACGACTAAGCGCGTTCCAACAGAGAAGGAAATATACCAGAAGTGCCAGTGAGGCTGCGCCGATCGCCATCCCCACCTCAAAGAACACGTCTAAATAGGCCGCCGATATGACGAGCGACAGGCACGCCATGGCGGCCTTCTCACGCCGATTCGCGAAAGCCGGGAAAGCGGCTTCCGCGTTATCGTCGTCCGTTATTTCTGCAGGTTGGAGCGAGTCCGTCACGGCACCTTGCCAGTGGGATCAGATCGGATCCCAGCTAAACACATCGCCGCTACGCTCTGTCGGAGTGAGACTGCCGCGGAAAGCCGGCAGTGCGCGCTCGGCCAGCGCCTGTGGCGTCCAGCCTTCCGAAGCATGGACACTGCGGATCGGACCGGTCTGATTGAACAGGAATACCTCATTGAGCCGTGCCGCGAATATCTGGCCGGTAATCTCGCTGGCGGCATCGGAAGCGAGAAAGACCGCCAGCGGCGCATTGGTTTCCGGTGTCATGCGCTTCAGTCGTTCGACCCGAGCCTGCTCCTCAGGTGTCTTGGCGGGGATGGAATCGGTCATACGGCTCCAGGCAAACGGTGCAATGCAGTTCGAACGCACATTGAAACGCGCCATGTCGAGCGAGATCGACCGCGAAAGACCGGCAATGCCAAGCTTCGCGGCCGAGTAGTTCGCCTGGCCGAAATTGCCAATGAGCCCGGAGGTGCTCGTCATGTGGACGAATGCACCGCTCGACTGCTTGCGGAAATGTTCCGCCGCCGCCCGGCTGACATAGAAGCTGCCGTTCAGGTGAACGTCGATGACAGCCTTCCAGTCCGCCGGATCCATCTTGTGAAAGATGGAATCGCGCAGAATGCCGGCATTGTTGACCACCACATCTATACGACCGAAGCTATCCAGCGCGCATTGCACGATCTTCTGCGCGTTTTCCCATTCCGAAACGCTGTCCGTATTGATCACGGCCTCGCCGCCGAAATCCTCGATCATGCGTTTGGTTTCTTCCACCGGCGTCGTGGAGCTGCCCTCGCCCTCCAGCGACACGCCGATATCATTGATGACGACGCGCGCTCCGGCCTTCGCCATTTCCACTGCGATCCCCCGCCCGATGCCCCCGCCGGCACCCGTGACGACCGCAACTTTGCCTTCCAGACCCAAGCCGTTCGACATACTCATTCCCCTGTTCTGTTCACTCATGTCTTGAAGGAAAGCCCCAAGACCTGTTTCGCAACAATATTGCGCTGGATCTCGGATGACCCGCCATAGATCGAGGACGGCCGCGCCTGGATGAAAACACTCGCCGGATAAAGCGAGGTGTCGTCGGGCAGCGGATCGAAGAGAGCGGCGTTTTCGCCTGCCAGATCAACGATGTGATCGGTGATCTTCTGGTAGAGCGCCGATTGGTTGATCTTCAGCATGGAAATATCCGGGCCGAGCTGCTCGCCGCGGCGCACCTGGTCGGCGAAGGTGCGATAGAAGGATTTGTGATCTTCGAGCTCCATATGCAGCCGCGCATAAAGCGCCTGAAAATCCTCATCATCAAACCGGCCGAGCTTGCGCGCGAGACGCGCGAGATGTTCCAGCGCGCCGGCTGCCTGCGCTGGAGAGCCGAGAAAGATGCGCTCAAAACCCAGCAGGCTCTTTGCAATCTTCCATCCCTCATTGACCCCGCCCACAAGTGCGTTGGCAGGCACCCGGACGTCCTTGAAGAAAACCTCGGCAAACTCGTCATGCATGTCGAGATTGATGATGGGCCGCACCTCCACGCCGGGTGTATCGATCGGCACCAGAAAGAAACTGATGCCACGCTGCTTCACCGCGTCGGGGTCGGTGCGGGCCAGCACATATATCCAGTTGGCATCCATGCCCAGCGTGGTCCAGATCTTCTGACCGTTGATCACCCAATCCTCGCTATCGCGCACGGCACGGGTTCTCAGGCTGGCCAGGTCGGATCCGGCATTGGGTTCGCTGTAGCCCTGACACCAGATGTGTTCGCCGGACAGGATCTTCGGCAGGTGGAATTCGCGCTGCTCCTTCGTGCCGTAGCGGATGAGCAGCGGGCCGATCATCGTCATGCCCTGATCGTTGGTGCGGGCGCAGCCGTGCCTTTCCTGTTCCTCAATCATGATGAGGAGCTTTGACGGCGACAGGCCCATGCCGCCATGCTCGCGCGGCCAAGCCGGCGCCAGCCAGCCCTGCTCCGCCAATTGCGATACCAATTTTCGCTCTGGGCGAAGTGCAGCCGCTTTGGCGGATTGCAGATTTCGGGCGGATAGCTCTCCTCGAACCACCGGCGAACGACGAGACGAAAAACGTCATCCGGAAGAGGATTGAAGTCCTCAAAGGGTTCTGGCGTCGGGATGGACATGCTCATGCTCCCTTGAATTTCGGCGGGCGCTTTTCAAAGAACGCCCGGCGCCCCTCTTCCGCGTCCGCGCTGCGCAGCAGGAGAGCTTTGAAAGCATTTCAGCCAGGGCACCAATGTCGACCGGAGACTGACCGCGCGCCCCGTAGAGGATCGAGGCGCCCTTGATCGACTCGATCATCGAGCGCGCCTCCGCGGGCGTGAAGGGGCACGGCCGGATTGCCACATCGTTCAGAATCTCGACATAAATCCCGCCGAGCCCGAACACGGCCACAGGGCCGAAACTCGGATCCCGCTTTATGCCCATGAAGCATTCAACACCGCCGCCCAGCTGGCGTGAAACGAGCACGCCATGGACATCCGCCTTCGGCGCCTTCTCGGCGGCAGCCGCCAGAATCGCGTTATAGGCCTGCATCGCCTGGTCACGGCTTTCTATGCCGAGTTTCACCCCGCCTATATCGGATTTTTGTGCAGGATGTGGGGCGACAGGATTTTCATGACCACTGGAAAGCCGATCTTCTCTGCCGTCTCGGCCGCATCCTCGGAGCTTCTAACGACCAATTCCGGTGCGACTTGCAGCCCCGCTTCGGCCAGAAGGCGTTTGGCTTCGAACTCGTCCGGCGTGGTGGCGGCAGTTGCACCGGCTGCACCGGTTAGGCGCAGATGACGTCGATGCTGTCGCTCTCGGCCATCCAGCCAATGACGTCGCCAACCGAAATATCCGCCTCGTTTCCCGTCGCCACCAAGACGGGGGCACCGATATTGCGCTGGCGGGCCACTGCCGCCAGATGTCCCCCGTAGGCGCCTGACTGGCTGGCAATGCCGATGTTGCCTTTCAGTGGAAAGGCAAGTTCCAACGAAGACGAAAACGTGCCGTAATAGTTGATTGTGGCGTTGAAAACACCGAGACTGTTGGGCCCGAGCATGCGCATGCCGTGACGACGCACCGTCTTCAGGAGTTGCTCCTGCATGGTACTGCCTTCTGTCCCGAGCTCCGCGAAACCGGCTGTGAAGAGGGTTACACTCCGGCAGCCCTTCCCGCCGAGATCCTCGACTGCCTTGAGAGCATGCGCCGGCGGCACGGCAATGATCGCGGTATCCGGCACTTCCGGGAGGGCATCCACCGACGGGTAGCAGGCAAGCCCCTGCACCGTCACCCTGTTCGGGTTGACCGGCAGGATGCGCCCCTTAAACCCCGCCTTCAGCATGGCGTCTATGGGCCGTCCGCCGATCCGCTGCGTGTCCCCCGATGCGCCGACGATGGCGACGGAGGACGGTGCAAGAAGACTATCTAGGGACGAAAAGTCGTAGTCCGCGGCATCGCCGTCGCCGGTGGCTCCAAAGCGCATTTTCAGACCCCAAAAAGGCTGTGACCTGGCTGGAAAGCGTGCCGCCATTGCCGTGCAGCAGCGCCACATCACATTCGCCAAGCTGTCGCTCGCCGGCTTCGCCGCGGATTTGGGCCACGGCCTCTGCGATCAGGAACATACCGTACATGCCGGGATGCACGCAGGACAGGCCGCCCCCATTCGTGTTGACGGCAAGCGAGCCGCCAGGTGCGATATTTCCGTTCTGCACGAAGGAACCGCCCTCACCCTTTGGGCAAAAGCCAAGATCTTCCAGAAATAGGATCGTGTTGATGGTGAACGCATCATAGAGCATCACAAGGTCGACGTCGGAATGCGTGAGGCGGGCCATTTCGAACGCGCGCGGTCCGCTGTCGGACGCCGCAGTCACGGCTAGGTCCGGCATGGTCACGATGGACCGGTGCCAATTGGCGCCGGCGGCGCCGAGGAAGTAGACGGGTTTGCGTTTCAGGTCGCGTGCCCGGTCGGCCCGCACCAGAACGCATGCCGCCCCGCCATCGGTGACCAGGCAGCAATCGGCCTTGGTCAGCGGGTCGCTGATCATACGGCTGGAAAGCACGTCATCCCGCGAAAGAGGCCCGCGGGCAAAGGCTTGTGGATTGAGGTTGGCCCAATCACGCGCGGCAAGGGCAACATCGGCCAGCATCTCGCGCGTCGTGCCGTATTGATGCATATGCCGGCTCGTCGCCAGTGCATAGGCAGTTATGGGGTGGCGCGGACCATAGGGCGTTTCATGCCATTGCGGCTCACTCATCGAGACCAGCCTGCCGCCGGCGGTGCGCTGGTTTGAGCCGTAGCAGATAAGCGCGGCATCACACAGACCCGCCTCAAGCGCGAGCGAGGCCTGCAGCAGATGCATTTCGAAACTGGAGCCGGCAACATTTGTGCTGTCGAAATATTTGGGCTTGAGGCCGAGATACTCGACCGTGCTCATGGACGCGAAAGCATGCTGGCTGGTTGCTGCGAAAACCGCATCGATGTCGGATACCGCAAGCCCGGCGTCATCAATGGCAGCGACGGCCGCTTGCCCAAGGAGTTCTATCGCCGAAAACCCTGGAGCTTCGCCCATCCCGGCTGTACCCATACCGGCGATAGCTGTCTTGCCGCGCAAAGAGCTCATTGGACCATTTCTCCGCCGGCTGCGGGTGTGAAGACAATCCGCGGCGGAGCGGCAAGCCTCTCGTGTAAGGCTACAACGAGGCTCATTCCCGAGTCGCACAGGCAGTCAAAGGAGGGGTATTCTCGTTACGTCTCAGTGGCTTGCAAAGCTGCTGGTTCGATTCAGCTATTGCCCCAGTTCTTAACGCATTGATTCAAGTAGTGAGCGGTGCGGATCACTTACCAAGGGATTCGATGAGAGTTACAGCACCCATCATGTCCCGGCGGCGGGCGGCGCGGCGCTCCGAAGCTTCCGCGTCTTCACCCCATTGTGCGATATTCCAGTCCTCGTCCACATGAGCCGCTTTCCAGGCCTCGTCCGCAGCGATTGCGTTAGCCTCAACCGCGAGCGCGAGAATAGCGGATCCGGTCAATGTCGTCATGAGATGAAGCGCCGCGATGCGAAAAGGGTCGCGGCGTGGACGCAGATGCGCGCTCACGGCGGCAATCGTCTGGCGCGGCTGCTCGACATGCATGACGCCTTCGGCAAGAACGAAGCGCGCGCCCATCTCGGCTTCGGCCCAGTCGAGCACCGGGTCCCAGGCTTCGGCCTGTAGCGCTATGAGACGCTCCGGACCTTCCGCGCGGTAGCACAGGAGATCACTGGAGGCGAAGCGCAGTATATCCTCCGCGACTGCCTGTACATCACTTGCCACGCCGTCGATCGCTGTATTGACCAGACGTGTAATCGGCATAGTCATCGGATTGATTTGCTCTTCCTGAGCGTCATACTCATGCGCCACAAGCTCTGCCGCTTGCTTTGTCGGCAGAGCCATTTCCGAGCCGGCGGGCGTGCGCACGACGCGCCCGTCGAGTTCAGCCGTGTAGCGTTCCCCATCGCTGCCAACACCCGCCTTCTTGTAGAAGCGCTTCGACAGAGATGGCCGCATTTGCTTTTGTGCACGCCGCACGGGATCGGGGTCGGAAAGCTGCCGACCATTTTCGAGGTCTGTCAGAATATCACGCATGGCACTCATATAGGATCTGAGGCGGACCGCGTCACCCGTGGCCGGGGGCTTATACGGTTTCTTCCGCCAGTGTTTCGTCAAAGCCAAGCAGGTTCCAGCTTTGCTGCATATGCTGCGGCAACTCCGCCGCCACGTCGATCTTGCCGCCATCGGGATGAGGAATGGAGATGCGACGTGCATGTAGGTGAAGACGGTTCTGCATGCCGCCCGGCAACTGCCAGTTCTGGTCGGCCTCAAAGTATTTCGCGTCTCCTATGATCGGGCAGCCGATCGAGGCGGCATGGACGCGCAACTGGTGGGTCCGCCCAGTGAACGGCTCCATGTGCAGCCAGGAAAGCGCCGTACCCGCCTGCTCTATGAGGCGATAAGTGGAGATGGCGTGGTCGGCATCCGGCTCACCATGGCGCGCGACGCGCACGCGATCGCCGTCAGCGGTCTGCTCTTTCAGAAGCCAGGTTGAGATACGGCCTTCCGGCTTTTTCGGTACGCCTTTGACCAGCGCCCAATAGATCTTCTTGGTTTCGCGAGCGCGGAATGACGCAGCAAGGCGCATAGCTGCCTGCCGGGTCCGCGCCACAACCAACACCCCGGAAGTCTCCCGGTCAAGTCGATGCACAAGGCGTGGCTTTTCGCCTTTCCTGTTCCGCCAGGCTTCCAGCATGCCGTCCACGTGGCGATTCACACCAGACCCGCCCTGCACCGCCAGCCCCGCCGGCTTATTGAAAACGAAGACCTTGGGATCCTCGTAGAGCAGCATGCGAGACAGCACATCGCCATCAGCCTGATCGCGCACGGTGCGCATGGTCACGGGCGCATTGTCCTTGCGGTCCACCGCCAAGGGCGGCACACGGATCACCTGCCCCGGCTGCACTCGGGTATCGGCCTTAGCGCGGCCGCCATCCACCCGAACCTGGCCCGTACGCAGCAGCTTCTGCAATTGCCCGAAGCCAAGACCCGGATAATGGGTCTTGAACCAGCGGTCGAGCCGCATCCCCGCCTCGTCCGCTTCCACCGGCACTTGTTCTACGCCTGTCATCACTTCACCTTTCGGGGCGCAATAGCACTAGAGCACGCTTCTGGCGAGCCATAATCCTGCGAACAGGGCGAGGATCGCGCCCGCCACGCTGGCCGCGACATAGGCTGCCGCCGGCGCTAACGCACCACGTTCCCATAAGATGGCGACATCCAGTGAAAAAGCAGAAAAGGTGGTGAAGCCGCCCAGTATGCCGGTGGCAACGAACAGACGTACCTCCTGCGAAGCACCTAAACGGCGGGCAAGCGCCTCAATGAACAGCCCCATGATGAAACTTCCGGCAATGTTCACCGCCAGCGTTCCCCAGGGGAACGCCAAGCCGAACGCCCGTCCGGCTGCCGATACACTCAGGTGACGAAGGCCCGCACCCAGTGCGCCGCCGAGGCAGACAAGGAATAGCTGGTACATGTGCAGCTCAGCTAGGCGCGTTGGTGCGGTTCTGAACGAAGCCGATCACCGACCAGTTCACTGTCCTCTTTCGCCTCATTTTTGTTCACCCGACAGACGTTGACAGCACCAGCCGCTAAACGGTGCTAACTGTTCTCCCCTGCCCTGTCACGACGCAGCTTCGCCCAGTAGTCCAGCCGCTTGCGAATCTCGCGCTCAAATCCGCGCTCGGGTGGACGGTAAAACAATTGCCGACCCATCGCCTCAGGAAAGTAATCCTGTCCCGAAAAGGCTTCCGGCATATCATGATCATACTGGTATCCGCCGCCATAGCCGGTCTGCTTCATCAGCTTTGTCGGCGCGTTGAGAATGTGCTTCGGAGGCAAAAGGGATCCGTGCTCCTTCGCCGCGCCCATGGCTGCTTTAAAGGCGGTGTATACCGCATTGGATTTGGGGGCCGTTGCCAGATAGACGCAGGCTTGCGCAAGTGCCAATTCGCCCTCCGGTGAACCGAGATAATCATACGCGTCCTTCGCGGCGTTCGCGATGGACAGCGCCTGCGGATCGGCCAACCCGATATCCTCGACCGCCATGCGCACCAGGCGCCGCCCGAGATAGAGCGGATCCTCCCCCGCATCGAACATGCGGCAGAGATAGTAAAGCGCGGCATCGGGATCCGAACCGCGCACCGATTTGTGAAGCGCCGAGATGAGGTTGTAATGCCCGTCCTGGCTCTTGTCATAGACCGGCGCACGCCGCTGCACGATCCGCTGCAGCGCCTCGGCATCAAAGATTTCGCCATCACCTGCAGCGCGCCAGATCTCCTCGGCCAAGGTCAAGGCCGCGCGCCCATCCCCGTCAGCCATGCGAAGAAGCACTGCTCGCGCCTCCTCGTCCAGCGGCAGCGGGCGTTCTTCAGCAGCCTCGGCGCGCTGAAGGAGACGCTCCAGGCTATCGGATTCAAGCGTGTGAAAAAGCAGAACCCGTGCGCGGGAGAGGAGCGCGGCATTGAGCTCAAACGACGGGTTTTCGGTGGTCGCCCCCACCAGCACGACTGTACCGTTCTCCATCACTGGCAGAAACGAGTCCTGCTGGGCGCGGTTGAAACGGTGGATTTCGTCGACAAACAGCAGCGTCTGGCGTCCTTGGGAGCGGCGCAGTCGCGCTGCCTCGAACACCTTCTTCAGTTCTCCCACTCCGGAGAAGATGGCCGAAATCTGCTCGAAGGCGAGCGAGGTTTCATTTGCCAGCAGGCGCGCAACTGTGGTCTTTCCCGTTCCCGGCGGTCCCCAGAAGATCAGCGAACCGAGGGAGCCGGCACGGATCATACGTGTCAGCGCCCCATCCTCACCCGTCAGATGCTCCTGGCCCACCACTTCATCGAGTCGGTCAGGGCGAAGCCTGTCGGCGAGCGGCTTTCCAGGTTCGGGTGGCTTGGAGTCGCCTGTGTCGAAGAGATCACTCATTGATACGCTAAAATCGCATGGTCTGCCGGATTATGCGCCCGTCGCGCTCGATGGTAAATCGCCACCAGCGCGTGTCGCTTTCGGCCACTTCCTTCATCCGGTCGACGCTGGTCATTTCCTCGCCGTTGAGCTCACGTACAATGTCGCCCGGACGCAGCCCGATCCGAGCCGCCGGAGAATTTCGCTCGACATCCACGATCACGATGCTTTCGCCTTCCGCTGAAACGCGAAGGCGCTGAGCGAGCGCTGGCGACAATGCCGCGACATGCGCCCCGGCAAAGGGGCCTCTGCCGCCAACTTCGACTTTCCGTCCATCCCCTTCTGGTGCACGCTGGATGGCAAGTTTCAACCGCTGGCGTTCGTCATTGCGCAGGACTTCGATCTCGGCGATTTCTCCGATATTCCGGGTGGCGATCCGATACTCTAACGCCTCAGGTGTCTCCACCGGTCTACCATCTACAGCAACCACAACATCGGCGCTCCTCAGTCCTGCCTCCTCCGCGGGGCTGCCCGCGGCCACATCGGTCACCAGAGCGCCCATCGGTCGCTCCATACCGAGCGCCTCGGCTATGTTCGGCGTTACCCGATCGAAGCTCGCTCCGACATACGGACGCTGGAAATACTCGGCCCCCGCCTTGGCCGCTTCGACCACAGCCTGCACAATGTTGGCGGGGATAGCGAAGCCGATGCCGTTCGAGCCGCCAGAACGGCTGTAAATCGCGGTGTTGATGCCGACGACTTCGCCATTCATGTCAATAAGAGCGCCGCCGGAATTTCCCGGATTAATCGCTGCGTCGGTCTGGATAAAGAAGCCAAAATCGGAGATGCCCCCCGGCGTACGAGCAAGTGCGGAGACGATACCGCTCGTTGTCGTCTGCCCGACGCCGAAAGGATTGCCGATAGCCAGCACGAGGTCCCCCACCTCGAGCGACTCGGAATCACCAAAGCGGGCGGCGGGAAAGGGCCCCGTTCCTTCAATCTTGAGAACCGCGAGGTCGAGACCTTCGTCCTGGAGCAGGACCTTGCTGGAAAATTCCCGGCCATCCGATAGCGCGATCTTCACCTCGTCTGCAGAACGGATCACATGATGATTGGTGACAATGATCCCGGAGGGATCGACCAGTACGCCGGAGCCAAGCGACGATTGCAGGCGCGGGGGCATTTGAGGCAGGTCGAAAAAGCGTTCGAAGAAAGGGTCCCCGCTAAACGGCGACCGGGAGCGGACGCGCGAAGATGCATAGACGTTGACGACAGCGGGCGCCGTCTCGCGCACCAGTGGTGCGAAGGAGAGTTGGATTTCTTCCGACGAGAACGGAACGCGCCGTTCCGGTGACGCCGATTGCTCCTCATCGTCGCGCGGACCGCGCAGGAAGTCCTGGAGGAAATTCCTGTTGATGATGCTTTCCTGAGCGCCTGCCGGCGCTACGGCCGAACTCCCGCCACCAAGAATGGCCAACCCGCAAAGCGCACCGCGTACGAAACGTATCAGCATTGAACGGCCCGTCTCCATCAAGATCGCCCCTTCCACAGATGATTGTTTTCACAGATGATTGTGCATTTTGAAAGGCCGGGAATGCGGCAAACAACTCCCATCAAAAATAAAAAAGGGGCCCCGAGAGGCCCCCTCTTTCAACACAAAGCTGAAGGACGCGCTTATGCCGCTTCGGCTTCCTCGTTCTCCGTCTCGGCGGCAAGGCGCGCGCGGTCCGCGGCACCCTTGGCTTCCACCTCGCGGTCGACGAACTCGATGACCGCCATTGGGGCGCTGTCACCATAGCGGAAACCTGCCTTCATGACCCGTGTGTAACCGCCATGACGCTCCGCATAACGCGGCGCAATCGTATCAAAAAGCCGGCGCACGAGAGCTTCATCGCGAATGGCTGCAATGGCGCGCCGACGCGACGCCAGATCGCCCCGCTTGCCAAGCGTAACCAGCTTCTCGACGATGGGCCGCAGCTCCTTCGCCTTCGGCAGCGTTGTAACGATCTGCTCATGCTCGATGAGCGACGCCGCCATGTTGGCGAACATGGCTTTACGGTGGCTCGACGTCCTGTTCAGCTTGCGGCCGGATTTTCCGTGGCGCATGGCTCTATCTCCTTACATTCCCTTCGGCCCGCTTGCCGCAGGGGTCAATACTGATCTTCATAGCGCTTGGCGAGCTCTTCAATGTTGTCCGGCGGCCAATCCGGGACGTCCATTCCGAGATGAAGGCCCATGGACGCCAGAACTTCCTTGATCTCGTTGAGAGACTTGCGGCCGAAATTCGGCGTGCGAAGCATCTCGGCTTCCGTCTTCTGAATCAGATCGCCGATATAGACGATATTGTCGTTCTTCAGACAGTTTGCAGAGCGGACGGAAAGCTCCAGCTCGTCGACCTTCTTCAAAAGCGCCGGGTTGAAGGCAAGCTCGGTCACCTGTTCGGCGGGCTGCTCCTTCTGCGGCTCTTCGAAATTGACGAACAGGCCAAGCTGGTCCTGCAGGATACGCGCGGCGAAGGCCACGGCATCCTCACCGGAAACGGAGCCATCGGTTTCGAGAGTCATGGTCAGCTTGTCGTAGTCGAGAACCTGTCCCTCGCGGGTGTTCTCTACCTTATAGGAGACCTTCTTGACCGGCGAATAGAGACTGTCGACCGGGATAAGCCCAATCGGCGCGTCGTCGGCGCGATTGCGGTCGGCGGGGACATAGCCTTTGCCGGTGTTGACCGTGAACTCCATGCGGATTTCCGCGTCCCGGTCCAACGTGCACAGCACGTGATCGGGGTTGAGAATCTCCACGTCGCCAACGGTCTGGATATCACCAGCCGTCACCGCACCCGGTCCCTGCTTACGCACAACCATACGCTTCGGCCCATCGCCGTCCATCTTGACGGCGATCTCCTTGATATTGAGGACAATGTCGGTCACGTCCTCGCGCACGCCGGCAATCGACGAAAACTCGTGCAGAACACCATCGATCTGCACGGCGGTTACAGCCGCACCACGCAGCGACGACAAGAGAACACGGCGCAGCGCATTGCCCAAGGTCAGACCGAATCCGCGCTCCAGCGGCTCGGCGACCAGCGTCGTGCGCATCCGGTCCTTCGACGTGAACTCGATCTTGTTTGGCTTGATGAGTTCCTGCCAGTTTTTCTGAATCATGAGTAGTTGTTCCTTCCGTTACCCCACCACCATCCTATCGTGGCGGGCGATCTGGAAACCGCAGAGGAGCACACGGGCGCTCGTACGATAGTATTTTCCTAGACGCGACGCTTCTTGCGCGGTCGGCACCCATTGTGCGGGATCGGCGTCACGTCTCGAATCGAGGTGACAGTGAAGCCGGCGGCCTGCAGGGCACGCAGCGCCGATTCACGGCCCGAACCGGGGCCGGAAACCTCGACCTCCAGAGTGCGCATGCCATGCTCCTGCGCCTTGCGAGCGCAATCCTCGGCGGCCACCTGCGCAGCGAACGGCGTGGACTTGCGCGAGCCCTTGAAGCCCTGCGCACCTGCGGACGACCAGGCAATCGCATTGCCCTGTGCGTCGGTGATCGTAATCATCGTGTTGTTAAACGTCGAGTTGACGTGCGCCACACCCGACGAAATATTCTTGCGTTCACGGCGCTTAACGCGCGCGGCTTCCTTAGCCATTTCTTTCCTTTCGAACGATCTCTACACCGCCGTATTTCCAGCGGCTCCACCTTATCAGAGGCGTAGGGGAACACGGCAGTAGAGGACCAGGGAGATCGTATCGCGGCGATACAACGCCCTACTCCCTGCTCCCTTACTCCCCTAAATCACTTCTTCTTGCCTGCGATCGGCTTCGCCGGCCCCTTGCGCGTACGCGCATTGGTATGCGTACGCTGGCCGCGCACCGGGAGCGAACGCCGGTGACGAAGACCGCGATAGCACCCCAAGTCCATGAGACGCTTGATGTTCATCGACCTCTCGCGACGCAGGTCACCTTCGACCTGGTACTCGCGGTCGATCATCTCGCGAATCTGCAGCAGCTCGGCATCGGTAAGCTCGCTCACGCGACGCTCATCCGGAATATTGACACCTGTCACGATATCCCGGGCAAGCCTCGGCCCGATGCCATGAATATACTGAAGCGCGATCACTACGCGCTTGTTGGTCGGAATATTGACGCCAGCAATACGGGCCACGTCGGCTCTCCTTGATTTCCGCCGCCATATCCGGCAGCCACTTTCAGCTTCGGCCGGACAAGACGAAAGCGCCCGGCCCCGACCTTTACGATTTCGACCGGCGCCGACCGCTTCACACATTAAGCGAATTGGCACCGTCCTTGACGGAATCACCAGGAAAAGTCAATCCCCCCGGCGATCTTCTTTCGGGCAGCAACGCAGGATGCTTTGCGTACAGTCGCAACTCACGACACCCTGTCGCTTTGCTGCCTTCCCCTACTGCCTCAGGATCTTTTCGATATCGGCAGTCACTTCCTCTATCTCGGCCATGCCGTCCACTTGATGGAGCTTTCCCCTGGCATAGTAGTAGCCGATCAGGGGCGCAGTCTTCTTGTAGTACTCGCGCAGCCGCTCCTCGAAGACGTCGGCATTGTCGTCCTTACGCACCGACTCTCCTGTGGCTTTTGCCTCTTGGGCCCGCTTTACGATGCGGCCGATCAAAACCTTATCGTCGACCTGCAACTCGATCGCCGCATCCAGTTCCAACCCGCGCTCGGCAAGCATCGCCTCAGTCGCATCCGCCTGCGCTAGCGTGCGCGGATAGCCGTCGAGAATAAAGCCGTTCGCGCAATCCTCCTGCCCGATCCGCTCGGCGACTATGGCATTAACGATAGCATCGGAAACCAGCTCACCGGCATCCATAACTGCCTTCGCGCGCTTACCGACATCGGTTTCGTCCTTCACCGCTGCGCGCAGCATGTCGCCAGTGGACAACTGCGGAATGCCGTACTTCTCGACCAGGATTTGTGCCTGCGTGCCCTTCCCCGCCCCGGGCGGTCCGAGAATTATCAACCTCATCGTCCCCTCTTTCCTCCCCGCAGCTTGGATTTCTTGATCAATCCCTCATACTGATGCGCAATCAGATGTCCTTGAACCTGCGATACCGTATCCAGCGTCACGCTGACCACGATGAGCAGCGATGTGCCGCCGAGATAAAATGGCACACCCGTTGCCGCGATGAGGAACTCGGGAAGCAGACATACCAGAACCAGGTAGATTGCGCCGACAACGGTGATGCGGGTCAGCACATAATCTATGTATTCGGCGGTGCGCTCGCCCGGCCGATAACCCGGAATGAAGCCGGAATGCTTCTTCAGTTGGTCGGCAGTGTCCTTCGGATTGAAAACAATGGCCGTGTAAAAAAAGGCAAAGAACGCGATCAGAGCGGCATAGAGCAACATGTATAGCGGTTGGCCATGCCCAAGCGTTGCCAGCACCGTACCGGCCCAGCCCGGAAGCTGCGTCGTATCGGAAAAGCCGGCAGCCGTGGTCGGCAGAAGAAGCAGTGAGGAGGCGAAGATCGGCGGAATGACGCCGGCCGTGTTCAGCTTCAACGGCAAGTGCGATGTATCACCCTGGAACATGCGATTTCCCACCTGCCGCTTCGGGTACTGGATCAGCAGGCGGCGCTGCGCGCGCTCGAAGAAGACAATGATGCCGATTACCACCACGGCCAAAACGATAATTGCCAGGATCAGACCGGTGGACATCGCACCGGTGCGCCCAAGTTCGAGTGTGCCGCCGATCGCCGACGGCAAACCGGCGACGATCCCTGAGAAGATGATGAGCGAAATGCCGTTACCGATTCCACGCGCGGTGATCTGCTCGCCGAGCCACATCAGGAACATCGTTCCGCCCACCAGCGTAATCACAGCGGAGATGCGGAAAAACCAGCCCGGATCCGTTACGATATTCGCGCCGCTTTCGAGCCCCACGGCAATTCCGTAGGCTTGGACGGTGGCCAGCAGAACCGTGCCGTATCGCGTATACTGGTTAATAACCTTACGGCCCTGCTCGCCCTCCTTCTTGAGCTGTTCAAGCGAGGGAACGACGGAGGTCATCAGCTGCATGATAATCGATGCCGAGATGTACGGCATGATCCCGAGAGCAAAAATTGCCATACGTTCGACCGCGCCACCGGCAAACATGTTGAACATGCCGAGTACGCCACCGGACTGCTGCTGGAATGCCTGGGCGAACGCTTCAGGGTTAATGCCGGGCATCGGAATGTATGTGCCAAGCCGGTAGATCAGCAGAGCACCGAGGGTGAACCAGATGCGCTTCTTCAGATCCTCGGCCTTGGCAAACGCCGCGAAATTGAGATTGGACGCAAGTTGCTCGGCTGCCGATGCCATAAACGATTTCTCCGCTTCGTCACGCGCCCCGTACGCGACCAGGAAAAGTGGAGGCTTCTTTCACTTCAGCGATGCGCGACATCAAAGCGCAATGAAGTGGCTGCCTCGCTCCGGGCAAACCATATGCGGCGCCGAGTCAGCCTCTGCGGCACATATATCGCCGCCCGAGATAAGCTCCGGATGGCCGGGTTGCAAGCGGCAAGCGGCGAATTCGCCGCTTGCACCGTGCAATTTCTATTTCGATTCTTCGGGCAGCTTAACCGAGCCGCCGGCCTTCTCGACCTTCTCGATAGCAGAGCGGGAAGCACCGGCAACCTCCAACGTTACCTTGGTTTTCAGCTCGCCTCCGCCGAGGATACGGACACCATCCTTCACGCGACGGATCACACCGGCCTTCAACAGGGCCTCGCCATTGATCGTTGCGCCAGCATCAAGCTTCTTGGCATCGATCGCAGCCTGCAGGCGTCCAACCGAAACCTCGTTGAATTTCTTGGCGAAGATGTTCACGAAGCCGCGTTTCGGCAGCCGCCGATAAATCGGCATCTGGCCGCCCTCGAAGCCTTTGACGGCAACACCGGAGCGCGACTTCTGCCCCTTAACACCGCGACCACCGGTCTTACCGGTGCCCGATCCGATGCCGCGACCGACGCGCTTGCGAGCGTGGACCGCGCCTTCCTTGTCCCTGAGATCATTGAGTTTCATAATATCGCTCCTCAGGCCTCGTCGACGACGCGCACGAGGTGCTGCACCGACTGGACCATTCCGCGAACGGAGGGGGTATCCTCCAACGTGGACCGGCGGTGCATCTTGTTCAGCCCGAGACCGATCAGCGTCTTGCGCTGCTCGGACGGACGGCGGATGGGGCTACCGATCTGCTCAACAGTGATCGTCTTGCCCTTCTTCTTCTCAGCCATGGTCTTTCTTCCTTCCACCGGGCGCGTTCAGCCTACTCTTCCGCCCCTGCCCCGGCAGCCACGCTGGTGCGGCGCGCCTGGAGCGTAGCGTACTTGATGCCGCGCTGTGCGGCGACGTCCTTCGGGTGCCGCTGACGCTTCAGCGCGTCGAAGGTGGCACGGACCATGTTATAGGGGTTGGACGAACCAAGCGACTTCGCAACCACATCCTGCATTCCGAGCGTCTCGAAAACAGCGCGCATCGGGCCGCCAGCGATGATCCCCGTACCGGGTTTGGCGGTACGCAGAGTTACCCGGCCTGCGCCGTGCCGACCATCCACATCGTGATGCAGCGTACGGCCAGCGCGCAGCGGCACGAAAACCATATCGCGCTTGGCGCTCTCAGTCGCCTTGCGGATCGCTTCCGGCACCTCACGCGCCTTGCCGTGTCCAAAGCCGACGCGGCCCTTCTGGTCGCCGACAACCACGAGCGCAGCGAAGCCAAAACGGCGGCCACCCTTGACCACCTTGGCGACACGATTGATATGAACGAGCTTGTCGACGAACTCGCTGTCGCGTTCATCGCGATCGCGGCGATCGTCCCTACGGCCTTGTGCCATTATCCTTGTCCTTGTTCTTTTCCGGTAGCACGGGGTTGAACATGCCCGGGCACGCGCGGTGCCCGGGATTTGCTAGAATTCCAGGCCGCCCTCCCGGGCAGCGTCGGCCAGTGCCTTGACTCGACCATGGTAGAGATAGGCGCCACGATCGAGAACCACCGAGCTGACCCCGGCTTTCTTCGCGCGCTCGGCAACCAGCTTTCCGACTGCCTTCGCAGCTTCCACGTCAGAGCCGTTCTTGAGCTGCCCCTTCAAATCCTTTTCCAAGGTCGAGGCGGCTGCAACCGTATGCCCCTTCGTGTCATCAATAACCTGGGCGTAAATATTCTTGGACGAGCGATAGACGGAAAGCCGTGGTTGCCCATTGGCAACCGCCTTCAACTTCCGGCGAACGCGCCCGGCACGCCGTGTAACGGATACCTGAGACCCCATGGCTTGCGTTCCTTACTTCTTCTTGCCTTCCTTGAGGATGATCTTCTCACCCGCATATTTTACGCCCTTGCCCTTATAGGGTTCAGGCGCGCGAAACTTGCGGATCTCCGAGGCGACCTGCCCGACGACCTGCTTGTCGATGCCACTGATCACCACCTCGTTCGGCTTAGGAACGGTAATCGTGATGCCTTCCGGAGCCGTATACTGAACATCGTGGCTCAGACCGAGCGAAAGCTGCAGGGTCTTGCCTTGCATGGCAGCGCGATAACCGACACCATTGACCTCGAGGCGTTTCTCAAAGCCATCCTTGACGCCGTCGACGATGTTGGCGATCTGCGTGCGTGACATGCCCCACTTGGAGCGTGCCATCTTGGACTGATCGCGCGGATCGACGCTGATCGCACCGCCTTCGAGCTTAACAAGCACTTCGTCATTGACGACGAACTGCAGCTCACCCTTCGGCCCCTTGGCCTTTACGGTCTTGCCCTCAACGGTGGCCGTAACGCCATCCGGCAGCTGGATCGGTCTTTTTCCTATACGAGACATGAGTCTTGTCCTCGTTTCTCTTGGGTCTCTGCCGGATCAGAAGATCTGGCAGAGCACCTCTCCGCCGACATTCTGCTCGCGAGCGTCATGATCGGCCAGGACGCCCTTGGGTGTGGAAAGGATCGCCACGCCGAGGCCGTTCGCCACGTGCGGAATCGATTTTACCGAAACATAAACGCGCCGGCCCGGCTTCGATACCCGCGCTATTTCGCGGATAACCGGCTCACCGTCGGCATATTTCAGCTGTACCTCGATCTCTGACTTTCCGTTGCCGTAATCGGTCTGGCTGTAGTCGCGGATATATCCTTCCGCCTTGAGCACTTCGAGCACACGCATGCGCAGCTTCGAGGCAGGCGTGGAAACGGTGTTCTTCTTGCGCCCAAGCGCGTTGCGAATGCGTGTCAGCATATCGCCGAGCGGATCGTTCACAGACATAACTCGCTCCCTTACCAGCTCGACTTAACGAGGCCAGGTATCAGACCTTCATTGCCCAGTTCACGGAGCGCAATACGCGACATCCGCAGCTTGCGGTAATAAGCGCGCGGGCGCCCCGTCACATCACACCGATTGCGGATACGCGTCTTGGACGAGTTGCGCGGAAGAGCCGCGAGTTGGAGCTGCGCCTTGAAGCGTTCCTCCATCGGCTTGCTCTGATCCATGATGATGGCCTTGAGTGCCGCACGCTTCTCAGCGTAACGATCGACCATCTTCCGGCGCCTCTTGTTCTTCTCGATTGCGCTGACTTTTGCCATTTGGAACTTCCTTATTCCCGCCTGCCGTTACTGCCGAAACGGAAAGTTAAAGGCCGTAAGAAGCGCACGCGCCTCCTCATCGGTCTTGGCAGTCGTACAGACGATGATGTCCATTCCCCAGATCTGATCAACATCGTCATAGTTGATCTCGGGGAACACAATGTGCTCCTTCATACCCATGGCAAAATTGCCATGACCATCGAAGCTCTTGGGATTCAGCCCGCGAAAATCGCGAACACGCGGCAACGCCACATTCACAAGCCGATCTAGGAACTCATACATGCGCTCCCGGCGAAGCGTGACCTTCGCTCCGATTGGCATGCCTTCACGCACCTTGAACCCGGCCACGGACTTACGTGCCTTGGTGATTACCGGCTTCTGCCCGGTAATCAGCGCCAGGTCACCCGCCGCGGAGGTCGGCTTCTTGGAATCGCCGGTGGCCTCACCGACGCCCATATTGATCACGACCTTCTCGATCCGCGGGACTTCCATGCCGTTCGAGTACTTGAAGGTGTCGAGGAGCTCCTTGCGGATGGCCTCGTCATACTTCTTTCTGAGGCGCGGCTGATACTCTGCGTTAGCCATCGATCAATTCTCCTGAGCGCTTCGCCACGCGCACCTTCCTGCCGTCGTCCTTGATCTGGATACCGACCCGGGTCGGCTTTCCATCTTTAGGGTCGGCCAGCGCCAGATTCGAAACGTGAATCGCCGCTTCCTTGGTGATGATGCCACCTTCGGACTGTGCGGACTGCTTCTGGTGGCGTCGCACGAGATTGACACCGCGCACAAGCGCCCGGTCTTCCTTAGGCATCATCTTGATAACTTCACCGGTACGGCCCTTATCCCGGCCGGCCAGTACGACGACACTGTCGCCTTTCTTGATCTTCTGCATTTTCCGGCCTCCTTCAGAGCACTTCCGGCGCCAGCGAGATGATCTTCATATGGCTCTTACCGCGCAATTCACGCGGGACCGGCCCGAAGATACGTGTGCCCACAGGTTCCTTTTTGTTGTCGACGAGAACGGCCGCGTTGTTGTCGAACCGAATAACACTGCCGTCGGGACGGCGAATGTCCTTCGCGGTGCGCACGACAACCGCTTTCATCACGTCGCCCTTCTTCACGCGGCCGCGCGGGATCGCCTCTTTCACCGCGACGACGATCACGTCGCCCACGGAAGCGTATTTCCGCTTCGAGCCGCCGAGCACTTTGATGCACATGACACGACGAGCGCCGGAATTATCCGCCACGTCGAGGTTTGTTTGCATCTGAATCATGACTGGCCGCCTTCTTTCTTATCGTGCGGGGCAACGGGCTTTCTGCGTCCGTCTCCCCAATCCAATGTTTATTGAGCCTGGGCCTCGTTTACGACGATCCAGTGCTTTTCCTTCGAGATCGGGCGCGTCTCCTGGATCAGCACCGTGTCGCCGACCTGGCACGCATTGTTCTCGTCATGAGCTTTGTACCGCTTCGAGCGCCGCACCGTCTTCTTCAGAAGAGGATGCGCAAACCGCCGCTCGACGCGCACGACCACTGTCTTGTCGTTCTTGCCGCTAACTACGGTGCCCTGCAAAACGCGCTTTGGCATACTCGCTGTTCCTTCAGGCTTTGTTGCCGGCCGATTTTTCGGCAGCAATTGTTTTCATGCGCGCGATGTCACGACGAACCTGCTTGACCCGCGCAGTTTTTTCCAGTTGCCCCGTCGCCTTCTGGAAACGGAGATTAAACTGTTCTTTCTTCAGATTCTGCAGCTCGTCTTCGAGCTGATCGGGCGTCATCGCCCTTACATCAGCGGCCTTCATGACGTGCCTCTCCTACTCTGCAATGCGCTGAATGAAGCGCGTCTTGACCGGAAGCTTGGCAGCGCCGAGACGCAATGCCTCTCGGGCCACTTCGTCGCTCACGCCATCGATCTCAAACATGACACGGCCCGGCTTGACCCGGCACGCCCAGTAATCGACAGCGCCCTTGCCCTTACCCATGCGAACTTCGGTGGGTTTGGACGTGACTGGCAAATCCGGGAAAATCCGGATCCATACACGGCCCTGACGCTTCATGTAGCGCGTCATGGCGCGACGTGCCGCCTCGATCTGGCGAGCGGTCACCCGCTCCGGCTCCATGGCCTTCAATCCATAAGAGCCGAAATTCAGCTCAGTGCCGCCCTTGGCTTCGCCATGGATGCGGCCCTTGAACTGCTTGCGGAATTTCGTGCGCTTTGGTTGCAGCATCTTTATCTACTCCAAAATTCCGGCTCAAGCATTTTCGCGGCGACGGCCGCCCTGCTCGCCTTCAACCGCGCGGCGCTCGGAGGCCATCGGGTCATGTTCCAGGATCTCTCCCTTGAACACCCAGACCTTCACGCCGCAAACACCATAGGCCGTCTTGGCCTCCGCCGAGCCGTAGTCGATATCCGCTCGCAGCGTGTGCAGCGGTACACGGCCTTCACGGTACCATTCGATGCGGGCGATCTCGGCTCCGCCCAGGCGGCCCGTGCAGTTCACTCGAATGCCTTCCGCACCCAGGCGCATGGCCGACTGAACGGCGCGCTTCATGGCACGACGGAACGCTACGCGCCGCTCGAGCTGCTGTGCGATCGACTGCGCGATCAGAGCGGCATCGGTTTCCGGCTTGCGCACTTCGACGATGTTCAGATGGGTTTCGGCATTGGTCATCTGGGTCAGCTTGCGCCGCAGCTTCTCAATGTCCGCACCCTTCTTGCCAATGATCAAGCCGGGACGCGCGGAATGAATGGTCACGCGGCACTTCTTGTGGGGGCGCTCGATCACGATCTTCGAAATCGCAGCCTGCTTGAGCTCCTTCTCAATATAGTTGCGGATCTTCAGATCCTCATGAAGAAGGTGCCCATACTCGGCATTATCCGCGAACCACCGGGAATCCCAGGTCCTGTTGATGCCAAGACGGAGGCCGGTTGCATTTACTTTCTGGCCCATCAGGCGGCCTCCACTTGTTCTTCGACTTCGCGAACGACGATCGTCAGATTCGAGAACGGCTTCAGAATGCGGTTGGCACGACCGCGACCGCGCGCATGGAAACGCTTCATCACGATCGACTTGCCGACATAGGCCTCCGCCACAACGAGCGCGTCAACATCGAGATCATGATTGTTCTCCGCGTTCGCGACCGCTGATTCCAACACCTTCCTGACGGTACCGGCGATGCGCTTGCGCGAGAACTCAAGCTCGTTCAGCGCATTCGAGACCTTCTTGCCGCGGATTGTCGCGGCAACCAGGTTCAGCTTCTGCGGGCTGACGCGGATCGTGCGCAATACCGCGCGCGCCTCATTATCTTCGAGCCTGCGCGGCGCTTTGGCCTTGCCCATGGTTACTTCCTCTTTGCCTTCTTGTCCGCACCATGGCCGTAGTAGGTGCGGGTCGGAGCGAACTCACCGAGTTTATGGCCCACCATCTCTTCGCTGACGGAGACCGGAATATGCTTCTGGCCGTTGTAGACACCGAAGGTGAGCCCCACGAACTGGGGCAGGATCGTGGAACGGCGGCTCCACGTCTTGATCACCTCCTTGCGCCCGCTCTCGCGAGACTTGTCGGCTTTCTTCAGCAGATAGCCGTCAACAAACGGACCTTTCCAGACTGAACGGGACACGTGCCGCTACCTTTCCTATTTCTTGCGCTGATGCCGCGAGCGCATAATGAATTTATCAGTGGCCTTATTCGACCGCGTCTTCATACCCTTGGTGGGCTTGCCCCAAGGCGAAACCGGATGCCGACCACCGGAGGAGCGTCCCTCACCACCACCATGCGGGTGGTCGATAGGGTTCATCGTCACACCGCGATTGTGCGGGCGCTTGCCCATCCAACGCTTGCGGCCCGCCTTGCCAAGGCTGATATTAGAGTGATCGGGGTTGGATACGGCCCCGACCGTGGCCATGCAACTGCCGGGAACCAAGCGCTGCTCACCCGAGTTCAGACGGAGAATAGCGCGCCCCTGGTCGCGGCCGACGAGCTGAACATAAGCTCCGGCGGAACGCGCAAGCTGCCCCCCCTTCCCCGGCTTCATCTCCACGTTGTGGACAATCGTTCCGACGGGCATTGTCGACAGCGGCATTGCGTTACCCGGCTTCACGTCCGCACCGTTGGCCGAAGAGACCACACGATCACCGACCGAGAGACGCTGAGGTGCCAGAATGTAGGACAACTCGCCGTCATCATAACGCACCAGCGCGATGAAACCCGTCCGGTTGGGGTCGTACTCCAGGCGTTCTACCACGCCGGAGACATCGAACTTGCGGCGCTTAAAATCGATACGCCGATAAGTACGTTTGTGACCACCGCCTTGGAAGCGCGCCGTGATGCGGCCGGTGTTGTTACGTCCGCCCTTGCTGAAGAGACCTTCAGTCAGCCCCTTGACGGGCTTACCCTTATGCAGGCCCGAGCGCTCCACAATCACCAGCTGGCGCTGGCCCGGGGTTACCGGTTTGTACTTCTTGAGTGCCATATTCTAATCTCCGCGGCCTCTCAAAGACCCGTCGCGATGTCGATCGAATGGCCCTCGGCCAGCGTAACGATCGCCTTCTTGACGTCGCTCTGCCGTCCGATGGTGCCGCGAAAACGCTTCACCTTGCCCTTGCGCACATGCGTGTTGACGCCTGTGACCTTCACGTTGAACAGCGCTTCCACTGCCGCCTTTATCTCAGGCTTGTTGGCCTTGCGCGCCACATTGAAGATCACCTGATTGTTCTCCGAAGCCATCGTGGACTTCTCGGTAACCGCCGGGCTGACGATCACGTCGTAATGGCGAAGATCCGTCATTTGAACCGCTCCTCGAGGGCTTCCACCGCGGCTTTGGACAAGACCAGCTTGCCGCGGCGCATAATGTCGTACACATTGATGCCCTGAACCGGCAGGACATCCACATTCGGGATGTTGGCTGCCGCCCGCTTAAAGCCGGCGTCAAGCTCAGCCCCGCCAATCACCAGGGCGTTGGTCAGCCCCAGCTTGGAGAAATTCTCCACCAGAACCTTGGTCTTACCGTCCTGCAGCGCCAAATCATCGACTACAATGATGTCCTGCGATCTGGCCTTTGCCGAAAGCGCATGCTTCAGACCGAGAGCACGTACTTTCTTGGGAAGGTCGTGCGCATGGCTGCGAACAACCGGCCCATGCGCACGACCGCCACCGCGGAACTGCGGCACGCGTGCCGAGGAATGGCGAGCGCGGCCAGTGCCCTTCTGCCGGTACATCTTTCCGCCGGTGCGATTAATCTCCGAGCGGCCCTTCGTCTTGTGCGTGCCCTGCTGGCGCTTCGCGAGCTGCCAACGCACGACGCGATGCAGAATGTCCTCTCGCGGGTCAAGGCCGAAAACTGCTTCGGAAAGCTCCAGCTTTCCGGCGTCCTTACCCGCAAGGGTGGTCACCTTGAGATCCATTATTCAGCCCCCTCGCTGGCGGCGGCTTCCGGAGCCTTCGCTGTCTCGTTCTGTGCCGCGGTGCGGATGGCACCGGGTTGCGGCGCATTCTCCGGCAGCGGCACCTTCACTGCGTCACGCACCATGATCCACGCTCCCTTGGAGCCGGGCACGGCGCCGCGAACCAGAATAAGGCCACGTGTGGTGTCCGTGGAGACGACCTCCAGATTCTGGCTGGTTACGCGCCGGTTTCCCATGTGGCCGGCCATCTTCTTGCCCTTGAAGATCTTTCCCGGGTCCTGCATCTGACCGGTCGACCCGTGCGAGCGGTGGGAGATGGAGTTACCGTGCGTCGCCCGGCCACCACCGAAATTGTGCCGCTTCATCGGGCCTTGGAAGCCCTTACCGATCGAGGTTCCCGTCACATCGACCTTCTGGCCGGCAACGAAATGGTCCGCCGTGATCTCGGCCCCGACATCAAGCAGATTATCGGGCGAAACACGGAATTCGGCCAGCTTCGCTTTGGGCTCCACCGTAGCCGCCGCGAAATGTCCGCGCAGCGCCTTCGTCGTGTTCTTTACCTTGGCGAGGCCCACGCCGAGCTGAACAGCAGTGTAACCGTTCTTCTCTTCAGTGCGCTGAGCCACGACCTGGCAGTTCTCCATGCGCAGCACTGTGACAGGGACATGTTCGCCCGCCTCGTTGTAGACACGGGTCATCCCGACCTTCTGTGCAATAACACCTGAACGCATCGGTTCGATTTCCTTTCAGGCTTCCCGCTTCGCCGGCATCGCCGGCCCCCATGCGGGGTCCTATCCTCTTGTCTTCCGCCTACAGCTTGATCTCAACGTCCACACCGGCAGCCAGATCGAGCTTCATCAGGGCGTCCACCGTCTGCGGAGTCGGATCAACGATATCCAGCAGACGCTTATGAGTCCGCATCTCGAACTGCTCGCGACTCTTCTTATCGATGTGCGGGCCACGGTTCACGGTGAACTTCTCGATCCGAGTCGGCAGCGGAATCGGCCCACGAACATTGGCGCCGGTGCGCTTCGCCGTGGAGACAATCTCACGCGTGGAGGTGTCAAGCACCCGGTGATCGAACGCCTTGAGGCGAATACGGATATTTTGTCCGTTCATTTGTCAAATCCTCGTTCCGCCGCGGCGCGGGGGACCCGCGCCGCTCCGGATGCTTGCCGTTACTTACTCGGTGATGTTTGCGACGATGCCGGCGCCGACGGTGCG
>NZ_JAKCWP010000012.1 GCF_028767125.1 Chelativorans sp. YIM 93263
ACCCGGATCGTGAACGGCACCTGCTCACCCCGGCGGATCTGTCGGAGGTTCGCGATCTTCACGACGGAGATGCGGCTGACCGCCGCCGGCAGTGAAAGGATCGAGGCGCCGACATCCGACTCCACTTGTTGGACCGCAGTGCGGCCACCCGCCGGCGTGACACCCGTGGCGCGGGCCTCATTCGTGACGCCGCTGTCCTGGCCCGCCGCCGCGCCGACGTCCGACTGGGAAAGCCGGTAAGTAGCGACGAAGACCTGTGACTCGCCCGGCGCCAGGGTGAGCGACTCCGGCGAGAAGGCCGAGAACGTGCCGCTGCCCTGCTGACCGTTGAAGAGCGGACCCGGATCGACGGGTTCGACGCTCTCGATTGTCATATTGCCGGTGTTCTCGACACGCAGCGAATAGACGATCTCGTCATCCGCGCCGGTGAAGCCGTCACCATTGGTGTCCTGCCACGCGCCCTCCTTTTCGATCGCGAGCGCGGGCTCCTGGGGCAGCGTGGTTTCCGCCGTGTCCTCGGGGCTGTCCACCGGGTCGCCGCCAGGTGTCGTGCCCGTCGCCTGTGCGGTGTTCTCCACCTCGCCGGTGTCCACATCGTCCTGGGTGAGTGTGTAGTCGGCGGTAAACGTGAAGGCGTCGCCCGGAGCAAGCGTCTGTGGCGCCTCGTTCACCGTGACCATGGGATCGTTCACGGTGACGTTCTCGACGGTCACGGTGCCGGTGTTCTCGACCCGCAGGTTGTAGGTGATGGTCTCGCCCGCGTCGGCCAGATCATCGCCGTCCTCATCGTTCCAGCTTCCCGTCTTCTCCAGGAGAAGCTCCGGCTGTGACGGCAGCAGCGTCTCTGTACCGTCTTCGGGACTTTCCACAGGATCGCCGCCCGGATCGGTTCCTGTGGCGGTGGCGGTATTTATCACCCGCCCGGTATTCAAATCGTCCTGAGTGAGCGTGTAGTCGGCGCTGAAGGTAAAGCTTTCGCCCTGCTGAAGCGTCTGCGCCGCTTCGTTGACCGTCACGATCGCATCGTCCACCGTGACGTCGGTGAGGGTGACGTTGCCGACGTTCTCGACCAGGAAGCTGTAGGTGATGGTCTCGCCGACATCGGCCACTCCATCGCCGTCGGCATCGTTCCATGCACCCGACTTTTCGATATCCAGGCCCGGCTGAACCTCCAGTTGGGTTATCGCGGAATCGGGAGGGCTATCCACCGGATCGCCATTCGGATCGGTTCCGGTGGCGGTGGCCGTGTTATCCACCCTGCTGGCATCGACGTCCGCTTGGGTCAGCGTGTATTCGGCGTTGAAGATGAAGGTGTCACCCGGCGCAAGCGTCTGCGGCGCCTCGGCGACATTCACCAGCGCATCGTCCACCGTGACGTCCGTCAGGGTGGTGTTGCCGATGTTCTCCACCTCGAAGCTGTAGGAGATCGTCTCACCGGCCTCGGCGATCCCATCACCATCCGGATCGTTGAGCGTGCTGCTCTTTTCGATGGTAAGGGCCGGCACATGCGTAATGGTGGTGTCGGCGGTGTCCACTACCGGTCCGGTCAGCTCATTGGCCGCCACCGAGACGGTGTTGACGAGGGTATCGCCGGCATCGATGTCGGCCTGGGTGGCGTCGTAGGTCGCGGTGTATTCCCACTCTTCGTCGAGATCGAGCTCGCCATCGCCGTCAGTGTCCCCCGCAGGCCCGGCAAGAGCGCCCGCCTGCCCGTCGGGCAGCGTGTCCGTGGGCTGGACATCGGTGAGAGGAATATTCCCGGTGTTGCGCAGAACGATGGTGTAGTTGAGTGTAGCCGGCGCGTTGATGCTGGTCTGATCGACCGTCTTCTCCACTTCCACTGCCGGCGAGGCTTCGATGGTGACCGTGTACTGCGCACAATGGTCGGTGCAGCTTGGGCCGGGGGTCGGCGGATTTCCGTCGTTGAATGGGTCGCGCCCGCCACCGACGCTGGCATGGTTGACCTGATCGCCCACCGCGGCGGCGGTCAACTGGACCGGCACGTCAAACTGCACCGTATCCCCCGCATCGCCGCTGGCGGCGATGAGCTGGTCGGTGGTGCAGGTGACGAGCTGGCCGGAAAAGGTGCAGGTCCAGCCACTGCTCGTGTGCGTGCCCGTCCAGTCTGGCAGAATGCCGTCCGGCAACTGGTCCAGCACCGTGACCTCGGCCGGATCGACGCCGTTGGCGGGATCGCCCGTGCCGACGGCGCCCTGATTGGTGACAGTAAACTGGTAGGACGTACCGGCCTCGTCCACCTGCCAGACATCGCCCGCGGCATTGCTGCTCTTCGAGATCGCAAGGCTGGGGGCGATCACGGTAAGCGAATGATCTTCGACCTCGCCGTCGGTTGCGGTGCCGGTGGGATCGGCAAGGGAGGTCGGGTTGTTCGAGTAACGCAGGCGGACATAGCTGACACCGACGGTGAGATCCTGCGCAATGGTCCAGGTCAGCACCGCCTCGCCGCCGGAGCACTGGGCATCGGTTCTCTCGTGGGGATTGTCGAAGGTGCCGCTGCGGTCGAAGTCGATCCAGCCGGCGACCGTGCCCGTGCCGGTACACTGAATGGTTTCGGTCAGTTCCTCGCCGGCCTGCAACACGCTGATGATGTAGTTTTCAGGCCAGGCATCTTCCTCCTCCGCAGTCTCTCCGTCAGCCCCGTCGGTATGCGAGGCCTCCAACTCGGTATCCGGTCCTCGCGTGCCGAGATAGTCGTTGCCGGGCGGGAGAATGCCACCGGGCTCATAGCTGTTGGTGTTGATGTCGTACTGGTTTCCGTCTTCGGGAATATTGTCGGAGTCGAACCGTAGATCGGAAACGAGGTGCATGACCTCGCCATAGCTGGCGGGCGCATCGCTGAAGTCCGCATAAGGCGCGAGCAGACCGATCGCGATCGCCGTGTTTCCGCCGCCCTCGATGTCGAAGTCCATACTGACATTTGGCGCGGGCGTGTCGAAGGCCAGAAAGGATATCGCGGCGGTGTTGTCGTCATTGCCGGGACCGAAGCGGATCGTCCGCCCGTCTGCGCTTTTTTCAGCGTAGTAGGCGCCGGCGCTGACATTTTTGCGCATCTCCACCGCGAACCATTTACCGTCGGCGGTGGACTGCACATATTCGGGGCCGTTGTTGATCGACTCGGCATCGGCCATCACCAGGCCCTGCAGCGGATAGGGGTCGCTGCCAAGCGTGGCGGTACAACTCACCGTGAAGGTCGAGCGGCCGTCAGACCGCATGATGCCGTTTATGAGCTGATTGCTCGTGCCGGTGCCGCCGATGTTGTAAAGATCGTCCAGGCTGTCGCCCGTCCAATCGCCGGGGCGATAGGCGTAGAGCTGCTCGTCACCGCCGGGGTCATGAGTGATGCTGGACAGGGAGCAGGTGACATCGAGCGAGATGCCGCCGGCAACGGGAATACTCGCAGAGGTCGTGGCGCCAACATTGAGCTCCGGCCTGTTGGAGCTGCTGTATGTGGCGGAATCACTCCAGGTGAGCCACAGGACGTCGTCGCGATACTCGCTGCTCCCGCCAGTCGCATAGTCGGCAGCCTGTGTCGGCGCCGCAGTGAACATAAGGCCGGCAGCCAGCAGAAGAGGCGATATGAGGGTTCGATTTACGCTCCTCGCAGAGATCGCCTGTTCATTGCGCACATTGGCAGCGCCCGCGGATGCGATCTTCTTCGCCATAACAGCCCCCGAGTAATTCGACGTTTAATCACCGGGCGCAGAAGCGATAGCAGGACCTAGGCAGTCGAACTCCTGCCTGGCCGAATCGCCTCACGCCAGCTAGCATTGGCGCGAACAAGCACAATCTCTGCGGTAGGTATTCCATGAAACTCCGCTTCTTTTTCAAGATACGCGGATTTCCTGCAATCGAGCGCTTTAGGATATCACCCCATCACAAACCGGGAGCTCCGACGCGAGAACTCCACCCTGTCATTTCGTCCGAGCGAGAATGTAATACCCTTGGTATACACACACGCGTCACCTGCCAACGTCCCGACTTTTAAATCGGCAGTTCGGTCGTCGATTTGAGTTCCCGCAGTACGAAACTCGATACGACCGTTCGAACATGCGGATTGCGCATCAGGTAACGCGTCATGAACGCTTCATAGCTTTCGACATCAACCGCGCGTATTTTCAGCATGTAGTCGAAGGTGCCTGAGAGCGCATAGCACTCCATGATTTCCGGGCGATCCCTGACGACGGCAGAAAAGGAGGCGAGCGCCTCGTCATGATGATACTCCAGCGTCACATGCGCGATGATGCAGAGTTTCAGGTTGAGCCTGGCCGGATCTAGCAGCGCGACGCGCTTTCGGATCACGCCCTCGGCTTCCAACTCCTGGAGCCTGCGCCAGGCCGAGCTCTGCGACATGCCGGCTTGTTCCGCCAGTTCCGCAAGCGACTGGTCGCTATCGGATTGGATTAGCCGAAGTAACCGACGCAGCGGTTGAAAACGCTCGTTCATGTTTGACGGCATTCTGAAAAATCCTCCCGCCAGTGGGTCGATAGCTGGCAAATCTGAAACAAATACTCAGCCCGCCACGGCTATAATTGCAACAGCAATCTGTCCTGACGATGAGGAGGCGTCATGACCAAGGAAAGTACCTATACCGCCAAACTTCCGGAGCCGGACGGCACCTATCTATACACGCCCGAGGAGGATGCGATCTGGGGCGAGCTCTACCGGAGGCAGATGGCGCTGCTCGCCGACAAAGCCTGCGACGAATACCTCGAAGGGGTTCGGACGCTGGGTCTAAGACCGGATAAGGTTCCACAACTCAAGGACGTGAACCAGCGGCTCAACGAAAGCACAGGCTTCGGCGTCGAAGGCGTGCCGGCCCTCATCCCGCCCTCACGCTTTTACGAGTTGCTTTCGCAGGGCAAGTTCCCACTCGCCACCTTCATGCGACGGCGCGAGCATATCGACTACATCGAGGAACCCGACCTTTTTCACGAGGTCTTCGGCCACTGCCCGATGCTTACCAACCAAAGCTACGCCAACTTTGTCCGCCGCTTCGGAGAAAAGGCCGTCAAGCTCGGCAAGGGCTACTCGTGGCACCTGTTCCGCATCTTCTGGTTTACGGTGGAGTTCGGGCTGATCGACACGCCTAAAGGCCGGCGCTGCTACGGCGCGGGTGTCGTGTCGTCGCCGAGCGAGACGCATAACGCCATGGAATCGACAGACTGCGAGTTCCGGCCCTTCGACCTGATGACCGTGCTGCGCACACCTTACCGGATCGATATTGTCCAGCCGATCTACTACGTCATCGACAGCTTCGCTCAGCTTGAGTCGATAATCGAGGGGGATATCGGCGCGCGGATCAACGAAGCGAAGGCGCTCGGCGATTTCCCGCCGGCGTTCGAGGCGAAAGCGTCCTGAGCAATGCCAGAGGAATGCCGGCCGGAAGAGTGTCATTGACCGCGTCGAGGTGGACGGAGCCGAGTCCTGGCGCAGAAGCGCAATGAGCGCCGGCGTCAGCGCGAGGCGAAGAGCGGGAGGACGCGGCATAACGAAGGCAGTACCGTTGAATTGTTGTTGAACGGCCCATTCAGCATAGGGTCATGTAGACTGCGGTAATACGAACCATCCAATCGCCTGCGCGTTAACAGGCTGACCAACAAGAGAGGTTCGTATGTTACAAAAAACCATTGGAGCGGCAGTCTTTGTAGCCGCCATCGCCACGCCGGGCATGGCTCTGGCGGCATCGGCCATCGCGACCGCAGACGTAAATCTTCGCGCCGGTCCTTCCACAAATTATCCGGTAGTCAACGTCGTCGGCAATGGAGACAATGTGAGCGTGGTAGGTTGCCTCAGCAACAGGTCGTGGTGCGACGTGAGATACGCAGGGCAGCGCGGCTGGATGTCGTCGAGCTATCTGGCGTTTCTGGAAAGCGGTAGACGCTACACGGGCGCAGGTGCGGTAACCGCGTCGAGAGCTCCGGCCATCACATTCTCGTTCGGAAGCTATTGGGACAACCACTATCGCGGTCGCTCCTTCTACCGTGACCGCGATCGCTGGGACCATCGCCGTGACCATGACCGCGACCGTTGGGATCGCGATCGCGACCGTGACCGCTGGGACCGCGACCGTGACCGCCAAGCTGACCGGGGGGATCGCGGCAGGGATCGGGATGGTGACCGCTGGGATCGTGGTAGAGACCGGGATGGTGACCGCTGGGACCGTGGGGACCGCGACCGCGCGGATCGTAGAGACGGTCGGGAGGCCCGAAGAGATGTACGCGACGAGCGCCGAGATTTTCGCGACGAGCGTCGTCGCAGGTGGCTGAGACACGAGCGCCGCGACTAGCACCCGTTGGTACATAGATGAGGGCAGCTTCAAAGGCTGCCCTTTTCTTACGGGCAGCCAGGCTCGGAGTCCCGTGTCCTCAAAGGCAAGAAAAAGCTCCGCAGCACAGACTGATGCTGAACAATCTGCGTTTGCGCTTGTTAGAATGCACTCGGCGTTCAGCCGGAGACGAACAAGGACGAGCGAAATGCACAAGGACGAGGCAAAGGGTTCCGCTAAGAATATGCGCGGCACCGCGAAAGAAGCCGCCGGAAAGGCCACCGGTGATGAAAAGCTACGCACCGACGGGAAAGCCGACAAGTCTGAAGGGAAGATCCAGAAGGGCGTCGGCAAGGCTAAAGACGCCGTGAGGGACGCGCTGAAAAAGTAGCGCTTTCACCGTTTTGGCGTCGATAGATTAGCAGGCTGGCCAGCGCGTGGCGATGAAGCGGAAGCAGGACGCGGCGAAAGGGGAACTTTTGCACTGGCGCGCTGGTTGGATCATTCCCAATGGAGGAAGTCCCATGCCAACGACCCCGCATCCCGAAAACCCGGCCGAAGGTTCACGTGAGGCAGTTGATCGCCAGTTGAAGAAGTCTGGGCCCAAAAAGGGCGACAAGACGGATGGTAAGAGCGATCAGCAGCAGGAAGATGGCAAGCGACACGGGCCCGGCAGCGAAGAAGCCGGACGCGACTAGATCAGAGTTCCATTTGCGACCGTGGCCGGCCATGCGGAGAGGCTACGCTCGAAGGCGTATCGCGTCAGCCTGCCCAAGCACTAAGAGCCCCGCCGCCGGACTAGCGGCTAGAGCTGGGGCTTGCGGCCTTTTTGCAGAAGGGCTTCGTCGATCGCCTGTGCGAGCTCCTTCTGTGTGAATGGTTTTGCAAGGCGCGGGAGACCGTGTCCTACTCCATCCGAAAGTTCAGCATAGCCGGTTGCCAGGACGATTGGCAGGTCCGTCCGCTCGGCCTCAATTCTTTTGGCAAGTTGCGCGCCAGTCATTCGAGGCATCGCCTGGTCGGTGACAACAACGTCGACCTGCTCCTTCTTGAGCACTTCAAGCGCTTCTTGGCCCGATGTCGCTTCGAAAACGACATGCCCGAGGTCCTCCAGGATCGCTGCAGTGTTCGTCAGGACGAGTGCGTCGTCATCAACGGCAAGCACCACAAGATTCTGTAGCCCGCGATCTGTATCATCGGAGGAAGGAACCTTTTCCTGCTCCTCCTCCTCAGCGGCTTCGGCGGTAGGCAGCCATAAGTCGACGGTCGTGCCGACGCCGATTTCGCTCCTGATTGCAAGGCGCCCACCGGACTGCTCGGCAAATCCGTGAACCATCGGCAAGCCAAGTCCGGTACCCTTACCGGTGCCCTTCGTGGAAAAGAACGGTTCGATAGAGCGCGAGGCGGTTTCTTGGTCCATACCTCCGCCCGCATCCTTAACGGAAAAGCGGACGTACCGCCCGGAAGGAAGCTTCGTCCGGTGGTGCGCCTCTATAACGTCCTCCTGCGCCGACAAGAGCAAAGGACCGCCGTCCGGCATGGCATCGCGTGCATTGACAGCAAGGTTCAATATCGCCGTCTCCAATTGGTTGGCATCCGTGTAAACCTTCGGAAGCGCTGCCGGGAACCGGGTCTTGATCTGGATTGACGGCCCGAGTGAGCGTTGCAGGAGTTCGCTGATCCCTTGCACAAGCTTCGGCAGGTCGACCGCCTTGCGATCCATCTCCTGACGGCGGGCGAAAGCCAGCATCCGCTTTGTCAAACTGGCCCCGCGCTGCGCCGCCTGAACGGCGTTTTCCACGAGGGAAGTAAGCCTGCTATCGTCCCGCGGCAGGCGCTTTCGTATGAGATCGAGGCTGCTTAGGATCACCATGAGCAGATTATTGAAATCATGCGCGACTCCGCCAGTAAGCTGGCCAATGGACTCCAGCTTCTGAGACTGGAATAGCGCCTCTCGCGTTTCTTCCAGTGCGTCCTGCGCTTCCTTCTTCTCGGTGATGTCGCGTGTAATCTTCGCGAATCCGACATGTTCGCCTTGCTCGTCCCGGATCGCGTCGATGACGACGCTCGCCCAGAACTGAGTGCCATCTTTGCGAACGCGCCAGCCCTCCTTCTCAAATCTCCCATGTTCGGCAGCGATGCGGAGCCCGCGTTGCGGCTCACCGCGTTGCCGCTCCTCCTCAGTGTAGAAGCGTGAAAAGTGCTCGCCGATGATCTCCCTGGGCAGATAGCCCTTGATCTTTTGCGCACCTGTATTCCAACTGACGATGTGTCCGTCGGGATCGAGCATGTAAATCGCGTAATCGGTGACGCTTTGAACGAGGAGTCGAAATTGTTCTTCGCTGCGCTTGAGTGCGACCTCGGCTGCTTTTCGCTCGGTAAGGTCGCGCGTGATGGTGGCATAGCCGATCAACTCGCCCGTGGGATCGCGGATGGGATCGATGGCAAGATGGCTCCAAAACCGCGTCCCGTCCTTCCGGACGCTCCAGCCCTCGATATCGTATCTGCCTTCCAGGGCTGCGGTAGCAATGGCCCTACCCGGCACTTCAACGTCTAGGTCCTCGGGTGTAAAGAAACGTGAGAAGTGCTTTCCGACAACGTCGGCGGATTCGTATCCCGTGATTCTCGTCGCTCCAGAATTCCAGCTGATTACGAACCCGTCTTTATCCAGCATGTAGACAGCATAGTCGGTGATCGCCTCCACGAGGAGCCGATATATTCCCCCATCCCCCTGAGGCATAGGACGCGCGTCATTCTTAACGGTATCGATCATCGAGCCCCCGGCGTGTCGGCGAAATGTTCCCACAGCGACAAAGATAATTTTTAGGAAGGTGAATGGTTCCTCTTTCTAGCGCCAACCGCTTGGATTGGGCAATCAGCTCCACGGCGGAAAACCGCCCAGTTGCATACCGGGGGAGGGGGAACACGCACTGAACTCGCGCTAGGGTTGTCTGCCGGCGCCCGTGGGCAGCAGCGCAGTTTCGTTCCCGAGTGAGACGGGCTTCGGAAATTTCATTACAATTGCGGTTGAGTTTTGGAGCGGTTCTTTCCCGTTCAGGTTTTTCCCTATTTTTGTTTGACGTGTACGGAATTTGTGTGCGTAATCGCATTTCAACCTTGGCTCATTCACGAGCGCACCAGTATCCGCACAAGCAGTCGGGCTGCTTTTGGGGAGGGAAAATCGGGGAAATGCAACAGGCGTTTTCGACCAGCCCAGGCGAAGACGGGCGCCGCGCATTTTCAGCCGTTCCGGCCTACCGATCGTCCGTCCTTGAAAAGGGGAAAAAGGCCGCCCGGAGCCCTGTCGCGTGGCAGGGGCGGAAGTTTGGCGCAGTCGCGAACAGCCAGATCGACAAAAATCGCTGAATGCGAAGAACTGGGAGTGATGATCATGGGAATAGACCGATTTCGATCTGTACTGACCGGTACGCTTGCCGCGACCGGCGTGTTGGCGATGGCAACCGCCGCGCTCGCGCAGACCACCTACGTCCGCGGCAATGACGGGGACCCCGAGACGCTCGACCAGCACAAGACCTCAACCATTTCGGAAGCGCATCTCCTGCGCGACCTTTATGAAGGGCTTGTGATCTATGACCCGGAAGCCAACGTTATCCCCGGCGTGGCGGAAAGTTGGGACGTTTCCGATGACGGACGCACCTACACGTTCCATCTGCGCGAAGACGCAAGCTGGTCCAATGGCGATCCGGTCAAGGCAGAGGATTTCGTCTATTCGTTCCAACGCATAATGACGCCCGATACCGGCGCGAAATACGCCAATATTCTCTATCCAATTAAGAACGCGGAACAGATTCACACCGGCGGACTCGATCCGAGCGAACTCGGCGTGGAAGCTGTCGATGAGAAGACGCTGGAGATCACGCTCGAGCGCCCGACACCTTACTTCCTGGAGCTGTTGACGCACCAGACGGGCCTTCCTGTTAATCCGGCAAGCGTCGAGGAACATGGCTCCGATTTCGTCCGGCCGGAAAACATGGTGTCAAACGGCGCCTATACGCTCGTCTCCTTCACGCCCAACGACAAGATCGTGATGGAAAAGAACCCCGAGTTCCGCGAGGCCGACAGCGTCTCCATCGACCGCATCGAGTATATCCCGTTCGAGGACAGGGCTAACTGCGTGCGCCGTTTCGAGGCGGGCGAGGTGCATAGCTGTTCCGATCTTCCCGCCGACCAGCTGGAATCCATCAAGGAGCGGCTTGGCGACCAGGTCCGGACTCCCCCTTATCTTGGCACCTACTACTATTCGCTCAACACCCAGAAAGAGTCGCTCAAAGACCCGCGCGTACGCCAGGCGCTGTCGATGGTGATCGACCGTGACTTCGTTGCCGATGAAATCTGGTCCGGCTCGATGATCCCGGCGTTCGGTCTGGTTCCGCCCGGAATCGGCAATTATGATGTCGAGCCCGTCAAGCCGGAATGGGCAGATCTCTCGATTCTCGACCGCGAGGATCAGGCGATCGCGCTGATGGAGGAAGCCGGGTACGGCCCCGACAATCCGCTCGAGCTGGAGCTGTCCTATAACAATTCCGAAAACCATAAGAACACCGCCACTGCAATTGCCGACATGTGGGCGCCGCTCGGCGTCAATGTGACCTTCAACGTTCGCGACGCCTCTGCTCACTACGCGCATCTGCGTGACAGCGACGATTACGAGGTAGCGCGCGCCGGCTGGATCGGTGACTATTCGGATCCGCAGAATTTCCTGTTCCTGGTCCGCAGCGACAATCCGGGCTTCAACTACGCCAAGTACGACAACCCGGAGTATGACGCCCTGCTGGATCAGGCAGCGGAGGAAACCGATCTGGAGAAGCGGGCGCAAATTCTGCGTCAGGCGGAAGAGATCTTCGTTCGCGACACGCCCTATATCCCTCTGCTTTACTATTCCTCTCACTCGCTGGTTTCGCCCAAGCTCGAGGGCTGGAAGGACAATATTCAAAACGTCCATGCCACCCGCTTCATGAGCATCTCTGAGTAAGAGAGTCACGGGCGGGGGCTGCCCCTTGGGGTGGCCCCCGGTCGTACAGCAAGAGAGGCGAGCCAATGCTCCGCTATGTGTTGCGGCGCCTGCTCGGGGCGATCCCGACGCTGTTTCTTGTCATCACCTTCGCCTTCTTCCTCATGCGCGTCGCACCCGGCGGTCCGTTCGACCGCGAGCGCGCGCTGGAAGCCAAGGTGCTGGAGAACTTGAACCGCGTCTTCCACCTGGACCGTCCCCTGTGGGAGCAGTACTTCTACTATCTCGGCAATCTGGCGCGCGGCGACCTGGGACCGAGCTTCATCTATCGTGACTTCTCCGTGCAGCAGTTGCTCGGCAACGGCCTGCCGGTATCCATCCAGCTTGGCGGCATGGCTTTGCTTGTCGCGCTCCTGGTCGGATCGCTGCTCGGCTGCATAGCCGCGCTGCGGCAGAACTCCTGGATCGACTACGGCGTGACGGCGGTGGCGACTTTCGGCATCACCGTCCCGAACTTTGTAGTCGCCCCCGTGCTGTCGCTGATCTTCGGTGTGTGGCTGAGTATGCTTCCCGCCGGCGGCTGGGGCGGACCGTCAAGCATGATCCTGCCGGTTATCACGCTGGCATTGCCCCAGGTGGCCATCGTCGCACGGCTGATCCGCGGCTCCATGATCGAGGCGCTGCGCTCCGACCATGTCCGTACCGCGCGCGCCTATGGACTGCCCATGCGCATGATTGTCGGTGTGCATTCCCTGCGTGCGGCCTGTCTGCCGGTGGTCTCGTATCTGGGGCCGGCGGCGGCGGCATTGTTGACCGGTTCCGTTGTCGTGGAAACCATCTTCGGCCTTCCCGGCATCGGCCGATATTTCGTGCAGGGTGCGCTCAACCGCGACTACACGCTGGTGATGGGCACCGTGATCATCATCGCGGTTTTCGTGGTTATCTTCAATTTGATCGTCGATCTGCTCTACGCCGCCCTGGATCCGAGAGTGCGTTATGACTGATATTGCAACCAACGTACCCGAGGCAGCTGCGGACGGCCAGATGGCCAGCCGCTCGTTGTGGGCCACAGCCTTGTTGCGGCTGCGCCGCAACAAGGCCGCGATGGCGAGCCTCTGTCTCCTCGTCATTTTCATCTTCGCGGGTGTTTTCGGCCCGATGCTGGCGCCCCATCACTACGCCAAGGTCTACCCGGATTTCGTGAAGGTACCCGCCAGCCTCGAAGCCTATCCGCGAGAGGATGCCATCATTCCGGAAATCGAAAGCGTCGTGACACGCGCCCGCCTCGATCTGGGCTCTGTCGAGCTCGACGGGAGCACGCTGCGTGTGGAGGCCAACTCAAGCCGGGAAATAGACCCGCGCGTGACCCGTTATTTCGATCGCTCGGACCTGTTTTCGAATGCGCGCGTCGTGGAGCAGAGCAGCAACGGTCGGTCCATCGTGTTGGCGGCCGACGTCGAGCGTCTGCATTTCATCTTCGGCACGGATGCGAACGGGCGCGATCTCTTGGCGCGGATACTTATTTCCGTTCGGATTTCGCTGATGATCGGAGTGCTGGCGACGGGTGTCGCCCTGCTCATCGGCGTGCTCTACGGCGCCACGGCGGGCTTCCTCGGCGGGCGTATCGACAACGCAATGATGCGCGTCGTCGATATTCTCTATGCGCTGCCCTTCACGTTTTTCGCCATCCTGCTCGTTGTGTTCTTCGGGCGCAATATCGTGCTCATGTTCATCGCCGTGGGCGCGGTTGAGTGGCTGGATATGGCACGCATCGTACGCGGGCAGACGATCTCGCTGAGAAGGCGCGAATTCGTACAGGCTGCCGAGGCGCTGGGCGTCAACTCGGGCGGCATTCTGCGCCGCCACATCATCCCGAACACGCTGGGTCCGGTCATCGTCTACATGACCCTGCTCATTCCCAAGGTGATCCTCCTGGAAAGCTTTCTCTCCTTCCTGGGGCTGGGCGTACAGGAGCCTCTGACGAGCCTGGGCGTGCTGATCTCCGAGGGAGCGCGAAACATGCGCGGCGCGGCCTACATGCTGCTCTACCCGTCGCTGGCGCTGACGCTCCTCCTCTTCGCATTGAACTTTCTGGGCGACGGTCTGCGCGACGCCCTAGACCCGAAGGATCGCTGAGATGACCGACACATCCGAAACGATCTTCGACATCCGCGATATCCGCGTGACCTTCGCGACGCCCGACGGCGCGGTCGAAGCGGTGCGCGGTGTCGATATGAACGTGAAGGCAGGCGAGACCGTCGCGGTCGTGGGCGAATCCGGCTCCGGCAAGAGCCAGATCATGATGGCGGCCATGGGGCTTCTGGCTTCCAACGGCCGGGTGGAGGGCTCCGTCACCTATCGCGGCCAGGAACTCATCGGCATGCCGCGGGAAAAGCTCAACCGCATTCGCGGCGCCAAGGTCACCATGATCTTTCAGGAGCCGATGACATCGCTCGACCCGCTCTACACGATCGAACGGCAGATCAGCGAGCCGCTGCGCGTACATGGCGGGCTGTCGGCATCCGCCGCGCGGGCGCGGGCGCTTGAGCTCCTGAAGCTCGTCCATATCCCCGATCCGGAACGCCGGCTGAAATCCTATCCGCACGAGCTTTCCGGCGGTCAGCGCCAGCGCGTGATGATTGCCATGGCGCTGGCCAACGATCCGGATCTCCTGATCGCCGATGAGCCGACCACGGCGCTGGACGTCACCATTCAGGCCGAAATCCTCGGGCTGCTGGCGGAGTTGCAGAAGAAGCTCGGTACCTCCATCCTCTTCATCACGCACGATCTCACCATCGTGGAGGCCTTTGCCGATCGCGTTTATGTGATGCAGCACGGCAATGTGGTCGAGGAGGGAAAGACCGAGGACATTTTTCAGCGCCCGACCAGGGACTACACCAAAATGCTCCTGGCGGCCGAGCCAGAGGGCAGCAAACCGCCGGTGCCCGATACGGCACCGATCCTGCTCGACGCGAACGACGTCTCGGTAACCTTCTCGATGCCGAGCGGGTTTCTTTCCCCGCGTTTCGAGCTGAAAGCCGTGCAGAACGTAACACTGAGCCTGCGCGAAGGGCAGACGATCGGTATTGTCGGCGAGTCCGGGTCCGGCAAGTCGACGCTCGGCCGCGCTCTCCTGCAATTGCTGCCGTCGGAAGGCCGCGTGGTGTACCAGGGCACCCCGATTCAAGGTTTCGACAGGGCCGCCATGCGGCCCTACCGGCGCAACCTGCAAATGGTGTTCCAGGACCCGTTCGGCAGCTTAAGTCCGCGCATGACGGTGGGCGACATCATCACCGAAGGCCTGCTGGTTCATGAGCCGCAGATGACACGGCGCGAGCGCGAGGAGGCGGCCACCCAAGCCCTGAGGGAGGTTGGCCTCGAGCCGGCAGTGCGCAACCGCTTTCCGCACGAATTTTCCGGAGGCCAGCGCCAGCGCATCGCGATCGCGCGCGCAGTGGTTCTGAAGCCGACCGTGATCGTACTGGATGAGCCGACCTCTGCGCTGGACCGCTCGGTGCAGAAGCAGATTATCGCGCTTTTGCGGGATATACAGGCGAGATATCGCCTGTCCTACATTTTCATCAGCCATGACCTGGCGGTGGTAAAGGCGTTGTCCGACTACACCATTGTGATGCGCACCGGGAGGGTGGTGGAAGAGGGGCCGACCGGCGATGTTTTCCGGGCGCCGGCAAGCGAATATACGCGCGACCTGATGGAGGCAGCGTTCAATCTGAAGAAGGTATTGAGCCGGCAAGCTTCAGCGCGTGCGTGAACCTTTCTTGTCTTTGGTGTCGCGATGAAGACGCGGCGAGCAGGTCACAAAATATTCCGAGAGATTAATTAACTATTTGACTCCGCACCTTCTCTGTTTCACGTTTAGATGCAAATGTAGCGTAGGAGCAGGGAGGGGCGGTTGACCGCACCCGAAATTCGAAACCAGAAATGGCCGTTATCGGAGCCGCGCGGCGGCTCTCTCGCGCCGGCAAGGTGCGCGGTCGAGACCTTCTTTCAATTCCTGCTTAGCCCTTCTCGAACCGTCGGGAATGCCCGCCTCTATAATGCGGGGCGGGGTAGGACGCGCATGACGGTCCGCACGCCGGGTTTCGCCACGGTTCCGGGCTGGTTGCCTGCCCGCTGATTTGCTCTGAATCAGTGTGGCGACATGTCTGCAGCAAGCAGGCAAACATACTACTCACCAACAGAGGAGAACATCATGAGGTCATACAAGAGCCACCTTTTGGCAGGTGTCGCGGGGGCCGTGGCAATGGCTGCTGCTGCTGGATCCGCGTCTGCCGAGACGTGGAAATATGCCTTTGAAGAGGCGATGACCGACGTTCAGGGCGTCTACGCCCAGAAGTTCAAGGAGGAGATCGAGGCGAACTCGGATCACGAGATCCAGCTCTTCCCCTTCGGCACGCTGGGTGAATCCGCCGACATTATGGAGCAGGCCCAGGCCGGCATCCTCGAATTCGTCGATCAATCACCAGGATTTACGGGCGCCCTGATCCCGGAAGCGCAGGTCTTCTTCGTACCTTACCTCCTGCCGCAGGATCACGAGACCCTCGTCGACTTCTTCCGCAACTCGGTCGCCATTAACGACATGTTCCCCGATCTCTACGCCGAGCAGGGACTCGAGTTGCTGAAGATGTTCCCGGAGGGTGATGTCTGCATAACGACGCAGGAGCCGGTGCACAGCCCGGACGACCTTAACGAGGTGAAGATCCGGGTCATGACCAACCCGCTTCTGGTTGAAAGCTACCGTGCCTGGAATGCCACGCCGACGCCGCTCCCCTGGGGCGAAGTCTACGGCGCTCTGCAGACCGGCATCATTCAGGGCCAGGAAAATCCGGTCTTCTGGATCGAGTCGACCAACATGTACGAGGTTAGCCCCGTCATCACCTGTCTCGGCCACAACAACTTCACCACTGCGGTTATGGCCAACAAAGACTTCTTCGACGGACTTTCGGAAGAGGATCAGCAGGTGGTCCAGAACGCGGCCGACGCGGCGTTCGACCATATTGTGGAATACCAGAAGGGTCTGCATGAGGAGTCGCTGGATAAGATCAGGCAGGACGCTGGTGACGACGTGCAGATAAACATCCTGTCTGAGGAGGAGCGCCAGCCCTTCATCGAAGCAGCCTCGCAGGTTGAAGAGGAGTTCGTCGAAATGACCGGCGAAAGCGGTCAGGAGATCCTCAACCAGATGAAGGAAGATCTGGCTCAGGCGCAAGGCAACTAGCCGCCGACATTCCCGGCCGGGCGCGGGGGGGCGTCCGGCCGGTGCTTTGAAAGAAGAGCGGGGAACAACAAAAGTGCCGCAAGATCATAACGAATCGCAGCTGCAGTCGCAGACGGATACGACTGCGGTCGACGACGTTGCCACAGGTCCATACAAGTCCGATCTGCCGGGCGTTCTCGGGACGGTCGACACGGTCATCGGCCGTTTAGAATCGATGTTTTTGGCTGCCGGCGTGCTGCTTCTGGCGGCCAACACCAGCGCCAATGTCATTGGCCGCTTCGTCTTTCAAAGCAGCCTCTTCTTTTCCGAAGAGCTCAATCGCATTCTTATCATCCTGATTACCTTTGCCGGAATCAGCTACGCTGCCCGCCAGGGCCGGCATATCCGCATGTCCGCCATTTACGACGCGCTTCCGTCGGCGCTGCGCAAGCCGCTGATGATCATCATCGCGCTCATCACGGCGGTCTTCATGCTCGGACTGGCCTGGTACTCGACCCAATACATCCTGACCCTGCACGGGCGGGGGCGTGTGCTGCCATCGCTACAGATCCCGGTCTGGCTCATCTACCTTTGGGTCCCTATCGGCTTCTTTATGACCGGACTTCAGTACATTCTGACGGCGATCAAGAACATGCTGGAAAAGGATATTTATCTCTCGACCAACGTGATCGAGGGCTACGACGACGAAGAGATCGAGGTCTGAGGGCGGGTCATGGCTGTAACTATCTTTTCCATCATGATCGTCCTCCTGCTGCTGGGCTTCCCGATGATGATCCCGCTGATCATCGGCGCCTTCGTCGGCTTCTATTCGCTGTTCGGCGGAATGGCGCAAATGGAGACGATGGTGCAGCAGATGATGGCCGGCATCCGCCCGGCCTCGCTGATCGCCGTTCCCATGTTCATCTTCGCGGCCGACATCATGACGCGCGGCCAATCGGCCGGGCGCCTCATCAACCTGGTCATGTCCTTCGTGGGCCACCTGCGCGGCGGCCTCGCCGTTTCGACCGCAGCCGCCTGCACCATGTTCGGTGCCGTATCCGGCTCGACGCAGGCAACCGTCGTTGCCATCGGTTCGCCCCTGCGCCCGCGCATGCTCAAAGCCGGCTACAAGGATAGCTTCATCCTTGCCCTGATCGTCAATTCCTCCGACATCGCCTTCCTGATCCCGCCGTCGATCGGCATGATTATTTATGGCGTGGTGTCGAACACGTCGATCGCCGAGCTTTTCATCGCCGGCGTCGGGCCCGGCCTCCTGATCCTGGTCCTTTTCTCGATCTATTCTTGGATCTATGCCGTGCGCAACAATGTTCCGACGGAAGAAAAGGCAAGCTGGCGCGAGCGTCTCATAGCGGTGCGGGACGCGCTTTGGCCGCTGGGCTTTCCGGTCATTATCATCGGCGGCATCTATGGCGGCATCTTCAGCCCCACGGAAGCGGCCGCCGCCTGCGTGCTCTATGCGATCTTTCTTGAAATGGTCGTGTTCCGCGAGCTCGACATGAAAGGCCTCTACGACACGGCGAAATCCACGGGCCTCATCACGGCGGTGGTCTTCATCCTCGTCGGTGCCGGAGCGGCCTTTTCCTGGGTCATCTCCTTCGCACAGATCCCGCAGGAGATTCTCGCCGGCATCGGTATCGACCAGATGGGTCAGATCGGCGTTCTCGTCGTCATCTCCATTGCATTTTTCATTGGCTGCATGTTCGTGGATCCGATCGTGGTGATCCTCGTGCTCGTGCCGATCTTCGCACCGGTGGTGGACGCGGTCGGTCTCGATCCAGTGCTTGTGGGAACGATCATCACGCTGCAGGTCGCCATTGGTTCGGCCACGCCACCGTTCGGGTGCGACATCTTTACCGCCATCGCGGTGTTCAAGCGGCCCTACATGGATGTCGTGCGCGGTACGCCGCCCTTCATCCTGATCCTGTTGTGCGTTTCCGCCGCGCTCATCTTTTTCCCGCAGATCGCGCTGTTCCTGCGCGACATGGCGTTCAGGTAGATTGGGAGGCAAGCCTTGTTCAAACGGATCCTCGTCCCGATGGATGGCTCCCACGGTGCTACGAAAGCGCTCGACATGGCCATCCAGCTACAGAAGGGCACTGAAGCCGAACTGCTGCTGCTCACCGTCTTTCGCCACCACAGCCTTCTTGAGCACTCGACCTCGATGGTGCGCCCCGAGGACCCGGGCAGTATCGATGAGGCGCTCCGCGGTCACGCAAAGGCAGTGGCCGACGCGGCCAAGAAGCATGCCATAGAGCAGGGGGCGAATGCCCCCCGCGCCTTCGTCAAGAACGGTCCGCCCGCCCGCACCATCGTCAAGTTCGCCAAGGAGCGGGAGGCAGATCTCATCGTCCTCGGCAGCCGCGGTTTGGGCGACCGTGAAGGTTATCTACTGGGCAGCGTCTCCCACAAGGTGACGAGCCTAGCCGCCTGTCCGGTGTTGGTGGTGTAGAAAAGCCGACGCTGCGGCTGTAGGTCGGCGCCAGTCTGAATTATAACGCCTCGACCAGCCGCGCCGCGCCATTGCGGAAGGGATCGGTTGTCGGAATTCCCATCCGCGCCTCGATTTCTTCCAGGCACATCCGCGCTTCTTCATCCGGCAGAGCGGCGGTGTTGACTGAGATCCCGGTCACTCGGACGTCGGGATTGACGATACGCGCTGTCTCCAGAGCGAGATCGCGCAGGGCTTCCAGCGACGGAAGGCTGTAGTGCGGCAGGCCCCGCATGTGCGTACGCGTCGGCTCGTGGCAAAGCACGAGCGCGTCGGGCTGGCCGCCGTGGATCAACGCCATAGTCACGCCGGAAAAGGAGGGGTGGAAGAGGCTCCCCTGGCCTTCGATCAGATCCCAGTGGTCGGGCTCGTTGTCCGGCGAAAGCCATTCCACAGCACCGGCCATGAAGTCCGCCACGACCGCATCGAGCGGCACGCCCGAACCGGTGACCAGAATGCCGGTCTGACCGGTGGCGCGAAACGTCGCCTTCATGCCCTGGGCGCGCATCTCCCGCTCCATGGCGAGTGCGGTGTACATCTTTCCCACGGAGCAATCCGTGCCGACGGCCAGGCACCGCTTGCCGGCGCGCTTCTTGCCGTCCGCGATAGGATAATCATGCTGCGGAACGCGCACGTCGAACAGCTGCACGCCTGCCTTCTCCGCCGTACCCACGAGCTCCGGTAGCGCGGTGAGCCGGTTGTGCAGGCCCGAGGCGATGTCCATGCCGGCGTCGGCGGCCTCGGTCAGCGTGGCAAGCCAGCTCGGCGAAATGACGCCGCCGCGGTTGGCTGCGCCAACCACCAGCGTCTTCGCGCCGGCGGCCCGGGCCTGCGCAATCGTCATGTCGGGAATGCCGAGGTCGGCCTTGCAGCCTTCAAGGCGCAACTGGCCGACACAGAATTCCGGCCGCCAGTCCCTGATTCCCTGCGCAACCTTTGCGGCGAGTGCATCCGGCGCATCGCCGAGAAAGAGCAGATAGGGTGTTTTCAGCATTTCAGGGCTCCGTCAGATTTGGCCGATAGCTGCCGTTGTCGGGCCCGACTGTCAAGCCGGCTTCATTGGTCCAGGCCTACAGGACCCGGATAAATGCCGTTGATCGCGCGCGCTGTCACGGTTAACGGTAAACAAGGCAACACTCGGGGTGTCCATTGGAAGCAGTCAGACAGGCAATTACACGGGCCCTGGAAAAAGGTGACGCGCAGGACCGGGCCTTTCGCGAAAAGGTTTACCGGCAGACTTTTACGGCGCTCGATCACTCCTTGCAGTCGAGAACGGATCTTTCGGCCGAGGAGGTGCGGCGCCAGCGCGAGCAGGTCAAGGCTGTGATTGTCGACATCGAGCGCGGCTTTCGCGGGGCTTCCGCGGAAGCCCCGCCGGCTGCCCCACCGCCCGAACCCGTGTCCCCTCCTGAACCTGTGCTCCAGCCCGCGGCGCACCCGGCCGAAGAGGCGGCGTTCACACCGAGTGTGGACCGGGGCGACCGGCTGCACGGCCCGGATGAACCGGGGCGGGATATGCCTTCTGCACGAGAGGACCGTGCCTTCGCCGGCTCCGGTTTGAAAAAGCGGCGCTACGGGCTGCTCATTCTGGTGATCGCGATTCTGCTTGCCGCTGCCGGTTTCGGCATCTGGTTCATTCTGCAGGGTGGCATGGGGCAGTCGGTCGAGGATATCATCGCCTCCGATTCCAACCAGCAAGGCGTAGAAACCGTTGGGGGGCCAGCGCAGTTCGCGGACGCGGATGAGGATGAGGGCTGGATATCCGTCTTCTCCCCCGACGATCCGACCACGGTTACGACCCGTACGGGCATGTCCGCGCAGGTCATGGACAATGGCGAGGGCAGATTCCTGACCGTCAGCGGTGAGGCGGGCGAAGCCCCCCTCTCCTTCGATATCGGCCGGGGTGTCCTCGAAGAAATTGCGGGGCGGCGTGCGGTCTTTAGTTTGAACGCCCGCGGCGCGGAGGGTGAGGAAACCCAAATCTCCATTTCCTGTAACCTGGCCGCGCTCGGCGGCTGCGGGCGCACGCGCTATGTCGTCGGACCGCAACCGGCGGACTATCTCCTCGAGGTCGAGTTGCCGGATGCCGATCCGGGAGGTGGTGGCACCATCACCATCGTACCGGATATCGAAGGCCAGGGTCGCGCGCTCGACATCTTCTCCCTGCGGGTAACCGCCGAGTAACACGGCGCCATTCCCTCCGCTATCGAGAGGGAAGCGGGCGCGCGGCATCGCCGCCACGCCCGGATTTCGCCGTCTGGCCATTGTTGAGAAAGCGGGAAGCGGGGCGCGTGCTCCGGACTTCTCACTTCTATGTCAGGCACGTTTGCACGCGCCCCGCCGGTAGACATCGCCGCCGTCGGCCGGCCGCTCGCAAAAGGCCCGTACCCGGGACCCTGCTTGCGGCTTGACCCCCGTTGACATATCCGCCGGGCGACCTCCTGTCTCAGCCTCCGAGAGAGGCTCGGGATCGTAACCACCCGACCGGCCGGGGGCACCGGCCTGTCGCGGAACCTTCGAATTGCGGGTCTCGGTCCCGCCGCCCAAAGGCTCGCCACCGCCGCCCTCCCGAACACCCGGTGCGCATCCAGTTCCCGCGAGAGCGATGGGTTGGATGATAAGAGCGGCTGAGAGGGCGGGNCCTCCCGAACACCCGGTGCGCATCCAGTTCCCGCGAGAGCGATGGGTTGGATGATAAGAGCGGCTGAGAGGGCGGGATAAACAGGCGGGAAAAAAGTTCGAACTTTTTTCTGATATTGCGCAAAAACAGATGGTTAGCTGGTGATAAAAATGTCTGAGGCGCCGATTTTATCCCCGCTTCGTGCCAATACAGCCGCGCCGGCGCCACTGGCCTTACATATTTTACCGTCTCGGACATCACGTCCGGAGAGCAGATTCTGGCCTATTCCCCGCGACCGCTCTTTTAGCTCTGTTCTCGTCCAGCAGCTCTTCCAGCGTCTCGATGCGGTCTGCTTCATGGGTCGGCTTGTCCCAGCGCAGCCGTGAGACGCGGGGAAAACGCATGGCGATGCCCGACTTGTGCCGTGTCGAGCGGTTAAGCCCTTCGAACGCGACCTCGATCACCAGCCCGTGCTCCCGGTCGGCGCGGACGGCACGCACGGGGCCGAAGCGCTCGATGGTGTTTTCGCGGACATAGCGGTCGATCTGACGCAACTCCTCGTCCGTGAAGCCGAAATAGGCCTTTCCAACAGGCACCAGCGCGGGATCGTCCTGCGGCCCGGACCAGACGCCGAACGTGTAATCGGAGTAAAAGCTGGAACGCTTCCCGTGGCCGCGCTGGGCGTACATGAGCACCGCATCGACCGTGAACGGGTCGCGCTTCCACTTGAACCACGGGCCCTTGGGGCGGCCAGGGAGATAAGCCGAATCCTTGCGCTTGAGCATCAGCCCCTCGATAACCGGATGCGGCGGGTTGCAGCGCTTGTCGTCAAGCTCATCCCAACGCTCGAAGGGGACGAGCGGTGAAAGGTCGAAACGGTCGGCCGGAAGCGTGCCGACGAAATCTTCCAGAAGCTTTCGCCGTTCGAGAAAGGGCAGAGCGCGGGTATCGCGCCCGTCGAGAACCAGCAGGTCGTAACAGCGCACGAAGACCGGATAATCGCGCAGCATCGCGCGCGAAACCGTCTTGCGGTTGAGCCGCTGCTGCAGGTCGGAAAAAGTGCCGGTGCGCTCGCGCGGGTCGCCGACCAGAAGCTCGCCGTCGATGGCTGCATCGAAATCCATCGCGTCCACCAGATCGGGAAAGGCGCCGGAGATATCGTCGCCCGTGCGGGAGTAGAGCCGCCGCACCTCACCCTCCGCCACGGTCTGAACGCGAATGCCGTCCCACTTCCATTCGGCCACGTAGTCGGCGGGCTCGAGAGCGGCAAAATCGGTCTCTGTGGCGGCGTGGGACAGCATGACCGGACGGAAGGGCGCCTTTGCCGCATTCTCCGGTTTTGGTCCGCGACCCTCAAGCCACGCAAAAAGCGCCGTGTAAGGTGGCGCGAGGCCGTGCCAGAGTTCCTCGATCTCCTGCACATCCACGTTGCCAAAGCTCGCAAGCGCTTGCTTGGCAAGCCGCGCCGAAACGCCCACGCGCAGGCCCCCGGTGGCAAGTTTGATTGCGGCAAAGCGCCCGGATGGAGAAAGCTGGTCGAGTAGCCGCGCCATGGTTGCGGGCGCATCGGACCGGCTTGCGGTGGAAAGACGCTCGACCACTTCCGTCAGGCTGGGCGCACCGGCCTCAGCGCCGGCCGGCCAGATGAGCGAGACCGTCTCGGCGAGATCGCCCACGTAATCATAGGAATAGTCGAATAGCACGGGATCGACACGCTCCATGACGAGCGTACGCAGCATGGCGGGCTTTACGGCGGGGAAATCAAGCCCGCCGGTGAGCCCGGCGAGGCCATAGCCGCGATCCGGGTCGGGCACACCGGCAAAGTAGTCGAGCATAAGCCGCAGCTTGCCGTTGCGCGATGGCGTGAGCACGAGCCGGTCGAGGAGTTCGGCGAAGCGTTCCACTATTCGGCCTCGTCCTCGTAACCGGCGATGTGCAGCGGCTGCGCGATAATGCCGTTGAGCTCACACCAGCGCACCAATGCCTCTTCGCGCCCATGGGTGACCCAGACTTCGCCTGCGCCGGTCTCCTGAATGGTCTGTGTCAGCTCCGGCCAGTCGGCATGATCGGAAATGATGAGCGGCAGTTCCACGCCCCGCTGGCGCGCGCGCTGGCGAATGCGCATCCAGCCCGACGCGAAACACGCGAGCGGATCGGCGAAGCGGCGGGACCAGCGGTCGTCGATGGCCGAAGGAGGCGCGATGACGATCGCGCCTGCCGGCGGGGCGGCGTCCTTTTCCTCCACGGTTGCGGGGCGCAAGGGGCCGAGCGCGACGCCCGCGCCCTCGTAGTAGTGGCAGAGTTTTTCCAGCGCGCCGTGGAGATAGATGGGCTTGCGATAGCCCGCCGCGCGCAGAAGCGCGATCACACGCTGTGCCTTGCCCAGCCCATAGGCGCCGACAACATGGGTGCGCTCGGGGAACTGCTGGAGGGAGGTCAAAAGCCGTTCGATTTCCCGCGCGGCATCGGGATGGGTGAAGACCGGCAGGGCGAAGGTGGCCTCGGTGATGAAGACATCGCATGGCACGGTCTCGAAGGGGGCGCAGGTGGGATCGGCTGCGCGCTTGTAATCGCCGGAAGCAACGATGCGCATGCCGTCTGCCTCCACAGCGATTTGTGCGGAACCCAGCACATGGCCTGCCGGATGGCAAGTGACACGGATACCGTCAAGCGTGATCGTCTCACCCAGGTTGACCTCCTGCACGGAGCCCGCGAAATCCGGGCCGTACCGCAGCGCCATGATGTCGAGCGTCTCCCGCGTGGCGAGCACCGCACCATGCCCGGCGCGCGCATGATCGGCGTGCCCATGGGTAATCAGCGCGCGCTCGACCGGGCGCGTCGGGTCGATAAAGAAGCCGGCTTTCGGGCAGCAAAGCCCCTCGGGCCGGGAGCGGAGCAGGTCGCGCGCATTCATCATCAATAGTAGATAGGCTCTCTTTCTGGCGTGGAAATGGTTGGCGGCGCTTCTGTTCTGCTTTAGTTCTAGCCGTCGTGAACGAGGAAACCAATACGAGCGGCGAAATCAGCGCCCTTCTGCCCGCGTCTTTTCAGGCGTGGTTCGCCGCGCGCGGGTGGACACCGCGGCCGCACCAGATCGACCTTCTGACCCGCACGCGGGAGGGGCGCTCGGTGCTACTGATCGCGCCGACGGGGGCGGGAAAGACATTGGCGGGCTTCCTGCCTTCATTGACCGATCTCGCCGGGCGGAAAAGGCCGAAGCCGGGCGAGCGGCGGCGGGGGGTGCACACGCTCTATATCTCGCCGCTGAAGGCGCTCGCCGTCGATATTCAGCGCAACCTTTCCCAACCAGTCGGTGAGATGGGGCTCGATATCCGCATCGAGACGCGCACGGGGGACACCCCTTCCCACAAGCGCCAGCGCCAGAAGCACCTGCCGCCGGACATTCTGCTGACCACGCCCGAGCAACTCGCGCTGCTGATCGCCTCGCCCGATGCGGAGCGCTTTTTCGCCGACCTGAAATACATCGTGCTTGATGAACTGCATTCGCTGGTCACCTCCAAGCGCGGCCAGTTGCTCGCGCTCGGTCTGGCACGGTTGCGGCGGTTGGCGCCGGAGACGACGAGCATAGGCCTCTCGGCCACCGTCGCTGAGCCGGAAGCGCTGCGGCGCTGGCTCGTGGCGCAGGATCGGCCGGGCACGATGGCCGATGTCGTCACTGTGGCCGGCGGCGCGAAACCGGAGATCACGATCCTTGAAACAGACGAGCGTGTGCCCTGGTCGGGGCACTCGGCGCGCTACGCTATTCCCGCGGTCTACGAGGCGATCAAGCGCCACCGGATGACGCTTCTCTTCGTCAACACGCGCAGCCAGGCCGAGCTTCTGTTCCGCGAGCTTTGGCATATCAACGAGGAAAACCTAGCCATCGCGCTGCATCATGGCTCACTGGATGTGGGGCAGCGGCGGCGCGTGGAAAAGGCCATGGAGACGAACAGCCTCAGCGCGATCGTCGCCACGTCCACGCTCGACCTCGGCATCGACTGGGGCGACGTGGATCTCGTCGTCCATGTCGGCGCGCCGAAGGGGGCAAGCCGGCTCGCCCAGCGAATCGGCCGCTCCAACCACCGCATGGATGAGCCGAGCCGCGCCATCCTCGTTCCGGCCAACCGCTTCGAGGTGATGGAGTGCCGCGCCGCGCTCGAGGCCAACTATCTGGGCGCGCAAGATACACCGCCGCTGGGTGAAGGCGCGCTCGACGTGCTGGCGCAGCACATCTGGGGCCGCGCCTGCGCGGGGCCGTTCGACGAGGACGAATTCTATGCGGAGGTGGTGAGTGCAGAACCCTATGCGGGACTCGACCGCGCCACCTTCGGCCGAGTGGTGGAATTCGTCGCCACCGGCGGCTATGCGCTGAAGACCTATGAGCGTTATGCCCGCATCCGCCGCACGAAAGACGGGCTCTGGCGTATTTCTCACCCAAGCGTGGCGCAGCAATACCGGCTGAATGTCGGCACGATCATCGAGGCGCCGATGCTTGCAGTGCGCCTTGTGCGCCGGCGCGGGTCGCTCGGTTCCTCCAGGGGCGGCAAGATGCTCGGGCAGGTGGAGAAGTATTTTCTGGAATCGCTGGCGCCGGGGGACACGTTTCTCTTCTCTGGCCGGGTGCTGCGTTTCGAGGGCATCCGGGAGAACGAGTGCTTCGTCACGAGTGCGGCCGGTCAGGATGCGATGGTGCCCTCCTATGAGGGCGGTAAGTTTCCGCTATCGACCTATCTGGCGAAGGAAGTGCGCGGCATGCTGGCCGACCCGGCGCGCTGGCGCGCCCTGCCGGAGCCGGTGGCGGACTGGCTGCGAATCCAGCAGGAAAAATCCATCCTGCCGCAAGAGAAAGACTTGCTGGTCGAGACCTTTCCACAGGCCGATCGCTTCTACATGGTCGCTTATCCCTTCGAAGGCCGGCTGGCGCACCAGACGCTCGGTATGCTTTTGACCCGGCGGCTGGAGCGTGCGGGTGCGCGGCCGCTCGGTTTCGTGGCGACGGATTATTCTCTCGCTATCTGGAGCCTTGGCGATATGGGCGGGATGATTCGGCGCGGCGAACTTCCGCTCTCGCGGCTCTTTGACGAGGATATGCTGGGCGACGATCTGGAAACCTGGCTGGCCGATAGCTGGCTTTTGAAACGCACCTTTCGCAGCTGCGCCGTGATTTCCGGCCTCATCGAGAAGCGTCACCCCGGGCGGGAGAAGACGGGACGCCAGGTGACCGTCTCCGCCGACCTTATTTATGACGTTTTACGCGGGCACGAGCCCGACCACATCCTGCTTCAGGCAACATGGCGGGATGCGGCCACGGGCTTGCTCGACATAGCGCGCCTCGGCGAAATGCTGTCGCGCACCCGTGGCCGAATCGTGCATAAAGACCTTGAGCAGATCTCGCCGCTCGCCGTTCCGGTGATGCTGGAGATCGGAAAGGAGCCGGTCGCCGGCAGCGCGAACGAATCGCTCCTGGGCGAGGCGGCCGAGACCCTGATCGAGGAGGCCATGGGCAGCGCATGAATGTAATGAGCCGCATTGACGTTGTGCCCCGGACGGCGGAGATCACGGTCGCCGGGGAATGCGCCGTCTGCGATCCTTCGGGCGCGCTCTTCCTGCCCGCGGACGGGTTGCTCGTGGTTTCCGATCTTCATCTGGAAAAAGGATCGTCCTATGCCCGCCGCGGCAGTTTCCTCCCGCCCTATGACACGCTGGCCACGCTGCACCGCCTCGGCGCGGTCATAGCCCACTATCGGCCTTCGATGGTGGTGAGCCTGGGCGACAGCTTCCATGACGGAGGCGGCGCGGGCCGCATGCCAGAGGCTTTCCGCGAGCATCTTCTGGGACTGATGTCGGGGCGCGAATGGTTCTGGGTGGCCGGCAATCACGATCCCGCGCCGCCCGAAGGCCTGCCCGGGCGGTGGATCGATGAACTCGCACTTGGAAGCCTCGTCTTCCGGCACGAACCAACGTCGGGGGTGGAAGGCGAGATCGCCGGGCACCTGCATCCCGGCGCGCGCATCGTGCGGCGCGGCCGTTCCGTTCGCCGCGCCTGCTTCGCCTGTGACGGCTCCCGGCTCATCATGCCGGCCTTCGGCAGTCTGACGGGCGCGCTCAATGTGCTCGACCGGGCCTTCGCGGGGCTGTTCCTGCACGAGGCGCTCACCGCCTACATGATGGGGAAGGACCGCGTCTATCCCATCTCCGCCGATCTGCTGCGGCCTGCGTGATCCTGACAGCCTCTAGTCTTTCCGGAAGATCATCCTCCCCGCCCAGCCGGTCACGACCGCCAGCAGCGCCGACAGTACGCCGTAGATGAAGCTTTGCTGGTACGCGAACGCGAAAACGCGCTGTTCAAAACCCGCCTTGCGAATAGACAGGGGCGCGGAGGTATCCTGAACGAAAACGCCCTTGCGGAAGAGAAAAGCGCGTGCCCGGTGTGTTCCGACGGGGACATTGGGGGCGAGCCGCAGTGTTGCCCGAAACAGGCTGCGCGACAGAAACTCGACGCCGCCGACCCGCTCCACGTAAAGTCCCGAGGCTTCCTTTCGCGCTCGAAGCGCGGTGCTGAATTCCTGAATCCGTGCCGATGTTTCGCTCGGATCGAGCGGCCGCAGGCGAACGTCACGCGGGCGCAGCGCCAGAGTCTCGTAGCTGGATATTTCGGTGATGTCCTGCGGCGGGCGGGTCATTGCTACGGAATAGGACGCAGGCACGTCGCGAAAAATCATCGATTGCGTGTTGATCCACATACCTAGCACACGCGTCTTTTTGCGAACGGTCAGCGTTTGACGCGGGCCTTCGAGGATAACCACGATATCGTAGCCGCCCTGGCTGCTGATGAGCGGATCGACATTATCCAGCGCACCGAAGATCGTGAGGTTCGCGCCGGAAAAATCCGAGGTGATCGAAACCGTATCGGTCGAAAGGCCGATTTCGATGTCCTCCGAGAGCATGGGTTGTGTGTGGCCGCGCACGACGAACGCGAGCATGAAAAGCGCGAGGCATGCAAGGACATGAGCTGCGGTCATGCTCCCGCCCCCGTAGCCAGCGAGTAGACGCTTTGCGGGCGCACGAAAAGTTCGAAGGCGAGCCGCAACGCAACGGCGATCACCAGCGCCGCCAGGAGCGCGCGCAGCTGCTCGCCGCGCAACCTCTGGCCAATCTGGGCGCCGTACTGTGCGCCAGCCACGCCACCCACCATGAGCAGGAAGGCCAGGACAACGTCGACCGTATGGTTGGCTGTCGCATGCACGACGGTGGTGAAGGCCGCTACGAAGATGATCTGGAAAAGCGAGGTGCCGATGACAACGTTCGTCGGCACTTTGAGCAGATAGATCAGCGCCGGCACCATGATGAACCCGCCGCCCACGCCCATGATCGATGCCAGGAGTCCGATGATGGCTCCCAACCCCAGAACCGGAATGACGCTGACGAAGAGCTTCGATGTGCGAAAGCGCATCTTGAGCGGCAGCCGGTGAATCCAGTTGTGCTGGCCGGGACGGCGGAGCGAGGTTGATCCGCCGCTGCGTGAGCGGCGGATGGCGTTGACGCTTTCCACCAGCATCAGCCCGCCGACCGAGCCGAGAAAGGCGACGTAAAGCAGAGAGATGATGAGATCGAGCTGTCCCAGCCGGCGCAAATAGGCAAAAATGTAGATACCGCCGGAAGCGCCGACGATGCCGCCGGCGAGAAGCATCGTGCCAAGCTTCAGATCCAGCGTACCGCGCTTGAAATGGGCGAGCGCACCGGAAAAGGACGACGCGACCACCTGGTTCGCACCGGTGGCGACGGCTATGGCCGGAGGGATGTTGTAGAAGATGAGCAGCGGTGTGATGAGAAAACCGCCGCCGACCCCGAACAGGCCTGACAGAAAGCCGACCGCGCCGCCCATGGCGAGCAGGATCACCATGTTAACGGACATTTCCGCGATCGGGAGATAGATGCCCACCCGCGACACCAAAATTCGTTATGCGCGACCGGACCGCCGCGCGTGCTTATCTCATGCCTGTTCTTGCGCCCATACCGGGGCGAAAGTCAAACCCGTCGGGCGGAAAACTTTGAAAACTTGCGGAAAATTCCGCCGCAGCTACCCGTTGCTTTCGTTCTGTTCAAGCAGGGCGCGCACCAGCGCTTCGTCAATTTCACCCGTCGCTTTCAGGTTATTCTGTTCCTGGAAGGTCTTGATCGCCGTGCGTGTCTTTTCGCCCATGATCCCGTCGGGCGGCCCGGCATCGAACCCGGCATTGTTGAGAATGAGCTGGACGTTCGTGATCGCACGCTTCATGTCCACGCCGGCCGTGCTTTCCCGATCGAGCTTCCACGCGGCGGGAATATCGACGACATTCGCCTGAGCATCCGCCTCGTGCGCCTGCCACAGCTCGGCTTTGGCCTTGGCCCTTTCAAGCTCCTCTTCCGGAACCGCGCTTGCGATCTCATCGCGCTTGGCGGCGGCGTCCCCGTCTCCCGATTCTGCGGCGATGGCAAACCATTTGTAGGCTTCTGCCAAGTCGCGTGGCATGCCGACGCCCTTTGCCGAAAGGATGCCGACGTTGACCTGACTGTCCGGTACGCCGAGCTCCGCCGCTTTCAGAAACCAGCGCGCCGCGGAGTCATTGTCGGCCGATCCGTTGGTTCCAACCGCGAAGAGCACGCCGAGATTGTGCATGGCGCTGGCGTTGCCCTGTTTTGCGGCCTTCAAATACCAGGTCTTGGCCTCCTCGATGTCGCGATCGACGCCGAGTCCTTTTTCATGAATGTTTCCCAGCCGATACTGCGCGGGCGCAAGACCCCGCTCAGCGCTCAGGCGATACCACTCGGCCGCCTCAGCCAGATCCGCTTCCACGCCCTCGCCGTTGGAATAGCGTTGGGCGATTTCGAAAAGTGCCTCGGGATTGCCCCCGGCCGCAGCATGGCGCAGGGCCGCCGGGCCGATCTCCTCCGGAATTACCGGAATGGCGGTGACGCTCTCGACCGGTGCGTCTGCCGACTCGTCCTGTCGCAGCGATGCGGCCGTGATCGACGCGGGTGGCACCGAATCGAGGCCCGCCGGCGGCTTCGATGCGGTTGAAAGCGGGTCGGGACCGGTCGAGTCCGCTGCCTGCGGTACGGCCTGCCGCACGGGGGTGGATTGCTCGGGAATAGTCCCCGTAACGGTTTCGTCCTGTTCGATGGAAGCGGGTTCTGCCTGTACCGTCCGATCCGCCTCGGTGGGTTCCTCTTGAGAGATCTCCGTTTCTTCCGCCGGGGCATCTGTTCCCGATACGAAGGCCTTCTGCAAGCTGTCGGGAAGCATAGATTTTCCGAAATACACGCCGCTTCCGGCGAGTATTGCGATGCCCGTTAACGTGAGCAGTGCCTTGTTGCGCCGCCGGAAAAGTCCCCCAAGGCCCGATTTGCGCCCCTTCTCCGCGGACGTCGAGCGGTTTTGTTTGGAGATTTCCGCTTCCGCCGCCGCGGCCTTTGCGGCGCGCCGCGCAGCCGCAACAAAATCTGACTGGGCGGTATCCGTCTCGGACTTCTCCGCCTCGTCGCCCTCGTCACGCACCCGGCGCAATATGGCATTGAGGTCCGGTGCGCCGGAGCCTGGCTCCAGCGGCTCGTTGATGCGCTCGGGGTCGATTTCGGGTTCCGGGGCTGTCTCCTCGTACGTCCAGTCCGTTTCGCCGGTTTCCATCGTCAATGGTTCTTCCGGCTCGGCATCGACTTCGAAATCGGCATCGACTTCGGAATCGGCTTCGCTCTGGCCGGAAAGCGCCTTGGAAAGACCGCCCAACATCGTATTCTTGGAAGGTGCGGCTTCATCGTCCTCTCGAAGCGCCGCCTCGGCAGCCTTCGCAGCCGCTTCAGCCGGACTGCGCTGGTGGAATTCTTCCTCGAAGGCCGCGGTATCCTCGTCGGAGAACCCTTCGTACGGATCGATCGAGGGGGTGCTTTCGACGGCAACGTTCCGATCCGCCACAGCTTCCGCCTTGCCGCCTGCTTCGAGTTCGCCGAGACGCGCGACGATTTTCAAAAGCGTGTCATGCACCGCCTCGAATGTGCGGGCGTTACGCTCGTCGGACTTGCGCGTCAGCGCTTCCAGCTTCTGCAGCTCTTCCGTCAACTGGCTGTCGTTGCGCGTATCCGCTTTCTCCGACGTTTTCCGAACGGCCTGCTCCGCGGCTTGCCGTGCCGCCTCCAGCATCTCGGCGTGATATGCGCTGATGGAATGCTCGATATTTTCCAGGCGTGGTGCGATCGCCTCGCCTGTTGCCGCCTGGGAATCCGTGCTGGCAAGCTGGCCCGCAAGCGCGCTTATCTGTGCTTCCAGATTCTGGATCATTCCCAGATCGATGCCGGACACAGGCTGCGGTTCTTCCTGCAGCCGGGCGGCTATTTCATCCAGCCGCGCCTGCAGGGCCCGCAATTCCGGGTTGTCCTGGGTGGCCTCACGCAGCGCCTCGATGCGCTCCGACAATTCATTGAACCGCTTGTCCAGAGCCTCGCCCAAGCCCGGTTCGCTCTCTCCGGGCTGGTCCAGCCGCTCGATGACCTCGCCAAGCCGGGCCTGAAGTGCCTCGAACTGGCTCTGCTCCTGATGGAAAGCTTCGTCCTGACGCTTCTCCAGATGGACGAAAAGCTCCGAGAACCGGTTTTCCAGCGCCGCCATGAGCTCGGATTCGCGCTCGTGGGGTACCGAATCGAGTTTTCTCGACAGCTCCGCGATGTGTCCCGTCAGGTGTTCCACAAGCTGCTCGGGCACGCCCGTCTGCTGTGCGATCTCATCGACGCGGTCCGACAGCGTATTGAGACGCTCGACAATGACGCTACCACTTTTCTCCTGCACCAGTTCGTCGATCTGGCTGGCCAGCGAGGCGATACGCGCTTCCACGCGCTCCAGTGGCGCGGGGTCGACGCTTTGCGAGCGGATGACCGCCGTCGAGGCCGTTATCGCGCGGGAGATTTCGTCCAGCCGCTCTTCGATGAGCGTATGCAGATCCGACTGATCGGGCGTATGGGTCTCGGCGAATTGCACGAGTGATTTGCTCAGCTCGCCGACTTTATCCTCGAGTGTGCGCAGGGACTTGGTGTCGGGCAGTTTTCCGATCGCGGCACTGATATCCTCAATCCGCGAATGCAGCCGGCCCATTGCCGTATCGGATATGTCTTCTTGCCCTTTGGCCGGGGGAGCGTCGTCGCGCAAAAGCTCTGTGAGGGCGGATCTGACCTGCTCCAGTTCCAGCCGCAGCACCTTGGCGTTCTTGTCATCGCTGCGCTCCGCCAGCCGGCTGATCGCAGCCGAAAGACGGTCGAACTCGGCGCTGAGTTCCGGGCTGACGAACGCCGCGGGTATGTTCGCAAGGAGACTTGCTATTTCTTCGCGGAGCGCGCCGATCTCCCGGCGAACCCCGAAATTGACCATGGCCTGCACGTCCTCGCGCAGGGTGTTGAGTTCGTTGGACAGCTTCTCGGCGGACACGCTTTCACCGTCGCGGTGCCGCAGCGCTTCGACTTCCGCGGCGATCCGCTCCAGGGTCGCGCGTGGAAGATCTTCCCCGCCAACCCGCGCTGTCAGCGGCTTTCTCTCCGCTCCGCTCGACCGGGGGGTGGATTCGCGGCTTTCAAGCGCGCTCTCGAGCCTTTCGGCGAGGTTGTCGAGGGTTCGGTTGATTTCCTCAAATGCGCTTCCGGAACGCTGCCGCCCGGTGGTAAGGGGATCCAGTTGGGACCGCTTGCTATTCATCAGAACGCCCGCCTTCGCCGCTAAGACATCTACGGGGATACTCTTGGAAGCACGCTTGGCTGAAACCGGCTCCTATATCCCCGACCGCGAATCCCATCGTCCCAAAGGCGCCTGGAATCCCGATGCAGGAACAATCGATGATCGTGGTAAACAGCAGGTTAATTCTCTTCTCGCCGTATTGTGATGCGGGAAAATCGCATTTGACGTTTACGATCACGTAAAAAATAATTAGATCCGTAGGGCCGCAAAAATGCCGGTGAAGGACCGATTGGGTGTGGAACGCTTCCTCGAGAATGCCCGATCCGCATTTGCGGTGTGGAATGGCGATGGCACTGCCGACAGAGGCGTTCTAAAGTGCCGCCGCACGCGGGCTGAGATTCGCATTTGACCGGAGGTAACGGAAATGGCTGGAGCATATGTCTATGACGCCGTGCGTACACCGCGTGGGCGCGGGAAGAAGGACGGTGCGCTGCACGAGGTGCCGGCGGTCCGCCTGGCGGCAAAGACACTGAAAGCAGTGCGTGAGAGGAACGGCCTCGACACCGCGCTGGTTGACGACATCATATTCGGCTGCGTTGACCCCGTGGGCGAAGCAGGATCGGTGATCCCCCGCGCGGCCGCTTTCGAGGCCGGCTATGACGACACGGCGCCGGGGATGCAGATTTCCCGCTTCTGCGCCTCAGGGCTCGACGCCATCAATCTTGGGGCGGCGAAGATCACCGGCGGATCGGACCAGATCGTCATTGCCGGCGGGGTGGAATCCATGTCACGCGTCGGCATGGGCATGTCGGGCGGCGCCTGGTTCATGGATCCATCGGTGGGGCTGCCCGCCTATTTCATGCCGCAGGGCGTTTCGGCCGACCTGATCGCCACCAAGTACGGCTTCTCCCGCGACGATGTGGACGCCTATGCAGTGGAGAGCCAGAAGCGGGCGAAAAACGCCTGGGACAAGGGTTATTTCAAAAAATCCGTCATCCCCGTCGAGGACCAGAACGGGCTCACCATTCTGGACCGTGACGAGCACATGCGCCCCGAAACGGACATGCAGTCTCTGGCGTCGCTCGATCCTTCATTCGTCAAGCCGGGCGAAATGGGCGGCTTCGACGCCGTAGCCATTCAGCGCTACCCGGAGCTGGAGGCTATCGACCACGTTCACCACGCGGGCAATTCCTCCGGCATCGTCGACGGCGCGGCGGCTGTTCTGCTTGGCTCGAAGAAAGCAGGCAAGGCGCTGGGGCTGAAGCCGCGCGCGAAAATCCGCGCCTATACCAATATCGGCTCAGAGCCGGCCATCATGCTGACCGGGCCGGTGGACGTAACGAAGAAGCTTCTGACGAAGGCGAAGATGAAGCTCTCGGACATCGATTTGTTCGAGCTGAACGAGGCCTTCGCCGCGGTCGTCCTGCGCTACATCCACGCCTACGACATCGACCGCGAGAAGATCAATGTGAATGGCGGCGCCATCGCCATGGGGCATCCGCTGGGCGCGACCGGCGCCATGATCTTCGGCACGGTGCTCGATGAGATGGAGCGGCGCGATCTCAACACCGCCCTGGTCACGCTCTGCATCGGAGCCGGGATGGGCACGGCGACGATCATCGAGCGGGTATAAGGGAAGGATCACACAATGTCCGAGTACAAGAACTTCACCCTGGACACGGACGCCGCCGGAGTCGCGCTCGTCACCTGGGACATGCCGGAGCGCTCCATGAACGTCTTCACCGAAGAGGTGATGGACGAACTGGAGGCGATCATCGAACGAGTGGCCGGAGACGACAAAACTAAAGGCGCGGTCATCACCTCCGGCAAGGAAAGCTTCTCCGGCGGTGCCGATCTCACCATGTTGCAGAAGATCCTGGCGCGGTTTGAGAAGCAGAAGGCAAAGGACCGCAAGAAAGCGGTGAAGCAGCTTTTCGACGATGCCGGGCGAATGAGCTGGCTCTGGCGCAAGCTGGAAACCTCCGGCAAGCCTTGGGTTGCCGCAATCAACGGCACCTGCATGGGCGGCGCATTCGAGCTGTCGCTGGCCTGCCATGGCCGGGTGGTGGCTGATAGCGACGCGGTGAAGATGGCGCTGCCGGAAGTGAAAGTCGGCATCTTCCCCGGCGCGGGCGGAACGCAGCGCGTGCCGCGCCTGGCGAACCCACAGGACGCCTTGCAGATGATGACGACGGGCCGGAGCCTTTCGCCCGAAAAGGCGAAGGCCATGGGGCTTGTCCACGAGGTGGTGGCGCCGGGGCAACTCGTCGATGCCGCAAAAAAGATGATCAAGGACGGGCTGACATCGGTTCAGCCTTGGGACGAGAAGGGTTTCAAGCTTCCGGGCGGGCCGGTCTATTCGCCCGCGGGTGCCAATCTCTGGCCGCCGGCTATCGCTATTCTGCGACGCGAAACCTACGGCAATTACCCCGCCGCGGCGGCGATCCTGAAGAGCGTGTACGAAGGGTTGCTCGTTCCCTTTGATACGGGCCTGACGGTTGAGCAGCGCTATTTCACCGAGATCCTCCAGTCGGGCGAGGCGGCGGCGATGATCCGCTCGCTTTTCGTGTCGCTCCAGGAACTCAACAAGGGCGCGCGCCGGCCGGAAGCCGTGCCGGTCAAGAAATTCGCGAAAGTGGGCGTTCTGGGCGCCGGCTTCATGGGCGCCGGCATCGCCTATGTCATGGCCGAGGCGGGTATTCCCGTCGTGCTGATCGACCGGGATCAAGCGGCAACCGACAAGGGCAAGGCACATTCGGCCGGCCTGATGGACAAGCTCATCGAAAAGGGCCGTGCGACCAAGGCTGACAAGGAAAAGCTGCTTTCACGTATCACCGCCACCACCGATTATGCCGAACTGAAAGACGTCGACATGGTCATCGAGGCGGTATTCGAGGATTCGGACGTGAAAAAGGAGGTGATCGAGAAGGCCGAGGCGGTCCTGAAACCTTCTGCAATCTTCGCCTCGAACACCTCCACCATCCCGATCACCAATCTGGCGGAGTTCTCCAAGCGGCCGAAGAATTTCATCGGCGTTCACTTCTTCTCGCCCGTCGACAAGATGAAGCTTGTCGAGGTGATTCTGGGCAAGGACACTTCCGACAAGGCGCTGGCGGCGGCGATGGACTATGCGCGGGCTATCAAGAAGACGCCCATCATCGTCAACGACACGCGCGGCTTCTTCGTCAATCGCTGCGTCCTGCGCTACATGCAGGAAGCCTATTCCATGCTGATCGAGGGCGTGCCCCCAGCCATGATCGAAAACGCGGCGAAGATGGCCGGCATGCCGGTCGGGCCGTTGGCGCTGACGGACGAAACGGCTATCGATCTCGCCCAGAAGATCATGAAGCAGACCGTCCGCGATCTTGGAGATAAGGCGGTCGACCCGCGCCAGGTGGTGCTGATCGATACTATGGTCGACAAGTTTGGACGCCTAGGTCGCAAGAACGGCAAGGGCTTTTACGACTACCCCGCAAAGCCTGCCAAGAAGCGCCTGTGGCCCGGCCTGAAGGATCTTTATCCGCAACGGGATCCGGATGGGATCGACGTGCAGGAGTTGAAGGACAGGCTTCTCTATGCGATGGCGCTGGAGGCTGCGCGGCTGATCCAGCAAGGAGTTGTCAGCGATCCGCGCGAGGCCGATGTCGGCTCTATCCTGTCCTTCGGTTTCGCTCCGTATACGGGCGGCGTTCTCTCCTATATCGACGGTATCGGCACGGCCCGCTTCGTGGGGCATGCCAAACGCCTGCAAAGGAAGTTCGGCAAACAGTTCAAGCCGCCCAAGCTGCTCGTGGAGATGGCCGAGAGCGGAACCACCTTCTACGAACAGTTTCCGCCGACGGACGCGAGCGGAGCACGGAAGGCCGCCTGACCGCCAATGTATACCTGGCTTCGTCTCATGCGCGTGGCCGCGACGTATCGGCGTCGCGGCCGGTTTACCGCGGACAGCGAAAGCAGGCTGGCGTTTCGCTGCCTGCCCACTGACATCGACATGAATCTCCACCTCAACAATGCCCGCTACATGATGCTGGCAGACATGGGGCGGATCGACATTTTCCTGCGCAGCGGGCTGGTGACGGAATCGCGCAAACGCCGCTGGGGCCCGCTGCTCGGCGGGCTTCAGGTTGCCTATGTGCGCGAGATTCGCCTCTGGAAGCGTTTCACCCTGGTATCTACCGTGGAGACCTGGCATGAGCGGCAGATCGTCGGCCGGCATCGTTTCGTGCTCGACGACAGCCGCACGGCGGCGATCATTCTGACCACCGGCGGCGTTTATGATTTCGCCAATCGGCGCTTCGTTCCGATCGATGAAGTCATGGCCACCATCGGCATTGATGCACCTCCGCGCCCGCCGAGCGACGAGGAACAAGCTTTCATGGATTCGCATCAGGGTTTGCGCGAGATGGCGAAGAAAGCGAATGTGGGACTTTCCTAGACCGCACGAGCCCTCTACGCTGTCGGACACGCGAACAGAGGAGGTCCTATGCCCACGACAATCGACTATTACGTGACGTCCTTGTCGCCCTTTTCCTATCTCGGCCACAAGGCGTTGCGCGCCGTGGCGGAGAAGCATGGGGCAACGCTCAATGCCAAGCCCTTCAAGCTGTTCGACATTTTTGCCCATTCGGGGGCTGTCCCGCCTGGCAAGCGACCCTTGGTGCGCCAACGCTACCGCTTCGTGGAGTTGCAGCGCGTCGCTGATTACCGTGGCCTGCCGATCAACCCGAAGCCGAGTTACTGGCCGGTCGATCCGGCGCTTGCCGACCGCACGATCATCGCGGTCATCGATTCGGGGCACGATCCGCTCGACTACATGGAGCGCGTTTTCGCTGCGTTGTGGGTGAATGAGGAGGATATTGCCGATCGCGCCGTGCTTGCCGCGCATCTTCGCGAATCGGGGTTCGATTCCGAGACAATTCTGCCGGCCGCCGAAGCGCCTCAAACAGCCGAGATCTACGCCCGTAACACGCAGGATGCGATAGCGGCCGATGCGGTCGGCGCTCCCGCCTACGTTCTGAACGGGGAGGTATTTTGGGGGCAGGATCGGATCGAGTATCTCGACCACGCCTTGACGAGTGCCCGGAAGACCTTTTCCTCGGAGCGGTTTATGGACAAGGAGCGTCGGGCGGGTTAGAACCGGTATACAGGCATTTTTTCCTTATACAGTGTTCAAAGCGGAGGTGAAGGGTGCTTTCGCACGAGAAAGTCTGGGCTGCGATAGACGCGCTTGCCGCGCGGAATTCCCTCTCCGCCTCCGGGCTGGCAAAGAAAGCCGGGCTCGACTCCACTGCCTTCAATCGCTCCAAGAGATGTGCTGCCGACGGGCGCCCACGCTGGCCCTCGACCGAATCCATCGCCAAGGTGATGGAGGCGACGGGCGAGTCGCTTAGCGGCTTTGCGCATTTGGTGGACGGCGACGCGACTGCTTCTCCGCCACGCGCCAGCGTGCCGCTGATCGGCTTTGCACAGGCGGGGGCAGGCGGCTTCTTTACCGATGCCGGTTTTCCGGTCGGTCAGGGATGGGAGGAGATCGAGCTTCCGGGCCAGGTTCGCGATGGCGCCTATGCGCTGCAGGTGCAGGGCGACTCCATGCTGCCGCTTTATCGCGATGGCGACGTGCTGGTGGTGGACCCGGCCGCGAAGGTTCGCCGTGGCGACCGCGTCGTCGTAAGAACCATGGATGGCGAAGTCATGGCCAAGGTTCTGGAGCGCCAGACCACGCGGAAGATCGAGCTGCTATCGCTCAATCCCGAGCACCCGAACCGGACCTTCACCCAGGACGAAGTAGACTGGATGGCCCGGATCGTCTGGGCCACCCAATAGGCTGGTTTTCGCCGCCATTGTGCGACTGCAAGTGATTCCGCTTGCCTGCAGAACGCTCTATTGCGCCAGTTCTCCTGCCAAGGCCTTCTCGATCAGGGCGCGAGTCTCCACCACCCCGTAAAGCGCAGCAAAAGAGCCGAAGCGTGGGCCTCGTTCCTGCCCGATAAGGACCTGGTAAAGCATCTGGAAGAAGGCGACAGAGACGCCGGGCCCGCCGGTCGGGCTTTGCTTCTTGTGGTCCTGATAGCGCTCGATACCGCGCGCCACGTCGAGTGCGGCGTTCTGGATGGCTTTGCCATCCGCATCCGCGGACAGCGCGGCCAACGCATGGGAGAGTTCTTCGAGCGCTTGCCGCTCCACCTCGTCGGGCGAGCGGAAGCTCTTCGCCGGCTTCACGAAATCCTCGAAATAGCGCAGCGCGTAGCCCGTCAACCGGTCGAGTTCGGGGTGCGTCTGAGGCGTCACCCCGGGCGCATAACGGGAAATAAAACCCCAAAGCACGTCCTTTTCGTGCGCATTTGAAGCGCTGACGAGGTTGAGAAGCAGCGCGAAGGGCACCGGCAGTTCTATCTCGGGCGGGTTGCCGTCGTGGATATGCCAGACCGGATTGCCAAGCCGGGTTTTCCAGTCCTGTTTCCGGTAAGCGGAAAGGAATGAATAATACTCGTCCACCGCCTTCGGGATGACGTCGAAATAAAGCTTCTTGGCAGCCTTCGGCTTCTGGAACATGTAGAGTGAGAGGCTTTCCGTAGGCGCATAGGTCAGCCATTCATCGATGGTGAGCCCATTGCCTTTCGACTTGGAAATCTTCTGACCGGTCTCGTCCAGAAACAGCTCGTAATTGAAACCGTCGGGCGGCAGGGCGTCGAGCGCCTTGCAGATCTTCGCCGCCAGCTTGACGCTGTCGATCAGGTCCTTGCCCGACATCTCGTAGTCGACCCCAAGTGCCGCCCAGCGCATAGCCCAGTCGGGCTTCCATTGCAGCTTGGCGTGGCCACCGGTCACCGGCGTCTCGAACCGTTTGCCGCTGTCGGGGTCGCTCCAGACGATCGTGCCGGCATCGACGTTGCGTTCCTCGATTGGCACCTGCATCACGATACCGGTCTCGGGGTGGATCGGCAGGAAGGGCGAATAGCTCTGCGCACGCTCCTCGCGCAGCGACGGCAGCATAATCGCCATGACCTCGTCATAGCGCTCGAGCACCTTCAAGAGCGCCTCGTCAAAGCGGCCGGATCCGTAATACTCCGTCGAGGAGGCAAACGCGTAGTCGAACCCGAACTGATCGAGAAACGCCCTGAGGCGCGCATTGTTGGCCGCGCCGAACGACGGGTATTCGTTTGAGAACGGGTCTGGCACACGCGTCAGCGGCTTGCCGAGATGAGCCCGCAGCATGTCCGGATTGGGCACGTTGTCCGGCACCTTGCGCAGTCCGTCCATGTCGTCGGAGAAACAGATAATCTTCGTCTTAACGCGATCTTCGGTGATGACGCGGAAAGCATGGCGCACCATGGAGGTCCGCGCCACCTCGCCAAAGGTGCCGATATGCGGCAGGCCGGAGGGCCCATAGCCGGTCTCGAACACCACGGTGTCCGGGAAGTCGCGCCCCTCATAGCGTTTGACGATCTTGCGCGCCTCTTCGAACGGCCATGCCTTGCTCTCGGCGGCAACTTGCAGCACGTCGGAGGAGAGTTTGAGCGCGTTTTCAGACGTCGTCATTTTTCGCTTCCAATGGTGTCGATTTTCAGCGCCAGATGCACCGGAGAGCTTCCGAGCGACGGCTGGCGGGTAAAGATTAGGCGTGTAAGCCTGCCCGGGCGACGCGTCAATCAGGCCTCGGATTTTTCGTTGCAGCCGGCGGTGGCGGCGCCTACCCTCGATTCCAGGCAACGAAGAGGAATTAGCTGCATGACCATGAAGCCTTCGCCCCACGAAGCACTCATCTATCTGATGGTCGTCATGTCGGCTGCGGATCGCGATATGACCGACGCGGAGCTTGGCCGGATCGGCAGCGTCATCCGCACGCTTCCCGTCTTCGACGGCTTCGATGAAAACCGCATTATCGATGTGGCGAGACAGTGCCAGCAAATCCTGCAACAGGACAACGGTCCCGACCGGGTTCTTGATATCGTGCGCGACAACGTCCCTGCAGAGCTTCATGATACAGCCTATGCGCTGGCTGTCGAAGTGGCTGCGGCGGATCTTTATGTGGAGCCGGAGGAAAGGCACATGCTGCAGGTCGTGCGCAGCCGGCTGGGACTGGAGCACCTGGTGGCGGTCGCGATCGAGCGCGCCGCGCGGGCACGCCACCGCAGTCTGCCCGACTTCAAGCGGACGTGATTGGCGAAAAGCCGCTTCGGACGCGACATTAGGGGCATGGACGAATATTTACTTTCGGAGGTGGGCGCTCGCCTTCTCGCTTTCGTGACGATCTTCGTCGCCATGGCCGCCTATGAACTCTTGTCACCGCGGCTGGAGCGGGACGAAATGCTGGGTGCGCTCAAGGCCCGGCGCTGGATGACCAATCTCTCGCTTCTCATCGTTTCCTCGGCGGTTTTGCGGGTCATTTTTCCCGCCGCAGCGGTTGGCGCGGCACTTTGGGCGGAAGCAAATGGGATTGGCCTTTTCCACCAGATCGGAATCCACGGGCTGCTGGCCGGGCTTATCTCCTTTGTCCTGCTCGATCTCGCGATTTGGGGAGAACACCTCGCCAGCCACAAGATCCCGCTGCTATGGCGTATCCACCGCATACACCACGCGGACAACGGATTGGATGTCACGACCGGGTTGCGTTTCCATCCTCTGGAGATTCTCATCTCCATGGTCTGGAAAGCGGTTGTCGTGATCGCCCTGGGCGCGCCTGTGCTTGCGGTGCTTGTGTTCGAGATCGTCCTCAACGGCACATCCATGTTCAACCATGCAAATATCGACATCCCCCGGCCGCTCGACCGCCTCTTGCGGTGGTTCGTCGTCACGCCGGACATGCACCGGGTGCATCACTCCAGCATTCCGCGGGAAACCGATTCCAATTACGGCTTCAACTTCCCGTTCTGGGATCGGCTATTTCGCACCTACCGGCCTCAGCCCGGCCGCGGCCATAAGGGCGTCGAGATCGGCCTAAGCGAATATCGCGGGCTGTCCGCTGCGCGGCTGTTCTGGGCGCTGGTGCTTCCCTTCCGGCCTCATACCAAGGGGCAGGCGCGGTCAGTAAAAGCTGACGGGGAATGAGCGCAGGTAAAGCTCCGAAAAGGTGCTGCCGGTTTCAATTCTCTGCAAGGCGTAGTCAATGGCGCTGGCCAGCGCGGGCAGATCCGGGCGCACCGCAATGGCCAGACCGTGGCCCAGATACTCCGGCGCCAGATAAGGTCCGCCGGAGAATGCACAGCAATCTTCCGGTTCATCGCCGGCAAGCCAGAAAGCAAACCGCATCCCATCGCCGAAGGCTGCCGCTATCCGTTCCTGCTTCAGATCCGCGAAAAGCCACTCCTCTCGCGAATAGGTGACGACTTGAACCTCGGAAAACAGATCCCGCAGCATTTCTTCATGCGCGGTATCTGCCAGGACCCCGACGCGCTTTCCGGCCATCGGCTCGTCCATGAATGTTTCCGCCACATCGCTGCCTGTGAGAAAGCGCGCCGGAAATTGCAGGTAAGGCCGGGAGAAGAGATACTCGCCTCGGCTTTCGTCGGTGATCGCAATCCCGGCGATGATCGCCTCGCCCCCTCCGTCGTAAAGTGTATCTCGTAGTTCCTCGAACGGTAGCACCTGAATCTGGCAGCGGTCGATGATCTGGAGTTCTCGGCAGATCGCTCGCGCGAGGTCGACGTGGAAGCCAACAAGCTGGTCACGGTCGTCAAGAAAGTTGAACGGAAAGAATTCCGTTGACGTCAGGAAGCGCAGCCGGGTGAGGGTGGAAAGGTCGGGCTTTGCCCGGCTGGTTTGCGCATCGTCAAAATGCGGAATTGCGGGTTGTGCGCCCGCCAACCCGCTTGTTGCGAGAAAAAAGAGCGCTGTCAGGATTAGGGCAACCTTTGACCAGCTTGAACTATTCGGCCGGGCCGGTTTGGCCCGATTGCGGCGGGCTTCGGCGCGACCGCATTTCCAATACGGCTTTCGCCATACCCTTTGATCTTGGCCCAAACCCACTCCGGCAGAATAGTTCGAGCTGGTCGAAAATTGATCTACCCTCAAGAGATCCCCTGTTCTTTCATCATGTTTGCGCAACGGCGTAGTCTTAGAGCATCAGGTTCGAATTTGGAATTAAACCTGCTCCGGAAGATCGGTTCCAAATTTGGATCCCATGCCCTGAAGTAAAATGACCGCGACACGGGTGGTGTGCGACGAATTGCAACCAGGCATTGACGAGGCGCGTGAACTTCAACATAAATACGCGCGGACAGGGGGTCCTAAAATCTAGGAGAGGGGGCAACATGCAGACTGGATCTGTAAAGAGCCGGCAGGGGCGTTTTTGCCGCTGCCGAACGGGGGAACGTGTGTCTGGGCCACAAGGCGCTGTGCGGCCGCCCAGCCGGAAATCGGCCGTTCTCTAATCTTCTCGGGACCACAGTCCTGCTGATCGGCGCATGCTGCAACACGCATACCGTTTTCCTATCCCGCCCGCCTGACGGGTATCTCTGTAGTCTGGTTCACAATGAGTATCCATTTTTCTCCCGCTCGGAAGCGCCCGGCGAGCCCGGATAATATAAACGCATCCCTAGAAGTACCGCGCAGTTTCGGTTCCACACCGGAACGGGGCGCCAGGAAACTAGGCAGCCCTACAATCTCGCCCTCGGGCCTGGCGGAGTGGTGGCCCGTTCTCGAAACAATGAGCCTTTCCTATCGCGAGTTGTTGGCAGTGGAGCAGCGGGCGTACCTGACCGGCGTTTCCTTCCAGACCGAACTCCTGGCGTCCGGAATGGTCGACGAGGTCGAGCTGTACCGCGCACTCGCCGCGCACCTCCATCTCGGTTTTGTCGACAGGCTCGCTCCCGAGCAATTGCTCATGCGTTCGCACGAGGCTGTGGAGGCCCTGCGCCGGCCGGACGGGGTGCACACCGTCCAGGCGCTTGATGGCGCGGGAGGAACAATGGTGCTGATTGCTCCCGGGCGGATCGACCTTTTTCAGATGCGTCGGTACTTGTGGCGCTATCCCCGGCTGGCAGAACGTATGAGCATCGCGCCGCCATCGGTGCTCCGCCGCGCGGTACGGGAGCGGGCCAGGAACAGCTTGCTGCGCATTGCAAATGGTGGGTTGTTCGAGGCCTCGCCGCGCTTTTCGGCGCGCTATGTGGTCACTGCCTGGCAAGGCGTGGTCATCGGCGCGTTTGTCGCCACGCTGGGGCTGAGCCTGTTTCTGTGGACTGCACCGTCCTTGCTTATCCTGCACTGCTTTCTGTCTCTAGCGTTTTTCGCTTGTATTCTCCTGCGCCTTGTAGCCGGCGAGGCGGTCCGCAAGACGTCCGGACCGCCCCCGCTGCTCGGGGAAATCCGCGCCGAAGAGATGCCCGTCTACACGGTGCTCGTTGCGCTTTACAAAGAGGCGGAGATCGTGCCCGACCTGATAATGGCGCTGGGGCGCATTGTCTGGCCGCGCAGCAAGCTGGAAATCAAGCTCGTTTGCGAGAGCGACGATCGCGAGACGCTGAATGCTATACGATCGCAGGAGCTCCGCTCCTACATCGAGGTGATCGAAGTGCCGCCAGGGGGGCCGCGCACAAAGCCGAAGGCGCTTTCCTACGCTCTGCCGATGAGTACGGGAGAATTCGTTGTCCTGTTCGATGCGGAGGATAAGCCGCACCCGTTTCAGCTCGTCGAAGCATGGCAGCGCTTCCGGCAAAGCCCGGACGACCTTGCCTGCCTTCAGGCCCCTCTCGTCATCTCGAACCGGCACGAGAGCTGGATTTCAAACATGTTCGCCTTCGAGTATTCGGCGCTCTTCAGCGGCATTCTGCCCTGGCTGGCGCGCCGCGGCCTGATGCTCCCGCTCGGGGGCACTTCCAATCATTTCCGCCGTGCCATCCTGGAGCGCATCGGCGGATGGGACCCGTGCAACGTCACGGAGGATGCGGATCTCGGCGTCAGGCTGGCGCGGCTGGGCTACCGGACAGGAACCATCGCGTACCCGACATTCGAGGACGCGCCAACGCGCGCGCGGATCTGGCTGCCGCAGCGCACGCGCTGGTTCAAGGGCTGGGCGCAAACCTGGCTGGTGCACATGCGCGACGTGCCGCGCCTGTGGCGGGAACTCGGCCCGACTTCGTTTCTTGTCATGCAGATTCTGATCGCCGGCATGCTGATCTCCGCGCTCGCTTATCCCGTTTTCGTGCTGACGATTGCGGGGCTCGTTTCCTCCATGGCGCTCGACGGACCGCTTCCGGGCGCGCACAACGTACTTCTCGCGATCGATCTCATAAACATTGTTTTCGGCCACGGCGCTTTCCTGGCGCTTGGTTGGTGGACCCTGCCGCCCACCAAACGGCGTGGACTATGGAAGCACATGCTTATGATGCCCCCTTATTGGCTTTTGATGTCGGTGGGCGCCTGGCGCGCACTTTGGTCGCTCTACCGCCGGCCGCATCACTGGGCGAAGACACCGCATAAACCCAGCCGATCTGCGCGGGCACCGCTGGAACGCGGCATCCCTTCGCGGCCCAATCCCACCGCGCCGAAACCCCTTCACAAAGCGGTTTCGCCGCCGCGGTAGATTGATGCTATGGAAAGATTTCGAATCGCATAGCGCAGGTAATTTGCATGGTCGACGACGTGACGAGCCCTCCGCCTTCCCGGCGCGGTGTGGCGGTCGAGCGGTTGCATACCCACCGCCTCGTGCTGGCACTGGCATCCGCTGGATTCCTGGTGCTCGACCTTTATGGAGGCGGCCACGGGCTTATGGCGTTGCTTCTGATCCTTCTCCTGATTGCGTCGGCTGCGTTGCTGCCTTCAGCCGGCGGCCGCGAGAACAAGGTGCGCAGAAGCGAGGTGCAGGGGCACACCATGGCGACTCTTTCTGCGGGTCATCTCGCCGCCGCAGTCCAGGACCCGCTTTATATCTTCGATAAAAGCGGAGCAGTGCTCTACGCCAATGATGCTGCCGCGAACGCCTTCGGCGCCACCGCACCGGGCACGTCGCTTCAGCTCAAATTCCGCGCCCCGGAAATGCACGATTTCATCGAACATGTCCTTTCGGACGGGGAGGGGCCACTTTCTGTCGAATATACGGAGCGAGTGCCGCTCGAGCGGGCTTATCGCGTTTCGACCATGCCGATCGGTGAGGCGCCCGGCCTGTTCGTTCTCCTTTTCAAGGACCAGAGCGAAACCCGCCGCATCGATCGCATGCGCGCGGATTTCATTGCCAATGCCAGTCATGAGTTGAGAACCCCGCTCGCTTCCGTCGCCGGTTTCATAGAGACCTTGCGCGGACCGGCGCGTGATGACGCGAAGGCGCGTGAGAACTTTTTGCAGATCATGGAAAACCAGACCGCGCGCATGGCGCGGCTGATAGACGATCTGCTTTCGCTCTCCCGTCTCGAAATGAAGGCTTACGGCAAGCCGACCGAGCGCGTGGATCTTCACGATCTCCTCGAGGGGGTGGCGGAGTCCCTGTCGCACCAGGCCCAGGAGGCCGGCGTGACCATCGAACGCGACTTGCCCGAAGGACCGTTCGAGGTGGCGGGCAATCGCGACGAACTTGTTCAGGTTTTCGAGAATCTCCTGGAAAACGCCTGCAAATACGGCAGCTCGGGCGGGCGGGTTCTTGTTTCGGCGGCTGCGGAAGCGACCGGCGAAAAGGCGGTGACCATCACCGACTTTGGCCCGGGAATTCCCGAAGAGCATCTTCCACGCATTACCGAGCGCTTTTACCGCGTGGACGTCGAGACGAGCCGCGCCCAGAAGGGCACTGGCCTCGGCCTTTCCATCGTCAAACACATCCTCACCCGGCACGATGCCCGTCTTTCGGTGAAATCACGCCTCGGTGAAGGCTCCTCCTTCACCGTGCACTTTCCGCCGCTTTCGCGATAGCTTCCTTTTCGTGTATTACCAACGGTGGCGCAATCGAGCGCTTGGTTTCTTCCGAACGTCATCTACGTAGCCTAAAAATGACCGTGGGGGTGATTTGCACCTAGAGGATAAGGCCACCATGCAGAACGAGCACATCATGCGGACATTCGACGAGGAACTGCGCTCGCTGACCAACCAGATCGGCAGGATGGGCGGTTATGCCGAACGCATGGTGGACCAGGCGGTCGCCGCCCTGGTCAGCGGCGACACCGATTTGGCCCGTAAGGTGGTTGCCGACGATGTTTATCTTGACGAGCGGGAGCGCGAAATCGGCGAGAAGGCCGTAGTCATTATCGCGAAGCGTCAACCCATGGCGGGCGACCTGCGTGAAATCGTCGGTGCGATCCGCATTTCCGGCGACCTGGAGCGGATCGGGGATCTCGGCAAGAACATTGCAAAGCGCACCCCGGCCGTTGCTGAAACGCGCCAGGCGGCACGTCTCTTCCGCGGTGTCTCCACCTTGTCCGATCTGGCACTCACGCAGTTGAAGGACGTGCTGGACGCTTATGCTTCGCGCTCGGCCGAGAAGATCGGCCGTACGCGCGACAGCGACGAGGAGATCGATGCCGTGTATACATCGCTCTTCCGCGAGCTATTGACCTATATGATGGAAGATCCACGCAACATCACGGCGTGCACGCATTTGGTCTTTTGCGCGAAAAACCTCGAGCGTATCGGCGATCACGCCACCAACATTGCCGAAACCGTCTACCATATCATCACCGGCGAGACCATGCCGCCGGAGCGGCCGAAAGAAGACAGGAGCCACGCGGTGGTGGCGGCGCCGCCTGGCGATGACACCGGCAAAATCTAACGCATCGCAAGAAAAAAGAGGCGGCTTGCGCCGCCTCAGCTGTTTTGGTCCGCTTGTGTTTGCCCCGCCCCCTATCTGCTGCGGCGGCGCTCCGAAACCGGTTGGTATGCCAGCTTGGAGTGGTATGTGCAGTATGGGCCGGAGTCGCCCGTATCGCTGCCGCAGAAGCTGAAATCTTCCGAAAGGGGATCGCCGTTCGGCCATTTGCAGGTGCGCTCGGTGAGCTGCACGAGCTCCAGATTGCGCGAGATCGGAACGACTACGTCTTGCACCGGGCGGCGATCCTGATACACGACCGCTTCTTCCTCGAACTCCACCTTGAGAGCCGTCGCACCGACGGAGGCGGTTACGGTGCGCGTGCTGCGCGATGTCTTCTTGGCGGCGGTGCTGCCACTGCTGCCGGCCGTTGGTTTCTTTTGCCGCGGCGCGCTGCTGGTAGCCCGGCCCCGGCTCGACAATTTCAGCCGATGCACCTTGCCGATAACCGCGTTTCGGCTGACCCCGCCCAATTGTGCCGCAATCTGGCTGGCGCTCAGGCCCTCAGCCCAGAGCTTTTTCAAAAGGTCGACGCGTTCGTCTGTCCAGTTCATAGGGGCACGCTCCTGTGCAATCGGCGGAATCCCCCATCCTCCCCAGCTCGCATATGCGAGTAGGCACCACATCTGCTCGGGTAAAATGGTCCGCCGCACGAAATCTAGTCGTTACGCAGAGAAACTACCTTATTGGTTGACTCCGTGACAAGAGTCCGCCTTGCGCTACGAATCGCTTTTCCCCAACTTGACGCCAAACACCCTCCCGGCCACCATGTGCCGCTCGCGTTGACTTCGCGCCGGAAAAGCCTGATATAGAACATGTGCCGCCCTTGGGGCGGCATTTTGGTTTCATCGGCCGGCGGTTCCGCCGCCGGTTTCGCCAGTAATCCCGGAGAACGTGTCCATGAGCGGCTCAGCGCTTTACGATACCTATGCCCGCAATCCCCTTGCCTTCGAACGCGGCGAAGGCGTCTGGTTGATTGCGGAGGACGGCGAGCGATATCTGGACTTTGCCGCCGGGATCGCGGTCAACTCCCTGGGTCACGCCCATCCGCATCTGGTCGCCGCGCTGGTCGGCCAGGCCGGTAAGCTGTGGCACGTCTCCAACCTGTACGAGATACCCGGCCAGAGCCGCCTCGGCGAGCGTCTTGTCGAGAACAGCTTTGCCGACAAGGCATTCTTCACCAATTCCGGTGCCGAGGCGCTGGAATGTGCCATCAAGACGGCGCGGCGCTATCACTACGCCAAAGGCGCAGAAGAGCGCGTGCGCATCATCACCTTCGAGGGCGCTTTCCACGGGCGCACGATGGCGACGATCGCCGCCGGCGGCCAAAAGAAGTATCTTGAGGGTTTCGGCCCGAAGATGGAAGGCTTCGACCAGGTGCCTTTCGGTGATCTCAAGGCTGTTGAAGAAGCCGTTACGCCGGAAACGGCCGCCGTGCTCGTGGAGCCGATCCAGGGCGAAGGGGGTATTCGCGTGCTTTCCTCCAGCGTGCTGCGCCGCCTGCGAGAACTGTGCGACAAGCACGGGCTGCTGCTCGTCCTCGACGAGGTGCAAAGCGGCGTCGGGCGCACGGGCAAGCTGTTCGCCCATGAGTGGTCGGGGATCACACCGGATATCGCCGCAATCGCCAAAGGCATCGGCGGGGGCTTCCCCATGGGCGCGTGCCTGGCCACGGAGGAGGCGGCGAGCGGCATGGTGCCCGGCGTGCACGGCACCACATTTGGCGGTAACCCGCTGGCGATGGCGGTCGGTAACGCGGTCCTTGATATCTTGCTCGAAGAGGACTTTTTCGAAGCCGTCGCGCGGAAGGGACTTCAGCTGAAGCAGGGCCTGATGGCGCTGGCCGACCGCTATCCGGATGTCGTCGAGGAAATCCGCGGCGAAGGGCTGATGCTCGGTATCCGTTGCAAAGTTCCCAACACGGACCTTCAGAAGGCCATGCGTGAGGAAAAGATCCTCGGTGCGCCGGCCGGCGAAAATGTCGTGCGTCTGCTGCCGCCGCTGATCGTAAGCGAAGAGGAAATCAGCAACGCTCTGGAGCGGCTTGAAAGCGCCATGCGGGCGGTTTCACCCGGTACAGACGGGGCTGACGGAGAGGAAAAGGGATCATGAACGCACCGCGTCATTTTATAGATCTCTCGGCTGTTTCGGCGGCGGATCTGCGCGCCATGCTGGACGATGCGCGCACGCGCAAGGACCGTCTTAAGGGAGGAGCGAGCGAAAAGCCCTTTGCCGGAAAAGTGCTCGCCATGGTTTTCGACAAGCCCTCCACCCGCACGCGTGTCTCGTTCGATGTCGGCATGCGTCAGCTTGGCGGCGAGACCATCATGCTGACGGGCGCGGAAATGCAGCTTGGCCGCAGCGAAACCATCGCTGATACGGCGAAAGTGCTTTCGCGATACGTCGATATCATCATGATCCGGACCACCAGCCATGAAAGGCTGACGGAACTGGCCGAAAATGCCACGGTCCCAGTCATCAACGGGCTGACGGACGACACGCATCCCTGCCAGATCATGGCTGACGTGATGACCTTCGAGGAGCAGCGCGGCAGCGTGAAGGACAAGCTTTTTGCCTGGACCGGCGACGGCAACAACGTCCTGCATTCGCTCATCGAAGCCTCGGCCCGTTTCGAATTTCGCCTGAATATCGCTGTCCCGGTTGGCAGCGAGCCGCACGCACCCTATCTGGAGTGGGCTAAGGCCAACGGTGGCCGCGTGATGCTGACCCAGTCGCCGCAAGAGGCTGTGCGCGAAGCGGACTGCGTGGTCACCGACACCTGGGTTTCCATGGGCCAGGAGCACCGTGCACGCGGCCATAATGTGTTTCAACCTTATCAGGTCAACGAGGAACTGATGCGCCACGCGCGAAAAGACGCGCTTTTCATGCATTGCCTGCCCGCCCATCGCGGCGAGGAGGTGACCGACGCCGTGATCGACGGTCCGCATTCTGTTGTCTTTGACGAAGCGGAAAACCGGCTTCATGCGCAGAAGGCCATTCTCGCCTGGTGCCTGAATCCGTGAGCGAACGCGCTGCCAGACTCGGGGAGTTCGGCTTCGCCGGCGACGATCATGTCGTGCCGTTCGACGTCGACGCGCTGGATGTGCGCGGCCGCGCCGTCCAGGTCGGGACGATGCTCGACCGGATTCTTGCGCGCCACGACTACCCGGAGCCCGTCGCCCGGCTTCTGGCGGAAGTCGTCGTGCTTACGATCCTGCTCGGCAGCTCACTCAAGTTCGACGGCAAGTTCATCGTCCAGACCCGCTCCGAAGGGCCGGTGGACATGCTGGTCACGGATTTCTCGACGCCCGGTTCCGTGCGTGCCTATGCACGTTTCGACGAGGAGCGGCTGAACGAGGCGGTCGCCCGCGGCGAGAATGCGCCAGAACAGCTTCTCGGCGAAGGCGTTCTGGCACTGACCATCGATCAGGGACAATACATGCAGCGTTATCAAGGTGTCGTGCAACTCGACGGCTCGACGCTGGAGGATGTGGCGCGCACCTATTTCCGTCAGTCGGAGCAGATCCCGACGGAAGTTCGCCTCGGCGTGGCCAAAATGGTTGTTCCCGGCGAAAACGGAAACGAGGAGCGCTGGCGCGCCGGCGGCATTCTGCTTCAGTTCCTGCCCGCCTCGCCGGAACGCAGCCGCATGACCGATCTGCCGGGCGGCGACGGCGATGAAGACGATATCAATGGCGGCCATCCGGAGGACAACGCCTGGCAGGAAGCCCTGATGCTTCTTGGCACGGTCGAGGCGGACGAGCTTCTTGACCCGATGGTCGGTACCGAGCGGTTGCTATACCGACTCTTCCACGAGCAGGGCGTGCGCGTTTACGACGGCACGAATGTCGTCGAGGAGTGCTCCTGCTCGCGCGAGAAGATCAAGGCCATTCTCGACGGTTTTACTGCCGAGGAGATCGAGGAAAGCACGAAAGACGCGACCATTAGCGTCAGCTGCGAATTCTGCTCGACGGAATACGTTTTCGATCCGAACGAGTTCGAGAAATAATTATCTTCCTTGGTATTAGTTGATCGAGACCTGCTCGCCGGGAAAGTCGAGCGAGAAGGCCGGTATATCCACATCGAAAAGATTGCCCCGCTCGCTCTGTATTGTGTAGCGGCCGACCATGATCCCCGATGAGGTCTCCAGCGGGCAGCCGGAGGTATATTGATAGCTGTCGCCCGGTTCGAGCACCGGCTGCTCGCCCACCACACCTTCGCCCCGGATTTCCTGCATCCGGCCGATGCCGTCCGTGATGTGCCAATAGCGCGAGATAAGCTTCACGGTCTCGGCAGAGTTGTTGGCGATGGTCACCTGATAGGCCCAGACGAAGCGGTTTTCCTCCGGGTCCGAGTGATCCGACAGGAAGAAGGGTTCGACGCTCACCTCGATATCGTGAGTGACGGCTCGGTACATCTGCACACTCCGGACCGACGCCTGCGCGGCTCGTTCTCTGACGACATTGTGACAGGTCATATGTGTCCCGCGGCGGTATAGATCAATCCGAATCTGCACGAAACGGGAGTATCCACGTGATCGACGGATGGGGACGGAAGACGCTGGAACCGCTGCTCGTCAGCCTCGCGCGCTGGCTTGCCTCCGCCGGCATCTCGGCAAACGCCGTGTCCATTGCGGGTCTGGCCCTGGGGGTCGGCGCCGGCGCAGCCATTGCAACTGGCCACTTCTGGCTGGCGCTCGTGCTCGTTCTTTTAAGCCGGCTTGGTGACGGGCTGGACGGTGCGGTGGCGCGCATCACGGGCGGGACGGATCTTGGCGGCTATCTCGATATCGTCTTCGACTTCTTCTATTATGGCGCGGTGCCGCTTGGCTTCGTTCTTTACGATCCCGGCGCCAATGGGATAGCCGGCGCCGTCATCCTCTTCGCCTTCTATGTCAACGGTGCAAGCTTCCTCGCCTTTGCGGCCGTGGCGGAAAAGCGCGGCATGTCGACCGACGCGCGAGGCGAAAAATCCTTCTTTTTCACCACCGGCCTTGCGGAGGCAGGCGAAACGCTGATCTTCTTTCTGCTCGCATGTATTCTCCCGGACCAGTTTCCGGTACTCGCTTATATATTTGCCGCACTGACACTCTACACCGCGACCGCGCGCGTGCTGCTTGCCGCGCGGATCTTTCGCTAAGCGGAGAAAACGCGTCTTCCGCTACCGGCCAGACCAAAGAAGCATTGCATTCAGTGCCTCGGCCGTGCTTGGCTCTCGCTAAGGGAGGATGAGGCTCTACGGTGCAAGGGTGGGTCATAGCAATCATCGCGATTGGCTATGTGACGCTGCTTTTCGCGATCGCAAGCCATGGTGACCGGCGCGCCGCCATTCGTGGGAAGGGCGCGTCGCGACCGTTCATCTATGCGTTAAGTCTGGCGATCTATTGTACCTCGTGGACGTTTTTCGGCTCGGTCGGGCTCGCTTCCGAACGTGCCTTCGAGTTTCTGACCATCTATATCGGGCCAGTGCTCGTCTTCCTCTTCGGGCACAGGCTGCTGGCGCGCATCGTCCAGTTGGCGAAGAGCGAAAAGATCACCTCCATCGCGGACTTCCTGGCCGCCCGCTACGGCAAGAGCTTCGCGGTGGCATCGGTCGCCACGCTGATCGCCACTTGTGGTACCGTCCCTTATATCGCTTTGCAATTGAAGGCGATTTCGGACTCGGTCGGCCTCATGGTGGAGCACTACAATGGAGCGCCGCCCAGGATCGATTTCGTCTTCGGTGACATTTCGCTTCTGATCGCAACGCTTCTGGCACTGTTCGCCGTGCTCTTTGGAACGCGCCATGCGGATGCAACGGAACATCAGGACGGTTTAGTCCTCGCCGTCGCCGTAGAATCGGTCATCAAGCTGGCCGCGTTCCTGGCCATCGGTGTTGCTGTCACCTTCGTGCTTTTCGGCAGTCCGATTGCGCTGATGGAGCGCGTCGCCAGCGAACCACAGGTCATCAAGGCGCTGAGCGAGCCGACCCCGCTCGGCACGTGGATCGTCGCAACCATGCTCAGCGCCTGCGCCGTCATCATGCTGCCGCGGCAGTTCTATGTCACCTTCGTGGAAAACAAGGGGCCGGACGAACTGAAGAAGGCAGTGTGGCTCTTCCCTCTCTATCTCGTCCTGATCAACCTCTTCGTGATCCCGATCACTTTCGCCGGGCTCCACCTCGTCGGCGATCGCACCAACGCCGATCTTTATGTTCTGGCGGTGCCTCTGCTTTCCGGGCACGAGACGTTGGCCATGTTCGCGTTTATCGGCGGGCTCTCTGCGGCGACGGCCATGGTGATTGTCGCCAGCGTGGCGCTTTCCATCATGATTTCGAACGACCTCGTCATTCCGCTCTTCGTACGTCGCCTCCTGCGCCCGGACTATCGAGAGCGGGAGGACTGGTCGGCCGTCATCCTCAACATCCGTCGCGCCGCGATTTTCCTTATCCTGTTCGTCGCGTTTCTCTACTACCGGGGCATCACCGGAAATACGCGGCTGGCATCCATCGGGCTGATCTCCTTTGCAGCCATCGCGCAGTTCGGTCCGGCATTTTTCGGCGGACTCATCTGGCGCGGTGCGAACAGCCGCGGCGCGCTTTTGGGTATGTGCGCCGGCTTCACGGCCTGGGGCTATACGCTCCTGTTCCCCTCCCTCGCACCACCGGGTATGCCGCTCGTCACTGAAGGACCGTTCGGCATAGAGGCGCTGCGTCCGCAGGCGCTGTTCGGCACAGAGGCCGAGCCGCTCAATCATGGTGTTCTATGGAGCCTGTCCATCAATCTGCTTTTCTTCGTTCTTGGATCGCTCTCGCGCACGGCGACCCCGCTGGAGCGAATACAGGCCTCGATCTTCGTCCCGCGTGAAACCGCCCCCATGCCGAGTCTGCGCCGTTTCCGCCCTGCTGTCACCGTCGACGAACTGAAGGACACAATCTCGCGCTATCTCGGTGTGGAGCGGACGGAGCGATCCTTTCTGCGTTTCGAGGCGGAACATGACACACACCTGAGCGGTGGCGAACAGGCCAGCATGGCCGTCATACGGTTTTCTGAACAGCTCCTCGCGAGCGCGGTCGGCTCATCCTCGGCACGCCTCATTCTCTCTTTGCTGTTCCAACGCAGCGACAGCTCGCCGCGCGAAGCGATGAAGCTGCTCGATGACGCCTCCATGGCGCTGCAGCACAATCGCGGCCTGTTGCAGACGGCACTGGACCAGATGGAAGAAGGCATCACCGTTTTCGACAATGATTTCCGCCTGACCTGTTGGAACCAGCAGTTCCGCAAGCTTTTCGACTTGCCGGATTCGATGGGGCAGGTGGGTGTCTCGCTCGGGCAGATCGTCAACCACCTGATCGCCTGCGGCAGTCTCAGCCATGAGGCGGAGGCGACGCTGCTCGACCGCTTGAGCTCCTTCAACACGCCCTGGGAACTGCGGCTGGAGAACAGCGGACGCATTCTCGAGATACGCTCAAATCCGATGCCCGGCGGCGGCATCGTCACCACCTACACGGATATCACCGCGCGGGTGGAAGCGGATATGGCGCTGAAACGTGCTAACGAGACGCTGGAGCAGCGCGTCGCCGACCGCACGGCGGAGCTGGTGCGGCTGAATGCCGAACTGGCGCAGGCGCAGAAGCTGGCCGAGGAAGCGAACGTCAGCAAGACGCAGTTCCTGGCCGGCGCCGGGCACGACATTCTCCAGCCCTTGAATGCCGCCCGGCTCTATTGCGCTCCGTTGCGGGAAAAGGCGGATGAAGGTGAAATGAGCGATCTCGTCGGCAATATCGAATCATCGCTCGATTCGGTGGAAACGATTCTCGGCGCTGTACTGGATATCTCCCGGCTGGATACAGGTGTGCTGAAGCCTTCGGAAAGTGTGTTCCGGCTGGACAGGCTCTTGCAGCAGATAGCCACCGATTTCGAACCGCTTGCGGCGAAGAAGAACTTGCGGCTCGCCATCGTCCCTTCCTCGATCGCGGTGAAGACGGATCGCAATCTCTTCCGCCGACTGGTGCAGAATCTGGTCTCCAATGCGATCAAATACACGCGTAACGGCCGTATTCTGGTCGGCGCACGCCGGCGCGGGGAACTTGTCGAGCTTCAGGTGTTCGACACGGGGATCGGTATTGCCGGCGACAAGCTCGACGCCGTCTTTCGCGAATTCACCCGGCTGGACGAAGGCGCGCGCGAGGCGCAGGGTCTCGGCCTCGGGCTCTCTATCGTCGATCGCATTGCGCGGGTCCTACGGCTGGAACTGCGCCTGAATTCGGAGCCGGGCCGGGGAACGCGTTTTTCAAGCCTTCTGCCGATCAGCACCGCGCCCGTTGAGCTCTCGGAGAAGGGAGCACCCGTTCCGGCACCGTCCCAAGTCATGGTCAATGATCTCGATGTCCTTTGCATTGACAATGATCAGCAGGTTCTTGACGGCATGCGCCTGCTGCTTGAGGGCTGGGGCTGTGGTGTTCGCACCTTGCTCAGCGCTCCCGTTCCGGACCTTCTGCAAAAACCGCCGGATATCGTTCTGGTGGATTATCACCTGGATCGAGACAACGGCCTTAAAGCGGTGGAGCAACTGCGGCGTGCCTGGCGTGCGGATCTCCCGGCCGTCCTGATCACCGCCGACAGATCGAATGAAATCCGCGCGGCGGCGAATGCGATGGATATCGCCGTTTTGTATAAACCGGTGAAACCCGCAGCCCTGCGCGCGCTGATGATGCGCCACCGGCAGGTACTGGCGGCGGAATAGCTCAGACCTCCTCCGTCAACGGGTCCGTGCCGATGCGCGATAGGCGGATGACAGCCTGCGTGCGGCTGTCCACGCCAAGCTTGTGCAAAATGGCGGAGACATGCGCCTTGATGGTCGCTTCCGAGACGTTCAATTCGTAGGCGATCTGCTTGTTGAGCAAGCCTTCGGCGAGCATGGATAAAACCCGCGTCTGCTGGGGCGTCAACGTGCAGATTCGCGCGATGAGATCGGAGATCTCCGGGTCTCTTTCCTCGCCGAGCTCCACTTCGGCGGGCACGTAGATCTCGCCCGCGAGCACGGTTCGGACTGCCTCGCGCAACTCATCCATGCGCAATGACTTGGAGATGAAACCCGACGCACCGAGCTCCAGCGCGCGGCGTATGTTTTGCGGCTCGTCATACGCGGAGACGACAACGATGGGTATCGCGGGGTTGAGCGCGCGGAGGGCCACAAGGCCGGACAGGCCGCTGCCCCCCGGCATTGCAAGATCGAGCAGTACGAGATCGATATCGGCGTCCTTGGCAACCAATGCCTTGACGCCCTCGAAATCGCCTGTCTCCAGAATTGTGCTGTCGCCAAGCTCCCCCAGCGCCTGTTGCAAGGCGCCACGGAAAAGCGGATGGTCGTCAGCGACCACGAAGCGGTAGCCCGGCAAAATTTCCTCCCCTATCGCCCACGAGCCCATCTTATTCTCCCTGGCCCGGGGCTGCCAAGGATTATGCGGGGATTGCGCAGCTTTGCAAGTTCCTGCGCTGGCGCTTCTCTTTGGAGGGGCTGCGGGCCTCAGGTCCGGTCCGGCTGCTCGGTCCCGCCGTTCTGCAGCGGCTCTTCTTGTTCCTGTTCGAAACCCTGAACCATATCCATGAAACGGCGGAAGAAGCGCTCCATCATCCCCATGGCTTGTTCGAATTCCTGCTCGACCGAAAGATCTGCCGCGGTGTCTCCCTCCAGTGCGTCCACACGCTCCTCGAGCCTTGACACCCGCTCGCGCAAGTTCCCGTTTTCGTTTTCAAGCGCTTGCTGCTCTTCCGCGGCCGACTGGCAGACAAGCTCGCCGGATTGCTCGCGGCAAAGAGACATTGTCCCCGTCTCGGTATCCATCCGCACATAGCCGTTCTCGGTCCGCTCCAGGCGAAAACGGTCCTCGGCTGGCGCCTGGGTGAGAAGAAGAGGCGTCACACAGAGGCCCGCTATCGCCGCAATCATCGTTCGCATTGGATCGACTCCTAAGATCATTGGCGTGCAGTTAACGCAAAAATGCGCCGCAATTGAGTTTCGAGATAAAACGCACGTGGCCAAATACCAAGCCCTTTCGCTGCCAGCCGGTTCGGATTATAGCGCGGGTATGGCAAATTTGATTTACAAGATCTCACCCGCTGACGAATGGCGGAAAGCCGAAGAAAGTGGCCTCTATGAGGGTGCTGCGATCGACCTGGCTGACGGCTACATCCATTTTTCCACCGCCGCGCAGGTGCGTGAAACCGCGGCCAAGCATTTCGCTGGCAAGGACAACCTCGTGCTGGTGGCTGTGGACGCAAAACGCCTCGGGCCGGCGTTGAGGTATGAGATCTCGCGCGGCGATCAGCCGTTCCCGCATCTTTATGCGCCCCTTTCGCTCGAAGCGGTGGTGTGGGTGAAGGATCTGCCGCTTGGACCGGAGGGCGATCACCTCTTTCCGCCGCTCGACGCATGAAGCGCCTGCTGGACACAATATCCCGGCCCTTCCTGTTCGCGCTGGATCCTGAGCGCGCGCACGCGCTTTCCATCGCCGCCTTGAAATCAGGCGTTCCGCTTTGCCCCGCGCCAAGTGCGCGGCCGCGGCTTGCCGTGGAGATCGCCGGACTTCACTTTCCCAATCCGCTCGGCATGGCCGCGGGCTTCGACAAGAACGCGGAAGTTCCCGATGCGCTTCTGAGCCTCGGTTTCGGTTTTGCCGAATGCGGAACGGTGACCCCGAAACCACAGTCCGGCAATCCGAAGCCGCGCATCTTCCGCCTTCCCGACGATCGCGCGGTCATCAACCGGCTGGGCTTCAACAATGAAGGCCATGAAGCCGCGCTGCGACGGCTTTCTGCCCGCGCCGGCAGGGGCGGCATCGTCGGTATCAACATCGGCGCCAATCGCGACAGCCCCGACCGCATGGCCGATTACGAGGAAGGCGTGAAGACATTCGCTCCCCTGGCCTCGTATCTTGCTGTCAACATTTCCTCGCCGAACACAACAGGCTTGCGTGCTTTGCAAGGCCGTGAAAGCCTGGCGGAGCTTCTCGATCGGGTGATGCAAGCACGCGCGGCAACCGAGAGCGAGGTCCCCGTTTTCCTGAAGATTGCGCCCGATCTCTCGGAGGAGGAACTGTCCGATATTGCCGGAGAGCTTACCGCAAAGGGGATGGACGGGCTGATCGTCTCAAACACGACGCTGGCGCGGGAAGGCCTGCAGAGCACGGCGGCGCGGGAGACCGGCGGCCTTTCGGGAACGCCGCTGTTCGAGCGCTCGACCATTGTGCTTGCCAAGATGCGTCAACTCCTCGGCCCAGCCTTTCCCATCATCGGCGTGGGCGGCGTGAACTCGGCCGAGACCGCAATTGAGAAGATCCGCGCAGGCGCCGACCTCGTGCAGCTTTACACCGGCATGATTTACGAGGGGCCGGGGCTGCCCGCGCGCATTATTGAGGCTTTGGACAGTCACATGGCGGCCGAAGGGCGGGCATCCATCACTGAATTGCGTGACCGTCACCTGGACAAATGGGCCGCCCGCCCGCTCGGCTGAAAATCAGCCAAAGGTCGCGCGCATGCGCCGTGGCAGGATGAAAAGCAGGCTTAAGCCCCGCATGATCAGAAAAATGTGGATGGCGGCCCAGAGGCCGTGATTGCCCAGCGCATTGCCGAACACGGCGACCCACAGGATGAAAACGGCCAGCGAAAGCAGCATCATGTTGCGCATATCACGCGACCACGTTGCGCCGATATAGATCCCATCCATCTGGAAAGCCAGCACGCCGCTGACCGCTGTCAGCGCGGCCCAGGGCAAGAAAACCGATGCCAGCGAGCGCACCTCCGGCGCGGTGGTTACGAAGTTGATGAAGAGGCCTCCAAAGGCAAGGAAAACGAGGCTGGCGAGAAAGGCGAGGACAAAACCCCACAGCGCGGTCAGCCAAATTGTTCTGCGGAAGGCTGGCTCATAGCGTGCGCCCACGGCGCGGCCGGCAAGTTGCTCCGCGGCCGTGGCAAAGCCGTCCAGGAAATACCCTGAGACGAAGAAGAAATTCATCAGAACCGCATTGGCGGCGAGCGTCACGGTCCCGAGCTGCGCACCTTGGCGGGTGAAGAGCGCAAAGGCGGCCAGCAGCGAAAAGGAGCGGATCATGATATCGCCGTTGAGCATCACCATACGTATGATCGCCGACAGATTGAAGACTTGCGCCAATCGCGGCCGCTTACCGCTGGAAAAGCGAGGCGCCAGGATGATCAGCGCTGCAATAACGCCGAGGAACTCACCGCCGACCGTCCCCCAGGCAACGCCTTCAAGTCCCCAACCCCAATGGAGTCCGAACAGGATGGAAAGGGCGATGTTGCTGCCGTTGAGTAACGCCTGGAGCAGGAGGCCGAGCCCGCCTTCGCCGCGCCCGAGCACATAACCGAGAATGGAGAAATTGGTAAGCGTGAGCGGCGCGGCCATCATGCGGATGCCGATATAGGTCATCATTGCCTCGGCAACGTCCGGCTCCGGATTGATGAACCAGATACCGAGGGCGGCCACCATCGGCGTCAGCAGAATGAGCATAAGCCCCACCGAAACCGCAGCGATAAGGGAGCGCAAAAATGTGGCCTGCTCTTCCCGCACGTCGCTCCGCCCGAGTGCCTGCGCAACCAGCCCAGTCGTGCTGGAGCGGAGCGCATTGAACGTGTTGAACACGACGTCGAAAACGATCGCGCCTGCCGCAAGCCCGCCCAGAAGCGCGGCATCGCCGAACTGCCCCACGACCGCGGTGTCGGTGATCCCCAGAAGCGGCGTCGTCAGATAGGCAAGCGTCATCGGCACGGCGATGGCGAAAACACGCCGGTTCGTTACCTCGAACGGCAGGACCGCAGCTTTTTCCGATGTAACGTGATCCACAGAATGACCCCGGACGGTGCTATGCGCTCGCCGTGTGCTTTCTTCACATGCCGTCCGCAAAGCGGCCAGCAGGAGGCTATCGCCTGTAGCTGAGAATGCGCGAAATGACGAATATCGGCACCACGATCACCGCGCCGATCAGAATGTAGTTGATGAAATCCGATACGGCGGCAAAACCGGTGTGCCATAGATGCAGCACCATATCCCGGACACCGCTGAGAAGATCCCATGGCGTCCAGTGGAAAACGCTCATGATGAAGCCGACGATGAGTGATATGACAACAAGCTTCACAAGCACGCGAAGCGGCGTATCGCCCAGAAATCTAGTCAATGCCGACACGTCTTCATCCCTTCGAGGCCATCGTTCCGCAACGCAAATATGCGTTCGACGGGTATGACGCAAGTTTGCGCATGGTGTGACCGCATTTCTGCACCGCGGGAATTTCGACCTCTTTTGCTTGGACGAATCGCGGAATCATCTACACCATGCTATTTCCTGTGATGCGTGAATGTGCGATCGGGGTTCCGCCTGTACGGTGGCGGAGGGGTGGCCCCAGCTTCAACAAGGGACCGGAGATGAACGAACAATACGATACCTATGCCGTCGCGATCATCATCGTGTTCGGCGCGCTGGTCATCGGTGGCCTGATGGCTGCTGCGATGGCTTTCGGTGAGCGGGATGCTTTCTTCTTTGCGCTGGGAGCGGCGACCGCCGCTTGGATTTCCGGGCATGCGGTGTTCTTTGACCGCCCTCGTACATTCATCATACTCGTCGTGGTGGCCACGCTGATGGCAATCGGCTCGACGCTGGTGCTGGCATTTTAGCCGCGAAAAGCGAGGACGCAGGTATGGGCAAGCGCGTTATTCTGGTTGGCTGCGGAAATATGGGCTACGCCATGCTGCGTGGCTGGCTCGATACTGGCAAGCTCGCGCCGGGTGACCTCACGGTTGTCGAGCCGAATGAGGCTCTGCGCGAACGGTCTGACGGTCATGGCGTAAAGGCGGTGGAGAGCGTGGATGCGGTGGATGGCGCCGATCTCGTCATCTTCGCCGTAAAGCCGCAGGTGATGCGCTCCGTCCTGCCTGCCTATCGCCGCTTCGCGGAGAATGCCGCCTTCTGCAGCGTGGCGGCAGGGATTGGCGTGGCGGTATTCACGGATATTCTGGGACCGCAGGCGGCCGTAATCCGCTGCATGCCGAACACGCCGGCCGCCATCGGCAAGGGCATGATGGTCACTTTCTCGAACGAGCATGTGACAGCCGAAACGGAAACGTTTGTACAGGATCTTTTGTCGGCCAGCGGCAAGGTCGCCACGGTGGATGACGAAAGCCTGATGGATGCCGTCACCGCGGTTTCCGGCTCCGGCCCGGCCTACGTCTTCCACTTTATAGAATGTCTGACGGACGCCGCGGAGAAGGCCGGCCTGCCGAGCGAAACAGCCCGGCTTCTCGCCACGCAGACGGTCTATGGCGCCGCCTGCCTGACACGGGAGAGCGGCGAGGACCCCGGCAAGCTGCGCGAACAGGTGACGAGCCCCAACGGGACCACTGCCGCCGCGCTTGACGTCCTCATGGGCGACGGCAGGCTGAGGGAGTTGATGAGTGAGGCCGTAACAGCAGCGAAGAAGCGGTCCGTCGAGTTAGGGTCGTAGAGGCAGGTGGCCGCGATGGAAGCGGCCGGCTGCTATATCTGCATTCGTGATGCAGGCATCGACGCCACAAGCTGTTGAGGCGCTAGTCCTGTCCGTTCAACTCCTGCCGCAGCCAATCGAGAAGCGCTTGAGTTTCGGCGTGATTGCCCCGTCGTGCGCCGCGAAAGACCGAAATTTCCGTGGGCCGTCGAACTGTCTCCTCGAAGCGCGGATTAGCTTGCCTTCGTCGATCAGGCCGGTGACAGTGCGCCGCCAGCCTAAAGCAATGCCCTGTCCGGCGACTGCTGCCTGAAGGACCAGGGGGAAGCTGTCGAAGTGAACGATGCGCGCGTCCTGCGGCAAGCGCCAACCTATCGCATCGAACCATTCCGGCCAGTCCATCCAGTCCTGCGGCAAGACCCTGTGGGACAGCAGTAAAAACGCAGAGAGGTCGGCCGGCGGGATCGGCCGCGGCATTTCGGCCAGCAATCCTGGAGCGCAAACCGGAAAGACTTCGTCGGATGCTGTGAAGACTAGGCGTGCTGCACCAGACGGACGGCCTGTCGTCTGGATCGCGACGTCGAAAGCTTCCGGCGTTTGGGTCAGCGGCGCAAGTGCGCTGACGACCCGAACCTCGATGTCCGGATGCTGTTCGTGAAAGCGGGAGAGTCGCGGCATGAGCCAGTAAAAGCTTCGCAGAGCTGACAGTGAAGCACCAGTCCGCCGGGCAGGTCCGCGCCGCGCAGGTGGGCGGCCTCGGTCGCGATGTCGGCGAGCGCGGCACTAACGATGCGGCCGAACCGACGGCCTTCCTCGGTCAGGAACACGGCGCGGTTGCGCCGATCAAAGAGCGCCGTGCCGAGATCGCGTTCGAGCGCCGCGACCTGTTTGCTCACTGCTGTCTGGGTTAAACCCAACTCGGCCGCAGCCATAGTGAAGCTTTCCAGCCGTGCGGCGGCCTCGAAAGGTCTAAGGCGGGACAGAGGTGGCAAAGCTCGTGCGAAATCATCCATGCCATATACTCATGCATCAAAGACGATAATACACTTTTATAGGAGGTATTGGATTGCATTCTATCCCTTATGGAATGGAAACCCTCACTATCGAGTATGCTTGGCCGCCGCGGCCAGGGCATCGTCGCCATCATAGTCGCGGTGTTCCTGCTGTCGCTGTCTGATGCACTCGTGAAGAGTGCGGGGGATCGCCTCGGCTTAGGACAGATTGTCTTTCTGCGGTCGGCATTCGCGGCACTGCTAATTTCAGGCGGTGTCGTCGTTTTCCTGGGAGTGGAGCGGCTGCGCTTGCGACGACCCTTCTGGGTATGGGCGCGCAGTCTGAGTCTAACGGCCATGTGGCTTTGTTACTACGCTTCCCTACCGCCGATGTCTTTCGCCCTGGCCGCTGCCTGTTACTATACGTCGCCTGCGTGGATGGCCCTCCTGTCGCGCTTCGTTCTGGGCGAACCTGTCGGCGGCCAGCGCTGGTTCGCTATCCTGCTGGCGCTCGGAGGTGTCGTGCTGGCCGTCAATCCGACGGCCGGGACCATATCGGCCGTGGTGGCCCTCCCGTTGACCGCGGCGTTTCTCTACGCGCTGGCGGCGATCATCACGTGGAGCCGATGCCAAAACGAGACGTCACTATCGATGGCGTTGAATCTAAACGTTACTCTCGCGATCGCCGGAGGCATCGCTATCTTAGGTCTGGCTCTGTTTCCATCCGCCGATGCAGAAACCTTTGTGCTATCAGTCTGGCCCGGCATCACGCCGCAGGACTGGCTACTCGTCGGCATCCTCGGCGTTGTTCTTGCGGTTATCGCCACATACAGGCTTATCGACTGGCCCCCTCTCCGGTCGTCGGCGTATTTGACAATGCGTATCTTCTCTTTGCTGCCATGTGGAGCGTGATCTTCTTCGGCGAGACCCCGAGCACTCGGGAAGCGGCCGGGATGGTACTGATCGCTGCCGGGGCCCTTTTGACGGCGCAACGGTTCCGTCCGGCTTCAGAGCCTGAATCTAAAGCCCGTGCGCGCAACAACTTTTAGGTCAGGCTCTCAGTGGATCGGCATCTTCAAGCCAGTTGTCATCTCGGTTTCAGAAGGTTTCAGCCGATCGCGATCAAACGCAACCAGCGACCGCATTCAGCATGAGTGGTCACCATATGCCGCGCCGATCTCCCTTGCCGCTTCCTTTGTCAGTTCCCACGGGTGATCGGGCCGATGAAGAGCGCCGGCCGGTCCTCCACTTTGCCGAAGGAGGTGACAACAGGCGTCTCTAGTGGCAGACGATAAAGGTGCGGGACGACGGATCCACGAGGCGAAAACCGCTTCTGATCAAAATAGCAAATGGCTGAGGGAGATATCTATGGAGCTACCAAAGAACACGTTCAAGCGCGACCTGTCCCGCACCCCGCCGATGATCGGGACATGGAGCATGAGCGCAAGCCCCGTCATGGCCGAGGCTCTCGGCTGTTGCGGCTATGATTTCGTCGTACTCGACATGGAGCACACGCCAAACGACGTCCCACAGGCACTGTCGGTTCTTCAGGCGCTCGCCGGCACGCCCGCCGCCTGCCTCACACGTCTGCCATGGAACGACGCCGTCACCGTCAAGCGAATTCTTGATTGCGGCGCCCAAAGCCTGATGTTTCCCTTCATCGAGTCGGTTGAGGCTGCGAAGGCTGCGGTTGCCGCGACGCGCTATCCACCGCGCGGCATTCGCGGAGCCGCCGGCATGAGCCGTGCCTCGCGTTTCGGCGCTGTTGAGAATTATTTCAGCCGTGCCGAGGAGGAGATTTGCGTCACGCTCCAAGTCGAGACGGTGGAGGCATTGAAATGTCTGCCGGATATCGCCGCAGTCGAAGGGGTGGACTCGCTGTTCATCGGTCCGAGCGATATTTCCGCAAGCCTCGGGCTGATCGGCCAGATCGGCCACGAAACGGTGCAGGAGACGCTTGTCGACGCGGCGAAAGCCTGCCGTGCGGCCGGCAAGCCCTGCGGCATTCTCGTATCCGATGCCGCCATGGCCCGGCGCATGATCGAGGCCGGCTATTCCTGGATTTCGATAGGCTCGGATCTTACGATGGCTACGAGCCGAGCGCGCGAAACTTTGGTTCAGTTGCGCGATTGAGCGGTGCACTTTCTCCGCGAAGGACGACGGATATGTGAGCGCGGCTGTGCTGCTTTGACGGAAGCAGCTTTTGGCAGCGGTGCCTTGCGCGTGAAACCCGCACATGACAAAGCTCGCGGGTAAATCGCTTGCGGAGAGCGTGGCTCGTGGAACGCGTCAGTCGCGGAAAATCGTTGGTCGAGGGCGAGTCCGAGGGGGATTTGCTGTGCGCCGAGGTGGGCCTCAGCTTCTGGGGCGGCGTCGATCCGGCGACCGGCATCATCATCGATCGGCATCATCCCCTACACGGCGAGTGCCTCGCCGGCCGTGTCCTCGCGATTCCGAGTGGGCGTGGCTCGTGCTCCGGGAGCGGCGTTCTGCTGGAACTGATCCTGAATGGGCATGCGCCGGCGGCGGTCGTTGTATGCGAGCGCGAGCAGATCCTGACCTTGGGGGCCCTTGTAGCGGAGTTGGTGTTCGATCGGTCGATACCCGTTCTGCAAGTCGAGCGGAAGGTATTTGCCCACATCGGTGCGTTTAGGCACGCCAGGGTGGGGAAAGATAGTCTTCAGCTTTTCGGCGAGCCACCACACGATGGCTGGAAGGCGGCATCCGGGCGACCGGTGCGCGACGAGAATACGACGGTGCGGCTGGATGCGGAGGATCAAGCTCTGCTCTCCGGGCAGCATGGAACGGCGGCGCAGTTCGCCATGCGCTTGTTGCTGCGAATGGCGGCACTTCAGGAGGCGGAAAGCTTCATAGGTGTATCCCAGGTTCATATCGATGGCTGCGTCTATACTGGACCCGCGAGTCTGCGTTTCGCGCAATGGCTGGTCGGTAGACAAGCGCGATTGCGCGTTCCGACCACGCTCAACTCTATCTCCGTGGACAAGCGCCGATGGCACGCGCAAGGCGTGGGCGAGGACTTCGCGGTTCCGGCGACCCAGCTTGCAGACGCCTACCTCGCCATGGGTGCCCAACCCAGCTTCACATGCGCTCCATATTTGCTTGCGAGCGCTCCCGGATTTGCAGAGCAGGTTGGTTGGGCGGAGTCGAATGCCGTCGTCTACGCCAACAGCGTCATCGGGGCGCGGTCGATGAAGTATCCGGACTACCTGGACATCTGCATCGCCTTGACAGGGCGCGCGCCAATGGCGGGATGCCATCTTGATGCCGGGAGGCGCGCAACGCTCGTTCTTGAGGCCGAAATGCCGGAAGGAGTCGACGATATCTTCTGGCCGCTGCTTGGCTATTGCTGCGGGTCTGTCTGCGGCAGTGAGATTCCTTTGATCCGAGGACTCGAGACGAGTGAGGCCGGGCCTGACGAGTTGAAGGCGTTCGGTGCAGCCTTCGCCACGGTGGCGGCTGCCCCCATGTTCCACATTGCGGGAATTACGCCCGAAGCGGACGGGCAGGAGGCGGAACGTCGACTGTGCGTTGACCTGGAGGAACTACGTCGTGCTTGGCGGGATCTGAATACGGCCACCTCGCCGGAGGTCGAGCTTGTCGCTTTGGGTAATCCCCATTTTTCCCTCAACGAATGCGCCCGGTTGGCCACGCTGGTGCGTGGAAGAACCAAATCGCCGGACGTTGCGGTGGTCGTGACCTGCGGCCGGGCCATCTACGAAGCCGCCGTCCAGGCTGGACATGTTGAAGTCGCTGAAGCCTTCGGCGTTCAGTTCGTTACCGACACATGCTGGTGCATGCTTGATGAGCCAGTGGTCCCGGGGACCGTCAAAACGCTGATGACCAACTCCGGGAAGTATGCGCATTATGCACCGGGTCTCATCGGGCGCGGCGTTCGGATCGGCAGCCTTCTTGCTTGCGTAGAAGCAGCTTGCAGCGGCAAGTCCCCGGAGCAACCGCCGGCTTGGTTGTGCTAGCAGGACCGTGAAAGTAGCTCCCCGCCTCCGCTGCGACACGTGCTGCTCTTCATCGCGGGCCTGCGCAACATTCCGCAGGCTCTACGAAGCTGCGGCTCTCGACGGTGCAACCAAGACGCAGCAATTCTTTCGCGTCACCTGGCCACTTCTGTGGCCCGTCACAACGCTCGTCCTGACGCTGCAGCTCATCCTGCAACTGAATCTCTTCGACCAGGTCTATCTGATGAGTGGAGGTGGGCCGTTCAACTCCTCCTACGTTCTGCTCCTGCAGGTCTATCGTGAAGCTTTTCAACTCGATCGAGGCGGCTATGCGTCGGCTATCGCGGTCGTATTTTTCGTTCTGATCGTGGTTGTCTCGGTCCTCCAGTTTCAGGTACTCAGGCTGGGAGCGCGGCGATGAGCACGATGCGGCAGATCGAGAGCTGGGTTCTCACGGCTATAACCATTATTGGGGCCGCGCTTTGGATTTCCCGCTCTACTGGTCCTTTGTCACTTCGATCCGCAGCGAGGACAGAGTTGTTAGCGACGAAGCCGGTCTTATTCCGGACGAGTTCAACTTCGCATCCTATGTGGATGTGATCTTCAATACCAAGCTGCTGAACTGGTACCTGAATTCAATCGTCACTTCATTCATCATAACATTCGTGGTGATTGTATCGGGGATGATGTGCGCTTACGCGATTTCCCAGATGCGGTTCCCGGGGCGGCGCATCCTTTATGGTGTCGTGCTGGCGAGCTTCATGGTTCCCACTCAGGCGCTCGTGGTTACACAGTTTATCCTCATGAACAGCCTGGGCCTGATCAACACCTGGGCGGGTATCATTCTGCCGCAGCTCATCGTCCCTGTGGTGATTATCGTCTACAAGCAGTTCTTCGATGCAGTGCCGAGGGAAATGCGCGAAGCCGTGGTGCTTGATGGTGGGGGGGAGTACGCGCTTTTGTTCCGGATATATCTGCCGCTCAACTGGGGCATCACAACCGCGCTTGCCATCATTACCTTCATCATGGCCTGGAACCAGTTCCTGTGGCCCTTCCTCGTCGTGACGACGGAAGACATGATGACCATTCCGGTCGGCATAACTCAGGTCAATGACGCGTTCGGTGTCTTCTATGCGCGGCTGATGTCGGTCGCCCTCTTGGGAGCAATGCCGGTTGCGATCGCCTATCTGATTTTCCAGAAAAGAGTTACCGAAGCCGTGATGCTGTCATCGGGCGTGAAGGGATAATATAAAACCAGGCGCAGGCCCTCTTCTAATGGAAGGGCCTGCTGCCGAGTTCGAACGCCTGCAATCGACCTAGCGTTAAAGACGATGACAGATAACTGAACCGAGGGTCAGTCCTTTACTCGAGCCCCATGCAGCTCGCGTAATAGCTCACCGTCGCCGGCCAGTCGCTGAAGACGCCGACGACGCCCACATCCTGCGCGAGCACATTCAGTACTTCATAGTAGTCGCCACCGCCGTCGATTGCATCGGTGATCGTGTGGAAATACCAACCGCCGCCATCTGTCAGGGGTCCAGAGCGTTCCAGCGTCCAGGTTATGATGTCGATATCGGCCTCGTTCAGGGCAGTCGCGAGCTGCGAGGGGATGATTTCGCCGTTCTCGTCCAGGGTCAGCAGGAATGGGATTGCCGGGGCTACATAGTTCACGCCTTCGGCCTTCAACTCCGCAGGTTCGAACCCCCATGTCTCTGGATCCATCCCGTCCAGACCTTCAATGCTGCTGTCGTCGATCAGGTAAACCGCCTGGGCACCAAACTCCGGTTCATTGGCGATCCAGTAGCGCACATCGGCGATGTCGAAGCTCTGCGGCCAGACGTCCGACGGCGGAACATCGGCCTCCTTGTACTCGTCAATCAGCTTCTGGGCGTAGTCCTCCCGGCTGAAACCATCGAAAGGCATGTCGACGACCGGCGTCTTGAGCTCGGGGGTGAATTTTACGCCGAGCGACTGGAACAGCTCGATCGATTCCTTGTGGGTCATCAGCGTTGCCGGCTCGATCGCGTAGAGATCGGTGCGCCAGGCGGCGGTGCCGTTCTGATAGGCCTCGGGCGTGGTCGCGCCGTCGTCTGCGCTGTCCATCTTCGGGGTCAGGGTACGGAACTCGGCCAGCGTCAGGTCCGAGGCCCGGCATTCAGCGCTCGCCGCAGTATCGCCCGAGGCAGGCGAGAATGGCGTCGTACACTTATCTGCCAGATCGGTAACCAGAATGTTCGTCGTCGTGTGCAGGTCGTTCTGTGCGTGGCGGCAGACCAGTTCCTTGTCGGCCGTAAAGGTTACATCGCATTCGAGAATGCCCGCACCCTGTTGTGCCGCAGCGGTGTTTGATTCAACCGTGTGCTCGGGGAACATGAGGGGCGCACCGCGATGACCGATCGAAAATTGCGTCTGGCCCACCGGCTGGCCGGCGCAGGACAGGAGCTCCTCCTTCAGAGGGCCGTCATCCATTCTGTCGATCAGATAAAGCGGGCGGACGCCGGTCTCGACGACGGTACCGTCCTCAGCGACGGCGAGAGCGGTGGAGACTAGGGCAAGCGCCAGGCCGGCGGTCAGCGTCTTGATACAGGACATTGGAAACCTCCATCGCTTAATCGGGGCGCGTTATCGCGGTAACAGGTGAATAATAGCACGACAGTGACAAGCACATGACCTCGACTGTGCAAAAATAACCCTCCAACGATTTGCCCTCTAGCGGGACCATGTTGACGGCATAGGACTCACCCTTCTCCGGCGGGTCCGCTGCGGCCAATGAGGGCCGCAAGCCGCGCCGCACGAGCTCGTTTCAATGACTTGCGGCTGCAGCACGCCATCACATAGGGACAGCCTTCGCGTACTTTTCCGTGTCGGTCCGATCACGGCGAGATCGCTGCCTACTGGTGCAAGGTTGGTCTTGTTGATGACGAGCAGGTCTGAGCGCGTGCACTTTCTTGAGGCGGTCTCAAGCATTAGTGCACGGGAGCGGCATCCGGAACGACAGGACCTTTGATGTGTTCGCCTGTGTGCCGTTGGAGAGGGCCGACGCCATCTTCCTTTTCCTTGCTCGCGGTACCGATGCGGATGCGGAAGAACAGCGCGTAGAACACCGGCACGGCGATGAGGGTGAGCAGGGTGGCGAAGGCGAGACCGCCCATGATGGTCACCGCCATGGAAGCGAAGAAGGCGTCGGACAGAAGCGGGATCATGCCGAGCACAGTGGTGACGGCGGCCAGAAAGACGGGCCGCAGGCGGCTGACGCTGCCATTCACCACGGCCGCCTCGGGCGCGATACCCGAGGCGATCTGCGCATCGATCTCGTCGACCAGAACGATGCCGTTCTTCATCAGCATGCCTGACAGGCTCAAAAGGCCCAGCAGCGCGGTGAAGCTGAACGGCAAACCGGTGAACAGGAGGCCGGCGACCACGCCGCACACGGCCATGGGAACCACGAGCCAGATGATCAGCGGCTGGCGGATCTTGCCGAACAGCAGGACGGAGATAACCAACATGACGAGGAAGCTGAGCGGCAGCTGTCTGCCCAGCGACTCCTGCGCATCGCGCGAATTCTCGTATTCTCCGCCCCATTCGAGTTGGTAGCCAGGTGGCAAGGACATAGCCTCGATCGATGTGCGGACGCTGTTCAGAGCATCCGTCGGCGTCAGGTCGGCTATCGGCTCGGCCTGCACCGTGAGCGTGCGCTCCCGGTTGCGGCGGCGGATCAGCACCTCCTGAGGCTCCGTCCCGAAGCTGCTGACGACTTGGGTGATCGGCACGTAGGCATTCTCGCCCGAGCTCCACACGAGCCGGTCTTGCAGGCGCCCCACATCGAGCCGCTCCTCGGCCGGCGGGCGCGCCACGATGGGGATCGCCCGGTCGCTCTCACGATAGGTGCCGGCCTGGACGCCGGTTGTGGCGAAGGCGAGCGTCTCGGCCACATCGGTACGGCTGATGCCGGAAATGCGCGCGCGCTCCTCGTTGATCTCGGGCGCGATGACAAGTTCGCGCTGACGCCAATTGTGACGGATGTCCGTGAGCGTGCCGCTGTTGTGCATGAGAGCGATGGCTTCGTCGGCGAGGCGGCGCAGCACGGCCGGGTCGTTGCCCGAGAAACGCGCTTCCACCTTAGCTCCGCCGCCGGGGCCGAAGATCAACCGCTCTGTGCGGATCTCGGCATTTGGGTACCGCTGTCCCAGTTCCTCGCGCAACTCGGCAGCCAGCGCGTCGATCTGGCTGCGATCCTCCATCTCTACGATGAACTGGCCATAGGCCGTATTGGGCTGCTCGGGAGCATAGGTGAGCATGAAGCGGCTGGCGCCGCGGCCGATGAAGGTGGCAACGGCCGTCACACCGGCCTTGTCCTTGATGATCTCCTCGATATCGCCCATGTCGCGCGCCGTGGCGCGGATGTCGGAGCCCTGCGGCAGGATGTAGTTGACGTAGAAGAGCGGCGTGTTGGAATCGGGAAAGAACTGCTGCTTCACCAGGCCGAAACCGTAGAAGGAAGCGCCTGTCAGAAGGATGAGCACGATAACAGTGAGTCCGCGCAGGCGCAGGGCCCCGCGCAGGAAAGCGCGGTAGGTGCCGTAGATCGGGCCGCGATAGGGGTCGTTGTCGGCCGAGCCCGCTGCGGTCTTCAACAGGTAGTTACCGAACAGAGGCGTCACCGTTATGGCGAGCACCCAACTCAAGAGCAGCGATATGCCGATGACGGCAAAGAGCGAGAAGAGGAACTCGCCCGTCGCGTCCGGCGAGAGGCCGATGCCGGCAAAGGCCATGATGCCGATGACGGTGGCGCCCAGAAGCGGGATCTGCGTGCGCCGGGCCGCGTCGTCAGCGGCCGTCTCGGCGTTCATGCCTCTCTGCATGTTGATGAGCATGCCTTCGGCAATCACGATGGCGTTGTCGACCAGCATGCCCATGGCAATGATGAGCGCGCCAAGAGAGATGCGCTCCATTTCGATGCCGAAGACGGCCATGAAGAACACTGTGCCGAGCACCGTCAGAAGCAGCGTGACGCCGACGACGATGCCGACGCGCCAGCCCATGAAGATGCACAGCACGCCAATGACGATGGCGACCGACATGGCCAGGTTTACCATGAAATCGTTGATCGCCTGGTCCACCACCACATGCTGCTGGTAGATAGGATTGATCTCGACACCAAGCGGAATGCGCGAGGAAAGGTCGGCGAGCTTTGCATCCACGCCCTGGCCAACCTCCACGATGTTGGCGTCGGCCACGCCGGCGATGGCAAGTGTGAAGGCCTCCTGGCCGTTGAAGCGGATCAGTTCGTCCGGCACTTCGGTGGGCGCACGGACGACTTTGGCCACGTCGAGCAGGCTGATCTGCTCGGTCGTGCCGGGCCGGCCGACCCTGAGTGCCTCGATCGCCGCCACCGAATCGAAGGAGGGCTGCATGGAGATGCGTACGTGACGGTCGCCGATCCGGACCGCGCCGGCATTCTCCACCGCATTTTCGCTCTGGATGGTGGAAAGCACCTGCGAGATGGGGATGCCGAAACGGGCAAGGCGCTCGTTGGAAATCTCGATATAGATGGTTTCGGTCGGCTCGCCGGCGGTCGTTACCTTCGCCACATTTGGCACAGTCAGAAGCTCGCGGCGCAGGAAGGTGGCGACCTCGCGCTTGTCGGCGTCGGAAAAACCCGGTGCGGTGACGGCGTAGAAAAGGCCGAAAACATCGCCGAAGTCGTCATTGACAGTTGAGGGGCCGGCACCGTCCGGCAGTAAGCTCTGGGCATCGTTGATCTTGCGCCTGAGCTCGTCCCATATCTGCGGGATTTCGGAGCCGTCGTAGGTCGACTTTATCTCCACCTCGAGCTGGGAGGTGCCGGGCGTCGATTTCGAGGTCACGAAATCGAGCTGCGGCATCTGCTGGACGGCCGACTCGAGAGCCTCGGTGACCTCCTGCTCGACCTCCTCGGCCGTGGCGCCGGGGTAAGGCGTGACGATGACAGCCTGCTTGATGGTGAAGGCGGGGTCCTCCAAGCGGCCGACGCTGCTCAGGCCCCAGAGCCCGCCCAAAAGGCAGAGGAGAACGATCATCCAGGTATAGATCGGGCGTGCGATCGCGAGACGCGCAATGTTCATGGCGTGAAACTTTCAATAATATGAAAGGTTTAAACGATACCGGCGGTCAGAAAGCGTCCATCGGACGCACGATCATGCCTTCGCGCAGAAGCTGTCCGCCGGCGGCCACAATTTTGTCGCCGAGATTGAGGCCCGAAAGCACCGGCACCCGGTCGCTGGAGAGCATGCCGATTTCGACGTTGCGCAGGCTGACGGCACCGGTCTCGTCATCATAGACCCAGACCCGGAACCCGCCATCGGCACTGGTGTCGACTGCCCCGATCGGCACCGAATAGGCCTCCTCAGGTCGCGGCGCCACGCGTTTGACAGCGACGGAGACGGTCATGCCGGGCAATAGATTAATGTCAGCAGGCGGCGCCATGCCGAAAGTCACCTCATAGGTCTGAGCGACACTGTCGGCCTCGGTATTGTGCTCGCGATATTCGAGCGGATAGCGCTTGTCCGTCCCCGGGATCGCCGCCTCGGCTTGGATAAGTTCGGGGTCGCCGGCCAACCGGAGGACGTCTTCCGGCACGGAGATCTTGACCCGGAATTCACTGATATTTTGGATACGCAGGACCTGCTGGCCGGGCTGCACGTTCGTATAAGCGTCGGTCAGGCGGCGGGTGATCAGCGCGTCGAAGGGGGCCTTGATTGTAGTGTCGGAAAGGTCGCGCTCGGCATTCTCGACCGCCACCTCCTTCAGATTATGGTCGGTTTTCGACTGGTCGAAAACGGCGCGCGAGATGGAACTCGTGGCGAGTAGCTTTTCCTTGCGCTCGAAATCGGACTTGGCCAGTTCGGCCGAGAGCTGTGCCTGGCGCAGGGCAAGTTCATAGTCAGCCGGGTCGAGGGCGGCAAGGAGAGCGCCCTTCTTGACCGTCGCGCCTTCGCTGACCGGCAGGTCGATCAACTCGCCGCCGACGCGGAAAGATACGTCGACCGTGCTGACGGGTGCCAGCCGGCCGACGAAATTGCGCGTGCCCACAGCCGTGGACTGCGAGACCGGCTCGATCGCCACGGTCTGGACCTGGGGTTCCGCGGCTTTGTTGGCCTCGCTTTCCGAGCAAGCAGCAAGAAGAAGGGCAGTCAGCGCGAGCGCGCCGGAGCGATAGAATACGGACATGGAACCTATCCTATTTACAGGCGGTTGCAGCGAGTTCGTCGAGTTTCTGGAGAAGTTCGGCCCGTTTTTCGGGCGGGAAGATGCCGATATCCATTAGCGCATGGTACATGAGACCGTCGGCTGCGGCCCATAAGAGAGCGGCCATGTCGCGATCCGCGCACTCCTCCCGAACCTGCTCCCACCGCCTCGCGAGTTCAGCATGTAGGGGGGCAAGCATGTCCGGGTCTTCCGCCGCTACGGCCAGGATGGCCCTGCTGAGCGCCGGATCGAGACACTCCTTGTTCGCCGTTGTTTTGATGATGGCCCTCAGCGTGGGGTGGGGGCCGCCGGCAAACTCCTCGCGATAGGCATCGAGTTGCGGCATTTTGTTCTGCAGCATCCGATTGAGCATGCCCTTGAGCAGGCATTCTTTGTTGGGGAAATTGTAGAGCACGCCGCCCTTGCTGAAGCCCGCTTCGCGTGCCACGCCGTCGATTGTCAGATTACCGGCACCGTCGCGCTCCACGATGCGCTGGGCGGCATCGAGGATCTCGTCGCGGGACTTCGAGGCGCGTCGGTCTGCCCGCGCCGTCATGTTGGTCGTTTCGTTCGTCACTGCCGTGTGCCCTTCTGCAGCACCTGCTTGCATAGCGTTTGGATGGCGGTCCTATTCGTGTCGCGCCTCCAAGTGAAAGAATCGGGAATGCGGAACCGTGCCCGCATTCCCGAACGGCGACGCCTTGGGAGGTCGTTGCATCGCTCTGTAGCTTAACCGTCCAGACGGTACATATACCGTCCATATGGTACAGTCAATGCCTTTTCCGGCTCCCGTCGCGACCTGGTGCGCGCCGGATATCTGCAGAATCTCGGATTGGGGGGCGGTAAGGAGGAAGGTCGGCAAGAGAGCATTTTCCCGACGATCGCAGCGCTTGAGGCATGGGCGTAGCGCAGCCATCAAGTCGTCCGCACCGGTCCGGCTTGTGTGAATGTGCGCTCTGGCACCGACGCCGCACGTCCTCCGCCGTGAACGGCAGCGGTACACTGGCCACACGCGCCTTTGGCGCGGCGTAATGGCTGCTCGGGCCGAGTCTGCGGCGTTGTTAGACGACCTTGGTAACAGTAACGGCGGCTCCGCGAGCGAAGACCACCGCAACACTCACCATCAATCGAGCGTCAGGACAATCTTCCCGATATGCGCATTGCTCTCCATGAGCGCATGCGCCTGAGCGACATCGGCAAGCGGATAGCTTTTGTGGATCAAGGGCCGGCATTTTCCTTCGGCAAGTAGCGGCCAGACCTTTTCCTCCAGTTGCATCGCAATCTGAGCCTTGGCCTCGACCGGTTGGGCACGCAAGGTCGATCCGGTATGCGTGAGCCGCTTGAGCATCAGGCGCATATAATCCACCTCGACACGTGAACCCTGCAGGAAGGCAATGTTGACGATGCGGCCATCGACTGCCGCAGCCTGATAGTTCTTTGCGATATAGGGACCGCCTACCATATCGAGAATGACATCGGCGCCGCGGTTTCCCGTCACGTCCTTGACGACGGCGACCCAGTCTTCCTCGCGATAGTTGATGGCCTTGTCGGCGCCCAGTCGCCGGCAAGCCTCGCATTTCTCGTCCGAGCCGGCGGTGACGATAACCGTGGCGCCGAGTGCCTTGCCCAGCATGATCGCTGTCGTGCCGATCCCCGAACCGCCGCCGTGGACAAGCAATGTCTCGCCGGACTTGAGGGCGCCGCGCTCGAAAACGTTGTGCCACACCGTGAAGAAGGTTTCGGGAATGGCCGCTGCTTCCTTCAGCGACAGCCCGGAGGGAACCGGCAGCGCGTTCGATCCATCAACCAGCGCATATTCGGCGTAGCCGCCGCCTGGTGCCAGGGCGCAGACGAGGTCGCCGGGCTGCCAGCGCGAAACGGCGCTACCCACCGCCTGCACTGTACCAGCCACTTCCAACCCGGGGATCTCCGATGCCCCTTTCGGGGGCGGATAGAGCCCGGCGCGCTGCAGAAGGTCAGGCCTGTTCACGCCGGCCGCCGCCACGCGAACCAGGATCTCGGTGGGGCCGGGCGAGGGGACGGGCACGGTTTCCAGATGCAGAACCTCCGGCCCGCCGGCTTCGCTGATGGAGACGGCCAACATGGTTTTCGGAAGCACGGTCAAGACACTCTCCTATGGCACGGTCTTTAGTCGAAAATGCCTTCGCTGTGCCTCTCGACATAACCGGCAAGGCCGAGCGTATGATCGCGGCAGAGTTGTTCGGCCAGCTCGGTCTCGCGCTTTTCAAGAGCGTCGATAATAGCCAGGTGATCCTTGATCGACTGGCTTGCCCGGTCGTCTCGGCCGATGGTGATCTTGCGAATGCCGCGCACATGCAGCACAATATTCTCGGTCATCTGCTTCAATGTCTGCGAGCCGGTCATCTGAATCAGCGTCTGGTGGAAGCGCAGATTGGCCTCCGAATAATCGCTCAGGTGATCGCCCGGTGTATGGCCTTCATGGAACTCCTCGAAAATCTCGCGCAGCTGGTCTATTTCCTTGCGGCTCGCGTTGAGCGAAATGAGGCGGGCGGCCATGCCTTCGAGCGCTGCCCAGACCTGGATCATTTCGATGATCTCGCGCTTGGTTTTGCGCAGGACGATGATGCCGCGGCGCGGGATCGATTTGACGAAACCCTGCTGCTCCAGCATGGCAATCGCCTCGCGAATCGGTGTCCGGCTGACATTGAGACGTTCGGCAAGCAGGCGCTCGTCGAGCCAAGTATTATCCTGCGTGCTATATATGTCCATGTCGGCGATGGCGCGCTTGAGCGTCACATAGACTCTCGCCTTGATATTCGGCTCTACCGAGACGGGCTCGAGGACAAGTTCCGGAGTGCTCTCTCCAGCTATCGGCCAGCGCGACTGGCTTCTCGTGCTCACATCAGTCTCCTGCTATTTATTTTGGAACCTATAATACCATAGACTTCAATGGAGCGCTTTCTCAACGGATGCAAGGGTCGCCTGCTGGTCATCCCGCCTTCCAGTCGGTGCAAGGTAGCTTCTATGCGACTTCCAGAGGGCTACTTTCCGGCTGCCCACCGAGCAGTTCCAGAAGCGTATCGCCAAGCTGGGCCGGAGTTGGCGCGATGCGGATGCCAGCCATCCGCATGGCCTCGATCTTGTCTTCCGCGCCCCCCTTGCCGCCAGCGATAATCGCACCGGCATGGCCCATGCGCCTTCCTGGAGGCGCGGTGCGGCCGGCAATAAAGCCGATTGTCGGTTTGCTCCTGCCATGTCTCCGCTCGTCCAGCAGGAAGGCCGCGGCTTCCTCCTCTGCCTGGCCGCCGATCTCGCCGATCATGACGATCGATTCGGTTTGCGGATCGGCCAGGAACATTTCAAGGACGTCGACGAATTCGGTGCCCTTTATTGGATCGCCGCCTATACCCACGGCCGTGGTCTGGCCAAGGCTCTTGCGCGACGTCTGAAAGACGGCCTCATAGGTGAGCGTGCCGGAGCGTGAGACGATACCGACGGACCCCTTTCGAAAGATGGAACCCGGCATGATCCCGATCTTGCATTCACCGGCGGTAATCACACCCGGGCAGTTGGGACCGATCAGGCGCGAGTGGGATGCGTCAAGCGCCCGTTTGACCCGCTGCATGTCGAGCACGGGGATCCCCTCGGTAATGCAGACGATTAGCGGGATTTCCGCGTCAATCGCCTCGCAAATAGCATCAGCCGCGCCGAAGGGCGGCACATAAATCACCGTGGCGTCGGCGTCGGTCGCCGCGCGTGCTTCCTTCACGGTATCGAAAACGGGCAACCCGAGATGCGTTGCGCCGCCCTTGCCGGGCGAGACGCCGCCGACCATCTGCGTGCCGTATTCGATAGCCTGCTCGGAGTGGAAGGTGGCGGTTTTTCCTGTAAATCCCTGACAGAGCAGACGGGTGTCCTTGTTCACCAGAATCGACATCAGTTTCCTCCCTTGGCCGCAGCAACGATTTTTCGCGCGGCATCGTCAAGATCGTCGGCGGCAATCACGTTCAGCCCCGACTCCTCGATTATCTTTTTGCCTTCGAGGACATTCGTGCCTTCGAGCCGCACCACCAGCGGAACCTCGAGGCCCACTTCCCTGACAGCGCTTACCACGCCCTCGGCGATCACATCGCATCGCATGATGCCGCCGAAGATATTGATCAGAATGCCTTTTACATTCGAGTCGCTGGTGATGATCTTGAAGGCTGCCGCCACCTTCTCCGCTGTAGCGCCGCCACCGACGTCGAGAAAATTCGCCGGCTCGCCGCCATGATGCTTGATGATATCCATTGTTGCCATGGCAAGGCCGGCGCCGTTGACCATGCAGCCGATATCGCCATCGAGCGCGATATAGGAAAGATCGTAGCGGGAGGCGGCGAGTTCCTTGGCATCCTCCTCTGTCTCGTCGCGCAGGTTGGCGAGTTCAGGCCGCCGCTCCAATGCATTGGAATCGAAGCCGACCTTCGCATCGAGGCAGACAAGCCGCCCCTCATTGGTCAACACCAGAGGGTTGATCTCCAGCATCTCCATGTCGGTGGCGGTGAAGGCCGCGTAAAGCTGCTGGGCCAAAATACCCGCCTGCTTTGCGAGATCGCCCTGAAGTCCGAGCGCCTTCGCAACCAGACGGCCGTGATAAGGCATGAAGCCGGTGGCCGGATCGACAGTCAGTGTAATCACTTTTTCCGGCGTGTCGGCGGCAACGGTCTCGATGTCCATGCCGCCCTCGGTGGAGACGACGAACGCAACGCGGCTCGTGGAACGGTCAATCAGGAGCGAGATGTAAAATTCACTTTCGATCCGTGAGCCGTTCTCCACGTAGAGGCGATTGACCTCCTTGCCGTCCGGTCCCGTCTGCACGGTGACTAGTGTGTTGCCCAGCATTTCTACGGCATGCGCGCGTACTTCGGCGGTTGTTTCGGCAAGTCGCACGCCGCCTTTGGCGTCAGCGCCGAGCTCCTTGAACTTGCCCTTGCCGCGCCCGCCTGCGTGAATTTGCGATTTAACAACGAAAACCGGACCTTCGAGCCCGGCGGCCACTCCCACCGCCTCCTCGGCGTCCATTGCCGGCGCGCCATTGGGCACCGGGACGCCGAAGCTCTTCAGCACGGACTTCGCCTGATACTCATGAATATGCATCGAGATGTTACCTCTCCATAACACCGGAAGAGTCCGGAGGCCGGGTTCTGGCCCAGTTGTGGCCTGGCCCGGGAGATCGCCCGGGAACTGGCCGGAACCCGGCTTGGGATGATCACAGAAGGCCTGCGCCGCGCGCCCATTTGTATTTGGCGCCCAGGACCTCGACCGGCAGTTCGGTCGAATAGGCGTAGGCCGGGATACCGTGCTGGTAGAGATACTCCGCAGCTTCCTCCACCTCGACATCGCCGGCCAGGGATGCGACCATCGGCTTTTCAATGCCCTTCGCCGCCATCTCCTCCTTTACTTCGACCATCAGCTTGGCAAAGACCATGGGTGGGGTGACGATGGTATGCCAGTAGCCCAGGATCAGCGCATGAATGCGGTCGTCCTCGAGACCGAGCTTGACCGTGTTCTTATACGTCTGGGGCGGCTCGCCACCGGTGATGTCGACCGGATTTCCAGCCGCGCCGAAAGGCGGGATGAACTTGCGGAAAGCCGCGTCAAGGTCGTCCGGCATCGACATCAGGTCCAGCCCGTTATCGACGCAGGCATCCGACAGGAGCACGCCGGAACCGCCCGCCCCGGTGATGATGACGACGTTTTCGCCCTTCGGCGTCGGCAGAACGGGAACGCCACGGGCGAATTCCAGAAGCTGACGAAGGGACCGGGCACGGATGACGCCGCACTGCTTGAAGACATCCTCGTAGATCTTGTCGTCGCCGGCGAGCGCACCGGTGTGAGAGGATGCGGCCTTGGCGCCGGCGGAGGTGCGGCCCGCCTTGAGCACGACCACGGGCTTGGTCTTCGAGACGCGCTTTGCGACTTCCGCGAAGGCGCGCCCGTCCTTCAAATCCTCGCAATGCTGGGCGATGATTTTCGTATTGTCGTCCTGCTCGAAGAAGGCAAGCAGGTCGTCCTCGTCAATATCCGACTTGTTGCCGAGGCCGACAATGGCCGACACGCCCATCTGGGCCGAGCGGGAGAAGCCGATAATGGCCATGCCGATCCCGCCAGACTGAGAGGAGAGGGCGGCAGAGCCCTTCACGTCATAGGCGGTGCAGAAGGTGGCGCAGAGGTTCTCCGGCGTATAATAGAAGCCGTAGATGTTCGGCCCCATCATTCGGATGTTGTACTTGCGGCCGATTTTGACGATCTCATCCTGCAGTTCCGGGGCGCCGGCTTCCGCGAAGCCGGAGGGGATGAGAACCGCACCCGGGATGCCCTTCTCGCCGCAGTCGGTTAGCGCATTGGCAACCAGCTTGGCGGGGATAGCAAATATCGCGGTATCGATCTCACCCGGCACGTCCTTGACGCTGCGATAGACTTTGTGGCCCAGAATTTCCTCGGCTTTGGGGTGGATCGGGTAGATCTGTCCCTTGTAACCTCCGTTGATGAGGTTCTTCATGACCGAGTTGCCGATCTTGCCGTCCTCGGCAGAGGCGCCGATCACTGCCACGGCCTTGGGTCGCATGATGCGGTTCATCGCCTCAACGATCTCGTCCTGGCTCGGGCGATGACGGGGCTCGGGCTGATCGTAATCGACTACAATGCGCACGTCAGCGGCTATCGCGCCGTCTTCGGTGGCAAAGACCGGGTTGAGGTCGAGTTCGGAAATCTCCGGATAGTCGTTTACGAGTTCGGAAACGCGGACGATCATGTCGGCAAGCGCCTCACGATTGACCGGGTCACCTCCGCGAACGCCCTTAAGCATCTCGGCAGCCTGAATGCTGTCGAGCATGGATAGCGCCTCGCTCTTTGTCACCGGCGCGAGGCGGAAGGTGACGTCCTTCAGGACTTCCACGAGAATGCCGCCGAGTCCGAAGGCGACCAGCTTGCCAAAGCTGCCGTCGGTGACGGCGCCGATGATGACCTCTTGGCCACCGGTGAGCATTTGCTGCACCTGAACGCCGTCTATCTTGGCATCGGACTTGTAGGAGCGGGCGTTGGCGACGATCTTGTCGTAGTTTTCCCGCGCCTCTTCGGCGGAGTTGACTCCCACGACGACCCCGCCGGCTTCCGTCTTGTGCAGGATATCGGGGGAGACGATCTTCATCACCACCGGAAAGCCGATGTCGGAGGCGAGCTTCGCTGCTTCATCGGCATTTGCGGCCAGCCCTTCCTTGGGAACAGTGATCCCGTAGGCATCGCACAGCATCTTGCCTTCGGGAGCCGTGAGCGCTTGGCGGCCCTCTGTTCGCACCGTTTCCAGAACGTTACGGACGACGGTTTTGTCGAGCATGATCCTCCTCCTCCTTGGGTGGGCGCCTACGTCTCCTCTGACGCGGCGGAATTGGCATAAGCCTGCAGGGCCGACAGCCCGAAGCCGCCATTGTGCAGAACTCTGGTATTTTGTATTCCACAAGCGGGAGCTGTCAACCGGAAACTTGCTTGCAAGAATTGGCTGATGAAGGGTGCTACTTAGCCGAATACGAAAAAACGCGTTGCCTGACCGTCACGATTAGAATACATTATACCAAGATCGTGGGCAGCGAAGGAGCCATTCAGCATAGGAATAAGCATTTTACTGGAGGAGTAGGAGGAGGATTTCATCACATGAGCGACACGACATCATCATCGGATGCAAATGTATTTCCGAGAGACACCAGCGGCGTCGAAAGTACGGTGCTTCCTGGCAAGGACCGCGTCATAAATCTTGAGGCTCCGGGCACGGGGGCGAGAGATACCTGGAAAGCAATGGGCCCCGGCATTGCTGCCGCCATGACCGGCATCGGCGCCAGCCATCTCATGCACGCGCCCACGGCGGGCGCACAATACGGCTACGCCTTGCTGTGGATTATTCCCGTGGCGTATCTGTTGAAGTATTGCGCCTTTGAATTCGCCCACCGCTACACACTTGTCCGCGGCGAAAGCATCATGGAGGCTTACGAGCGTTTCGGCAAATGGCCGCTATGGTATCTGGGCTTCCAGTCCCTGGCGAACACGTTCGGCATTGCCGGCAGGGCACTGGGGTGCGCAGCATTGCTCTGGGCGGCGTTCCCGTTTCTTCCGCTGCAGGTATGGGCGGTCCTGATCCTGGTCACCTGCGTGGGCATTCTATGGGCGGGCAAGTACGCCGCCCTCGAAAGCGCTGTGAAACTGGCAATCATCGTCTTCGCGCTTGCCTCTCTCACCGCCTTCGTCCTGCAGGCGCCGAACCCGACCGAGTATATGACGCGTCTGTTACCGACCCTTCCACCGATTGGTGCGGCGCTCCTCTTCGGCGCCATGTTCGGCTATTTCCCCACCACGGTCGAAGTCGCGCCCATGCAATCGAACTGGGCCGTCGACAAGAAAAGCGGAATGGTGAGGGTCCGAGAGCTGGAGCGGCAGGGCTATAAGGTCAACATGGCTCCGAGCTACATGCGCAACTACATGAAGCTTTTCAAGCGCGACATGAACATCAGCTATGTCATCTCAATGGTGACTGGCATGGCGTTCCTGATCGTCGGCGCCGTGGTCCTCAATCCGATCGGGCTGGTGCCGGAAAGCCGCGAAATGGGCCTGACCATCGCCCGCATCTACACGGATACGTTCGGAGCTTGGATCTTTCCGGTGATCATCGCCGGTGGCGTTGCGGCATTGTTCTCGACCGTCTTCACCTATTTCGACGGGCAGGCGCGCATCTTCGAGGAATGCTGCGTTCGGCTGCGGCGGAGATGGGATGATCCGCAGACGCGCCAGCTCATCTACCGCGGGTTCCAGATCCTATGGATCGTGGCTGGAACGGCGATTATCTTCGGCCTGCCGCGGCCAATCTTCGTCGTACAGGTCGCGTCTGTGCTTGCGCTCTTGTTCTCGCCGCTTCTGTTCTGGATGAACATCAAAGCCATCAAGGACAATTTCTCCGGGCCGGATCTGGAGTTCATGCCGTCCAAGTTCATGTTCGCTTGGGCCTGGGCCGGTATGATCGGCCTGGCCGTAATCAGCTTGTATGTTCTCTATCTGCAGTTCCTTACCTGACTGTACTGATCACGCGACTCGAAACCAGAAAGGGCCCACGGGGCCCTTTTTTTGACAAGGGCAGCACTCAAGTTCCGCGTGCTGCTCATATGAAGCCGCTCGCTCCTCGACATCCGTCTCGATAATTATCGATTGCGTGCTCTCAGCTCAGGGTGATTCCCGCATTGTCGACAACGGGCCTGTGCTCTTCATATTGCCTCCCACATCGAGCGATAGGCGGGCGGCAGATAGAATCTCGTTCAGTTCATGCTGGCGCACATAAGCGCGCCGAGGACCAAACAGCACTTCCTCGATGAAGCTGCATAAGCCGCTCCGAGGGCGTGCGTTTCGCTGCCCAGAGGGGGCTTAAAGATCCAGCTTTCTTGTACCGCACGACGAGAGGCGCGAGATACAATCCGGTGCTCCGGCTGAACCTTTTCTTGACTCGGCACGAGATTGGAATTATGTATACCAGAAATACCAACATGGTTGCGATGCCCGGCGCCCCCATGACTGGCCGAGGAGGAAATCATGAAAATCTGCATTTTTGGCGCGGGCGCGATCGGCGGCTATATGGCGGTGATGCTAAAGCGCGGCGGCGCCGACGTCTCGCTAATCGCACGCGGCCCGCATCTCAAGGCTATTCAGGAGAACGGCCTCAAGCTGCTGCTCGACGGTGAGGAAATCGTCGAACGCATGCCGGCAAGCAGAACCCCGAGCGACATGGGCCCGCAGGACTATGTCATCGTTGCGCTAAAGGCACACCAAGCATGGGAATCCGCCGCCGACATGGCTCCGCTGCTCCATGAAGGCACTTCCGTAGTGACAGCGCAGAACGGTCTGCCCTGGTGGTACTTCTATGGTCTCGGTTCGGCGTTCTCGGATATGCGGTTACAGAGCGTAGATCCGGGCAACCGGCAATGGAACCTGATCGGTCCGCAGCGCGCCATTGGGGCGACCGTCTATCCGGCCACCGAGATCGTCGAGCCGGGCGTCATCAAGCATATCTACGGCAACCAATTCGGCCTCGGCGAGCCCGATCGCAGCGAGAGCGCGCGCGTCGCGGCGTTGGCTTCGGTGCTGGAGGCGGGCGGCTTGAAGCCGCGGTTCTACGAAGACATCCGTAACGACATCTGGATCAAATTGTGGGGCAATCTTTGCTTCAATCCGATTTCGGCGCTGACTGGCGCAACATTGGATGTGGTGGCCACGGACCCGGGCACACGGGTTCTCGCCCGCAACATGATGATCGAGGCGCAGCGCATCGCCGAACATTTCGGCGCCTCGTTCCGCGTCGATGTGGAGCGTCGTATCAACGGCGCCGCCGGTGTTGGCGCGCATCGAACGTCGATGCTGCAGGATGTCACCATTGGGCGCCCCATCGAACTTGATGCCCTTCTGTCCTCAGTTCAGGAGATGGGGCGTCTTGGCGGTTTTGAGACGCCATTCATCGATAGTGTCTTGGCGCTCGCCCAACAGATGGGGCGTGTGAAGGGGCTCTACCCGACTTTTCCGGAAGCCGAATCGGGGCAGCGGCTGGCTTCGTAACGGTCGCACCGTCCCAGCGCAGGGAAACCATAACCTTGCGAGGCTGCTCCACGTTCGTTCGGCGAACGGCCCGGGCCAGATCCCGAGCATACACAGGGCTGCAATCATGATCAGTGCATTCGTTCCAACTGAAATCCTGAGCGGCGAACCGCGCGTGGCCGCTTCGCCGGAAACGGTGAAGCGGTTGGTTGGGCTAGGATTGGACGTGGCAGTGGAGACGGGAGCGGGGTTAGCCTCTCGTATCACCGATGCTGAGTTCGAGAGGGCGGGGGCTTCTATCGGCAAGGCTTCCGATGCCGCCAAAGCCGATGTGGTGCTGAAGGTGCGGCGGCCGAGCGAGGCGGAGCTCGAGACCTACAAGAAGGGCGCGCTGATTATCGCGACGATGGATCCCTATGACAACAAGGCGGCCGTGGCGGCCATGGGCAAGGCCGGCGTCACGGCGTTTGCCATGGAGTTCATGCCGCGCATCACGCGCGCGCAGTCGATGGACGTGCTTTCGTCGCAGGCCAATCTGGCCGGCTATCAGGCTGTTATCGACGCAGCCGCCGAATATGACCGCGCACTGCCGATGATGATGACGGCGGCCGGCACCGTTCCGGCAGCCAAGGTCTTCGTCATGGGCGCGGGTGTGGCCGGCCTGCAGGCAATCGCCACTGCCAGACGGCTCGGTGCGGTGGTGACGGCGACCGACGTGCGGCCGGCCGCCAAGGAGCAGGTCGCCTCGCTGGGCGCGAAGTTCATAGCCGTGGAGGACGAAGAGTTTAAGGCGGCCGAGACAGCGGGCGGCTACGCCAAGGAGATGTCAAAGGAATACCAGGCCAAGCAGGCCGCATTGATAGCCGAGCACATCGCCAAGCAGGATATCGTAATCACTACGGCGCTGATCCCAGGCAGCCCGGCGCCGCGTCTGATCTCGGCAGAGATGGTCGCCTCAATGAAGCCCGGCTCCGTCATCGTCGACCTCGCCGTCGAACGCGGCGGCAATGTCGAAGGCGCGGTGGCTGGCGAGGTGGTGACGACGAACAGTGGTGTGAAAATCCTTGGCCATCTTAACATGCCGGGACGTGTGGCGGCTTCGTCCTCGCTGCTTTATGCCAAGAACCTTTACGCCTTCCTTGAGACGATCGTTGATAAGGAGGCCAAGGCCTTAGCCATCGATCCGGAGGATGAGTTGGTTAAAGCTACCATGCTGACCCATGAGGGCAGGGTGGTGCATCCGGCTTTCGCCGCGGAGGAGGTGGATCGTGAAGTCTCCCCGGCCGCCAGGGGAACGGAGCCTGGCCTCGACGTGGCGCCGGAGCTAGCGCGCAAGGCGGCGAAGGCTACTTCCGAGGGAGACGCATGATGGAACCCACCGCTCTTGAACAGGCGCTTGAGCAGCTT
>NZ_JAKCWP010000013.1 GCF_028767125.1 Chelativorans sp. YIM 93263
TCGCCAGGCTCGGCCACACCTGCAATGGAACCGCTCTCGCCTGTCAGCGCCTTCGACGGCACAGCCGTGCCCGGCGTGGGGGTGACCACGCAGGCATCCGGATTGGCCGTGCAGTCGTCGGTCGCCGCGTTGCGGATCTCGCTCACCCCGGCGGGGATCGGGTTTGCCACCGTCACCTGATAGACAACAGCCACTGTGCCGTTCGCCGGCACCAAGATGTCGTCCCACACCAGCGGATCACTGCCCGCGGGCTCCCTCGCCGCGCCGGCGACACTCGCCGAACCGGCAACATAGGCGGTGTTGTCGTCGATATTGTCGGTGAGGTCGTAAAGCGCTGCCGCCGCGTCGCTGTTGGTCAGCATCACCGTATAGGTGAGCGTCTCGCCAGGCTCGGCCACACCTGCAATGGAACCGCTCTCGCCCGTCAGCGCCTTCGACGGTACAGCCGCCCCCGGCGTTGGCACCACCACGCAGCCGGCAGGCGGCGGCGTTACCGAGCAGTCCGGCTCCGGTTCGCCAACCTTGTAGGCCACGTTGCCGATCTCCGTCACACTGTCCGGTATCGTATCGGCCACCGTCACCTGGTATTCCACAGTGACAGAGCTGCTCGCGGGGATGGTGATGCCGCTCCAGATCAGGGGATCGCTGCCCGTGGGCTCCCCTGCCCCGGCCGTGCCGGCGGTCGAGCCGGCCACATAGCTGGTCAGGTCGTCGATATTGTCGGTGAGGTCATAAAGCGCCGGGCTGCCGCCATTGTTGGTGAGCGTCACCGTATAGGTGAGCGTCTCGCCGGGCTCGGCCACACCTGCAATGGACCCGCTCTCCGCCGTCAGTGCCTTTACTGGCGCGAAATCGTCGTTGGTGATCGTGCAGATGGCGTTCTGGCCATTGGCGAGCGTCAGTTCGTTGTGGGCCACGGGCGTGGCCGCCGCGCCGTCGATGGCGCAGCTGTAAAGGCTCGGCGCGTAACCCGGCAGAGTGTCCTCGCCAAGCGTGTAGGTGCCCGCCGGGATCGACGCGTTCGTCACCGCCGCATCGCCCATCGGGCCTTCGATCAGATCGGCGGGGGTGTCGTTATTGGTCGCGCGCAGCGTGAAGTCGGCGGCTACATTCGTCCCGCCATTGTCGTTCACAACCTGCTTGCGCAGCGTGATCTTCGGCTGGCAGATCGCATCCGTATTGATCTGCGCCATGAAGGCCTGGGCGCCCGGCCCGGACTTGATGTGCACAATGACCGTGTTGAGGCCGGCCTGCCAGTCGCCATTCATGGAGCCGTTGGCAACGCCCCCAGCCGAAAAGCCCGCATAAAAGTAAGGATCAGCGGTCCCGAAATTGGACTGAATGCCCTGAGGCTGGCCGTTCACCCAGACCTCGTAGACCGAGTTGTCCGCATAGAAGCTCATCTGCAGGTCGAGGCTGGAGGGATCGACCGCAGAATCGAGGTTGAACTGGTAGCGGTAGAAGATGTCGTAATTGACCGGAGTCGGATGCGTGGCCGTCGAGCTGTTCGATATCCAGCCCGCATTGCCGAAGGGCGATGAGATATATACGGCGGGCGGATTGGTGACGATTGTCGCACCACCCCAGGTCAGGCCCGCTGGCGGTGGGCCGTTAACCGGCGTCGGCGTCAGCGCCACCTGCCAGTAGTTGTCGAAGCCACTCGTCTTCCGGCCGCCAGCGCCATCATAAGCCGTGTTGAAATATGCGCCGGAGGTCGAACACGACATCGTGTCCGGCGGGTTCGGCGTATAGGGCGGCGCGGGCGTCGTCACCGAGCATTCGGTGCAGTCAGGCGGCACATCGCCACCGCTGATGCGGTTGGTGATTTCGGTGATGCCGAGCGGAATGGGAGCAGCCACCGTCAGGTCAATCTCGACCAGCGCCTCGCCGCCCACCGGCACCTCATCCACGGTGAGCTGAACCGTAGACGACCCTGCCACCGGGTTCGTGAAGCCGCTCGCGCCGTCGACGCGCGTCATGGTCGCGCCGTTCGGAATGTTCTCGATGAAATCGAAATCGTTAAAGGCAGAGCCGCCCTCGTGGGTGATCGTCACCCGGTAGGTGAGCACCTCGCCGGGCTCGGCGACATCATTGGTCGTGATGCTCTCGCCGATCAGCTCCTTCCGCACGCTCACAACCGGATCGGCCGGGGTGTCGGTGTCGGTGGCGGTGTTGTTGTCGGGAGTGGCGTCAACCACGCCGGCAGGCTCCGTGATCGTCGCCGTATTGACGAGATCGCCGGTAAAATCGGCCGGCACGCTCATGGTGAGCATGTAGGTGACGGAAGCGCCCGCTGGCAGGTCGGCCGTGGTCGCGATCGCGCCGGTCCCGCTCGCCGCGTCGCACACAGCGCCGCCCACCTCGCTGCCGCAGGTCCAGCTTGCCGTTGTGATGCCGGCCGGCAGCGGATCGCTGATCGCCGCATCGGTGACGTCGTCCGGACCGTTGTTCGTGGCAACGATGGTGTAGACCACATCCGTTCCCGGCGCATAGGTGGTCGCGCCGTCATCCTTGGTGATGGAAAGGTCGGCCGCGCGCTGTTCGTTGGTGAACACACACTGGATATCCGCCTCCGGCCTCACATTGGCGGCCGGAATGGTCGTGGCCGGCGAGGCGAAAGTGCCGATCACGGTCGGGTTGCCCGTACTGGCGGCGTTCTGATCGGTACAGACGGCAGTCCGGAGTGCCCAATCGGCCGGGACGACTTCGCTGAGCGTGACGTCCACCCGCGTGTCGCGTGCGAAGTACATGGGCGAGGACACGGCGGTGCCCGCCGCTGTCGTCGTCAGGGTCGTGCTGGGGACGGTGGCTCCGTCCGCCTGCACGAGATTTGTCATGTCGATCTGAAAGCTGCCAGTGCCGCCCTCGCTCACCTTCGAGATCGTCACGCAGGGTGGGCGGACGAAAAGCGAGTTGGCGATATTATCGCCACCGCTGACGTTGCTGGATGTAATGGTGATGGAAGTGACGGTGTCGGCGCTGGTTCCGTGCACGAAGCCCGACTGCCGGTACGGCCCACCCGGACTGTAGCGAACAGCACCGCCCGAATAGGTGAGATCGCCTGAGACGAGAGAGAAATCGGCTGTCGTAGCCGTGCTCCCGGCACCCAGGTCGACGGTGAAAACGGGCGGCACTGCATCGTAATCGGTTGTGCCGGTTTCATTGACATCAATGACGGCGAACTGGATCCAGTTCGCCGGAATGGGCTGCGAAAAGTTCCACTGGATCGTGTAGTTTCCACCGCCCTGCGTAGCCCAGGGTTGGTCGGTCTGCCATGCGCCGGCTGTCTTCTGAACCGTTCCAGTGACCGGGAAGGGAGCCAGTGTGAAGGTGTTGCCCGCTGTAACAACGCGCGGGGAGCACACGCCGGAGGTGGGCGGCGGCTCCATCGTGTCGGTGTCGCTGGCGGAATTGTTGGACGTGTCGGTGTCGGTGATGCCGTCCGGCGGCGCCACCGCCGCCGTGTTGGTGAGGTTGCCGCTGTAGCTACTCGGGATCCCCATAGTCAGCGTGTAGGTAACAGAGGCACCCGCAGGCAGGTCGGCCGTGGTGGCGATTCCGCCGCTGCCGCTCGTTGCCCCGCAGACGCCGCCACTGGTCTCTTCGCCGCAGGTCCAGCTTGCATTTGTGATGCCGGCGGGCAGCGGATCGGTGATCTCAGCACCCGTGGCGGGTTGGGGGCCGTTGTTAGTGACGGCGATCGTGTAGGTCGTATCTCCGCCCGGGATATAAGTCGCCTCGCCGTTATCCTTGGTGATCGAAAGATCGGCTTCGCAACCAGCAGTGTCGTAGGTGTATGAAGGCTCGAATTGTTCGGCGGTCCAGGATTTGCCGCCGGCATGATGAGTCTCGAGCCATAGTCCTACGACGATATCTCCGGCCTCAAGAGCAGCAGCCGATACATCTTCCGTAATGGTAAGGGTTTCCGTTGTTCCAACGGGAGTATAGCCGATGGAATACTCTGTGAGGGGTGTTGTGCTACCAGCAGAGAACAGAGCAAGGCGACCGACGTAGCCGGAACCGGCGGCCGGTCCGTTATTGGTTGCCTCAACAGTGACAGTGATAGAAGCCGTACCGCTGTCGCAAACTGGTCGGGGGGCCTGAAGGGCTGCCGCGACTCCTCTGTACAGCTGAGAACCGTCCCCGTCCGATGCGTCCGAGTCCACCGGAAAGTTCACGGAACCGCCCGTCCAAAGCGAACCACCGCCTCCCGCAAGTGGAACGTGCACCGCACTAAAATCAGGGGGCGTCGTTTCGGTTGCGGTTGGTGTGCCCGAAACCTGGGCCTGGGCGGCGCCGAGCCATGGGCCGAGTGCGGCAACGCAGAGCCAGAAGGCGACGGCACACGTAAGCGGATACCGCCTGCGAAACTTTCCACCATCAGAATTCGCGGGTCCACTCGTCGCGCGCACAAGATAGCTTAGTTGTCCGCGCACCATGTCGCGCAGCGAAATTGGCTTCCGCATGAGTGGCCCCCACAAAATGTCACCGTAGTGGAGGCTTATTCACCGCTTTTACCCCCACCCCGGCGTGTCCGAAAATGGACCGTACCGTGGCGAGAAGTAGACATAGCAGCGGAGGGCCTGTCTTTCAGGATCCGTTCGAGTTTTTCAGAATCCTATCGTTTTCGTCTTTTTTTTTGAGCACTAGAATTTTGCGCCGCTTTACGACGTTGCGCTTCAAATTTAGCGTTATCCAGAACCGGCCGTTTTCTGAGCGTAGAAATCCAGACGGTTTTCCAGACGCAGCGGCAAAAGCAGGACGCCATCGCATGCCCGTCCGAAGTAATGGTCAGGGAACCAGCGTTTTCGGCAGAGGGAAAGCCGCTATCCAACTGTCGTTTTTACAGAGTTCAGTGAGGCGTCCGTGGTCTTGACACAAGCGTTCGTCCCGGCGTTGCTCTGAAGCTGGCCTCGTTACTCGACTATCCCTGAAAGTTGCCGCCTTATCCAGTGCCGGAACGTTCTAAAAGCCGGGCTGTTCTTGCTGTCTGCCCAGCACAGGTAATAGTGGCGTGTACTCTGTGCTGGCCACCGGTCGTCGCTGAACAATTGCACCAAGCGCTCGCTGGCCAAATAAGGCGCAGCATAAACATGGGATAGCCATGCCACGCCATACCCATCTAGTGCCGCGACAAGCGTCAGCGCGCTAGGCAGCCTGGTAATCCGTGTGTGAGCTTGATGGGCTAAGCCATGATCATCGAACCAATTAGACATTTCAATGTCCCGGTCCTCATCCAGAATCCACGGTAGCTTGGTCAGATCCTGAGGTGTTTGAATGGAAACTGACTCCAGAACCGAAGGCGCCGCCACGACGACATCCCTACTTTCAAGAAGCCGTTCGCAGTTTATCCCTGGCCAGTGACCGTCACCATGCCGGACAGCGGCATCGAAGTCCCCTTGTGCAAGATCATGCACTTTCGCATCGGCATTGATGCGCAGATCTATTTCCGGGTGAAGCTGCAGAAACTCACGAAGGCGTGGCAGCAGCCAATATTGTGCGAAATGCGGCGTCACGGTGATATTGAGGATATTTTCGTCACGTCGAAATTGGTCGATATCAGCGGCAATCGCCCTGAAATTCCGGAGCAGATTGGCGGCCAAGTCTGCGGCTTCCGGCAACATGACCAGACGGTTGCCGGAACGGGTAAACAATTTGCGCTGCAAGCGGTCTTCCAAGCCTCGTAGATGCTGACTCACTGCGCCATGCGTCACCTTGAGCGTATCCGCAGCAGCACCGACAGAGCCGGTTTCATGGACCGCCGCGAAAGCACGAAGGGAATTCAGCGGCAACCAAGCGATATTTTTCCTTTCTGTCATGATAGAAGAACTAACAGTAACACAGCTTTTCTGACAAGCCTTAACCCCCATGAGCTGCTATGTTTTAGCGGTTGTATGAACGGAGGTAAAATCAGAATGGCATACATTTTTTCTAACAATTACGCTGAGAATATCTCCATCTGTCAGGTTCCTGCTTCCGGCATTGATCAGGAGGCAGTTCACCGAATTCGCCACCAGGGCCGGATCGAGCGGGCGAAAATTGTTCGTCAGTGCTTTGCAACACTCAAGCGCATTGCCACGGCAACTCACTCCGGCGGGGGCATCTCGTGACCCGTCCAACCAGCGACGTGCAAGCATTTGAAGCCCACGCAACTGACGCTGACCTCGACGATCTTCGCGCGCGATTGGCCGCTGCGCGGCTACCGGAGGCCGAGACGGTCTATCGCGCCGCGCCCGACCCTCGCCGATGGGAACAGGGCGTTCCTCTCGCCGACCTCGTCGATATCGTGAACTACTGGCGCACCGGGTATGATTGGCGCTCGTTCGAGGCGCGACTTAACCGGATCGGCCAGTTTCGCACGACCATCGACGATCTGGGAATCCATTTCCTGCACCGCCGATCCACCCGCGCAGACGCCACGCCTCTGATCCTGACACACGGCTGGCCAGGCAGCGTTGCCGAGTTCATCGATGTCATAGACGAACTGGCAGATCCGGAAAATCCGGACGCGCCAGCGTTCCACGTCGTGGTCCCGTCGCTGCCAGGCTTTGGTTACAGCGACAAGCCGGCCACCACTGGGTGGGGCATCGGAAAGATCGCGGCCGCTTGGGTGGAACTGATGGGAAAGCTCGGCTACAGCAAGTTCACAGCCCACGGCGGCGATTGGGGAGGTGTGATCACCACGACCCTCGGCGGCAGGTTTCCAAGTCACGTTCTCGGCATCCACACAACGCTCGCGCAGGCACCGCCAGGTTTGACAACGGAAGGGCTGACGGCTGTCGAGCGCAAATGGACCGAGGAAACCCGCGATTTCTGGCGTCAACGCGCAGCTTACGCGAAGCAGCAGGCGACCCGACCGCAGACTATCGGCTATTCGCTCGTCGACTCACCAGTCGGGCTTTTTGCCTGGATCCTCGACAAGTTCGCTGAGTGGACAGATACCGAAGATAGCCCGTTCGAGACGATTTCCAGAGATCGCGTTCTTGACAACGTCACCCTGTATTGGCTGACGCGAACCGGCGCATCGGCGGCCCGCATCTATTACGAAAGCCACGGCGGTGTTAACGCGCTCGACCCCGAGCTTCGTGTCGATGTCCCGTCAGCAATCAGTATCTATCCCCGCGACATCGAGAAGTGTCCCCGCGCCTGGGCACAGGAGCGGTACCGACAAATCGTCCGATGGAGGTCGCCTGAAACCGGAGGACATTTCCCGTCGCTGGAGGTTCCCGAGTTCTTCGTCAAGGATCTGCAAGAAGGCCTCGCGGCAGTACTGGCCGCTCGCGGTAGTCGGTCATAACATTGTCGACGCTGGCGTGGATGGCGAAGCGCCCTGGTGAGGCTGAGGACCCCAGGACATTTCTGCGGCCCACCAATGTGTCTCTTGAGTGCTCCAGTTTCGGTGAGTCGGCTGGTCTCAGGTGGTGCAACTTGGCAACGTGCCTGCAGGGAGCTCGCTTAGTGGAACGCACAACTGAAGGGTCCAAGGTAGGCAACAGCGGATTGGCTGCTTACCACTGACCTGGATTGGATCCGAACAGACCGCTATCGGCCCCGAGGCAAGACAGTTGTCAACGTGGGGATCGAGCCATAGGCAGAAGAGCTGTAACAGTCTGGGGGAAGCTACCGTTGTCACTACACACTCAACCGATGGAGTGAATCCTCGGTATCAGTGCGCCTTTTGCAATCTCTACCGTTGCCAGGCTCGCCGACAATTTGAAACGGCGCGGGCCAGCGCTGCCGGGGTTGAGATAAACGACGCCATCCAAAGTCTCGATGCTGGCACGATGAGAATGTCCCGATATGACAAGGCTTACGCCCGCTTCACTCGGCGGAAATCCGAGGTCTTTGCGATCGTGGATGATAAAGATCTTCTGATCGAACAACGTCACGTGGAGGGTCTCAGGATATGTCAGCGCCCATCCTTCAACATCGATATTTCCGCGGATCGCCGAAACTGGTGCGATCGCTTCCAGCCTTTCGATGATTGCTGGCCCCCCAATATCGCCCGCGTGGATGATGTGGTCGACACCATATAGCAGCTCGACGGCCTGATCGCGCAGGAGGCCGTGGGTGTCGGAGATAACGCCGATTGTATGCATCGCATTCTGGACTATCAGCTTTCGAGCGGTCGTGCGAGTGCGTTGCAGACGGACGGGCTGCGGCCCAAGACGGAAATCGATTTCCGCGTCACGATCAAGGCGTGGTGTCGGCCAGCTCAGGTGTTTGAAAGCCAGCCGGATCTCGCAAGTGAAATGCTCGCCAAGCCAGCCGGTGAAAGCGATCGGCTTGGCGGGCACGGGGCGTTTATCGAAGATAACCTGACTCGTTGGCCTCGGCGACTTCCTTCTTGAACTGCGTCAGCAGCCCGAGGGCGTCCTCGCCCAATTCCTTCTGGATGTGTTCCTCGAAAGGCGGCTGGGTGACCTCGCGCATCTGGTCGCGCTGCTCGGGCGTGAGCGCGGTTATTTCCATAGCATCGCCCAGACCAGCGACGCCGCGGTCCGATGCTTCTATTATGCGCGACAGTCCGCGTGAGGCGACGACGCAGGACTGCGCCGCATACCGCAGGATCTCCTGCTGACGCTCATCGAGGCCATCCCAGAACGCTTTCGATAGCAAGAAAATATAGGGCGAGAACAGGTGGTTCGTCAGGGTCATGTAGTCCTGGACCTCGCCGAAGTCCGAAAAGGAGATGATCGGAACCGGATTCATCTGTCCGTCGATCACGCCGGTCTGGAGGGCGGAATAGACCTCGCCCCAAGCCAAGGGATACGCCTGTGCGCCGAGCGCGTTGATGATCACCTGGTGTGATGGCACCGTCATTGTGCGCAGCCGAATGCCTTCAAAATCCGCAAGATCTTCGATCGCGCCTTTCGAATTGGTCACGGCGAAGAAGCCGCCGGTATCCGGGAAACCGAGCACCACCACATCGCCGAGGTCCTTTTCGATATCCTGCTTGAGCGCCTGCCCGAACGGGCCGTCGAAGACCTCGTAGGTCGCGGCGTTGTCGGTGAAGGCGAAGGGCAGGTTCAAGACGTCAATCTTGGGATAGTAGGATGCCAGGGCACCGGTCGAAGCGATCGTCGCCTGGATCACCCCGTCGCGCACCATCTGCACCTGCTCGGAGTTCGAGCCGAGCTGATCGTTTGGGTACATCTCGATCTCGATCGCACCGTTCGTATCGCTCTGGACGATGCTGGCGAAGACCTGCGCACAGGCGTGGCCCGGATTGTCGAACGGGTCGGGCGCGTTGTCGTGCGCCAGCTTGAGGACCTGCTCCTGCGCCGTAGCCGCAGTCGTCATGGCAAGCGCGCCGGCAAGGGCGTATGCGATTTTTCTTCTCATGTCGTGTTCCTCTCCTTCATTCTCGTTGTTGCAGGCAGTCGCCTTCAAATGTCCGCGTCAGGCGAAGCCGAGCCAGCGCGGGATCAACATCGCCATGTCCTCCCAGAAGGCGAACAGGATGAGGACGGCAACTTCGGCGATGAGGAAGGGCCAGAGCTTTAGCGCGATTTTTTCGAGCTTCTCTCCGGTGACGGAGGAAAGCACGAAGAGGCAGGCACCGACGGGCGGCGTCATCAGCGAGATATTGAGCGCGATGATGAAGATGAGCCCCGCGTGGATCGGCTCTAGGCCGATCTGCGCGCCGAGCGGCGCCAGCACCGGTGCCAGGATGATGAGGGTGGCTGTCACGTCCATGATCATGCCGATGGCGAGAAGAAGCCCGATGATCAGCAGAATGAGGACGTAGCGGTTTTCCGAGATCGACAACAGCGTTTCGGCGATGGCCTGCGGGACGCGGTTGAAGCTCATCCACCAGCCGAGCGTGCTGGCGAAGCCGATTATGACGAAGATCACGCCACTGATGATCGCCGTGCGAAGCAGCATGCGACAGAGCGCTGAAAAGCTGATGTTACGGTAGACAAAAAGTCCGAGCGCCAGGGCATAAGCAACGGCGACGGATGCCGCCTCCGTCGGCGTCACCACACCGCCGAGAATACCGCCGAGAATGATGACGGGCATCAAGAGGGCGGCGATCGACTTCGCGAAGGATCGTGCCAGGTCCATGAAGGAGGCGCGCGCCTCCGCCTTGGGAAGCTTGTTGCGGGCAGCACCGAGCGCGATAACCGCCATGCAGACAATGCAGATAAGCAGGCCGGGAAGAATGCCGGCGGCGAAGAGCCCTCCGATCGACACGCCCATGAGGGACCCGTAAACAACCATGATGCCCGATGGAGGGATCGTCGGCCCGATGATGGAGCCGGCGGCCGTGACAGCACAGGCATAGTCGCGCCTGTAGCCCTGGCGGACCATTTCCGGCACCAGCGTCTTGCCGAAGGCGGCAGCATCTGCGGTCGCCGCCCCCGTTAATCCCGCGAACATGATCGACGCAACCATGTTGGCGTGCGCCAGCCCGCCACGAAAGTGCCCAACCAGCACATGCGCGAAGCGCATGAGCTGCTGAGTGATGCCGACATGGTTCATGATCTCGCCGGCGAGAATGAAAAAGGGCATAGCCAGGAATGGGAAGATGTCCAGGCTGTTGAACATCCGGCTGGGACCCATGGCGAGGAACTGCCCGCCACCCATCTGCACGACCCCCACCATCCCGGCAATCCCGATCGAGAAGCCGATCGGCGTGCCTATGAGCAGAAGAATAACGAAAGCGAGTCCGACGAGCATGATCAGAGCTCCGCGTTTTCTTCGAGGTGATAGCCGCCGAGATCGCGGACCATGACCAGAGCCATTTGGAGCGCTGCGAGCCCTGCCGCCGCAGGAATCGCCGAATAGGCCGGCGCCAGCGTCATGCCGAAAATCATCGCCATGCGGGTAGAGCCGGACTGGGCAAAGCCGATTCCGAACCAGAAGAGATAGATGAATAGCAGCAGCGTGATGAAATCGGAAAGCATCAGCAGCGCACGGCGTGGCGTCTCCGGTAGCCGATCGGTGAGCATGGTGAGGCCGATATGCTCGCGACGGACGATACCGGTCGATATGGCGAGCAGCACGGTCCAGATCATCAGATAGCGGGCGAGCGGCTCGGGCCAGTTGAACTGCCAGTGAAAATAGTAGCGATCCATCACGCCGATCCATACGTCGATGACCAGCGCGGCCATGAGGACGATCAGGATGATCTCGACCAGCCGGTTCAATCGGTCGCTAATGATCGCCGCCACACGTCTCATCGGGCTGTTCCTCGTTGTTGCGGTCAGTCCACCCGCCCGCGTGCGGCCACCGGCACGCGTTCGACATGACAGTTGCCGCCGACGAAATGCACCTCGTCGAACAGGTTCGTGACGACGCAGGCATGGTTCGGAATGATCTCGATGCGATCGCCGATCGCAGGCCGTCTTCCGCAGGCGGAAACGTCGACAACGCCGTGCTCCTCGCTGAGCGAGATGATACGCGCTTCGGGGTAGGCCGGAATGTAACCGAACCCTTCGAGGCCGAGCGTGTCGCTGGAGAGCGTCTTGGAACCGGAATCGAGCACGACGCGGTCCGGCGCCGGCGCAGAGACCACGGTGGCCAGCACATGCAGCGCGCATTCGTCGAAAGTGCAGGCCTCACGCGCCACCTGCGACCGGTCCATGTAGATGTAGGTGCCGGGCCGGTATTCGGTGACGACACCTGCCTCGTGGGCGCGCCACATATCGGGCGTTCCGCCGCTGGTCACCACGGGTACGTCCAGCCCGGCTTCTTTTAGCTTGCGGGAAGCCTCGGCCAGCCACGTGGCCGCCTCTTCGGTTCTTCCGGCGGCGGGATACGTCATCAGCCCGCCGAAGCGAAGGCTTCGCGCGCCGTCGATCCGCCTTGCCAGCGCAAGTGCCTCGTCGATGCTCGGCACCCCGCAGCGCCCCATGCCGGTGTCGCATTCGACGAAGACGGTGAGCGGCGCATCTGCCCGGAATGTCTCTGCGTAGCCGTCGATCGTCTGGGTGCTGTCGGCGGTCACCGCCAACGTGACGCGTTCGGCGAGCGCCTTGAGGCGCTTCAGCTTTGCGGCGCCTACGATGTTGAAGGTCAGGAGGATGTCAGAGAGGCCGGCATCGGCCATGACCTCGGCCTCGCCCAGCTTCTGGCAGGTGATGCCGCAGGCGCCGAGTTCGATCTGTCGCGTGGCGAGGTGGGGCAGCTTGTGGGTCTTGATGTGCGGGCGCAGCTTCAGGCCGTGTTCGTCGGCGTAGGCCTGCGCCTTTTGCAGATTACGCTCGACGCGGTCGCGGTCGATCACGACGGCCGGGGTTTCGATATCGTCCAGGGTCAATTCGACGAACCTCCTAATCGCCTACCGGCCGGCCCGGGTCGCTCATGTTGAGGCCGGAGAGGCTGATGCGGATGCGGCGCAGACCTTCCAGGACGCTCGGCCCGATCATCTCCGCCGTGGTCATGGCGATCAGGTCGATGATGAAGAGCAGCGAGTAGCGGCCGGCGGTGGGCTTGTAGAGCTGGGTGTCGGGCGCGATGACGAAGGGAAGGCAGACTTCCGCCTCCTTCGCCAGATCGGATCCCGGGTTGGTGATGGCCACGGTGCGCGCGCCGTACTGGCGGGCGACGCGCACCGACTCAATGATCGAGGTCGCCTGTCCCGATGCGGAAATGGCAAAAACGAGGGATTTCTTGTCACAGACGGCCGACTGCATGCGTTGCATCTGCCCGTCAGTATGGGCGACGACCGACAGGCCGAGACGGAAGAGGCGGTTCTGCATCTCCACGGCACCAAGCGATGACACGCCGCCGGAGCCGAAGACGCAGATCTGGCCGGCGTTGACCGCCATCTCGGCGACGGCGTTGACGGTGCTCATGTCGGTGGTGTCGCGAGCACGCTGGATGGCTGCGGCCGCACCGTCGGCCACCGCATCGACGACACGCGCGTCGCGTTCGTCGCGCACCAGTGGCTCCGGGAAGAGATAGAGTCCCCCGATCGCCAGTACCTGGGCGAGCTTGAACTTGAACTCGCGCACACCCTCGCAGCCGAGGGAGCGGCAGAAGCGCGTGACCGTCGGTTCGCTAACGCCGGCGCGTAGGGCGAGATCAGCGATGGGTGCGCGCGAAGCGTACTCGATGTCGGACAGGATGATCTCGGCAAGGCGACGCTCGGCCTTGCTGCCGTCAGCCGCCCAGATACGCAGTCGATTGACGATATCCGTCGTGGTCAAGCGATGCTCCCGAAACTGTTCCCGTGGCGCCTTTGCGGCTGCTCATGAGGAAAGCTTGGCAGGCAAAATGTAAAAAAGCAACATAAAATTTTGTGGTTGTACCCTGCAGATGTGACGTTTAGAACAGATATGTAAGAAACTTAACTTCATAATTGACGGATGGCAAATGCCATATCTTTGCGAGAAAGGGTTCCTGAGATGACCAAGCAGACGTTCGGAAAGGCACATGTGCCACTGTCACCCGCAGTGCGTGCCGGCGACTTCGTTTTCATATCCGGGCAGGTGCCGGCGGACGCGAACGGCAGCATCGTCGTCGGCGGAATCGCGGAGCAGACGAAACAGGTGATGGAGAACGTGAAGGCGGCGCTCGCGCTTGCCGGCGCCGAGCTCTCGGACGTCGTGAAGACGACGGTCTGGTTGGAGGACGCCCGCGATTTCGGTGCCTTCAACAAGGTTTACGGGAGCTATTTCGAAAACGACCCGCCCGCGCGGACGACTGTGGAATCGCGGCTTATGGTCGACATCAAGATCGAGGTGGAAGCCGTCGCCTATAAACCCGCATAAGGCAGAAGGCCGAACCTGAACTGCAGCCCAGGAACACCAGATGACATTTGATCTCGTCCTCACCGGCGGCCGCGTGATCGATCCCTCGCAATCGATCGACGCCGTCACCGATGTCGGCTTTGCTGACGGCAAGGTGGTGGCCGTCGAGGACGGCCTCGCGCAGCGTACCAACACGATCCGGGACGTCACCGGGAAGATCGTTACGCCCGGCATCATTGACCTGCACACCCACGTCTATTGGGGCGGGACGTCGCTCGGCATCGATGCCGAGGAGTTCGCGCGCACCAGTGCGGTGACCACCAGCATCGACACCGGCAGCGCCGGGCCGGGCAATTTCGCCGGATTCCGCAAGCACGTGATAGAGCCGTGCGAGACGCGCATACTCGTCTACCTGCACGTGTCCTTCGCCGGCATCTACGGTTTCGATCCGGTGGTAATGGTGGGAGAAAGCCACGATTTCCGGCTTATGGCACCCAGCCATGCACGACGGGTAATCGAGGAAAACCGAGACGTCATCGTCGGCATCAAGGTGAGGATCGGGCGCCATGCCAGCGGACCGCAGGGCATTGCGCCTCTCGACGTGGCGCTCGGTCTGTCCGACGAGACCGGACTGCCGGTCATGTGCCACATCGACGAGCCGCCGCCGTCCTACGAAGCGGTCGTCTCCAAGCTGCGCAAGGGCGACGTGCTCACCCACTGCTACCGGCCGTTCCCGAATGCGCCGGTCAAGGGCGACGGGACGATCAAGGCCGAGGTGCTGGCGGCGCGCGAGCGAGGAGTCTATTTGGACATCGGACACGGCATGGGATCATTCTCCTACCGAACTGCCCGCGCCATGCTCGCCGGGGGCTTTCCGCCGGACACGATTTCTTCCGACGTCCATGCCTTCTGTCTGGAGGGCCCCGCCTACGACCAACTCACCACGATGAGCAAGTTTCTTGGCCTCGGCATGCCACTCGACGAGGTGATTGCACGCTCGACGGTGAAGGCCGCCGAGGCGATCAACCGGCCGGAACTCGGCACCTTGCGTAAGGGCGCGGTCGGTGACGCCTCCATCCTTTCGCTCGTTGAAGGCGAGGACCAACTTGAGGACGTGGAGGGCGAGGTGATGACGGTCAATGAGCGTCTGATGGCCGAAGGCGTCGTCGTTGGCGGAGAATGGTGGCACCCGAAATGATCTGGGACACGCTCACCACCACTGACTTTGCCGGCATCGACCGACGCACGCCCGTGATCCTGCCCATCGCAGCGGTCGAGCAGCACGGACCGCACCTGCCGCTTTCGGTGGACTGCGACATCGGCCGGCACTTTGTCCGCCAGGCGGAGACACAATTCGGTACGGAAATGCTTGTTCTGCCGCAGGTCCAGGTCGCCTGCTCGCAGCATCACATGGATTTCGCCGGAACGCTAACAGTTAGGCCGGAGACTTTCCTCACCTATGCGGCGGACCTGTTGGAATCGGTCATTGCTCATGGGTTCGACCGGATCGTGATCTTTAACAGCCATGGCGGCAATCAGGCGATCGGCCGAGTGCTGGCCGACAAGATGGGCACCAGTCACCGCCATTGTCATGTGGTCATGGCGACGTGGTGGACGCTCGCGGCAGCCGAGCTCACGCCACTCCAGGAGAGCGCGCGGGGCGGCATCAGCCATGCTTGCGAGTTCGAGACATCGGTGATGATGTTGGCGCATCCCGAAAAGGTCCGGACAGACCAGATCACCGGCATGTCGCACGTCACGACCCACGAATGGGCGCAGGAGGACATGCTGAACGGCGCGCGGGCCTCTCTCTTCCGCACCATGTACGAAAAGTCTGGCGGCACCGGCACGGTTGGCGACGCTTCTACGGCGAGCGCTAAGAAGGGCGAACGCATTACCGACGCCGTCGTCGGCGCGCTGGAGATTGTTGTCCGCGATCTGAAGTCAGCCGGGCCGCGTGTCGCGGCTGTGCCCGGAGGGCAGGCATGAGCGTGCCGGAGATCTTGCGCTGCACGACCTGCAGTGTGGAGACGTCGATTGCATCGGTGCCGTCCACCTGTCCGGAATGCCGCGGCATTCTTGATCTTCGCCTTGCCGCGCCGAAAGAGGGAATTACGGCCGAGGAGGCAGAAGGGATCTGGCGGTGGGCAAAGCATCTGCCCCATTGCGACCCGACGAACCGGGTTACGCTCGGTGAAGGCAAGTCGCCGCTGCTCTCCGCGCCGCGGATGGCAGAACAGACCGGGCTAACGGATCTCTGGATCAAGAACGACTCCATCATGCCGACGGGATCCTTCAAGGACCGCGCAATCGCCTTGGCGACATCGCTGGCGCGGCACTATGGAAGACCGGGACTGGTCCTTTCCTCCAGCGGCAATGCGGGTGCGTCGAGTGCAGCCTATGCAGCGCGCGCGGGCCTGCCGCTGGTTGTTTTCGTGCCGGCTACCGCGCCGGAGGCAAAACTGCGCCAGATCGCGGCGACCGGCGCGCGACTAGTTCCTATCGACGGCAACACCGCCGACTGCTGCCGCCTGGCCGACCGCCTTTCACGCGAAAAGGGATGGGTGAACCTGACGACCACCTATCACAATCCCTACGGCGTCGACGCCTATGCGACGATCGCCTATGAAATCGCAGAACTCGATCCGGACGTCATTCTTCTGCCGATCTCCAGCGGGCCGCTTCTCGCCGGCATCATGAAAGGCTATTGCCGGCTGATGGACGCCGGGAAGATTACGCGCATGCCGCGGCCGATAGCGGTTCAGGCCGAAGCCTGCGCCCCGATCGCCCGCGCATTCGCATGTAACGGCGACATTGAGCCTTGGCCACGCCGCCCGACGATCGCCTCCGCACTCAACGACACGCTGGAAGGATATGAGCGCGATGGCGACTATACGCTCTATTGGATTCGGCGCCACGACGGTGCGGCGTTCGCCGTAGACGACGATGCGATCCGCGCCGGCACCAGGCTACTCGCCACGACCGAGGGCATCCTCGTGGAACCAAGCGCCGCCGTTCCCGTGGCCGCCATCAGCCGATTGCTGGAACGCGGACTGATGCTGCCCGATGAGCGGGTTGTGGCTGTTACGACCGGCCATGGCTTGAAGGATATGTCCTGGGCGAACTTGTCTGCCGACCGAGCCGGCTTCCCCGCCGATGTCGATCTCGGCGCCATTGCGGATAAAGTACAGCTTGCCCGCTCTGACGGGTCTTACCAGTAGCGGCAGTTACTCTCTTCGTCCTGAAACCACAACGTCAGCTTTCGGCGCGTTTTAAAGGTTCATCACCGGCCGAGCCGGGTGGGTGAGGTGGAAATTCGGGCAGCCGGAGCCGGAAGCGCCGACTGCCTGTGTTCGTGCCGGCTCTGGCTTACCGGCGTCAGCGCGCAGCGGCGTCAGCGCCTTTCGCAGCTTGGTCGATGACGTCGGCAACCACCTTCGGCTGTGTCATGAAGACCGCGTGGCTGGCCTCGACTTCAGTGATCGTCGCGCCAATGCGCTCGGCCATACTGAATAGCATCTTTTGGTCGAACGCCTTGTCGTCGGTGGCGATGACCGCCCAGCTCGGCTTGGTCCGCCAGGCGGCGTGGCTGAGCTTGGTGGCGAAGACCCACATGTTGATCGGCACCTGCGAATCCCGCAGGAAGGCGGCGTCCGCATCGCTGGTATCGGCGGCAAAGCCGGCCTTAAATTGCTCCTGATTCACAAAGCCGAATCCGTCCTCCTGCGTCTCGATGACAAATTCAGGCGGGGTGGTGAACCCTTCATACTGTTCAGCCGTCGTCTCGCCGGCATCAGGCGAGAGTGCGGCGACATAGACGAGGCCCGCCACCTTCGGGTGGACGCCCGCCTCGGTGATGACGGTGCCACCCCAGGAATGGCCAACGAGGATGGTGGGACCGTCCTGGCGATCCAGAGCCCGGTTGGTCGCGGCGACATCGTCGGCGAGCGAGGTCAGCGGGTTCTGCACGATGCTGACGCGATATCCACGCTGAGTCAGCTCGTTATAGACCCCACGCCAGCCAGAGCCGTCGGCGAATGCGCCGTGCACCAGCACGACATTTCTGATGGCCTGCTCCTGAGGAATCCGATCGGCAGAATGCGCAAGCGTAGCGGCGGCGATGCCGGCGCTGGCAGCCGTTGCGGCCAGCAGGTTTCTCGTCTTCGTGTTCATGTGCGTCTCCTTTCAAATCGCGATAACCATTATCGCGATATATAATCGCTTACGCGAACTCTCGCCGCCTGTCCAGCATAATTTTTATCGCGATATTTATTTTTGCGATTTCACCGGCTATATGGGTGCCGAAGGAGATCGCCATGAAACGGAAACAAGAGAACAATCCCGTGCCGCTGGAGGACCAACTCTGCTACGCCATTTACTCGGCGGGCATCGCCATTCAGCGCGTCTACAAGCCATTGCTCGACGAATTGGAACTTACCTATCCGCAATATCTCGTGCTCAACGTGCTTTGGCGTGAGGACGAGCAGACGGTCGGCGGCATCGCCGAGAAGCTGGCGCTGGAATCGAGCACGCTCACGCCCTTGCTCAAACGGCTCGAAGCTGCCGGACTCCTGCGCCGCACGCGGAACCCGGAGAATGAACGGCAGGTGGTGGTCGCGTTGACCGGCCAGGGTCGTGAACTCAGGTCCAAAGCGGGCTGCCTCGGCGATGCATTGCTTTCCGCTTCCGGGCAAAGCCCTGCAAATTTAAGCGAACTGAATCGGGACGTCAGGACGCTTCGCGACAATATCTACAAACACATTGGAAGCTGGACCTCGCCGGACTGAACGCGCGGTTCCGGGCATGTGTAGCCTAGGCCGGCGCGATGGCCGCTGCATTGCGACTTCTCGGAGACCGGGCTACACAGTCGGAACGGTTCCGCCGTCGATTACATATTCCGTGCCGGTGATCGTCGCGGCGCGGTCGGAGGCGAGGAAAGCGACGAGATTGGCGACCTCGATGGGTTTTGATGGCCGGCCGATCGGAACGCCGCCGAGAGCATCCATGATGATCTTCTTGCCGCCCTCTATATCCGTTCCTGCTTCCTCCGCAAGCCGTTGCGCTAATTCGATGGACGATTCCGTTTCGATCCAGCCCGGCGAGACACGAACTACCCGCACACCCTTCGGCGACACCTCCTTTGACAGACTTTTGCTGTAGGCAGACAGCGCGGCCTTGGCCGCCGCGTAGGCAGTGGTCGCTTCCGGCAGCGGGAGCAATCTCTGGATCGAGGAGACGTGGATCACGACGCCGCTCCCCTGCGCGATCATGCCCGGCAGCAGCGCACGGTCGAGCCGGACCGCAGGCAACAAATTGAGGTCGATTTCCTTCCGCCATTCCTCATCCGTAAGCGCTGCGAAGCCACCGGCGGGAGCGGACGAGCCGCCGAGCATGTGAACGATGATGTCGACGCCGCCCAGCCGGTGGCGCGCAGCCTCGGCCACGGTCGTGCAGCCTTCGTCAAGAGTGAGATCGGCCGCAACGAAGAACTCTTCCGGCAGCATCTCCGGCGCTGACCGCGCCGTCGTCAGCACCTGCGCTCCAAGCTGACGGAACAGCTCTACCGTCGCGGCCCCGGCCCCCTTGGTGCCAGCGGTGATAAGGGCGCGCTTCCCTTTTAATGTGAAGAATTCGACCATCCTTGAATCCTCGGTTCGATGCTCGTTCAATGTTGTCTCCCCGACACTGTGGGGACTCCTCCGAATCCTATCAGGGCGCCCGGTCACGCGCGGATGTCCAGCTCCACGATCTGGCCATCCTCGAGCCGGAACGCGAAGGTGAGAGTGGCGGGACCTCCCGGGAATTGCCCGGTTACCCTGGCGCGGACTTTGGTGGCGCCCTCCTCCTCGGCCACCTCAAGTGGCTCGGCGACATGCTGGTATTTGGCTTTCACGTCGCGCCACCAGGCAACGATGGCCTGACGGCCGGTATGGGAGCGGCCCTCGTCGTTAACGACGGCATCGGGCGCGAAGGCACGGATCAGAGCCTCGCCGTCATTGCTCCTGTCTGCGTGGAAATAGCCCTGGATCGGTGAAGGCAGGTCCATAGCGCTGTTCCCTCTTTTTGGGTGTCGTTTCGTCCCTGCTATTTAGACGTGGACATCTGTTTCGATAAGCTGGATAAAGATGGATGAGGAATTGCGATAAGAGGGACAATGTACCGGCCAGCGCTGAACGACCTCGACGCGGTCATCGCCGTTGCGCGCAGGACTTCATTCCGAGTCGCGGCGCTCGATCTCGGCATGTCCACAACTGCGCTTAGCAACGCCATCGGGAGGCTTGAGGCGAGCCTTGGCGTCCGCCTGTTCAACCGCACGACGCGCAGCGTCTCGCTCACCGATGCCGGGCGCGTGTTTATCGAGCAGGTCGGCCCGGCATTGCAGGACATTCACGGCGCCATGGAGGCGGTACGGGCGCGGCAGGCAACGCCGTCAGGGACGCTCCGCATCAATGCATTTGCCACCGCGGCGCGCGAGATCCTTTCGCCGCTGGTGCTGGAGTTCCTGCGCCGCTACCCGCAGGTGCATATCGATCTCGTCACCGAGGGGCGGCTGGTCGATATCGTTGCCGAAGGATTCGACCTCGGCGTGCGTGTGGCCGACCTCGTGCCCAGCGATATGATCGCAATATCGCTGGGCCGACCGCAGCGATATGCGGTCGTCGGCTCGCCGGCCTATGTCGAGAAGCATGGCAGGCCGCACGCTCCGCCCGACCTCCTCCAGCATCAGTGCGTCCGCGTGCGTCTCCCGAATGGCGCGCTCTATCGCTGGCAGTTCGAGAAGGACGGCAAAACCGCCCAGATCGACGTAACCGGCCCGATTACCTTGGATGAGGCGAGCCTCGCGCGAACCGCCGTGCTGCAGGGCATCGGGCTGGGCTTCTTCATGGAACAGGACATACATGCCGACATCGAGGCGGGACGTCTCGTTCGCGTGCTGGACGACTGGACGCCGCCCTTTGCCGGCCTCTGCCTCTACTATCCCGGACGGCGCAACCCTTCCGCCGCCTTCAAGGCGTTTGTCGCTCTGGCGCGAGAACTCGGTGGAAGATCGGCAGCGTGATGACGTTCAAGGCGGCACTACTCTCCCGCGCTGCAATGTTATGTGCTGCTGCAACGAGATCGGAGCAATCGACTGCTTTCCCAAATGCCTCCCGATAGCGGTCGAGGTTACGGCCCAAGTCGAGCCATTTGAGAACCAGGGTAAGCAACAACGCCGGCCTTATCTGCCCACGTAAGGAGCCAGGTGCCTCGACAGTGTCGGCAATTCAGGTTGCTCAACTCTTTGGAGCAACCCCATGGTGGAACAGATTGTCGGGATCATAAGTGACCTTGACCTTCTGCAGCGCACATAGCTCCCGCCCCAGAAGGCTTGTACCCAATTCGCTTCAATGTAGTCGCTCTCGGAAATGTGATCCGCTGGGACGTGGACCTGAGCGCATTCATGGCCGAGGCCCCCTCCGCCTGACCTTCCGCCAGCGCCGCGTGTAATCCGGGCGCCTCTGGCGGGAATACGGCCGCATCGGCGGCGGCTGCTATGAGATGATCTCCTCGGTCGGCTTGACCCGGCTATTCCGCAGCAACTATTCGCTGCGTGGCATTAGGGGGTGTCGACCGCAGTGTCAGAACCCAGAAGGTCAGCGTCAATGCGCTGATGCCCGCTCCCATAACGGAGACACCATTCCAGCCGGCATAGGCATAGACCATCGTTGACGCCGATGAGCCGATCGCACTGCCGATGGAATAGAAAATCACATAGGCCGCGGTGAGGCGATTCTGTGCCTCTGGCCGCACTCGGTAGATCATGCCCTGGTTTGTCACGTGCGCCGCCTGCAACCCGAAATCAATGATGAACACGCCGGCGATCAGCCAAAGGATCGAGTGCGGCAGCATCGATATCGGCAGCCACGCAATAAGCATGAGAGTGAGCGCTATTCCGGTGGTACGCTGCCCGTGCCCCCGATCGGCCCACCGTCCGGAGCGCACAGCTCCGAGCGCGCCGGCAGCGCCAGCGAGGCCGAAGAGCCCGACCTGGGTATGAGACAGTGAAAAGGGCGGCGCGCTCAGCGGCAACACCAGGGGTGCAAGCAGTGTCGTGATGCGGGCGAAGATCAACATGGCGATCACGGCGCGAATGCGCAGCACAGGTTCCTCGATGAAGAGCATCAACAGGGAGCCGATCAGACGCGGATAGGAGAGTCTCGCCTTTGGCTTTTCCTGATGTGGGAGAGTTTTGCAAAGGAGCGCTGCAATCACGAGCGTCAAAACAGCGGAAAGGAGATAGACTGTTCGCCAACCTGAAAGGTCGGTTAGAAGTCCTGCGAACGTCCGCGCCAGCAGGATGCCGAGAACGATGCCGCTTGTGACGACGCCGACGATCTGTCCGCGTTCGGCGGGTTGAGCCAAGCTCGCGGCATATGCAACAAGCGCTTGCGTCACGACAGCCAACAGCCCGACCGCTGCCATCGAGACCAGTAACATCGCCGCGGTGAAGGAAAGTCCCACGCATCCGAGCGCTAAAACCGATAACAGTGACTGGCCGATGATAAGCTTGCGACGGTCGATGAGATCACCGAGCGGCACCAGCAGAACCAGACCGAACGCATAGCCCAACTGCGTCGCTCCGACGATCAGGCCCGCTATGGAGCGCTTAAGCCCAAGATCGTCAGCAATTACGTCAAGCAGCGGATGGGCGAAATAGGCGTTGGCCACCGCGAGACCGCTCGCGACAGCAAACAGCAGCATGACCGGCCGACTGAGCGCGGACGCCTGCGTTTCTGGGGAAACAGATGCTGTTCCGCTCTCACGGCTCTGCATGTGCCTTTCATTTGTGCACAAGGCACCGTTCGCAGCGCCACAAGGCGCTTCGCCTTTCATCGAATCCATTGCGGACTCCCGTAGAATTTGTTGTATTATGAAACCAAAAACGAGATATCTTGTTTGGTTTCGTTATGCAACCTTTTTCTATGCATTGGAGCTAGATCAATGGTCGGGAGAAAAAGCCTCAAAGGAGATTACTGCCCCAGCGCACGGTCGTTGGATGTTATCGGCGACTGGTGGTCGCTTTTGATCGTGCGTGACGCCTTCGAGGGCCTCACCCGCTTCAGCGAGTTCCAGAAGAGTCTCGGCATCGCCAAGAACATTCTTACGGATCGCCTCCGCACGCTCGTTTCGCGTGGCATCCTGGAGGCCGTGCCGGCCGGTGGGAGCGGCTCGCGCACGGAATACAAGCTGACAGCGATGGGACGGGATTTGTTTCCGGTGATGGTTGCGCTACGGCAATTCGGCGAACGCCACCTTTTTGGGCCGGGAGAGGAGCATTCCGTTCTGGTCGATCGTGAGAAGGGCTTGCCGGTTGCCCTCGATATCCGCACACAGGATGGCCGAACCATCGGGCCCGACGAAACCATGCTGTTGAAGATCCTTGAAGAGGAATAAGGTCCACCGGAATGCGGCGAAGCAGCACGACCTCCGACCGCAAATCGAGAAGACCGCACAAGGGCACAACCGATCTATAGATCCTAACACGAATATGCCATCGGCGCTGAGATCAGTGGTGAGGAGCCGGTCTTGATCGACATTGATTCTAAGGCGACCTCTATAGCCAACCCTGGACAGCCGCTTTGCGCCTCGACTCAGCCGTTTAGCGCAAACCCGGAGCTTCTCCGAAAGCTGAAATCGTCGCCGCGGCATGAGCAAGTCGTTGTAGAGCGATTTAGCAAACTAAGATTCGTTCATTTCGGCGTGTGCGTCGAGTGCACGCTCATAGCCGGCCCCCGCGGGCATGGGGTCTGCGGCGTATTGCGTGCGGTGCAGTCCCGCGAGTGGCCTCATTAGGACAATGCTCCTGTAACGATGCCTCTTCCAGGGGTGTTTCGGCACTCAATTGTAGAGACCGTCGATGCCGATGCCGATCGGCATCTCGCCGTCGAAACGTGTTCCCGTCGTTTTGCTTTCGAGCCGTTCGAGAGCCCTGTCGTAGGCCTGTGCGGAGAGCGGCATATAACCCGTAAAGTGTATCCACTTCTGCGCACCGCCGAGATAGCTTTTCAGAAACTCCTGCAAATCCGCCTTGCTCTCCAGAGAGGCTACGTTGACGTAGAGGAACAGCGGTCGCGCGAGCGGCTGATAGCGACCGGCCAGCACCTCACGCATCGCCGGAAGCACCGGTCCGCTGCCGGCGTCGATGGCGAGATCGTTCATTTCCTCCCAATGGCGAAAATAAGCGCCGACACCGAAGAAACCGAGCGCATCGGGGTTCACCGCGATTCCGGCGGCCAGCTGTTCCTCGTCCTCACTGGCGGTGTAATCGCTGCGGCTGGAGCGCGTCTCACCAACAATCGCGGTGGTGAAATAGTCGTAAGTCCCCGAATCCTGGCCGCGCCCGAACAGCTTGATCGGGCGATCTGGCCATTCTTCACGCACCTGCTGCCAAGTCGTAACGGTGCCCTCGGCCGCCGGCTCCCAGAGCTTGCGCAACTCCTCGATCGTAATGGATTTCGCCCAATCATTGGTCGCGTTGACGACCACGGCGAGTGCATCAAAGGCGATCGGCAATTCCACATAGTCCACGCCGGCCTCGGCACAGACCTCCATCTCTTCCGTGTTGATCGGTCGAGAAGCATTGCTGATGTCTGTCTCACCTGCGCAAAAGCGCCGGAACCCGGCTGTCGTTCCGGAGAAATTGACATCTATCTCGATGCCGGCGCGTCGCGCCGCTTCGACCGTGATAGGATAGACGGTACTCGATCCGTCAGCGATGATCTGCTGCGCCGAGGCTCCGGATGTCATGGCTGAACTCAGGCCCACGAAGGCGGCAAAGAGCAATGATTTCGTCTTCATCAGACTGCTTCCGTTTCCGGTGACCATGCTGGAATACCAGTTCATTTCGATTTGCCCCGCAACTCTGCCAAGACCTGCTGGAAGAAGGCCTTCACCTCCGTCCAGTTAACCTGCGCCTGCTCGAGGTGCAGTTCCAGCGAATCGACGGCCTCGTGCTGATCGCTCTGCTCGCGGCGCTCCAACTCGGCGCGAATCTCGCCGATGTGCCCTTCCGTTTCGTCCAGAACCCTTTTGAGGTCTTCCTTCGACAGACGGCTCAGATCATTCATGGCAATACCTCAGAACAAAACAGTGATGGCGATGAGCAGCAGCGGCACCACGATGAAGACACCCAGAACCCACACTGCAGCATAGATTTTGCGCTCGGATGCCAGTCCTGCAAGCCATTCGGCGCCCAAAATCGGCAGGTTCCGCAGGAACGGCAGGCCGAAAATCAGCGCCACAGCGAACACGTTGAAGAGCACGTGGACGATGGCGATCTCCAGGGCGTGTGCCGCCACGGCGCCCGTGACCGCGGTCGCGGCCAAAAGCGCCGTCACGGTGGTCCCGATATTTGCGCCCAGCATGAACGGGTAGATCTGTCTCAACGAGAAAGTCCCCGCCCCGGCCAGGGGCACCATGAGGCTGGTCGTCGTCGAGGAGGATTGCACGAAGATCGTGACCAGCGTGCCCGAGAAGATACCGGTCGCCGGCCCCTTCCCGATCGCGCTGTGCATGACCGCCTTGGCCTTGCCGACCATCAGCACCTTGAGAAGCTTGCCGATCCAGGTGATGGCCAGGAAGATAAGGGCAAGACCGATCACCACCATCGCAAGCCCCGCCAACATGCCCGGCAGCAGGCTGGAGACGCCTTCCAGTGTGCCGACGAGGGGTTTGGTGAGGATCTTCATGAAGTTCAGCCCGGACATGGAATAGTTGGCGTCACCAACCAACAGCCCCGCGACCGCTGCGGAGATCCGTTCCAGAAGCCCGAACATGATCTCCAGTGGTAAAAAGATGACGATCGCTATGAGGTTGAAGAAATCGTGCACCGTCGCCGCCGCGAAGGCGCGCCGGAACTCCTCCTTGTTGCGCACATGCCCGAGGCTGACCAGTGTATTGGTCAGGGTCGTGCCGACGTTTGACCCCATGATCATCGGAATGGCGATCGCCACCGGCAAGCCGCCGGCGACCATGCCGACGATCAGGGACGAAACGGTTGACGAGGACTGGATCAGCGCCGTGGCGACGATGCCGATCACGAGCCCGACATAGGGATTGGAGGCGAAGCTGAACAGTTCCTGCGCTTGCCCGCCGGTCGCGGCCTTGAAACCCGTACCGATCAGGCTGACCGCGCTGATGAGCACGTAGATCATGGTAACGACGGCCAGCCACTGCGGCAGTCTGCTACTGCTGCCAGGCGCCGATATCTTATCGAGTGTTTCTGTGTGCGACATCCGCCTCTCTCCGTTGACGGCAATCAGCTAGCACCGGTGGGTAACAGGTATGTGACTGCTGCTATGCCGGCGTTTGCCAAGCGAATGCACACCTCTTGCCTCTGCAATAAAACCGTTACGCCCGGGCGGTAGGTATTGATGGCAAACTGCGAAAAGCGGCAAATATCGTATGCGGAGACCCGAGATGGAGAAGAGCGAGACCAGGACGAACTCGGCGGATTGGCTGAAAGCCGAGTTGGAAGACACACTGGACGAGGACTACGAGCTCGAGATTTCGGAACCGGCTCTGTCGTTCGAGTTGGCCAGAATCTATAAGAAGGCGCATCCGGACACGATCGACCGCCGCACCTATTTTCGCGAACTCATCCGGTTGCAGTCCGAACTCATCAAGCTGCAGGACTGGGTAGCCCACCATAAGGAAAAAGTCGTCGTCATATTCGAGGGCCGAGACTCCGCCGGCAAGGGCGGCGTCATCAAACGCATCACACAGCGCCTCAACCCACGGATATGCCGCGTTGCAGCCCTGCCTGCGCCGAGTGACCGCGAAAAGACGCAATGGTATTTTCAGCGCTACGTGCCGCATTTGCCGGCCGGCGGAGAGATCGTGCTGTTCGACCGCTCCTGGTACAATCGCGCCGGGGTGGAACGGGTAATGGGCTTTGCCACGCAGCAGCAGGTAGAGGAGTTCTTCCGGGACGTGCCGGAGTTCGAGCGCATGCTGGTGCGCTCCGGCATCAGGCTCGTCAAGTACTGGTTCTCCATCACGGACGAGGAACAGCAATTACGCTTCCTGATGCGCATTCACGACCCGATGAAGCAGTGGAAGCTCTCGCCCATGGACCTGGAATCGCGGGTGCGGTGGGAAGACTATACCAAAGCCAAGGAGGAGATGTTCGCGCGCACCAACATTCCCGAGTCGCCGTGGTACATCGTCGAGGGCAACGAGAAAAAGAGAGCCCGCCTCAACTGCATTAATCACCTCCTGCAGCAGATCCCTTATGAGCCGGTGCCGCATCAGGAGATCGAGCTGCCCGATCGCGTGTTCAATCCGGAGTACGAACGCGCCGTCCTGCCGCCAGAGCTCTATGTGCCGCAAAAATATTGATAGGGAGCGGAAGACCGGCTGCCACTCTTTCGCATCCGCCTTTTCCCGCTCCTCTGGACACCAACCGGCACCTGGCGGTCCACCGTGAGACAGCCGCGCACATCGGCGAAACTGCCATTGATGATCAGTGTCCGAGGGAGGATTGGACGGAAGGTCTCGGCCACGTTCGAATCTCAACAGACCCTGCATCGTATGCCGGACCGACAGACCCGGTCGGAGTAGAAAGCGCGCATTGACGTATGGTTATACTTCGCCTTCGGAAGGGATGTCCGGTTCACCTTCCTGCGTGGACTGCGCCGGCTTCTTCTTTGGGGGTTTCGTGCGCCGGGGTCTTTTCGGCCCTTCCTCATCCGCGTCCTCATCCACATCCGTAGACAAGGGTTGAATGACTTTGATCGGCGCGGCGGGTGCGGAGCCTTTCTTGTCCTCGCCGAAATACAGCGTGACATGCGGAAACGGTATCTCGATGCCGGCCGCATCGAAGTGTTTTTTGATGATCGCGTTGTAGGCGCGCCCGATAGCCCACTGCTGGCCTGGCTGCGTTTTTATGCGTACGCGGACGTTCACGCTGGAATCTGCAAACGCCGTAACGCCATGCACCTCAAGATCGCCGATAATGTCGTCACCGTATTCGGGGTTGGCACGCAGTTCCTCAAAGGCCTGCTTCATCACCTCGATCACCTCATCGACATTCTCTCTGTAGGCGACCCCGTATTCGCCCACATGGTAGGAAAAGCCGCGCATGAAGTTCGACACTGTGTCGACAGAGGAGAACGGAATGAGGTGATAGGTACCTGAAAGGTCGCGAATCCCGACCGAGCGCACGGTCAGCTTCTCGACCACCCCTGTAATGCCGCCAGCCGTGACGACATCGCCGGTGTAGATGGCGTTTTCAAGCTGGATGAACACGCCCGTGATGACATCCTGTACGAGCTTTTGCGCCCCGAAACCGATTGCGAGGCCGAGCACGCCGGCACCGGCCAGCAGCGGCCCGATATCCAGGCCGAGCTCGGACAGAGTAATCATCACGGCCATAACCACGAGCGCGATTGTGAAGGCATTGCGGAAGATCGTCAGAAGTGTGTGCTGACGCGCTCTGGAGGCTGACATGACGCCGCCGGTTTGCTGGTTCAGGCGGTATTCGATCCAGGACGAAACGACGAGCCAGATGGCGAAAGCCGCAGCCAGAACAAAAGCGACGGTCACGATTCTGCCGATGACCTGCAGACCGGAATCCGAGCTTATCCAGGCGGAGAAGTCGAGGATCTGCCAGGCATCCAGCACAATAGCGGCCACAACGAGCCCGATAACGATCCGCACGACCTTCAGTGTCGCGGGCACGAAGGCATTCAGCCGCTCCTCGAGCATAGGGAACTGTGAGCGCGTCTCCGGCTGCAATCGAATGCCAAGAGCGATTGCCCTGCCGATCAGCGCCGACAGGAGAATGCCGGCCGCAAGCGCTACGATCGTCTGGACCGTAGCAGCAACCATCAAGGAGAACGCGGTCTTCGGATGAATGAGCAAGAGCAGCGCCAACACCGAAAAATAGGCGATGACAATGATATGCCAGATACGGGCAAGCGTACCCAGAAGCATGCTCGCAAAGCCGATTTGGGTTCTCTCGGCCATTGCCTGGAGCCGCATCCTCACTGGCTCGCGATTCTGGCGGATCACGATAACGGTGAGGACGAAGCCCACACCATAGACAAACGTTGCGATGGCCGATCCAACGATCGTACCGAGAGTGGAGCTGACGATCGGCACGACGACGAGAATTCCGTAGCCCACAAAGCTTATCAGGCGCGAAAGCCAGGTGTTCCAGTAGGCCGCGTCCTCGCCCCTGATCAGGAGCAGGCGCAATCCGTCATACCGCGTTGCGAAGAGAAAGCGGATCACCACTTTGGTAATCTCGATGACGAGAAACGCATTGAGGAAGAGCGATTGATTCGTATCCATGCGCCCGAACTCCTCACCGAGAGCGAAAAGTGCGACGGTGTGGCCAACAAACCAACCTATGGCGACGATGGCGAGATCGAGCAGACCGCAACCCAAGGCCGCAAGGCCGCGCCTTGTCCAAGAGTTTGGCCCGCCCCGTGCCAACACCCACTCGGACGCCCGTCGGTAAGCGGCACTCGCCAGGCTTCGCAAAAACCACAGGGTCCCGATAACAACGAGGATGACAACGCCGAGATCGAATGCGGCCCATGCGAGATTGATCATCCCCTGGGAAGAAAGCGACCCCATATCGAGGCCGAGTATGCGATCGTAGGCAGCAATGATCCGGGCCACGATGCCCTCGGCAAACGCGTTTGTGATATGCGCGATCTCCCGCGCCAGGGAGGCATCTTGTGCCGCCGGTGCAGCCGGCGCGGTTTCCCCGGCTGCGAGCCGTCGCAATTCCGCAATCAGCGCGTTCCGGGCCGCTTCGTCTTCGAGGATATCCGCCATCGCGCCATAGCCCGGTTGCGGATCGGCCCCGGCCGGCTCTTGCGCTGGAGGAGATGCTGATATCTGCGAGGCTGCGGGACTCGTAATGAGAAGAAGGGCGAGAAGCGGAAACAGGATATGCCGAAGAGCGCTGGGCACGTGATGGCCTCGATTCCGAAAATGCTTGTCAGACGCAGACAATGCCATGGTCGAGAATAGACACACGGCCTCTCATTTCAACCTAAGGGACTGGTTCTGACAATCCTCCGTGGCGCTCGCGCGCTCTGGTTCTGAATGTGGATTTCACCGGTCCGCGGCCCAGCTACTCGGACAGAGGCTGCCCATCTTCGAGTAACATCGCACCGATGGCATCGACCACTTCGGTACGCGCCCGGTAGGAATGCGTGCTGTTGTTTGCGGTAGCGGCGACCGTCTCCTCGCTCGGAGCTGGCGGTACTGCTTGCGTCACCTTATGCTTGCTTCGTTTCTCGTAGAACGCGTTGCCGCCGGCAACGAGCACGTAATGCATGTTCTTGTAGGGGAATGTGAGGCCCGCGGTATGGAAGAATTTGGCCTTCTGCACTCCGGGATGCCGCTCTCCGCTGAGCACCGCAGCGGCAGCATTCTGCACATCCGGCATGGCCTCCGAATTCATCGGTCGGGAAAGCACGCCAGGCGCGAACTGCCCCTTTTGCCCCACGACGCCGCAGACCGTGTCGGGAAACTGATCCGAATGAACCCGGTTCATGACCACCGTCCCTACGGCCAATAGCCCGTCATGGCTCGACCTGTTGGATTCAAAGAACATGGCGCGCTCCATGCAGGCCCGGTCCTTTTGCGTATAGGGATAGGATTTCGAACTGCTGGAAGATGTAGTGATGCTATCAAGGCTTTGGGAGCAGCCAGCAAGCGCCAGCATCGCGGTGGCAATGCCCGAAACAGACAACCTCTTCGGTCTTCCGGCAATCATGAAAATACCCCATCGCTATACCATCGGCGGCTTTTGCTTATGGTAAGCATGGGAAACTTAACGGCGAGAAAATGTCATCCCGGTATTCGGCTGATGACAAGCATTTTCAGGCAAAACGCTTTGCGCCTGCGACACAACAGACAACAAGAACCGTCACGCCGATCATTGTCAAAGACACGGGCTCGTGCAGCAGCAGGCCGGCAAGCATGAGACCGAAAAACGGTTGCAGCAGTTGCAACTGTCCAACGCCCGCGATCCCGCCAAGCGCAAGCCCCCGATACCAGAACACAAAGCCGACGAGCATGCTGAAAACGGAGACGTAGCCGAGGCTGAACCAGGCAGGCAGCGCGATCCCGGTCACGCTTTCAGGGCTCGTTGCCAGCGCAACCACCGCCATGCCCGGGAGCGAGAGCACCAAGGCCCAGGAAATCACCTGCCACCCGCCAAGCTTACGGGACAGGGCCGCCCCCTCGGCATAGCCGAGCCCGCAAACCAGAATTGCCGCAATCATCAGAAGATCGCCGGCCCATGATCCACTGCCACCCTGCGCCAGCGCATACCCCACCACCAGCAGACTTCCCATGCAGGAAAACAGCCAAAAGACGGGCCCGGGGCGCTCGCCGCCGCGCAGAACGCCGAAGATGGCGGTGGCAAGCGGCAGAAGGCCGATAAAGACAAACGAATGCGCCGAAGTAATGTGCTGAAGAGCAAACGCGGTCAACAACGGAAAGCCCACGACCACACCAAGCGCCACGACCGCCAAAGAGGCTAAGTCCGTGCGTTCAGGACGCGACTGCCGTAACAGGAACAGCAAAGCCGCCCCCAGCAGTGCCGCGATGACGGCCCGGATGGACGTTAAAAACAATGGGGTGAAACCCTCGACAGCCACCCGGGTCGCGGGCAGAGATCCGCTGAAGATGATCACGCCGAGCAGACCACTGCCCCATCCTGCCGTCGTCGGTTGCACCGCATTTTCCTTTTCAGACGACATCGATATACGGGAACAGGATCAGCGGAGACAGTTACAGAACAGCACAATTTTACAGAACTGTACTGGTTTTCAGACCCACACACTTGTAAGCTTTGATTTATGAGAGACCGTAAGAACACGCGCACCGGCATGGTCATGGAGGCAATTCGCCGGAAGATCGCGGGCCGTGCCCTGGCGCCTGGAGAGAAGCTGCCCTCGATCCGCAGCTTCGCAACGGCCATGGGCGTGTCGCCCTCGACGATCGTTGACGCGTATGATCGATTGACTGCTGAAGGCCTGATCCGCTCCCGTCCCGGATCCGGATTTTATGTTTCCGGCTCGGCGGCGCCGTTCACCCTGTCCGATGTCGAGCCCCGCCGCGACCGGGCCATCGATCCCCTTTGGGTTTCGCGGCAATCTCTGGACGCACGTTCCGGAGTACCGATGCCCGGATGCGGCTGGCTTCCTTCCGACTGGATGCCGAACGCCGCGATCCGCCGGGCAATCCGCAAGCTCGCTCGGGCGGAAGATGCGCTTTTGGTTGACTATGGAAACACCCGCGGCGCATCCAGTCTGCGCCGTATTCTCGCGCGCCAATTCGCCGAGGAAGGACTTACCGCCGGTCCCGAGCAGATCCTGCTCACCGGATCGGGCACCCAGGCGATCGACCTAATCTGCCGTTTCCTGCTTCGCCCTGACGATGTCGTGCTCCTCGACGACCCGTGTTATTTCAACTTTCAGGCGCTGCTGCGAGCCCACCAGGTAAAGATCGTCGGCGTGCCCTATACATCGAAAGGGCCGGATACCGCGCTCTTCGCGGACATTCTGGCGACGCAAAAGCCTCGCCTCTACATCACCAACTCCGCCCTTCACAACCCGACAGGAGCGACCATCTCGCCTCAGGTAGCACACCAGCTTCTCAACACGGCCGCGGAGCATGACCTGATCATCATCGAGGACGATATCTTCGCCGGATTCGAGCCGGAACCCTCACCGCGCCTCGCAACGCTGGACGGCCTCGAGCGTGTCATTCGGATCGGCAGCTTCTCCAAGACACTCTCCGCTTCGGTCCGCTGCGGCTATATCGCCGCCCGGTCGGACTGGATCGATGCGCTGGTCGATCTTCAGGTGGCGACCAACTTCGGTGGCCCCAGTCCTGTCGCCGTCGAGATCCTGTTCTCGACCTTGAGCGACGGCAGCTACCGCAAGCACATGGAGGCGACGCGCCAGCGCCTCGCGCGTGTGCGCCGCGAAACAGCGGCCAAGCTTGAGAAATTGGACATCCACCCCTGGCTGATGCCGCGCGGCGGTTTCTATCTCTGGTGCCGTCTCCCCGGCGAGCAGGACGCAGCGGCGGTGGCCCGTGCCGCGCTGCATGAAAATGTCATTCTCGCCCCGGGCAACGTATTCAGCGTCTCGCAATCCATGCCCAGCTTCTTGCGGTTCAATGTAAGCCAAATGGCCGAGCCACGAGTATTCGACGTGCTAGCGCGGGCGTTGTCGGCACGGGACACGCAGGACCGGATTTAGCGACACGATTCTCCAGCATTGGGACGTAACCCATGTGTTCTGCAGAGGCCTATGACCGACAACCCTTGGGTCATCGCCTGCGGCGCGTCTGCATGCACCGCAAAAAGGTCATGTTCGACCGTGCTCGCCGGTCAGAACTCGGATTGTAATTTGTTTCCGGGTCGTACAGGAAAACTGGCACTCCCAAGGGGACTCGAACCCCTGTTTCCGCCGTGAGAGGGCGGCGTCCTAGACCGCTAGACGATGGGAGCGTCTGTCGAGGCCGCGATATAGTCTCGAATTGCGACAATTGCAACAGGGTAGGTGCCCGATTCAGCCGTTCGCATCGGCGGGCTGCAGAAGGTCCCAGAGATTCCCGTAGAGATCGGCAAAAACGACGACCCTGCCGTAACGCTCCTGGCGGGGTTCTTCTTGGAACTCGACGCCGCGAGCCTGCATCATATGGTAATTCCGCCAGAAATCGTCCGTGTAAAGGAATAGAAAGACGCGTCCGCCGGTCTGGTTTCCGATGCTGCTTCCTGCGCTGTTCCACGAGCCTGAGCGAGCAGGAGACATGGTCCGTTTGAACCTTCTGGTCCCATCACGACCCAGCGCTTATTGCCCTCGAGCGACGTATCCTCGATCAATTCGAAGCCGAGCTTCTCACGATACCAGGCGATTGCCTCATCATAGGCGCGCACCACGATGGTGACCAGCGCGATGCGCTGTCTACGGCCGGGCGTCATTGCTCTTCCCGAAGAATTTCGATCTGTCCGAGCGACCGCCCCTGGTCGAGTCCGAAGATTTCGATCGCCTCGCTCCCATCCGAATTCCTGAGATAGATCGTCAGCCGGTTTCCGAAAAGACCGTGCGAGACCACCTCTGCGCCGCCCGGTAGAGCGATCTGGATATCAACGCTTCCCCCCGAAGCCACGGGTGAGGAGGATGCTTCCGTTCCCTCATTCGGCGTCAGGGACTTGTAGACAAACGCCAGAACCACGACCATAACCGCGGTGAATAAGATGGCGAGGTTGATCCCCATGAAGCGCACGAGCTTGCGCCGGACGCGCTCCGCGGCCGGGTCGAGCGGTTTTTCCTCTTCTAGGTCGTGCGGTGCGTTCGGCCCGGTCATAATCAATCCAATCCACAAGTGCGGCAAATGAGCGATCCTGATAGCGAAGCCGGCGGTGAATGGAAAGAGTTGCAGGCCGAGGCGGATGCAGAAGGCAAGCGGCTCGACCAATGGCTGGCCGCGGAAACGGCGCCGGATCTCTCCCGCAGCCGCGTCCAGGCCCTTATCCGCGCCGGAGCGGTCCTCCACGGGGGTAAGCCGATAACCGAGCCGAAGCGGAAGGTCTCGGCCGGTGAGCGCTTCACGATAGAACTGCCGGAACCGGAAGCGCCCGAGCCGGAAGGCGAGGCCATACCTCTCGACATTCTTTACGAGGACGATGCGCTTATCGTCATCAACAAGCCGGCCGGCCTTGTCGTGCATCCCGGCCCCGGCAACTGGAGCGGCACGCTCGTCAATGCGCTGATCCACCACTGCGGGACGAGCCTTTCGGGCATCGGCGGAGTTCGCCGTCCCGGTATCGTTCACCGGCTCGACCGGGAGACCAGCGGCGTCATGGTCGTCGCCAAAACCGATCGTGCGCACCGCGCTTTGGCCCAGGCATTTGCCGACCATGGTCGCGACGGCATGCTCGAGCGGGCCTATGTGGCGCTGGTCTGGGGCGCTCCGCAACGCGCTTCCGGTATAGTCGACGCTCCGCTCGGGCGCTCAACCCACGACCGCACCTTGCGGGCGGTCGTTTCGTCATCCCGGCCCGATGCCCGCGCGGCGGTAACGCACTATACCGTGCTCGCGCGCTATGGCCCGGGCACACCGGAAGAACGCATAGCATCGTTGATCGAATGCCGGCTTGCGACCGGCCGCACACACCAGATCCGCGTCCATATGGCGCATATTGGTCACCCGCTCGTCGGCGATCCGGCCTATGGCCGCGCCTTCCGCACCAAGGCAAACCGGCTCCCCTCGGATCTCGCCGAACAGGCCCGCGCTTTCCCGCGCCAGGCCCTGCACGCGAAGCTGCTGGCTTTCCGCCATCCCGAAACAGGAGAGACGTTGCGCTTCGAAGCGCCAATTCCGCACGATTTGGCGGAACTTATCGAGGGGTTTAATCGTCTATAGGATAACAAAAAGACAAAGCGAACCCGGCTGGTAACGTTTAGTTGACCAGGGATGGAAGGTTTTGTCTTTTGGTATCTCTTCCTATATATTGATGAGGGCGTGGTGCGTACACGGCGGCCACGTGGGGCGTCTGCCTGAAACAGGGGACGCGGAAACAAAAGGAGGGTGCTAGAATGGCCCAGACACTTCCGAGCATCGCTTCGGGCGAGGGCGGGCTTACCCGCTATCTTGAGGAAATCCGCAGATTTCCCATGTTGCAGCCCGAGCAGGAATACATGCTTGCGAAGCGCTATCGCGAGCATGGAGATCCCGACGCGGCGCACAAACTGGTCACCAGCCACCTGCGGCTCGTGGCGAAGATAGCCATGGGCTATCGTGGCTATGGACTGCCCATCGGCGAAGTCATTTCCGAGGGCAATGTCGGCCTTATGCAAGCCGTCAAGAAATTCGAGCCCGAGCGCGGCTTCCGTCTTGCCACCTACGCAATGTGGTGGATCAAGGCTTCAATTCAAGAGTACATCCTTCGTTCGTGGAGCCTCGTAAAGATGGGCACCACGGCGAACCAGAAACGGCTGTTCTTTAATCTGCGCAAGGTCAAGGGCAAGATCCAGGCGCTTGAAGAGGGCGATCTGAACCCCGAGCAGATTTCGCAGATTGCCGAGCGCCTGAATGTGAGCGAGGAAGAGGTGGTCTCGATGAACCGCCGCCTTTCCGGCGATGCCTCGCTCAATGCGCCGATACGCGCCACGGAAGGCGAGTCCGGCGAATGGCAGGACTGGCTCGTCGATGACAGCGAAAGCCAGGAGCAGATGCTTGTCCAGCAGGACGAGCTCGAATCGCGCCGCCGCATGCTGAGCGACGCGATGGATATCCTGAACGACCGTGAACGGCGTATCTTCGAGGCACGTCGGCTTTCAGACGAGCCGCTGACGCTGGAAGAACTGTCCGGTGAGTTCGATATCAGCCGCGAGCGCGTCCGGCAGATCGAGGTCCGTGCCTTCGAAAAGGTGCAGGCCGCTGTCACCTCGTCCGCCCGCCAGCAGGCGGCCGGCCAACGCCCCGGCGCCGAGGGTCAGGGCGTGTCGGCCTGATCGTCCAAACGGAACTCGAGATAAAGGTTGCGCTGGAGAAAGGAATGATTGTCGTCGGACAGGAGTGAGATCATCGTCTGCCCGTCGGCATTCTCCCAGATATCCAGCGCTTCCATATTGTCGACCTCGTAATCCATATCGGCCTGCATGAGGACGGTACCGTCGATGGCGGCGCCGGGCTTGATATCGTCCCCGTCGATCCGCCTCAGCCGCATGGCAACCCCGCCGTTAAAGAGCGAAAAGCGACGTTCCAGCAAGAGCAGGTCGCCATCGGGCAGAAACGCGCCGTCGGTGATATCGAACTCGTCGCTTCGGACGACGGTGAAGATCCCCTTGCGCGGCCCTGACAAGATCGCGGCAAAGATATTCTCCTGCAAGTCGATGCTGCGTTCCGTAATCGCAACGAGCGCTCCGGCAAGCGGGCTGTCCTCCGGCGCGTAGGCGATCGTTTCAAAACCCTGGTTCACACGCAACTCATATTCAGGGACGAGAAAATCGAGTTCCAGCTTGGCCGGTCCCATATCCGGTGGATCGAATTCGAATACCGCAATGCGATGCACGCGCTCGAAGCCCACCGCCACCTCGCCGCCGCGGACTGCAATCGCTTCGGCATCGGTCGTCCATTTATCGTCAACAATGTTCCCGTCCGGATCATGAATGGGAGCCATCGTAAAATCGGTGAAACCCGAAGGACGGCCTTCCCCATCGCGTTCGAGCCGGCCAAAAAACCAGAAACCCGTATCGGTAACGCCGATGAAGCGGTCACCTGGCGACAGAAACCGGAATGACGACAGCCCACCGAAACGCCTGTCCCGCGACCGCATTTCCAGTCCGCCGACGAACGTCAGCGGCCCGAAGCGCGTATCGCGCGAGCCGATTTCAAAATCGGTTATCCGGCTGCTGGAAACCGTGGTCGTTCCGTCTTCTTCCGGAACAGCGCTAGCAGAAAAGCCGAAGATGAAAACTAGGAAGAGACCGGCCACCCACGCGGCCGGAGCGGATATGTCAGCTCGCACGGCGCAGGCGCCCACGATCGCCGCCACGCCGGAGGCTCTCCTCCTCGAAAAGGGAAGCAAGCTGTTCCGTCATGGCTCCGGCGAGTTCTTCGGCATCGACGATGGTCACGGCCCGGCGATAATAGCGTGTGACGTCATGACCGATCCCGATAGCCAGAAGCTCCACGGGCGAGCGCGTCTCGACGAGTTCGATGATGCCGCGCAAATGTCTTTCCAGATAGTTGCCGGGATTGACCGACAGGGTGGAGTCATCCACCGGTGCGCCGTCGGAAATCATCATCATGATCTTGCGCTGTTCGGGGCGCATCATAAGCCGTTGGTGAGCCCACAGCAGCGCCTCCCCGTCGATATTCTCCTTCAGAAGCCCCTCGCGCATCATCAGACCGAGGTTGCGGCGTGAACGACGCCACGGCGCATCGGCGGACTTGTAGACGATGTGGCGCAAGTCATTCAGCCGGCCGGGATTGGCATTCTTACCTTCCTTGAGCCACGATTCGCGCGCCTGTCCGCCCTTCCAGGCGCGGGTGGTGAAGCCAAGAATCTCCACGCGCACACCGCACCGCTCCAGGGTACGCGCAAGAATATCGGCGCAGATCGCCGCCACCGAAATGGGGCGGCCCCGCATCGAGCCTGAATTGTCGAGAAGAAGTGTGACCACCGTGTCGCGGAAATTTGTATCGCGCTCCTGCTTGAAGGATAGCGGCTGCATGGGATCGATAATGAGGCGCGGCAGGCGTGCAGGATCGAGAACACCTTCCTCCAGGTCGAACTCCCAGGAGCGGTTCTGCTGAGCCATCAGCCGGCGCTGCAGGCGGTTGGCAAGCCGCCCCACCACGCCTTGAAGACTGGTGAGTTGCTTGTCGAGATAGGCGCGCAGCCGGTCCAGCTCTTCTTCGTCGCACAGGTCTTGCGCGCTCACCACCTCATCGAATTTGGTGGTGAAAACCCGGTAGTCGATCTCGCTTGCCGCCTGGTCGAATGCACTCTCGGGCTGGCGCGCCTCGCCCGGCGTCTCGTTTTCGAACTCGTCCTGATCAGTATCGTCTTCGGTCGTGCTTTCAGCGGCGTTGCTTTCGCCGGCTTCCTGCTCGTCGCCGGCGGTATCGGCTTCCTCTGCCTGGCTGCGTTCGCCTTCGGAATCCTCTTCGCCGCCTTCCTCCGAGGATTCCTCGCCCTTGGGCTGATCATCATCCTCGTCGCTGTCGTCGAACTGATCTTCCTCTTCGAACTCCTCGCCCATATCCATGGAGCCCAGGAGGTTGCGCACGCTGCGTGCGAAGGCGTCCTGATTTTCTATATTCGGCAGGAGAGTGTCGAAATCTGCACCGGCTTTTTCCTCGACCCACTCACGCCACAGCTCGGTGACCCGCTCTGCATTTTTCGGGGCAGCGCGGCCTGTCAGCTTCTCGCGCACCATCATCGCGACCGCCTCTTCCAGGGGCGCGTCGGCCTGATCGCTGACATCCGCCAGGTTGGCGCGAGCGAACTTATCGTCCAGCATCGCCGCCAGGTTGTCCGAAACGCCCTGCATGGAGCGCGCGCCGATGGCTTCGATGCGGGCCTGTTCAACCGCATCGAAGATGGCGCGCGCCTGCTTGCCCTGGGGTGCGAGCCGGTTGTGCACGCGCGCATCGTGGCAGGCCCGGCGCAGGGCCATGGAATCGCCCAGTCCACGGGTGACGCGCAAAGTCTCGGCGGTCGGTTTTTTCGGTGGATCCGGGAGGCGGATCCTGTTTCCCGTCAGCGCCGGCTTGTCCTTGGAAAAGGATACCTCCAGGTCATGATCGCCCGCGATGGCGCGCACGCAGCCCGTCACTGCCCGCTTGAAAGGATCAAGCGGCGCTTCCTGGGGCTGGCCGGGCTTACGGTTGGTCTGGCTCACTTCCTGGTGTCTCCAGCCGCTCAGCGCGAGCGACCATCAAATTGCTGCGTTTCCAGAGCATCCAAATCGACATCGTCCAGACAACGCACATTCACGGCTACCATCGCGGTGCCATCGGGCATGGCGCCACGGGCGAACGATTCCATCCCGCAGGACGAACAGAACAGATGCTCGATTTGCTTCGTGTTGAAGCGGTATTCCGTGAGGCTTTCCTCACCCTTTTCCAGCGTGAAGCTTTCTGCCGGCGTGAAAGCGAGAATGCTGCCGCGCTGCCGGCAATATGAGCAGTTGCAGGTGATCGGGCTCGACAGGTCGACATCGACCTCGAAGCGAACATTCCCGCAGTGACATCCACCCGCGTACTGCATTCCGGCCCCCTAGCTCAAAACCACGTTCGCCGCCGATTCCGGCAGGTCTTCACCAAACGCACGCTGATAGAATTCCGCCACCAGGGCGCGCTCCAGTTCGTCGCACTTGTTGAGGAAGGTAAGACGGAACGCAAAACCGACATCGCCAAAGATCTCCGCGTTCTCCGCCCACATGATGACCGTACGCGGACTCATGACGGTCGAGAGATCGCCGTTCATGAACGCAGAGCGCGTCATATCCGCTACACGCACCATGCGGTCGACGGTTTCCCGGCCTTGGTCTCCCTGATAATGCTTGACCTTGGCCTGGACGATCGCCGCTTCCTCGTCATGGGGCAGGTAGTTCAACGTCGTGACGATGGACCAGCGATCCATCTGCGCCTGGTTAATCTGCTGCGTGCCGTGATAAAGCCCGCTCGTGTCGCCCAGTCCAACCGTGTTTGCCGTAGCAAACAGGCGGAAGGCGGGATGCGGACGGACTACCCTGCTCTGGTCGAGCAGCGTCAGCCGGCCCGAGGATTCCAGCACGCGCTGAATGACGAACATCACATCCGGGCGGCCCGCATCGTATTCGTCGAAGACAAGCGCGACATTGTGCTGATACGCCCAGGGCAGAATGCCGTCCCGGAACTCGGTGACCTGCTTGCCCTCCTTTACCACGATGGCATCCTTGCCAACGAGGTCGATACGGCTGACATGACTGTCGAGATTGATCCGTACGCAAGGCCAGTTGAGCCGCGCCGCCACCTGCTCGATATGAGTGGATTTGCCCGTACCGTGATACCCCGATATCATCACGCGGCGATTATACGTAAAGCCGGCAAGGATCGCGAGTGTTGTCTGCTTGTCGAACAGATAGTCCGGATCCACATCCGGAACGTGTGAATCGGCTGCTGAGAACGCCGGCAGCACCATATCCGAATCAATGCCGAAAACCTCTTTCGCCGAGACGGTCGTATCGGGGAGATTGGCAATCTCGCGGTCAATCTTATTCATCATACCTCCAGCGCGCGCGGTACTCTCTCCGCGCCGCTCGTCTAGAAACGCTGCCTCTTAGCAGAGACCGGGACTAACAGAAACCCGCCTGCTTGAGGAGCCTGTAAGCTTTGATCACGTCACGCAGACGCTCTTCCGAGCCCCTGTCGCCGCCATTTGCGTCAGGATGGTGACGCTTGACCAGCGCTTTATAGCGCGCCCTTATATGGTCGCCAGTAGCATTCTCGTCCAGGCCCAGCGTTTCCAGCGCCTTGGCCTCAAGCGGCCTCAGCCGTTTCGCCTTCGGCGCCTGGGGCTCGGCCTGTTCTCCGCCAAACAGATTAAAGGGGTCGCCAATACGGCGGAAATAGGCCGCGTGACCGGATCGGAAAGGGGCAAAGTCGGCGGCCGCCTGGCCGCTATTAGCCGAGCCGACCTTCCAGGTCGGGCGATGACCTGTCATCGCCTCCTTCTGAAACCGCGCGATCTCGGTATCCTTTAGACCCGAAAAATAATTGTAGTTCTTGTTATAGTGCCGCACGTGTTCGAAACAGAAGCAGAAGTACTCGCCTTCACGCTCCCGCCCCACCGGCGCGCGATGATGGCCCGGCTCCTCACAGCCGTCCCATTGGCAGCGCGGCGCGTGCACATCGGTCTCGACCTTCGGATCCGGGCGAATGCGAATCTTCTCGAAATATTTCGAGTTCAGTTTCATACCTGACCTGAATACAGCAAATCAGTATGGAATTATGGCGCTTGTCCGCCACGAAACAAGAATTGACATTTTGTCGGAATTGCGCCTAGCGAACTGGTCCGAGCGCTCTCTAGGGATGCTGCTCCAATATGGTGTTGGGAGAAGGCCTTGTCCATACAGTCTACGATAGAAGCCCGGCTTAAAGAGATATTTGCGCCGGAACGGCTCGATGTTATCAACGAAAGCCATCTTCATGCCGGCCATCATCACACGGAGGCTGGCCATGTAGAGACCTTCGATGGAACGGGCGAGACTCATTTCCGCGTGCGAATCGTCTCCGCCATGTTCACCGGCATGAATCGCGTGGAGCGGCACCGCAAGGTGAACGAAGCGCTGGCGCACGAGCTTAAGAACGGCCTGCATGCGCTTGCCATAGAACCCGCAGCGCCTGGCGAGAAAACGCGGTGGTAAGACAGCTAAGGTTAGCGCCATAGGGCGAATTGGCTTTCACTCCTCCTTCGATACCGTCGGGGTCTCCTCCACCGCCGGTCGGATGCGCAGCTTGGTGATGCGGTTTTTTTCGCGCCGCATGACGATGAAGCGCTTGCCGAAGAAGGTGAAGGCCTGTTTTTCCTCGGGAATGGTCTGAGTCTCGTGGATGACGAGACCGGCAATCGTCGTCGCCTCCTCTTCAGGCAGTTCCCAGTCGAGGACACGATTCAGGTCACGGACGGGTACGGAACCATCCACCACGACCGAGCCGTCAGCCTCCTGCTTGACCCCCTGCATTTCGACGTCGTGTTCGTCGGCGATCTCTCCGACAATTTCCTCGATGATATCTTCGAGCGTGACGAGCCCTTCCACCTCGCCGTATTCGTCAACGACGATCGCCATGTGCGCCTTGCGGCGCAGGAAGGCGTTGAGCTGATCCTGGAGCGTCGTGGTATCCGGAACGAACCATGGCCTTGAGGCGACGTCCATGATGTCCACGCGCGAGGCGTCGTAACCGCCTTCGTGGAGCGCCCGCAAAAGATCCTTCGCATGGACGACCCCGACGATGTTTTCCGTGGAGCCGCGCCATAGCGGCATGCGCGTATAAGGGCTGCTCAGAATCTCACCGATCACCGTCTCGCGCGAATCGTCGGCATTGACCGAGCGCATACTCGTGCGGTGGATCATGACGTCCGAAACCTCCAACTCGTGAAGGTCCAGAAGGCCACCGACACGGTCCCGGTCCTGCTTTACCACCGCGCCCTCGCGATGAAGCACCTCGACCGTGCCGCGCAACTCCTCGTGCGCCGACAGCATGAAAGTATCGCGCGACAGGTTCACACCCAGAATCGAGAGCAGGAATCGCACAATCGCGTTCGCCATCGACGACAGCGCGCCGAACAGAAAAGTGACCAGCCGCGCGAAGGGCGAGACGGTCAACGCGAATTGCTCCGGCCGCGCGAGCGCCAGCGATTTCGGCAGGATCTCGGCGAAAATGACCAGCATTACCGTCATCATGATGGTGGCGTAGGCTACGCCGGCCTCGCCGAAGAGCGTCAGGAAAAGACTGGTGGCCAGGGCCGAAGCGAGAATATTGACGAGATTGTTTCCGATCAGGAGCGCACCGACCAGGCGGTTGCGACGCGTGACCAATGTCGCAACCACGCCGGCACGCTTGTCACCGCCCCGTTCGAGCGTATGCAGCCGCGCGCGTGAAACGGCGGTCATTCCCGTCTCCGTGCCCGAAAACAGGAACGACAGCGCAATAAGCACGAGAATAATGCCACCAGTGGTCAGGAGACTGGCCGTCATTGTTCAAGACACTCCTTCAGAAAAGCCTGGACCTCCGAAGCCGGAACATCGCTGGCGATGAACGACTGCCCGACACCGTGTGTGAGGATAAAGGTCAGCGCGCCACGGGATACCTTCTTGTCTTGCGCAATATAGGAAAGAAGCCGCTCCGCATCAGGGAGCCCGCCGGGAATGTGCTCCAGTCGGGTGGGCAGGCCGACGGTGCCCAGATGCGCCTCCACGCGGTCGGCATCGTCAGGACTGGCGAGATTCATGCGCGCGGAAAAACGGTGTGCCAGCGCCATGCCTATGGCAACACCTTCCCCATGCACCAGACGTTGGCTGTCGTATCCGGTAGCGGCCTCAAGCGCATGACCGAATGTATGTCCGAGATTCAGAAGCGCGCGATCGCCTGTTTCCCGCTCGTCGCGTTCAACGATCTCCGCCTTCGCCCGGCAGGACTCGGCAATCGCCTCGGCGCGCGCAGCACCGCCGGAAAAGACGTCCCGCCAATTCGCTTCCAGCCATCGAAAGAAGTCCGGCCGATTGATGAGCCCGTACTTGGCCATCTCCGCATACCCTGCGCGAAACTCGCGCGGCGGCAGCGTATCGAGGGTCGCCGTGTCGGCGAGCACCAGCTTTGGCTGATGAAAGACTCCGACGAGGTTTTTCCCGCGAGGCGTGTTGATACCGGTCTTGCCGCCAACCGAAGAATCGACCTGCGCCAGCAGGCTGGTGGGCATCTGGACGAAATGCATTCCCCGCCGAACGATCCCTGCCGCAAAGCCGGCGAGATCGCCCACCACACCGCCGCCAAGCGCGATGAGCGTGTCGGAGCGCTCCAGCCGGGCGGCGAGGATAGAATCCACTGTCTCTTGCAAAGCGTCGAAGCTTTTGCTGCGCTCGCCCGGCGGCAGTGCAATGACGTCGGCGCAATCAATGCCGGCCTCGTCAAGACCTGCCCTGAGAGTTTCGAGATGAGCGGCCGCGACATTCTCGTCCGTAACCACTGCAGCGCGCGTACCGGGAAGGCGCTCGGCAATTTCGGCCCCGGAACTGGCGATCAGGTTAGGGCCGATCAAAATATCATAAGCCCGCTCCCCGAGCCCGACCGACACGGTCACCCGGTCCCCGGCTTCATGGGTTATTGAGCCGGCTTCTTGCATTTTTCTTCCTCGATATAGGCGGTAAGGGCGGAGACGACCTCCCCAGCGATCACTTCTTTCGGCTCGTCGCGGGAGTGAACCGTCATATCCGCTTTGCCGTAAACAGGATAGCGCGTATCCATCAGACGTTGCATGGTGCCGCGCGGGTCTTGCGTGTTGAGCAGTGGACGGTTCTGCCGCTTGGCGACGCGGTGCATCAGTGTGTCCAGATCGGCTTTCAACCACACCGAAACGGCGTGTCGCACGATAGCACCCCGGGTTGCCGCGTTCATGAAGGCACCACCGCCCGTGGAGAGCACCTGAGGTCCATTCCTCAGCAGCCGCTTGATGACACGCCGTTCCAGTGCCCGAAATTCGTCCTCGCCGTATTTTTCGAAGAGTTCGGGCACTGACATGCGGGAGACAGCTTCAATCTCATGGTCGCTGTCGGTAAACGGCAGTCCCAGCACAGTCGCCACACGGCGTCCGATCACCGTCTTGCCCGCCCCCATGAGACCGACGAGGACAACGCTGCGCCGCCCGAGCCGCGAAAGCAGCGTGGCGATGTCGGTTGTATGTCTTTCGTCAGCCGGTGTCATGCAACAGGTTTCGACATCAAAAGCGCAAAGGCGTCAAGCGCCGCGCGCTTGCCTTGTTTGGGGCTGCGCTCCATAACATCGGCAGGAAACCTGTGCGGACATATCTCATGCCGACCCTTATACGGTTGTTAACCGTGATCGCCATATTAGTCGGTGTCGCCTATGGCGCGATGTTCGCGCTCGTCACCTTTGTCGAGCCGAACACGACCGAGATGACGATCACTATCCCGGACGAGAGATTTGCCGAACCTTGAGGCGCCAGTGATAACGAGTGCGGCGGGAATAGAAGCGTTTCTCGAGATGATGGCGGCCGAACGCGGCGCCAGCGACAACACTCTGGCTGCCTACCGCCATGATCTTGAAGACGCCGATGCATTTCTGAGCGTGGCTCATGAAGGCCTCGTTCCTGCCGATCGGGGGAGTATACGCGCCTATCTCGGAGATATGGCGGCGCGCAGCTTCACAGCGACAACGCAGGCACGCAAGCTCTCCTCCCTGCGCCAGTTTTATAAGTTTCTCTATGCGGAAGGCCTGCGCTCCGACGATCCGACTGGCGTTCTCGACAGCCCGAAGAAAGAGCGGCCGCTGCCAAAAACGCTCAGCGAAGAAGAGACGACACGTCTCCTGGAGCAGGCCGCAAAGGAGGCTCTAGCGGCTGAGCAAGGCACCGCGGAAGGCCTCTCCGCGCGGCGCCTGCACGCCCTTCTGGAGATTCTCTATGCCTCCGGCCTGCGGGTGTCAGAGCTTGTCGGTCTGCCCGTCACCGTGGCGCTGCGCGACGAGCGCTTTTTTTCTGTACGTGGAAAAGGCGGGAAGGAGCGGATCGCGCCGCTTTCGGACAAGGCGCGGGCAGCGGTCGCCTCCTGGCTCGCCGAGAGAAACAAACACCCGGCGCTGGCTGAAAGCCCGTGGCTCTTCCCAGCGAAATCGGATACCGGCTACCTACCCCGTCAGGTCTTTGCCCGCGAACTCAAGGGGCTCGCCGCACGCGCGGGGATCAGAACGTCCAAGATCTCGCCGCATGTGCTGCGTCATGCGTTCGCCAGCCATCTACTGCAAAATGGTGCCGACTTGCGGGCGGTGCAGCAGCTCCTGGGGCATTCAGACATCAGCACCACTCAGATATACACCCATGTTCTGGAAAAGCATCTGCAAGAACTGGTGCAGTTTCATCATCCGCTTGCCGACTAGGCTTGGGATCGTTATGTCAGGCTCTTAATCTTGGCGGTTTCTTAATGCCGACCGCGTGTTTCGTGTCCGATTTGGCGGGTTAATGTATAACTATCTCGATTTCGAAAAACCGGTTGCCGACCTCGAAGGCAAGATTCTCGAACTGAAGAAGCTGGCGGATAGCGGCGAGGCCGTCGACGTTGCCGATGAGATCGCCCGGCTGGAAAAACGTTCGAAAGATGCGCTTCGCGATATCTACACGGCGTTGACCCCTTGGCAGAAGGCGCAGATCGCGCGCCATCCCGACCGCCCGCATTGCATGGACTACGTCCACGCCTTGTTCACGGATTACACACCGCTTTCCGGCGATCGCGCATATGGTGAGGATCAGGCGGTCATCGCGGGTTTTGCCCGTTTCCGGGGTGAAGCCATCGCGATCGTTGGTCAGGAAAAAGGCAACGATACGCAGAGCCGCCTGAAGCGCAACTTCGGCATGGCCCGGCCGGAGGGATACCGCAAGGCAGTGCGCGTGATGGACCTTGCCGAGCGCTACGGCATACCGGTCGTGAGTCTCGTCGATACGGCCGGCGCTTATCCTGGCATCGGAGCGGAAGAACGGGGACAGGCGGAAGCGATCGCCCGCTCGACCTCCAAATGCCTCAGCCTGACGGTGCCCAATGTCTCCGTTATTATCGGTGAAGGGGGATCGGGCGGTGCCATAGCCATCGCGACCGCAAACCGGGTCCACATGCTGGAGCACTCGATCTATTCGGTGATTTCCCCCGAGGGGGCCGCTTCGATCCTGTGGCGTGACTCGACCCGCGCCAAGGACGCCGCCACGAACATGAAGATTACCGCACAGGACCTTCTTCAACTCAAGATCATAGACGGTATCGTCTCCGAACCGCTCGGCGGTGCGCATCGCAATCCGGATGCTGTAATCCGGGCGACGGGCGAAACAATTGAGAGCAGCTTCAGGGAACTGGGCGAAAGTAACCAGGATTACCGGGAGCAGCGGCGCGAGAAGTTCCTCGCCATCGGCCGCGATCTCTGAACCCTGCGGCTCTCGCGCACATCGAGCGGCGGCGGCTGCTGTTTTCTTGCTCCGCGCCGGCTTCAGTGCTACTCAATAGTGCGAAATTGTGTGTTTGTGGTAATGATTTATCAAGCCTAATGGGTCTTTACTCGGGGGAGACCCGGCTTCCGTCGCCGGAGAGGAAGTTTGGTAAGCTGACAGAGACCATTGCATGAACATCCGCCTTGCACATGCTGCCTTGTTGACTGCCATGTTGGCCCTGGCCGGCTGCAATGGGACGCTGAATGATATCGCGCCCAAGGCCGAACGCGAGTTGCCAACCCGTATTGTGCAGACGATGAAGGCAAAGGGCATGGCCAAGGATGCGCCCATCATGATGCGCATCTTCAAGGAAGAAGGTGAGCTCGAGGTCTGGAAGCAGAAGCACAACGGCCGCTACGATCTTGTTACCAGCTATGACATCTGCACGTGGTCCGGAAAGCTCGGACCGAAATTCGCCGAGGGGGACCGGCAAGCGCCGGAAGGTTTCTATACCATTCGTCCCAGCCAGATGAACCCTCAGTCGAGTTACCACCTGGCCTTCAACATCGGGTTTCCGAACACCTTTGATCGGGCCAACGGCCGCACGGGCAAGCACCTCATGGTGCACGGCGCCTGTTCTTCCTCCGGCTGTTACTCCATGACCGACGAACAGGTGGAAGAGATCTATGCGTTCGCGCGTGATGCATTCCGCGGCGGTCAGCAGGCGTTTCAGCTTCAGGCATTCCCCTTTCGCATGACTGCCAAAAACATGGCGCGCTATCGCAATGACCTCAACTTCGAGTTCTGGCAGACGTTGAAGGAGGGCTACGATCATTTTGAGGTGACCAGAAAGCCGCCGAAAGTGGATGTGTGCGAGAGGCGCTATGTCTTCAATCGCATTCCCGCCGAGGGACACAGTTTCGCACCCACCGAGGCTTGCCCGCCATCTTCACAACCTGAGGCATTGATGACGGCGTACCGCGCACATGTCGAGAAAGAGAAGAGTGTCTTCGACAAAGCTCTGAAAAGCGGCCCTACGAAGGAAGCTAAGCCAAGCATCCAGGGGCTGAAGGAGGCGCACCTCGTCGCCGATTGGAGCCAGCGCCGCGCTCGGGGGGAGAATGTGACGCCCCAACCGCCTTCCCTTGCGCCAACGGCTGTGGCCAACAATAATGAATCCGCCCCCATGTCGGTCCCTGTTTCGGCCTACGCAGCGCAGGACGGGCAGACGGAGGGTACCGCGGCCCCACCTCCCTCCCAGAATTCCCCGTCTGCCTCCGGTGCCGAATCCGAGGACGGCTCGGGCAATCGCGTCTGGAATCCACTCAGTCGGTTTAGGCGCTGAGTAAGCGTCGTATCCGAACCGGGGAATCTGCGACCTGTAGGAGTTCAACTGTCCCTTCCCGTGCTGAAGACGCGTAAGCGCCTTGCGAGGTGGTTCCAGGCCAAGCGATCGTGGGTGGAGACAATAGATCCCTAACCCTTATCGACATGCCTGCATTTGCATCCAGGAGCCGAACCCCTCCAACTAGCCGATCATCTCCGGCCTAGTCGAATGCGCGCGCAGCATGCGCTGGCGCTCCCTTCCTTTGCAACGGCTCATAAACACTCTTGCGCTAGACAAAGGCGGGAACTGGTAAAGCGGAGTGTATTGCGTGCGCTTTTCTGCAGCAGCTATGGCCGAGCGTATCCTGCCGGAACGGCCTGCTCCGCGCGCGCGACTCCTCACAAAACAGATTGGCGCGATCCTCCTCATCGTTAACATCGCATTGAATTGGATTCCTGTCTCCCTACTCGGGTTCCGGAGCGCCGCTGCGGCTTCAACGCTCACTGTCAGGCGCAGGCTCGGCATCTTCATGGTGGTTTTCTGGCCAGTGGTTTCAGAAATGGAGGCGGTCTGATGGTTGCTGTACCGTTGTTGGAGGAAACCGAGACCAGCGCTTCCGGCGCGATGATCAGCGATTTCGCCGGAGTTGCCGAGGCTCCGGCCTCAAATGCTGAACTGTCATTGGCCGCACATCCCGCAAGACGGCTCGCAGTCTATCCGGCATCGGCTGGCTTCGACCTGGTGGATGAACTCGATTATCTGAGTGCCCGCACCATTGAGCCCAATGTCTTTTTCAACCCCCGTTTTCTCGCCCCGGCCATGCCGCGGCTGGAGGATCGGGAGGTACGGCTCGCCGTCATCCGCGACGGTCATGAAGAAAAAAGCAGACTGCGCCTCCTCTTGCCGTACTCGATTGAGAAACCCCCGATTCCCTTGGGCGTGACGGTCTTGCGGGCGTGGTCACACCCCTTTGGCCCGCTCGGCACACCGCTGCTCGATTTCGACGATCCTGCCGGTGTTCTCGAGGATTTTTTCGCCATGCTGGCGCGACCGCACCTCGACATGCCGAAGGTCTTCGTCCTGCCGGAGAACCGTCTCGACGGACCTTTTGCCGCCGTACTGCGGGCCGTTGCCGAAAGCCGCAACCTGCCGCTGGTCGTGTCGGGCCAGATTGAACGCCCAATTTTGCGGAGCGATCTCGACGGTGACGCCTATCTCCGGCGGAACTTGCACTCCCGCCACTATAAGGAGTTCCGCCGGCTGAAGCGGCGTCTCGGCGAACTCGGCCATCTCGAACATGAGATTGCCCGGCAACCGGAAGAAATCCGCCATGCCGTTGAAAACTTCCTGACGCTGGAGGCTTCCGGCTGGAAGGGACGCGGGCGATCGGCAATGGTCGTGGACCGCTATCGCGCCGCCTTTGCGCGCGAGGCCGTATATCGCCTTTCCGAGCGGGATATGTGCCGCATCCACACGCTCAAGGTGGACGACAGGCCCATAGCCTGCCTCATCGTCTTCGTCGAATCAGGCATGGCCTACACCTGGAAGACGGCCTACGATGAAGGGTACGCCGCCTTCTCACCCGGCACCCTGCTGATGATCGAGGTCACGAAAAATCATCTCGAAGATCCCAACATCGACGCCACCGATTCCTGTGCCGTGCCCGACCATCCAGTCGTGAGCCGCATGTGGTCGGAGCGCCGCGATATGGGAACCTTTGTGATCGGCTTGACACCGGGAACCGAACGTCTCGCACACAAGGCCGCAGACCAGATTCATTTCCACCGCGAAGCGCGTAACAGAATGCGCCTCCTGCGCAATCGCGTGAAACGGCTGTTTGCTCGGTGATGGGAGACACTGCTTCGCGCCAACGGCAATACACGTGGCTGCGTCACGCCCCGCAAGGCGAAGCGTGGTGCCCCTGGCCGGCACATATTTTATTATCCCGGTCGTGCTACTGTTCTCAACAATGCGTGCGTATGCTTGCGTTCGCGCGAACTGAGAGATTTTGGACGTCCCCAAACATCAACATTCTACAGAACTCTAAAGGTGGATCGAAAGGTGGATCCTGATATAGGGGTGTTGAGGTTCTTACAGAGGTGGATGCCATGCGTGCCCTCAACAGACTTAGTGCCGTTTCCGTCAAGAAACTGGCGCCGGGAAAATATGCTGACGGAGGTGGCTTGTGGCTGCTCCGGCGTGAAGACGGCGGTGGTCAATGGTTCCTACGGTACACCATTCACGGCAGACGGCGGGAAATGGGCCTTGGCTCCACTGAAGTCAGCTTAAAGGATGCGCGTGAGAGCGCGGCGAAGTGGCGTGCGGTGGTGCGCGCCGGAAAAGACCCGATCAAGGAACGGGATCGTCAGAAGCGGGAGGCAGCGCGCAACCTGCATATCCTGGCCGACATTGCTGAAGATGCTTTTGATGCCCGGAAGGCGGAACTAAAAGGGGACGGAAAAAAAGCGGGCAGATGGTTCACGCCGCTGGAACTGCATGTGCTGCCAACGCTGGGAAGGTTGCCCGTTAGCGAAATCGATCAGCGGGACATACGCGATGCGCTTGCACCCATTTGGCACGCAAAAGCTGATACCGCACGCAAGGCGATGAACCGGTTGAATCTTTGCCTCAAGCATGCCGCCGCGTTGGGCTTGGAGGTGGATTTGCAGGCCACGGAAAAAGCAAGGGCACTGTTAGGCAAGCAGCGTCACACGCCAGAGAGCATCCCTGCCATGCCGTGGCGACACGTGCCCGACTTCTATGAGGCGCTGGTTGAGAAAGACAGCATCACAAATTTGGCCTTGCGGCTATTGATCCTCACCGGGATGAGATCGGCGCCGGTCAGGCACATCCACGAAAGTCAGATTGACGACGACGTGTGGATCATACCGGGTGAGGCGATGAAGGGCCGCAAAGACACCACCAAGGAATTCAGGGTGCCCCTATCAGAAGAAGCTGAGGCCGTAATTGAGAAGGCGGAGGAATATTCGCGTGACGGCTATCTGTTCGCCAATCCTAAGAAGGGTGTCATCAGCGACATGGCGATGAGTCAGCACATGAAGCGTGCGGGATTGAAGTATAGGCCTCATGGCTTCCGATCGTCACTGCGGGACTGGCTAGCGGAGACGACAGATGCACGGCATGAGGTAGCCGAAATGATGCTGGGCCATACCACCGGCTCAAGCGTTGAACGGGCGTACCGGCGCACTGACTTCCTAGAACCCAGGCGTGAACTTCTTGAGCGCTGGGCAAGGCATGTCACGAGTCGCGTTGGGAAGAAATACCGACGAAGGGTCAGGCTCTAGCTATAGGGTGGCGGTTGGCATGGGGAAGTCCATGGCGGCCTTTGTGCGATATGCGCACCAGCCCGCGCGCAAGACTTTTTCGCTGTGGTGACAATACGGGCCAGTTCTTGACTAGGCTAGAAAATTAGTCGGTTAAGGAAAGCCTGTTTCCGGCATTTCCTGTATGCGTATAACCCACTGAAATAATATTTATTCTCAGCAGAAAAGCCTCGCGCGCCAAGCTTCAACATCCAGAGACGTATAGTTCTATGTGTAAGCCACTCACAAAGGAGGTTGTCGTGGCCCTATACAAGCGCATACGTCTCGAAAAAAACCACACCCCCAAGCCCCGACGCAGAGAACGGGTAAGGCTCACTGAGTGGGACCGATTTCTCGATCCAGCTGAATGGAAGAAGCTTGATGCTTTGCGCCCGCTTCCGCTCAACTGGAAGCGGAGGCCCGGACTGATGTTCCCGTTGATGCTCAGGGCCAATCCTGAGTCGTTCTTTCTGACAACGAAGCAGGCAGCCGAATTCCTTGGGAAAAGCGACAAGACGTTGCACAATTGGCGGGCGCAAGGGATCGGTCCCAAGTTTGTCAAAGTGGAGCGCCGTACGGTGCACTACAACGTAGCTGACATGCTAAACTGGCTGGTTAAGCTGCGAGCCAAAAGAGAGACTCAACGATGACCATTGCCATTCAGGAATGGGATGGCCCAGGCACAGGCTTCAGCATCATCGACACGGTGTCCTATTTGGACACCGTGGAGGTGATTATCAGTTTTCCTTTGCCGGTCAGGCTGCTGAGTAAGCTGCGCAAGCGTGTGGGGAAGCGCATGGGCGTGCGTGATGCGACCCGACCCGACAAGGCCAACTTGGATAAGAAGCATGCGTATGGCAAGGTAATTGCCATTGCGCAGCCCACGAGCGAAGAACTGCGGCTCATCCTGGAAATGTGCGGATCCAACTGCCTTGTTCACCGGGTCGATGTGGCGTGCGATTTCCACCACCGCACGCTGGCGGAAGCGCAGAACTGTGGTGAATTCCTTCGTCGGCGGGGTTGTCAAAAATGGCGGGGGAATAGGCGGCGCAATGCCACTGAGAACATCACCTATTGGTCAGTCGATGCCGGCGTGTCCCGCAACATTGCCCTCTATGTAGACAAACCATCACGCAAAAATGGGAGGCCTTGTACACACTGGGAAATGCGTTTTGTAACCGCCGCATCGTGCCGAAGAGCCGGGCTGAGCGACTTGCGTATACTGCTGGGCGAGGTGGATGCCCTCAAGTTGCTCAAGCACGAAGCATGCCTTCGAACCCTCAGCCGACACCGCTACGAAAAATCGCTCGAGGAAATAGCACGATGCACCAAGCGTAGGTACCGGCGCAGTTTTGAGAAGAAGACGGTGGCGGACGTAGAGAAGCGTGTTCAGGGCCTGATATCTGCAGCCCTGCAAAACCGACAGTTCGACTACAACGAAGAAGCGATCCACCTTGTTCCTGCGCAAGAAGTTTACGATCGTGTTCCCTTGCTACGCAAAACGCTCGTCGAAGCGGGGAAGTGGGAAGAACTGGCACCAGTGATCAGGTGGTTAAGGTAGCACTCCTGCAATTTTCAAAATAACACCTTGATACCACACACAAAACGGCACCCACGACGAAGAGAAATTTCCATTGAAACGTAATACCTTTAGTTGGAGTTTATTCCCCTGACGCGATAGAACAAGAGACGAACAGGATATACCACGACAGCTGCTCAGCGGCCCCATGAAACTGCCAAACCATCGCCTGCCCAATGCTCTTGTTCCTGATTTAGACGGTGCCGCCTTCTTCTTCGTGGCAAGCTGAAAGCCCAGAACCTTCATCACGTGAAGAATGGTCAACAGCCCGCGATGAAGAAGGGACTTCTGAGCTATGGGAGCAGCGATGGTTGGCCTTGCTGCTTTATGGCGACATTTGCCCAGAGACACGCGATGTTGCCGATCAGGCTGGCAATCACCGTCAAAGCGTCGAACGGCCGTCAGCGGCAAAAAATACGTCCGCTGTGGCCTTACCCCACCGAACGAGGGACGGGGAGTGCGATTTGGGCAAAGGGGGGAGGTACCTTCTGCCGGCGCCCCGCCGATGTGCGGCACTGCCGCAATACTCGTTTCTTCATGGCTTGCCGCTTAGGCCGTTCACGGCCATGGCGCGCGTAGCCGACATTTGACCACTAAGCGGCAATACCGCCACGCCGCTACCCGAACCCTCGCCCAAACTAAGAATCACTCAGACACGCTTGCCTTTGGCGGACACGGGCATCTGGGGTCAACCGCGGGCTCTGCGCCAACCGGCTTGGCGGGCTTCAGCCTGAGAACGCGGCCAGAGTACCGCAGGCGCTATTCACCAACCACGGCTGCCTGTGCTGCCTTCATTTCTGTTTTGCCTTCACTCTCACGGGCTTCTTTGGTTTTTTCTATAATCTTTTGAAATTCAGTAGTGGCGGCCGATAGGCTTTTAAGGTGTGGCATCATGAGCTTAGCTAAAGGTGTCTCATCTGTTGGTCGTCGCGAGCCGAGGTTGCGGGAGATAAATTCTATTGCGTCCATAGCTTCTCTAAGACGCTTTCCAAAAACCGGTTCGTGATGAGCAAGACGATTTCTGGTCTGATATATGACCTCCAGATTGTCAGCAATCCGGGCCCGCGAATATGTCTTGTTTGGAAAAACCTTCTTCAATGACCGCTTCCAGAGCGTCTTCTCATAATTTTCTGAAAACAATCTCTTCCAGAAGTATATGGTTAGCTGTGCCACAACCTGTCCCTCGGAGACGGGTATTTCCCCTTGTCTGCGAATGGCTAGCCTGGAGCGCTTAATGTTCGCTGGCACTCCTTGAGGGAAGGCGAGCGCATCTAAAGCTAGTTTCTGTCCGTTGTTGAGCTTGGCATATGCAGCACGCCTCGCCATTGCCTCAGCCTTTACTATATTCCGCTGCTCAGGCTCTGCCCAACTGAAGTTCGATGGAGGGCTGCGCAAACAGTCTTGAACTCCCAGATCAGCTGAGATCCTTCGGCAAATAGCGTTTCGAAGGGAGACTTCTATTACACCGATAACCGCAGTAAGTGCACCCGATAGCCCCATGGCCGCCTGATGCAGCTCTATTGCGTCAAGATCTGCATCGGCAATCCTTTTGAAGGTGCCGAGCCGTTCAGCCGACATAAGCCCCCTGATGGCAGCAACATCTCCGTCGGTAAGCCTTCTTGACATTCCCCCCATCCCTCCTTATTTTTTTACTCGAAACGTCGGGATTTATGTCGGCAGCGCGCCTTGCTCGTGACGGACACCCGACGCCCTACAAAAAGGCCGCCCAACGCGGCCTTTTTCATTTTACCGACGCAGCCATTCAAAGCCAACCCTCGCATCGAATAAGTATTTGCCAGCCCATCCGCATCTTGCTCACCCTAAGACTGAGGCGAATTGGCGTTCGTCTCACTCCAAGTTCCGGGCCGGCGATCCGCTTCGCTCCCTAAACCGAATATTTATCGGGCCTGATTATCTGTCCCTGTGAGTAGGGAAGGGGCAGAAGATGCAGAACGCAATTACAGCTGTCGTTTTCTCCGTGGTCCTCGGTGCGATGGCTTGGGAGGGATACAAATACGTCGATCACCATTGGCCGACCTGTTCAATGCTTCACTCGGAGCAGCAGAAGCTGGAGCGCGAACTGGCAGAACGAAGACGGCTCGAAGAGGCAGGCCATATTCAACCCGGTCCCGATCGCAGAATACTTCAAGCGGTCCGCCAAGATCGAGAGCTGCCTACATACGAGGAATACAAGGAGGGGCAGGAGTGGAGGAGCGAAGCGACTGAGCGGCTTTTTGACCGCTGGGAGCGGGAGAAGGAATGTGGCCTAGTTTGATAGAACTTCGCTCTAGAAATCTCGGAGCTGCTTGTAGCATTTGAGTTCGCTTCACCTCGGAAATCGGTAATGATACGTCGCCTGTACTCCGCGCTATCAAAGCAGGGGTTTCATAGGCCCTAACCAGTTGTTTGGTGAATGCATCAACACGCGGATCTTCATCCATAGTGAGGCCTCCATCATCTTCGATGGAACTCCTGTTTGTCGTGCTTCTTCCCGGGCGTCGAATTTTGTCGCGCCAATATTTACTCAACTTCTTAATGGATTACCGCTGGGGCCGCTTAAAAGGCCATAACGCGCAGGCGACACTTGACCGCTGAGTGGCATTATCGCTCAAGCCGCACCCGACCCCACGCCCAAGGTTGCAAACGCCCATAAATGGGCTTTCGCTAAGCAAATGGTCAACGGTGGGCTCTGCGCCAACCGGCTTGCCGGGCATCAGCTTGAGAACAAAACCAGCGTTCACCGTGAATTGGTGAGACGCGGGTAGCGGAATAATACCGCTGGCCGGGGACGTGATAGATGCGCTCACCGGTTCCTACTGAAATGTTGCCCTTGATGTTGCAGCCGGAACCGGGAAGCATGGCGGTAATGGCATCAACGGGAAGACCACCAGTGGAAGCGCCTGCTCCCAGGGCCCCGCTCAACATCAAGACTACAGGCAGTGCGGGAAGCTTCTTGAACCAATGCGACTTGCCGGGAGCTTTTGCACGTGACCACGCCATGGAGGCGCCATACCAGACCCGGCTTACGATTCAGGAAAAGTGGTGCCTGCAATTTTAGGGAAATGCTGCACGAAAGTGAATACACTTGGCGGTGCGACATTTGCCCCCTAAGCGGCAATACCCTCAGCCCGCCCCTTGCTTCCACGCCAAACCTGCAAACGCCCGCAGGCGGCGTTGCCTTGGTCAGACAGGGCACGCGTAGTTGGTGTGGTATGAAGAACAGCGCGACGCGCCGCAGCTGAGCGCCAATGGCAGTTGCTCTGCTCCTGTACCAACGTGATTATTGGGGGTAGTGCTGGAATCGGCAAGGACTCTCGGGATCGCATCAGGCTTGGGCGAGGAAGTTGGTCTACAGCGACGAACGCGGTGCGCAGGATCAGGAACACAAAGAGATTGGCGCTACCCTGCGTTGATTGTGACGACAGTTAGGAAAGACGTAGTTTTGGGGGGGGAATATGGCGGTCATCCGCAAGATTGAAATCAGGAATTTCAGATCGATTAAGTCACTCGACTGGTGGCCAACTGACGGCGTGAACTGCCTGATAGGTGCCGGCGACTCCGGCAAGAGCAGCGTGCTGGACGCCATAGAATACTGCCTCACGACCCGCCGTTCCCTTTCTATCAGCGATTCTGACTTCCACAACCTCGACGTTGAACAGGACATTTCCATCACCTTGGTTCTGGGTCGCCTGGATGACAGTCTCAAAAGCTACGAGACATATGGCGACTTCCTGTCCGGTTTGCGCCGTGACAACGGTGCCATTGAGGAAGAACCCGGACACGGGCTGGAAACAGTGTTGAGAGTCAACTTCTCTGTCTCAGGAGATCTTGAACCCAAGTGGCGGTTATTGTCGAAGCGGGCAGAGGACAAAGGACTGGAGCGCGGCCTCAATTGGGGAGATCGTCTTGCATTGGCGCCAACACGACTCGGCGCTTGGACAGAGCACAACCTGGCGTGGCGGCGGGGCTCGGTTCTAAATCGGCTGAGTGACGAGAAGCCTGATGCGTCGAAGGCACTTGCTGACGCTGCACGCGATGCGCGGAAGACTTTTGGTGTCCAAGCCGAAAAGCAGCTCGGCGATGCACTTGCGTCCGTTAACAAGGCCGCCCGTGAGCTAGGGGTCCCAATTGGGGCCTCGGCAAAAGCCATGCTCGACACCCATTCGGCTTCAGTTAATGGCGGGACGATTGCACTTCACGATGAGCTCGGTATTCCGCTTCGCACATTGGGGCTTGGTTCAACCCGTTTGTTGATCGCCGGCTTGCAACACGAGGTATCGGATAGGGCATCAATCCTTCTCGTTGACGAGATCGAACACGGCTTGGAGCCGCATCGCATCATGCGGCTTGTTAGCTCGCTCGGGGCAAAGACCAAACCGGCACCGCAGCAGGTGTTCGCAACATCGCATTCCCCGGTCGTACTGCGGGAGCTCAGCTCGGATCAGCTGATTGTCCTCCGCCGATCGGGGGATGGTAGTCATGTGCCCCTGGCTATACCGGGAGAAGCACAGGGAACATTGAGATCGTTTCCAAACGCGTTCCTCGCACCATCGGTGTTGATTTGTGAAGGTGCATCAGAAATCGGTTTCATTCGCGGTTTTGATCAGTTTTGTGTCCAAAACGGTCACATCTCACTGCAAGCTGCAGGCTTGGCAATGGTGGATTGTGGAGGCGGGCACGCGGATCACCTCTATCAGCGCGCGAAGACCCTTGCCAACCTCGGATATCGAGTTGGCGTGTTCCGCGACGATGACATCAAGCCCAGCGCAGCGCTGCAAGCTGAAGTCGCGAGATTGGGTGGGATAACCTTTACTTGGGAGGATGGGCAGGACATCGAAACCGCGATCGTGATGAACGTAAGCGAAGGCATATTACTGCGATTAATAGACTACGCTATTGTACTCCATGGATTTGATTTCGTCGGCGATCATATAAAATCCGCCTCTGGAGGGATCGAGACCCTAGAGAATCTTCGCGGGCTCTTATATCCGCAACAGCACACCATTACGGCCGATCAGCGGGCAATCATTGCACGCGCTGCCGGTGGCAAGAATGCCTGGTTCAAATCCGTGGGAGCCATGGAGTCTGTCGCCCGGGAGATCATCGCCCCAAACTTCGACGGTGTAACCGAGGATTTTAAGGCGAAGGTCAACGCGCTTCTCGTTTGGGGGCAAACTTTTTATGGATGAAACTGAAATCCTCAATAGTGACAGAATCAGCATAACAGCTCCCGCGGGATGCGGCAAAACTCACTTGATAGCTGCGTGCTTGCGAGCGTCTGCTGACAAGAAACCCTCTTTGGTCCTGACGCATACAAACGCTGGTGTTGCTGCTCTACGGTCCCGGCTCGATGCAGCGGGCGTCGCGCGCACCCGCTATCGCATCACTACGATCGATGGCTGGGCGTTGCGACTTGTGGGCACGTTTCCGGGTCGAAGTGGACAGTCGCCTAGCATCTTGGCTCTCAAGAATCCTGGGTTTGACTACCCGGCGATCCGTGCTGGCGCACTCAGTATCATCGACGGTCGGCACGTGCAGGATGTGCTTGAGGCGACGTATTCGCGAGTGATTGTCGATGAGTACCAGGATTGCATCATCCAGCAACACGGAATGATCATGCGTTTGTCCGAAGTCTTGCCAACATGCGTCCTGGGGGACGCCATGCAGGCGATATTCGGTTGGGGTAGAAACGTCCTAGTCGATTGGACAAAAGAAGTAGAGGCAACTTACCCGCCGTTTGGACGACTGGATACGCCGTGGCGGTGGGACAACTCTGGGTGTTCTACCCTCGGGAAGTGGCTACTTTGGGCTCGCGGAGCGCTACAAACTGGTGCACCGATCGATTTAAGAAACGCACCGGAAGAAGTAACATGGGTGCAGGTTTCCGGCCCGGATGACGTACAAGCGTTGACCAGGGCGGCTTATACCGCTTCGCCAGTAGCGGGAGGTGGTGCGCTTATCGTCTGCGACAGTCGGCTGCCCCGCCGGCATCGTGAAATTGCAAGTCGTGTAAAGGACGCTGTCGTCGTTGAGAACGCCGATTTATCTGATTTCATCCGGTTCGCTGAACAGTTTAATTTTGCGGCGCCGACTGCTGCAGACGATCTTATCGATTTCGCCGCCAGCACGCTCACCGGCGTCGGCGCGGCCCAACTCAAGCAGAGACTAAAGATTTTGCTAGCTGGCAGAGCTCAAAAAGCACCAAACGATGTCGAGCAAGCGGCGGTCGCCTTTGCTCGAAATCCTGTACCGAATTCTGCGGTGGAGTTGCTGGTCGAGATCAACCGACAGTCTGGTGTCGCACCCTTGCGGCCATCGATATTGCGCGCGTGTATTCAAGCGCTGAATGGTTGCGTTTCACCCATCGAGTTCTACGAAATGGCGGTTCGCACTCGCGAGCAGTCACGCGTGCTTGGTCGCACTATTCCTCGTCGCGCCGTTGGCAGCACGCTGCTGTTGAAAGGTCTTGAGGCCGATGTTTCAATCGTGCTTGATACCGAATCGCTCGATGCTCGGAATCTCTATGTAGCGATGACGCGCGGCTCAAGACGCTTGGTCATCTGTTCAACTAGTCCAGTAATCACACGTCAGATATGACAAAGAATGGCGCACAGCCATGACTGGTAACAAGGCTTTCGCTGTGTCTGGCGATGTCCGCTTTTGGATGGCGACTAAGCCGATCTCTATATGCCGTTGGCCAGCCCGTCTGGTTGCACATCGTTTCACCTTGGTGAATTGGGCCGGTAGAATGGGCGACCGCTGTCGCGTAATTGCAGCCCCAAGCTCGACAACTTGATATTGCTTGCGCGCCGAAGCAGCGGTGCCAAAAACAACATGGGCGCAGCAACTGCAAAGGTAATTGTCAGTGGAACGCTCAGCGTCGAGAATAACTCGGCCATTTGTATATCTTCTCCGTCTATTAATCGAATAGAGAAGAACGATGGCACAGTGAAACCCAAAATGATTGCGAAAAATAGCTACATAGTGGTCGTAGGGAGGCTGCGGCGAGTAGCCTGACGCCAGTCATACGCGAATATCAAACCGAGGCGCTGAAATCTCTCTGCGCGTATTGGATCTAGTTCCTCGCGTGGAAACCAGCTTGAAGGCAAATCCAAGAGGACACGGGCATCGCTCCTGTTCATCTGCTTCAGCAAAGCGACTAGTTCCTCGGTCTCGTCGTCCTTGTAGATTCTGCCTAGTATGCCTTGCCAGAGCGCCGCTAGATCATTTTCCCGCTCCGGATCAACCTTCTGAGCCTCCTCCGCCCAATCCAACATCGCCGCAGCCTGCCGCTCTGTAGGCTCCTTAGCCTCGCCATCGATGTGTTCGACCGTTTTGACCTTCTCAACATGAGCGTTAATGTTCTTGGCGCGCTTGCTATTCACCCATTCCTGCATGCGCTCGCCCCAATACACCCCCAAGACGTCGAAGGCGGGACCAAAGAGCGCAGTGAAAGGCTTGCTGTTGGCGGCACCGACCAGTGCACCAGCTGTACTTGGCAGGCCCTCGTCCGGCTCTTCGTCCGCCGTCTCTGCCATTGCTTTGTCAGACATTTATTTACTCCCCCAAGCTCTTAGCAATGTATCAATACATGGATCTGCTTCAAGGGGAGGAGTGCGCTTGAGTCTCCGGAACACTTACTATTCTGTGCCTTGCGGCTTTCGAATTAAGAATAACGCCCGCAACGGCTATATTCGCGGAGGAAACCGAGCGTTGGCAGCCGTGTCGGTCAGCTTGCTAAGGGCATATTTGACGTCATCATAGAAGGCCGGAAGCTGGCGCCGGAGTTATCCCGTGGCCCAAAATAGGCGAGCGGACCAACCATTGGCCCATTCGCCCGGTCTGTTTTGTGTCCACGCCGTCAAGGTATCGCCGTTCCATGCTGCCCGCAAATCGAAGATTGCTCCACACTGCGCTCCGTTGCGTCCTCCGGGGCGGCCTAACCTTAACGCGAAGTGCGAGCGCCGCAATCGCAAAACGTAACTTTTATGGAGGTCACCATGAACAGATCATCACCCTCCTGCGCCGCACCGACCAATCGATGGAAGAAGCTGCCAGCCAGTCTTCAAGAAGCACCTACATGGTGAACTGTAGCTGTTCACACGAAAAGAAGGCTACCAAGCGTCCTAAGGTGGTTTCTCAGGTGGATGGAAATCCACAAAATAAGCCTATCCCATTGAAAAGTAGTTATTTTCAAGAAATCTATGGTGCCCCTGGCCGGACTCGAACCAGCACTCCTTGCGGAAACCGATTTTGAGTCGGTCGCGTCTACCAATTCCGCCACAGGGGCCCGCACCTGTCGAAGGTGAGCAAGCGCGGACTATACGGTGAGATGCGATCACGTCAACCGCATTGTCCCGCCATTGCGCAGCAAACCCGCTCCGGTTAGATAGGTCGCTCGCCGGAACAGGTCACTCGATCGAGGACACTCCATGCTTCGCAAATTATACGACATGACCCTTCGGCTTGCCGCGACACGGCATGCGGAAAAGGGGTTGGCCGGCGTATCCTTCGTCGAAAGCTCCTTTTTTCCAATCCCGCCCGACGTTCTGCTCATTCCCATGGTGTTGGCTGAGCGGACAAAATGGCTGCGCTACGCCTTCATCTGCACCCTCGCCTCCGTTGCCGGCGCCCTGCTCGGCTACGCCATCGGCGCTTTTCTCTACGAATCGGTCGGCGCGCCGATCCTAAGCTTCTACGGCAAGGAAGATGCTTTCCAGAAGGTCGCGGACTGGTATAACCGATGGGGCGGCTGGGGCGTCCTCTTCGCCGCCGTCACGCCATTTCCCTACAAGGTACTGACGATATTTTCCGGCGCAACCGGGCTCAGCCTGCCCATTTTCATTGTCGTGTCGATTATCGGCCGGGCGCTGCGCTTTTTTATCGTGTCCTGGCTCCTATATCACTTCGGACCGCCGATCCGGACGTTCATAGAAAAGAACCTGGGTCTTCTTTTCACCTTTTTCATGGTCTTGCTCATCGGCGGTTTCGTCGCCGTCCGGTACGTTTTCTGAGGCTGGAATGACACTGAGTTCGCCCACGGGCCGACCACAAACCTTCATCGCAGCCTTTCTGGCCGCCGGAATGACCGTGACGGTCGGCACCGCGCTCGCCTTCGAGCACATCGGTGGCTATATCCCTTGCAAGCTGTGCCTGGAGCAACGTGTGCCGTACTATATAGGCATACCGGTCGCACTCTTTGCTCTTGCCTCCAGCGTGCTGCGGCTTCCGCAAATTCTTACGCGCGTGCTTCTTCTTGGGGGCGCGCTGCTGATGGTCTGGGCCGCTGGGCTTGGCATCTTCCATTCCGGTGTCGAATGGGGCTGGTGGCAAGGCCCCACCGACTGCGGTGTTGTCGCTTCCGGCAGCGGATCAGGCAGCCTGCTCGACCAGTTGGACGCGACGATCCCGCCCGCCTGTGACGAGGCCGCCGGGCGATTCCTCGGCCTGTCCTTCGCGGGCTGGAACGTGGTGGCAAGCACCATTCTCGCCGTATTCGCCTTTAGCGGTGCGCTGAAGCGCTCGTAAAAAATCCGGCTTGATCCGACCACGCTGGTCCCTCTGTTCAGGGTTCCAGCTCGACATCCCAGTACAGGTAATCCATCCAGCTTTCATGGAGGTAGTTGGGCGGAAACAGTCGGCCGTTCTTGTGAAGATCGTGTACCGATGGCCGAAAAGGCTTTTGCTGGGGCCACATCTTTGCCTTGGCTGGCATCAGGCCGCCCTTCTTCAAATTACAGGGAGAACAGGCCGCCACCACGTTCTCCCACGAGGTCACCCCGCCACTACGGCGTGGCACCACGTGGTCGAAAGTCAACTCCTCACGTGCGCCGCAATACTGACATTCGAACCGGTCACGCAAAAAAAGGTTGAACCGGGTGAATGCGGGATAGCGCGAGGGCTTCACATAGCTCTTGAGGCTGATGACACTCGGCAGCCGCATGGAGAAGGAGGGTGAGGAGATCGTATTCTCGTATTCGGCAACGATATTCACCCGGTCAAGGAACACGGCCTTGATCGCATCCTGCCACGACCACAGTGACAGAGGATAGTAACTGAGCGGCCTGTAATCCGCATTCAACACCAGAGCGGGCATGCCGTCCGGTGAAACTGCGATCGTCACGTCCTTAAAGCTCCTTTGCCAGGCAGATCGATCGACGGCATAATGTAAGCAGGTGATGACAATAATGTGAAGCCGGTATTTGGGTTCCCGGCCCGCTGAATCGAAATTTTTCCCGATTTTTCAGAAAGTCAGGCTCCCGGCGCCGCTTCCGCGCCCTTCATTTCACGGTAATAGGCCCAAAGCAGCCGGGCCGCGACAGAACGCCATGGCCTCCATGATTCGGCAAGATGCGCCAGAACCTTCGCGTTCGGGCGGACGTCCAGGGCAAGGGCATGACGCGCTGCCGTCTGGAGGGCGACATCGCCAGCCGGGAATATGTCGGGATGGCCCGCCGCGGTCAACAGATACACCTGTGCCGTCCAGGGACCGATTCCCGGCACCGCAACCAGATCCGCGATGGCCTGCTCGGCGGGCACGTCGCAAAGCTCCGCCAGTTCGAGCTTGCCATCGACGATCGCCATGGAAAGCGCCGTCAGTGCCCGCTGCTTGGCCCGCGACAAACCCGCCTGCACCATGCCCTCTTCCCCGAGCTCCAGAAGCTGCTGTGCTGTGAATGGAACCGCCAACTTGCACAACCGCCCGAAAATCGCTTCGGCGCTGGCACGCGACACCTGTTGTGCAACGATGATCGAAGCGAGCGTCTGAAGCCCCGGCGGGCGGCGGCGCAAAGGCACATCCCCGGCGAGCCGGCGCACGGCAGCAAGCCGGGCGTCACATGCAACGAGCACATCCAGCCCTCGCCCGATATCCTCCACCGTTTCGATGCGCTGCATGAACTGTCCTTGCGATTTCGCCTCATGACGCCTAGCAACGGTCGACCGAGCGAAGCCACCCGTTTTTGGGTCAAGGATGATTACACCGGTTTTCCGATTCGCGCCCAGCCCGAATGGCCTACTGCACCTGGGGCACGCCTATTCCGCGCTTCTGAATTTCGCGATGGCGCGCGACGCCGGCGGACGCTTTCTGCTGCGCATCGAGGATATAGACATCACCCGCTGCACGCCCGAATTCGAGGAAGGCATTTATCGCGATCTTTCCTGGCTGGGGCTGAAGTGGGAGATGCCGGTCCGCCGCCAATCCGAGCATTTCGACGACTATAGGGCGGCACTGGAACAGCTTGCTGATGCGGGCATGGTCTACCCCTCCTTCATGAGCCGGAAGGAAATACGCGCCTATATCGCTGAAGCGGAAGCCGACGGGAAGCCATGGCCACGCGATCCCGACGGCGCTCCCCATTTTCCGCCCGTCGACAGAAAGCGCACAGAGACCGAACGCAAGCGCCGGATGGAGGACGGCGAGCCGTTCGCCTGGCGTCTCGACATGGAAGCTGCCCTGGCCCATCTCGACGGACCTGTTTCCTGGGATGAGGACGGCACCGGGCCTGATGGTGAAACGGGCAAGCTTCCCGCCCTGCCTCACGATTGGGGAGATGTGGTGATTGCGCGCAAGGAGATGCCGGCAAGCTACCATCTCTCCGTTGTCGTGGATGATGCCTTGCAAGGCGTCACGCACGTCGTGCGCGGCCGCGATCTTTTCCACGCCACGGCGGTCCATCGTCTCCTGCAGGAACTATTGGGCCTGCCGGTTCCACGCTACTATCATCACGAATTGATCCTCGACGAGAACGGACACAAGCTTTCCAAGAGACGCGGCGATACCGCCATTGCTTCGCTGCGCGCAGCCGGTACCGCGCCAGGCGATATCCTTCGCATGGTGGGGCTGGATCACGTCAGGTGATCCGGTTCAAGATCGCTTTCATCAGCACAAGAAGGAGGAAAAGCAGGAACGCGCCGGCAACACCTGTGAGCACGGCATCGAGCAACGTGCTAAACCGCCATCCATAGTGGTTCACGCCGTAGATCGCACCAAAAAACCCAACCAGGATGATGATCGCGTTCCCGACGGGACCGAAACCGGCTCCCTTCAAGAGGGCGTCGAGGCCGAACGCAAAGAAATACGACAGCATGGCGACGGCGGCCATGGCCAAAATGAGCCAGCTGGTGTCGAGCTTCATCAGCATTTCGGTCTCGTCCCGTCTGGGTCAGTGTCATCGCATTCCAGGGACATTGACATAGGATGCGAAACTTGCGCTTTCCTTGCGAGCTAAATCTTCACATACTCCATTCCCGCCCCGGAAAACTCAATGTTCGCTGCCAAAGCCGTTCCCGCCATTTTTGTCCTGCTTTGGGCGACCGGCTTCATCGGGGCACGTTATGCCATGCCGTGGGCGGAACCGTTCACCTTTCTTTGGGTGCGGTTTGCGATCACTTTCGCATTGCTCCTCCTGCTCATTCCGCTGACGCAGGCCAAAAGTCTTCCGCCCCGCACGGCATTCCACGCCTGCATCGCGGGCATGCTCATGCATGGGGTTTATCTCGGCGGTATATTCTGGGCCGTCCGACATGGCCTGCCTGCGGGTATGGCCGGGCTTATCGTCGGTTTGCAGCCGCTCCTGACTGCGGCAATGGCCGGCGCCTTCGCCGGTGAAACAATGGATCGGCGCCACTGGCTGGGTCTCGCCATCGGGCTTGTCGGGGTGGCCGTCGTGCTTTCTCCCAAGCTGGGCCAAACGGGCGGTGTCACGCCAGCCACCATCGGCGCCGGGCTTATCGCGGTCGTTGCCATGAGCGCCGGCACGGTCTGGCAAAAACGCTTTGTGGCCAACGCCGATCTGATCACCGGAACGCTTTACCAATATCTTGGCGGCTGGCTCCTGGCCTTTTCGGTCTCGTTCCTGTTCGAGACGCAGCATTTCGTGCTCAATGGAGAGCTCATCTTCGCCATGGTGTGGCTGGTGCTGGTCCTTTCCCTCGGCGCGATTTTCCTGCTCATGTTTCTCATCCGCCGTGGTGCGATCGGCCGCGTCGCCTCTCTGTTCTATCTGGTGCCCGGGGTTACCGCTCTCTTGGCCTGGGTGCTGTTCGGCGAGACGCTGACACTCGTCCAGATCGCCGGAATGGTTATAACAACGCTCGGCGTTGCACTGGCCACCGCTCAGTCACGCACCGTCCGTCCCACCCCGCGATAGCGCATGATGGCGGCGTTCAGCTCCCCGCCGAGAATGAAGATCGCCGAGATGATATAGAGGAAAACCACGGCGATCATCATCGAGGCAAGCCCGGCATAGGTGTTCGCATAGCTGCTGAACCGGGCCAGATAGGCGGCAAAGACGCTGGAGCCGGCCAGCCAGCCCATAAGCGTAAAGATAATTCCCGGGATGATATCCACGAACCGGCGGCGCCCCGCCGGCAACCACCGATGTACCGCCAGAAGCGCCGAAACGAGCACCGCCACGGCAACGACGAAACGCCAGAAGGTTATCGTTCCCATATAGAACTCGATCCACTCCACGCGTTCATTGGCGAAATTGACGGCCACCGGCCCGATCACCAGAAGAACGCTGATGGCAAAAAAACCCGCCGCTGCGACGAGTACGAAAGCCAGGCTTTGCGCACGCAGGAAGAAAAAGGAGCGATTTTCGACGACGCGGTAGGCTCGGTTGAGGGAAAGACGAAGCGCCTCGACCCCATTGGATGCGAAAAAGGCCGCGAACAAGACACCGAAGGTCAAAATATCTCCGCGCCGAACACTGAGAACGTTTACGACCTCCTGCGCAAGCGGCTCGGCCACTTCGTGGGGCCAGGTATCGAAGACGATGTGCACGGCGGTGTCCGCAAATGCTTCAGCCCCGAGAAAGCTGGCAAGAGACGCGGCGAAGATGAGAAACGGAAACAGCGCCATGATGGCGCTGACCGCAAGATGACTGGAAATCGCCCACCCGTCATCGGAGTTGAAATGGCCGAATGCGTCCTTAACGATCTGCCACACCGCCACCAGAACTTGCCGCATAAAGCCTCTCTGTTGTCTTGCATACCCATCTATGTGAAACCCGAACGCAAACAAGCAAACGGCCATAACACGCTCTGGGTTCATGAAAGTAAAAAACACGATCCTCATTACCGGCACGTCTTCGGGCATCGGTGCCTACTGCGCCCGTGCGCTGAATAGCGATGGCTGGCGCGTTTTTGCGACGGCTCGCAGATCCGAAGACCTGGAAAAGCTGAGGGCGGATGGGATCGAGGCTTTCTATCTCGATTATCGCGAACCGGAATCGATCGCCGCACTGGTCGATGGCGTCCTCGCGAAAACGGATGGAAAACTCGACGCCCTTTTCAACAACGGGGCCTATGCGCAAGCAGGAGCGGTGGAGGATTTGCCCGTCGATGCGTTGCGCGAGCAGTTCGAGGCAAATTTCTTCGGCTGGCACGACCTGACGCGCCGCATCGTACCTGTTATGCGAGAGCAGGGTCACGGGCGCATCGTTCACTGTTCGTCCATTCTCGGCCTTGTTCCCGTGAAATATCGCGGCGCCTATGCGGCGTCCAAGCATGCGCTGGAGGGCCTGATGCTTTGCATGCGCGCGGAGCTTGCCGGTTCGGGCATTCATGTCACGCTGATAGAGCCTGGCCCCATCGAATCGAAAATGGCGTCCAACGGACTTTACTGGTTCGAGCGCTACATTGATGTGAACGGTTCGCCACACCGTGAGGCATATCAGGCACAGCTGGCGAGATTGCGGGGAGGCGGGCGCAAGTCGCGGCTGAAATTAGGTCCGGATGCCGTTTATACCGTCCTGAGACGCGCGCTTCTCCATCCGCGCCCCCGGCCCCACTATGCGGTAACCCTTCCGGCAAGGATCGGTGTTGCCTTGAAGCGGATCTTAACCGCCCGCATGTTATACAAAGTGCTCGGCTCGCAGGCATGATTCGCTTCCCGCCACGTCGTTCGCAAGAAAGCAGGAAACTTATATGTCCACCTTTATCGAGATTCTCGCCATCATCGTCATGGTCGCGGTTGTGTTCGTGCTGGTTCGCGGCCTCATCAACATGATACGCGGCGGCTCCGGGAACACTTCCAACAAGCTGATGCAGGCGCGCGTGGCACTACAGTTCGTCGCGATCGTCCTCATCGTCCTGGCATTATGGTACAGTCAGTCAGGCAGCTAAACGGATCGAGCCGTGGTCAAGCTCAACAAGATCTACACGCGCACGGGCGATGACGGAACGACGGGCCTCGGAACGGGCGATCGCCGTTCGAAGTCGGACCTGCGCATAGCCGCGTTCGGCGCAGTCGACGAGGCCAATGCCTGCATCGGCATGGCGCGTCTCCACACGGCAACGGAAAGCCCCGAAATCGACGTCATGCTGGCGCGCATTCAGAACGACCTGTTCGATCTCGGTGCCGATCTGGCGACCCCGGATACCGGAAAGGCGCTCTCCTACGAGCCCTTACGCGTCATTGCCTCACAGGTCGAACGCCTGGAACAGGACATCGATACTCTCAATGCCGGACTTGCCCCCCTGCGCTCCTTCGTTCTGCCCGGCGGCTCACCCGCATCCGCCGCTCTGCACCTGGCGCGCACCGTCGCGCGACGTGCCGAAAGGCTGATGGTCGCGTTGCAGGAGAAGCCCGACGAGACCGTAAGCGAGGAAGCACTGCGATACATCAATCGCGTTTCCGATCTTCTCTTCGTCGCCGCTCGGGCTGTAAATCAGAACGGCGCCGGCGACGTTCTCTGGGTTCCTGGACAGAATCGCTAAGCTCAAGCGATTTACCGCCGCCCCTGATCGACTTCGAATACGCCAAGCCGGAGGGCTTATTGAGGAGCAAGCGCCGTTTCGGTGAGCCGTACCCAGTAGCTGACGCCATGGGGGATGATCTCGTCGTTGAAATCGTAGGCCGGGTTGTGCAGATTGGCGCTGTCGCCATTGCCGAGAAAGATGAAAGCGCCAGGGCGCGCCTCGAGCATATAGGAGAAATCCTCGCCCCCCATCACGGGCGCGACATCCGCCGCCACATTTGCCGGATCTGCAACCTGCCGTGCGACATCCGCGGCAAAAGCCGTCTCCTCGGCATGATTGTAGGTGACGGGATAGTTGGACTGGTAGATGAGGTCGATCGTTGCCCCGTGCGCTTCCCCAACGCCCCGGCAGATGGCGCGCATACGCTCTTCGGCGAGCGCGTTCATTTCCGTTTCCAGGGTGCGAACCGTTCCCAGAAGCGTGACCTTGTCCGGGATGATGTTATGGGAATCGCCGCCCTGAATCTTCGTAACCGAAACGACGACTGATTTCACGGGATCCGCCGACCGCGCGGCGATGGATTGCAGGCTGTCGATGAGTTTTGCCGCCGTGACGACCGGATCCACCGTCGTATGCGGCATCGCGGCATGACCGCCCTTGCCTCGAACCGTTATCGTGAATTCGGCCGTGGCCGCCATGATCGGGCCGGGGCGAAGCGCAAAATGACCGACGGGAACGCCCGGCATGTTGTGCATACCGAAAACGCTGGTGATATCGAAGCGCTCCATCAGTCCGTCCTTGACCATCTCCCGGCCGCCGCCGCCGCCCTCCTCGGCGGGCTGAAAGATGAGCGCGACCGTTCCGGCGAAGTTGCGGGTTTCGGCAAGATATCTCGCCGCGCCCAGGAGCATGGCAGTGTGGCCGTCGTGACCGCAGGCATGCATCATTCCCGGGACCGTCGAGCGATAAGGCTTGTTCGTCTCTTCCTCCAGCGGCAAGGCATCCATGTCGGCGCGCAGGCCGATGCAGGGGCCGTCGCCCCGCTTTCCGCGGATGATGCCGACCACGCCCGTCTGTCCCAGGCCCGTGACGATCTCGCCGCAGCCGAAGGCCTCGAGCTTTGCACGGACGAATTCCGCGGTCTGCTCGACGGCGAACAGAAGTTCCGGCTTGCTGTGCAACTCCCGGCGCCAGGCGGTAATCTCGTCATGAAGCTCGGCGGCGCGGTTCAAAATCGGCATCGTAAATCTTTCCTGTATTTGCTAAGAGAAACGTCTTCGCAGACAATGGCACGCGAGCTGCCACCAAGGCGACATATGCGCGGTTTATATGCCTCGGGCAAGGTGGCTCGGGTGTCGTCATTCTCGGGCATTCCGAGCTGTCAGGTAACACGGAGTTGGAGTATTTGATGCAATCTCGGTACGGATTGAAAGCATTTACCGCTGTGATGCTCCTGATTTCCCTCGTTTGTTTTCCGGCAGCAGCAGGCCCGTATATCCTCATCGATGTGGGCAGCGGACGGGTTCTCGCCCAGGACGATATTTTCAAACGCTGGTATCCGGCTTCGCTGACAAAGCTGATGACGGCTTATGTGAGTTTCCGCGCCGTGGAAAACGGCGAACTGCAGATGAATTCGCCAGTGTACATTTCGCGAAGTGCGCTCAACGAACCACCGAGCAAGATGGGCTATCCTGCCGGCTCCGTGCTCACGCTCGACAACGCACTCAAGATCATCATGGTCAAATCGGCCAACGATGTCGCCACCGCAATTGCTGAAAGTGTCGGCGGTAGCAAGACCGCGTTTGTCGCCCGCATGAACGAGGAGGCGAGTCGTCTGGGAATGACGGACACGCACTTCGCCAACGCACACGGCCTGCATTCAACGGAAAACTATTCGACGGCCCGCGATATTGCGCTGCTCGTGCGGGCCATACGCACCGAGTTTCCTCAGTATGCCGGGTACTTCTCGATTGAGGGTCTGCAAGCGGGCGATAAGGTTTTGCCCAACTACAATTTTCTCGTCGGGCGCTTCGACGGCGCCGATGGAATGAAGACGGGCTATGTCTGCGCCTCCGGCTTCAATCTGGTCGCCACGGCAACACGCGGACAGCATACGCTCGCAGCTGTTGTATTGGGCGCGCATTCACAGGTCGAGCGGGCTGAAAAGGCGGCGGAGCTGTTGACGCAGGGCTTCGAGAGCGTCGGTAGCGTTGCGCCGAGCCTGGCGAGCCTGCGCCCTTCGGATCCGGCGCGGCACCAGCCGACCGATATGCGCCCGGAGATCTGTACCGCCGAAGCGGTCGCCAAGCGGCAGGATGAGCGTGATGACGAGGGGCGTCTGATCGTGGCGTCGCCTCATGTGTTTCCCATGCAGCGCGAACCACGGCTTGTCGCAGTGGGATTGGGCGGTGCCGACGGCCCCCCGTCAAGCGCGCCGCGCTATGCAGATGTGCCGGTTCCCACACCCCGGCCTGAATATCCGCCTGCAGAAGCCTATGCCACTGGGGGCGAAGGCGGTTGAGCATGGATAACGCCGAGCCGATTATGCTCAGCATTCTGACCGGGTTTCTGGGTGCCGGGAAAACGACACTGCTCAACAGGCTTTTGAAAGACCCGGCCCTCACCGAGACCGCCGTGATCATCAACGAATTCGGCGAAGTCTCCATCGACCACCTGCTTGTCGAGCAGGCGAGCGACGAGATCGTGGAGCTCGGCAACGGTTGCATCTGCTGCACCGTTCGCGGGGCATTGATCGACCAGTTGGCAGAGCTGGCGAGACGTCCGCAAAAGCTTCGGCACGTCATGGTCGAAACCACGGGCCTGGCCGATCCAGCGCCGATCATCCAGGCGGTGATGGCGCATCCCGAACTGTCGCGGGTCTACAGCCTCGGTTGCGTTGTCACGGTGATCGATAGCGTGAATGGCGCACAAACGCTCGAAGCGTATGAGGAGGCCCGAAGCCAGGTCGCCTTGGCGGACCGCCTGGTGATCACCAAATCCGACCTTGTTGCCGAGGAAGAGAACGGCGACCTGCGCGGACGCCTCGCATCGCTTAATCCGAATGCGGAGATTCTCGTTGCGAGCGCGGGCGAGACCGGGGCGGCGGCTTTGCTTTTAAACCCATCCGTCGAGCGAGCGCTTCCTCGCGGCAGCGGCCATCATCATCACCATGACGAGCACGGCCATGACCACACGCATTCGCATGGCGAGGAAATGTTCCAGTCCGTTTCGCTCATCCATGACCGTCCCCTCCCCTGGTCGGCGGTCGAGAACTTTCTCGACCTGCTTGCCACGCAGCAGGGCGAAAACATCCTGCGGATCAAGGGCCTGGTAGCCACAGTGGAAAATCCCGATCGGCCGGTCCTTGTCCAGGGTGCGCAGAAGGTCCTTCATGAACCGGAGCTCCTTCCGCGCTGGCCACAGGGTGCGCACCGGACGGGTATCGTCGTCATAGGGCGCAACCTCGACACAGAATATGTTCGGCGCATATTCGCCGCTTTTACCGGCCGGGCGGAGGTCGATACGCCCGACCGGACGGCTCTGGAGGAAAACCCCCTCGCCATATCCGGCTTCCGTCCCTAGACGACTTGCCGGACGCGGTACGTTGCCGCTATGCCCAACGCTATGAGGGCTGCACATAGGATGGCACCCGCGCCGAGGCCAAAGGCCATCGGATATCCGCCTTGGTCGATCAACGGTTGGCTGATGAGCGGTGAAGCAAACTGACCAACGAAGATGCAGGCGGTAAGCATGCCCGCGACGCGGCCGCGGTTGTTTTCGGCGGCCAGTCCCATTGCGGCGGAGCCCAGGTTCGGCATGATGAGACCGAGTCCGCCGCCGACAATCACGGCACCGGGGATCACCGCGGTGGAGGTGTTCGCCAGTGCAACGATGGTGAAGCCGGCAGCCGTGGCGGCAAACCCCACCGCAAAGATTGATGAAACGCCGATCCTCTGCCGCACCCGTCCGTAAAGGAGGGACATGATGGAGGAGGCAAGCGTCATCGCGCCCAGCGTTGCCCCGGTGATGATTGGCGTCGACGCGCTCAGCGTCTGAAGGTGGAAAGGCAACTGGGTTGGCATGAGATAGAAGACCACGCTGTTGATGACGGCCGCCGCGAGCACCACCGCCAACGGCAATGTGATGATCGGTCCCAAGGCCCGCTCACGCTTGCCGTGTTCGACTGGCGCCACCGTGCGAACCGGCTCCCGGATGAAGAGGACGAGCGCCGGCAGGAGGGCGAAGGCAACCGCGTACACGAGAAAGGGGGCACGCCAGTGAAGCTCGGCGAGAATCCCACCGCCGGTGAGGAAGAAGAGGCCGCCCAAGCCCATGAACGCTGCCTGAAGCCCCATGAAGCGGTCCCGCGCCGACCCGCTGAAATAATCACCGATGAGCGCTGTCGCCGTCGTCATTATGCCGGCGACGGCGATGCCGAGAAGGGCTCGGCCGATCAGCATGCCCGTCAGGGAGTCCAGGACGATCCCCGACAGGCCGGAAAGCCCGTAAAGAAGTACGGTCGCAATCGCCACAGGGCGTCGGCCATAACGGTCCGCAAGGATGCCGGCAAAAGGGGCGCAGAGTGCGATGAAAAGCGCCGGGATTGTCAGAACAAGACGGGTGAGAATCGCCGCGTTCGGCGTACCGGCAAAATAAGCTTCTATGGCAGGCAGCGCAGGCGAGATCGTCGCGCCCGCCATGATCGTCAACGCACTCAGGAGAAGAAGGGTTGCATTGCGCGCTGCCGTACTGACCGGCCTTACGCCTGAAGCGGTGCCGAGGTCGTCCAGGGGAGTTCTCATGACAGTCGTATCCTCAAAATCAAACAACATGGTCGCGACCGGGGCGAGCCGGTGGTGCAAAATCGATAAAGGCTATTCGGGGGCGCGCTCCTTCATTGCCGCTTGGGAGCACTGCATTTAGGACCTCAACCTAGATTGAGGTCAATACAAAATTTTTGCGTGTTTGATTTGAAGCGGTCATAACCGTCCGTTCCCGCTCGCCTGCTTCGCCGGGGGTTACTTGGTGTGACCGGGAAACGGGCGCTGGCCCGAACCTCTCTCCATCAATCTGGCGGCTGCTCCACGCTCCCGCCCACCCTCCGGAACACCCGGTGCGCAAAACCAGTGAGCTTAAGTCGAGGATCCACGCTTAGGGAACGCAAGCGATGCCGGGCGCGGCCGTATCGTTACGAAGCGGGGATAAAAATTGGCGCCTCAGACATTGTCTCGGCAGACAACCGATTGTTTTTGCTCGATATCAGAAAAAAGTTCGAACTTTTCTCGGCTGATTTTATCCTACAACGTCCAGCCGCTCTTATCATTCAACCCATC
>NZ_JAKCWP010000014.1 GCF_028767125.1 Chelativorans sp. YIM 93263
TCATGTCCGGTTCGGTTGCGGCAAAACCAGTCTGCGTGAATGGCAGTGCGCAAAGCCCACGCACAACAAAGCGGCGGTTGACGAACATGGCGGAACTCCTCGCGCTGCTAGTGGGTAATCTGTACAATCCCACCCGCGCTGGAAACCCTTTAGTTCAAATGTCGGCTTCTGCATCCTCCCGCTTAAAGCAGCATTTCCACAATCCACCTCCTTGCGGCGAATGCTGACAGTCGCATCGCTCGATGGCAATATCAGCTAATGGAGCTCGAGAATTCTTAGCCGACGATTGGCCGTGGGTGCANCATTTCCACAATCCACCTCCTTGCGGCGAATGCTGACAGTCGCATCGCTCGATGGCAATATCAGCTAATGGAGCTCGAGAATTCTTAGCCGACGATTGGCCGTGGGTGCAGGAGTGGTTTCAGGACCCGCTCCTGAATCGCGAACTTGGGCCCATGGACCAGGAGTGGCTTGAGGCAATCATTGCTGAAGACAACGGAGTTCAGTTGGTCGTCTCTACCGGAGGCGAGCCTGTTGCCCTTCTCGGATGTGTTTGGGTACGGATCTACTACATCCCTCTCACTATATCACTGATATAGCCGTACCCCTTAGCTTGCGTGGCCAAGGGTTGGGGTCGAGGGTCTTGCAACTTGTGATGGCTTGGCCAGGGCATCCGCCGACTTCAGTGGACTGCGTTCGTAAACCCGCGCAACTACCCAGTACAATCGCTTCTTAGAAAGGCCTCTTGGCAAGACGCTGGCCTGCCTGATGGTATGATGAAATTCGAAAGATCAATCGCTAGCTAATTTTGGTCCGCATCCCACTACGCGGACCTAAGAGCCGCCTGTCAGCATTCCACCCATGCCGGTCATTCCGTCGAAGGAGTTCCCTTCCCTTGATGCGGCGGCGGAGTTGGGGCCGGAAGGCGTCAGTCAGCTTTCTGGATGATGTCATTGTTTAGTGGCCGTTCCGTTTGTGATCTGAGCGGACTTGCACGCCTGGGCCGGAATCCGGCGAAACCATTATCGAGGATAGCCCGGCATCCGCCTAGATCAGGAGATTAAGCTCTTGCGCCTGTCATCGGGTGTTCCCGGCGCATAGCCGCTGATGTCGCACAACGATAAGGCGCGGAAACCTGGCCGCAAGTGCGGTAGCCGACAGTCCGCAAGTTCTTCGGCCTCATGGTCGAGCGAGGGCTGGTGGTTGGCGGCAAGCCCGCTGAGAGCAAAGAAGCAAGTTGAACCTGGTGCAATCGCAGTTCCCAGCCAGCGCCGCGCGCCATCATTGATGAGGATGACTGGCGATGGCCTTTTCAAAAAGGATTACGCCGTCTCGTACCAATCAGTCTGTGCCCGCATAGGTCGCGCCGGGCCAGACCTTATCCGCTGCCCGCTGGTACTGGACCGGCCGCTCAATCTCGGCACCCAGAGCGCGGGAAGCCGACCAACCCCAATGAGGGTTGTCGAGGAAGGCGCGCCCAAGCGCGATCATGTCGGCCCTCCCCTCGGAGATGATCGCCTCGGCCTGTTTCGGCGTGGAAATGAGGCCGACGGCGCGGGTCGAAAGCCCCGCCTCGCGTTTCACGCGCTCCGCGAAAGGTACTTGGTAACCCGGCTCGATCCTGGGGACGGCATTCGGCGTCACACCGCCGCTCGACACGCAAACAAAATCAACGCCCTCCTGCTTCAGCCGATTGGCGAAGGCCACGGCGTCCTCCAGTTCGATGCCGCCTTCTATCCAGTCGCGTCCGGTGATCCGCAGGCCGAGTGGCCGGCCCTCCGGCCAGACCGCGCGCACCGCACGCACCACTTCGAGCGGAAAGCGCATCCGGTTCTCCACGCTGCCGCCATAGCCATCTGTGCGGTGGTTGGAAATTGAAGAGAGGAACTGGTGGAGAAGATAGCCGTGCGCCGCATGGACCTCCAGCACATCTAATCCGAGGCGCTCGGCCCGGCGCGCGGCTTCCACGTGCGCGACCTTCACGCGTTCCAGATCGGCCTCGTCCATTTCGCGCGGCACATGCCAGCCTTCACCGAAGGCGAGCGAGGATGGTGCCATTGTTGTCCAGGGGTTCTCATCCGCGCCAAGCGCGCGGCCGCCTTCCCATGGCTTGTGCGCAGAAGCCTTGCGACCCGCGTGGCCGATCTGGATGCCGAGCCGGGCCGATCCGTGCGCGCGGCAGTGGACCAGAACGCGCGCCAGCGCCTCCTCATTGGCGTCATTGTAAAGGCCGAGATCGCCATGAGTTATGCGTCCCTCCCTTTCCACGGCGGTCGCCTCGACGACCAGCAACCCCGCGCCGGATGCGCTCAGCGTTCCCAGATGAGCGAGGTGCCAATCCGTCGCCGAGCCGTCCTCCGCGCTGTACTGGCACATGGGCGAGACGACGATCCGATTGGCCAGCGTCGACTCTTTCAGTGTGAATGGCGAAAATAGAGCGCTCAATTGAATCTCCCAAGCACGCGGACGAAAGGTTCGGGGAGGATCAGCCGATCGCCAGATCCTGGAAATGACGCGACATCAGCATGGCATGCATCAACGCTGCCCGCGGGGCAACCGTGGATAGCAGAATATGCTCGTGAACGGCATGAGCGCCAGCACCGTTGCAGCCGAGCCCATCGAGCACCGGCCGACCGATGGCGGCTGCGAAATTGCCATCCGAGACACCGCCGCGCGAGGTTTCGTTCATCGGCAGGCCGAGATGCTCCGCAAGCGCCCGCGTCGCCTCATAGAGCCTGACGACCTCGGCTGAACGCATGAAAGGCGGCCGGTTCATTCCGCCCTCGACCTCCAGGCGGACATCCTCGCCGATCGGTCGGCGCGCCAGCATCCGTGCGACGAGGCGTTCGGCCGTCGCCATGTCTTCGGCGCGTATATCGACCTCGATCCGCGCTAAATCCGGCACCACATTGGCGCGCGTCCCTCCCATAACGGTGCCAACATTGAAGGTCGCCTTTTCTTCGGTCTCGTTCATCGCCTCGATTTCCATTATGTGGCGGGCGATCTCGTGAATGGCGCTTCGCCCGTCGGTCCGGTTACCGCCGGCATGCGAGGAAACGCCATGGGCGATGAGCGAGAAACGTGCCCAGCCCTTGCGCGCGGTGATGACGGTACCCGGCGCCTCGAAGGCGGGTTCGGGAACGAGGACAAAAGCCGCCCCGGCGGCGAGTTTTTCGATCGTCTCGCGTGAGTTTGGGCTGCCGATCTCCTCGTCTCCATTGAGATAGACCCGGATCGGGCGCGGCGGCACAAGGCCTTTCTCAACGATCCGCCGCAGGGTTTCCGTCGCCAGGTAAGAGCCGGCCTTCATGTCGAATATGCCTGGCCCGTGCAGGCGGTCGCCTTCACGCTTCACCGGCCTTTCGGCGAGCGTGCCGGCATCCCAAACCGTGTCAACATGCCCCATCATCAGTGCCGGCTGCCCCTCGCAGCCCTCGGGCGCGTACTCGATGACGAGCTGGCCGCCACAGCCATCGCGCGAGGGGATGCGGCGTATCTCGACCGGCAATCCCGAAAACGACTGCTCGACGTGATCGAGCAGCAGGTCGATCAAATCGGGGCGATCCGATGGCGTCTCCATCTCGACCCAGCGTATGATTCCCGCGAGGAGAGCCTCGGTGTCGATCTCCTCCGCGCGCGGCAGAGCCCGTTCGAAATTCTCAGACATCGATCCTTCCTTGCCCCATCGGGGATATTGCTTCCGCAGGCGCTGCGTGTTCCGGAACGTCCAGGCGGTAGACGTCGCGCGCCGTTTCGGGCGAGATGAAGCCGTCATCCAGGTCGCGCCGCACCGCTTCCCGGTCGCGTTCGGCCGGAGGTCCCCAGCCGCCGCCGCCCGGTAGACGGATCTCGACCAGATCTCCGGCCTTTAGCGGAAAAGTGCTCGTCGCGCCGAGTTCGATGAGCTCGCCATCCCGCTCGACCGTGAGCCGCGCGCTGACTCCGTCACGGCCGCCCGCGCGTCCGCGCGGAGCAAGCCGGAAGCGGTCGGAATAAAGACTGAGCGTGACATCGTTCCTGAGGATACGGAAACGCCGGAAGATACCCTGTCCGCCATTGAATTGTCCCTCTCCCCAGGAATCGCGGATCAATCCGAACCCTTCTATGCGGACATGGGGGTTGAGCTGTTCGATCGCCTCGGACGGTGTCAGCCGGCACGAGGACAGGACGTGATCGGTGGCGTGGATGGCGTCATAGCCACTTGCCGCGCCCCAGCCGCCGCCGAGCACATCGAGATGGATGGCGATGCCGCCCTCGGGCCTGTTGTGAGCAAGAAAGAAGCCCGTCGTGGAATTGGCGCCCTCGCCGGGCACACGGCCGGGCAATGCCTCGGCCAGGGCATCGTGAACGGCATCGAGAGCGCGGCAGCAGGCAGTCGCCCGCGCCCGCACGGGCGCGCCGGGCCTGGGATTGAGCACCGAGCCCTCGGGAAAGATCATGGTCAGCGGCCGGTTGCAGCCATCATTGGCCGGCATCTCGGTGTCGCCGAGAATACTGCGCAACGCCGTCACGGCGCCGGCTGTGCTGCTGGCCAGAGGCGAGTTGAACATCGTGCGCACTTGCGGATCGGTACCGGTGAAATCGAGCGTGGCCTCATTACCCGAAATTGTGACGTTTGCGGCGATCCGGATTGGCCTGCCGGTGGGCTCGCGCCCGTCGCTGTCGAGAAAAGCCTCGCCAGCCCAGCTTCCATCCGGAATCCTGGCGATCGCGGCGCGCATGCGCCGCTCCGAATAGTCGAGCGTTTCCCGCATGGCTGTACGTAGCGTGTCCGGCCCGTATCTCTCCGCGAGTTCGCGCACGCGCCGCGCGCCGACATCATTGGCGGCGAACTGGGCATCCATGTCGCCCATGCCGATCTCCGGCGTGCGGATATTGGCGAAGATCAGGCGTTCAATCATGCCACCATGCCAGTCGCGGTCGATATCGAGCAGCAAGGGCGGGATGACGATCCCTTCCTGGATTAGTTCATGGGCGGCCGTGTTGACGCCGGCGGAACCGCCGCCGATGTCGAGATGATGGGCGGTGCTGCCGCTCCAGCCCAGAAGCTCGCCATCGTGGAAGATCGGCGTGAACAGGATGATGTCGTTGAGATGCTGGCCGCCGCTATAGGGATCGTTCGTGAGCACAAAGCTGCGTGGCCCCACGCCGGCAAGGTCAAGCTGCTCAGCCGCGGCGGCGAAGGAAGCGCTGAGCGCGGCCGTCTGCATGGGGATCATGTCGGCTTGGGCCACGACGTTGCCTTGCGAATCGAGCAGAGCGGTAGAGCAATCGCGCGCCTCGCGGACGACGGCGGAGAAGGCGGAGCGGATGAGATTGGCCGCCATTTCGTCAGTGGCTGCCTGAAGCGCGCGCGCCAGGATCACCATCAGCGTGCGATCGGTATTCACGAAAACCTCCGCAAGATGAGGTCGCCGGTCGTCAGGCATTCCGCTTCCCATTCTGGCGGCACAACGGTCGTCGAGGTGGGTTCCGAAAGGATCGCGGGGCCGGAAACCTTGCCGCCGACGGCGAGATCATTGCGGGCGAGCGCCTTTGCTACGAGATCGGCGCCGGCGATCGAAATGGGGACTTCCTCCGGCACATTGCCCTTGCCCGCGGGCAGCGGCGTGGAAATCCGGGCGTCGGAGCTTGCCGTCAGGCGGATACGATAGGACACGACCTCGACATCCAGCCGGGCACGAGCATATCCGTAACTTGCGCGATGCTCGTCCTCGAAGAGCCGGCGCAGTTCTTCCTTCGCTCTCGCGCGCCCTTCCGTCCAGACCGTCAGCTCGAATGCCTGCCCCACATAGCGCATGTCGAGACCGATCTCGATCCCGTAGCCCCCCTCCTCGAGGCCATAGGTCCTGGCGAGTTCGTGGCAGCGCGCACGCAGATCGTTGCAGCGCGCGGCGTCCAGGCTCGTGTCGTTCAACCCGTGAAGATCGCTCTGGGCGGCGTCGATCAAGGTATCAGCGATCAGCAGGCCGAAGGCGCTCGCCAGACCGGGCGACCACGGTACGAGCACCCGCGTGATGCCGAGCTCGCCGGCGACCATGGCCGCGTGCAGCGGCCCGCCACCCCCATAGGCGACGAGCGTGAAATCGCGTGGATCGATGCCGCGCCCGGTCGAGACAAGCCGGACGGCCGCCGCCATGTTGCTGTTGACGAGTCGAAGCACGGCGTCCGCCGCGCGGGTCGCATCGCCCCCGCTGTCGAGCGGCGCGAGCGCGGCTTTCGCTGCGCTGCCGGAAAGCTCCATCCTGCCGCCAAAGAATTGTTGCGGCCGCAGCAGGCCGGCGATCACTTGCGCATCGGTGACGGTCGGCCGCGTGCCGCCGCGCCCGTAGCAGACCGGGCCAGGCACGGCTCCGGCGCTTTCCGGCCCCACGGCCAGGAATCCGCCCGGGTCGATGGTGGCGATACTACCGCCGCCAGCGCCTATCGTGGCCATGTCGACCGAGGCGGTACGCACGGGCAGGCCGTCGATCTTGAGCTCCGGGACCATGCTGGGAACGAGGCCCTGCGCAATCGCGACATCCGTGCTCGTTCCGCCCATATCGAGCGTGATGACGTCCTTGATCCCGTTGCGTTCGGCGAACCACATCGCCGCGCGCACGCCGGCCGCCGGTCCTGACAGAAGCATGCGAACGGCATTGGCGCCCGCCGCGTCCGCCGGCATGGCGCCGCCATTGGATTGCATGATTTTAAGGAGGCCGTTGTAAGCATCATCACGCAGACCGGCATCGAGGAGGTGGACATAGGATTCCACGACAGGCCCGACAAAAGCGTTCACCACCGTCGTGACGCTTCGCTCGTATTCACGAAATTCCGGCGACACTTCATGGCTCGCCGAGACCGCGACATGCGGCGCGCGTTGACGGATCATGTCCGCCAGCGCTCTCTCATGCACGGGATTGCGATAGGCGTGGATCAGGCTGATGGCGATGCCTTCCACACCTTGCGAGAGGAAGGCCTCGACCTCGCGCCAGGCAGCTTCAAGGTCGAGAGGAACGATGATCTCGCCATCGGGACCGATGCGCTCGGGAACTTCGCGGATCATGCCGCGCCGGATCGGCGGTGCCGGGCGGCGATATTGCATGTCGTAGACGCCGTGATCGCGGTCACCCCGCCCGACAATGACCACATCGCGGAAACCGTCGGTGGTCAGAAGCCCGGCCGATGCGCCTTTGCGCATGATCAGCGCATTCGTGGCGACTGTGGAACCATGGGTGATCCCGGCGACGTCGCCGAGCGGCATGCCGGCCTCGGAGATCACCGTCAGCACTGCTTCGTGGAGGGCGTCCGGCGTGGAAGGCGTCTTGCCCGTATGCAGCCGGCCGTCGGGGCCGGACCAGACAAGGTCGGTGAAAGTGCCGCCAATCTCGACGCCGATACGGTTCGCGCCGCTGCCTCCGCCGCCGAAATGCTTCATGACGCCTGATCCATGATGTTCGCTATCAGTGTATGCGTGCCCAGACCGTCGTTCAGCTGGCCTGCTCCTCGAGCGGTTCGCCGAGATAGGCCGAGATCACCTTGGGGTCGGCCACGATCTCCTGGGGCGTTCCCTCGGCGATCTTCTGGCCGGCGTCGATCACGAGGATACGGTCGCATACGCTGGTGACCGCTTTCATGTCGTGCTCGACCAGCCACACCGTCGTGCCCCGCTCACGCACCTTGCGAAGACAGTTGACCATTTCCTCCGTCTCGATGGGGTTGAGGCCGGCGCAAGGTTCGTCGGCGAGAAGAAGCGAGGGCCGGGTGGCATAGGCGCGCGCGATCTCCAGCTTGCGAAGCGAGCCGACGGTCAACCCCTCTGCGGTGCGGTCGGCGAGCTCCTCCAGACCGGCAATGGCAAGCGCCTCGTTCACCACGTTTTTGGGCTGGCTTCCGCCCGGCCTGCCGAACATCGCGCCCACGCGCACATTTTCCCGTACCGTTAGGGCGGGGAAGGGTTTCGATATCTGGAAGGCCCGGGCGATACCTGCCTGGTTGCGTCGATAGGTAGGCAAGCCGGAAGTATCCTCGCCCTTGAACCGGATTTCGCCTCCGGTGAGCGGGTAATAGCCGGTGATGAGATTGAACAGGGTCGACTTGCCGGCGCCATTTGGGCCAATCAGCCCGAAGATGGCACCGGCCGGTATCTCGAAATCGACGTTCTCGATGGCGGTCAGCCCGCGAAAAGACTTCGTGACTCCGCGCCCCGACAGAATGACCTCTGTCATGCCCTTGCCTCCGCCTCGACCGGTTCAACCTGGTTTGCCTGGCGTTTCCGGGAGCGCAGGGCGCCGATGATGCCGCCAGGCATCAGAAGGATAATCGCGACCACCATGGCGCCCGTGATGAGAAGGTGGATGTCGAGGAAGCGCGACAGCAGCACCTGTGTGATGAAGAGCATGACTGCGGTTCCGATGATCGGCCCAAACAGGGTGCCTATCCCACCAATCAGACAGAAGACGATCAGGTTCAGGGAGAAGTCCAGACGGAAGACGGTATAGGTCGTGAAATAGCCGACGCTGTAGCCGTAGACCGAGCCCATGATGCCGACGAGAGTGGCGGAAAGCACAAAGGCCATGATCTTGTAGCGCTCGGTCGCCACGCCCAGCATCATAGCGGTATCCTCGTCTTCACGGATCGACAGCAACGCGTAGCCGAAGCGGGAATTGCGCACCGCGATGGAGATCAGGAAGCACAGCAGGAGCAACCCGCCGAAGATGTAATAGAAGAAATCTTCCGGGGTCGTGCCGCTGGGAACCGGTGTCTGCAAGAAGACCCCGATGCCACCCTGGAACCAGCTTACATTGTTCACCAGCTCGCCGACGACCTGGCTCACGCCCAGCATGGCTATCGCGAAATAGATGCCCCGCAGGCGAAGAATCGGATAGGCGAGGATGGCGGCGAACAATCCGCAAATGAGGCCGGCGAGGAGGATCGGGACGATCATCGACAACGGCCCGTCGCCTAATGGGCCGAGCCTGTGCACGATATGAGCGGCGCTGAAGGCGCCCATTCCAATGAAGACCGTGTGGCCGAAACTCCAATAGCCGGAAAAGCCACCGAGAATGTTCCACGCGATCGCCATGCCGGCGGAGAAGAAGAAGAGCTGGGCCACGCGCGTATAGAAAGGTCCGATCCAGAGCGGCAGCAATGCCGCGGCAATGACTATGATCGCGCCGAGGACGAGAGCAAGCGTGCGGTTCATCGGCTTTCTCCAAACGCGTTGCCGAGCAGCCCGCTGGGCCGCACCAGAAGCATCAGGACCAACACCAGGAACATGGCTGCCTGGGTGAGCGAGGGACCGATATATTGCGCCGTGAACGCATTGATCATCCCAAGAAGCAGCCCACCCACGAGCGCCCCGGCCGGACTGCCGATGCCGCCGAGCACGACGACGATGAAGGCATTGAGTGTCCATGCGACCTCACTTGCCGCCGTGAAAGGCTGGACGATGCCGATGATGGCACCGGAAGCGCCGGCCATTGCCGCGCCAAGGCCGAAGGTGAGCCCATGTAGATTTCGCACATTGAGCCCGGAAAGTTCGGCCGCCAGCGGCTGCTGGGCGGTCGCGCGGATCGCCCGTCCGAAATGCGTGCGAGCGAGAACCAGGGCGAGGACCACCAGCAGAACCAGGCTCGCCCCTAAGGCGACGAGCCGCACAACGTCCATACGAAGCGGACCAAGGGTCAGGCTCATGAAGCTGTATGCCGGCGTGATAGTATGCACATCCGGCCCGAATACGAGTTGCAATCCGTTGCGGGCCATCATTGCAACGCCGAAAGTGACGACCAGCGAGGCGACGAGCGAAGCACGCGAAACGGCCCATTGGATGATGGTGCGCTGATACACATAGCCGACGGCAAACAGGACCAGCCCGATCGGGATGATGGCCACAAGCGGGTCGATGCCAATCTGTCCAAAAAAGAGAAGGGCGCCATACGCTCCGGCGACCACGAAGATGCCGTGTGTCAGATTGACGATCCCGAGCACGCCAAAGACGAGCGAGAAGCCAACGGCAGCGAGCGAGTAAATACCTCCCAAAACGAGGCCGTTCAGCACTGTTTGGAGAAAGAGCGTCATTGTGGTGAACCACCTCTACCGTTTTCGTTGGCGGCCCAGGCCGTGGCGACCTCTTCACCGGTTGCGAACCATACATTCGGGTAGCGGCGCATGAAGGCTATGAATTCACGCAGCATGGCAAGCCGGGAAGGTCTGCCGATGATCTGCGGATGGGTGACTATGTTGACGAGCCCGCCCCAGCGATAAATCTCCATGAATTCCTGCTTCCAGATATTCAGGATGTGATCGTTGGTGTGGATCGGACGCGGCGACTGGATGGCGAAGAGCGCGTAGGGCGCGTCGTCGACGCTCCAATGCCAAGGCAGTTCCACCGGCCCGCGCGATCCATCGGATAATTGATGCCGATAGGGGCTAACCTGATCCATAAGCGAGCTGTCATAGGCGAAGCCGTATTCGTGCAGTAGGGCGATCATGTTCTGCGATGTCTCGCCGGCAGGCGAACGATATCCCTTCGGCTTGACCCCAACGGTGTCCTCCAGCGCTTCAAGCCCTTTTTCGAGCGCCTCGCGCTCCTTGTCGGGATGGTCGGGGTCGACCCATTCATGCAGATAACCGTGATGGCCGATCTCATGCCCGGCGGCTGCGATCGCCTCGATCCGGTCGGTATATTTTTCGGCGGTCCAGCCCGGTACGAAGAAGGTGCCTTTCAACTCCTCTTCCCGCAGCAATTCGAGTATCTTCGGCACGCCGGTCTTGGCGCCGTAGATGCCCTGCGAGAGCACGCCGGGACGCCGCGCATTGTCGGGATTGCGCGACAGCCACAGCGTCTCGGCGTCGAAGTCGAAAGTCAGCATCACGGCGCAGCGCGCACCGCCCGGCCATTCGATCGGAGTCATGTCATCCACGGGAGTTTCTCCTCAGGCAGCATCGGAACGGGTCTCTTCCGCATAAAGCGGGAAAGCTTGGAAGGGCGCCTCACAGGGCGGTCCGTCAGTGGCGTAGAGGACGCGCTCATCGAGATCGAGCAGAATGGCGGCCACCGTGATCACGCGTTTTTCCGGCGGCAAGGCCAGGTCGGGATGACGGCAGATCGCGGCCGGCGCAGAGAAATGATCGCAGATCACCTCTTCGATCTCCGCACGATCGATTGAACCGAGATGCCGCCTTAAAAGGCGCGCGGCACGCGGGCCGCGATAGAGCGTATTGGGCGCGATGCGCTCCATCTGTGAGGTGGTGCGTGTTTCCTTCACCAGATGGTTGGCATGAACCACTAGCCCGTCGGCCGGCGTCAGATAGGCGCAATGTTCCGGTGTTGCCTCGATATCGAGGATCTCGCCCTCCCCGTGGCCGACGAGATAATTGCTCGATGCGGTGCGGTCGGTCTGTACGACTGGCAGGAGTGCCTGGTCGAACCTCCAGGCATCGAGAATTTCCTTACAACGGACATGGAAGGGCTTACGCATGCCGGTGGTACCGTCGCGCGGCGTCACCAGTCCGTTGACGCAAAGTCCGATCCCGGCGGCGTTCACCCCCATTTTCGAGCCGACTATACCTGCCTCGCTGAAGCCGATGAAATCGGGCTTGTCTTCCTCGCGAGAGGTCCCGCGCCTGACACGCTGGACGAATGTGCGTCCCTGGACATTCGCGAGCCAGTCCCAGTTCTGGCACAGGATCGTGTGGCCGTTAGCGGTCGCCTCCGGCAACAATCCGAAGGATGTGCAGCCTTCCTGCTCGAGCTTTGTTTCGGCGGCTCGGACCTCCTTGCCGAATGCAAGATAGGTGATCTCGTAGCGGGCGTTCAGCATGGCGATTTCGGTGAGCGAGACGCCAGACGCTTCCGCGATGGCGGCCATCTCCTCGGCATATTCGCCATTATCGTTCCGGATGAAATCGAGCCAACCCTCGCTCTGCTTCAGGATCGTCGGGCGGTCGGCGCCGGCAGCCTCGAAACGCGCGAGATAAGTCTCTACATTGTCCCTGATCGCATCGGCCAATGTCGAGCCGTGGATACGGCCCCGCTCGCGCGGATCCGGGCCGAGTTCCAAGAGCGGAAGAGCTGCCATGCTGGGTTCGTGTACCTTTCAGCTAGAATTGGGAGGCGTGGCACCCGGCGATGCGCCGGATGCCACAGCTATGTTCAACACACCCGATCAGGCGCGTTCTTCCCATGTCGGGGCCGGATAGATCGGTTCGGCAGAGGCCCCGTCGAGTGGCGCGATGACCTCCATCTCGCCTTCCTGGCGCTGGATCAGCAAGGGTCCCAGCAGGGACGCATCGCCGTCGCCGTCCTCGGTGAAACGTACATGCCCATAGAAACACTCAAAGTCGATCGCCGATAGCGCGTCGCGCACGGCGTCGACATCGAGCGAGCCGGCTCGCCTGGCGGCCTCAATATAGGCGACGATGCACACCGCGCCGCTGGCCATGTGATAGGTTAGTTCGCGGTCGAAATTGGCCCGGAAATACTCCGCGAAATCTGCGGCCGAGCCGAAGTAGTCGCCCGAGAATGGTGCGCGCTCCGACCAGTAGGCCTGCGTGACGATGCCATTCGCATAATTGCCCAGCGCATCGCGGAAAGCGGAGGTCTGCGGGCCGAGCGTCTGATAGAGCATAGGCACGTTGGTGTCGGACGACACCATCTGGCGTGCGATCAGGATCGAGGTCTGGTCATGCGTGGTACAGACCAGCACATCGGGTGTGTTTTCGCGAACCGAGGTCAGCACATTGGATACATCGCTGACTTCGGCCGGCAACCCGATGTAGTCCAGCACCTCGATACCCGCCTCCTCCAGGTTGGCACGGGCTCCCTCGGCCTGGAACTTCGAGAAAGCGTCATTGGTATAGATGATGCTTACGGTCTTCACCACCGGATCGAGACCGGTAAACATGTTTACCGAGGAAACGAACTGGCGCGAGGCGCGCGGGAATATGCCGAAGACGCGCTTACGACCCTGGGTGAAGATCAGATCGGAACCACCGCCCGCCTGCACCATGATGCGGCCAGCCGCCTCGGTGATTGCGCAGGTGGGAAGCACAATGTTGGAGCCGAAGGAGCCGAGAAAGAAATTGATGCCCTCGTCCACCTGGCGCTGGATCAGAGTCGTGGCGCGCGCCGGGTCGGATGCATCGTCGAAGAGGTTGAGGGCGAGTTGGTAATTCTGGCCGCCGATTTCGACTCCGCCCATCTCCTCATTGATGAAGTTGACGGCGCATTGATAGCCTTGAAGCACGTTCTGGCCGGTCTCAGCCGCCGCGCCCGTCATCGGGACCGAACCGCCGAAGGTAATCGTATTGTCCTGGCCGAAAGCGAGCTTAGGCACAGCGCCAACGATCATCGCTGCCGTCGTTCCCTGCAGGAAAGTACGTCTTCTCATCTGTTGTCTCCCATTGCGATTTCAGGCCATCAGGCTAGCCCGAGATAGGCCTCCTTGACATTAGGATTCTTGAGCAGCGCCTGGCCCTCGCCCTTCTGAACAACCCTTCCCTTCTCCAGCACATAGGCGTAGTCCGCGATGGCCAACGTGTGATGGACGTTCTGCTCAACCAGGAGGACGCTAATGCCCTCCTCATTGAGCTTGCGGACAAGAGAAAATACCTGCGAGACGAGAATGGGGCTGAGGCCAAGCGATGGCTCGTCCAGCACCAGGATGCGCGGCATGGTCATCAGACCGCGACCGATCGCCAGCATCTGCTGCTCACCTCCCGACAACGAGCCAGCATTCTGGCCCTGACGCTCCTTGAGCCTGGGAAACAGATCGAAAACGCGCTCCAGATTCTGTTGGCAGCGTTCGCGGGCGCGACGCACGTGGCCGCTGAGGACCAGATTCTCACACACTGTGAGATGCTGAAAAACCAGTCGCCCTTCCGGCACCAGCGCGATGCCTAGTTCGACGGTCTGATAAGCCGGTATGTTTGTGATATCCTGCCCGTCGAGAATAATCCTGCCGGAACGGGGCCTGAGCGCGCCCGCGATCATCTTGACGCTCGTCGTCTTGCCTGCGCCATTCCCGCCAATCAGCGCCGTGATTTTGCCGCGAGGGAGCTCCAGCGAGCAATCCGAGACGGCGCTTACGCCGGAATAATCGTAAGCCAGCCCCGAAACCTGAAGCAGCGTTTCGCCGGTCGGGCCGGCCTGTGACTGTTCGCTGAGTGCAGCGCCCATCAATTCCATGCTCCCCCACATTGACATCGCTGTGCGATACGATTGTTGTGCCAGTTTAGATTTCCTTCTCCCGTAATGTCAACCAATGCTGAAAATGCCACCCAGCACAGCGGGAGCGACACCTCATCTCTCAAACAGGGCGCAAACCGGCGGCCGCAGCGGTGACGAGCGGCCCCGCCCGCGAAACAAACTCGTCGGGCTTCCATTCGGCAAGCGAAGCCGCGATATGAACGGCGCCGACCGGCTGGCCCGCGCCGTCGAGCACTGCAGCGGCAACGGCAATCTCACCCACAAGAACCTGCTCGATGGCAAGCGAATAGCCGGTCTCCCGCACCTCCTCGATGCGGGCGAGTATCTCGTCGATCTCCACCGTGGTACGCGGCGTGATCTTGCGCCGGTCGGAGCGGTGAAGGATATCGAGCACCGCTTCACGGTCGAGATGACTGAGCACGGCGCGACCGCCCGATGTGCAGAATGTTGGAACGCGGCGCCCGATTAGATGGGCATATAATGTGTCCCGCTTGCTCTGCATACGCACCACGTAAATCATTGAAAGATCATCGAAAAGGCTTAGATCGACACGTTCCTTGATGGACCGGCGCAGGTTGGCGAGGATTGGGACGGCTCGATTGACGAGCGGGCTGGAGCGCAGATAGTCGAAGGAACGTTCGAGAACGCGCCTGCTGGGCGCAACGCCCCCAGACGTCTTCTCCAGATAGCCGATAATCAGCAATGTGTGGACGAGGCGCTGGACCGCGCTCTTGTCCAGCGCGGTTACCGCGGCGATTTCAGAAATCGACATCGGAGCAGGATTGTCGGCGAATGCCTCTAGCACGCGGAAGCCACGCGCAAGCGCTTCCACGAATAACCGGTCGTTCTTCGGTTCCCGCATTTCCGTTGGTGCCGCCGCGGCGTTCAGGGCACCAGTATCGCTTGCCGTCACACTTTCCTCCTAACCCGATTGTCTGGACCTGCCTTGCTTGCGTGCACCACCGGACCGGTTCGGTTGACGACCGTGAAAATCCCGTCCTATGATGATAGCAATGTAACCGAATTGCATAGCGATACACAAGCATGACAAAGCAGATTGCCGCGGAAATCGACGTGACGCAGCTTGCCTTTGATGCCAGCAGCATGGCGACAGGATTGCGCGAATGGGTCGAGACCGAGAGCCCGACCTATGATCGTGCGGCAGTCAACCGCATGATGGATGTCGCATCGCGCCATCTAGCCATCCTCGGCGCCGAGATCCAGCGCATTCCCGGCACACTCGGCTATGGCGATTGCGTTAAGGCCAGCTTCGCGCATCCGCGCCGCGACAAACCCGGCATCCTCATTCTCGGACATCTGGACACGGTGCACCCGCTTGGCACGCTCGATCACTTCGGATGGCGCGATGAAGACGGGCTCTGCTACGGTCCCGGCACGCTCGACATGAAATCCGGCAATTATCTTTCGCTCGAAGCGATTGGCCAGTTACGCAAGGCAGGCTTCGAAACGAAGCTGCCTGTCACCGTGCTTTTCACGAGCGACGAGGAAGTTGGAAGCCCGAGCACGCGGGCGCTCGTCGAGGCCGAGGCCGCGCGCCATCGTTACGTGCTGGTGCCTGAGCCTGCCCGCAGGAACGGTGGCGTGGTCACCGGACGTTACGCGATCGCCCGTTTCGAACTGGAAACGCGCGGCCTTCCGAGCCATGCCGGGCTGCGCCTGGGCGAAGGAGTCTCGGCAATCCGTGAAATGGCGCACCAGATCATCGCCATCGAAGCGATGACCGATGCCGATGCGGGCTATAGCGTGGGGGTGGTCAATGGGGGGCAATGGTCGAATTGTGTATCGACCATATGCCGGGCAAAGGCGTTGGTTTCTGCCACGTCAGACGAGAAGCTTGCCGAGGCGGACGAGCGCATGAGCAACCTGAAACCGGTTGGCGCCGATGTACAGGTCGACGTGAAACGCGACGTGGTCCGCCCGGTCTGGACGACGAGCGACGCATCATGGTCTCTCTACGAACATGCGGCGCGGCTCGCGCGTGGATTGGGCTTCGAGATTCCGCCACAGAATTCCGGTGGCGGCTCGGACGGGAACTTTACTGGGGCAATGGGAATCCCCACGCTCGACGGCCTTGGCGCCCGCGGCGACGGCCCTCACACCTTGGACGAGCATATCGTGACGGAAAGCCTCGCGGAACGCGGCCGGCTCATCGCTGCCCTTCTCGTCACGCTGGACGGCGTCGTCTGACACGAAGAATCGGCAAGTCGACTGCACGGGCCAGCGGCTCCCACTATATGCACAGCGCGGCTGCAGGTTTTCCGCTAGGCTCTGTCCGAGGGACGCGAGAAGGGGCCGAAAATTGCTATAGGCAGAACGCGACGAGTGCCAGAGGTTCTCGGGTTGGCTGCCGGTCAGTGCACCATGAGATCGACTTGTCAGGTCACCAGATCACGGCTTAGTCGTTCCTGAGCAGAACTTCGCCGGTTGTCTCACCGTTAGGCATCCGTATCCAGACGAGCGGCCGACCTTATCGATCGCGAACGCCCACATATTCACCGGCGCATCCTCGCGCAGCAGTTCTTCGAGCCTGAGCTTTGCTTGCCCGCCCGATAGCTTTTCGCGCGGACACTCGGCGGAGAGGGAGATGCAGGTAGAATGTCTCCTCACAACAGAAAGTTGCACTTCGGTTCCGCAGCACTATGCCGGGTTTTGGACACTCACAAATCGGCTGGAATGACCGTGATGGGGCGCAAAGCGGCCGGAGTTGAGGCTCCGTGAAGGGCACGATCTGTCGATTCCATATCCCAGTCCCCTGCCCCGGCTTACCGAACCGGGTACCGCACCGCCGCCGATCCACTCATTCGATACCAGGTCGTGCCACTCCGTGGCTGTGCATGTTCTTGCGTGATCAAGAGCGACCGAACGTGATCCACAACCACCCCACTTACCCTATTTCGATCACGCTTGATCACGCTCAAGCCTGTTGAAACATAATTGTTTTCTGGCTTGCGTACTGGGTGCTGCTTTGGCAAACTGGGGGCTGTTTAAGGGGTAGCGCACGGCATCCAGATCCCGAGCGCTGATCCCAGTTGCCGAGGGGGAATACGCCATGCCGAGCCTTACCGACACAGCCATCCGGCAAACGCTAAAGCACGTGGAGAACAGCCGAAAGCAGGAGAACCTGGTCGACGGCGAAGGGCGCGGCACCGGCCGGCTCGTTCTCGTTCTCAAGCCAATGCCAAAGCGCGTCACGGCCGATTGGATGGCGCAGCAATGGCGAGACGGAAAGCGGACGAAGAAGAAGCTCGGCTCCTACCCGTCGATGTCGCTTGCCCAGGCCCGCGAGGTGTTCAAGCGGGACTACGCCGACCTGATCCAAAAGGGCCGCAGCATCAAGATTGCGACGGACACTCGACCTGGGACCGTCGCCGATCTGTTCGAAGGCTATGTCGCGGCGCTGAAGGCAGCGGGGAAGCCATCCTGGAAGGAGACGGAAAAGGGTCTGAACAAGATCGCCGACACGCTCGGTCGCAATCGACTCGCGCGCGAAATCGAGTCGGAGGAAGTCGTCGAACTGATCCGGCCGATCTATGACCGCGGGGCCCGATCGATGGCGGACCATGTGCGAGGCTACATTCATGCCGCCTACAGCTGGGGAATGAAGTCCGACAACGATTATCGCTACACCTCCCCTCGCCGCTTCCGCATTCCGTACAATCCAGCCTCGGGTATTCCGACCGAACCCAAGGTCCAGGGCACCCGCTGGCTCAGCGAGGAGGAGTTCGTTAGGCTCTATCGCTGGCTCGAATGCCCGGACACACCTGTTCATCCCTCCTATCCACGCGCGGTGCAGCTCATCATGCTGACTGGCCAACGGGTCGAGGAAATCGCCCGACTGCATGTTGACCAGTGGGATGCAGAGGGGCGGATCATCGACTGGTCCAAGACGAAAAACCTGCAGCCCCATGCGGTTCCAGTCCCCTCGCTCGCAGCCGAGCTCATCGAGTCGATCAAGCCGAACGAACACGGCTGGTTCTTTCCCTCAGCGAAGGATCCGTCGAAGCCAGTCAGCCACGGCACGCTCTACAGCTTCGTCTGGCGGCAGCGCGATCGCGGCGTCATCCCCCACGCCACCAATCGGGACCTGCGACGGACCTTCAAGACGCTCGCCGGCAAAGCGGGCGTTTCAAAAGAGATCCGCGATCGACTTCAGAATTATGCGCTCCAGGACGTCAGCTCTAAGAACTATGATCGTTGGAACTACATGCCCGAGAAACGCGCCGGCATGACAAAGTGGGACAAGTTCGTGCGAGCGATGCTCGCTAGGAAGAGGCTGGATGCGGCAGCTTAAAACAGCGAAATTGGAATAGCTTGCGGCGGCATGCAAATATAATGCTTGTGGACCAGAGCTGAGCTGTTCTGACCTTTCTGCCTCGTCGCGTCCTGCCCCCGGCAGCAAGTGTTTGTTGTGGGAGGCCCTCTAACCTCAGCGGGAGGGTCGCGGCCCACGGCAGCGCCGGATCGGTTGCGGAGGCGCGCAACCGTCATACCGACATTCAGTTTCGGTGTCTGTATGACTGACTCGGGGCCGTTTCCAGACAGTCTGGTTTCCGGCAATCTTGCGATAAGCGGCCGCTCCGCAACCGACCTCTCAGCAGACCTTCGCGGCTCGCCGGCAGTGGAGATAGGACGAAGGTCAGAGACTGCTGGTTCGCTGGCAAACTGTCTCCGCGGCCGCAGAGACGAACTCTACACCGCCATGTCGTCCTTCGATTCGGCGCCCGCCTCTTCGCTATTCCCGGCCGCGGTCGTCCCTTACGCTGGCCTCAACGCCGCCAGCCCGAGCCCGGACCGGGCACCAGCATCACGAAAACACATTGCGGTCCGGTGGTTACAAGCACCCAGGCAAGTAGCGCGATCAAAACGATCGTGATCGAGAAGCCGATACAATTGGCGATCGCCAGCGCCGAGCCGACCAGCCTCGGCGGGGCGAAACGGGCGTTGAACGTGGAGATCCGGCTATGTCGGCCTAGTCTCTAGTAGGAGTCGAGGTCGATGAAGCTATGCTGTCTCTGCACTCTTGCCGACCACTCGTGGCGCAGAACTTCGGTTCCGCTGTCCAGCTTCTGGCCTTCGCTACCCACGATATCTTCACACCCCTCGACACGCTGGCGCGGACCGGCTTCGCGCCACTGCCCATGAGTGCGAGCCAGACATCAGCAAGCGTGGGCAACTGGTCTATGCACGTTGGCAAGGCGGCCCACAGGCGGTGCTTCAGACCATCGATATCGGTGATCGGGCGGTATATCGATAAACAGTTCTTTGCCGAGACCGTAGCCAATCAATCATCGTTGATGTTGCATGACGGCCTGTGCCGCCGGTCATCATTGAACGCGGTTGACATTGGAAGCGAAGTCCTGAGCCTGTTCCAGAACTCGCTCGCCGCTGTGGACGTAATGGTTGCCTCTCAGCTCGATGATCACGGCCGTCCCTTCACGAACGGACAGCACACCGGCAAGCCGCTGGAAATCGATGAAGCCGTATCCCCCGGGCGCATGCATGTCGCCGACGCCGTAGAAAAGCCGCTCGCCTTCATTGTCCCACTGCATGGTCGCGGGCACGCCGGTGGAATCGGAGAAATGGATATGGCCGACAAACGGCGCCAGTTGACCTACCTGCTCGAAAAGGTCGTAGCCCTGAAGCCCGGCCCCCTGTTTTGCGTGGCTGACATCGAGGCACGCGACGATACGCTCGTGGTTCACCGTACGGAGCTGATTGGCAAGGGCGGCAAGGTCGAGCGCGTAGGAGGTTTCGGTGCCCGCAACAATGCGGCGGTTGGGGCTCATATTCTCATAGGCAATGCGCACGTTTCCCAGCGACGCCGCCCGGTCTCCCAGCATTGCCAGAGCTTCCGCCTCTCGGGAAAGGAGCTGGCGCGAGCGGTCCACCCACACGGAAGGATGGACACGGCCCGGATGAAACACCACCGTGTCGGCGTTGCATTCGCTAGCCAATTCCAGGCTGGCCTCGGCGGCGCGGTACTGAAGGTCGAAATGCGCCTCGTCCATGAGGTTGACCGGAATGGGCGCATGCATCGTGTAGCGGATCGAATGTCGTTGCAGCACGGCCTTAAGCGCCGACACCCGGTTCGGGATCAGCCGGCAGGCGGCCACGGCATCAAGCCGCCAGGCCGCGATCTCGCAGACCGTCGCGCCCATTTCCACCTGCTCGGCGATGCGGTGGTCGAGGCCGTCGAGATCGCCCGACAGGCCGAAATCGGCGGCGTTGAAGCCTACATGCGTTATCGCGCTCATTCTGCCGCTTCCTTCCGTGCATCGCCTCCGAGCGCGGTTTCGAGATCGATATCGCCATTCCAATAGTCGGCAAAACGCTGCGCCGTGTCGGCCACCATGGCCTCGACGCCGCGATAGCGGCCTTGCAGTTCGATCATGGCGTAGGTGCCCTGGCGCAGCCGCATGGACGGCAGAACCTCCTCCCATAGAATGCGGCCCCAGCCCATCGGCATGTGCAGATCGCCGACGCCCATGGCCACGCGGTCGCCGCTGTCACCGACGGCGCCGGTGTCCGGGATGCCGCAATTGTCGTGCAGGTGCAGATGCCAGACCTGCTCGGAGAAATCGGCCACCGCCGCAAGGAAATCGAAACCGAGGACGGGGGCCGAGAGGAAGGCGTGGCCGAAATCCAGACAGCCGCCGAGCGCGGGGTGATCGACAGCCACGATCTGCTCCGCCACCGCGCGCGGATCAGCGCCCGAGCACACCTTCTTGCCCTTGGGATCGGCGATCAGGTTTTCGAGCGCCAGTTGCGTTCCGGCTATTCCGGCGAGATCGGACAGGCGCTTCAGATCCTCGCGCTCCTGCTCGATCAGCGTCTTTCTGGAGGCAAGCCACACATCGGCGGGCGCATGACCCGAATGGATGACGATGGACGGCATCTTCATGCGTTCGGCAAGCTTCACGGACGCCTCGGCCACGGCCCAGTGCATGGCGTGATTGGGACGGTCCATGAAGTTGATCACGTGATTGGCGTGCAGGACCGGCGTCATCTCATAGTGCGACAGGATCTCCGCCACCGCTTCGACGCGCTGTTCGATGATGCGGCCGCCGGCGATCATGTCGAGCCGGCGCGCGCTCACCTCCACGTGGCTGCAGCCGATCTGCGCGTAAGCGGCGAGCATCCGGTCGAGTGCGGTCATATCGCAGTTGGCTAGCGATGTGAGATTGAGGCCGGAGCCCAGCACCTTTTTTCCTGTCATTGAATCAGTCCTGTAACGAGGGATCGAAGCGGGTCCTGAGCCAGTCGCCGAAGATCGACATGGACAGGGTTGTGAGAAAAATGATGGTGCCGGGTATGACGGCCAACCACCACGCGGTGACCAGGTAGTCACGTCCTTCGCCGAGCATCTGGCCGAGAGAGGTCATGGGCGGGCGGATGCCGAGTCCCAGGAAGGACAGAGACGTTTCGAACAGGATCGTCTCGGGGAAGTTGATCGTCAGCTGCACGATCAGCGGCGACATGATGTTGGGCAGAACGTGCCGGCGGTAGATGACGGCCGGCCGGCCGCCGAGCGCCTCTACCGCGCGCGCATAGCCCTGCTCGCGCGCCGCGAACACCAGTCCTCGCGTGATGCGCGCATAGCGCTCCCAGCCGTAGAGCCCCATGAGAAGGAGGAAGACGAGCATGGAATTGCCCATGAACGCCAGAATGGCTAGGGCGATGATGAACCACGGCATGGCCGCCTGAAAGTCAACCAGTGTGGAAATGGCTTCGTCGACCCAGCCGCGGAAGTGCGCGGCGACAAAGCCGAGGAGCGTTCCCAGAACGGCACCGATGAGCGTCCCCAGCAGGGCAAGGAGGATGGAGGTCTGGGTGGCGATCATGAGACGCGAGAGGACATCGCGCCCCAGCTTGTCCGTCCCCAGCGGATGTGTCCAGTCGAAACCCTCGAGCGGAAAGGGCGGCGCCAGCCGCGCCCGCAGGTCCATCTGGTCGAACTCGAAGGGTATCAGCCAGCGCGCGAAAACGGTGACCAAGGCCATGATGACCAGGACGACCAGCGATAGCCGAACGCTGACCGGCATGCCCGTGGTGAGACGCCGGATGCGGTCCGTCTTCGTGCGGCGAGGGACGGCGGCGGCGGTATCGCTGACGGCGCTCATCGCGCCGCCTCCGGCGTGCCGTCCGCGCGGATGCGCGGGTCCAGCCACCCATAGAGAATGTCGACCACGAGATTGGAAACGACCATGGTGAGCGCGATAATCATGAGGATGCATTGCACCACCGCCAGGTCGCGAGCGGCGACGGAGAAGGTAAGCAGCCGGCCGATGCCCGGCCAGGCGAACACATTTTCGGTGATCACGGCGCTGCCGATCAATTCCCCCATCTTCAGCCCGATGATGGTGATCAGCGGGATGGCCGCGTTGGGCAGCGCATGGCGGTAAAGCCGCAGGAGGTCGCCCGCCCCCTTGGATTCGGCGGTGCGCATGTAGGGCTTGTTCAGCACGTCGATCATGGCCGAGCGCGTGTAGCGGGCGATCTGCGCGCCGAAGGCGGTGCCCAGCGTGAAGGCCGGCATGATGAGATGCTGCCAGCTGTCGGAACCGGACGAGGGCAGGATGCGCAGATGCAGCGAGAAGGCGAGGATAAGCAGAATGCCGAGAAAGAAGTTCGGCAGGCTGAAGCCGAAAACGGCGAACCCGACCACGAAGCGGTCGACGGCGGTGTCCTTCTTGAGCGCGGCGATCACGCCGAGGGGAATGCCGAAGACGAGCGCAAAGACGAGCGAGACAAACCCCAGAAGCGCGGTCTTGGGCAGGCGCGACAGCACCAGTTGCAGCGCATCCTGATTGTCGCGGAAGGAGATGCCGAAATCGCCCTGGGTGAGGGCCACCATATAGCGCCAGTACTGCACGAGGATCGGCTGATCGAGCCCCCAGAGGTGGCGGTAGAAATCGATCGTGTTCTGGTCGACGTCATCAGGCAGAAGCTGGGCGACAGGGTCTCCCGTGAGGCGCAGGACGAAGAACACGAAGGTAACAACCAGCCACATTGTGAGGATGGCGCGCAGCGTCTTCCAGAGGAGATATGTCGGTCTCAAGGGGCGACCTCCGCGAAGTGGCAGGCCACGCCGTGCGCGCCTTGCAGGGTCAGGCGCGGCTCCTCGCTCGTGCAGCGCTCCACCTTCAGCGGACAGCGCGTGTGGAAGCGGCAACCGGGCGGCGGCGTGTGCGGGCTGGGCGGGTCGCCCGAAAGCAGCCGACGCTGGCGCCGTCTTTTCGGGTCCGGGACCGGCACGGCGGAGATCAGCGCGCGCGTATAGGGATGGGCAGGATCTGAGAAAACCGTCTCGGACGGCCCGCTTTCCACGATCTGGCCGAGATACATGATGGCCACATGATCGGCGATGTGACGCACGATGCCGAGATCGTGTGAGATGAAGATCATGGAGAGGCCGAGCCGCGACCGCATGTCCTGGAGAATGGAAATGATCTGCGCCTGGATCGACACGTCCAGAGCGGCCACCGGCTCGTCGCAGACAAGCAGACGCGGCTTGAGTATAAGCGCGCGGGCAATAACCACGCGCTGCTGCTGCCCGCCCGAAAGCTCGCCCGGCACGGAGCCCCACATGTGCCGGCCGAGCCGGACGGCATCGAGCATTTCCTGTGCCGCTTGAACGCGGCTTTCGGGCGTGCCGATGGCGTGCAGGTCAAGCGGCTCGCGCACCTGCTCCTCGATCGGGAGACGAGGGTCGAGCGAGCCAGCGGTGTCCTGGAAGATTACCTGTATGTCGCGCCGGCTGGCACGCCAGGCCTGGCCGGAAAGCGAGGAGAGGGAAAGGTCCGCAAAGGTGGCCGAACCCGCGTCCGGGCGTGCCAGCCCGCTCAAAAGGCGGCCAAGCGTGGACTTGCCGCAGCCCGATTCACCGACGATGCCCAGCGTCTCACCCTCGCGCAGGGTGAGCGAGACGTCGTCGACGGCGCGGAAGCGGGCCTCGCGCCGCAACAAGCTCCCGCGGCGGTAGACAAAGGAGCGGCTGAGGTTCTCGGCTGCAAGCAGGGTGGGTGACGACACGGCATCGCGGTGTCGCGGCGTCCCGATTTCCGCCTTTTCGATGACAAGGCTGCTCATGCCGCCTCCCTTTCAGGCAGGGAATTGAAACAGGAGAACGCGTGGTCGGACCCGCCTAGCATAACCGGGGCCTCCGCACGGCAGCGCGGCAGCGCCCGGGCGCAGCGCGGCGCGAAGGCGCAGCCGGCGGGCATGGCGTTGATCGGCGGCACCTGCCCCTCGATGATGGCCAGTTCCCTCGAGACGCGGTCGACACGCGGCAGCGCGTCGAGCAGACCGCGGGCGTAGGGGTGCCGGGGTGTTGCGAAAAGCGACTCCACGTCGGCGCGCTCCACCACGCGACCGGCATACATGACGGCGACATGGTCGGCATATTCGGCAACGAGGCCGAGATCATGGGTGACCAGCAGGACCGCCATGCCGATCTCCCGCTGCAGATCGGCGATCAGCGCCATGATCTGCGCCTGGATCGTCACGTCGAGGGCGGTGGTTGCCTCATCGGCGATCAGGAGCTTGGGGCTGCCGGCAATGGCCAGCGCGATCATGGCCCGCTGGTTCATGCCGCCGGAAAGCTGGTGCGGGAACTCGCGCATGCGGCGTTTCGGCTCCGGCATGCCGACGCGCCTCAACAGGTCCAGTGCACGTGCATGCGAGGCTTTCCACGAGGCACCCTCGCGCAGCCGGACGGCCTCGGCGATCTGCCAGCCGATGGGTTTGACGGGGTTGAGCCCGTTGGTCGCATCCTGAAAGACGAATGCGATGTCGCGACGCCGCACGAGCCGCATGGCCTTGCGGTCGAGTACCGCCAGTTCGCGGCCGTCGAGCATCACGCTGCCGGCACTGATGTTGGCGCGCTTCGGCAGAAGCCCGGCCACGGCAAAGCAGGTGATGGACTTGCCGCACCCCGACTCGCCCACCAGCGCCAGCGTCTCGCCGGCGGTGACGCTGAAGCTGCCATTGCGCACCGGTTTGACGGCTTCGCCGGAACGGGCGGCGATGGTCACTTCGAGATCGGAAACCTGGAGTAACGGCATGGAATATCCTTCACGCAGCAGCGTCGGAAACGCTGCTGTGTGGGGTTGGGTTGAACGTGCGTCAGTTGCTGGCGGCGCTGCCGAACTGCAGATTCTCCGGACGGAAATCCATGTAGTAGAGCGACACGGGGCGCCACTGGATGTCCGCCTTCACCGCATAGGTTTCCAGCGGGTTGTAGAGCATCGTGCCGGGCGCTTCCTCGTTCCAGATGTCGAGCGCCTCGCGGTAGGCCTGCTTTCGCTCCTCGGTGGAGGTCGAGGAAGTCAGGACGTCCTGCAGCTCGTTGAAGCGCGCGGGCGCCTTCCACGAACGTTCCGGCAGGTCGTTGTTGTTCTGGATGCCGGAAGCCTTACCCCATTGCGGCACGAAGGAGCCGAGCGGGTCGGGAATGCGGTGCGTGTTGGACCAGGGGCGGACGTGGACCGGCGCATTCGGGTCCGTGACCTGGGTCCAGTTCTCCACCGGCTCCAGCTTCACATTGAGGCCGACCTCCTGCCACATCTGCTGCATAGCCTGTGCCGCTTCCAGCGAAAGCAGGTAGTAATTGAGCGGCATCTTATAGACGATTTCCTCGCCATTGTAGCCGGCTTCCTCCAGGAGCTCCCTGGCTGCCTCGGGATCGTAGGCGAAATCCGGATAATTGGCCAGGTAAAGGCCGTAGGAGGGAAGCTGATGGCCGTTCGGCGTGTAGTTCTTGTCGCCCCAGAGCGCTTCACGCAGTAGGTCGCGGTCGATGGAAAGGGACAGCGCGCGGCGAACGCGGCTGTCGGCCAGCGGCCCGATGGGGAAGAACACGAGCACGTGCGTGTTGTCGAGCACCACTTGCTTGACGGCGACGTCATCATAGCCCTCAAGCACCGGCACCTGGTCCGGCGGGACGTTGACGATGATGTCGTACTCGCCGGAGACGAGGCCGGCGATGCGCGCGGAGACTTCCGGCACGGCCCTGAAGGTGATCGACTTTGCCGTGGGCTTGCCGCCGAAATAGTCGTCGTGCGCGACCAGCCGAATATACTCGCCGTCCACCCACTCGTCCATCTTGTAGGGGCCGGTGCCGACCGGGTTACGGGCAAAGGCGTCCTTGCCCTTCAGCATGTATTCGCGCGCGTTAACGATCCACATTGCATAGCCGGCGAGGCGCTGCTCGAACAGCACGTCGGGCTCCTTGGACACGATGCGCACGGTGTATTTGTCGATCGGCTCGACGTGCGACAGGGTCAGCATCAGGCGGCGGGCGGAGCCGATCAGCGGGTTGTAGCCGTGGCCGCGCCCGGGATTTAGCGAGAACACCACATCGTCGGAGGTGACCTCGTCACCATTGTGAAACTTGACGCCTTCGCGCAGCTTCAGCTCGACAGTGCGGTCGTCTATCTTCGTCCAGCTTTCGGCGATGCCGGGAATAAGCTCGGACGACGAGCCCTCTTCATTTGCCAGAAAATTGCGGCGGATCAGAGGGTCGAACATGGAGTAGGTGATGCGGACGGCTACATTGCCCATCTCCTCGATAGACTCCAGACTGCCTGGCAGCCCGTTCACCGCCACCACCAGGTCCGGCCGGTCATCCGCATTTGCGGAGACGGCGCCGAAAGCCATGAATATGGCCGTCAGCAGAGCTGTCAGAATTCTCATGATTGCTACCCATCATTAAATTTGCTGTCGATGGGGGGCGTGTAGGCAATTAGTGCTTCAGCGGAATGTCGCCCAAATGAAGCTTTTGTGAATCAATCATGGGGGTGATTAAGGATCTACCGCCAAGGCCTCGCCGACACTTGCTGATTGCCGAAAAGGCAGGGATCGGACGTGCGACGCTCTACAAGTACTTTGCCGACGTGGCGGCCATTCTGCGTGCCTGGCACGCACGACGATATCGGGCCATCTTGAGCATCTCGCCGAGGTGCATAGTCGGCCGGGCAGCGCCAGCCAGCGACTTGCCGCCATCCTGGATGGCCTTCGCCTTCATTATCCGTGAAAGCCACAGGCAAAGAGGACATCATGATATGGAGTTTATGGCGTCCCTGCATCGGGACGAGCGGGTCAGCGCGGCGCGACAGCGGCTTAGCGATGGCGAGAGAAGCCGCGGTAGCCGGCAGGCGCATCGGCCTGGTTTCTGCACCCACGCCGAGCACGGGGAACCGAGTTCCGCACTGATCCGCAGCCATGCATATAATGTGACGCGAAAACTCCCGAACAGCAAGCTAGGGAGTATCCGAAGCCGCCAAGCGGCCCCGGATGCCACCGATCTAATACTTCAGCCCACATGCTGACGGATGGCGGGAGATGGGGTAACGCCGGTCAACTCAGCCTTGAACATAGCTCCCGAAATTGTTCAGGATCGCCTGCCAGCCGTCGCGCTGCATCTCGATGGAGTTCTGCGTCTCCGCATCGAATGTGATCGCCACATTCGTACCCTCCCCTGCGTCTTCGAAAGTTGTACGCGCCTTGCGCCCGTCGTTCATGGCCAATGTGATCGCCTTGTACGGCTCGACCTCTTCGTAGACAGCGTCGAAATCGAAGCCGAAGCTGCCGTCCTTGGCTTCCATGCGCGCCTTGTAGGCGCCGCCCACCCTCAGGTCGGCCTCGGCACTCGGGCAGCACCAGTCGTCGGAAGCGAAGTTCCACTGCGTGATCTCAGCCGGCGTCGTGTAGGCTTCCCAGACGCGTTCGACCGGCGCGGCGATCGTGGTGGCAACAGTGATCTGCTGGTTGGTCATTTCTGGTTCCTTGTTGTCTCAGTTGGATGAGATCTCGCCGACGGCTTATTGCGTGATTTCGGGCTCGACGAGCTTGGCAAGCTTACGCAGGGATTCCTGCCAGCCGAGGTAGCAGGCTTCGCGCGGGATCACATCCGGAATGCCTTCCTGCTCGATGCTCACTTCCGTTCCGACTGAAACGGCCTTCAGGGTGACCGTCACTTTCATTTCGCCCGGAAGGTTCGGATCATCGAACACATCGCTATAGACGAGCGTCTCGCCGGGAACGAGTTTCAGATATGTGCCGCCGAAGGAATGGCTTTGCCCGGTCGTGAAGTTTCGGAAGGACATTCTGTGCTTGCCGCCTTCCTTCGCCTCAAGCTCATGGACCGTACAGGTAAAACCGAAGGGCGGGAGCCAGTTCGCAACCGCGTCAGGCTCGACAAATGCGCGGTAGACCTTCTCGGGCTTGGTAGCGAAGACCCGGTGCAGTTTGACAGTGCTGGGCATGATCATCTCCATTCATTGAGCTCACCAAAGGCGTCATTGCCTTGGGCGGGTTAGCCTACTGCTGCCTCCAGCGCAGCTATATCAATCTTCTTCATCGTCATCATCGCCTCGAAGGCACGCTTGGCCTTGGCGCGGTCGGCACTGGTCGTCAGTTCCATCAGCCGCTTCGGCGTGATCTGCCAGGAAAAGCCCCAGCGGTCCCTGCACCAGCCGCAGGCGCTCTCCGCGCCACCGTTTCCGACGATTGCGTTCCAGTAGCGGTCGGTCTCTTCCTGGTCTTCGGTCAGCACCATGAAGCTGACGGATTCGTTTGCCTTGAAATTCGGACCGCCGTTCAGGCCCAGAAACGACTGACCGAGCACCGTGAACTCGACGGTCAGTTCATTGCCTTCCTTGCCGCCGGGATAGTCGGATGCGGACGCATTCACCCGATCCACATGACTGTCCGGAAAGGTGGCGGCATAGAACTCCGCCGCCTTACTTGCTTCGCCATGGTCAAACCACAGGCAGGGCACAAGTTTGGTCATATCCAATCTCCTCGGTACTTGGGGCTATTTACCTACACCGCATCTGCGGAGGGAACTTGGGCTTTGGCAGCATCCCGTCTTCCTGGCGCATTGGCGGGGCTACTTTCTTAAGACGAACGATCGTACCGCCTCCCGACACACCCGATAAAGTTTTCAGTCAGTCATTCGGGCGTAAGCTCCCGTCCGTGGAACGACAACGGCGCGCCAGCGAGATCTCAGTCAACCCAGCCCTTGGGCGTCTCGCCGGCCAGGAACGGTCCGAGAACTCCATCATAAGGTCGGCCTGGCCGATCAGCGCGGTGTGCGACGTGGCGGGCAGGATCGCGAGCCGCGAGGCGGGAAGCGGTTTGCCCATGTCGCCCATCGCGCCACCCCCGAGCAGCCGGAACATCTCGACATTGTGCTCGAGCGTCGACCCGTCGGCGTCGCCCTTCGCGCAGCGCTTCCGAGCCTGGCCGCGAAGGCCCAACGCTTCGGGTCCGTCTGCAGCGGCGGCTTCCTTCTCGCCGCGCTAGGCCTGCTCGACGGCTATCGCATTGTGAACCACTGGGATTCCTGCAGACCGCTTGCCGAGACCTTTCCGGCCATCACCGTCGATCCGGATGCGCTCTACGTGGTCGACGGGCGGTTGTGGACGTCGGCCGGCGTGACCACCGGCATCGACATGGCGCTGACGATGATCGCCAACGACCTCGACGCCACTGTCGCCGGAGAGGTCGCGAAACGGCTGATCCTCTATGCCCGGCGCCCCGGCTACCAATCCCAGTTCAGTCCGGTCCTCAAAGCGCAGGTCAAAGGCGACAGCGCGTTTGCCGACCTGATCGGATGGATATAGGCAAATCTCGACGGGCCGCTGAACGTGCCCTCGCTGGCGGATCGCGCCGGCCTGACCGAGCGCACGTTTCAGATTCGGCAGCGACAGGAGAGACTCCTGCCCGGTTCATCGAAACAGCCCGGCTCGACGCTGAACGCATGCTGCTCTCACGCGGCCTTTCGCTCAAAACGGTGGCAGCGCAAGTCGGCCTGTCCCCGGCTGCGTGTCTTTCGGAAGCCTTCGAGCGCCGTTTTGGCGTGGCGCCGAGACTATTCCGCGATATGCATGCCGGACTTTAAGGACCTGCTGTTTAGTAGCAGTAGAACAACATTCACGATCCGCTCCGAGAGGTGGGCTTCCGATGGGCGGCAACAGTCCACGCCAGCAAGTTGATGAGCACACCGTCTGAAGCAATCGTCGCTACTCAGGGCCCCAGGCACACCATCCAGATAAGCTGCGCATTCTGCCAGATCGCCCTACCGATATTAGCGAAGGGCCAGCACGGATCGCTTCGGCTGGTTCCCAGGAGTATTCCCCCGGGAATATTGCATCGCTTTTAGACACGTATCGCCGTTGGGCAGAATTGAACCTGGAACTTGCAAGCGGTTCGGGTCGGAAGCGAAACGACAGCTCTCAGGGTCAATCTGACGAAGCGGCCGAGCAGCATAGGGGAGCTAGCATTACACGGCGCGATGTCCACCGACCGCAGGCCGGGACCGCGGCTTCACCGACTCCTTGCCCAACGCGCAGTCACGATCCAGGCGCGCGAGTCAAAGAGCACACCATCTGCAGTCAAATGCGCGTCCAGCACGGCGCGCAACCGCCGAAGCGCCTCATCAGTCGCCGAGATCGTATCGGCACGCTGATCCTTCGCAAGGAACAGTTCGACTACAGCGTCATGGGCCGCATCGACATCCGAACCATAGAAGACCGGTTCGTGCACGTCGGCAAAAGATCTTTCTTCAACAACTACCGACCGGAACGACTGCGGGACTTCGTCGCGCTTACCCTGCGTCGCCATTCGCAACTGGCAGGTGTGCCGCCGGGCCCAAGTTGCCGCCGAGAGACTGCCCGCTTTTAGAAATCGGCAAGTACGCCGCGAATGACCAGAATGCGGCGCGTTCCTGCCCGTAAGTTGACCGTCAGCTTTCGGCGCCGGGAGGCGAATAGCGGACATTTGGCTTCTCCGATGCAGCCTCGTTCGTTTGTGCCACCTTCTGCATATTTGCCGAGACCTCCCTCCCGGGTGTCGGAACCGAAGCAGTTCATGCGCGTCCTTCGGATGTCAATCAAGGAGACATTCCATGAATGCACTCAACGACAAGTCTTCCTCGGCAATTGTCGCGGTGAGCGACATCGATCGGGCGAGGCGTTTCTACAGTGATATGCTGGGACTGGAACTCAACGACGAAGGCATGGAAGGCGTGCTGGTCTACAAGACGGGTGCGACGTATCTCGTCGTCTATCCTTCGGAATTGTCCGGCACCAACAAGGCCAATGCCGTGGTGTGGGACTGCGGACCAGATATCGACGCCATCGTTGCCGACCTGAGTGCCAAGGGTGTGACGTTCGAGCGCTATGAGATGGAGGGCGTGTCATACAAGGACGGGGTCCACGACGCGAACGGGTTTAAGATGGTCTGGTTCAAGGACCCTGACGGCAACATCCTCCATCTGAACAGCGCATGAACCCTCGACGTCGGAAGGATGGGACGACCAGATAGTGCGCTTTGCCGCCAGATATCCAGAGATTGGAACGCGATGCAGGACTATTCGGGTCGCGGCCCTGGATACGCCGGGCGGACTTCATACTGAACTGCGAGATACAGAGATGGACCATTCGCGAGAGATGACATGACGCGCAATGATTTCGACGTCAATTCGATCAGGCCAAGCGGAAGGGCGCCTGCTCAGGCAACGCTTTTCGACCCAGGTGCTGAAGGTCCCTGGCGTGGCTCTTTGCCGGGTGAAGCAGTCGGGGCACCGGTGACCGTGCTCGCTTACGGTACCGACCGCACTGGCGAAGGCCCACGTCTTCACGTGCATCCCTATGACGAGGTGTTTGTCGTGACCGAGGGTCGGGCCCGCTTTTTCGTTGGAGACACAGTTCTCGACGCGACTGCCGGTCAGGTTGTGTTTGGCCCGGCCGGCATCCCACACCGGTTCGAAAATTTGGGACAAGGGCGCTTACAGACGATAGACGTCCACCATTCGCCGCGTTGGATCCAGACCGATCTCGACTAGATGTCCCGGCACTTTTGGGGTGTAGATCCTTGAGATGAAAAGGCTCAACGGCCACTGAGGGGCCGAAACGGAATGGCAGCTATCGGGAACGAAGTCACCAACAAGCTGCCATTCCGCTCCGGGTCCGACACAGCGCCCATGGCGTCACCTAACGGCCATTCGTAAGCTCGTCATGGTGGACGTTGCCGCTCAGTGGAGATTCTGCTGGCATCCGGATTTGACGACGCAGTGGTCTCGCGCAAATTCTCAGTCGGCGAAAATACGAATGAAGGGCTCTTCTCCTTCGCACTGGGACGCACGGTACATTCCCAGAGTGTTGAAGGTAAGGACTGGATGCCCGGTCGTCCCGACTGCAATGACGCCGCCGGCGCCGCCCACCTCCGGCAACTCGACCAGAAGCTTTCGACTCACTGCTTCGGCGAGGTCCAAGCCCAGGTATTCGACCATTGCGGCTATATCGCGTGCGACCGTGAGGCGAATGAACATCTCGCCATGACCTGTAGCGGAGACGGCACAGCTCCGATTACCGGCATAGGTACCCGCACCGATCAGTGGCGCGTCACCAACGCGGCCGGGTTGCTTGTTGGTCATGCCGCCGGTGGAGGTCGCGGCGGCTAAACTGCCCGAAAAATCGCGTGCAACGGCGCCCACTGTTCCGTATTTCCCGTCATTGTGGTCCAACATGACCGTCGACGCTTCGCGAGCCTTTTCCAGTTGTTCGCGCCGATGATCCGTTAAGAACCATGCGGGATCTGCCGTCTCGGCACCAATGTGTCTTGCAAAGGCTTCAGCTCCTTGAGTGCCAATACGACATGGTCACTCTTGTCCATCACCTGGCGGGCGAGGCGCACCGGGTTGCGAACCGTCTTCAACCCGATCACCGCGCCAGCATTCAATGAGCAACCATCCATGATGGCCGCGTCCATTTCGACGGTCGCCTCAGAGGTGAGGACGGAGCCACTGCCAGCGTTGAACAGCCGGTTTTCCTCAAGGGCGACGACGGTTTGCTCGACCGCCTCGACCGCTTCCCCGCCGTTTTGCAACACTTTTCTTCCGCAGCTAAGGGCGCCGGCAAGACCTTGATAAAAGTGCACTTGTTCCGCTTCAGGCATCTTCCCGGGCAACATCGTGCCCGCGCCGCCGTGCAACGCTAGCGCCCATGGCACCTTGTGCTTCACGCCTGTTCTCCTTTTTGTTTGTAGCCAGGGAATTTGCAGAAGCTAACCGCTCGCCGTCGGCAATCATCCGCAAGACCGCCTCCTCGGCCAGGGCCTGCGTAGCATCGACGAGGCCTTTGCTTTTCGGGGCAACGAGAGGCAATTCGGTACAAGCGAGCACAATCCATTGCGCGCCGTCCGCAATGAGTGTTTCCACCACATCTCGCAATACATCTGTGGCTTGCCCAAGGCGCCCGGCTTTCACGTAGCCGATCACCGCGTCGATAAGGCAGCCCTGGGCGTCTGTTGGCTGGTGTTGCATGAAGCCGGCAGCGCTTAGGCGGGTGCGGTAGAAACCGGATTGGATCGTGCCCCGGGTCGATAATACGACAACCCGATCTGCCGGCTTGATTCCATTCGCGCGCAGTCGCGCGATCACAGCATCCGCGATATGAACGAAAGGAAGCCGGACTTCGCGTTCCAGCTCCTCGACCCAGTGATGGGCGGTGTTGCAGGGCATGACGCAACGCTGTGCACCCAGCTCCTTCAGACATCGGGCTGCCTGTGCGAGTCCTGGATAGGGCGAGGGCCCGGTTCCCATGATCGCCGCCGTTCGGTCCGGGATCTGCGGCACGTTCCACACGATGACGGGCAAGTGGTCCTGATCGCGTTCAGCCCTGGTCGCCAGCGTCAACTTGCGCATGAAATCTACGGTTGCAAGCGGCCCCATCCCACCCAAGATGCCCAGCATGAAGGCGCCCCCGTTCTCGTTGCGCCCATTGTGCTCATGCAAAAAAATTCCGCCAATGCCGAGTTACTCACGGTCATGTCAGCCGGGCATAGCGGGCGTATCCTCCTTTGGTGTCAGGTGCGTGCGGAAGGACGGCAGGAGGCTGCCGTCATAGGCCGACATTGGAGTGGCATGCCAGAGGGCGTTGAGGATCGCCTCCTCTGTCGCCTCTACCGCCGCCTTGAAGAAGGCATTCATGCGGCTTTCGCAAAGCCGAAGTGTGGCGTGGGTGTTGGCGCTGTCGCGTTCGAAAACGTTCGCGGTCGAAAAGGCCAGCGCAATATCGCCGCTTTGATGCCCGAGATAGCTGCCGAGGCGACCGAGCGCCGCACCGCTCCGGCGAGACAGGCGGCCAAGTTGGCGCGAGTCCATTGGTGCGTCTGTCGCCATGACGATGATGATGGAGCCCATGTCCTCATCATCAAGGTCCGCGCGAGGCGTGTCGGGAAAAAGGCGGCCGAACACCCGCAGATCTGCTTGCTGTCCGAAGTTTGAAAGAACGAGCGCCCCCACCGAGTAGATGCTGTCGCCGGAAAGCTTGACCTGCCGTGAGGCGGACCCGACCCCTCCGGCAAAGCCGAAAGTTTTCATGCCGCTACCCGCACCGACGGTGCCCTGGTTGAATTCACCATCTGCATTGGCAATCGCCGTCTCAGCGGTGATCTCCGTTACGCTTAGCGCTTGAATATCGTTCACCTGTCCGTCATTGCATTCGAGCACGAGCGGATTGACGGTCGCGCTGCGCCGGCCGATCTTCGGGTTCTGCCCAATGGCGCGCTTGATGAGGGTCGTCGCGCAGGCCGGCACACTAAAGGTATTGGTGAGCAGGATCGGTGTCTCTATCTCGCCAAGTTCCATGAGTTGCACTAGACCGATGCTTTTGCCGAATCCATTGAGTATGGCGGCGGCGGCCGGCACTGGCCGGCGGTACAAATCGCCGGCATGGGGCAGTATGGCAGTGACCCCCGTGCAGGCCCCCTCCGCGTGAACGGATTCGTGCCCTACGCGAACGCCATCAATATCGCAGATCGTGTTAGCTGGGCCCGTCGGCAATTGCCACCAGCCCTTATGTGGGATTGTATCTCGCATGTCTGGACTCAATTATCGTCTAGCTTCGGATCGAGCGCATCGCGCAGTCCGTCACCCAGTATGTTGAAGCAAAGCACAGTGAGGAAGATGGCCAGACCCGGAAAGAAGGTCAGATGCCACTTTCCAGCCAGCATGTATTCGCGTCCCGTCGAAAGCATCGCGCCCCATTCCGCGATGGAGGGTTCCACGCCTAACCCAATGAACGAAAGACTGGTGGCTGTCAGGATGGAAGTGCCGATGCGCATGGTGAAATAGACTATGACCGCACCCAGACCCCCGGGCAGGATATGACGGAACATGATGATGACGTTCGATGCTCCCGCAGCGCGTGCTGCTTCAACGTAGGTTGTCTCTTTGAGGCCGAGGGTACCGGAGCGCACGATGCGTGCGAATGCAGGAACGCTAAAAACGGCAACTGCTATGATGACATTGGTTAGGCCTGCACCGAGGATCGCAACAATGCCGATGGCAAGCAGGATACCCGGAAATGCGAAAAGCACGTCGGCAACACGCATCACGATCGAATCGAGCCAGCCGCCATAATACCCCGCCAGAAGCCCGGCGATGACACCGATGACGGCGCCGATGGTCACCGACACGAAGCCGATGAACATCGAAAGCTTCGCTCCGTTGAGGATGCGGGCAAAGATGTCGCGACCAAATTCATCCGTACCTGCCCAGTGAATGGCGGAGGGGGCACTTAGTGTGTTCTTGTAGTCGAACTCGTCAGGACCAAAGGGAAGGATCCAAGGCGCGGCCAGCGCTACCAGGAGCATGACGAGCAAGAAAAAGCCGGCGGCGAGCGCGCCTAAGCGCGTGACGAAGCGTCGCCTGAACTCGCTAAACGGCGAGCGCGCGATCCTTTCCGTTTTCTGCCCGGCCGCCGGTGCGTCGGAAACGAGAGCCATTTGCGGATCCTATTTGTATCGAATGGCAGGGTTGATGAAGCCGTACAGCATATCCACCGCCAAGTTGATCAGAAGGAATTGTAGGGAGAACAGCATGATCTCCGCCTGCACGACTGCATAGTCGCGGAAGTTGATGGCATCGAGCAGCAGCGAACCAAGGCCCGGCCAACGGAAGACCTTCTCCACCACGATTGAGCCTCCGAGTAGAAAGCCGAACTGGAGACCCGCCATCGTGACGACAGGGATAAGCGCGTTGCGCAGGGCGTGCTTCCAGATCACAATGCGCTCGCGCAGGCCCTTGGCGCGTGCGGTTCGGATAAAATCCTCTCGCGCGACATCGATGACTGCCGAGCGGGTGAACCGGGCCATAACGGCAGCAACGCCTGCGCCCAGCGTGATGGAAGGCAGAATGAGGTCGGACGGCTCGTCGAAACCGCTCGTGCCAAGCCAGCCCAGATGGACAGAAAAGAACTGCATCAGAAGCAGGCCGAGCCAAAAATTGGGCATCGAAATGCCCGAGACAGCTAAGAACATGCCCGCGTGATCTCCGGCGCTGCCGCGGCGCACCGCTGACACGACCCCCGCAACCAGACCAAAGACCACCGACCAGGCGAGCGCGCAGACTGACAGCCAGAAGGTGGGCATGAACGCCCGGCCAATCATCGTGGCGACGGGCTCACCGGTGCGCAGCGAAATACCCAAATTGCCGGTGGCCAGGTTCTTCAAAAAGTCCACATACTGCGCAAACAGCGGACGATCCAGATTGAGCGCCTTTCGGATCGCTTCCACTTCCTCCTGCGTGGCGGATTCGCCGGCAAGCAGCCGTGCCGGGTCACCCGGCAGCGCATGGATGAAGAGGAACACGAATATCGAGATCAGGAAGAGGACTGGCACGAGCGCTGCCAGCCGTCGCAAAAAGTACTGCAACATGGGTTTTCATCCGGTGCCGGTCCGGCGCAAGCGCCGGACCGTGGTCAATCGGCTATTCGTATGCGGCCTTGGTGAACTGCATCGTTCCGTCCGGCATCTGGAACACGCCGGTAAGCCCCGCCTTCCGGCCTGCCATCTTGTTCTCGATCGCAAGCCAGACGGCGGGCTCGTCCTTCCATATCTGCTTCTGCGCAACCGAATAGGCCTCACGCCGCTTCTCCGGGTCGGCGGTGTTGAGGGCGTCCTGGATCGCCTTGTCCACCGTCTCGTTGGAATAAAAGGCCATATTGTAGATCTTCGGAATCCAGCCCTCTGTCGCATAGACCGGGCGCAGGTGCCAATCGGCGTCACCTGTGGAGGGGGACCAGCCGCCGAGCAGCATATCGAACTCGGCGTTCTCAGGCACCATTGAGGAGAATACCTTCTCTGAGCGTGTCGCACCTTCCATGGGAACGATTTTTGCCCGCACATTGATCTGAGAGAGCTGCTGCTGCAGGAACTGCAACATGCGCACGCCGGTGGAGTTGTTGATGCCCCAGATGGTGACGTCCAGGCCATCTTCGTGGCCGGCTTCGTTCATCAGGCGGCGCGCTTCATCAATGTCGGTGCGTGGTGGCTGCTGGCTTTCGTAGAAGCGGGTGTCGGGTGCAATCGGCGAATCCGGCACCACGCCGTGACCCGAATAAACCACGTCTACAAAAGCCTCCTGGTCGACCGCCAGATTAAAGGCACGGCGCACCCGCTCATCCTTGAAATGCTCCTTGAGCATGTTCATGGCTGCCGTCCAGACAGTGATGCCTGGCACTTCCAGCACTTCATAATCGCCGCTCGCCTCCACCGATTCGGCAAGCTCGGCCGGCAGAACGTGGATGAACTGGACCTCGTCGGAAAGCAGCATTGAGACGCGGGTTGAGCTTTCGGTGACGGGATAGAATGTTACCTGTTCGACCTTCGGCCATTCACTGTCCCAGTAGTCCTCGTTCTTTTCCAGGACCAGCCGCTCGCCCGGAATCCACTGCTTGAACTTGAAAGGCCCGGTGCCGACGGGATGCTTTTCGACGCCCTTCCCCATCTCTTCCAACGCCTTGGGGCTGTGGATCACCACGGAGGGATGAGCCACGGTATTGATCATTGCACCAAAGGGCTCCCTCAGCTTGAGGACCACCGTGGTGTCGTCCGGGGTCTCCACTGTGTCCACGACCTTGAAAAGGCTGTTCTTGGCAAGATTTTGCGACTGATCCGCGAGACGGTCGAAATTGGCCTTCACAGCAGCCGCGTTGAAATCCGTCCCGTCGTGAAACGTCACGCCTTCGCGCAGCTTGAAAGTAAAGGTCTTCGCGTCGTCGCTGCCTTCCCAACTCGTCGCTAACTGCGGCACCAGCTTCATATTGTGGTCGAAGCCGATCAAGCGCTCAAGGACGCCGCTGGCCGCTGAGTAATCCACATTGTAGTTGGAGTTATGTGGATCCATCTTCTGGAAGATCTGATCCATCGCAATAGCCAAATCTGCGGTCATGGCCGGAGTAGCCAGAATGCTACTGGCAAGCAGTGCTGCGCTGTAGGCGGCGCGTTTGAAGAACGTCATGTCTTATCCTCCCAGGATTGCTGCAGTCATTGCATTTTTCGCATCAAGCGGCGCGGATTGCCTGTGATTGCGGTGTGGTGCGCTGACGCGCGACGTAGTGGCCGGCACCCACTTCTATCATTTCGTTGATGGGCGGAGGGTTGCCGATGGGGTGGACGGGGCTTGGTACCTCGCCCGTTATCAGCGCACGATCACGGTCCCGCATTCGAGGGTCAGGCATTGGGGCAGCCGCCATAAGCCGCTGGGTGTAGGGGTGGCGTGGATCTTCGAAGACCGCCCGCCGCGGACCCGTTTCCACGATCTGGCCGAGATACATCACCGCGACGCGGTGGCTGACGCGCTCCACTACAGCCATGTCGTGCGATATGAAGAGATAGGCGATGCCAAAGCGCTTCTGCAAGTCCATGAGCAGGTTAATCACTTGGGCCTGCACTGAGACGTCCAGCGCCGAGACGGCCTCGTCTGCGATAATTAATTTTGGGTCGGTGCCCAGCGCGCGCGCAATGGCGATGCGCTGGCGCTGACCGCCTGAGAAGGCGTGCGGATAGCGATTGGCGTGCTCGGCCTTAAGTCCCACCTGCTCAAGAAGCCAAACCGCCTTGTCGAAAGCGCTTTGCCTATTCTCCAGACCGTGGAGGAGCATTGGCTCGGAAATGGAGTACCCGACGGTCAGCCGTGGATTCAGTGAGGCGTATGGGTCCTGGAACACAAACTGGATTTGCCGCCGGAGCTTCCGCAGGTCATGCTTTGACAGGCCAGACAGGTCTTCGCCGTTAAACCGGAGCTTCGTTGCTTCCGCCTCGACGAGGCGGAGGATAGATCGGCCGGTGGTGGATTTCCCGCAGCCAGACTCGCCCACCAGCCCCAGTGTTTCGCCTGGCCAGAGGTCGAGGTTGAGATGCTCCACCGCATGCACCCGCTTCGTCACGCGACCGAAAAGGCCCTGGCCTATGTCGAAACGTGTCGTCAGGCCATGGACGGAAAGAAGCGGGTCTTGCGTGTAGTCGATCGCCTGCACCGGTACGCTCTGTTCAGATGCTTCATCGTCGCCCGGTACTGGAAAAGGCACGGGGTTATCCGTCCCTTTCATCGCGCCCAGATGCGGAACGGCCTTAAGGAGCGCACGCGTATAGGCATGCTGCGGAGCGCGGAAAACCGTCTCCACATCTCCTTCCTCCACCTTCTCGCCGCGGTACATCACGACGACACGATCCGCGACTTCGGCAACGACGCCCATGTCGTGTGTAATAAACAGGACAGACATCGCCTGCTGATCCTGCAACTCTCGGATTAGCCGAAGGATCTGCGCCTGGATTGTCACATCGAGCGCTGTGGTCGGCTCATCCGCGATAAGAAGTTGAGGCCGGCAGGAAAGGGCCATCGCGATCATCACCCGCTGCCGCATGCCACCGGAAAGCTGGTGCGGGTGGCGCTTCATGGCCTGGACGGCATCGGGTATGCGCACCCGGTTCAGCGTTTCGAGAGCCACGGCGGCAGCATCAGATCGGCTCTTTCTCTGATGGGTGACGATGGCCTCTATGATCTGGTCGCCAATGGTGAAGACCGGGTTGAGGGACGTCATCGGCTCTTGAAAAATCATGGCGATCTCGTTGCCACGCATCAGACGAGCCTGCTCCGGATCCAGGCTGCCGATATCGATCACGCTGTTCTCGCGGGTCCTGAATGCGATGCTTCCGCCTACGATCCGGCCGCCGCCGAATTCCACCAGACGCATGACCGAAAGCGCGCTCACGGATTTCCCGGAGCCGGATTCGCCAACGATCGCGACGGTTTCGCCCTTCTTCACGTGCAGGTCCAGCCCGCGGACGGCCTGCAGAGCATACTCGCCATGGCCAAAGCAGACATTGAGGCCTTTGATGTCGAGCAGGTTCTTTGCGTCCATTCCACGTTCCTTCCCCACCGGAAGACCCCGACAGCCTGCCGCGATCTTTCTGGACGCTTCTTTCGGCGTGTTACGTACAAGTGAAGCGGTCGCGGCGTGCTCTGGCCAACGCCGTTTTGGTATAAACTATGCACAATAGGCATAACCCACTTCTTGTGCAGACTCGAAAAGCATGATCGATTTCCGGTATGGACATGAAATGGCTGGAAGACTTTCTGGCGCTTGCACAGACGCGAAACTTCTCCCGAGCATCTGAAGAGCGCAACGTCACACAGCCGGCTTTCAGCCGCCGAATTCGGGCGCTGGAAAGCTGGTTAGGCGCTTCGCTATTCGACCGACGGACATATCCGGTTACATTGACGGCGGAAGGCCGCGCCTTTCGCGAGACCGCAGAAGACGTCATCGCGGCGCTCTATACGGAGCGGGCCCAGTTCCAAGAGCGATTGCATGTCAACCGACCGGACTTGAGAATCGCTGCCGCCACTACCCTCAACCTCAACTTCATCCCCGGCTGGCTGCACGGGCTGGAATCGGAAACTGGCCATCTAACGACGCATATCTTCACGGAAAACTTTCACGACATGGTCCACCACCTTGCCGAGGGCGAAACAGATCTCGTTTTGCAATACGCACATACGGACGTTCCGTTGCTGTTTGAAGCCTCCCGTTTCGATTCCCGGGTTCTTGCCGACGAGCCGATGGTTCTGGTTTCCCCAGTAGATAATCAGGGTCGCGCCCTACACGACCCTACTCGCGCTGGCGGGGGCGCTACATTCCCGTATATGGGCTATTCGCCCGATGGCTACTTCGCGGAGGTAGAAAAGCTGCTTCTCGGCAGGCGTCAGGGACAAGGCTTGATGATGCAGCGGCTGGGCGAGAGCCCGACCTCGGAAGTGTTGAAGCGCATGGCGGTCAGATACGGCGCGCTGACGCTCCTGCCCGAAAGCTGCGCGCGTGACGCCGTTGAACGCGGCGAGATGGTAAGCGTCGGAGGCCTGGAATGGCAGGTGCAGTTGGAAATAAGGCTCTACCGCATGCGCGATTCGCGGCGACCGGCATTGCGCAAACTTTGGGCAGCGCTAGACAAGCAGGAGCAGGCGGATACCGCCCCACTGGAAATTAGCGAGAGGCAGACATGAAGATCTTCATTTCAGTGGACATCGAGGGCGTAGCCGGCGTGTGCGAAGCTGTACAAGGTCAGCGCGGTAACCCGGAATATGAGACCGCGCGACGACTGATGACTGAAGAAGCCAATGCCGCCATACGTGGTGCCTTCGCCGCTGGGGCAAGCGAGGTGACGGTCGCGGACTCCCACGGCCCCATGCGCAACATGATGGCCAACGAACTCGACCCGCGTGCAATGCTTGTTGCAGGAAAGCCACGTCCCCTTTCAATGATCGAGGGGGTTCGTGAGGATGATGCCGGCGTCGTGCTAATCGGTTTCCATGCGGCCGCCGGACACCTGGGCGTGCTTGCCCACACGATAAGTGGGCTGGCCTTCAGCCGCATCGAAATGAACGGCGTTGTGGTGGGGGAGCCGACCCTTTTCGCCGGCCATGCTGCCGAAATTGGCGTGCCGCTTCTCGCTGTAAGCGGCGATGATCGGCTGGGCCGGGAAATCCGGGAGCAATTCCCGAATACACGGGTGATCGAAACTAAGACAGCGCTCGGCGCCAGCGCGGTCCGCAGCCTTTCGCCACAAGCTTCGTGCAAGTTGATTGAGCTGAAAGTAAAGGCAGCTGTCGAGGGGGCCGCAGGTCAACAGCCCCATGCTCCATGCCGACCGCCGCTACAGGTCGCAGTAACGTTTAACAAGCAGTTGTTCGCCGACGCCGCCTGTCTGCTGCCCACCATCTCGCGTAAGGGCACTACGGAAGTTGCATTCACCGCCGGAAGTTATGCTGAAGCGATCGGCACGATCTCGGCATTCTCGCTCATCGCGCAGGGGCTTACGTGAAGATAAATCGCGGTCGAAGGGACCGCAACGGCATCTTCAAGCGGGCGCGTGAGGTCACCTTCTCCCGATCATGCCGTTCCGCCGGCTTCAGCAGGCCGGTCACAAGCCTGTCGTCCGGTTCTGTTGCAAATTTTCGTCCGGGTACAGAAACTGCCGGGCGTTAAGGGCTTCACGCCGCAGCGATGATTTCAAACTGTTCAGCAATCGACGGGTTCGGATTGTAGGCGTACCTCGCCTGTCGTTTGCGCATCATGTGGATCATCTCGACTCCGGCCAGGGTTGCAGTGGCACTTGCGAATGACTTGAAACCGAGCATCGGCCGTACCCGGCGTTTGATACGCCGATGATCCTGCTCGATGCAGTTGTTGAGGTATCGGCTCTTGCGGATGCGAATCCGCTTCGAAGCGCGCCGGGAGAGATGGCGCAGTCGGTTCTCGGTATCGCAGAAGACAATCGCCTCACGGTTGGTCTGGCTGCCGTCAATGACGACCCGCTCGGGCCGGCCATGGCGGCTAAGCGCTTTATGGAAAAACCGCTTGGCCGCCGGCAGGTCCCGGTGTTTGCTGAACCAGAACTCGACGGTGTCGCCGGCGCTGTCAATCGCGCGATAAAGATACATCCACTTTCCGTGAACCTTGATGTAGGTCTCGTCGAAATGCCATTTTCTGGTCACGGCGCACTTGCGCCGATTAAAGCGCTCCAGCAGCCAGGGCGAGAAGTGAACGACCCAGCGATGGATCGTCGAATGGTCGACTCCGACGCCGCGCTCCGCCATCATTTCCTTCAGGTCGCGTAGGCTCAGGCCATAGGCAAGATACCAGCGCACGCACAGCAGGATTACTGATTGGTCGAAATGGCGGCCCTTGAACATGAACAACTCTCCGGCAAAATGCCGGCCACCTATGACGCGCCAGCCGTAAGCGAAAAGTTTGCAACGGAACCGGGGCGGACCGTTACTGTTCGCGGCCATTTTCGCCATCCCG
>NZ_JAKCWP010000015.1 GCF_028767125.1 Chelativorans sp. YIM 93263
ATTGCGCGCGTGAGCTGCCGGATGGCTTCCTGGCTCGTCGTGGCATTGTATAGGTTGCACATAGCGCGGCAGTCTGCCTCAGGGCTTCGGAACAATCCAGACACTTGACGGCTTTGTGATTATGTTCCTATTCGTTCACTATGCCGCAAGGATACAGACCGAGCCGAGAAGCGTTGCGAGTGATGCTGAGCGATCGGCGTGATTTCCTGGTCCGCGTCCGTTGCTGTGGCACCCGTTATTATGTTCCGGACGATCTAATCAAGGTGTTTGGCGATTGCCCGGTCCTCTTGCTGCATGAGCGTATCCGGAAATGCGAAGATTGTGGATCCCGCGAGTTCCTTCAAGTCAGCTTGGATTACCCTACGGCCGCGGAGCGCGCCGAGATCCGCGTAAGGCGGCTCATGGAAGTAAAAACATATCGGCGCCCCATCTGGCGTGATGAATCTGCCTGAACGATGCCCCCGGTCGATCCTCTTGTGATCAACACGCTCGGAGCGGTGATCGGCGGCGGCTACAGCATCACCGTCTACTGCTACAGCCTGGGGTGCCAACATAGTTCCAAGCTCGACCTTTTGGAACTGGCCGAGCGGCTAGGCCGCGAGCATGCAGCATGCATTGGGCTTTGGTTCCGCTCCTCAGATGCTCACAGTGTGGCGGGAAGAATGTAGGGCTGCGTCTGTTACCCCCAACCGGGGCACCCGGGGTCGAGAAAGCACAAGGGGAGATAAAGTTGCGCTCGCGAGCATCCGAATATCCTGAATGACCTCGATTACGACGATTGGCGGCAAGGGCGCTGCGCGAGCGGGGACGATTCAGAACTGCCCCTGTGACTGGTCGCGACCGACGTCAAGTGGTCTGGTGAATGAGCGTAAAGTTTGGATTTCGCGAGCTACATCCTGGATCGAACACCAACACGGATATCAAGAAGGCAGACATCAAGGCCGGCATCGCCCTGCCGGGCAGCCTGTCTATGCCGATTGCCGGGCTTTACGAGGTGCTAAACGCCTTCCGGTGGTTGTCGGGCGAACGCTGGCGATGAGGACCAGCGTCATTTAACGGCTGGGACATCCAGACTGGAGACGCAAGTATGAAGCGGGCCCCAGCTGCCAAGCATGATTGAGGTTGATCATGGCGGCTGACCGGCGGATCGGTTGAGGTCTGTTGCGACAGGAGCTGTTCCAACGAGTCAGAACAGAGAGAGTGGTTTAATCCCCGCACGAGCAACGATGTTGATAGCATCCCGTTCTTGCGGATGCGGAGGCCGCTACAGTAGGAATCTCGCGTCAGGCTCGACTGCTACGGACGAGACGGGTCCGGTTTTCATGCGATGTGTTATCGCCGCCGATGAGCGCTGTGATTGAGCGCTGTGATCGTGTCCGTGCATCTCTAAAATGGTTAGTCCCAGAGTGTGATGGTGATATGCGGGAGGGGTTAACCTGATGAATTCACTGTGTGGATGACGGGTAAGGCGGGGCGGGCACCTCAACGAACATGAATACGAACGAGGTCATCGCCAACCGTGCGCTCGAACTCTTAGAGGAGGCGCGGGGCAACTACCGAGTCGTGCACCCCAACGAGCACGTGAATTTCGGCCAGTCCACCAATGACGTCTACCCGACGGCGATAAAGCTGGCGGCGTGGTCCGGTGTACAGCGGCTTCTTGGCGCGATGGACGACCTACAACAGGCCTTCGCCGCGCGGCAGGTGGATTTCGGCGACGTTCTGAAGATGGGGCGGACGCAGCTTCAGGATGCGGTGCCGATGACGCTGGGCCAGGAGTTCGGTGCTTTCGCCCGGATGCTGGCCGAGGACCAGGAGCGGCTTTCGGAAGCCGGGGAGCTGATTTGCGAGATCAATCTCGGCGGAACGGCGATCGGGACCGGCATCGCCTCTCATGCCAGGTTCGGACCGATGGCCCGGGAGAAACTCGCGGAGATCACCGGGGTGCCGCTGGTGGCGGCCCACGACCTGATCGAGGCCACGCAGGATTGCGGTGCCTTCGTCCAGCTTTCCGGGGTGCTGAAGCGGATCGCGGTCAAGCTGTCGAAGATCTGCAACGACCTGCGCCTGTTGTCGTCGGGTCCGCGCGCAGGCCTGAACGAAATCAACCTGCCCGCCCGCCAGGCCGGGTCGTCGATCATGCCGGGCAAGGTGAACCCCGTGATCCCAGAAGTCGTGAACCAGGTTGCCTTCGAGGTGGTCGGGAACGATGTCACGGTCACGATGGCCGCCGAAGCGGGACAGTTGCAGCTGAATGCCTTCGAGCCGGTGATATTCCATGCGATTCACAACAGCCTGTCGCTGCTCACGGCAGGGTGCCGGACTTTGGAGAAAAATCGCGTGGCGGGTATTACCGGCAATCGCGATCTCCTACTGAAGCAGGTGGAGAATTCCATCGGTATCGTAACTGCCCTGAACCCGATCATTGGGTACCACGCTGCGACGGAGGTCGCGGTGGTGGCCCATCTCAGCGGGCGAAGTGTTCGCGATGTCGTGCTGGAACGTGGGCTTATGACGAAGCCGGAACTGGTTTTCGCGCTTCGCGTGGAGGCATTGACGAAACCGCGCGTCGCCTCGGCATGTTAGTTTCATCCCTATGAGTTCAGAAGATGATGATTGCTGCTCACCGTTGGCCATGGGAGCGGTGCGCGTCGCTGCCACGCTTCATGGGCATTGATGAATACGGCTTGGCGTCTTTCCCAAAGATGTGCTGAGCGTCTCCTACCGCTCGGCTGGCGAATTAGACCAGTTCCTATGGCGGATATTGTCTGTGGCCATGGCCAACCGGACAACGGCGCTGCTCCAGCATTGTCGCGAGAACCATGATAGCGCACCAGAATGTTAGTTAAACAACGATTGCGGAAGTTGATCCCGGCTGCCTCTCACCTGCGTTCGCCGCAGTTTGCATCTCACTGCCGCGTAACTCCTGCTCGATTGAACACGGGTAACAATACCGTCAATATCGAGTCGAGCGGGGACGACGTGTGTCCGCAGGAACGTTAATGGTAGCTTCGCGCCCCATCTCAGCCGTAGAGGTCAGCTACGCCTCTCCTAAAGCGGACGCCGACGTGGCAGTAGTTTTGCGAAGCATGAAACAGGGACCTCATAACGCTCATGTGCGAAAGCCGTGAATAAGTTGAGCAGAAGATATTCCAGCGAGGGAAGAGCGCCGGATCAGGCGAGCATGCGGGTGTTGCCGCAGACAGATACCGCTTCGCCGGAGATCGTCCGCCCCGTACGCCCGGCGAGAAAGAGCGCTTGCTCGGCGATTTGTCCCGGTTCGACATATTCCTTTATGGAGGTATAGGAAAAGGCTTCCGCCTCCACTTCCGAGAAACTTCGGCCCTGACGCTGCGCCTTTGCCTCAAGAACGCGCCGCTGCCGGTCGCCGGCCACGAGGCCGGGTAGGATGGCGTTGACGCGGATCTTGTCCTCGCCGAGTTCGATTGCCAGCGACTTTGTCAGCCCGATGACCCCCCACTTCGCCGCGGCATACGGCGTACGGAGGGCAAATCCCATGCGGCCAGCGAGCGATGAGATATTGATGATCGAGGCGTTGTCGGATTGCCGCAGGGCGGCGACGGCCTTGGCGGCAGCGAGGAACTGCGTCGTTAGGACAATCCTCAGGCAGCGGTCCCAGTCGCTCAGGTCGATGTCTTCGATGCGTGCCGTCGGCCCGGCAATCCCGGCATTGTTGACCAGGCAGTCCAGTCCGCCGAGCTGGGCGACCGCTTCGTCTATGAAGGCGGTGAAGGCGTCTGCATTAGCCACATCGACCTGCTTTGCGAAAACGCCGTCCGGAAGGGTCGCCAGAGCCTCCCTGTCGATGTCACAGGTCGCCACGCGCGCGCCCTCGCGCAGGAAGGCCTCGGCAATCGCCCGGCCTATGCCGCCAGCGCCGGCCGTGACGATGACACGTGCGCCCTGCAATCCCAGTTCCATGCTCATGTTTCCTCCTGCCCAGACGTATCGGAAAGGGCGTTTTCGATGATCGATGCCGCCGCCGTCTCGATATCGCGTTGAAGCGCGCGCTCGGCCGCGACTTCGTCACGGGCTTCTAGGGCGGCGATCAGATCGATGTGAGCGGCGAGGGAATGCGAGTTGCGAATCCTGCGGGACGGCAGACCGATGTCGAGATTGATCATGGGGCCGGCCCGCAGCCAATTCATGGCGATGATGCGCGCCAGCGTCGGCGAGGCCGCCGCTTTGTAGATCCTGAAGTGAAACCGCTGGTTGACCTTGACGGGATCGCGTGACGAAGGGGTGCTCATCGCCTTTGCGAACTCGTCGTTCATCTCGCGCAGCTCGGCGAGATCATCCTCGGTCAGGTTGTGTGTAGCCTTCCTTACGGCCCGTCCTTCGATGAGGAGGCGCGCGTCGGTGAGATCCCGGAAATCCTCGATGGAGAGTTGCGGCACCACGATCGCGCGGTTGCGTTCGATGGACAGCGCCCCTTGGGCCACCAGCCGACTCACTGCTTCGCGAACGGGCATTGTTGATACACCGAGCTGCTCGGCAAGATCACGGATCGACGTCCTGTCCAACGGCTGGAGCGTCCCGTCCCAGAGCATCTGCGCCAGGGTGTCCTCTACCTGCATAGATAGCGAGCGTTCGCGAATTGGAAGACTGCCTACAGCTGAAAAGTTCATCTGTTTTCCCGTTGACTGGACGATAATTTGTTCTTTATGATCTGAGATCACAGTCGTCAATCTCGGAGGAGATAAACCACCTCGCCAAAGCGAATCTCGGACAAGGGACTATTTCATTAAGGGAGGAAACAATGACTGAAAAATGCCTGAACCGGCGGCAACTTCTCGCGGGATCGACCGTCGTCCTCGGAACGCTCGCTGCGCCGGCGATTCTCAGGGCCCAATCCAGCCCTATTCTTCTCGGGCATCTGACGCCCAGAACCGGCTTTCTCGGTCCGATGGGCGAGTATGCCGTAATGGCGGCGGAACTCGCGGTCGAGCAGATCAACGCAGAGGGCGGTGTGCTCGGGCGGCAGATCGAACTCATCAAGGAAGACTCGATCAATCCGCAGACGGCGACCAGCAAGGCCGAGCGCATGATCGAGCGGGACCAGGTCGCCGCCATTCTTGGAGAGATTTCGTCGGCCTCCGCTCAGACCATCGGACAGGTCACCAACCGGCTCGACCGCATTTTCATCAACACGGGGGCGAACTCGGATTTCCTGCGTGGCGAGGGTTGCCAGCGCACCATGTTCCACACCGAGGCGCAAAACGTAATGTATGTGAATGCCGAGGGGCAGTATTTTCTCGAGCAGGGACTGGTGAAGGGGAAGAAGTGGTACATGCTGAGCGCCGATTACGCCTTCGGCCACGACTTGCGAAAGGGTGCGCTCGCATTCACTGAGAGGGAAGGGGCCGAGGTTGTCGGCGACGATCTGGTGCCGACCGACGCGGCCGATTTCTCCTCGTATCTACTGAGCATCAGGGCGGCCAATCCGGATCTGGTCGTTCTCAATCTCGCCGGCACACAGCAGTCGAGTTTTTTCAAGCAGTTTGGCGAGTTCGGCTTCGACTACACGCTCGGCGGCTTTGACTATAACACCATCCTGGCCTGGGCGGCCGGCGTGGACAATTTCCGCGGAACCTGGCCCTGCGTGTGGACGCACCAGGTGCAGACGGACGGCTCCCAGCAATTTGCCACGCAGTTCACGGAAAAGTACGGAAAGCCGCCGGAGAACCAAGCCTATTCGGATTTCGTCGCGATGAAAATCATAGCCAAGGCCATTGCTGAGGTTGGTGGGACGAAAACCGAGGACCTCGTCACCTATTTTGAGAGCGAGGAGGCCGAGTTCGACATCCTGAAGAGCCGCCCGGGCCGTTTCGACCCGGCAACGCACCAGCTCCTGCAAGAGGTCTACGCCGTGACGGCCGTCAAGCCGTCGGAAGCGAAGAACGAGTGGGACATTTTCACAACATCCGGACCGCTGCCAGCCGCGGAAAAGCCTCTCACGGAGCTAACGAAGGGGTCCGTCGGGGGTGAATGCACGTTCGGCTGAACCTCGAAATGCCGGCGCCGCCCCTCGCGGCGCCGCTCTCCCCACGAGCAAAGCGAAACCACCATGCTGACGGTCATGCTGTTCCTGTCGCAGCTGCTAAACGGACTGCTCGACGGCTTCTATTACCTGCTCATCGCCCTTGGATTGTCGATGATTTTCTCACTAGGCGGGATCGTCAATCTCGCCCATGGCGCGTTCTTCGCAATCGGCGCTTACGCAGCATTTGTGCTGACGCCCTATATCGGTTTCTTCGGAGCGCTGATTATGGGACCGCTGCTCGTCGCGGCGCTTGGCATGCTGGTGGAGCGCGGCCTGTTCACGCGCTTCTACAGGATCGACCCCATCTATTCCTTGCTTCTGACTTTCGGCCTGGCGATGATCATCGAGCAGGCGCTGCGCTGGTATTTCGGAGCATCACCGAAGGCTTATTCCATGCCCGACATCCTGCGCGGGCAAGTCTTCGTCGCTGATTTCATCTATTCGCGGTATCGGATATTCCTGATCGGAGTGGCGGTCGCCGCCGTCGGCGCTTTGTGGTTGCTGCTCAACCGGACGGCTTTTGGACGCATCGTGCGCGCCGGCATTCAGAATCCCGAGATTTTGGGAACGCTCGGCATTTCCCTACGGCCCTATCTTTCTGCGGTCGCCGCCATTGCCATCGGCCTGGCCGGGCTGGCCGGCGTGTTGCTTGCACCGCTCTACCCGGTACATCCATCGATGGGCGCCGAGGTCGTCACCGCCGCGTTCGTGGTGGTTGTCATCGGCGGTCTCGGCTCTTTCTGGGGTGTGGTCTGGTCGGCCCTGCTTGTCGGCGTCGTCAAGGGTACGATGATCGGTCTCGGACTATCGTCCTATTCGATGCTCGCCATTTACCTCCTCATGTTCGTCGTTCTGCTCCTGCGTCCCCGCGGGCTGATGGGCGAACGCATCACGCGGTTCGAGTAAGCCCATGCGCAAGAACACTCCTATGCTTTTTGCCGGGGCGAGCCTCTGCGTCCTTCCTTTCGCACTCTCCCTCACGGGGCTCACTTCCAGCACCGCGGCGGAAGTGGTCATCTTCGCGCTGGCCTGCATCGGGCTGAACGTGCTGGTGGGGTACACGGGTCTTGTCTCCTTCGGTCACGGCGCATGGTTCGGCCTCGGTGCCTACGCAAGCGCCCTTGTGGCACTTGCGTTGCCTGGGGTGCAAATCATCGTGCCGCTGCTCGCCGGTGTCATGGTGTCTGCCCTCGTTGCGACCGTGTTCGGGTCCCTGATGCTGCGCCGGCGCGGCGTTTATTTCTCCCTGATGAGCCTAGCCCTCAGTGCCATGGCGTTCCAGCTCTCCTACCGCTGGACAGAGGTCACGGGCGGGGAAAACGGGCTGGGCGGTGTCGAGAGGCCTATGATCGGGCCGATGGATCTCAACAATGATGTCGTCTTTTACGTATTCGTGGCCATCATCGCCCTTATGGTTACGTGGCTGGTGTGGCGGTTTCTGCGCTCCCCCGCCGGAACCGTGCTTGCCGCCATTCGCGAAAACGAGGGGCGGGCGCTTGCGCTCGGCTACAGGGTTGCGCGCTACAAGCTGACGGCTTTTGTTATCTCCGCCTCCGTCACCGGCCTCGCCGGAGGACTGCTCCTGTTCAAAAACCGCTTCACATCGGCCGAACCGATGTCGGTCATATTCTCCGGCGAGTTGCTCGCCATGACGGTGATCGGCGGGATGCGCGGCTTTCTCGGCCCGGCGCTCGGGGCGCTGTTCTACATCATCTTCCGTGAATACCTTTCGATCTATACGGAGGACTGGCTGCTGTGGTTTGGCGTCGCCTTTGTCGCCTTCGTGTTGTTCGCCCGCGAGGGCCTGATCGGCATCGCCGCGCAGTTGCGCGACCGCTTCTTTCCCGGTCCTGATCTGAATGCCGCCATGGCAGAGAGGCGGATCGAGAAACGCGATCTGCCGGCCTCGCTGAAGAACACGGATGCCGGCAGTGAGACGGTTCTGGTCGCGGAAGAGATCTCCAAGCAGTTCGGCGCTTTCAAGGCCGTGGACGGGGTGGACCTAGCTGTCCGGGACAAGACGCTCCACGCCCTCATCGGGCCAAACGGGGCGGGGAAGACAACCGCCTTCAATCTGCTCACGGGCATTATGGCCCCTACCGCCGGCAGGGTTCGGCTTTCCGGGATCGAGGTTTCCGGGATGGGCGCGGACGCGATCGCCGATCTCGGACTCGGGCGGTCCTTCCAGATAACCAACCTCTTCCCCGAGCTTACCGTGGCCGAGAATATGCGTCTCGCGGTCCAGGCCCGCCACGCCTCGCGAATGAATGCCTTCCGCAGTGCCGATACCGTCGAGGAGGTTCACGGCGAGGCCAAAGAGATCATCGACTGGGTGGGACTGGCCGGCATGGAGACAGCACGCGCCGATTCACTTTCCTACGGGGGGCAGCGCCTCCTGGACCTCGGGCTCGCCCTGGCGACGAAGCCGCGCATTGTTTTGGCGGACGAGCCTCTGGCGGGGCTTTCCGAATCCGAGCGCGAACGCGTTGGTTTTCTCATCAAGGAAGTCTCGAGATCAATCCCGGTTCTGCTGGTCGAGCACGACATTGATCGTGTGTTCGACCTCGCCGACCATGTAACGGTGATGAACGAGGGCAGGGTGCTTCTCGACGGCTCCGTGGAGGAAGCGCGGACCTCCCCCGAGGTCCGCGAGATCTATATCGGTTCAGGCAGCAGCGCGGTGGCGGCCGCGGCCTTGGGCGGAGCGGCATCCGATGAGCCGATCCTTTCCATGGAGGGTGTTAATGTCCATTACGGCAAGAGCCACATTCTCCACGATGTCTCGCTTGACATCCATCGGAACGAAATCCTGGCGCTCCTTGGTCGCAACGGCGCGGGCAAGTCGACGCTCCTGAAGGCACTGACGGGCATCGCACCGGTGAGTTCCGGCACGATCAAGCTGCTCGACACGGAGCTTTCCGGCATGTCAAGCGCACGGATTTCGCGCTCCGGCATTAGCTATGTACCGCAAGGCCGCGGACTCTTTGCCGGCATGACCGTGCGGGAGAATCTTGAGCTCGGGCGTATCCGCCGGCAGACGGGCGAGGGCACGCATTGGTCGATGGAGGAGATACTCGAATATTTCCCACGCCTGGCCGAACGGCTCGATACGGCGGCCGACCGCCTTTCGGGCGGGGAGCAGCAGATGGCGGCCGTCGCCCGCGCGCTGTCCGGCGATACGCGGGTCCTGCTCCTGGACGAGCCTTTCGAGGGTCTAGCGCCAGCGGTGGTGGAGCAGCTTTTCCTGACCTTTGACAAGCTGCGGGAAACCCTGTCGATCGTTATTGTGGATCACAACCTCGACCTTGCCCTCGCCTTGTCCGATCGCACGGCCGTGCTCGAAATGGGGCGTATTCAGCACGAGGTCCCCTCGCACGACCTGGAGGTGGACCTTGATCTGCGGCGTAAATTGCTGTGGATGTGAAGGAGGGATAATGACACACATTGCCATCGTGGGTGCCGGACTGATCGGCCGGTCCTGGACCTTTGTCTTCGCCCGGGCGGGGATGAACGTCACTGTCTGGGACAAAGAGCCGTCGGTTCTGGAAAGGCTTGAGGAAGACCTGACCGCGATGATCGACATGGCCGCCGCGCACGGGCGGGCGGGTGGTGATCCTGCGGCGCTGAAATCGCGCATCGAAGCGCGGCACGCGCTTTCCGACGCGCTGGAACGAGCCGAACTCGTCCAGGAGAGTGGCCCGGAGGTGCTGGAGATCAAGCAGAAAATATTCCGAGAGCTCGATCGTCTAAGTCCGGCATCGGCGATCATCGCATCCTCCAGCTCTGCGCTGATGGCCTCGCAATACGCCGAAGGGCTTTCCGGGTGTGCCAGGTGTCTCGTCGGTCATCCGGTGAATCCGCCGCATCTCGTTCCGGTCGTCGAGTTGTCGCCAGGGCCGGAAACGGCCACGGAAACGGTGGATCGGGCGGAGGAGATCTATCGCGCGGCAGGACAGGTTCCCGTGCGTTTGTCGCGCGAGATCGATGGCTTCATCCTCAATCGCCTTCAAGCGGCGATCTTGGCCGAGTCGCTACGCCTGATTTCCGAAGGTATCGTGTCGGCGGAAGGACTGGACGACACGATCCGGCACGGTCTCGGGCGCCGCTGGGCGTTTATGGGGCCGATGGAGACGATCGCGCTCAACGCGCCCGGGGGAATTGAGGACTATCTCGCACGCTACGGGCCGATGATGGCTCGCCTAGCGGACGATTGCGCGCGCGGTGAAGCATTCACGCCCGGGGCGGCAAGAAAGATCGCCGAGCACTTCGGAGAGCCTGAACCGGCGGACGTGCGACGGCGCCAGGCGTGGCGCGACGGAGAACTTGCCGCTCTCGACCGACACCTCATTAATCGCCGGTCTTCCGGTGGCACTTGACGAATTAGCCCGAGTGTTCAGGCGCGGCGTCGGTACACGTGCGGATGAAGTCGATATGGAAAACAACGCCAGAAGGATCGGACCATGGCCAGAAATCGAAAGGTCGTCATCACATGCGCCGTGACGGGCGCCATCCACACGCCTTCCATGTCGCCCTACCTTCCGGTAACGCCTGAAGAAATTGCCGATGCCGCGATCAGCGCGGCCGAAGCGGGCGCTGCTGTCATTCACCTGCACGCGCGCGACCCGCGCGACGGAAGGCCGGACCAGAGCCCGGAAGCCTTCGCGCTTTTTTTGAAAGTCATCAAACAGGCCACGAATGCGGTCGTGAATATCACCACCGGCGGAGCACCGACAATGTCGATAAGCGAGCGCATTCGCCCGGCCGTTACCTACAAGCCGGAACTGGCGTCGCTGAACATGGGCACGATGAATTTCGGCCTGTTCCCCATGCTCGACAGGTTCAAGTCGCTGCAGCACGAGTGGGAGCGGGACTATCTGTCCAACAAGGACATCATCTTCCGCAACACCTTCGGCGATATCGAGCATGTCCTGACCGAAGTGGGTGCGGCAGGAACGCGCTTCGAATTCGAGTGCTACGACACGGCACATCTCTACAACTTGAAGCATTTCCACGACCGGGGCTTGGTAAAGGTACCGCTCTTCATTCAGACCGTCTTCGGGTTGCTGGGCGGGATCGGAGCCCACCCGGAAGACGTCCTGCACATGAAAAGGACGGCGGACCGGCTATTCGGCGATGATTATCGCTGGTCGGTACTGGGCGCGGGAAAGAACCAGCTTTCCGTTGCCGCAATCGCGGCGTCGATGGGCGGGAACATCCGCGTGGGGCTGGAGGATTCGCTTTGGGCGGGGCCCGGCAAGCTGGCGCAGACTAATGCCGAGCAGGTGCGATCCGCCCGCCAGATCGTGGAAGGCCTTGGCCTCGCCGTCGCAACCCCCGACGAGGCGCGCGAAATGCTGGCGCTGAAGGGCGGCGACCGGGTCGAATTCTAGAAAGAGGATCAAAGCCTCATGGCTGTCGAGTACCTGAAGCGCGGGCGAGCCGAAGAAGCCCGCATCGAAGAGGATCGCGGTGTTCGCGAGATCGTGGAAGCGGCGCTGGCCGACATCGAGGCGCGCGGAGACATCGCCGTTCGTCAGATGAGCACCAAGTTAGACGGTTATGCGCCGGAAAGCTTCCGCCTGACAGAGGCCGATATCGAGGCGCTGATCGCTCGCCTGTCGAAAACGGAACGCGACGATATCCTTTTCGCGCAGGCCCAGGTGCGCCGTTTTGCTGAGGCGCAACGGGCGAGCATGACGGATATCGAAATCGAGACCCTGCCGGGCGTCATACTTGGGCACAGGCACATTCCCGTCCAGTCGGTGGGCTGCTACGTGCCGGGCGGAAAGTTCCCGATGGTCGCCTCCGCGCATATGTCGGTGCTGACGGCTGCCGTGGCGGGCGTGCCCCGCATCGTGGCGGCAACCCCACCCTTCAGAGGAGAGCCGAACCCGGCCGTCATCGCGGCCATGCATTTCGCCGGCGCGCACGAAATTTATGTTCTCGGCGGCATCCAGGCCGTTGGGGCGATGGCGCTCGGCACGGAGACGATCGACCCGGTGCACATGCTCGTGGGGCCTGGCAACGCGTTTGTTGCCGAGGCCAAGCGCCAGCTTTTCGGGCGCGTCGGGATCGACCTGTTCGCCGGACCAACCGAAACGCTTCTCATTGCCGACGAAACGGTCGACGCCGAACTTTGCGCGACCGACCTCCTGGGACAAGCCGAACACGGCTACAATTCTCCCGCGGCCCTGGTGACGAATTCGCGCAAGCTCGCCGAAGCGACCCTTACCGAGATCGAGCGCATCTTAACCGTGTTGCCGACGGCGGAAACGGCCGGCACGAGCTGGCGCGACTACGGCGAGGTGATCCTCTGCGGCAGTCACGAAGAGATGCTCGCGGTCGCCGAGGAGATCGCCTCCGAGCACGTCCAGGTGATGACGGATCGCGATGGCTGGTATCTTGAGCGTATGACCGCGTACGGTGCCCTGTTTCTCGGGCCGCGGACCAATGTGGCCAATGGCGACAAGGTGATCGGCACAAATCACACGCTGCCCACGCGGAAGGCCGGCCGCTATACCGGCGGACTCTGGGTAGGCAAGTTTCTCAAGACCCATTCCTACCAGAAGGTATTGACCGACGAGGCTGCCGCCGCAATCGGCCGCTACTGCTCGAGATTGTGCCTGCTCGAAGGGTTCGTCGGTCATGCCGAACAGGCCAATCTACGCGTCCGCCGATATGGCGGAGATAACATACCGTATGGGGAGGCGGCCGAATGACCCCTATGCCCGATTTCTCTCTCAAGGGGCGCAACGCCCTTATCACCGGTGCGGGGCGGGGGATCGGCCGCGCCATCGCTGAAGTCTACGCGCAGGCGGGGGCCAGTGTCTGGCTTGTCGCTCGGACCGGCGCGGAAGTCGAAAATGTTGCGGAGACGCTCCGCGGCGAAGGGCTCGACGCTCAAGCCGCCGCAGTGGACGTCACCGACGCCGCAGCGTTTCGGAATTTCGTCTCTTCCCTTCCGCGCCTCGACATCTTCGTGAACAATGCGGGTACCAACAGGCCGCGGCCCTTCGTTGAGGTGACAGAGGACGATTTCGACCTCGTCGCCGGGCTCAATTTCCGGGCCGCTTTCTTTGCGCTTCAAACCGTCGCCCAGCACATGATCGACAATGGCGGCAAAGCCTCCATCATCAACATGTCCTCGCAGATGGGCCACATCGGCGCCAGGGACCGCTCACTCTACTGTGCGACCAAATGGGCGATCGAAGGGCTCACCAAGGCGACGGCGATCGAGCTCGCCCCGCATGGCATCAGGGTTAACACCATCTGCCCGACCTTCATCGAGACGCCGCTGACGCGCGCCTATTTCGAGGATGAGACATTCCGCGCTCACTGCCTGAACATGATCAAGCTCGGGCGTATCGGCGTGCCAACGGACATTACGGGAGCGGCACTCTACCTCGCCTCGGACGCTTCATCGCTGATGACCGGCAGCCACATACTGCTGGACGGGGGATGGACCGCCGAATGAGCAGGGAAAGCGTGCAACTGGGCGTTGGTGCGTGAATTCGGAACTGCACACAATTCCGGTCTTTGATGCACCTTCTATGTGGTTGCACCCGCTTGAGCACATCCTTGCACCGCGACGGGACCGCTTGAATTGAGGGGACATCGCGGGCGGTTATGCGCGTGACCGCTTTGTCTGATGTTTTCTGGAATGGACAATCGAGCCGTTCTTGGTCATCATCGCGGCTAACGGGAACACAAAAACAACGGGGGTAGACATGAAAATCGTGAAAGCACTCCTCGCCGCGGGCGCAATCCTTGCGCTGACGCTATTGCCGACGCGCGCCGTCACACCTGACGACACGCTGGTCATGGCCTCGCAGATCGACGATGTCATTACGCTAGACCCTGCCGAAGTCTTCGAGTTTTCCGCCGCCGAAATGGTGGGCAACTCCTATGAGCGGCTGATCGGCTACGATCTGGACGACGTCTCCGATATCTTTGGTGTGGTTGCCGAATCCTGGGAGGTGTCCGAGGACGGAAAGACCCTCACCTTTACCGTTCGCCAGGGCAAGACCTTTGCCTCGGGAAACGAGCTTACGGCTGAGGATGTCGTCTTTTCACTGCAGCGCGCGTTGAAGCTCGACCTGTCCCCAGCTTTCATCCTGACCCAGTTCGGCTTTACCGCCGACAACGTCGAGGAAAAGATCGTTCAGACGGGCGATTACGAATTCACCTTCGAGATGGACCAAGCTTACGCGCCCACCTTTGTGCTCTACTGCCTGACGTCGACCGTGGCCTCGGTGGTCGACAAGGATCTGGTGCTGGAGCACGAGGTCGACGGTGATCTTGGGCATGAATGGCTGAAGCGCAACCATGCCGGTTCCGGTCCCTTCGCGATCCGCCAGTGGCGCCCGAACGAGGCCGTCGTCATGGAGCGCAACGAGCACTACGAGCCCGAGGTGCCGCTCGCCCGCGTCATCTATCAGCACGTGCCCGAGAGCTCGACGCAACGCCTGATGCTGGAGCAGGGTGACATCGATATCGCCCGTGATCTGGGACCGGAAGAGCTCCAAGCGTTGGAGCAGCTCGACGGCATCAAGATTCAGAGTGGCGTCAAAGGCGGCCTCTACTATCTCGGTCTCAATCAGAAGAATGAATATCTGTCGAAGCCCGAAGTGCGCCAGGCGCTTAAGTATCTAGTCGATTACGACGCGATCGCAGACACGATCATGGAAGGGCTGGCCGAGGTGCATCAGTCCTTCTTGCCGACCGGCCTGCTGGGATCCGTGGAGGACACGCCGTTCTCGCTCGACGTCGAGCGCGCCAAGGAATTGCTGGCGGAAGCTGGGTTGGCCGAAGGTTTCTCAATTACCATGGACACACGCAACACTTCGGATATCACCGGCATGGGCGAAGCGATCCAGCAGACATTCGCGCAGGCCGGCATTGATCTCCAGCTCATTCCCGGCGATGGCGCACAGACCCTGACCAAATACCGCGCCCGCGAGCACGACATCTATATCGGCCGCTGGGGCCCCGACTATCAGGATCCCCACACTAACGCTGACACCTTTGCTGCCAATCCGGACAATTCCGACGATGCGGCGGCAAAACCGCTCGCCTGGCGAAATGCATGGGACATCCCCGAACTGACGAAGAAAACGCAATCCGCAATCCTGGAGACCAACACGGAAGAGCGTGCACGGGTCTATGAGGGACTGCAGCGCGAGGTGATGGACAGGGGGCCGTTCGTGATCATGTTCCAGGAGATCGAGGTGATGGCGATGCAGGACAACGTCAACAACTTCATCATCGGCCCGTCCTTCGATTCGAACGAATTCGGCGAAGCCAGTAAGGACTGATCCGGCCATATGAGTTCCGTCAACAGTGGCTATGAGGGGGGAGGGCGCACACGCGCCCTCTTTTCCGGTCTTGGCGCCATCGGCCGCGTTCTTTCCATGGTGGCGATCACTATTCTTGGTCTGCTCGCCGTCACATTTTTCATTAGCCGCGTGGTGCCGATCGACCCTGTGCTTGCCGTTGTCGGCGACCGGGCGCCCCCGCATGTCTATGAGCGTGTGCGCGAGGAGATGGGCCTTCACCTGCCTGTTTGGCAACAGTTCGCGATTTATGTCACCAACGTGCTGAGCGGCGATCTCGGTACATCGGTGCTGACCTCGCGACCCGTCGCGCAGGATATTGCGCGCTACTTCCCGGCGACCTTGGAGCTTGCCACACTTGGCACACTGATCGGTACCGTGCTGGGCGTGCCGCTTGGAGTGCTAGCGGCGGTACGGCGCGGGCATTTTATCGATCACCTTGTGCGGGTGGTCGGACTTGTTGGGTATTCCGCTCCGATATTCTGGCTCGGCCTTCTGGGCCTTCTTGTATTTTACGCCAATCTTGGCTGGGTGGGCGGACCCGGCCGGCTCGATATCAGCTACGAATACATGCTCACCCCGGTCACGGGCATGGTGCTGGTGGACGCAGCGCTGACCGGCGATTGGGCGGTGTTCCGCAACGCCATCTCCCATATCGTCCTGCCGGCCTCGCTGCTCGGCTATTTCTCACTTGCCTATATCAGCCGCATGACCCGCTCATTCATGCTCAACGAGTTGTCGCAGGAATACATCATCACTGCGCGCGTGAAAGGAGTTTCGGAGCAGCGCATCATATGGGGCCACGCCCTGCGCAATGCCCTCGTGCCGCTGATCACGGTAATCGCGCTCTCCTATGCTCACCTGCTCGAAGGCTCGGTCCTGACGGAGACCGTCTTCGCCTGGCCAGGGCTTGGACGCTACATCACCAATTCGCTCCAGAATGCGGATATGAGCGCTGTCCTCGGCGGCACGCTCGTGATTGGCGTCGTCTTCGTGGCGATCAATATCCTCTCGGATCTCCTCTACCGTCTCTTCGACCCGAGGACACGCTAACATGACAGGTACCTTCGAACGAACCCAGACGCTTCGCGAATGGCTGACCGACAACGAGCCGTCCTCTCGTACGCAGGCACGGTTTGGCCGCGCGTATCTCTCGTGGCGGTCCTTGTCGCGCAATCCGCTCGCCATGCTCGGTCTCATCGTGGTGGTTGGTTTGATCCTCGTCGCGATATTCGCCGATCAGTTGGCCACCCAATCGCCATTCATCGGCGGAGACTTGAGAACCGAGCGTCTTCAACCGCCAAGCGCCGAGCACTGGCTCGGCACGGACAGTCAGGCTCGGGACATCTATTCACGCCTCGTCCATGGCTCACGGCTGACCTTGATGATCGTCGTGCTCGTGACCGTGATTGCCATGCCGGTCGGATTGCTGATCGGTACAGTGGCGGGCTATGCTGGCGGTTGGCTTGATTCCGTGCTGATGCGCATCACCGATATTTTTCTTGCCTTCCCGCGCCTTATCCTGGCGCTTGCTTTCGTGGCTGCGCTTGGGCCGGGCATTGAAAACGCTATTATCGCCATCGCCATTACTGCCTGGCCGCCTTATGCGCGGATCGCACGCGCGGAGACGCTGACTATCCGCAACAGCGACTTCATTGCTGCGGTGAGGCTCCAGGGCGCGTCTACTCCGCGGATTATAGCCCGTCACATCATGCCGCTCTGTTTGCCTTCCGTCATCGTCCGGGTCACGCTCGACATGGCCGGCATCATCCTCACAGCGGCAGGCCTTGGCTTCCTAGGACTCGGCGCGCAGCCGCCCATGCCAGAATGGGGGGCCATGATCGCTTCCGGTCGGCAATACATCATCGATTATTGGTGGGTCGCCACCATGCCTGGCATTGCGATCTTCGTCGTGTCGCTCGGCTTTAACCTGCTCGGCGACGGTCTGCGTGACGTTCTCGATCCGAAGGCTGCACGATGAAAGAGCAAGCGCCGTTGCTGGAAGTCGAGAACCTCAATGTCCGTTTTCATCTACGCACGGGCACAGTGGAGGCGGTGCGCGGCGTTTCCTTCTCCCTCGGGCGCGAGCGACTGGGCATTGTCGGCGAATCTGGTTCGGGTAAGTCCCAGACCGGCCGCGCCATTCTCGGTCTCACCCCGCCGCCGGGCGAGATCACTGCCGATCGACTAACCTTCGACGGCATCGACCTTCTCTCGATCCCGCGGCGGCAACTGCGCAACCTGCGCGGCGGGCGCATGACCATGGTCATGCAAGATCCGAAATATTCGCTGAACCCGGTCATGACTATCGGCGATCAGATGATCGAAGCATACCGGGCACATAAGCGAGCCAGTCGGAAGGAGGCGCGCGAGAAGGCGTTGGAGATGCTGGAAGCGGTGCAGATGCGCAATCCTGGCCGTGTCTTTTCGCTTTACCCGCACGAAGCTTCGGGCGGCATGGGCCAGCGCGCAATGATCGCCATGATGCTCGTCACCGATCCCGATTTCCTGATTGCCGATGAGCCAACCTCCGCTCTCGATGTCACCGTACAGCAGGAGGTTCTGCGCATTCTGGATAGACTGGTCGCTGAACGGGGCATGGGCCTGATCTTTGTCAGCCATGACCTCCGTCTGGTCTCCTCATTCTGCGACCGCGTTCTTGTCATGTATGGGGGCAAAGTTATGGAAGAGCTTGCTTCGGGCGATCTGGAATCGGCACACCACCCCTATACACGCGGGCTGATGAACTGCCTCCCGGCCCTTGAGGGTTCCGCTCATCCCCTTCCCACATTAAGGCGCGATCCGGCATGGACCGAGTGATGATCGATATTCGCGACCTTTCCGTCGTCTTCGGCAGCGGCAATCTGCGGGTGGAAGCGGTGAAAGGGCTCAGCTTGCAGGTTGCCGAGGGCGAATCCTTCGGCCTCGTCGGGGAGTCGGGCTCCGGCAAATCAACCGTCCTGCGCGCCATCTGCGGCCTGGCACCTGTTTCCGGCGGAACGATCGCCATTGGTGAAAAGCCGGTTTCCGTCCCACGCAAGCGCGATTTCTTCGCTACGGTTCAGATGGTTTTTCAGGATCCTTACGGGTCCCTGCACCCGCGTCAGACAGTTGACCAGATCCTTTCCGAGCCGCTCGCCATCCACCGCATGGATAATCGCGATAAGCGTATCGTCAGAACGCTGACAGATGTGGGCCTGGGCCCGACGTTTCGCTTTCGCTTTCCGCATCAGCTCTCGGGCGGTCAGCGCCAACGGGTTGCAATTGCCCGTGCGCTGATTCTTGACCCCTCGGTGATCCTCCTCGATGAGCCCACCTCCGCGCTAGATGCGTCCGTACAGGCCGAGATCCTCAATCTTTTGGAGCTGCTGCGCAAAGAGCATAACCTCACCTACATTCTCGTGAGCCACGATCTGGCGGTCGTCGCGCATCTCTGTGACCGTATGCTCGTCATGCGCAACGGGACGATGGTGGAAGAAACCGATACTGAGCACCTGCGCGCCGGCGAAGCAAAGACGGCTTACACCCGCGCGTTGATGAAAGCCACGGAGGGCTTCACGCGCGCGGAGCCCGCAACGCGGACTGAGTTACAATGACTGATGAGATCGCGGTCTTCGACGGCCACAACGATTCACTTCTCAAGCTTTATCTCGATGACGGTTCGGACCCTATAGCCAGCTTCATCGAAGGGCGCACGGACGGACACATCGACTTGCCGCGCGCCAGGAGCGGCGGCTTGGCCGGAGGACTTTTTGCCATCTTCGTCCCATCGCCCGAAAAGGGTGCGGACGCGGATTCGATGATGCGTCAACCGCAGTATGACGTGCCTAAGCTCGAGACGCCGGACGGCGGCGCGGCGATTGCCGCTACGCTGGCAATGGCTGCGACCCTGTTCCGGATCGAGGAGCGGTCGGAGGGGAGGCTCAAGGTTTGCCGGACCGCCAGCGAGATCCGCCACGCGAGGGCAGCCGATGCTCTTGCTGCCGTTCTGCACATCGAGGGCGCGGAGGCGATCGACCGGGATTTCCGCAATCTGGAGGTGCTTTATCAGGCCGGGTTGCGCTCGCTCGGCCCCGTTTGGAGCCGTCCTAATGCCTTCGGCCACGGGGTACCTTTCCGCTTTCCGTCCTCGCCCGATACTGGCCCCGGGCTAACCGCTCTCGGCCGGGAACTCGTGCGCGAATGCAACCGTCTCGGGATCGTAATCGACCTGTCGCACATCACCGAGAAAGGCTTTTGGGACGTGGCGGAACTGACTCACGCGCCGCTGGTCGCCTCTCATTCCAACGCGCATGCGATCAGCCCGCATGCGCGCAACCTGACCGACAAGCAACTGGATGCCATCCGCGAAAGCGGCGGCCTGGTGGGCATCAATTACGCGACGGCATTTCTGCGCCCCGACGGCCGGATGAACGCGGATACGCCCCTCGATGTCCTCCTGCGCCACGTTGATCATCTCGTCGAAAAGCTCGGCATCGATGGCGTGGGATTGGGATCCGACTTCGACGGCGCCGTCATTCCGCAGGCTATTGGCAACGTTGCCGGCCTTCCCAGGCTGCCATCTGCACTCGCCCAGCACGGTTATTCCGCCGAAGAGATCAGGAAAATCTGCTTCGACAACTGGCTTTCAGTGCTGGAAAGAAGCTGGAAGGCCGAATGAGCCCTGCAGGTTCTCCCCACTGAGCATCTTTGCTGCAAATCCCGCTTTGTTTGTCGTCGGTCCAATAGAGATCGCGCCCCAAGGCGTTGTCACATAAACAAGCGTGAGATTTTGGCTCAGCCGCGGCGGCATGAATACGCCGACCGGTGGCTTTAAGCGTCACCCTTTCCCGCCGAGATCATCACTTACGCAGTTTGGCTTTACTACCGGTTTGCGTTGAGCCTGTGCCGTGTCGAGGAATTGCTTCTCGAACGCAGGATTGTGGTTTCCTACGAGGCGCTTGGAATGATGGTTTTCGGCGGCGCGACGGCTCCTGCGGTGTCGGCCGACAGGCGCCTTGTCGCCGAAGCAAGCGGCCGGATCGCAGTCCAGATGGCCGCAAACGACCTGACGCCCGACAAGATTATGACGGCTGAGGCTTTCCAGAACGCCCTTACGGTCCTCTTGGCGGTCGGCGGGTCCACCAACGGGCAAACGGTTAGCTAAGATGAGCTAATCAGCTCGTTGATGGTGCCGCGCAAAATCAATGGCTTGGTGCGCAGGTTCAACCAGTTGTAGGCTATGAGCGCGGCTGGTGCATGCTGAAGCGTTTCGAGGGCGTATACTCGCTCTCTTGTCGAACAGATGTGTAATCAATCTCCCTGAGGTCGGGAAAAGGAGCAGTCGATGGAGATAGCCTGCCGCGTTCTCTTGCCGATAAGGAAGCTTGGAAGTTCGTCGGGCTACTCTCGGGGATTTCAGAAAACCTGTTGAACCGCTATGCTTCCAAAGAAGCGTCACACCTGCTTATGCCAAAGTGACGCGGGAGGAGCAATGGAAGGTCAGATCCACTGGAGAAGGGCGAGCCTCTCGCGACGACAATTCTCATTGGGTGCGGCGATGGCTGTGCTAGCGCTCCCCAACGCGAGCGCCCAGGCCGATGACGACACTTTCAGGTTCGGCCTCACCCCAGTATTCCTTACAAGCGATCTAGAACTCCTCAACCACCTGCGATCCTACCTGTCTGTGAAGGTCGGCGGTCCCGTCGAGCTGGTAATGCGGCGGACCTATCAGGAGATCACCGCGCTTCTGGTTTCCGGCCAGCTCCATTCGGCCTGGATTTGCGGCTACCCCTACGTGCAATACCGCGACAGCCTGGATCTGGTGGCGACGCCCTCCTGGCAGGGAGAGCCGCTCTATCAGTCCTATTTGATTGTTCCATCGGACCGCGCGGTCGAGGACTGGCTGGACCTGCGCGGAGACATCCATGCGTTCTCCGATCCCGACTCCAATTCGGGCTTACTCGTCACGCGAACGCTGCTGGCCGAGCACGGCATGATGCCGGATCAGTTCTTCGCGCGGCATTTCTTCACCTACGGACATCGCAACGTCATCCGCGCCGTGGCGTCGCGCCTGGCCCATTCAGGGAGCGTCGACGGCTATGTATGGGAGGTGATGCGCGAAACGGAACCGTCCCTTGTCGCGGACACGAGAGTTGTTCGGCGTTCGGAATGGCTGGGCTTTCCACCCGTCGCGGCACCAAAATCCTTTACTGGCGACCCCAGGCTCGTCCGCTTAGAAGAGGCACTTGTCTCGATGGCCGGCGATCCCGACGGGCTGAAGGTTCTCGAGCTTCTGAGGCTGGACGGCTTCGTGGCGGCCGAGCCATCCCTTTTCGATTCGATCGCCGCGAAGGTCGAAACCGTCAGGCGATTCGGATGAAGCTTTTCGCGCGCCTTCGATCGATACCGATCTCCTATCGCATGCCGCTGATCGTGGCGCTCTTGCTGATTGCGGTCAGTGCGGCGATCTCCGAAGGGGTTCTCGAACGCCTGTCCCGCACGCAGGAGCGGTTCCTGGACGGACTGGCGCAGACCTATCTCGATGGGCTCTCTTCCGCGGTTCTGCCCGCGGTGCTGCGGGATGACGTGTGGGAGGTGTTTGATGCGCTCGATCGCTCCGCCTCTTCCTATGGCGCGATGGCTCCTCTGGAGACAATCGTGACCGGCGCCGATGGGCGCGTGCTGGCGGCTAGCGACCCCGGAAAGATTGCCGCCTATTCCGAGTTGCCGGATGGTTTTGTCGGCCGGTACGGTCCCGGTCTGGTCACCATTGACGAAGCCTCTATGACGGGATTCACGCGCCGCGAGCTCGTCTATCAGGGCCTGCCGATCGGAACGATCCACGCGACATTCGACGTGTCGCACCTGTTTGCTGAGCGGCGCGAAATTCTCATCACGCTGCTGGTCACCAACGGGGTGCTCGCCGCTTTTTTTTCATTGGGAGGATTTCTGCTGGTGAAGCGAATGATCGGCCCAATGCGCGTGCTTGAGAGCCATATGCGGGCCGCTGCGAACGGGACAGCCGAGCCGATCTTACCGGGCGAGTTCCCCTCGCGGGACCCGGAAGTTGCTAGCCTGTTTCGTGGCTATAACGCGCTGGTGCATGCCGAGCGTGAGCGAGCAGACCTAGCGATGCGGCTCGCGGAGGAGGAAAAGGTGGCCAGCCTCGGGCGGCTCGCCTCAGGCATGGCGCACGAGATCAACAATCCGCTTGGCGGCCTGTTTAATGCTCTCGACACCCTACAAAAACACGGCAGCACGCCCGTGGTTCGCGCAACCGCGATCAACCTGATCGAGCGCGGGCTGCAGGGCATCCGCGAGGTCGTCGAGGCGGCACTTGCCACTTACCGGCCCGAGCGTGCCGCGCGCCCGCTCTCGGCGACGGACCTCGAAGACGTTCGCTTGCTCCTCAAGCCTGAGCTACGCCGATGCCGCCAGCGCCTTGCCTGGACGATCGCGTGGGACGACCAAGACGAACTGCCGATCAAGAGCGGCCCCGTGCGGCAGGCAGTGCTGAACCTGCTCCTGAACGCGAGTGCCGTGACTGCGGAAGGCGGCGAGATCGGCCTTGCAGCCCATGTCTCCAGCGGACAATTGAGCCTTGAGGTTCACGACCAAGGTCCAGGTTTTCCCGGCGACATCGCCGGCATACTCATCGATGACGATCCCGGACCAGCGGTGCGCGCCGGCTGCGGACTGGGCCTCTGGATGGTGCGACGCGTGGTTGACGATCTCGGCGGGCAGGTGACAATTGTCGAGAAACCTGAGGGCGGGACCGTGGTAACCTTGATCCTGCCTCTTTCCGGTGAGGAGAGACAAGCCGATGCTGCCTGAGCGCCCACGCATAGGATTGGTCGAGGACGACCCAGTGATGGGCGGGTCGATTGTCCAGCGGCTGGAACTGGAAGGTTGGGATGTGACCTGGTGGCAGACGGGCCGCGCGGCCATCGAGGCCGTAGAGTTCGCTGCCGCCCTTGACCTCGTCGTCTGCGATATCCGCCTGCCGGACATGTCCGGAGAGGCCGTTTTCGGCGAGCTTGCCAAGCGGCCGGACACGCCGCCCTTCCTATTCGTTACCGGCCATGGCGAGATCGACCAGGCAGTGAGGCTTATGCGCTCGGGCGCCGTCGACTTCATGACCAAGCCCTTCGTCATGGACGATTTCCTGAAACGCATCGAGGCAGGCCGCCGAACCTCGGCTTCGACCGCTCGCATCACGGGATGCCTCGGGGAATCTGCGGCCATCCGGCAGGTTGAGGATTTGCTGCACCGTTACGCCGGTCATGATCTTTCGGTGCTGATCACCGGGGAGACCGGATCGGGCAAGGAAGTGGCGGCACGGCTTCTGCACCAGATATCCCCGCGCGCTGCGGGGCCTTTCGTCGCCGTCAACTGCGCTGCGATCCCGGCGGAGCTCCTGGAAAGCGAGATCTTCGGTCATGAGAAAGGTGCCTTCACTGGCGCCCATGCGCGGCATCTGGGCTATGCCGAGCGCGCCGGCGAGGGCACCCTCTTCCTTGACGAAATCGGTGACATGCCGCCCGCACTGCAAGCGAAGCTCTTGCGCCTCATTGAGGATGCCGGCTTCGCCCGGCTGGGCGGTGAGGCGACGATCCCGTTCCGGGCCCGCATTGTCGCGGCCACCCATCGTGACCTGGCGGGAGGCAGATCGGCTACGGGTTTTCGCGACGACCTCTATTTCCGGCTTGCCGTGCTACCGGTCGAGATCCCGCCTCTTCGCAGACGCCCGGAAGACATTTCCTGGTTGCTGGACCGCTTCCTCGAAAATGCCGTTGGCCGCACCGGCGCGCGCATCCGCGGCTTCCGCGCGCTGGCCGTGGAGGCGGCACTGGCTCACCCCTGGCCCGGAAATGTGCGCGAATTGCGCAACCGGGTCGAACGCGCGGCAGCACTCACCAACAATGAGTGGATCATGCCTGGAGACCTCTTTCCCGAGCAGGCGTCCGCCACAGGCAATGCCGCCTTCACGCCCCTGGCCGATGTTCGCGATGCAGCTGAGCGCCGGCAGATCGAGCGCGCGCTGGAGGAATCAGGCGGGCAGGTCGGCAAGGCCGCGGGCCTGCTTGCCATCTCGCGCACCACGCTCTGGGAGAAGATGACGCGCTTCGGCATGAACGATCGGCTGCGTTCGGATTCTTGAACCTCGGCGGTGCAGTTTGTCCGGACTTCCGAACATGTTTTCCGCTTGCGGAACATCCGCCGAGACTAACGACCCGTTGAAAAGCCCGCCTCTCGCCTCCTGGCATGTAGCTTGCTTCCTATGATCTGACGTCAATGCGTGCAAGGGGAGGAAAGCATGTCACATTGCGACAGACTGGTGGATGTCGGCCGCCGCCAATTCCTGAGGGGAGGCGCCTTTACGGCCGCAGGCGCGGCAGCTGCGGTCACGCTTCCACAAGAGGCAAAGGCGCAGGTCGCCATGGCCCGTGTCGAATACCCGGCAAACCACCTGGCGAACATTGCCGATCTCACCGAAAACGAGCCGTTCGACGTAGCCTACCCGGACGAGGATGCACCGGGCGTGCTCTTGAAGCTCGGAACGCGTGTTGAAGGAGGCGCCGGGCCTGACGGTGACATCGTCGGCTTCTCGACTGTGTGCCCGCACAAGGGCTTTCCCCTGATGTACAGCGCCGAGGATCGGACACTCAACTGTCCCGGCCACTACTCCCGCTTCGACTGCGAGGCGGGCGGCCAGCAGGTCTGGGGACAGGCGACGCAGAACCTGCCGCAATACACACTCCGGGTCGATGACAAGGGCGACATATATGCCGAGGGGCTCGATGAGCTTCTCTACGGCCGCCTGTCCAACGTGCTTTGAGGGAGGGGAACATGGCTTACAAGAGACAGATCGACCGCCTGCCGATCATCCCGGCGGACGCGACGAAACACAATGTCGTCTGCCACTATTGCATCGTCGGCTGCGGCTATCACGCCTATTCCTGGCCGGTAAACAAACAGGGCGGCACGGAGCCTTCGGCCAATGTGTTCGGGATCGACCTTTCCGAGCAGCAATATGCAGAGACGGACGCCTGGTATTCGCCGTCCATGTACAACATCGTCAAGCAGGACGGGAAAGACGTCCACATCGTCATCAAGCCCGACCATGAATGCGTGGTCAATTCCGGCCTCGGCTCCGTTCGCGGTGCCCGCATGGCGGAGATGAGCTATTCGCAGGCCCGTTCCACGCAGCAGCAGCGCCTCACCGACCCACTGGTCTGGCGCTACGGCCAGATGCAGCCAACGAGCTGGGACGACGCGCTCGATCTCGTCGCCCGCGTCACCGCCCGCGTGGTGGCGGAAAAGGGCGAGGATGCGCTCTTCGTCTCTGCCTTCGACCATGGCGGTGCCGGCGGCGGATACGAGAACACCTGGGGAACGGGAAAGCTCTATTTCGGCGCGATGAAGGTCAAGAACATCCGCATCCACAATCGCCCTGCCTACAATTCCGAGGTTCACGCCACCCGCGACATGGGCGTGGGCGAACTCAACAACTGCTATGAGGACGCCGAGCTTGCCGACACGATCATGGTCGTCGGTGCCAATCCTCTCGAAACCCAGACCAATTACTTCCTCAACCACTGGGTACCGAACCTGCGCGGATCTTCGCTCGGCAAGAAGCAGGAACAGCTCGCCGAAGAGCCGCACGACCGTGGGCGCATCGTCATCGTCGATCCCCGCCGCACGGTCACCGTAGCGGCCTGCGAGGCTGAAGCCGGCAAGGAGAACGTGCTGCATTTGCAGATCAAGTCCGGCACGGACCTGGCGCTCTTCAACGCGCTCTTCACGGAGATTGCCGAAAAGGGCTGGGTCGACCAGGCTTTCATCGACGCCAGCACGACGAGCGAGGCGGGAGAAGGGGACGGCAGCGACCCGGCCCATCCGGCAGTGCTCACCAGCTTTGCCGCCGCTCGCGAGGGCAACCGCATGTCAATCGAGGAAGCCGCCGAGATTACCGGGTTGTCCCCCGACGATATCCGCAAGGCGGCGAGCTGGATCGCCGAGCCCAAGGAGGGCGGCGCCCGCCGCCGCGCCATGCTCGCCTACGAAAAAGGGCTGATCTGGGGCAACGATAACTACCGCACCAACGGCGCGCTGGTGAACATCGCGCTCGCCACGGGCAATGTGGGCCGCCCCGGCGGCGGCGTGGTCCGGCTCGGCGGCCACCAGGAAGGTTATGCCCGGCCGGGCGACGCCCATGTCGGGCGGCCGGCGGCCTATGTTGACAAGCTCCTGATCGAGGGCCAGGGCGGCGTGCACCATATTTGGGGCTGCGACCACTACAAGACGACGCTCAATGCGGCCGAGTTCAAGCGCGTCTACAAGCAGCGCACAGACAAGGTGAAGGACGCGATGAACGCCGTGCCCTATGGCGACCGCGCCGCGATGGTCGACGCCATTGTGGCCGCAATCGACGATGGCGGCTTGTTCGCCGTCGACGTGGACATCGTGCCCACCAAGATCGGCGAGGCCTGCCATGTCGTCCTGCCGGCGGCGACTTCCGGCGAGATGAATCTTACCTCGATGAACGGCGAGCGGCGCATGCGGCTCACCGAGCGCTACATGGACCCGCCCGGTCGCGCCATGCCCGACTGTCTAATCGCCGCCCGCATCGCCAACCACATGCAGCGCTTCCTCGACGAAATGGGCCATGCCGATATGTCGGCGCAGTTCGACGGCTTCGACTGGCAGACCGAGGAAGACGCCTTCATGGACGGCTACCACGCGACCGCGCATGGGGGCGAGCACGTCACCTATGAGCGGCTGCGCGCCATGGGCACCAACGGCTTCCAGGAGCCGGCCACCGGGTTCGAGGACGGCAAAATCGTCGGCACGCAGCGCCTTTATACCGACGGCAAGTTCGGCACGGAGGACGGCAAGGCGCGTTTCATGCATGCGGCATGGCGCGGCCTGCAGGCGCCTGGGAAGCAGGAGCAGCGGGAGAACTACGAGTTCCTGATCAACAACGGCCGCGCCAATCAGGTCTGGCAGTCCGCCTATCTCGATGTCGAGAACGACTTCGTCATGGATCGTTGGCCGTTCCCCTTTATCGAGATGCATCCCGACGATATGGCAAAGGTCGGCGTGAAGGAGGGCGACCTCGTCGAGGTGCATAACGACGCCGGCTCCACGCAGGCGATGGTCTATCCGACGCCCTCAGCGCGGCCCGGCGAGACCTTCATGTTGTTCGGTTATCCGACGGGTGTACAGGGCAACGTCGTCAGTGCGGGGACGAACGAACTCATTATCCCGAACTACAAGCAGACCTGGGGCAACATCCGCAAGATCGCGGACGCGCCCGCCTCGGTGGCTCACCTGTCGTTCAAGTCCAAGGAATACAGCGCCATCTGATCCATGGACACAAAGACGGCCGTCGCGGAGAACAAGCCGTGGCGGCCTTTCGCTGCATGATTTCCCACGTTCCGGAGTAAGAACTTGCGACCGCAGAACCTTGTCCTCGCCGCGTTTCTCATGCTTTCCACCGCTGCATCCGCACAGGATATCGAAGCGGGCAAGAAACTCTTCGCTCGCTGCGCGGCTTGCCACAATGCCGAAACGACCGGCAACAAAGTGGGGCCGCATCTGATGGGTGTCATCGGCCGGCCGGCCGGCAGCCTCGACGGCTACAACTACTCCAAGGCCATGAAGGATAGCGGTGACGGCGGGCTTGTCTGGGACGAAGTGACGCTCGGCAAGTATCTTTCGGATCCGAGGGGGACTGTGCCCGGCACGAAGATGGCCTTTCCAGGGCTGAAGAAACCTGTGGATCTCGAGAACATTATCGCCTACCTTGAGAGCGTTTCGGGATAGAAGCATGTTTGAGCCGGCGTCGCTTCCCGAGGAATATTGCGAGGCCGGGGCCTCCGGGATCATCCTGACCGTGGATATCGCCATGGAAAAGGCGATCGCGGCGGCGAGGCGGGTTCCCGAAATCGAGCGTCTAGCGCTCCTGGACGCGGCAGGTCGTATCCTTGCGAATCCCATCCACTCGCCGATGTTCTTGCCGCCCTTCGACAGCTCCGCCATGGATGGCTACGCCTTCTCTTTCGCGGATCTTTCGGGCAGCGGGCCATGGATGCTCAAGGTCTCAGGCAGATTGGCAGCGGGCGGTGTGCCGCCCAGGGGCGCCGGACGCGGGACGGCCATCCGTATCTTCACCGGAGCGATAATTCCGCCAGGCTATGACACGGTCGTGATGCAGGAGCATTGCGAGCTGCGCGGTGAGACGATTGTGATCTCGAACAGGCCGGCGAAGGGCACCAACGTTCGTCGGACCGGAGAGGATGCCGCCGCCGGCTCCCGCCTCACTGAGGCTGGTGATCTGCTTTCGCCAGCGAAGCTGGTTTTGCTCGCGGGCGCCGGCATTGCCGAGGTCGATGTGTTCAGAAGGGTCAGGATCGGCCTTATCTCGACTGGCTCCGAACTGCGTGAACCCGGCGACGCGCTGCAGCCGGGCCAGATCTACAATTCGAACAGGGTCCTGCTGAGGGCGAGCCTCACCGCCCATTCCTGGACGGACGTCATCGATTTTGGCATTGTGCCCGACGACCGCGCCCGGCTCGCAGAGGTGATCGCCTTGGCTGCGGCGCAATGTGACGTCGTTGTGACAACGGGCGGCGTCTCCGCCGGCGAGGAAGATCATGTCGCATCCGTGCTCGGTGCGGCGGGAGCCAGTCTGGAAGTGCTCAAGGTCGCCATGCGTCCGGGAAAGCCGCTGAAGATCGGCTTGATCGGCAACGTCCTTTTTGCGGGCCTGCCGGGAAACCCGAATGCCTCCCTGGTGACCTTTCGCCAGATAGCGCTGCCGGCGATCCGTCATATTGCGGGGCTGCGCCAAATCCTGCCTGAATGGCAGGCGGCGATCTCCGGCTTCTCCTACGAGAAGAGGCTCGGGCGAACGGAGTTCGTGCCCGTTCGCGTAGCGGAAACGTCCGAAGCTTTCGCTCCCGTCATAGATATCCTCGGCCGTGCTTCGTCCGCCAGCCTTTCCGCTCTTTCGCGGTCCGACGGCATAGCTTTGCTCTCACCGGAAGCCACCTCGATCACACCAGGTGCAAAGCTGCGTTTTGAGCGCCTGTGGCCTGTTTGAGGCCGACGCATCGCGTCATATGATCGCGCGCCGCACCTTCGACGACACCCATTCCGAAAGGATGACGGTGAGCAGGATCAGGACCAAGATGACTGTGACCTGCGACCAAGCCAGCGATGCTGCAGTAGCGGCGGCCCTTGAAGAGGCGGAGGTCGCCATACTGAGAGGCGACCTCGATGACCGCTTCGAAAAAGCGCCGCGGCTCAGCTGGATCCACTGCGATCACGCCGGGCCACACCGCCAGGCGCTGGCCGTCGGGCCAAGGCATGCAACATGAGGGTGCTGGACTACCGTGACGCAACGAGCCGGCACCCCAAGGCGTGGACCGAATGTATTGCAGCGACATGGGCAAGGGATCGACGAGATCCTAGAACAGTGCGATATCATCGCGCTCGTGATCAACCTGTCCGACGCCACACATCGCCTGATCGGGGCCGAGCTACTGGCGCGGATGAAGCGCTCCGCCGTTCTCATCAACCTGTCGCGCGGCGCCGTGATTGACCAGGACGCGCTGGTTGCCGCCTTGACAGGCCGCATCTCGGGCGCCGGCTTCAAGTGACGACGCCAGAGCCGCTGCCCGCGGATCATTCATATGGGTTACAGCCAACCTGCTCATCACGCCGCATTTCACTGCTGGTCTGCCAGCCGTTCCGAGCGGTCGCTGAACATGATCATCGACAACCGAATACCTCCGACGTCGAAACCGTGCTGTTCGGGAGCAGGGCGTAGCCGAGAGTCTGAGCGCCGGCAAAACGGTGATCGACATGAGCTCGATCTCGCCGGTGGCCACCAGAGACTTCGCCAGCCGCACCACCGCGCTAGATTGCGCCTACCTCGATGCGCCCGGTCTCGGGTGGCGAGGCCGGTGTCCAGGCGGCGTCGCTCCGTTATGGTCGGCGGTACACAGAAGGATTTCGACATGGTGTTGCCGGTCCTCAAGATGATGGGCGAGAACATCACTCTGGTCGGCGGCGTCGGTGACGGTCAGACGGCGAAAGTCGCCAATCAGATCATTGTCGCATTGACCATCCGTGCGGTGTCGGAAGGTCTGCTCTTTGCATCAAAGGCCGGGGCCGATCCGGCAAAAGTGCGCGGGGCGCTGATGGGCGGCCTCGCCTCGTCGAAGATCCTGGAAATGCACGGCCAGCGCATGACCGGAGTTTCGAGCCGGGTTCCCGTATTTCGTTGCATCAGAAGGACCTTAACAACGCTCTTGACGCAGCCCGCAGCCTCAACATATCGTTGCTCTCCACCGCGCTGGCCCAGGAGCTCTTCAACGCCTGCGCAGGGCCGGGAACGGCAAGCTAGATCATTCGGCGCTGATCCGGGCGCTAGAATCGATGGCGGCGCATGAGATCGGTGCCTGAAAGGCAACCGACGAGTATGGCGCGGCAAGCCAGCCCGACGCGCTGGCCTATGGCATCGGCTCTGCAATCGGCAATCGTTTAATTTCCCGGCCGGCAATTTGGAACAGGCTTTCAAGCCCTGAGGCGTACGCTATGGGCGGACCCCATGAGAAGCGTCTGGCCGTTCAAGTTTCGCCCACTCCTCTTTAACAATGAGGTCCTGGAAGCGGCGATGGGAGGGCGGTCGCTTCCAAAGTCTCGCAAATGCGGGTGAGATCTGAATGTGCGCCAATGCCCGTGGCATGCATCGGCTTTCATTCCTCAGCACGCGCGCATCTCACTCGGGACCATACTTCCTTTGGAAATGATTTCCTTGGCCTTCGGATCTCGGCAGACCTTGCAACCGGATGCTGTGCCGGGCCCGGGCCATTTTCATCGCTGCCGGCGGGGCGCAGTTTGCGCGGGTCTCACTGCAGCGCTGCTATTAGTATGCGATCCTCTGGACCGGCGATTCAGGTGCAAACGCCATTTGGTGAAGTAATGGGGGGAGAACACAGCACAATGGCAAACGGCATTTGCCAAGGGCACACCGCCGGGGAATTCGAATTCGCAGCAGCAGGCTCGAAACCGAAACAGTGAAGCACGGCACCGGGACAGATCAAGCTTCGGCACCGTCCTCGTCAATGCCGCGGTCCTCGAAAAGATGCCGCTTGCGCTGAAAGCTCCAGCCGGCGCGGTACTTGTCTACGAGATCCTCGAGCACGGTTTCCGCTTCCCTTTTGTCGAATCCCTGTTCCTGAAGGCTGGTGACGATCCGGTCCAGAAGACGTCCGAGTTCTTCCTCCCGGCCATGCCGGACGTTTTCGGTGATGGCGAAGTGCAGCAGCGCCCGGGCAATGTCGTCGCGCGTTGGCCTGCGCCGCGCTCTGGTGGCTGCTCGCAAGGCCCGCTGCCGTTCCCTTTGCCGGGCCAGCCTTTCGCTCCGGGACTGCGCCATGACCGCCTTCCTTGCTTGTCTCCGCCCGTCCGCCTGCCGCGCAAACGCCGTTTGCAGGTGTAACGGTATACCGGTTAGCGGAATCGTTTTTCCAGAGCGATGAATCGGTTTTAACGCGTTTTGAAACGAAACAGCGCAAATTGTCTCGACTTGCCCGCACGTCGNGGTGTAACGGTATACCGGTTAGCGGAATCGTTTTTCCAGAGCGATGAATCGGTTTTAACGCGTTTTGAAACGAAACAGCGCAAATTGTCTCGACTTGCCCGCACGTCGAAACGATTTGCATGCAAGCCGTTTCAGATTGCCTTCGCCATCCGGAATGCAGCACCGATACTTGCATGTCATCAGTGGCCGCTTACGCGCCTCCAGGCGTGCCCCCTCCGATCACATGCGATCCCATGCGATGGAGATGTTGGCTGCTCTTCGGCTGGCACGCGATCACTTTCGACGTTTATCTGCCCGGTCGGGAATCTTGGGTTGCGCTTCGATGCGGCTTTGTCGAAGAATCTCTTCAAGCGCCGGTGGTTCATACCCTTCCTCCAGCGGAGGATTGAGGGTCAGGTCGTACGGTCGCCCCTTCCGTCCGAAACGCGCGTACACGTCCTTTCCGGTCGCAATCTTTGGCTTCATGGGTTTCGTGGACCTTTTCATTTCCCGGACCTCAGCACGCCGTTTGCAAGTGTAACGCCGATCACGCTGACGGAATCGCTTTTCCAAAGCACTGAATCGAATTCCAAGAGTTTTGAATCGAAACAGCGTAAATTGCTTCGATTTACCCGCACATCGAGATGAGGTGCTTGAAGGCCATTTCGGTTTTTTCCTCCGCCTGGACGTGGAAGCGTTGCAATGCTTTCCGCTCCTCAGTTAACGGCGTTTGCAATTGTAACGATGATCTCGTGCTTTGAATCGCTCTCCCAGAGTTCTGAATCGAAACCTTTGAGCTTTGAATCGGCTGTATCGGGTTCTGAATCGCAGGACCGCAAATTGTTTCGACGTGCCTGAGACCTGATCCGAAGTGCCCGCAAGGCATTCCGGTTTTGATCGCGTCGGCGAAGGTTGCATCAATCGCCGGAATACATCGTACCCGTCTATGTCCGAAGTGTTCATGTGCTCGGCTCTTCGTCAGGAAGCACCAGCTGCGGCTTGATCGTCGCGATGAGGGCATCGAGTTCGTCGCCTTCCAGCGTTTCGGAGACAAGCAGGGCCTCGGCGATCGCTTCAAGAGACTCACGGTTTGCTTCCATGAGTTCGAGTGCGCCCGAATAGGCCGCCTCTAAGCGCACATGGACCCGCTCGGCGATCTCGGGGTGATAGGAAAGGAGCGATGAACGATCGGCGGCGGGCCGGTGAAGCAGCGGCCAGGTGCGGCCGTAGCCGAAGGCGAGCTCCATGTGCGCGGCAAGGTCGGTCGCCCTGGCCAGATCGCTGTGCTCGCCATTGCCGGAACCGGCCAGGGCCGATCCGATGACCGCTTCCTCGGCGGCGCGCCCGGCAAGCTGGACGACAAGGTTCAGGGTCAAGCCGTCTTCGCTTTCGGCGATAAGCGGGGCTTCCGCCTGCACGTAGCGCGACCCGGTAGCCCCGTCGATGGTGATCATGACCAGGGACCCATTCGGAGTGTCAGCCGGGCGATGGCATGACCCGCCTCGTGAACGGCGATGCTACGGCGCATTTCGTCCGGCTTCGTCGGTTTACGCAAGTGGAAGAAGCTCTATCGGCTCTACAAGGAGGAACGGCTGACCTTCGCAAGCGCGGCGGCCGCAAGCGAGCCCTGGGAACACGGACACCGATGGCGATCCCGCAGGACGCCAACCAGCGCTGGAGTCTCGACTTCGTCTCCGACACGCTGACGGACGGCCGCCGCTTCCGCATCCTGTGCGTCATCGACGACTTCAGCCGCGAGTGCCTCGCAACGGTGGTCGACCACGCGCTGTCCGGCGAGAGGGTGGCGCGGGAACTCGACGGCGTCGCCGAGCGGCGCGGCTATCCCTGCATGATCGTCTCCGACAACGGCACCGAGCTGACCTCCAACGCCATTCTGGCCTGGCAGGAGGAGCGGCAGGTCGAATGGCATTACATCGCGCCGGGCAAGCCGATGCAGAACAGTGGTGGAGAGCTTTATCGGCCGGCTTAAGGACGAATGCCTCAACGAGCGGCTCTTTACGAACTATCCTGTCCGGCATTGAGATGACCCACATGATGCGCAAGCGACACCCCAGCCCGTCAATCGCCGAACAGTTCGATATCCTCGCCGCCTGAACGACCCAAGTCTAAGCCGATCGCGCCATTCGTGTGCGTTTGCGACAGAACCAACCAATCTGGAGTCGGACATGGTTGACGTAAAGAACAAGGTGGAAGGCATGGAGCCGGTGACCGACGATGTGAAGGCGCTTAGGCTTCAGGCCCAAGGTGCAGGGGCTCTCGGTCATTGGCTAATTCAGATCGATTCGGCGTTGTCGCTTTCGCCGGCTGGCTGATCGGACTCTACACTTAGGTTACGGGCAAGCCGCCGCCTTAACAAGCATGAACCGCATCCGTGGTAATCTATGACTGCCAGTTGCCGGTGAATCGTTTAGCTGCCAGGGCAGTCCTTGTCTGGTGTTTAGCTACCCTCTGCCGGAAACGGGGCGGCCCTTTGCATTTTCAACAAACGCGAGCGATCCTCACTATTTCAACTATGCCAGCCTCTTAGAAGATTCCGCACCGATACTAGCATTTTTTGCCTGTACCTCTATACAAATCCTGGCCAAAGCGAAGCATAGGGCGGCAAAAAAATGAACATCAATTTCAGGACCGACAGTTTTGCAAGCGAACGTTCGACGAGACGGCGCCGCTTGGTGCAACTGCTTTCGGCCACCGCATTTGTATGTTTCGCATTCTCATCAGATCAGGTGGTAGCGCAAGATGGCGGCAACGGCGGATCGACGGCGCAATTCGATTCGGACGATGATTACGCGGGTGCTCTGGATGGGGGTTCGGGTGGTTCATCGGGATCGGCGGGTGGTGCCGGACAAACACCGGATTCCGTAAATAGCCTTCATGGTGAAGGCTCTGGCGGAGGTGGCGGCGGCGCCGGCGCTACCGGCGGGAGCGGCGGTAACGGAATCGGGCCGACCGGGGATACCGTCGCGGATGGCGGCGCGGGTGGCGCCGCAGGAGCCGTGCCGGGTGGCGATGGCGGAAACGGGGGGGATGCAAACGCGTCGTCGTTCAGAAGCTTTGGAGCAGGCGGCGGCGGCGGCGGTGGAGGCGCCCACGGGTCGACTGGCTTTAACCTCGTCATCTCTTCGGGCATATCACACAGTGGAGGAAACGGGGGCAATGGTGGAAACGCCCTTTCGGCTGTGGACGGATTTCATGGCGGCGGCGGTGGTGGTGGTGCCGGCGGCAGTGGCGCTGTCATATCGGGCGCGTTGACTAACAGGGGAGATCTTGCTGGCGGAGACGGTGGCGCTGGTGGCCTCGGAGGAAGCGGCCAACCTGCGTTGAATTCTGGAGGAGCCGGTTCCGGCGGCGATGGCGGACACGGGATAGAGACATCCGATGCGGGTTTGCAGCACACCAATTACGCTGGTGCAGCGATTTCGGGTGGCGACGGCGGCAACGGCGGTGCCGGCGGTGACGGAGTTAACGGGTTTCCGTTCGGCGGCCGGGGTGGCGACGGCGGTGACGGCGGCGATGGTTTCAGGCTCGGCGCGAGGAACACGCTGACGAACTACGGCACCATTGCCGGAGGAAACGGCGGCGCTGGCGGCGCCGGTGGCCAAGGTCACAATTCACAGGCTGATAGCAACGGCACAGACGGCGTTATCGGCGTCGGAGGCGTAGGCATCCGCGGGGAAAGCGCCACGATCATCAATAGCGGGCAGATCGCGGGCGGTTTTTCCGGCGGTTCGACAGACGAAGGCGACCGATCGGCGGCCATTATCCTTACGGGAGGAAACAACAGCCTCGAGCTTCATGCCGGTTTCGATATCCTCGGTGACGTCATCGTAAGTGGCGGCTCAAACACGCTTGCTCTCGGAGGCACCGACGCCGAGACCTTCGATGTCAGCGGGATCGGCTCCCAATATCAGGGCTTTACGGCATTCAACAAGATCGGCGGCAGCACCTGGACGCTGACAGGTTCCACCACCGACGTCACGTCCTGGGTATTGAGCGAGGGCACGCTTTCGGTGTCGTCGGACGCCAATCTCGGGGACACGGCCGGTGGGCTGATCTTCTACGGCGGCACGCTGGCGACGACGGCCGACATCATCTCCACGCGCGATGTCCTGCTCAGCGCCGGTGGCGGGACGTTTCAGACCGATCAGCGTCTCGAACTGACCGGCACGATCTCCGGCGACGGCGGCCTAGCCAAGACCGGGACCGGGGCGCTGGTGCTTGCGAACGCCAACAGCTACGCCGGTGGCACGGCGATCTCGGGCGGATTCATCAACGCTACGACAGGGGCACTCGGCAGTGGACCGGTGGATGTTTTTTCGGGAGGCGAACTCCGCTTCTCAGGCGCTGCCAGCGCCGAAAGCCTCGCCATCACCCTAGCCGGCGCGTCTTTGCGCTTCCACGACGCTGCGTCGGCCGGAACGGCGACGATCAACAACACGGGGAGCGGCGTCAATTTCTACGATACCGCATCCGCGGGAAGCGCGAGCATGGTGGCGGCTGGGGGCGGCATCTCCTTCAATGGCAATTCGACCGCCGGGAACGCCAGAATCACGGTCAGGGATGGTGGGGAAGTCGATTTCTACGCCAACGCCACGGCCGGCAGCGTCACAATCACCAACATGGGTATGGGAGATGATGTCCGTTTCCACGGCAACAACACCGCCGATGCTGCAACCATCATCAGTCATGCTGGAGGCGCTGTAGACATTTCCGACCTCGCCTCCAGCGGCATCGCCATCGGCTCTCTGTCGGGCGATGGGGCCGTCTATCTCGGCTCGAAAAGCCTGACGCTCGGCGGGCTCGGCAAGAACGACACGATCGGCGGCACGATCCAGGATAGCGTTTCACCCGGCAGCCCCGGAGGCACCGGCGGAAGCCTGACCAAGACCGGCGCCGGCACGCTGACCCTAACGGGAGAGAACATCTACACCGGCGGTACGACGGTGAATGCCGGCACGCTGCAGATCGGCGATGGCGGCACGGCGGGCTCGATCCTGGGCGCGGTCGATATTGCGTCGGCTGGCACATTCGCCTTCAACCGCAGCGGCAGCTTCGCCTTTGCCGGCGCGCTCTCCGGGGAGGGCAAGTTCGTCAAAACGGGAACCGGAACCCTGCACTATGACGGCGACGGCTCTGGCTTCACCGGCAACACGACGATCACCGATGGCGGCCTGTTCGTCGGGTCCGGCGCCGCCAGTGCCAGCGCGGTGCTGGGTGGATCGTTCGCCGTGCAGGATGGCGGCACGCTCGGCGGCCATGGCACGGTCGGCTCGGGCGCGGGCTCGATGGTGACCATCGCCTCCGGCGGCACCATGGCGCCGGGCAATTCCATCGGTACACTCACTGTTGACGGCGACATTACCTTTGCCGCCGGCTCGATCTATCTGGCCGAGCTTAACCCGGCGCTCGACAGCGATCTGATCGCTGCGAGCGGCGAGGCGATGATCGATGGCGGCATGGTGCACGCGCTCAAGGCCGCCGGTGTCTATACACCCGGCAGCCGCTGGACGATTATTGGCGCAGAAGGCGGGGTTACCGGCACATTCGATGGGCTTGACCAGAACATGCCGTTCGTCGATCTGGCGCTCGCCTATGACGCCAATAATGTCTATATCGACGCCACCCGCAATGCGGTCGCGTTCTGCGCCGTGGCAGCGACCTTCAACCAATGTTCGACCGGCGACGGTCTGGAGACCACCGGTGCCGGCAATCCGCTCTATGATGCGGTTGCCGCACTGCCGGACGAAGACAGCGCCCGCCGGTCACTGGATGGCTTGTCAGGCGAGATCCATGCTTCGGCCCGATCGGCGCTGATCGAGGACAGCGCGCATGTCCGCAATGCTGCCAACGACCGCATTCGGTCGGCCTTCGCTGGCGTCGGCTCGGTTCCCCGGCCGATCATGGCCTATGGGTCCGACGGTGTCGACATGGTGCCACCATCTTCCGGCGAGGGCCTTGCTGTTTGGAGCCAGGCCTTCGGCTCCTGGGGCAGCTTCGACAGCGACGGCAATGCCGCCGAGCTTGATACCAGCACGGGCGGGCTGCTCTTCGGCGGCGATGCCATGCTGGGCGCATGGCGTGTCGGTCTGCTGGCAGGATACAGCCACTCCTCCTTGCATGCCGATGCCCGCTATTCCTCGTCCGATGCCGAGAGCTATCATCTCGGCGTCTATGGCGGTACCGAATGGGGCAATCTGGCGTTCCGTTCCGGCCTTGCCTATACATGGCATGACATCGAAACGAACCGGTCCGTGGCGATCGGCGGCTTTGCCGACCGCCTCAGCGCCGATTATGATGCCGGTGCGTTCCAGGCCTTCGGCGAACTCGGCTACAAGCTCACCACACCGGCGGCAGCGTTCGAGCCCTTCGTCAACCTGGCGCATGTCTTGCTCGATACCGATGGCTTTACGGAACGCGGCGGTGCCGCCGCGCTGACGAGTGCAGGCGAGACGACCGACACCACCGTCAGCACACTGGGCGTGCGTGCCTCGACCGATTTCGCGCTTGGCACGATGAAGGCGACCGCTCGTGGCATGATCGGCTGGCGGCGTGCCTTCAGCGACACGACGCTTCTTTCCACCCACGCCTTTGCCGGCTCATCTGTATTCACCGTTGCTGGCGTGCCGATAGCCAAGAACTCGGCCGTGCTTGAAGCCGGCATCGATCTCGGACTGTCCGATACGTCGAAGCTGCGCATCTCCTACGAAGGCCAGTTCGGATCGGGCAGTCAAAGGCACGGCTTCAATGCAAACCTCAGTGTGAGGTTCTAAGCAACGATCATCGATTGCATATCCAGACCTCGCCCCGCTGGCTCCGGCCGGCGGGGCTTTTTTGCTGCGTCAGGCCCAGTGAATTGTCCCCGCATCCTGATCGACTCTTCCAAGGCCTCGATTGCTTCAGAGGGGAGGGCTCCGGCTCCATCTCGCACAATTGCTCGAATTCGGGCCAGCAAAGCTCGACCTGGGTCAGACCGTCGGCCCGAAAGCCAATCGTGGCCTTGAGGCCGCAGCGCTTGCAGGCGATGTGAAACGTGCGGAGGATCACTCAATCGTTCGGCTCTTCCTCATAGATTTCAGTGCGGCCATGCTTGGAATTCTTGCTCTGTTCGATGCCAAACTCCGCCGCGCTACTGTCCTCGCGTATTCCCTAGTAAGAAGGATGGCGCAGGTGTTTGTCGCATAAGTCGTGGGGCGAGTTTTGCAGCCGGTGGTTG
>NZ_JAKCWP010000016.1 GCF_028767125.1 Chelativorans sp. YIM 93263
CATGCGGCTTCGTGCGCTCAAACTTATCCTTGGCCATCTGAGGTCTCCGTTCTCTTTTGCCTTTCCAGGCCTTTTCCGTTCATTCGTGAGGTCGTCGACCGGATCACGCAAACTTCTTCTGTATCTCCTGCGCGACCGCGCTGGGGACCGGTTCGTAGTGGTCGAACTGCATCGTGTACTGGGCACGGCCCTGGGACATGGAACGCAGGTTATCGACGTACTTAAACATGTTGGCGAGCGGCACCATGGCATCCACCACCGTCGCGATGCCGCGGGCCTCGGTTCCCTGGATCTGCCCCCGGCGCGAGTTCAGATCGCCGATGACGTCGCCGACATAGTCTTCCGGCGTCACGACCTCGACCTTCATGATCGGCTCCAAAAGCTGTGCGCCGGCCTTCTGAGCTCCCTCACGGAAAGCTGCGCGTGCAGCGATCTCAAACGCCATTACAGACGAGTCCACATCGTGGTAGGCGCCGTCGATCAGCGTGGCTTTCACGCCAAGCATCGGGAAGCCGGCCACCGGACCGGAGGACATGACGCTTTCGATTCCCTTCTGCACGCCCGGGATATACTCCTTGGGCACCGAACCACCGACAACCTTGGATTCGAAAACAAAATCCTCGCCCTCGGGATTCGGCTCGAACACGATCTTGACGCGCGCAAACTGACCGGAACCGCCAGTCTGCTTCTTGTGAGTGTAGTCCACCTCGGCCTGCCGGGTGATTGTCTCGCGATACGCAACCTGCGGCGCGCCGACATTGGCCTCGACCTTAAACTCGCGCTTCATACGGTCGACGATGATGTCAAGGTGAAGCTCACCCATACCGGCGATGATCGTCTGACCGGATTCCTCATCCGAACGGACGCGGAAAGACGGATCCTCCGCAGCCAGACGGTTAAGAGCCAGCGACATCTTCTCCTGGTCACTTTTGGTCTTGGGCTCAATCGCAATCTGAATGACCGGGTCCGGGAACTCCATCCGCTCCAGAATGACCGGCTTCAGCGGGTCGCTCAGCGTGTCACCGGTGGTCGTTTCTTTGAGGCCAGCCAGCGCGACAATATCGCCAGCATATGCCGTCTCAAGGTCAGAGCGCGAATTGGAATGCATCTGCAACATGCGGCCGATGCGCTCGCGCTTGTCCTTGACCGTATTGGAAAGTGACACGCCCTTGGACAGAACTCCCGAGTAAATGCGGCAGAAGGTGAGCGAGCCGACATAGGGGTCGTTCATGATCTTGAAGGCGAGCATGGCGAGCGGCTCGTCGTCGGACGATTTGCGAACCACCTCACTCTCGGATTTCGGATCGACGCCTTTAATCGGCGGCACTTCAACGGGAGAGGGAAGAAAATCCACCACAGCGTCAAGCAGCGGCTGAACACCCTTGTTCTTGAAAGCAGAACCACAGAACATCGGGAAGAAGGTAACGTCGATCGTGCCCTTGCGGATCAGCTTACGCAGCTCGTCGTTCGAGGGCATCTCACCCTCAAGATACCGCTCCATCGCCGCTTCATCGACCTCGACCGCGGTCTCTATGAGTTTCTCACGGTACTCTTCAGCCTGCGCTTGCAGATCCTCAGGAATATCCAGAATATCCCACGCTGCGCCGAGATCCTCCGACTTCCAGACCAGCGCCTTCATCTCGATGAGATCGATCACGCCAGCAAAATCGTTCTCGGCACCGATCGGCAACTGCATGACGAGTGGCTCGGCGCCAAGGCGCGTCTTGACCATCTCGGCGGAACGGAAGAAATCAGCGCCGAGCTTATCCATTTTATTACAGAAGATGAGGCGCGGAACCGAATACTTGTCCGCCTGGCGCCACACGGTCTCGGTCTGCGGCTCGACACCGGCATTGGCATCAAGCAGCGCAATGGCGCCATCGAGCACCCGAAGGGAACGCTCCACCTCGATGGTGAAATCGACGTGTCCCGGCGTGTCGATGATGTTGAAGCGCCGCTTCTTGCCGTCTCGGCCTTCCCAGAAGGTCGTCGTGGCAGCGGAGGTAATCGTGATACCCCGCTCCTGCTCCTGGTCCATCCAGTCCATCGTCGCGGCACCGTCATGAACCTCGCCGATCTTATGCGACTTGCCCGTATAAAAGAGCACGCGCTCGGTCGTGGTCGTCTTACCGGCGTCGATATGCGCCATGATACCGAAATTTCGGTAATCTTCGATTTTGTAATCGCGGGCCATCTTAAGCTTACCTCTTCAATCCGCCGCCAGCACTACCAGCGATAGTGCGAGAAGGCGCGGTTGGCTTCCGCCATCTTGTGCGTATCTTCGCGCTTCTTCACCGCCGCGCCACGATTGTTGGACGCATCCATCAACTCACCCGACAGTCGCTCGATCATCGTCGTCTCGTTACGCTTGCGCGCAGCAGCAATAAGCCAGCGAATGGACAATGCCTGCCGGCGCTCCGGACGCACATCAACCGGCACCTGATAGGTCGCGCCACCAACCCGGCGTGAACGCACTTCCACATGAGGCGACACGTTATCGAGCGCCTGATGAAAGACCGCTACTGGCTCCTGCCTGGTCTTGCTCTCAACCTGCTCAAGAGCGCCATAAACGATCCGTTCGGCGACGGACTTCTTGCCATGATACATGACAGCGTTCATGAACTTGCTCACGACCAGATCGCCATACTTAGGATCCGGGTTGATTTCGCGCTTCTCTGCACGGTGACGTCGGGACATGTTCTTCGTCTCTCACCTTCAAGGCCCGGCACCAACAAGGAACCGAAGCCGGGAACCCTTACTTCGGACGCTTCGCGCCGTATTTGGAGCGGCGTTGCTTGCGGCTTTTTACGCCCTGCGTGTCAAGCACGCCGCGGATGATGTGATAACGCACACCCGGAAGGTCCTTCACGCGGCCGCCGCGGATCATCACCACGGAGTGCTCCTGAAGGTTATGCCCCTCACCCGGAATATAACCGATCACCTCAAACCCATTTGCGAGCCGGATCTTTGCCACCTTACGCATGGCCGAGTTCGGCTTCTTCGGCGACGTCGTGTAAACGCGCGTGCACACACCCCGCTTCTGCGGGTTGGCCTGCATGGCGGGAACCTTATTACGCTTCACCGGCGCCTTGCGCGGTTTGCGGATCAGCTGGCTTACGGTCGGCATCAAACCTTCCCTTGTTTCAATCTCGTGCCTCAGCGAACAGGCTCGCCTTCAACGGAACAGCGCTCCATAAGCAAATTCGGGCATCAAACCGTTGTTCTACGGTCCTGCCCGAACATACGCAGAGGAAGCGGCAAGCCGCTTCATGCTCCGGAAAGTCTGTCGCTCGTTAAAACGAACCCTGTTTGAGGCTTGGGCTCCAGAACGCGTCGTTCCGAAAAAAAAGCCTCACATCGGCTCAGACGCCGCGGGTAATACGCGCAACCGAGGCACCCGTCAAGAGTTGATACGCAATAATCTTACCAATCTCGTCGCGCGCAGGTCCCACGCCCGCCAGCGTCAGCTATATGGGAATGAACACGTTGTATTTCCACCCTTCCCCTGCCGTTTCTTCACCATAAATTCAAGCGAGCGGCGCACGCTACCGAATCGCAAGAACACAGGACAATGGATATGGATGACAGTGAGCAAAGACCCGTCATGATCATTACGGGACGGGTCTGGCGCGAACCAGGTTCCGCCAGTGAGGGCGTGCATGTGATGCTGGTGGCTCCGGATGACGACACGGCGGTGCGCCAGGCGCTGGAAGCCCTCGCTCAGGAGGGATACGCGGAAGCCGAACTTGACCAGATCGGCGAAATGGAAGGCGCGCCGGACGAAGAGCCGCACCTCTCCGCCTGGCAGGGCGCTACAGAAGGCGAGATTGCCGTCGTGACATTCGATGAAGAGGAATAAGACCAACGGAGATAATGTTGGCTGATTTGATGGGAAGAGAGCGATCCGCTGGCTAGGTGCGTTGTGCAGGCGATGCCCTGTGGCCTCCCCTGCCCCACCCAAGGACCGGGCTCTCGTGCCGTGGCGGCGCTGCGCCGCGCAATAATTATCTCCTTTGGCAAAACCCCCCCCGAAACCTGCACCATTAGAGCCACAGTTCCGAAGCGGTTTGACAAGGCCAAAAAGAAAGCCGCCGGAGGTCCGGCGGCTTCCATAAAGTTTCCTGTGTGGCGCTATTATTCCGCTGCGCCAGACATGTCGGCAAGCATCGGGTCGGCCGTTTCCGCACCTGACGCCTTGCGGCGCTCGTCGAGAATGAGATCGTCCCGGGAACGCGCAATGCGCCGGATCTGCCCCATGGCACCGCCCGTACCGGCCGGTATGAGGCGGCCCACGATCACGTTCTCCTTCAGTCCCTGCAATGCGTCGACCTTACCTGCAACCGAGGCTTCGGTCAGAACACGAGTCGTCTCCTGGAACGAGGCGGCGGAGATGAAGGACGGGGTCTGCAACGAGGCCTTGGTGATGCCGAGGAGCACGGGCTGACCTTCGGCCGGCTTCTTGCCCTCTTCCACCAGGCGGTCGTTCACCTCGTCGAATTCAACCGAGTCAACATGATCCCCAGGGATATAAGTCGAATCGCCCTGAGCCGTGACCTCGACCTTCTGCAGCATCTGGCGAACGATCACCTCGATGTGCTTGTCGTTGATCAGCACGCCCTGGAGCCGGTAGACTTCCTGGATCTCATTGACGAGGTAGGAAGCAAGTGCCTCCACGCCCTTGATCGCCAGGATGTCGTGCGGCGCCGGATTGCCGTCGAGGATGTAATCCCCTTTTTCGATCACGTCGCCGTCCTGCAGGTGGAACGGCTTACCTTTCGGGATCAGATACTCCGCCGGCTCCTGTGTCGAGTCGTGCGGTTCGATCACGATGCGCCGCTTGTTCTTGTAGTCACGACCAAACCGGACCGTACCATCGATTTCAGCGATGATGGCGTGATCCTTCGGACGCCGTGCCTCGAACAGCTCGGCCACACGCGGCAGACCACCGGTGATGTCCTTCGTACGCGCACTCTCAGTAGGAATACGCGCGATGACGTCACCCGGGGCAACCTTGGAGCCGGGTTCCACCGACAACACTGTTTCCACCGAGAGCATGAAACGGGCATCGCCACCCCGGGCAAGCTTAGCGATCTTTCCTTTGGAGTTGAGGATGGTGATCGCCGGCTTGAGATCGGAACCGCGCGGCGTCGAGCGCCAGTCTATGACCTCACGCTTGGTAATGCCCGTCGACTCATCTGCGGTCTCCTGGACCGAGATACCGTCGACAAGATCCTCGAACGCCACCGTGCCTTCCACCTCGGTAAGCATTGGGCGGGTGTAAGGATCCCACTCCGCGATACGCTGTCCGCGCTTCACCTTATCGCCCTCGTCCACATAGAGACGCGAACCGTAGGTGAGTCGGTGCGACGCACGCTCGGCGCCACTCTCATCCAGGATAAGCGCCGACATATTGCGACCCATGACGACCAGATGGCCCTCGGAGTTACGCACGACATTGCGGTTCCGGATCTTCACCGTGCCCTCGAAGGAAGCCTCCAGGAAGGACTGATCCACCACCTGCGCCGTGCCACCCATGTGGAAGGTGCGCATCGTAAGCTGCGTGCCCGGCTCACCGATCGACTGCGCCGCAATGACGCCGACAGCCTCACCGATGTTCACCGGCGTGCCACGCGCCAAGTCTCGGCCGTAGCAAACAGCACAGACGCCGTTACGCACTTCGCAAGTCAGCGCCGAACGAATGCGTACGCTCTGGACACCGGCATTCTCGATCGCTTCGACGTCGCGTTCCTCAATCTCCTTACCGGCGGGAACGATGACCTCCTCACTCGATGGATCAACGATATCCTCCAGCGCGGTGCGGCCAAGCACGCGCTGACCGATCGAGGCAACAACCTGCCCGGCGTCGACGATGGGCTGCATGGTCAGCCCCGTGTTCGTGCCGCAGTCCGGGGTCGTGACGATGCAGTCCTGCGCGACATCGACGAGACGACGCGTCAGGTAACCGGAGTTGGCCGTCTTGAGCGCGGTGTCGGCAAGGCCCTTACGTGCGCCGTGGGTGGAGTTGAAGTACTCCATCACGGTCAGGCCTTCCTTAAAGTTCGAGATGATCGGCGTCTCGATGATGGAGCCGTCCGGACGTGCCATCAGGCCGCGCATGCCGGCAAGCTGACGCATCTGGGCCGGCGAACCACGGGCGCCGGAGTGCGACATCATATGGATCGAGTTCATCGGCTTCTGCCGGCCGTTTTCATCGAACTCCACCGCCTGGATGCGCTTCATCATCTCGTCGGCGACCTTCTCCGAGCACTTGGCCCAGGCGTCGACGACCTTATTGTACTTCTCACCCTGGGTGATCAGGCCGTCATTGTACTGCTGCTCATATTCCTTGGTGAGCGCCTCAGTCTCGGCAATCAGCTTGACCTTTGAATCGGGGATGAGCATGTCGTCCTTGCCGAACGAAATACCCGCCTTACAGGCTTGGGTGAAGCCAAGGGACATGATCCGGTCGCAGAAGATAACCGTCTCTTTCTGTCCGCAATGGCGATAGACGAGGTCGATCATCTTGGAGATGTTCTTCTTCGTCATCTCCCGGTTGCAGACATCGAACGACACGTTCACATTCTTCGGCAGGATATCACCGATGATCATGCGTCCAGGCGTCGTCTCATGTAACTGCCAGACGGGATTGCCTTCCTCGTCCACCGTTTTGAAGCGGCCCCTGATCTTGGTGTGCATCGTGACAATGCCGTTCTCGAGCGCATGGTGCAGCTCGCCCATGTCGGCGAACACCATCCCCTCACCCGGCTCGTTCTGGTTCATGATGGACAGATAGTAGAGGCCCAGAACCATATCCTGCGAGGGCACGATAATTGGCGCACCGGAAGCCGGATGCAGGATATTGTTGGTCGACATCATCAGCACGCGCGCTTCGAGCTGGGCTTCCAGCGACAAGGGCACGTGGACCGCCATCTGGTCACCGTCGAAGTCAGCATTGAAGGCTGTGCAGACCAGCGGGTGAAGCTGAATGGCCTTACCTTCGATCAGAACCGGTTCGAACGCCTGGATGCCGAGACGGTGCAGCGTCGGTGCGCGGTTAAGCAGAACCGGATGCTCACGGATCACCTCATCCAGGATATCCCAGACTTCCGGACGCTCCTTCTCGACCAGCTTCTTCGCCTGCTTAACGGTCGAAGAATAACCCTTCGCGTCCAGCCGTGCATAGATGAACGGCTTGAACAGCTCGAGCGCCATCTTTTTCGGCAGACCGCACTGGTGCAGCTTGAGCTCGGGACCGGTCACAATCACCGAACGGCCCGAATAGTCGACGCGCTTGCCGAGCAGGTTCTGACGGAAGCGGCCCTGCTTGCCCTTCAGCATGTCGGACAGCGACTTCAGAGGGCGCTTGTTGGCACCGGTGATCACTCGGCCGCGACGGCCGTTGTCGAACAGCGCGTCGACAGCTTCCTGCAGCATGCGCTTTTCGTTGCGGATGATGATGCCCGGCGCGCGAAGCTCGATCAGCCGACGTAAGCGATTGTTGCGGTTGATGACGCGGCGATAGAGATCATTCAGGTCCGAGGTCGCGAAGCGGCCGCCATCGAGCGGAACGAGCGGGCGCAGATCCGGCGGAATGACCGGAATGACCTTCATGATCATCCACTCCGGCCGGTTGCCCGATTCCAGGAAGTTCTCGACCACTTTGAGCCGCTTCAAAAGCTTCTTCTGCTTCAGCTCGGACGTGGTCGAGGCAAGCTCGGTGCGCAGTTCGCCGGCAATCTTGTCCAGCTCCATCCGCTCCAGCATGTTCTGGATGGCCTCGGCGCCGATCATAGCGGTGAAGGAGTCTTCGCCATACTCCTCGACGGCCATCATATACTCCTCCTCGGAGAGGAGTTGATTGTCCTTGAGTGCCGTCAGTCCGGGCTCGGTCACGATGTAGTTCTCGAAGTAGAGAACACGCTCGATGTCCTTGAGCGTCATGTCGAGCAGCGTACCGATGCGCGAAGGCAGCGACTTCAGGAACCAGATGTGCGCGACGGGCGCCGCCAGATCGATATGGCCCATACGTTCGCGCCGCACGCGGGACAGCGTCACCTCGACGTTACACTTTTCGCAGATAACGCCCTTGTACTTCATGCGCTTATATTTGCCGCACAGGCACTCATAGTCCTTGATCGGACCAAAGACGCGCGCACAAAACAGGCCGTCACGCTCCGGCTTGAACGTGCGGTAGTTGATCGTCTCCGGCTTTTTAATCTCGCCGTAGGACCAGGACAGGATCTTCTCCGGGCTGGCCAGCGAAATCCGGATGGAATCGAAGGTCTCTGCCGGCGCCTGCGGATTGAACAGGTTCATGACCTCTTGGTTCATGCCGATCTCCTTTGCGGGACAATGCGTCCCAAAAATCAGTTGTCGGTCGCAGCGGGCTTAAAAGCATCAGCTTTCATTCCTGGCTGCCCGCCATCAACACGGAACCGTGCGCCACCGTTATCCGTGGCGCACGGCCAGATCTTTATTCGGCCGCGTCGGGCAATTGTGCCGGCGACTCGTTGAGACGCGAACTCTCCAACTCCACATTCAGGCCCAACGAACGCATCTCCTTGACGAGCACGTTGAAGCTCTCCGGGATGCCCGCCTCGAAAGTGTCGTCTCCACGTACGATCGCCTCATAGACCTTGGTGCGACCGGCCACGTCGTCTGACTTGACCGTGAGCATCTCCTGAAGCGTGTAGGCCGCCCCATATGCCTCGAGTGCCCAGACCTCCATCTCACCGAACCGCTGACCGCCGAACTGCGCCTTTCCGCCCAGCGGCTGCTGGGTAACCAACGAGTATGGGCCGATGGAGCGTGCGTGGATCTTGTCATCCACCAGGTGGTGCAGCTTAAGCATGTAGATGTAGCCCACCGTCACGCTACGGTCGAACGGTTCACCAGTGCGTCCGTCGTAGAGGGTCACCTGCCCGCTCTTGTCGAGACCGGCATCTTCCAGCATCTCGTTGATGTCGGATTCGTGCGCACCATTAAACACCGGCGTAGCTATGGAGACTCCTCGGCGCATCTGCTCACCAAGCCGAATAACGCTGTCGTCGTCGTACCGACGCACCGGCTCATTATGCTCGTTGTCCGGGATCAGCTTCTCCAGCGTGGTGCGGAGCGGTTTCACATCGCCCTTTTCCTTATAAGCGTCGATAAGCTCGCCGATCCGCTGACCCATGCCTGCACATGCCCAGCCGAGATGCGTTTCAAGGATCTGACCGACATTCATGCGGCTTGGCACGCCGAGCGGGTTAAGCACGATGTCCGCGTGGGTACCGTCCTCGAGGAACGGCATATCCTCGATGGGAACGATCTTGGAGACCACGCCCTTGTTGCCATGCCGGCCGGCCATCTTGTCTCCCGGCTGCATCTTACGCTTCACGGCGACGAAGACCTTGACCATCTTCATGACGCCGGGCGGCATCTCATCCCCGCGCTGGACTTTCTCAACCTTGTCCATGAAGCGGCTCTCCAGCGCGCCCTTGGACTCGTCATACTGAGAGCGCAAGGCCTCGAGTTCGCTCTGCAGCTTCTCGTCCTCGACGGCAAACTGCCACCATTGCGAACGCGGATACTCCTCAAGCAGTTCCGCGGTAATCTCGGAACCTTTCTTGAAGCCCTTTGGCCCGGCAATCGGCGCAGTGCCGACAAGCATCTCCGAAAGTCGTGCATAGACGTTGCGGTCAAGGATCGACTGCTCGTCGTCACGGTCCTTCGCAAGCTGCTCGATCTCTTCGCGCTCGATGGCCATGGCACGTTCGTCCTTCTCCACACCATGGCGGTTGAAGACGCGCACCTCAACAATCGTGCCGTAGGTACCCGGCGGCATGCGCATGGACGTGTCGCGGACGTCGGAGGCCTTTTCGCCGAAGATGGCGCGCAGGAGCTTTTCCTCCGGCGTCATCGGGCTTTCGCCCTTCGGCGTGATCTTGCCGACCAGAATATCGCCTGGCTGAACTTCCGCACCGATGTAGACGATACCGGCTTCATCGAGATTCTTCAGCGCCTCTTCCGAAACGTTTGGAATATCACGCGTGATCTCTTCCGGGCCGAGCTTGGTGTCGCGGGCCATCACCTCGAATTCCTCGATGTGAATCGAGGTAAAGACGTCGTCACGCACGATCCGCTCGGACAGGAGGATGGAGTCCTCGAAGTTGTAGCCGTTCCACGGCATGAAAGCCACGAGCACATTCCGTCCGAGGGCCAGGTCGCCGAGATCCGTCGACGGACCATCAGCGATGATATCGCCCTTGTTGACCTGTTCGCCCACGCGCACCAACGGCCGCTGATTGACGCAGGTGTTCTGGTTCGAGCGCTGGAACTTCTGGAGACGGTAGATATCGACGCCCGACTGCGACGCTTCCAGCTCCTCCGTCGCGCGGATAACGATACGCGTCGCGTCCACCTGGTCGACTACGCCTGTGCGCCGTGCAACGATCGCCGCGCCGGAATCGCGGGCGACCACCGGCTCCATGCCGGTGCCGACAAACGGGGCCTCAGAGCGTACCAACGGCACGGCCTGACGCTGCATGTTCGAGCCCATGAGCGCGCGGTTGGCGTCATCGTTTTCCAGGAACGGGATGAGGGACGCGGCGACCGAAACCAGCTGCTTCGGCGAAACATCCATCAGATCGACGTTCTCGCGAGGAGCCATCATCACCTCGCCGGAATGCCGGCAGACGATGAACTCGTCGGTGAAGCGCCCTTCCTCGTTGATCTCCGCGTTGGCCTGCGCCACGTAGTGCTTGGCCTCTTCCATAGCCGAGAGGTAAACGATCTCCTCGCTGACCTTGCCGTCCAAAACCTTGCGGTACGGCGTTTCGATGAAGCCGTACTTGTTCACACGTGCGAAGGTCGCGAGCGAATTGATCAGGCCGATGTTCGGACCTTCCGGAGTCTCGATCGGGCAGATGCGACCGTAGTGGGTCGGGTGCACGTCGCGCACCTCGAAGCCAGCACGCTCACGGGTCAGGCCGCCCGGACCAAGCGCCGACAGGCGACGCTTATGAGTGATCTCCGAAAGCGGATTGTTCTGGTCCATGAACTGCGAGAGCTGCGAGGAGCCGAAGAACTCGCGCACGGCAGCCGCCGCGGGCTTGGCGTTAATGAGATCCTGCGGCATGACCGTATCGATCTCGATCGACGACATGCGTTCCTTGATGGCGCGCTCCATGCGCAGCAGGCCGACGCGATACTGATTCTCCATCAGCTCGCCCACCGAACGTACCCGGCGATTGCCGAGATTATCGATGTCGTCGATCTCACCCTTACCATCGCGAAGCTCGACCAGCGTCTTCACGACCGCGACGATATCGTCCTTGCGCAGCACGCGGACGGTATCAGGACAGTCGAGCTCCAGACGCATGTTCATCTTGACGCGGCCAACGGCCGAAAGGTCGTAACGCTCGGAGTCGAAGAACAGCGAATGGAACATCGCCTCCGCCGTCTCCAATGTCGGCGGCTCGCCCGGGCGCATCACCCGGTAAATATCGAACAGCGCGTCCTGACGCGTTTCGTTCTTGTCCGCAACCAGCGTATTACGGATGTACCCGCCGATATTGACATGGTCGATATCAAGGAAATGCACCTCGTCGGCGCCCGCTTCCTGCAGGACCTTCAGCGTCTTTTCATCGATCTCGTCACCCGCCTCGAGATAGATCTCGCCGGATTCCGGATTGACGATGTCTTCGGCGAGATAGTTGCCGAGCAGATCATCCTCTGTGGCTCGGATTGCCTTCAGCCCTTTTTCGGCGAGCTGACGTGCCAGACGGGCGGTCATCTTCTTGCCCGCGTCGAGGACGAGTTCTCCGCTATCGGCATCGATGACGTCGGCGGTTGCCTTCATGCCGCGGAAACGCTCCGCCGAGAATGGCACACGCCAACCGTCGCCGTCACGGATGTACGTGATCTGGTTATAGAACGTCGAAAGGATCTCCTCGCCATCCATGCCGAGCGCCATGAGCAGCGAAGTCGCCGGAATTTTGCGCCGGCGGTCGATGCGCGCATGGACGATATCCTTGGCGTCGAACTCGATATCGAGCCAGGAGCCGCGATACGGAATGACACGCGCTGCGAACAAAAGCTTGCCGCTGGAATGCGACTTACCTTTGTCGTGGTCGAAGAAGACGCCCGGCGAACGGTGCATCTGCGAGACAATGACGCGCTCGGTCCCGTTGATGATGAAAGTGCCGTTATCCGTCATCAGGGGCATGTCGCCCATGTAGACGTCCTGCTCCTTGATGTCCTTGATGGACTTGGAGCCCGTGTCCTCATCGACATCGAACACGATCAGACGCAACGTCACCTTGAGTGGCGCCGCATACGTCAGATCGCGCTGACGGCACTCCTCGACGTCGAACTTGGGATCTTCGAACTCGTAATTCACGAACTCGAGCATTGCCGTTCCGGCAAAATCCTGGATGGGAAACACGGATTTGAAAACCGCTTGCAGTCCCTCGTCGGGGCGCCCACCTTCGGGCTCCTCGACCATCAGGAACTGGTCATAGGATGCTTTTTGAACCTCGATGAGATTCGGCATCTCCGCAACTTCGGGAATTTTCCCGAAGAATTTGCGTACCCGCCTGCGACCATTGAAAGTCTGGGTCTGGGCCATCGTCGCTCCTTGCCTGCCGCTTGCCTGCATACGGGCCGCCCCATGGCGGCCAATCCAAACGGATGAAAACCCGTTTCCTGAAAGCCTGATTTCGGGCCCTCAGGAAAAAGGTTTCCACGCCACACATTCCGCCGACGGCCCGCGGACGGCGATCCATCCGCGAGCCGTCTGCGAATTTACTTCAACTCGACCTTGGCGCCGGCTTCTTCAAGCTGCGCTTTGATCTTTCCGGCCTCTTCCTTGTCCACACCTTCCTTAACAGCCTTCGGCGCGGACTCGACGAGATCCTTCGCCTCCTTCAGGCCGAGGCCGGTGATGGCGCGGACTTCTTTGATCACATTGATCTTCTGAGCGCCTGCCTCGGCGAGAACGACGTCAAACTCCGTCTGCTCTTCAGCCGCCTCGGCTGCGGCGCCACCGCCGCCAGCTGCGGCAACCGCAACCGGTGCAGCCGCCGAAACGCCCCACTTCTCTTCCAGCATCTTCGAAAGCTCAGCCGCTTCTAGGACGGTGAGGTTCGAGAGGTCATCAACGATCTTTTCCAGATCAGCCATTTGTTATTTCCTTCAAAGTTCGAACAGTGTTGGGATGAGGAACGGCCTCACGCCGCTTCGTCCTTCCGGGCATAGGCGTCAAAGACCCGGGCGAGCTGACCCGCCGGTGCGTTGACGACCTGTGCGACCCGTGTTGCCGGCGTGGAGACCATGCCGACAATCTTCGCCCTGAGCTCGTCCAGCGACGGCAGCGAGGCAAGCGCCTTCACGCCATCGGCGTCGAGCACGGTCGTGTCCATCGCTCCGCCAAGAATAATGAGCTTGTCATTCGTCTTGGCAAAATCGTTGGCGACCTTCGGTGCGGCGACCGGATCGTCCGAATAGGCAATCAGCGTCTGTCCTTCGAAAAGGGCAAGAATGCCTTCGGATTTCGTACCCTGAAGAGCGAGCTTGGCGAGACGGTTCTTCGCGACTTTAACAGTCCCGCCCGCTTCGCGCATCTTCGACCGGAAGTCGTTTATCTGCGCGACGGTGAGACCGGAATAGTGCGCCACGACCACGCACCCGGTGTTGTCAAACACCTGGTTCAGGTTCGCGACGAACTCGCGTTTCTCCGCTCTATCCACAGCCTTTCTCCAGTTGGCGGTGCCCTTCCTGAGTGCAACCGCCGTTGCCTTTTGCCGACCGGGCAATCACAGTTGGATCACCCGAACGACGCTCGAGGATCCTGCCCTCTTTCGCCGTGCCGCAGACCGGCACCAGACAAAAGACCAACACGGTTCGAACCTATCCACCCTGCCTTCCGGCAAAGCTTCTGTCGGTTCTTACCCGTCTCATGCAGGCTCCGGATCGGAATTAAGGCGAACCGCCTGCAATCTCGGACAGGATTTGCCGAAGGTTACCCTCCGGCTCCCAGGCCATCGCTGGCCCGGAACGGTGAGCCGGGACTTCTCCCGGCACATTCTCTTATGACGCAGTCAAGCTCGAGGTCTCGATCTTGAGCCCCGGCCCCATGGTAGACGTAAGCGCCACGCGCTTGAGATAGTTACCCTTGGCGCCAGCCGGCTTGGCCTTGATCACGGCATCCGCGAAAGCGCGAACATTCTCCGCAAGCGCATTCTCGTCGAACGAAACCTTGCCGACACCGGCATGGACGATGCCGGCCTTTTCAACGCGAAACTCGACAGCGCCACCCTTGGAGGCCTTGACCGCAGCGGCGATGTCCGCCGTGACCGTGCCGACCTTCGGGTTCGGCATCAGGCCGCGTGGTCCCAGGACCTTACCGAGGCGACCGACCAGAGGCATCATATCCGGCGTGGCTATGCAGCGGTCGAAATTGATCTCACCGCCCTGAACCTGCTCTACCAGATCCTCTGCGCCGACAATATCGGCACCGGCGGCTTTGGCTTCCTCGGCCTTATCGCCCTTTGCAAAAACAGCGACCCTCACATCGCGTCCCGTGCCGTTCGGCAGGTTGACAACGCCACGAACCATCTGGTCCGCATGGCGCGGATCGACACCGAGGTTCATCGCCACTTCGACCGTCTCATCGAACTTGGCGTTCGCCCGCTCACGCAAGACCTTGACTGCCTCGTCAAGCGAGTAAACCCGCTTCCGGTCGAGACCTTCGCGGCTCTTGGCCACGCGCTTGGAAATCTTCTTCGCCATCTCTTCAGCCCACCACTTCCAGGCCCATGGAGCGGGCCGAGCCTTCGACCATGCGCATGGCGGCTTCCGCATCATACGCATTCAGATCCTTCATCTTAGCCTCGGCAATCGAACGCACCTTCTCGCGCGAAATCTGGCCGACCGTCTGCTTGCCAGGCTCCTTGGACCCCGACTTCAGGTTGGCTTCCTTCTTGAGGAAGTAGCTTACCGGCGGCGTCTTCATGGTGAAGGCGAAAGATTTATCCTGGTAGTACGTGATGACCACAGGAATCGGAGAACCCTTCTCCATCTCCTGGGTCTGCGCGTTGAACGCCTTACAGAATTCCATGATGTTGATGCCGCGCTGACCAAGCGCAGGTCCGATGGGCGGCGATGGCGTAGCCGATCCCGCGGGAACCTGAAGCTTGAGTTGGCCTGCAACTTTCTTAGCCATTTCTCATCTGCCTCGTTTCATGCCGGCCTTGCCGGCGGTTGCAGTCTGGTGGTGCGGATTCAGGCAGCCGGCTTTGCTCCCCATCCTTCCACCGTTCAAATCCGGAAACCCGGATCGCCGGTCATGTCTTCTCGACTTGACCGAATTCCAAATCGACAGGAACGGCTCGTCCGAAGATCGAAACCTCCACCTTGAGCCGCGAACGCTCCTCGTCCACCTCCTGCACGTGACCATTAAACGACGCGAACGGACCGTCCGAGACGCGCACCTGCTCGCCGATATCGAAGGTCACCGAAGGCTTCGGACGCTCAACACCCTCCTGAACCTGCACAAGGATCCGCTCTGCCTCGGCATCGCTGATCGGCACGGGCTTGGAGTCTCCCAAAAAGCCGGTCACCTTAGGTGTGTTCTTGATCAGGCTGAAGATAGCGTCGGTCAGATTCGCCCTGACGAGAACATAACCCGGAAAGAACTTGCGTTCGGCATCGACCTTGCGGCCGCGACGAACCTCCACGACCTTCTCCGTCGGCACGACGACGTTCTCAATATCGTTGAGCAAACCCTTCTGCCGCGCCTGCTCCAGAATCGAGTCAGACACCTTCTTTTCAAAATTCGAATAGGCGTGGACGATATACCACCGCATCATTTCAAAATGTCTCCCTGTGCCACCGTTTTCAAGCAATCCCGAGGATCAGCTCAATTCCCCATGACATCACTTGGTCAGCGGCAAAAAAGAAGAGCGCGGCCAGCGCGGCAAACGCAAGAACCATTATCGTCGAGATCAGGGTTTCCCGCCGCGAAGGCCATGTCACCTTTGCGGTTTCCGCCCTTACCTGCTGTAGAAAGGTGAAGGGGTTCGTGGTCTTGGAGGCCATACAGTGCTCATCTATTCTTTGAAGCATCCGGAACTGTCAGATGGTTGCAACGTTCACCCGGCGACGTCCGAACATCACGCGAAAGCGGCAAGGCGAATCACCAACTCAGTTCCGAACATACGACAAAGGCGCGTAAAGCCACGCCCGAGCTCCACGCACCGTCACCCGCGTTACATAGTTCCGTTTCTACTGCAGTGCAAGCCCCTTTTCAAGGAGCCAATTGTCGGGACTGGCAGGGGCAGAGGGGCTCGAACCCCCGACCTGCGGTTTTGGAGACCGCCGCTCTACCAACTGAGCTATACCCCTATCCGCTTCGACAACCGCTTGACGCTTCTATTATCGCTTCGCCGATGCTTCAAGCCTAATCGCCGATCATGCCGGGAATATATGTACGCAGCCTGATCGTGCGAACTCTTTTTGCCGCGGGGAGCGCTCGAGGCGCTCCCCTTGCTCTGACTACTCGGTGATGTTTGCGACGATGCCGGCGCCGACGGTGCG
>NZ_JAKCWP010000017.1 GCF_028767125.1 Chelativorans sp. YIM 93263
GGCGAAAATTGTTAGCGTAAACAGCTACTTGGCGGCAGAGAGCAGGGGCTTGGCCGTAAACGACGGAGGATAATGTAGCGTAGGATTTGGTTGCGGGGGTGATTAAGCCGAGACCGACATTCGCTCCAAGTTGTCATTCAACAGCCGGCCTCTCAAAACTGTACGCCGGAATGTTTACTTTAAACGGAGCTTCCCGACCTCCGCCGACCTGTATCCACAACATCAAAAGCGTCCACTCCTCATTAATCTTATGCTGTTCAAGGCGAAAATATTCTTCTCATGAACAATCGCGCCGCACCAACTTGCCGTTCTTCGTGAACACGCCCGCTTTATTTATTTCCGTGCTGCATTTGAGCAGAAAACCTTCCATGGTCAATTCCTTGTAGCCGTACAAATGGAACGCATGGGGTTGCCAGTCGCCATTGCTGTAGACGAATAAGCTCGAGGGACAACCGGACGCATCGCACAGCGCTTTGGTTCGGGCTGGACAGGCCAGGGCGTGGTCCAGCAGAAAATCGTAGGTGCCGTCATGGTTTACATCGTCGGCAAGAAAGGCGTTCTCATCGCGCCCCTCGGCTTGGAAGTCTGCGCCGCATGCGGCGGCGATTGCCGTAACTTGATCGCGAACTGGCTGCGGGATGTGATGGCGCGCGATGACTGGCTCGGCTGCATTCGGATCAACGACAAGAGCATTCTTGCTGTCGGTGCAATCAGCCAGCCGATCACGATGTTCGCCATCAGGTCGGTCCTGCAAGACTAGCGCGCCAGTTTCAGCGCCGAGCGCAATGAACTGATTGGCGTCCCAAATGCAAAACCGGCATCCGTGATGGCCTCGAATATCTTGCTTTCTCTCATCGTATCCAGAGGTGGTTAACGTGATAACGCGCAAGACCGGAACATTATTACGCCGCTGCCAGCGTTGTGTCTGCCGTCAGCACGCGCGCTGCGGCCGCCAGCAGGTCGGTCTGGGTGATCAGGCCAAGGATGCGTTGTTCGGCATTCACCATGACGACGGCATGGCTGCGGCCGTCGGTGAGCACCGGAAGCAGACGCATCGCGGGCGTGTCGGGAGAGGCGGTGCCAGCCTTCGACATCATGCCCCTCACCGTATCCGTCGCCGTCGTCAACTCGCGCAGGCCAACCGCACCGACCAGCCTGCTGTCGGCGTCTGTCACTGGCAAGGTGCGGATGTTGTGATCGAGCAGCAGTTTTCGGGCCTCATCGGCCGATGCATTCTCGCGTACCGATACCACATCGCGGGACATGATGTCCCGGCAGAGCAGCATCCGCTGCGAGCGCACCAACGCCTGCAACTCGACCTGGCGCAGTAGCCTTTCGAGATCGTCGCGGCTGATGTCAAAGATTTCGTCCAGCGCGGAAAGTGCTGTATCGACATCTTCGGGCTGGAATCCGACGCGCTCCACCGGCGGCCGGTCTGCGATGCCATGGCTATTTGCGGCGGACACGTGGACATGCGGATAGTTGCGCCGTGACAGAAGGTGGAAAATGAAGCCAAGCGCCACCAGTACTGCGGAATTCAGCGCCACCAGTAGTGCGATATACGGGCCGTTCCCGTTCGCCAGCGCACTGATCACTCCAGTCAATGCGATACCGGTCATGGCGCCGATGCAGGCGAGCAGCCGCTCGCGCAGCGTCGCACCGGCAAGTATTGGAACAAAGAGGCGAAACGCCATGGCAAGCCCTGGGGAGAGTGGTCGGAACTTCCGGGTCCGCAATGCAGCAAAGCCACATATTTGGAAGTCAATCCAGTTCGGAAAGTCGGCGCATGGGAGAATATTATTGCGCGATGGGGTCATTGCAACTGGGGCTGATCAACGTGTGGCCACACATGAAGCGACCAGAGTCATTCCGCTGCGCGAGCATCTCTCATGCTTGGCAACTTCTCTGAAGAGACGCCGATATCATGCGCAGTTCGTCTTTTAGCCAACTCGTTGCTGCATCTGCGGTGCTGCGTGGATGCCAAGCAAATCCAATCTCGAATCCGTCAACTTCGATTGGTGGTGCAAACAAGCGGAGTCCGTAAGAACCCGTGCAGCACTGAGCCAGGCGGCGCGGGAGGGTGGCAACAAGGTCAGTAGTTGAAACCGTCGCTGATGCTACAAGAAAGTGGGGCAAGCTCAAAGCAACCCGCCGGGTCCGGCCGATACTGGCGAGGGCTTTATCTACGACAGCAGTCATCCGCCCTTGGCTGGATACGATGACGTGATCCTCTTCAAGAAAAGCATCGAGCGTTACGGTGTTGGGCAAGCGCGGATGTTTTTGTCGGCAAACCGACACATACTCGTCGCGGAACAGCACCTCTACATTTCTGGATGCGGAAAGGCTGTTGCTTTCACTAATCACCAGATCGCAATCGTGGCTGGCGAGGCGCTCTTCAAAGTCCTGCGCGAATGGAAGAATTTGAACGCTGATCCCCGGAGCGAGTGACCGAAGCCGTTCCACGAACGGGGCGAGAACAACGAGCGTGGCGTACTCGTTGGCAAGGAGCCGAAATCGCCTTGTGCTCTTTCCTGGATCGAACGCGCCATCCATCGCCAAAGTGTTTGCGATGTCATCCAGCAGGGTTCGGACGCGGGGCCGCAGCTCTGCCGCGCGTGGAGTTGGAACCATTCTGTTTCCGCGCCGCACCAGAATTGGATCGTCAAACATAGCCCTGAGGCGGGCGAGCGCTGCACTTGTGGCCGGTTGGCTCAGGCCGAGTCGCCGTGCCGCACCCGAAACGCTGGGCTCGGCCAAGAGAGCGTCGAAGGACTTGAGAAGATTGAGGTCGATATGACGGATATCCATGAAAGTGATTCCAGAAATACACGGGATTGATTGGAATTATATCCCATTGACCCGTAAGTTTCCAGTGCACAAGGAATTTATCCAGCACCTCGCACACAGGAGCGATACGATGGTCGCCAAAACCACACTCGGAAAATCGGGCCGCGCGGTCGGCCGCATCGGCTTGGGAACGATGGGCATGTCGTTCGGCTACGATCCCCATGGGCGAGACGATGCCCGCTCGATAGCGGTCATACGCAGCGCTATCGAACTCGGGGCCAATCTGATCGACACTGCCGACGTCTATGGACCATTCAACAATGAAGAATTGGTCGGTCAAGCGATACGCGGGCACAGGGATGCAGTTGTTCTCTCCACGAAGGGAGGATTGCTTGTGAAAGACTATAACTTCGAAACGAACGGGAAACCCGATTATCTTCGGCAGGCTGTCGACGCGAGTCTCAAGCGCCTGGGTGTCGATCATATTGACCTCTATTTCCTGCATCGCGTCGATCCTGACGTGCCTTTGGAAGAATCGTGGGGCGCGTTGGCCGAGATTGTCGAGGGCGGAAAGCTCGGCGCCCTTGGCCTTTCGGCGGTGGCTCTCGATGAAATCAAGCGTGCGGAGGCAGTGCATCCGGTCGCGGCCGTTCAATCGGAACTGTCCCTTTTTGACCGAACGGTGTTGGCTGACGTTCTGCCCTACACGGTCGAGAACGGTATCGCTTTCTTACCGTTCTCGCCGCTCGGGCGGGGCATTCTGACCGGCACGTTCGGAGGGCAAACCGATGTACCCAAGGATGACTGGCGTCTGACGCTTCCGCAGTTCTCCGAAAACGGCCTCGCCGCCTATCGCGAGAGTGTGGAGACCGTTCGCAAGATCGCGCGGGAACACGGAGCGACACCGGGACAGGTCGCCCTTGCTTGGCTTCTCAGCAAGGGAGAATACGTGATCCCCATCCCTGGGACTAAAACACCTCGCTATCTGGAAGAAAACACAGCCGCCACGGAGCTTCGTCTCACTGCCAATGATATCGCGAATTTGGACGCACTCGAACTACCTACTCGCGATAGAGTGGGATGAATGAAAGACGCCTTGAAATACCGGCTGATTGGGCGGTCAGTTTCCTGTCCGGGCGCAGCCTTCGTGCTCCCCCGATCGAGGCGAAGGCTACCGCCGAATACAGCGGCGGAAGCACATGCGGCGACGATGCATTCAGCACCGAAGATCGATCGTCAATGGGGAGTGCCGACCGCGCCAGGGGTCGCTCATTCCCCTTGCGTCGCTCATCCAGACGCTCGCCGTCGCTGAATGCGCAGGTCGCCCTGGAGATCACCGAGGATTCGGCGCTGGACGCACAAGTACAGGTGCGGGAAGACCGGCTAGACGTCGCCTTCATGGCTTGCTCCCACGAATCCTCGACTTCAATTCGCGCGTGATCTGGCGCGACCGGCTTATGGCCGTCATGGCGGCCTCCCATCCGCTCGCGTCGCGCGAGCACGACTAATGGAGAGATCTCGCGGCGCAAACCTGTGCGGCAGCTGCAACAAGCTTTAGCCGGATCCGTTGCAGCAAGCCGCTCTCCGGCTTCGGCCATTGAATTGGTCCTGGTTGGGCAACGTGGGTGCTTTCAGTCCTAGTACCGTTCCGCGTTGTTGTGAACAGCTCCATGCGATTCGAGTCGGGCTCGTCAATTGTTCCCGCGTTCAAGCGCTGTCGCGGAGGTGAAGGCGGCTATGTTAAGTCGGTGAACATCCCGCTGCTCTTCCGACAGACGGTCGATGGCCTCGCTCACCGTAACGAGCGTCAGCCGCGCTTCGACCGTGCTGTTGCCATCCTGGCCGACAATATCGCCGCCCTCTCCAATGTCGTCGGTCGGGCCAGCCGTTTTCACGCGCCGCAGGCGGTCGATCCACAGATTGCGTATGATGCGGAACATCCACGCATCAAATCGCGTGTCGGCCTGAAAGCTTGCCGCATTCGCGAGTGCCCGCTCGCAAGCCTGCTGGACCAGGTCGTCCGCCAGGTCGGGAACGCGCGTGAGCGATAGGGCAAACCGCCGCATATTCGGCAGCAGGGCGATCAATTGTTCGCCGATATCGTGCGAGGCTGCCGTCATAGGCCGATCCTATTGGAGTCGAAAAAAACTGACCGAGGAATAGAATAGCTTTTCGGCCGTTTCCAGTGCAGGTTTGTTGCACACTGTAGAACATGGAAGCAGAGCCGTTGCTGCAACGGTGGAAGAGGACGATGGGCAAACTATTCTTCGAGCGGTTGCGAAAAGCGCCCACTTTCCTATTGTTGCTCTCGGTACTGGGCTCGTTCGCACTGCCTGATCCCGGACCCTTTCAAATCATTACGCCCGTACTCGCCGACGATGACGACGACGATGGCGATGATGATCATGATGATGACGACGACGATGATGATAATGATCGTGGCCGCGGGAGCCGCGGATATGACGGCAGCAGTTCATCACCTGTTTATCGTGCGGCAAGGCCGCCACGTTTTCTTCGCGAATTGATACGGCCCTTTCGCAATCGCCCGGCCGCTCCTCCTCGCCGTGCAGCGCCGCCCCCGCCACCGGAGCCGCGGTATGCGGAGCACCAGATCGTCGCGATGGGGCTTTCAGACGAGCATCTCGCCCAACTCGAGGCCGATGACTATGTGGTCCTTCAACAAAGTGAACTCTCCTTGATCGGCCAGTCCATCGTGAAGCTGGAGGTGCCCTCAGGCACAGACCTGGAAACGGCGCGAGAAGACGTGCGCGTGCTCGATCCGACCAGTCAAGCCGACTTCAACCACTATTACCGACCCGAACAAGCTGACGTGCAGGCGCGCATCTGTCCCGATGGGCTTTGCTGGGCGCCCCTTCTGATAAAATGGCCTGTCCGCGATGCCGGAGCGCGCCAAGCCTGCGATACGGCCGTACGCATCGGCATGATCGACACGGGGATCAACCCGGAACATAAAACCTTTGCCGAAAGTGCGATCGACGTCATGCGTATCGCCGACGAGGAGGAACCTGCTTCCGGGCGCCAGCATGGCACTGCCGTCGCCGCACTCCTTGTTGGCTCGCAGGCGAGTCGGTCACCGGGGCTCCTGTCCGACGCCAAGCTGTTCGCGGTGGATGCGTTTCAACGTGCAAGCAGCGGAAGAGACCGTGCCGAAGTATTTGACCTCGTGGTCGGGATCGATCATCTGCTCGCTCATGATGTCTCCATCATCAATATGAGCCTTGCTGGCGATGCGAACGATCTTCTGCGCGACTCTATTGAATCGGCCGTTGCAGAGAACAAGGTCATCTTCGTGGCGGCCGTGGGCAATGATGGTCCGCGGGCCGAACCCGTCTATCCCGCTGCCTATCCAGAGGTAATCGCCGTCACGGCCGTCGATCGTCACAAGCGTCCCTATCGACGCGCCGTGCAGGGCGAGCACGTCGACCTTGCCTCTCCTGGCGTCGATGTCTGGACTGCAGCTTCGATCAGCGGTGCGCGGCCCAAGACGGGAACCTCCTTCGCCACGCCATTCGTTTCCGCCGCGGCTGCCGTAGTGAAGGCCGAAGAACCCGCCCTTTCGCCCGAAGAGGTTGAGCAGCGGCTTGCTTCCATGGCCGAAGATCTGGGCGAGCCGGGAAAAGATCCCGTGTTCGGCTGGGGGCTTCTGAACGCTTCGAAGGTTTGCGGTCTTGTGGACGAAAACAAACCGATCGTCATGGACTAGTTTGCTGTACGGCCAGGTCACCGCGTCCTGCTCGTTTGGAACCGCCTGATCCTGCCCAAGGACACTCCATCGTGCTGGAGCGCCAGCCGGGCGCGGATGCGTCCGGCAATGCCGGGCTTGAGGATGGGGTGGACTACCGCTGGTGGGATTTGATGAAGGCCGCCGGGCTGTTACCTGTCCGGCGCGGCCTACGTAATGCTGACGGGAGTGTATCTGGTCCGGGCGTGACTGCGTTGCCTGACCGTCTTGCCACGGGGGTGATGATCAGCTCCCTTGCGATGGTCGTCGGGCCATACCCAAATCGAGAACAGTGTCAGGTATCTCGAAGTGGGCATAGAAGATGCGCTGACCCTCGCAGAGGGAACTGGATCTGACGACAATGGCGGCCCCAGTTCCGATCTGAGGCCGCTACTGGAGCAGCCTTCGAAAGTGTGCGCCAACGCAAAGCGGTATCTCTGACCATTGACACGAAGAAGCGGAGGTAATAAGTGGTAAGACCAGTCGAGAGGAGTTGAAGTGCATGCTCTCCATAGAACGCGGAGACGAATTGGTGGGTGCCGAGAAGGTGTTTGCGTTTTTTCGCGAGCAACTTCTTTCTGGCGGTCTCAGGGCCGGTGACCGCCTCACGGGAGAGCGCGAGCTATCCCTTTCGCTCGGCGTGTCGCGGCCGGTGCTGCGGGAGGCCCTGCGCTCCCTGGCAATGCTCGGCTTTCTCGAAATTCGTCACGGCAAGGGAGCTTATGTGAAGGCGGCCGACGTGGCGGTGCTGCGGGATTTCTTTACTTTCAGCCTCGCTCAACAGCCCGATGTTCTCGATGATGTCATGCAGGCACGCATCGCTATTGAGTGCCAAGCCATTCGGCTCGCCTGCGAGCGGGCAGGAGACAGCGACCTCACACGCATCAGCAACTGCCTGTCCAAGTTGATGGACACGCTTGACGATCCTGAAGCCGGCGGCGAGGCCGATTTCGATTTTCATCTGGCGCTGGTCGAAGCCGGTCACAGCCCGGTGCTCCTGACGCTCTATGACGCGATCTCCGAACTCATGAAACGCAGCCACCAGGAGCGGCGGCGGCTCACCGTCTTGGTTCCGGGCATCAAGGATTACCTCGTCGACGCGCACCGTGAGGTTTTTTTGTCCATCCTGTCACGCGATCCAGACCAGTCAGAGAAGAAGCTGCGTGACCATTTCGCAATCGGCGACGAGTTCCGCCGCAAGAGCTACATCGTCGCCTACTCGAAGGCGGAGGGACCTCAGAAAGACTGAGCTAAAAGGGAAGGAGACACTATGAGAACGTTCGGCATTTCATGCGCCCTGGCAGGTGCCGCGCTTGCGCTCGGCCTATCCGCGACGGCTGGCAACGCACAAGAACTCCGCTATGCGCACGTCGGAGCCGAGGGCGACATTCAGACCCGGTATGCGGCGGAAGCCGCCGAAGCGATCGCGGAAGCCACCGACGGTGAAGTAACGATCCAGGTCTTCCCCGCGAGCCAGCTTGGCGGCGTGGCCGAGATGGTGGACGGCGTGCGCATGGGGTCGATCGGCATGGGACATCATGACTTCGCTTCGCTCGCCCGTATCGTGCCGGACGTCGCCGTGTTCAACGCGCCTTTTATATACCGCGACGGGGCGCACGCACTGGAGGCCACCGACCCGGCCAGTTCGCCCGCCCTGCAGGAGATTAACGAAAAACTGATCGAAAAAGGCGGCGTGCGTGTTATCGGCCGCATATATCGCGGCGCGCGCCATATTTCCTCGAATTTCGAGGTGAAATCGCCCGAGGACCTCGCCGGCAAGCCGTTCCGTGCCGTGCCGCTCGACCTCTGGGTGTCGATGGTCAAGGGCTTCGGCGCCACGCCGACGCCGGTCGAGGTCTCCGAACTGCCCACTGCCCTTATGACTGGTCTGGTCGTCGGCCAGGAGAATCCGCTCACTATGATTAACGCCAACAAGCTCTACGAAGTGCAGTCGCATGTCGCCATGACCGGCCACATGCAGTCGATCCTCGCGGTGTTCGTCAATGAGGAGGCGTGGCAGGGACTCTCCCAGGAACATCGTGACGCGATCACCGAGGTGCTGGACAAGAAGGCACACGAGTCGCTTCAATGGGCCACCGAATCCGAGGCCGAACTGGTGGAAACGCTGGAAGGCCACGGCATGACCGTAATCACGGAAGAGGACGGCCTCGACCTGAATGCCTTCAGCGATCGGGTGCTGGAGCAAATCCGCACGGATTTCCCGAGCTACGAACCCTACATCGAGCAGATTGGACAGCTTCAGTAGCCGATCTCATCCGCGGAAGCGGCGGTTCTGCCGCTTCCGCTAAACCTCTCCCCCGACGGTTTCAGCCATGTCGCTTGTGCGAACAGTCCTGAGCGGTTTCTGCGTACTCGTGCTCGTCGCCCTTACGGCGGTGCCATTCGTACAGGTCGTGTTGCGTGACCTGTTTGGAGCTCCGATCGTCGGCGCGGAAGAATTCACGCGCTTTCTTCTCATTGTGCTCGTCTTCACGGCTTTTCCGCTCGTCGTGATGAATCACGAGAACATCGTGATGGCGGAACTTCGCGAACTTCTGCCCCACTTCGCGCGTCGGTTTCTGGCCGTTCTCACGGCTGTAGCAGGAGCGCTGGCGGCGGGTTTTGTCGCCTATGTGACATGGGGAACCATTTTCAAGAATCTGAGTAATGCGACCCCTACGCTCGGGATTCCGTTCTGGCTTTTTCTCGGCTCGACCTTTTTCGGATTCGCCGTTGCGGCCCTCCTGCACATCCTGGATCTTCGGCGCCCGCCGCGCGAAGAAACCAAGGTTCTGTGAGGCGGCATCATGGGCCTGGCGATCATCGCAGCATTTCTCCTCCTCTTCCTCATCGGCATTCCGGTCGTCTACGCTATCCTCATACCCTCAATCATCTATGTTCTGATTGAAGGCCTTCCGTTCGGACTGCTCGCGCAGCGCGTCACATACGCGCTCGATTCCTTTCCACTGGTCGCGGTACCGATTTTCATCTTTGTCGGCAATCTCATGAATTCGGCCGGGATCACCGATCGCATTTTTCGCTTTGCCGACACGCTCGTGGGGCGCATACCGGGTGGTCTGGCGCAGGTGAACGTGTTTTCCAGCCTCATCTTCTCCGGGATGTCGGGTGCCGCGCTTGCCGATGTGGGCGGGCTCGGTAAAATCGAGATCCAGGCAATGCGAAAACGCGGGTTCACGGCGCCATTTTCGGCCGCTGTGACCGGAGCCTCCGCCGTAGTCGGCCCGATTTTCCCTCCAAGCATCCCGCTCATCGTCTATGGCTCGATCACCAGCGTCTCGATCGTGCAGCTGCTCGTTGCAGGTATCCTGCCGGCGATCATCTGTGTCGGGCTGCTGATGATCACAGTGGCGGTGCTTTCCTATCGCCGCAATCTGCCGAGAGCCGAAAGGTGGCCACGGCCGTCGGAAGTCGGGCGCGATCTGCTGCCAGCGGTGCCGGCGCTCGTCGCACCAATACTGATGATCTCCGGCATGCTGGCGGGACTGTTCACGCCGACGGAAGCGGCGGCAGTAACGGCTGCCTACGTTATCCTCATCAGCTCGCTTTTCTACCGCGACCTGACATTGCCGCACCTGTGGAACGCGCTGCTGGTGACGGTTCGCAGCACCGGCGCCATTCTGATCATCGTCGCGGTCGCGGCACTGTTCGGCTGGATCCTTGCTGTCGAGCAGGTGCCGCAGGACTTCGCGCGCTGGATCCTTCAGTTCAGCACCAATCCGATCGTCCTGTTGCTGATCGCCAATCTCATTTTCTTCATCGCAGGCATGTTCCTTGATTCGACAACAGCCACGCTGCTCGTGGTGCCGATCATCGCGCCGCCCATGGTGCTGGCGGGGATCGATCCGGTGCATCTGGGCATTCTGGTGATTTTCAACCTGATGTTCGGGCTGCTGACACCGCCGATGGGACTGGCCCTCTTCCTGCTGACGAGCATCGCCGGCATTTCGCTTCGGCAGTTGCTCCACGCGCTTTTGCCGTTTTATCTGCCGTTGCTTATAACGCTCGCAGTCATCACTTTTGCGGACGAGTTAGTGCTTCTGCTGCCCGGCCTGCTCCGCTGACATTGCAACTAGAAGGATCGTGAGATGCGTATCGTAATCGGTTCCGACCATGCGGGTTTTCCCCTGAAGGAGACTGTCGTGGACTTCGTGCGTTCGCTTGGCCATGAAGTGGAGGATGTCGGCTCGTTCGACGACAAGCCGGTCGATTTTCCCGACATTGCACGCGCGGTGACCCATCGCATCGCATCCGGCTCCGCCGAACGCGGGCTCCTTGTCTGTGGAACAGGTGTTGGCGCTGCAATCGCGGCGAACAAGGTCAAGGATATCCGGGCGGCCGTATGCCATGATGTGCACTCAGCCCACCAGTGCGTTGAGCATGATAACGTCAACGTCATGTGCATAGGCGCACAGATCGTCGGGCCGTGGCTCGCAAAGGATTTGATCGCGGCGTATCTCGCTGCCGAATTCTCGAGCGACGAGGAATTCCGGCGCCGGGTCGAAAAGCTTGCCGAAATGGACGACGCGCGGTAATCGGTGGCCTTCGGCAATGGCGCTGGCATCATCAACTTCAACCACACCGGCACCAACTACGCTTTCGCGCCTCCCGCAGCCTCGCACAATTCGATAACCTTACCGCCTCTTTAGCAATCGCGAGGCGTTTCACTTTCTCCAAGGAGGCTGGCCGTCGGCAAAAAGGACTTCGATCTCGATCGAAAGCGAACGACAGCTACACGCTTGCGAAGGCAGTTGCCAGGCTTGAGGCAGTCAGGGACAACCCAGTTTGTCCCGTTTACCATGCGGGCTTCCCGGCAGGACTATATCGTGCTATGTAGCGTCAGAAGTATCGTTCGATTTGGTTCTGGCGAGTCCATTGCTGGAATTGGTTGATTTGGCTTGTTTGGCGAAGAGTCCCTCTCTCTCCGCCAGCGGATTTTTGGACGAACGGCTCTCCGCCAATCTACGGCCAAGCCCTGTTCTCTGCCGCCAAGTAGCTGTTTACGCTAACAATTTTCGCC
>NZ_JAKCWP010000018.1 GCF_028767125.1 Chelativorans sp. YIM 93263
TGATGGAACCCACCGCTCTTGAACAGGCGCTTGAGCAGCTTGAGCGTGCGGCGGGGAGCGTGCGCGCTGCTGCCGAGAACATGGAGGTGGCTGATGCCGCTGGCGCGCTTGCGCATGGCGCGTCGGGCGGGGCCATTGACCCCTTCGTCTTCCGCTTCGCCATTTTCGTGCTGGCGATCTTTGTGGGGTATTACGTCGTCTGGTCGGTGACGCCGGCGCTGCACACGCCGCTGATGTCGGTCACCAACGCCATTTCGTCGGTGATCGTCGTGGGGGCGCTGCTGGCGGTCGGCATTTCGGCTTCGGGCCTGGCCACCGGCTTTGGGTTCGTCGCTTTGGTCCTGGCGTCCGTCAACATTTTCGGCGGCTTCCTCGTCACCCAGCGCATGCTGGCGATGTACAAAAAGAAGGACAAGTGACGTGAGCGCCAATCTTGCTGCCTTTCTTTATCTGATTTCCGGCATTCTTTTCGTTCTGGCGCTTCGGGGGCTTTCGCATCCCACCACCAGCCGCCAAGGCAATTTCTTCGGCATGGTGGGCATGGGCATCGCCATTCTCACCACGCTGGCGATCGCCACGCCCTCCTGGGGCGGGTTTGGTCTCATCGTTCTGGGCATGGCCGCCGGTGGCACGGTGGGCGCCACGATCGCGCGGCGCATCCAGATGACCAAGATGCCGCAACTCGTCGCCGCTTTCCACTCGCTGGTCGGTCTTGCCGCGGTCATGGTCGCGGCAGCCGCGCTCTATGCGCCGGAGAGCTTCGGCATCGGCGAGGTCGGCGCCATTCACGCCCAGGCGCTGGTCGAGATGTCGCTCGGTGTGGCCATCGGCGCCGTCACGTTCACGGGCTCCATCATTGCCTTCCTGAAGCTCGACGGGCGCATGTCCGGCAAGCCGATCATGCTGCCCATGCGGCACTGGATCAACATCGCCATCGGCGTCGCGCTGGTCGTCCTCATCGCCGCGCTTGTGCTGGGTCAGAGCTCCGCGGTTTTCTGGGCTATCGTGGTGCTGTCGCTGGCGCTGGGTGTGCTCATCATCATTCCCATCGGCGGCGCCGACATGCCGGTCGTGGTTTCCATGCTCAATTCCTATTCGGGCTGGGCGGCTGCGGGCATCGGTTTCACGCTGGGCAATCTGGCGCTGATCATCACCGGCGCGCTGGTCGGCTCTAGCGGTGCGATCCTGTCCTACATCATGTGCAAGGGCATGAACCGCTCCTTCATCTCCGTCATCCTCGGCGGCTTCGGCGGCGAGACGGCGGCAGCGGTCGATGACGGCATCGAGCGCACGGTCAAGCAGGGCTCGGCCGATGATGCCGCCTATCTGATGGCCAACGCGCAGAAGGTCATCATCGTGCCGGGTTACGGCATGGCCGTGGCCCAGGCGCAGCATGCCGTGCGCGAGATGGCCGACAAGCTCAAGGAGGCCGGTGTGGAGGTGAAGTACGCCATTCACCCGGTGGCCGGCCGCATGCCGGGGCACATGAACGTGCTGCTTGCCGAGGCCCAGGTGCCGTATGACGAGGTCTTCGAGCTCGAAGACATCAACTCCGAGTTCAGCCAGGCCGACATCGCCTATGTGATCGGTGCCAACGACGTCACCAATCCGGCCGCGCGCGACGACTCCTCGTCGCCCATTTACGGCATGCCGATCCTCGACGTGGACAAGGCGCGCACCTGCCTGTTCGTCAAACGCTCACTCGGCTCCGGCTATGCCGGCATCGACAACACGCTGTTCTACAAGGACGGCACCATGATGCTGCTCGGCGACGCCAAGAAGATGACCGAAAACATCGTCAAGGCGCTCGACGAATA
>NZ_JAKCWP010000019.1 GCF_028767125.1 Chelativorans sp. YIM 93263
ATTGCGCGCGTGAGCTGCCGGATGGCTTCCTGGCTCGTCGTTGCATTGTATAGGTTGCACATGCGCGGCAGTGTGCCTCAGGGATCCAGAACAATCCAGACCCTTGACGCTCTGTGATTATGGAAGCCACAGCGCGGGTTCGTTACAGGTGTGGCAGCGGCCGTCATAAGTCATTGAATTTTGGTGCAAGGAGCTTCCGCCACACCATCGCCCAAGATATTGAAGTCTCAGACTTCGCAGCTTCCGGGCGAGGCCTCCACAGAATACCAGAATAAAATCAATAACCTGCTTAAATTGAGGCCCTCAAAAGGGCCTTTTTCATGTTGCGTTGTGTTACAAACCAGTTCCCTTGATTTTCAAGGGTTTCCTGCGGCACTCGGCAGGTCCACGCGACATGGACGCGACATAGCGTTTGATGGAGCAGGGGAGGTGCAGTATGGCGATGGATAGCTATTTTCGGGAGAAGTTCTCGAATCCGTGTATTGTCTTGCGGGTATGGGGGATATCCGCAGCCGAGTGGAAGCCACGATAGAGGCGGCTCGGGCCTGGAGGGCGGGCTTTCGCCGGTCGAACGGGCGGTTGATCGAGGCGTCGCGCGGCGCTTTCCCGATGGGCCGGCAGACGATATCGCGCCCTGTCTCGATGCCTACGCGGACGCCATGCGCGAACTGCATCGCGCTTATCCGGACGATCTCGATATTGCCGCCCTGTTCGCTGAGGCGATGATGAACCGCACGCCTTATGCCTTGTGGGATCTTAGTCTAGTCCGGCAACAAATGGGGATTCGCATGCTGACCCTGAGCGCGAAAGACGCCGAAGTACGGTTTTGGCCGGCTGATCGACCTAGCCCGCACCGAATCAGTGGCGGTGACCAATCATGGGCGGCCGGTTGTGGTGGTTATGGCGGTGGAGGAGTACGAGCGATTGAACGTTTTGAGGTAGGCCAGGCCGGGCTCCGCTTCGTCTGGTGACTGGTTGCGTCATCAGGCGCTACGGCACGCGATCCCCGGGTCGCCAGCGCGTCACTCGTGACGCGCGGCCCCCGGGATTAGACACGGTTGGGCCCAGCCACCTTATCCTTGGCTTCCGCGGCATCCAAACCGTCGCCCCCTTGACGCAAGAACGCGTGTCGGGGGGGCGGCGCTACATAAAGTCCACCGAATCTGCCACAATGCGCTTCTGTTTGCAGAAAATACACCTCACACGTATGACATTGGATATACTCAGAAAAACTTCAGCCCCTAAAAGGAAAATGGATGATGCGAAACACGCCTCTGGGCGCGACTGATCGCGACAGCACACTCCGGTCTGGCCCCAGCCCGATGTCCGCAGCGCGATTGCGTCTGCTTACAGGCGTGGGAATAGCCGCTCTCGTTGCCAACGCCGCGCCGGTCGGGGAAGCGTTGGCACAGGAAACGATTAGCCTCTCACATGAAATTGTTGATGGCGAGGATGCCGGGGATCCGAGTCCGACTCAAAACTCCCCATGGACCATCGGTGGGGACCTCATCGTCGGTTCTTTCAGCACGGGAGATCTGACGGTTCGCAATGGCGGCGCGGTCAACAATGCCGACGGCTCTGTCGGCGATGCCGTTGGCAGCAATGGCAGTGTGACCGTGACGGGGGATGGTTCGGCCTGGGCCAATTCCGGGGACCTCTCTGTCGGACGTTCTGGCACGGGCGAACTGACCGTTTCGGACGGGGG
>NZ_JAKCWP010000002.1 GCF_028767125.1 Chelativorans sp. YIM 93263
TCATGTCCGGTTCGGTTGCGGCAAAACCAGTCTGCGTGAATAGCAGTGCGCAAAGTCCACGCACAACAAAGCGGCGGTTGACGAACATGGCGAACTCCTCGCGCTGCTAGTGGGTAATCTGTACAATCCCACCCACGCTGGAAACCCTTTAGTTCAAATGTCGGCTTCTGCATCCTCCCGCTTAAAGCAGAATTTTCCACAATCCACCTCCTTGCGGCGGATGCTGACAGTCGCATCGCTCGATGGCAATATCAGCCGACGTGCACCCTTGCATACCAAAATTGATAATTGCAATATTATTATCAGTTATTATAGTCCTCTATGAAGAGGAAGCTGCCATGCGAATCCTGCCACCATTACTCTGGATATCGATGCTAGGCCTTATAGGGGCCGCTTATGGGATCGGATGGGGACCGCATTTGCTGCCCGAATCCTGGCGTTGGCCCGGAATTGCCATTGTCGCCATCGGCATGGCGGTCACCATAGCGGCCTCGCGCCAATTCCATCGCGTCAGAACCAACATCAACACTTTCCGAGCTCCGGACACGCTCGTTACAAATGGGCTGTTCGCCATCAGCCGGAATCCCATGTATCTCGGCTTCTGTGTCTCACTTTTGGGCGCGGCAGTCTTTGCCAACCGGCTAAGCGCGCTCGCGCCTGCGGCTCTTTTCTTCCTGGTCTGTCAATTCTATTACATTCCTTTTGAGGAGCGGGCGGCTGAGCGCGTCTTCGGCGAACCCTGGCGCGGCTACGCTCGTAGAGTGCGGCGGTGGATCTGAGATGGCTCGTCCCAAGCCTGATGAAGACCTCATAAAGGCGCAGCTTCTTGACGCTGCAGAGCGGCTGCTCGCGCGCTACGGGCCCGCCAAGGTCACGGTGACGGAGATTGCCTCCGAATGCGGTATGTCGCAGTCGAACGCTTATCGCTACTACCCGACCAAGCAGGCGCTCATGGCCGCGTTCGCCGCGCGCTGGTTTTCCGAGGTGGAGGCCAAGCTTGCCGAAATCGCTCAAGGGCAGGGAACGCCGCGGGCACGGCTGAGGCACCTCCTCAAGACCCAGCTTGCCATAAAGATCGAGCGCCATGATCGGGATCCGGCGCTATTTCGCGCCTATCTGGAACTCGCCGCCGCCAATCCGGCTGCAGTCGCCGCGCATAGTAAGCGGCTATCCAGTCTAATCGATGGCTTGGTTGCCGAAACCTCTGACGGGTTGAGCGGACGCAAAATTAACCTTGCTGCTACAACACAGGCAATCCTGGACGCGACGCTGATGGTCCGAGATCCCTGGCTCATCGCACGGTTCAGGGACGCTTTGGACAAGGAGCGCGCGGACAGTTTAATCGATCTGGCGATAAGTGCGCTGGATTGAGCGGAGGGGAATGTCGCACGTACAACCGACGTGAGGCCGTATTCCCGACGGTGACCGCGAATGGCTCGGGATGAGCCGCCCAACGGTTTATCGGCGATCTTGCGCCTGCCGTTCACGGCTCGCGTGCCGCATAGAGAAGCGGCGTTCGACCCCTTCTGAGACATTGAAAGGGCTCGTGCGATCATCCAGAAGCTGCCACAGCACAGCAGCCGAATTCAATCGCGAGAAGTATCGATGAGCATCGACCACAGAGGTGAAATTCTGATCCTAACAGGAACTCCAGGGGCAGGCAAAACGACGACAGCCTCCGCTTTGGCAGCATTAGGCGGATCGCCCAAGGTTCATCTGCATGCAGATGATTTCTGGCATTTCATAAAGCACGGAGCGGTTTCACCCTATCTTCCGGAAGCGCATCGCCAGAACGAGGTGGTGCTTGACGTTTTGGCAAATGTCGCAGCCGGTTACGCCAAAGGTGGTTACTTCGTCATCGTTGACGGCATCGTAGGGCCATGGTTCCTCGAAGCGTTCAGCACAATCAGCCTTCCGACTCACTACATCGTGCTTCGACCATCCCTGGAGACTGCGATCGAACGCTGCCGCCTACGAGGCGGCGATACACTATCTGATCCCGCACCGATTACTGCGCTGCACCAGCAGTTCTCGGCGCTCGGTCCTCTCGAGCGGCACGTCCTGACAACCGAAGACGACGATCGAGGAAGCTTACTGTTGCGCGTGACGGCCGCGTTGGGCAGTGACGCGTATCGACTTACCTGGGAGCCAGCGGCAGAAATCTAAGCTTGGGTTCCGAAAGCTGCCCTTCTGGTAACCACCCCAATCCAGCCTTAGATATCGACCGTCTCCCATCCGGATCGGAAATGGTTCTCTAGGGCACATTCGGGGCCGTCTGCTGACTGTCCGGTTCTGGCCGAAAAATTGAGTAAGCCGCCGTTCAGCAACCGACCCCAACTCGGACATTCAGAGAGCTGTTTCCGCCGCCCAGGAGCTGCCGTTCATGCAGCGACTGAATGGGCCGGAAGGGGACTGGCAGGTTTGATGAGGCAGACAAATACAACCGGACTTTAGCCGGTCGGTAATGCACCCGATCTGACGTAAGCGTCCTAAGCGCGCCGTCTGACTGGGCTGCCCTCGCAGTTTGAAACGCTCGGCGAGCGTCCCGCGGATGGGTTCACGGATAGAGGGCAGCTTCTATCTTGTCCTCTCCCCAGTAGGGATCGATGAACGGACATTCGTAGCTGGGACCCACATGCTCGAGCTTGGCGGACGCGAAGAAGCCCCTTGCAATATCATCAAGGTCCTCGGGAATGATCAAGAACGCAGGATCCGTCTCCGCGAAATGCAGGTTGCCGACGTGCCTCCATTCCCTTTCCCACTCATAGAGGTATTTTGACTTGCCGTAGGTGCCCGGCAAATCGACGAACGGTGCGACATCCCAAATCGGCGAGCTTGGCTCGTTTACGGCTGCATGAACCATTGCGTTGACCGCCTTCGCCTGTATCGTATCCTTGTAGGCATAGAGGATAGGTCCACCGCCGCGTTCCACGACATATTCCTTCCGAAAACCAATGCCGTGCTGCCCTCGAACATCCGCAAGACGCTTCAGGTGGTGAAGCGGCACTTCGCTGAAGCATACCGACTTCCTCGCGGGCGCAAGGTGACGTCCAGCGCCGAACGCGTTCTTCGCAATGATTCGTCGCTCGTAAAGGATCGAGATCGCATTGTCGTAGGCGGACCTCGGCGGGTTTTCTTTCGCGAAATGAACCACGTACTTCGACATGTCCTTCCATGACGGATCGATGGTGCCGACTAGCGCCATTTCACCACCAAGGGATAGAGCGAGGAAGGTTGGGCGGAGCCGCGATGTATCGCTTTGCGGACGCTTCAAATCCGCCCGCGAGCCTATTAACCTGTTCGCTAAGCGATTCTGAGAGCGTACGCTCAGTCCTCATGGTTTCCACCAAGTGGCTGGTATAGCGCAGGTCTTGCCGTCGAACACGAAAGCTACGCTGTAACGAGCACGGGTCGCAGCGACGTACATTCGGGTCGCAGATTTCTCGACATGGCTCAGTTTGCCGGACGCGAGCCACGATTTTGCACCGCCATGCGGGAAGATAAGCACCCGTGGGAATGTGAGGCCCTTTGCCTCGCCGAAGTTCATCGCCGCATACCCGCCACAAGGGGTTTTCACATTGTAGCGAAGTGCCTGCGGGGAGAAGCGCTTCACGTACTCATCGACATCGGCGCTCGCTACCAGAAAAACCCCATCGTGCCCCGTCACGACGGCGTTCTTGGAAACCGTTTTGGGCTCTTTAGGAAAGAATCCGTCGCCGAGGTCTGCGATCGCCTGATTGCCACGATAGGTATGGGTTTCGTACTCGATGCCGACGAGACCAGCCTTCTGCCAAAGCTCGAATTTCTTGATGATGGCCGGGCCGGCAAATTGTTTGTTTTTCGGAGAATTATTGGTCGAGAGGATAGCCTGCCGGTGATCTCCGACGAGGGTTAGCGGAATCTCGGCTTTCAGGATCAGCTCAAGCACGTCGAGGTCGTAACCGGCCATGTCTTGCACTTCATCGATAATGATGTGAGTGAACCGCTCCTTGAGGCGACGCATGATGGCACCGCCCGAGGCCACGTTACAAGCGCATATAAATTTGGCTATTTTGTCGGAGTAGATGCGGTCGCCATCGAGGAAATAGTGTTCTGCGGTCTTGGATTCGGCCGAATAGATTGCCGATTTTCCCTCGACCCAATGAATGCCATGGATGCGTTCCTCGTGCAGCGCTGAGCGGTAGGGACGAGCAAGCTCTCTCAGCAGGAAGGTGTACCACGAGAGCACCTCAATATGAGGTGGGACAGCCGGCGAGCGCTCGAAAGCTTTGAGCTGAATCTCGCGCACATTGTTGCGCGTGTACGTGATGAGCGCCGTAACACCCTGTGTGGATGCCAGTGCCTGATCGACGACGCGCGTCGTCTTTCCGCCACCTGCGGCCGATATGACAATGCGATTAACGGATGGCACGGCCGATATAATCCGGAGCTTCCCACCCAACGTCCGTCTCGAAGAATTTCAGAGCCGTGGCAGATTTGTTGTTGATCATGTGGTCGATAGCTGCCTGCTCGTCCGCAAAATCCATTTCAAGGACGGCGTTGATAACCTTCAGCCCGTTCTTCTTCATGAGCTGCGGCTCTAACGTGTTTGCTGTCTCGTCATCGTCGTACTGAATTGAGATTTCGTCGGAGTTGAAGAAGTCCGCGTACTTCGTCTTCAGAGCTTCGACCTTGCCGTCGTTGTCCGTGACGACATCCACTTCCTTCTTCATAGCCACAGCGATCTGAAGGAAACGCTTGAACGCGAGCGAGTTGACCGAGATGACGTCCACGCCCTGTTCGAGCGGCATTTTGCCGTGCTTTCGATGATAGGCACGTTGAACGATCAGTTCGTCCGATGGACCCTCAACGAGGATCGACCGCTTCGACAGGATGAGACGGAGCGTGTCGTGTCCGGGCAGCTTCATGAAATAATCGCGGGTGGTCTGATCCTTCAGCTCGTTGAGCCGAATTGCTTCACCGCGTTTAAATAGGAGGACGCTCTCGACGCCGAGCTTGTTGAGAACGAAGCTGCTGTGCGTTGTGATGAAAATCTGGCGGTCACCAGCATGCTCGGCGATATGGCCGATGAGCTCGTTGAGGCTGGAATATGAAAGGTGGTTTTCGGCCTCCTCAATGAGGATGATATTGGACTTGGCCGACGTCTCCATGGCCAGCTTTATCTTGACCGCATTCTGCTCTCCCTTGCCGACTAGCGGCAGCGGTGTATCATCGAGATGCGGCATGATGCCGGCTTCCCATGTGGCCCGCGCCGACGTGTCGAGCGAAAGAGAGATGGCTTTTTCGCTGATTTTCCCCTTCTTTTCCGCAAGCGCGTCGTTGATCGTTTGGACCTTAGGCTGCTCCAGAAAGCGATGCTTCATGAGCCGGTAGGTGAGAGCCAGGTCGACCTTCTCCTTCGGGCTCAAGCTCTCCTTTACAATGTCAACGATGTAGCGACTGGCGGCAACGTTATTCCTGATCGTGCTCGCGTCGATAAGGCTTGCGTTGAGCGGGATCTCGCGCGCATTGGAGATATCGTTTTCCGAAAAGCTGCGCCAGCGGATGACATAATACTCGATCGGAACGGTCTGAATCTCTGCCGGGTCCGATACGTACTCCGCAAACTCCTCGGCCAAGGCAGGGTTTAGCTCAATGGCGAGAGAGACGCCGGACTGGTCGAGCCCGAGCTTGTTGTTGTTGCCCTTAAGCTTTGCGAGTGAGGCATCGTTCGCAAGATAAAGTTCGATCAGGATGCGGGGCGGTTCTGGGGTCTGCCCCTGTTTGCGCTTCTCGAAATATTCGAGAACGAGATCGACGTTGAAGAGGTAGGGGTGCAGTTCGATTGCCAAAGGGCGACCGTTGAGCTGCCCGGTAAGCGCAAGGTGGATCGCCTCCAGCAAGGTTGATTTGCCACATTCGTTGTTGCCCACGATCACGTTCATCTTCTCGTTGAACGTGACATCCGCCTTCTTCAGGCATCGATAGTTCTCAATGACCACTCGCTCAATAAACACGTAGACAATCCCCCTCGTGCTCCAGCTTACCATGGAAACCTTCGGTGTCGACGCGTGAGGTTGGTTGGTCCACGGGCCGTGTAACAAGCGTCCGCTTCTGGAACGGACGATTGCGGCAGTGAACGTCAACAATGGGGCGCGAAGCTGAAAGCCCGCGAATCGAGAGAACGTCCGCTTCCGCAGGGCGCGCGACCAAGAGCTGCCGGTCCGTTTCCCACCCAATGCCGGCCATCTCACCAATAGCGCTCCCGTTCATCGCTTCAACGGCGGCGTCGGGGCCTGATACCGGACTGTCCTGTTCGGCTGGATATAGCGATAAACTGCTGTTCTGCAGCTAACCCCCTCCCGGTCGTCAAAAAAACATTAGGGTCCCCACAAGCGGATAGCCAGCACCACAGAACAAATCCACTGCTGCAATTGACGCAAGTCGACCTCCCTGGTTGCCGCAACAGTCGCCGCTGAGAGTAGAAAAGGAATTGATGAATACGAAACCGCTTCTAGTAATTGGCCAACTCGCTCGGTCTTCCCATTTCCGACCGGACTTCCTCCTGCGCAATTTTCACGCGGCCATCATCATTAGCTATTGAAAACAGGAAGTACCCGCTATCGGACATCCCGGGCGCGACAAAACATGAAAGCCTCCCGGAGGCATACGCTCCAGTATCCAAGGCGATGCGGTTTGGCCTCACATCGGGCTTCAGGTCGGCTGTAGGCGTATGCCCATGAACAATGATGCGTGAGAACGGCTTCTCATGTGACAAGAACTCATCCCGTATCATCATCAGATCTCGTGGGTCCTGGTCATCAAGTCCGCGCAGGGGAGATATGCCTGCATGTACGTACGCAAACGTGTCATCAACAAGGATGTACTCCGACGAGCGCAGCAACTCGAGGTGATCGGGCCAGTGCGACCGGAATACCTCAGCCGCTTCCCTAATCGATTTTGCTTCTAGCAGGCCGTAAGACAGCATTGTTGAAGCGCCGCCAACCTCCAGAAACCAGCGTTCGTATCGCCCTGGATTCGGTTCTTTGGAAGTCATGAAATCAAGGAAGTAATTGTCGTGATTCCCTCGGATAAGCCGAGATGTGGGCCACTTCATTATCGTAGTATGGACAAGGTCCATACACACCCGACTGTCCGGACCGCGATCAACGATATCGCCCAGGAACAGAACTCGAGGCTCCACTCCTATGCGATCGGCATGACGTTCAATTTCCAATAATAAAGGCTCAAGGAGATCTGCGCGACGATGAACATCCCCGATCGCATATGTCTTGGTAAGCAAAAGAAGTCTCCTAAATTCTGTAATGCAAGTGCGACGACGCGCACAGCAGCTTTGCAGAACGGCTGACGCCGGGGAGGACTAGTTGGGTGGTCTTGGAGTTCTGGTTGTCTGAAATCGGCTAGAGCTCGCTTCCCCGCGCAACTTGGCGTTCCTCCCGTTATCGCAACGCTTCCGTTCTAACGCTGTACACAAGAGAAACTAGTTACACTCTGTTAGTGATAGATGAAGAGGCAGAACCCGATGCCGGACAGAACCGAAAAGGCGCTTCAAAGGCAGGGCAGGGAGATTCCGTTCAGCTATCTGGCCAAGCGGTTCGGACGGAAAAACGCAGATCATATGGCGGCATTTGGCTCCTGACGTGGTCAGGGGCGATACGAAGGAGGCGACCTGCATTGTGCTCGACAAAGCGCCCGAGCGACTGCCCAGCGACGCGATTGCTCAATGGCTTTGGCCGTTTGAGAAGCAAGGCAAGACTCTGGATACGCCGCTCGCGATATTGAGCGTGGAAACATTGGTAGACATGCTGGAGGAAGCACGTACGAAACCGTCGATCATCGATGTGCTTGCCGAGCGAAGAACTGCCGATTCCCAAGTCACTAACGCTTGAAGCGGGTCGGCGTAGCGCATTGCCCGAACTGTAAGCCTCCGGCAACTCGTCGTATTAGGACCATGCACGGGAGTGCTATGCAGGATGGGCTTGGGAGATTAACATACCTGACCCGAGCCGACCCTGATAATCAGTAGCGGAGGCCTATGAGGCACTCGCGAAGCTGATCGTTGCTAGCGCACAATCGCCCGACCTCCTACGAGCCCCTCCCATGAAGCAGTGCCGAACTCCAGAGCGGAGATACGCTTCAACAAAACATCTCTTAGATCACGTAATCGTACTTGTCGTCAGTGTATATCCTCATCTTTTCCGGTATGGATCCCACTGTCTCCGTGAGAATTCGTATGAACTCTTGTTCAGTCTGGCTGGGACGGACTTTCTCGTTGGTTATCAAGTAGACGTCGATCGGCATAACGTTCTCGTAGGGCGGTAGCCGCCATAACAAGCCATCCCTGACGTCGCGCGCTGCGACTTGGACGGGAATGGCCCCAATTCCGATACCGGAAAGGACCATTCGGCGAACTTCCTCTAGATTGTTGGCAACGCCAGTGGGTGGCTCTCGGAAACCCATCTTCGACCGCAATTCGGAAATAGAGTTCAAAGCGTCGGAAAAGATGGCGGACTTGTAAGTCACTTCATTGTGGCCTTTGAGGTCGCCGACGTCCAGATCAGCCTTCCCAAAAAGCTCATGCTGGGGGCCACAATAGAAGCCGCAGTATTCCTTGAAAAGGTGAAAATAGGTGAATTCCGGCTGTTTCCGAAATATGGGGCCGATGCCGAAATGGATCAGTCGGTTCGACAGGGCTTCAAGCATCTCGGGCGTGTTCATGACTGTGCACGAAACAGCAGCCCGTTGGTGTTGGAGATGGAATTCCCGCACTGCCTGATTCAGCACCGGGCTCATCATATGGCTCGCAATGGTAAGGCGAACGCTTCCAGCGAGGGCGGCCTCCGAGTCCTTCAAAAGAACCAGAATGCGGTCTACAGCCCCGCAGATTTCGCTGGCTTCCCTGTGTAGAAGTCTGCCTGCTTCGGTGAGCCTGAAAAGTCTTGGACCGCGTTCGATCAACTGCAGACCAATCTGTTCTTCCAGGCTTTTCACGGCTGCACTAACCGCCGGCTGGCCCCGTCCAAGAATGTGGGCAGCCCGCGAGATGCTTTGCGCTTCTGCTACAACCACAAAGGTATACAGCAGGTTCCAGTTAATATCTTTATGCCTAGCCATCTATGGTCCGGAAGTCATGATGGCAGGACGCTACCTATCGATTTGAGTAATGTCAAAAGCTAAGCCATTCCGGTCTGGGGCCCCAAAGCGTTTATCGGGGCCCATGATATTCACTCCTTGCCAGCCTCTATAGCTGCCTTGATCCAGGAATCGAACTGCTCTTGGTGTTCTTCTATCCACATGCTGGCATGGCGCTCGATATCAGAATCCCGGTCTTCGCCGGCTTTCATCAGTCCGTTCTGCCAAACCCTGTCTTCCAAGTGCATTTCGACTGCATTGAAAAACGCGACGGCAGCCGGGTTGTCCTGGGCCCACTCTTCGCTGACACCGACATAATAGGTCGTGGGCAGCCACCCGATTTCACAGGGGTTAGACGCGCAGCCTTTGACGTCCTGAAGGGGCTGGTACTGCTCCATTTGGTCATCGGGCAATGTAGGATTGCGAAGTTCAAGCCAGACAAGGTCTTCACCGGGCAACAGATCCATCGTCGTTGGGTTAGGATACCAGGTGTAGAGAAAAATCGGCTGTCCATCCGCATAGCGCCCCTTAGCATCGGCCGACATCATAGTGTACTCGCCCTGGACTACGCGGATTGTATCCTCAAGCCCAAGTTCTTTCATGTGATGCCGCACAACTGCGGATGATCCTTCCCAATCTGCGTTTGGCCCGATCATGTCTGCTCGTCCATCACCATCCTGGTCGAACAGAGCTGCGATCTCGGGATCTTTTAGGTCCTCCAGATATTGGATGTCGTATTCTTCGGCCGTCTTGCGGTCCACGGCGTATCCCTGGATGGTTCCGGGATCCATAATCGGTCCGATCCGCCTGACCTCGCCTTCAGTCTCTTCGTACATGGGTGCATGATTTGGCAGGATTGTGTCTGCCATGTAATGCAGGTCGCCCCGGGCCATGGACGTGAAGATTGCCGGTACGCCCAATGTTTTTGGCCTGTCGACCTCATATCCAAGTTGCTCCAAGCCTTGGTCGAGTATTTCCTGCCCAAACCAGAAGGAATCCCAGTTGGGCCGCGCAGGCTTAGCGCGCTTTCCTTCCCCTGGCAGTTCCTGTGCATATGCATTCACCCCCGACAGCGCTAGGAAGGCAACGCCTAACGTCATGGTAATCTTTCCAACAGTCCTCTTCATTGCTGTACCTCCCATTGATCGGTCTAGTTCTGTACTGCTTGGTTTCTTATCGGGACGATCGCCGTTCTGATCCGCTTTAGCAGAGATGCAGTCTCGGCATCGTTGTGGCGATGTTTCGTACGCTCACCAAGTCCTTGCGTGATGCGATCGAGCGTGATCGCAAGCAGGATGATTCCGATGCCGCCAATACCGGCGAGGCCCACATCCAATCTCCCAATGCCTTGCAGTACTATGAGGCCGAGCCCTTCTGCTCCAATCATGGAAATGATGACGCTCATCACCATTGACATGAGGAGCGTCTGGTTGAGTCCAGCCATGATGGAGGGTAGCGCCAGCGGCAATCGGATGTGCATCAGCGCCTGCCACTCGGTGGCTCCGAAGGCTTCTCCTGCTTCTCTGGTTTCGACCGGAACCTGACGCATGCCGAGGTTGGTAAGCCGGATGATGGGCGGTATGGAGAAAACGATCGTCGCTATCACGCCCGGTACGGTCCCGATTCCGAATAACATGACGACAGGAACCAGGTACACAAAGGATGGCGTGGTCTGCATCACGTCGAGTACAGGGCGCATGGCCGCCCAGAAGAGATCGCTTTTACCGGCCAGGATGCCAACCGGAATTCCGACTGATACGCAGAAAGTTAGTGACGTAACCAGAATGGCCAGCGTCGTCATTGCCTCGCTCCAGATACCCATGAAAGCGATGGCTAGGAACGCGAGCGCCGAGAAGAGGCCAACCCTTATTCCGGCGGCAACCGATCCGACAGCGAGAAAAACCAAGATTACCACCCAGAAGGGCAGGGCGTGCATGAAATACTGGACGCCATCCAGAACGTTCTCGATCGGCCAACTGATAGCCTGAAACAGCGGCCGCCAGCCTGCCACCAACCAGTCGATGAACGAGTTTATCACCTCGTCGACTGGCAATTCGAATTCTCTGGGTAATCTATTCATATCCGCTCCGCCCCTTTTGGCGTGGCTTGCGATGTAGCGGCTTCTGTCGTGACCTGGGCCGGGTCTGCCAGGTGGACTAGCACATCGTTTGCCTCGAACGTGCCCGAAACTCGGTTCGAGCTATCGATCACGGCAAGGGGTAGGCCGTCCTGGAAGAGCGGATAGACGTCGATAAGGTGGTCGGTGGCGGCAATACACTTAACGCTGGTCCCGTTACAGAAGTCCTTGGCGGACTTGCCGGCAAGATCCGGACGGTCTTCCAGATCCTTTCGAAAAAGATAACCCTTAGGCTTTCCTGAAGTGTCCACGACGACCACACAGTTGCGGCCGGTCTCTCTCATGAAGCCTACGACAGTATCGGCCGAGGTGTTAGTTGTGAACGCCCTACCTCCCAACCCGGACATCGTTCCGGCGGTAACAACACGAGCTCGATCCAGATCCTTCGAGAATTCTCTCACGTAATCGTCAACTGGTTTGAGGACGATCTCTTCCGGAGTGCCCGTCTGAACAAAGCGACCGTCGCGCATGATGGCCATGTGATCGCTGAGCTTAACCGCCTCATGAAAATCATGAGTAATAAAGATGATCGTCTTCCTGATCTCCCTCTGGATTCGCAGCAACTCGTTCTGAAGATCGGCCCTGATCAGAGGATCGAGTGCGCTGAAAGGCTCATCCATCAACATGATATCCGCGTTGCTGGCCAATGCGCGCGCGAGACCAACGCGCTGTTTCATCCCCCCACTCAGGTTATCAGGATGTCGATTTCCCCATGCCGAAAGACCGACTTGCTCCAGGGCATTGGTCACTTTCTTACGGCGTACTTCCTTGGGTTCGCCGCGGAGCATCAGGCCAAATTCTACATTCTCTAGAACAGACTTGTGCGGGAGAAGAGCGAAGTTCTGGAACACCATTGCTATTTTCCGCCGACGCAACTCTCTCAGCCGTGATGGCGGCATATCGGAAACAACTTCACCGTCGACTGAGACGGAACCAGCCGTTGGTTCGATGAGGCGGTTCAGGCATCGCACAAGCGTTGATTTGCCCGAGCCCGACAGCCCCATGATCGTGAAGATCTCCCCTTCTGTGACCTCGAAAGAAATATCGGAAACGGCAAGCATCTGCCCCGTCCTTGCAAGAATGTCAGACGGATGCTCGCCTTGGCCAGCCAAGTCTAGTGCCTTTTCGGGCCGCCCCCCGTAGACCTTGTAAAGCCCTTTGGTTTCCAGTTTCGGTGCCATTCCAGTGGCGCGCCCCTGTTTTCGTACGATTCACTGTTCTCAGGCATACTGCCAGCCTTCTCAGTCCACTGGCCAGTCGGCTGCCTTCCACCCCTTGCATTCCTTGTCGCGTGGTTCCGCCTAACCAGATCGCGATCTCATTTCTTTTGAATTGTCTCACTCGGATACGAAGCCAAGCAGAGTGTTATCATCAAGGCAAATCGATATTTTTCATGGTTTATTCGATGAAATCGATAATGCTCTAGCATCGATATAATCGATATATAGATCGAAATTATTCGTTTGACCGAATTTCAGTCGTTGAATTTGATTGGCTCGCCGCAGCATCAGATTTCGCCGCGGTTTGGCTGAACTTGAGCAAGATTGGATTTGTAGGAATGGCGGTTTCGATCGATTGTCCTCATTGGGAAACCGGAAGCGGGGAACCCTTGGTGTTTGTTCACGGCATCGGAGCGTCGCATGGCGCATGGGACGGTGTCGTTGAGATCCTCAAGTCAGACTTCCGATGCATCACTTACGACTTGCGAGGTCACGGGGAAGCCACCGTTCCGGAGCACGAATTCGGGCTCGACGAGTTGGTCGACGATTTGGAAAGGCTCCGGGCCAGGCTGGGTTTGGACAGGATGCACGTGGCGGGGCACTCTCTTGGGGGGATGATCGGTCCCGCCTATGCCCGAAAGTACCCAAATCGCGTCACTACGCTCGCGCTGCTTTCAACCGCCGCCGGCCGTACGGAAAGCGACAGCGAAAAAGTCCAGGGCGTGGTGGCCCGGATGGAAAAGGAGGGCATCGGTAACGTTCTCGAGACGCTTGTTGACCGCTGGTACACCGATGAATTTGCACGGGCCAATCCCGGGGTCGTGGAAGCGCGCCTGAAACAGGTAATGGGAACGGATCCGAAGGTTTTCCTGAATGTCTTTCACATCTACGCGGAAACGGAGATGGCTCCGTGGCTCCACGAAATCGCTACTCCCTCGCTCGTCTTGACAGGTGAGTTTGACGGCGGCTGCAATCCCCGGCTGAACGAGTTCATACACAGTCAGCTGCAGAACTCCGAACTCGTAATCCTGAAAAATCTAAAACATTCGATTCTCGCCGAAGCACCTTCGAAGGTGGCTTCCGAGATCAACAACTTTATTGCCGGACAGAAGCCTCAGGCAGAGGGTACACAGAAATGAGCAGGTCAAGGGTAGCCGAAATAGCCGGGGCAGGGCTGGCTGGACTCGCAGCGGCGACGGCGCTTGCACAGCAGGGATGGAAAGTAAGGGTGCATGAGAAGGGAAAGGACCTCCGAGAAATCGGGGCTGGCATTTACCTTTGGCAGAATGCGCTCGACGCACTGAGGACTCTTGGTGTCTACGACCAGGTTGCCACGACGGGAGTTCGGTCGGAAAAACCCCGTCTCCTGCAGGACCACAAGGCAAGGGAAGTGAAGCTCAGGCGTGAGGGCGATGCGGATCCTGAGCTCATTGTAATCCTCCGTACTGAACTGCACCGCATACTTGCCGAACAGGCGGTAAAAGAAGGTGTGGAAATTGTAACGAACTCACGCGTTCTGGGCGCTGATCCTGAAGGCAGGCTTGAATTTCCGGGAGGCTACGGCCCGAAGGCAGACCTGGTCGTCGGAGCCGACGGGGTCTTTTCACGGGTGCGAGACTCCCTGCGGTTGACCGAGCGAATTATCGATCTGAAGGACGGCTGCGGGAGGCATCTCATTCCACGCATGGAGGGTGACGGCCTCAGTAGACAGCGAATAGAAATGTGGAACGGCGGCCGCAGGATCGGCATGGCCGCGGCAAGCAAGGAATATCATTATGTCTTCCTCTGTTGCCCGGAGCACGACACGGCCGGGAGAATCCAGCAGCCTTTCAACCTGGAGGCTTGGGTTGACAGCCATCCAATCTACGAAGAGTACCTCAGTCGACTTCCAAGACATCCAGAAGAGTATTGGCGTCCGTTCTTCAACGTTTTCTGTTCTGCATGGTCGCGGGGCAATGTCTGCATTGTGGGCGACGCGGCACACGGGATGTCGCCGAATCTCGGCCAAGGTGCATGCGTAGCCATCGTAAACGCGACCGTGCTTGCTAGGGCTGTGGCCGAGAAAAACGACATCCCCGCAGCATTGGCGAAATGGGAAGAGATGGAACGGCCTTACATCGACCAAACTCAAAAGATGTCCTACCTTTACGGGTACATTGGCACACGATGGCCGCAAAAACTGCTCGGCCTCCGCAGCAGAATCCTTCCCATCGTGGCAAGGACGAACGCGCTTCAGCGCAATTTGCGTTGCGCCGTCGACCACAAGCCCGGCATCTGAACCTAATCCGAAGCCATATCTCGCAATGAGGAGCCATAATGCCGATTATCCGCGTGGAAATGTTCGAGGGGCGTAGCGAAGAGCAGAAGACCGGTCTCGTCAGGGAGCTGACAGATGGTTTCGTGCGAAGCTGCGGGGGAAATCCGGCTTCCGTCCAGGTGGTCATCAGCGAGTATTCCCCCGAAAACTGGGGGAGCGCCGGAACGCTGGTCAGCCAAAAGTCCAAGGGCAGCTGAATGCAGACCGTAAGCCGCAGGATAGCGCATTACGTGAAGGGGGAGGGCCCGGATGTTCTCTTCGTGCACGGGAACGCCTCGACACACGAAGTCTGGAGCCATGTTGTCCGCGATTTGGCAGTCGATTACCGTTGCATCTCATACGATCTCAGGGGGCATGGAGCATCCAGTAAGGAGTACGACAAGCTGACCTTGGACTTGCTCGTTGACGATCTCGAGCAACTGCGAAACGAACTTTCGCTGAGAGAATGTTTTCTCGTTGGCCATTCTCTGGGCGCTCTGATCGCAGCCGAGTATGCGTACCGTTTTCCGGACCGGGTCAGGAAACTCTGTATGATCGCCGCCCCTGCGCGTCGTGACGAAAAGGCTAAATCTGCGGGGAAACAACTTCTCCGCCAACTCTCGGCCGATGGCGTCGGAAAGGTTTTACCGGGACTGGTGAAGCGTTGGTACACCAATGCATTCGTTGCGGCACATCCAGGATCACTTGAAGCAAGGCTCGAACAGCTCAACAGCATAGAGGACCGCGTATTTATCGACGCATACAGTCTCTACCTCGAAACGGATATCAGTCCGAAACTCCCGCACCTACGCATGCCCGGTCTGGTCATGACGGGGGAGCACTCGTCGGGCAGCGATGCAAGGGTCGCGCGTTACATTGCTGATGCCATGCCCGACAGCTCTCTGACCGTCTTCCGTGAAATGAAGAATGGGATACTAACGGAAATACCGGACAGGGTGTCAAAAGAGCTTGCAAGGTTTCTTCGGAAGTAGCGAATTCAAGACGCAACCGAGCGAGGAATCTTTCGGTTGGCCTAGGTCGTGTGGACAAACCTGATCCACTGTCTGATCGTTGCGAGTTGAACGAAGCCGAGGAAGCTTGAAGCCAGCTTGTCGTATCGCGTGGCGATGCGCCGCGACTGCTTGAGGCGATTGAAGAAGCGCTCGATGCGGTTGCGCAGCGCGTATTTGGTTTTGTCGACCGGGCGCTGAACTCTGCGGTTCGACTTTGCCGGGATCACCGGGTCCGCGCCGCGCCGCTCGAGATCGTTGCGAATGGCGTCGCTGTCATACCCCTTGTCGGCCAGCATCGCGGCCGGATCGGGTGCCTCCTCCTGCATCAGCTCCTGGTAGGCGGCCATGTCCGAGGCTTGGCCGGGCGTCAGGCAGAAGCCGATGGCGAGGCCCTGCGCATCCGTTCGGGTATGAAGCTTGGTCGTGAGCCCACCGCGCGAACGGCCAATAGCATTTCTTTGAATCCCCCTTTTCCGCCGGCTGCGTGCTGGTGCGCCCTCACGATCGTGCTGTCGATCATCTGCATGGTGGTGTCGGCCGCGTCGCTTTCGGCAAGGCCTGCCAGCATCACGTCCCGGACGCCGGCTTCCGTCCAGCGGCGATACTGGCGATGGACTGAGTTCCAGTTGCCGAACTCGGCCGGCAGATCACGCCAGGGCGAGCCCGTCCGCGTGATCCAGAAGATGCCGTCCAGCACCTTGCGGTGATCCTGCGGCCGTCGGCCGCCGCTCGAACGGTTCTCGATCAGGAACGGCGCGAAGAACGCCCATTCCGCATCGCTCATCAGTCGTCGAATCAACGCCGCTCTCCTCAAAGAGCAGCGTTGAATCACGCGTCAGGTGAAATGGGAATCCCGTTTATCTGCACGACCCAGGCGGGGCTGAAAAGTCTTTACGCGCACCTCCTGACAGAGGGCTGTCAGGGAGACTGTGTGATATTCTCTATCTATGCCGCGCAACAAAAGGTTTTGGACTATGACGATTTCTACGCTTCTCGCTGCTCTTGGATCCGACGGTCCGGTAACTGAATACGCGAAGGACATGGAGCTTTATGGGTGGCTCATTGGAAGCTGGGAAATGGAGACGCTTCATCATCTCCATGACGGCACGAAACAGAAATCGACCGGGGAAATCCATTTCGACTGGGTACTCGAAGGCCGTGCAATTCAGGATATCTGGATCAGGCCCAAGCGCCCTGCTCCATCCACCATGTATGGCACGACCTTACGCGTTTTCGATCCCGAGATCGGCGGTTGGCACATCATTTGGAGTGACCCGCTCAACCAAGATTACTCGCGCCAGATCGGACGGGCAGAGGGCAAGGACATTGTTCAGCTAGGTGAGGATTCACGCGGGCTGAAAGCACGGTGGCGATTCACAGAGATCACTGCAAACAGTTTCCATTGGATTGGCGAAGAGCGCTCTTTGGAGAGTGACCCTTGGCAGATCACGTTTGAACATTTTGTCCACAGAACCTAGTGCACTTGCGTTTGGTTGCCGTAAGCACAAACCTCGCTACTTCTGACAGCTGAGGCCTACTTCCGGCCTTTTTCCGGCAACAGAAAACCGGGCAGCAAACTGCCCGGATTTCATGAGCTTCAGCCATTTTCTGCAGTTGGGACATCGCCAAGCTGCCATTGCGGACATGTTAGGCTGCAGGAGGACAAACTATGTTGCCCTCCTCAAACCCCTTTGTTGCCTCAACTACACCCGCTCGTCGCCCCGCATGTATCGCACTTCTCACACGTGCCGTTCCGCACCATCGTGAAATTCTGGCACTCGGAGCACATGTTGCCGGTGTAGCCTTGGGCGATTGCCTGCTGGCGGCGGCGGGACTCTACCTTTTTGGCCTCCGCCGCTTCATCGGCTGCCTTTTCCGAGAATAGGGCGTCCGTGCCTTCTTCCGCCTCGGCTTCCTCGGCAAGCTCGCGGGCGCGCTCCTCATAGTCGCGGCGGAAGGCGGTGGGCTCTTCCTGGAGGCCGGGGTTGGCGGAACTTAGCGCCGTCACCGCGCTGCCCGACGAGATGGCGCGGACATTCGAGGCGGAGCCGCCGGCGGGCGTGGAACGGGCAGGGGAGTCCGAACCGGCTTCGCCCCTCGGCTCCTTGCTGCTGACCAGCTTGAAAGGCGAGGCGCCGCGCGTCAGGCCCTTGGAGAAGGGGGTCGCCTTGCCCTCGTTGATGCCGCGGCCGAGCGCGGTGTTGGTGAAGTCGGACGTGTCGACATGGGCGAGGTCCGAACGCTCGAGATAGGAGACCGCCAGCTCGCGGAAGACATAGTCCAGGATCGAGGTGGCGTTCTTGATGGCGTCATTGCCCTGCACCATGCCGGCCGGCTCGAACTTGGTGAAGGTGAAGGCGTCGACATATTCCTCCAGCGGCACGCCGTATTGCAGGCCGATGGAGATGGCGATGGCAAAATTGTTCATCATGGCGCCGAAAGCGGCACCTTCCTTGTGCATGTCGATGAATATCTCGCCGAGGCGGCCATCGTCGAACTCGCCGGTACGCAGGTACACCTTGTGCCCACCGACCACGGCCTTCTGGGTGTAGCCCTTGCGGCGGTTGGGCAGCTTCTCGCGGTCGCGGTAGAGGCGCTCGACCACGCGCTCGACGATCTTCTCGGTGACCTGTGTGGCCTGGGCGGCAGCGGGGCTCGCCACCAGCTCCTCGGCCAGATCGTCGGCCTCGTCCTCGTCATCCGAAAGCAGCGAGGAATTGAGCGGCTGCGAGAGCTTGGAACCGTCGCGGTAGAGCGCGTTGGCCTTCAGCGCCAGCTTCCAGGAGAGCATGTAGGCTTCCTTGCAGTCCTCGACCGTGGCGTCGTTCGGCATGTTGATGGTCTTGGAAATGGCGCCCGAGATGAAGGGCTGGGCCGCGGCCATCATGCGGATGTGGGACTCGACCGAGAGATAGCGCTTGCCGACCTTGCCGCAGGGATTGGCGCAGTCGAAGACGGGCAGGTGCTCATCCTTCAGGTGCGGCGCGCCTTCCAGCGTCATGGCGCCGCAAATGTGGATGTTGGCGGCCTCGATCTCCTTCTTCGAGAAGCCGAGCGCGGGCAGAAGCTCGAAGGAGAAATCGTCGAGCTGCTCGCTCGTGAAGCCGAAATTCTCTTTCAGCCAGTCCGCACCCAGCGTCCACTGATTGAAGACGAACTTGATGTCGAAGGCGGCCTTCAGCGCGCCGTTGAGCGCCTCGATCTTCTCGTCAGTGAAGCCTTTCGCCTTCAGGATCGAGGGATTGACGCCAGGGGCCTGGTTCAGATTGCCATGGCCGACGGCATAGGCCTCGATCTCGGCGATCTGCGCTTCGGAGTACCCGAGACTACGCAGCGCCTCCGGCACGGCGCGGTTGATGATCTTGAAATAGCCGCCGCCGGCGAGCTTCTTGAACTTCACCAGCGCGAAGTCGGGCTCGATGCCGGTCGTGTCGCAATCCATGACGAGGCCGATCGTGCCCGTGGGCGCGATGACGGTGGCCTGCGCGTTGCGGTAGCCGTGCTGTTCGCCCAGCTCAAGCGCGCGGTCCCAGGCAGCGCGGGCATGCTCCATCAGGTTGGGCAGCGGGCAATCCTCGGGCTTGAGCGCGACGGGATTGACGGCGAGGCCCTCATAACCTTGCGTTTCGCCATGGGCTGCGCGGCGGTGATTGCGGATGACGCGCAGCATGTGCCGGGAATTGCGCTCGTAATCCGGGAAGGGTCCGAGTTCGCCGGCCATTTCGGCGCTAGTTGCGTAGGCCACGCCCGTCATGATCGCCGTGAGCGAGCCGCAGATGGCGCGGGCCTCGTCGGAATCGTAGGGAATGCCCGAGGTCATCAGCAGGCCGCCGATATTGGCATAGCCGAGGCCGAGCGTGCGGTACTCGTAAGAAAGCCTGGCGATCTCCTTGGACGGGAACTGCGCCATCATGACGGAGATTTCCAGCACCATCGTCCACAGCCGCACGGTATGCTCGTAAGCCGCGATGTCGATTGTACCGTCCTTCTGCCGGTACTGCAGCAGGTTCACCGAGGCGAGATTGCAGGCCGTGTCGTCCAGGAACATGTATTCCGAGCACGGATTGGAGGCGCGGATGGGGCCGGCGGCCGGCGAGGTGTGCCAGTCGTTCATGGTGGTGTTGAAGTGCAGCCCCGGGTCAGCCGACGCCCAGGCGGCGTAGCCGATCTTTTCCCACAAATCGCGGGCCTTCAGCGTCTTGGCGGGCTTGCCGTCGATGCGGTTGATCAGCTTCCACTCGCCGTCGCTCTCGACGGCGCGCAGGAAGTCGTCCTTCAACGAGACGGAGTTATTGGAGTTCTGACCGGAGACGGTGAGATAGGCCTCCGAGTCCCAATCCGTGTCGTAGGTCTTGAACTCGATGTCCGTGTGGCCCTGACGCGCAAACTGGATGACGCGCTTGACGTAGTTTTCCGGCACGGCATTGCGCTTGGCGAGCTTCACCTCGCGCTTCAGTGCCGGATTCTTCGTGGGGTCGAAGCAGTCGTCATTGTCGGCCTGACAGTTGACGCAGGCCTTCATGATGGCTTCGAGGTGTTTCTTGACGATCTTGGAGCCGGTGACGAGGGCGGCGACCTTCTGCTCCTCCTTCACCTTCCAGTCGATATATTCCTCGATATCCGGGTGGTCGATGTCGACCACGACCATCTTGGCCGCACGCCGCGTCGTGCCACCGGACTTGATGGCGCCGGCAGCGCGGTCGCCGATCTTGAGGAAGGACATGAGGCCGGAGGACTTGCCGCCGCCCGACAGCTTCTCACCCTCGCCACGCAGATGCGAGAAGTTGGAGCCGGTGCCGGAGCCGTATTTGAACAGCCGCGCCTCGCGCACCCAGAGATCCATGATGCCGCCCTCATTGACGAGGTCGTCGCCCACGGACTGGATGAAGCAGGCATGCGGCTGCGGATGTTCGTAGGCCGATTTGGACTTGGTCAGCTTGCCGGTGAAGGGGTCGACGTAATAGTGGCCCTGGCCGGGGCCGTCGATGCCGTAGGCCCAGTGGAGCCCGGTGTTGAACCATTGCGGCGAGTTGGGCGCGACGCGCTGGGTGGCGAGCATGTAGCAAAGCTCGTCCATGAAGGCCTGGGCGTCGTTCTCGGAATCGAAATAGCCGCCCTTCCAGCCCCAATAAGTCCAGGTGCCGGCGAGACGAGTAAAGACCTGGCGCGCGTCGATCTCGGAGCCGTAGCGCTCGTCCTCGGGCAACTCTTTCAGCGCTTCCTCGTCGGCCACCGAACGCCACAGGAAGGAGGGGACCGAATTCTCCTCGACCTTTTTCAGGCGCGCGGGCACGCCGGCCTTGCGGAAATACTTCTGCGCCAGGATGTCGCTGGCGACCTGAGAGAATTGGGCCGGCACATCGATATCGGCGAGCCGGAAGACCGTGGAGCCATCCGGGTTTTTGATCTCGCTCGTAGCCTTGCGGAATTCGACCTCCGCGTATGGAGACTGGCCTTCTCTGGTGAACCGGCGTTCGATGCGCATCTTCGTCCCTCTCGATCCCAAAATATAGTGCCCCGCTCGGGGCAATTCCCGTCACATTTTCGCGACGGAGTCCATTCCGCCGAAAACGGCCCGTGCCCCATGCAACGGCCGCCATTCCGCCCGCTTCCCAGACCCCGTTCCCCGCCAGCCTGCCGATAAAGCATGCCGCCGGTTGAGGAGCCGGGCCGGACCAATCCGACGCTTCGCGAGGTGATCTCTCCAAGCGGAGAACTGCACCTTATCTAGTGTCAGATTGCGCCACAAACCCTAAATATAGTATTAACAGCTTCCTAACGCCAGCACTGACAGCGGTACGCAATCACTCGCAAACAGGCGCAAAAGCATCTCTCTCCCGCTCGCAAAAAGCCGAGCGGTGATCGACAACGCACCTACCAATTGAAGAACTAGGCCGACTGGTGAACTTTCGGGCCGCGCCCACGAACGGACGTTATGGGAGTATAAAAGGCGACTCGTATGCCCCCGTCAAGGGATCGTTCTTGTAAGTTTTGTGACCGCTATATGTAGTGTGTATCAGGTGTGGATATCGGGGAAGCCGTCACGCCGCGCTTGCAACTGCGAAAGCCTGTCGGGCGTGCGGCTTTGGCGTTATTTATCCGCTATTCGCCGCCGGCCGCGTGGGCGACATAAGCCGCCACGGCATCGATCTCTTCATCGCTGAGCAGGCCTTCATAGGCGGGCATGGCGCCGGCACCACCACGCACGACCAGGCGAACCTGATCTTCGCTCGGCTGCAGGTCGTCCAGGTTGGGACCGATACGCCCCGCCGCTTCGGCGTCCTGCAAGGTATGGCAGACAACACAGGCGGGCTCGGCAGAGGTGAACACCTCGCGCCCCATTTCGATCTGTTCTTCCGAAGGATTGTCCTCACTGGCCCCGGCAAGAGGTATGGTCACGGCCAGACATACAAAAACACCGGCGTAGCGGCAGGCCTTCAGCATAAAAGCACTCCATTGGAAAAAGAGCCCGCCCCGAACAGGGCGGGCTTAACGAGATTAGACGACGGTGACATCCACGGCAAGCACGCGCCACCCGCTGTAATCATAACCACGGTGATTCGGCTCTGTAACTTCCTCCTGAACACGGCCTTCCGAATCCGTCGCGCGGCTGGTGACGGTGTACGTTCCGGGTTCAAGCTCCGCCGAGAGAACGAAAGGTTGCCAGGCGAACCGGCCGAGATCCGGCCCGAGCAGACGCGCTTCCTGCCAGTTCTCGCCGCCATCCGTAGACACCTCGACACGCTCCAGCGCATTGATGCCGCCGAACGCGACGCCATAGAGCAGAACACGGCCACTCTCCACATCGGCCAGCGGCCGGGTGATCCAGGATTTGACCTTCATTTCCCACATGGAAGGTTGGTCAGGAGCACCCTCCACACCGACCGGGCGAACGCGATAGCTCGTGCGCATGATGGACGCGTCGCTTTCCTCTTCCGTAAAGGCTACACGTCTTACGTATTTAACGTTGTTGATCCCGTAATAGCCGGGAATGACGACGCGCAGAGGTCCGCCATGAATCAGCGGCACCGGCTCGCCGTTCATTTCCCAAGCGAGAATCCCGTGCTCCATCGCGTGGTCGACCGGGATTGAGCGCTCCACCACCACTTGGCTCTCGTCGACACCTTCGGGTAAATCCTCGCCACCCGTGCTGGTCATGAAATTGCGGCCGTCCTCCAGGCCACCCAGCGCTTCAACCACATCGCGGACGGGCACACCGCTCCACAAAAGGTTTCCGGCGGCACCCGTGAGCCATTGAGAGCCGCTCGTCTCATGATCGAAGAAGCCGCGGCCATTGCCGGAGCACTGCAGAACAGTAGAAACCGTCTCGACGCCCATACTCTTGAGCTCGCCCACGGTCACGCTGCGTGGTTCGCGCACACCTTCGATCTGCACTTCCCAGGCATCCGGGTCTGCAACGATCTCTTCACTGGGCGTGGGAAGATTGTTGCGAACGTAAAGGATATCCTTGGCGGTAATGCCGCTGGTGCCGATCGCATCGCGTTCCGTCTCCAACGTCAACTCGGAATGGACAATCAGAGAATCCGCGATTTTCGAGCCGAATGGCTCCGGCAAAGATCCTGAGCCATTCTCGCTTTCCTGCGCCAGCGCCGGCCGGCTGCCGAGCGGGGTCAGCGAAGACGCCGCGGCACCGGCCGTTCCGGCGGCAGCGATAAGGAAATGGCGGCGGGGAATTGAAAGCATTTCGTCCTCCTCCCGTTGGAATCAACCTAGAATGAGGCCGAGTCGGACTCGGCCTCATTGGCTCAAACCGCCGCAAGCGCGTGTTGTTCCTGCATGAGGTTTGCCACCCGAAACAAAAGCGGGCGATCCGAAGACCGCCCGCGCTTCCCGCCTCAAGCCGGTAGGGATCAGCCGGCCAGCTTGGCCGTGATGCCGGCGAAGCGCGTGCCCTGAAACCTCGCGCCTTCCAGTTCCTGGTCGGAGGGAAAACGTGAACCATCGCTGTTCGTGGTCGTGGTCATGCCGTAGGGCGCGCCGCCGCGAATCTGATCATTGCCCATCTGACCCTGGTAGGCATAAGACAGAGGGACGATAATCAGGCCATGATGCTGCAATGCCATTTGCATGGAAGCCAGCGCCATTTCCGCGCCGCCATGCTGTGTGGCTGTGGAAGCCATAACGGTCGCCGTCTTGTCGATCAGCTTGCCTGCCGCCCAAAGCGGGCCGGTCTGATCGAGGAAATTCTTCATCTGTGCGGCCATCATCCCGTAGCGCGTCGACAGGCCGAAGATGAAACCGTCGTAGTTTTCGAGTTCCAGCGGGTCGGCCACAGGCGCCTCCTGATCGAGTTTGTAGCCTGCCTGCTTGGCGACGTCTTCCGGCACGAGCTCGGGAACCCGCTTTACAGTCACGTCGGCGCCGGCCTCGCGTGCGCCGTCGGCCGCGGCCCTCGCCATTTGCTCCATGTGACCCCAGCTCGAATAATAAAGGACCAGAATCTTAGCCATAATCGCTCCTGCTCTTTTCTCCAGCGCCCGTGCACTGCTCGTTTCGATCTAAGTGTTGTTTCCCGCAATGAAACCGTGTGATTTGCAGACACAGTGTTCACCTTGCATTGCCGCGCATTCGCGATGCGGGTATCTCACGTCTATCAATCGAGGAAATGCGCAATGGGCGAAATTGTTACCGCAGCAATGGTGGTTATCGGGGATGAGATCCTCTCCGGCCGAACGAAGGACCAGAACATCGGCCACCTTGCGGACATCCTGACGGCCGTTGGAATCGACCTCAAGGAGGTGCGGATCGTGGCCGATGACGAGGGAGCGATCGTCGAAGCGGTGAACATCCTGCGCGCGCGCAATACCTACGTCTTCACCACCGGGGGCATCGGACCGACCCACGACGATATTACCGCGGACGCGATCGCTCGCGCCTTCGACCTTCCTTGCGACTATGAAGAGAAAGCCTTCCGGATGCTGGAAGAGCACTATGCCAAGCGCGGCATCGAGTTTTCCGAGGCGCGCAAGCGAATGGCGCGCATGCCGGAAGGGGCAAAACATATCCCAAACCCGATCTCGATAGCGCCCGGTTTCAATGTCGAGAACGTCTATGTCATGGCAGGTGTGCCGGCGATCTTCCAGGCCATGCTCGACGCACTTCTGCCCACGCTGAAGGTCGGCACCAAGCTGATATCAGTTGCTGTTCCTTCACCTCTGCCGGAGGGAACGATGGGCGGTGCGCTCGGACAGATTCAGCAGGCGCATCCCGATACGATCATCGGATCTTATCCGAAATACGAGGAAGGACGGTTTTGGACTGAAGTCGTCGTGCGTTCACGATCGGAAGAAGCGCTCAAGGCGGCCAAAGAGGCGGTCGAGGCGATGATCGATTCATTGATGAAACGCAAATAAGGCCTTCTCCGTTGGGGTACATTCTAACGGCGTGCGGGCAGAACGCCTGGCGCCGAACCCAACAGGAGGGTCGGATGGACCACAAGACAGTACTCGCCATTCTGCAAAGCAGGGCGGATGCGCCGCGGGTGCTCGATTTCGCGATGCCCTTCGCTTCCCGACAGGATGCCCACGTTATCGGGCTGCATGCCGAAGCCTTGCCCGTTGCGATGGCCTCGCCAATGGGCGCGCCTGCGGTGGATTTCAGCGTGGAATTTGAGGCGCAGGCGAGAAAGCGCCATACCGAGTTGCGCAAACTGTTCGACGACCGCGCCGCGGCGGAAGGCATCATGGCCGAATGGCGGGAATTTGAGAGTGTTTCGGGCGACTCAGCCGTCTCGGGGATAGAGAGCGCGCGTGCTGCAGACCTGGTGATCGCACAACAGAACGATCCCGACGCGGACGCTAGGGTTGCGGCGGATCTTGAAGCGCTCCTCTTCGATAGCGGCCGGCCGGTGCTTCTCCTGCCCAGCACGTACAAAGGTGATGGCGCTAAATTCCGGAAAGTCGTTCTGGCCTGGAACGGCACCAAGGAGGCCGCGCGCGCGGCTTTCGACGCGCTTCCGTTGATGAAGGAGGCCGGCAATATCGAAGTGCTGACGGTCGATCCAAGTGACACCCTCCAGCAGGACGCCAGCATGGCCGGATCAGCGATCGCTGCTTCCCTTGCCCGCCATGGCCTCAACGTTTCCACAAAGGCGGAGCAGTCGGGCAACCTGTCGCAGGGCGAGGTTATCGCCAATCATCTGGCCGAAACGGGCGCAGATCTGCTTGTCATGGGTGCCTTTGGCCGCTCGCGCGTCGCGGAGTTCATCTTCGGCGGTGTCACGCGAACGATGCTGCAGTCCATGACGACACCGACCTTTATGGCCAGGTAGGGCAGGGGCTTTACCGAAGTATCAAAACCTGGCAGGGCGCGCCTGCTTCACACGCGGGCGCGTGCGGTTCGCGGACGATCAGGGCGTTCGCCGCCGCCAGTGTCATCAGCATCGATGAATCCTGCACGCGAAAAGGCGACGCAATCAGCCCTTCGCTCCCCTCTGTCACCGAAGCGCGAACATAATCCTGCCGCTCGTCATTGGCTTTCATCGATTCTGCCAGTACGGCTTGCCGAAGATCCGGAATGTAGCTGCGACCGGCCAGCCGCGCGATCATGGGACGGAGAAACAGGTGCGAGCAGACCAAGCTGGAGACAGGATTACCCGGCAGGCCCAGCACACGTGCAGTGTCGGCGTGGCCGAACATCAGCGGCTTTCCCGGGCGCATGGCGATCTTCCAGAAGGCTAGCTTCATGCCTTCATCCGTCAGCACTTCCCGCACGAGGTCGCGCTCCCCAACCGAGGCCCCGCCGAGGGTAACGACAATGTCCGCCGAGGCTTTCAGCGCCTTCCGGAACCCGGCTGCAAGCGCCTCACGATCATCCGGCACGATACCAAGGTCGAGAATTTGTGCGCCGTCCTGCTGCGCAAGCGCACCGATCCCGAAGCTGTTGGACGCGACTATCTGGTCGGGGCCCGGGTCCGTGTCCGGCCGAACGAGTTCGTCTCCGGTGGCGATGACGGCAATCAGCGGACGCCCGACGACGGGAACAACCGGATGACCGGCGGCGGCGGCCAGAGAAATGGCCGCCGGGTCAAGAATCCGACCGGCCTCGAGGACCCGATCACCGTCGCGAAAATCGAGCCCTGCCCGCCGGATGTACCAGCCGGGGGCAACGGTCTCCGTGGCTTCGATAGTCCCGTCGTCGAGCCGCTTTGCATTCTCCTGGATGAGAATCGTGTCCGCACCCGGTGGCACCGGCGCACCGGTGAAGATGCGGACCGCTTCGCCAGCGCTGAGCCTGCCGTCATATCTTTGACCGGCCGCCGCTTCTCCAACGAGACGAAGGATCGCCGGTATGGAAGCAACATCGGCTGCACGCACCGCGTACCCGTCCATCGCGGAGGCATCGAAAGGCGGCTGGGAGCGGCGCGCCTGCAGCGGAGCGGCCAAGACACGCCCAACCGCCTCCACGAGCGGCACCGTCTCGGCGGGCAGAGGATGCATGCCCTCGAGAATGCGCTCCAGCGCCTGATCAACCGGAAGCAGAGCCATCGTCCGTATCGTCCGCCCGCCAGTGTCCTGATTTTCCGCCGGTCTTCTCGATCAGGCGGATGTCGGAGATCACCATTGCCTTATCCAGCGCCTTGGCCATGTCATAGATCGTCAGACATGCGATGGAGGCCGCCGTTAGCGCTTCCATCTCCACGCCCGTTTTGCCGGTAAGCCTTGCCATGGCTTCGACACGCAGGCCGGGAAGGGTCTCGTCGGGGTCGATCTCAACGGCGATCTTGGTGAGGGCCAGGGGATGGCAGAGTGGTATCAGATCATGCGTTTTCTTCGCTGCCATGATGCCGGCCAGCCGTGAAACGGCAATCACATCACCTTTCTTGGCATTGCCTTCCAGAATAACCTGGAGTGTTTCGCGCTTCATTTTGACGGCACCGGCCGCGATCGCGGTGCGTTGCGTATCGGCCTTGCCGCCGACGTCGACCATCTCGGCCTGTCCTCCTGCATCGAGATGGGTCAAGCCTTTGGATGCAGCGGTCATTCCTAAGCCTCTTGTCGCGAGTCGGCGTTCAATCCCAATAGTTCGCGTGTGGCCGTTTCGACGTCGTTCTGGCGCATCATGCTTTCGCCCACTAGAAAGCTGGAGATACCGGCCTTCGAAAGGCGGAGGCAGTCCGCATATGTGAAGATGCCGCTTTCGCCGATTATGATCCGGTCTGCTGGCACCATCTGCGCCAGCCGTTCCGCCGTTTCAAGTTTTGTCTCGAACGTCCTGAGATCGCGATTATTTATGCCGATGAGCGGCGAGGAGAGGCGCAACGCACGCTCCAGCTCCGCTTCGTCATGGACCTCCAGAAGCGCATCCATTCCCAGTTGTCGGGAAGTCTCCTCAAGCGTCTTTGCTTCATCGTCGGAGACGCTGGCGAGAATGATAAGAATTGCGTCGGCTCCCCAAGCGCGCGCCTCGAACACCTGATAAGGGTCGAGCATGAAATCCTTCCGCAGGGCAGGCAATTGCGTGGCCTCACGCGATTGCGTCAGAAACTCGGGCCTACCTTGAAAGGAGGGAGCATCGGTCAGGACGGAAAGGCAGGCGGCCCCGCCGCGTTCATAGGCTGCCGCAAGTGCTGGCGGATCGAAGTCTTCCCGGATAAGCCCCTTGGAAGGACTCGCCTTCTTGATCTCCGCAATGAGGGCAAACCGGCCTTCGGCCTGCTTGTCCCGTAGTGCCCCGGCAAAACCACGCACGGGTGCGGCGTCGCGGCCACGTGCGGCAAGTTCGGCCTGGGGCAGGGCGCTTTTGGCCGCAGCGATTTCTTCGCGCTTATAGGCTTCGATCTTGCGCAGAATGTCCGCCATAGGCTCAGTTTCCGTTGGAAACGTGGATCAGTTTCTCAAGCGCCCCGAGAGCCCGCCCGCTATCGACGGATTCTGCGGCGAGGGCGACGCCATCTTGCAGGCTGGAAGCTTTTCCGGCAACCACCAGAGCACCGCCGGCATTGAAAAGCGCGATGTCGCGATAGGCGTTCTTTTCCCCTTGGAGCACCGCGCGAAGGGCCTTGCCATTATGCTCGCCGTCGCCACCCTTCAGGTCTGCCGTGCTGGCGTGCTCCAGTCCCGCATCTGCGGGGGTGATGTCGAAGGTGGTCACAGAGCCATCTTCAAGCGCGGCAACGCGCGTCGTTCCCGCCGTCGTCATTTCATCCAGCCCGTCGCCATGCACCACCCAGGCTTTCTCCGCACCAAGCTGCTTCAGGACCTGGGCTATGGGCTCGACCCATTCGGGCGAAAACACGCCGACAAGCTGCCGCCGCACGCCGGCCGGGTTCGAGAGCGGCCCAAGCAAATTGAAGATCGTGCGTGTGCCTAGTTCCATGCGCATCGGCCCCACATGGCGCATGGCTGCATGATGGTTGGGCGCGAACATGAAGCCGAGACCTGCTTCGGCAATACAGGAGGCGATCCGTTCCGGCCCGATTTCGATGTCGATGCCCAGCGCGCTGAGGCTGTCGGCAGCACCCGAACGGGAGGACAGTGCGCGGTTGCCATGCTTAGCCACGGGCACGCCGGCACCAGCTACGATGAACGCGGCACATGTGGACACATTGTAGGTACCCGACGCGTCACCGCCCGTTCCGACGATATCGATCGCATTCGAAGGCGCTTCCACGGGAAGCATCTTGGCTCGCATTGTGTCTACGGCGCCGCTGATCTCGTCAACGGTCTCGCCGCGAACCCTGAGCGCCATAAGGAAACCGCCGATCTGGCTCGGTGTCGCTTCGCCCGACATAATAATATCGAACGCCTCACGGGCCTCCGCAAAGCTAAGAGGCGTACCGCTCGCGACCTTTGCGATATGCGTTTTCAGATCGGCCATCTCAGAAGTTCAGGGCCTGTTGCATGGCGGCCCGGTTCACCACCACCTCGTTTTCCGCACGGAGCTGCGTCACAAGTTGCTCCAGAAGATCATTGGAGATTCCCTGCGACATGCTGTTTGCGACATTCTCGGGCAGGAAATCGGCCGACGCGGATGCAGGCTGAAACACCTCTGTCACCCGGAAAAGAAACCGGCCTGCACCAGCCGGGTTGGCAAACGATCCGGTGTCGCCCTGCGGAACCCGGAAGACAGCCGCAACGCCGGCCTGGCCCAGATCGGGATCGTCAGACTGGCGCTTGAGACCGCGCTTGACCCGCTTTTCCTGATCAACCTCTTCAGCGATCTCGTCCAGGGTCTTGCCGCCCTCCAGCTCTTCTTCGAGCCTACCGGCCAGCGCATCCAGCCGCGCTTCCGCTTCGGCGTTCGTCCAGTCCTCCAGAACCTGATCTCGGACCTCATCCAAAGTGCGCTCTCGGGCCGGCGTGACCTCGCTGACTTCATAGAAAAGGTAACCGTTCGCTCCGATATGGATCGGCGGATTTTCCAGCCCTTGCTCCGTTTCGAAAGCCTGGTTGAGAAGCTCTTGCGACTCAGGCAGGTCTGAGATGACGGTTCCATCAGGCCGGCGGCCGGACCGGTCGACTGCCTCGACCGTCTCCATCGTCAGCCCCTGTTGATTGGCTGCTTCCTGCATCGAAGCTCCGCCAGCTCGAGCATCTTCATAGGCGTCGTATGTGTCGAGCAGGACGCGGCTGCCGTCTTCGAGAGCCAATTGCTGCCGGATCTCGTCACTGACTTCCTCCAGCGGAGTGGCCTCTTCGGGCACGATCTCGGTGACGCGGAGAAGGACTGGGCCGAAGGTGCCTTCCACGACCTGGCTTACCTGACCCTGAGGTAAGGAAAAAGCTTCCTCGGCAATCGCGGGATCGGCTATCTCATCCTGTGAAAGCGTGCCGAGTGTCGCTTCCTCAAGGCTGCCATTCTGCCGCTCCACGATATCCTCGAACGTGGCGCCGTTACGCAGGCTTTCACGTGCTGCCTCGGCTTCCTCGGTGGAGGAGAAAGACACTCGCTCAATGGTGCGGCGCTCAGGCGTCGTGTAACGATTCCGCTCCTGCTCGTAGGCTGTGCGAATCTGTTCCTCGGAAATCGCCGAGGGATCGGCCACATCTTCCGGCTCGAGCTTTACGTAATTGATTTGCCGATACTCCGGCGCGGCATAGTTATCCTTGCGCTCGTCGAACCAACTCTGCAATTCCTCGTCACTCGGCGGCTCAATCGGCTCAACGAGCGAGCGGGGCAGGGGAACATATTCTATGGTTCTGCTCTCGCCCCTGTAGAGAGCGACGTTCCGCAACAGTGTATCCGGCGCGGAAACGCCTTCGGCAACGGCATCGATGACCTGCTGCCGGATGGCGTCATTTTCCCGGTTCTGCAGATATTCTTCCGGACGCATTCCAACCTGGCTCAACACGAATTCGAATTGCCGCCGGTCGAAGCTGCCGCCGGCACCTCGGAAGGCCGGATCCGATGCGGTCAGTTGGGCCACGGTTTGTTGCGAAACCCCCAGACCCATCCTTCGCGCCGTTTCGTCGAGAACCGCACTTGTCGCGAGTTGCTGAAGAACCTGATCGTCCAGCCCGAAATTCACCGCCTGCTCGCGCGTAAGGCGGGTTCCAAGCTGCCGCGAAAGCAGCGAAATCTGGCGGTCGTAGGCAAGACGATAGTCGAGGACGGACACCGATGTCCCGCCAACTTTCAGAACGTCACTGCCGATGCCGGTGAACATCTGGCCAGAAATGCCCCAGACGGCAAAGCTCAAGACCAAAAGACCAAGCAGAAGCTTAGCGACCCAGGATTTGGCGGAATTTCTCAGGCTATCGAGCATAATCGTATTCGTTTGGATTCTTGTTGTTTCCTACCCTCTGTGGGCAATAACGCCCTCAAGCGCCCCTGTCGATTGCTTTATAGCCACTTTTTGATAGGGAGGAGTTTCTCGCGATGCAAATTCTCTCGGAGAATCTGAAATGACGGCCGGTATGAAAGCGCTCGTAGCCGGAAATTGGAAGATGAATGGCACGAGCACTTCACTCGATGTCCTGAAGGCAATCGGGGAAGGCTTCACGACGATAGCAGGCGAGGAGATCGAGGGGCTTGTCTGCGTGCCGGCCACACTGTTGGCGCGCGCAAGCGAAACGCTGCGGAATACACCGGTAAAGACAGGGGGGCAGGATTGCCATCCATCTGCCACGGGCGCGCATACGGGTGAAATTTCGGCCGAGATGCTCGCCGATTGCGGCGCCACACACGTTATTGTCGGCCATTCCGAGCGGCGAACGGACCACGGCGAAAGCGATGCCGATGTTGCCGACAAGGCGAAGGCCGCCTGGCGCGCGGGACTTATCGCAATCGTCTGCGTTGGGGAGACGCGGCCGGAGAGGGACTCCGGCGACACACTGTCCATTCTTTCCCGGCAGATTGCGGGCTCGGTGCCGGAAGGAGCGACGGCGGATAATACGGTGATCGCCTATGAACCCGTATGGGCCATCGGCACCGGTTTGACGCCGACGGCTGCCGATGTCGCCGAGGCGCACGATCATCTGCGCCGCGAACTGAAAACACGGCTCGGGAACGAGGCCTCGGAAGTGCGCTTGCTTTATGGCGGTTCCGTCAAGCCCGACAACGCGCGCGAGTTGCTTGCGATCGACCATGTGAACGGCGCGCTAGTCGGTGGTGCCAGTCTGAAAGCCGAGGATTTTCTGGCCATCTGCGAAGCCGCCGCCGCGGCGCACGCCTGACGCACGAGTTTTCCGTTTCACGCACTTTTCATTTAACGGGCAAGTGCTTAGATATGAGCCGATGCGTGCACGGCGAGTATCCGCGTGGCCGGGGGTTGAAAACGTATCGAAGCCGTGCAATGAGCCGCTCCTGCAGGCGAATTTTTGCCTGTCAGGCGCCGGAAGGGACTTATGCAGACCATCGTAATCGTCATTCACTTGCTCGTCGTCGTCTCGCTTGTCGGCCTGATTCTGCTTCAGCGTTCTGAAGGTGGAGGTCTTGGCATCGGCGGTGGCGGCTCGGGTTTCATGGCGGCACGCAGTTCGTCGAATCCCCTGACGCGCGCAACGGCTATCCTGGCGGCCGCTTTCTTCGCGACTTCACTGGCCCTTTCGCTGTTGGCCCGCTATCAAGCGCAACCGACGGATATCTTCGACAACCTTCCGCAGAGCCAGACGCAGGAAGACGGCGGCGGCGGCATTCTTGATGAGCTGGGCGGCACACCGAGCACGCCTGCCGACGATGATGGGGCGCAAGCTCCAAGCGGGGCAGGGGACGCGCCGGCAGCGCCAACGCCCTTGGGCCAGCCGACCGATCCGGAGACGCAGGTACCGACCGGGCAATAACGGAAGCCTCCGAATGGATGGCAGAGCGGACATGACGACGTCCGCAACGCTATCGCTGTGCGAAAAAAAGATGGGTGTGGGCATTTTGCTCTAGCGGAATCGCCCTCATCCAGTTAAGCGATGAGTCCCATGGCGCGATACGTATTCATCACAGGCGGCGTGGTTTCCTCCCTGGGAAAAGGCATAGCTGCAGCAGCCCTTGGTGCGCTGCTCCAGGCACGCGGCTACCGCGTGAGAATCCGGAAACTCGATCCCTATCTCAATGTCGACCCCGGAACCATGTCGCCCTATCAGCACGGCGAAGTGTTCGTCACCGATGACGGGGCCGAGACTGACCTCGATCTCGGCCACTACGAGCGCTTTACGGGGCGTTCTGCCAACAAGCACGACAACATCACCACCGGTCGAATTTACCAGAACATCATCGAGAAGGAGCGGCGCGGGGACTACCTCGGCGCCACGGTGCAGGTGATCCCGCACGTCACCGACGAGATCAAGCAATTCATCCTCGAGGGCAATGAGGATTATGATTTCGTGCTGTGCGAGATCGGCGGTACGGTCGGCGACATCGAGGCGATGCCTTTCCTCGAGGCCATTCGCCAGCTCGGCAACGAACTGCCGCGCGGCAATGCAATCTACGTCCATCTCACGCTGATGCCGTGGATTCCGGCGGCCGGTGAGCTCAAGACAAAGCCGACCCAGCACTCCGTCAAGGAGTTGCGGTCGATCGGCATTGCACCCGACATCCTGCTCGTGCGTGCAGACCGTGAGATTCCCCCCGAGGAGCGGCGCAAGCTCTCCCTCTTCTGCAATGTCCGGGAATCCGCGGTCATTCAGGCGCTGGACGTTGCCCATATCTATGACGTGCCTATGGCCTATCACCGCGAAGGCCTCGATTCGGAGGTGTTGGCCGCTTTCGGCATAGATCCGGCGCCAAAGCCCCGCATGGAGCGCTGGCAGGAGGTTTGCGAGCGCATCCACAATCCGGAAGGCGAGGTCACCATCGCCGTGGTCGGCAAATATACCGGCCTTAAGGACGCCTACAAATCGCTGAACGAGGCGCTTGCCCATGGCGGCATGGCCAATCGCGTACGCGTCAATCTCGAATGGATCGAATCGGAAATTTTCGAGGAGGAAGATCCCGCACCGTGGCTGGAAAAGGTCCATGGCATCCTGGTGCCGGGCGGTTTTGGCGAGCGCGGGTCCGAAGGCAAGATCCTGGCGGCCAAGTTCGCGCGCGAGCGCAAGGTGCCGTATTTCGGTATCTGCTTCGGCATGCAAATGGCCTGTATCGAAGCGGCCCGGTCGCTGGCCGGAATAGAAAAGGCGTCCTCGACCGAATTCGGCCCCACGGACGAGCCGATCGTCGGCCTGATGACCGAGTGGCTGAAGGGCAATATGCTGGAGAAGCGGACCGCGGCCGGCGATCTTGGTGGGACAATGCGGCTGGGCGCCTATGACGCGAGTCTCCGAACGGGCTCGAAGATCGCCAGCATCTACGGAACGCCTGACATTTCTGAACGCCATCGTCATCGCTTTGAGGTGAATATCGGCTATCGCGAAAAGCTGGAGGATTGTGGTCTCGTCTTTGCCGGCCTTTCACCGGATGGTGTTCTGCCGGAAACGATCGAGTACCCGGATCATCCGTGGTTCATCGGCGTCCAATACCACCCGGAACTGAAGAGCAGGCCATTCGAGCCGCACCCGCTTTTCGCGAGTTTTATCGGCGCTGCGGTCGAGCAATCGCGACTGGTCTGATGAAGCCCTATCCGCTCGACCATTGCGTGCTGCCGACGCGAAGCCTGGCGGCGGCACGCGCGAGGTTGAGCGCTCTTGGCTTTACCGTCGCGGCGGATGCCGCACATCCTTTCGGCACTGCTAATTGCTGCGTCTTTTTCGAAGACGATACTTATTTGGAGCCGCTCGCGATCGTCGCCGAGGATTTGACTGCGGCGGCTATCCAGGTGGGAAATACGTTTGTCGACCGCGACCGCCATTATCGCGCTGTTCAGGGTGACGAAGGTTTCTCCGCATTTGTGCTTGGCACGGCGGATGCGGATGCCGATCACGCGCGCTTTGTGGGGGAAGGGGTGTCGGCGGGTTCCATCCTCTCCTTCTCCCGTCCCTTTGTCGATGCGCACGGCGTGCAAGGCGAAGCGTCCTTCAAGCTCGCCTTTGCGGCTCCCATCCACAGCGAGGTCTTTTTCTTCACCTGCGAACGCGTCAAGTCCCCATCGGCGGATCGCGCGACTCTGCAGCGTCACCGGAATGGGGTCATCGGTATTTCGCACGTCTTGCTGACTGCCTCGCGCCCCGGAGATTACGAGAACTTCCTGAGCCTGTTTTGTGGGATTGAGCCCTTGCGCCGCGATGCTGGCCCAGTTGAGTTCGCCATGGCTAACGCGACGGTTTCCCTCATCCCACCGGCTCTGGCTAGCGCCTTAGACATGGATGGCAGTGGCGGATTGGGCCTCAGTGGCATCACATTCCTTACGCAGTATCTCCCTGATGTGCGCGGGGCGCTCGCGGCCGCAGAGATTCATCACGAAGTGCGCGAACGGAGGATTGTCGTCCCGCCTGCAGTGGGGCAGGGCGCGACCTTTATATTTGAGGAGTTCCAGGTATGACCCCCAATCCACGCGTCGATATCGGCCAGGCCACATTTGCCAACGACGCGCCCTTGGCGCTGATCGCCGGTCCTTGCCAGCTCGAATCGCGTGACCATGCCTTCGAGATGGCAGGTCGGCTAAAGGAGCTTACTGAAAAGCTCGGCATCGGATTCGTTTACAAGACCAGCTTCGACAAGGCTAACCGGACGTCACTGTCCGGCAAGCGCGGTGCGGGTCTCGACATGGCGCTGCCGATCTTTGCTGATCTCAAGCGCGAACTCGGTGTTCCGGTTCTCACGGATGTTCACACCGAAGAGCAGTGCGCCGCGACGGGCGAGGTGGCCGATGTGTTGCAGATCCCCGCTTTCCTTTGCCGTCAGACCGATCTCCTCATCGCGGCGGCGAAAACCGGAAAGCCGGTCAACGTCAAAAAAGGGCAGTTTCTTGCGCCCTGGGACATGAAAAATGTGGTTGAAAAGATCACAGCCTCGGGCAATTCCAACGTGCTGGTGACAGAGCGCGGAACTTCATTCGGGTACAACACCCTGGTGAATGACATGCGCGGATTGCCGCTAATGGCCGAAACAGGCGCACCGGTGATCTTCGACGCCACGCACTCGGTGCAGCAGCCGGGCGGGCAGGGCGGCTCTACTGGCGGTGAGCGGCGCTTCGTCGAGACGCTCGCACGGGCGGCCGTGGCAGTCGGTGTCTCCGGTGTATTCATCGAGACGCATCAGGATCCGGACAACGCGCCGTCCGATGGACCGAACATGGTGCCACTTGAAAGGATGCCTGAATTGATAGAGCGCCTGATCGCGCTTGATAAAATCGCGAAAAAATATATGTAAAATCACCTACTTATCGCGCTTCGCGCGCTGCCAGTGCGCTTCCATTTCGTCAAGTGAGGCAGCCCCCAGAGCTTTTCCCTCGGCCTGCAATCCGCGTTCGATAGCATGAAACCGGGTCCGGAATTTCTCATTTGTCTGTTGGAGGGCGGCTTCCGAGTCGACACCCAAGTGCCGACCGAGATTGACGACGGCAAACAGCAGATCCCCAAATTCTTCCGCAACGGCTTTCTCGTTGCCACTTTCCATTTCCTGTCGTACCTCGCCAATCTCTTCCTCGATCTTATCGAGCGTAGGTTTGGCTTCACCCCAATCGAAGCCGACCTGTGCAGCCCGTTTCTGCAATTTCAACGCGCGCATGAGTGCGGGCAGGGAGGTCGGAACCTCATCGAGATAACCCTGCGCCTCGGTGCCGCGGCGCGCCCGGCGTTCGGCCTTCTCCTCGGCTTTGATCTTGTCCCACATGCCTTTGGCCATGCCGGCTTCGCGAGCGTCTTCATCTCCGAAAACATGTGGGTGCCGGCGGATCATCTTTGACGTAACCGCCTCGACGACGTCGCCAAATTCGAAATGTTCAGCTTCTTCAGCCATACGCGCGTGAAAAACCACCTGAAGCAATAGGTCTCCCAGTTCGTCGCACAAATCGTGCATGTCGTCGCGCTGGATGGCGTCGAGAACCTCGTAAGCTTCCTCGATCGTATAAGGTGCGATGGAAGCGAAGTTCTGCTGGGCATCCCATGCGCAACCCGTCTCGGGATCGCGCAAGGCAGCCATGATCTCAATCAGGCGGGAAATGTCTTTGGAAGGGGTCATATGGTGACTGCTCCATTCGGTGGCGGTAAAGCCGTAGCGCGCATCCGTAGCAGTCTCAACCGCGGTCCATAATCAATCTCGAACCGCCAGACATGGATCAAGTATAATCTTGTTCGAGGCGATACGCTGTGTGCCACCGGACATCTTGATATGCTCACCGGGTTCCATTCCGTTCGTGCTGTAGGTGATGCAGAGAGCCTGCGGACCATCAGCGGGACAAACGACGAGATACGCCAACGCACCGTCGAACTCTACCGCCGCCAGAGGACCTGCCACAGCCATGTCTATTCTGTGATCGCTATTAGGTAGCTGCTCGATCCAGTAACCGAGATCTTCGCAGGTGGCCGTCATGTCCGGCATTTGATCGCCGTTCGCAAAAGGGGTGGTCTGTGCGCCGGCGGCCGTCGGGCCAATGGCAAGATGGAAAAGCGCCAGCGCAACTGATACACAAATAGATCGCATAAGATAGATTATGGAACTAATCCCTGTGCCGCCTGTAGATTTAGAATGCTCCATCATGGCACGATATCCGCGACTTTCGCCCCTGCGGCAGCAAGGAGCGCTTTCGGCTCGGCGGCAAATACCGCATCGTGTGCGCCGGCCGCAGCCCAGACCTGATCAAAGCGGAGCAATGTCCTGTCTGCGTAGCGATGGACATCCTGAGGCTGTGCCAGAGGTGATACGCCGCCGATCGCAAAACCGGTTTCTTCGCGGATGCGATGTGGATCGGCACGCGTGAGGTTTTCGCCGACCACCACGCGCGCTTTATCGAGATCGAGCTGTTTGCCACCGGAAACTAGGAAGAGATAAAGACGGTTCGAGGTTTCGCCGGCGAAGATAAGTGATTTGACGATCTGATCGACTGTGCATCCGCACTGGCGCGCGGCTTCATCGGCCGTTCGCGTCGATTCACCCATGCGTTTGATTTCAATGGACAAGGCTGCTTCGGCCGCCGCAGCGGCCACGCGATCAACGCTCTTTGACATCTGAATCCCTCCGAAAATCAATCAGATGCGATTTTTTCTTCAATCGTCATTCCGTCGAATCCCGGAAGCACGTGCTCCGGAGTTTCGTTTCTTACCGTCTCGTAGTCCAGCGGTATGTGCATATGGGTCAGAATGGCGCGTTCCGGACCAAGACGTGAGATCCATTCCAATGCTTGCTCGAGCGAAAAATGGCTCGGATGCGGACGGTACTGAAGTGCATCTATAACAAGCGCCTTCAGGCCCGCTAGGCGCGGCACGGTTTCTTCCGGATAATCGCTCACGTCTGAGCAGTACGCGATCGAGCCGACGCGAAAACCGAGCGACCGGATATGGCCATGGATTTGCGGAAGCGGTGTAAAGGTTAGCGGACCGCCTGCCCCGGTGATCGTAAAACTCTCCGAGTGGCTGATGATGTGCGGTCGCACGATCGGTGGGTAGCTGCTGCCTTCCGGAGTCTCGAAGCAATAACTGAAAGCCTCGCGAAGCCGCAGCATCGTCGGTTCGTCAGCATAAACGTCGATGAGGTGCCGCTGCACGAGAACATAGCCGCGGAGATCGTCGATCCCGTGAATGTGGTCGGCATGGGGATGTGTGTAAACGACACCGTCGAGACGGTCGACGCCCGCGCGGATCATCTGCTCTCGAAAATCCGGCCCGGTGTCGATTGCGACCCGTGTCACATGGCCGTCCGGCGTCAGCCTCTCGACCAATGCCGCCGCGCGTAACCGCCGGTTGCGGGGATTGGTGGGATCACAGTTTCCCCAATCACCAATAATGCGTGGAACGCCAGGAGATGACCCGCAGCCAAGAATGGTCAGCCGAATTCGATCGCTCAAACCTAACCACCCTCTTCAGCAATTCGCGACACCTTATTGAAAATACGAAAGAAATTATCCGTCGTGACGGCGGAAATTTCTTCCGGAGTAAGATCGATCGTTTCGGCCAGCACCTTCGCCGTATGCACCACATACGAAGGCTCGTTGCGCTTTCCGCGATACGGCGTCGGCGCCAGATAGGGGGCATCGGTCTCGACCAGCAGCCGGTCGTGCGGGACGGATTTGGCAATCTCGCGCAGGGCATCCGACTTCTTGAAGGTCAGAATGCCAGAAAAGGAGACATAGCCGCCGAGCTCTACCCCGGTGCGCGCGAGCGCGGGCCCGGAAGAGAAACAGTGGAGAATGAAGGGAAAAGCCCCCTCCTCCGCTTCTTCGCGGAGAATGGTCGCCACATCATCATCGGCGTCCCGAGCATGGATGACGAGTGGCAGGCCCGTGGTACGCGCCGCCGCGATATGCCGACGGAAACTTTGTGCCTGAAGATCTCGCGGCGATTTGTCGTAATGGTAGTCGAGTCCTGCTTCGCCGATGCCGACCACCTTTGGGTGGGCGGAAAGCTCGACGAGCTGATCCACCGTCACTTCCGTTTCTTCCGCGGCATTGTGCGGGTGCGTGCCGACCGTGCAGAATACGTTGTCGTAACGCTCCGCAATCGCACGCAGCCCGTCAAAACGGGCGACACGCGTGGAGATGGTGACCATGAGGCCAACGCCAGCCTCGCTGGCACGCGCGACAATCTCATCCCGCTCCGTCTCGAAATCGGGAAAGTCGAGATGGCAATGGCTGTCGACCAGCATCAGTCCCCCTGCCCTTCTTCCGGCTCGACGTAGCGCGGGAACACCGGCTTGGGAGCCGGCAGCGGCGTGCCGGGTGCGAGCGTCCCCGCTTCGCCGATTTCAGCAAAGCTACGCCGCTCGGCCGGGACGGAAAGCAGGTCGAGCAGCTTTCCCGCCGAATCCGGCATGAAGGGCAGGCAGAGCAAGCCAATACGCCGCAACACCTCGGCTGTGGTGAAAAGCACGCTCTCCATCCGCGCGGGATCGCTCTTGCGCAGGGCCCAGGGCTGCTCGCTGGCGAAGTAACGATTGGCTTCGCCAACCACCTCAAAAATGGCCTGAAGCGCACTGTGAAGTGCCTGTCGGCCCATAGCCTCGCGAGCGGTCGCCAACGCTGTCTCCGTCTGGGCGAGCAGCTTGCGATCCGTCTCGGCGAGTTCACCGCGCTCGGGCACCTTGCCATCGCAATTCTTGGCGATCATGGAGAGCGAACGCTGGGCCAGATTGCCGAGGTCGTTGGCAAGATCCGCATTCGTGCGATTGACGATGGCATCGTGGCTGTAGCTTCCGTCCTGCCCGAAAGGAACCTCGCGCAGCAGGAAATAGCGGACCTGATCGAGCCCATAATGGTCGGCCAGGGCGAACGGGTCGATCACGTTACCGACCGACTTTGACATCTTCTCGCCGCGGTTGAACAGAAAGCCGTGGCCGAAAATGCGTTTTGGCAGTGGCAAGCCGACCGACATCAGGAATGCAGGCCAGTAAATCGCATGAAAGCGCGTGATGTCCTTGCCGATTATGTGTGCATCGGCTGGCCAGTACCGCCATCTCGCGGCCTTCTGGTCAGGATAACCAACTGCGGTGATGTAGTTTGTGAGGGCATCCACCCAGACATACATCACGTGCTTCTCGTCGCCGGGCACGGGGACGCCCCAACTGAAGGTCGTACGCGAAATGGACAGGTCGCGCAGGCCGGAACGGACGAAGCTGACGATCTCGTTACGCCGCTCCGCGGGGCCGATGAAATCGGGATTGTCCTCGTAAAGCTTCAGAAGCTTGTCCTGATACGCCGACAGGCGGAAGAAGTAGCTTTCCTCCTCGACCCACTCCACAGGCGTGCCCTGCGGGCCGTAGCGTACGCTATCCTCGCCGACATGCGTCTCCTCTTCGCCGTAATAAGCTTCATCTCTTACCGAATACCAGCCGGAATAGGTATCGAGATATATGTCGCCCCTTGCGGCCATCGCCTTCCAGATCGCTTGGGATGCCGCATAGTGGCGCTCCTCCGTCGTGCGGATGAAATCGTCGTTCGAGGCGTTCAGCGCCTCCGCCATCTCCATGAACTTCTGCGTGTTCCGATCGGCAAAGACACGAGGGTCCATACCTTCCTTCCGCGCCGTCTGGAGCATCTTGATTCCGTGCTCGTCCGTTCCGGTCAGGAACATGACGTCCTTTCCGTCACAGCGCTGGAAGCGCGCAAGCGCGTCGGTTGCGATCAGCTCATAGGCGTGGCCGATATGCGGGTTGCCGTTCGGATAGGAAATCGCGGTTGTTATGTAGAAGGTGTTGCTTGTCATGTGTGAAAGTGCCTGGATTTGCTATGGCCCGCGCTCAGATAGCGCATCGCGGCGCCGAATGCCATGCTTGCTAACGCTCGTGCAAGGCGTTGTGAAGCCGCGCCATGAGGCCGACGACATGCTGTTTGCGGTCGAGGTTATAGATTTCGGCCTGCGCGATCGTTTCGCGCAGGCCCTCCCATAGCTCGGACAAATGCGCGGCACGCCCCATCGCGCCTTCCTGTGCAGCGCCAACTGCAGCACCCGAAAGCCGGTCGAGAACGCTGTTGTTGAAGAGATCGAACTGCACCTGTCGGTCGCGTGCGGCGACCGCCTCGCCCAGGCGATGACATTCGAAAACATCCAGCACTCGGCGGGATGTGATTTCATCCATCGCCTTCGCTATTTCCAATCCGCCGAACTGCGTCATCAGAATGGCGCTGCGTGCGCTGCCGCCGGCCCGCTCCATGAGCAACGCGCGTTTCTCATCGCTGGTGGGGAGTTCCACCCCGAGCTGAACGAGCAATTCTTTCAGAAGCGCGGCGGAAAGCGGCTGGAATTTGAAAACCTGACAGCGTGATCGGATGGTCGGGAGCAACCGGCCCAAAGAGTGCGCTATGAGAATGAAGGTGGTGTTCGCCGGCGGCTCTTCGAGGTTCTTCAGCAACGCGTTGGCGGCATTGATGTTCATGTCGTCGACCGGATCGACGATCACGAAACGAGGCCCACCATCAGGGGGCGTCATCGATAGAAAGCGACTGACGCGGCGGACCTCATCGACGGTAATGACAGTTTTGAACTTCTTGTCCCGATCCGATTGTGGACGTGTCAAATGCAGCAATCCCGGATGCGCGTCCTGTGCGACAAGGCGGAACGTACGGCTCGAAGGGTCTGCTTCACCAAGTGCTTCAGATGCGGCCCCGTCCGGGTGGTCGAACAAGTGCCGGGCCAGGTGAAAGCCGAGTGTCGCCTTGCCGATCCCGCGTGCACCGGCAAAGAGCAGCGCGTGATGCATCTTTCCGGATCGAAAGGCGCCGGCAAGCATGGCACGCACCTCTTCGTGCCCGACCAGCATCGGATTTTCCGAGGGTTCGGGGATATCCGGCAGCGAATCGTGCCTTTCCGGGGCAGAGCGCTCAAACATTCTGCTCACTGCCTTCACTTTCAGCGTTCCGCCTTTCCGGTAGAATCTTTTCCACTTTCAGTCGAATCGCGTCGGCAACCTCCTCCGAGGCGGGGGAACCATCGATCACGACAAATCGCTGCGGCTCGTTCCCGGCGATATCGAGAAAGGCCCTGCGGCGCCGACGGTGATTCTGCAACGCCTCCCTCTCAAAGCGGTCGATATCCCCTGCCCCCCGCCTTTCCGATGCTCGGCGCAAGCCCTCTTGCGGATCGACATCGAGCAAGACTGTCAGGTCGGGCATCATGCTATTGACCGTAACGCGCTCCAGCGTCGCCATGAACTCCGGGTCCAACTCGCCAGTAACACCCTGGTAGACACGTGAAGAATCCACGAAACGGTCACAGAGAACAACGGCGCCGCGCTCGATCGCGGGGCGAATAAGCTGTTCGACGTGATCGGAGCGAGCTGCCGCGAACAACAGGGCCTCCATATTTGTGCCGAAGGGTTGTGCGGCGCCCGAAAGCAGCACATGACGTATCGCCTCCGCCCCGGGAGAGCCCCCCGGTTCGCGCGTCACCACCACTTCGTGGCCCCTGTCACGTAAATGGTCTGCCAGGAGGCGAATCTGGGTAGATTTCCCTGCGCCCTCGCCTCCTTCGAACGTTATGAACACTCCGCGCGGCACTCACCCGCCCTATTTTCATTTCAGATCAACTCTCCACCCTTCATAGTCCCAGCGGACTGAAGTTTCCAACAATTGGTTGGTATTCCGATGCGTTGTTGAAACTCGGACGCCCAGCGCTGCCGCGATGCGCGGAAAATGAAGCCTGTCAGCGAATCCATCCGATCAGGAGTTCGCCAGCCGCGTCGAGGGCGCGCTGGTGAAGTGTGCCCTTTTCTACTGATTCTGCGGCATAGAGCACCGTTTCCTGGCTCACCTGATCGCCAAATCGTATTTGAAGCTTGCCGATTTCCACACCCTCTTCGATCGGCGCGGTGAGCGGTCCTTGATAAACAATCCGGCCGGAGAGCTTTGCCGATTCGTCGACGGGGACGAAGACCGACAAGGGCCGGGTTGTCCGCAGGCCTATGGTGCGCTTGTTGCCGCCGAAGACCCGCGCTTCGCCCACGATTTCCTCGGACTCGAGCACGTTCTTCCGCTCGAATCCGCGCATGCCCCAATCCAGAAGTTTTCGCGTTTCTTCGATTCGTTCGCTCCCGCTCGACAAACCACTCAATGTCGCAAAAAGACGTCTTCCGTCACGTTCTGCGGAGGCGACTATTGCATAGCCTGATGCCTCTGTATGCCCAGTCTTGAGCCCATCGGCACCGATGTCCACCGCCAGCAACGGATTGCGGTTGCGCTGAAAAATACCGTTCCACTCGAAGCCCGGTTCGGCGAAGTAGTGGTAATACTCCGGATATTCGCGCCAGAGATGCAGTGCCAGCATGGTCATCTCGCGGGCGGTGACATGCTGCCCCTCGGCCGGCAATCCGGTTGAATTCACGAATGTGGAAGTTTCCATCCCAAGCTGGCGGGCACGATCCGTCATTCTCTGCGCAAACCGCTCCTCGGAACCGGCTAGGCCCTCTGCAATGGCGATAGCGCCGTCATTGGCGGATTGGACAATCACGCCCTGCAGCAGCGCTTCAAGGGGTACCGAAGAACTCACTTCGGCAAACATCGTGGATGTACCCGACACTGCGCCGCCCGTGCGCCAAGCGTACTCGCTTACGAAAAACATTTCGTGCGGTGAAAGCCTGCCCTCCTTCAGCGCCTGGAACACAAGCTCGATTGTCATCAGCTTGGCGAGCGAGGCCGGCGGAAAGGGCTCGTCTGCACTCTTCGAAAACAGGACCGTGCCTGTCTCCGCCTCAATCAGAAAGGCATAAGGAGCCTTGGTCTCAAATGGCTGTGACTGCGCATGCCCCCACACCACGGACGCAAGAAAGAGGATTAGAATTGTCCTGGCAACCCGCAGGAGCATGACTGCAGCCCATTCCGCGACATAATGCTGATCTCAACATAGGCCGCCAGAGCCGCTGATCAACGGCCGAATAGCGGTGGAACCCTCAGCGTCAACTCGGGATTCCGCTAATCCCGAACGATAAACGCATCACCCGCCCCGGCCGACCATGCCGCCCGCAATGCCCCGTCAAGATTTGCCCGATGTTCCGGCACGAGCGAAAGAACGTAGAAATCCTCGTGCCCCACGGACGCTTTCTCGACAGTAACGCTCCCGACATTCGTAAGTGCGCTGCGGATATCCTGAACTTGGTCGCGCTCAGACCAGGCGCCCAGGTTGATATAGGACGCGTTGTTTGCCTGCGCGGGTCGGTTATCACCGCGTTGGGAGGTTGCAGGCGCCGACGCACCCGTCTGTCCGGGTTGTACCAGAGCATCAAACATCTGCAACGTGGACGTCCTTTGCCGCTCCGTGTAGGACATTAGAGCTAGCTCCCTCGAGCCCGAAGAAGCAGGAGCGACAAGGGGGCGGTCAGGGACTACTGGACCGGTTTGAGGTAATGCCACAGCGGAATTGCCCGACGATGATAGCGCGGCAAATGCCGTTGCCGCTGCCGCCTGGGGCGCCGAGGTCTCTTCGCTATTCATGGCGACCATAACGCCGTCGGGAAGATCTGCCGGCACATTGTCTGTACCTCCCGGCTGATAGGATGCCATCAGATAGTGGTCGTCCTGCCCATGGAGCGGCGCCGGTCCAACATACTCGACCTGAACTTTAGCCACCCCGGAATTCTTGTAATCGAGCATTTCCGCCGCGCGCTTTGAAAGATCGATGATGCGGCCCTCGGCAAATGGGCCGCGGTCATTGATCCGCACGATAACAGAACTGTCGTTCTTCAGATTCGTCACCCGTGCGTAACTCGGTAGCGGCAAAGTAGGATGCGCTGCAGTCAAATGGTTCATGTCGTAGACTTCGCCGTTTGCGGTGAGGCGGCCATGGAAGGCGTTGCCATACCACGACGCTGCACCAACAGCCTGATAGTCCGGATCTTGCTGCGGCTGGTACCAGCGACCCTTGACCTGATAAGCGCTGCCTAGCTTATAGCTACCACCACCACGCCGAAGACCCGATTTGGCTTCAGTCACACGCGGGCTGGCCTCGACCCCGTACTCGGATGCAGCAAAATATTCCGTCGTCTGCCCTTCATCGAGCGAGGCTTTTTCGGTCGGCACGGCGCAAGCCGTCAGAACCATCGAGATAACCGCGACACCGGCGATGACTGGATACGCGGACTGCCCTCTTCCCTCGAATTTCGTTCTATCGCACGCACCGGCTTTCAAACTCACGATGTCTGCCCCATTTATCTCGTCTATTGGCCGATGCCCTCTGGCAAGCCGGCCCCTCCGATGGCTCTGAAATCGTTACCGTTAGATGAATCGCCACAATGGAATATGCCGAATGTGTAACGTGTTAAGAAGCTTGCCGCAATGCTTACGCCTATGGAATGCTTTCTGCAGCCGCTCGGGCATTCCGAAGAATCGGGCTTTCGTGTAGCTTGGTGGTGGATGGACCTCCGGGAGATTGATAATGCGCTGGTGGATTTGCACTTGTCTTGCAGGCATATCGTTGCTGGTGGCGGGCTGCGCGACACTGAGCCCTGAAGAACGTCGTGCACTCGATGAGCGCCAATGTCGCTCTTACGGGTTTCAGTCGGGCACGGCCCCCTTTGCCGAATGCCTGCAGCGGATTGATCTTGATCGTCGCGCCGAACAGCGCGCTCGCATGCTCAGCATGGACCGGTGGGATGATCCCGTGGTGATCTATCGCCCCGTTATTGTGGAACGGGATGATTAGGTCGGCGCACCGATCCCGCGTTGACGAGGCGGGCAAACGAGCTGTAAAGCAATGTCCGCGACGTGGACTGATGGCGAAGCGAAAGCCATTAATCTGGTCGCGCTTCTTCCCGAGTATTCGGGGCCCGGAGGGATGGCCGAGTGGTTTAAGGCACCGGTCTTGAAAACCGGCGTGGGTGCAAGCCCACCGTGGGTTCGAATCCCACTCCCTCCGCCATTATCTTGTAGCGAACCCGAGATGAGGCTCCCGTTGGGGGGCTTTTTCTTTTTGTTTCAAAGGCGTTTAGCCGAGGCGCCCGAACCTCGGAGACTGACGCCGGGTCCAATTTCCGTCTCTGAACGACCCTCCGTCTCTAACCGAGCGAATCTAGTCCGGCCCGGTTCGGCTTCGCGAAGGCCAACGTTTTCAGCCAGTTCCTTCCATCGTCGACGCACCTTCTGCTGCCGTACTCCCGGCTGGCGTCGCCAGCCAGAGAACGCGCGGTAGGCGTTTCATGGCGAGTATGGGAGCAGTCGCCCGCACTGGGCCGTATTCTAGATCGTGCTTTGGCTGCCGTCAGCGATCAGGAGGGGCTGGCCGCGAGCGGGCGCTCGGCACAGGACTCTTCGTAGCGAACTGGTTTGAGGGGAGGCAGTAGCCTCCCCCAAGGCATCACAAGTTCAGGCGCTACGCGATCTTTTTGGCTGTCACAGGAAGAACCTGCCCACCGGCTTCAAGAATTGCATCTCTTAGGATGTCGTGCAGTTGATCAAGGAAGGCCCGGGCATCGGGGCTCATCGCGGCGCTGATCCGCGGGGCTGCATGATCGTGGATTTCCTCGATCATCCGAGAACGCTTTCCTGCCGATCCGGGACCACTGAAATCGTACGCATCGCGCCAGTTGGCGACTTGCTCATCTGTAAGTCGACTCTTGGTCAGTCGAGACAGCTCCTTGAACACGGCTTCCCGGATAGCATCCAATGCAATCTCGCGTTCATCATCGTTCTCAGGCTGCCTTGTCCAGCCGGCCGGGCGGTCCAGCCACTTGGAAGCCTCTTCCTGAAGCCGTGCGAGAAGGTCTGCGACAGGTGTCAGCGTGTCGTACTCGTCCGCCCAGCGATTGGCCAACCGTCGACTGAGAGCCTTGATGCGTGTCCAGTGCTCCTTGGCGATGCCGTCGTGATAGGACAGTCCGAGCCTTGCTACCCAAGGATCCCGGAACGCATCGATGGCGTCGTGCACAGCGATCTCGAGACCCTTGAACTCATACATCGGACTGCAATCCGTTCTCTCGATGGGCTCGATCGCGCGCTGCATCATGTCGATGAGGCGAGCCAGTTCGCGCTTGTAGCCACCGGGCAATTTCGCGGTCTTGCGGTCCAAGCCACCGAGAAAGATGGAGTGACCGTCAACCTGGCGCTCAATTGCACCTGCGACGCCGGAGCCGACGACGTCTCGCAGGCTAGCGATGGCATTGCCAACCGATCCGAGAACGTGATCCCGCTTCTGCTCGAAGGACCCCAGGTTCGCCCCCTTGACTTGATCGAAGTGAGTGAAGGCGATCGCCAGCTTCCGCGCGAAACCGGAGCTGCCGACCGAGCGGAGTAGAGCCAACGGAGCTGCCTGCATTGGCTGCTGCGCGTTGTCGACCAAGAGGATCATGTCGACGCTTGCAAACTTCTTCGTAATGCGCGTTGAAACTGACGAAACGCTCGTCGCAGTATGCCCGAGTCCCTGACCATCGAGCAGCACCAGTTGCGGGGCCTCGCTGACCTCGGCCAGCTCAGGAAATAGCGGCCCCTTCACTCGAATGCCATCTACAAGCGGCGTGAGGAGTCGCCCAAACTGCTTGTAATGGTTGCTTGAGAACCACCGAACAGCAGAAAGGAAATGATCGCGGTCGTCGGACTCCATAGTCCAGAGAATTGGCCAGTCTGTCGACGACCTCTGAAGGTCACCATCATTGATCTTGGAGAAGCGATCAGCGACTTCTTCCATTATATCCAAGGCGAGGTTCGAGAACTGCGGGTGCTTGAAGGCTTCGACCCCGAACAGCTCAAGCCACGTAGCCCGATCGTCTGCAGTCTTCTGGTCAACGAGACTGCCGACGCTTCCAACGAACTTTTCCTCGACCTCCACCGTCAGCGTTCTGATCCGGTTAACGAAGTCCTTAATTTGTGCATGGTTCTGTTCCCGCTCCTCAGGCGGAACGGCCTCGGCCTCATCGATTTCTGGCGCCGCGTCCTGTTCGTCATCGAACGAGAAGTCGTCGTCATCCACCGCCGCTGCGTCACTCCAGCCGCCGAGAACGTATGAAAGCCGGAACCGCTGCTCACGGTGCTCCAGGAGAGCGGCTGCGATCTTGCTACTAGGTTTCTTCTGAACGGCCTCAAGACAGGCTTCCTCAAGGCACTCGTCGATATGCGCGCGTACCTCATGCTCCGGCATGAAGGTGACGGCGGCTGTGTAGTTATCGGATGCTGTGACGATCTCGAAGTCGGCCGTCGTCGTTTTGGCGGTTGATGTGGACGGAAAGCGGTCAGTTTCGGGGTCAGCGCCGATCACGTGCCTTAACAGCGTCGTTTTTCCCGCGCCCGTTGTGCCGAGGAACATCACGGTGCTGTAGCCGTCTTCGGCATCTGGAAGCGGGATCACTTCGCTACGCCTTGTTTCCGGGTCGATGCGCGATGCCTCGATTCCGTCGAAGAAGGCGGAAACAACAATGGGATCGTACCGGGACTCAGCATCGCCGCGACGGTCACCACTCCACCAGGATTCGTCGCTCAGCAGCTCATTCAGTTGAGCGACGAGGCGATCGGCCTCTGCTTCGTCACTCGTGCCGAGACCGCGCCGAACCTTGAGGCCGCGCTCGCCACGACTGTCCGTCCTTACGGGATGGCGAAATGTGACGCTCCACCCCGGGCGGTTGGAACGGGACTTCGATGCGGTAAAGGATTTCTCGGCCATGGCGTTGTTCTCCGTTGTTCCATTGCCGCCCTTCTCTCACGCCTGCCGTCTGCTGTCAATCTGCCTGGTACAACACGGAACAACGCGCGTGGTGCCGGCTGGATTGAAATGTCGCTAGATGCCCCCACACCAAACGATCCTCCCCGCGCCACTGACCAGATGCGAACGCTGCCCCACCTCCACCTCCTACGCATGTGCTTGCTGGGATGCGGAAGACGTCATGGGGAAAAGGCCCTTTGAAGCTGCTCCGCCCACGGCCGATCGGCAACCGCAACGAGGTCGTTCAGCGAAAGCGACGGTGGCACGCGCCTGATCACGAGGTGGTCGAGCACCTCCGGCGACAGATAGGCGAGCCGCATCATTCGGCTCACGAACCGGTCGGAGACCTTCTCAGCCGCGGCAATATCCTGAATGGTGGAAGCGGCACCGGATTCCAGCTGCCGCCGCCAGTTCCAAGCGCGGGCGATGGCGCGCAGCACATGAGGTCTTGAGACCGGCCGTCCCGGACCATCACCTCGTCGGGCGGCAGGATCTTCGGCCGCCCATTGCGTTTGCGGATGGTCAGCGGGATGACGACCCGGATGGTGTTCGTCGAGTCGGTCATGCGTGGGCCTCCGTCCGCTGTCCGACTGGCGCGATGGCTTCGAGCATCTCGACGCAGAGGACGGCTGGCCCGCGATTTACGACCGCGCCTACTTGCAGGCGAACATCGCCGGAGGCGAAGGCTTCGACTGGTTCTATGCCTCGGACATGGACCGGTCATCGCAGGTGCGGACACCGATCACCGATGGCGCCGCCGGCAAGTCGTGGGTGTTCCGCTACAAGGACCTGCGCGCCTGGTGGTCGAACCCGCACTTCAATCGCCCCGGCGGGGTGGAAAGCGGAACGTCCACCGCATGGGCGCCGGAGTCCAAGCCCGTTCGCTTCACCGAACTCGGCTGCCCCACAATCGACCGTGGCACCAACCAGCCGAACGTGTTCTTCGACCCGAAATCGTCGGAGAGCTTCGTGCCCTACTTCTCGCGCGGCTGGCGCGACGACGCCATCCAGCGGGCCTACCTCGAAGCGACCTATCTCTTCTGGGGCGATAGCGCGAACAACCCACTGTCGTCGATCTACGGCGACCGGATGGTGCACGTTCCCGAATGCGCCGCCTGGACGTGGGACGCACGGCCATATCCGTTCTTCCCCGAGCTCACCGACGTCTGGACCGACGGTCCGAATTGGCGGCTCGGGCACTGGCTGACCGGGAGGCTCGGGGCCGTATCCCTGGCCGCGCTTGTCCGCCATCTCTGCCTGCGCGCCGGGATGCCCGAGGACAGGATCGACGTCACCGGCCTCTGGGGTGCGATCGAGGGCTACGCCATCGGCGCGCTCGAAAGCCCGCGCGCCTCGATCACCACGCTGTCGCGCCACTTCGGCTTTGATGCCGTCGAGACCCAAGGCGTGATCCGCTTCATGATGCGCGGGCGGGCAGCGGTCGCCAGCGTGACGCCGGACGATCTTGTCGCCGCACGCGAGGGCGACGCGCTCGAACTCACGCGTGGGCAGGAGACCGAACTGCCGCAGGCATTGAAGTGGCAGGTGGCCCGCGCCGACGAAGACTACGACGCCGCACTCGTCGAGGCCCGGCGCATCACCGTGGATACGAGCCGCATCGCCTCTGAGAGCTTCCCGTTCGCCGTGCCGCCCGAGGAGGCCGAGCGGCGCTGCCGTCGCGCGCTCATGGAAGCATGGACCGGGCGAGAGAGCGCCGTCTTCCGCCTGCCGCCGTCGCGGCTGGCGCTCGATCCGGCCGACGTCATCACGCTGGTTCATGACGGACGTAAGGTCCCGCTGCGCTTCGTCTCGACCGCCGACACAGAGTCAAGGAGTATCGAGGCTCTCCGCCAGGACCGGGAAGCCTACGATCTGCCGCCCGGTGCGCCACGCCCCGCGGCGCTGCCCAGGGCCGTTGTCTTCGGCGCGCCAGTGGCAGTGTTGCTCGATCTGCCGCAACTGACCGAGGACCAGCCTGCGCACAGACCCTTCGTCGCAGCACATTCGGTGCCGTGGCCGGGCCAGATGGCCGTTTACCGGAGCCCTTCAACGGACGGCTTCGAACTGCTGACGAGCTTCGGAACACGGGCGCGTGTCGGCGTTCTGGCCTTTGACTTCTGGTCAGGGCCAACCTCGCGCTTCGATCTCGGCAACGTGCTGGTGGTCGATCTGTTCTCCGGGACGCTCGAGAGCGTCACCGACCTGACCCTGATGGGCGGTGCCAACGCGCTCGCCATCGAGAGCGCACCGGGCGTCTGGGAGATCGTCCAGGCAGGATCGGCCGAGCTCACCGCGCCGGGCCGCTACCGGCTGACGCGGCTCCTGCGCGGCCAGCGCGGCACCGAAGGCGCAGTAGGCAATCCCGCGCCCGCGGGTGCTCGGGTCGTAGTACTCGACGACAGCCTCGCCTCCCTGCCGATTGCCGAGGCGGATCTCGGGCTGCCGTGGAACTGGCGCATCGGCCCCGCAAGCCGGCCCGTGAGCGACGAGACCTATGCGGCGCAGGGCTTTGCGCCGGAGGGTGTGGGGCTCCGGCCGTTCTCGGTCGCTCATGTCGAGCAGCCATGGCGCACCCCGCGCACGGTCGGCGATCTGACGATCCGCTGGACACGTCGATCTCGCGCGCTTGCCGCCGACAGTTGGGGCGGGCTTGAGGTGCCGCTGGCCGAGGGACTCGAAGCCTACGAGATCGAGATCCTCGACGGTGCAACCGTGAAGCGCGTCTTGAGTACCGGCACGACGAGCGTCACCTACACCGCCGCGCAGCAGTCCACCGACTGGGGCGGACTGCTAGACCCCGGAAACACACTCACCGTCCGCATATTCCAGCTCTCGGCCCTTGTGGGTCGGGGTGCTCCGAAGACCGTCACGCTCACGTTCTGAAAGCCCCTCATGTCCGACGCCACGACCCATCTCCTGCTGCCCTACATTCTGGCGGCGCAGGCCCAGAAGCATGTCACCCACAACGAGGCGCTGCGGATCCTCGACGGGCTCGTGCAACTTTCCGTCCTCGACCGCGATCTGACCGCGCCGCCAGGCAGCCCTATGGATGGCGACCGCTACATCGTTGGCTCTGGAGCCAGCGGTGACTGGATGGGCTGGGACCTGAATGTCGCGCTCTGGACCGACGGCGCCTGGCTGCGCCTGCCGCCTCGGACCGGCTGGCGGGCCTGGATCGAGGACGAGAACGTGTTGCTCGTCTATGATGGGTCGAGCTGGATCGGGACCACGCCGACGGCGCTGCAGAACCTGGAGTTGCTCGGGATCGGCACCACGGCGGACGCGGCTAATCCGTTCTCCGCCAAGCTCAACGCCGCGCTCTGGACAGCCAGGACCGTCGGCGAAGGCGGAACCGGCCATCTCTTCTACACGATGAACAAGGAATCGGCCGGCGACGACCTCGGGCTCACGCTCCAGACCGCCTATGTCACGAAAGCGCTGCTTGGGCTCTTCGGCTCGGACAAGTTCCGGCTTGCCGTGTCGGCGGACGGCTCGAGCTTCTTTGACGGCTTCATCGTCGACAACGCGAACGGCATCGTCGACCAGCCGCGGCTGCCTCGCTTCAAAGCCTACACGAATTACGACAACTACGTCGGCATCGACACCTGGACGAGGATCGGCATCAACAACACGGACTACAATGACCAGGGTGCCTTCGACGCCGGCAACAACCGTTTCGTCGCGCCGGTCGCCGGCACCTACCTCTTCGGCGCAACGCTTCTCTACAAGGTCAATTCCAGCACCACGGCGCGCATGCGCGGTCGCCTGGTTCTGAACGGCGCCACCGAAATCAGAGGCTCCTTCGGCGAAAGCTCTGGGACCCACGTCTCCGAAGCGACGGCACTCTCGCTGCAAACGATGGTGCCGCTCAGTGCCGGAGACACGGTCGAGCTGCAGGGCACCTTCCGCGTCGCGGACGGCTATTTCGCCGCTGATCATACCTCGTTCTGGGGCGCTAAGGTCGGCTGATGAGCGGGAAAGGAGAGACGATGACACCACCCCGTTCTGATCAAGGCCTCATATGTATGCCGCAAGCCGAATTCGAAGAGGTCCTGGCGCGCGCCGCCGAGGAAGGTGCGAAACGAGCGCTTGCTGATGTTGGCCTGGAGGGCAAGGAGGCGGCGCTCGACATCCGTGATTTGCGTGCGCTCTTAGACTGCATCCGGCTTGTGCGCCGCACCGCGGTGCAGACGTCGGTACGGATGATCACCACCGGGGTGATGCTGGCGCTTCTCGCCGGAATCGCGATCAAGCTGAAGATCTTCGGCGGCAACCCCTAAGCCGCAGCACCCGCCGCCATGACCAACCACACCCGCCCTCGAGGCGGGTTTTTCGTATCCAGCATTCAAGAGGAGAACCGCCCCATGAGCACGGCCAAGTTCCGGCGCTGCCATGACGTAACAAAGGCGTGGGAGGGCGGATGGTCCGACCACCCCGCCGATCCTGGCGGCAAGACGATGTATGGCGTGACCGAAGCCGTGTACCACGCTTGGCTGCGCCAGCACGGCAAGCCGGTTCGCCTGGTTCGCCAGATCACGATTGCCGAAGCCGAGCAGATCTACTTCGAGCAGTATTGGGTGCCCAGCGGCGGGCCAACGCTGGGCACCGGCGTCGATCTTGCCATCTACGATGCGTCGGTGAACTGCGGCGTCTCGCGCGGCCGCAAATGGCTCCTCGCGTCGATCGGCGGGCCGGACCATGAGACGGTAAAGCGCATCTGCGCTATCCGTCTAAGCTTCATGCGGTCGCTGAACATCTGGAACACGTTCGGCCGCGGCTGGGCGCGTCGTGTTGCTGATATTGAAGCAAAAGGCGTGGCGTGGGCCCTGACGGCTGCGAACGACAACAGCGATCGAGTCAAGCAGCAACTGGGCGGTGAGGCGGACAAGGCGCGCTCCCAGGCGCGTAAGCAGACGGGGGCAGCGGCCGGCGCTGGCGGTGGCGGCGCAATCTCCCTCGATCAGGGCGCGCAACTCGGCGACTGGCTGCTCGTTGGCATCGCCTCCGTCGCGTTCGCGGCGCTCGCTTTCCTTATCATCCGCGCAGTGATCAACACCCACCGCGCCACCGCCTACGCCCGGGAGGCCGCAAATGCTTAGTTCCCTTGCTCCTGTCCTTGTCAGCCTCGGTGCCCCCATTCTGGGTTCGATACTGCGCACCAATGTCGGCGGGATCGCTGGAGAAGCTTCCGCACAGGTGGTTGAAGCGCTCGCCCAGGCCTTCGGTGCTCAGCCCACACCGGAAGCAGTGAAAGCTGCGATCGAGGCTGATCCCAAAGCCGCCGCCAAGGTGCAGGCGATCGAGCGCGAACGAAGCGCCGAGTGGGTTGCCTATCTCACTATGGCGACCACGCAGCGCGACCACATGCTGGACCGCGAGGACCAGCGTGGCAGCGTCTTCTCCTGGGGATGGCGCCCGGCCATGTCGTGGATGTTGCTGTTCCTCTGGACTTGGAACGGCGTGATCCTTCCGGTTGTGAACGCAACCGCCGGCACAGCCATCGTACCGATCCCATGGGAGAACCTGCTTGGCTTCGCCGGTCTCTGGCTCGCCATCTATGGCGGAGGTCACACGATCAAGTCGGTGCTGGGGCGGTAGCAGCCGGCTCCAGGCGCGCGCCGCCGACGAACTCGGTCTGTTGCCGGAGGGGTCGGCTATTGCCGAAATGCTCGCCGACTACAGCGTCATGTGGGATCGAGCTCGGACGTGCTTGCCATGATCAGTCTCTTCTTTGGACTGCAACGTGAGCTTCAGAAGTTGCTCACGAATAGCTCCGCTGTCGGCCGCCAGATCTACAGTGGCGAAGCGAATAAGATGTCCGTGCAATGAGACTGCTTCATCAAACATTTCACCAATGGCCGGATGCAGGAGCAAGCCCTCCGCGTTGTCGGCCAGCGGGTCGTTACGTCCTGCCTGTGAACGTATGTACGAGTAAATTTGATAAAGGTACCCGCTGCGCAGCGTCGTTTCGCGGCGCCAGCCCGCCGTCACGATGCTGGTGAACTTGGTGTCGATCACGATACGGCGGATAGCCAACGCATCGTCGAGCACAATATCAGTCTGCATCCCCGGCAATATGTCGCGTGCGCCTTCGGTCCACCAATCGATCGGCCATTCGAGCAAGCCACCCGTCCGCACGCGCCAGCGCTCCCGTGGCAGTACGGTTCTGTAGAAGCCGCCGACGGCGCGTTCAAATAGCCGCCGAGCCCACTGCTCTTCCCTTTCCGGCATCGGCAAGGCGCGCGCGCCAGCTCGCTCGGTGGGCAGAACGAGATCCATCGCAAGCATCGCCGCTGCGAGCATTTCGCTGTCCTTGGCGTCATGACGACCGATCCGGTCGGCACTGAGCTCGCCGCGCGATGGCATGGCCCCAGCCACACCTTGCGCTTGCATGTCTGCCGCCAGCCGTCGACAGCGATGGCGCAGATCGTGGCGCGTTACCAGCCGCGCTACGGCCTCAAGTGCGCCGCGGACGTAGCGGTTGCGCGGTGTATCGACGCTGAGCTCGACGAAGCGGCACGCCACAGCTCCGCGCGCGAGTAACCGTCGGCGCTCCGTGCGCAGCACGTCGATCCGCCCCCGGACCCGCGATAGGTCGGCGCTGCGGGGACGGTAACCGAGGCTCAGCTGTTGGCGTTGACGCTCCTCGACCGCCTGCGCCAATAACTCAGCGACGAGATCGGCGATCTCGTCGGGGTTGCGGTCGACGTCTACGCGCGTGGGCCCGGCCTTCCGGAATAGGTCCGAGGCGTAAAGCATGAGGAGCCAGATATTGCGCACGGGGATGCGGCCGATGAACCCCGCAGCAGCGCTCTCAGGCGCAACCCCGGCATCGGCGATCACCATCCCTGCAACAGCCGGTCGAGTGCCTCTCGTGCCGATTTGGGCGCGTCGAACCAGTATTCGTCAAGCAGCGGGCCGATCTCCGTTTCAGCGACCTGACGGAACCACTCGCGCGTTGCGCCGGGTTCGAGTTTTGCCGTCGGTGTGACATAGCTGTGCCCGATCTCGAACTGACGGCCGAACGCCTCGGCGATCTGCGCATTCAGCGCCACGATACGCCGCTCGATGTCATCGACGAGGGCGGGATCGACGCCGCCCTTCTCGGTTACCCACCCTCGCCAGGCTTCACCCAGCCTCGGCTCAAGTCCGACGAAGGCGAAGCGCCTGCGGAACGCGAGGTCGACCAGCGCCAGCGAGCGGTCAGCGATGTTCATCGTGCCGATGACAAAGAGGTTCTCGGGCACATGAACCGGGCGGCGGATGCCGTCGGCATCGGGATAGCAGAGCTCGAGCGCCTCGCGCGGTGTGCGCTTGCCCGCCTCCAGAAGCGTCAGCAGTTCGCCGAAGATCTGCGCGGGATTCCCACGGTTGATCTCCTCAATGATGACGACGAAGCGGGCGTCTGGGCGACCAAGCGCCGCGCGGATCGCCTCCATGAAGACACCATCAGCAAGGGTCAGCTTGCCATCGCCGCTTGGCCGCCAACCTCGGACGAAATCTTCATAGGAGAGGTTTGGGTGGAACTGGACGGCACGGACGCGTGCCTCCTCGCGCTCCCCCATCAGTGCAAAGGCGAGGCGCTTGGCCATCCAGGTCTTACCCGTTCCCGGCGGTCCCTGCAGGATCAGGTTCTTGCGTGTGCGCAATCGCTCCAGCAGGAGGTCGATCTCCCCGCGCTCCAGAAAACAGCCCTCGCGCAGGATGTCGTCAACATCGTATGGCACAGCTGGCGCTGGCGTCTGGATCGGATCGACGACAGCCGCCTCTTCTTCGTCCTCGGTGGGCGCCGAGCCGCCTTGGCCGGACTCGGCCTCCGACTGGTCGGGTGCCTTGTAGTGCCATGCGGCCAGCGACAGTTCGGGGAAGCTGTGGACCGGGTAGCTGTCCTCAGTAAAGCGCGCCTTCAGGTCGTCGACCAGCTTGAGATAGGTTGCGCCGCTGCAGGGCCTCTGCGGCCCTATCGGCGGGATCCGCATCTGCAGCCAGCCGGTGAGGAATGCGCGCGAGTTGCTATCGAGGGTTGGGTACTCCCACGGATGCGACCAATACAGCCCAGTGGAGAGGTTCCATGAGGCGCCCCAAACGTCGATGGCCGCGTCGTAGTCGGCGATGAATTTGTCCCGCTGCTCGGGCTGATCAGAATCCACCAGCGCTGCGGCGGATGCGAACAGGTCCCACAGCTTGTCGATGTCGCCTTCGCTGCGCTTGTCGCCGTATCGAAAGAACCAGGATCGCTGGTTGTTGAGGACCGGAATTCCCTCGAAGGAGCTCGGCAGCTCCTCCTCCACGCCGATCAGCTTGGCCAGCGCTCCCGCTATCGCGCGCCGATTGGCGTCCGTCATGGATCGGTTGAACGTGCCCATCGCAGTGAAGGGGCAGATGTCGCGCAGTGGGCCGGTACCGCCTTCCGGGTAGCGGTCCTGCAGATACCCTAGCCCTGCTATCTCTTGCGCGATTGCATGGATGCCGTCGATCAAGGGCTTACGGTCTGCCCGATAGTCCAGAAGCTTTGCTGCAACGGCGCTGTAGAAGACTGTCCAGCGGAAACGCTGCTCGCCGTCCACGTCGCCGAACCGTTCCCGCCAGAACGGTTCGTTCCGGAACCGGTCGAGGTCCTGCGGCCGGTCGTCGAACGCGAAGGCCAAGAGGCCATCCTCCATCCAGCCACCCGGCGCGACCCGCCAAACCGTGGCACGGTTCGTGTAGAAGTACCATTCGCGGTGCGGCGATACCGGCGTCCAGTTGACCTGCACGCGCTTGCCGTCGTCGAGATTGGCAATGATTGTGCCGACCGCCTTGATGGCCATCACCGAGACAGTGGCACCGCGGTTGTCGAACGGCAGCTCCCGCTTGCGAGTATAGGATGACTTGATCGCGATCCTGTCGCCCGGCCGCATCGCTCGCACGAGATCGCCATACTTGCCGTCTTCGTAGCCGTTCTCCCAGATGCCTTCAGCGAGAAATCTGGGCGTCTGGTCTTCGGTACGATTATACGCGGCGCCGACAAACCAGCTCGGCCTGGTGTTTGAAATTTCCGACATTCCCCAACCCCCCGTCTATGCCGCCATTCGATTTATTATTGAGGCGACGTAGGTGTCTTTTTGATCCTCCATGAACAGCACATGCATGTCCTCCAATTCATGGATCGTCTTGCCCCAGTTCAGCTTGCCGAACCGTGTCGGTGTGACGATAAAGCTGTTCAGTATGACGTTCTCACTGGCGAGCCTTGCCTGGATGCCCTTGATGACCTGATGGAACTCGATCTTCTTGTGGCCAGGGCCTTCATGCTGGAGGCCATGAGGCTCGACGAAAGCCAAGTGCTGTCTGCCGTCCTTCACAAGCCATAGAAGGAAGTCGGGATAGAAGTTTCCTGCCTCAAAGAAGCCCACCCCGCGCCCGCGGCTCTCATTGCGAAGCAAGAATAGTTCAACTCCCTCCGCCGCCAGCCGTGCTTGATCCTTTTCGATGAAGACGCGTAGATCATCCAGGAACTGAAATTCGCTCTCATTCAATGAAACCGGCGCAATCTGGATTTTGCTTCCCTTGGCCGCATGAAGCACGGGCTCGTAGAGATGCGTGCCAAATAGGCAGCCTTTCAAGTCGCCAGTACGCAACACCCCGGCTTTTCGAGCGGATATCTCGCTGGTGAGGTTCTGGATGTCGTTAATGAGCGCTGTTTCGCTGGCATCGACGATTAGCTGGTATTCGTTCGCTTCAGGCAGGCTTCCGTCGCCGGCCTCGATCTCACGGAGCTCAAGGCGTGGCTCGATAAAGGCCGCCTTGCAGTAGTTGTAGTATTCTTCCGAGAATCTCTGCAGTAGCTCCGCCGCCATCTCCTGCCAAAGCGCAACGTTTCCGAAATCCGAGAACTCCATCTTCCCCGAAGGCACGACGACCTTGTACCAGGTCCGGTCAGTGAGCAGCGTCCTGATCATGGACTTGGAAATGTTGAGATTGTGCCAGGTGCGCTCACGCTTGAATTTCTCAAGCCGGAAGAAAAGGTCATCGTAGTCTAGGAAGTCCAGGTGACCATCCTCGAAAACGGTCTCCTCCTTGGTGCCCAGCTTGGTGCCCTTCTTGGACTCAAGAGACTGGATCCGAGGATACCAATCTATCGCGACGCCCTTTTGACGTATCTTTTCTGGAACCAACGTCAGGGCCGGCACAGCGCCGTCCCTCTTGAAATCGTACTCGCGCCCGTCACCGCGCTTCTTTCGGGGGCGCAGCACCTTGAGGCGTTGCCCGAAGTCGTATGTGACCGTCAGCGGAACTGTGAAGACCTGCTTCTGATCGTTGCGGGGCAGCTCTTCCTCTTCGAGGAACTTTCGGAACCGCTCCATGAAGTCGGCCTCGATCCCAAAGACATTCAGGGTCTCGACGTATTGTATGAGCTCCGGTTGATGGGTGGGGGTGGCGAAGCCGCTGCGCTGGAGCGACCAGTCATACCCCTTTAGCCGGACGCCGCGCCCGAAAAGCTGGATGATCTGCGCGCCTTCGCTCTTGCCGACATGCATGAGACCGAGGGTGCTGACGCGCCAGCAATCCCAGCCCTCGACAAAGCGCTTGGAACCGATGAGCAGATTGACCGGGGAACTGGAGAGGTTAATCTGCCCGAACATCGTCTCGGCAAACTCGGATTCCAGGACCGCGACGTTGTCGAACTCCTGCTCAGCGATATGGGTCGCCAAGCCGGATGCATCGCCGACGTTGATAAGTCCGAAAGGCTTTTCGGCCTGACCGACACGCAGCATGATCTCGTTCTCGTCGCCCTTGATCCGGGCAATCGACAACTCACCACCGGCCCGGTTCTGAAAGAGCTTCTCGAGGATGTCGCGGAACAGGTCGCCGGGCTTCCAGCCCTCCCGAAGCATGAGCTGCTGAAGGTAGACGAAACCGCCTGCGAAGATGTCGCCGCCGTTCTCGTCGAGCAGACCGGTTTCCTGTGCGTTGCCGGTGAGGATCCGTTCGATTTCGGCGGCCGACGTACCCTCGCTCTTAAGGAACTCCGCGATGAAGGCGAGGATCTTGCCTACGTCAGAAACTGTGGCCATCTCGGCCTTGGATCCGGTGGCCTTGGTCACGCTGGAGCCGACGAAAACCCAGAGCGGTTTCTCGATGTTGTAGGGCGCATAAATGCCCTGCTTGTCCTCGTAAAGCTTCAGCTGCTGATAAAAGCTCAGAAGGCACGCAGTCAGGTACGAGAACTCAAGCTGGGAGAAGGTCCGCGGAAGGTTGAAGATGCGGTAGTCCTTGCCGTAACCGTCCTCGTAGAAATACCGATAAGAATAGTCGAACAGGATCGTCTTCGCGTAGGATGCCTCGATGTCGGAGCGCTTTGCGGCGGAAACGGCCTCTTTCAGCGTCGCCGAATACTCGAAGACGAAACCCTTCTCTGATAGGCGGGCGCGGCTTCGGAACCAGCCGCGCTCTTCCTGGCTTCCCATGCCGCGATGGGCTTCGTCGACAAGCAGCAGGTTCTGGTCGCCCAGATTGCGCGTCGCAATGACGTTGGGTCCGTCGGCGTCCCCGAGCTTGGTCACCTCGGTGAAGTCCACCTGGCGCAGCCCGTTCTTGCCCGAGGACAACAGGTCGCCGCTGTCGGTCAGCAGGCGCGATGCAACGATGTTGCTGCCCTTCATCTCGCGCGCGTGCTGCAGGGAAAGCTGCTCGTTCGGCGTGATCAGCACCGTCCGCGTCAGGTCGTGCTTGAGCGGCGATTTCGAGGCGTAGTGCCGGAATTGCAGGAAGTTGACGTGCATTAGCAGCGTCTTCCCCGAGCCAGTGGCGTTCTGCAGGCAGAGCTTGTTCAGGTCGTCGAGCTCGTAGGGCGTGATCCCCGTCTCGTATCCCTCATCGGTCCAGTACTTGTCGAAGGCATCGACATAGGCGTTCAGCGCATCCAGCAGCGCAGCGCGATCGGCGAAGAACCGGTCGAGATAGATCTCGGCGAACAGCAGCGAGAGCCACTGGTAGTACTTCCAGACGATCGGCCGGTCGCGCTTTTCGTTGATCGCCAGCGTGTGGCTGACGATGTTGTGCTCGTAGCGGAGCAGGTCGGCCCGCGTGATCTCGGCACCCGCCTGCAGGTGGATGTCCAACGCCTTGTAGAAATGGTGCAGGTTCTCGGCCGTCATGCCCTCCGGCGCGTCCTTCACCGTCTTGGCCAGCGGCTGTACCGGCCGCAGGGTGCGCTTGCCGTCCTTGTGGTCCTTCAGCGGGTCGAAGCCGAACAGGCTGACGATCCACTGGTTGAGCACCAGCTTGTGGCCAAAGGGGAGCGGCTTGATCTTGGACTTGGGCTTTCTCGCCATCGCTCAGCCCTCCACGTCCCACATCGCCTGATGGAAGGCTTCCTCGATCAGGCGCACCTTCCAGGTCTCTTCGGCCTGGCGGAGGTTCGGCAGGTTGTTGGAGCCGTTCACGTAGATCACGTCGAACTCGGTGTCCTGCGCGGAAAGGCGGTACTTCCGGAACCACTCGTCCAGCATCAGGTTGTCCTGCTCGAGATCGCCGGTCAGCTTGCGCCAGACGACCAGCACCTTCTCCCGGTCGTTGTGATCGCCCGGGGTGCGCAGGGTGTAGCCCTCGACCTTGCGGAAGCGCCAGGCGCCGTCATCCGTCTCCTTAAGTGCGCCGTCGAACATCAGCCGCGTGTTCGTGTCGTCCGGCAGCTCGGGATCGACCTCGCGCTTGAAGGCTGCGTCGTAGCCGCGCCAGCGGTCCAGATGCTCGACATGCAGGCCGATCAGCCAGTTGAACGTCTCGACCAGGTCCACGGCCTTCTCGACATACTCGTCCGTGCCAGGCTTCTTGATCTTCAGCTTATAGGCGGTCGGATCGTCGAACCATTCGATGTTCAGCAGCGACGGGCTGCCCTTAGTCTCGAAATCGAGCCAGTAGCGCAGCATATAGTCACGCGAGAAGTCTCCCTTCGCCAGCGACTGACTGGCCGAAGGCCGAACGTGAATATTATTGAGGGTTTCTTCGTAAGTCTCCAATCGCAAGTATTTTATGATGGCCGACACGCCATCGCCAGGTGATGGGACGCCATCGCTCCAAATGCTGGAATAAATAGCCTTTTGAATTCGCGGCAATGTAACTTGACCGAAATACCCCCCCATCTCCATAAGAAAGAAGCGGCGATTGCCCTCGTCTTTGCGGTTCAGGTTCACCACAGCATGGCCGGTCGTACCCGATCCGGCAAAAAAGTCTAGGCAAGTGCCCCTAACATGGGACATGCCTGAAATATGAATGCAATCCTCGACCGCAAAAATAGACTTCGGGTATGAGAAAACATTGTACTCCTTAAATAGTTTCTTCAGTGCTCCAGTTCCATGCTCTGTTGCCGAATACTTTGCATCAGACCATACAGTGAGAGGCAAAACGCCATCTTCATTGGGGCGGAATTTGTAGTATACGGTCCAAGTACCATCCTTTTCTTTGGCTTGGAAATTGGATGGAGTCTCTGTGATGGCCTCAGGCTTCCATCGCCAAGTTCGTTCGACACCATTTTGGTCTATCGGGTAGAATTCCAATTCACCGTCACGCGGGCGCTCTTTTACATCCCAAACGCGCCTTTCCCCATCCCAAGTCATTTGAGGAACGCGAAGAAGCTTCCCGTCAAAATAGATCGGATAATAGAGCGATGGGCGATCCCTGCGCTCAGAGTTTGAGCCTCGCTTGCGGAAAAGCTCCCACATGTAGGCTCCATCTTCATCCCTCTCCCTGTAGCGCGCCATTTGAGCATCGGAACGGGGTAGTAAACCGATCTTTGACGTGGGGTTTCGCTTGAAAAAAATCGCATACTCGTGGGATTGGGCAAAACCAGAAGGAACCGGGCGGCCAGATGGGTTGCTTCTAATGCAAACAGTTCCTGCTTCGTTATCTTTCCCGAAAACTCCCTCAAGAACGAAATGAAGTTCGCGCTGCTGATAATCATCAATGGTAGCGCAGATTATTCCCGTAGACGCTTTCAACAGATTGGCCGCAACTGAGACTCGGTCGTTTATCATCGAAGTCCAGGACGAACTACGATAGCCGTTTTTGTAAGCAATCGGGCCAGCATCTGTGTTGTAGGGAGGGTCAATGTAGATAGCATCGACTGCCGATTCCAGCTTCTTCCGAGCTAGAGACAAGCCCTGGAAGTTCTCGGTGTTCATAAGGACGCCAACGGTCTCGGACTCTATCGCCTCGATCTCGGCCAAAAGACCTTCGCGAAACTGCGCATCGAAGAACCTAGTGTCGAGCAGAAGCGCACTGTTTCTTTGCAGAAAATCTGTCGTCAACGGGGCTGTGTATTCATCCAGAACATCGATTGCAAAAAGTCGGACCCACTCTTCCCGCTGAGCTTCATTCGCCGCAATCTCCTGATAGAACTCCTCCGGGATGCGGTCGAGCGTGATGCAGTACTGGGTGTCGACGACGAACTTCTTCTTCAGCCATAGCCGCTTCTGGAAGTCCTCAAGCTGGGCAAGGAAGTTGATCAGATGCTGGGCGATGCGGCGCAGCACCTTGACCTTGGCCAGGTAGGCTTCCACTCGTGGCGCATCGGCGGACTCGATGTCGTCCAGCCGCATGACCTCATTCTTGATGTAGAAGTCCAGCTCGCGCCGCAGGAACCCGCCCAGGTCCTTGTGGATGAAGTAATCCATCGTGTTCCGGCCCGTGTACTGGGCCAGGTACTTCTCCAACAGCGTCCGGTCCTTCTCGGCCTCGGTCGGCGCCGGGGTCATCAGGGCGGTCACATAGTCACCCGCGCCCTCCAGCTTGGGCAGTAGCGCCTTCACCTTATGGGCCGCTTCCGCCAGGCGTGTCTTGCGCCAGGTGCCTTCCTGGCCGGTCTTCTCGGGGTCCGGGCGGTACTGGAACTGGATCACCAGCTCCGGCTCGCCGGTGTCGCCCGTCTCGATCTTCACCGGCTCGGGCTCGTGGATGATGAAGTAGCGTTCGGTCTGTTCGGTCGCCTTGACGTTGTTGTGCTCGCCCTCGGACGCCGAGACGATCCGGCAGTGGACCTTGAGGGGCTTCTGCTCGACCAGCGCGCCGTGATGCGCCTGGAACTCCTTCGCCTGCGTCGGATCGAAGGTGAAGTTGGTCAGGTACTCGGACGTCTTGATGTAGTACTGGTCGCGGTTGGCCCAGTGCAGATAGACTTCGCGCCCGTCATAGGGGACAGCGTAAGGTGCCGCCTTGCCGTCTGTCTCGCGCGCGAAGTAGCGGCGGCTCATGAAGTCGCCGTTGTCGTAATAGCGCTCGAAGAAGCGGTAGAGGTGATCGTAGACGTCGCCTTCGTTGCTGCCGCTGTCCTTGGCCGCGTCCCAGGCCGCCTTGGATTCCTTCACTTTCGGAGCGGCATCCGGATCGGGTGCGCCGAATTCCTCGGCCTGCTTGCGCGCGGCGTCGTAGGCAGCTTTCGCTTGCTCGACCCGGGCGCCATCCGCCTCGCCGAATGCATCCCGGATGATGCCCAGCAGGTCCTTTTCGAGAAACTTGGTCACCTGGCCCGCCTTCGCATGCATGATGCGATAAAAGCCGAAGTCCAGGTCGGGCTGGTCGAGCTGGAACAGCTCCTTCAGCAGGCTGATCAGGCGTTCTCTCTGTTTCTCGACGTTCGGCATGTGACGGGTTTCTCCTGCGTTCTGTTGGCTCACACCACCGCCCAGCGGACGGTGAAGAGCTCTTGTTTGCTGATGTCTTGTTTAAGGCGGGCTTCCAGGTCGGCGATCATCTGATCTCGTTCTTCGATGATCTCGTCCTCCACCTCAAAGATTCGCTGGCGCAGCCGGCGCTTGGACTTTTCCAGCTCCTGGATCTGCGTCTGGATGCGATGCTGCTGCTCGGGAGATTCGGCCGTTCGCGCCTCGCGCTTGAGCTCAAGGATCCGCGCCTTTGCGTCCTGCAATTCTTTTTCGGCGGCAAACACCTTGTCCTCGGCCCATTTTTCCAGCTTCCGACTTTCCTCGGAAAACCACTGGGCATTCTGCCGCTTCAGCGCCTCGATGACGTCCTGTTCGCGTTGGGCCAGTATGGGATCCAGCAGCGCCCGATCATGCCCGATCTCGCCATCGACTTGTCGGCACGGCATCTCGAACAGGCGTCGAACAATGTCAGGGTCGATATCGCGCCCATCATCCGTCTTGGCCGCGAGCAGGATGTGGTCCTGCTCGTCAAATCCGGAGAAGCTGAGGCATCGGGCGGCGAGGATGCCTGACTGCCCCACCAACGGCTCGATGCTGACCGCCTTGGCTGGCCAGGCGGAATAATCAAACACGAGGGCTGCACCGTTCAGATTGCGCTCGCGAGCCCTGGCAATCACGTGCTGTGCGAGCGGGTGCCCCAAGCGATATCTGTGCTCGCTTAGGCCATTCTTGGCGATACCGTAGCCCCCGGTCGGGACGTCCAAACCGTCGGGCGCGCGCTTCAAGGTGAAGGCGAGGTATTCATCATCGAAGTTGGCGTGCTGCCGCAGCTCGTGCTGGGTAACGACCCACAACATTCTCTCATAGCGCCCGATATACTCTCTGCTCTTGTCCAGATTGAACTTGAGGCGGTCATGGACCTCGGCGTCGAAGTTCTCCAGCAACTTCCGACGCGTATCCTCCATGGCAGCATTGATGTTCTCATCCATCTCAGCGCGTAGACGCTCGAACTCCGTCTCGATCTCATCCGTGGATCGACAATTTTGGTAGATGGTGACGATGCGCTTCTCAAATTCGACGCCAGACTCAACGGCTCCGAGCACCTCGTCCGAAGCGCCGAACACGCCGGAGAACAGCTGAAACTTCTCAGCCAACAGCTCGTAGACGCGCTGATCGGCCGCGTTGTTCTTGTTGAGGAAGTTAATCACGACCACGTCGTAAAGCTGTCCATACCGATGGCAGCGCCCGATCCGTTGCTCAATTCGCTGAGGGTTCCACGGCAGGTCGTAGTTCACGACGATGGAGCAGAATTGCAGGTTGATGCCTTCGGCCGCGGCTTCGGTTGCGATCATGATTGATGCGTGTTCGCGGAAATGCTCCACCAGTGCGGCGCGAATGTCGGCAGTGCGGGAGCCAGTGACGCGATCCGACCCCTTGTGCTTCCGCAACCAATTTTCGTAGATAGCTTTCGACTGAGGATCGCTGTTGGAGCCGTTGAAAAGCACAAGCTTGTCGGCGTACCCGTTTTCGGAAAGCAGTCGTACCAGATACTCCTGCGTCCTGCGCGACTCGGTAAATATGATGGCCTTCTGCGCTGCACCAAGCTCTTGCGTCTTGGCGAAGCCGGCTCTCAACGCGCTCAACAACGCCTGCCCTTTGGCGTTCTCGGAGATTGAAACAGCAAGGTCCCGGAACTCGCGAAGATCTGCGATCTCCTGCTGGATGACCCCAATATCTTCAGCCGTCAGAAGCTCTGGCTCGTCGTCATTGTCCGACCATTCGTCGGCGACCTCTTCATATTCCTCGTAGTCCTCGGACAGTTCTTCTTCGAGCTTCTCCCGAAGGTTCGTGTCATCCCTAAGCTGGCGTTCCAGCTTCCGGGCTAGGGAGTCGAGGGCGCCCGCAATGGCGAAGGTAGAGGAAGCCAACAGCTTGCGCATGATGAGGGTCATCAGCGTCCGCTGGCTAGACGGCAGCGCCTGCAGAGACGGTCGCCGAAGGTATTCCGACACCATGTCGTAGAGCGATTGCTCCGCCTCGCTTGGAACGAACTCTTGGGTGATGGGTATCCGGTTGGTGTAGCGGATGTATTCCAACACCTGTCGGCGCAGAGTACGGTGGCAAACCGGCTGAAGGCGATGCTTCAACTCTTCAAACTGGCCGTCACCGGTCAAACGCGCATATTGCGCTCGAAAGCTCTTCACATCGCCGAATGTGTAGTCATCGATCAGGCTGACGAGACCGTACAACTCCATCAGTGAGTTCTGAAGCGGGGTCGCCGTCAGGAGTACCTTCGGAACATTTGCAAGCGCGCCCTTCAGTGCTCGGCCGATCCGGTTGTCGGGCCTATAGACGTTTCTAAGCCGGTGAGCTTCGTCGATGACCACCAGGTCCCACGGGATGACCATCAGCTCGTCGGCATGTCGCGCGGCGAATTGGAACGAGCAGATAACGAGCTTCTTCTGTTCGAATGGGCGCCGCGCACCATCTTTGGCCAATTTATTGTAGTTCTTTGCCTCTAAGATCAGGGTTGGCAGAAAGAACTTTTCTTCGATTTCCTGCGACCACTGCTTACGCAGATTTGCCGGAGTAATGACGAGGATACGGCGCCTGCCCTCTGTCCATTTCTGCGCCAAGACAAGCCCGGCTTCGATGGTTTTTCCAAGGCCAACCTCGTCGGCCAGAATAGCTCCCTTCGACAGGGGCGACTTGAACGCGAACAAGGCGGCCTCGACCTGATGCGGGTTCAGGTCCACTTGCGCGTCCAAGAGAGCGCCAGCGAGCTTTTCGGCATCGGCAACCGAGTGTCGCTTGCTCAGCTCGAGCGCAAATAGCTTTGCGTGGTATTCAGTAATCAATTGATCGCGCCCCCCGTCCGGAATTCTAGGGTTCTAACCATGGTCAGAACCCGGCGCGGGCAGGAGGCGCATTTGGCCGATCGCGCTTCTGTTTAAGAGTACGATCTGCTGGTCTTGCGGCCGGCGGGCAGATGGGTCGGTGTCGAGACCTAGCCGCTTCAGCGCGTAGTAGAGAAGCGCCTTGCGAACCGGGATCGTGGCCCTTCCGCTGCGCATTCCGTAGTCGAGCGCGATGACCTTTTGCTGCGTCTCAGACAGTTCAGGATGCGGTCCGATCTCCAAAGTGACATGCTCGTTCCAGTCGGCATCCCCTTCAGCGCTGATCTCGCTCGGCTTGGTGTTACGGGTCTCGATGATCCGCGAGAGAAGGAAGTCCTTGAAGCTCTGGTCGGTGAGACAGAAGGCCCGTGTATGCCAGCGGAAACCGTCGAACCCGATCGCGTGTGGCGCAATCCAGCGCCAGCGCGGCTCCGGCCGGGACAGGGACTGGTATTTGACCTCGATGGCTTCTGATCGGCGAATTGCGGCGACCACCGAACGTAGCGTTTGGGCGTTGACGCCCCGCACTGGCGTCGGCGCGAAGTCATAGGACGGAAACTCGCCGATCCAGGCGTCAGCACGGTCGAGGATGCCGTCGGCGACAGAACGAAGCTGAGAGAGGTAACGGCTGGCGTCGGGCTTCAGAAACAAGGGGGCGAACTTGCTGCCTCTGATGTAGGTCCGGGCGCTCTTGTCGTAGACCATGTTGTCCGGAGCCATTCCGATGTAGCGGTTCAGGTCGGTGGACGCCTGGTTCACCGACACACTGAACGCATCCATCAGATCGCCCCGATTCACATGCCCCTCCCAAAACAGGCGGAACTCGATGAATTCGAGCCGACGCTCGACGCCCCACCGAAGATCAGCCTTCTCTGTTCCCACCATGCACTCCCAGTGACATGATCCGACCTGAAACTAGGTGCGCCCAGTTTCTGGATTTTCGATCAAGCTAACTGAGAAGCGGTGTGGGTTCAATCGAAATTGGTAGCGTCTGTAAGCAAGCAAGGGAGAGGGAGGGGATAGCGGCGGCGCCTCGGCCGGCCGCCATCCTGGAGCTATGGTCACGCGCCCGCTTGCTGAGCCTGGCCAGGGCCGGAGGTGCTGGACCGGATCATCGCCTGCTCGTATTCCTCGATGTCACACAAGCGGTAGACGACCCGGCCGCCGAGTTTGACGAAGCGTGGCCCGTCCCCAATCCACCGCCACCGCTCAAGAGTACGAGGGCTAATCCGCCAGCGTGCGGCCAACTCCATTTGGTTCATGTGTACTGCCTTCATTTCCGTTTCCTTTCGCTCAGGCCAGTTTGACTGCGACACGACGAAGGCGTGACTGGAAAACACTATCAAGGTCATACTGGCGTGAGCGGCGAAACAGGGGTGTTGCGGTGCCTCGTCTTGAACAGAGAAGTTCCACGAAAGCGAAGATTCACCTACGAATACGAAGGCGTGCTGGCGCGATGTGGGTCATACTTCAAGCGAGTTTGTCGAAGAGTCCTTTCCCTCCGCCATCCTCATCGATTTCATTGCGTTTTTTGACAGAGCAGGAGGAAATCGAGACTGGCTGACGGCCTCATGGAAAGAAGCAAAGGCGCTTTAACGCCCGCTACCGATGAACGTCTTACGAGGGTCGACGCTCCGCGTTCGCCCGAGGCGCAGGCCGACATCCAGCAGGCACTGTTATGATCCAGAGCTGCGCCGTCGAATAGCCGTGCGGAACAAAATCACTGCTCTCCTGAGTTGTCGCATTCTACTCAGGAGATTCATATGATTGTCACAACTGTTCTGTCGCTTGGCCTTGTGATGCTGTCGGTCCTCATCCACTACGAAGCTTTGCACGTCACCAACGCACTGCTCCCAAGGCAGGAGGACCACAATCGCTCGCGCATACTTGTGGCGTTCACGGGCGTTCTTTGCGCCCACCTCCTCTCGGTTTTGATCTTCGCGGCCACCTATGCGTACATCAGTTCTATTCGGAGCTTGGGGGCGCTAGCCGGAAAGCTCGAGGGCGGCTTCAGCGACTTCGTCTACTTCTCCCTTATGAGCTTCACGACACTTGGGGTCGGAGACATCTACGCCACCGGACCTATGAGGATCATTGCCGGGTTTCAGGCGCTGAACGGGTTCGTGCTGATCGGCTGGTCCGCTTCATTCGCCTATGTGGTTATGCAGAAGACGGATACTAGTTGAGCTCATCCTGATCCATGGAAACGGTTCGAGAGCCTCGCCGACCGTAGGGCCAGCGGGCCGACTGTCGGCTGACCTGCTAGTCGGCCTCTGCGGCCGCTGAGTGAATTGTCGGTAACGGAAAAACGATGTCGTATACCCAATTAAAAACAAACGCATAGATCACGTAGAAAAACGCAAAAGAGACGTCGATCGTGAAGGCATGGAACAAGGAAACGCCGAGATACCATGCGATGAACGGCATTAGCGCTACCAACAATCCTGTCTCGAAAAGCAGCGCATGCAAAACGCGTACGGGCAGAGTTTTGCGCACGTCACCCGCTAGCCTTAACATTACATGGTCAAACATGAGGTTGAACACGTAGTTCCAGCATGTCGCGATTGTCGCGCTGACAACGGCAACTACGCCGATATCATGCACGGAAGTGCCGAACGCCCACGCACCGAGAGGCGTGATAAGGATCAATCCAATTATCTCGAAAGAGATTGCGTGACGAATGCGGTCTTTAGCGTTGCGCATTGACGCTCCCCAATTGTGTTCGGGTCGTCCCGATCAAAATTTTCCAGATTGGGGAGGTCGTCCTCACTCCGCACGAATATATTCTCGCTGTTTGCCAATACAACCCCTCTATCGGAGCAGAACATACGTGCGACATCGAAGCGGGGCATCGCTCTGGCGCGAGAACTCAGCGGAAAAGTCGGGCATGTGACAACCGCGACCAACCGCTGGCGAGCGGCTGCAGTCACCGCGCGGCGCGTTCACCCTTATCTCGAATAGGTTGATCCCGACATCTGTGCATTACGTTATCAGAACACCGCCCTGCGACAATCCGTAGGCCTTGCCGTGGTCTGAACGACACTATCTCGCACACGCCGGCGATCTCCTCCTCTCAGATGCGATGCCGATACCCAAACGGCACCTTCTCCTCCTGCCCCGTTGTCGAATTGAGCCCGCTGCCAACTCCTCCCGGCAGCGGGCTTTTTCATTTCTTACGTAAAAACCCCTCCCGCGTTTCGGCGGAAGGGGCTTGCGAGCTGTCACACGGCCTCGGCATAGCGATGGCCGCGCAACTCAAAACGATCACGACTCGCCGTTGTAATACTGCTAATAGTTGCACGGCGCTGTGTAGATGCTGCCGTTAGCAGCCTGATAGCGACAAAGTTCCTGAGCCTGCCGCTGCGGCGCTGTCGCCGAGCCAATGACGCCACCGAGAATAGCGCCGCCTGCTGCTCCAGCTAGTGTGCTCTTTGTATCGCGGCCGAGTGCTTGACCAGCAAGAGCCCCAGCGCCTGCTCCTAGCACAGCCCCCGTCCCCGCACGTTGCTGTTGTTCAGTCGCACAGCCAGCCAGTGCCATCGCTAAAAGAACCACCGGAGCAAATGCACTCTTACGAATTTTCATGGTCGATTCTCTCCATAACGCCCAATGCGGCAACCTGACAGCAGGAAGCGCGGAAGCACAAGAGCGTTTGTAGAAAAAAGCGCTGCAAGTGCCGCAGGGGGTTTGCTGTGATGGTGCGGTGGCTGTACTTGATTTCGGCTTGGCCGCACCCGCTAGCAAGGACCCGCCAGAGCCTATTGGATGGTTTGCCCGGTGGCGGAGGGTCAGTCCTGTCGGACTCGGACATCGTGGACTGTCCCGGAGGCGGTGGTGCGTCAGACTTCGATGTGATGTACCCCACCTGGACCAATTAATGTAACAAAAATGGCATCATGAAGTGTGGGGTTCGCTTCCTTATCTGGAAGCATGCGATGCTTCTCCTCCCAGAGCATCGCGTGTTCCCCTCTGGAAGGTTTTGACCTTCAATTTGCCGGGCCAGCAGGGCCCGGCTTTTTTATTGAACGAGGTTCCCGCTCAGGCCTAAAGAGACCGCGGCCCGTCCCATTCGAGGGAATTTTACTGGGAATGCGCGTGATTCACTTCGATAAGTGCTGCTGACATCCTGGAGCGGGTAGCGGGAATCGAACCCGCATATTCAGCTTGGAAGGCTGCTGCTCTACCATTGAGCTATACCCGCACTGCCGGCCGGCAAATGGTGGAGGGGGTTGGATTCGAACCAACGTAGGCGAAGCCAGCGGATTTACAGTCCGCCTCCTTTAACCACTCGGACACCCCTCCGTATCGGGCCGGGCCCGTGTATATGGGAAACCGCCGCTACCATTCAATGGCGCCGTCAGCTTCCGCGACGCCTTATGGCTATGAGTGGTGATCCTGTCAACACGTGCTACACGGATTTTCCGTATGCGCACGCACCATTCTTGGATATACGAACCGCATGAATGATCAGAGAAAAAACGGCACGGCAAAAGACGGGCATTATGCGCGGCTGAGACGTGCTCACCGCGACCAGTCCCGCAGCGGTTCACAGGAGACCGACAGCAAGGCGGTATATCTTTACGGGCTGCACACGGTTCGCGCCGCACTCGACAATCCCGCGCGAACGGTGAAGCGAATGCTCGTGACACGAAACGCCGCGCAGCGTCTGGAACTCGGTGCTTTGGAAGACCTCCCCTTCCCCGCCGAACTCGTCGAGCCGAAGAAGATTGACGCGGTTATTGGTGCCGAGGCAGTTCATCAGGGCGTTATAATTGAGGTGGAGGCGCGGCCAGCCAAACCGTTATCGGCTTTGGGTGAAGCTACACTCGTTCTGGTGCTCGACCAGGTGACGGACCCGCATAACGTTGGTGCGATCATGCGATCCGCCGTCGCCTTCGGCGCGGATGCGCTCGTGACGACGACTCGCCACCGGCCGGCGGAATCGGGAGTACTTGCTAAGGCTGCATCTGGTGCATTGGAGCATATTGAACACATCGAAGTGCGCAATCTCGCAAACGCGCTGGAAGAATTGCACACTGCCGGGTTCCAGACCATCGGTCTTGACTCCGATGGGGACCTTGCGCTGGAGAAAGCGCTTGAGGCAGATAAGCTCGCTCTTGTCCTCGGTGCAGAGGGAAAGGGTTTGCGACAGAAGACACGCGAGACCGTGACAACCCTCGCCCGGCTTGACATGCCCGGCGCGATCCGCTCGCTCAACGTCTCGAATGCGGCCGCCATTTCGCTCTATGTCTCGCGGCAACATCTTACCGCTCGGAATGTCGGCGGGTAACAGGAATGTAGATGCGGCACCGTCGCTCTAAGGAACCGCATCTCCCAGGCTGTTATTGGACTATACCGCGCCGGGCCACCTATCTCCCGCGGGAATTTACGGTGAGCGGGAAACATAGTGCATGCAGCGCTTCAACAGAACACATGCAGCCCTCTCCTACGCTGAAGACATGGAAGCGGTGGACTGCTTCGACCAGTTCGCCGCTGCGACGGAACGCGCGATGGAGACTTTCGGGTTCAGGCACTTTGTGATCGCGGAATTACCCCTGCCTGCCGAAAAGCTGGAAGACCTGATCCTACTGAAGAGTTGCCCGCGGGAGTGGTTTGAGCTCTATGTTCAGAACGATTACGCTAAAGCCGATCCTGTAGCGAACCACTGTCACAACTGCCAATTCCCGTTTCTCTGGTCCGATGCGCCGTACGATGGAAAGCGTGAACCACGTGCCCACGAGGTCATGTCCCTTGCCCGCGACTTCGGTATGCCGCAGGGGCTCTGCGTGCCCGCCCGATCTTTCTCTCGCGATCTCTGTCTCTCCGTTGCTGTTGATCAAGTGGAGTTACCCGCAGAGGCGCGACCGGCCCTCCATTTCGTTGCGCTATATGCAATCGAGACTGCGCTTCGGTTGAGGAAGCCTCCGGCAGAACCAAAGGGAAAGGCTTTGACTGGACGGGAATCAGAGATTCTTGTTTGGGCGGCAGCAGGGAAATCCGCGACGGAAACGGCAGACATTCTGAACATTACAGAACGAACGGTAACGGCGCACGCCGTCAACGCCATGAACAAACTCGGGGCCGCTAACAAGACCCAGGCGGTCGTACGCGCCATACAGCGTCGCTATATACCCCTCGACTTATAGTCTGGAACTATCGGTAGTCTTTCAGCAGCGGTGATCATCACCTAAGGTGAACAAAATCTCGCGTAGAGATATCGGCGATCGATCGGCGGAAAGGAGGATGCATGAAGTCGCATGCGGACGAGGCGCAGCAGTCTCCCATTCTGGATTACGACTTTTTCGAGGTGTTGGTGGAGAGCCATGTTCGCCTGGTTGGCCGCTCTTTCCTGCCGCCCGACGCGACCCCAGATTGGCTCTATTACAATGCTCCTTTTGCCGTTCTTGCGCACGGCACTGGGAATGATCCGGTTTTTGCTTACGCAAACAAAACAGCCCAGCACTGTTTCGAATACACATGGGATGATATCACGGTCTTGCCGTCTCGTCTCTCCGCCGAAGCGCCGGAACGCGCCGAACGAGAGCGCCTGTTGGAAGCAGTTTCTCGGCAGGGCTATATTGAGAACTATCGCGGTATCCGCGTTGCCAGATCCGGACGGCGATTCGAGATTTCCGACGGTGTCGTATGGCAGCTGATCGATCAAACCGGCACGCCGAGAGGACAGGCGGCACGTTTTTCCTCGTGGCAAGACCTACCCCTGCCCTAACTTTTCCCTCGCTTCGCGGTCGCGTGTAGCGGTGGAGTGGCCGCCGTGGAGGTCCTTGGAGGTTAACGCGAGGCAGGGGCGGACACCCCCTTGTGGTGCCCCCGGACGGACTCGAACCGCCGACCCCCTGATTACAAATCAGGTGCTCTACCAACTGAGCTACAAGGGCACGGAGCTGCGAATATCATATTCAGCGTGGGAAGGAAACGAATTCTCGCAGGCTTTTGCGAAGATCGGAAAAGCAGCTTTGCAGGCAGATAGATCGCGTGCTACGGCGTTTCCCGCTCCACGGAAGTGAATTGTCGCCATGACCCAACCAGCTCTTGCTTTCGTTTCGGCAGATACCGAAGATGCGAGGACCGCTGCCGCAAGGCTTTCGGTTCTCTACGGCCAGGAACGTCCGGAAGATGCGGATGTCATTGTCGCACTGGGCGGCGATGGATTCATGCTGCAGACCCTGCGCGAGACGATCGGATCGGAAAAAAAGATCTATGGTATGAATCGTGGGACCGTCGGTTTCATGATGAATGAGTTCCGAGAGGATGGTCTGCGCGAGCGCATTGCCGAGGCAATTGCCGAGACCGTTCGGCCACTGGAAATGGCCGCGACCGATTGCACTGGGAAAACAACGAAAGCTCTTGCTATCAACGAGGTTTCCCTACTGCGGCAATCATATCAAGCGGCGAAAATCCAAATCGATATCGACGGAAAAACCCGCCTCGAAGAGCTTATCTGCGACGGAATTATGGTGGCTACACCGGCTGGTTCGACAGCCTACAACCTATCAGCACATGGACCGATACTACCGCTGGATGCCCCGCTGCTTGCACTCACACCTGTCAGTCCATTCCGCCCACGCCGCTGGCGCGGCGCGCTTCTGCCGAACCAGTCCACAGTGGAGTTGACGATTCTTGAGCCGGAAAAGCGCCCCGTCAATGCAGTGGCGGATCACGAGGAAATCAAATCGGTCGAAACCGTCCGCGTTCGGGAATCCCACGACTTGACCGCGACGATCTTGTTTGATGCAAGCCATTCCTGGGATGAGCGCATCTTGTCGGAACAATTCCGTTATTAACGCCGTTTTTTCACCAAGCCAGAAGGTTTGGCTGCAAATTTAGCGCTAAAAGATGCCGCTCTAGGTGGATGCGGTTGACAATCCGGATACCACGGCTTAGGCCCACGACGAGCGGCACATCAACTTGGACGTAAGGTGCGACATTTAAAGTCGTGCAAGAAAGCAAAAAGACAGCCAATACGTGTCAGAAACACAAGATACCGCGCAAGACGCCGTGACTTTTGATGGCCTCGGCTTGTCGCCGAAAGTACTTTCGGCCGTTGTGGACGCTGGGTATACGACGCCCACACCAATCCAGTCAGGTGCCATCCCGCACGCATTAAACGGCAAGGATGTTTTGGGGATTGCGCAGACGGGGACGGGCAAGACCGCCTCCTTCGTTCTGCCGATGTTGACGAGACTGGAGCGCGGCCGTGCCCGAGCTCGCATGCCGCGTACTTTAATCCTTGAGCCGACGCGGGAACTTGCGGCGCAGGTGGAAGAGAACTTTACGAAATACGGAAAGAACCACCGCCTGAATATTTCTCTGCTGATCGGCGGAGTCTCATTTGACGAGCAGGAGCGGAAGCTCGAACGGGGCGCCGATGTTCTGATTGCCACGCCCGGCCGCCTGATCGATCATTTCGAGCGTGGCAAGCTGTTGCTGACGGGCGTGGAAATCCTGGTCATTGATGAAGCCGACCGGATGCTCGATATGGGATTCATCCCGGATATCGAACGTATCTGTAAGATGATCCCCTTTACCCGGCAAACTCTGTTTTTCTCGGCTACCATGCCGCCGGAGATTACGAAGCTGACCCAACAGTTTCTGCAGGCGCCGGTGCGGGTAGAGGTTTCGAAGCCCGCGAGCACCGGTGTGAACATTTCTCAACATCTGGTCAAGTCGGGTTCGAAGCCCTGGGCGAAGCGAGCTCGTCTGCGCGAGTTGATCCTCGCGGAGGGCGATGATCTGAAGAACGCCATTATTTTTTGCAACCGCAAAACGGATGTGGCGACACTATTCCAATCCCTGGTGCGGCACGAGTTCGATGCCGGTGCCCTGCACGGCGACATGGACCAGCGCGCGCGTATGACGATGCTGGAGAACTTCCGGCGCGGTAACCTGAGCCTTCTGGTCGCCTCGGATGTCGCAGCGCGCGGACTCGATATCCCTGACGTGAGCCATATCTTCAATTTCGACGTGCCGACACACTCGGAAGATTATGTGCACCGCATTGGCCGGACCGGCCGGGCCGGCCGCTCAGGCAAGGCGTTCACTCTTGTCACCCGAAGTGAAGAAAAGTACGTGCAGGGTATCGAAAAGCTGATCGGCCAGGATATAAAATGGCTGGACGGCGATCTGAGCACTCTCAACGAAACGGACGAGCCGCAGGAGAGGCCCAAGCGCGGGCGCACGGACAAGACACGCGATAAGCGTAAAGACGTAAGATCTGGAAAAGCGGAAGAGCCGGACAAAAAGGACGTCGAACCGAAAGAGAAACCGGCCGCACAATCCCAGGACAGAAACGGCGTAGCGCGGGCTAACGATCAAAAGAAACCGGATCGACAGAAGTCGAAGAAGGAGCCGGAGGCGCCAATCGGCTTCGGCGATAATGTACCCGACTTCATGAAGGTTCCAGGTAAGGTGTAAGACCGGCCTCCCCGTGGTGTTGCGGGTTTGAGATGCTGGTGTTCCTACGGCGTGGCGAGCCGGCCACGTCAAGCATCACGCCACGTGAACAGCTAGAGCTAGCGACGCGAAAGCGCAGCCCTCAGAATATTGCCCCCAAATATACGGCAGCTGCGAAGGAGGAGTTGCGTAGAGATCCTCTATGGAGCCAGCCCTGCGTGACAGCCTTCCGGTCAGGCCGCTCCGCGCGCTTCGGCGAGCGCTTTCAAATCCGCAGGCTTGAGCTCGACGGACTCCCCGCAGCCACAGGCGGAACTCTGGTTAGGATTGTTGAACGTGAACCCGGTCCTGATCCGAGTGACCTCAAAATCCATTTCCGTGCCGAGAAGGAAAAGTGCAGCCTCCGGAGCGACGTAGACGCTCGCGCCGTCATATTCCACGTGATCGTCTTTGGGATCGGGCTCGGTGACCAGATCCACGGTATACTCCATCCCGGCGCAACCACCCTTTTTGATGCCCACGCGAATTCCTTTGGCGCCCTCACGCCCGCCGACGATTTCGCGCACCCGCGCCGCGGCGGCATCGGTCATTGTAATGACTTGAAATCCCATTGGTATCTCCGTTCACAGCGAGGTTAAGGCTCGCGGAAAGGTAATCTTTTCAAGATGGGTCGCAGGAATGCCATTTGCAAGGCATGGAATTCAATACCACCCGATGGCGACCTGAGCCTCCTCGGACATGCGATCCGGCGTCCATGGCGGGTCGAAAACCATACTGACCTCGACATTACCGACACCCTCGACCGAGCTCACCGCATTTTCAACCCAGCCCGGCATTTCGCCGGCGACCGGGCAGCCCGGCGCTGTCAACGTCATGTCGATCTTCACCGATCGATCATCCTCTATGTCGATCTTGTAGATGAGACCCAGTTCATAAATATCCGCCGGAATCTCGGGATCGTAAACCGTCTTGAGCGCGCCGACGATGTCATCCGTCATACGCGCGAGATCATCCTGCGAAATGGCTGAAGCAGTCAGCGCCTTCTCTTCCGCTGCCTCACCTTCCACTTCTGGTTTTTGACTGGTATCGGTCATGGCCTCACCCGAAAAATCTACGTGCCTTCTCCAGCGCTTCGGCCAGCGCATCCACTTCGTCTCGCGTGTTATAAAGGCCGAATGATGCACGACATGTGGAGGTTACACCGAAGCGCTGCAAGAGCGGTTGCGCACAATGGGTTCCAGCGCGCACCGCGACGCCTGAGCGATCGATGACCATCGAAATATCGTGAGCATGGATTCCTTCAAGCTCGAAGGACAGGATCGCCCCCTTTCCCGGCGCCGTTCCGAAGATGCGAAGAGAGTTGATCTTGCTTAATTGTTCATGCGCGTATCTCGCTAGATCCGCCTCGTGCGCAGCGATACTCTCCCGCCCGATCTTCTGGATATATTCCAGCGCGGCACCAAGGCCGATTGCCTGCACAATGGGCGGCGTGCCTGCCTCGAATCGATGCGGGGGATCGTTGTATGTCACGTTATCCAGGGTGACATCCTCGATCATCTCGCCGCCGCCCTGGAACGGGTGCATCTCCTCAAGAATCTCACGCCGGCCGTAAAGGACACCGATTCCCGACGGGCCGTAGAGCTTATGCCCCGTGCAAACATAGAAATCACACCCGAGCGCCTGTACATCGACAGGCAGGTGGACCGCACCTTGGCTACCGTCGACCAGCACCGGAATACCCCGGGCATGGGCGATGCGCACGATCTCGGCAATCGGAGCCACCGTGCCGAGCACGTTTGACATGTGCGTGATCGCGACAAGCTTAGTACGTTCGGTGAGGCATTTTTCAAACTCATCGAGTTGGAACGCGCCCTCATCGTCCACCGGAGCCCAGACGAGCTTCGCCCCCTGTCTTTCGCGCAGGAGGTGCCAAGGCACGATGTTGGAATGGTGCTCCATCACCGACAGGACGATCTCATCGTCCTCCCCGATCCGCGGCATTGCATAGCCATAAGCAACCGTGTTGATCGCCTCGGTTGCCGATTTAGTGAAGACAATCTGCTCAGTGCTCGGCGCGTTTAAAAAGCCGCGAACAGTCTCACGCGCTTTCTCGTAGGCCTCGGTGGCGGCGTTGGAGAGGAAATGAAGGCCACGATGCACGTTCGCATATTCCTGGGAATAGGCGTGGGTAACCGTATCGATCACCGCCTGTGGTTTTTGCGCGGAAGCGGCATTGTCGAGATAGATCAGCTTCTTTCCATGAACCTCACGCGCAAGGATCGGAAAGTCGCGGCGAACCGCCTCGACATCGTAGCTGTTGTTCTCGACCTTTTGGTCCATATCCGCTCCGCTTTCTGGGTACCCGGCCCGGTGGGTGACCAAATCCCTCACCCGTGCTCGGCAAACCAGGCATCAAGCCGGGCTTCAAGCGCTTCAACCACCGCTTCGTTTTCGAGCTCCTCGATCACCTCGGCCACAAACGCCTTCACCAGAAGGCCGCGTGCCGTCTTCTCGTCGATCCCGCGCGCCATCAGGTAAAACAAATGATCCTGTTCAATCTCCGTCACGGTCGCGCCGTGCCCGCAGGCCACATCGTCCGCAAAGATTTCAAGCTCGGGCTTGGCGGAAAAGCTGCCCTCATCAGAAAGAAGCAGCGTGTTGCACGACATTTTCGCATCTGTTTTCTGCGCGTCGCGCGCAACCCGAATCTGCCCCTGAAAAACACCCTCGGCCTTATCGGTCACTACGTTCCGAAGAATTTCGGTCGAAGCCGTCGCCGGTGCAGCATGATCAAGGATCATCGTGACATCACAGTGGGTCTGACCAGACAGGAGATTGACGCCGCGGAGCCGGAATTCCGAGCCCTCGCCTTCTGCGACCACGCGAACTTCCTGGCGCGTCAATTTCGCACCGATATTCATCACGAAAAGCGTCAGCTTGGCATTCTTGCCAATACGAACGTTAATCTGCCCGAGATGGCTGGCGCCCTCCGGCTGGTCCTGCACGATCAACCAAAGCACATCCGCGCCGTCGCCCACCTCAAGATGACTGACGGAGGACACAAGGGCGTCGGCGTCGCCCATCTGTCGCTCGATCACCGTCGCGTTCGCCCCCTCGCCTACGCGAGCGGCAAAGCGCGTATGGACCTGTCCGCCAGCTTGGACATTTTGCAGTTCGACCGGGATGTCGAGCCTGGCGCCGGCGGGAATATCCAGCGCGAACCCGTCGGCGGCGAAGGCAGAATTGATCGCTGAAACCGTGTCGTCCTTATCGACAGGTCCGAGCAATGGTGCCAGGCTCCCGTCAGCCAGCTTGTCCGCCACGGAACTCAGTGCGAAGCCTTCGGGTGCCTTCACCGCCCCCGCCACGCCGTTCAGCACCGGCAGGACCGTCGAACCGGCGATCAAAGGCTCTTTCTGGCTTGCAGTCGCCGTCGGGTCGAAGGCCGGAACGGAGGACAGAAGCCGGCGCAGGTCGGTGTAGTGCCATGCTTCCACCTTGCGACTGGGCAGGCCCTGTTCCAGGAGCCGAGCGGCTTGATTGCGCTTTTCTGCAACGCTGGCACTACCCGGCAGAGAGGTCCCGCGTTCGGCAAAGGCCTCGATCAAGGCATCCTCGGCGGCGGTACGCTTTATTTGCGTCTGAACATTCATCGCCAATCCTCAAGCCGCTTCGCCGACAAGCCCGGCATAACCGTTCTTCTCGAGCTCTTGGGCCAGCTCCTTCTCGCCTGACTTAATGACGCGGCCTTTGTAGAGCACGTGCACAGAATCCGGCACGATATAGTCGAGCAGGCGCTGATAGTGCGTGATAACCACAACGGACCGATCCGGCGAGCGCAGGGCGTTGACCCCATCAGAGACGATTTTCAGAGCATCGATATCGAGGCCGGAATCTGTCTCGTCCAACACGCAGAGCGCCGGTTCCAGCAGCTTCATCTGCAGAATTTCTGCCCGCTTCTTCTCGCCGCCGGAAAAGCCGACGTTAAGCGGGCGCTTCAACATGCTCATATCCATGTCGAGCTCATCGGCGGCTGCGCGCACGCGCTTCATGAGTTCCGGTATTTTCAACTCATCCAGCCCTCGTGCCTTGCGCTGCGCGTTCATGGCGACCTTCAGGAACTCCATTGTGGCAACGCCCGGGATCTCCATCGGATACTGAAAAGCCAGGAAAAGGCCTGCGGCAGCACGCTCGGCCGGATCCATTTCAAGGATGGATTCGCCGTTAAACAGGATGTCGCCTTCGGTGACCTCATAATCCTCGCGCCCGGCAAGCACGTAGGACAGAGTCGACTTTCCAGAGCCGTTGGGCCCCATGATAGCGGTCATTTCGCCGGGTTTCACCGAAAGATTCACCCCACGCAGAATTTCCGTACCATCCTCGGCAATGCGGGCGTGCAGATTCTTAATTTCGAGCATTCTTGGTGTCCTAAACTGTGTGTCGGTTTAGCCGACCGAGCCTTCAAGCGAGATATTGATGAGTTTCTGCGCCTCGACGGCAAACTCCATCGGAAGCTCCTGGATGACATCCTTGACGAAGCCGTTGACGATCAGTGCGATAGCTTCTTCCTCCGGGATGCCGCGTTGCATCACATAGAAGAGCTGGTCCTCGGATATCTTAGACGTCGTCGCCTCGTGTTCAAACTGCGCCGTGGCATTCTTCGCCTCAATGTAGGGCACCGTGTGCGCACCACAATCATTGCCGATCAGCAGGCTATCGCACTGCGTGAAATTGCGCGCATTGGCCGCCTTGCGGTGGGCGGAAACCTGACCACGATAGGTGTTGTTGGAATTTCCGGCAGAAATACCCTTCGAGATAATCCGGCTTGAAGTGTTCTTACCCAGATGGATCATCTTCGTCCCGGAGTCGATCTGCTGATAGCCGTTCGAGACGGCAATCGAGTAGAACTCACCGCGGGAATTGTCGCCGCGCAGCAGGCAGGACGGGTATTTCCAGGTAATTGCCGAACCGGTCTCCACCTGCGTCCAGGAAATCTTGGAGTTCTTGCCGCGGCAATCGCCACGCTTGGTGACGAAGTTATAGATGCCGCCCTTCCCTTGCGCATCACCGGGATACCAGTTCTGGACCGTGGAGTACTTGATCTCCGCGTCGTCGAGGGCGATCAGTTCGACTACCGCCGCGTGAAGCTGGTTCTCGTCACGCTGAGGCGCGGTGCAGCCTTCCAGATAGGAGACATAAGCACCCTCTTCCGCGATGATCAGCGTACGCTCGAACTGCCCTGTATTCCGCTCGTTGATGCGGAAATAGGTCGAAAGCTCCATCGGGCAGCGCACGCCTTTAGGCACGAACACGAAAGACCCGTCCGTGAACACGGCGGAATTGAGCGTGGCATAGAAATTGTCTGTCGGGGGGACCACCGAACCCAAATACTTACGCACCAGTTCCGGATGGTCGCGGATCGCCTCGGAGATCGAGCAGAAGATGACGCCGGCCTTGGCCAGCTCTTTCTTGAAGGTCGTGACGACGGAAACCGAATCGAACACCGCATCAACAGCGACCCGGCCCGACTGGTAGACGTTGTCATCCGCCTCGCCATCGACCTGACTGGGCTCGTCGACTTTGCGCACGCCGGCCAGAATCTCCTGTTCCTTCAGCGGAATACCGAGCTTTTCGTAGGTGCGTAGAAGCTCAGGGTCGACCTCCTCAAGCGAACTCGGTCCTGTCTGGTTCTTGGGTGCGGAGTAATAGTGAAGGTCCTGGAAATCGATCTTTGGATAGTTAACGCGGGCCCAGCTTGGCTCCTGCATGGTGAGCCAACGGCGATAGGCGTTGAGGCGCCACTCCGTCATCCATTCCGGCTCGCCCTTTTTCGCCGAGATGAAACGGATAATATCTTCATTCAGACCTTTCGGAGCCTTGTCGCTCTCGATAAGCGTCTCGAATCCATATTTGTACTGGTCAACATCGATCAAACGGACCTGATCGATCGTCTCCTGCACTGCAGGCATTGGCGTTCTCCATCGGGACCGGGGTCAAGACCCGGTCGTTTTCCCGTTTAGCTAACTTGTGCCCAATTTAGTGATTGCGCACCTCGAATTCATCCGCATCGCGATAAAATATGTCTCTTTTACTCCAATTTTACGCAACCGTTAGAGTCGGAAATTCATGCGGCGGCATTGGTTGTCCTCCGTTTAGTAGCGATTTTCTGTAGCGCGGCCCGAAATCGCTGAATGTCCTCATCTTCTGTCTCCACTCCAATGGAGACACGCAGCGCCCCCGCCTGCTCGCCATAGTCCATGGCTTGAAGCACATGGCTAGGACCTACCTTGCCGGATGAACAGGCCGAGCCTGCTGAAAGCGCGATCCCGTTGAGATCAAATGCGATCTGCGCGGTTTCAGCTTTCATGCCTGGAATGGAGAAGAGAACCGTGTTTGCAAGCCGCTCCGAATTTTGCCCGTATATCAGAGCGCCTGGAACCAGCTCCAAAACAGCCTTCTCGATTTCCTCGCGCCGGGAACGAACAGCCTCCATATGGTTCAGACTGAAAAGTGCTTGCCGCGTTGCGGCTCCAAAACCGGCGATACCCGGAACGTTCTCCGTGCCGGCCCGATGCCCTTTTTCCTGGCCACCGCCCTTCACGAGCGCCGTGGGCATCATCAGATCGGCGCCTCCAACCAGCGCGCCAACACCCTTAGGGCCGCCGAGTTTATGGGATGAAAGGATGAGAAAGTCCGTACATGTCTTTGATATGTCTAATTGAACTCTTCCCGCAGCTTGTACTGCATCAATAATCGTCACGCCGCCCGCCTTCTTCACTAGCCGGCCGACATCTTCGACGGGCTGAATGACGCCGGTCTCGTTGTTTGCCGCGTGAACCGCAACGAGCGGCTGGCCTTCCGTCCTGTCATGGGCATCAAGCGCGCGCTCTAATGCCGCCAGATCGACAAGTCCGTCCTGCGTGACCCCTATTCGCTCTACAGACTCCGGCGAAAAGCGCCCGCCGCCCAGAAGACACGGATGATCGGCCGCACTGACATAAACACGACTGAAGCGCAGTGGTGCCCTGCCCATCGTCCATTCAGGCGTCAGCAACATGCTGGCTGCCTCGGTAGCGCCGGAAGTGAAGACTACATGCTCGGACCGACCATTGACGAGCTCTGCCACATCACGCCTTGCGTCCTCGACGATTCGGCGCGCAGCGCGCCCTTCCGCGTGCACGGACGAGGGGTTTGCCGCCCCCAGTGCATCAAGCATGGCCTCCCGTGCAGCCGACAGAAGCGGCGCCGTGGCATTATAATCCAGATAGATGCGCTGTGCTGCCATATCAATCCGTGGCCGCCCGTGCCGATTGTGTCATCCAGATGGCGTTATTTCCTTGAATTCTCAAGGCAAGTCGTCCTATTTACCCGGCTTGCCGTGGGTGGTTGCCATCCTAGTTTTGAACGGTTCTAAACTAGCTTCTATGGAGGCACAGGCGTCACGTCAAGACCGCGCTGTTTGTGTGGCCTTGATCCGGTCTAGTTGGAGTTGAAATGCCCGAGGTTATCTTTACCGGTCCTGCCGGCCGTATCGAAGGCCGCTATCAGCCGTCGAAAGAGAAAAACGCGCCGATCGCGCTCATTCTGCATCCGCATCCGCAGTTCGGCGGCACGATGAACAACAAGATCATCTACGATCTTTTTTATATGTTCCAGAGCCGGGGCTTCACGACCCTGCGTTTTAATTTCCGGGGCATCGGGCGAAGCCAGGGCGAATTCGACCACGGGGCTGGCGAGCTTTCAGACGCCGCCGCCGCGCTCGATTGGGTACAGTCCATGCACGCTGACTCGAAGAGCTGCTGGATCGCTGGATATTCCTTCGGCGCCTGGATTGGCATGCAGCTCCTGATGCGTCGGCCCGAGATCGAGGGCTTTATCTCGATTTCTCCACAGCCAAACGTCTATGACTTTTCTTTTCTTGCGCCCTGCCCTTCCTCTGGACTGATCATTCATGGCGGGGCCGATAAGGTGGCGCCGCCAGCGGATGTTCAGGGCCTTGTGGACAAGCTGCAGTCGCAGAAGGGAATCACGATCACACAGAAGACGCTTCCCGAAGCAAACCACTTTTATTCGAACACCGCAGACGAACTGATTGAGGAGTGCACCGACTATCTCGACCGCCGTCTGAAGGGTGAACTCACAGAAACACGGCCGAAGCGCATTCGCTAACTCACTCCCCACTGCCGGTCGTGTTATTGCAATAGCATTTCCGGGGTGGGCGAACGTCGTATTCTTGTGCCCGCCGGGAAAGTGGTGCTAAACGCCAAATTCCGTTCTTCTTCCTGTCCACCGGATTGTGGAAAATGCCCGAGTTCAAGTCCGATTTCCTGCGCGTCCTTTCCGAGCGTGGCTTCATTCACCAGACCTCCGATGACGCCGGGTTGGATGAGATCTTTTCGCGCGAGACCGTCACTGCCTATGCCGGCTTTGATCCGACGGCTGCCAGCCTCCATGTCGGGCACCTCACGCTCATCATGATGCTTTATTGGCTGCAGCAGACCGGCCACAAACCAATCGTGCTGATGGGTGGCGGGACCGGAATGATCGGGGACCCCTCATTCAAGGACGAAGCGCGCAAGCTGATGACGCCGGACGTCATCAACGAGAACGTGAGTAAGCTGAAAACATCGTTCACCCGATACCTTGAATTCGGCGATGGGCCGCGCGATGCGGCCATGGTTGATAATGCGGAATGGTTGCTCCAGCTTAATTACGTTCAGTTCCTGCGCGATGTCGGTCGGCATTTCTCCGTAAACCGGATGCTCTCTTTCGACTCGGTCAAAACACGTCTCGACCGGGATCAGTCGCTCTCCTTCCTCGAATTCAATTACATGATCCTTCAGGCTTACGATTTTGTAGAACTCTATCGGCGCTATGGTTGCACGGTGCAGATGGGCGGCTCCGACCAGTGGGGCAATATTGTCAACGGTATCGATCTCGGCCGCCGCATGGATGAAGCGGAGCTTTTTGCACTTACTCTTCCTCTGCTCACCACCTCATCCGGTGCAAAAATGGGTAAGACAGCCTCCGGCGCGGTCTGGCTCAGCGAAGAGATGTTGAGCAGCTACGATTTCTGGCAGTATTGGCGCAATACGGAAGATGCCGATGTTGGCCGTTTCCTGCGTCTGTACACGACGCTACCGATGGACGAGATCGCACGGCTCGAATCGCTCGACGGGTCCGAGATCAACGAGGCGAAGAAGGTCCTTGCGACAGAAGTGACTGCCATGCTGCATGGGCGCGAAGCGGCGGAAACCGCGGCGGAAACCGCGCGAAAGACCTTTGAAGAAGGCGCACTGGCCGAAAGTCTACCGACCGTTTCCGTGAACCGCTCTGAGTTAGCGGAGGGCGTGGGACTGCTCAGTCTCTTTGTAACGGCCGGCTTGACCACGTCCAACGGCGAGACACGTCGCCACGTTCGCGGCGGTGCAGTACGGGTAAATGATGAGACCGTGTCTGACGACAGGCGCAGAGTGACGGAGGAAGACCTGACCTCGGACGGTGTCGTGAAGCTCTCGCTCGGCAAGAAAAAGCACGTTCTCGTGCGTCCGGAATAACGGGATCACCGGTATTCGAAAATCTGGCGAAATACGCCGGGTGCTATCGCGGAAATAGGATTCACATTCAGTGTCGGATCACTGAACTTGCCGCTCAACCGATACGTGATGCCGATAAGCCCCCCGTCCTGACCATTGCCAAGGATCTGCCCGATAATCGGTATTTCACCGAATATTCGATTAAAACCATAGAAGGGCATGAACGTACCCGTCAGAGAGATATTGCCACTGGCGTCGTGCAAAACTCCCTGGAAGGTAGATCCCATAAGCGGCCCGCGCAGGACACCGTCCGCGATCTGTACCCCGCCCCTGTTCATGGAAATTTCAGCGGTGCCGGTGTCGAAGAAAACGCGAGATGTATCAACCTCGCCAGCGCTGGTCCTGCCTCTGCTCGAGGATGACACGAGGAAGTCGAGTTGGGGCTCATCGACTACGTAGAAATCACGCATATCGATTTTCCCTGACAATCCACTTCCGGCACCGGTCAAAGTTGCGGAGAGCTGTCCTCTGTCGACTTGCCCATATATGTCGAGAAACGCCAGCACCGCACCGGCATTACTGGTCGATGCACGCACAATGGTTCGGCTCGATACCTCGGTTTTTTCGAAACTGAACGAACCGAAGTCTGGTGTAGCCGCTTTCCCTGAAAACCCATCTGTCCCGTCCCCGAAGGAACCCTGGAACTCCACCTGCTCCAGAATCCGATCATTATGTCCGACTACGCGACTGAACTGTGCATCCAGGCGAACAGAATAATTCGCCGCCGGCCCGCCAGAGCCTTGTCGACCCTCATCGAGAATATCCTCGATGACCGTGCGTGCGTCGAGAGTTGAGCCACGTACCGCAACCGAATACGCGCCTTCGGCATCGGTGCGTATGCTTGCGGTAAAATCGTCATTGCGACTCAATTGCACCCGGTCGAGGTCGGCCTCTTGAAGGCGCCCTCGGGAGAAGCGCATCGTTCCACTTATGAGCAGATCCTCGCCAGTCAGCGCGAACTGGGAAATCTGAACCGCTTCTCCATCCTGCTCCATAAAGAAGGTCGCCGCGGCCGGAATCCCTGGCGGCTTCTCCCAGCGTATCCAGGGGATAGTCAGGCGCGCATCGTCCAGGACGACTGTTAGTCGTTTGCGCCCGCCGGTCAGCTCCTGATACTCGACCGTGAATGGTCCGGAGACAAATTGGCCCAATCCGGGGGCAACATCCTCCCGAGAGGTATCATTCACTTGCAGTTCGATATCACGAACACGTTCAATTCTCGATTCGCCGAACGGCTCGACCAGCTGTATCGCGGCCGGAACTCCGTTCAGTCGGGCGTTTGCCGCGATTTCGGCCCTGTCCGGTTCAACGAGCAAGGATCCGAAAGCGTCGCTGACCTCCTGCCCATTCACCGGCTGTGCAATGGCCAGATTTTCGTATCGAAGGTCGACCCTCCAGTCGAGGTCGGCTACCGGGATGCCGTCTTGCAGGGGGATATCGGCGCGGATGTGACCGGAAGCATTCCCCGAGAGTTCGTCGGGTGCGAAATCATAAAAGCGAGAAGCATTGACCGGCTGATAGGCCGCCAGTTGCGAGATAGCTGACGCATCGCCCGACACCCCGATTCGTAGTTGACCAATCCGCGGCTTCAAGTGCGCATCATCAATAGTCAGGCTTCCAGTGCCGACATTAACGACACGGTTGCTCGGCATATAGATCGCTCCTGAAGTCAGCCCGACGTCTACATCCGTTCCGCGGAAGGCAACCCATCCGTTGCCATCGCGCACTGGCGGCATTTCGCCGGCAATATCGAACCGTGTGTCCGCTAAATTGAAGCGGCCGCCGAGTTCTTCACGCGACAAAGGGACGCCGTTACCGAGACGGTCTGGGGGAACACTCAGTTGCAATGTGCTGTCATAGACACGGCCTCCAAACACATGCCGCAAGGTCCAGTTGCGCGCACCCGCTGCAGCAAACCAGGGCCAGAACTGCTTTGCGTGCGCCGTTGGCAAATCAGCAATGTAAACGGAAAGGGCAATACCGGGCGACACGTCCTGGGGCATTGTGATCGCCGCACTGGCTGCAACCTCGCCCGCCGACGTTCGCAAGCTGATTTCCTCCGCTTCCAGCAGGCGTGCTTCAGGTGTGAATTGGCCAGACAGTCGGAAGGCAAAAGGCAATTGGGATTCCGGAGAGTCGATAGGTGCAATGATCGAATCTCGTGAGACCAAATCGAAACGATAACTTGGCGTGCGGTCTCTGTCCGGGCTGATCGTGCCGTGCAATTTCATCACCGAGCGCCCGACTTCGACGGGAGCGACAACGAGTGAGAAGGCTTCGGCCGTTCCTCTGAACGCCAAGCGGGCATGCAGGCTGTCAACGGACATCTCATCTTTGTCGAAGCCAAGCAGAGCTTCTCCAAGCTTCGCATCCACGACGACTGCGGATTCGCCCGCTGCCCCTGCACGGTGCCCAACAATCGAAATATCGACGGCACCCAAAGAACGGATTGTGCCGGATCCACGGGGTTCATTCTCGCCCACCGGGGAAGAAAGTTCGATTGAGAGCTCCCCGCCCCCATCTTCATCCCGCTGCGCGATTCCATCCACATAAATGTGCCGTTCGCCAATGTGGGCCACGCCCTCGGCAATGACATGTTCGTGATCCTGCCGCCGCAGTTCCAGCCGTGAAATAACCAGTTCTGGGCGCTTCTCGCTCAGCACCAACCGAACGTCGGAAAGGTCGACTGCGCGTAAACGGTCGGTAACTGAGAAAATGCGATTTGCCGCACCAAACACCGCATGGCTGGCCTCTTTCGGGGTGGTGACCTCTCGCCCGCCGGGAATCGGCATGCCAGCAGGAAGTACCGCTCCGGCGATACTCAGCCGGGTCAATTCCAACTCACCTTTGAGCAGCGGAAAGGCGCGCAGTCCAAAACGAAGGCGTCCCACGAGCGCCAGCGTATCGCCATTATCTGCTCTGGTGATGCTGACATCGCGAACTTCGAAAGCAAAAAGGCTCGACGTACCAAGACCGAGGTGAACCTCTCCCAGTCCCACGTCTACGTGGAAACCGACGAGATCCGTTATCGTACGCTCTGCATAGAAGCGCAGGCGGTCATTGCCAACAGAGCCCTGCCCCACCACATATAGAGCGGCTGCAAGTAAGCTGATGATAGCAACGGCAACGTAGGCGAACCATAGGAACCCGCGTAAGATCTTCGCCACCCACGATCGTTTTCCGGATACACGCTGGACGCAGCTTGCAGAAGAAAGCCCTTCCGTTGGTGCTGGGTCATGATGCGAGTACCAGTTCCGGTTTTGATCGGAAGGCTCTTGTTTCACGCGTTTCCTATAAATCTCCCGGCCGAGATGGACGAATCCCGGGAAATGATTATATCTGTGCTTCTCACTGAATGGCGCTGGCGCCATAGAAATCCAGCGATTTTATGCCCACCCTAACCGTAAACGAGGGTAAGAAGATGGCTTTTCTCGAGAAAGGCAGCAAAGCACCCGATTTCGAACTACCGAGAGACGGTGGCGGAACATTGCGGCTTTCCGACTTACGCGGCAATCCCGTAGTGCTCTACTTCTACCCCAAAGACGACACCAGCGGCTGCACCTCGCAGGCAATCGATTTTTCCGAGCGCAAATCGGAGTTCGATGCAATGGGCATTGCCGTGGTCGGAATGTCCCCTGACAGTCGTAAAAGCCACGAGAAGTTCAAGGCAAAGCACGGCTTATCTATTGATCTTGTATCCGATCCGGACAAGACGGTACTGCAGGAGTACGGCGTCTGGGTGGAGAAAAGCATGTATGGCCGCAAATACATGGGCGTAGAGCGGAGCACTTTCCTTATTTCCGCGGATGGTACGATTGCCGAAGTCTGGCGCAAGGTGAAGGTGCCTGGGCACGTCGACGCCGTGCTGAAGGCAGCCGAGGCGCTCTAGTCGACAGTTCCTGCTTTTCTTCCCAATATACAAGGCTTCGTTAACCTTAATTTTGTCTAATCATCTCGTGTAGAGTTCCTGGCATCGAGGTGATTTAGTTCCGTGAACCCCGTTTCTACACAGTCATCAAGGAAGAAAGGTGGGCCGTTTACGGTTGTCGTTGCCCGTGGCGACGACATGCGCCATTTCTCCGTCCATCCATGGCTCGTGGTGACAGCGGGCCTTGCCGTTATTGCCGTCAGCATCGGCGTGATCGGCACGACCGGCTATCTCCTGCTTCAGGACAACCATGTTACTGCGGCGGTGGCCCCTGCGCGCGATCATCATCAGCGGCGCATCTACGAAGAACGCATCGCGACACTGCGTGCGCAGATTGACCGTATTACAAGCCAGCAAGTCGTGGCGCGCGAGCGGGTTCATCAAAAGGTGAATGAACTTGTCCTTCGCCAGGAACAACTCGCCCGCCGTTACGCAGAATTCGCGCCGACATTCGACCTGAACGACAAAGCCGGAAACCAGCCGAACATCCCACATCCCTCCCCGCGCCCAGACGTGCCCGTCACCGGTAATGCCTATTCCGCACCAAGCTCCTTATCCATACCCTGGCCGCTGCGGAACGATGACGAGGCTTCTGTTGAACGTTCTGTAGCTGGACAAGACCAAGCATCCTCGATTTCACAGTCCTTGCGCGCTGTAGAAAGACATCAGATCGAAACCCTTCATGCGCTCACCCGGCAAACTTACGAAGCTGCGGGAGCGATTAACGAAGCCCTCGGTCGAGCAGGCGCCATGCTCGATCGGGAAGAGCACCTCGGCGGGCCTTTTATTCCACCGGACGGCAAAACCGCCTTCGCTGAGCAGGTTCATGAGCTCGACGTAGCTCTTGCCTTGCTGGAGGATCTTACGCAGAGGGCCCGTGAACTTCCCCTTTATAATCCTATTAGCGACGCAGCAGTGACCAGCCGCTACGGAATCCGCCGTGATCCTATTCTCGGACGCAAGGCATATCATTCGGGCGTCGATTTCCGCGCACGCGCAGGAACACCTGTGCAGGCGGCTGGGCCGGGCAAGGTTGTCAAGGCCGAGTGGAACGGTGGTTACGGGCGTATGGTCGAGATTGACCATGGGGGCGGCATTGTCACGCGTTACGCTCATCTAAGCGCAATTGAGGTCTCAAAGGGCGCTCGAATAGAGGCGGGAAGCGTTGTCGGGCTTTCAGGTAGCAGCGGACGGTCAACAGGTCCGCATCTTCACTATGAGATCCGAAGGAAGGGCAAGGCAACGGACCCCATGAAATTCATTGAGGCCGGCCGGCGCATCGCTGAATATCTGTAATTCTCACCTACGAACAAAAAGCCCCGGTGCCGAGGACACCGGGGCTTGCTCACCGCATGGATCGGGAAACTACTCTGTTTCGGCTTCCGCCTTCTTGGAAGCCTTTTTCTTTGTAGAGGCCTTTTTCTTTTCCTCGGCCGCCTTTTCTCCGGCCTCGTCCTCATCGTCAGCCAGCAGCTCTTCGCGGCTCACCTTCTTGTCCGTCACCTCCACCTGCGAAAGCAAATGGTCCACCGCCTTCTCCTCAAAGAGCGGTGCACGGACATTGTTGAGCGCCTGCGGATTCTGCCGATAAAAGTCGTAGATCTCCTGCTGCTGATGCTCCGGATAGCGGCGGATCGTATCGATCAGTGCCCGCTGCATCTCTTCGTCGGAGACCTGGACGCCGGCTTCCTCGCCGATCTGGGCTAGAACTAAGCCGAGGCGCACGCGCCGATCGGCGAGTTTCCGATATTCCTCGCGCGCTTCCTCTTCCGTCGTATCCTCGTCCTCGAAGGTGCGACCGGCCTGCTCCAAATCCCGTGTCACCTGAGACCAGATGTTATTGAACTCGGATTCAACGAGCGCTTCCGGCACCTCGAACTTGTACTTCTCGTCGAGAGCATCAAGAAGTTGCCGCTTTGACTTCTGGCGAGTAACCTGCCCAAACTGGTTTTCAAGCTGCCCGCGCACGATCTCGCGCAGTTTGTCAGCGGACTCCAATCCCAGCTTCTTGGCCAGTTCGTCATCGATCTGAAGCTCGTCCGCCTGGGCGACTTCCTTGACGGTGACCTCGAACTCAACCTCTTTGCCTGCAAGATGCGCGGCGGCGTAATCCTCTGGAAAAGTAACTGTGATTGTCTTGGCGTCGCCGGCTTTGCCCCCTACAAGCTGCTCCTCGAAGCCAGGGATGAACTGGCCGTGCCCGATCACCACCTCCGAATCGGTCGCCGACCCGCCCTCAAACGGCTCTCCGTCTAGCTTGCCGACGTAATCCATGGTGACCTTGTCACCGTCTTCCGCCTTACCGTCTTTGGGCTGATAGGTGCGCGTCGAATCCGCGACACGCTTGACCTGCTCTTCAACTTCATCTTCCGGAACGTCGTAGACGGGGCGCGTGATCTTGATGTCCGACACGTCTTTCAACTCGATGGGCGGAAGTATCTCATAGCTCATCGAGAATTCGAAGTTGGCGCCGCCGGCAAGAATCTTCTCGGCCTCTTTCTCATCCTCTGTCATCGAGATTTCTGGCTGCATGGCGGCCTTTTCGCCACGGTCTTCCAATATCGAGCGCGGCGTGTCGGACACGATCTCGTTGACCACCTCGGCCATGAAGGATTTGCCGTAAATGCGGCGCAAATGCTGGATCGGCACCTTGCCAGGGCGAAAACCCTTGAGCCGCACTTTCTTCTTGGCGTCTTCCAGCCGTTCCGCCAGCCGGCTTTCCAGGTCCTCCGCCGGAACGGTGACTTTGATCTCACGCTTAAGACCGGAATTGAGAGTCTCGCTAACCTGCATTCAAAAAACCTTTATGTTCACTCAGCGCCGCACCAGACGGCGTATCACCGTTCACCTGCCAAATCCGGGGGCAACCTGGTGCGGGTGGAGGGATTTGAACCCCCACGGCTTGCGCCACAGGAACCTAAATCCTGCGTGTCTACCAGTTCCACCACACCCGCCTCGGAAGCCTATGCTCCCGAAAGCGCGCGTTCTATATCACTTGGCCATTGACTATCAAAGGGAAATTGCCGCGAAAACCGCCTTTTTCGCCGCACTTTCTTTCAGACAGCTCCCATGCGACCGAGCGGCCGCGTACGATGCGGAACTCGGCGCAGTTGCACCGCGTTGTCAAATCTCTGCCTTGGAGTGCGCAATGGCACCGCGGCCCTATTGGAAAGGGTACCTCAAGCTCTCGCTCGTGACCTGCTCGGTTTCGCTGACGCCGGCAACGACCGAGCGTGAGAAGATGCGCTTCCATACGGTCAATCGCGATACCGGAAACCGCGTGCGCAGTCGGTACGTTGATGCAGAAACAGGTAAGCCGGTTGATGATGACGACGAGATCAGAGGCTACGAGATCGAGGACGGCGAATACGTCACCTTCGAGGACGAGGAACTCCAGGCAGTCAACCTGGAGAGCACGCGAACGATAGATATCGAACAGTTCGTTCCCGCCGAATCGATCGAATGGATCTGGTACGATAAGCCCTATTATCTCATGCCGGATGATGAAGTTGCTCAGGAAGCCTTCGCCGTAATCCGTGAAGCGATGGCTGAGACCGGAACGGTCGGCATTTCGCGGCTTGTCCTTTCCCGTCGCGAAAGGGCAATCATGCTCCAGCCGCGTGTCAAGGGCATCGTTTTGTGGACGCTGCGTTATGGAGACGAGGTTCGCGATCCGCAGGAAGTGTTTGCGGGTCTGGAAGAGAAGAAGACCGAGTCGAGGCTTGTCTCCCTGATAGAGGCGCTCGTCCAGGACCTCACCAAACCGTGGGACCCCGCCATGGTGAATGATCCGGTCCAGAAGCGGCTGCAGGACATCATCCAAAGCAAGCAAAAGAAAACCGGCAAACAGCGCAAGGGTGGTAAGAGAAAGCAGGAGGAACAATCCGCGCCGTCCGCCGAGGTCGTGAGCATCACGGATGCGCTGAGAAAGTCACTCTCGCAGGAAAGAAAGAAGAAATAGGATCGCTTCTCGGTTAGGAGGCCCTCTTGGCTTTCAAGTTAAGAGGCTTCGCCGCCTTCCAGAATTCCTCCCAGGGATCGGTCGTTAGTGCCGCCAACCGCGTAATGGCATTTTCAACGGTATAATAGTCTGAGCCGATCGCCGGGTCCAATTCGTCCCATCCAAGGGGCATCGAGACTGCCGCACCTGGACGCGCGCGTGTCGAATAAGGCGCGACGGCAGTAGCCCCACGACCGTTGCGCAGATAATCTATGAGGATCTTGCCTTTACGCTTTGCCTTAGAAACCGTCGCGACAAACCGCTCTGGGCTATCGGAGGCCATGGAATCAGCGATTTGCTTCGCAAACCCCTTCACCTCGCCCCATGCTGCCCGCGGTTTCAGAGGCGCGACGACATGAAGTCCCTTCCCGCCCGATGTCTTGACGAAACTTGGAAGCCCAGCTTCAGAAAGCCTGTCCCGGACTTCCTCCGCAGCCGCGATAACGTCGCTCCACTCCACACCGGGACCTGGATCCAGGTCCATATTAATGAGGTCCGGCTTCTCCAAATCATCCAAGCGCGCGCCCCAGGGATGGATTTCCAATGCGCCGCCCTGCACGAGGCCGAGCAACCCAGGCAAATCCTCGATCGCGATGATGGTTTCCTCGTCCTCGGGATCCACGGCCTTCAGTATTTCTTTGGATTGCCCACGCCACGCGTGCTTTTGGAAAAAGCACTGACCGTCAACACCACTTGGGCACCGCACCAGCGCCAGGGGACGATCGACAATGAACGGTCCCATGAAGCGCCAGGTTTCAGAATAGTAGTCGGCAAGTCCCTGTTTCGTAACGCCGGCATCTTTCCAATAGATGCGATCCGGATGTGTAAGCCGCACGGCCGGTGGCGCCTTTTCCTTTACACTTTCGCTCGTCTCCCGCCTTACCTCCTTTGGATCGAGATCCTCGCGCAGCCCCCGAAAAGATGCATGGCGTATGTGTTTGTCCGCGGTCCAAGCCCTGAACTCGATCTCGGCAACGAGCTCCGGCCGGACGAAATTGGCTTGCCGGGCTTCATCCGCTGTGAGTTTGGCCGCAAAGGGGCTCTTCTGGGCGCGCATTTTACTGAGGCGCTTGTAGAGGTCCTGCGCGGTCTGATGATTGAAACCGGTTCCCACCCGCCCGGCGTGGACCAGCTTGCCGTCATTGTAATATCCGAGGATCAAGGAGCCGATCATTCGGCTCGAGATAGACGATGGCACGAAACCGGCTACAACGAATTCCTGTCGGTTTGAGCACTTCGACTTGATCCAGCCTTTCCCGCGCCCGGATCGGTACGGCGCATCACGGTCTTTCGAGATGATACCCTCAAGGCTTAACCTGCAAGCGTGCTGTAAAACGAGATCGCCATCCTCCTCAAAATGCTCGCTGTAATGCAGGGCAGACGGTGCATTCTGAAGCAGCTTTTCCAGCACTGACTTGCGCTCGATCTGCGGCAAGGGACGGAGGTCGTAGCCATCCAAGTAAAGCAGGTCAAATATGTAGAACACGAACCGGTCGGTTCGGCCCGCCGACAAATCCGCCTGCAGAGCGGAAAAATCGGACGCGCCACCTGCCGCCTCGACGACTAACTCGCCATCAAGAACCGCCGTGTGCGCCGGAACTGCAGTAAGCGCATCGATGATGGTGTCACCGAACTTATCCGTCCAGTCCAGTCCGCTGCGCGTGAGCAACTGGACCTTGCCGCCACGCAAATGGGCCTGGAGCCGATAACCATCGAACTTGATCTCGTGGAGCCACTTGGTCCCGCGGGGCGGTTTAGGTTTCAATGCGGCAAGCGTGGGCTCGATGAATCCCGGATAGCCGGACTTCTTCGCCCCCTTGGGAATGGAGATTTCATCCGGCCCCTCGATCCGGCCTGTCTTCGACGACCAGCCTGGGGCCTCGCCTGCGACCTCCTCCACCGCCCTGCCCGTTTTCACGGATTCGGGGCGTTCCTTCAATATGTCGGGAGCATCCTCGTCCCGGGCCGCATTGTCTTCGCCCTTTATGAGCAGCCAGTTTTCTCTTTTCTCTCGCGGTTTCTTAGCCATGCGCACGAGATGCCACCGGCCGCTGAGTTTTTCCCCGTGGAGCTCGAAAGTCAGATGCCCTTTCTGATACCCCTTTTCTGGAGCTTCGATTGCCGCCCAGGTTCCACGATCCCAGACGATAACGGACCCACCACCATACTCGCCTTTGGGTATAGTGCCTTCGAAGTCTCCATACTCGAGCGGATGATCCTCGACGTGAACCGCCAGACGTTTCTCGCCGGGCACAAGGCTGGGGCCCTTCGTAACCGCCCAGCTCTTCAGCGCACCGTCCATCTCAAGGCGTAAGTCATAATGCAGGCGACGGGCAGCATGCTTTTGGATAACAAAGCTGTTCCCCTTCGCCGCTTTCTTCCCCTCTTTTCCGCGCGGCTCGGAGGTAGTCTCGAAGTTGCGCTTCTTGCGATAGGCCGTCAGTGCCATCAGCCTGCCTTGCGGCGCTGCCCCGATGCCGCCGCCCCTTTCCGCTTACCGGCCTGGCGTTTTTGTGCCGCCTTGCCGCCGGCCTTGGCACTTTTACGGAGCGCATCCATAAGGTCGACGACTTTGGTTTCCTTCGGCGGCTTGGGCAGTTTGATCTCACGACCTTCCATTTTCGCTCGGACCAGTTCGGCCAAAGCCTGGTCATATCGATCATCAAAGGCGCGAGGGTCGAATTCCCCTTTCTTCGTATCGATAATGTGTTTGGCGAGATCCAGCATCTCGCCTTCGATATTGATCTCGGGGAGTTCGTCGAAAGCTTCGACTGCAGAACGGACTTCATAGTCGAAATTGAGCGTATTCGCGACCAGTCCCGGTCCTTCCGGGCGTAATAGGACGGAGCGCGCCCGTTTAAACAAAACGGCATGGCCGAGCGCTGCAACGTTCTTTCGCCGCATCCCTTCCCGAATTACTGCAAACGAATCCGTGCCGACGGCTCCGGTTGGCGCTATAAAGTACGGCCGGTCGAAATAGACCGTGTCAACTTCGTCGCAGGGAATAAAGCATTCTATGTTTATCGTCTTGTCGTTCTCGGGAACTGCGTCAGCAACCTCCTCCGGCTCCAGTATGATGTAGTGATTGTCGCCAGACTCATATCCTTTGACCTGTTCCTCCCGGTCGACCGCCTTTCCTGTCTCCTCATCAACATATTCCCGGCGAACGCGGTTGCCCGTCTTTCGATTGAGAATGTTGAATGAAACGCGCTTAGACGTTGTGGCGCCCGCATACAGCGCAATCGGAAATGCCAGTTCCGACAGCTTTAGGTGTCCTTTCCAGGTTGCCCGGGGAGCCAAAGACTTCTCCTTCGCTGAAACCAGCTTTAACGCCAGCAAACAGCCGAAGGTTCCCCCTTCTATAGATGCAAGGAGACCGTAACGGGGAGTCTTGGCTTAGGGCCTATGTGGATTGCAAGGAGGGCGCGCCTTCGGAAAGCTCAGGAGTCCCGACATGGTGGTCCCAACGGTTGAGCGGTTCGACCGGCAGGCCGCAAGCATTTCGTCGGGAGGGGGCACGTCGATACACCCGACCTTGACAGGTCTGCGCCAATTGTTACTTGGTATCACACAATTTATTTCGTAAATATATTCGTGATACGAAAACATCGCAAATAATACGTGATTAAACGACAATATTTCGACAAAATTTTACCACGATTTCCGATAATCTTCTGCTCCAGCGAGGGGGCGACAAAGGGCAACCGTATTCGCCCAATTTGAACGGAGATAATCTCAATGAAGTATCTGCTCGCAATCGTCACTGCCGTTGCTCTCGCCGCTCCTGCCTTTGCGCAGGCCCCGGACTTTGCGACTGCTGATGCCGATCAGGATGGCGTCGTGACGTTCGAGGAGCTTCAGGCGGTCATGCCGGACGTGACGCAGGAAAGCTTCGATGAGGCCGACGCTGACACGAGTGGCGATCTTTCCGAAGACGAATTCGCAACCGTCACCGGCATGTAAGCGCGCTTCAGATGAAGGCGGTTATACTTGCATCCTTCTCTGCTCTAGCACTTTTCGCCGTCACGGCATGTGATGGCGGATCCAGTACCCAGACGGGCGGAGTTGAGGAACAGCCGGAGTCGATGACAACGACACCGACGCCGGACACGGGGACCGATACGGCTCAATAGTTTTGAGTTGCCTGTCGAACTCCGCAGTGTTTGACGAGAAGGGGGTGCTTAACACCCCCTTCTTGCTTGGCAAAAGGCAATTCTAGTTGGGCAACTGATTGTCGATTCCCTCAACGTAGAAGTTCATGCCAAGCAATTCTTCATCGGATGCTACTTCACCTTCCGCAAGCCACGCGGAGCCGTCCTGTTTGTTGATCGGCCCGGTGAAGGGATGGAGCTCGCCCGAGCGGATCTTCTCCTCGATATCAGCAGCCATTTCCTTCACGTCCTCAGGCATATTGGTGTAGGGGGCCATAACGACGTGCCCATCGGCAAGGCCGTCCCAAACGTCGACTTGCTCCCATGTCCCATCACGCACCGCTTTGACCCGCTCGATATAATAAGGGCCCCAGTCATCGACGATGGCGGTCAACTGCGTCTCCTTCCCGAACTCGATCATATCCGACGCTTGGCCGAATGCCTTTATCCCGCGTTCCTCCGCCACCTGCATCGGAGCGGTCGAGTCTGTGTGCTGGGTGATGATATCGACACCCTGATCGATCAACGCTTTTGCAGCATCGGATTCCTTGCCGGGATCAAACCACGTGTTGGCCCACACCACCCTGATCTTGAAATCCGGGTCAACAGACTTGGCGCCCAGCATGAATGCGTTGATCCCTCTTACGACTTCCGGAATCGGGAAGGACGCGATGTAGCCGACTTCCCCGGTCTCAGATGTGGCCGCAGCGATCACACCTTGGATGTAGCGCCCCTCATAAAAACGCGAATTGTACGTAGCGACATTGGGATGCTCGCGCTTATAGCCGGTGGCGTGCTCGAACTTGATATCTGGAAAGCGCCCCGCGACCTCATTGGTCGCATCCATATAACCGAAGGAGGTCGTGAAGATAATGTCGCATCCTGAACGGGCAAACCGTTGAAGTGCGCGCTCCGCATCCGCGCCTTCCGGAACGCTTTCCAGGTATGCCGTTTCAACGGCATCTCCCATTTCCTCCTCAAGCTCAAGCACACCCTGATGGTGCTGATAAGTCCAGCCGAAATCGCCTATAGGCCCGACATAGATGAAGCAGGCCTTGGTTGGATCCTCCTGAGCCTGGACAGGTGCCCCGGCACCAACAGCGCCAAGAACGGCCGCTGTGGCCATTGCGGTGAGTGTTCGTTTCATTCTGTTTGCCCTCTCTGTTTCCTTTGGCACTTTTTCTCTAGCTTCTACCGGTCCGGCACGAAGGGTCGGCCCAGGGATGCCGGTGTGTTCATCATCGTCAGCCGGCGGTTTTGCGAGATTACAACAAGTACGACGATCGTCGCCACATAGGGAAGCGAAGATAGCATCTGGGAAGGTATGGCCACTCCTATCGCCTGCGCATGCAGTTGGCCAATCGTTACACCGCCGAACAGATAAGCTCCCGCGATAACCCGCCATGGGCGCCATGATGCGAAAACAACCAGCGCAAGCGCGATCCATCCACGGCCGGCGGTCATGTTCTCCACCCATTGCGGCGTATAAACCAGCGAAAGATACGCCCCCGCCAGCCCGGCACACGCTCCACCGAACATAACTGCCAGGTAACGGATACCGATAACGCTGATCCCTTGCGCGTGCGCAGAGGCAGGGTTATCGCCTACTGCCCGCAACATCAGTCCGGCGCGCGTGCCGAACAGGAAATAGGCGACGCCTGCTGTCAGTAAGAGCGAGAGATAAAACAACGGGTCCTGGCCGAACACCAGCCGCCCGACCACCGGAAGATCCGAGAGTACCGGGATATCGACAACACCAAGTCTCATGCCCGGTTGCCCGACGAAGCTTTCACCTATCATGCCCGAGACGCCGAGGCCGAAAAGGGTAAGCGCGAGCCCGGTCGCAACCTGATTAGTCACCAATGTCAATGTGAGAAAACCGAATAAGAGCGCGAAAGCAGCACCAACCACTATGGCAGCGACGACGCCAAGCCACGCAGAGCCGCTTAGAAGCGAGACACTGAAGCCGGTCACCGCTCCCATGATCATCATGCCTTCGACGCCCAGGTTAAGAACGCCTGATCGCTCGGCAACCAGTTCCCCTATCGCTGCGATCAGCAGCGGCGTTGCGGCGGTTGCAATCGTGAGAAGAACGGATTCAAGCATGGCCCGCCGGCGCCTCCGTGCTGCGCGCCGCAACCGTTCTGGTGAGGCGGATTCGATAGTGAATGAGGCAGTCGCAGGCGAGGACAAAGAACAGCAACATCCCTTGGAACGCTCGAGCCGTCTTGTCCGTCACGCCGATCGAAATTTGCGCCGCCTCGCCTCCGAGATAGGAAAGAGCCAACACGAAGCCCGCCGCTATGATCCCCAGCGGGTTCAGCCTCCCGAGAAACGCAACGATGATGGCTGTGAAGCCGTAACCGGGTGAGATTGCCGGGCGAAGTTGCCCGATCGCACCGGACACTTCGCTGATCCCCGCAAGGCCCGCCAGCGCACCGGAAACAAGGAAGGCGAAGATCACCATACGTGCGCGGGAGAATCCGCCAAAACGCCCTGCCCGCGGACTTTGGCCCACCACCTTCACCTCGATGCCCTTCAGGGTGCGCGAAAGCACGAACCAGAGCACCAGCGCAGCCGCAATCGCGAAAATGATGCCCCAGTGTGCACGACCGGCATCCGGCCAGATTTCCGGCAGGACCGCAAAGTCATGGAAATTGCGCGTTTCGGGAAAATTATACCCTTCGGGATTACGCCACGGGCCGCGCACGAGCCAATCCAGAAACAGCTCTGCCACGTAAACGAGCATCAAGCTGACGAGGATTTCGTTGGTGTTGAAGCGCGCTTTGAGGAAAGCCGGGATCGCGGCATAGGCCGCACCGCCGAGTACCCCCATCAGCAGCATGAGAGGAAGCACAATCCAAGTTTGGAAACCCGGAAACATCACCGGCAGGATGGAACCGGCAATCGCACCGACAATGAACTGCCCTTCCGCCCCGATATTCCAGTTATTCGACAGATAACAGACCGAAAGCCCCACACCGATCAGGATCAACGGCGCGGCCTTGACCATCAGCTCATGGAGCGACCACGTTTCAAGCAATGGATCGATGAAGAAGAAATAGAGTGCCTCCAGCGGGTTCTTGCCCAAAAACAGAAACATTACCGCGCCGGCAAAGAGAGTGAGAAGCAGGGCGAGAAACGGCGAAAGCGCGCTGAAAAGCGGAGAGCTTTGCGGACGTTTGACAAGCTCAATGCGCATCACACAACCTCCACCGGGGGGCGCGGATTTTGGCCCGGCTCCGAGCCGCCCATGAGAAGCCCGATCTCCTCATAGGTCGCCTCCCCGACGGGAATGGGCGCGGAAATCCGTCCACCATGCATCACCGCAATGGAGTCACAGATTTCGAACAACTCATCGAGGTCCTGGCTGATAACCAGTACCGCCGATCCGTTCTTCGCAAGATCAACTAACGCCTGGCGGATGCGCACGGCCGCGCCCGCATCCACCCCCCAGGTCGGCTGGTTGACCACCATCACCTGTGGAGCGCGATCAAGCTCACGGCCAATGACGAATTTCTGCAAATTCCCGCCCGACAAAGCCGTTGCTTCCGGATCGGGCGTGCTTTTACGAACATCCATCGTACTGACGACACGCTTTGTCGCCTCACCTACCGCGCGGCCCCGAACCACGCCCAATCGAGCGAGAAACGCCAAGGCGTCGGTACGGTAACGTGATAGAAGCAAGTTCTGTGAGAGGGTCATTTGCGGAGCGGCAGCGTGGCCGAGCCGCTCCTCCGGCACGAATGCAGCGCTCATGAGCCTGCGTCCGGAAATATCCTTCCGGCCGGCGTCTTTTCCGCAAATCTGGATGATATTAGCCCGTTCTTGTAGAACTTCACCAGATACCGCCTCAAAAAACTCGCCCTGACCGTTGCCCGCCACACCGGCAATGCCGAGAATTTCGCCGGCATGGACCTCAAGATTGATGTCGGAGAGCGGAACAGCGAAGGGGTGGCTAGCCTCACGACTGAGCCCGCGAACAGCGAGGAGCGCCTCGCGTGCAGCTGCAGGCTTCTCGCGGTCCACATGAGGAACCTCGTCGCCGACCATCATGCGCGCAAGCGACGAGGTCGTCTCCTTCCGGGGATCGCAATGTGCAACTACCCTTCCCTGTCGCAAAACAGTAGCGCCGTCACAAAGCTGCTTTACCTCCTCGAGACGGTGGGAGATATACAGGATCGAGCGCCCCTCACTCCGTAATTTCTCCAGCGTCTCGAAAAGCTTGTCCGCCTCCTGAGGCGTCAGAACGGAGGTTGGCTCGTCGAGGATTATCAGTTCGGGATCTTGCAGAAGACACCGGGTGATCTCAATCCGCTGGCGTTCACCCACAGAAAGATCGCCCACGTGAGCATGCGGATCGAGCGGCAATCCGTAGGTATGTGAGAGCTCCTCTGCACGCGCAGCGATAGTCGCGAGGGGCGCTGGGTCGTTAAGCGCCAGCATGATGTTCTCGGCCGCAGTCAACGCGTCGAATAGCGAAAAATGCTGAAAAACCATACCTATGCCAAGACCGCGAGCCTCCCCGGGGCTGGATATCGCAACTGGTTGATCCTTCCAATAGATCGTGCCGCCGGTTGGCTCCAGCGCGCCGAAAAGCATTTTCACGAAGGTGGACTTTCCGGCCCCGTTTTCGCCGAGCAGGGCGTGGATTTCGCCCTTCCCAATTGTCAGATCAACGGAGTCGCAGGCCTTCAACGCGCCAAAGACTTTTGTCAGTCCACGCACGTCCAGTAACGCTTTGGCCCTATTTCCCAGTGTTGCGTCCACAACACCTCCCATTCTGCGGCCCGATATCGTTCTCATGTCCATCGTAGGTGTGCGAGGCCGCGATGCAACAGCGCTGATCTGCTTGAAAGTGCTTCAAGTCATTCAAGGAATTAGAACGGTGGTTCCCGTTGTCCGCCGGCCCTCGAGATCCTCGTGCGCCTTTGCGACATCTGCCAGTGGATAGCTCTGATTGACCATAATCTTGACCGCCCCCGACTCAACCACCGAGAACAATTCTTCGGCAGCTGTATCAAGTTCCCTTCTCTCGGCAATATAGGAGAAAAGCGTTGGCCGGGTCGCGAATAGCGAACCCTTTTGCGCCAGAAGGCCGATGTTGAACGGTGGTACGGAGCCGGAGGACTGCCCAAAGCTGGCAAACGTGCCAAGTGGGCGCAAACAGTCCAGAGAAGCAGGGAAAGTGTCCTTACCGACCGAGTCATAGACCACGTCGCACATACGACCGCCCGTAATCTCACGCACTTCGGACACGAAATCCTGCTTCCTATAGTCGATCACATGATCGAAACCATGAGCCTTGGCGAGCTCTACCTTTTCTGGAGATCCGGCCGTGCCGATCACTTTGGCACCGAGGTGCTTCGCCCATTGGCCGAGGATTAGGCCTACACCACCCGCGGCTGCATGGTAGAGGATCACATCACCGGGTTTTACGGGATAGGTCCGTCGCAGAAGGTACCAGGCCGTCATGCCTTTCAGCATCATCCCGGCAGCTTGCTCGTAAGGGATGCCCTCTGGAATGCGCACCAGACGGTCAGCAGGTGCCAGCCGCTGTTCGGCATATGCGCCGGAATTGATACAATAGGCCACCCGGTCACCCGGTTTGAAATCACGCACGCCCTCACCGACGTCGAGGACGACGCCCGCGCCCTCTCCTCCAGGGATAAAGGGGGTCTTGGCTGAATAAAGACCTGTGCGGAAATAGATGTCGATGAAGTTGAGCCCGATGGCCTTCTGCTCAACGAGAACCTCACCGGCGCCGGGCTTGCCGGGATCGTAATCTTCCAGACGCAGAACCTCAGGGCCACCTGTTTCGTGGACGCGGATCGCTTTGACCATAACCTAGCTAACCTTTTTCCCAAGCTGTGGCATGGCCTGCATTACCATGCCAATTCCGTATAGATACAAGGCCGTAAGGCCAATGCCCAATCTGATGGATGAATCCGCCTGCAAATCCTGAAGCAGAGCGACAACTGCTAACGCGCACCAGGTCAGAAAAATACCGAGGTTAAGCACTCGCAGCCTTGCGACGCGAACCGGATGCAGGAAATGAAGTGGAGCGAACGTGAGCACTGCGGAAATCACGACTATCGCGAACGAGAAATATTCTCCCGGCTGAATCACAAAGAGAGTGAAGACGAGCATGTTCCAGGTCACGGGAAAGCCCTTGAAGAAATTCTCAGATGTCTTGATGCCCGTATCGGCATAATAGACCGCGCTAGAGACGACGATGATTGCTGCTGCGAGAAATGAGAGCCCTGCGCCCATAAACCCACTTTGATAAAGCGCAAAGGCTGGAATAAGCACATAGGTGAGATAGTCGATTATGTTGTCCAGCGTATCCCCAGACCAGGTAGGCAGGACATTCTTGACTTCGAGTTTGCGCGCGATGGGGCCATCGATCCCATCTACGAGAAGCGCGAGCCCCAGCCACCAGAACATCGCAGTCCACTGCTGATCGCTCGCGGCCAGCAGTGAAAGGAACGCCAAGAACGACCCGGACGCCGTGAGGAGATGGACCGAAAACGCCTTCGCCTGAGGCGCTGTGACCTTTTTTCTTGCCATTAGCCGGATCGTTCTGCCGATGTCGAACAAACTTGCCGGTCGGGCAAGCGCGCGGCATTGAATCGCGGCACAGCCCGTCCTTCGATCTCATTAGCACGGCGAACGCCGAAACCGGCAGTCCCTAGCTTCAGGAATATGGAAAATTCGCTACTTTTTCAGATTCCCGCCAGAGCTTCCGGCTTTCCTCCGTCGTTGATCGTCAGCGACAGCCTACTTATAGGTGAGCAGAGCAGAGAAAGGTTGGTGATCAGGTGAGCGACAATCGACGTCCTATATTGGTAGCAGGCACGGGACCTGCCGGCTTGGCGGCCGCCCTTGCTCTATCCGCCGCAGGGCATCACGTAGTGCTCGCCGGACCACGGCCCGGCAGCAATGATCAGCGCACAACCGCACTGATGCGCCCGGCGATCGCTTTTCTTGAATCATTGGGCTTGGCGGATGTCTTGCGCGACCATGCGGCACCGTTGGCAAGCATGCGCATCGTGGATGTAACAGAGCGGCTCGTACGCAGCCCGACAGTCACATTCCACGCCGCCGAGATCGACGAAGAACACTTCGGACTGAACGTCCCCAACGCTCCCTTAACTGCAGCGATGGCCGAAATCGTGAACGCCAGGGGGAAGATCACCTGGCATGAAAGCCTGGTGGACTCATGGCGGCTTAGTCATGAAATGGCCAAAGCAAAGCTTTCCGACGGCTCCGTCATTAAAGCAGCGCTGGCCGTAGCGGCCGATGGGCGTAACTCCCTAGCGCGCGAAGCCGCCGGAATTTCGGTGCGAAGGCGATCGCTACCGCAAAAAGCGCTCGTGCTGAACTTTGGCCACGCCCGGCATCACGGTTTTACATCAACTGAGTTCCATACGGTAAACGGTCCCTGCACGCAGGTTCCCCTTCCCGGCGGGTTTCATTCCAGCCTCGTCTGGGTAACGCGTCCAGATGAAGCAGATGAACTCGCAGCGCTGGATCCGAAAATGCTCTCCGAGCGGCTGGAAACGAAATTACACTCTTTCCTCGGACGCGTAACGATCGAATCCGCACGGCAGGTATACCCCCTGTCCGTCCTGTCTGCGCAGCGCTTTGCCGCGCAACGCGTGGTGCTGGTTGGAGAAGCCGCCCATGTCTTCCCGCCGATAACTGCACAGGGTCTCAATTTGGGCATTCGGGATGTAAAGGATCTTTCCGATATTGTTCGCGAGCATGCGGACGATCCTGGCAGTATTGCCGCCCTCACCCGCTATGACGCCGTACGACGGCCGGATATCGTGGCGCGCAGCAGTGCGGTCAATCTGCTCAATACGTCCTTGCTTTCCTCTTTGCTCCCGGCTCAGCTAGCCAGAAGCGCGGGACTCGGTATGCTCGACCGGGTTCCTGCCTTTCGCGGCTTCTTTATGCGCGAGGGTATGCGTCCCGGTAGCGGATTCGAGGCACTTCTGCCAAGCATTAGGCTCGGTCACGAAAATCAAAAACGCCGCTAGCAGCCGCTTGCGGGCGCCCACCGGGATTGAATCATCGCCTCACTTGCGCCACATAGCAGGCAAAGGCGAAAACAATGCAAAAGACCAAGACAGCAAAATATTCTATCGGCCAGGTCGTAAGGCACCGGTTGTTCCCGTTCCGGGGCGTCATTTTTGACGTCGATCCGGAGTTCAACAACACCGACGAATGGTATGAAGCCATTCCTCCCGAGGTACGCCCGGCAAAGGACCAGCCCTTTTACCACCTTCTCGCCGAGAATGACGAGACCGAATACGTGGCCTATGTCTCGGAGCAGAATCTTTTAGAGGACGATTCCGGCGAGCCGATCCGTCACCCTCAGATCTCCGAGTTGTTCGTCCAGACGTCCGACGGTCGATACGAACCGCGAACACGCTTTCATCATTGACCAAATGGCAAATGACGCCATCACATAAAGTGACAGCGGCCCATGGCCGCTGTCCAACTGCTTACAGTCTGACGGCTTGATACCGGCTTACTGCCCGCTTTTCGCGCGCTCCTGCGCGTCTTTCAATCTGTTTGCCAGCTCTTCGTTATTCTTGCTAACGAACTCATCGAGCTTCTGTTGACGTTCATCCAGATCGCTCTGATCGAGCGGTTCACCATCATAAGCGTTGGTGAAGCCCTGCAACGTGATTTCCAGCGGATTCTGCTGATTCTGGAAGTTGACCGAAGTAAGCCTCAGAGCGGAACCGCGCTTGAATGCACTTATGATATTATCGTTGAGCTGTGTCTCGGCCACACAGCGATCCGGCAGACAGATGGCATAGTCCACTTTCTGCGTAGCGTTTTCGTCCACCTGCAGACCGACGCCAGGCGGGATCAATCGGCCGGTCGGGACCGCGATCTGCAACACGCGTCGATTGACCTTACCTTCAACTTCGATGAGGTTTATGCTCGTCAGGAGTTGGCCGGAATCCGCTCGCAGGATGTACTGGACGTTACAAACGTCCACGTCTTCTTGCTTCGTACACGCCTTGAACCAGCCATCCGGCGGTCCCTCCTGCTGCGCATGGGCGGATACGCCGAAAGCGGCCGTTCCCACAAACAATGCGCCGAGAAAGGCGGCCGGCATGCGTGAAATTCTCCCTCTCAGGCTTTTCATTGTCTCCCGTTCCTTCAATGCTAAATGACCCAACGAAAATCGCTGCGTCCCATGAATTCTCCCTGTTGGCCGAATGCGGCGACACCAAGGCCTTCTTCCTGTTACAATGCATGGACCGATGAATCCAGTGGTCTGGTTGCGGCTCCGTCCCAAGTTCCTAACCGGCCTCTGGACAAGAAAGCGTCGAGCACGCAAGGATGCCCGAAGTTAAAAGCATCGAAATCGAGGTCGCTAATGCCGTCTCTTCTGTTCCGAAGTGCTTTCTCCATGTTTATGATGATTGGAGCCACAGCGGCATATGCGCAGGACAAGCCGGTCCACGGCATTGCAATGAACGGCGAACCGGCTTTGCCGCCGGACTTTACGCATTTTCCATATGCCAATCCGGACGCGCCGAAAGGTGGGGAAATCACCTATTGCGTTGTCGGAAACTTCGATAATCTAAACCCGTTCATCCTGAAGAGCATGCGTACGACGGCACGCGGTGTGGTGGACTCTATTTTCGGTAATCTGGTTTTCGAGCCACTGATGCGGCGCAGCGACGCAGAGCCCTTTTCCCTTTATGGCCTCCTGGCGGAAGAGGTCGAGATGGATGAGGAACGCAACTATGCGGAATTCCACCTCAATCCGAATGCAAAGTGGTCCGACGGTAAGCCGGTGACGCCTGAAGACGTCATCTTCACCTTTGAAACTTTCGCTGAAAAAGGGCGGCCACCCTACAGCAATCGTATGGACCGCATCGAAAGCCTGGAGAAAACAGGCGAACGCAGTGTCCGTTTCACCTTCAATGATGAATCTGACCGCGAATTTCCGTTGGTCGTGGCGATGACGCCGATTATCCCCTCCCACGCTTTTGATCGGGAGAGCTTCGACCAATCCACGCTGGAACCGGTGGTCGGCAGCGGCTCCTACATAATTACAGATGTTGAGCCCGGACAGCGCATCGTTTTTGAGCGCGACACCGACTATTGGGGCGAAGATGTGCCCAGTATGCGCGGCTTCAACAATTATGATCGCATTACCATTGAGTATTTCCTTAATGAGAACGCCCAGTTTGAGGCGTTCAAGAAAGGCATCTGCTCGGCCTATGCGGGCGCAATCTATACCGGACTTGACCCAGATCAGGTGTCCCGCGATTTCAATTTTCCCGCAGTCGAAAACGGGGACGTCGTCGTCGAGGCATTCGATGCGGAGATCCCGCCGGCCGCCAGAGGCTTCTTCTTCAATACCCGACGAGACAAATTCTCCGACCCACGCGTCCGCCGCGCGCTTTCGATGCTCTACGATTTCGGCTGGGTCAACGAGAACATTTATGGCGGCGAATACGAGCGCACGCTGAGCTACTGGCAGGGTTCGGATCTGTCGGCACTCGGAAGGCCGGCCAATCAACGCGAAAAAGAGCTCTTAGCCCCCTATTCGGAGAAGGTTTTGCCGTCAGTTATGGACGGCAGTTACGGTGAGGACCTGAAAGGCAGACTTGACCGAGACCGGATGCGTGAAGCCGTCGATCTTTTGCAGGATGCCGGTTACTCGCTGGATGACGGAGTCCTAAAGGATGAGGCCGGAAATCCGCTCTCGTTTGAAATTCTGATCACCTCTACCGAACAGGAAAGAATTGCATCCGCTTTCCAACGCACACTCCAAAGGGTGGGGGTGAATGCCTCGATCCGAATGCTTGACGATGCTCAAGCTCAGCAGCGTAAGCAAACCTTCGATTTCGATATGTTAATTGGAGCCGTTGGTTTCTCCGGGTCATTGTCTCCGGGAACCGAGCAAATCGGACGCTGGAGCTCGCAATCGGCGAACGTCGAAGGTTCGTTCAACCTCGCCGGGGTTTCCGATCCCGCGGTGGATGCAATGATCGATGCCATGCTGAACGCACGCAACCGCGAGGACTACATTGCTGCCGTTCGCGCGCTTGATCGGCTGCTCATCTCCGGTGCTTATATCGTGCCGACCCAGCATAATACCGAACGGTGGATCGCATATTGGACCGTTCTGAACCATCCCGATACCTCACCACTCCACGGTTATGAGCTGGGAACATGGTGGTACGATCCCGAACAGGCGGAACGGTGAGCAGCAAAGCTCCTATTTCAGTTGATGTCGTCTCGGACGTGGTGTGTCCCTGGTGTTATGTGGGACAGCGAAACCTGCAACGCGCCCAGATGACACTGGACGACGTTGCAAAGTTCACCGTTCGCTGGCGGCCTTATCAGTTGGATCCATTTCTGCCTCCGAGTGGACGGGGCCGGAAGAGCTACATGCTCGACAAATTCGGTAACGCGGAGCGTATCGAAGAAATACACAATCGACTGCGTGAGATCGGTAGCGAAGCAGGGATCTCTTTCGATTTCGATGCGATAAGCGTCTCCCCTAATACGCTTGATGCACACCGGGTCATCCGCTGGGCGGCAACAGCTGGCGAAGAAGTGCAGAACAATCTTGTGAGCCAGCTTTTCCGGCTCTACTTCGAGAAAGGCGCCAATATCGGTGAGCACGAGGTTCTTACCGGCGCCGCGCAAGAAGCAGGAATGGACGTGGCTGCAGTGGAAGCGCTCCTGCCGACCCCGGCCGACCGGTCCGAAGTCGAAGCCGAAATTGCTACCGCACAGCGTATGGGTGTTACCGGAGTGCCCTGCTTTATGCTCGAAGGCCGATATGCGCTCATGGGCGTACAGCCGCCGCAAACCTTGGCCGATGCGATCACCGAGGTTTCCGAAACCAAGGCACGCGGCGAATTGGACGATGACAATACATAACGAGCGGCGCACCCGCGCCACTCAGTCGATATCGGCGACTTCCGCTTGCTCACCCGTCACGCGTTGTGCCAGCGACGCCTTGATAAGGCCGTCGAGATTTCCGTCGAGAACGTCCTGAGGATTCGTGCTCTCCGTTCCGGTGCGCAGATCCTTCACAAGTTGGTAGGGCTGCAGCACGTAGGAGCGGATCTGGTGCCCCCAACCGATTTCCGACTTTGTGGACTCGGTTGCTTGGGCCGCTTCCTCACGCTTTTTCAGTTCCTCTTCATAAAGCCGTGCGCGCAGCATGTCCCATGCCGTAGCCCGGTTTTTATGTTGCGAGCGCTCGTTTTGGCACTGCACGACGATGCCAGTCGGCAAATGGGTGATCCGCACCGCGGAATCCGTCGTATTGACGTGCTGGCCACCGGCGCCGGAAGCACGATAGGTGTCGATCCTCACATCGGACTCGGGGACATCGATCTCGATCGTATCGTCAATCACCGGATAGACCCAGATGCTGGCGAAGGATGTATGCCGGCGCGCATTACTGTCGAAAGGTGAAATGCGCACCAAGCGATGCACCCCCGACTCTGTTTTCAACCAGCCATAGGTATTGTGACCACGCACAAGAATTGTGGCCGATTTGATTCCGGCCTCCTCGCCGTCATGCACTTCGAGCACCTCAACCTTCATCTTGCGTCGCTCCGCCCAGCGCATGTACATGCGCAAAAGCATTGACGCCCAGTCTTGGCTCTCGGTGCCCCCAGCGCCAGCATGAACCTCCAGATAGGCATCGTTGGAATCGGCTTCGCCCGAAAGCAACGTCTCGATCTGGCGCTCGCCAATCTCTCCGCGTAGGGCGCGAATCGCCTCTTCCGCCTCGGCGACCACGTCCTGGTCGTCTTCGGCTTCACCGAGCTCGATCAGTTCGACGTTGTCCTCGAGCGATTGTGAAAGCCGTTTGATCGCACTGATATTGTCGTCCAGCGCCTGCCGTTCACGCATAAGTTTCTGGGCTTCCTGCGGATCGTTCCACAGTTCGCTGTCTTCAGCACGCGTGTTGAGATACTCAAGCCGCTTTACCGCCTCATCCCAGTCAAAGATACCTCCTCAGCAGGCCGATTGCCTGCTTGATTTCTTCGACCAGAACCGCCGTTTCCGTACGCATACGGCCTCACTTCCTTCAGTTTGTATGGTTGAATCGGGCGGAACTTATGGTGACAGAGAGCGCCTGTAAAGCCAAAGGCGCGCGAACGTACGAGGCCGCGCCGCGAGGCGCGGCCTCGAACCGGCGAAGGGTCAGAACAGGCCGCCAGCCCCGGTGGAGATAGCCCGATTCACCTGAGGCGAAATCTCTCTGGCGTTTTCGCTCACATTCAGCTCATCCATGCCGATCACCCAATAGCTGTCGGCCGGTCCGGTCCCGGGCTTGAAGCTCTCCATGATAACGCCAGGCTGGCCCGCTTCGGCGCGCATACCGGTTTTGCGATCGATCGCAACCTGCTGCATGCCCTCGGGTATACGGAAGTCCACGGGTCGCGTGCCTTCCAGCGCACCCGCCATGAACTCCTTAAACACCGGCGCGGCAAGACCGCCGCCCGTCGACCCTTTGCCCATTGGTCGCGGCCGGTCATAGCCCATGAAGACGCCGACAACGAGATCAGGCGTGTACCCTATGAACCATGCGTCCTTCTCGTCGTTTGTGGTGCCTGTTTTCCCGGCAATGGGACGGCCAAGTTCCGAAACGGACGCAGCGGTTCCGCGTTGGACCACGCCTTCCATCATGGAGGTGATCTGGTAGGCGGTCATGGGATCGAGCACCTGTTCGCGATCGTCCACGACTTCAGGCTCAGGCTGATTATTCCATCCGTCGGCCTCACATAACTGGCATGCCCGCGTGTCGTGTTTGAAAACGGTCTTGCCGTAGCGGTCTTGAATACGGTCAATCAGCGAAGGCTGAATCTGCTTGCCGCCATTAGCCATGATCGCATAAGCAGTCACCATTCGCATGACTGTGGTCTCGCCGGAACCAAGCGACATGGCGATGTGCGGCTGCATCTCATCGTACAGTCCGAACCGCTCGGCATATTCGGCAACCAGATTCATGCCCATATCGTTAGCCAGCCGAACCGTCATCAGGTTACGGGAGCGCTCGATACCCGCGCGCAACGTTGACGGTCCTGCAAAACTGCCGCCATAGTTCTTCGGCTCCCACACCTCATTCCCAATCCTTATGGAAACAGGTGCATCTAGCACCACCGAAGCTGGCGTATAGCCATTGTCGAGCGCGGCCGAGTACACGACCGGCTTGAACGCGGAGCCCGGTTGCCGTTGCGCCTGCGTGGCACGGTTGAATTCCGACTGGTCGTACGAAAAGCCTCCAACCATTGTCAGCACGCGGCCCGTATGCGGGTCCATCGCCACGAGCGCGCCCCCGATCTCCGGCACCTGCCGCAGCACAAATTCGGATCCCTGATCCTCCTTCTGCTCCACATATACGACATCACCCGGATTCAGAACTTCTGCGGGTGAATTCGCCCGGACAAGGCTTCCGTCCACGACATGACGCAACGCCCACTGCATGTCATCAACGTTGATGACACCGGTTTCACGATCGGGGGAGAGATCGCCAGAATCCTGACGCGACGGTTTCAGCCCGACCTCCACCTGGTCACTGGAAGCATCGAGTACGACGGCGAGTCGCCATTCGCGCAGATCATTCAGCCCGTCGACTTCGCCCAACGGGATCCCCCAATCCCCTGACATGTCGATCCTGTCGACCGGACCGCGGAAACCACGAAGCGTATCGTACCGTATTAACCCGTTGTGCAATGCCTTGCGCGCCTGAAGCTGAAGTTCCGGGTCCAGCGTCGTGCGTACATAGAGCCCAGCCTCATAAAGCGCGTCTTCGCCATACCGGCCGATGATCTCGCGACGCACCTCTTCGGTGAAATACTCGGAAGCGAAAAGATAGTTGCTGCCACGGCGAGGGTTCATGCCGAGATCGGATGCCTTGGCATTCTCTGCATCCTCAGAAGTGATGTATCCATTCGCAAGCATCTGGTCGAGCACCCAGTTGCGGCGCTCGATCGCCCGCTCTGTGTGGCGATACGGATGATAATTCGAGGGCCCCTTGGGGAGAGCTGCAAGGTAGGCGATCTCGTTCAGCGTCAACTCGTTCACCGATTTGTCGAAATAGGTGAGCGCAGCGCTTGCGATCCCATAGGCGCCCAGCCCGAAATAGATCTCGTTGAGATACAGCTCCAGGATTCTGTCTTTGGAGTACGCCTGCTCGATCCTGAAGGCGAGAATCATCTCGCGGAGCTTACGGTCAACAGTTTGCTCCGAACTTAGAAGAAAGTTCTTGGCAACCTGCTGTGTAATCGTTGAAGCGCCAACGAGCCTGCGTCCAGAGCCAAAGTTCTGCAAGTTGGTGATTACTGCGCGAAGAAGACCGGTAGCATCCACACCCGGGTGATTAAAAAAATCCTTATCCTCGGCTGAAAGAAAGGCCGCTTTGACCCGGTCCGGAACCGCCTGAATCGGCAGGTAGAGCCGCTTCTCGCGCGCGAACTCGCTCATCAGGCTTCCGTCAGACGCATGAATCCGGGTCGTTACAGGCGGCTCATAGCGTGCGAGCACTTCATAATCGGGCAGGTCGCTCGTAAGATTGCCGACATAAATGGCCACACCGGCCGCCGCCGCCAGAACCAGAACGGCTCCGACGCCGAAAAAATATCCGAGAAGACGTATCATGCCCGCTCCCGCTTGCCCAAACCGACCCGGCGGCTATGCCGTCGGGTTATGATAACATCATAACCGCCACAATAAGAAATCATCGTTACCTCAAGATTGTTCTGCCCCGCCCTTGTGAGGAAAATGGGGCGAGGTTCGGGCCGTGCGGCCACGAATGAGAAAAGGTTGACGGTGTTGCTTTCCTGCACCTGTCCCAAATCTCTAATAGGCTCTATCCCCCGGCGCGGGCGGTTACAAATGCGGCGATCGCTTCCGCAACATTATCAATAGCGCGCGCGCGCCACTTCGCATCCCGCAGTTGCTCTTCATCCTCAGGGTTGGAAAGATAACCCAGCTCAAGCAGCACCGACGGCACATCCGGGGCCCGCAAAACACGGAAACTGGCGGATCGCAAGGGTTGATTCACGAGGTGAATCGTATCATCCAGTTCACCGACCAAGGTACGCGCAAACCTCATTGAGAAGGCGTTGGTTTCGCGGCGCGTCAAATCCAAAAGGATATCGGCCACCTCCCCCGCGTCGTCCTCGACCACGAACCCGGCGAGCGAATCGGAAAGGTTCTCACGTTCCGCAGCTGCGGCAGCCCGCTGATCGGAAGCCCGCTCCGACAAGGTATAGACCGTTGCCCCACGAAAATTGCGCAGTCGAATCGAATCTGCGTGAATCGATATCAACAGGTCAGCCTCATGTTGGCGCGCTGTACGAACGCGCTCGTCCAGACGCAAGAAGACGTCGGATTCGCGTGTGAGGACGACGTTGTAATCCGCTGATTCTAGTTTTTCCCTAAGCTCCAGCGCGAAAACCAACGTGATCGTCTTCTCCAATGTCCCGTTGACTCCCCTGGCTCCGCTGTCGATACCGCCATGACCGGGATCGAGAATGATCGTGAATCGGTCTTCATCCAGAGCGAACGGGGAAACGGCATCTTCGGCTTTGGCAGCGGATTGTGGCGCATCCGCGATTCGCTCTCGCATGGCGGCTTCGAAGGCCATTTCAGAATCGGCCAGGATATCAACGATGAGCCGGTATCCTGGGTCGGACTCATTTTCCAAAACCTTGAGGTCATCGAGGGTAAACGGACCATCGACCGCCAGGATCATGCGGGAACGCTGCTCATCCATTCGACCATATCGAACCTTACTGATAAGTCCTCGGGGCTCGAGCTCGGCTTCGTCGATCGCGAATTCGGTTGTCGGAAGGTCGATCACGAGCCGATGCGGCGAACGCAAGAGAAACCAGTCGATATCCGGTTCGCGGTTGAAATGTAGAACAACGCGCGTGCGCACCGCATCGCCTGCCATCTTGTAGTTGCGCGCAAGAAGCGGCTCCTCTTCCGCGGCAGAAGGAACTCCGGGTTGCACCATGATGCCAAGCAGAAGGAATAAAGTCGTGGAGATCAGACGAAGAATTGGCGTATTGCATCGGCTGGAACGCTCGGCAGTCATCTTATTTGCTCGATTTGACGCGCGCATTTTAGTCCCGGTTGGCACTCATACTGCGATTTTGGCGGTATTTCCGGCACCCAGGAAAAGATAACCGGATTCGCCAACGAAGGAATCAGGGTTGCCATGCGTCGTGTCAAATCATAAAAGCGACTCGAACCATTGCGATGCCCGCCTCGGTTCGAAACGAGCCGTTCGAGGTGCGGGTTCAGAGGCGGATAGGATGGCACCGGCACCGAAGCGGGCAAAGCCAGTGGCTCGAAGGAATTTCTTCAAGGTGTTTGCGGCGACGCCGAGACCCTTAATGTGAGGAAAGCGGTCGGAGATCCGGCCGGCTCCGAGTGAGCAAGTGGCGGGTCCGGATTTCGGACCCTGGTTGAAACGGTGCTGCCAGGCGGTGCGATGACCCTATTCCCGACAGGACAATACTCCCGATCATTCCGCAGCAAGATTGCGCTGGACGGGCATCCTGTCGCAGGGCCGCAGCCAGCAGCCCCCCAATTATCCGGAGCGAGCAGTCGAAGTGATGCGGCATTCCCGAGGGGAATGGCTGCCCGGAAATGCGCTCGCTCTGGGGAGACAAGAATTTATGCCCAACAACAAAATGCTGATCGACGCCTCCCACCCGGAGGAGACGCGTGTAGTCGTTCTACGCGGTAACCGGATCGAAGAGTTTGATTTCGAATCACAGGACAAGAAGCAACTCAGAGGAAATATTTATCTGGCGCGTGTCACGCGCGTCGAGCCGTCGCTTCAGGCGGCATTCGTAGAGTACGGAGGCAACCGGCACGGCTTTCTCGCCTTCAGCGAGATCCATCCGGACTATTACCAGATCCCGGTAGCCGACCGGCAGGCCATTTTGCAGGCGGAGGCCGAGGAAGCCAAAGCGGAAGATGACGCCGAAGCCGCCGAGGCGCAGTCCACCACCCGCGACAAGAAGCGCCGGCGCGGTGTCCGTCGTGGCGAAAAGACCGGGCAGAGCAACTCTCCCGACACGGATTCGAACACCGCGGAGGCGGCTCAGGCCGAAGCCGTCGCGGGTGATACTGTCGCCCAGGACATATCCTCTCCATCAAATGGATCAGAAGTCTCCAATGGCGCAGAGGACGCTGGTGAGGTCGACACCGTCGGTGCTGAGGACGCCTTGGACGAGGCGCAAACCAGGCGTCGGCCTGTTCGCCGCAATTATAAAATCCAGGAGGTGATCAAGCGGCGCCAGATCCTACTGGTTCAGGTGGTCAAGGAAGAGCGAGGCAACAAAGGCGCCGCGCTCACGACCTATCTCTCGCTCGCCGGCCGCTATTCGGTTCTTATGCCAAATACCGCACGCGGCGGCGGTATTTCGCGCAAAATTACGAATCCTCAGGATCGCAAGCGGCTCAAGGAAGTCGTGAAAGATCTTAAGGTGCCGGACGGCATGGGTGTGATTCTGCGCACAGCCGGCGCCAATCGCACCAAGGCCGAAGTCAAGCGGGACTACGACTATCTCATGCGGCTTTGGGAGCGCGTCCGCAATCTGACGCTCCAGTCCATTGCGCCGACGCTGGTCTATGAGGAAGGCAGTCTCATCAAGCGCTCCGTGCGCGATCTCTATAATAAGGAGATCGACGAAGTCCTTGTCTCCGGCGAAGAGGGCTATCGTGAGGCGAAGGACTTCATGCGCATGCTGATGCCGAGCCATGCGAAGGTGGTTCAGCCCTACCGGGACACCGTCCCTATCTTCGCCCGCAACGGCATTGAGGCGCAGCTTGACCGAATGGTGCAGCCCCAAGTAACGCTGAAGTCCGGTGGCTATGTCATCATCAACCAGACGGAAGCGCTGGTTGCCATCGATGTGAACTCGGGCCGCTCCACCAAGGAGCACTCCATCGAGGATACGGCGCTCCAGACCAACCTGGAGGCGGCGGAAGAGGTTGCGCGTCAGCTTCGCCTGCGAGACCTGGCGGGCCTCATCGTCATCGATTTCATCGACATGGATGAGAACCGAAACAATCGCGCGGTGGAAAAGCGCCTTAAGGAGTGCCTAAAGAATGACCGCGCCCGTATTCAGGTCGGTCGTATCTCGCACTTCGGGCTCTTGGAAATGTCACGCCAGCGCATTCGCGCCAGCGTGCTTGAAAGCACGATGCAGCCCTGCCCCCATTGCGGAGGAACGGGCCATGTTCGCTCTGAATCCTCGGTGGCCTTGCTGGTTGTGCGCGCAATCGAAGAATACCTGCTGAAGGATGCGCGAAACGACATTGTGGTACGAACCCCGTCCTCAACCGCGCTCTACCTCCTAAATCACAAGCGCTCCAACCTGGTCGAGCTGGAAAAGCGGTTCGGAGTGACGATCACAATCGAGACGGATGAGGAGCTCGGCGGTCAGCACTACGCGATAATGAAAGGCGCTCTTGCTAGCGGCATTGCCGAGGTGGAAGTTGATTCGGTGCCCGACCAAAGCACTACGGAATTGGAAGAAGTCGACACGGCTTCCGACGCACCGAATGAAACCGAAGCGAGCGCCAGCGATGAAAACGGGGGCTCGCCCGGTCGCAAGAGGCGGCGGAAGCGCCGCCGTCGGGGCGGCCGCGATCGCAACGGCGCCGAGGCGACCAGCGCTGAACAAGAGCAACCGCCGGACAATGTAGAGGAAACAGAAGAACAGCCGGAGAAAGCGGAAGCCTCGGAAAGCGGCGAGCGCAAGAAACGCCATCGCGGGAAGCGAGGCGGAAAACGCCATCGCCGTGACGAAACCGCAGGCGAGGAACAGACTCAGGAGCAGACGCAACCTCAAGCTGCTGAAGAACCCGCGGAGACGGAGCCCTCCACCGAATCAAGCGAGCTGGAGCCCGTTGCGGCCGCTCCCGAGCAGTCCACGAATACCATGGCTCAATCTTCCGAGGAGGAAGAGCCGAAGAAGAAGACGCGCCGGCGTAGCCGCAGCACAAAATCTAAGGCTGCCAATGGCGAAGCTGTGACGGATGAAGCGTCATTCGTGGAGCCCGGCAGCGAAGGGGAAGAAGAGGTTACAACCTCCGCATCCCCGGCAAACGAATCGCCTGCACCCGAAGCATCGGAAGAGCCCAAGAAGAAGCGGCGTACTCGCCGCAGCAAGGCGACGGAAGAACCGGTGGGCGAAGAGGCATCGACCAAGCCTAAGCAGGAGCAGGAATCGGAGGCCTCCTCATCCGAGGGTGACGAAAACGAGGGAAAACCGCGCAGACGCGGCTGGTGGCAACGCAGAAGCTTTTTCTGATCGGCGCTATTTTCAAGCCGGCGCGTTCATCGCGCCGGCTTTTTTCAGATGTCATGAATGCGCCAAATAGGCTAGATAGTTTCTGCAGTGCCTTTTCATCGCCCGCTAGCTGCAATACCACTTTTCAGATGAACATGTCTGACCCCTCGATGACTCGAAGCGGCCGTCTCCTCGGAGCGGTCCTGATGTTTGCTTGCCTGTTCGTCTGGACCGTTCCCGCCCGTGCGCAGCAGAACGTGCCGGTCGTACGCGACGCCGAGATCGAGGCGCTCGTCACGGAGTATGCAAAGCCGATCCTCAGCGCCGCCGGGCTTGATCGATCCGGTATCGAAATCATTCTTGTCAACGATCATCAGTTCAACGCGTTCGTCGCGGGGCGGCGCATTTTTATCCATACCGGTGCGCTCTTGCAGACGGAAACGCCGAATGAGATCATCGGTGTCATCGCTCATGAAGCCGGTCATATCGCCGGCGGACACCAGCATCGCCTTCGCGATCAAATTGCACGCGCGCAGACGATGAGCATAATTGCTATGCTCCTTGGGGCCGGCGTCGGTGTGGTTGGGGCGGCGACCGACTCGAGTGGTCTGCCGGGTGTCAGCGCAGGGATCATGTCCGGCGGCGCGGAAGCGGCCCGCCGTAATCTCATGAGCTACCAGCGCACAGAAGAAACGACAGCCGACCACTCGGCCGTGGAATATTTGGAGCGCACTGGACAGTCCGGCCGCGGCATGTTGAAGACCTTCGAGCACTTGGCGCGGAACAGCGCACTGGCCGGCGTGAATGTGGACCCGTACCGCCGAAGCCACCCGATCCCGCACGAAAGAATTGCGGCCCTGAAGCCTCTGGTGCAGCAGAGTACACACTACAATCGGGAAGATCCTCCTGCCCTGAAACTGCGCCACCAGATGATGCGGGCGAAGATCGCGGCATATACGGCCGGTCCGAATGCGATACAACGGGTTTTTCGCGATGATCCGCGCGGTCTCCCCGCGCGTTACGCCGACGCCATTGATACCTTTTTGCGCGGCAGCCCACAACATGCGCTCGCGAAGGCCGATCGATTGATCGAAAGCCAACCGAACAACCCCTATTTCCATGAATTGCGTGGCGAGATACTCATCAAAGCGAACCAACCGCGTCAGGCCGCCGGCGCTTATGAACGGGCCTTGCAGCTCGCAGGTTCATCTGGCCTCCTACAGGTTGGCTACGGAAAGGCGCTGCTGGAGACCGGCGAGCCGAATCTTGTCCGGAAGGCTGCATCCCAGCTCGAAGCCGGGCTTTCAAAGGAGCCGGATTACATCAACGGGTATCAGTTCCTTGCCCGTGCCCACGGGCAGATCGGCGATATTGGTGCCGCCGAGTTGGCAACGGCCGAGGGCAACTTCCGGGCCGGGCGCTACCGCGAAGCGAGGCAGTTTGCGGCGCGTGCCCAAACAAAATTGCCGGAAGGATCACCCAATTGGATCCGAGCCCAGGACATTATCAATTACCGCGAGTGAGCGCGGCAGCCGATCAGTTACAAGATATATTATATCTGAGACATGACCCGTTCCCCCGCTAAGGATTATCCTATGAGAAATATCTCCACCGCGTTTCTAATAGCCGTGTTTGCCGTATCCGGCATCGCGCTGGTGGCCCTCTTCGGCCCTACCCAAATGCTTGCACAGGAGCGGGAAGGCGACGGCACCCAGTCAGGTCTGACCCCCGCGCAGGTGGAAACCATCGTCCGCGATTATCTGATGGACAACCCCGAAATACTGCTGGAAATGCAGTCCCGCCTGGAGGAAAAGCAGCAAGAAGAACGCATGGCCATGGCCCGCAGCGAGATCACCGCGGCATCCGACCAAATCTTCAACAGCGACGCTGACGGGGTGATTGGCAATCCGGACGGAGATGTAACGATCGTCGAGTTCTTCGACTACAATTGCGGGTACTGCCGCCGGGCGCTCGACGACATGGAAAGGCTGATTGAGAACGACGAGAACCTCCGCTTTGTGCTGAAAGAATTTCCGATTCTTGGCCCAGAGTCACAAGAGGCCCATTTGGTTTCGATGGCGGTCAGGAATATCGCGCCGGACCAATATGAAACCTTCCACCAACGCCTCCTCGGAAGCGATGGCCGAGCGGACGAAGAAGCAGCGATCGCGGTCGCCCGCGAGCTCGGTGTCGACGAGAGCGCTTTGCGAGATGAAATGCAGAATCCCGAGATCGCGAGGACGATCAACAACACTTACGAGCTTGCGAATCGCCTGCAGATTACCGGAACGCCCTCCTATATCGTTGGGGATGAGTTGGTTTTCGGAGCTGTTGGACGTGCGCAATTGGCTGAAAAGATCCAAGAAGCACGGCAATAGCGCTCCTTAGCGCCTGAAAATGCAATTTCAGCCGTATTTTGTTGCGGAATGCCGGGTAGAAGCCCATTTGCGCTCTTCCCGGCGCTGGCATGGCCGACTATAGAGGGCATCAGCGCTGAGAGTCGCCGGGGAAGGAATGGAGAAACCTGTTTATATTCTCAACGGGCCGAACCTCAATATGCTCGGAGGACGTGAGCCCGGCATCTACGGCGGCAAAACGCTTGTCGATATCGAGACGGACTGCAGGGAGAAGGCAACGGCCCTCAATGTTTCCGTTGAGTTCCGTCAGTCCAATCATGAAGGTGTTCTTGTTGACTGGGTGCAGGAGGCAGCGGAGCATGCCGCCGGGATCATCATTAACCCTGGTGCGTACGGTCACACGTCAATCGCCCTTCATGATGCGATCCGAGCCATCGCCCCCCTACCGGTTATCGAAGTACACCTTTCGAACATTCACGCCCGTGAACCCTTTCGACACCAAACCATGATAGCTCCGGTGGCAATCGGAATGATCTGTGGCCTAGGCCATCTGGGCTACTCGCTTGCGCTTGAGGCGCTGGCGGCAAGGCTTTAGGACGTTGCGGTCAGCGCTTAACAGATGTGTCAAGGCAGGACGAAGAAAGATTATGTCAATGAAAAAGCCCGGTGTTGACCAGCAACTTATCCGCGATCTAGCTGGCATTCTCGAGGAAACACGCCTGACCGAGATCGAAGTGGAAGATGGAGGTTTGCGCATTCGCGTTGCGCGCCAGTCACCCACGGTTCAGGCCTCCGTCCCGCAGCCTGCGCCCACACCGCCCCAGACTGAAAGCACATACACCGAAAAGCCCGCCACCGAGGCGGAGACGAGCGCTGCCGATCTCGAAAAGAAGGCAGTGCCCTCGCCGATGGTCGGAACGGCTTACCGGTCCTCCTCGCCCGGTGCAAAACCCTTCATCGAGGTCGGTCAGTCGGTCGAAAAGGGGCAGACCCTGCTGATTATCGAGGCGATGAAGACGATGAACCAGATTCCGTCACCCAACGCGGGTGTGGTCAAGGCCATCCTCTTCGAAGACGCGCAGCCCGTCGAATATGGCGAGCCGCTGGTCGTCATCGAATAATCCGAGCAAGCCACACCATGTTTCAAAAGATTCTTATTGCCAATCGCGGCGAGATCGCGCTGAGGGTTCTCCGGGCCGCAAAGGAACTCGGAATCCAGACGGTGGCGGTCCATTCGACCGCGGACGCCAACGCCATGCATGTGCGGTTGGCGGACGAGAGCGTCTGCATCGGTCCGCCATCCTCACGCGAAAGCTATCTGAACGTTCACCAGATCCTGTCGGCCTGTGAGATCACCGGCGCCGATGCAGTCCACCCAGGTTATGGGTTCTTGTCCGAGAATGCCAAGTTCGCTGAGATCCTGGCCGCACACAATTTGACCTTCATAGGCCCCTCCGCCGAGCATATCCGCATCATGGGTGACAAGATCGAGGCCAAGAGGACCGCAAAGCGGCTTGGCATCCCGGTTGTACCTGGCTCCGAAGGCGCAATTCACGATGACCGGGAGGCGCGGCAGATAGCTGCAGAAATCGGTTATCCTGTGCTCGTCAAAGCTTCCGCCGGTGGCGGCGGGCGCGGTATGAAGGTGGCCCGCTCCGAAGCCGATCTCTCCGAAGCACTGTCCACGGCGCGCTCGGAAGCCGGATCCGCTTTCGGAGATGATGCCGTTTATCTCGAAAAATATCTGGAAAAGCCTCGCCATATCGAGGTCCAGATAATGGGCGACGGTGCCGGTAATGCGATTCACCTAGGCGAGCGTGATTGCTCGCTACAACGCCGGCACCAAAAAATCTGGGAAGAAGCCACATCTCCCGCTCTCAACATCGAGCAACGAGAGAAGATAGGAAATATCGTCTCGAAGGCCGTCGCCGACCTGGGCTATTCCGGCGCTGGTACAGTCGAATTCCTCTACGAGAACGGCGAATTCTTCTTTATCGAGATGAATACGCGCCTGCAGGTCGAGCACCCGGTGACGGAGGCCATCACCGGCATCGACCTCGTGCACGAGCAGATCCGCGTGGCGTCTGGTGCTGGTTTATCCGTCCGTCAGGAAGACATCTGGTTCCTGGGGCATGCGATCGAGTGCCGCATCAACGCGGAAGACCCCTACACATTCGCACCTTCACCCGGCGTCATCACGCATTTCCACACGCCGGGCGGGCTGGGGGTGCGCGTGGATTCAGGCGTTTACACGGGCTATCGCATTCCGCCCTATTACGACAGTCTGATCGGAAAACTGATCGTGCATGGCAGAAACAGGGTCGAATGCATGATGCGCTTACGTCGTGCACTTGACGAATTCGTCGTAGACGGCATCAATTCCACGTTGCCTCTTTTCCGCGAGCTTGTCGGCAATGTGGACGTAGCAAATGGTGACTACGATATTCACTGGCTTGAGAACTATCTCGCTGAGAGTCGTTAGAATGCGAGGGGTGTCATGACACGCCCCATCGCCCCCGCATTTCACATCCCGCCCGACCTGCTGCTGCGCGCCTATGCTACAGGTGTGTTTCCAATGGCTGAGCATGCTGACAATCCGGAGGTCTTCTGGGTGCGTCCGGAAATGCGCGGCATTATTCCGCTGGACAAGTTTCACGTGCCGCGGAGCCTCAAGAAAGTCCTCCGGCATAAGCCGTATGAAATCCGGTATGACTCAGACTTCGATGCTGTAATCCGTGCTTGCGCAGAGACCGGCCCGGAGCGGCGGGAAACTTGGATCAACGAGCCGATCCGCGAAGCCTACAGCACGCTTTTTGAGCGCGGCTACTGTCACACGGTCGAGGCATGGCGCGATGACCGGCTCGTCGGCGGGCTCTATGGTGTTACGTTGGGGCGCGCATTCTTTGGTGAAAGTATGTTTTCGCGAGAGGCTAATGCTTCAAAGATTTGTCTCGTTCACTTAGTGAACCACATGCGAGAACGAGGTTTCTTGCTGCTCGATACGCAGTTCACCACGGCACATCTAAAGCAATTTGGTGCCATTGACGTGCCACGGCGGCGCTACGAGCAGCTTCTCGCGGAAGCACTGGAAGGAACCGTCAAGTTCTGACCGATGCTGAGCTAATTGATCTCCGGCGGCGGTACGTCTGATTCTTGCTTACAACTCGTGAGCCAAACGTCATAGACGGGGTGCTCAATCGCATTCAAGCCTGGGCTTTCAGCAAAAATCCAGCCAGTGAAAATCCGCTGTATCTTTCGATCAAGCGTAATCTCGTCGACCTCTACGAACGAGTCGGTTTTCGGCTCCTCCGTTTCCGGTGAGCTGTAACAGACACGCGGCGTAATCTGCAAAGCGCCGAACTGGACCGTCTCGTCGATATACGCATCGAAACTGATCGTGCGGCCGGTGATCTTGTCAATCCCGCTGAACTCGGCAACGCGATTCTCGATCCGTTCGGCAAACGCCGGTGAGCAAAAAGCCAGCACGCCGAGCGCCATGAGAGTGATGCGTGCTCCATCCGGCCAGTCGAGTTGCTTCATGCTTGCCGTTTCCCCCGTCGCTTTGCGCTCGATTCGCTTTGGAGATAGAGCGCAATTGTGGCGAGAAGTATGCGCGCAGCCGACAAGCTAGCCGCCCGGTGTCCAAGCATCGTAATCACCGGTGACGCGCGGCCTATCCTCATTGGTCAGGACCGAGCCACGTGGCCTGTAGGCGGCCGGTGTACCCGTAAGATTGGGCAAATGCGGCTTCTGCCATTCACGCGGTGCATACTCTTCCGCCACCGGTGGGGTATCTACCTTGTGGTGTAGCCAACCATGCCAGCCGGGCGGGACGCTGGAAGCTTCCGAGTAGCCATTGTAAATGACCCAGCGGCGGGTGCGCCCTTCCGAATCCGTTCCCCCCTGATAATAGATGTTGCCGAACTCGTCTTCACCGACGCGGCGCCCCTTACGCCAGGTGTTAAAGCGCGTACCCAACGTTTGGCCGTTCCACCAGGTAAAGAACTGAAGCAGGAATTCTTTCATCGCATCACTCGCTCGCCAATCGAAGGGCGGATTGCATGCGTTATGGCGATCCTGATGCCGGAACGCAAGGCCTTGTGCGTCGTCATTTCAGCTTCATTTTGAAGGCGACATGGGATTTTTCAAACCCAAGTCGTTCATAGAAACGGTGCGCGTTGTGCCGCGCTGCATTCGACGAAAGCTGGACAGAGGCTGCGCCCGCGGCCCGTGCCTGTTCTATCGCAAAACGAATCATGGCTGAGCCAATACCGCTCCCGCGCATGTCCTCGCGCGTCTGGACGGCCTCGATCTTCATGTTGGTTGCTCCGCGCCCCGTCATTACCGTGATGAGCGTGGCTTGAAACGTGCCCACGACCTTACCGTCGATTTCGGCCACATAGAGCGTGTCATTCGGGCTTGCATGAATAGCATTAAAGGCATTCAGATAATCCGCGTCTGCGGCGCCATCCGTCGTGTCACTATGACCACCCAGCGTGTCAGCGGCGTACATGGCCACGAGCGATGGCAGGTCGGATGGGCGCGCATCGCGGATCACAAGCTCTTCGAGTTTCATTGCTGCCGTCCTCGATGAATCGACATCAATCGGCCCAGGCGATCGGTTTCTCAAAGATTGCAGCGGGGATTCCCGACTGCTCCCCACCGCAATTGGCGGTGGTGCCGATCTTGGTGAAGCCGCATCTCAGGTAAAATCCGACCGCCCGGCTGTTAGCCTCCTCAACCTCGAGGCGCACCTTAGAGGCCCCGGGAAAGCAGCCTTCGATCTCGTCCACGAGCATCATACCGATGCCTCGGCCGTGATGAGAAGGCTTGACGTAGAGCTGGTGCAGCATGACTGTCTTTCCGCCGTCCACCGCAGCGGCAAACGCCATCCCGACGATTTCCTCGCCATCATCGGCGAGAATAAATTCGGACTCCGGACGCTTCAGACGGCCTTTCAGCGTTGGTGTGGCGTGCCAGTCATCGGTGATCTCCGTTACGCGGTCACGGCCATAGATGGTGTCGTAGGTCGCGTGCCAGGTCTCGACCAGCAGTGCGCGTACGGCTTCCAGATCACCCTCGGATGCCGTACGGATATACATCATCGCCTAGTCCTCGATATCGAGCTTCTCCCGAACGAGCGCATTGACGGCCTGTGGGTTGGCCTTCCCGCCCGTGGCCTTCATGACCTGACCGACGAACCAGCCGGCGAGCGTCGGCTTCTTTTTGGCCTGTTCCACCTTGTCCGGATTGGCTGCGATCACCTCGTCCACTGCCTGTTCGATGGCCGCAGTATCCGTGACCTGCTTCATACCGCGCTCTTCGACAATCACGCGCGGATCGCCACCTTCGGTCCAGACAATCTCAAAGAGCTCCTTTGCGATCTTTCCCGAAATCGTGCCGTCCTTGATCAGATCAATGATGGCACCAAGCTGATCCGGGGAAAGCGGTGTGTTCTCAATTGGTTCACCGGCCTTGTTGAGAGCCCCCAACAGTTCGTTGATAACCCAGTTCGCTGCCGCCTTGCCGTCGCGCCCGGCCGCAACCTTTTCGAAATAAGCGGCAATCGCTTTTTCCGACACCAGCACCGAGGCGTCGTATTCGGACAGCCCGAAGCTCTCGATAAAACGTGCTTTCTTCTCGTCAGGGAGTTCCGGCAATCCTTCTGCCAGCGCGTCCACATAGGCTTGGTCGAACTCCAGCGGCACAAGATCCGGATCGGGGAAGTAGCGGTAGTCATGCGCTTCTTCCTTGCTGCGCATGGAGCGCGTCTCGCCCTTGGCGGGATCGAAGAGGCGCGTCTCCTGGTCGATGGTGCCGCCATCTTCCAGAATGGCGATCTGGCGCCGTGCTTCTGACTCGATCGCCTGGCCGACGAAGCGGATGGAGTTGACGTTCTTGATCTCACAACGCGTGCCGAAAGGCTCACCTGGCCGGCGCACCGAGACGTTCACATCGGCGCGCATTGAACCCTCGTCCATATTGCCGTCGCAGGTGCCGAGATAGCGCAGAATGGTGCGCAGCTTGGTCAGAAACGCCTTCGCCTCGTCCGCTGAGCGAATATCGGGTTTGGACACGATTTCCATCAAGGCCACACCGGAGCGGTTCAGATCCACATAGGACATCGTGGGATGCTGGTCGTGCATCGACTTGCCTGCGTCCTGTTCCAGGTGCAGGCGCTCGATTCCCACTTCGATCTCCTCGAAGCTGCCATCCTTGGCCGGGCCGACAGAGACGATCACCACGCCCTCACCCACGATGGGCTGCTTGTACTGCGATATCTGGTAGCCCTGTGGCAGGTCCGGATAAAAATAGTTCTTTCGGTCGAAGACAGAACGGTGATTGATCTGCGCTTTCAGGCCAAGACCAGTGCGGATCGCCTGTTTGACGCATTCCTCATTGATGACCGGCAACATCCCCGGCATCGCCGCATCGACGAGCGAAACATTGGAGTTCGGCTCAGATCCAAATGCGGTCGATGCACCGGAAAAGAGTTTGGCGTGCGAGGTCACCTGCGCGTGAATTTCCATGCCGACAATAATCTCCCAGTCGCCGGTGGCGCCGGAAATGAGCCGCTTTGGTTCTGGCGTACGCGTATCTATGATTGTCATTGCCGTGCGTCTGAAAGTGAGAGTGAACTTTTGCGTCTTGGCTAGACCAATCAGCCCAACGAGGCAAGCACGCAGGCATTCATCTCGGGATCATCCCCGTCTATGCAGATTCCGGTGGCATTTCATGAATGTCGTGCGTATCCCTGCCTCTATGAGTGCAGATACCAAGAGCAGGTCCATTCGCGGCGCAGCGGTGGTCGTCGCCGCCGGGCGTGGCGAACGTGCTGGGCAGACCACGGAAGGCCCGAAACAATATCGCCTGATCGGCGGTGAGCCCGTGATTCGTCATACGGTTCGGGCATTTGCCGCCCACCCGCAAATTGACGTCGTGGTGGTGGCAATTCATCCCGCAGACGAAGCGCTGTTTCAAAGCGCATGCCGCGACTTACCGGTCGATATCCGCGTGGTCCATGGCGGTTCGTCCCGACAAGAGTCCACATATTTCGCCCTGACCGCGCTGAAAGAAGCCGAACCCGACATCGTGCTTATTCACGATGCCGTGCGGCCCTTTGTGGATACCGAATTGATCAGCCGCGTGGTCGAGACCGCCGCCGCGAGTATGGGGGCCCTACCCGCGGTCGCAGTCTCGGACACATTGAAGCGCGCGGGCCCGGAGCGCCTTGTAAGCGAAACTGTGCCGCGCGACGGACTTTTCGCTGCACAGACCCCACAGGCCTTTCCGTTTCATTCGATTCTCGATGCTCATGAAAAGGCGCGGGATGTAGCCATGGAGGGCTTTACGGATGACGCCGCGATTGCAGAATGGGCGGGAATGCCGGTGCGCCTGGTGGAAGGCTCGCCCGACAATGTGAAGCTCACATGGGCGCGCGATATCGCGCTCGCAGACAAGAGGCTGGGAGACTCCGCCATGGAATGGCCGGATGTGCGCACGGGTAACGGTTACGATGTGCATGCCTTTGGGAACGGCTATCACGTCACGCTCTGCGGCATCGATATCCCTTATGAAAAGGGATTGAGCGGCCATTCCGACGCCGATGTCGGGCTACATGCGCTGACGGATGCGTTGCTGGCAACCTGCGGCGCGGGCGACATCGGAACCCATTTTCCGCCATCCGACCCGCAATGGAAGGGCGTGCGCTCACGACTCTTCGTGGAACACGCGGTAAGATATGTGAGCGAACGCGGTGGCCGTATTTCCAATGCGGATATCAGCCTGATTTGCGAGGCACCGCGGATCGGGCCACACCGCGCGGCGATGGTCGCTGAACTTTGCGATATGCTGGGCATTGCGGCCGAGCGCGTTTCTGTCAAGGCCACGACCAACGAGAAGCTCGGCTTCATCGGCCGTTCCGAAGGTATCGCCGCAATAGCCACGGCGACGGTCGTCTACCCCGGCCAGCTCGCGGAAGCGCGGTCATGAGCGACATTGAGGATCTTGCAACGGAGCTTCTAAGCGCGTTTCAAGCGCGCGGACTGAAGCTTGCAACAGCAGAATCCTGCACCGGCGGCATGCTTGGTGCTACGATAACGGAAATCTCCGGCGCCTCCGACGTTTTCGATCGCGGCTTCATTACCTACTCGAATGAAGCCAAAACGGAGATGCTGAACGTCACCAGCGAGACCCTCGCTGCACACGGTGCCGTTTCAGAACAGACCGCATGTGAGATGGCTGTCGGCGCGCTGGCGCATTCACATGCAGACATCGCTGTTTCCGTCACCGGCATTGCCGGTCCGGGCGGCGGGACGGCTGGAAAGCCCGTCGGGCTCGTCTGGTTCGGTCTCGCCGGCAAGCAAAGGGAAGCTACGGCTGTAAAGCGGATTTTCTCCGGGATGACCCGTACCGCAGTACGCCGGGAGAGCGCACGTGTCGCCCTCGAGCTTGCGCGCGATGCTGCTTATGCGACACGCCCGTAAACCTCGTCGGCACGCCGCTCAAAAGCTTCGGAGAACTTGCGAAAGGCGCGGTCGAAAACGGTGCCCATCAACATGGCAAGCATCCGGCTCTTGAATTCGTACTCGATAAAAAAATGGACTTCCGTCTGATCGTTCTCCACGGGTTCGAAGCGCCACTGGTTCTGCAGAAAGCGGAACGGTCCATCGATGTAACGTACATCGATCACGCGTTCTTCGGGCTTTAGAACAACCTGACTCGTAAACGTCTCGCGGATGGCCTTATAGCCGACGGTCATGTCCGCCACGAGAATTGCGACGCCATCGCGCTCCTTGCGCGAACGAACAGTGAGCGACTCGCACATGGGCACGAATTGTGGGTAGGACTCGATGTCCGCCACCAAATCGAACATATGATCGGGCGTATGCCGTACCCTGCGAACAGTTTCGTGCTTGGGCATGAATGCCTTACGCGGTTTTGGCCGACATCAGGCGCGCTTCACGGGCGGCTCGCAGGCGCGCAAAATCCTCGCCCGCATGGTGCGAGGAGCGCGTCAGCGGACTCGATGATACCATCAGGAAACCCTTGGTGTAGGCTATGGTTTCATAGGACTTGAATTCTTCCGGGGTCACGAACTTCTTCACCGGATGATGCTTGCGCGTGGGCTGCAGATACTGTCCGATGGTGATGAAATCGACATCCGCTGATCGCAGATCGTCCATGAGTTGCAGAACCTCGTTCCGCTCTTCGCCGAAACCAACCATAATGCCTGATTTAGTGAACATGGTTGGGTCCAACTCCTTCACCTGTTGCAAGAGGCGGATAGAGTGGAAATAGCGCGCACCGGGCCGCACCGTCAGATACTTCGACGGAACGGTCTCCAGATTGTGATTGAAGACATCCGGTTTCGCCGCGACCACGACCTCCAGCGCTCCCTCCTTGCGTAGGAAATCAGGAGTCAGGATCTCGATGGTCGTCTGGGGCGAGGATTCCCTGATTGCGTGGATGACTTCGACAAAATGCTGGGCGCCGCCATCGCTCAGGTCATCGCGGTCGACCGAGGTGATCACGACATGATTGAGCTCCATCTCGCAAACCGCCTTGGCAATATTCTCCGGCTCACTCCGGTCCAAAGCGCTGGGAATACCAGTGGCCACATTGCAGAAGGCGCAAGCCCGCGTGCAAATCTCACCCATAATCATGAATGTAGCGTGCTTCTTGTCCCAGCACTCGCCGATATTGGGACATCCCGCCTCTTCGCAAACGGTCACCAGCTTGTTCGATTTTACGATCTCACGTGTTTCCAGATAACCTCTCGAGGTCGGTGCTTTCACGCGGATCCAGTTAGGTTTGCGCAGAACCTCCTGATCAGGCCGGTGAGCCTTCTCGGGATGCCGCAGCCGCGGCTTGCTGTTGGAAACAGTATCGACAACGGTGACCATGATACTCTCTACCCTGTTTCAGTCGCGGCTTGCATTCTCGCATATAATCATCAGCGTCCCCGACGAAAGCCCGCCTGCTTTTCGCAGGCGGGAATCTAGTGCCGCTATGTGCTGGCACCACGTATAAGGCGAAACACCCAAATCAGCAGACAGGCGCCAATGATCGCAACGATCAATTGACCGATTATCCCGCCAATAGTGCTGCCCATGATCGCGACGAGAATCGCATTTAGAATGATGGCACCGGCCACACCGAGAACGATGTTCATCAGAAGTCCGTGATGAACATTCATGATTTTCTCTGCGATCCAGCCAGCTATCCCGCCGATAACAATCGTCAGAATCCAGCCTAATCCTTCCATAAAAAAGTCCCTCCTATTCTCGCAGAATCACTCTGATACTATACTCGAACGCGCGAAGCGGATGCTAGCCGATCGGGTCTGTCAAGCGTTAAGCGTTCTCCCGTACGCGTCAAGCACGCTTTCCTTCATCATCTCGGACAATGTCGGATGGGGGAAAATGGTGTGCATGAGCTCTTCTTCGGTCGTCTCCAGGTTCATGGCGATCACAAAACCCTGGATGAGCTCGGTAACTTCAGCGCCGATCATATGAGCCCCAAGGAGCTCGCCCGTCCTCTTGTCGAGAATGGTTTTCACGAAACCCTGATCCTCGCCCAGCGCGATGGCCTTGCCGTTGGCGCCGAACTGGAAACGGCCGACGCGGACTTCGCGCCCCTGCTCCTTTGCATCCTCTTCCGTTATTCCCACGGAGGCCACCTGCGGCTGGCAATAGGTGCAGGCGGGGATCCGGTTCTTGTCGAGCGCATGTACGCCCGGTATTTCCGCAATTTTCTCGACGCAGACGACGCCCTCGTGCTCCGCCTTGTGCGCGAGCATGGGCGGGCCGGCGACATCGCCGATAGCGTAGAGGCCCGGCACATTGGTACGACCAAATCCGTCGACTGAAATCGTCCCGCGCTCGGTTTTCACGCCAAGCTCCTCAAGGCCGAGATTCTCGACATTGCCTTGCACGCCGACCGCGGAGATCAGGCGCTCGGCCGTAAGCTCCTGGACCTTGCCGTCTTTACCCTCAACATGGGCGCGCAACTTACCATTGACCTTCTCCACCTTGGAGACCTTGGACTCGAGGTGGAATTTGATGCCCTGTTTCTCGAGCTGGCGCTTTGCAAATTTTGAAATCTCCTCATCCTCCGCGGGAAGAATGCGCGGCAGAAGCTCAATAACGGTGACCTCCGCCCCCATGGCGCGGTAGAAATAGGCAAACTCGATGCCAATCGCGCCCGAACCGACAACAACGAGGGATTTCGGGATCTCCTTCGGCACCATGGCCTCGAAATACGTCCAGATCAAATCGCCGTCCGCCTCTAGTCCGGGAAGGACCCGCGGCCGTGCGCCAGTGGCGAGGATAACGTGCTTGGCCCTGTAGGTGCCCTCACCTTTCACGTCCTTCGGCACCGGAGGCTGTGGCTCCATTGGCTTCTTCTGCGACTTGGAGACTGTCACCTCGGCCGGCTCGGAATCTTTTGCCGCTTTCGTCACCTTCGCCTCGCCCCAGATGACGTCGACCTTGTTCTTCTTCATCAAGAACGAGACGCCGCCGTTGAGGCGGCCGGCAACTTTGCGCGACCGATCGACCACGCCACCCGCATCGACCTTGATGCTGCCATCGATCGTGAAGCCATAGTCTTTTGAGTGCTGGGTATTATGCAAAACTTCGGCGGAGCGCAGCAGCGCCTTGGTCGGGATACATCCCCAATTCAGGCAGATGCCGCCGAGATGCTCGCGCTCAACAATCGCTGTCTTGAAACCGAGCTGGGCCGAACGCACGGCCGTGACATAGCCCCCCGGCCCCGAGCCGACAATGATGACGTCATAGGTTTCAGCCACTGAAAGCTCCTTCACAATTCAAGCATCTGGCGGACAACAGGCTCGAGACCGATGCCGACCGCGCGGGTTCCCTCGGCATCGAGATGAACGCCATCGAGAGATGAGGTTTTCGCCACCGAACCGGCGTCGAAAAATACACAGCCGCTATCCGTCGCCAGTTGCGCATAAAGCCGTGCCAATCTGCAGGATTCGGCAATGCCCCCCTCAAAACCGGCGGCAAAATCACTGTTCTCCGTCTCGCAAAGCGGGGGCGGTGAAACGAAAAGGATCCTCGGGGGCGCTTCATCCATCGGGTAATCATGCCGCCGGATGATATCCGCAAGCCGCTGCATCCCCTGCCTCGCGCCAATCGCTCTGCCACAGATAAACGGCTTCATATCATTCGTACCGAGCAGGATGATGACGAGATCGAGCGGCGCGTGCGTGGTCAGCAAGGTCGGCAATATGCGCGCGCCGTTGCGGTCCGCAGCCGCAAGCCAATCGTCATAGGCCGTCGTGCGGCCGTTAAGCCCTTCGACAACCACGCACGCCCGATCGCCCAACCGTTCCTGCAAAACCGAAGGCCACCGGTCGGCATAGGCGTGCCGGCCGGGCCCTTCCGGATTGTACCCCCAGGTCAGGGAATCGCCGTAGCAGAGGATGTTTTTCATGGACAAAACTCGAATGATCCTCCCCTGGGGAAATGGTTACACGAGCATTCCCATCGGGTTCTCGATCAGGCGTTTGAAGGCGGCGAGGAGCTCTGCTCCCAGCGCGCCATCAACAGCACGGTGGTCGGTCGAAAGAGTCACCGACATGACGGTCGCCGGTTTTACCTCGCCGTTTTTCACGACAGCACGCTGCTCGCCCTGCCCCACCGCAAGAATGGTAGAATGAGGCGGATTGATTACCGCGGCGAAGTCTTTGATGCCGTACATGCCCAGATTGGAGACGGCTGTTGTTCCGCCTTGATATTCCTCCGGCTTCAGTCGCTTCTTGCGGGCGCGCGCCGCCAGATCCTTCATCTCGTTAGAGATCGTGGAAAGTGTCTTTTCATCCGCCCGGCGCACGATAGGCGTTATCAGCCCACCCGGAATGGCGACGGCCACCCCGACGTCTGCATGCTTGTGCATGACCATGGCGCCCTCGGTCCAGGAGGCGTTCGCATCGGGCACCTCCTTTAACGCCCCCGCCATAGCCTTAATGATCATATCGTTGACAGAGAGCTTGTAGGCCGGCTTCTCGCCGTCTTCGGTCTTCACCGTCGGAGCCGCGGCATTGATCTGCTTGCGCAGGTCGAGCAGCGCATCGATCTCGCAATCAAGCGTCAGATAGAAGTGCGGAATGCTCGTTTTTGCCTCCACGAGACGGCGCGCGATGGTCTTGCGCATCCCGTCATGGGGCACAAGCTCATAGGAGCCCTCCTCGAAGAGGCTGAGAACCTGCTCGTCCGACATCGACTTCGGCACAGGCGCTGGTGCCTCGGTAGTGGACGCCGCCTTTGCGGTGCCGGATTCTTTCGCCGCCTCCACATCCGCCTTGACGACCCGCCCGTGCGGACCTGAACCTGTCACAGCAGAAAGATCGATGCCGGCGTCCTTGGCCAGACGCCGGGCCAGCGGCGAGGCAAAGATACGCTCCCCCTCGCCTTTAGCGGCCGGAGTCGCGGTTTGGGCGGGAGTCGAAGCACCGTTCGCTTTGGGCTCGGAGGTTTCTGCGGGCTTGATCTCTTCTTCCTTCGGCGCCTCTTCGGCCGTAGGAGACGGCGCTTCAGCTTCGGGCTCGGCTTTTTGCTGTGCGGAAGATTCTGCTTCTTTCGCCGCGTCCGCCGGATCTTCGCCCTCCCCGGCCAACACGGCGATTAGTGCGTTGACCTTAACACCCTCGGTCCCCTCCGGGACGACCAGCTTGGCAACGGTGCCTTCATCCACCGCCTCCACTTCCATGGTCGCCTTGTCGGTCTCAATTTCGGCAATCACGTCGCCGGGTGCAACGCTGTCGCCCTCTTTGACCATCCATTTGGCAAGGTTGCCTTCTTCCATGGTCGGCGAGAGGGCCGGCATCGTGACTTGTATCGGCATGGCTGGCCCTCCTTTAATCGCGATAGCTGACGGTTTTCACCGCTTCGACGACCTCTGCCACACTGGGCAGCGCCAGCTTTTCTAGATTGGCGGCATAAGGCATCGGCACATCCTTGCCCGTGACGGTGATAACCGGCGCATCGAGATAGTCAAAGGCGCGCTGCATCACCTGAGCGGCAATGTGATCACCGACCGAAGACTGCGGGAATCCCTCTTCAACCGTGACGAGCCTATTCGTCTTCTTCACGGACTCGATAACCGTATCCAAATCCATCGGCCGGATGGTGCGCAGGTCGATGATCTCAACATCAAGCCCCATGCCGCGCAACTCTTCCTCGGCTTTAACCGCATAGGTCATTCCGATACCGAAGGACACGATGGTGGCATCCTTGCCCTGCTTGTGAATACGCGCCTTGCCGATTGGCAGAACGAAATCGTCCAGCTTGGGAACGTCAAAGGTCTGGCCGTAGAGGATCTCGTTTTCCAAGAAAATTACCGGGTTTGGATCACGGATCGCTGCCTTGAGCAGTCCCTTCGCGTCGGCAGCTGTATACGGCATGACCACCTTCAGACCGGGGATATGGCCGTACCAGGCCGCGTAATCCTGGCTGTGCTGGGCAGCGACACGAGCTGCCGCGCCGTTCGGCCCGCGGAAGACGATGGGTGCCCCCATCTGGCCACCGGCCATATACAACGTTTTGGCCGCGGAGTTGACGATCTGGTCCATCGCCTGCATGGCGAAGTTGAAGGTCATGAATTCCACAACAGGCTTTAGCCCGCCAAAGGCCGCGCCGATCCCCACACCGGCAAAGCCGTGCTCGGTGATGGGCGTATCGATGACGCGCCTATCGCCAAACTCCTGAAGAAGGTTCTGTGTAACCTTGTAGGCACCCTGATATTCGGCGACTTCCTCGCCCATGATGAAGACATCCTCATCACGCCGCATCTCCTCGGCCATGGCATCGCGCAATGCCTCTCGCATGGTAGTAGGCACCATTTCGGTCCCTTCCGGAATATCCGGGTCGGCCGGCATCGGCTGCGTTTCAGCCTTCGGAACGGCGGCGGGCGCGGGGGTATCTTCCTGCTTCTGGCTTGCCGGTTCCTCGGCGGGAGACTGAGAACCGGGCGGCGTTGCGCTTCTCGGGGCCTTGTCCATGTCTTCCTCGGACTCGCCCTCGGCGAGCAGCAAGGCAATGGGCGTGTTGACCTTTATCCCTTCGGCCCCCTCTTCCACGAGGAGCTTGCCGATGGTCCCCTCATCGACCGCCTCGACTTCCATAGTTGCCTTGTCCGTTTCAATCTCAGCAATGATATCGCCAGGCGCGACGGAGTCGCCCTTCTTTTTCAGCCACTTAGCGAGATTGCCTTCCTCCATGGTGGGAGAAAGCGCAGGCATCAGAATTTCCGTTGGCATGTGCAGCCCCCCCTTAAATCAAAATGTCAGTGTAAAGCTCGGACGTATCCGGCTCGGGGTCGGACTGCGCGAAATCGGCCGCTTCGGTCACGACCTCACGCACCTTGCGGTCCATATTTTTCAGGTCGTCCTCACTCGCCCACTTCTTTTCAACGAGGCGCTGCTTCACCTGCTCTATCGGGTCGCGCTCGGCGCGCATTTTCTGAACTTCATCCTTCGAGCGGTATTTGGCGGGATCAGACATCGAGTGCCCGCGATAGCGATAGGTCTGCATCTCCAAAATGATCGGCCCCTTGCCCGAACGGCACCAGTCCACAGCCATGTCGCCGGCCGCCTTCACCGCGCGCACATCCATACCGTCGACCTGGATGCCGGGAATTTTGAAAGAGAGACCGCGATGAGCGAAATTCGTCTCTGCCGACGAGCGCGAAACCGAGGTGCCCATGGCGTAACGGTTGTTCTCGATGATGTAGACCACCGGCAGCTTCCACAGCGCGGCCATGTTGAAGCTTTCGTAAACCTGCCCCTGGTTGGCTGCGCCATCGCCGAAATAAGTCAGCGAGACGTTGTCATTGCCCCGATAGCTGTTGGTCAACGCAAGCCCGGTGCCAAGCGGAACGCATGCGCCGACGATTCCGTGTCCTCCATAAAAGTTCTTCTCCTTGGAGAACATGTGCATGGAACCGCCCTTGCCCTTGGAGTAGCCGCTGCGCCGCCCCGTAAGTTCAGCCATCACCCCCTTCGGGTCCATGCCCGTTGCCAGCATGTGACCATGATCTCGGTAGGAGGTAATGACCTGGTCGCCCTCCTTCAGCGCCATCTGCATCCCGACGACGACAGCTTCCTGCCCGATGTAGAGATGGCAAAAACCACCGATGAGCCCCATGCCGTAGAGTTGCCCCGCCTTCTCCTCAAAGCGTCGGATAAGAAGCATCTCCTGATAAGCGGCGAGTTCCTGTTCCTTACTGAAGTCCGCCGGACTCGGTGTCTTGACGGCCGGTGTCCCCGTCTCGGCGGCCAACGATGACCGTTTCGAACCGCGGGATCTGGCAGTCGTCGATTTGGATGCAGTTTTCCTGGCGGCTGTCGCCATCTGTCACTCCCTAGAAAAGGTTTTTGGGACGAGCATGGATGGGCATCCATGCTGCCGTAGGATATGGAAATAGTCCACGACAGGACTTCGTCCATCACTCCCTGGCGCCAGCTATGACGGTATCATGATGTGCTCGGCTCCGCCATACGAAATACGCATGGCTGCCATGCAGCTAAGCATCTAGAAAGATTGGCGAAAAATGAATTAACCGGAATTCAGTTAATCTTATTGGCTACGAGTGCGAAAAATAACGATTTCGTTCTCTCTGGCGACATTCAGCGCACGGCGCACCTGCTCGTCCAGCATATCCTCTTCTATGGAACCGTCTTTAACGAGGCGCAGGCGCTCCTCAAGCCCACTACGCCGGTTGCTCAGTGATGCAAGTTCGGTTTCCAAGACCTCGATCCGCAGCTTCAGCCGCTGCTTGGCATTGATCCCGTAATCGCCATTATAGGCATGAAAACCGAAATAAGACAGAACAACGATAGCGATCGCTGGTACGATCAGCCGTCCTGTGTTGCGACGTTTATGATGACGTGTCCACATTCGTACGGAATACCTTTCCGCCACATATGGCCACGTCTTGCTTAATGGAGAGTTAGCTCAGGCTTAGACGCCGCGTAAAATTCCCCGGCCGGCATAGGCAGCCTGGCGACCAAGCTGTTCTTCAATACGGATGAGTTGGTTGTATTTGGCAGTGCGGTCGGAGCGGGCGAGCGAGCCCGTTTTGATCTGCCCGCAGTTCACGGCAACTGCCAGGTCGGCGATCGTCGCATCCTCCGTTTCGCCGGAGCGGTGAGACATGACCGCTGTGTACGCGGCCTTGTGAGCCGTTTCTACCGCGTCCAAGGTCTCCGACAGAGTGCCGATCTGATTCACCTTTACAAGAATGGAGTTGGCGATCCCTATCTTTATCCCATCCTTCAGCCGCTCGGAGTTGGTCACGAACAGGTCGTCACCGACAAGCTGGACGCGGTCGCCGATCAGATCTGTCAGCGTTTTCCAGCCGTCGAAATCATCTTCCGCCATTCCGTCTTCAATGGAGATAATCGGATAGTCGCTTGCGAGCTTGGCGAGGTACTCAGCCTGCGCCTCAGCATCGCGTGTCTGCCCCTCGCCTTCATAAACATATTTGCCGTCCTTGAAGAACTCGGTGGCGGCACAATCGAGCGCCAACGCAATCTCATCGCCAGGCTTGTAACCAGCCTTTTCGACGGATTTCATGATGAAGTCGAGCGCTTCCTGCGCGCTGTTCAGTCCGGGCGCGAAGCCGCCCTCGTCACCCACATTCGTATTATGCCCCGCCGCCTTCAAGCCAGCTTTCAGCGTGTGGAAAATCTCAGCGCCCCAGCGGACCGCCTCGCGGAAGCTTTCCGCACCTACGGGCATGATCATAAATTCCTGGAAATCAATCGGATTATCGGCATGAGCTCCACCGTTGATTATGTTCATCATCGGAACAGGCAATACGTGTGCGGACGCACCTCCAACATACCGGTAAAGCGGCATGCCGGATGAAGCTGCCGCAGCCTTTGCGACCGCAAGTGACACGCCGAGAATAGCATTTGCACCAAGGCGTCCCTTGTTCGGGGTACCATCGAGCTCCACAAGCGTGTCATCGATCTGGAGCTGCTCGTCGGCTTCCATGCCACCGACCGCTTCAAAGATCTCGCCGTTGACGGCCTCGACGGCCTGAGTGACGCCCTTGCCCAGGAAGCGCGTACCGCCATCGCGAAGCTCTACGGCCTCATGTGCACCGGTCGACGCTCCCGAAGGAACGGCTGCCCGACCCATGGAGCCGTCCTCGAGCACCACTTCGACCTCGACGGTCGGATTGCCACGGCTATCAAGGATTTCACGTCCGACGATGTCGACAATGGCAGTCATAACGTATCCCTCTGGCTTGTACTGGGAGCTTGAAAACTTCGCCGCCCGTCTTAACGCACGCGCCGAAAAACACAATGCGCTACCGCAAGCGCCCCCTTCAGATGCCTTTTTTGTCGCCCGACAATTCTCGCCGAATTTCCGCGCGGGCCGCATCGGTGGCCCGCACGCGAATTGTTACGCTGCCGTCGTCGTGATCCTCACGGGCGGTCACTTCGCCGTTTTTGTAAATCCAATCCAGCAGCCCCATCCGGTTAGGCGTAAGAACGACGGACATTTCCTCGATTCGTCCGGCAATCCGCTGCTCGATCATGGCAACGAGTTCTTCTATTCCTTCTCCGGTTACGGCCGAGATTGCCACCAAGGCCCGTCCACCAGCACCGCTGCGAAGTAGTCTCTCTCGCTCATTCTCGTCCAGACAATCTAACTTGTTCCAGACTTCGATAACACGATCGGGATCAGACGCATCGACATTGAGACTGGTGAGAACCTCGACAACGTCTTCAGCATGGGCCGACGTCTCCGGATCGGAGATATCGCGTAGATGTATCACGAGATCGGCCTCAACCACCTCCTCGAGCGTCGCGCGAAAGGCGGCCACGAGATGCGTTGGCAGGTCGGAGATAAATCCGACCGTATCCGACAGTATCACCTCCGTGCCATGTGGAAAGCGGACGCGTCGCAGCGTTGGGTCAAGAGTGGCGAACAACATATCCTCTGCCATGACAGAGGCGCCCGTGAGCCGATTAAATATGGTCGACTTTCCAGCATTCGTGTAACCGACGATTGCGACAACAGGATAAGGGACCTTGCGCCGCTTTGCCCGGTGGAGATTGCGCGTTCGCCGCACCGTTTCGAGTTGGCGTTTCAGGCGCACGATACGCTCTTGAAGCAATCGCCGGTCTGCTTCGATCTGAGTCTCGCCAGGACCACCCATGAAGCCCCCACCACCGCGCTGCCGCTCCAAGTGGGTCCAGCTTCGCACCAGCCGCCCGCGCTGATATTCGAGATGGGCAAGATCGACCTGCAAGCGCCCCTCTTTTGTACGGGCACGGTGACCGAAGATTTCCAGGATTAGGCCCGTTCGGTCGAGTACTTTGGCCTTGAGTTCGCGCTCCAGGTTGCGCTGCTGCACCGGCGAAAGCTGATGATCGATGATCACGATCTCGACCTGGCTCTCGGCGACCAAGCCGGCAATCTCCTCGACCTTGCCTGCGCCGATCAGTGTTGCCGGCCTCGCCGCGGCAAGGGTCACGATCTCGCTGTGAACGACTTCGAGATCGATCGCCTCCGCAAGGCCTACAGATTCATCTAACCGGGATTGCGGCGACAGGGACATATCGCTCCCCGCCCCGCTCTCACCCGATCGAGAACTGCTGCGGGACGAAAAAACCGGGCTTACGACGATCGCTTTCGTCCGACCGTCACCACCCGGTTCCCCTTGCGCACGCGGATCTCTGTCCGCTTTGGGTTTGTTTGCCAATCAGTTTTCCCGGTTGGTTTCCTCCGCCTCGAACAGCTGCACCGGCTGACTCGGCATGATTGTGGAAATTGCATGCTTGTAGACAAGCTGCGAATGACCGTCGCGCCGCAGGAGAACGCAAAAATTATCAAACGATGTCACGACACCAGTCAATTTCACCCCATTGATCAAGAAGATCGTAAGTGGGTTCTTTGTCTTTCGAACAGTGTTCAGGAAGAGATCCTGAAGATTTTGGGAACGTTCCGCCATTGTATTTTCTTTCACCATCCCCTGCGCATTTAACAGTAATAGCGCAAATCTGACCTTGCCCTGTCAAGCGCCCCCGGTCACTAACGCCATTCAATCAACCGTATCAATCGAGACCGAACTCTGCTGTGGTTAACAGGCAGGACTTTTTTCCGCAATGTCAAAAAAGGAACGTCTAAGCGAAAGCGCCAAAGATCCTGGATGCCCATTGGCCACCGGGCGGTCGTCTATTTGCACGACGGGCATGACGACTGTCGAAGCTGCCGTGATAAACGCTTCGCGCGCAGACTGCGCTTCTTCCACAGAAAATGCGCGTTCCTCGACCTCGAGCCCCATATGCGTGGCGACATCCATGACCGTTGCCCGCGTCACCCCACGCAGAATACCAAATTCCGCTGGGCGTGTTACGAGCTTACCATCATTCGTCACAATCCAGGCGTTCGTGGCAGCCCCCTCCTTCACCATGTTATCTTCATCGATGAACCATGCTTCGGCCGCGCCTGCCTCGCGCGCTTTTTGCCGTGCAAGGACGTTGGGCAGGAGCCCGACCGTCTTGATGTCCACGCGCTCCCAGCGGTTCTCCGGAACGGTAATGACGTGAATTCCCTTTTCGACCTTGCCAGCTGCCGCCTGAGGGTCAATCCGCTTCGCCGTCACGACAAGCGCTGGTCGTGTTTCGGAGGCGGGAAAAAAGTGATCACGCGGAGCGACGCCTCTGGTCACCTGCAGATAGACAAGTCCGTTCCGCACCCCGTTTCGATAGACGACCTCGCGCACGATGCGCTCCAGCGCACGACGATGCATTGGCCACCGAATCTGCAATTCGCGGAGGGAGCGGTCTAGTCGGTCCAGATGCCGGGACATGTCGATGATATAACCGCGCGTAACCTCGCAAACTTCATAAACCCCATCGGCGAATTGGTATCCCCGATCCTCGATATGGACAGCCGCCTCGGCATGGCGGACATATCGACCGTTTACATAAGCAACACGCGGCATTCCTGTCCCCTCGGTGAGTGGCCGAACCGGGCGGTTCATCTACCCAGTCGATCATTTAAGCTATCGGCACGGCCCTGATCGCGCCGGAGCATAACTCATTCCCGAGGGAGCAAAAAGTCAAGGCGAACGATTGCGCCATGCTGCCAGAGCGTCTTGTACCTCGACGCACCAGTCCGCTCGCCGCGAAATGATAGAGAATTTTCGCCAAAGCGGCAGAAACCCGATCACTATGAGCTCGGGCGTAACGAGGGCACACGTCCCAAAAAGTAGGGCGGGGGACCATAAAGATCCCCTGCCCTGCGTGCCGAGCGGCCGGCTCTGTGAGGCGCACACCCTGCCCGTCAGGCGTTAGACCCGCCGTCGATCGTGAAACCCGCACCCGTAACACCGCGGCTCTCCGGCCCAGCCAGCCATGCGACGAGCCCAGCGACCTCATCGGGATCGTTGTAGCGCGGAATGGCCATGAGACTGCGCTGCAGATCGGCCGTTTCGCCATCTGCGGGGTTCATCTCCGTGTCCGTGGAGCCCGGATGAACGATGTTGACGTTGATCCCCCGCGGTCCGAGGTCTCGCGCAACGCCCTTGGTAAAACCGATCAAGGCGGCTTTGCTCAGTGCGTAAAGGCTAATTGTCGCGCCGGGAACGCGCTCGGCTAGATTGCTGCCGATGGTGATGATGCGCCCACCTTCCTGCATATGGGAGGCTGCGCTGCGCGTTGCGACGAAAACCGCCTTCACATTGATTTCAATGGTGCGGTCGAAGTCTTCATTCGACAGTTCGGGAAGCGGCTTTACGTCGAAAATACCGGCATTGTTCACCAGGACATCGAGACGGCCAAAGGTATCGACGGTGCGTTCAACCGCCGCTTCAACTGCCGCCGGATCGCGGTTGTCTGCGCGAACGGCGAGACCGGAACCACCGGCCGATTCGATTTCTGTAATCAGCGTCTGCGCTTTTTCCCCAGAACGTCCGTAGGTGACAACGACCGTGGCTCCCTCATTGGCTAGCCTCCGGGTGATGGCTGCGCCGATACCCCGTCCACCACCGGTGACCAGCGCGACCTTTCCCTGCAATTTGGGCATTCCATACTCCATATGTGTAATGAACGATACATATATGGCTGCCGGACTTGCGTTAGACTGTCAAGCGATTTATGTAACGGACGATACACATCGAGAGGATTCCACCCATGAATGCCCGTGGCCGGCCCCGTGGCTTCGACCGGGAAGAAGCATTGAAGAGAGCCATGAACATCTTTTGGCGACGTGGCTTCGACAACACGTCAATATCGGATCTGACAGACGCGATGGGCCTGAACCCGCCGAGCATCTACGCTGCCTTCGGGAGCAAGGAACAGCTCTTCCTGGAGGCGCTGGATCTCTACTCGCAGACGAATGGCGATGGGATCTGGGATTACCTTGAAAGCGCGAATACAGCCCATCAGGCGATCTGGATGCTGTTACGAGCTACCGCCGAGAATTATACGCGAGGAACATCGCCGCGGGGCTGCATGATTGTGCTTTCCGCTCCGCAGATGGAGGGTGGCAACGCCACGGTCTGCGAGGAACTCAAGGAGCGTAGGCAGCAGAATGTTTCGCTTCTCCAGCGCAGGTTGGAAAGGGCCATTGTGGAAAGAGAAATCGGACGGGAGACGGATTGTACCTCTGTGGCCGCCTACTTTACGTGTGTCCAACACGGCATGTCGATCCAGGCACGTGACGGCGCATCGCGCGAAACGCTGCTCGCTATCGCAGACAGCGCGATGGCCGGCTGGGGAGCTCTTGTATCACCTGCTTGAGCAGGTTCAGCCTCTGTCTTGCTCCAGCATTTCGATGAGCCCGCGAATATAGCCCACCGAATAGGCGGCCGCCGCCCCACCTTCCGGACTGTAGTCGAACGGTTCGACGCCGATAATGCCGTCATAGCCGTGCCGGGAAAGCACCGCTACGGAAGGCGCGAAAAGATCTACCCCCATGCCCGGTCCGCGTTTGCTGCGATCATTGAAATGCACATGCCTAATATGGCCGCTCGGCAGCCACTGGTCGAGTATACGGTCCGGCGCGGAATCCTCCCCGTGCGACGCTGCGTATGTATCGAGCATGGCGGAAAAACCCGGTGAACTGATTTCTTCAACGAGCTCAACCGCTTCTGCAATGGTGTTGATGAAATCGGTCATCGCCGGCGCCAAGGGCTCGATACAGTAGACCACTCCCGCCTTCTCCGAAGCCTCCGCTGCGGCAATCAGCAAGGCGACGGCGTTGTCGCGCGCCTTGGACGCGCTCTCTGCTGAGCTGCACTGGCGCTGGCCGGGCGAGCCATGCACAAGCGTACTCCCGCCCAGATCTGCACAAAGGTCCACCATGGCCAGCATATGGTCGCGCGTGCGGCGATGAACTTCCGGATCACCGCTCGTAAGAGAGAGGCCTTCCGGCACCGTCAATAGCCAATGGAGGCCTGTGATGCGGAGACCCTTATCTTCCGCAATCTGCCGCAAATACCTGCGCTCTTTAGCCGTCAGCCGGGCTGGATTATCCGACAATGTAAACGGCGCGACTTCAAGCCCGTCATATCGTAGCGATGCGGCAAGGCTGCATTGTTCCTCAAAAGACAAATGACGAACAACTTCGTTGCACAGTGAAATAATCATCAGGCACCCTTCGAGTTTACTCCGCGTTAGGCGAGCCGCGAGTTCCAGACAAGGGCTAAGCCGCAAAAAACTTGATGCGGGATGAACGGAACGGTTGCCATTAGTGCCCTCATAATTATATACGTCGCGCTCCCGAACGTGATGCCACATCTGCTGGTTGGAGAGGACGCCATGGAACAAGACGCCCTTTTCCAATTGGGGATGGATTCAGCGCGACTGAACACCGCCCAAACGGAAGAAAAGAACGGAACGCAAGCCACGGCACCGGTTTGTGACGACAAGGACCACTTCATCGAGAAGGATGGGGTCCTTTGCGCAGGCGCTCATTTGATCGTCGACCTGTTCGAGGCCGAGCGCCTGGATGATATAGCATATATAGAGAGCACGCTGCGTGATTGCGTTCAGGCGGCGGGCGCAACACTACTGCACATTCACTTGCACCCCTTCGAACCGAATGGTGGCGTAAGCGGCGTGGCGGTGTTGGCCGAGAGCCATATTTCCATACATTCTTGGCCAGAGCGCAACTATGCCGCGCTGGACATTTTCATGTGTGGCGATGCCCAGCCGGAGCGCTGCGTCCAGGTGCTTGAATCCGCGTTCCGCCCAGGCCGGATGGAAGTGCAGGAGCTTCTGCGAGGAAGAAGCGGGTGAGTGAGCGGAAGATATTTTCCGAGACGCTGCACGACGGGGTGGCCATTTCTTTCCAAGCGGATGAAATTCTCCACGAAGAAAAGACGGGCCACCACCGACTTGACCTGATTCGCAACAGTATTTTCGGCAAAGTATTGCTGCTGGATGGAGCTGTGCAGGTCACGAGCGCGGACGAGTTCATGTATCACGAGATGCTCGCCCACGTGCCGCTCATGGCCCATGCGAACCCTGCCGATGTACTGATCATCGGCGGTGGCGATTGCGGCTTGGCTGAGGAGGTGCTGAAGCACAGCCGCGTGAAATCTCTCACGCAGGTCGAGATCGACGCTTCAGTACTCGATTTTTCACGCCGGCACTTCAAGGATTTCAACGCACCGGTTTTCGACGATCCGCGATTTCAGGTCGAGATCGCTGACGGTGCAGCTTTCGCAGCTCAGAGCGAAAAGCGCTTTGACATCATTCTGGTTGATTCGACCGATCCGGCCGGCCCCGGCGCCGCACTATTCACGGCCGAATTCTACACTAACCTCCGGCGCATCCTGAAGGATGACGGAATTACTGCCACACAGAATGGCGTGCCCTTCCTGCAAGAGCGTGAGTTCGTTGCCGCGATCGGCGCTCTCGCCTCAGTGTTTCCCGTCACATCCTGCTATCTCGTCTCCGTTCCGACGTATTTCGGCGGACACATGACGCTCGGCTGGGCAAGCGACTCTGAAAAAGCTCTCAATGTTTCCGAGGATACGCTGAGAGAGCGAGCGGCAGGTATCGAGACCCGCTACTACACACCCGCCCATCATCGTGCGGCTTTTGCGCTGCCGCGCTTTATTGAAGATTTGCTCGCCAAGGCCCGAAAAGGAGCCGAAACCGGATAGAGAACTACCGGCTTCTTTAGTTAGTTCCGGACAGCTGAGCGCTAACCCTCGCTTGCCGCCATCATCTTCTGGAAGAAAGGAATTTCAGCCGCCATCGCGGCATCCTTCTCCTGCGCGCGCTTGAAAGCCGGACGGTCGGTAGCGCGCTCGACATACTCCTTGAAGATTTGCCGTTCCGGCAGCGCCTTGAGTATATTCATCGTGAAGTTGATACCGCCGGCCCATTGCAGGTCGGCGATTGTGAAACGATCTCCCGCGATATAGGGCTGGCTCGACAATTTTCGCTCGACATAGGTTAGCATGTCGTCAAAGAGACCGAAGGGATAATCGTTGCTGCCGTATTCCAACCCGTGCACCCGCGCGCAAACGGCTGGATCGAACACCGCGTCGTGATAGACGAGAGCGCTGAGATAAGCCCCGCGAGCTGGATCACCAACGGCAGGAGCAAGCCCTGCGTTTGGGAAGACATCGCCCAAATAGATGGAAATCGCTGCCCGCTCGGTAATAACTACGTCTTCGTGTTCAATGGCCGGCACCTTCTTGTTTGGCTGGATGGCGCGATAGGCTTCCGGGGCTCCACCCTCCTCGCGGATATCGACTATTTCCAACCCATAATCGACTTCTAATTCCTCCAAAAGCCAGAGGATTGCGGACGAACGGGACCAAGGCGCATGATAAAATTTAAGCATCGTTATCTCCTGCATTTCGATGCTCTTCTTTACCAGACAGCTCCTGACAGCTTTCTGTCAGCAGCCATGGCAGGATCTATGTTCCTGGCGCCTGCCGCACGGGCCAAATTGCCATAGACCTTATCGCACCTGGTCCAGAAGGCGCTTGCATTCCAGAAGATCGAAAAGTGTTTCCTGAAGGAGTGCGCGGTTGTCCTGAGAAAGACGTTGGCCTTCTGAAGGAGGGGCTCCTTCTTCCTCGCCCCGCCCCAGTCCGAAAAAGCGTCGGCTGGGCTTTGCCTTCGGTTTACCGACAAGCATCTCCTCTTCAGAGTCCTTTTCGGTGCTCGATTCGGCCAGCTTCCTTTGCGTTATCGCTTCGACGGCCGCCATATCTCCGCGTCCGATAGCAACGACGAACTGATTGCCGTTCTCTCGCAAAAGCTTCTGAACACCCTTGATGGTATAACCTTGATCATAGAGCATATGACGGATGCCCTTGATGAGTTCGACATCCTGAGGGCGATAGTAGCGCCTTCCGCCACCACGCTTCATGGGCTTTATCTGAGTGAACCGTGTTTCCCAAAAGCGCAATACATGCTGGGGAAGATCAAGTTCCTCCGCAACCTCACTAATAGTGCGGAATGCATCCGGGCTCTTGTCCATTCCGGCTTTCATCTCCCTCGACGAGAATCACGGCAACCATTGAACAACCAAGCGCATCTGATGACAAGCGCCAGCGGCCCAACCGATCAAAGGGGAAATGAAAGACGCCTCAGGCGTCCTTGCCGAATTTTCGGGCCTTGTGCGCCCGCAAAATGCGCTCCTTGAGCACATTGGATGCCTTAAATGTCATAACCCGGCGCGGAGAAATCGGCACTTCCTCGCCGGTTTTGGGGTTCCGCCCAACGCGTTCGTTCTTCTCGCGGATCTGAAACGTCGCAAAAGAGGAAAGCTTCACCGTCTCCCCGCGAACAACCGCATCACAAACTTCCTGAAGAACCATCTCGACGATCTGGGCCGACTCGGTTCGAGAAAGACCCACTTTACGGTAGACTGCTTCGGCGAGGTCGGCGCGTGTGACCGTCTTTCCCCCCATGTCGGCTACCCAATTGCTCGAAACTAATGAAAATACAAATGACGGACGGACGTTAAGAAATTGCCCCGCTTAGGTCAAGAGCCTGTACCACCAGTATTTTTTCCGGGTGTCACCAACGCAGAAGCGTCGCCCCCCAGGTGAAGCCGCCGCCCATCGCTTCGAGCAGGACGAGGTCTCCACGTTTGATCCTGTCCTGCGAAACGGCGTGGGCCAGCGCGAGCGGAACAGAAGCGGCAGAGGTATTTCCATGCAAGTCCACCGTCACAACCACTTTCTCCTCCGCGATGCCGAGCTTCTTGGCCGAAGCATCGATGATCCGCTTGTTGGCCTGGTGCGGTACAAACCAGTCGAGCTCTTCGGCGGCGACCCCCGTCTGGTTCAGGACATCCTCCACCACATCCGTAATCATGCCCACCGCATGCTTGAAGACTTCTCGGCCCTGCATTCTGAGCTGCCCCACCGTCCCCGTCGTTGACGGGCCGCCGTCTACATAGAGCTTTTCCTTCTGGCTGCCGTCAGAACGCAGGGAAGATGCCAGTATACCCCGATCGGCAATGGTTCCCTCCCCTTCGATCGCCTCCAGAACCACAGCACCGGCGCCATCGCCAAAAAGCACGCATGTAGTGCGGTCGCTCCAGTCCAGAATACGGGAGAACGTCTCCGAACCGATGACGAGAACGCGCTTGGCCAACCCGCCACGAATATGCAGGTCTGCCGTCGTCAGCCCATAAACAAAGCCACTGCACACGGCCTGGATGTCGAATGCGAACCCGTGATGCATTCCCAAGCGATACTGAACTTCAACCGCCGTTGCCGGAAATGTGTTGTTCGGCGTTGCGGTAGCAAGAATAATCAGATCGATATCGTCCGGTGTAAGGTTTGCATCTTCCAGCGCCCGTCGGGCCGCCTTCTCGCCCAGCGAGGCAGTCGTCTCATCCTCCGAAGCGATATGGCGCTGACGAATACCGGTCCTTTGGACAATCCATGCATCGGACGTATCGATAAACGATTCGAAATCTTTGTTCGTCATGATTTTGCGTGGCAACGCGGTGCCGACGCCACACACGGCGGACCTGATCATCTTTTCTTCCTATGCGCTAGATACCGCCCGTCCGGCGACCATGGCCGGATTGCGGGAATGATAAAGGTCGAGCGTGGAGCGTGTGCGGTCAAAGACACCGCTTCTGACCATTTCGTAGCCGAGTTCGACGGCCGCGGCAAAGCCTTCCTCGTCCGCACCGCCGTGACTTTTGACGACGATGCCTTTCAGACCAAGGAACACACCTCCATTGATCTTGCGTACATCCATCTTCTCACGCAGACGTTCAAATGCCTCTTGCGCCAGGAAATAACCGATCCGCGCCAAAAGCGTGCGGCTCATCGCCTGGCGCAGGTATTCAGCGATCTGACGGGCTGTGCCTTCGGCCGACTTGAGCGCGATATTTCCTGCGAACCCTTCGGTCACCACGACATCGACGCTGCCCTTGCCGATATCGTCACCCTCGACAAAGCCGTGATACTGCATCGTATTCAGATTTGCTTCACGCAGCATCCGACCGGCTTCCTTCACTTCCTCCTGCCCCTTGATTTCCTCCACGCCCACATTGAGCAGCCCGACAGTTGGCCGCTCGATATCAAAGAGCGCGTTAGCCATGGCCGCGCCGAGGATTGCGAAATCGACAAGCTGCTGCGCATCTGCCCCGATCGTGGCGCCCACGTCGAGAACGATACTCTCGCCCCGGATCGTCGGCCAAATCGCTGCGATCGCCGGGCGTTCGATATCGGCCATCGTGCGCAGGCAAAACTTGGACATCGCCATAAGCGCACCGGTATTGCCGGCCGAGATACAGGCGTCGGCGTCTCCGGTCTTGACCGCTTCAATGGCCCGCCACATGGAAGACTTCCACCGCCCTTGGCGCAGCGCCTGGCTGGGCTTGTCGTCCATGCGGACGACCACGTCGCAGTGAATGAATTCGCTGATCTTCCGAAGGTTTGGAAGCCCGTCGAGAACGGGCCGGACAACCTTCTCGTCTCCGTAAATCACAAAATGGACATCCGGCCTGCGCTCGGCAACCCGGATAAGGCTGGGAAGGGTGACCTCGGGACCGTGGTCTCCGCCCATTGCGTCAATCGAAATACGTATCACGCGTAATATGCCTCAATAATCATTCGATGGCAGATATAGCGGGCCCCAGAGGAAGTGCGGCGAAAATAGCGTTTTTAAACGCTGGCACAACCACGTTTTCATGACGGTCCAATGTCATCCGCCGCTTCTGCGCAGCTTTTTCAGCTTTTCGTACAGGGGGCCCGCTTCAACCTCCTCCGTCTTTTCCTCGGTCGTGACTTGGAGAGGTGCGCCTCCTTTCCTTGGGTATGGATCGATTGCCAAAGCAAAGAATTCTTCCGCCACCGCACCCAGGTCCAAAGTATCGCCCTCGAAGGGCTCCGGAGGATCTTCGCCTTCCGCCTCCAGAACAATCTCCCCCTCATCCCGGCCCATACGCGCCAACCGAGACCCATCTGGAACGAATAGCGCCGTTACAGGCTCGTTAATATGCGCCGCCAACGGCTCCAGCGTGACCACGCAGGCTTGCGTAATGTCCGCCTCGACATCACCGGTCACGCGTACTCCGTCCTTTTTCCAGGGGCGGACCGTAAGCTCCGCATGAAAACGCTCTACCGAAAGGACATCGTGAAGTCGACTCATCTCCGCACGCTGACTAGGTGCTGCATCGATCGTGATGGTCGTACCGCTGGCGGGCAGGTTTCCAACCTTCATCTCGAAGGAGACCGGGCTCTTGTCGATATCATGGGCCATGACGGTCGTGTTCCTGTGGGAGTGGTGCAAAATATAGATTTCCAGCGAGCAATGCGTCCTCACCAACCTTCGCGAGTTCGGCATTCGCCTTCAGCAGATATTCGGCCAGTTCGCTTGCTTCATCCCATACCGCGCGGTCCGGGACGATGTTCCGCTGCACGGCCGCTGACAGCGCCACACGGTCCCCCGCCTCCACCGCTTCACCATAAGACGCGAGACGGCCATAAAACATGCGCGCAAGCTTTTTCATGCGTTTGGGCACGCCGAGATCGCCAACGCCGAGTTCCCTTAACGAATGGTCCACCTCCCGGAAAAACGTATCCGTCACCTCTTGAGCAATATCGCGCAAGGCCCCCTCTTCCCCGCGTAGACGGTGCAGAAAAAGGAACAAATGCAGCGATAGTACCTCGAAACGACCGAGCGGAGTGTCGGGCACTTTCCATTCACTGTAAAAGTGTGCCCGCCTCGCAGCCGCCACGATTTGCTCGTAAAGGGCGTCCACCGTCTCAAGCCGGGCGCGCCGGCGCGAGCCGGAAAGCCACTGAAACACGGAGACTATCTCCTTTTCGTTCGATTTGAATATATAGGCGTTCCAGCCTGAAATATCAGCATCGGTTGCATCGATGCGGAAGCTGGTTTACCGGTTTCATCTAAAGGCGCAAGCTTTCGGTTTGCGGACGCGTTCTGGGGAGATATCGTTGCAGCTAAGGAAAAACAACAAGGTCCATGCCCGTCAGCTTGGGCTCGCGCTTGCTTTCGGCAGTGCAGCGCTGATTTTATCGGGGTGCAACTCCGCCAGTCTGAATCCAAGCCAGACGCTCACCCAAGGTTATGTAATCGACGAGGAAGCGCTACAACTGGTCCCGGAAGGCTCGAGCCGGGAGCAGGTTCTACTCGCCCTGGGAACGCCGTCGACCACCGCGACTTTCGACAACGAGGTGTTCTATTACATTTCGCAGAAGCGCGTCCGGCCAGTTGCCTTCATGAAGCCCCGCCTGGTGGATCAGCAGATTCTGGCGGTCTACTTCGGCGACGATGGGCGCGTGAACCAGATCGCGCGATACGGCATGAGGGACGGCAAGCTTTTCGACTTCATTTCGCGCACCACGCCGACTGGTGGCAAGGATCAGAACTTCCTGTCGCAAATGATCGCCGGCGTCGCGCAGGGCGCGCCGCCTTCCAACCCGCTCGGGGCGGGAATGTAGTCTAGGTCCTTTCCCGACCAGAAAAGAGAAAACCCCGCGAGAACGCTCGCGGGGCTTTTTAAGTGCGACGGCCGCTGCTTAATGGGCCAGAACAGCCAACAACAGCAGCGCCATGATATTGGTAATCTTAATCATGGGGTTAACCGCCGGACCGGCCGTATCCTTGTACGGGTCACCCACCGTATCGCCCGTTACTGAGGCTTTATGCGCCTCTGAGCCCTTTTCGTGCTTCACTCCGTCCTTATCAATGAAGCCATCCTCGAAGGATTTCTTGGCGTTATCCCAAGCACCGCCGCCAGCCGTCATCGAAATGGCGACGAACAGCCCCGTTACGATCACCCCCAGAAGCATCGCCCCGACAGACGCGAAGGCATCCTGCTTTCCTGCGATCAGATAGACGACGCCAAAGACGAACAGCGGCGACAATACGGGCAGAAGCGATGGCACGATCATTTCCTTGATCGCCGCTTTTGTGAGCAGATCGACTGCCCGGCTGTAGTCGGGCTTGTCTCTACCCTCCATGATTCCGGGATTCTCACGAAACTGTCGCCGCACTTCCTCGACGATCGCACTTCCGGCGCGCCCCACAGCGGTCATCGACAAGCCACCGAACAGGAACGGCAGAAGCCCACCGAACAGAAGTCCAACCACGACATACGGGTTCGTAAGCGAGAAATCGACACTCACTCCCTCAAAGAATGATCCGGCTTCAGCATTCTGAGCGAAGAATTTCAGATCCTCGGTATATGCCGCGAATAGAACCAGGGCACCGAGCCCCGCAGAACCAATGGCATAGCCTTTCGTCACCGCCTTGGTCGTATTGCCCACGGCGTCGAGCGCATCCGTCGTCCTGCGGACTTCGGCGGGCAAATCGGCCATTTCGGCAATACCACCGGCATTGTCGGTTACCGGGCCGAATGCGTCCAGTGCTACGACCATCCCGGCGAGCGCCAGCATCGTCGTGACCGCAATTGCAATGCCGAAGAGCCCGGCCAAGAGGTAACTGACGATAATGCCCGCGATGATCACGATGGCAGGCAATGCTGTTGCTTCGAGCGAAATTGCCAGTCCCTGGATAACGTTGGTGCCGTGACCCGTCACGGAGGCCTGGCTGATGGACCGCACCGGGCGGAAGCCGGTGCCAGTATAATACTCGGTAATCGAGATAATGAGACCGGTTACGGCAAGTCCCACAAGCCCGCAGAAGAACAGTTGCCATCCAACAAATGAACTGCCGTCATTGGCTGAGAACTCCGTCGTGCCGCCCAGCCAAAACCAGATAATCGCGCCAAGACCGACCACTGACAGCAATGCCGTGGCCCAGAAGCCCTTATAAAGGGCTCCCATGATCGAACTGTTGGCACCCAGCTTCACGAAAAAAGTGCCGAGGATCGACGTCACTACGCAAGCCGCGCCGATCAACAGCGGAAGGAGCATCAATGTAAAGGCTGTCCCTTCGGTGAAAAAGATGGAAGCCAGAACCATCGTTGCCACAACGGTCACGACGTATGTCTCGAATAGGTCTGCCGCCATGCCGGCGCAGTCACCCACATTATCGCCGACGTTATCGGCGATTGTCGCTGGATTGCGCGGATCGTCCTCAGGTATGCCGGCCTCCACCTTCCCGACAAGGTCCCCACCGACATCTGCGCCTTTGGTGAAGATGCCACCGCCCAGGCGAGCAAAGATGGAGATGAGCGAGGCCCCGAAACCGAGCGCCACAAGTGCGTCCACCACCGTACGGCTGGTGGGCTCGTATCCCAAGGGCCCTATGAGGACGGTGAAATAGACGGAGACTCCGAGCAATGCCAAGCCCGCCACCAGGAGACCGGTGATCGCGCCCGACTTGAAGGCGATATCAAGTCCCGCCGCAAGGCTGTTGGAGGCCGCCTGCGCCGTGCGTACATTTGCACGGACGGAGACGTGCATACCGATGAAGCCTGCCGCACCGGACAAAACGGCCCCTATAAGAAATCCGATTGCGGCGATGGAATTCAAAAGCCACCACGCGATGAGAAAGACGATGACGCCAACAACGGCGACCGTCGTGTACTGACGTGTGAGATATGCCTGCGCACCCTCCCGAATAGCACCAGCGATTTCCTGCATGCGTGCATTGCCCTGGTCGGCGGCGAGGACCGACCGTGTCGCCCAAACGGCGTAAAGGACAGAAAGCAGACCGCAGGCGATGACGACATAAAGCATGGTCATTGCCAAATTTTCCCTCGATTTTGGCCCATTGGAACCCCTCCCGGGCCGGAGAATGGCCACGGCAGAAAGCCGCAGCCGAGGTCTGCGACTTTGGGAAAGTCGCTGCCGCCCGTCAAGCTCTTGTTGAAAAGTAGTGCGGCCTATGCTCCGACTCTGCCCGGTTTTTCTTGTTGGTACAGGACCATAGCGCCGAGAACGACGAGGCAGGCGACGGCGACGGGAAAAATGATCCAGTTCAGCATTTCCCAGCCGAACGCATTGTAGACCTGGCCGGACATGAGCGAGGAAAACGCCACCATAGAGAAGAGGACGAGATCGTGCACGCCCTGCACCTTGTTCTTCTCTGAGGCCCGATAACAGTCCGCGACCATGGCTGTCGCACCGATAAACCCGAAATTCCAGCCCACACCGAGCAGGACAAGCGCTAGCCAGAACTGCCACAGAGCAATACCCGAAAGGGCAACGAGGCCGCACCCGATCAGCAAGAGAAGCCCCGTCGCGACGACGCGTTGCTTGCCGAAACGAGCGATGAGGCGCCCGGTCACGAAGCTCGGCGCAAACATGGCCAGCACGTGCCAAGAAATCCCGAGAGTCGCCTCGTCGGGAGAAAATCCGCAGCCAACCATTGCGAGTGGCGCACCTGTCATGACGAAGCTCATCAGGGCAAACGTGCTGACACCACAAAGCAGAGCCACGATGAAGCGCAACTGCATCATGATCTCAGGCAGAGACCGGGGCGGCTGATGGTCGTTCAGCTGCGCCGAGGGCGCATCCTTGGGCAGACGGAGAAAGAAGAGGGTAAACGCCCCGACAATGGCTAATCCGATCACCGAAACGAAAGCGCCGGCGAACATGACAGGCTCGAAAAGCTCACGGGTATGAATGGCTGCCTGGGGACCAATGATTGCGGCGAAGACACCTCCGGTCAGCACCCAACCGATGGCGCGCGGTTTGAAGTTCTCCGGTGCGTTATCCACCGCGGCAAATCGGTACTGCTGGATGAAAGCATTTCCGGCCCCCACCAGGAGCATGCCGAGGGAAAACAGCCAGAAACTGGCCTGAAACAGACCAAGAGCGGCGACAGCGCCGCCGAGAGCGGTTACGCCCGTTCCCGAGATTAAACCGTTTCGGCGGCCGACGGCCTGCATCAGCATCGCCGCGGGCAAGGCCGCCAACGCCACTCCCACGTTGAACCCCGTAACAGGTGCGGTTGCCAGCGATTTATCGGCACCGAGCAGATAATCTCCTGCCAGTCCACCGAGAGAGATTGCGATGGGGGCGCTCGCCCCGACCACTGCCTGCGCCATTCCGAGAACAATTGCGGTGCGCTTGGCTTCTCTCTCGAGGGACGCTTCGCTCACGTGGCCGCCTCTCCCTGGTTTTGGGAGCGGCTTCGACGCGCTGCTCGATCCAGAACGGCGTTGACCAATTTTGGTTCTTCGTCCTCGTAAAATGCCTTGGCGATATCGATATACTCGGAAACGATGACCGCGACCGGCACGTCCCGGCGCTCCATCAATTCATAGACACCGGCGCGCAAAATCGCTCGCAAGGTGGAATCCAGTCTGGAAAGCGGCCAGTCGGGAGTGAGCGACTGGTGAAGCAACGGGTCTATGGTCCGTTGATTCTCGACAACACCGGCCAGAATCGCTCGAAACCATTGGGCATCGGCCTCGCGATAGACATCGCCATCGATTTCCCTGCCGAGGCGAAAAGACTCGTATTCGGCAGTGGTTTCCAGGAGGCCGGTCCCTCCTACGTCCATTTGATAAAGTGCCTGCACGGCAGCAAGCCGCGCTGCGCCGCGCTTATTCGCCGGGCGAATATTGGCCGGTTTTCCGGCTTCTTCTGATTTTGCCAATTCAGGCTCCCAATTGTTCCTTGAGCGCAATCATCTTCAATGCGGCGGCTGCGGCGGCGTAGCCCTTGCCGCCCGCATGTCCGTCTTCACTCTGCTCTATACGTGCCAACGCCTGTGCTTCGTTCTCGACTGTAAGGATGCCGTTGCCGAGTGCCAGGGAATGCGTCACGGCAAGATCCATGAGCGCACGGCTCGACTCGTTTGCAACCACGTCGAAGTGGTAGGTCTCACCGCGAATCACGCAACCCAGTGCAACGTAACCGTCATATTGCTTGACGCCTTTCTCAGCAGCCGCGATCGCGTATGAAATCGCCGGTGGGATCTCCAGCGCGCCGGGTACAGTGACGACTTCGTAGCGCGCGCCAGCCGCATCCAATGCCGATCTGGCACCTTGCAGGAGGCCATCTGCGATGTGATCGTAGAAGCGCGCCTCGACGATCAGAATATTCAGGTCGTTGATTGCCATTTTTTCTCCAAAGAAGCGGTGGATTAGGCCTCTTTGCCTGCCTCTGCAAGCCGTGCCGCATAGCGAGCCATGGTGTCGACTTCCAGATTGATGGAATCACCCGCCGCTCGCTCACCCCAGGTTGTGACCGCCAGTGAATGCTGGATCAGGAGCACATCAAACTGGTTTCCGTCGACACCATTGACCGTCAACGATGTTCCATCCAGGGTCACCGACCCCTTCGGTGCGATGAACTTCGCGAACTCGGATGGCGCTTGGAGAACGAAACGCACAGCCTCGCCCTCATCCCGCCGTTCGATGATCCTGGCCTGGCCGTCGACGTGCCCGGAAACGATGTGACCGCCTAGCTCATCGCCGATCTTCAAGGGCCGCTCAAGATTGATTTGGGTCCCTTCTTTCCACCCGCCGACAGTCGTCAGCCGGAGTGCTTCATCCCATGCCTCCACCTCAAACCACCTCTGGTTTGAACCTGGTTCCGGCAGGGCAACCACGGTGAGGCACACACCTGCGCAGGCGATCGAGGCGCCAATCTGGATCGTTTCAGGATCATAGTTGGTCTCGACTCTCAGTCGCGCACCTTTGTCGAGGAGGCGAATTGACTGGATGGCACCGACATCGCTGACGATCCCTGTAAACATCACCCGATCCTTACATATTCAAAATAGGAATCATTGCCGAACTGAGCTTGGCGGCCAAGCGTGAAGCCAGCAGGGATATGGTCAGGCAGGATCGGCGAGGCAATGCCTTCTACTCCGATTTCCTTTGGGCCAACGAAGAGAGACAGCCGATCAACCAGTGCCTCGGTAAGGAAGGCACGTGCTGTTTGCGCCCCGCCTTCCACCACGAGACTGGAAAATCCGCGATTGGCAAGATCCTCCAGAAGCTCAGGTAGCGCAACTTGATGCTCATGCAATTCTACCGCAACGAAGCCCGCGCCGGCATCAGAGAGCATTTTCCTATGAATTGGATCAGCGTTCTGAGGTGATGCAACGAGTAACGGCACCTGCCCGGCACTACTGACGAGCGTTGACCCGAGCGGAAGCTGGAGAGCCGGATCCAGCACGATTCGCGTTGGAGAGCGCGCTTCCAATCCAGGCAGGCGGCAAGTCAGAGACGGGTTGTCGGCCAGCGCCGTGCCGATGCCGATCAGGATGGCATCGGCCTCCGCCCGCATAAGGTGCACCTGCCGACGGGAGATCTCGCCCGTAATTGGAATCTGCCCCTTTCCCGCCACGCCGATTTTACCGTCACGCGAAATGGCAAGTTTCAGAATGACTTCAGGACGTTTCTTCACGGAACGAGCCATATATCCCGCCAGGAGATCCGCTGCTTCATCCGCGAGCACGCCTTCGACCACTTCGATTCCCGCTCTACGGAGCATGGCATAACCCTTACCGCTGACCCGCGGGTCCGGATCACTTGCCGCTCCGACCACCCGGCGAACGCCCGATGTGATAAGCGCTTCCGCGCAGGGCGGCGTGCGCCCGTGATGAGCGCAGGGCTCCAGTGTCACATAAGCAGTCGCCTCACGGGCGCGCTCGCCGGCTTCCTTGAGGGCCCGTGGCTCGGCATGGGGCCGACCACCTATGGCGGTGACACCGCGCCCGACGATATGGGGCCCGTCCCCATCATCGCGCACTAGGAGCGAGGCAACCGACGGATTGGTGCCGGTCAGGCCAAGGTGACGGCGGGAGAACCGTATCGCGGCGGCCATGAAGCGCCGGTCGATGTCCTCCCGCCCGGATGTATGAGGCGGTTTGTCCTGCATGCTTATTCGGCGTCCGGAGCGCCCTTCAACTCGCCGAGGACGTCCTGAAAATCCTTGGCCTCGCGGAAATTGCGGTAAACTGAAGCATAACGCACATACGCCACATCATCGAGCGATTTAAGCGCCTCGACAACCAGCACACCAATCTCGTTCGTAGTGACCTCGCTCTCGCCAGAACTTTCGAGCTGGCGGACGATCCCGGTGACTGCGCGTTCCACTCGCTCCGGATCGACATTACGTTTGCGCAATGCAATGTCGAAAGAGCGATGCAGTTTGTCCCGGTCAAAAGGCACCTTGCGGCCGGATCGCTTGATGACGACGAGATCACGAAGCTGCACACGCTCGAAGGTTGTGAAGCGGCCGCCGCAATCCGGACAGGCGCGCCTGCGCCGAATGGCGGCGCCATCTTCAGCAGGGCGCGAATCCTTGACCTGAGTATCTTCGGACTGACAGTAAGGACAGCGCATTCAGATCTCTTTGTTCGTCCAGATTGCATGTACGGGCACGTTACCCGAGATAAGGGTAAAGCGGGAATCTTTCGGTGAGCATAAGCACCTTACTCTTGACTGCTTCCTCGACCGCCAGATTGCCTTCATCTGAATTGGCCGCTTTCAGCCCGTCCAACACTTCTCCGATCAGCTTGCCGATTTCATTAAACTCGGCAATACCGAAACCTCGCGTTGTTCCAGCAGGGGTTCCGAGCCGGATCCCGGAGGTAACCATCGGTTTTTCCGGATCAAAAGGAATGCCGTTCTTGTTGCAGGTGATGTTAGCGCGGCCGAGTGCAGCCTCGGCCCGTTTACCGGTCGCGTTCTTGGGCCGCAAGTCCACCAGCATCAGATGGTTGTCGGTGCCGCCGGAGACAATGTCGAGCCCAGTCTCCTGCAGGCTTGCAGCAAGCGCGCGCGAGTTTGCGACCACCTGGTGCGCATAGGCCTTGAATTCGGGCTGAAGAGCCTCTTTCAGCGCAACTGCTTTGGCTGCGATCACATGCATCAAAGGACCGCCTTGCAGGCCGGGGAATACGGCGGAATTGACCTTCTTCGCCACCGCTTCGTCATTCGTCAGAATCATGCCGCCGCGCGGTCCACGCAGAGATTTGTGCGTCGTGGTGGTCACGACATGCGCATGCGGCAGTGGAGATGGATGAGCATCACCAGCAACCAATCCGGCGATATGTGCCATATCGACCATCAGATATGCACCGACACTGTCGGCGATCTCACGGAAGCGTTTCCAGTCCCAGGTGCGCGAATATGCCGTGCCACCAGCCAGAATCAGCTTCGGCTTGTGCTCGTGGGCGAGACGCTCCACCTCATCCATATCGAGGAGATGATCGTCACGGCGGACGCCATATGAAACAACGTTGAACCATTTTCCGGACATATTGACCGGCGAACCGTGGGTCAGATGGCCGCCGGAATTGAGGTCCAGTCCCATGAACGTGTCGCCCGGCTGCAGCAATGCGAGGAACACAGCCTGATTCATCTGGCTTCCGGAATTCGGCTGAACGTTGGCGAATTCGCAACTGAAGAGTTCCTTCGCCCGCGAAATTGCCAGATCCTCGACCACGTCAACGAACTCGCATCCGCCGTAGTAGCGCCGGCCGGGATAACCCTCAGCATACTTGTTGGTCAGCACAGTACCCTGTGCCTCGAGTACTGCGCGGGAAACGATGTTTTCCGACGCGATCAGTTCGATTTCCTGTCGCTGACGGCCTAACTCGTTTCGAACCGCATGGAAGATGTCAGGATCGGCTTCCTCAAGCGGTTGAGAAAAAAAGGTTTCGGTCGTGACCGTAGCGGCTGACGCGTTTGCCATGACGGTGTTTTCCCCTTAGCGCATTGAAGCTACTTGTCCGAACGGACCTGCGCGCATTACCACTTTTCCATGGCTGCGACCACGCTTTGAGCAGAATTTCTGGGTTATAATGTACAATCGAACGACATGTCACAGCGCAACAAAAAAAGAGCCGCGAGAGAGCGGCTCTTGAAGATCATTCAAATTTTTTGACTTACAGCGCAGTGGAAATCTGCAGTTCCGATGCGCCATCACGGCCATATATGTCGTCCCGGAAATGAACGGCACCGTCGCCTGACGACCAAGCCGAAATATAAACGAAATGGACGGGGACGGCATCTGCGAGGCTGATATGCACGTCCTCCGCGCTCTGAATCGTGGTCTCGATTTGCCGCCGGCCCCAATCTGGCGTGTCGCGCAAGAGCCACGTTACCAGATCACGCACATTCTGGACACGCACGCACCCCGAAGAATGGAAACGTTCCTGATCTCTGAAGAGTTGCTTCTGCGGCGTATCATGCATGTAGACAGCATGCTGATTGGGGAAATTGATCTTTACGGAAGCCATGGCGTTGATCTCGCCGGGATCCTGCCGAAAGCGATATCTCGTCGCCTCGTCTGTCGACCAATCCACCGTCATCGGATCCACCTCGGATCCGTCCGGTGCAATCAGCCGGATATTGTTATCCGCAAGATAATTCGGATTCTCCCGCATCAGCGGAATGATATCGCGACGCACGATGGAGACGGGTGCATTCCAATAGGGATTGAGAATGATCTCGTTGATATTCGAGCTTAGAATCGGCGTCTGACGATCCACCTTGCCGACGATAGCGGTATGGCGCAGGACGACTCGACTGTTTTCGACAGCCTCGATTTCCGCAGCCGGTATATTGACCATGACAAAACGCTGGCCAAGTGAACGACCTGTCCCTTCGCGCAGCCGCGCGAGATTGGTCTCCAACTGCTGCAAGCGCACAGGGGCTGAGACGTTCAATGCTGAATAGGTGTACTGCCCCGTAACGCCATCGGTGGGCAGACCGTGACGAGCTTGAAAGCGCTTCAAAGCGGCGTCGACATAGGAGTCAAACGCCGGGGACATGCCCGCGCGTGTCGACAGGTCTCCCGAAATCATGAGCCGCCGGCGTAGCAGTTCCACATCAGGATCGACGACGCCGAGCTGCAGCTTTTTGGTTGCAGGGACTGTCGGCCATCCCCCAGACGATGCGATCCGTGAATAATCCGCAATCGCCTGATTGAGGAAGTGTACGGTGTCGGGATGCAGCGTCGGACGAGTGGAGGCCACCCTACCGCCGCTACTGACTTGAGCGTCAAACTGATCGCCCCATGAGCTGCGCCCCGGGGAACCGATAATTGTATCGACCAGATTTTGCGCACTGACCGGTCCGGCAAATGCCGCAGCTGCAGAAGCTGCAACTCCCCTCATGAAAATACGGCGGCTAGTTCCCGTCATGCACCGACCTTTACTGCTAAAATCCATCACGTTGTTCTTAGGTGACATTCGCCGAGGCAGGGTTAATTTTCCCCCAACGGACGATATCGAGAGTATACAAGTCATCGAGTGCAATTGTGGTATTTGCATGACGCCGCGCGCTGGTATCCAGCCGTAACGACCCTGCGCTCTCACGTCGCCGCCGAATGTGAAACGCCTTACATGCGATATGCGATCGTGTCGTTCCAGAAGCGATCGAGACGCTGCAAAGCGCGATTGACCTGCCGGAATTCCTCGGCCCCTATTCCGCCGACCTGCTCGATTGAACCGATGTGACGGTCATGAAGCCTGGCGACCATATCGGCAACTTCCCTGCCCTTGTCTGTCAACCGAATACGCACCGAACGCCGGTCGACGCGGGAGCGTTGATGGTGAACGAAGCCCATATCAACGAGTTTCTTGAGATTGTAAGAAACATTGGAGCCTAGATAGTAGCCGCGCGAGCGCAACTCACCCGCCGTCAGCTCCGAGTCGCCGATGTTGAACAGAAGCAGCGCCTGAATGGAGTTGATATCGCTCCGGCCATTACGCTCGAACTCGTCCTTGATTACGTCGAGAAGTCGACGGTGGAGCCGCTCGACAAGCTGCAAGGATTCGAGATAGAGCGAGCGCAGCGCGTCCTTGGATTCTTCACTGGCAGACGTTTTCCTTGTCGCAACTTGCGATTTGATCATAACTGGTGCCTTTCGTTTGACGCCGGTGAATTTGTTTCTCTCTCACCTTGCGTGCGACCCTAACCAAGGCACCTAAAATTCGACTTAAACGTCAGCCTTAACAACGTCTTACATTGAGAAGCCTGATTTTAGGGCTAAAAAGCCGTTAACCCGGGTTAACGGCGGGAGTGCGCACCGCGCAGATAAAGGACGATGCGCAGCCCGGCATAACAGCCGATCATCAGCATTTGAAAACTTAGAAGCCAGACGCGATTCCCATATAGATCGGGAAAAGCGCCGTACATGACGATTTCCGTCCCCGCACATAGTATCCAGACCACAGGCCCCCACGAGGCAAGCATCCACAGCCCTACCGCTGCAAAAGGAAAAAGTACGGCAAGCGGAACGGCCGTCATCTGCCAGTAGATTGGCATGAGATCAAACCGCCAGGTCGATCCCTCGAAAAAACCGAGAAGCCTGATCCAGTACGCAACGCCCTCGACAATGCAGGCGAGCGCTACAGCGCGCAGGAACACCTCAAGCGTTTGCTCGAGAAGCGACGGCCTTGAGCGCAGGCTGGCCGCCATGTCGTCGGTCACAATTGTAGTTCCTCCTCACCAAGCTGAGCAAAGTAGGATTTGACAGTTGCAGGATCAATTTCCTTACGCAAGCCAGGCTCCCAAACGGGCGCTTGTGTCTTGTCGATGAGGGCTGCGCGTACGCCCTCGTAGAAATCATGCCCGTCCAGCATGCGGTTGGTGATCCGATATTCCATGCGCACGCAGTCGTCCATGGAAAGCGACGCTCCCCGGCGAACCTGCTCGAAGGTCACGTAGAGGCTGGTTGGTGAACGTTTCTCAATTATCTCCAACGTTTCCTCAGCAAATTCGTCACCTCGGCTTGCAGCCTCCTTGAGGCTTTCTATACAGGCGTCCAGTGTATCCCGTGAAAAATGGCGCTCGATATCCGACAGCTTAGCGTTCTCCTCGACCGCTTGGCCCGAGGCATTCCGCGTCAAACTGGAATCGGGATCGCCGGTCTCAACAAGTTCATCTAGTACGCCACCCAAATCGTCCGAGTCGACCATGTGTGTGCCGAGTCCCACCTGCATTGCCTCATCGTGCCCGATGCGATTGCCCGTCAATGCCAGGTACATTCCATAGTTGTTGGGGAGGCGCGAAAGCAGATAGCTACCGCCGATATCCGGGTAAAAGCCGATTCCGACCTCCGGCATCGCGAAAAGAGCCTTTTCCGTGAGCACTCGATGGGAGCCATGGAAGGACACTCCGACGCCCCCGCCCATCACGATGCCGTCGATCAGCGCTACAAACGGCTTGGGAAAACGTGCGATAGCGGCGTTCAGGCGGTACTCGTCTGCAAAAAAGCCAATCGGCCGCTCACCGGCACGAACGGCCTTGTAGACGGCCACGATGTCTCCGCCGGCGCAAAAGGCCCGGCCATTACCCTTTATAATGACCGACCGAACAGAGTCATCCCGCTCCCATTCAGACAACGTCCGGCTGATCGCTCGGATCATGTCGTGATTAAGGGCATTTAGCGTCGACGGACGGTTGAGCGTGATGATACCCACGTTACTACGCCGCTCGAAGAGAATCTCACCTTCACCCTTATCGTTCAATCGAACCTCCCTGAAACCTGCATCACAGGTGATTATGTGCGCCCTGTCCCCGCGTCAATGCGAGCTCTACGCTTTCCGCTTCTGGCCGAAGATATTACTCACCTGTTTGCATTTTCGCCGGAGCGCCATCGTGATAGAAAATCCAGAAACTGGAGTACCATCCGTGAATAAGCATAACGGCCTTAAACCTGGAAACACACGCACCGTCGATGAGATCACCAGCGGACGACGACTGCGCCGGATGCGAAAAGCCGCTTGGTCGCGCAGGTTGGTCCAGGAGAATCATCTGCGTGTCGACGATCTCATCTGGCCGATCTTTCTCATCGAAGGCGAAGGGCAGCAGGAGCCTGTGGAGGCAATGCCCGGGGTATCCCGCTATTCGGTGGATCTGGCGGTCAGGCAGGTGGAGCTTGCTGCTAAGCTCGGCATCCCCGCCATCGCCACTTTCCCCAATGTTGACGTGGCCAGTCGCGATGGACAAGGGACCGCCATTCTCGATCCGAACAATCTGATCAACCGGGCAACTCGCGCCTTTAAGGATGCCGTACCGGAGGTCGGCATTATCACCGATGTCGCACTGGATCCCTTCACCGATCACGGCCATGACGGCATTCTGCGGGATGGTGTTGTCATCAATGACGAAACGGTGAAGCAAATTGCCCATGCAGCGGTCCTTCAGGCTTCGGCGGGTGCCGACGTCATCGCTCCTTCGGATATGATGGATGGACGCGTAGGAGCGATTCGTGACGCGCTGGACAGCAACGGTTTTCAGGATGTCGCAATTTTATCCTACGCGACGAAATTCGCCTCTGCCTTTTACGGTCCGTATCGCGAGGCGATCGGAACAAGCGGCCTGCTGAAAGGCGACAAGAACACGTATTATATCTCAGCCGCGAACACGGACGAGGCCATGCGCGAAGTCGAGCAGGACCTCGAAGAAGGTGCCGATATGGTCATGATCAAACCTGGGCTGCCCTATCTTGATATCATCCGGCGCATCAAGGACGCCTTTGCCATGCCGACTTTCGCGTATCAGGTTTCGGGCGAGTACTCGATGATCAAGGCAGCGGAAGCAAATGGGTGGCTTGATGGGAAACAGGCGATGATGGAAAGTCTCCTTGCCTTCAAGCGCGCCGGCTGTGATGGCGTTTTCACCTATTTCGCCCCCGAAGTGGCAAAGCATCTGCGCAGTTGATGCACGTATTCGCTTGAATGTGTGGCTGAAATCACCATCTTCGCTGAGAAGCGAGCCAGCAGGTTGCAGAGATGACCGCAAAAACAATTGATATGCCGTCCCAGGGCGATCGCCTCGATGACACACGAACATTTCAAGGCGTGCGCACGCGCCGCGTTATCGCCTTTGTATTCGACTATATCATAATAGCCCTATTGCTTATCCCGGTTGCACTTTTCGTCTTCATTCTTGGTTTTCTGACGATCGGGATCGGCTGGCTTCTTTTCTGGATCCTCGGTCCTCTGACCGCCCTCCTTTACGTGGCGATAACGCTTGGTGGCCGCCATCAATCGACGCTCGGCATGCGGCTCATGGGAATCCAGTTAGAACGACTCGACGGTCGAAGCGTGGACCCGCTGCTGGCAATGCTTCATACTGTGCTGTTCTGGGCCGGAAATGCCCTTCTGACGCCGCTCGTTTTGGTTTTTGCGCTCTTCCTGCCATATAAGCGCACCCTCCACGACCTGCTGCTCGGTACGGTGGTTACACGCCTTCCCTGACGAAACGGAATGTTCCGGAGTTCCACCGTGGTGGTGCGGTGTTCCGCGCGTAACCCTGCGGAGAGCAAATCCATGCTTGCGGCTGCAGGTTCCAGCCGTATGCTCTGGCGCTTGCCTGCTGAGCGGGACAGGCCAAAGAAGAACTGACTGGCGGAACACTTGATGGCGGATTTCCATCTCTGGGTGACGTATGCGATCATCCTGGCAACGATCGCCGCGTATGCGAGTGACCGATTTGCGCTTGAACAGGTTGCCTTAGGCAGTCTCGCCGCGTTCTTGTTGTTGTTTAGTGTTTTCCCATACGACGGGGAGGACGGGTTTCACCCGGAAACGCTCCTGTCGGGCTTCGCCAATCCAGCGCTCGTCACAGTCTTGGCACTCCTGATCGTCGGACAGGGTCTGTTCGCAACCGATGCGATGGATAGACCTGCGCGAATCATCGCCCGCTCCGGCGGCCGATCCGTGAAATTGACCATTGTCATTTCGCTTGTAACCGCCGCAACGTTGAGCGCGGTGCTTAACAACACACCCGTGGTGGTCATCTTTATCCCGGTCCTTACCGCGATGGCCGCCCAGCGCGGCTTTGCCGTCTCGAAAGCGCTGATGCCGCTTTCATTTTTCACCATCCTCGGAGGCATGACGACAATCATCGGCTCCTCGACCAACCTGTTGGTCGCCGGGGTTGCCGCGGAGAACGGCATCGGGATCGGCTTCTTCGACATAACAGCGCCTGGCCTTATGCTTGCAAGCGTCGGCGCAATCTATGTCCTTGCTGTCATGCCGCGCATACTGCAGGAGGCGAGCAGTGAAACAGCATTTCGGCAGAATGTATCGGGCACCCAATTCATCGGTGAGATCCACCTCACTCCTGGCCATCCCTTTATAGGCATCGAGTCCAAGGCAGGCCTCTTTCCAGGGTTGGGGGATCTTATGCCGCGCCTCATCATCAGGCGCGGCATGCCTTTCAACCGCCCCTTCGAGGAGGTCACACTGTCCGAGGGCGACCGGCTGGTCGTCACGGCAACGCGCAGAGCTTTTATGAAAGCTCTGTCGAAAGGCGGAGTTGGTGTGATCTCCGGCGAGGACAATGAACAGCCGGCACAAACCGGAGATTCGTCACAGCCGCTTGGACCTGACTACCACATAGCAGAGGCTGTCATTGCTCCGGGCTCACGCCATGCCGGCCGCACGATCCGTAATGCCGGTATCGACACGACGCACGGGGTCCACATGCTCGGTGTACAAAGAAAACACCGCATGGGACGTACGCCGCTTTCGGAGATCCGGCTGGAACCCGGCGACACTATACTGATCGGCGGAACGGATCACGCAATTCAGGAATTGCGCGAAAGTCACGACCTCCTGGTGCTCGAGTGGTCGGCCGAGCCCGTTCCGCAACGGCGCAAGGCAGGCATTGCCATCGGAATTTTCGCTTTCATCGTCGTAACGGCCGCACTCGATCTCCTGCCAATCGCTGCGACTTCGGTGGCCGGCGCCTTCGCGATGATCGTGACGGGATGCTTGACGCTCCAACAGGCTTCGCGTGCGTTCGACCGTCAGATTTTCCTGCTGGTAGGCGCTTCGATTGCCGCAGCAATTGCGCTTGAGCGCACCGGTGGCGCCCAATTTCTGGCCAACAGTACCGTCAGCCTCCTGGATGGACAAAGCCCGGCGCTTATCATGTCTGTCTTTTTCGCTGTCGTTGCGATTCTGACCAATCTGCTGTCCAACAACGCGACCGCCGTTCTCTTCACCCCCATTGCGATCAACATAGCCGATCAGGTCGGCGCCCCACGAGAAGCTTTCATCGCGGCCACGATCTTTGCCGCCAACGCATCCTTTGCCACACCAATCGGTTACCAGACGAATCTCCTGGTTATGGGACCGGGGCACTATTCATTCCGGGATTTCATCAAGGCCGGCACCCCACTCGTAGCAATTATCTGGTTGACCTTTTCCATACTAGGGCCATGGTACTATGGTTTTTAGATGCATCGATGACCTGCAAAAGGTCACCGGGTAAGTGGCAACCAACCGGCAAGAGCAACGTTCGTCTGTCATGACGCAGCAGCCGACCCAATCTCCACAATTTTTCCTGACCGCGCCTTCGCCATGTCCTTATCTTGAGGGGCAGTATGAGCGAAAGGTGTTCACTCACCTGGTTGGAGACAAGGCGACAGAACTCAATGAATTGTTGACGCAAGGTGGATTTCGCCGTTCGCAGAACATTGCCTACCGGCCCGCCTGTGAAAGCTGTCGGGCCTGCGTGTCGGTGCGGATACTGGCACAGGAGTTCCAACCGACGAAAAACATGAAGCGCGTCTTGAGGTGCAATTCCGACCTCATCGGAACGACATATGAAGCGGAGCCTTCCTCCGAGCAGTATTCGCTATTCCGAACCTACCTGGATGCGCGGCACCGCCGCGGCGGGATGTCAGACATGACAGTATTGGACTACGCGATGATGGTGGAAGACACCCACGTAGACACCAAGATTATTGAATATCGCCGTAGGGGCCCGGACTCATTCGTTACCGGTCAAGGCGAAGGCGAGTTGCTTGCTGTTGCGCTGACTGATCAGATGAGCGACGGCCTTTCCATGGTCTATTCCTTCTATGATCCCGCATTGCAGGATCGGTCCCTTGGGACCTTTGTTATCCTGGATCACATACGCCGGGCCAACGCAGCCGGCCTGCCATATGTTTATCTCGGATATTGGGTGAACGGCGCGCGAAAAATGGCCTACAAAATGCGCTTCAAGCCTCAGGAGCAACTCGGACCCAACGGCTGGGAACGCGTCGAGTAACCGGAGATGCCACCCAGCCGGACAGCCCGGCAAAACGCATGCGAGCGTGATACAAGGCGCGGTCTATCGCTGGACAATTCAACCAGTTCTATCATCTATAGGTCTTCACCTCCGAGGGCGCGCGACCTGCCCGGAACGATCCCGACTCTGCAAACCGGACCAGCCGCAGAATGGCCGACAGTGACAACTACTCCAGAGGGCTTCTGCTGACCGCCATCGGAGGCATGGCGCTCACCATCGACATCCCGCTGATTCGGCTGGCACAGGGTGACCATTGGCCCATTCTGATGGTGCGAAGTGCGCTTACGGTTATCGCCGGCGTTACCATATGGCTGGTCTGGCGCGCATTTTCCCGCAATGTACCGCCGCTGATCCCGGGCTGGAGCGGTCTGGCGGTTGCCAGCCTTTATGCCATTTCGGCAATCACTTTCATGACGGCGGTTTACAACACCACCACCGCCAATCTGGTTTTCATTCTAGCTTTCACATCCATGTTCGCCGCCTTGCTGTCCTGGTTCGTTCTGAAGGAGCGCCCAAGGCCGGCAACACTGATGGCGATGGGGATCATGTTTGTCGGCATCCTGATCATCGTGGGCGACAGCATCGGCCGGGGCAATCTTCTCGGTGACTTAGCCGCGTTATCATCGGCGTTCACCATAGCGCTCGCCATTACGATTACGCGCCGCAGCGGACGTGACATGGGCTTCACCGCCCTGGTCGCCGTTTTCATACCCTTTCTGCTCGCTACCTATATGACGGCGCAGACCGGATACCGTATCGACGCACCGTGGTGGATCGCCCTCAATGGCGGGCTGGTGATCCCCCTCGCCTTCTTTTGCCTCGCAAACGGCCCCAAATACCTGCCGGGCCCAGAAGTCGCGATGTTCTACCTGCTGGAGACGGTATTGGCACCACTTTGGGTATGGCTGATCTTCAACGAGGTTCCCACCACCGCCAGCCTAATCGGCGGCGCAATCCTCGTCACCACGCTCATCGTGCACTCGCTCTGGCAGCTTCATCTCGGTCGCCGCCGCCGGCGTGCAGTGGGAACAATCCGACATCCGGTCTGATATTTCAGTCCGTCAGCCGAATTTTCCGGTCCGCGGAAAGCCCTTCGGCGCCATTCGTCCGGCAGTTGCCCGGTTCCCCAGCCACTCGATGAGTTCCTCTCGGCTGCGTGTGAAGACGCGATCTGCCGAATCCCGCCACGTGAGGCCATCGGCCATAGTGAAGGTCTTGATATCGCCGAGTCCGCCATCCTTAAAGCGCTGCAGGCGCACACCCTTGCCGCGTGCCATCTCCGGCACATCGTTCAACGGAAAGACGAGCAATTTTCTATTTTCTCCCACGACAGCGACATGGTCGCCGGTCACCGGTACGCAATGCCGGGCCTCGTCGGGTGCCTTGACGTTCATCACCTGCTTGCCCTTACGGGTGTTCGCAATCACATCTTTCTCCGCCACGACAAAGCCATTCCCGCCGTGAGAAGCGAGCAGGAGGCGGCGCTCTGCCTCGTGCACAAAGGCGGTGACGATGCCCTGGTCGCTCTCGATATCGACCATGATTCGCACAGGCTCGCCGTGTCCGCGCCCGCCGGGCAGCCGGTCAGCCCCCACAGTGTAGAACTTGCCACCCGTGGTGAAGAGCAGGACTTTATCCGTCGTCTGCGCATGAAAGGCGATCTTGAGGCTGTCGCCCTCCTTGAATGAAAGAGAATTGAAATCGGACAAATGCCCTTTCATTGCGCGCAGCCAGCCCTTTTCTGAAAGAACAATGGTGACCGGCTCGCGTTCAATCATCGCTTGCTGGACGTCTTCCAGATCATGCTCCGACGCCTCGCCGAAGGTGGTGCGCCGGCGGCCGAGCGCCGGATTTTTCTCCGGGTCGAAAGTCTGGCGCACTTTCGCCACTTCCCAACGCACCGTTTTCCACTGACGGTCTTCCGAAGCAAGAAGCGCCTCGATCTGCTTCTTCTCGTCGGAAAGCTTCTCGAACTCCTTGCGGATTTCGAATTCTTCCAGCTTACGCAGCGCGCGCAGCCGCATATTGAGAATTGCCTCGGCCTGATTGTCCGTCAGCTCGAAGCGCTCCATCATTACCGGCTTCGGTTCATCCTCCTCCCGGATAATTCGGATCACCTCGTCGATATTGAGGTAGGCAATCAGATACCCGGCAAGAATCTCCAGTCTCTTCTCGATCGCCGCCAGACGGTGGCGGGAGCGGCGAAGGAGCACCTCACGACGGTGGTCAAGCCACTCACGAAGCACTTGTTTGAGCGAAAGGACACCCGGCACCTTTCCCCGCGACAACACATTCATGTTGAGGGGGAAGCGGGTTTCCAGATCCGTCAATCGGAAAAGCGACTCCATCAAAAGCTCGGGCTCGACGGTACGGCTCTTCGGAACCAGAACGACGCGAATATCCTCGGCGCTTTCGTCCCGTATATCCTCCAGCAATGGCAGCTTGCGAGCAAGAATTAGCTCGGCGATCTTCTCGATCAGACGGGACTTCTGCAAACCATAGGGAATCTCAGTGACAACCGCCTGCCACATGCCGCGCCCCAGATCTTCCTTCTCCCAGCGGGCGCGCAGGCGAAAGCCGCCACGGCCCGTCTCATACGCTTCGCGGATGGAGTCCGCGTCCTCCACGATCTCGCCGCCTGTAGGAAAATCGGGGCCCTTGACGAACTCCAGTAGCTTCGAGACCGTAACCTCGTGGTCATCAATCAGTGCGAGCGCTGCATCACATATTTCTGCAGCGTTGTGCGGCGGAATGGATGTCGCCATCCCTACTGCTATGCCGCTGGAGCCGTTACATAATAAGTTCGGAAAAGCGCCCGGAAGAACGATCGGCTCTTCGTCTTCTTCGTTGTATGTCACGCGGAAATCGACGGCATCTTCGTTAAGGCCGGTCAAAAGCTCGACCGCCACTTCCGTCATTCGCGCTTCCGTGTAGCGCATCGCTGCAGCGTTATCGCCGTCGATGTTGCCGAAATTGCCTTGCCCGTCGACCAGCGGGTAACGAACGGAAAATGGCTGTGCCAGACGCACCAGCGCATCATAGATCGACTGATCGCCATGAGGGTGGAATTTACCCATGACGTCGCCGACGATGCGCGCGCACTTCGCAAAGCCTTGATCCGGGTTAAGGCGCAACAGCCGCATCGTGTGCATAATGCGGCGGTGCACCGGCTTCAGCCCGTCACGCACATCCGGCAGAGCTCGGTGCATGATGGTCGAAAGTGCGTAGGCGAGATAGCGCTCTTCGAGCGCCTTTTTCAGATCGACTGGTCCAGCGGAGTCTCCTCCGCTATCGGGCGGCAACAAATCTTTTCCCATGGCTTGGAGTTATCGAACGCGGTGATTCGCGGCAAGTGGCGTATGGACGCAAATCCCCATGAAGCAAAGGGAAACCCCACTTTCATCCATTTATTATATTCGCGATGGCAAATTGACAGCGTGCGAAGTGCCCGGCATCTTCGCCGGAACTTCTATGAACCGCCCGAATTGAGACGCACCAACGCCAATAAAGGAATCCCGCATGGACCTGCACCGCTTCCGACACACCTCTTTTTTCGCCGCCGGTATCGCAGCCGCCGCAGCCGCAACTCCAGCCCTTGCGATCGAAGCGGAAGAGGCGGGGAACCGCTTGAAAGCTGTACTGGAACAGCAGGATGTCGAGCTTAGCTATGGCGACGCACGCCTGGAAGGAAATGATGTCATTCTTGATGACGTTACTGCCCGAAACACGGAACTAGAGGGCAGCATCTCCATCGACCAGCTCGTTCTGCAAGACGTCACCGAAGAACCGGACGGAAGTTACCGCGTCGGCACGGTTGAGGTTGAGAGCTTCGAAACGCCGATGGGAGAAATGAACCTGTCGCTCATCGATTACCGTGCGACCGGATTGGTCCTGCCGGAAGATCTTGCGACGGATCCCTTCGGCGGCGTCATGCGCTACGACCGAATGGAAGTTGCTCGGATTGACGTTGAAGGTCAGGAGGGGCCGGTCGCATCGCTCACCAATGTCTACGCCGACATCAACATAACAGACGACAACACGATGGAGACGACGGGCGCCGTCGAGAACTACTCCTTCAATCTCCAAGGCATGTTTGACGACGCGGACACCGCAGCCATGCTTTCCGAAATGGGCTACGGAGAATTGAGCGGAAACGCGCTGATGGAGGGATCCTGGCGTCCCTCCGACGGTCGTATGACCCTGTCCCGCTACGAAGCGGTCGTGGAGGATGCAGGCACGCTGCTCCTCGCTCTAGATTTCGCGGGCTATACGCCGGAGTTTGCACGCACGTTGGAGGAAACGACTCGCAACCGCGAAGAAGGCGCAAGCGGCAACGACAATTCCATGCAAGGCATGGCGATGCTCGGACTCGTCCAGCAACTCACCTTCCACAGCGCGTCGATCCGCTTCAATGATGACGGGCTTACCGAAAAAGCTCTGGATGAGGTTGCCAGCAGGAGAAACACCACCACGGATGATATCATTACGCAAAGCACTACCGCCCTGCAGCAGCAGATCGCCAGCTTCGCCGGAAATGATCTTGCCGAAACCGTGAGCCAGGCAGTCGGCACCTTCCTGGAAAATCCGCAGCATTTCGAAATCAGCGCGCAGCCCGAAAACCCCGTCCCCTTTGCCATGCTGATGGGAGCGGCCATGGGTTCACCCGACATGCTGGTTCAGCAGCTCGGCTTGACGGTTACGGCCAACCAATAGCCCTCGAAGATCTATGGCCCGCTCTGCCCGGAGCGGGCCATCCAATTGCGGCAACAGGTCTCGATAACCGCAAGGGCGCCGCGTTCGAGCATATCGCCCGTGAACGTTTCATCCCGCAACGGTGGGACATGGATAAACCCCGCCATCGCCGGGGCAAACCCACCGCACAAATGCCCCTGTGAAAGGAAAAACAGGTAGTTGCACAGATAGCCGCCGGCATCATCCGACCAGTAGACTGGCAGGCCGTTTGCGGAAAGTGTCTCGGCAATAGCTTTCAGCGGCAATGTGGAAACGAGATCCCCTGCCCCCTCACGAATCGGCCCACCCCCGCCTTTCTCGCCCCTGATGTCCGGCTTCTCCGCGCGGATCTCGTTGCGCGCCAGCCGCTCCAGCGTGAAGCCTCGTGCCCTGTCGCTCAGACCGAAATGAATCGCGATATCGGGCGAAAAATCCCGCCCCAGCACCGACAACCGCTCGGGAACCGCCGCGTACTCCACCGGCAGCACCTCAAGCGCCAGATCGCAAACGCTCGGCGATACGGGGGATCGCACAGCAAAAGCGTTTACCAAAGCTTCTGACGGATTCTCTGGCGCGCCGGGAAAAGGCCCAAAACCTGTCACGAGAACGCGCGGGCGGCGGGCGTTTGCATTCTCCGCCCGAGCCGTCATGGCGTTACTCTTTCTTCGGAGCAAGCCGCAGGTGCAACTCGCGAAGCTGCTGCGGCGTCGCTTCCGAAGGCGCACCCATGAGCAGGTCCTGTGCCTGCTGGTTCATCGGGAACATCGTGATTTCGCGAAGGTTTTTCGCGCCCGCCAGCAACATGATGATCCGGTCGATACCGGCCGCCATTCCACCATGCGGCGGCGCTCCGTACTGAAACGCGCGATAAAGCCCGCCGAAGCGCTCCTCCACCGTCTGCCTGTCGAAACCAACGATCTCAAATGCCTTCACCATGACCTCAGGCAAATGATTGCGAATACCGCCGGAGGCGATCTCAAAGCCGTTGCACACCAGGTCGTATTGGAACGCCTTGATGGAAAGCGGGTCCTCACCTTCAAGCGCGGCTATCCCGCCTTGCGGCATGGTGAAAGGGTTATGGCCGAAGTCGACGCGCTTTTCATCCTCATTCCATTCGTAGAACGGGAAATCGACAATCCACGCAAGCTCGAAGCGATCGCGGTCGAGGAGGTTCAGCTCTTCGCCGACACGCGTGCGCGCCGCACCGGCGAACGGAACGAACTTCTTCGGATCACCGGCAACGAAAAAACAGGCGTCGCCGTCCTGGAGCCCCAACTGCTGGCGGATGGCCTCGGTTCGTTCGGGACCGATGTTCTTCGCCAGCGGTCCAGCGCCTTCCAGCGCCTCCCCCTCTTTGCGCCAAAAGATATAACCAAGCCCCGGCTGACCTTCACCCTGCGCCCAGGAGTTCATGCGATCACAGAAAGCGCGCGAACCGCCCGTCGGGGCTGGTATGCCCCAGACCTCGGCTTGATTGTCGTTCGCCAGAATATTGGCAAACACCTTGAAACCCGAATCGCGGAAGTGGTCGGAGACCTCCTCCATAATGATTGGGTTGCGCAGGTCGGGTTTATCCGTACCGTATTTGCGCATCGCTTCGTCATAGGGGATACGCGGGAATTCACGCGTAACCGGCTTACCGTCGGCAAACGCCTCGAAAACCTGCCGCATCACGGGCTCCATTGTCTGGAAGACGTCCTCCTGCTCGATAAAGCTCATCTCGAGATCGAGCTGGTAAAACTCGCCCGGAAGGCGGTCGGCGCGTGGGTCCTCGTCGCGGAAACATGGCGCGATCTGAAAGTACCGGTCGAAGCCGGAAACCATAATGAGTTGCTTATAGATCTGCGGCGCCTGCGGCAGCGCATAAAATTTCCCCTCGTGCAGACGCGACGGAACGAGGAAGTCGCGCGCACCCTCCGGAGAGGAGGCTGTTAGAATGGGCGTGGAAAATTCCGAAAATCCCGCCTCGTTCATCCGCTCACGCATGTCTGCAATGACCTTGGTGCGCGTGACGATATTTCGATGAAGAGTTTCGCGGCGCAAGTCGAGAAACCGATATTTAAGACGGATATCTTCAGGATAGTCGGGCTCGCCGAAAACAGGGAGCGGCAATTCCTGGGCCTGCGACAGTATCTCGATCTCGCCGGCGAATACCTCGATTGTACCCGTCGGCAGGTTCGGATTGACAGTTTCTTCCGTACGGGCCTTCACCTCACCATCGACTCGGATAACCCATTCCCCACGGACTTTCTCAGCGGTGCTGAAGGAAGGCGAATCCGGATCGGCGACGATTTGCGTGACACCGTAATGGTCACGCAGATCGATAAAGAGCAGTCCGCCATGGTCGCGCACACGGTGGACCCAGCCCGAAATGCGGACGGTCTCACCGACGTGGGATGATCTCAATTCTGCGCAGGTGTGGCTGCGATAACGATGCATACGATGTTTCCGTATCCAGAAAGGTGACGGGATTGGGCACCAGCGCCCATGTTCAAAACCGGCGCGAAAAGCGCATGGGCGTCCGGTTTTGTCAAGGCGGTGTAAGGGCAATACGCGCCAAGCCCATTGCACCCATTGGCATATTTTCGTTAAAGAAGAGACATGGAACTCATAACCACCCGCCGCGAGCTCGAAGAAGCGATCGCCGCTCTCGAACAATCCGATTTCATAACGATCGACACCGAATTCATTCGGGAAACAACCTTTTGGCCGGAGCTTTGCCTCGTTCAGATGGCAGCACCCGGCATTACTGCGTTGGTGGATCCTTTAGCCAAGGGTATGGATCTTACGCCTTTGTTCCGCCTCATGGCTAACGAGAATGTGACAAAGGTTTTCCACGCGGCGAGACAGGATATCGAGATTATTTTTCACCGCGGCGGGCTGATCCCCCATCCGGTCTTCGACACGCAAGTGGCCGCAATGGTTTGCGGTTTCGGTGATAGCGTCTCTTATGACCAACTCGTCTACCGGACGACGGGCAAACACATCGACAAGACATCGCGCTTCACCGACTGGCGCCGCCGACCGCTCTCGGAGAAGCAGCTTCACTATGCTCTGGCAGACGTCACCCACCTTATCGAAGTCTACGAATTTTTGAAGACCGAGTTGGAGCGCGAGGGAAGAGCAAGCTGGCTGACGGAAGAAATGAACGTCCTGACGGCGCAGGAGACGTACGACCCCCATCCGGACGATGCATGGAAACGATTGAAACTGCGCGTACGCAAGCCGATCGAGCTCGCGGTTCTGCAGAACGTGGCCGCCTGGCGTGAGCGCCAGGCCCGAGAACGCAACGTCCCGCGCGGACGCGTTCTGAAGGACGATGCGATTTACGAAATCGCCCAACAGCAACCCCGCGACAACGAGGCGCTAGGCCGCCTGCGCAGCATCGGCAAGGGCTGGGAGCGCTCCGCATCCGCTGACGGACTGGTCGAAGCCGTCGAAGCCGCATTCTCCATTCCCAAGGACAAACTGCCGCGCCTGCCGAAGGCTCAACACCCGCCGGAAGGCGCGGCGGCTGCAGCTGATCTGATGAAGGTCCTACTCAAGCTTGTGGCCGAAAAACATAGTGTCGCTCCAAAGATGCTCGCTTCGTCGGATGATATTGACAAGCTCGCTGCGGATGGCGAGAACGCAAAAATCCGGGCGCTTTCGGGGTGGCGCCGCGAGATATTCGGAGAAGAGGCGCTTAAGCTATTACGGGGTGAAACCGCGCTGCGCTTCGCCAACCGCCGGATTGAAACTTTCTCTCCAGAGGCAGCATTGGCGAACGCCGCGGAGTAGCTACTTACCGACTTCCAGCGCGAGGTTCATGCCCGTCACCTTGGCCAGTTGCGCCAACCGCCCCTGCGGACGCTCCCCCATGAGAGATGCATGCGAGGGCGGGATGACGAGTGCAAATGAACCGTCCGGCCGCTTCTCCCATTTCAACAGCGGGATCACGCCCGGCATCGATGCCGAAAACAGGTATGCAACGCGCATCAACCCACCCAGCAGTCGAGCCCGCTCGACATAGCGCGGCGTGGCGAGATCACGCATTTTCGGTGACAGAGCCTCCTCATAAAGTCCCTCGTGACGGAACAGGATGGAAAGGGCGATGAAAGCCCGCCCCGGATGATCGATCCCGCTGAACGAACCATGCGCAATAATATTCAGCGACTGAGTACCCCGATAATCCGGATGGGCACGCCAGCCGATATCGGCAAGCAAGCAGGCGGCATAGCGATAGCGCGCCTCGTCTTCTGTTTCCTCGAAGCCGAGCGCCTCCAAAGCCTTACCGGTCCACTCCGCAAGCTCGCGCGCGTGCGTAACAGAGCGTGAACGAAGCAAGGCCAATTCCTCAGCGGCCGAGATTAGCGGATCGGCATCCCAGGCCTGTTCCGGCAACAGCGAATAGAGAAATCCTTCCCGCACGCCAGTGGCAGAAAAGATAATCTGTGAAGGATTCGCCGCATGGATGATCTCGCGCAAGACTGCCGCGCCATAGGGCAACAGCGCGCGGCGATTCTTCGACACGCGCTTGATACCCCGTATGTCGGCGGGGGCGCTACCCATAACCTGCTCGAGAAACGGGAGCGCTTCCTCCTGACCGAGCGCGTAATGATGCATGACTTCCAGCGGGTAGCCTGTTTGGATCATGTACAATCGGGCAAGATTTCTCCAGGTGCCCCCCACGCAATAAAAAGGTCTGCCCTCCCCCAATTTTAGCCAATCAGCTCGTGCGATCTCGTCTCGGATGACCTCTTCCGCGACGTCAAGAGAATTCTTTGCAATATCTTGCAGCCGCAGACCGCCGAGTGGGAGGGTAATACCATGCTCCATGGCCTCGCCATGCAAATCCACCAGCTCCAAGCTGCCGCCGCCGAAATCCCCCACCAGGCCGTCTGCTTTGTAAAAGCCGGAGACAATGCCCAGAGCGGCATAGTATGCTTCTTGCCGTCCTGACAGAACCTGGATTTCCGTTCCAAGAATGTCCTCGGCCCGGCGAATGAAGTCCGGTCCGTTGGTCGCTTCGCGTGCCGCCGCGGTTGCTAGCACATGCAGCGATTGCGCACCCGCTTGCTCTGAGAGCGCTCGAAAGCGACGAAATTCCTCCACCGCACGGCTGACACCGTGGGGGTCGAGTTCACCGGTCAGCACCATGCCCCGGCCAAGACCGGCCAGCATCTTCTCGTTGAACAAAATCGTTGGAGACCGTGCGATACCTTCATAGATCACCAGCCGAATCGAGTTCGAGCCGATGTCGATTACTGAAACGGGCCGCCGGTCCTGCAAACGGCCCTGCGAGGCTTCGACGCTCACGACGAATCAGCCGGCCGCAAGCGCTTTCTTGCGCCGTTTGAATGCAGCAATCCGCTTCGGCGCATGGGATTTCAACGCATCACCGCGACCCGAAAGGCTTGGATTAGTCATGAAATATTCCTGAGCGTTGAAGGCTTCTTCTCCCTCTGCCGGCACGATACGCCGCGAGCTACCGTCAGGCAATACTTCGAAACTCTGCTGGTTGTCCATGATATTTCCCAGCATGATCTGCCCGAGCACCTGCTCATGCACCGTGGGATTGGTGAGCGGCACCATGGTTTCGACGCGGCGGTCCAGATTGCGCGGCATTATATCGGCCGACGAGATGTAGATGATCGCTTCATCCGACGGGAGCCCGTGCCCGTTACCGAAGCAGTAGATCCGGCTGTGCTCCAGAAAGCGGCCAATGATGGATTTGACCCGGATGTTCTCCGAAAGACCCGGAACTTGCGGCCTCAGACAGGATATACCACGAACGACCAGGTCGATCTCCACGCCGGCTCGACCGGCTTCATAAAGTGCGTCGATCACTTCCGGATCAACCAGCGCGTTCATCTTCATCCAGATTTGCGCCGGTCGCCCGGCCTTAGCGTTTTCAGCCTCGGCGCGAATATGCTGGAGCAACCGATTGCGCAGAATGAAGGGAGAAACAGCGAGCTTCATGTCTACGTCCGGTTCTGCATAACCGGTGATGAAATTGAAAACCTTCGCCACATCATGCGCAATGACCGGATCAACGGTAAAGTACGACAGATCGGTGTAGATACGCGCGGTAATGGGATGATAATTACCAGTCCCCAGGTGCACATAGTTGCGCAACCGGCCATCCTCACGCCGAACCACGAGCGACATCTTGGCGTGTGTTTTCAACTCGATAAACCCGAAGACGACCTGCACGCCAGCACGTTCAAGATCCCGCGCCCAACGGATATTCGCCTCCTCGTCGAACCGTGCCTTGAGTTCTACAAGCGCCGTCACTGATTTTCCCGCCTCCGACGCCTCTATCAATGCGCGCACGATCGGGCTGTCGTTGGACGTACGATAGAGCGTCTGCTTGATCGCGACGACATCAGGGTCCTGCGAGGCCTGCCGCAGAAACTGTACCACCACGTCGAAGCTCTCATACGGGTGATGAACGATAATGTCCTTTTCGCGGATAGCGGCGAAACAGTCTCCCCCGTGGTCCCGGATACGCTCTGGAAACCGCGGGTTGTAGGAAGTGAATTTCAGGTCATCGCGCGGCAACTTCACGAGTTCAGATACGTGATTGAGGGCCAGCGGCCCCTCAAGAACGCTAATACGCGACTCTTGCACACTCAGTTGGGATGCAACGAAATCGCGCAGATCCTCCGGCATCGAGCTCTCGAACTCGATGCGGATCACGGACCCGCGTCGCCGCCGCTTGAGCGCCGACTCGAAAAGGCGCACCAGATCTTCGGCTTCTTCCTCAACTTCGATATCGCTGTCGCGGATGATCCGGAAGGTGCCTGAGCCCGTAACCTTGTAACCGGGAAAAAGCTTGCTGATGAACATTTCGACAATGTCTTCAAGAGCGATAAATCGCACGCACTTTGGTCGTTTCGGTAACGCTACGAAACGCGGCAGCGTGACAGGCAGACGCAGAAGCGCCGTCATCGTCTCGGCCTTCGACAGGTGCTGAAGGGCCAGCGCTATGGAAAACCCGAGGTTCGGAATGAACGGAAAGGGGTGGGCTGGATCGATCGAAAGCGGAGTGAGGACCGGATAGATTTCCTCCAGAAAATGGTTCTCCACCCATTTACGATCGTCGCGACTCAGCGCATCGGGCTTCACCAATTCAATCCCTTGCTTCTTGAGAAGCTCGAGCAGATGCGTAAGACTTTCATGCTGTTCAACCTGAAGCCGGCTTACCTCGCGAAGCACTTGCTCAAGCTGCTGACTAGGTGTGCGACCGTCGGCACTACGCGTGGCAATGCCCTCGCGGACCTGCCCAGCCAGACCGGCCACGCGCACCATGAAAAACTCGTCCAGGTTGTCAGCAGAGATTGACAGGAAACGCAGTCGCTCTAGGAGCGGATGATTCTCGTTCTGGGACTCATCAAGTACACGGCGATTGAACTGGAGCCATGAAAACTCGCGGTTGATGAAACGGTCCGGACTTGACCGTGCCACTTCGGCAACCGCTCCAGCCTCGTGGGTCGGAAATTCGCTTTTGGTCGGTTTCAGTTCATTCATGACCTGCTTGTCCTTACTGCTCGAAATCGCGGGTGGCTGGCCCTGATCCGATCGCCAGTGGTGACAGGGTATTACGACAGTTTCATATCATTAGCGTGCGTCAACCGTTTGTCTAACTTTGTCAGCGCCGCTTTTCCATAATAGGCGGGATTTGGCGCCGAAATACCGCTCTGGGAAGAACCCTCATCATTGTTGCTCATCGGCCGGAACATTGTAGCCCGCCTCGTGTTTAAGCGAAGATGGAGGGACCGCCATGTCTTCGGATCGGGAAGAGAAAATCCGCCGTCGCGCCTACGAACTCTGGGAGGCCGAGGGCCATCCGGAAGGCCGGCATCACGAACATTGGGAACGCGCAGCACGCGAGATCGAGGTGGAAGAAGGCGGAAACGCCGATGACGCCGAGATACCGGAGATGCCGGAAGACTTCCCAGAGTCAGGCAGCAGCTCGGGGGTATCCAGCGGATCCGCCGACCCCGGCGCAACAAAACCAGGCGCAAGTCCTGCCTCGACCGAGGGCAGCACCGGCAGCACAAAGCGCCGCAACACCGGCGCGGCGAAGCGACCGAAAAAGCCGACCTAATCGGAGTAAGACACAGCAAGACTGCGTTGACCGGTTGCCAAAGCTGCATCAGTCTATTGGGACTTGAGCACGGCAACCGGCAGTTCTGCCCAAAGGGTGGAGAGCGCAGCCTCACCTCCGTCGACCGTTTTTTCCGATAATGTCTTGTAGCCTCCGGCGTGTGTGGGAAGAGGGAGCTGCGTCCGCGCGAAGGCGCTGCTGATCCAGGATTTTTTCGCGGACTTGCAGTGCCTGAGCACCAGCCGGGGAACCGCGACAACCACGCGTTTTCCCTCAAGGACACGCGCGAAGGCGATCACGTGCTGCGCCTTGTCGCCACTCACCTGCAGCGGCTCGTAGCCGCCGTCGGCGAACAATTCCGCGTTTTCCTTACGCAAGCGAAGCAGCTTTTGAAGGAGCCAGAGCTTCGTCACACCCTCGCGCCAGCGCTCCATCGCCTCGCCGGCCGACAAGCCATGCACTTCCTTTAGAAGTCCTTGCCGGAGCGCGAAGTCGACCGGCCTGCGGTTGTCGGGATCGACCATGCTGAAATCCATCAGCTCGCATCCCTGGTAGATGTCCGGCACACCCGGCAACGTGAGCTTGAGCGCCAGTTGCGAAAGGCTGTTGATGAGACCCGCGGGCTCCAGGGCGGTGATCGTCGCTTGAATATCTTTTAGCAGGGTTCGGCTTTCGGGCGCGAAGAGGTGCCGCACATAGGCCTCCACCGCCGCCTCGAAAGGCTCGTTGGGATCGGTCCAGCTTGTGCGCTGCTTTGCCTCGCGTAGCGCCTTGGTCATGAAAGCGGCAAGCCGATCGCACAGCGCCTGCAGCCCCGCTTCATCCTGCGTTGACAGATCAGCGGACCAGGCGCCGGCGAGCGCCTGGTAAAGAAGCCATTCCGTACCCGGGTCCGGTGCGGGCCCGTCCGGGAGTGCCCGGCGAAACCCGGATGCGGCATCGTGCCAGCGCGACACGGCTGAGGCCCATTCCGACGGCATTTCGCTCAAGGCGGCAAGGCGTGCGCGCGCATCCTCGCCGCGTTTTGTGTCATGGGTGGCCGTGGCGGAGAGACCATGCGGCGCTTCCGCCGCCCGCGCCTGCATGGCCGCATGAAAGGCGTCCGGCTCCATCCCGAACTCATCCGGCTCCGCGCCAACCTCATTCAAGGCGATCAGCCGGTTGTAGCGGTAGAAGACCGTATCCTCCATGGCCTTAGCCATGAGCGGACCGGTCGTCTGCTGGAAACGGGTGATGAAGGTGGCGCGGGCGTCCGTATCCGCCGGTGCAAGCAGCAATGAGGCGACGAAGGAGACCACCCGGTCGTCCTCCACGGCGCGGCCGTGCTCAACCTGGGCAACGGCCCCTTCGATGAGTTTGCGATCCTCGTTCGAGGCGCCGCCGCGGTCGACATAGGTGCGGTAGACGGGCAAGGCCGCGGCCAGCTCGACAATAGCCATCCTCAGCGCGTCGGGGCCGAAATCGCGCGTGGCGAGATCATCCGCCGCGACAGTTGTGGCAAGGCGCACGAGTGCCGAAAGTTCGCCCGCGAGATTGACGGTCAGGATGCGCCGCTTGACCTCGAGTACCTGGCGGGTGAAGTCAACATCGTCACTGGTGAACCCGCTCCAGCCTCGCGTCATCTCCTCGCGCCCGCCCGGATCAACCTGAGACGCAGTAACGAAGCGAGCGAATTCATAACCCGTCGTGCCGGAACAGGCCCAGTCGCTGCGCAGCCGCTCCCCCGGTCCCAGGATCTTCTCCACCAGCACGCAATCGAGCCCAGAGGCCTGTTTAAGGTCGGCAAGATAGGCTTTCGGATCGGCCAGACCGTCAATGTGATCGATCCGCAGCCCGTCCACCACGCCCTCGCTTACGAGCCGGAGCGGCAGTGCGTGGACATCGGCGAAGATCGCCGGATCCTCGACCCGCACGCCGACGAGGTCAGCAATCTCGAAAAAGCGTCGATAGGTCAGCGCCTCGCGCGCCAGCCGCCAATAAGCGAGCCGCCAGACCTGCGCCTCGTGCAGGCGGTGCAGGCGGTCCTTATCCGCGTTGATTTCAGGCAGCGCTTCCGAAAGGTCACCTTCACCCGCTTGCGCCACGCGGGAAAGGGACCCGGGCGCAAGCGGCAGCGAGAGGTCATAATAGCCGAAGACAGGCTCTCCGGTTTCCTGAGCGATCCGTACCTCCAGCTTGCCCTCGGCAATTGCGTCGCCGTAGGGCTCACCGAGCACCGGCAGAAGCAGCTTTGGCGCCTCCCAGTCTATGTCGAAGTGCCGCGCGTATGCGCTGTCGCGGCCATGTTTCAGCACATCGCGCCACCACGGATTGGTGGTGGAGACGGCCATGTGGTTGGGCACGATGTCGAGGATGAGCCCGAGGCCGTTCTCCTTCAGCGCCTCGGCGAGACGCGCAAAACCCTCTTCGCCACCGAGCGCGGGATCGAACGCCTGGTGGTCGGCCACATCATAGCCATGAGTCGAGCCCGGCGCGGCGGTAAAGATCGGCGACGCGTAAAGATGACTGATGCCGAGCTCGGCCAGATAGGGGACGATTTCGGCCGCGCGCTCGAAGGTCATGCCCTCTCGGAACTGCAGCCGGTAGGTTGCGCGGGGGATGCTCATGGGGTTCGCGGCCTTTCTTCCGCGATGGCGCGAAGCACGGCGCGCGGCACCGGCGCTTCCTCGATCTCCTCCAGGGATACAGGAAGCTTCCGACGCCAATTGGGATGCTCGTCAACCGTGCCGGGCACATTCGGCTGGTCGGCAAGGCCCAGAAGATCCTCCATCTGCGCGACGACCAGCCGCGCCTGAGTGCTCGCGACGAGCTGATGGATGCCGGCCGCCACCGTCTCGTCGAACTCGTCCCGGGCTATGATGCCCCTGGCGCGGAGCAAGTCCTTGGCCTGCTTTTTCTCCGACCCGCGATTTTCGCGCTCCTTCCGCGCGACCGCCCGGTCGATAAGCCCAATCTGTTCGCGTGTCTCAATGTCGCTGCCAGTCCACCAGCCGGCAAGCGTGGGTGTGTCGTGGCTGCCCACGCAGGCGAGCACGGAGCGTGGCCATTTCTCCGGCGGAATGAAGCCGTCCTCATCGCGCTCGAAGTAGAAAACACGATAACCAAGCAGGCTGGCGCGATCCATGGCCGCGCGGAAACCCTTCGGCACCACCCCCAGATCCTCGCCGATGATGATCGCGCCGGCGCGCTGCGAGACCTTTGCCAATACGCGCACCATGCCCTCCATCGGGTAGAGCACATAGGCGCCCTCGCCTGGCGGAAAACCGTCCGGGATCCAGAAGAGCCGATAAAGGCTCATAGCGTGATCGATGCGGAGCGCGCCGGCGTGGCGCAGGATCGTTTCATAGGAGCGCTGAAGGGGTTCGAAATCACGCTCGGCGATTTCCGCCGGCGAGAGCGGCGCTAAACCCCAGCTCTGGCCGTCCGGATTGAACATGTCGGGCGGCGCGCCGATCTCGGCGCCCACGACCGTCAACGTCGGGTCGCTCCAGGTCGCCGCGCCATCAGGTGCTGTGCCGACCGCAAGGTCGAGATAGAGGCCGATACGCATTCCCGCTTTCCGCAGCCGAGCAGCCGCGTCGCCGAGTTGCCGGTCCGCGATCCACTGGAGCCAGACCATGAAATCGGTCTCGTCGGCGTGCTCGCGGGCGAAGCGCTCGACGGCCTCGCTGGCGGGATCCCGGTACTCAGCGGGCCAGGAGCGCCAGCCGGCCCCAAAGCCGCGATCCGCCATCTCCCGGCTGATCGCCTCGAAAAGGGCAAACCGCCGGAGTGCTGCGCCGCCCTCGTCGCGAAAAGCGGCAAAGCCTTCGTTTGCGACGGCTCCTGTGCGCTGGTAGATCCGGCGAAGGGCGGCCAGCTTCTGGCGGGTCACTGCACCGTAGTCGACGAGTTCGCCCTCATGCAGGGCGGAAAACGCCGCCTCGTCGTTATCCTGCCGGGGCTCGAAACCGTCCACCCGGTCAACAGCGATATAGAGCGGATTCAGAAAATTGCGGTCGCTCGGCGAAAAGGGGCTCACCCTCTCCGGGTCGGCCAGAAAAAGCGCGTGCAGCGGATTAACGCCCAGAAAATCAGCCCCCCTCCGCGCCGCCATCTCGCCCAGCCGGGCGAGATCCTCGAAATCGCCAATGCCCCAGTTCCTGCCTGAGCGGAGGCCGTAGAGTTGGCAGGTAATGCCCCAGGCCCTACCCCTCCTCAGAAATTCCGGGATGAAGCACGCTGTATTCTTCGGTGCCTTGGGCGTGGGGGGGCATCGTCTGGGTGGCGGGGGCGGGTTACCCTCCCCCTCACCGCCCAGAATTTGCAGAAGCGCCCTGACCGCCTCCTCGGAGGCTTGCGCCGTCGTGCCGTCGAGCGCGCGGTAGGTGCGCACGATGCCATGGGCGGCGGCCAGTCGGTCGAGGCTATCCGTCATTGCCCGGCTCCCGATGCGAAAATGACGCCGCGCCGTGGAAGCCGCCCTTCCTGAAGCGCGGCAAGAAGACCGTCACGGCTTTCATAGACCAGTTCCAGACCGTCGGTTTGCTCGTCGATTGCGGCTTCATCCGTTCCGAAGTTTGCGACCAGGAGAAGCCGGCGGCGATCGGTCGTCCAGCGCACGAGGAACGCTCCCTGGCTCAGCCGTTGCGCCTGACCTTGCATCGATCGCATATTCGGCAGAAGCGGCACGACATAGCTCCGGCGCGCCTCGAGGAGTCGGCGGAAGAGCGCCAGCCGCAGTCGGCCCGCCTCGGTCTTGGCGCGGTCCCAATCGAGAGCGGAGGCCTCGAAGGTGGACAGCGCATTCGGATCGGGAATGCGCTGGGCATTTTCCTCACCGAAGTGGCCGAAGGAGGCGAACTCACGGCGCCTCCCCTCACGCACCGCCTTGGCCAGCTCGCCATGAAAGTCAGTAAAGAAGAGGAACGGGTTCGTCTCGCCGTATTCCTCGCCCATGAAAACCAACGGAATCTGCGGGTTGAGCAGGAGGACGGCGGTCAGCAGCGCGACGGTTTCCTCGTCCGCCAAGCTGGTAAGCCGTTCGCCGAAGGCGCGGTTGCCGATCTGGTCGTGGTTTTGCAGGAAATCGACAAAAGCGACGGGCGGCTGACCTGTACTGGGCTCGCCGCGCGGCTGGCCTTCACGGGGCGCGTAGGGCTCGCCCTGATAGCAGAAGCCCTCTGCCAGGGCGCGCGCCAGATGCCCGACCGCGTCATCGGCAAAGCCCGCATAATAGCCGGCATCCTCGCCCGTCGCGATGCAATGTGCGGCGTGATGGAAATCGTCGTTCCATTCGGCTGTAAAGAGCTTTGGACGGTTTTCCTCATCATATGGATGAAGACCAACGATATTGCGCTCATCTTCTGTCATCAGATGGATTTCGCGATCGCCGAACTGTTCGCGGACCCGCTGCGCCATTTCCTCGAGGATCGGTGTTTCGCTCCGATCCTTGATCTGGTCAACCGCGTCGAAGCGCAGGCCATCGAAGCGGAATTCCTCGAGCCAGTAGATCGGGTTGTCGAGGAAGAAATCGCGTACCGCGGGCTCCTCGAAGCGGATCGCCGCCCCCCAGGGCGTCTGGCGTTCGGCGTCGAAGAAGTCGGGCGCATAGGCACCCAGATAATTTCCGTCCGGGCCGAAATGGTTGTAGACCACGTCGAGGATCATCATCAGCCCGCGCTCATGGGCGGCGTCGACAAGATATTTCAGCCCTACGACGCCGCCATAGGCGGAATGCGGGCAATAGGGCAAGACGCCGTCATAGCCCCAGCCCCGCGCCCCGGAGAACTCCGCGACGGGCATTATCTCGATCGCGGTGAAGCCGGTCTCGGCCAGGTGATCGAGCTTGTGGCGAATACCTTCGAAGCCGCCCAGTGGCGCGAAAGTGCCTGGGTGGAGTTCATAGACTACCGCCTCGTGCCAGGGCCGCCCCTTCCAACCCGGCACCTTCCAGTCATGATCGGAGCCGACCAGCAGGCTTGGCCCGTGCACACCGGAAGCCTGCGCACGGGACGCGGGATCCGGCACCGCCATGCCGTCGGGCAGGATGAACTGATACTCCGTTCCCTCGGCCAGACCATCGGCATGAAGCTCGAACCAGCCATCGGCGCGGCTCTCCATCTGCCGCTCCTCCGATTGCCCGATCTTCAGCCGGAGCTGGTCGAGCGCAGGTGCCCAGAGGCGGAAGACCGCGGAGCCCTCAGGGCTGAGCTTAGCTCCCCAACGGTATTCGAACTGCTCAAGCGTCATCGTCCGCGTCCTTCCAGAATGACCATGGAACGATCGGCCAGTTGAATGCTGCCCGGCGTGCGAATGGCATCCCATACCGGCCACTGGCCGGTTTCAGTGCGCATGATCACCTGCCATCCCGGCACTCCCAGTTCGCGCGGAAGCTGGAATTCCATCGGCTCGGGAGAGCTGTTCAAAAGGATGAGCAGGCATGACCGGCGCTCGTCGCAATGCATCAGGCCGAGGCTCTTCAGCCCTGGATCCTGCCAGTCCTCGTCACTCATCTGTTCGCCGGACGCTTTCAGCCACGTCACGTCGAGAAATCCGCCATCGACCGGCCGACCGTGCAGAAAATGTTTCCGGCGCAGATGCGGGCTCGACCGGCGGTATGCGATCATTCGCCGGACGAATTGAAAGAACGCCTCGTCCTCCGGGTCATGGTCTGCCCAGGGCAGCCAGTTCATTTCATTATCCTGACAATAGGCGTTGTTGTTGCCATACTGCGTGCGACCCACCTCGTCACCCATTAGAAGCATCGGTGTTCCCTGGGAGAGGAGAAGCGTCGCGATGGCATTGCGGCGCATCTTTGCCCTGAGGGCCAGAATGTCCCGATTGTCGGTGGGACCCTCTTCGCCGCAGTTCCAGCTCCTGTTGTCGCCATGGCCGTCGCGGTTTTCTTCCTGGTTGGCCTCGTTGTGGCGTTCGTTGTAGGCGTAGAGGTCGGCGAGCGTGAAGCCGTCATGGGCGGTCACGAAATTGACGCTCGCCCATGGCTTGCGCCCGCGCCGGTCGAACATGGCCGCCGATCCGAGCAGCCCGCTCGACAGGTCAGGCGCGATATGATCATCGCCGCGCCAGAAGGAGCGGATCCAGTCACGGTAAGCTCCATTCCACTCCGCCCAACCGGGAGGAAAATTCCCTAGCTGGTACCCGTCGGGCCCGAGGTCCCAAGGTTCCGCAATCAGCTTTACCCGCGAGAGCACCGGATCCTGGCGCACCGTGTCGAAAAAGACCGAGGTCGGTTCGAAGTTGTCCCGTTCCCGGCCGAGCGCGGTCGCCAGATCGAAACGGAAGCCGTCGACATGGCACTCCTCCACCCAGTAACGCAGTGAATCCATGACCATCTGCAGCACACGAGGATGCTTCAGGTTCAATGTATTGCCGCAGCCGGTCGTATCGTAATAGTAGCGGGGAGCGTCTCCCAGGATGTAGTAGCTTGCGTTGTCGAGACCGCGGAAGGAAAGGGTCGGCCCCATCTGATTGCCTTCCGCGGTATGGTTATAGACCACGTCGAGGATCACCTCGATCCCGGCTTCGTGCAGCTTACGCACCATGCGCTTGAACTCGTGCACGCCGCCACCCGGTGAGGTGTAGCGGGGCGCGGTGGCAAAAAAGCCGATCGTGTTGTAACCCCAGTAGTTTGAGAGGCGTTTTTCGACGAGATAACGATCGTCGAAAAAGGCCTGGACCGGCATGAGCTCCACGGCGGTGACGCCGAGCTTGACCAAGTGATCGATGACGCGCGAGTCTGCCAGCCCCCCGAACGTGCCGCGAAGCTGCTCCGGCACTTTCGGATAAAGGGCGGTCATGCCCTTTACATGGGCCTCGTAGATCACCGAATCGCCCCAGGACGTCTGCGGGCGCACATCGTCCCCCCAGGTGGTGGCGGTGTCGGTGACGACGCACTTCGGCATGACAAAGGCGGAGTCGCGCCGGTCCATCGACAAGTCCTGGCGCGTTGACCCGACGCGATAACCAAAGCAGGCGTCGTGCCACCGCAACTCCCCGGAAAGCAGCTTCGCATAGGGATCGATTAACAGCTTGTTCGGATTAAAGCGGTGCCCCCTGCCCGGGTCATAGGGTCCGTGGGCGCGCAGGCCATAAACCTGGCCTGGCCGCAAATCGGGGAAATAGCCGTGCCAGACCTCATGCGTATATTCCGGCAGGGCGACGCGCTGGAGCTCACGCTTCCCCTTGGTATCGAAAAGGCAAAGCTCGATCTTCTCCGCATTGGCCGAGAAGACGGCGACGTTCACCCCCGAGCCGTCCCAGGTGGCGCCGAGGGGATATGGAAGGCCATTGCGGACACGCACACCGTCTTCCTTTTCTTATTGCTCCCAGCCCAGCACCACGACCCCAAGCGGCGGCAGCCGGAGAGATGCCGAAGCGGGGCGGCCGTGCCACGGCTCTTCCACGGCATCCACCGCGCCGTTCAGGACGCCTGAGCCGCCGTAACGGGCGTCGTCGCTGTTGAGGAGTTCGCACCAGCGGCCGGCGTGCGGCAGGCCGATCCGGTAATCCTCCCGCACGAGAGGGGTGAAATTGCAGGCGACGAGAATGGGCGCAGAATTGCCGGACCCTTTACGTAAATAAACGAACACGCTCAGATCCGGATTGGAGGCATCGATCCATTCGAACCCTTCGGCGTCGCAGTCAAACTCGTGCAGCGCGCTTTGGTTCCGATAGAGCGCATTGAGGTCGCGCAGCAGGTCGTGCACGCCGCGATGCATGGAATCGTCGAGGTGGTGCCATCCGAGCTGCCAATCGTGGTCCCACTCGCGCTCCTGCGCAAACTCGCCGCCCATGAACAGGAGCTTCTTGCCCGGATGGGTCCACATGAAGGAAAAATAGGCGCGCAGATTGGCGAATTTCTGCCACCGGTCGCCCGGCATGCGGCCGATGAGCGAGCCCTTGCCGTAAACCACCTCGTCATGGCTCAAGGGCAGGATGAAGTTCTCCGAGAAGGCGTAGTGAAGGCCGAAAGTAATCTGGTCGTGATGATGGCGCCGGTGGATCGGATCGAGGCCGATATAGTCCAGCGTGTCGTGCATCCAGCCCATGTTCCACTTAAAGCCAAAGCCGAGTCCGCCCGCATAGACGGGCCGGGAAACGCCCGGAAAAGCCGTCGATTCCTCCGCGATCGAGGTTGCCCCCGCATAGTCGGAAAAAAGCGCGACATTCGTCTCGCGCAGGAATGCGATCGCTTCCAGGTTCTCGTTGCCGCCGTGGATGTTGGGCTCCCAATCGCCGGGTTCGCGGCTGTAATCGAGATAGAGCATGGAGGCGACGGCATCCACCCGCAGTGCGTCGAGGTGATACTGGTCGAGCCAGAAGAGGGCGTTGGCTGTTAGGAAGTTGGCCACCTCGCGGCGGCCGAAGTTGTAGATCAGCGTGTTCCAGTCGCGATGAAAGCCCTTGCGCGGATCGGAATGCTCGTAAAGCGCGGTGCCGTCGAAGTTGGCGAGACCATGGGCGTCGGAGGGGAAGTGCGCCGGCACCCAGTCGATAATCAGGCCCAGCCCTTCCTTATGGCAGCGGTCAACGAAGCGGGTGAAGCCTTCCGGATCGCCGAAGCGGCTGGTCGGCGCGAAGAGGCCGATCGGCTGGTAGCCCCATGAGCCGGAGAAGGGATGCTCACTCACGGGCATGCATTCGATGTGGGTGAAGCCGAGATCCTTCACGTAGGGGACGAGTTGATCGGCCAGCTCATCATAGCTGAGATAAGCGCCGTCGTCGTGCCGGCGCCATGATCCGAGGTGGACCTCATAGATGGAAATGGGCGCGCTGCGGTCATTGCGCGCCGCGCGCTCCTGCATCCAGTCCGCGTCCTCCCATTCGCGGGCGGGCAGCCCGTGCACCACAGAGGCGTTCGCCGGCGGCACCTCGCTTCTGAAGCCCACCGGATCAGCCTTTGCGGGAAGAACCTGCCCATGGGCGCCGATGATCTCGTACTTGTATATCTCGCCGGGTCCGACCTCCGGGATGAAGATCTCCCACACACCGATCCCAAAATGGCGGCGCATGGGATGGCGCCGGCCGTCCCAGAAGTTGAAGTTGCCGACGACGCTGACACGGCTGGCATTCGGCGCCCAAACGGCAAAGCGGGTCCCCGCCACGCCGTCGCAGGTCATCGGATGCGCGCCCAGCTTTTCGTAAAGTCGTACATGGCGTCCCTCGCCCAGGAGATGACGGTCGAGTTCGCCGAACGTGCTGGGAAAGCGGTAGGCGTCCTCTTCCTCCCAAACGTCGCCATCGCGGGAATAGCGCAGCTTGTAGCGCGGCGGGGATTTGGCCTTCGACAGCAGGCCCTCGAAGAAGCCGCGAGCATGGCGTCGCAGCAGTTTGGCGAAGGGCTTCCCACTTTCGGGATCGAAGGCTTCGGCGGTTTCCGCCTCGGGGCGCAGCACACGCAGAACGGTGCCGGCGGAACTTGCGTGCGGCCCGAGGACGGAGAACGGATCGCTGTGCCGGCCCGCCACGAGCGCGGCGATCGCATGGGGATCGTCCAGGCGCCAGGATTCCACCACGTGCGCAGGGGATGTCATGCCGCACCTCCCTCGATGAGATCGAGGACGCCCTGTATGGGAATGCCTACCCAGTCCGGGCGGTTGGAAAGCTCATAGTTGATCTCGTAAAATCCCTTCTGCAACAGGAACAATTCGAGGAGCGCCTGCCGGCTTTCAGTGTCCGTCGGCAGGTTCTGCGCACCTTCGGCCGCCGGGAAGTAGCCTGCCAGGAACTCTTCTGCCATCCGATCGCGCCAGTGCCGTGCAAGCGAGGCGCTGTCGCGCGCCTGGTCGGGCAGGCGCGAGGCGACCTGCCGGACCGCCGCCCACGCCGCGTAGTCGAAGGAGCGCAGCATACCGGCAACATCGCGCAGGGGCGAGTTCTTCGCCCGGCGCTCGGCCAACGTGCGCCGCGGTTCGCCCTCGAAATCGATAATGAAGAGATCCTGCTCGGAGACGAGCACCTGCCCCAAGTGATAGTCCCCATGAATGCGGGACTTCTTGCCGGATGGCGCGATCCTTCCAAGCGCCTCCAGCCGGCGGTCGATCTCGGGTTCGAGCGCCCGCAGGCGCTCCGCCATCTCTTTGGCGGCAGGCGGAAGGTTCGCCTGTGCACGTTCCAGTCCCCTGCGCGCGGCTGTGACTTGGTCGCGCGCATCTTCCAGCCATCCGTCAAGATCAGCGCGGTCAATCGGCTCGCAGCGGAACGCCTCCCGGTCCGTATCGACGGCGAAAGCTGCATGCATTTCGCCTGTGCGTTCGCCGAGCCGGCGCAAGAGATCGAGTGGATAAATGAGAGCCTCGGCAACCGCTTCCGGCGGGACACCAGGAGCGGCCGACGAGACCGGGGTCGCCGAGGGCGGCGCAAGGAACTCGTCTTCGATGCGCCGTTCGAGCGCGTGGACGAATACGCTCCAAGCATCCCCCTGGTTCTCGACGAAAGCGGAGACGCTGGCGAGTACCGTCCGCTCGCCATTCTCCTCCTCGTGGGCCACCATCCCGAGGAAGGCTGGGGTATTTGCGAAGCCTGCCTCCTCCGTCAGGAAGCGCGCCACCTCGACCTCAGGTTGGTCGCCAGGCCGCAGCCGGCGGAAAATCTTCAAGAGCGCCTGCCGGCCGAACGCGACCGAAACGTTGCTTTGCTCTCCCATCAGCGTGGCCGGCGGTTCGGTAAAGGTCATGGCCTGCAATCGCTCGTTGCCATAAAAGCGCAAAACGCCGTCGGCGGCCGGATGTTCACGGTTTTCCTGCATGGCGCGCATGAGCTCGGCCGCGAACCGATCGTCATAGGAGCCGTCGATTAGTGCACCGAGCTGCGCACCCCTGCGCGCGCGGGCGAACGTGACCGAGAGCTTCGGCGCCCCGAACTGCACGTTCTCCTCACCCCACAAGACCGTCAGCGGCAGGAGATAGCGCTGGCTGCCCTCGGCAAGATCGACGTCAACGAGGGCCAGCAGCCCCGCCTCCTCGCCGAGCCTTGCTAGCTCCCGCGCCTCCACGGAGCGTATCTCTTCACCCTTGGCCCCGAACCAGCGCTGGCGCTGCAGGAACTGCGGAAGCACATCCTGCTGGAGCTGGCGTCCCTCCCGGCCCGCAAGAGCGCGCTCCAGCCGACCGCCAACCAGCGTGAGCGTGATGAATTCGGGAAGCGGCTCGGGGATGTTGCTGTGCCATTCGGGCGCCTCCGCTTCATCCGCCAGGAGGAACCAGAAGGCGCCGTAGCTTGACAGCGTCAGCATATAGGGGAGATCACCGATCGGAGGGAACGGCGATTGGCTGATTAGCTCGACCGGCACGCAACCGCGATGTTTGGAAAGATCGAGCTCGACCGCCTGGGCGGAGCGGGACAGGTTCACCACGCACAGGATCGTCGCCTCGCCATCGCTGCGCGTGTAGGCGAGGATGCGCCTGTTACGTGGATAGAGCATGATGAAGTCGCCGCGCCCGAAGGCGCGATGCTGCTTACGCACGGCCACCATGCGGCGGATCCAGTTGAGCAGTGAGGACGGATCCGCCTCCTGGGCCTCCACATTGGTCGTTTGGTAGCCGTAGACCGGGTCCATGATGGGCGGCAGGTAGAGCGCCTGCGGATTGGCGCGCGAAAACCCGCCATTGCGGTCCATCGACCACTGCATGGGCGTGCGCACCCCGTCTCGGTCGCCAAGATAGATGTTGTCGCCCATGCCGAGTTCGTCGCCGTAATAGACGATCGGCGTGCCGGGCATGGAGAGCAGCAACGCGTTCATTAGTTCCATCTTGCGCCGATCGTTCTGCATGAGTGGCGCGAGCCGACGGCGGATGCCGAGATTGATGCGCGCGCGCGTATCCTCCGCGTATGTGCGCCAGAGATAGTCGCGCTCGCGATCGGTCACCATCTCAAGGGTCAATTCGTCGTGGTTGCGCAGGAAAATGGCCCACTGGCAGGGCTCCGGGATTTCCGGCGTCTGCCGCATGATATCGGAGATCGGATGCCGGTCTTCCTGGGCCAGCGCCATGTAAATGCGCGGCATCAGGGGGAAGTGGAAGGCCATGTGGCATTCGTCGCCGTCGCCAAAATATGGTCGGGTGTCCTCCGGCCACTGGTTGGCCTCGGCGAGCAGCATCCGATCGGGATAGCGCTCGTCGAGCGCGTGCCGGATCTTCTTCAGAACCTCGTGGGTCTCCGGCAGGTTTTCATTGTTTGTCCCGTCGCGCTCGACCAGATAGGGAATGGCGTCGAGCCGCAGCCCGTCGACGCCGGTGTCGAGCCAGAAGCGCATCACCTTGATCACCTCTTCCAGCACCCGCGGATTGTCGAAGTTGAGGTCAGGCTGGTGCGAATAGAAGCGGTGCCAGAAGAACTGGCCGGCCACCGGGTCCCAGGTCCAGTTCGAGGTCTCGGTATCGAGAAAGATAATGCGCGTTTCGGGATAGCGCTCGTCGTCGTCGTTCCACACATAGAAGTTGCGCGCCGCCGAGCCCTTCTTCGCCCGTCGCGCGCGCTGGAACCAGGGATGCTGGTCGGATGTGTGGTTGATGACGAGTTCGGTGATCACGCGGATTCCCCGCCGATGCGCCGCGTCGACGAAGCGGCGGAAGTCGCGCATTGTGCCGTAGGAAGGATTGATCGACCGGTAATCAGCGATGTCGTAGCCGTCGTCCCTCAGCGGCGAAGGATAGAACGGCAGGAGCCAGATGGTGTTCACGCCGAGTCGCTCGATATAGTCGAGCCGCTGCAGGAGACCGTTGAAGTCGCCGATCCCGTCACCGTTGGAATCCTGGAAGGCCTTGATGTGGAGCTGGTAGATGATGGCGTCCTTGTACCAGTCCGGTGCCTGTCGCTCCCCTGTCGGAGCCTTGGAGACGGTATCGGCGCCCGAAGGCGTGGCGCCGCTGGGGCCAAGCTTTTCCATTGTGTTCATCGGCGGGCTCCAGGCGCGATCAGCCGCCAGGCCATGTAGGGGCGCTGGTGCGGGTCGAGAAACATGTGCTGAACCTTTCCGGTCCAGGCGAAAGACTGGCCCGTGACCAGGTCGTCGGCCTCAATCGTGGCGTTGTCGGGAAGGCCGAACTCCCACAGCGGCACCTCGAAGGGTGCTTCCTGCGGGTGGTGCGGGTCAAGATTGACGGCGAAGAGGAGGAAATTGGAAAGATCGTCGGTGAACTTGCCGTAGTAGAGGATGGCGTCGTTCCAGGCGTTGTAGAAGTTTAGATTGGTGAACTGGCGCAACGCTCCATTTTCCCGGCGCAGCCGGTTGATGAAGGCGATATCGGCCTTGATGTTGCCCGGCCGATCCCAATCCCAGGCGCGGATCTCATATTTCTCCGAGTTGAGATATTCCTCCTTGCCCGGCATGGCAGCGGCCTCGCACAGTTCGAAGCCGCTGTAGACGCCGTAGTTTGTGCCCAGCGTGGCGGCGAGGAAGAGCCGCACCTGAAAGCCCGGCCTGCCGCTTGCCTGGAGGTAGTAGGGGTTGATGTCCGGCGTGTTGACGAAGAAGTTCGGCCGCATGTAGCGGCGGCAGTCCTCGCGTGTGAGCTCGGTCAGATATTCGGTCAGTTCCTGCTTGGTGTTGCGCCAAGTGAAATAGGAATAGGACTGGTTGAAGCCGACCTTGGCCAACCGCTTCATCATCTTCGGCCGGGTGAAGGCTTCGGCCAGAAAAATTACGCCGGGATCGACCTGCCGCACCTCCTCGATCATCCATTCCCAGAAGGGCAGCGGCTTTGTGTGCGGATTGTCGACGCGGAAGATGCGCACGCCCTTGTCGAGCCAGAACAGCACCACGTCGCGCAGCGCGTACCACAAGCCCGGGATGGCATCCCGGTAGAAATGGACGTTGACGATGTCCTCGTACTTCTTGGGCGGATTCTCGGCGAATTTGATGGTGCCGTCGGGGCGCCAGTCGAACCATTCAGGATGCTCGCGGATCCAGGGATGGTCCGGCGAGCACTGGATAGCAAAATCCAGCGCAATCTCTAGCCCGTGCTCCCGCGCTGCCTTCACCAGCCGTGCAAAATCCTCAAACCCGCCGAGTTCGGGATGGATGGCATCGTGCCCGCCCTCCTTCGAGCCGATGGCATAGGGGCTGCCGGGGTCCTCGGGTGCAGCGGTCAAGCTGTTGTTCCGGCCCTTCCTGTTGGTGTTGCCGATCGGGTGAATAGGCGGGAAATAAAGAACGTCAAAACCGAGATCGCGCACGTAAGGCAGGCGCTCGATCACGTCTCCAAAGGTGCCGTGGACATCCGCCCTGCCTGACTGGGATCGCGGCATCAATTCGTACCAGGCACTGAAAGCCGCCCTCTCCCGGTCCACGAAAACGGGAAAGATGATCTCTGAGTGCGTGAGATTCACCCTCGCGCCCAGGCGCGCCATCAGCGCCGCCAGTTCGTCGCTCATGAGCACGGCCAAGCGATCGCCTGGAGAGGAGGAGGCGTTCATCTCCCCAAGCAGCGCCTGGAGCTCCGAGTGGGCGGAAGACTTGGCGGCGTCGGTCGGGCATGCGGCCTGTTCGACGAGCAGCCTGCCCTCCTCCAGTTCGAGCGAAATATTCTGGTCCGCCGCGTGCTTCTTAGCAATCTCGGCACGCCACGAGGCGAAAAGATCGCGCCAGGCGGCGATCCTGAATTCGTGATGGCCAACCTCCTTGATGACAATCGTGGCGCGCCAGCGGTCGTTCACGATATGGCGCATCGGCACTTCGTCCCAGGTCTCGCTTCCCTTGCTACGGTAGTGGACGGAGGCGGCGATTACGTCATGGCCGTCGCAGAAGATGTCCGCTTCGATCCTCAACGGTTCTCCGGCGACAGCCTTTGCTGCGAACCGTCCAGTATCCACCACGGGCTCCACCGCCTCGATGGCAATGCGGCTGGAAGCTAAGGTCTGCAGGAGCATCTGGCTCGGACGGGCCATACCTGAAATCTCTCAACGGGAGGATCCCCTCATGTGGTCCAACTCGAAGGACCTGCTGGCGGTTCCCGGGTAGATCACCCTCAAATAAGTTCCTTCCAAAGAAATTTACGATCCCGCTGGCGAAGCAATGCTTCCGGTCAGTCAGTTCTCACAGCTATGCGAAACGAGCCGTTTAGCGATGACGGAACTGTTCGCAGGGCTTGCAAAGACGATATTTATCCTTCAAACGCAGGGGCAAACAGGCTTTGCGGGAGTATTAGAAATGGCGGGCGACAAGACACCCCATTTCCACAACACGGATGGTCATCGCGCGATTGAAATCGGCGTCAAGGAATTCATGTGCGTGGGTGCCAAGCCGCCGAACGACCATCCGCACGTTTTCCTTGATATGGGAGATGACGAAGAACGTGTCTGCCCTTACTGCTCCACGCTTTACCGCTACGACAGCGCTCTGAAACCTCACGAGACCAAACCAGAAGGCTGCTTGTTCGACAAAGAGGTAGCTTGATCCTCTAACCAGCGCCGGCATGACCGAACGTTCTGTTATCATAGCCGGCGCAGGGATTGCCGGACTTACCGCCGCGCTCAGCTTTGCCGCAGAAGGCTTTTCTGTCACGATCTTCGAGCGTGCGGAACGATTGGACGAGGCCGGAGCCGGTCTGCAGATATCCCCGAATGCAACCCGTATCCTGAGAAGGCTCGGCGTTCTTGAGCCCCTTGCGGCGGATGCAATTCAACCCTCGTCTATTGCGCTCCGGCGCGCTGCCGATCTCGCCGATCTCGCGCAAGTTCCGCTCGGCAAGGAAGCCGAGAGACGCTGGGGAGCGCCCTACCTCGTCGCTCATCGGGCAGATTTACAACGCGCCCTTCTCGACGCGGTGCGCGCGATTCCGGCAATCCGGCTGCATCTGGACGCAGAAGTGAATCGAATCTCGTTTGCGGATGGCCAGGCACACGTCACGGTCAAGCAAAGTGAGAAGTTGCACAAAGCAGAAAGCAAGTTGGTTATCGGCTCAGATGGTGTCTGGTCGAAACTGCGGCTACTCGCCGGGGGGAATCACAGCCGCTTCAGCGGACACATCGCCTTTCGCACAGTTCTGGACACGGAAAGACTGCCGCGAAGTCACCGTGGGCTTGTTCTTTCTAGCGACGTAGTTAGCGCCCTTCTGGCTCCTGATTTCCACATTGTGGCGTATCCCCTCCGTAACGCACGTGAAATCAACCTTGTCGCCGTGACCAAAGGTGCGGACATGGAAGCACGCTGGGCGAACGAAATGGATACCGGTCAGCTGACAACCGCTCTGCAAAGGACTGCTCCTGAACTCGCGCGGGCGATCCACACCGCCGACTGGCGCGCCTGGCCGATCCACACCGCCTCCGCGCGCGATCGCTGGACTTACGCGGGAAGACTTGCGCTTATCGGCGATGCAGCCCACGCGATGACGCCATATGCGGCGCAGGGAGCTGCGATGGCCATCGAAGATGCTGCATTGCTCGCCGGCCTGGCGGGGCAGTCAAACGACATACCCGCCGCGCTCGAAAAGTTCGAACACTTGCGGCGCCCGCGCATTGCTCGCGTCGCCCGGCGCGCGAGCTTCAACCACTTCGTTTGGCACGCACGTGGACCGGTCGCACTGGCCCGCGATCTTGTCCTCCGGCGGCGAGAAGGTGCGGATCTCGCTGCCGATCTGGACTGGCTCTATGCCTATGACGTCGATAACGAAATCGCCGCACAATCGGAAAATTGCGCGGCGATTTGAAATCTTGCACGATGACTTTGGATCAGCGCGCCTTCAATGCAGAATCTGCGACAGAAACAGTTTCGTACGCTCATGTTGCGGGTTCTCGAAGAACTCGACCGGTGTGTTTTGTTCCACGATCTGCCCCTCGTCCATGAAGATCACACGGTTTGCGACCTGACGCGCAAAACCCATCTCGTGCGTGACGCAGATCATGGTCATACCTTCCTCGGCAAGATCTACCATCGTGTCGAGCACTTCCTTGATCATTTCAGGGTCGAGTGCGGAGGTCGGTTCATCAAACAGCATGATGCGCGGATTCATGCAAAGCGCGCGTGCGATTGCCACCCGCTGCTGCTGTCCGCCTGAAAGCTGGCCAGGATACTTGTGCGCCTGCTCTGGAATGCGGACCCGCTCCAGATAGTGCATTGCAGCCTCTTCCGCCTCCTTGCGTGGCGTCTTGCGGACCCAGATCGGCGCAAGGGTGCAGTTCTCCAGGATCGTGAGGTGCGGGAAAAGATTAAAGTGCTGAAAGACCATACCGACCTCGCGACGCACTACATCGATCTTCTTCAGGTCGTTGGTCAATTCGATACCATCGACGACAACCTGGCCCTTCTGATGATCTTCCAAGCGATTAATGCACCGGATCATCGTTGATTTTCCCGATCCCGACGGACCGCATACCACAATGCGCTCGCCGCGCATGACTTTGAGGTTGATGTCGCGAAGTACGTGAAAATCGCCGAACCACTTATTCATGTCGATAATTTCGATTGCGACATCTGTCGTTGATACCTCCAGTTTGGATGTATCGACCTGGATCTGATCGGCGCCGCTCGTGTTTTCGGCAACCATGATGGCACTCCCGCTTAGTTTTTGTGGCCGGTTTCAAGCCGGCGTTCCATGAAGATTGAATAGCGCGACATGCCGAAACAGAACAGCCAAAAGACGAACCCCGCGAAGACAAGCCCGCTCGCGGGAGTCGTTGGCGTTATCCAGTTCGGATCGGAAAAGCCGCGCCGGACGGCGCCCAGAAGATCGGCCAGGCCAATGATGTAAACCAAACTGGTGTCCTTGAAGAGCCCGATAAAGGTGTTCACGATGCCGGGTATCACCAGCTTGATCGCCTGCGGCATAACCACCAGACGCATCATCTGCCAATAGCCGAGGCCCAGCGCCTGCGCCCCTTCGTATTGCCCTTTCGGAACCGCCTGCAACCCGCCGCGGACAACCTCCGCCATGTAGGCGGCGGAAAACAGCGCCACGCCGAGAAGCGCCCTGAGCAACTGGTTAAAGCTCACGCCGGAAGGCAGGAGCAGTGGAATCATGAAGGCCGACATGAACAGGACGGTGATCAGCGGCACGCCCCGCCAGAACTCGATGAAAACGACCGAAAGCAGGCGTATGGCCGGCAAATGCGAACGCCGCCCCAATGCGAGCAGGATACCGAGCGGCAGCGACGCCGCAATGCCGGTCAGCGCCACAACGAGCGTGACCAATAGTCCGCCCCACCGGCTGGTCGGGACCGGCTGCAAACCGAGGTCGCCGGCGAGAAGTACCAGCAGAGCCGCCACGTAAAGCGGTGGAAGCAGCACGTGCATCAGCACTGAAGCATGTTTCCCACTGGACGAAACCGACGCAAACGCGCTCACGGCGATAGAAGCGACAGCTAATAGAAACGCCACCAGCGACAACGTGGTAAAGGAGAACACAAGCAGCCGGAACTGCCCGCTCGGCAGAATGTTGGATACAATCAGGACCAGCACGGCAATTGCTGCCAACCATGTCGCAACGCGTAACCACCCTGGAGGCGCATTGAGATTCCCCGCTGCCAGCATCGTGGATACGAACGCCGCCAGGATAAACATGAATGCCACCCAACCGCCACCGATGCGGAACTGACCGCCGGTCAGCAATACGAGCGCAATCAAAGGAAACGCGCCGACCAGGAGGAACAAGTTCAGCCCCTTGAACGGTACGCGCGGGATTGCAAACGGTAAGGTGAACGCCACGAGAAGGAGCATGGTCAGATCCACGCGCCAGCGCTCATCGACGGGATAGAGACCATAGGTGAAGAGGCCAAATTTCGCACGCACAAAGGCCCAGCACGCCCCCACAGGAGCTCCGTCGCCGGCAAGACAAGCCTCCCGGCTGCTGCCGGTGAAGACCGCGGACAAGACACTCCAGTCGAAAATTCGCCATGCGGCCCAGACGGAGAACAGGCCGAGGAGGATCGTGACAATGGAATCCAACGGCGTGGCGAACAGATTCTTTCGCAAAACAGCCAGTGCGCCCGCCTCCGTCGGGGGCGGCGGTAGGGGCTTCTTCTGTTCCCTGGCAACGTAAGCCGAGACGTGTTCTTCCATGGCCTCTAGCGCTCCACCAACGCCATACGAGCGTTAAACCAGTTCATGAATCCAGCCACCGAAACGCTCAAGCCGAGATAGACAACCATCCAGATGGCCACGACCTCGACCGACTGTCCGGTCTGGTTCAGCACCGTGTTACCGATTGCCACAAGTTCAGGGTAACCCACTGCAAGCCCAAGTGACGTGTTCTTTGTGAGGTTCAGATATTGGCTCGTCAGTGGCGGTATGATGACGCGAAACGCCTGCGGCACGATCACGAGCCGCAACGACTTCCCACGCGGCAGTCCGAGCGCTGACGCAGCTTCTGTCTGTCCTTTTGAAACGGACAGAATGCCCGCACGCACGATCTCTGCCACGAAAGACGCCGTGTAGAACGAAAGCGCCAAAAACAGCGCGAGGAACTCCGGCTCGACACGCCAGCCGCCGACAAGATTGAATCGCGTAGCTTCCGGCACCTGGAAGGAAACGGGAAAACCCGACAGCACGAAGACGACCAGCGGAAGTCCGACTATCATACCGATGGCGGGCCACAATGTCGGCCGCAATTCTCCGGTTTGAAGCAGCCGTTGCTTATTAGCTCGGGCCAACCAGATCGAGCCGGCTATGCCGCCGACGAAAGCGATAAGCGTCAGCCAGGCTACCGGGTCGAATATCGCCGCCGGCGTTTGCAGACCGCGGTTGGAGAGGAAGGAAGAAAAAGGCAGTTCCAGCGCCTCTCGCGGTCCCGGAAGCACGGACAAGACGCCGAAATACCAAAAAAGGATCACCAGAAGCGGAGGAACATTCCGGAATACCTCCACGTAAATGGTGCTCAGCCCACGCACCAGATAATTGTGCGACAATCGGCTGATGCCAATAATGAAACCGACGATCGTCGCGAGCATAATGCCGGCCGCGGCAACGATCACGGTGTTCGTGAACCCGACCAGTAGTGCCCGCCCATAGCTGGAGTTGGAGCTATACTCTATCGGCAACTGGCCAATATCAAATCCCGCACGGGATGATAGAAAACCGAAGCCTGCGGCAATGTTCGCGTCGGCGAGATTTCGCACCGTGTTGTTAATAAGCCAGGAGGCGAATGCAAGAATGGCTATAATCAACACGATCTGAATGATCAGGCCGCGTATTTTGGGATCCCGCATGAGCGAGACGCGCTCGTGCGGCGTAGGATAAGTTCGAGTATCAGTCGTCATCTGATCCGCCACAGGCAATGGCGAGAGGGCCGCCTTCCTTGGCGGCCAACTCACCGTTGCAGTTCAAGGCGACGAACTGCGCCCGTTAACACGCAGCTCTCTCGTTCGCCAGATTAGCGGATCGGCGGTGCGTAGTGCAGTCCGCCGTTGGTCCACAAGGCGTTCATACCGCGCTGGATGTTAAGCGGCGTATCGGGACCGACATTCCGCTCGAAGATTTCGCCGTAATTGCCAACCGCCTCTATGACGTTGACCATCCAATCGTTCTCGAGGCCGATGTCCTCGCCGAACGTTCCGTCCACGCCAAGAAGACGGCGAATAGACGGGTTGTCGGAATCCATCATCTCCTCGACGTTGTCCTGCGTAACGCCAAGCTCCTCGGCGTTCAGCAGGCCAAAATGCACCCACTTGACGATGCTGAACCACTGCTCATCGCCCTGGCGGACGACGGGGCCAAGCGGCTCCTTGGAGATGACTTCAGGAAGAATGACATGCTCGTCCGGATTCGCCAACTCGAGGCGCGTGGCATACAGGCCGGAGGCATCCGTCGTCAGCACGTCACAGCGGCCCTGCTCGTAGGCAGCGTTCACATCTGACTGGGATTCGATGACCACCGGGTTGTATTCCATATTGTTGGCCCGGAAATAATCGGTCAGGTTGAGCTCGGTCGTGGTGCCGCTCTGCACGCACACCGTGGCGCCGGAGAGTTGCAGAGCCGAGGTGACATTCAGGTCCTCGCGGACCATGAAACCCTGGCCGTCATAGTAGTTCACGCCGACAAAATTGAGGCCCAGCGTGGTATCGCGGGTCATCGTCCAGGTCGTGTTCCGCGCCAGCACATCGATCTCGCTGTTCTGCAACGCGGGAAGCCGCTGAACGGCCGAAAGCGGCGTGTACTCGACCTTGCTGTCATCGCCTTCGAAGATGGCTGCCGCGATCGCTTTGCAGTAGTCGACGTCTAGCCCCTGCCATTCGCCCTGATCGTTCTGAGAGGCAAAGCCCGGCAGCCCCGTGTTGACGCCGCACCTCAGCTGACCGGCATCACGGACGTCATCGAGCGTGGCAGCGGACGCCGGAACCGCAACGAGAGCGACAGCGGCTGTGCCGAGCAATGCCTTGATGGAACTGTTCATAGTTGTTGACCCCTTCTGTAAGTTTACAGGGCTGATTTCCCCTGTTGATTTTGCGCGGAAGCGGGTAGATCCCCTTCCCGGAGTCCAGACCCAGGCTCCCTCTCCCAAACACCGGCCCATCGAATGACATTATTTCTCCCCGGTCAAGAGCGAATACAACGGTTGCGCGAACTGTCCGTGAATGGCTTGTGAAAGCTTTGCGGAGACATTATGCGGAGAGTTTTCCGGGATACCAATGAGGCTGCTGACATGGCGGGAAACAGGGAAGGCGACGGGATAAACACACGGCTCGCCCACATCGGCAACGATCCGCACGAATACCATGGGTTCGTTAATCCGCCCGTGGTTCACGCGTCGACCGTTCTCTTCCCCGACGCCGCGACGATGCGCTCACGCAATCAGAGATATACGTACGGCACGCGGGGTACGCCGACAACGGAAGCCCTCGCGCAGGCCATGGATGAGCTTGAAGGATCCGCCGGCACCGTTATCGTACCCTCGGGCCTAGCAGCGGTTTGTGTGCCCTTGTTCGCGTTTCTGTCGGCGGGCGACCACGCCCTCATCGTTGATTCGGTTTATTATCCCACGCGAAATTTCGCCGATACGATGCTGAAACGTCTGGGTGTGGAAATCGAGTATTACGACCCCCTGATCGGCGAAGGCATTTCCAAGCTTCTGAAGCCGAACACAAAGGTTGTCTTTACCGAATCGCCCGGCTCGAACACGTTCGAAATTCAGGACATTCCCGCAATCGCCCAATCCGCACATGCGGCAGGCGCCGTGGTCATGATGGACAACACATGGGCGACGCCGCTTTTCTTCAAGCCTCTTGATTACGGCGTGGATATCTCTATCCATGCCGCAACCAAATATCCGGCGGGGCATTCCGACGTGCTTCTGGGCACGGTGTCGGCAAACGAGTCCTGCTGGAAAAGGCTTTTCGATACATTCTCCACGCTCGGTGCCTGCGCCGGACCGGATGACGTCTACCAGGTTCTGCGCGGGCTTCGGACCATGGGCGTCCGGCTTGGCCACCATCAGCAAAGCGCGCTGGAGATTGCCCGCTGGCTTGAAGGGCAAAGCGGCATTGCCCAGGTGCTCCATCCCGCACTCGAATCGCATCCCGGTCATGCGCTCTGGAAGCGTGATTTCTCAGGTTCCAGCGGCGTGTTCTCGTTCGTGCTCGATAGTGGAGAGCGCGAGGCACATGCGTTTCTTGACGCGCTGGAGATCTTCGGTCTCGGCTACTCGTGGGGCGGTTTTGAAAGCTTGGCGGTGCACGTTTCCCTTGACGACCGAACGATGGAACCGTCCTACTCTGGGCCCGTCATTCGCCTCCAAATCGGCCTGGAGGACCTCAAGGACCTCAAGGCGGATATTACCAGAGGCCTTGTTGCCGCGGGCGTGCAGTCCGCTTAAGGGTCTTTCTCGGAACGTTGGATAAGCTTTATGAAAATCGCCACCTGGAACATCAACGGCATCAAGGCGCGGATCGACAATCTGCTGCACTGGCTGGAGGACGTTCAACCCGATATTGTCTGTCTCCAAGAAATAAAGTCGGTGGACGAGCAGTTTCCTCGCGAGCCCATTGAGGCGCTTGGATACCACGTCGAAACGAATGGCCAGAAAGGTTTCAACGGCGTCGCGCTCCTTTCGAAGCTGCGCTTTGACGAAGTTAGCCGCGGGCTTCCGGGCAATGACGGCGACTTGCAGGCTCGCTTCATCGAAGGTGTGTTTTCAACCGAAAAAGGTGCGTTAAGGGTTGCTTCGCTTTATTTACCGAACGGCAATCCGATCACCAGCGAGAAGTTCGAGTATAAACTTGGTTGGATGGAGCGGCTGGAGGAATGGACTAAGACACGCCTGGTGCTGGAAGAACCGCTGGTTCTGGCGGGGGACTATAATGTCATCCCTGAACCCCAGGACGCAAAATCGCCCGATAACTGGACCGGTGACGCTCTTTACCAGCCGGAAAGCCGTCAAGCCTTCCGCCGCCTTTCCTATCTGGGTCTCACGGACGCCGTTCGCGCCGTTACGGATGCGCCGGGGGTTTATTCATTCTGGGATTATCAAGCTGGCGCGTGGCAAAAGAACAACGGCATCCGTATCGACCATCTAATGCTCTCACCCGAAGCGGCGGACCGTCTGGTCGCCGCTACAGTTCATAAGCATACACGGGCTTGGGAAAAGCCTTCTGACCATGTACCGGTCATTATGGAGATGGCGGCTTAGCGCCTATTCGATCCCGTTGGTCAGGTAATCCTCCGCAAGGGCGATCGCCGTACGCCGGTCGGATTCACCGACAAGCGCAAAGGCCTCTTCCTGCATGGTCCGGATCCAGCCCGTATCAGAAGGAGAGGCTCGTTCGAGAGCCGTTGTCATCAGCGCCAGCCCACGCACGACATGACCGCTGTGGAAAAGAAGGTTCCCAAGCGTGGCCTGTGCTCCCGCATGTCCCTTCTCCGCTGCAAGTTGCAGCCACCGAGCGGCCTGCTGCACGTTTCTCGCCCCGCCCTCGCCTTGAAGAAACATCTGGCCAAGCTCGAACTGCGCGTTTGGATTGCGGTAGGTGGCCGCCGCGCGCATATAATATTCTCGCGCAGCGGCGGGATTGGCCGTGACTGGGGCGTCAGGAATGCCGGTCCTCAGATATCCGGCAATCGCGACCAGCGCATCGGATACATAGCTTTCTTCGTGGCTGCCCGGCGGTACATCCTGACGGGCAACCTCGGAAAAGAACCTGAACGCCTCGTAATCGTTGCGAGTGACTCCATCACCCTCGGCATACATGCGACCGAGTTTCCAGCGCGCACCGACCTGGCCGTTTTCAGCGGCGTAGCGGTAGGCTTCCACGGCCTCCTCTTTTTCACCGCGTTCATACGCTGAGAATCCGGAGCGAAACACCGCCAAAGGGCTCTGCCCCTCTTGTGCGACGCTTTCGCCATCGAACGCACCTGCCGGGGCCCCGCCCGCCAGGACGAGGGTAACGAAAAGCGCTCCGCTCGTTATGCGTTCAAATATCTGCATAGCAGTGGGTTTCTTTCTCACCGCCCGGATGAGTTACTGCGCCGTAGCGAGCTGAACCCACCGTCTGCGCATATTTCCAGATAGCGCCCGACTGATAGTCAGTCTCGCGCGAGGTCCATTCCTTGCGCCGGGTCGCAAGTTCCTCGTCGCTCAGATCGACGGTGATCGTCCCTTCAACGGCATCGATCGTAATGATATCGCCGTCGCGCAGCAGCCCGATCGGACCGCCGACCGCGGCTTCCGGTCCCACATGGCCGATGCAGAAGCCGCGCGTAGCGCCGGAGAAGCGGCCGTCCGTGATGAGAGCCACCTTGTCTCCCATGCCTTGGCCGTAGAGCGCTGCGGTGGTTGCAAGCATCTCGCGCATGCCAGGACCGCCCTTCGGTCCTTCATAGCGGATGACGAGCACCTCCCCTTCCTTGTAGCTGCGCTCCTTGACCGCTGCGAAGCACTCCTCCTCGGAATCGAAACAGCGCGCAGGTCCGGAAAACTTGAGATCCTTCATGCCTGCAACCTTCACGATCGCGCCGTCGGGAGCCAGGTTGCCCTGCAGGCCGACAACACCACCCGTCGGCGTGATCGGCTGATTGGCTGGGCGCACGACGTCCTGATCGTCGTTCCACGGTACGCGCTCCATGTTCTCGGCGATAGTGCGGCCGGTCACCGTCATGCAGTCTCCATGGAGATAGCCGTGCTCCAGAAGCGTCTTCATCAGAAGCGGAATGCCGCCCGCCTCGAACATATCCTTCGCGACGTATTTTCCACCTGGCTTCAGGTCCGCGATGTAAGGCGTCTTCTTGAAGATCTCGGCGACATCGAAGAGGTCGAACTTGATGCCCGCCTCGTGGGCAATGGCCGGCAGGTGCAGCGCGCCGTTGGTCGAACCGCCTGAAGCGGCGACAACGGCCGCAGCGTTTTCGAGCGCCTCACGGGTAACGATATCGCGCGGTCGGATTTGCTTCGCGACAAGTTCCATAACCTTTTCGCCCGAGGCGTAGTTAAAGCGGTCGCGCATCTCGTAAGGTGCCGGCGCGCCGCAGGAATACGGCAGCGCTAGGCCGATCGCCTCAGCGACAGTCGCCATCGTGTTAGCGGTGAATTGGGCCCCGCAAGAGCCGGCGGACGGGCACGCTGCCTGTTCGATCTCCGTCAAGTCGTCGTCGGAAATCGAGCCGACCGAGTGCTGGCCGACGGCCTCGAAGACGTCCTGCACTGTGATCTGACGACCGCGATAAGAGCCGGGCAGGATCGAACCGCCGTAGATAAAGACCGAGGGGACGTTGAGCCGCACCATCGCCATCATCATACCGGGTAGCGACTTGTCACAGCCGGCCAGGCCGACCAAAGCATCGTAGCAATGGCCGCGCATGGTCAGTTCGACGGAATCGGCGATCACCTCGCGCGACACGAGCGAGGCTTTCATGCCCTGATGGCCCATCGCGATACCGTCGGTCACGGTGATGGTCGTGAACTCGCGTGGTGTACCGTTTGCGGAGGCGACGCCTTTTTTTACCACCTGAGCCTGACGCATCAGCGAAATGTTGCAGGGAGCGGCCTCATTCCAGCACGTCGCAACACCGACCAGCGGCTGGTCGATCTCTTCACGGGAAAGTCCCATGGCGTATAGATACGACCGGTGCGGGGCACGAGATGGCCCTTCCGTAACATGACGACTGGGCAGTTTTGCTTTCGAAATCGCTCGAGCGTCCATGATCACCTAATGCTGCGAAAACGCAGCCTCTCTCTTCCGACACGCTTCTTCATTGTGGCGCGCCAAGCATATTGCGTGCGCCGGGTTTATGGCGGGAAATTGACGTCGTCCCCCGCCGCCCTTGTAGCGCATTGTATGTTTTATGACTGTTGCCGATTCGCCACAGATCGTGTGGATGTAGAGCCGCCGACCGACATATGCGAAAGCCGGCGAGACAGTTTCTACCCGATGGTGAAGTTCCCGGCTCAGCGAACGAAGGTTACGAACTCGTCCAGATCTGCGCGCTCGCTGCGCAGGCGGTTTTCGGGTTTGGAGCTATCCTCGTAGCCGAGAGCCATCCCGCAAACGACCACCTCCTCATCCGGAATTCCGAGAATGGGACGGATAAACCGGTGATATGGAGCAAATGCCGCCTGAGGGCAGGTGTGCAGTCCCCTCGCCCGCGCAGCGATCATGATCGACTGCAAAAACATGCCGTGGTCGACCCACGATCCCTTGTTGAGCCGCCGATCGATGGTGAAGATCATGCCGACCGGTGCATCGAAGAACACGAAATTGCGATCATGCTGAGCTCGCATGCGCTCCACCTCGCGACGGCCGATCCCAAGAAGCCGGTAGAGCGCATAGCCGACCGCGCGGCGCCGGCTGAGGTATGGCTCGAAGAACTTGTCCGGATAATATTTGTATTCGTCCCAGACTACCTTTTCCGGACGTATGCCGGAGGAAAGGATGGCCTCGGAAAGCCTTTCCTTCGCCTTACCGGTGGTCACATACGCCTTCCAGGGCTGCATATTCGTGCCGGATGGCGCGCGCGAGGCGACGCGCAGAATGTCCTCGATGGACTTTTCATCAACTGCGTCGGGTAAAAAAGCACGGACAGAGCGACGTGACGTAATGGCCTCATCAACGAGCACCGCGGCCTTCGCGTCCGTTCTTCTCTCGTCCGGTGCCAACATGCTGTCGTCCTCGGGGTCGGCCGGCCTCAAAGCGGTGCTCACGCCGGCGCCGCGTGAAATTCCCACTTGATTTTTTCATACAGGCCGGTTTGATGAATATCCAGAGGGAATTTTCATAATGTCCACGCCTCTTTCCGACAGCGCCGAGCCGGACCTTAAAGGAAATGCTCTACGCCTTCTCGCTGGCGATATTCGGCGCTTGCGAAAGGCACGCGGTCTGACTTTGGCAGGTTTGTCCGCACAGCTTGGGCGCTCTGTCGGATGGCTCAGCCAAGTCGAACGGGGGATCTCCCTGCCGAGCCTGGCCGACCTCAAGGCTTTGGCCAATCACTTTCGAGTTCCGGTCAGCTTCTTTCTCAGCCCTGATGAGAAGGACGAGGGTGAGGCACAGGTTGTAGTTCGCGCACATAGGCGCCGCCGCCTTGCCGCCGGCCAGATGGGCGTGATGGAGGAATTACTCTCGCCCGATCTGGGCGGTCGCTTCAAGATCATCCGCTGCGAGTTTGCAAGCGGAACCGCTCAGGCGCAGCCGCGCAAGCGCACAACCGAGGAAGCCGGCTATGTGGTGTCAGGCAGTTTCGAGCTCGAAATCGCCGGTCGCTGGTATCAGCTCGAGGAAGGCGACAGCTTCCGCGTCCGCGAGGAGACGTATTGCTGGCGCAATCGCGCCGACGCCCCGGCGGTGATCATCTGGGTCGTCTCTCCACCTGTTTACTGATCTCATCGCCCGAAACGCTGCGGGCTTGACAATTCCCACGCATTGACGGATCGCCTTGGCTGGACAATTCTCGATTGGGGAACCGCATGCCGAAGCCTTCAAAACGCATTTCCGGGCTCATGCCTTCCGGCAAGAACGGCTGGGAAGTTCATATTGAGGCGATGACGCGCAAACAAGCCGGTGAGGACATTCTTATGCTGTCCGTCGGCGATCACGATTTCGATACACCCTCACCCACGATTGAAGCATGCGTGGACGCACTGCGGAGCGGCTATCATCATTATATCCAACTTCCCGGGCTCCCCCGCTTAAGGGACGCTTTGGCCAGGCTTTCCACCCGGTGCACGGGCGTCGAGACGTCATCGGAAGAGGTCATCGTTACCCAAGGCGGACAGGGGGGCCTGTTCGCCACCTGCCAGGCATTGCTGGACCCCGGCAGTCATGCCATCATCATATCTCCCTATTACGCGACCTATCCGGGCACGATGCGTGCCGCCGGCGCAACCGTTACCGAAGTACCGGCTTATGCGGAGGATGGCTTTGAGCCGAGGGCGGACGCCATTGCCGATGCCATCCGACCGGAAACGCGCATGATCCTGATCAATTCGCCGAATAATCCGACAGGGGCGGTCTATTCGCGCGAAACTCTGAAAGCGATCGCCGAACTCTGCCGCCGTCACGACCTATGGCTGGTTTCGGATGAGGTTTACTGGACCTTTTGCGCCGGCCGTGAACACATCTCTCCCCGTTCGCTCCCCGGCATGAAGGAACGAACCATTGTCGTGAACTCGCTCTCCAAAAGCCACGGGATGACAGGCTGGCGGGTTGGTTGGCTCACCGCCCCTGCGGAAATGATTGAGCAACTCACCGCCCTGAACCTCGTCTCCAGCTATGGTCTTGTGGATTTCGTTTCCCGCGCAGCGATAATAGCTGCGGAAAACGATGCCGGTGTGCAGGAGATTGCAGCGCGCTATGGCGCACGCCGACAAATTTTCCTCGAGGCGATCGGTGACCTCGAAGGCGTTACCGTTCGCGGATCGGACGGCGGAATGTATGTCATGCTGGACATCTCGCAGATAGAGCGCGATGCCGAAGCGTTCGCCCGGGCACTGTTGGAAAGCGAGAAGGTGGCGGTTATGCCGGGGCCCAGCTTCGGAGAGGCCGCACGGGGTCACATTCGTATCTCCATGACTCAGGAGGAGCCGGTACTGCGCGAGGCAGCCGGCAGGCTATGCCGCTTCATCGAGGCCGCAGGGAGCCGGGAGGCGGCGGAGTAACGGCTTCAGCGCCGCAAGCGCAACCACCAGTCGTTCCGATCTCTCGTATCCACTTCGCAGGTGTAACCGATTGCGCAACCGGCAGCATCACGCGTGTCAACGTAAGCGCGCCTGGTAATATAGCCGATAGGGCAAAAACGTTCGCTGGAGACGAATCGATCATACGTATGGCGACCAGTGGTCAGAACAGCTGCGCCCTGTTGTCGTACGAGCGAACGTGCCTCTCCGCAGCTCATGTTCCGCACATCCGGACGGCCTTGTGCCTGTGCGAACAACGGCGAGAGGACCAGCAATCCAAGTCCCAGGGCGAAATATTTAGAGAAGCCATTCATATTCAACTCCATTTTGCCCCTTGCCGAATAGGTGAAACGGTTTTATCTGCGGCGAGATTCGGCCGTCGGGCATTTTCCTGTACTCACCGCGGCGGTTTCCTTCAGATTTGGCCGATCATGGCATAGCATCGCCCTGGCCGTGTCTAAAGATTCAGCGATTCCGTATTTTTAAGAATAATATGGCCGGAACACCTGCTCCTTTAATATCGTTCGATCTCGCGGAACTGGATCCGGAGGGCACAGCGCTTTTCCTGGATTTCGACGGAACGCTGGCCGATTTTGCCGAACGGCCAGACGCTGTTTCGGTTCCGCTTCCTACACGCAAGGTGCTAGCCCGCCTTGAAGAAAGCACGAGCGGAGCGCTGGCCATAGTGACGGGACGGCCAATAAACGATATCGACCGCTTTCTGGCTCCCCTTCGACTGCCCGTTGCCGGTGTTCACGGGCTCGAGCGGCGGACCGCGGAAGGTAAAATCAGTACCGAAGCAGTGGATGAGCACGTAATCTCGTTGATCGCCGGCAAGCTGAAAGAGTTTACCGATCGGAATCCTGGAACAGTGTTTGAGACCAAACAGGGGTCGATTGCGCTTCACTTTCGCCAACGCCCGGAGCTTGCCGAGGCTTGCTCAGAAACGGTGCATGAAGCCGTTGGTGACCTGAAGGGTTTACATATCCTGCCTGGTAAGATGGTGATCGAAGTCAAAAGCGGACGTGCAACAAAGGCTGATGCAGTCGCCGCGTTCATGGAGGAATCTCCGTTCCGCGGCCGCCTGCCACTTTTTGCGGGGGACGACGTGACCGACGAAGACGCCTTTCATGAAATTGCGCGAGAGAACGGCGTATCCATCAAGATCGGCAATGGAGACACCGCCGCAGGGTACCGCAGCGAAAATACCGACGCTTTTCGCAAATGGCTCGGGCGGCTGGCAGATAATTTCGACGCTCGGCAGTTGACAAAACAAGGTTCATAATCGTGACGACACTCAACCTCGGCGCCGTAGGAAATTGCGGGTTCTCCGCCCTTATCGATCCGAAAGGACGCGTCGTATGGTGCTGCCTTCCCCGTTTCGACGGCGACCCCGTGTTCAATACTCTTCTTGCCGGCGTGGAAGATCCCGATGAGGGCATGTTTTCCATAGAGCTTGATGGACTGGTCGAAACCGAACAGTCCTACGACCCAAAGACCGCGATCCTGCGCACGCGCCTGCACGGTTCGTCCGGTTCTCTGGAGATCGTCGATTTCGCGCCGCGTTTTTTCTGGCGCGATCGCATTTTCCGTCCGCAAACGCTTATACGCCGGCTGCGCCCCATTTCCGGAACGCCGCGTATCACGGTGCGTATGCGCCCGACTTTCGCCCATGGAACCGTGCGCCCGCAGAAGACGCGTGGCTCCAATCATATCCGTTATGTCGGGCCTGATATGACACTGCGGGTGAGTACCGATGCGCCTCTTGATTACGTTATCGATGAGACATCCTTCAATCTGACAACCCCTGTGGATTTCATTCTGGGTCCAGATGAAACGATTGAAGGCGACGTCACCAATACGGCGCATGACTTCGAGGAGCGCACCTGCAAGTACTGGTACAATTGGGTGAGCAGTCTCGCCCTGCCCTTCGAATGGCAAGAAGCGGTGATCCGGGCGGCCATAACGCTGAAACTTTGTACCTACGAACCGACGGGCGCGATTATCGCCGCTATGACCACAAGCATACCCGAAGCACCCGACAGTGGCCGCAATTGGGATTATCGTTACTGCTGGGTGCGTGACGCATTCTTCGTGGTGCGCGCGCTGAACAGCCTTGGCACCGTCCAGACAATGGAAAACTACTTCCGCTATCTGATGGATTTGGTGGCGGATGCGGACGGCGGCCACATTCAACCGGTCTACGGAATTGGCCGAGAAAGCCAGTTGACCGAGAGCATTCTCGACAATTTCTCTGGCTACCGCGGCATGGGTCCGGTGCGCATCGGCAACCAGGCCTACGAGCATTACCAGCACGATGCCTATGGAAATGTCATCCTCGGAGCTGCGCAGATCTTCTTCGATAAGCGCATTCAGATGAAGCCCAGCCTATCCGACTTCCAGCTTCTGGAAGTGGCCGGAGAGCAAGCATACAAGCTTCATAACACGCCCGATGCAGGCATGTGGGAACTCCGGTCACGCTCGCGCGTTCATACATCTTCGAGCTTGATGTGCTGGGCTGCCTGCGATCGGCTGGCTCATATCGCTTCAAGCCTCGGAGAAAATGCGCGTGTTCGCTACTGGCGAGAGCGGGCGGAGGAGATCAGGCAGCGCATTCTGACCGAAGCATGGTCGGAGAAGCGCAAGGCCTTTGTAGAAAGCTTTGGTGGTAACACTCTCGATGCAAGCATCCTCCTGATGGCGGAAGTCGGCTTCATAGATCCCCGTGATCCGCGCTTTGTCAGCACGGTGGACCAGCTCGAAAAGGCGCTCGCGACCGGTCCTTATATGAAACGCTACGAAGCCGCCGACGATTTCGGACCGCCGGAAGTCTCCTTCAACATCTGTGCGTTCTGGCGTCTTGATGCCTTGGCCAGAATCGGACGGGATGAAGAAGCACGCGAGATCTTCGAGGCATTGCTGGAAACCCGCAACAGTCTCGGGATGCTCTCCGAGGACACGCACCCCGTCACCGGAGAAATGTGGGGGAATTTCCCACAGACCTATTCGATGGTAGGTATTATCAACGGTGCCAGAAGACTATCGAAACCTTGGGAGAGCGTCGTGTGAACAGGCTTGTCGTCGTATCCAATCGTGTCGCCGACCTGAAGCGATCCACACAGGCTGGCGGTTTGGCTGTCGGTCTTGCGGATTCGTTGCGCAGCCGCGGTGGAGTTTGGATGGGATGGGACGGCCAGACCCTCAAGTACGAGGAAGAACCGGAACCAAGAATCCAGCGGATTGGCGACGTTACGCAAGCCACCATCCCGCTTACCGAGCAGGATTATGTTGAATATTACCTAGGCTTTGCCAATCGCGTGCTGTGGCCGTTGTTTCACTATCGGCTGGATCTGGTTGAATACAAGACCGCCTTTCTCGAAGGCTATCGCCGGGTCAATGCCAAGTTTGCGAATGCGCTAACCTCCGTTCTACAGCCGGACGACGTAATCTGGATTCATGATTACCATTTGATTCCGTTAGCTGCCGAACTGCGGCAACGTGGGTGCCAGCAGCGCATCGGTTTCTTCCTGCATATTCCCTTCCCGCCACCGGAGATATTGGCGGCGGTTCCGCGGCACCGCTGGCTGGTTGAAAGTCTGCTCGAGTTCGACGTCGTCGGCTTTCAGACGAATACCGACCTGGGAAACCTGCACCATTACGTCGAGGACCATCTCGGTTGCGAGATCAAATCCGACGGCCGGATTGATCTCGGCACGCGCGAAGTCATCGGGGGCTGCTTCCCGATAGGAATCGATGTCGATTCTTTTGTGGGTATGGCCGAGCAACCCAATGAGGAAGTGCAGATCGAGATGAAGCGGCGCGAAATCTTGGGCCGCCGCCAAGTTATCGGCGTCGATCGCCTCGACTACACAAAAGGGCTTCCGGATCGCCTGCGCGCTTTTGCCCGGCTTCTCGAGCTCTACCCCGAGATGCGTAAATCGGTGGCGCTCATGCAGATCGCCACTCCCACGCGCGAAGAGCTCGAAGCCTACATCGATATCCGCAAGGAGCTGGAGGCGTTATCAGGGGAAATCAACGGGCGCTTCGCCGATTTCAACTGGACGCCCGTCCGCTACATTCACGGTACGGTGCCGCGCGATGCGCTGGCCGCCCTATTTCGCGCCAGCCAGGTGGGTTTTGTTACTCCCCTGCGTGACGGTATGAATCTCGTCGCGAAGGAATACGTTGCCGCCCAAGCCATGGACGATCCGGGCGTCCTCGTCCTGTCCAAGTTCGCTGGCGCAGCGGAGGACATGCGCGAGGCATTGATCGTCAATCCGTACGATGTGGACGATATGGCACGAAACCTCTGCCGCGCGCTTACCATGCCCTTGGCTGAGAGGCAGGACCGGCAGAAGGCGCTCATGGAGCGCATTCGCGAACACGATTCCGCCTATTGGCTCAGTACGTTCATGGCGGCGCTGGAGGATGGAAAGACGAAGGAAACCGCCTGAAGCTCTGTCAGTCTTTTTTCTTCGGCAGATCCTTCCGTTCCGTCTCAGCCATTTCTTCCAGTTCCTTCTCACTCATGGATTCTTCCATGCTGCGGGAGGCGCCCTTCAGCTTCGACTTTGGTGTTTCACCACGTTTCGCCGAGAGCGCGGCCCCCGCGGCCTTCTGCTGTTGTTTGGATCTAGCGGGCATCTCAGCCTCCATCTCTGTACTGTTATCTGGAAAAGTGGTGCAGGCCACTGAAAGTTCCGTGCTTTTCGGGAACATGTCGACGCCGCGCCGTGTTCTTCCGCCAAACCAGCGAAGAGGCACTGCCATGAGCGACAAAACACTTCCGGAACAACACCAGGATCACCAGCCGGGCGACGAGCACGAAATGAATCCGCGTCCGGATTACTCGCCGCGTTACCGCGGCTCGGAACGTCTAAAGGACAAGGTTGCCGTTATTACCGGCGGAGACTCCGGAATCGGCCGCGCCACGGCCATTCTGTTTGCTCGTGAGGGCGCGAAAATCGCTTTCCTCTATAAAGATGAGGAGGAAGACGCAGCCGAAACAACAAGATTGGTGAAAGACGAAGGCGGCGAAGTCTTCTCGATGGCTGGAGACATCGGCGATCGCCAGTTCGCGGAGCGTTTCATCAACGCCGTCCTCGATCACTTCGGCAAGATCGATGTTCTGATCAACAATGCGGCCGAACAGCACTACCAGAAAGAACTGACGGACATCTCCGACGAGCAGCTCAAGCGCACCTATGAGACCAACATTTTCGGCATGTTCAACATAACGCGTGCAGCTCTACCCCGCCTGGAGAAAGGCGCATCAATCATCTGCACCACGTCCGTAACAGCCTATAAGGGCCAACAGGTGCTGATGGATTACGCCTCCACAAAGGGAGCGATTCTCGCCTTTGTTCGCGCATTGTCGGGAAATCTCGCATCGAAAGGCATTCGTGTGAACGGCGTCGCGCCAGGCCCCATATGGACACCGCTCATTCCCGCATCATTTCCCGCCGACTCGGTAGCCGAGTTTGGAAAGAACGTGCCGTTGGGCCGTCCGGGTCAACCGAATGAGGTTGCACCCTGCATGCTGTTTCTGGCCTGCGAGGATTCCTCCTACATGACAGGGCAGGTCTTGCATCCAAACGGTGGAACACTTGTGGGAGGGTAGTGCCCTCCCCTTCCTCTAAGCCGCTTCGGCGGGCTGTTCGACCACTATATCTTCCCGGCTCCGGCTCGCCGCTTCCTTGGCCTGTGCGATACTCGCCCAGGTGATGATTTCGAAGCGACCGTCAAAGCCTTCCACAAGGGCCGTACAGCTCTCCACCCAGTCGCCGGTGTTCATATACCGGACGCCGTCGATGTCCTCCATTGCCGCATGATGAATGTGGCCGCAGATGACGCCGTCAACTTCGAGCCGCCTGGCTTCCTGGGCCAGCACATTCTGGAACGTGGAGATGAACTGCACCGCCTTCTTTACCTTCACCTTCGCCCATGAAGAAAACGACCAGTAAGGACGGCCAAGCAGTCGCCGGAATACACTCACCAGGCGGTTGATAACGATTGCTACGTCGTAGGCCCTGTCGCCGAGATTGGCGAGCCAGCGGGCATTGTGCACGACCGCGTCGAACTGATCGCCATGAATAACTAGGAAGCGCTGACCATCGGCCGATTCATGAATGGCCCGGTCGGCGACGACGATCCCCCCGAAATGAACGCCCTGGAATGCCCTTAGGAACTCATCGTGGTTCCCGGCGATATAAATGACCTTTGCGCCCTTGCGCGCTTTGCGCAGCAGTTTCTGCACGACGTCATTGTGCGCCTGCGGCCAATGCCATGAGCGACGCAGGCGCCATCCATCCACGATATCGCCGACCAGATAGATCGTCTCCGCGTCGTGGTAGCGAAGAAAGTCGATAAGATACTCCGCCTTGGCCGGTTTGGAGCCAAGGTGAGTGTCGGAAAGAAAAATCGTGCGATGGAATCGGGGCGTGACAGGCATATACGATCATCCGTTCATGCGGGCACGCCCCCTATGCCTTGATTCATGTCACAGGCATGTGACGGTTGCCTCGACGAGCGGCTACAGGTAGACGAGCAGGAGAACTCTCGCTGGGGGAGAAACGATGAATCTTGGTATTGAAGGGCGCAGCGCAATTGTTTGCGCCTCGAGCCGCGGTCTGGGACGCGGATGCGCCATGGCGCTGGCGGAGGCCGGCTGTAATCTGGTGGTGAATGGACGCGATCCGGACTCATTACAAGTGACAGCGCAAGAGATACGCGACCGTTTCGGCGTTTCCGTAGCGGAAGTCGCAGCTGATGTTTCCACCGAAGACGGGCAAAAGGCCTTGCTCGACGCCTGTCCTTCGCCCGACATTCTGGTGAACAACAATGGCGGGCCGCCGCGCCGCGGCTTCCACGAACTCTCGCGCAACGACATGCTTGAGGGCGTGACGCAGAACATGGTCACCCCGCTGGAGCTCATTCAGGCGGTGATTGACGGGATGTCACAACGAGGCTTTGGCCGGATCGTCAACATCACTTCACTTTCCGTCTACATGCCGATTCAGGGGCTCGATCTTTCTTCGGGCGCCCGCGCCGGTCTTACTGCATTTCTCGCCGGCGTGGCGCGTGAGGTCGCCGACAAGAACGTTACGATCAACAACATACTGCCTGGAAAAATGGACACTGAACGTCTGCACGCGGGCATTCGCTACGGTGCGCAAAAGGCGGGAATGACCTACGATGAGCAGGCAAAGCAACAAGCGGCACAAATCCCCGCTCGCCGTTTCGGGACGGCTGAGGAGTTCGGTCAACTTTGCGCCTTCCTGTGCTCTGTCCATGCCGGTTACCTGACCGGTCAGAATTTTCCGGTAGATGGCGGGCTTTACACGAGCGCGTTCTGACGATCTCATCCCGTCTGCGGGGCTGCTGCTCATAGAGGAGGAATGTCTTGAAACTCTTGCGTTTTGGCAACAAGGGCTCGGAGAAGCCGGCTGTTATTCACACCGACGGAAGCATTCGCGACGTCTCGTCTCTCGTCGCTGATTATACGCCGGAAACCGTTTCGCCGGCCCTGGCGCGTATCCTCTCCACCGCAGACATCGAGTCTCTGCCGCAAGTCCCGCAGATGACACGGATTGGTGCGCCGCTTGCCCGCACGGGCCATTTTATCGCAATCGGCCTGAACTATGCCGACCACGCCGCCGAGTCGAACCTGCCGGTACCCTCCGAGCCTATCGTGTTCTCCAAGGCGCCGAGCTCGCTCTCGGGTCCAAACGACGACGTTATGCTGCCAAAAGGCTCTGCCAAAACCGACTGGGAAGTGGAACTTGCCATCATCATCGGCGAACGCTGCGATTATGTTTCGGAGGAGAATGCACTCTCCCACGTCTTCGGTTATACGATCTGTAATGACGTATCCGAACGGGAATACCAGGCCGAGCGCGGAGGTCAGTGGATCAAGGGCAAGAGTGCGCCGACCTTCGGGCCTCTCGGTCCGTGGATCGTAACGCCGGATGAAGTAAACGATCCGCAGAACCTTGATATGTTTCTCGACGTCAACGGCGAACGAATGCAGACGGGCAATACGAAGACGATGATCTTTTCCGTCGCGCATATCATCTCATATCTTTCCCAGTTCATGATTCTTGAACCGGGTGACGTCATCACAACGGGTACACCGCCCGGTGTCGGCATGGGCAAGACCCCACAGGTCTTCTTGAGAGCGGAAGACGAAATGCATCTGGGAATCACAGGGCTAGGCGAACAACGCCAGCGCGTGATCACCCGATAATCTCCCGAAAACACGGGCAGCAGCAACTCACGGAGCAAATAGTCGTGAAAAATAAGGACAAGGAATCCGAGCTTGACGAAGCTGCCCTTTTTTTCCACCGTTACCCCATTCCGGGGAAATTAGGCATCCACTCAAGCAAACCTCTTGGTAACCAGCGCGACCTGGCACTTGCCTATTCGCCCGGCGTGGCCGCACCGTGCCTCGAAATCCGCGACGACCCGAAAGCGGCTGCGCTTTACACGACTCGCGCCAACCTTATTGGTGTCGTGTCGAATGGCTCCGCTGTGCTGGGGCTCGGGAACATCGGCCCGCTGGCATCAAAGCCGGTGATGGAAGGCAAGGCCGTCCTCTTCAAGAAATTCTCCGATATCAATGTCTTCGATGTCGAGATCAACGCGCCCGGTATCGATGAGATGGTGGAAACGGTTGCAGCGCTGGAGCCTACCTTCGGCGGCATCAACCTCGAGGATATCAAGGCGCCGGAATGCTTCGAGGTGGAAGAGCGGCTGAAGGAGCGGATGTCCATTCCGGTCTTTCACGACGATCAGCACGGCACCGCGATCATCGTCGCGGCCGCTGTTCTCAACGGGCTGGAGCTTGCTGGAAAAGATATTGCCACGGCCAAGATCGTCACTTCCGGCGCGGGTGCCGCCGCCCTCGCGTGCCTCAACCTGCTGGTCCAGCTCGGCGCACAGATCGAAAATATCTGGATTACCGATCGCTACGGCGTCGCCTATCGTGGCCGTGTCGAGGAGATGGATCGCTGGAAAGAGCCTTACCTCAAGGACACGGACGCGCGCACGCTAGATGAAGTTATAGGCGATGCCGATGTGTTTCTCGGGCTTTCCGCGGCCGGCGTGCTCAAGCCCGAAATGTTGTCGAAGATGGGGGACAAGCCGCTGGTCCTGGCGCTCGCGAATCCAATACCGGAGATCATGCCGGAGGTCGCGCGCGAAGCCCGCCCGGATGCCATGATCTGCACTGGCCGCTCCGATTATCCAAACCAGGTCAATAACGTCCTCTGCTTCCCCTACATCTTCCGTGGTGCGCTCGACGTGGGTGCCACCGCAATCAACGAAGAGATGAAGCTGGCGGCCGTACGGGCCATCGCTGCACTCGCGCGCGAAGAGCCTTCCGATGTCGCCGCCCGCGCCTACTCCTCCGAAACGCCGATATTCGGGCCCGACTTCCTCATTCCCTCTGCATTCGATCCACGACTCATCCTGCGGATCGCGCCGGCCGTCGCCGAGGCTGCCATTAAATCGGGTGCGGCAACCCGGCCGATCGAAGACATGGATGCCTATCTCGACCGGCTGAACCGTTTCGTCTTCCGCTCCGGCCTGGTGATGAAACCTGTCTTTTCTGCCGCCAAGCAGGCGGGTAGGAAACGCGTTATCTATGCTGACGGCGAGGACGAGCGCGTGTTGCGCGCGGCTCAGGTCGTGCTCGAAGAAGGACTCGCGGAGCCGATTATTATCGGTCGCCCACAGGTCGTTGAAACGCGACTTGAACGTTACGGGCTAAAGATCCGGCCGGGCAAGGATTTCGAGATCATCAACCCGGAAGACGATCCGCGCTATCGCGCTTATGTCGACCTACTCATCCGCATTGCCGGCCGGCGTGGTGTTACCACCGAGGTAGCACGCACGTTGGTGCGGACGAACACTACGGTCATCGCCGCCCTGGCCATGATGCGCGACGAGGCGGATGCGATGATCTGCGGTCTGGAAGGTCGTTTTGAGCGGCATCTGCGCTATGTCGAAACGATCATCGGTCGGCGCGAGGATGTACGTGACCTTTCTGCCTTGTCTCTGTTGATCACCCAGCAGAACGTCATGTTCTTCACCGATACCTATGTCACCCTCGACCCGACAGCAGCCGAGATCGCCAAGATGACGGTGCTCGCGGCAGAGGAAATCCGCCGCTTCGGTATAGACCCCAAGGCGGCACTGCTCTCGCACTCGGATTTCGGGTCCCGCGATTCACATAGCGCCCTTAAGATGCGCGAGGCTTTGAGCATCCTGCACAGCGAACATCCAGAGATATCGGTCGATGGTGAAATGCATGGCGATTCCGCCCTGTCCGAGACCCTGAGGCAACGCGTCTTTCCCCATTCCGCGTTGAGCGGTGAGGCAAATCTTCTCGTCTTTCCCAACCTTGACGCAGCCAACATCACCCTGACGACAGTCAAGGCGATGACGGACGCACTCCACGTCGGTCCGATCCTCCTCGGTGCGGCGCGCCCGGCTCACATCCTTACCCCATCCGTTACCTCGCGCGGAGTGGTGAATATGACGGCTCTTGCCGCTGTCGAAGTCCTGCAAAGCTAGCTAATCAAAATCGATCCGCATCAAGCTCACCGGCGCTGCTATAACTTGTCGTTAATGTTTCTACCACAGGATGCATATGCCGTTGATGAAACGAAAAGTTGCACCGGCGAATGGGAGGGGTGAGAAGAATGGCTTTAGCTCATTCTGGGGGTGCGGATGGGCCTTTCAAAAGCGACTCCTGTTTCTGCAGCCGCTTTGGCTCTGTCCACGATAATTTTCTTATCGCTGACCGCCGATACGTCTGCTCAATCGCGTGTGTGCCGCAACCTGCAAGCGCAGCTGTCTGCGGTGTCGAGCGGCGGTGGTCGATCGGGTGCAGCGATCGCCAGCTTGAAACGTAAGCTCGATCAGGCTCGCAGTACTGCCCACCAGAAGCGATGCGGCGCTCTTTTTGGCAAGCGCAGCCAAGAGTGTTCCGCCCTCAACGCATCGATCCAGCGCATGTCTGGTGAACTTGCCTCACTGCAAAGCGGTCAGTCCACAGGTGGCAGCGCCGAGCAACAACGTCAGCAAATTCGCGCAAAAATGCGGGCGAATGGATGCGGTCAGCGTACCACGAAGAAGCAGGCCCCGGCGCAACAGAAAGCAGCAAAGCCGAAACGGGCACCGGCGCAACAGCAAGCCGCAAAACCGAAGCAGACACAACCCCAAGCGCCCGCAAGACGGGGTAAGACGTACCGCACAATGTGCGTGCGTTTATGCGACGGCTATTATTTCCCGATTTCCTTCTCCGTGCCGAGAGAGCACTTCGAACGCGACGAGGAGACATGCCACAAGCGCTGCCCGGGCACGGACGTGGCCCTTTATGTTCACCGTCCGGGCGAGGAAAGCGACCAGATGATCTCCTATCGCAATGATGAACGTTATCAGAAACTCAGCACCGCTTTCTCTTACCGTCAAAGCGGCTTCCGGCCGAGCTGTGGCTGTTCACCGGCCACCTCGGACCTTTCCGTTGCCATGGATGACAAAGAAGACAGACCCGGCCTGAGCATGGAAACAACCGCAGCCCTCCGGCCTTCATCTGATGAGGACGGACAAATATTGGATGTACCCATACCTCAGCCAGCGCCTCGCCGGCCGAGCGAGCCGCAAAAAGTCTCCGCCGAACCACGGCAGCTGCCTCCGCCGGAGGAGCGGCAAGTTAGGCTTGTCGGGCCAAAATTCCTTCCCGATCCATCAGAGGTAATAGATCTGCGAGATCCGGACCGGCTTCCCGTCCAGTGAGCGCGATACGCAACGGCTTGAACAATGCCTTGCCCTTGCGCCCCGTGTCGGCCTTCACTTGGCTTGTCCAGTTGCGCCAGGTATCGCGATCCCACGGTTCCGGCGGCAGCAGATTCAACGCGACTTGAATGAACTGACGGTCTTCCTCCGGAAGGTCGACCTCTCCCGGCCCTTCAGTAACAATGTCCCACCAGAACCGCGCTTCGTACACTGTCTCCAGATTCCCGCGAACGGCGTACCAGAACGCCTCGATCTTCGGCCCGGTAATGCCCAGCGCCTCAAGCCGTGGCGCGACCTCCGAAAATGACATCGCGTGAACCAGGCTGCGGTTCAAGATCCGAAGCTCAGTCGGATCGAACTTGGCAGCCGAGCGGGAACTGGAAACGGGGTCGAAATGCCCTGCGAGCTCCTCCATATCGTGGCAGGCCGAGACCGCCTCCGAGGTGCCGATTAGGACCGCAAGTGAGGAGACTGCCATCGGCTCGATGCCGTCTTCCCGGAGACCCGCGATCGACAGTGAGCCCGTACGCTTCGAGAGCCCCTCACCTGTCGTTGTCGTCAGAAGATTGTGGTGGCCGAACTCCGGCGCCTCAGCGCTCAGAGCCTCAAAAAGAGCAATCTGCGCGCCGGTATTCGTCACGTGGTCATCGCCACGGATCACGTGGGTCACCCCCATCTCGATGTCATCGACCACAGACGGAAGCGTGTAGAGATAGGTCCCGTCACCACGGATCAGCACCGGATCGGACATCGAGGCGAGGTCGACGCTCTGCGGGCCTCGCACGACATCGTCCCACTGAACCTCGGTGCGGCGCGGCGCCAGCGGATCGCCATCATGGTTGGGCAGCAGGAAACGCCAGTGCGGCTTTCGTCCCTCAGCCTCGAGTGCAGCCTTTTCCTCTTTCGACTGCTTCAGTGCCTCGCGGCCATAAACCGGCGGCAAGCGCCGCGACAGCCGAATCCTCCGGCGGCGCTCCAGCTCCTCCGGCGTGTCGTAACAAGGATAGAGCAGCCCCTTCTCCTTTAACGCATCCACCGCGCGAGCGTAGCGTTCGAACCGCTCGGACTGGTACGCGACCATATCCGGCGCAATGCCCAGCCATTTCAGATCGGATACGATCTGCTCTGCGAAGGCCTGACGGGACCGCTCGGCGTCGGTGTCATCGAAACGGAGAATGAAACACCCGCCCGCCTTTTTTGCAAAAAGCCAGTTGAACAGCGCGGTACGCGCATTGCCTATGTGAATCTGCCCCGTCGGTGACGGCGCGAAGCGGACTGTTACACTCATGGCGTCGAGGTACCGGAGGCTTCGCCCGTTTGCAAGGCTCGCGCGGCCAGTCGACGCGATACGAATAGCATGAGAACCGCGGCCGCAAGGCAATAGAGCCCCATCATCGCGATCTGCAGCGTATATGAAACACCGAGATCGATCAGAAAGCCCGTAAGTCCAGGGCCCATCGCTGTGGCAAAGACCAGAATAGCCACCGTGATCGCACGCACGGCCCCGAGATACCGGGTCCCGTAAATTTCCGGCCACAGGGCACCGAACAAGGTCTGCGAAAAGCCGTACGAAATGCCGAGCAGAACCATGAACGCAAAACCACTCCACTGCGCTTCAAAATAAGCGAGTACGAGACAGGCCAGCCCCAAGGGCACGAGGAACGAGGGCAACAATGCAACGGCCGAAAAGCGGTCAATCAGTTGTCCTGCAATAAGTGAAAAAATAACCGTCGTCACCGCCAGGAAGGGGAAGAAGGACACGAATACTTCCAGCGACCACCCGCGAATTTCAACGAGGTAGACCTGATGGAAGAAAATGGTCGTGCTGATGAAGCCCGGGGCCATGACTCCCAGAAGCAGCGGATAAAACAGAGCATCCTTCAGAACCTCACCGCGCGTCCATTCGTGGGCGGCGGTCACGCGCGGCTCCGGATCACTCGACCGCGGCATCCGTTCCACCGCCATAAGCCAGGTGATGACCGGCAGCGCAAAAATCAACAATGCCGCCGCGCCGATCAACCATCCGTTGCGCCAGCCCACCAGAGAGGCCAGCGCCACGAAAGCAATGGGCAACAATGCTTCGCTGGTGTTATGCCCCAGTACCGAGATGGAAACGGCGCGCCCGCGCTGAGCGGAAAACCACCGCCCCATCGCTGTAAGGGCGTTCTGCGTCATCATTCCCTGCCCGAACAGGCGAAGCAGATAGATAGTAATACAAAGGACCGCGATGGAGCTGGACACCGACATGGAAACGCACGCGAGCGCCAGCATGGGCACGATGATAAGCGTCACCTTCCTGGGCGAATACCGGTCCACGATCTGCCCGAAATACGGCAGTGTCAGCGCACTGGCGAGCGTCGCCACCATGTAGAGAATCCCGAATCCACCGTGAGAAAGCCCATACTCTTCCCTGATATTTCCGGCGGACAAGGAGATAAAAAAGGTCTGCCCGAATGACGAAAAGAAAGTGAGCAAGAAGCCACCGGCGAGCCAGCGGGCGTTCTCGCGAAGGAAATATATAAACGCCATTGATGATCTCTGTGGGAGGTGCGGTCGGGAGCCGCAACGGATGCCGGAATCGACGCGCCAATATCGTAAACTCTATTCGAAACAATGCAAGGCGCGCAGCAGTTCCGCGGATTTAACGCGCTTGGCCGCAAGAACGTAGAAGAGACCTGCCGCTGAACATTTGGGTGAGCGACGCTAGAATCTGCCTGCGGCGTTTATGGTCTTTGCGGGTGACCCCCTCAGCTTCGATCCCGGAACTTGTTCGTAATCGGATAGCGCCGGTCGCGCCCAAAATTCTTCCTAGTGATCTTCACGCCGGGCGCGGCTTGCCTGCGCTTGTACTCCGCCACATAAAGCAGGTTTTCGACCTTGTGCACCATCTCCCGGTCGTGTCCGCGCGCGACGATGTCGTCGACAGCCATCTCGTTCTCCACCAAGCATTCAAGAATATCGTCCAGAATGGGATAAGGCGGTAGGCTGTCCTGGTCGGTCTGCCCTTCACGCAGCTCCGCCGACGGTGCCTTGTCGATGATATTCACCGGGATAGCTTCCCCAGATGGCCCGAGCGCCCCAGGCGGAACGTGGGCGTTCCGCCACCGACAGAGCCCATAGACCTGCATCTTGTAGAGATCCTTGATCGGGTTAAAGCCGCCATTCATGTCGCCGTAAAGCGTAGCGTAGCCCACCGACATTTCCGACTTGTTGCCGGTCGTGACCAGCATCGACCCGAACTTGTTGGAAATCGCCATTAGCAAGGTTCCGCGCGTCCGGCTCTGCAGGTTCTCCTCGGTCACGCCTTCCCGGGTGCCCTCGAACACCTGGGCGAGCGCATTGGAAAAACCTTCCACCGGCTCGAAGATGGGAACAATGTCATAGCGACAGCCAAGGGCCCGCGCACAGTCTTCAGCATCCTTCAGGGACTCTTTCGAGGTATAGCGATAGGGCAGCATGATTGCCCGGACGCGCTCCGCGCCCAGCGCGTCAACCGCAAGCGCCGCACAAAGCGCCGAATCCACGCCTCCGGAGAGCCCGAGAACAACATCCTCGAAGCCGTTCTTGTTCACATAGTCGCGCAGGCCCAGCATGCAGGCGCGATAATCGGCCTCATCCCGGTCAGGGATGATCGCCATCGGATCCGGCTCGCAGACCCAGCCCTCATCGCGCCTTCGCCAGGTCGTGACCGCGACGGTTTCCTCAAACTGCCCCATCTGAAAACCGAGCGACTTATCCGACTGAATAGCGAAGGAGGCCCCGTCAAAGATGAGCTCGTCCTGCCCGCCAACCATATTGGCATAGATCAATGGCAGCCCACTTTCGATCACCTGGACGATGACGATCTGCTGACGCACATCGGTCTTGCCCCGGTAGTACGGTGATCCATTCGGTACCAGCAGGATTTCCGCCCCCGATTCTGCGAGCGTCTCGCACACGTCGAGTTGTCCCCAGATATCCTCGCAAACGGGGATACCGAGGCGCACGCCACGGAAGTTCACCGGTCCCGGCATGCTTTCGCCAGCACGGAAAACGCGCTTCTCGTCAAACTCGCCGTAATTGGGAAGATCAACCTTGTATCGCTCAGCAACTATCTCGCCACCGTCAAGAACAGCTACCGCGTTGTAGACGCCGTTGTCGCTCCCGCGCGGGGTGCCGATGATAACACCCGGTCCGCCGTCCCGCGTTTCAGCGGCAAAAGTCTCAACCGCCCGCTCACAAGCCGCAACGAAGGCCGGCTTCAGGATCAGGTCTTCCGGCGGATACCCGGCAATGAATAGCTCCGTAAATAGTACGAGATCGGCGCCCTGGCGCGCGGCCTCCGCGCGCGCGTCGCGCGCCTTTGCCAGGTTGCCTTCGATATCGCCCACCGTTGGATTGAGTTGAGCGACAGCGACGCGAAACGTATCGGAAACAGCATTGGTCATGGCGTTCCTGTAGCTTGCACGGAGGGGGCTTGCAAGGAATGCAACGTTTCGTAACGACTGACGGATCAGCCTCCGGCGAGGCCGAGATTATCCTCGCCCCGGTCGAGTATGAGAGGGACGATAAGGTCCTCCTCGTCTGCCAAGTGCCGGGTCAACATCTCGATCAGCCCCGCATTTTCATCAGCATAGGCGTCCGCGGCGAAACGCTGCCTATCCGAATCCTGCTCCTGAAGTGACATCAGGAATGCTCGCGCCTTCTCGCTGTTGCGCTCGAGCGCCTCGTGGATCACGTGGTGGTCGCTGTCCAGAATATCGAAGCCGCGCTGCAACCGCCGCTCCGCCTTGGCGAAAACCGGAAAGTAGTGCAGATCCTCGATCTGGTGGTGACCATGCAGTTGCTGCAGGAAAAATCGTAGACGCGGCGCAAACCATTGCGCGAAATCGACAGGCGAGAGCTGTCCTTCGCGGTATTCCCCGACACTGCCTTGAAGCATCCCGCTAAGTTCACGGAACATGTCGTGCCTCTGGAGCCAAAAACGCGCCATCTCGCCGAGATTAGCGTGGCCGTCCCATGTCTCGCGCGGGTACTTTTCAATGAGAAACAGCAGATCGTCCGGCAATTGCTTCCGGTGCTCAATGCGCAGGTCAGCCGGCAGTTCGGTCATGTCTAAGGCTCATCCGTCCGTTTGCGTGGGTTGTCCGCGAGCGTACTCAAGCCGCCCGTATGCGGATATTGCGGCAACCCGTCATTGATCTCGTAGTAATCGCCCTTATCGGCAACAAAGATGTGGGCTTCCGCCTTGAGCGCGGTAGGCTGGTCGAAAGACCCGGCCATGATCGATGTAGTATCGGAGCCGTTGCGTTTCCAGAACAGGATCGAACCGCACACGCTGCAAAATCCGCGTTTAGCGGCGTCGGAAGCGGCATACCAGGTAAGCTTGTCCGCACCATCGACTTCCAATTCTGCATCCGCTGCATTTGTGGCTGCATAGATGTGGCCGGTCTGCTTGCGGCATTGCGAACAATGGCAGAAGACCACGCCGCGCATATCACCGCTCGTGCGAAACCGAACCGCCCCGCAAAGGCATCCGCCCTCTCTCATCTGCATATCTCCATATCAGCAAAAACCCCCGCCATCATGTCATGGCGAGGGCCTGAGCTGTATCGCAAAGTCTTGAACGAAACGATCAACGCAGCGACGCCATCAAGGCGCTCAGGAACGCGCCGTTTTAGCCGACCGCGGCTTTCCGATCGGAGTGCGCTGCAGCGTCCTTTTTCAAGAGCTCGGCAACCAAGAAAGCAAGTTCGAGCGCCTGGTCCGCGTTCAGCCGCGGATCGCAATGGGTATGGTAACGGTCGTGCAGATCCTCGGCCGAAATCGCCCACGCGCCACCCGTGCATTCGGTCACGTTGTTGCCCGTCATCTCGATGTGGATGCCGCCGGGATGCGTGCCTTCGGCGCGATGTACATCGAAGAAGGTCTGCACCTCCTGCAGAATGCGGTCGAATGGCCGGGTTTTGTATCCGTTGAGCGAAACCGTGTTGCCATGCATAGGATCGCACGACCAGACGACCTTGCGGCCCTCTTTCTCCACCGCGCGCACCAGCTTGGGCAGGTGATCGGCCGCTTTCTCCGCGCCGAAGCGCGCGATCAGAGTAAGCCGCCCCGCCTCGTTCTGCGGGTTCAGCGCATCGATCAGCCGCAGCAGTTCGTCGGCCTCCAGCGACGGGCCGCATTTCAGACCCAACGGGTTTTTCACCCCGCGGCAATACTCCACATGCGCGTGATCCGGCTGGCGGGTGCGATCGCCGATCCAGATCATGTGACCGGAGGTGGCATACCATTCACCAGAAGTGGAATCGATACGCGTCAACGCCTCTTCATAGCCGAGGAGCAGTGCCTCGTGGCTGGTGTAGAAATCCGTCTCACGCAGCGAGGGATGATTGTCGGCATTGATCCCGATCGCACGCATGAACTCCATGGACTCGGAAATGCGATCGGCCAGCGCCTGATAACGCTCCCCCTGTGGACTGTTGGATATGAAGCCCATGGTCCATTTGTGCACGTTCTCCAGATTGGCGAAACCGCCTTGGGCGAACGCGCGCAACAGGTTCAGCGTAGCGGCCGACTGGCGATAGGCCATCTCCTGCCGTGCCGGATCGGGTATGCGAGAGGCATCTGTGAAATCGATACCGTTGATGATATCGCCGCGATAGGACGGCAGCGAAACGTCGTCGCGCGTCTCCGTATCGGATGAGCGCGGCTTGGCAAACTGGCCGGCGATCCGTCCAACCTTTACCACCGGTTGCGACGCCGCAAAAGTCAGCACCACAGCCATCTGCAGAAACACACGGAACAGGTCCCGGATATTGTCGGCGCCGTGCTCGGCAAAACTTTCCGCGCAATCTCCGCCCTGGAGCAGAAAAGCCTGCCCCTCGGCCACCGCGGCGAGCTGCTTTTTCAGCTTACGCGCTTCACCGGCAAAGACGAGCGGCGGATAAGTGGCCATTCGTGCTTCGACATCCGCCAGTGTGGCCTTATCCGGATAATCCGGCACTTGCCGAACTGGCTTGTTCCTCCAGGAGTTTGGCGCCCATTTAGTCATTTCATCAATACCCATATATCCATCCCGCCGCCACGTGCCCATGGCATGGCGATACGCTATTTAGCGAAAGCCAGGCGACGATACTACCCCGCTTTTGCCCGCAAATCGACGGTGATACGCCATGAACGCCGGATCATCCCTCCACGCGCTCGCCCTTCCTGACACGATAAGTCGGCGTGTACATGGTCACCAGTTCCTCGGCGGCTGTCGGGTGCACGGCCATGGTGCGGTCGAACGCATCCTTCGTCAGCCCGGCCTTTATGGTTATTCCAAGCACCTGAGCCAGCTCGCCCGCATCGGGTCCGAGCACGTGCGCGCCCACCACCCGCCGTGAGGCCGCATCGACCACTAGTTTCATCATCATCTTTTCCTGCCGCCCGGAAAGCGTATGGCGCATTGGTCGGAAGCTGGCACGGTAGATTTCCAGTTCGTCATACCGCTTCTGCGCAGTTTCCTCGCTCAGCCCGACAGTTCCGATCTCAGGCTGGGAGAAAACGGCCGTCGCGATATCGTCATGATCTACCTGGGTCGGATTGCCCTTAAAGATCGTTTCGATAAAGCACATGGCCTCGTGTATGGCCACGGGCGTCAGCTGAACGCGGTCGGTCACATCACCGATGGCCCAAATATTCTCGACATTGGTTCGCGAATACGGATCCACCAGGATTTCGCCCTTCACCCCGGTCTCGACGCCGGCTGCCTCCAGGCCAAGTCCCTCTGTATTGGGAATACGCCCGATGGCGAGCATCACCTTGTCGAAGGTCATGCCCTCGCGCTCTTTGAAGCGGACATCCAGGCGTCCATCCTCACGCTTTTCGACGCCCTCCAGAATATCCTGACAGATGACCCGGATACCCTTGGCTTCCATGGCTTCGTGCAGGCTGCGGCGAATATCGCCGTCGAAGCGGTTCAGGATCTCCTTGCCGCGATACACCAGCGTCGTTTCGACGCCCAGGCCATGAAAAATATTGGCGAACTCTACGGCGATGTATCCTCCACCTTCGATAGCGATAGACCGTGGCAATTCGGGCAGATCAAATGCTTCATTGGAGAAGATACAATGTTCATGACCGGGCAGCGCCTCGTGCGGATTTGGCCGGCCACCGGTCGCGATGAGAATATTCTCCGCTGTCAGCGTTTCGCCACCCACCTGGACAGTATGCCGATCGGTGATAACCGCCCTGCCCTCTATAACGCGCGCACCGGCATTCTCGAGCCCCTTGCGATAGAGCCCTTCCAGCCGGGCGATCTCCTTGTCCTTGTTTGCGACCAGCGTCCTCCAGTCAAAGCGCGTCTCGCCGCTGGACCAGCCATAGCCGGCGGCATCTTCGAAATGCTCGGGAAATTGGGACGCATAGACAAACAGCTTTTTCGGCACGCAACCGCGGATCACGCATGTGCCGCCAAACCGGTATTCCTCGGCAATGGCCACGCGCTTGCCCATGGCGGCAGCCAAGCGCCCTGCCCGGACGCCACCCGAACCGCCGCCGATGACAAAAAGATCGAGATCGAAATTCGCCATTGTTTGTTCCACCGCCCTCTCCCCGTTCTGGACATTCTGTCAGCTATGACGTCTCACGCAAAATGAAAGCCCGCCCGTACGGCGGGACTTTCAGATTCCGTAAAATTCGGGTGATCGGTGTTAGCGTTAGCCTTCGCCGTCTTCGTCGGACGGCTCGACACCTGCCTCCGGCTGAAGCTTCTCGCCAACTCCTGCTGAGAGGTCCCTAATAACACCACGGCGCCAGATTTCCGCCGCCTCTCTGACCTCGCGCGTTACAATCGGTCCGTCCGATAACAGTTTCTGGCCGGCCGGCGAATTGTAGAATTCGGCGATTTGGTTCAACTCGTCTTCGCTAAAGACCTGAGCATAGGCCAGCGCCGCCTCAGTCTCCAGGTCGCCGCGACGCCCGGCCAACTCCAAGGCCTGCTCGTTCACAGTCGATTCAATCACGTCCACCATGTTCGGATTCTGTTGAATCAGCTCGCTTTTGAGCCGCTGAGCAGCATCGGGTAGAATTTCGTCGTACCGCGTCGTGGCCTCGATTGCATCCACGGCAGCACGCGCCGCTTGCAGATGCGAATCGGAAACGTCCTGCGCGCCGGCCGGTAGAGACACGGCGGCAAAGGATACCCCAATGGCGAACACCGCAAGGCGAGCACGTTTGGCCAATGTCATCGTCAATCCAGCTCCGTTTTTATTGTGTGTTCCGCTTTTGCGTCGATTTCTCTGATACCTTCCTTGCCGGCAAGTATGGCTTTGTCGGCCATGCCGATGAACAGTCCGTGCTCAACGACACCAGGTATCGCGTTCAGTTCTCCGGCAAGCCTTCTTGTTGCCGGAATACGGCCAAAAGATGCATCAAGGATGAGATGCCCGCCGTCCGTGAGGAAGGGGCCGTCTCCTGCCATGCGCAACGTGATCTCGCCGGACAGGCCAAGCCTGCTGGCAGCCGTTTCGATTGCCACCTTCGTCGCACCAAGTCCAAACGCATTGACCTCGATCGGCAACGGAAAGCGACCCAGCTTATCGACAAGCTTGCTTTCATCGGCAATGACGATCATCCGCTCCGACGCGGCAGCGACAATTTTCTCCCGCAGAAGAGCGCCACCACCGCCCTTTATCAGGTCCATGACGGGATCGATCTCATCGGCCCCGTCGACCACCAGATCGAGCCTCGGCGTCTCGTCGAGCGTGGTCAGCGGCACGGAAAGCTCACGGCACAACGCTTCGGTGCGGCTGGACGTGGGAACGCCGATGATATCAAGTCCCACCGCCACTTTCTCCGCCAGCACCCGCACAAAATGCTCTGCCGTCGAGCCGGAGCCGATGCCAAGCTTCATGCCGCTTTTGACACTGTCCAATGCAGCGCGCGCCGCCGCCGCTTTCAGGGTTTCTGCGTCCATTCCATCCTCGCCCGATGGGGTTCCACCGCTTCCTAACGTCTTTCGCCACATCCCGCAAATGACTTTGACGTTTGCGTGAACCGCTTGAGGAATGCTGTGGATCGCTGTATTCGGCATACCTAAAAGAAGGAAGATTGCCCGTGGCCTCACCGACCATTGTTTTCGATCTCGACGGAACACTCGTCCACACCGCCCCGGATCTTCTGGACAGCCTCAATCACTGTCTGCGCACCGTCGATGTCCCTGAGGTCGATCCTGCGGAGATTAACCGATTTGTCGGATTCGGCGGGCGGGTGATGATCGAGCGTGCCTTCGAGGCCCATGGCCGGCCGCTTGGCAGGGAGCAACTCGATTCTCTCTTTGCGCTCTTTCACGAGCATTATTCAGCCGGCATGCCGGGGCGGTCACAACCCTTCCCTGGTGTCATCGAAACCATCGACCGCTTTCACGATGCGGGCTATATTTGCGCCGTGTGCACAAACAAGCAGGAACAGCTATCAGTGCACCTGTTGCGAGAACTTGCTCTCGCGCCGCGCTTCGCCGCGATCTGCGGTGCGGACACTTTCGACCACAAGAAGCCGGATCCGCGTCATCTCTTAGGCACCATCGAGAAGGCGGGTGGAAATCCCGACCGGGCAATCATGATCGGCGACTCACGAACCGACATCGATACAGCCAAAGCCGCACAGATCCCCGTTGTGGCCGTGGATTTTGGCTATACCGACCGTCATGTGCGCGAGTTTGAGCCGAGCCACATTATCTCCCATTTCGATGAACTGACGGTGCAATTGGCAAACGATCTTATTAAAGCTGCCACGGGCCAACCGGCGTCTTGACTTCCACACCGGGCCACCCTTATATCGCCGCGCACTTGGCACGTACTGCCGAGTGGGCGCGTAGCTCAGCGGGAGAGCACACCCTTCACACGGGTGGGGTCACAGGTTCAATCCCTGTCGCGCCCACCATCTCAATTCAGCGAATAGATCATTCAGGCTGACCCACCAGTTGCATCATCAGCTTCCGGGTGAGCGCATCTCTTCAACCTTGGTCAAGGCCTTCTTCAGGTTTTCGTCGCGTTCGTAGACGTCGCGGTGATAGTCGACCTCGCCCGAAGCATCAGGCCATGCCGTGAAGTAGCCCACATAAACCGGGATGGTTTCCTTCATATCCTGACGCGAATTCTGCCCCTGCGCCACCCTGCGGTCGATCTCGTCGACCGACGTGCCAAGAACGGCGGCTGCCATCTCGCGTGGTTCCTGAAGACGCACACAGCCATGGCTGAAGGCACGTGTATCGCGCTCGAACAACGCTTTCTCCGGGGTGTCGTGCATATAGATCGCGTGCTTGTTGGGAAACATGATCTTCAAAGCGCCAAGCGCATTGGATTTCCCCGGCTTCTGGCGCACATTGTAGGGAATCCTGGAGCCGTGTCCCCACCAGTCGACTGCCGCAGAGGACACCCGTCGCCCCTGGGCGTTCGTCACTTCGTATCCCCTCTCGTCGAGGTAGTGCGGATTGCGACGTAGCTTCGGAAGCATCTCGTTCACGATAATCGAGCGAGGCACGCCCCAATACGGATTGAATTCCACATACTCAATCTCGTCATAGAAAAAGCTGGTCTGGTTTGACGGCTTCCCGACGACTGTCCTCATGGACAGTTTTTCCTGCCCGTTTTCGATATAGCTCGCCTCATAGCCGGCCGCATTGATCATCACGCGCGTGCTGCCAAGGCGAGATGGATGCCAGCGAAGCCTTTCCAGCGCCAGCTGCACTTTCTCGATCCGCGCAGCGTTCGAGTCGCCCGCTAGGGAATCGACTGTTTGGGGCCCAACGATTCCGTCAGGATTAAGATCGTGCTTTTCCTGCGCTGCTTTGATAACTGGCTCAAGTTCGCGCGAGTATGTCTCGCCCCCCATATGTTCCGCGAGTGTTTTTCCGTACTCGTCTCGGAAATCCTTATCGGCATCCCGATCAATGATGCGGAGGATCTTCGGAAACTCGGGATGACTTGCACCCGGCCGCACGAAGGTGTCCGGCGCGACCAGAATTTCCTTTTCCGGGCTCTCCCGCAGTACCTCCAACTCTTCCACCAAGGCCGCGTAGGAAGCGTTCTGTGGATGCAATGCCTCCAAATAATTGGCGGGCTTCCGCGAATCCGCCAGCACTCGCAGGACCCGGCTTTCCTCCAGGGCCTTTTCGGGAAAATCGTGGTAGCCGGAGAGCTTGTTTGGATTGACCCGCCCGGTATTTGCATCCCGTGCGTAGCGCAGAGCGCGCGCCGAAAGCGTTAGTTCGAAGCGCATCAACGCGTCCCGGCGCTCTGCGGCCATATCGAGGGAGCCCGGCGCTCTACCAGGCAGATTGACCACGTAATCCGTCTCGGAAAGCCCGAACTCGCCCGCATCGCCGAGAATGCGCAGCACTGCCCGGGCCCTCTCGTTCGGCTTGTTCCCATCCACCCAGATAAAATCCGGCTTATTCGAGTAATGCGCGATGATGGCTGCGGCGATCTGCTCCTCCGCCAACAACTCGAAATCTGTGAGCGCCGACAGCGCCTCTCTAAAGGTCGATGCTTCCCCTTCTTCATCAAGATGGGCTTCGATCTTCGAAGGGTCTACCCGGACTGGCGCATCGGGCTGATAGTTGTAGAAGGATGGGGAGGAAACCTTCGGCACTTCTACAGATGAACGCCGCTCCACAGATGAACGCCGCGGCTTGCTATGCTGCTGGCTCGGCGCAGCCGGCGAGCGAACCTGACGACGCTGCTCCGGCGCGGTCTGTTGCTGGGCTCGTTGGCCGTTTCCAAAAAGTATGTCGAAAAGATACCGCTCCGCGCTTGCCGGCTCAGACCATACGGCCGCACCGATCGCCAGCGAAAGAACGGCAACACTGCTCCGTTTTGCGCGTCTCATGGACATAAAAATCCGCCCTATCTTATTTGTTCCCCACTGGCCCAAAACGGCCACCTCCGTCTACCACTGTCGGTATGATAACGAGAAGTTACGGTCGCCAGTTTTTGGTAACGAAAGGGTAAATAGGCACTAATACGGACTGGATTTCGGGGGCATGTTGCAAGCCCGCAACAAACACAGACCGGAGGCACCTGCGCGTAGCCGATTTTGACGAACTCCGAGATCTGGAGCCGCTACCACATCGTTTTCGCCGCGCGCTCCGGCCATTCGGCATCATACTTGTTGCCATCGAATTCGCCGCGGCTGAGTTCACCGAGAATGGCACCGGGTGTCGGCAGATCCGCAGGATCGATCCAGGATTCAGGATCCCAGAGACGTGAGCGATGAATGGCGCGAGCACATTGAAAATAGATACTGTCGACCGTGACTACGATCACCGAGCGCGGCGCCTTTCCCGAAACAGCGAAGGAGGCACACAACTCGGCGTCGACGGAGACCCGTGCCCGGCCATTAACGCGCAGCGTCGTTCCCGAACCAGGAACGAAAAACAAGAGGCCGACCCGGCCATCGACAACGATATTCCTCAGCGAGTCGATTCGATTATTTCCGCGGCGGTCGGGCATCATCAGCGTGCGCTCATCATGAATGCGCACAAATCCCGGCTGGTCGCCACGCGGCGAGCAATCCAGCCCTTCCGGACCGGAAGTGGCCAACCCGACGAACGGAGACGCCTCGATAAATGCTGCATAGGCGGGAATGACACGGTCAATCTCCTTAATGATTGACGCCTGGGAGGGCTGGCCGTAAACGGCCTCCAATTCCTCTACCGTCTCGATGACATTCGAATACGCCGATGCCTCAACCGTCACGGCTCAACCCCCTCTCCTCAAGTTCGCGCAAATAATCCTGCCAAAGCTGTTCGCGCTCGTTTCCGAGCCGCGCCAGATAGGTCCAGCTATATAACCCCGTTTCGTGTCCGTCGCTGAACACGATCCGGACCGCGTAGTTGCCCACCGGCTCTATGCGCGTGATGGTCACGTCCTTCTTGCCGGGCACCGTCACCCGCTGTTCCGGCGCGTGGCCCTGCACCTCCGCTGAAGGCGAAAGCACTCGCAGCATCTCTGCACTGACCGATACCGGCGCCTCATCCGCAAAGCTCACGGTCAGAAACTTTCGGTCCTTGGAGACACGCAATTCCTGGGGCGGCTTCATCGGCTTCCCTCTATTACGCGATGCTCATGCATGAAAAGAACGTATCCATAGCGATTGCGGCAGTCCTTTTCCAAGTGTTACCGTAACACTTGAAACTCTGTAGTCGGTGCCCGACATGTCATGTCAGGTCCGGAGGAGCAAGGCAGAATATCATGATCCCAGCTAGCAGCATGATCGACCCGTTCGGCCGGGAAATTACATATTTGCGCGTCTCGGTCACCGATCGCTGCGATTTCCGCTGCGTCTATTGCATGGCAGAGGACATGACATTCCTGCCAAAGAAAGATCTCCTGAGCCTGGAAGAGCTGGAGCGGCTTTGTTCGGTCTTCATCAACAGGGGCGTGCGAAGGCTACGCCTGACGGGCGGCGAGCCCCTGGTACGCAAGAACATCATGCATCTGGTTCGCCAGCTTTCCGGTCACTTGAAAACCGGTGCGCTAGAGGAACTGACGCTTACCACAAACGGCTCGCAGCTCGAGCGTTTTGCTGGTGAACTTGCTGACTGCGGCGTGCGTCGGGTGAATCTGTCCCTCGATACGCTCGACTCGGAGAAATTCCAAGCCATCACGCGCTGGGGCGTCTTCGATAAGGTTAAACGCGGGATGGATGCCGCACAGGAAGCTGGCCTGAAGATCAAGATCAACACGGTGGCCCTCAAGGGATTTAACGACCAGGAGATCCCGGAGATGCTGCGATGGGCCCACGGTCGTGGCATGGATATGACGGTGATCGAAACCATGCCGATGGGTGAGATCGACGCCGATCGGACGGATCAGTACCTCCCGCTTTCGCAGCTTCGTGCGCAGCTGGAACAGCAGTTCACGCTCACTGATATCCCATATAAAACCGGCGGCCCTGCCCGCTACGTGGAGGTTGCCGAGACCGGCGGTCGGCTCGGCTTCATCACACCCCTCACCCACAATTTCTGCGAAAGCTGCAACCGCGTCCGGCTGACCTGCACCGGCACCCTATATATGTGTCTCGGCCAGGAGGATGCGGCCGATCTGCGCGAGCCGTTGCGCGCTTCGGAGGGGAATGAGCTTCTTTCTCACGCCATTGATGAGGCTATCGGTCGTAAGCCCAAGGGCCATGACTTCGTCATAGATCGCAAGACGCGGCGCCCGGCTGTCTCGCGCCATATGAGCGTAACTGGCGGCTGACAAAAGTTTTCGCCTTCTGGACCGATTGCCTTCCGGCGATTTCGGTCATAAGCAATTCTTACGATTTTTCCGGAAGCGGCCCTCTGTGCGAGCAAATGATGCGGCATGAGACATCCGCCTCCGGGTAGTTTGCATCGCAGAAGGCAATATGACCGTCCGCCCCCTCGCTAGCACGACACCGCCGCACATCCTCACGCTGGTCATGGCAGCGGCCACGGCTTCGATCGCGATGAACCTCTTTCTGCCCTCTCTGCCGGGCATGGCGATCTATTTCGGAGCAGATTACGGCATCGTTCAGCTCGCCGTTTCCCTTTATCTTGCCGCCACCGCAATCCTGCAACTCGGCATCGGTCCGGCCTCCGACCGATTTGGTCGCCGCCCAGTGATGCTGTTCAGCTTCGGTGTGTTTATCCTCAGCACGCTGGCCGCTACCTACGCGCCGACGGTGGAGCTGTTTCTTTTCTTTCGTGTTCTGCAAGCCTTCGCAGCAGCGGGTATGGTCCTGTCACGCGCGATTGTGCGCGACACGGTCGGCACGGACGAGGCCGCAAGCCGCATCGGCTACATCACGATGGGAATGACGGTCGCCCCCATGCTCGGGCCGATCCTCGGCGGTTTGCTTGACGAACTCTACGGCTGGCAGGCCGCATTCCATCTGATGCTGATTATCGGCCTACTCGGTTTCGCTATCGTCTATCTCGACCTCGGGGAAACCAACATGAGCCGTAGCGCGAGCATGACCAGCCAGCTCCGCAGTTATCCGGAACTCTTCCGCTCGCGTCGCTTCTGGGGCTATTCGGCAACAGCCGCATTCACCTCTGGCGGTTTCTTCGCCTTCCTCGGCGGAGGGCCGTTCGTTGCGACGCAAATCCTTGAGCTTTCGCCGTCGACCTACGGAATGTACTTCGCCCTGATCACCGCGGGGTACGCGCTTGGAAATTTTCTGTCGGGCCGGTACGCTCGCCATGTCGGGATCAACCGGATGATGCTGATCGGAAACCTCGTTTCCACGGTTGGCGTGGCCCTGGCGGTGCTGCTCTTTGCGGTCGGCTATAGTCATCCGCTGACGTTCTTCGGCCCGACCTTCTTCGTCGGAATGGGCAATGGCATTACCCTCCCCAGCGCAAATGCCGGCATGGTCAGCGTACGTCCGCATCTGGCGGGCTCCGCCTCGGGGTTAGGCGGAGCGCTTCAGATCGGCGGGGGTGCGATCCTCTCGGTTGCCGGCGGAGCCTTTCTCACGCTCGAATCTGGCGCCTATCCTCTACTCTTCGTCATGCTTTTTTCCAGCCTTTGCGCCATCGCCGCCGCGCTGTATGTGATGCACGTTGCAAGGCAGATGGGCGATCTTTAGAGGCTGTTAGAGGCATGCGGACTTACGATCTGTTCTTCAACATCACCCTGGCATACTTCGCGAGAACTGGGCAGATGGTGAAACTGGTCAAATGACACAGAGAATCTTTGGCATAACCGGCTGGAAGAATTCGGGAAAGACGACACTCACCGAGAACCTTGTAGAGGAGTTTGCCCGCCGCGGTCTCCGTGTCGCCACGGTTAAGCACGCCCATCACACCTTCGACCTCGAGCAGCCAGGGACCGATTCGTTCCGCCACAGAAATGCCGGTGCCGTAGAGACTGCCATTGTTTCCTCCCGCCGGTGGGCTCTCCTGCATGAAATCCGCGAGGAGGAAGAGCCGGCACTCGACGATGTCCTTGAAAAACTATCACCCTGCGATCTCGTGTTGGTCGAAGGCTATAAGAGGGAGCCGCATCCGAAAATCGAATGCCGCCGCCTCGAGGCTCGCGACCAGACACCTCTTGCCGGGGCGGTTCCCAATATCCGCGCCGTCGCCGCCGACCATGCTTCCAAAACAGGAGATCTTCCCTTGTTTGCTTTGGACGATGTGGATGGAATTGCCGGATTTATCGCCGACCATCTTGACCTTCCGAAAGACTGATTGCCGACCCGCAAGCTTTATGGTTGCAATTTGATTGCGAAGAATGGGAATATCGTACTAAGCCTCGCGCCAATGACGCATAAAGCGGGGCATAAACGACAGAGAGGAACTTATGCATATCACACGACTAATTGCGTTCGGATGTTCCGCCGCTGCCGTGGCGCTCACCGCGGGCTCGGTTCAAGCCCAGGAGCAGATGCAGATCAAGATCGGCACGGAAGGCGCATACCCGCCCTTCAACTACATCACCGCCGACGGTGAGCTGCAGGGCTTCGATATCGACATCGCACGCGCCCTTTGTGAAGAGATGAACGCAGAGTGCGAGTTCATCACGCAGGACTGGGATGGCATCATTCCCGCGCTCCAGGCCGGCCGATTCGATGCCATCATCGCGTCCATGTCAATTACAGAAGACCGTAAAGAGCAGGTCGATTTCACCGAGAAATACTACAATACGCCACCTGCTATCGTTGTGCCGAATGATTCGAACATCACGGGTGTGACAACGGAAGACCTGGCCGGCAAGGTTATCGGTGCCCAGGGCTCGACAACGCATTTCAACTATGCCGAAGCCACCTATACCGACAGTGAGGTGCGCGGCTATCCGACCGCCGAAGAGTACAAGCTGGATATGGAGAACGGCCGCCTCGACGCCGTCATCGACGATATCATCGTGCTCCAGGAGTGGCTGGATTCGGACAATGGCGCGTGCTGCAAGGTTGTCGATACGGTTACGCCCATCGAAGAGATCTATGGCGAAGGCATTGGCATCGCCGTGCGCCAGGGCGAAGATGAGCTGCGAGAGAAGTTTAACGAAGCGATCCAGGCCATCCGCGAAAACGGCACCTACCAGGAAATCAACGACAAGTACTTCTCGTTCGACGTCTATGGCGGCTGAGCGCGTACGCGTTATCTAGATCGTGGCGGGAGCAATCCCGCCGCGTTTCTTTATGCGGTGATAATCTACGCACCCGGTACCCGTCAGAAACACGCGAAGCACCTGGGCGACGGTGAGGCATGGACGGCATTCTGACCTTAGTTAATTTCGGCCCCGAGGGCTGGGGTGACGATATTGCCGCCGGAGTCCTTGTCACCGTGAGTTTGGCGCTCGCCACCCTGCCCTTCGGGCTTGCCGTGGGTTTCGCACTCTCGCTGGCCAAGACATCGCAGGATGCCACGCTGCGTCTGGCCGCCAACATCTACACCACAATCTTTCGCGGCCTGCCGGAGCTTCTGACGCTCTTTCTGGTGTTCTATGGCGCCCAGATCGCCATTCAGCAGCTTGCGCAGATGACCGGGCGCTCGAGCGGCATCGAGATCAACGCCTTTGTTGCAGGCATGGTGGCGTTGGGCGCGGTCTTCTCGGCCTACTCAAGCGAGGTCTTCGTATCCGCCTTTCGCGCCATTCCGCAGGGTCAGTATGAAGGCGCTTATGCAATCGGCCTGTCGCGAGGCCGCACCATGCGTCTCGTCATCCTTCCTCAGCTCATCCGCCTTGCCCTGCCCGGGCTTTCCAATCTGTGGCTCATCCTGCTGAAAGAAACCGCGCTCGTTTCCGTCATTGGCCTTTCCGACATCTTGCGCCAGGCGGGCATTGCCGCCCGGGTCACAAGAGAGGCATTTCTGTTCTTCGGCGTCGCGTGTCTGCTTTATCTGGTGCTCGCGCTCCTCTCCTCCGTGGTCCTGTCCACGATTGAGCGCCGCGTCTCCGTCGGCGGGGTAATGCGATGAGTGTCCCCCAAACTGTCTCTGATTCCCGCGAACTACCGCCGCCGGTGCAGAAACAGACATGGACGAAGGCGCGTATAGCGGGTGTGGCGCTCCTATGCCTGTGGGGGTTGGCCAGCCTGGGCATCGCGCTGTTCCTTGTCTCCTCATGGAATCCGGAGCTTTTCCAGCGTTACGCACCACAATATCTTTCCGGCTTGTGGATTACCGTCCAACTTGTCGCGATTTCGGTTGTAGTCGGCGCCGCCCTCGCAGTGCCCATCGCGCTGGGCCGGCGATCGGACAACCGGGTCGTGTCAGCCGCAGCCTATGGCTATGTCTATTTCTTCCGCGGCACGCCACTCATCGCCCAGGTATTTCTGGTCTATTACGGCCTTGGTTCCTTTCGGCCGGAGCTTCAGGCTGTCGGCCTCTGGGGCTTTTTTCGCGAAGCATGGTATTGTGCACTCTTCGCCTTCACGCTGAACACCTCCGCCTATCAGGCGGAAATTCTGCGTGGCGCGATCGAGAACGTCGGCCGCGGTCAGTGGGAAGCGGCCTCTGCACTTGGTCTTTCCCGCCTGCAAACGTTGAGAAAGATCATAATACCTCAAGCCGCGACAGTGGCGCTCCGCCCCCTTGGCAACGAGGTCGTCCTCATGCTGAAAGGTTCGGCCATCGTTGCGATCATCACGGTCTACGACTTGATGGGCGAGACCCGCCGCGCCTATGCACGCACGTTCGATTTCCAGACCTATGTTTGGGCGGCCCTCATCTATCTCGGGCTGGTCGAAATCTTGCGCATGGCCGTAGATCGTATCGAACGGCGGTTGACACGACACCTGCGTCGGTAAAAAGCCTGTGTCTTGGACAACGTGGAGGAAAGCCCAATGGCCAAAGTTGCATTCATCGGTTTGGGGGTGATGGGTTATCCCATGGCCGGACATCTAAAAGCGCGTGGCAATCACGATGTCACTGTTTACAACCGAACCACCGAAAAAGCGGAGAACTGGGTTTCCGAGCACGGCGGCTCCGCGGCGGCAACACCGGCGGAAGCCGCCCGCGGCAAGGATTTTGTCTTCGCCTGCGTAGGCAATGACGACGACCTGCGTTCGGTGACTCTCGGACCCGACGGCGCGTTCCAGTCCATGTCGGCCGGTTCCGTGTTCATCGACAACACGACCGCCTCCGCCGAGGTGGCCAGGGAGCTTGCCGACGAGGCGGAAAAGCGCAGCTTCGGCTTCATCGACGCGCCGGTTTCCGGCGGCCAGGCAGGCGCGGAAAACGGCGTCCTGACGGTGATGTGCGGCGGAGAAAGCGGCACGTTCGAGAAGGCCAAGCCCGTCATCGATTCCTATGCACGCATGGTTGGTCTGATGGGCCCGGCCGGCGCCGGTCAATTGACGAAAATGATTAACCAGATCTGCATCGCTGGCCTCGTGCAAGGTCTGGCCGAAGGCATCCATTTCGGAAAGAAGGCCGGGCTCGACATCGAAAAGGTGGTCGAAGTCATTTCCAAGGGCGCCGCTGGGTCGTGGCAGATGGAAAATCGGCACAAGACCATGAATGAGGGCAAGTACGATTTCGGCTTCGCGGTCGACTGGATGCGGAAGGATTTAGGAATTTGCCTGTCGGAAGCCGACCGGAACGGCGCGAAGCTGCCGGTGACCGCACTTGTCGATCAGTTTTACAAGGAGGTGCAGGAGTTGGGCGGAAAGCGCTGGGATACCTCCTCGCTGCTTGCACGATTGGAAAAGTAGAGACAGCAAGAAAGAGCCACGCGCTGTTCCGGCTGATCGCTTTCTGCATCCATTGCAGCCAAGCCTTGAAACGATGCAGCTTTTCAGTCTTGACGGCGTAGCCATCGAGACGGGCTACGGACACCCGGATGAAGGTGGAGCGGGCCCCGGCGCCACCGTGGAGCTTCCTCCCCGGCGCGCCCAAGTAGCATCCCTCTCACGCGGCCGAACTCGCCGCCTCCTTATCCAGCACGAGATAATCGAGCGGCAGCTCGGTCGTGTATTTGATCTGCTCCATGGCGAAGGAAGACGAAACGTCCCGTATCTCGATCTTTGAGATGAGCCGCTTATAGAAGGCATCATAAGCCGCAATGTCCGGTACCACCACGCGCAGCAGATAATCCACGTCACCGCTCATCCGATAGAACTCGACCACCTCCGGGAACTGCCTGACCACTTCCGAGAAGCGCTGCAACCACTCGTGACTATGTGCATTGGTGCGGATCGAGACGAACACGGTCACTCGCGCATTGACTTTCACGGGGTCAAGAACGGCCACACGCCGGCGAATGACGCCTTCTTCCTCCAACTTCTGGATGCGCCGCCAGCAGGGCGTCGTCGAAAGCCCCACTTTCTTGGCGATATCGGCCACGGCCAGCGTGGAGTTCTCCTGAAGCAGGCGCAAAATCTTACGGTCGAGTCGATCCATATCATTCTCCAGTAGAAAATATTTCTAGAAATGACGGATCAGAAACGTGATTACAAGAAAATTATTCTTATATCCAGTGAAGCGGCGCTGAAGCGCAGCCTCGCAACCCTCAAAGCCTTGCCCATACTTCCCGCTGGAGAACCGGCAACAGTTCAGCCTCGAACCAGGGATTTTTCTTCAGCCACGCCGTGTTTCGCCAGGACGGATGCGGCAATGGCAAAACCCGAGGGCTACGTGTTTCACCAAAAATCTCCCGCCATGCCTGCATCGTCTCCGTAAGATTCTTTTTGCGCGAGGAACCGAGATGCCAAGCCTGTGCATATTGCCCGATGACCAGAATAAGATCGATCTGCGGCATCTGCGCCATCAGCCGCGCGCGCCAGGTGGGCGCACACTCCCGTCGCGGCGGCAGGTCGCTACCCTTCGCGTCGTAGCCGGGAAAACAGAAGCCCATCGGTATGATGGCGAAGTTTCGCGGATCGTAAAACTGGGCGCGATCCACGCCGAGCCACTGGCGCAGTCGATCACCCGACCGGTCGTCGAAGGGAAGCCCCGATTCGTGAACACGTGTCCCCGGCGCCTGCCCCGCAATCAGTATGCGTGCCTGGTGGGACCCGATCAGGACGGGACGCGGTTCATGCGGCAATGGCGCGCCCGCTGGCTCATCCCTGCACATGCGGCAAGCGCGGATACTGCTTAAAAGATGTTCGAGCGTTTCAGTCATTTCCCTACGCAGCGGCGCTGGGCCTGTCGGCCACCGTGTCATACCAGCGATGCAGATGATCGAGACCTTCCGGCATTTCGATCCGTGCGGGTTTCATAAACTGGATTGAGACCAGGCCGGTAATATCGGCGATGGTGAATGCATCACCCGTCAAGAAAGCTCGAGAGGCCAACTCCTCGTTTAAAAACGATAAAAACGCTCGCGCCCTCGGCTTATTGGCCTCGCCCCATTCCGGCACCTGCGGCACCTCCCGCTCCCGCATTGCCGGGTGAAGGTGGCGAAAAGCGGCCGCGACCGGCAGATAGAGTTCGAACTCGACCCGGCGTTGCCACATTTCCACGCGGGCGCGGTCGAGCGCGTCCGTCCCGAAAAGCGCCGGTTGGGGATGCAACTCCTCAAAATAGCGGCAAATCGCCACCGACTCAGTCAGAATGGTGCCGTCGTCCAACTCTAACACCGGAAGACGCTGCAGCGGATTGAGACGCGTTACCGCTTCGCTTCGGTGCTCCATCATTCCCATGTCTACCGGAATCGTCGGAAGCTCAATGCCCTTCTCGGCCAGAAAAATCCGCACTCGCCGTGGATTTGGTGCCCTCCCGCCATCGTAAAGTTTCATTCGGCGTCTCCCTCCGTTCCGTTTCCATGGTACGTCTGGTCCAATCATGGGACACCCGCTGCGATTGAAGGGTTTTTAATCATTCGTCCCTAGGTTCGGCGCTCAACGGTGGAGCAGTTAACCAGCGATGGCGCTGAACGACAAACATATTGCCGACAAGTTCATTGTCGACCGGTCGAAACCGCACCGCAACCGCGAAGTCGCCCAAGCGGTGCGCCGGACCCGCGACCGCCTTTCTCAGACATCCGGCAATCCGGCTTTCGATCGCGACATGTTGAAGATCCACGCCCGTGCGATCATCAACAGCACGCTTGTGATCCTTCTTTTTGTTCTTGCCATCGGCGCGATAATATTCGCCGTGGGAATGACCCAAACACCGCCCTACTGGGTCCTTCTGGCAGGCGGAAGCTATGCCGCGCTTTTTCTGTTGGCACGGCGCGTCGATCGGCTCTCCCTGGGTGATATGAATGCCGCGAGCTTGCGCCTGCAGTTCCTCTGCCTGCACTTCCTGACCGGCGTTGGCTGGGCGTTCTTTGCTTCGTTGGAATGCCTCCAGTGCGGCATCAATCAAGTACCCGTCATGATCGCGGTCATTCTTCTGATGATGATAGCCGCAACCGCACTCCTTGCCGCGTCGCTGCGCGGAGCCATCGCTGCCACCTTTGCCCTTCCCGTAGCAGTTTACGCGTACAACTACGCGCGCCTGCCCCTGGACGTCGAGCCGATTATGGCCGGCCTACTCATCTTGTCGCTGCCATTCTTCAGCTATGTTGCCCACCATCGCAACAAGGCATCCGTTTCGCTCCTTTCCTTCCGCAGTGAAAAGGACGGGCTCATCGCAGAGTTGGAAGAGGCGAATGCGGTTTCGGACGAAGCCCGCCGCCGGGCAGAGGAAGCTAACCTTGCCAAATCAAGGTTCCTCGCATCCATGAGCCACGAACTGCGGACGCCACTCAACGCCATACTGGGCTTTTCCGAAGTGATGGCTAAGGAGGTTCTCGGACCGATTCATAACGAGACCTACCGGGAATACGCCCGAGACGTCCACGAATCCGGAAAGCACCTGCTCGGCCTGATCAACGAGATCCTGGACCTTTCCCGCATTGAGGCTGGCCGTTATCAGATGCACGAAGAGCCGCTCGAACTCACGGACGTGGTGCAGGAATGCTGCCGCATGATCGAGTTGAAGGTGCGCGCGAAGGACATCCGCCTGGTCCAGCAGTTCGAGCCAGTACTGCCCCGTCTCCTGGCGGATGAACGTTCCGTTCGGCAGATCGCCTTGAACCTGCTTTCCAACGCCGTGAAGTTCACGCCATCCGGCGGCGAGATCATCGTCCGCGTCGGCTGGACAGCAGGCGGCGGCCAGTACATTTCCGTCAAGGACAACGGCCCCGGCATCCCCGAGGATGAAATCCCGGTAGTGCTGTCCGCCTTCGGACAGGGCTCGATCACGATCAAGAATGCTGAACAGGGCGCCGGCTTGGGACTTCCAATCGTACAGGGCCTTGCCGCCCTCCACGGCGGCACACTTGACCTGAAAGCGAAGCTGCGCGAAGGAACGGAAGCGATTGTCGCTTTCCCGCCGTCACGTGTCATGGAAGAGTTGCCGGCAATTCCCACGCGGCAGGTGAACCGCCTCCGCGAGAGCGCCTGAAGCTCTCGTTTACCGCTGCTGACGGGAACGTACCTCCGCCACACCGGCTGCAACGTCCACGGCGGATTTCACCATATTGGCGGCAAGCGCCGCCGCAACACCGTCCTGCCTTACCTCGCCAAGGTCGAGCAACGGCACCAGCCCCATTTCCTCGGCCACCTCCCGATGGACGGGATCGACTGCCGCGGCAAGCAGGCAATGCTCGACCGCACGCGGCGTCATCGCATTCAGAACGACCGCCGCGGCAGTCGACGCAAGTCCGCCCAGAATAACTGCCACCTTCTGCGTCCTCGCCGCCAGTATCGCGCCTACCAGCGCGGCGATTTCGCGCCCGCCAAGCCGGCGCAAAGCCTCGAGCGGGTCGTTCAGATGTCCGTCATGAGCATTCAATGCGTCGGCAATGACACTCCGCTCTTGCGGCTTGATCTGCTCCCACGCATCGGCTTGTCGGCCGGTCAGCGCCGAGATAAGCGCCATCGCGCCAGCGTCGGCCGCAGTATCGGCCCCCCCTAACCCGATCAGGTCGGCGCCTGTGGCGACGGCCTCCATGCCGAATGCGATCGTCGCGGCGCACCCACGCTCGTCCAGTGCTGCAACCTCGGTGATGTCACCCACGGGCACTTCGAGTGCGAGGTCGAACACATTGAGGCCAAAATTACCGCTGGCGCACAATTGGCTGACCGGCGCGGCGCCGGCCGCGATCTCTTCGACCCGGTCGCGCGCAGCCGCCACGGGATCATCTGACCCCAGACGGCGCGAAACACCGTGCGTTGCCGCAAAGAGCGCAATGACTGGATTGCCCACTCGTGCGGGGGAGCGTCCCGCGGCCCCGGAAAACCAGGCCGCAAGGTCCTCCAAACGTCCCAGCCCTTCCGCCCACCCTACCGGGGCGAAGAACCCATGCGTCCGTTCGGCCGCCGCCGAATCCATCTCCGGCAGTTGCCGGACAAGATTGCGGATGTCGTCAAAAGGCAGGCCGCTGGTCGTCATCTTTACATCCCTCGAAATCGCAACGGGCATAATGGCACGGGCCGCTACTGGCAATGGCTAGCGTACAAACTTGCGTTTATAGCTGAGCCGTCCCATCTGAAAGGCTCGGTGGATATCCAAAGGTCGCTGATGCAAACCGTCGAATCTCCCTGCATTCTCGTCTGCTCAATTGACGACAGAACCGGCTATTGCTTCGGGTGCGGACGGACGCGCTCGGAGATCGGCGCTTGGCTGACCATGTCTTCCACCGAGCGGAGAACGGTCATCGCGGAACTGCCGACACGTCTCGCCATCGAGCGCAGGCCGCGGCGAGAGACGCGGCGCAAACGCATGGCGCGCGAGCGGGCTCAGGACGACAAGCTATGAGGTTGTTCTGGATCGTCATTGCAGTCCTCTTGCTGGGCCTCATCCTCTTGATTGCAAATCACGACAGCGGGCAGGTGTTCGGTATAGAAAACAATACCTTCGCCGGGGTCCTTTATCTCAGCCTTTGGGCGTCGGTCTTGATTGTGGGGCTGCTCGGCTCCCGAACCCGAATGCGCAACGCCTTGCGCGACATAGCATATTGGCTGCTCATCCTGCTTGTGCTCATGACCGGATATCAATATCGCTACGAATTACAGGATACAGCCAGCCGGTTGACCGCCGGCCTCGTGCCCGGCAGCCCCATGACGCTCTCCGGCGATTCTCAGGCCTCCATCATGCTTGACAAGGCCGCCAACGGCCATTTCGAGGTGCGCATGGACGTGAACGGCCACACAGTCCAGGCCCTCGTGGATACGGGCGCGTCGATTACTGTCCTGACCGCCGCCGATGCAAGACGGGTGGGAGTTTCGACCGAAGACCTCTCCTATTCGGTCCCGGTCATGACTGCCAATGGCCGCGCGATGGCTGCCCAGGCCCGTGTCGATAGCGTGCGGATCGGCCCCATCGAACGTGACAACGTCCCGGTCCTCGTAGCCGCACCGGGCAGGCTGGAGCGCAGCCTGCTTGGTATGCAGTTCCTGGGCAGCCTTTCGAGTTTCGAAATGCGCGGCGACCGGCTGATCATGCGGGATTAGGCCTAAAAATCCAAGTTTTGATAATTATAAAGAATCCATATTACCTGAGCGATAAGACTACCGCTAACAAAAATAATATGGAAACTCTTGTTCTTCACGAACATGGCAATGATAGCCAGCGCAAACATTAATGCCTGCCGGATTGAATATTGAGCACCAAGAGCAATAAAATAGCCCGTTCCCTTCCAGAGCGTATCAACCACATCAACGACGAATATGCTTGCCAGGAGGCCATAGAACCATTTTTGGCGGGAGTGAAAATAATCTCTGAAACCGGCGTACTCATCCATGTGGTCGGGAAACAGAATCGAGCATATGAAAAACAAAAGGGCCGCGTAACAGATCAGAAAAAAGTAGAATACAAAGGTCCAGCGTTCGACGTGTGTAAGCCGGAACTCGAACCACCAAAAATGGATAACCGTAAGAAAGAGAAACGCGCCCCATCCCAAATGAACGAGGTAAATACGTTTCCGGCTTGGATGTTGGACAATGCGTGCGAATCCGGTCAGCAGACGGGTCAGACTGAGCCCCATGACCACGGCCAGAATAGTGCGAATGTGAAACACTTGTTCGGGATTCGGGCTGAGCGATTCCATGGCTAAGGCAGCCTGAGGTGCTGTTTTCGAAGCATTTTCGGACGCTTTATGTACGCCAATATGATAAAAAACTTTCTACTATATAACACTACTGCTATAAAATCCGATCACGAGTGTTTATGGATCCTATTAAGTATTACTGTTGGTAATTACGCTAATACTACCCGCACGTGCTAAAACAAGGCTCTAGCGCTCAAGGTACAACCCGCCCGGACGATCTGGGCCTCTATAGCAGGCTCCAGAGAAATCGGAATGAAATCCCGACTGCAAAGATCCCGAATGCGATTTCCAGATGCCGTTTCTTCAGGGCGTGCGCAGCGCTGACGCCCAGTGGCGCGATGAGCAGCGTGATCGGGCTCACGAGCAGGACCGCTATCCAGTTCACATAACCGGTTGAGGCAACCGGTAGGCCGGGCACGGCCCAGCCAGCCCAGATGTACCCCAGAAAACCCGGCACTGAGATCAAGACACCTACACCTGCCGAGGTCGCGATGGCCTGATGGATGGGGCGGCCGAACAGGGTCATGAACGTGTTGTTCAGAATGCCCCCGCCAATGCCGATTAGCGTCGAGAGATAGCCTATGACGAATCCGATCATCGACCGCCCGGGATTGCCGGGAATATTCGAGCCGATCCGCCAATCATGGCGGTTGAACAGGAGTCTGAGACCGACAGTAAACAGGATCGCGGAAAAAATGGCCATCAACCCAGCACTCGAGATGAGCGCCGCGGTCACGGATGCCGCCACGACTCCCGCCGGCACGGCTATCACAAAGCTGCGCAGGAGCTTCATATCGACCGCGCCACGCAAAAAATGCGAGCGGCACGAGCGCAAAGAAGTCGGCACGATCACGGCGAGCGAGGAACCAACCGATAGATGCATGCGCACCGCCTCCTCCACGCCGAAAAGGCTGAAAATTTGGTAGAACACCGGCACGAGGATTGCGCCGCCGCCAATCCCGAAGAGCCCGGCCATGAAGCCCGTGACCGCGCCGGCAACCCCCATCGCCGCGGCATAGGCTGCAATCTCGCCCGTCGGTAAATCCATTCCGTCCCCTCGTATGGCGATCTCGTGTTTATGACAGAATCATGATGCATTGCACCATTTGCAATGCTGCTATGCAACATTTGCTATTTTGCCATGCAGCGAGAAGGACTATCTGATGGCTGCAAGACGGTTAGAGACCGCACAGACCAAGTGAGCAAGACTGATGAACCTGATCCGCAATTATCGTAACTGGCGCCGTTACCGGCAGACGGTTAGCGAGCTTAGCCAGCTCTCGAATCGTGAACTGACCGATCTGGGCATTGCCCGCGGCGATATTCCGTTCGTAGCACGGAAGTCTCTGTAATTCACGGAATTTCGTCAGGGCCTCCTCCTCCTCCCAGCCCTGACGGATAGGACCGGTAATCACCTCCTCCCGATTACCGGTCGACAAAAACGACACCCGCCGGACCTCCTCCCCCGGCGGGTGTTGTTTTTTGAACATTCCCGAGCTTAGAACGAAAACGGCCGGGCACAGGCCCGGCCGAAATCAATCCACGATTACAGTGAGCAGACCTACTCGGCCTCGCCTTCATCGGTCGAGGCGTTTTCGCCCGCTGGAACATCGCTGCTTCCCAAGACCTCGACCTCCTCATCATCGGCTTGCGGTTCAGAAATCCGCTCCACCGAGACGACCCGTTCGCCATCGGCGGTATTAAAGATCGTGACCCCTTTGGTCGCGCGGCTGGCGATCCGAATTCCCGAGACCGGCACACGAATGACCTGGCCCGCGTTGGAGACCAGCATGATTTGATCCTCGGGCGCGACGGGGAAAGCAGCTACCAAGGGACCGATTTCATCGCGTTTCGAAACATCCGTTGCGCGAATACCTTTCCCGCCACGGCCAATTACACGAAAATCGTAGGAGGACGAGCGCTTGCCGTAGCCGTACTCGCTGACGGTCAGCACCATCTGCTCGTGCGCCTTCAATTCCTCGTACCGCTCAGGAGAAAGGCTGGCCTCTTCGCCGACATCTTCGTTGGTTAGCGCGATCTCCTCTTCCTCGTCGCCATTGGACGACCGGCGGTCTGCCGCCGCCTGCTTCAGATAGGCCGCACGTTCCGCAGGCGTGGCTTCGACGTGTTCCAGAATGGCCATGGAGATAATCTTGTCGCCATCGGCGAGATTGATGCCGCGAACGCCGATCGAATTGCGCCCGGCAAACACACGCACACCCGTTACCGGGAAACGGATACACTGGCCGGAGGCAGCGGTCAGAAGTACGTCATCATTCTCGGTGCAGGTATAGACGCCGAGGATTTCGTCGCTTTGCTCCTCCAGCTTCATGGCGATTTTGCCGCCACGGTTCACCTGCACGAAATCCGAAAGTTTGTTGCGCCTCACGGTGCCGCGCGTGGTGGCGAACACGACATCCAGCTCGGCCCAGCTTTCCTCGTCCTCGGGTAAGGGCATGATCGACGTGATGCGCTCGCCTTCCTTGAGCGGCAACATATTGCGCAGGAACTTTCCGATCGACTGCGGCGAACCCACGGGCAGGCGCCAGACCTTTTCCTTGTAGACGATGCCACGCGAGGAGAAGAAGAGGATCGGCGTGTGCGTGTTGGCCACGAAGAGCCGCGTGACGAAGTCCTCGTCCTTGGTCGACATACCTGAGCGGCCCTTGCCGCCGCGCGCCTGCGCCCGATAGAGCGAGAGCGGCACCCGCTTGATATAGCCCTTGTGAGTGACGGTGACGACCATATCCTCTCGCTGGATTAGGTCTTCGTCCTCCATGTCGGCGCCGCCTTCGGTGATCTCGGTGCGGCGCGGGGTGCCAAACTCGTCACGCACGGCAACCAACTCATCCTTGACGATCTGCTGGATGCGCGCGCGCGAGGATAGGATTTCGAGATAATCCTGAATTTGGGAACCGATCTTGTTCAGCTCGTCGGCGATCTCGTCGCGGCCGAGTGCGGTGAGGCGCTGCAGACGCAGCTCCAGAATGGCGCGGGCCTGCTCCTCGGACAGGTTGTAGGTCCCGTCCTCGTTCACCTTGTGGCGCGGATCGGCGATGAGCGTGATCAGCGCTTCCACGTCATGCGCCGGCCAGCGCCGCTCCATCAGTTGCTCGCGCGCCGTCTGCGGATCGGGCGCGCGGCGGATCAGATTGATGACCTCGTCAATATTGGCCACTGCAATGGCAAGACCTACCAGCACGTGCGCCCGTTCGCGGACCTTGCGCAGGAGATACTTCGTGCGGCGGCTAACCACGTCTTCCCGGAAGGCGACGAAGGCCCGCAAGACGTCGAGCAGTGTCATCTGCTCCGGCTTGCCACCGTTGAGCGCCACCATGTTAGTGCCGAAGGAGGTCTGCAGCGGCGTGAAGCGATAGAGCTGGTTGAGCACCACCTCGGCATTGGCATCGCGCTTCAGTTCCACGACCACGCGATAGCCCTGCCGATCGCTCTCATCGCGGATGTCGGAAATGCCTTCGATGCGCTTGTCGCGCACAAGCTCGGCCATCTTCTCGATCATCTGCGCCTTGTTAACCTGGTAAGGCACCTCGGTGACGATGATCGCCTCGCGCTCGCCGCGGATCTGCTCGAATTCGGCCTTGCCGCGCATGATCACGGAGCCGCGCCCCGTCGAGTAAGCGCTGTGGATGCCCGAACGGCCGAGAATGATGCCGCCGGTCGGAAAATCCGGGCCGGGGATGATTTCCATGAGCCGCGAAAGCTCAATCGCAGGATCATCGATCAGTGCCACGCACCCATCGACCACTTCGGCGAGATTGTGCGGCGGAATGTTGGTGGCCATGCCGACGGCAATACCGCCGGAGCCGTTCACCAGAAGATTGGGAAAGCGCGCCGGAAGCACCTCCGGTTCCTGCGCAGCACCGTCATAGGTATCCCGCCAGTCGACTGTGTCCTTGTCGATATCTTCCAAGAGCTCGTGCGCAGCCTTGGTCAGGCGCGCCTCGGTGTAACGCATCGCCGCCGGCGGATCACCGTCGATCGAACCGAAATTGCCCTGGCCGTCGATGAGTTGCAGCCGCATCGACCAGGGCTGCGCCATGCGCACAAGGGCATCATAGATCGCCGCGTCGCCATGAGGGTGGTATTTACCCATCACATCGGCGACAGGGCGCGCGGACTTCACATATTTACGGTTCCAGTGATAGCCGCTCTCGTGAGAGGCATAGAGAATGCGCCGATGCACCGGCTTCAGCCCGTCGCGCACGTCCGGCAGCGCGCGGCTCACGATCACGCTCATCGCGTAATCGAGATATGAACGCTGCATTTCCTCAATAATGGAAATAAATTCGATATCGTCGGGCTCGCCGGGCCCGCTCGGCGTCGTCTGGTCAGTCAAATCGGATCACATTCAGCTAACAGAATCACTGTCCCCTTATATAAGAAGCGCTGCGGAATCTCCAATGCCGCAGAGCTATATAAGCGGGGAAATGACACGGAATTTCAACAGGATAATGCTTTCATTCGCGAGCACAGCATAACACCGGTCTAACGTGCTCTCGCCGTCGAGCTAAAAATAACGGAAACGATCCGCGATGCCCGCCTTCGATGATATCATAAACGCCTTCGTCACCCTGCTTGTGACGGTCGATCCAGTGGGCCTTGCGCCGCTCTTCCTGGCCGTTACTGCCGGCATGACGCGCTCAGAGCGCAATCAGGTCGCTGTCCGCGCCAGTCTTATCGGATTCGGTGCCCTAACCCTCTTCGCCCTCGCCGGTAGCGCAGTTTTGAAGATCTTCGGCATCACGCTGCCGGCCTTCCGCGTCGCTGGCGGCCTTCTCCTGTTCTACATTGCCTTCGAGATGATCTTTGAGCAACGTCAAGAGCGGCATGAGAGGAGCGCCGAACGCGCCATTACGCGCGATATGATTCGCAATATCGCCGTCTTCCCGTTGGCGATCCCGTTGATCGCCGGGCCCGGCGCAATTTCGGCCGCAATTCTCCTCTCCGGCAGTTTTGCCGGCCCCCTAGGTCTTGCCGTTCTGGTCGGGATTCTCGTCGTTGTGATTGCGATTACTTACGCAGTCTTCGTGCTCGCCGAGCGGGTTGACGGTTTCCTGGGAGAGACCGGCCGGTCAATCCTGACCCGACTCCTGGGTGTACTTCTCGCCGCTCTCGCGGTGCAGTTCGTCGCGGACGGCGCAAAGGCGCTCCTTGCCGCTCCGTAAGGATTCGGCAGACCGCCCGGATTCCGGACGATCCGCCGAAGCAGCGCTTATTGGGCCTGACCGATGGCCTGGGTCAGCCTTTCGGCCAGTTCCGGGTCATTCTGCGCCGAGCGCAGGACCTGATTGTACTCGTCCACGGAAATCCCGTCGGTATCTTCAACCGCCTGTAGCATGGCCTGGCCGGCCTCGTTGCGCAGGCCCTGCTGCTCTTCGTCGGATGCGGCGCTCTCGATTTGCTGGGTAAAGTCTTCCTTTACCGCTTCAACCTGTTGGAAAGCGACGACGAACGACTCCAGCTTCTCCTCGCTGATGTCCGTTGTTTCGGCCGCTGCGGGTGCCTGTTCGGTTTCCTGCGCAAGTGCCTGGGGTGCAAATGCGATGCCGACCGACAGAAATCCTGCGGTGAACAACTCTCTGGTGCGCAATGCAAACGTCATGTCATGTCCTTTCTGGCGTTCTCATCCGGTAAGGGACACCCTCACCTCTCCCGCCGACCGTCTTGGCACCGCGGGTAGGCGCCTCCATGACAGATAAATGTGACTTCAAACCCTCGTTGGACCGTTGGCGCGATCACGATTTATATGTGCGTCCCATGATTCCTGACCGGCAGAGGGCTTCCCACGCCCCGTTTCGACCACGTTTGAACGGAGCTCGTACTACGCTCTGCCAGCAAGAGAGCGGTTCTGCAGATCAAGCGGGCTAACGGCGCTTTTGCGACTGCCGCCTGCTCGATATTAAGTCGCTAAAACTTCAACACTCTGTGTACAGACGGACTGTACCGATCAAAACGGAATCTCGTCGTCCAGGTCGCGCGAGTAACCGCCGCCACCACCCGTATTATCCGCCGGGCCCGACTGGCCGAAATCCGACTCGCCGCCACCGCCGCCATAGCCGACCTGGCGGTCCTCACCCTGGCCGCGAGAATCCAGCATCTGCAACTCCCCACGGAACTTCTGCAGGACGACCTCGGTCGTATAACGCTCCTGACCGGACTGGTCTGTCCATTTCCGGGTCTGGAGCTGCCCCTCAAGATAAACCTTCATACCCTTCTTCAGGTACTGCTCGGCCACCTTGGCGAGATTATCGTTGAAAATCACCACCCGGTGCCACTCGGTGCGGTCGCGCCGCTCACCCGTGCTGCGGTCGCGCCAAGTCTCGGAGGTGGCAATCCGCAGGTTAACCACTGGATCCCCGGAATTCAGGCGCCGAATCTCCGGGTCTGCACCCAGATTCCCCACGAGAATGACCTTGTTTACACTGCCCGCCATGACATCACTCCACTCAACCGAATTGCACGAACCCGCCGCGAGCCCGCGAACGCACAGGCTCCGGCGACGCGCCGAATGATTGCGACCATATAGGAAATCCCGGCCGCATGCTCGCCCGGTTTGCCATCACCCCAAGCCGTCCACAGTTCAATTGTGTTCCCTATTTGTTCATAGCATCGAGAGCGCCGCCGCGCAAGGCGCCTTTGGGATAGCTGAACGACCAGCCCAAGAAAAGGCCCTGCCGCCGTCTTCTGTCGGGCGCGCGAGGGCCGATTATCGTGCCGGAGCATTTTACCGGCGTTCGAGGACGGGCAAATGCACCGCCCACCATAATATGTTCAATTGTGGGTTCGGCAGCCGGGTTTCCGGTTGTCACCGCTCGGGCCCCGTTCAGCCCTTCACCGGCTGTGGCTCCACATATGTCGTGGAGCCGCTCAAACAGTCAGGTGGAGTCATGCCTCCCTCCTCGACTTCATTGCCGTCCCATCGTTCCGGCAGCCTAGGTTGGGCCACCGCTGATGGACTTGTGGATTCTGCGCCCCGTTTGTCCATCCGTCAAGAGTTTCCGGGCCCCAAAACACGCCACCAGAAGGGCCCCGCCTCTCCGTGCCGACAGGAAATGTCAGGATCTTGTTCGTTTTTTGTTCTTTGCGCTTGAACTCGGCAGAAAAAACTGAAAAACCAACATCGTTATCATCAGAAACGGGTGGCGCATTGCCGCGCCACCATCGAAATGCGCCCCGTGTTCCCCTACATGAGGCGAGTCGGCGCCTCGGCCGGCAATCCCGTAGCACAAGAGGGCAGCAAAACGGGCATGCCTGACAACAAGCTGATTTCCATTCGCGGCGCGCGCGAACACAATTTGAAGAACGTCGACGTCGATCTTCCGCGCGAGAAGTTGATCGTCATGACCGGGCTTTCAGGCTCTGGTAAGTCGTCGCTTGCCTTCGACACGATCTATGCCGAGGGCCAGCGGCGTTACGTCGAGAGCCTGTCGGCCTATGCACGCCAGTTTCTGGAGATGATGCAGAAGCCCGATGTCGACGAGATCGACGGGCTTTCGCCGGCGATTTCCATCGAGCAGAAGACGACGTCCAAGAACCCGCGCTCCACCGTCGGCACGGTCACGGAAATTTACGACTATCTGCGCCTTTTGTTCGCGCGCGTGGGAGTGCCCTATTCGCCGGCCACGGGCCTGCCGATCGAGAGCCAGACCGTCAGCCAGATGGTCGACCGCGTCCTGGCGCTGGAGGAAGGCACGCGGCTTTATGTCCTCGCGCCCCTCGTGCGCGGGCGTAAGGGTGAATACCGCAAGGAGCTTGCCGAACTCCAGAAAAAGGGCTTTCAGCGCGTCAAGGTCGACGGCGCCTTCTACGAGATCGCCGATGTTCCCGCGCTTGACAAGAAATACAAGCACGACATCGATGTGGTGGTCGACCGCGTCGTCGTGCGGCCGGATCTGTCCACCCGGCTCGCCGACTCGCTGGAAACATGTCTAAACTTGTCCGATGGCTTGGCAGTTGCGGAGTTTGCGGATCGCCCCCTCCCCGAGGAGCAGACCGCCGAGGGCGGCAGCGCCAACAAATCCAAGAATGAAACCCACGAGCGCCTGCTCTTTTCGGAAAAATTTGCCTGCCCCGTTTCCGGCTTTACCATTCCGGAGATCGAGCCGCGCCTCTTTTCCTTCAACAACCCGGCCGGTGCCTGCCCCACCTGCGATGGACTGGGCAGCCAGCGCGCCGTTGATCCGGAACTCGTCGTTCCGAACCAGGACGCTATCCTGCGCGAGGGCGCCATCCAGCCCTGGGCCAAATCCACCTCGCCCTATTACCTGCAGACCCTTGAAGCGCTGGGAAAGGAATACGGTTTCAAGGTCGGCAATCGCTGGAAGGAGCTGTCGGAGGAGGCCCGATCGGCCATCCTGCGCGGAACGGGCGAGCGCAAGGTCACGTTCGAATATGATGACGGGCTGCGCAGTTATCGCACGACGAAGCCCTTCGAGGGCGTCGTCAACAATCTCGAGCGCCGCTGGCGCGAGACGGAATCGGCATGGGCACGCGAAGAGATCGAGCGCTACATGTCGGCCTATCCCTGCCCGGCGTGTGGCGGCCACCGGCTGAAGCCGGAAGCGCTGGCCGTCAAGATCGACGGCCAGCATATCGGGGAGATTACAGCGATGTCCATAGGCAGGGCCGGTCAATGGGTCGAGTCCTTGCCTGGCGGTTTGAGCGAGCAGCAGAACGCTATCGCCGCGCGCATTCTCAAGGAAATCCGAGAGCGCCTGAACTTCCTCAATGAGGTTGGCCTGGAATATCTGACGCTCTCGCGCGGTTCCGGTTCGCTCTCCGGCGGCGAAAGCCAGCGGATCCGTCTCGCCTCGCAGATCGGCTCCGGCCTAACGGGCGTGCTTTACGTGCTCGACGAACCCTCGATCGGGCTGCACCAGCGCGACAACGACCGGCTGCTCGCCACACTCCGCCACCTGCGGGATCTCGGCAACACGGTCATCGTGGTCGAGCACGACGAGGACGCCATCCTCTCGGCCGACTATGTGGTGGATATCGGTCCGGCAGCGGGTGTCCATGGCGGCCGTATCATTGCCGAGGGAACCCCGCGCGATATCATGGCCCATCCGGCCTCCATCACGGGCAAATATCTCACGGGGGAGCTTGCCGTTCCTCTGCCGGAGACCCGCCGGGAAATCCCGAAGAAGCGGCGCGTGCGCGTCGTGGGCGCGCGCGGCAACAATCTGAAGGACGTCACCGCCGACATACCGCTCGGCACTTTCTCCTGCGTTACCGGCGTATCGGGCGGCGGCAAGTCGACTTTCCTGATCGAGACGCTTTACAAGGCAGCTTCACGCCGCATCATGGGCTCGCGTGAACATCCGGCGGAGCACGAGCGCATTGAGGGACTGGAGTTCCTGGACAAGGTCATCGACATCGACCAGTCCCCAATCGGCCGCACGCCGCGCTCGAATCCCGCAACTTATACGGGCGCCTTCACGCCCATCCGCGACTGGTTCGCCGGCCTTCCCGAAGCCAAAGCGCGCGGCTATCAGCCGGGACGCTTCTCCTTCAACGTGAAGGGCGGGCGCTGCGAGGCTTGCCAGGGCGACGGCGTCATCAAGATCGAGATGCACTTCCTGCCGGATGTCTACGTCACCTGTGACGTCTGCCACGGCCAGCGCTACAACCGGGAGACGCTGGAAGTCACCTTCAAGAGCAAATCGATCGCTGATGTCCTGGAAATGACGGTGGATGAAGGCGTGGAGTTCTTCTCCGCTGTGCCGGCTGTGCGCGACAAGCTGAAGACGCTTGCCCGCGTCGGGCTCGGCTATGTGAAGATCGGTCAGCAGGCCACCACGCTTTCGGGCGGCGAGGCCCAGCGCGTCAAGCTCGCCAAGGAGCTTTCCAAGCGCGCCACCGGCCGCACGCTTTATATTCTCGACGAACCGACGACCGGCCTGCACTTCCACGACGTGGCCAAGCTGCTCGAAGTTCTCCATGAGTTGGTCAACCAGGGCAACACGGTGGTCGTCATCGAGCACAACCTGGAGGTCATCAAGACCGCCGACTGGATCCTCGATCTCGGACCTGAGGGTGGCGACGGCGGCGGCGAGTTGGTCGTGGCCGGCAGCATCGATGACGTCATGGCCGAGGAGCGGAGCTACACGGGCCAGTTCCTGAAGGAGCTTCTGGAGAGGCGGCCGACGCGGCGAATACAGGCAGCGGAGTAATCGAATGACCACATCCGGTAACGTTCGCGCCGGCATCGGCGGCTGGACCTTCGCCCCTTGGGAGGGCACGTTTTATCCGGACGATCTGCCGAAGAAGCGGCAACTCGAATATGCCAGCCGGCATCTGCCGACCATTGAGGTCAATGGCACTTACTACGGCTCACAAAAGCCGGCCGTCTTCGCCAAATGGGCCAGCGAAGCGCCAGAAGGCTTCGTCTTCTCGCTCAAGGGCAATCGCTTCGTCACCAACCGCAAGGTGCTTGCGGAGGCGGAAGAGTCGCTAAAGCGCTTTCTCGGCTCCGGCATTACGGAGCTGGGCGAAAAACTCGGCCCCATTCTCTGGCAGTTCGCGCCGAGCAAGAAATTCGCTCCGGACGATTTCGAAGCGTTCCTGAAGCTCCTGCCGGAAAAACAGGACGGAATACGGCTGCGCCACGTGCTGGAGGTGCGGCACGCCTCTTTCGTCGTGCCGGAGTTTGCCGCCCTCGCCCGCAAATACGGCGTAGCGATCTGTTACGCACACCACTTCACCTATCCCGAAATGGCCGATGTGACGTCCGATTTCGTCTATGCCCGTCTCCAGCGCGGCGACGATTCGATCCCGACCGCCTACGCGCCGGCCCATCTCGACGCGTGGGCCGACCGGGTGAAGACCTGGGCGGAAGGAGGAATGCCGGGCGACCTGCCCTTGGCGGATGAGAGCGTGACCGTCGAGAACCAGCCGCGCGACGTCTTCGTCTACTTCATCCACGAGGGCAAAATCCGCGCGCCCCAAGCCGCTCAGGCGCTCATGGAACGGGTCAAATAGAGCCGGCCTGGTTGCTACCACAGCGCCGGCGATGAGCGCTTCCATGAGGAGACTCCGCGGAAGACCTATATCGTGCGCATTCCCCCAAAAGCTGCCTACGCCTGGTCCACGCACTGGCCGTAACCCATGGGAACTGGCTGGATGCCGGTCGCTACATCAACATGGACGACCTCAAGGAGCACAAAAAGCTCATGCTCAAAGCCGCCCGCATAACCAGCCGAATAGCCGTCCCAATTTGCTGAACCCAACGCACAGACCCATCAGAACGGGCGGTGACGTACGCCCGTTCCTCACCCTAAAGCGGGAGAAATATCGCCCCTCGCCCATTCGTCACGGATTTCACCCGCCCGCGCGGCAAGCCGGCCGGCGTCGATGGCCGCGCGGATATCGGCCATCAGGCTCTGATAATAGGCCAGATTGTTCCATGTGAGCAGCATCCCTGCCAGTGCCTCTCCGGATTTTACCAAATGGTGTAGATAGGCGCGCGAGTAATCTCGCGCGGCCGGACAGTCGCTTTCCTCATCCAGCGGGCGCGGGTCTTCGGCGTGGCGAGCGTTTTTCAAGTTGATCTTGCCGCGCCGGGTGTAGGCAAGGCCGTGGCGCCCTGCCCTGGTCGGCATCACGCAATCGAACATGTCGATGCCGCGCGCCACCGCTTTGAGGATATCATCCGGGGTGCCCACGCCCATGAGGTAGCGCGGCCTGTCGGCAGGCAGTGCTGGGCACGTGGCTTCGAGAACCTCCAGCATGATCTCCTGAGGTTCGCCAACTGCCAGTCCGCCCACGGCATAGCCCTTCAGGTCCATGGCCGAAAGCGCTTCGGCCGAACGCAGGCGCAGCCGATCGTTGTCGCCGCCCTGCACGATGCCGAACATGGCCTTGCCCGGCTGGTCGCCAAAGGCAACCTTGCAGCGCTCTGCCCAGCGTAGCGATAGTTCCATCGCCCGCTCCATCTCCTCTTCCGAGGCGGGCAGCGCAATGCATTCATCGAGCTGCATCTGAATGTCGGAATCGAGCAGTCCCTGGATTTCGATGGAACGCTCCGGCGACATTTCGTGCACCACACCATCCACATGGGAGCGGAACGTCACGCCCTTCTCGGTCACCTTCCGGAGAGCGGCCAGCGACATGACCTGAAATCCGCCCGAATCCGTCAGGATGGGATATGGCCAGCGTGCAAGCTCATGTAGCCCACCCAGCCGGGCCACGCGCTCGGGACCGGGCCGCAGCATCAAGTGGTAGGTGTTGCCGAGGATGATATCGCTTCCGAGTGCCCGCACCTGATCCATATACATGGCCTTGACCGTACCGGCCGTGCCCACGGGCATGAAGGCCGGCGTGCGAACCATGCCGCGCGGCATCGATATCTCACCTCGCCGGGCCGCACCGTCGGTCGCCAGCACCTGGAATTTGAAGGTCTCGCTCACGTGTCGTCCCTGAAAAGCAGGCCGGCATCGCCATAGGAATAAAAACGGTAGCCCCGCTCGACGGCATGCCGGTAGGCCGCCTTCATCGCGTCCAGGCCGCTGAAGGCGCAGACCAGCATGAACAGGGTCGACCGCGGCAGATGGAAGTTGGTCATCAGAATGTCAACGGCCCGGAAGCGATAGCCAGGCGTGATGAAGATGTCTGTCTCGCCGGTCCAGGCGTTGATCTCACCGGTCTCGGATGCCGCGCTTTCCAACAGGCGCAACGACGTGGTGCCAACCGAGATGATCCGCCCGCCGCGCGCCCGCACGGCTTTGAGCGCCTCGGCCGTCCCGGTGTCCACTTCGCCCCATTCGGCGTGCATCCTGTGTTCGCCCGTGTCATCAGCCTTCACCGGCAGAAACGTGCCGGCGCCGACATGCAGCGTCACGAAGTGGCGCTCGATCCCGGCCGCGTCCAGCGCGGCGAACAGATCCGGCGTAAAGTGAAGCCCGGCCGTGGGGGCAGCTACCGCGCCCTCCTCGCGGGCGTAGACGGTCTGGTAGTCCTGCTGGTCGCGCTCGTCGTCCGATCGTCTCGAGGCGATATAGGGCGGCAGCGGAATATGGCCAGCAGCCGCAATCGCTTCATCGAGCACGGGGCCGGAAAAGTCGAAGACAAGCAGCGCCTCACCGCCTTCGCCTTTCTCGGCCACAGTCGCCTCGAGCGAGCCAAGAAGGCAACTTTCCGCATCGTGGCCGAACTGGATGCGCTCGCCTTCGGCCACACGCTTCGCCGGCTTCAAAAACGCCTTCCAACGGTCCGGTCCCGCGCGCATGTGCAGCGTCGCCTCGATATGCGCCACCGCCTCACCGCGCCGGCGAACGCCTGAAAGGCGGGCCGGGATCACCTTCGTGTCGTTAAAGACCACCGCATCGCCGGACCGCAGAAGCGAAGGCAGGTCGCGCACGGTGCGGTCCTCCAGCCCCTCGCCCGGGCGCACGACAAGTAGGCGCGCCGTATCGCGCGGACTTACCGGCCGAAGCGCGATGCTCTCCTCTGGCAATTCGAAATCGAAGAGATCGACTCGCACGACTTTCCCCGAAATTATGGTCCCGTGCAGGTCAGCACCCAGGCACCTACCCCGGCGATCCGCAGCGTCCCGGCGGTGGCCAGTTCCCGCTCTTCGGCCGCCGAAAAGAGCCGCACCTCGGCGACGATCGACTCGATATTCGGATCCGTGAAATCGATCCGCATTTCGTTCGCATTGCCGAAAGCCTGCCCGACAGCGATTGCCTGCTCGCCTTCGCCGCTCAGTGTCCAGCTTTCGCCCTGAGCCTCAATCGCTACACCGACGACGGCAAGCACGGGCAGGCTGCCGATGGTCAATTCGATCGAAGCCTCGTTGTCAGGCGCGACGCAGGCGATGCTGCCGGAGGCACCTGCCGGCCCGGACAGGAGCGGCAATACCATCAGCGCCGCGGCAAGCCTTCTCATGTCACAGGTCCGCGGCCACACGCATGGAAACGATGGAATCGGGATCGCGCACGGGCTCGCCGCGCTTGATCTTATCGACGTTATCCATGCCCTCGATCACCTGTCCCCAGATCGAGTACTGCTTGTTGAGCCACGGGGCATCTTCAAAGCAGATGAAGAACTGGGAGTTTGCCGAGTTCGGGTTTTGCGTGCGCGCCATGGAGCATGTGCCGCGCGCATGGCTCACATTGGAAAACTCCGCCTCGAGATCTGGTTTGTCGGAGCCGCCCGTGCCGGTGCCTGTGGGGTCGCCAGTCTGCGCCATGAACCCGTCGATGACGCGGTGAAACACGACATTGTCGTAAAAGCCCTCGCGCGAAAGCTCCTTGATGCGCGCGACATGCGCCGGCGCGACGTCCGGCATCAGTTCGATCACCACCTTTCCCTTGGTGGTTTCCATGACAATGGTGTTCTCGGGATCTTTGATTTCAGCCACGGGAGGCCCTTTCCTGTCGTGTTATTCGTCCGCCGCGATATAGGCGCGGATGATGCGGTCGGGATCGTCGACGGAACCATTATTGGCGGGATCGCCCTTCTTGATCTCGTCAACGTGCTCCATTCCGTTTTCCACCTTTCCGACGACCGTATAGCTGCCGTCCAGGTGAGACGCCGGCGCAAACATGATGAAGAATTGCGAGTTAGCGGAATCCGGGTTCTGAGAGCGCGCCATACCTACCGTACCGCGCTCGAAGGATGCGTCGGAAAATTCCGCCGGCAGGTCGGGATGTTCGGAGCCGCCGGTGCCCGCGCGCTGCGGATCGTAGCCCTCCTCCATGTCACCGAACTCAACATCGCCTGTTTGCGCCATGAAGCCGTCAATCACCCGGTGAAAGGCGACATTGTCATAGGCCCCTTCGCGCGCAAGCTGTTTGATCCGCTCCACGTGCTGCGGCGCCAGATCGGGCCGAAGGGCGATTTCGACGTTCCCGCTCTCAAGCTCAAGGACCAGTGTATCTCCCGGCTCGGCGGCTTGCGCGGTGACCGCGAGAAATAGGCTCGCGGCAAGGCTGATGGAAGCGGCGATGGAAGCTAGGCGCATGATGAACTTCTCCGATTACGTATGTTCAGTCGGCAAACTTGCTGACAAGCGCACCGGCGACGGCTGCCGGCACGAATGGAGTGATGTCCCCGCTCATGGACGCAATTTGGCGCACGAGTGTGGCCGTAATGGTGCGGACCGAGGGACTGGCCGGCAGAAAAACGGTCTGCAGTTCCGGAGCCATGGTCTCGTTCATTCCCGCCATCTGCATCTCGTAGTCCAGATCGGTGCCATCGCGCAGGCCTCGAATCATGATCGAGGCGGCATGCTCACGGGCAGCGTCAATGACGAGATTCTCGAAAGCAACAACCTTGATGCGCGTCGCATCCGGTCCGAGCTCATCGGCCGCCGAGCGCTCGATGAGCTCGACCCGCTCTTCATACGAGAAAAGCGGCTTCTTTCCTGCGTGTATGCCAATCCCCACGATCAGCGTATCGGCCACGAACAACGCGCCCTTCAGCACGTCGAGATGACCATTCGTCAGCGGGTCGAAGGATCCCGCGTAAAAGGCTATGCGCTCGCTCATGCCTGAGCTTCTATCGCCCTTGGCGGATGAAGGCAATTCGTGATCGCGTCAGCGGCGCGCCAAGGCGAGCCAAAGGCCGCCGCCGATCAGGCAGGTGCCCGATATGCGCTCCACGAGTTGCACACGCGCCCTGGTCAGGCGCGAACCCAGTCCGCTTGCCGCGAAGGCGTAAAGCGAATCGCCGATCGTCGCGACGGCCATGAATATCCCCCCGAGGAAGACTGTTTGCCACGCGGTGCTGCCGGCGGGATCGATGAACTGCGGGATGAAGGCCCCGAAGAAGATTAGCGCCTTGGGATTGGACCAGATGACGATAAAGCCCTGGAGAACGAACGATCGCTGCGCTCGCGGGGCGGTGCCCCCTCCCAACGAACCATCTGAGCGCCACATCCTAATGCCGAGCCAGATGAGATAGGCTGCCCCAAGGAGCCGCAATATCTCGAAAACGCCGCCCATCGCATTGACGACTGCCGCCAACCCAACGGCCAGAACACCGATCATCGCCGCCAGACCGAGTTGCGTTCCGAGCACATTGAGCATGCCTGCACGAGCGCCATGCCGCAATGAATTCGCAATGATAACCGTGACCGACGGTCCTGGCACGACGATAAGCGCGATGCAGGCGACGATATAAGAGAGTAGGACGCCGGTGTCCGGCATGCGTGATCCTCCGTGTTCCGCTTCAGAAAGGCAGAGACAACCGGAAATGGCAAGATGAACAGGACATGAACCAGCCGTTCAGTACCCGTTCCGCCCGCTCGTGTCATTCAACGCATCATGAGGTGAAACCAAACTTGGGATTCACTCGTTAAGGAATGGCAAGGAGGCTAGAGCCATGCTAATATCTATGTTTGCTGCGGCGATGATGCTTTCCATGTTGATCGCAACCGCCTTCGCCCTTCACCAAGAATCGCAGCGTGTGAAGCTGGAAAACCGAATCAGACCCAATCGGCACCGTATCAGGCGGTAAAGCAGGAGCGGTTATTACTTACCGGCAGGCCCGCTAACTCCACTCGCCCAGGCGCATGATGTCCGGCGGACCGCCGGCGGGTTCGGACCAACTGTTTAGGTCCCGGCGCATCCCGCCTTCGTCGTGATCATCGTTGGTTTTCGTTGCATTCGGCGGTGCTTCGACTTATCTCCCGCCCTATGACCTATCAACCCATTCACGTGATCGGCGGCGGGCTTGCCGGATCCGAGGCAGCGTGGCAGGCGGCGGAAGCCGGCGTTCCCGTCATCCTGCACGAAATGCGGCCTGTTCGCGGCACTGAAGCTCACCAGACCGACGGGCTCGCGGAACTCGTCTGCTCGAATTCATTCCGTTCCGACGATGCCGAGACCAATGCGGTCGGTCTCCTGCACGCGGAGATGCGATTGGCCGGTTCGCTTATCATGCGTTCGGGTGACGCCAATCAGGTCCCGGCCGGCGGCGCGCTGGCGGTTGACCGCGACGGTTTTTCCGATGCAGTGACGCGGGCCATCGAAGACCATCCTCTCATAACGGTCCAGCGCGGAGAGATTACGGGCCTTCCGCCGGAGGAATGGGACCAAGTAATCATTGCCACCGGCCCGCTCACAGCGCCGGGACTGGCCGAAGCGATCCGTGAAAAGACGGGTGCCGACGCGCTCGCCTTCTTCGATGCCATCGCACCAATCGTGCATTTCGACACGGTTAACATGGATGTCGCGTGGTTCCAGTCGCGCTACGACAAGATCGGTCCGGGCGGCACGGGCAAGGACTACATCAACTGCCCGATGAACAAGGAGCAGTACGAGGCCTTTATCCAGGCGCTGCTCGATGGCGAGAAAACCACCTTCAAGGAATGGGAAGGCACACCCTATTTCGATGGCTGCCTACCCATCGAGGTTATGGCCGAGCGCGGGCCGGAAACGCTGCGCCACGGACCCATGAAGCCCATGGGGCTGACAAACGCACACAAGCCGGACGAAAAAGCCTATGCGGTCGTCCAGCTTCGCCAGGACAATGCGCTGGGCACGCTCTACAATATGGTCGGCTTCCAGACGAAGCTGAAATACGGCGAGCAGGTCCAAATCTTCCGCATGATCCCCGGACTGGAGAACGCGGAATTCGCACGACTCGGCGGGTTGCACCGCAACACCTACATCAATTCACCGGCCTTGCTTGACGGAAAGCTTCAATTGAGATCCCGCCCTGGCCTGCGCTTTGCGGGACAAATCACCGGCTGCGAGGGTTATGTTGAAAGCGCCGCCATCGGCCTTCTGACCGGCCGCCTCGCCGCTGCCGAAAGGCGCGGGGAGCGGATCGCGCCGCCGCCGGCGACTACGGCCTTCGGCGCGCTCCTCAACCACATCACCGGCGGGCACATCCTCTCCGATGATGAGCCGGGCAAGCGCTCGTTCCAGCCGATGAACATCAATTTTGGCCTCTTCCCACCGGTGGAGCTTCCGAAGCTCGAGGGCGGCAAACGCCTGCGCGGCAAGGACAAGTCGGTTGCCAGGAAACGGGCAATGACGGCGCGAGCCTTGGCCGATTGTCGAGCCTGGCTCGGCATTGAGAGCCGCGCGGCCGCCGAATAACAACGCATCTCGCTCTTACTGCTGCGACCAATCGGCCGAGTGCAGCAGTATAGCACCCGCAAGCGCCTGAACCTGTACCGGTTCGCCGTCTTCGCTTTCGCTGAAATAGATATGGTCTAACAGGATTTTCAGTTTGCGGCCGCCGGCCTGCAGTTCTACTTCGGGCGAGTCGTTGCTCTGCTGGCCGAGTAGGTCTTGGAAAGTATCGGGGGAGATTGGAAAACGCGCAGTTTCCCTCCCCTGCGTGACCACGAGATTGTCCTGCGTCACCGCGAATGCGATTTGCTCCCCCGAGGGCAAATTCACCGATGTTGGTGTCGACCCTCCCTCTGAAGACAAGCTGACGCCTTCCACGATCGTGTCGTAATCGCCGATGCCGAAGGCCGCTAATTCGTCGCGCCGATTGAAGGCGCGTCCGCTTGCCACGGCTGCATCGCGCGTCGGATCCAGTCCCCACGCCTTGGCAACCTTCATGAAGTTTTCTGCATCGGCAGCATCAAGGGTACCGTTTGGCGGCGCAACGCGCGACAGCGCGTCATACCTGTTCAGCGCGGATAAGGCAGAGAGTGCCTGATCATTTTGCTCATCGCTTAAAGGTTCGCTGTCGACGATCTGCAGGAAGCGCTCGGCCTGACTTCTTATTGACGCGCCTACGGCTCCCTGAGGACCGAAACTGCCGAAGATCAACGCCAGAACCGGCAGCAATGCCATCCATCGCGTATCCCCGCGCAGGCGCGGCACGAGCTGGATGAGGACGATCAGCGCTGCCACTAGGCCAAAGAGCGCGAGAAAGAAGCGATCTGGGGTCACGCCATAGCTGCCAATCCGAACCGTGACCGCGTACGCCAGGAGCCCGAGTGGTACGATCTGAAAGAACGGCCAGAACCGCAGAAGAAATCTGGTGGGAGCGCGGGCCCGGTCAAAGAAAGGATTTATGAGCAGGAGCGCGCCGTACACGCAGACGCCGTAGATAAAGACGAGCCATCCGATTTGCCCCTCCGGAACGTCACCGGAAACAACGATCTTGAGAGCATAAACGTGAAGAATCACGGCATAGGTAATTAACAGCGGGGCGGCCACAAAATCACCGAGCGCGCGCATGCCGCGGTCCATGAAACCGGCCGCTTCGTGTCCCGGTTTCTCATCGAAGCGCTCTGGCACCTGCCCTAGCCCGAAAAGCGGGGCGGCAAAGAGGCCGGTGAAAGCCCAGACATGCTGATAGAGCTCGCTCGGAACATCCAGTCCGAACAGCAGAGTAAGGCTCGTGAGAATGGCCGAGATGCCGCCGGCAAAAAGCAACAGAGCCAAGAGCGCCAGCAGCGCGGCAAACGCAATGCGCGCTGAGAACATCCAGAACGCGCTGGCACTGCCGCGTCGGACGACTGGCGCGAGCAAAATCGCGCCGGTCAGCCCCAAAAGCAATGTCCATTCAAGTGTGTCAAATGTATACGAGAAAACGATCAGCGCCGTGACGATCGCCCCCGCCGCAAGTCCGCCGATCGCTTTTAAAAGAGCGGATATCCCACACGATTCCCCGAACAGCGCAACGGAGAGCGCGGCTATGGCGCCGGCAGAAAGCCCGATCACAAGCTCCGGATCGAGGAGGTCTCTACCCGTATGAAAAAGATCGATACCGGAAATCAGCAGGTTGGACTGGAGCATGGCGGCAAGCAGGAACAGCGCGACCGCCGGAAAGCGGTAGACGGCGGCGCGCACGCCCAGAAGCATTTCAACGAAAACCGCGCCCCAGCCCGCGTGCGTGCTTCCTGCCCATGCCGACATGACGAATCTCCCAACCAACGGAGATCATACTTAGATGCAATTTTGGCGGGAACAAAACGCCTGTGTCGATTTTGGCTCGAAATAGCCGCGAGTGTCACCAGCCTTTGGTGGCGTGGCGCAAGAGAAGCCAGTGCCGCCGCAGCGGTGACAGTGTCGCGATCTCGTCCAGCGGATCGAGACCGCTTTGCTCGATGCGTTTGAAGTAAGCTTCCGCGAGGGACACCGGCAGAAAGGCTGGCCTGAGGGGCGGCGGAATGTCCCCTGCCCCTTTCCTGAATTCGACGAGGTGGTCACGCCCCAGCGCGATCATCGCCACCACAGCCCGATTCGCCCCCTCGGTATCTTCGCCAGAGACAAGCTCGTCCTGTGTCATTCCAACGGCTTGCAGCATGTCGAGCGGGATGTAGCACTGCCCCCGCCGCCTATGGATCGGCAGAAGGCGCAAAAGCCCGGCAATCGCCTGAGCGCAGCCGGCATGGCCGGCCAATGCCGCAGTCCTGCCCGCCGCCTCTGCGTCAAGAATGAGGGAGGAAAGCTGGATCAGGGCGGACGCCGTTTCGCCGCAATAACCTTCGAGATCGGTGCGACTCGGCATCGGATCGTCGTAGAGATCGAAGATGCGCGCTTCCAGCATGTTCTGAAAGGCATCGACCGGCAGATTGTAATCGCGAACCACCTCAAGAAGTGCCGCCGCTATGGGATGTCCCGCGGCCGAGGCGGGGTCAGCCGCCTCGGCGAGCAAGTCGCGCCACCATTGCAGCCGAATCTCACCGGGCAACGCCTCGCTGATTCGGTCGCGAACAGCGGCGGTTTCCACATTGAAGGCATAAAGCGCCAAGAGCGCCTCGCGCTTCGGCGCGGGTGCGTATAGCGCCGCCAGATAGCGGTCGGGATCGCCCCTGCGGACAGTTTCGGCGATCTCGGCTTCGCCGGCGGTCATCAGTCCACGGCAATGATGGCAGCTGCCACCGCCCGCTCCTCGGCCAGGAGCACATTGAAGGTGCGTACCGCCGCCCCGGTCGCCATGGTTTCCACGGCCATGCCGGCATCCTTCAAGACCTTGCGCAACTCCGCGGACAGCGGCCGAAGCCCTTTACCGGTTCCGATGAGCAGGATCTCTATCTCTTCGGCTTCCGCGATCGGTCTTTCGAAATCCGCCTCACTCAACACCGCCGGATCGTCGGCTCTCCACCCATAAATGCCTGAAGGCAGGCAGAGCAGCGAGCCTCGATGGGACATCTCGGCAAAACGGAAACCACCATTGCCGTAGGCATCTATGGGCGCGCGCCCCGGAAAATGCGCGTCGCGTATTTGCATGCCGCCCGTCATCCCTTGGCCGGAACCTGGTCCGTTGTGTCCTTCTCCTGCGTCTCACCTCCCGTCAGCGCCCCCGGCCGCATGCGGAAGAGGATCAGCAGCGGGCCGGCGACGAAGATCGACGAGTAGGTGCCGATCACGACACCGAAAATCATCGCGGCCGTGAAGGAACGGATGACCTCACCACCGAATGCATAGAGCGCCACAAGCGCCAGAAGCGTCGTGATCGACGTCATAACGGTTCGCGGAAGCATCTGGTTCACCGAGAGGTCGAGCAATTGCGGCAACGGCATCTTCTTGAACCGCCGCAGGTTCTCGCGGACGCGGTCATAGACCACCACGGTGTCGTTCAACGAGTAGCCGACGATCGTCAGAATCGCCGCTATACTGGACAGGTTGAACTCGATCCCAGTGATCACAAAGAAGCCGATAGTCATGATGACATCGTGCAGCGTTGCCAATATCGCGCCGATTGCGAACTGCCACTCGAACCGCAGCCAGATGTAGACCAGAATGGCGAAAAGCGCGACGAGAACGGCGATCGTTCCGGCCCTTGCGAGTTCGGCCGAAATCGTCGGGCCGACAACTTCGACGCGGCGGAACTCGTAATCACTCTCCAGGACGGAGCGCACGCTGTTGACCACCTGCTGTTCCGCGGTATCGCCGCCGCCCTGTGCCTGAACGCGGATGAGCACTTCACGCGGATCGCCGAATTCCTGCACCTGCACGTCGCCAAGATCAAGACCGGAAAGGCGGCTGCGAATATCGGCAATACCGGCGTTGCCTTCCAGAGATTGCACCTCAATAGCGGAGCCGCCCCGGAAGTCGATACCGTAATTCATGTTGATGGTCGCAAACGCGCCGATGCAGGCGACCAGTGCCAGGGCCGAAAGCGAGAATGTCATTCGGCGCAGCCACATGAACTTTACTGCGGTGTCCACCGGAATGAACTGCAACGGCATGCGCGGAAGTTCCTTCGGGCGGCTACGGCGTACCCATTCGGCAACCATCCACCGAGTCAGAGTGTAAGCTGAGAAAACCGTGGTAACGATACCGATAGCGAGCGTGATCGCGAAGCCGCGGATCGGGCCGGAACCGAGATAGAACAGGATTATTGCGGCGATCAGTGTCGTCAGATTGGCGTCGACGATCGTCGATAGAGCTTTCGAGAAGCCGCCATCCGCCGAGTGGATGATCGAGCGCCCTGCCGCCCGCTCCTCGCGTATTCGCTCGAAGACGAGCACGTTCGAGTCGACCGCCATGCCCATGGTGAGCACGATGCCGGCTATACCGGGCAGCGTCAGCGTTGCGCCAAGCCCGGATAGAACGGCGATGATTATGCAGATGTTAGCCGTGAGCGCGATGACCGCGAATACTCCGAACAGTCCGTAGGCGGCGATCATGAAACCGACAACCAGCAGTGCGCCGATAATAGAGGCTGTCGTGCCCGCATCAATGGAGTCCTGGCCGAGCCCTGGCCCCACCGTGCGTTCCTCGATGACCGTCAGGCTTGCCGGTAGAGCACCGGCGCGCAGCAGGACCGCTAGGTCATTGGCCGTCTGCACCGTGAAGCTGCCGGAAATCTGCCCCGAGCCGCCGAGAATCGGCTCGCGAATTTGCGGTGCGGAAATCACCTGCCCGTCAAGAACAATCGCGAACAGACGGCCAACATTCTCCTGCGTCGTCCGGCCGAAACGCGTAGCGCCCTGGGTGTCGAAGCGGAAGGAGACGACCGGCTCGTTTGTTCGTTGATCGAAAGTTGCCTGGGCGTCGACCAGGTTCTCGCCCGAAACGATCACCCGGTCTTCAATAACGTAGGGAACCGCCGGCTCGTCCATCGAATACATGACCGATGTACCCGCCGGCGGCCTGCCATCGACCGCTTCTTCGACCGGAACCGACTGATCCACCATCTGGAAGGTCAGCCGAGCGGTCTGCCCGAGCAGATCCTTCAGGCGTTCAGGATCATCAAGTCCCGGCACCTGCACCAGAATGCGGTCATCGCCCTGACGCTGGATGACAGGCTCCGTCGTGCCCAACTCGTTGACGCGCCGGCTGATCACTTCGATGGATTGCGTGAGGGCAGAAGAGAGCCGGTATTCGATCCCCTCCTGCGTGAGGTTCAGGCGCAAGACGCCTGGTTCGGGTTCCTCCAGCTGTATTTCTCGCAGACTGCCTGCACCGAATGCGCCCGAAGTCACTGGCTGGATAAGCTCGTCCAGCGCCTCCCTGGCGGCGTCCACCTGCTCTGTGTCACGGATGCGCACGCGCACGGACTGATCGGAGGCGGCCAGACCGGTGTAGCCGATCCGCTCGGCGCGCAGCAGGCGCCGGGTCTCGTCGCGCACGGTCGTCAGGCGTTCATCGATCAGTTCCTGACGATCAAGCTGTAGAAGGATATGCGAGCCGCCCTGCAGATCGAGGCCGAGCGTCATGGGCTGGGACGGAGCCCAGCTCGGCAGTGGTACGAAATAGGATTGCGGAAGAACGTTGGGAGCCGCGTAAAGGACGCCAAGCGCCACGACAAGCCAGATGAAGAACGTCTGCAAGCGCGAAAAATGTAACATGCTGCCTCTTATTATTCAGGCTCGACCTGATACTCAGACCGAGGCCTGGTCTTGCGCCCCAACGCGACTGCTTTCAGGCCGTTATTTCTCGACCTTTTCCTTGGCGGGCTCGGCCTTGACCCGAACGTCCGCCAGCATGGAGCGAACGGCGGTCACCTTGTTGCCTGCCCCCAAATCGACCTCCAGTTCGGTGTCATTGAGCACCTTCGTGACTTTGCCGACAAGGCCACCACCTGTCACCACCGTGTCTCCACGGCGCACGGCAGCAAGCATCTCATTGCGTTTTTTCATCTGCTGGCGCTGCGGGCGGATGATCAGAAAATACATGATCACAAAGATCAGAACGAACGGCAGGATACTGATAAAGATATCTGGTGCGCCGCCCGCCTGGGCATATGCCGGTGTCACAAGCATTAATAAACTCCCGAGAAAATGCGGAAAGGCCCCTATTGCCTCTCCTTAAGCTGGGCGGAATATAGATGTTCAGCCCCTGTTTGCAACCGCTTAGCAAAGGGCCGAATATCAGGCTTCCCGGCCCATGAAAAGAACCGTCTGCTTGCAATCTCAAAGGCGCTGTGAAAGAACCGTACCGTACGGTACTATCGCCAGTCGCACCAAGGGGCTTACGATGAGTGACAAAGCCATCGAGGCGTTGAATGAAAAGCTCGACCGGCTGATCGCCGCCGTTTCCCGCTTGGCCCCTTCCCCGCCTGTCACGCCGGACCTCGAGGCGGCCGATTGCTTTGTCTGGGAGCCGGAAACCGGCGCGTTATCGCCAGTGGCGAAGGTAAACCGCGTCGATCTCAGCCTCATCAAGGGCGTCGACCGCCCGCGCGACATACTGCTCGACAACACGCATCGCTTTGCAGCCGGGCTGCCGGCCAACAATGCGCTGCTTTGGGGCGCGCGCGGCATGGGAAAATCCTCGCTGGTCAAGGCGGTTCACGCAGACGTCAACGAGAGCCGCGAGCCTGGCACTACCATTCTGAAACTGATCGAGATTCATCGCGAAGACATCGAAAGCCTTCCCGGTCTGATGGCTCTGGTAAGGGACACCGGCCACCGGTTTATCCTCTTCTGCGACGATCTGTCCTTCGATCATGACGATACGTCGTATAAGTCGCTGAAGGCGGCTCTCGAGGGGGGTGTTCAGGGACGACCCGACAACGTCATCTTTTATGCGACCTCGAATCGTCGTCATCTCCTGCCGCGCGACATGATGGAGAACGAGCGCTCCACCGCTATCAATCCGTCGGAAGCCGTCGAGGAAAAGGTATCGCTTTCAGATCGCTTCGGTCTGTGGCTCGGATTTCACAAGTGCTCGCAGGACGAGTACCTCGCCATGATCGAGGGATATGTGAATTATCACGATCTGATTGTGGATGATGAAACCCTGCGCGCTGAAGCACTGGAATGGGCCACTACGCGTGGCAGCCGCTCCGGCCGCGTCGCCTGGCAGTTCGTCCAAGATCTCGCCGGCCGGCTGGGCCAAGGTCTTAAGGAATAAGAAGGACTACGGCGCGCCCGCCGTCGACCCGGCCTACTGCTGCAGGTAGGCCATGGGGTCGACGGGACTCGTCCCCTCGCGCACCTCGAAATGCAGCTTCGGCCGGTCCGTGTTGCCGGACATACCGGAAAGCGCGATTTGTTGGCCGCGCGTGACCTGGTCACCGCGCTTCACCTTCAGTTCCGAAGCATGGCCGTAGACGGTCACCAGCCCGTCATCGTGACGCACCAGCACGGTATTGCCGAAGCCTTTCAGGCCGTCTCCCGCGTAGATGACGACGCCATTTTCTGCGGCGTGAACGGCAGTGCCTTCCGGGACGGCAATATCGATTCCATCGCTGCTGCCGCTATCGAAAGCCGATACGACACGGCCACGCACGGGCCAGCGCAAATTGCCGGCACCTGTGGAATCGGGCGTCAGGGCGGCAACCTGCTCCTCGTCCCCGCCCTCGGTCGCGGCATCCGCCTCGACCACAACGGGCTCTTCGTCTCGCTGGCGCGGCTCGGCTTGCGTGTCTTGCGCCGAGGTCTCCTGCGTTTGCGGCAGTTGCGCAGCTGCCATCTGTACCGGCTGACTGTTGCCGGCAGACGAACTGTTACTCTCCTGGGAACTGGCAATGTTCGTAGCGTTGCCGCCCGGGATCGTCAGCTTCTGACCGACACGAATCGCACCGCCGGAAACATTGTTTGCTTCGGCAAGCCGATCGACACTAACACCAGTCTTTCGAGAAATCGCGTACAGCGTGTCGCCGGACGCCACCGTGTAGGTGCCACCGGCCGCCGTGGATTGTCCGGACGCGCTTTGGGTCTGAGCGGGCGTCCTTGCGGCAGGTTCCGGATCCTGCGTCTCGGCCGGCTGGGAACGCGCCGCATCCTGCTGCGCCGCGCCCGAGTTGACTGCACCGGCGGTATTGGACGGTGCCGGCAGGGCCGCCTGCTGTTGCTGGCTACTGCTGGGCGGCGGAAGCTGCGACGAGGTCACCGCGGATGAACGGATCGTTGCTGGTGCGCTCTGAATATTGGAACTGGAATAAGACGGCTGCGGGTTGGTCTGGGCAGCCGTCTGCATTCCGCCGCCATTGCCCACCGCGACCTTGGGTCGAACGCGCGCTGACGCGTCGGTCGAATTGGTGACCAGCCCGTCCGTGAGATTCGCGGTCGAACCGCACGCCGTGACGATGCCGCCGAGCAGGAGAACTGCCACGCTTTGCGTTAAGCTGCGTCTAAATTGTGATGTGATGCCGAAATGCATGAAGCTACCCGCGCACCCTTCTGAATCTGAATAACTCCATTAAAGCGGATTTAATCTTAATGCGCGGTTAAAGGTCCTGAGAATTGCCCGCAAATGTCACAGGGCCTGAGCCACGCCCTTAATCAGTGGTTGCATTCGCAAGCTTTCCAGATCCGTGCGCTCGAACCGGCTCCCGACCTTGGCCAGTTTGGACAACGTCTGAACGTCGTCGCCTGGCCCGATCGGCGCAACCATTATTCCATCACTGGTAAGAAAATCCGCGAATCGGCGCGGCATCTCATCGAAGGCAGCCCATGACACGATCCGGTCGAACGGACCATCGTTCGCTCCTTCCAGCCCGTCACCCTGGCGAACTATGATATTGTCGATGCCCAGCGATTGATGGCGCTGTATCGCCTGCTCGACCAACGTCTTGTACCTGTCCACGCTGAGCACACGTTCCGCTATTCTGGCGATGACAGCTGCCGTGTAGCCAGAGCCGGTCCCGATCTCGAGAACGCGTTTGCCTGGCGCGAGTTCGAGTGCATGAATTATCGTGGCCTGGAGATCGCAGGATTCGAGCGTCTCTCCGCATTCAATGGGAATAGCCCGATTTGACCAGACCCAGTCACGCCATTCCGAAGGCACGAAGCTGCCCCGAGGCGTTTCCTCCATAGCCGAAAAAAGTTCGGTGGACGTCACGTTTCGCGCACGCATGCGCAAAAGAAAAGCAGCGAAACCCTCGCGCTCCTCGTCTGCAATCATCCAAGCACTCCAACCAATTTCTCCCGCACCTCATGGGCCGTCAAATCCAGGTGCAGCGGCGAGACGGAGATATAGCCGTCCCGCACGGCCGCTTGATCGCTGCCCTCCCGAATCTCGGACTTCTTCCTGCCGAACCGCAACCAATAGTAGGGAAAGCCACGCCCGTCCTTGCGCTCTTCAATCCCCAGTCCGTGCACCAGCTTGCCCTGATAAGTTACCTGCGTTCCCCTGACCTTTTCCGGTGCGCAGTTCGGAAAGTTCACGTTCAAAAACACACCTGGAGGCAAATCGGTGGCAATCAGCTTTTTGAGCAGCGCCGGTGCCACCGCCTCCGTCGTCTCCCACGGAATGTAGCGAATGTCCTCATCGAAGCTATAGGCTTGGCTGAGCGCGACCGAACGGATGCCGAGCAACGTTCCTTCCATCGCGCCGGCAACGGTGCCCGAATAGGTGACATCGTCGGCGATGTTCGTGCCGTTGTTGACGCCGGAGAGGATCAGGTCAGGCGGTGTGTCCATCACCTTTCGAACACCCATGATGACACAATCGGTCGGCGTTCCCCGTAGGGCGAAATGCCGATCGTCGATCTGGCGCATCCGTAGCGGCTCTGACAGCGAGAGCGAATGCGCGAAGCCGGACTGGTCCGTCTCCGGCGCGACGACCCATACATCGTCGGACAAGGTCCGGGCGACGCGCTCCAGCGCTGCAAGCCCCTCGGCATGGATGCCGTCGTCATTGGTCAGCAATATGCGCATGGATTTACCGGTTCCTCAATTTTCCGACGCCGTTGGCTCTGGGCTATCAGCCGCCGATCTTCGTCAGCCCGCCCATATAGGGAAGGAGCACTTCGGGGACGGTGATGCTGCCGTCCTCGTTCTGATAGTTTTCCATGACCGCGATGAGCGCGCGGCCGACCGCCACGCCGGAGCCGTTCAACGTATGGACGAAATGTGTCTGCTTCTGGCCGGGCATACGATAGCGCGCATCCATGCGGCGGGCCTGGAAATCACCGCAGACGGAGCACGAGGAGATTTCGCGATACGTCTTCTGCCCCGGCAGCCACACCTCGATGTCATAGGTCTTTTGCGCGCCGAAACCCATGTCGCCGGTGCACAGCACCACGGTTCGGTATGGCAGGCCCAGCTTTTTCAGCACCGTCTCGGCGCATTGGGTCATGCGCTCGTGCTCCTGAATGGAGCTCTCGGCGTCCGTGACCGAGACCAACTCGACCTTGTAGAACTGGTGCTGGCGCAGCATGCCGCGCGTATCCCGCCCCGCCGATCCGGCTTCCGAGCGGAAGCACGGGGTGAGCGCGGTGAAGCGCAGGGGGAGCTTTTCGGCGTCGAGAATTTCTTCGCGCACGAGATTGGTGAGCGGTACCTCGGCGGTGGGGATGAGCCCTAATCGCCGACCGTATGTCTTGGCTTCCTCCGGCAGTGGCGCATGCACCATGCCTCCGTCCGGGAGTACAGCGCGAACCTCCGGGTGCGTAAAGAACAAGTCATCACCGAACTTCGGCAACTGCCCCGTGCCAAACAATGCATCGTCTCGCACCAAAAGCGGCGGCTGCACTTCCGTATAACCGTGTTCGGTCGTGTGCAGGTCGAGCATGAACTGCCCAAGCGCGCGCTCCAGCCGGGCAAGCTGGCCGGAAAGCACGGTAAAGCGCGAGCCCGACAGCTTCGCGGCCCGCTCGAAATCCATCATTCCGAGCGCTTCGCCGAGCTCGTAGTGCTCCTTCGCCCAATTGGGGAGCTTCGCCTCGCCGACCTTGCGAATCTCGACATTGTCGTCCTCATCGGCGCCGACCGGCGCGTCTTCAAGAGGCACATTCGGAATGCCGGCAAGCTGGTCGCGTAGCGCAGCATCAAGCTCGCGCTCCTTCGCCTCGCCGTTCTGGACAAAACTCTTCCGCTCGGCCACCTCGGCCTTCAGCTTCTCCGCCGTTTCCGTATCGCCGGCGGCCATGGCCCTGCCGATCTCCTTGGAGGCAGCGTTGCGGCGTTCCTGTGCCTCCTGAAGCTTCACCAGGTGCGTGCGGCGTTCCTCGTCGGCCGCGATCACCGCGTCGACGATAGATCGCGCCTCATCCTCCCTCTGCCCGCGCTTCACCAGCGCTTCCACAAGGGTTTTCGGGTTTTCGCGAATCCATCTTACGTCGAGCATGTGAACATCCGGGCATCGATTTGACCGTGAAGATCGCCCGAGCAAAGGCCCGCAAGGGAGTTTTAGGATGCGGTGCCGGTGTTCTGCTCCGCCGCCGCCTCGGCCTCAGCGGCCTGTTCCTCGCGCTTGCGCTCCATGATCCGGGCGCTCCAGATGGACACCTCGTAGAGAAGGATAGTTGGAAGCGCAAGGCCGATCTGGCTCACCGGATCGGGGGGCGTCAGCACAGCGGCCACCACGAACGCCCCGACAATGGCGTATTTGCGCTTTTCGACCAGACCCTCGGACGTCAGCAGACCGGCGCGCGCCATGAGCGTCGTCACGACCGGCAACTGGAAAACCAGCCCAAAGGAGAGAATCAGCGTCATGATGAGGCCGAGATACTCGGAAACGCGCGGCAGGAGTGAAATCTGTATCTCTTCACCCGGGCCCACCTGCTGCATGGACAGGAAGAACCACATGACCATAGGCGTGAAGAAGAAATAGACCAGCGCGCCGCCGATGATGAACAGCACGGGCGACGCCACAAGAAACGGAAGAAAAGCCCGCCGCTCGTTCCGGTAAAGCCCCGGCGCGACGAACTTGTAGACCTGCGTGGCGATGACCGGAAACGCCAGAATCAGCCCGCCGAACATGGCCAGCTTGATCTGCGTGAAGAAGAACTCCTGCGGCGCGGTGTAGATGAGGTCGACCTTATCTTCATCGAGCCCGGCCCACTGCGACGCCCACTGAAACGGGATCACCAGGAGATTGAAAATTTCTTTGGCAAAGTAGAAGCAGATAAGGAACGCCACGAAAAAGCCGGCGATGGCCCACATTAGCCGCGACCGCAACTCGATCAGATGTTCGATCAGCGGAGCCGAGGACTTTTCAACTTCTTCGTCGTCGTTCCTAGCGTTCACGACGTGGTTCCCGCTTTTTTCTGACTGCTTGCAGCAGCGTTCGTTTTGTTATCCGTTTTAGTCCCGCTATTGCCGACCGGCTTGGCCGCCGTCTTCTTCGGCGCAGATGCCTTTTTCGCCGCCGGCTTGGCGGTGGATTTGGAAGGCGACTTCCCCGCCGTTGTCGCCGCGGGTTTCTTGTCGCCGGTTTTCGCTGGCGTGGCCTTGGCCGAAGTGCTTTTCGCGGGAGAGGCCTTCGATGGCCCGCTCTTGGCCGGCGTGGCCGAGACCTTCGTCCCGGCCTCTTTGGCCTGCTCCGTCTTTGCCGGGGCGGCCGCACTTTCGCTTTTATCGGTCGAGGACTTCGGCTTCGCCGCGTCGTTCAGTCCGCTGCGAATGTCGCGTTCCGCATCCCGGAGCGGGCTCATATGCTTTTTCAGCTCATTGCGCGGGTCGAGCTCCTTCACGTCGCGAGCGAAATTCTTGACGTCGTCCAGCTCAGCCTCGCGCATGGCTTCGTCGAACTGCTTTCGGAAGTCGCCCGCCATTCCCCGCAGCTTCGTCGTAGTGCGGCCGAAACTGCGCAGAACGCGCGGCAAATCCTTCGGCCCTACGACAACGATCAGAACGATCGCGATCAGCAGAAGCTCAGGCCACCCGAAATCAAGCATGGTTTAGCGTCCGAAACTGCAGGAGGCGATCAGGTTTTGCTTGCCTTCTGCTTGGTTTCCTTCACCGGCTCTTCCGGCTGATGCTCCACAGTCTTCGCATCTTCGGAGTCGTCGTCGTCCGCCATGCCTTTGCGGAAGTTCTTGATACCTTTGGCCATATCACCCATCAGCTCGGGAATCTTGCCCCGCCCGAAGAGGAGCAGGACCACCACAAGCACGATGAGCCAGTGCCAGATTGAGAAGGAACCCATGATTGAATACTCTTTGCCCTGTTGCCGGATTACCTGATTTATGCGCTTTCGCGCCGTCTTTCAAACACTAGTACGTCGCTATGGCGCACATTTAACCAAATGTCACGTATCCCCGGCGGAAGTTGACCGCAACGGACGCGAGCACGTACGAGTTCTTCCGCCCCAGGCACGGCAAGTTCAAGTAGTTCCACTACCCCCAGAAACCGGCGCGAAACCACGCGCGCCTCGACATCGCCTGCTGCCTCGGTAATATCAAAACCCGAGAGGCGGACCGCCACGGTGACGGAATCTCCATCCGCTCTGCCAAGCGCGGCAAAGCGGCCTACCGGCGTCTCCGCCATGCCGGCCACCACGCGCCCGTCGAAAAGATTGAGCTCGGAGAAGAAGCCGGCCACGAAAAGATCGGCGGGCTGGAGATAAAGCTCCTCCGCTGTGCCGGCCTGAATCAGCCGCCCCTCCTTCATGAGCGCGATGCGGTCGCCGAGGCGCATCGCCTCCTCCGCGTCGTGCGTGACCACCATAGCCGTCGCCCGGCTTTGCCGCAGAATCGCGAGCGTCTCCGCACGTACGGAGTCTTTCAGCCGCGAGTCTAGCCCGGAAAACGGCTCGTCCAGAAGAAGCACCGCCGGACGAGGCGCCAGCGCGCGGGCGAGCGCCACCCGCTGCTGCTCGCCGCCCGACAGCACGTGTGGATATGCCTTGGCATAGGGCTCCAGCCCGACCCGAGAAAGCGCGATCATCGCCTCACGCTTGGATTCCTCGCGCGAGAGCGCCGTCAGGCCGAAACGTACATTGTCGAGGATTGTAAGATGAGGGAACAGCGCGAAATCCTGGAAGACAAGTCCGATGGAGCGCTCCTCCGGCGGCACGAAGGCGTTCGGGCCGGCAATCTCACGCTCGTTGAGGAGCACGCGCCCGCCGCTCTGCGTCTCGATACCCGCTGCGATCCGCAAAAGCGTCGTCTTCCCGGAGCCGGACGGCCCGAGCAGGCACAAAACCTCGCCCGGCTCGGCCGTCAGCGTCACGTCCTTCAATATCTGCTGATCGCCGGAGAAGCGGTGACTGATCCGCTCGAACCCGAGGCGCGCGGCAAACGTCACCCCCGCGGTGACACCTGACCGCTTTGCCTCCGACTCATTCATGCCCGCGACACTCTTGCCCGGCGCTCGATCCAGCATGATCCGTTCCACGCGCCTATTTGTTGATCATGCCCCTCAAGAAGACTTGCCCAAAAGGGTCAATCATCCTCCACGCGCGGTGTCAACAGACCTAGGTCCTCCAGGTCGATATCCGTCAGCGGATCCTCGTCTTCGGTAAGTGTGTCCGGGTCGCTCGGCGGCTGCGGCACGGAGAAATTCGCCGGCATGCGCGCGGAAAGCAGCCCAGCACCTTTCAGCTCGTCCAGTCCGGGCAAATCGCGCAGTTCCTCAAGGCCGAAATGGTCGAGGAATTCCAGCGTCGTGCCATAGGTCACCGGCCGTCCCGGCGTACGCCGGCGTCCGCGCATTTTCACCCAGCCTGTTTCCATCAGCGTGTCGAGTGTGCCTTTGGAGGTTTCCACGCCGCGGATTTCCTCTATCTCCGCCCGCGTCACCGGCTGGTGGTAGGCGATGATCGCCAGCATCTCCAGCGCCGCCCGTGACAGTTTCTTCTGCTGAACTGCATTGCGGCTCAGCAAGAAAGCGAGATCGCCGGCGGTGCGGAATGCCCAGCAGTCATCGACGCGAACCAGGTTCACGCCACGCTTTTCGTAGTCGCGCTGGAGATCCTCCATGACGGCGGAAATATCGGTGCCTTCGGGCAGGCGTTCGGCCATCGCCTTGGTGGAGACGGGCTCGCTACTGGCGAAAACCAGCGCCTCGGCCATACGCTTTGCCTCCGCAAGGACAATGCCCTCGGCGGCCGGCCGCTCTTCGCCGGTTTCCGCGTTTTCGTCATCGGGCCGAAAAGGGACGACGTTTCCGCTCTCGTTCATAGATCCCTCCAATCGGCGTGTCTCGGCCCCTGGCGCAGATAAAGCGGCGCGAACGGCTCTTGCTGGCGCATTTCAAGCGCGCCCTCGCGCACGAGCTCCAGAGAGGCGGCAAACGTGCTCGCTACCGCCGAGGGGCGTTCCTCGGGCCGCGTGAGATAGGCAACCAGGAAGCGGTCGAGTTCGGTCCAATCCGCCAGATCACCGATCATGCGGCCCAGCACGTCACGCGCCTGCTTGAGAGACCACACACCACGCTTGGCGATCTGTACGTTCGTCACAGCCTTGCGCTGGCGCTGGCTCGCATAGGCGGTAAGCAAATCGTAGAGTGTGGCGGTGTAGGTGCTTTTCTTCTGAACGATTACCGGCTCCGGCATGCCGCGCGCAAAGACATCGCGCTCCAGGCGGTTGCGATTGACCAGCCGCGCTCCGGCATCGCGCATGGCTTCCAGCCGTTTCAGGCGGAATTGCAGAGCCGCCGCCATCTCCTCGCCCGTGGGTTCTTCGTCATCCTCTTGCTGCGGGATCAGAAGGCGCGACTTGAGAAAGGCCAGCCACGCCGCCATGACGAGATAATCCGCCGCCAGTTCGAGCCGCACGCGGCGAACACGCTCAATGAACTGGAGATACTGCTCCGCCAGTGCAAGAACGGAAATTTTCGCGAGGTCGACCTTCTGGGTGCGTGCCAAGTGCAGAAGCAGGTCGAGCGGTCCTTCAAACCCCTCAACATCGACTGTCAGCGCCGGCTCGGAGACGCCACGCTCAGTCTCGTCTTCAGCCCACAGCTTATCCATGGGGATAGGTTTGCCGGTCGGCCTGTTGGTCGTTTCCTTTTTTGCTTCCGCCACTTAGATGGCTCCGTTGTCATATCGTTTCAAGCGACGCTCTCAAGGAACCCGCCGAATTCGGCCCGGGCCTCCGCCTCATTCGTGTCGTCGGCAGCTTTGCGCGCTGCGAGAGCTGCCAATGCCCGTGCCGCGCTTTTGCCCGACAATTCAGGCGCGTTTCGGGCCACGGCCCTCATTTCCTCCATCGAGCCGTTGCAGTGAAGGACAAGATCGCATCCCGCTGCAAGGATCGCCCGCGTACGCGAGCCGAAATCCCCAGAAAGCGCATTCATCGAAACATCGTCGCTCATCAGCAGACCGTCGAAGCCGATCTCACCGCGAATGATGTCCTCGATGACCCGCCGCGATGTCGTGGAAGGATTGTCGGGATCGATCGCGGCGTAAACCACGTGCGCCGTCATCGCCATCGGCAGTCCGGAAAGCGCCTTGAACGGGATGAAGTCCTGCGCACGCAGGTCCTCCAGCGAAGCGTCAACATGCGGAAGGGCTTTATGGCTGTCCGCACCGGCCCTGCCATGTCCCGGCACATGCTTCATGACGGGCAGGATACCGCCCGCTATCAGTCCGTCCGCCGCGGCCCGGCCAAGCGCGATAACCGTGTCGGGATCATTGCCGAAAGCGCGATTGCCGATCACGTCGTGCGCGCCGGCGACGGGAACATCGAGGACGGGCAAACAATCGACGGAGAAGCCGTATCGCGCCAGATCGAAAGCGTGGAGCCGGCCAAACAGCCATGCAGCCCGCGATCCCGCTTTGCGGTCGTGCTCATAAAGAGCGCCAATGGAAGCAGCGTTCGGATAGTCCGGCGCCAAGGGCGGCCGCAGTCGCTGCACGCGCCCGCCCTCCTGATCGACGAATACCGGCGCATCTGGCCGTCCGATAGCCTCCCGCATCGCGGCTACGAGGTCGCGCACCTGCTCCGCCTCCGCGATGTTGCGCGCGAAAAGGATAAAACCCCAAGGCCGCTCGTCGCGAAAAAAGGCTGTTTCATCGGCACTGAGCCGCGTTCCCGCTGCGCCCAGGATCATCGCTTTTGATTCGCTCATGGCGTGAGGATAGCGGCAAGCGAGTCTTAAAGCACGCGCCACCGCCAATTCAGGCGGCCGCGCGGTCGTTTACTGCGAAACGAAGCAGCTACCGCCGGAGGCTTTGAGCTGCTCACACAGTTGGATCGCGTCATTCTTGGAGGACGAGGGAATGCGCACGCGGTAAAAAGTGCCTCTCCCTTCGATATCGGCCTTCACGATGTTGACGCCCCTCCCCTCCAGCACGTTGCCGAAGCGCTGCGCCAAGGACTGATAGGACGCCTGGGCACCTTCCGCTGTCGGCTGGGACGCAATTTGCACAGACCACGGAGAACCGCCGGACTGCTGGGGGGACGCAGCCGCGGTCTGCGAAGCCTCTTGCTGCTGCTGTGGCGCGGCCGATTGCTGTTGCTGCGGCGCACTGTCCGCCGCGGACACAGAGGGGGTCTGAACAGACGCTACGTTCGTCGGCCGCGACGGGGGAATCGGTCCGGAATCGGGAATTGCAAGCCCGGTCTCCCCGCTTTCCTGGACTTCGCCATTATTTGCAGAAGGTTCCGCCTGCGGCGGTTCGTTTGGTACCATGGTACCATCGGGACGTACGACGAGAGAGCGTACCCGGCGCGGTGAGAGAGATGCCACTTCGTTAGTGCCACTTGTGTCGGTCGCTTCCGAGTCGACGGCGGCCAGTCGGTCCTCGATTTTATCTGCCACGGCATCGCCGCTTGTAACACTTTCATCAGCGAAAGTGCCGGTTCCATTACTCTCATCGGCAGGAGAGGCCGCATCGTCCTGGGTTGCCGCCAGAGCTGGTGAACCGTTCGTTTCATCTGCAGCGGACGCAGACAGATCATTCGTCACGTCTGCCGGTGGCGCGAGGGCAACCGACTGCCCGGAATTTGCTGCCGGCTGTTCAGTCGGCGCGTTCATGTCAATCCCGGGTGGCGGCAGTTCGACTGGATCTTCGGTCGTCGACACGAGACTCGCCTGTGCGGGCTGGGTATCCATGTCTTCACCCGAAACACGCTTGTAGACTTGATTGTCCTGATTAGGGATTTCGACGCCGCCCGGGTCCTCCGGTTTGACCTTTACAGGAGAGTTCTCCGCCGAAACCCGGATCGGACCGGAATCGCCATCTCCAAAGTTGAGCGCATAAACCGTTACGCCCCCGAGAACGGCAATAGCGCCGAAAACACAGCTCGCCAGAAGAGCGCGCGAGCCCCAAAGGGCTTTGGTTGATCGAAGAGGAGGAGGAGGCGCTATCCCCGGCTCGGGCGCAAGCGAACCCTGATGGCTGTCATTCCAGCCCTGCCTGTCTTCCCAGTAGCCATGATGGGCCGCTTCGGAGTGGAAGTCATCGCGTCCGCCTGATAGGCCAGCAGCAACACCACCGCCAATGACACCGGCAGCGGCCATGCCGCCGAGGCCGTAGTCTTCTTCTTCCGCATTTTCCGACGCCACATCCCCGGACTGCGAATAACCTGCCGATTCCTCGTCCTGCGGGACGTCAGGTGCAGCCGGACCCCCAAACGCGCCGGCGAGAATCTCCTCGATCTCATCGAAATGGCCGGTTTGCTGCTTTTCCTCGCGGTAAGGCACGTCAGGAATGTCGAGATTGTCCGCCAGAGCCACGGCCCTTTCCGGCACGTCGACCGTCTCGACCTGCGGCGGCGGCGCGACATCACCCGCTGGTGCATCTGATTGGGCGCCAAAATCCGTTGCCGGCCATTCAGCCTGCGATGCATCGCCGACCACATTGTCCTCCTGCGGTAGGCCCGCATGAGAACGAGCATCCTGCGCCGGCGCGGGCGCGTCGGAAAGCTCCGGCGCTAGCCCATGCAGATCCTCCAGCCCCGCTGCAAGCTCCTCGGCAGACAGAAGCGGCTGATCAAAATCGGTATCCTGGCTTACTTCGGTGACAGGTGTTTGTGCACCATCCGCACCAGGTGCTGGATCGTACCCCTGTTGCGGTTCCGCGAAGCTGGCGAACGCCGGTTCTGCCGCGCTATCCTCGATCGCATCCGATGGCAGTTGCTGCGGATCGTTTTGCAGTTCGACTGGAGCGAACTCTGGCTGCACCGGGTCCACCGCCTGTGATGCAACGACCTCCTGGACCTGCGGCTCAGGTTCGCCGTAAGTTCCGAAAGCCAGTTCGGGTGGAAGGGGCCGGAAATCCGTAAAGACCGGTATATCCTGGGCCTGCGGGTCCGAAGACACAGGCTCCTGCCCATCAAACTCCGACGAGGCCTCAGCCGCGCCGGGATCGTCGGACTGACGCTCTTCATGGGTTCCGAAGGACTGTTCAGGAGGAAGCGGTTTGAAATCGATGAAAACGGGAACATCCGGATCCCGCGCATCCGCCGCTACCGACTCCTGTTCTTCGGGTTCTACCGGCTCTGCCAGGTACTCGGGGGCGGGCTCGGAAGCATCCAGATCGCCAGGCTCTTGATACGGCTCGTCGCCGGTTCTGAAAGCCAGTTCGGGAGGAAGCGGCCGGAAATCCGTGAACATCGGAGCGCTCTGGTCCGGCTCTGCCGTCAGTTCAGCATCCAAGTGCAGCGGCTCCGCCGGGTCAGAACTTGCCGGGGTCTCTTCATCGAGTTTTTCGAAAACCTGATCGAGCTCCGCGTCCACGCTTGCAGCAGGCGCGTCGAGCCCGTCACCCAGGCTCAAGGCCTGATCGAGTTCGGCAGCCAGCGTATCCTCCGGCACCGAATCGTGAGCGGATATTTCGGGATAGTGTTGCGCGGGGACCGGCTCCTCGTCCTGTGAGGCCGCGACGGGCGCCGGCATCTCCTCCGGCACCTGCTGTTCCTCCTGACCGAGCGAAAGCCCGCCCATGAGTTCCTGCTCGAGATCAAGCGCCAGGTCATCGTGCGGCTCTTGCGCATCGTCCTGTGCCGGAGGCTGAGCCTCACCCGATCCATAGCCCATGATCCGCGTCAGCTCGGCAAAAGGGTCGTCCTCGAGGAGTTTACCCTGCTCCGTGCTTTTTCCGTTGTTGCTGTCAGCCATATTCCCAAACCCGATCGGACACCTGTGGCGTCACTGTTCGTGGCACTACCAGCGCAATATGGGCAAAAGGTGACAGGCTGCGCTTCAGCGCATTTCCGCCGGAGCTTCCGCACCGACAAGCGCCAGTGCGGATGTAACGACATCGCAAACAGCCTGCACCAGACCCAGCCTGGCACGAGACAACTCTGGGTCGTTAACTTTAACAAATCGTAAGCGATCTGTCTCCGTTCCGCGATTCCACTGTGCATGGAACTGGCTGGAGAGGTCGTAGAGGTAGAAGGCGAGCCGGTGCGGCTCCAGCGTCTGGGCAGCGCTTTCGATCAGCCGCGGATACTCGGCCAGCTTGCGGATCAGCGCAATCTCGCCCTCGTCCTTCAGCAGGTGCAGCGCCTTCTTCATGTCCGCACGATCGAAGCGCTCCACGCCTAACTGCTCGCGTGCCTGCCGGAACACCGAGTGGCAGCGCGCCGAAGCATACTGCACGTAAAAGACCGGGTTGTCCTTGGACTGCTCCGTCACCTTGGCGAAGTCGAAGTCGAGCGGCGCATCGGACTTGCGGTAAAGCATCATGAAGCGCACCGGGTCGCGCCCCACCTCTTCGATCACTTCGCGAAGCGTGACGAACTCCCCTGCCCGCTTTGACATCCGCACCGGCTCCCCATCGCGGTAGAGCTTGACGAGCTGACACAAGAGCACCGAAAGCTCCAGCGTATTGTCTGAGATCGCCCGCGCCAGCGCCTCCAGCCGCTTCACGTACCCGCCATGATCAGCACCCAGTAAATAGATCAGGTGCTCGAAGCCGCGGGAGTACTTGTCCTTCATGTAGGCGACATCGGCGGCGAAATAGGTGTAACTGCCGTCCGACTTGATGAGCGGCCGGTCGATGTCGTCGCCCACCTCCGTCGATCGGAAGAGCGTCTGCTCCCGGTCTTCCCAGTCCTCCGGCTTCTGCCCCTTGGGCGGCGGCAGCTTGCCCTTATAGACATGCCCCTTCATTGTCAGGTCGTTGACCGCGGAGCGGATCGCCCCTCCGTTTCCGGCATGCAGCGAGCGCTCGGAGAAGAACACGTCGTGATGCACGTTGAGCGCGGCGAGATCCTCGCGGATCATCGCCATCATGGCGTCGATCGCCCTGTTCTTAGTGATCTCCAACGCGTCCGCCTCCGGCATCTCCAGAAGCTTTGTGCCGTACTCCTCGGCCAGCGCCTTGCCGAGCGGCTTGAGATAATCGCCTGGATAAAGCCCCTCGGGGATCGCGCTGATGCTCTCGCCCAGCGCTTCACGGTAGCGCAGCAGTACGGAGCGGCCGAGCACATCTATCTGCGCTCCCGCATCGTTGATGTAGTACTCCTTGGTCACATCATAGCCGGCGAAGGCGAGCAGGTTCGCCAGCGCGTCCCCCACGACCGCGCCGCGGCAATGGCCGACATGCATTGGCCCTGTTGGATTGGCCGAAACATACTCGACATTGACCTTACGGCCCTTGCCCACCGGCGAGCGGCCGTAATCCTCGCCCAGATCCAGCATTTCGGCCAGCCGTGCCTGCCAGAACGCGTCCGACAGGCGCAGATTGACGAATCCCGGCCCGGCGATGCTCGCCTCGGCCACGTCGGGGTCGTCGGCAAGCTTTTCCGCCAGCCGCTCGCCGAGCCCGCGCGGGTTTTCGCCGACCGCCTTGGACAGCACCATCGCTGCGTTGGTGGCCAAGTCGCCGTGGCTCGGATCGCGCGGTGGCTCCACATTCACGCGGGAGAGATTCAGCTCACCCCCGTCCTTCGGCTCCAGCTCGAGGGATTTGACGGCATTGACGACCCGATCGGAGAAATCGGCAAAGATATTCATGGACAGTGTCCCGGAATGCGTAACCTTCATTGGCGGCGGTACATAGCGCCGGACGTGGCCTGCGCCTAGCTCAAATCGGGAGTCCGGTCAAACAGGCGCAGATGCTCCTTCAATGCATATGTGTCAGTCATACCGGCAAGAAAGTCCGCCACGTCGCGCGCCTTGACCCGGTCCTCCGCCCGGTCCAGCCCCTCGCGCCAGCCCTCCGGCATCTCGCGCGGCTCGGCAAAATAGGCATCGAAAAGGTCGCGCACCACCTGATCGGCCGCCCGGCGCACTTCCAGCACGGAGGGGTGACGGTAGAGATTGCCGTAGAGAAACGCCTTCAGCGCCTTCTCTTCCGTTCTCATCTGCCCCGAAAACGACACCATCGTAAGCCCCGCATCCCGGATATCGTCGATTGACGCCGGTTTCAGCGCGTCGATGTTCGAGCGCGCCGTCGCGATCACATCCTCCACCATCGCCGTAATTTGGCGGCGCATCAGTTCGTGCCCGGTGCGAACGGCATCGAGTGTCGGATAGCGCTCGCCCACCACCTTTAATATGCGGCCGGGCAGTTCCACCTCCCGCAGCATGTCGAGAGTAAGCAGGTCGGCGCGCAAGCCGTCGTCGATGTCGTGGGCGTTATAGGCGATATCGTCTGCGATGGCCGCACACTGCGCTTCCAGGCTGGCGAAGCGGCTCAATTCAAGATCGTGCAATTCATTGTAGATGCGGATCGCCCGCGGCACCGGGCCGTCGACCCCGCGACCGTCCCCGTCCTCCAACGGGCCGTTGTGCTTCACCAGCCCTTCGAGCGTCTCCCATGAAAGGTTCAGCCCGTCGAACTCCGCATAACGGCGCTCCAGCCGCGTGACCACGCGCAGCGCCTGCGCATTGTGGTCGAAACCGCCCCAGGGCGCCATCTTCTCGTTCAGCGCCTCCTCACCCGTATGCCCGAAGGGCGTGTGGCCGAAATCGTGCACCAGCGCAACCGCCTCGGCCAGATCCTCGTCACAGCATAACGCCCTTGCGAGCGCGCGGGCGATCTGAGCCACCTCGATAGAGTGGGTCAACCGCGTGCGATAATGGTCGCCTTCATGAGCGATGAAGACCTGTGTCTTGTGCTTCAGCCTGCGAAATGCTGTTGAATGGATAATCCGGTCGCGGTCCCGCTGAAACGGTGTGCGCGTTGGACTTTCCGGCTCCGGATGGAACCGCCCGCGCGTTCGCGCAGGATCGCAGGCATAGACCGCGCGCGGCCGATATCCGAAGCCTATATCAGTGGAGCCCGTCATGATTGCCGCTTGTTGACTCGCTGCCTTCCCGTTCATACCTATCTAGTCTGGATAAAAGCAAGGTGACCCCCATGGGTATTGATGCCAAGTCGGACATGAAGGGCGTCGAACTGACCGATGCCGCGGCAAAGCGTATCGTTAAGGTTCTTGAGTCCGAACCGGACAAGATTGCCTTACGCGTTTCGGTCCAGGGCGGCGGCTGTTCCGGTTTTTCCTATGAGTTCGACCTTGTCAGCGAACGCGAGGAGGATGACCACGTCATCGAGAAGAACGGTGCGACTGTATTCATAGACGAGCTGTCGCTGGTCTATATGGGAGGTTCAGAGATCGACTTCGTCGACGACCTGATCGGCCAGTCATTCCAGATCAACAATCCCAACGCCGTTGCCTCCTGCGGCTGCGGCACCAGCTTTTCAATTTAAAACGGTTTTCACTCCCGCGTGGCACTTTCCGGTTTCGCCCTTCTGGCGGAACCGGGCGTTATGTCCAGTAGTTAATACGGCAATCTGTAGCTCCAAGGGAGACAGAGCGATGCTTAAGCCAACGCTCCGGATTGCCGCTCTCGCCGGCGTGCTTCTCACTCCTACCTTTGCCGCCGCAGTACCGGCTGTCGTGACGACGGACCTGAACATCCGCACCGGACCGGGTACGCAATATCAGCGCATGGGTACGATCCCCGACGGATACTCCCTCGAAGTCGAATCCTGTGCCAGCGGCTACAATTGGTGTCATGTCTACTGGCGCGGGCGAACCGGCTGGGTATCGGGCAACTATCTGGCCTACCTGGAACGAAGCCGCCGTGCCCCCTTTCCACAAGTCGGTGTTTCCATCGGTGTCGTGGGGATAGAGTTCGGCGTTGACCGGCGGAGGCTGGGTTGGCGCGGTCACCATTGGCGCGGCAGATGGGATTGGGACCGCCGCTGGCGTCATCATCGGCGCTGGGACGACGATCGGCGCTGGCGCGGACGCCCGCCCCGCCGGTGGTACCGCGACTGACGCGAACAAACTTTGCTTCCAGCAGAAGACCCTCCAGGCGCTGTCATCGGCGCTAGAAAGGTGCGCGGCGCGCGCCCTGAATATTACTATTCCCGCCAGAAGACTGGCGAAAGTAATACGAGCACAGCCAATATCTCCAGCCGGCCAAGCAGCATCGCAGCCACGAGAATCCACTTCGCTGCATCGGAAAGAGGCGCGAAATTACCGGCCGGTCCAATCACCTCTCCCAAGCCGGGGCCAACATTCGTCAGCGCGGTCAATGCACCCGTCAGTGCCGTGACGAAATCGACCTGCGCAAGCGAGAGGAGAAGGGTGAACGTACACAGAAGCAGAAGGAACACTGCGATGAACAGAACGACGGCGCGTTGCATTTCCCGATCGACTGTTCGGTGGGCATAACGAACCGTTTCCACGGAGCTTGGATAGATGAGCCTGCAAAGCCCGCTAGCCAGCAATTCGAACATGATGTTAAAGCGATAGGCCTTGACTCCGCCCGACGTCGAACCGGAGCAACCTCCGAGGAAAGTAGCGACGAATGCGCAGGCAACGACGAACGGTCCCCAAGCGGAGTAGTCGCCGCTCGCGTATCCTGTGGTCGTTATGATCGACACGAAGTTGAAAGCTGAATGCGTAAGAGCAGTGCCCAGGGGCACGTCCGCCGTCAATCGCCAGTAGACTGCTACCATCAGGACAAAAGCGGCACAGTAGCCGGCGAATACCTTGATTTGCGGGTCGCCGAGGGGATCGACCCTGCCACGGAGTGCCAGGAGGATGAGGATCGAGAAAGGCAATGCGGCAACGAACATGAAAAATGTCCCAACCCACAGCACGGCGGGTGTTTCACTATAATGCCCGAGTGAAGCATCATGGGTCGAGAATCCGCCGGTCGCCAGCGTCGTCATGGCGTGATTCATCGCATCGAATCCAGTCATTCCGGCGATCTTGTAGGCCACCGCGCAGGCAAAGGTGAGAAGCGTGTACGCGGCTACGAGCGTCGCCATGAAGGAGGAAAGGCGTGCAATAGGCCGGTCACCGATGTCCGATGATTCGATCCTCAAATAAGAAACGCCACCGACCCTGAGAAAGGGAAGGACGAACAGCCCAAGGGCAATCACTCCGACACCGCCGATCCATTGCAAAACGGAACGCCACAGGAGAAGTCCCGGCGGCAGACTATCGAGCCCCGAGATCACGGTCGATCCGGTGGTCGTCAGGGCGGATACGGATTCGAAAACCGCATCCGTCAGGCTCAGTTCGAACGACGCCAAATAGAGGGGCACGGCGCCAGCCGCGGCGGTCGTGATCCAGAGGATGTTGACGAGCAGAAAACCGAATCGTGCCGACACGGGCGGTCGAACACCCTGCGTCGCCGTTGCAACACCGATTGCCAACCCGCCGATGAGAGAAGCGGAAATCGCAAATACGAGCCAGTCTGCGTTGCCGACATAAAGATCGACCACCGCGGGCAGTATCATGAACGCCGCGACATATCCTACGAATACTGCAGCGATAAAGGTAACGGATCGAAGGTGAAGAGTGTCCAATGAAAGCGCCCGGGACCCCAAAAAGGAATCAATGTCGATGCTCTATGCTACTACGCCCCCAGAATTGCAGTAGCAATTTGATTCCGCGGCCGATCCGAAGTGAAGACGGCGGTGATATCCGGCACGAAGGCGCAAAGTGCGGTCCCCACTTCACTCCGTACAGGCTGACGAGCGTGAGGTGCGTTTCCGAACGTGCTGTCGTGTTTCGCCACCCCTCTGGCGATTCCGGAAAGCCACCGGCTATCCGCGATTTGCGATCTGCCCGAGTATGACATCCGCAGCCATCTCGCCCGCGGCCCTCGGTGTCGCCAAGCGCTCGGCTACGTCGGCAAAGCCGGCGCGTTGCGCCTCCCGTGTGGGCGTGTCGGACCAGAGCTGCCGCAACTGCCGGGCAAGATAGCCGGGACGGACAAACTCATTGAAATATTCCGGCACGACTGGCCAGTCCGCGATCAGATTGGGCAGCGAAGCCGACCAGACGGTCACCAGCGACATAGCGAAGCGCGCGGCCGGATCCGTCTTATAGCAGGAGACAAAGGGCACGCGTGCCAGCGCGAGTTCCAGCGCTACAGTTCCCGAGCAGGCGAGTGCCGCATCAGCCTGGGAGAAAGCGCGCCATTTTTCTTGCGGTTCTCGGATAATTTCTGGACGCACCGCCCAGCCCCTCACTGCGGCCTCGACGAGGGGAGCGACGTGAGGCACCGTCGGAATCATCGCATCAAATTCATGCCCGAAGGCATTCAATTCTCTCAACGTTTCCCCGAACGGGCCGAGTAGTCGCCGCACTTCACCCTTGCGCGAACCGGGCAGAAGAAGGAGCTTTTTGCGCGCGCGCTGCCCGCTCGCCTTTCGCGAAAGCTGCGCCTCGGCCGCGGCACGAATATCCGAATCGCCGGTAAGCCTGTGCCCTACGAACGTGCCGGGCGGTCCTCCAAGGCGTTGCAGTTCTTCAGGCTCGAAAGGAAGCAGACACAACACATGGTCCACATGCGGCTTCATCGCTGCGGCCCGGCCCGGCCGCCACGCCCAGACGCTAGGGCAGACATAGTGGACGATCGGAATGGAAGGTTGGGCTGCCCTCACCTTCCGCGCCACACGCAAGCCGAAATCCGGGCTGTCAATGGTGATGAGGCAATCGGGCTTCGCCGCGACAATTGCGCGGGCCGCCTGGCCGATGCGGCGCATCAGGCGCGGCAAATCGCGCAGCACGGCGGAAATACCCATGAGCGCTATGTCGTCGGCGGGGAAAATCGATTGGAGGCCCTGGGCCTGCAAACCGCGCCCGCCGATGCCGCATAACTCCACCGGACGCCCGGCTCGCTTCGCCACTGCCTGGACGAGATCGACGCCCAGAAGATCGCCGGACTCCTCGCCAGCGATTACGGCTATGCGCAGCGGTGTCCGCCCGTTCATTGCCGCCCTCCGTTAAAACCCAGCAGAAAAAGGCCATGATGGTCCGCAAGCGCGACGGCCTCGGCACCGTCGAGAATGAAACTCCGCTCCGCTTCGGTTGCAATTCCCGATAGCCCGGCATCATGGGCGTCACGCACCGTCTGTGGCCCGATCGCCGGCAGGTCGGCACGCGCCTCCTGCCCCGGCTTAGCGCATTTGACGAGCACGCCGCGGTTTTTTCCGGCGAGCCTGCCGTGGTTGCGCAGCACCTTTGTCCGCTCCAGCAATCCGTCCGTGCCCTCGATCCCTTCCAGCGCTATCACCCGCCCGCCGAACGCGACAGCCGCCTGGCCGATATCGAGGCGGCCGATGGCCCGGGCAGCCGTGATCCCGGCGGTGATATCCTTCTCGTCGGCAGCCGTAGGTCTGACTTTGCCCAAACAGCCTTCCGGCATGAGCAACTCCGGGACGACTTCATGCGCGCCGACAACGCGGATCCCGTTCGCTTCAAGATAGCCGATGATAGCCCGCAGCAGCCCGTCGTCCCCCCTTGCATAAGCCGTTAAAAGACGAGGCAGATGCAGGAGAATGCCGGGCGTGAACCGCAGCGCCCGTACCGGTGGCCGCGTCGCAACCCCGCCGGCGAGCACCAGATGCGTAACGCCGTGCCCCTTGAGACGCGGCACGATCTGCCCCAGCCTTTCCGGCGGCAAATGCAAAAGATCATAGCTTGCCGGAGCCTCGGCAATCGCCGCCTCGCCCTCGATTGCGACAACGAGCGGGCGATAACCTGCGGCAATCAGGCTTTGAAGAACGCTTTTCGGCAGCATGCCGCTGCCCGCGACAAGGGCGATGCGCTCGCCCGGACCGAGCTTCAGACTTTGCGGATCATTCCGCGCCATCATCATCGTCATCCACGCCACCCCTGCGCGGCGGAACAGTCAGGTGGCGCTTCTCCCGCCCGGCCAGAAAATCCAGAATGTCGCTGACCTGTGGAGATTCAGGAAACTCGCTCCGTACGATTTCTATATTCTCAGAGACCGGCCGCTCAGGCGCGAACAGGAGGCGATAGGCCTGGCGAAGCTGCATCAGTTCACTGCGCGTCATGCCCGAGCGCTTCAACCCGACCACATTGAGCCCGCGCAGCTTGGCGCGATCACCCACCGCCATACCATACGGGATGACATCGCCTACGACAGCGGCAAAACCGCCAAGAAAAGCATGATGCCCCACCCGAACAAATTGATGGACGGCGGCGAAGCCGGACAGGATCACGTAATCGCCGATTTCGCTATGTCCGCTCAGCGCCGCATAGTTCGACATGGTCACATGATTTCCGACCACGCAATCATGCCCCACATGCGTATACGCCATGAAATAGCAGTCGTCGCCTACGGTCGTTTCGCCACGGCTCGTGTCGGTGCCGCGGTGAAGCGTGGCGCTCTCGCGGACAACACAGCGCTCGCCGATCATCAGCTTCGACGGCCCGCCCTTGTGCTTGAAATTCTGTGGCGCCCCACCAAGAACGGCGTTTGGATAGACCTGAGAACCGGCGCCAAGCGTCGTCTGCCCCATGATCGTGACGTGTCCGATCAACTCGACACCGTCCCCAATCACCGCCTCCGACGAAATGTGGCAGAACGGCCCGACGCGCACACCGCGGCCAAGTTCCGCCCCCTCTTCCACAATGGCGCTCGGATGGACATAAGTCTCGTCAGTCATAGAGTTGTTCATTCCGCTCCGTCGGAGGACATTAGGGCGGAGATCACCCCCTCGGCAACCTTGCTGCCATCGACGATGGCCTCGCAGGAAAACTTCCAGATCTTCCCGCGCTGCTTCAACTTCTGCACGTGGATCTCCAGGCGGTCGCCGGGGACGACCGGTTTGCGGAATTTCGCGCTGTCGATCGTCATGAAGTAAACGACGGAAGGCTGACCGTCGCCCGCATTGTGAATGCAAATCGCACCGGCAGTTTGTGCCATCGCCTCGACGATCAAAACGCCGGGCATCACCGGCTGGCCGGGAAAATGCCCCATGAAATGCGGTTCGTTTACCGTGACGTTCTTGATTCCGGTTGCCGAGTTGTCGCCGTCGATCCCAATGATCCGGTCCACCATGAGAAAAGGATAGCGGTGCGGCAATAGCTGCAAGATCCTCTGGATGTCGAGGCTTTCCAGTGCCGTCGAGATGTTTTCAGCCATTTGCCTTATTTCCTTCTCCGCTTCCCGTCCACGAGGCTGCGCAGTGCGGCAATCTCCCTGAACGCCTGACGCATCGGCTGAGCCGGAGAGCCGGCCCAGCGCTCCCCTGCCGGCACATTGTCCATCACCCCACTTGAGGCTGCCAACTGAGCGCGCTCGCCTATCGTGATATGATCCGCGATGCCGACCCGCCCGCCGAGCATGACACCATCTCCCAAAGTGACGGATCCCGATAGGCCGCTATGACCGGCGACAATGCATGAGCGGCCAATTCGCACATTATGTCCCACCTGGACGAGATTATCGATCTTCGTCCCCTCGCCTATGACGGTATCGGACAAGGCTCCGCGATCAATGGTCGTGTTAGCGCCGATTTCCACATCGTCCTGAATGACAGCGCGTCCAATCTGCGGGTTCTTCTCAAGCCCCTTCGGTCCGGGAAAGAAACCAAACCCGTCCTGGCCGATACGAACGCCCGGGTGAATGATCACCCGGTCTCCGACAATGGCATATTGCAATGTGGTTCCGGGACCGACATAGCAATCGCGTCCGACGCTGCACCCGGCACCAATCACGGCGTGAGGCGCAATGATGGTACCGCGCCCGACCGTTACGCCGGCACCAATGACGGCGCCGGGTTCGACGATAGAACCTTCTTCCAATGTTGCATCGCCTGCAATGATCGCTAGCGATGATATTCCTGTTTCGCCGGTAACAGGCTGCGGGCGCATAGCCGCAGGAAACAAGAGCCTTGCAATAGTGGCGAACGCCTGTTGCGGTGCCGAAGTCGCAAGCACCGCCATCCCCTCGGGCGCTTCGTCCACCAGTTCTTCCGCGCACAAAACAGCGGCCGCCCGCAGGGAGGCAACCCGCCCTGATGTCCGCCGTCCGTCAATGAAAACCAGCGCATCGTCGCCACCCTCAGATGCCGGCGCGAGCTGTCCAATGGTAACTTCGGCATGCGCGGAATCCACCAGCCGCGCGCCAGTCAGGGCAGCGATTTCGCCCACCTGAAAACGGCGTGCGGGGATGAAGAATTCCGGTTCCTTCATGAAAGCCTTCTTGCCCGAGCAGCCTGCGGCCACCCGGACACCATGCTTGAATGCCCTAGAAGCGGGTAGAAATACCGAAATTCCAGTGCTGGATGCGGTCGGTATCTTCCTTCACCACGGGCTCGGCATAGTCGACCCGCAGCGGACCGAAGGGCGATGCCCAGATCAGGCTGGCACCAACCGAAGCGCGCCATTCCAAATCGGTTCCTTGAACCGCGGGATCGCCAGGATCGCCAGAGTACTCATTGCCGTAAAGGGTTGCAGCATCGGCGAAGACCGCACCACGAATCCCGAGACTTTCAGGAAGAAGCGGCATCGGAAATTGCGCCTCGGCGGTGGCATTGAAGTAGGTCGTACCGCCCAAATAGTCGCGACTGCCGTCACCGACCTCTTGATAAGGACCGATGCCGTTATACTTGAAGCCCCGGATCATTCGATCGCTGCTGTTGAAATGATCGAAAACGCGCAGATCATCATCCCCGATGCTTACGACATGTCCGCCACCGACAGCTGCTAACCCGACGAGATCAAATCGGTCGGACAATATGTGATAATAGTTGGCACGCCCGGTCACCTTGACGAACTCGGCATCACCTCCGAGCCCAGCGACCTCGGTCGTCAGCGAGGCATAAATGCCTTCGCGCGGCATTTGTGTATTATCAAGAGTGTTGTACGTCAGAGTTCCACTGACGGAAGACTTCACCCATGTCCCCTGCTCGATGGCCTCTCTAATAGCCGCAGAGACCGGCTCATCAGTTCCGTCGTATTCTTCCCGGGTATAGTTGTACGCTAATTGCGCGTTCAAAGCCTCGGTGATGGGAAGACCGAACCGGACTGTACCACCCGTTCTCTCCCGCTCGAAAATTTCATTATCGTCCGAATTCTGGAACTCGCGCGAGTTCCGGAAAATGTCGAAACCGGCCGCAACACGCCGCCCGAGAAAATAGGGCTCGGTGAAGGAGAAATTGTAATCACGTGAATCCTGCCCGCCAGCCGCCGAGAGGCGGACGAACTGCCCGCGTCCCAGGAAGTTGCGCTCGCTGATGGAGCCTTCAACCGAAAAACCGCCACCGCTGCTTATTGAGCCGCCGGTCGTGTAACCCGCACCGATGGAGAATTCACCTGTCGACTTTTCGACCACATCAACGACCAGAACGACCTGATCCGCTTCCGATCCCGGTACCGTGCGAATATTGACGGTCTCGAAGAAGTTCAGCCTGTCAAGCCGGCGCTGCGCCTGTTGAATCAGCACCTGATTGAATGCGTCGCCTTCGCTGACATCGAACTCGCGCCGAATGACATAGTCACGCGTACGGTTATTGCCGCGAATCTCGATTCGCTCAATGTAGGCACGCGGCCCCTGATCGATTGAATAGACGACAGAAATGGTCTGGTTTTGAAAATTGCGGTTTCCGCGTGGTGTTACCTCCGCAAAGGCATAGCCGAAGCCAGCGATCCTCTCCGTCAGACTGACAATGGAATCTTCGACATCTTCCGCGCTGTAGATGGAGCCGCTGCGCGTTTGCAGCGCCGACTGGAGTTGATCGACATCAATGCCGGGCACGGTCGACTCGACGCTGATATCTCCGAATCGGTACCGCTCGCCTTCATCCACTGTAAAGGTGATCGTGTACTCGTTGCCGACGAGTTCCGCCTGCGATGAAATAATGCGAAAATCCGCGTAACCGTGGTTGTAATAGAAGCGGCGCAATGCCTGTTCATCGGCGCGCAAACGATCCTCACTGTAGATATCGTTGCGCAGCATGAAGGACAGGATGTTCGAGGGCTTGGTCGAGATCACATCCCGCAGGCGCCGGGCGCCGAAAGCCTCGTTACCGACGAAATTGACCGACGCGATCTTCGTGCGGTCACCCTCATCAATATCGAAAATGACGTTGACACGCCCCTCACCGAGATTCTGGACACGCCCCGATACCGAAGTTTCGTCACGGCCGATCCGGCGATAAGCTTCCTGTATAGCCGCTTCCGCGGCCTGTACGCTCTGCCCCGAAAACGCGCTGCGCGGCTCTAGCCGAACCGCCTGGGCCAACTCTTGATCCTTGATCTTCCGATTTCCCTGGAACAGCACTTGATTGACGATGGCGTTCTCTTCCACCGTCACGACAAGAGTGTTTCCAGACTGCTGAACGGAAACGTCGGAGAACATGCCCGTGGCAAACAGCCGTTTCACAGCGTCGTTCACATCCGTATTCGTGAACGATTCGCCGGGACTGATGCCGACCTGGTTGCGCACAACATCGGCATCGACCCGCTGGTTCCCACGGACCTCGATCCGGCTCACGGTGGCTGCTTCAGCCGCAACAACCGAAAGGGTGTTGACGACCATCGCGCCGCTCACCACCAAACCGGCCGACAGCGCGGCCATAGAAACGGCGCAGGTTAGTCTGGAAGCTGCCTTCATTGCGCTATGAACCTTTATTTCTTTATCCCCACCGCGAATATCCCAGAGGCGGGCAATCGCTCACCCGTCATAACTGGATTTTCCTCACACGCAAGGTTTCTGGTTAATTTCTGTTTACGATGAGCGGATTCGTGGCAAGAAGAGCACGGTGATCATGCGTCGTGGTAAACACGGTCTCAACAACCGCTGGATTTGCCCGGCACATCATCGTCTCTCCCACTCTCCTGTCAGCACGCAACCAGATCGTTCCAGAAAACAAAGCCCATGAACATGAGAACCATTATCATTCCCGCCCGATATACCACATCCATGATCCGCTCGGAAACCGGGCGGCGCAGAACCGCCTCCATTGCGTAAAACACGAGGTGCCCGCCATCAAGCGGTGGAATGGGCAAAAGGTTGAGTATTCCAATGCCAACCGACAGCAAGGCCACCAGCTGCACCAGCCATTCGAAGCCGAGGCTAGCCGCCCGACCAGCCATATCAGCGATCTTTACCGGCCCGCCGAGTTGACAACGATCCTCGCGTCCCGAGACCAATCGGGTCAGAAAATGCCCGGTGCGGGCAATGATACTCCCTGTTTCCTCGAATCCCGCCCCGACGGCCTCCAGCGGCCCATATTCGACGTGGCGCGGCTGGCCCAAGACTTCGTTGTTGACGACCCCGATTATTCCGATCCTGACGGTATTGCCGAGTGCGTCCGTTTGCTCCTGGGCCTCTGGCGTGGCGACCGTCTTCACCAGTTGGCCATCACGCTCAAGTACGAAAACAAGCGGATCGCCGGCCCGCCCGGAAACGATTCGCTGCACGTCACCGAAGCTTTCTACCGCAGCACCATCGACGGAAACGAAGCGATCCCCAGGCTCGAACCCGGCCTCGGCGGCGGGGCTGTCGGGGCGCACTTCGGCCACCATCGGTTCGGCCACATAGCGGCCGAACATGGCGAACATGACGGAAAAAACGACGATCGTCAGAATGAAATTGAACAAGGGGCCGGCGAAAACGGTCGCAGCGCGTTTCCACACGGGCTGCAAATGGAAGGCTATGCGCCGCTCCTCATCCGATAGGCTCTCGGCCTCCTCCGAATCCGGCTGACTGGTGGCGCCCACGTCCCCGACGAACTTAACGTATCCGCCAAGAGGAATTGCCGAAACACGCCATCGCGTGCCGCGGCGATCGTTCCACCCGAACAGTTCCGGGCCAAACCCGATAGAGAAAGCCTTCACGCCGATGCCACACCAGCGGCCGACGAGATAGTGTCCCATTTCGTGCACGAAAACCACGATGGTCAGCACGAAAAGAAAGGGGACGATGGTCCCCAAAAGAAAATTGCCTATGCCAAGGAGGGAGGCTGCTACGTCGCCCAAAATCATTTCCCGCGATAGATGATAAGAAAGCTGCCTCGCCAAGTTTCAGGCGAATGCCGGCAAATCCGTGGCATGTGTAGCACCGTTCACCGGGAGAAGAAACCGGTAGCCGGCGCGTCGAACCCAGAAAGAATTCCACCGACCAAATAGAATAAGACGGCGGCGACAATCAGGCCGTCGACCCGGTCCATCACCCCGCCATGCCCGGGAATGAGCGTGCTGGAATCCTTCACGCCGTGGCGCCTCTTGAGACCCGATTCGAAGAGATCCCCCAACTGCGAGACGACTGATAGAAAAAACGCCAAAAAGCAGATCGCTAAAAGAGAAAGCGCGGTGTTCCCGAACCACGCGACCACGCCGCCCGCGACAACCGCGCCGAGCGCCCCCCCGGCGGCCCCACTCCATGTTTTGCCGGGCGAAATCGATGGGGCGAGCTTGGGACCTCCGATCGCCCGGCCGACGAAATACGCCAGAATGTCCGTTGCCCAAACGACGGCGAAGAGAAATAGAATCGCCCAAAGGCCGGCAGCATCGTCGCCCCGTGTCGCCGCCAGCGCAACGATCGGCATACCGGCATAGGCCAGGCCGGCACCGGCCCACCCGTTGTCGCCGCAGGCGGGGCCGGAAATGAGTGCGACGACGGCCAGTACGGCCAAAACAGCCAGGATGACAGGCGCCGCCACACCTATAGAGAGCGCCACCATGACACCAATAAGGGCGATCAAAAAGAGAAGCTTGCGGCGGCCATCGTCCGACGAACGCATAGCCATCCATTCATTCAGGATCGCAAGCCCCAAAAGCAGCGTGAAGAGATAGAAAATAAGGCCGCCGATCCAGGTGACTGCAAGCACGACCACCGCGAGCACAATCCCGGAAACGATACGCAGCCTCATATTGCGCCGGGCATCTTTCGCCCCTTCCGGCGAATTCTGGCTCATGAAACCGCTTCTTTAGCCGCCACACCGCCAAAGCGTCGGTCACGCTCCTGAAACTGCCCAATGGCCGCCGCAAGATCGTCTGCACCGAAATCGGGCCAGTGGCAGGGCAGAAAGACGAATTCCGCATAGGCCGACTGCCAAAGCAGGAAGTTGGAAAGGCGCTGTTCGCCACTTGTCCGAATTATGAGATCAGGGTCTGGAATCCCGGCTGTATCGAGGTAAGCCTCGAAATCCACCGCCCCAAGCGCTGCCGGATCCAAGTTCCCCACCTTCGCCTCCGCAGCTATAGCACGGGCGGCGCGAAGGATCTCATCACGTGCGCCGTAGTTGAAGGCCACGACGAGATTCATATTGGTGTTATTGGCCGTCAAGCTCTCGGCCTCGCTCAGCAAAGCGGCGATATCCGGCTCCAGCCCCTCGCGACCGCCAATGACGCGCACACGCACGCCGTTCTGGTGCAACTCGGCGAGATCACGACGCAGAAACAGCCGCAGAAGCCCCATGAGATCGCTGATCTCGGACTTGGGACGCGACCAGTTTTCGGAAGAGAACGCATAGACTGTGAGCCAATGAATCCCCTGCTCACCGGCAGCACGTACCGTCCGGCGGAGCGCCTCGACACCGGACCTGTGGCCTGCTGTGCGCGGCAGCCCGCGCGCCCGCGCCCAGCGGCCGTTCCCGTCCATGATGATCGCGATGTGCGCCGGCTTCACGCTGTTTTCCCTTCCGGCCCCATGGCCACCTTCGCGGCGACAATCAGACCTGCATGATTTCGGCTTCCTTTTCATTCAGAAGCTTGTCGATCGTGGCAATCGTGTCGTTGGTGATTTTTTGCACACGGTCCGACTGCGCGTGCATATCGTCCTGGCTGATCTCGCCGTCTTTCTCGGCTTTTTTAAGATGCTCCATGCCGTCACGGCGCACATGGCGGGCAGCCACACGAGCGTTCTCGGCATACTGATGCGCAATCTTGGCCAGTTCCTTGCGACGTTCCTCGTTGAGTTCCGGCAGAGGGATACGCAAATTGGCACCATCGACAATGGGATTGAACCCGAGATTGGACTCGCGGATTGCCTTGTCGACTGCCTGGACCATGCTCTGATCCCAGACTGAGACCGAAAGCATCCGCGGCTCCGGCACGGAAACCGTCGCCACTTGGTTCAGCGGCATAGTGGTACCGTAGGCCTCCACCTCCACCGGGTCGAGCAGGTTGGCAGACGCGCGGCCGGTGCGCAGCGACGCGATATCATGCTTGAACGCGCTGATAGCACCGTCCATGCGCCGGTTTAAGTCCTTGAAATCAACACCGTCCGGCATGTTCCTATCTCCTCACGGCTTCGCCGGTTCGGTGGCTGCACCGTCATCCACCATGGTACAGCGCCCCGAACCCTTTAATATGGCTCCGAATCCACCCTCTTCGTGAATCGAAAAGACGATTATCGGAATGTGGTTCTCCCGTGCAAGGGCAATCGCCGCCGTGTCCATGATGCCGAGTCCCTCACGCATGACCTGATCATGCGTGATGTGCTCGTAGCGCACGGCATTGGAGTCTTTCCGAGGATCGGCCGAGTAAACGCCATCCACCTGTGTGCCCTTGAACAATCCATCGGCTCCGATCTCCGCTGCACGAAGAGCCGCGGCCGAATCCGTCGTGAAAAACGGATTTCCTGTACCACCGGCAAAGAGCACGACCTTGCCCTGGTTCATATAGCTCATCGCCTGCCGTTGCGAGAAGCTCTCGCACAGCTCAGGCATCGCAACCGCAGACAGCACCACCGCATCGACACCAATTTTGACCAGGGATGTCCGCAGTGCGAGCGAATTGATGACGGTAGCCAGCATGCCCATATGATCGCCGGTCACCCGGTCACCCCCCTTGGAGGCAACCGCCACGCCGCGGAAGATATTGCCACCGCCGATAACGACCCCGACCTCTACGCCAAGCGCCCGGGCCTCGGCGATATCAGCCGCGATCCGGTCGACGACCGAAACATCTATACCGAAGCCTTGATCTCCCATCAGGGCTTCGCCGGAAGCCTTCAACACAACGCGGCGGTATCGCGGAGTCACACGCATATCCCTCAATCTTATCGCACGACGGAACGAACCCTTCACGTGCCCCTACACGAAGGGCACCGCGTTGTCACACGGTGCCCTTATATTCAGCCCGCTTCAATGAAATCCTAAGATTTGGCTGCCGCCGCAACCTCAGCCGCGAAATCGTTCTCCTCGCGCTCGATACCTTCGCCTAGCGCGAAGCGCACGAAGCCGGTGACCGTGGCAGGTGCTCCGATCTCCTTCTCTGCTTCCTTGAGCGCCTGCTCGACCGTGAGATCGGGATTGACGACGAACGCCTGCTTGAGAAGGACGACCTCCTCGTAGAACTTGCGGAGCCGACCTTCCACCATCTTCTCGATGATGTTCTCCGGCTTGCCCGACTGGCGCGCCTGATCGGAAAAAATTTCCTTCTCACGGGCCACCGCAGCCGGGTCGATTTCGGCTTCGGTCAGTGCCATCGGACCTGTCGCAGCAACATGCATGGCGACCTGCCGCCCGAAATTTCTCGCCGCTTCGGCATCGCCCTCGGTTTCGATAGATACCAGCACGCCAATCTTGCCAAGTTGGTCGGCAACGGCATTGTGGATGTAGCTGGCGACCGCGCCTTTCTCGACAGAAAGCTTTTGGCTGCGCCGCAGCGTCATGTTCTCACCGATTGTGGCGATCGCATCCTTGATCGTATCCTCGACCGACTTGCCGCCCCCCGGATACGCAGCGGCAGCCACGCTCTCGACCTTCCCGTCCGTGGACAGCGCGACGCCCGCTACATTGCGCACCAGTTCCTGGAACGCGTCATTGCGCGCCACGAAATCCGTCTCGGAGTTGATTTCGACCACAACCGCGTCCGCGCCTTCAGCAGCGACGCCGATCAATCCCTCGGCGGCTGTCCGGCCCGACTTCTTGGCTGCCTTCGAGATACCCTTCTTGCGCAACCAGTCGACCGCAGCCTCCATATCACCGCCGGTTTCCGACAGCGCGGTTTTGCAGTCCATCATGCCTGCGCCGGTCATTTCGCGCAGTTGCTTGACCTGTGCTGCTGATATGCTCATCGTCGCCTCTCGATCTAAAATTTGCTATCGGCCCGCTGGCCCTCGGAACCGCCCCAGTAAGGCGCGGTTCCTCTATCTCAGCTCTTTGCCGCTGTGTCGGCCTCGGCAGGCTTCTCGGCCTCGGCAGGCTTATCAGCATCGCTCGCAACCTGCTCGCCGGCGCCCGCCTCCGGCTCGGCTGCAGGTTCAGCCGGCGCGTCTTCGAGCACGCGCTCGCTCGGGGTCTCTTCGGCTGCACCGATATCAACTCCCATAGAGCCCTGCTGGCGTTCAATGCCGTCGATCGCCGCCTTGGCAACCAGATCACAATAAAGCGAGATCGCACGCGCAGCGTCGTCATTGCCCGGAATCGGATAATCGATCATGTCGGGATCACTGTTCGAGTCGACAATGGCGATCACAGGGATACCGAGACGACGGGCTTCCTGAACGGCGATCGCTTCCTTGTTGGTATCGATCACGAACATCATGTCCGGCGTCGAACCCATGTCGCGGATACCGCCCAATGCGAGCTCCAGCTTGTCGCGCTCGCGCTCCAGGTTCAGCCGTTCTTTCTTCGTAAAACGCTGCGATTCCTCGCTTGAAAGGAGTTCATCCAGCCGGCGCAGGCGCTGGATCGAATGTGAGATCGTCTTCCAGTTAGTCATCATGCCGCCGAGCCAACGCGAATTCACGTAGTACTGCGCGCAGCGCTTGGCCGAGTCGGACACAATGTCAGAGGCCTGACGCTTGGTGCCGACGAAGAGCACGCGACCGCCCTTGGCGACCGTATCGGAAATTGCCTTGAGGGATTGGTGCAGCAGCGGCACCGTCTGGCTCAGGTCGATGATGTGAATGTTGTTGCGAGCGCCGAAGATATACGGGCCCATTTTCGGGTTCCAGCGGTGTGTCTGGTGTCCGAAGTGCACACCAGCTTCGAGAAGCTGGCGCATGCTGAAATCAGGCAATGCCATCTCTTTTATCCTTTCCGGTTCTGCCTCCGTGGATCGTCAGGCGGCTTGCGCCGCCACCGGAGGTGTCAGCCGGATTTCTCCCGACTGAAGCCCATTGATCCACGTGTGGAATGCGCGCGCATATAGAGGCATATTGCCGGCAATGCAAGCGGAACGGCGCTTATTCCGCCTCGCAACCCTCTTCCATTTCCAGGAGCGACAGCTCGGCCAGCGTTCCCGTCATCGCATAATCGCGGTAGCGGATATGCATATCGCGCTGGATTCCGCTTTCATGAAGCTTGAAACTGACAATGTAGTCGCTGGTTTCCTCACCATCGCTACTGCCCTCGCCGTTAAAATAAGCGGCCGTGATAGGCCGGAAAGGATCGGCAGCAAGACTATCAAGTGCGTTCCGCTCCGGATCATCCTGGCCAACCGGCTTAGGCCTCCCGATCACCACCGACATGGCTACCGCTTTGTCGGTGAATTCGGTGCCATCGAAAATCGCGGTTTGGTAAAAGCGCTCGCCCTCATCCGCTTTCCTCAGAAGCTCGCGCAATTGCTCCGTGGGGAACAAGGTTGGCCCGAAGGAGCGTTCGACATCCTCAGGTTCCTCGTATTCGACGACCGTGCGGGATGGTTCCTTGCGCGCCACCCCCCTCACCTCGCTCTCTTCGACTTCATCGATAAACGCACTGGTTCGGAAGCGAAGGCTGCTGCCATCAGGCGCCTCGGTACTGGTGACTCGCTGGTCGACGACACGCGGACCATCAACCATATCGAAGCGCATGACAATGCGTGAGCTAAGGGTATAGCCTTGGCAAGCCGAACCGGAAAATTCATAGACCCAACGCCCCGAAAGGCCATCTACATCGGAAGTGTTGCTGGTCTCAGCCAGAGCGAGGTCATAAACCGCCCTGTGAGGCTGAAGGGTCTGGACGTGAGCGTCGGTCACCGTCAATGTCCCCACGAGAGACGCGAAAGACAATAGGGCAAGGCGGCGTATGGGCATTCACAATTCTCCGTGAAGAACTGGTCTACGATACCGCGCTGGCGGCGTCACGGTTAAAATTCCACCACCGCAAACAACGACATCAAGAGGAAATCATGGGCGATACAATTGAGAAGCGACTACTCGCGCTGGGCGTCGAACTGCCGACACCGTCGAAACCCGCAGCCAACTATGTGCCGTTCGTGCAATCGGGGAACCTTCTCTTCATGTCAGGACAACTACCAATGAAGGATGGCAAGCTGATGGCGATGGGCCTTCTGGGGCGCGAACTCGGGATCGAGGCCGGGAAGCTTGCCGCCAAGTGGTGTGCAGTCAATATTCTTGCGCAAGCGCGCGCGGCCATCGACGATCTGGAACGGATCACGCGCGTGGTGAAAATCACCGTTTTCGTTGCCTCCACGCCGGATTTCACCGAGCAGCATCTCGTCGCCAACGGCGCCTCGGACTTCCTCGTTTCAGCCCTCGGCGAAAAGGGCCACCATGCACGCGCCGCCGTCGGCATGGCAGCCTTGCCGATGAACGCCCCGGTCGAAATTGATGCCACAATAGAGGTGTCGAAGTAATGGCGGTGAATGATCCCTCCTGGTTAACGGCCCGGCCGATTGCCCATCGCGGCTTTCACGACATGAACGGCGAGCGATGGGAGAACACGCTGGCCGCCTTCGTCAGCGCAGCGGAGCACGGCTATACGATCGAATGTGATGTGCATCCAAGCAGCGACGGCGTGCCTGTCGTTTTTCACGACGAAGACCTGAAACGGGTGACAGACCGGGAAGGCAAACTCAGGCAGCGAACAGCCGCCGATCTGGCGGGATTGCATATAGGCGGCACGACAGAGCGCATCCCCACCCTGCCCCAGGTTCTGGAGACAGTCGCCGGGCGGGTACCAATGATCATCGAACTCAAGGGCGTGGCGGAACACGACGAGAGGCTGGTGCCCGGCGTGCTTGAATGCCTTTCCACCTATCGCGGTGAAGCTGCACTAATGTCGTTCGACCATCGTATCATCAGGGAACTTGGGCGGACTGCGGAAGATCTCCCGATTGGACTTACCGCCTGTGGCCAATCAGATCCGGAGATAGAGGCCCACTTTTCAATGCTCGCCCACGGACTTTCCTTCGTTTCCTATGCCATCGCTGATCTGCCGAACCCATTCGTCTCATTTTTGAGAGAGCGCCTTCGCATGCCGATCATTACCTGGACGGTCCGGGAGCAGTCGGATGTGGAAAAGACCTATCAGCATGGAGACCAGATGACTTTTGAAGGTTTCACGCCCTGACAGATTGCCTGCCGCTGAAATACCAGGCCCCGGCTCCTATCTTATGAGCAATCGGCACAGGAGGCGAGATGCAAAACGACGAGCAGGCCTTAACCCTGACGCCAGTGACCGGCATGGACGCGTTCACACCCGAGGAGTGGGCTAGCCTCGACGGCACCACCCGGGATGGCCCGACACCCTACAATCCGTTCATCTCCTATGCTTTTCTCAAAGCACTTGAGGAAAGCGGCTGCGCAACTCGGAAGACCGGCTGGATGCCGCAGCATCTGCGTCTCGAGGATGCTCAGTGTCGACTTTTGGGCGCAGTCCCGTGCTATCTGAAATCCCACAGCCAAGGCGAATACGTCTTCGATTTTGGCTGGGCTGACGCCTTCGAACGTGCCGGCGGGCGCTATTATCCAAAGCTGCAGGTATCAGTACCCTTCACCCCCGCAACGGGGCCGCGTCTTCTGGTCAACCGAAACAACCATCCGGCCGCCGTCCGACGGGCGCTGGCGAACGGCCTGAAGACGCTGACCGACCGGTTGGGAGTTTCTTCCCTACACGTAACCTTTGCGCCGCCCGACGACATGAATGCGCTGCAGAGCGCGGATTTTCTCACACGAACGGATCAGCAGTTCCATTTTTTCAATGAAGGTTTCGCCTCGTACGACGACTTTCTGGCAGGCCTCGCCTCGCGCAAGCGAAAGGCGCTCAAGAAGGAGCGGCGGGCGGCCCTGGAGAACGGGCTAGAGATCGACTGGCTGACTGGGCACGATCTCACAGAAGCAGTCTGGGACGATTTCTACGCCTTTTATATGGATACGGGCAGCCGGAAGTGGGGACACCCCTATCTCAACCGCGGTTTCTTTTCGCTCATCGGCGAAACCATGCCCGACGATATCCTCCTGGTTATGGCGCGGCGAAACGGGCGCTATATCGCGGGCGCAATCAACTTCATCGGCGGCGACGCACTCTATGGCCGGAATTGGGGTTGTATCGAGGATCACCGCTTTCTGCATTTTGAAGTCTGCTATCATCAGGCAATCGCCTTCGCGATCGAAAAGGGTTTGGACCGGGTCGAGGCCGGTGCGCAGGGTGAGCACAAGCTGGCGCGCGGCTATCTTCCCGTGACCACCAATTCCGCTCACTACATTACCCACCCGGGCCTGCGCCGCGCTATCGCCGACTATCTCTCCCGCGAGCGCGAAGAAGTGGATATGATGAGCACGATCCTTTCAGAGCATTCGCCTTACAAAAAGAGCTGAACGACGACGGCAGGACTTGACCACCGTGCCGCCACCCCACAAGGATCGCCGGCACGATCGAAAAGACGAGGCGTGACATGGGCACAAATACCTACGATACCGACAATCCTTTCGCCAAGATCTTGCGGGGCGAACTGCCCGCCCACAAGATTTACGAAGATGACGAAACGTTCGCCTTCCTGGATATCATGCCGCGCGGAGACGGACACTGCCTCGTCATTCCAAAAAGACCTTCACGGAATATCTTTGACATCGATGAGGGCAGCCTTGCTGCCGTCATGCGCTCGGTGCGGAAGGTGGCGCGCGCCGCCGTGAAGGCGTTGGATGCCGATGGCGCCACGATCCAGCAATTCAACGAGCCTGCCGGCGGGCAGATCGTCTTCCACCTGCATGTCCACATCATTCCCCGCTTTGAGGGCGTGGACCTGCGCCCGCACACGGGCGAAATGGCGGATCAGGAGGTTCTGGCGGAGAATGCACGCAAAATCCGCGCGGCGCTCGAGGCAGAAAACGCGTCGTGAAGGTTCCTGTTCTCGTCATTAATCTCGACCGCTCAAAGGACCGGTGGGAAACTCTTCAAGCGCGAGCAGCCAGCATCGGGATTGAGCCTGAGCGTATCCCGGCGGTGGACGGCAATGCCGTAGATCATGCGGAGTGGCACGATTTCCAAACATGGAAATTCCACCTATGTCACGGCCGCCGCCCGCTTCCGGCGGAGTATGGCTGCTATATGAGTCACCTGCGCGCCTTGGACCGGGTGATCGCGAAGGGTTGGCCACACGCTGTTATCCTTGAAGACGACGCAGATTTCGTGGCGGACTTCGCCTCGCGGATTGGATCGCTGGTCCAGATCGACCCTCCTCCAGACGTTATCAAGCTTTACAATCACCGTATGACGGGCTTCGTGCCGAAGGCGAAGACCGGAGCGGGAGATACGATTGGCCGCTGCATCCACGGCCCACTTGGCTCTGCCATGGGCTACCTCGTTTCACAGCATGGGGCCAAGACGCTGCGAAAAGCCCTTTTACCGATATTCCTGCCCTTTGATATCGCCCTTGAGCGGGGATGGTCTCACCATGCATCTGTAGCGACAACGCGGGAGCCCCTAGTTCAGCCTTCTAAATCTGCCTCGACAATCTCGCCCGCCGGCTATCGCCAGACGAAATTCCCTTTCTTTATGCGCATCCCGGCCGCCTTCTTTCGGGGTCAGGACTATCTGCGAAGGGCGACCTATGCGGCCCTCGGCTGAGCAGTATGGCGTGCACTACATCCATGTGCGCACTTGGACGCAGCCCCTTCGTTGCAAATGATAGAAGCAGTAAAAGCCAAACGCAGCGGAAAACCACATATATGACTCGCCAATAGCAAGGCGCACGTTTGAATTGCTGAGGATAGTCAGACAGAAGAATAAAAATACGCCAATGTATGCATTGAAGGCAGCTGGATCGATTATACCTTCACGCTTCGCTCGCCAAACTTGCCTGATGGTCCAGGAGTAGAGCACTCCATAAAAGATCAATCCCATAATTCCGTAGCGGATCGCGATCTCGAGATAGCCGTTGTGAAGCAAATTATGGTTGGCATCTGGATAAGCACGCGTCTGCCATTCATCGAGCCATGTAACGCCCTGCCCCCAGATTGGATTTTCGGCCCAAATGAGAATAGCGCTTGCCCAAAGCATCAGACGTTCACGAAGGCCGCGGGGGACCGTATCGTCCTGAATAGCTTGGTCCATGCTTTGGAGAACACCCGCACCGCCGAGTATATCGGACAGGAGTTCTGCAGTTTTCTGAGCGGTGTCACCAGCGACCGCCTGGATACCATCCCACGCGACCACGACGGTAATGACCAATGCAACAAAGACAAGGCTCATCACCGCAACAAGGTTTCGCCGTGCACTGTGCATCGCTACAATCAGCAGCAACTGTATCGGGAGCGCGACAATCAGTGCGAGCCACACGCCTTTGGATTTCAAGGCATAGATGTTAGCGAGCCCAAAAAACAATGTTGCAATTGAGATGATGACCAATCCGATACGTAGCTCCGCCCGCATATCACTGGTGCACAAGAGATAGCTCATGAATGGCAACACACACAGAATAATCATACCCTGCGCGACAGACGTATGAATTGGATTGTCATGAAAAATAAGGCTGGGACGGCGACCTTCGAGCAATGCCGAAAGATCGAACGAGTACAGGACAACGAGGAAACTGATTAGAACGAAAGCCAATACGGCGAATATAGGTCGACGCACGAATACAAAAATAGCATATCCGGTAATAGAATAGAAAACAGAAAGTGTATATATTCCTTCTGACGAACCGATGCCAAAGTTTTTATTTATCGAGTAATCGTATAAAAATCTTGCAGTTACATACAAACCCCAACTGATGCATAAAAATCCCATATACCCGATTAATACCTTTTCGGAGGAAAAAAATTCTGCGCGAAAATAGTATAAAGTAACCGGAATTAGAGTGGCGATTGCGATGTATCGATAGGCATCGGACTCGTGCCAAATCGCAGAAATAAAGACGAGAACAGCAACACAACCAGCCAGTTCTCTGGCGACGCCCGCTGCAGCAGACCGATCAGACTGGTTGCCAGGCAATGAATCACTCTCCGGTCGTTTCGGGCGGGTGGTGTTTTCCGGGATCAGAAGCAAGGATAGCGCCCGTTGCCTATTCTGGTTATTGCCGGTCATGGCCGAAACTTGACGGATCCGCAACCTTGAGAACCGATTTTGCGCGTCGGATACTGTCCGTTCCCAGCAAAATCACAAGGCATGATTTATGAACATGCCGGCGCCCAGCACCATCTCGCCTGCGACGATCCCGACCAGAACCCTTTTTCCTACCGCCAGATAGGCCGCGAATCCGGCCAAGCCAGCGCCGATCCGGAGAAGGAGCGGCGTTGCAGCGAGCGCACCGCTTGGGAAAATGATCAAATTAGCGATCACTGCTGCAACAAGAGCCGTTGCGATGCAGCGCACGAGAACAAGCAGTTCCGATTCGTCGGAAAGCCTTCCCCCGAAATAGACCCCGAGAAAGCGCCAGAGGTCGGTTGCCAGCCAGCCGGCGATCAGTATGAAGACGTACGGCCACCACCATGTATCGATCGCGGTGAAACTCATACTGCTTTCCGGCCCTTGCTGATCAGATGAAGGCCAAAGGCCATGAACCCGGCCAGAAGACCGGTCGCGAGCAGATCGAAGCCAGGAATCAGCAGATGGAAAACGGGCCCAAATACGAGACCGAGGAGCATGGCGGTCTGGCCCGCCTTCTCCCTTGCCGATCCCCATAGCGAGGTAAGGAAGTAGAGAGGGGTTAGAAAGAAGAGTGCGGCGGAAACGGCTGGCGGAAGCCGGCCGGCGACAACAAAGACGAACGCAACCACGGCCATGTTGCCCAGCACTAAGGTGAGACCGAGCCCGGCGTAAAACGACGTCCGCATCGCTCGCGGAATGTCTCCCACCCGTTCCATCGCCAGAACCCACGAGGTCACGGCCACGAAATGCGAGAGCGCATAGAGCACCCAGGCCGGTGTTCTCGGCCCGCGCAGTTCCGGCGTGAGGGCAACCACCATCGGCGCGAGACGTACTGACGACAAGGCGACGGCGAACGCCGCTGTCGGCAGGCTGCTGCCAGCGAGAATGGCGCTGATCAACACCACCTTGCCCGGCAAGGCCCAAACGACTCCGGTCATGAAAACGGTTTGAGCCAACGTCAATCCGGCATCACGTGCAAGGCCGGCAAAACCGACAAATGCACTAGCCAGGATCAGGCCGGGTATGGAAAATGCCGCGGTGGCGCCTCGCCACAGCCATGCTGCACGCCCATCGCTTGACTCTGTCGCGTCGGTTTCAGGCTCGGTCATAAGTCCGTTGAATAAAGCAGGTCAGGACATAATGCGATGGGGGCGTCAGAAGATGCTTGGTTCAGAAACCGTGTTCAGCTTGCACCAGCCCGCAAAAAAACGCGCGGGTCATTTACACCCGCGCGCCTTCTCCATTCATTTGACCCGACGTCAGACCTTGCGCGGCATCTGCGGAACAAGGCTTCGCTTCGGCGGATCCTTCCGCTCGGGCGGTCGCTTGGAGGACTTAGGCTTTACCTTTTTTGGAGCGGAACGTTTGGTCGCCTTTTTCGCTGGCGGGGTCTCTCGCTTCGGCTTCACCGGTGCCTCGTCCGGGATCGTATCAAGCTTCAGCGAATCCTCGCCGACCTCGTTCTTCTCCAGCGTGACACGCACAGTGCCGCCCTTCTTCAGCTTGCCGAAAAGCACTTCTTCGGCCAATGGCTTCTTGATGTGCTCCTGGATCACACGGCCAAGCGGGCGTGCGCCCATGCGTTCGTCATAGCCTTTATCGGCAAGCCAAGCGATTGCATCGTCCGACAGGTCGAACGTGACGCGGCGCTCGGCAAGTTGTGCCTCAAGCTGCATAACGAACTTCTGCACCACCTTGTGGACAACAGGCACGGGCAGCGCCCCGAAGGGGATGATCGCGTCGAGACGGTTGCGGAACTCCGGTGAGAAGAGCCGATTGATCGCCTCCATATCGTCGCCTTCACGCTTGGACGAGCCGAAGCCGATCGCCGGCTTGGCCATATCCGAGGCGCCCGCATTCGTCGTCATTATGAGGATGACATTGCGGAAGTCGATGCGCTTGCCGTTGTGATCCGTCAGCTTCCCGTGATCCATGACCTGCAATAGAATATTGAACAGGTCCGGATGCGCCTTCTCGATCTCGTCGAGCAGAAGCACGCAGTGCGGATGCTGGTCGACACCATCGGTCAGGAGACCGCCCTGGTCGAAGCCGACATACCCGGGAGGCGCGCCGATAAGCCGTGAAACGGTGTGGCGCTCCATGTACTCCGACATGTCGAAGCGCAACAGTTCCACACCCAAAGATGAAGCAAGCTGCCGCGCGACCTCTGTCTTGCCGACGCCCGTCGGGCCCGAGAAGAGATAGGAACCGATCGGCTTGTCCGGCTCGCGCAGGCCGGCACGGGCAAGCTTGATGCTGGACGACAGCGCGCTGATCGCAGTCTCTTGGCCATAGACAACGCGCTTGAGTTCGTCCTCCAGGCTGGAAAGCACCTTCTCATCGTCAGCCGAAACGGTCTTCGGCGGGATGCGGGCCATCGTGGCGATCGTGTTCTCGATTTCCTTCACACTGATCGTCTTGCGCCGCTTGGATTCCGGCAGCAATTTCTGCGACGCGCCGGTTTCGTCCACGACGTCAATTGCCTTGTCGGGCAGCTTACGATCGTTGATGTAGCGCGCCGAAAGCTCGACGGCCGCCTTCACCGCCTCATTGGTGTACTTGATCTGGTGGAAGTCCTCGAAATAGGGCTTCAGGCCCTTCATGATCTCGATAGCATCTTCCACCGACGGCTCTTTCACATCGATCTTCTGGAAACGACGGACAAGCGCCCGATCCTTCTCGAAGAACTGGCGGAACTCCTTGTAGGTCGTCGAGCCGACGCAGCGGATCGCACCGGAAGCAAGCGCAGGCTTCAGCAGGTTCGAGGCATCCATGGCCCCACCCGAGGTCGCCCCCGCCCCGATCACTGTATGGATCTCGTCGATAAACAGGATAGCACCCGGAAAATCCTCCAGTTCCTTGACCACCTGCTTCAGCCGCTCCTCGAAGTCACCGCGATAACGGGTGCCAGCGAGCAGCGCTCCCATATCGAGCGCGAAAATCGTCGCATCCAAAAGCACATCAGGCACCTCGTTCTCCACGATGCGCTTGGCGAGCCCCTCGGCAATAGCGGTTTTGCCCACGCCGGGGTCGCCGACATAGAGAGGATTGTTCTTGGAGCGGCGGCACAGGACCTGAATCGTGCGATCGATCTCGGCTCCGCGGCCAATCAACGGGTCGATCCGCCCCGCGCGAGCCTTCGCGTTGAGGTCCACGCAGTAGGCGGAAAGAGCATCCTGCTGCTGCTTCTTTTTGGCACCTTCGTCGGTCTCGGCGGCGCCGGACTGATCCTCATCGGCACCACGCGGAATGCGTGTCTCGGAGCCTCCGGGGCGTTTGGCGATGCCGTGGCTGATATAGTTGACCGCATCATAGCGGGTCATCTGCTGTTCCTGCAGGAAGTAGGCGGCATGGCTTTCGCGCTCGGCGAAAATCGCCACGAGCACGTTGGCGCCGGAAACTTCCTCCCGGCCGGAGGACTGCACGTGGATAACGGCACGCTGAATAACACGCTGGAACCCGGCCGTCGGCTTGGAATCCTCATCATAGCCGGTGACAAGGTTGTCCAGTTCGCTGTCGATGTAATTGAGGACGGTACGTCTCAACTCTTGCAGATCGACATTACACGCCCGCATAACCGCGGCCGCATCTGTATCATCAATGAGAGCCAGCAGAAGATGCTCCAGCGTCGCATATTCGTGATGGCGTTCATTTGCATAGGTCAGCGCCTGGTGCAGGGCGCGTTCCAGACCTTGCGAGAAAGCGGGCATTCAATACCTCATTTCTTCTCCATCACGCATTGCAGCGGATGCTGATGCTGACGGGCGAAATCCATGACTTGTGCGACCTTGGTTTCGGCCACTTCGAACGTGTAGACGCCGCATTCTCCGACGCCGTGGTTGTGAACGTGCAGCATGATTTGGGTTGCGGCCTCCCGGTCTTTCTGGAAAAAACGCTCGAGCACATGAATGACGAATTCCATGGGCGTGTAGTCGTCATTCAAAAGCAGCACTCGGTATAGGCTCGGCTTTTTAGTCTTTGTCCTGGAGCGCGTGATGACCTCCGTACCTCGGCCGGTACCCTCACCGCCTTCGTTCCCACCGCTCATCCGCAAAGCGTTGCCTGGCATATTCCTCTCGCCGACTTCCAACCGTTCCACGCTTCCTGCCGCACCGCTCTTCAGGTGCGACATGTAGGTATCCAATTTACGATTTTAAGGCCTTCTGTCGCGCTGACAATACGGATTGCGCTTAACGTGGAAGTCTTTTTCTCGTCTGCGCCACCATTGCAGGCACGTTGGCGCATTTTTGCCATTTATAGATGGTGATTGCACGGCTTGGGGTTCAACCGCAAAAAAGAGGAAGAAGGGCAGTGATGGTCACCGACCGTACAAACATGCGTAAAATTTGCGTCAAATCCGAAAAAAAAGCGCAGGAAAAAGGTTTCCCTAACCAATTGGTAACGACGCCACCCATACCGTCACCAAAACTGCGGTTTGCAGATTTTCAACCAGCATCTTGATGCGATGGTAAGGGGTTTTTGTTGTGCGTAAAGCAATGGCGGAATTCACGAGACTGGCTCGTCAGTTTCCCAAGTCTTTCATAGCGGCATTCGCTCTCGTCGCATTCGCGCTGGCGGCTTCGCCGGCCGCGGCCAACGAGAAATATGCCGGGTTCGTAATCGACGCAAGGAACGGTAACGTCCTCTACGAGGATCGGGCAGATGCTCCGCGCTATCCAGCGTCGCTGACCAAAATGATGACGCTCTACATGATTTTCGAAGCGCTTGAGCAGGGGCGGGTGTCAAAAAACACACGCATCACCTTCTCGCGCAATGCATCCGCCGAACCACCGACCAAGATCGGCGTGCCGGCCGGCAAGAGCATCACACTGGAACAGGCGATTTATGCCTTGGTCACCAAATCGGCCAACGACGTCGCCACGGCTGTCGCCGAAAACCTCGGCGGGTCGGAGGCCAACTTCGCGCGTTCGATGACCGAGAAGGCACGTCAGTTGGGAATGTCGTCGACAACATTTAAGAATGCCCACGGCCTGCCGAACAGCGCGCAAAAGACGACGGCGCGTGATATGGCCCGGCTGGGGATCGCGCTGCGTGAACATTTTCCGCAGTACTACGACTATTTCTCCACCCGCTCCTTCACCTACGCCGGCCAGCGTTTTGGTAACCACAACAATCTTCTGGGCCGTGTGAAGGGCGTGGACGGTATCAAGACCGGCTACATTCGCGCCTCCGGTTTCAATCTGGTTTCTTCTGTCTCGACCGATGGCCGGAGCATCGTGGCTGTTGTCATGGGTGGAAGAACGACACGAACCCGGGATGCGCACATGCAGGATCTGATCCAGCGTACGCTGCCCAAGGCGTCGACCGGCGAGAAGCGCAACCTGATCGCAAGGGGACAGCCGACCCTAACCAAGATCGCTTCTGTAAACCTCCCCCAGACAGTGCCGCTACCGGCCGAACGCCCCGAAGAAGTGGCCATGACAGCTTACACCGAGGAGCCGACAGCCGCGGCAAAAGCGGCGCTTGCCGAAATCATCGCGGAAGGTTCGCGGGAAGAACCCGATCCTATTTCCACCTCCTCCGCGGAAATAAAGGGTTGGGTGATTCAGGTCGCCTCCACACCTACCGAAGATGGTGCATTGAAGATGCTCCAGAACACTACCGAGCAGGCCCCGACCGTTCTGGCCAAAGCGAACCCTTTCACCGAGGTTTTCACCAAGGACGGGCAGACATTCTACCGAGCACGTTTCGGCGGATTTAACGGAAAGTCGGAAGCATGGGCTGCATGTGCGTCCCTGAAGAAGAAGAGTGTTGCCTGCTACGCGATTGAGAAGTGATTAACCGGTACGCGCTATAGTTGCGTCGAGTTGCAGGAGTTTCACTCGTGATCGGCCAGGAGAACGTCCCGCGCTTCGTTGATCCGCGTGGCAAGAAAAACAGAACCACCCATGTCGGGATGCAGACGCTGCATCAGGCGGCGATGAGCCTGGCGGATGTCAGCCGCGGACGCTCCCGCCTCAAGACCAAGGATCTCGTAAGCCTCCTCCTTGGACATGGCGCCCGAAGCTGGCGGGCTTCTCTGCCGCCCGTCCTGGTTCGAGTCCGCGTTTTTGCGCCAGGCGGGAAAGCGGCTGTCAAGGTACGTTTCCAGTAGCTGCAGGCTTTCGGCATCGCCGCTTAGTTCGGAACGAAGCGAGAGAAGCTCACCTTGCTGCATGTCTGCCAGACGGCGCCCTTCATGCCGACCGGCAAGTACAATGCCGTCCAACCCGCCCGTATCATGATCAAGTTCCATCTCCAGTGCCGCAGAGCGGACCCTGGAGCGCTGTCCGGGAGATCGGGTCTGGGAACCTTGCATGCGCCTGGAGCCGTACCAGGCGACGGCGCCGGATAGGAGCATTCCTCCAAGACCCGCCCTACCCGTTAGCAGCAAAACGCCCCCTGCTACGGCAAGCGCAATCGGCCCGGCCAAGCGCAGCGCATTTGCGATGCCCGCCGGGCTTGCGCGTGAAAACATCATGGCCGCCAAGAGCAAAAGAAGCAGAACCGCGAAAACGGTAAAGAGTATCGTCATTGCCCTCTGCCGCTAAGATGTTCGATCATGAGCTTGTCCTCGGGACTCCCCCGTGCTTCCAATGCGGAAAGCCCGCCGGTGGCGAATACAGCCACGGAAGACAGAAGCTTGGCCAGCTTTTCCGCCGAGCTCCGGTCGAAACGGAACCAAGCGCCTTTCGACAAGCGGGCAATTTCACGAAATGCGTTCGTAGCAGCGGGGTCGGATCCTTCCTGGAATACGAAGACGGGTACGCCCTTCAGCCCTAGTTCGCCTGCCCTGTGCGCCAGTTCATCCACCTCTTCTTCCATGGCATCGCCGATGAAGACCAGCGCATTCACCTTGCCCCGCGCGTTCTCCTTGAGCGCATGAGAAAGAACCTTGCCGATCTGTGTCCGCCCACCGCGACAGTCGATCCCGGACATGAGCTTCTTGAGCTGCCCCGTATCCGCGACGAAGCGTGAGGCTCGACACTCCCCAAAACCCCGATAATAGACGAGCTGCACGTTGAGCGATCCCGCCTTTCCTACAGCATCGAACATCTTCGCTTGTATTTCGCAGGCGATATCCCAAGTCGGCTGACGGCTCATAGTCGCATCGAGCGCCAGAACGAGCCTGCCGTTCTGCTTGCCTGAAACCGCAAGCGTACGAGCCTGACGCACGAAAGCGTCGACCTCTGCCGCTTCCGAACGCGGCTGTGAAACCTGTGAACGCCTCCCGGTCTCGACCGGCGCCTTTTTGTCGCTCATGTATTCAAGATGTGGTGCAAGCGCTCGCGTGGCAAGACCTGAATCCGACCGATATAGCGGCTTGTAGCAGAATGGTTGTCAAACGCTTCATCGATCCTTGTGCGTGCGGAAGCCGCGCTGACCGGGGATGGTTCCACACCACCCATGCAGCCGTTCTACAGCAAGCCGAGCTCCGCAAGCTCGCGCCGCATGTGATCAGGAAGATCGTCCTCGCCTTCAAAGACGCTACGGTCCGGCGGTGCATCCTCTACCGTCAGATAACGCCACCCCTGGAAAGGACGCCGCGGCTGCCATTCCGTAAGCACGATCTTCGGTTCCAGAATCAAATGGCAGCGGGAAACACCCTCTCCATCGGTGAATGGCCGGACCTCCAACAGCGTCTGTCTGCATTGAACCATTCCTTTCATGACCCAGTACAGAGAGCCGCCATCACACAGTTCCTCGATACGCCGGGGGATCATCCGTGTCGTATGAAACTGCTCCGCGGGCTCTCCGCGCCGGCGCCTTACGTCCAGCCGGCGGCTGACGGACTCCTCCAGTTCTTCGGGGCTGTCGCAGCCCACACATAGCTTTATCAGATTGAGTGCCATGAATTTACAATCAAAGAGATCACATAAGCGGTCAATGCGCACAAACGCTTTCCACAATCATCAGCACTCGACCACATTGACCGCGAGACCGCCCAGGCTGGTTTCCTTATAATTCTCATTCATATCCAGGCCGGTCTGACGCATTGTCTCAATCGCCGCGTCAAGCGAAACGAAGTGCTTTCCATCGCCCTTTACGGCAAGTGACGCCGCTGTGACGGCCTTGACCGCGCCGAGCGCATTACGCTCGATACAGGGGACCTGGACCAGCCCGCCCACGGGATCGCAGGTCATTCCCAGATGATGCTCCAGCGCGATTTCCGCGGCATTCTCCACCTGCTCCGGTGTGCCCTCCATAACAGCGGCGAGGCCCGCAGCGGCCATGGCGGAGGCCGAACCGACCTCTCCCTGACAGCCAACCTCGGCACCGGAGATAGAGGCGTTGTGCTTGACGATTCCGCCGATAGCGGCGGCCGTAAGCAGAAACTCACGAATCCCGTCCGCATTCGCATCGACGTGGAAGCGCTGCCAGTACTTCAGGACGGCAGGAACAACACCCGCAGCACCGTTTGTCGGCGCAGTAACCACCCGCCCGCCGGCAGCATTCTCCTCGTTCACGGCCATGGCGTAGACAGAAAGCCAGTCGTTTGCCATCAGCGGGTTGGGTCGGTTCGTCTGCCAATCCAGCTCCAGCTGCTCGAAAAGCCGGCGCGCGCGGCGGCGCACCTTGAGCCCACCGGGCATAATGCCTTCCTGAGACAAGCCCCTCTCAATACAGCTGCGCATCGCTTCCCAGACACGATCGAGCCCGGCATCTAGTTCATCCGCGCTCATCCGCGTCAATTCATTGGCCCGCTTCATCTCGGCTATGGAACGCCCGCTTGCCGCCGCCATTTCCAGCATCTCGCGCGCATTGGCGAATGGATATGGTACGTCCCGGTCCACCGGCGGTTTCCCCTGCGCCTTGAGAGCCTGCAACTCGTCCTCCGAGACGACAAAGCCGCCGCCGACCGAATAATATATGCGCTTCAGAAGCAGGCGATCATCCGCATCGAACGCGCTGAACGTCATCCCGTTTGCATGGCCGGGAAGCGGGTTCTTCTTGTCCAGCACGAGATCGGCATCCGGATCGAAGCTATAGGCGGGATGGCCGGTTGGTTTCACCTGCCGGGTGCCACGGATTTTCCGCAAGACCTCGTCGGAGATATCGGGATCGATAGTGAGCGGCGTGAAGCCTTGAAGCCCCAGTACGACCGCACGATCGGTACCATGGCCAACTCCGGTATAGGCGAGCGACCCGTGCAGGCTGACAGAAAGATGCGCGACTTCGGCACCCGCCGGACGCGGCCAGTCATCTCCGGCGATCTCATCCAGAAAGCGCGCAGCTGCCGTCATTGGACCCATCGTATGGGAACTGGAAGGACCGATGCCGATCTTGAACAGATCGAACACGGAAAGAAACATAACTCAACTCCACACTCGTCTCTTGGCCCGGACAGTGCCAGCGCGGCCTCCGGATACGCAACCGATTTTTAAGTGTAGATGCAAGTTCCCAAGAGCAACCCCCTGACACCCGTAAAACCTGCGTTCGTGGTACTTAGCCCAATTCTGCGACGCCGTTCCCCAATATTAGAAAGCATCATTGCTCAAGATGTTCATGATACATTCATGTGGTGGAAAGAATTATACCGCCATCTTCAAGTCTCAGGCGCCAAGCGTGCCTGTCGGATAGAAGGATTTTCGCATGAAACGCACGTTCGCAGCTGTTGCTCTCTTCGGTCTACTTGCGCTTGGCGTATCTGCAGCGACAACTACCGCCAACGCGTCGGCGCTTTCGGTAGGCGCTTCGACCTCAAATCTCGTAAAGACTGTAGGTGAATCATCCGAGAGCATGGTGGAAGTCAAGCATCGTCGCGGGCACCGCCACAGGCACCATCGGCGTCACAGGCGTCCCCACCACCACCATATGGGACCAGGACCTGTGGCGCCTCCATGGATGCGGCCGCATCATCGATATCATGGACATCGCCATCATCGACAGCATTGGCGGCCACGGAGTAACTTCTTCCTCCAGTTCGGCGTACCGGTGGCCCCGCGGTATGCGCCACGGCCGGCAGCTGCATTGTCGGCGTCGCACGTATACTGGTGCCAGCAGAAATACCGCTCCTATCGGGTTTCGGATAACACGTTCCAGCCATATCACGGTCCGCGCAAGCCTTGTGTTTCGCCCTATTACCCGTAGTGAATGCGCCATGAAAAACGAGCCCCGACGAGATTGTCGGGGCTCCTGTCTCTACGGCTCTTTGATCATGAGCAGTGGGATCAATTCTTTTCCTTATCAACCAGCTTGTTCTTGGCGATCCACGGCATCATACCGCGAAGCTTCTCACCCACTTCCTCGATCTGGTGGGAATCGTTGAGCCGGCGGGTGGCTTTGAAACGAGCCGCGCCTGAATGCCACTCCTGCATCCACTCGGATGTAAACTTACCGGTCTGAATGTCGTTGAGCACGCGCTTCATCTCAGCCTTGCTCTCGGCGTTGATGATCCGCGGCCCGGAGACATACTCGCCCCACTCAGCCGTGTTTGAGATCGAGTAATTCATATTGGCAATACCGCCCTCGTAGATGAGGTCGACGATCAGCTTTACCTCGTGAAGACACTCGAAATAAGCCATTTCAGGGGCGTAGCCTGCCTCGACCAGCGTCTCGAAACCGGCGCGGATGAGCTCGACAAGGCCGCCGCATAGCACCACCTGCTCGCCGAAAAGATCGGTCTCGCACTCCTCGCGGAACGTGGTCTCAATGATGCCGGAGCGCCCGCCGCCAACACCACAGGCATAGGAGAGGCCCAGGTCGAGCGCGTTGCCTGAAGCATCGTGATGCACCGCCACGAGGCAAGGCACGCCGCCGCCGCGCTCGAATTCGCTACGTACGGTGTGGCCGGGCCCCTTGGGCGCGATCATGAGCACATCCACCGTATCCTTCGGCTCGATCAGGCCGAAATGGACATTCAAACCGTGAGCGAAGGCGATCGCCGCACCGTCACGGATGTTCGGAGCAATCTCGCTGTTGTAGATGCCGGCCTGAAGCTCATCTGGCGTAGCCATCATCATCAGGTCGGCCCAGCCGGCAGCCTCGGCCACAGTCATTACCTTGAAGCCGTCGGCCTCTGCCTTCTTGGCGGTGGACGAACCGGCACGCAGCGCTACGGCCACGTCCTTGGCCCCCGAATCCTTCAGGTTCAGCGCATGCGCCCTACCCTGGCTACCATAGCCGATGATGGCGACGTTCTTCGACTTGATCAGGTTCAGATCGGCATCGCGATCGTAATAGACCCGCATTTTCGTTTCCTTCCTTTACTAAACGGCCCTTACGCGAGGGCCCATCCTCTTCTTCTCCTGCACGCCATAAAGCGCGAAGAACTGATCGACCGCGCGCTCGGCCATTTCGCCGAAGTTTTTCGGCTTCCGAATTTCATCTTCGCCCAGCAGCATGCGTACATGCAGATCACGCACGACGAGTCCGTAGAGCGTGCGATATGTCTCATCGACATCGGTGAATTCGATATGCTGGCACCGCCGACCCGCCTCCAGCAATGCAGCCGCGCCTTCGTCGATGCGGCGTCGCCCCTGCTCCACGAGGAGTTGGCCGAGGCGGCTTTCCTCGCGGCTCGCCTGCCCAATAGCGAGCCGGTTAAGCGCCAAGGATACGTCACCACCGAGCACCTGCAGCAGATCGTGCGCAAAGCCAACAAGTTGCGCTCGAAATTGGACGCGGTCCATCGGTGCGCCATTATCGCTGAAAGTGCGCACTTTGCTCGCCTGGTGGGCGATCATGGCGGCGAGCAGTCCTTCGCGATCACCGAACCACCGGTAAAGGCTTTCCTTGGAACAGTTCGCGGTTCGCGCGACTCTGGCCGTTGTCAGCACACGCTCTCCACCCGCCACGAGCAGCGAGAGCGCGCACTCCAGCACGTCGTGCTGGCGCGGTGTAAACTCCTTTGCGCGCTGGTCGTCGGACAAGGCTGACCTCGAATAGTACCGTACGGTACGGTTCTGTCACAAGCGTGATTCTTTTTCAAGCTCCCCTACACAGCTATTGGGTGCACGATGGGCTTCCATCCGCTACTGCTCCCGGATACGAGTCTCCAACATCAGTGCATGGTGATGGCTGCGAGCAATGTTATAGTCGAGCCTCAACCTGAGTGCGGCAATGGCGAACATCCTGGTGAATAATCAAGAGCGGCCAACGAGGATGTGGTCGCCCCGCAAGCTGCGGAACCCGATCCTACTCGCGGTCGTGCTGTTTTTGCTCGCGATGGGGGTTGTGACAGCTTGGGCGGTACAGATCTCCTACAACCATTATCGTTCGCAGATCATGCTGCGTGCGACCAGCATGACGCAGGTGCTGGCGGAGTACACACTTCGAAACATGGCGGCGGTTGATCTGACCTTGAAAACGATCATCGACAGCTCGCCCATGCAACACCCACAAAATGACGCACAACTGCGGGACTGGATGACACGCCGGCTTGCTGATCTTCCCGATGTTCGGTCACTCTTTGTGATTGGTGCCGATGGACTCGTTCGGCATAACACGGACTCCCCCAACACATCGCGCCTAAGCCTCGCCGACCGTAATTATTTCAGATTTCACGAACGTGCGGATCGCGACCAACTCTACATCGGGCAGCCGCTCCTTTCACGGACTGTCGATCGATGGTTCGTTTCGGTAAGTCGTCGGATTGATGGGCCGCGAGGGGAATTCGCAGGCGTAGCGGCCGCTGCGGTCGAGCCGACCTTTTACGAACGCATCTATCGGCAACTCCCCTTGGGACCGAAAGATTCGATCTCGCTTTGGCATGAGGAAGGCCACCTGATCGCGCGGTATCCTGACGATATGGGCCTGGTTGGGCGCCGAATGTCGAACCTGCCGATCTTTCAGGAACACCTGCCCGAGCGCAAAACGGGCAAATTCGTGGCGAATGGTCCGGCGACAGGGGGCACGCCCCAAGCTGTCGGATATCAACAACTTCCGAACATGCCGCTGATCGTGACAACAGGGCTCAGCCTCGAATCGATAAGCGGTAATCTACGACCGCTCTTGGTCGCAATTCTGGCGATGTTCGGCCTTCTCAGTGCTCTGGCAATTGCCATGCCTATCCTGATATTCCGCCGCATTCGCGAACGTGAAGAGAATCTGAAACGCGATCTGGTCCTGCAGAAATCCGAAGCGCTCGCGCGGATGACGAGTGGCTTGGCTCACGATTTCAACAATGTGCTTGCGGCCGTGGAAGCGGGTATCAAACTGATGACCAGACACGCGAGCGATCCCGATAAAGTGCAGCAATTTGCGTCCGAGGCTGGCGAGGCCGTCGCGCGGGGTTCGCGACTTGCCGGCCAACTCCTGCAGTTCGCGAAGCAGAAGGAGCTTTCATTTCAGCAAGCGGACATCAACGAGTTGTTGAGACAGTTGGAACCCATGCTGAACCAGGGGGCAGATGGAATCAACCTCCACTTGAACCTGCAGGAAGGTCTTCCGGCTTGCGTGCTCGATCGCACGCAGTTCGATGCTGCGATCCTAAACCTCGTCATTAACGCCAAGGATGCGATGCCCAACGGGGGAGACGTTACGATAAAGACCACCAAACGCGTCGAGAAGAGAGGAACGCAAAGCCTCAAGCCGGGAGAGTATGTAAGAGTTCAGGTCTCCGATAACGGTCCGGGCATGCCGCCCGAGGTGATGCAAAGGGTCTTTGAACCGTATTTCAGCACAAAAGGTGAAAACGGAACCGGTCTTGGACTGCCGCAGGTGCGCTCGTTCATGGAGCAACTCGGGGGAAGTGCAATGCTTTCGAGCAGCCGGGGCCGGGGCACGCGTGTGGAGCTTTTCTTTCCATGTGACACCGCAAGCACGGCCAAGCCCCTGCGAACTGATCTGCCTACGCCGCATGAGACATGATCGCGCCGATCTGCCACGCCACACTTCCCGCTAGACGACGGCAAAAGACTGGGGACAGACCGACTTAAATCACGAGTGGAATTTATCGGGTATTCATTTCGGCAGGATCATTTGACCCGGGAGCGCCATGGAGATAACGGCTGCGAGGCTCTATTGCATCTCGGCCTGTTCAAAGCCAATCTCCCACCGCCGACGGCGTCGCATTAAGAAGATAAAGGATTCGCTCCGTGCAGTATGTGGCTTTTCGCGCGGCGATACATATAGCATCCATTTTCGCGATCTATCTTTCTTTGGCTATGCTGCTTCCGGCAGCTATCGATCTTTATTACGACAACAAGGATTGGCGGATATTCGCCTTCTCGGCCTTTTTCTCCGGCGGACTGGCACTTGCCGTGGCCCTCGCCACCTACGGCCGGGCTCCTGCAATATCATCTCGCTTTGGCTTTCTCGTCGTAAATCTGCTTTGGCTGACTGCCTGTATCGTTGGCGCGATACCACTTATCGCTTCCTCGCTCGACCTGACCCTAGCCGATGCAGCCTTCGAATCCGTTTCAGCGGTCACGGCAACAGGATCGACGGTTCTCGTCGGACTGGACGCGATGCCACCCGGTCTCCTGTTGTGGCGCTCCATCCTCCAATGGGTTGGCGGTTTGGGCGTGATCGCACTGGGACTCTTCGTACTTCCCTTTCTGAATGTCGGCGGCATCTCGTATTTCCGGCTCGAGTCCTCCGACATCAGCGATAAACCCTTCGATCGCTTTTCGAACTTTGCGATCGCCTTGCTCAGCATTTATGCGGCGCTCACGCTTGCCTGCGCGATCGCATATGCAGCGGCTGGCATGACTACCTTCGACGCCATCAATCACGCGCTGACCACACTCGCAACCGCCGGCTTCTCCACCCATGACAGTTCGATGGGGTTCTATGCGGATAACTCTGCTGTGCTTTGGGTCGGCATCGTCTTCATGTTCATGGGAGCGGTGCCGTTTTCGATTCTAATTCTCTTCATGTTACGCGGGAATCTTGATGCATTGCGTGATCCGCAGATCCGCGTCTTCGCGACTTACACCCTGCTATTCGTGTTAGCCGTTGCCATTTATCTGCGCGTCGTTACCGACCGCCCATTCTTCGACGCATTGACCCACGCTGCGTTCAATTTTGTATCGATTATCACGACCACCGGCTATGCGACCGAGGACTACGGACAATGGGGCGGATTTGCGATCTCAGCCGCGTTTGTGGCGATGTTTCTCGGCGGTTGCTCCGGTTCCACGACCGGCGGCATCAAGGCCTATAGGTTTCTCATCCTTTTTGAGCTCGTCGCCAATGGTCTGAGGCGGCTTGTCTATCCGAACATGGTCATCGCCGTTCGCTACGGCGACAGGCCGGTCCAGGACGAATTGCAGCGTGCGGTGGTTCTGTACATTTCCGCTTTTCTGGTCATCTGGGCGGTGATTATTCTGTTATTGGCAGCCACCGGCCTTGATCTGGTCAGTGCCGTTTCCGCGGCGCTGACGGCGCTCACAAATGTCGGCCCCGGTCTCGGCCCCGTTGTCGGTCCTGCGGGAAATTTCTCACCATTGGCCGATTTCGCGAAATGGGTCATGGCATTCGCTATGCTGCTCGGTCGCCTCGAAATCCTCACCGTCCTGGTGATCTTCTCCCCGGTCTTCTGGCGGCGGTAGGTACCTACGAGGGCAGAAGCAGATCCACTGTGCGAAACGCCGTCACTTCGATAATGCCGACGTCCGAAATTCGCAGCTCGGGAATCACAACCAGTGCCAGTAGCGAGTGCTGCATGTAGGCATTGTTGAGCGTGCACCCCATTTCGCGCATCGCGTCGGCCAGCTTTGCGGCCTTGCCGGCCACGATCTCGGCGCGTTCGTCGGACATTAATCCCGCAATCGGCAGCTCGACGAGTGCCAGTTCCCTCCCCTGCGACACCATCACCACGCCGCCACCGACCTGCCCCAGGCGATTGGCAGCGATGGCCATGTCCGACTTGTTGGTACCGACGACAATCATGTGATGCGAGTCGTGCGCCACCGTCGATGCGAGGGCACAATCCTGCGTATATCCAAAACCGGAAACGAAGCCGTTCGTCACACCACCAGTGCCACGATGCCGCTCCACCAGTGCGATCTGGCAGACATCGTTCCGGCGATCCATCGAGACGACGCCTTTCTCGATGCGAAGTTCCGCCGTCAAAGCGCGCGTAGGCGCCTGATTTTCCACCACTCCGATTACACGTGCCTTGACGCGGCCGGCAGCGCGCGGCGCAGGTATATCGAAATCCGCAGCATTCAGGCGCTTGCCGAGCCGCACCGTTTTCTTCACCCGTGCGGGATAGGGATATGCGGGAACGTCCGCTTCCAATTTTCCGTTGCGAGCGAGCCGCACCCCGCGCGCATAAACTTCATCGATTGCCAGGGCTGGTAAATCCGACACGATCAGCAGATCGGCCACGCGCCCCGGCGCAATTGATCCGAGCTCACGCTCAAGGTTGAAATGCTGGGCCGTGTTGAGCGTCGCCATTTGAATGGCCGTCACCGGCCGCAGTCCCTGCTCGATCGCATGGCGGACGACACGATCCATGTGCCCCTCCTCCACCAGCGTGCCTGAATGGCTGTCATCGGTGCACAGGATGAAGTTACGCGGATCCAGCCCTTGCTCTGTGATTGCCTTAATCTGGCTTGCAACATCGTACCAAGCAGAGCCCAGCCGCAGCATAGCCTTCATGCCCTGACGCACGCGCGCGATGGCATCTTCCACGCGGGTGCCCTCGTGATCGTCCGCAGGGCCGCCGGCCACATATCCGTGAAAAGGCCTGCCCAGATCCGACGATGCATAGTGGCCGCCAACCGTCTTACCCGCCTCCATCGTCGCGGCAATCTCACCGACCATCGTGGAATCGTTCTGTACGACGCCGGGGAAGTTCATCACCTCGCCTAGGCCGATGATATTGTCCCAATCCATCGCCTCGGTGACATCCTTCGCCCCCATTTCCGCCCCTGCGCGCTCCAGCGCCGGCGCGGAAGGGACGCAGGACGGCATTTGCACATAAACGTTGATCGGCTGAACGGCCGCTTCGTCATGCATGAGGCGGACGCCTTCAAGCCCCAGCACATTGGCAATCTCGTGCGGGTCGACAAACATGGACGTGGTCCCGTGCGGAATGACGGCGCGGCAGAACTCTGTCACCGTCACCATCCCGCTTTCCACATGCATGTGAGCATCGCATAGTCCGGGCACGAGATAACGTCCCCGCGCATCGACCACTTTCGTCTTCTCACCGATCGCATGGCTGGCATCCGGCCCGCAATACGCAAAGCGCCCACCCGAAATCGCAAGATCGGTGCCTGGTATCACCTCCCCCGAATGCACATTCACCCATCGCCCGTTGCGGACCACGAGATCGGCTGCCTTCCGTCCCATCGCCACGTCGACGAGCATTGGCGCAAGAGCACTCCACGGTTCGGGCTTTCTGAAGGCGTTCTTGACAGAAGCAGGCATTAACAAACTCCTCCGCATATCTCCTGAGCATCGCACGGGATTTCGGGCGATGCCAGAGGATATCCGGGAGCTGACCTAGCGACTTGCGCCGCAATTTTCCCAGCGCAATATTCCGAGTTCATAGCGCGAGAGCTGAATTCCGCCGGAGAACTTGAAGCCGCGTTGCGGTATATCTTCGGGCTTGGCGATACTCCACAGCACTGCTCTTGCCGAAGCGCTTGAGCGTGAGGGGACCGTCTGACACCGCCGTTCCGCGCGATTAGACCTGTCTTGACATCCGCCGGTCGCGGCGGCACAGGTTCCGCAAACAAAATTACAGGGAGAGAGACAAACAAGATGTTTTTGCAAAAACGCACTGCCGCGACTGCAATATTCGCTCTGACCGGGGCGCTGGTAGGGTCCGGGGCGGCCATTGCCCAGCAAGAAGTCAAGATCGGCTACGCGCTGGCCGCCGCGCCGGATTCCCACTACGGCGTTGCCGCAGAGAAATGGGAAGAGGTGGTCGAAGCCGAAACGGACGGACGTTACGAGTTTCGCCATTTCCCCTCCTCCGGTCTCGGCGGCGAGCGAGAAGTGATCGAGGGTGTCCAACTCGGCACTATCGAAGCCACGATCGTTTCCTCCGGCACACTGAGCAATTTCGTTCCTGAAGCCGGTGTCTTCGACATCCCGTTCCTGTTTCGCGACCTTGACCACGCCCGCACCGTGCTTGACGGGCCGATCGGACAGGAAATTCTGGATAAGTTTGACGATGCGGGGCTGGTGGCCCTGGCATGGGGCGAGCAGGGTTTCCGCCACATCACGAACAATCGCAACGCCATCGAAACACCAGAAGACGTTGCCGGGCTGAAACTGCGCACAATGGAAAACCCCACGCACATCACGGCCTTTGAAGCCTTGGGCGCGGCACCGACCCCGATGGCCTGGCCTGAAGTGATCAGCGCGCTCGAACAGGGCACCATCGACGGGCAGGAAAATCCGCTTTCGGTGATCACCTCGGCCAATCTCTCGGAAGTTCAGGAGCACCTGACGCTTTCCGGACATGTCTATTCACCGGCCATGCTGCTGGTTTCCAAGCAACTCTGGGACGGAATGACGCCGGAGGACCAGGAAGCCTTCAGCAAGGGCGCCGCGGAAGCCGTGACCGCGATGCGAGCTTTCGTCGACGATGTCGAAGTCTCGGGCATCGAGCAACTGACCGAGGAAGGCATGGAAATCGGTGAATTGTCGCCGGAGCAGAAAGCGGTCTTCCAAGAATCCCTGGCTGCTGCCTATGAGCAGTACTACGACACCTATGGCCAGGATCTGATCGACGGGATCATTGCCGCAGACTAATCGGCGCGCAAGCGCTCGCAGACAGGCCGGCTCACCATCCAGTGAGCCGGTCCGCTGCTTGGGGGTTGAAAGGTGAAGACTTTCGAGCACTTGTTCGTCGAAGCGAACAAATGGGCGCTCATCCTGATATTGAGCGCCATGTCTATTCTTGTTTTCGCCAATGTCTCCCTGCGTTACCTCACGAACTTCTCCATTACATGGTCGGAAGAAGTTGCGCGCTATCTGATGATCTGGATGACATTCGTCGGCGCGGGACTGGTCCTTCGTTTTGGCGGACATGTGGCGATCACGAACGGACAGGATGTGATGCCAACATCGGTGCAGCGCATTCTTCGCGCTGCGATCGCCATCCTGCTCTTCGCTTTTTTCGCCGTTATGCTGTGGATGGGACACGATTATATGGGCCGCACCCAGGCCCAGCTTACCCCGGCCACTCGCATCTCCTTCAGCTATGTATACGCGGCGATGCCAATCGGCTTCATTCTGCTGATCATCCATCTTTTGCTGATCCTGAAGAGCTATGTGCTCCACAGCCGTTTCGAGTCACTCGAGGCAGAAGATGACAGCACTCGTGACAAACTTGGCGAATCGTCTGTAACGGACGCTGCCGGCAGGATAACCTGATGGCTATCATCCTGTTCGCCAGTTTCTTCGCTCTGCTTATTATTGGTGTCCCGGTCGCTTTCGCGCTTGCGATCGCGGCCTGGTCGGCGGTGAGTCTCGGTAGCAGCTATCCGCAAATCGTCGTCGTCAAGGAAATGTTTTCAGGCCTGGACAGCTTCCCGCTCATGGCCGTGCCGTTTTTCATCCTCGCCGCAGAACTGATGACCGGCGGAGCGATGACCCACGTTCTGCTCCGTTTTGCCTCTCAGTTCGTCGGACATCTGCGCGGAGGGCTGGGTTACGCGAATGTCCTTTCCTCCAGCATGTTCGCCGGCATATCCGGCTCTGCCCTGGCTGATGCGGCAGGGCCCGGCGCCATGATGATCCGGATGATGGAAAAAGGCGGCTACGACAAATCTTACGCCAGCGCGCTAACGGCCTCTACCGCTGTCGTAGGGCCAATCATTCCGCCATCCATCATCATGATCCTGTATGCCATGCAGGATAAACGCGTCTCGGTCGGCGCTCTTTTCATGGCGGGAATCATTCCCGGCCTGCTGGTCGCCGCCGCGATGGCCGCGGCAAATTGGTATGTGAGCCGAAAGCGTGGCTACAAGGGCGGCGCTGCGCGTCCGCCCGCAAGCGAAATGGTTCGCACAACACTGCAGGCGATTCCGGCGCTGATGTTGATCGTGATCATCGTCGGCGGCATCCGCGGCGGCATCTTCACGCCTACGGAGGCGTCGGTGATCGCGGTCTTCTACGCCTTTCTCTGCGGCATGCTCGTCTATCGTTCGCTGCGCTTCCGTGACCTGCCGGCGATCATCCTGCGCGCGGCCATCTTCAGTGTCGCGGTGCTTCTGATTCTCGCTGCGGCGCGGGCTTTCGCCTGGGTGATCATCATCGAAGGTATCCCGCAGACACTCGCGGAAGCCATCGGCGTGATGCACCTTCACCCGGTGATCTTCCTGCTTGCCGTAAACCTTCTGTTGATCGTGTTCGGACTGTTCATGGACCCTCTGCCCGGGGTTCTCATCCTCGTTCCGATCCTCAGCCCAATCGCCAGCGCCCTCGGCATCGACCCGATTCACTTCGCAATCGTGGTCATATTCAATCTGACGCTGGGCCTCGTGACTCCGCCTGTGGGGGCCCTGCTCTTCGTGATTTCATCCGTGGTCAAAATCCGGCCAGCGGAAATCATTCGGGAGATGCCTTGCTTCCTCATCGCTCATCTGGCGGTGCTCCTGATCCTGACCTTCGTGCCCGCGATTTCGACCTGGCTGCCCTCTGTCAGCAGTTTCTGATGCGCAACCCAGACCAACAGAAGGACATAACGCTGGTCAGCCAACCTGGCTCTTGACAAAATCCTTCACGATCGAAACGACGCCGCGGGCAAGCAGTGAATCCAGCGCGGAGATGAGAGTGTCGACGTTCTCGCGTGTCACGATCAGCGGCGGCTCCAGCCTGATGACGTTCCGGTTGTATTCGGTGAAAGCAACCAGGATATCGTAGTCGCGCAGGAGCAGAGCTCCCAGAAATCCCGACAGCGATCCCTTCAGCTTCTCATCCAACATACCCACCATCGGGCGCAGCATAGCGGGCAAGGTGTGTGAAAAGTCCTGGAACTCCAGGCCCACCATACAGCCGCGCCCGCGCACATCCTTGATGATGCGCGGATATTTTTCCTTCAGCTCATTCAGCCGCCGAATGAGGTAATCCCCTGTCGCCTCCGCGTTCTGCATCAGCGCCTCGTCATAGAGCACATTCAGCCCCTCAATCGCCGTGACGCAGGCTTCGCCGATGCCGCCGAAGGTGGCCATGGCGTGGATCATCGCTGTTTTCGGCGTGCCATAGGCTTTCATGTAGACGTCGCGCTTCGCGATCATCGCGCCGACGGCGGCCTTTCCGGCGCCGAGCGATTTCGCGAGTGCGGTGATATCGGGCACCACTCCGTAGTGCTCGAAGGCATAGAAGCGACCAGTGCGTCCATACCCGCACTGCACTTCATCGGCCACCCAGAGCACACCGTACTTGTCGCAGAGTTGGCGCAGCTTTGGCCAGAAATCAGGCTCCGCCTCGACAATGCCACCACCGCCCTGGATCGTCTCCAGCACGATGGCCCCGATCTCGGGATCCGACTTGAAGGCATTCTCCACCGCTTCGATATCGCCGAACGGCACACGCACGGTGTTCTCGGTCAAGCGGAACTCGCCGCGATAGAGCTTGCCGTCTGTGATCGCCAGAACGCCTTTGGTCTTTCCGTGAAAAGAGTTCTCCGCATAGATGATCTTCGGCCGCTTCGGCCCCGCCGCGCGCTCCGCAAGCTTGACCGCCGCCTCCATGGCTTCGGAGCCGGAGGAGCCGAGAAAGACCATGTCCAGTTCGCCCGGCGAGCAGGCCGCGAGATTGTAGGCCAGCGTGCTCGCATACTGCGACATGAAGGCGATAGCGATTTCCTGTCGCTTTTCCTGCTGGAACTTTTCGCGCACCTCCAGGATGCGCGGGTGATTGTGGCCGAAGGCCAGCGACCCGAAACCGCCGAAAAAGTCGAGAATGTTCCGGCCATTCTGGTCGATGTAGTACATCCCCTCGGCGCGCTCGATCTTGATTTTATGGAAGCCGAGCAGCTTCATGAAATGATACTGGCCAGGGTTGAGATGCGCCTTGAAGAGCTCGGTCATACGATCGACGCTGAGCGCCTTCGCGTCATCGACGCTCATCAAGGCCGGTTTAGTCAAACCCTCCGGCGCTGGTGCTGGCGTGTCTATCGCTGTCCCGGTGTTATCATCTGCATTGGTCTTTGTGATGGCGGTCATCTGGCCCTCCCTATTCGGCCGGAACTTCGTGGCCACTGGCCGCATGGCCAGTCTTCTTGGCTCGATATTCGTCATAAGCGGCAATCAGCATGTCTTCGTCGCGATACTGTGGGATCCAGCCAAGTTCCCGCTCGCCTTTGGAGACATCCAGCACGCACATTTCGTCGGCAATCAGATATTGCTCTGGATCCATCAGCGGCATGTTCACGAGATCGAGCAGATCGAGCGTGCGTTTGACCGCCCAGCCCGGCGTCGGCAGCAAGAGCGAGCGGGAGCCGGCATGCTTGGCGAGCTTGCCAAGCAACTCGCGCACCGGCGGCGGATTGAGCGAGCCGAGATTGTAGGCCTCGTTCGGCACGCCCGACTTCCAAGCAAGCCTTGCAGCCTCCGCGCAATCAAAAACGGAGATAAACTGATAAGGGTTCTTGCCAGAACCGATCATTGGCACCGGTAAATTCAGGTCGATCAGCTTGAAAAGTTTCTCCAGGATGCCAAGCCGTCCTGGCCCGATGATGAGACGCGGGCGGAAAAGCGAAATATTCATGCCACGCTCGCGCCATTCGGCAGCGACTTTCTCCGTATCGGCCTTCGACTGGCCATATTCGCCCAACGGATTGACGGGATGATCCTCGGTCATCGGGTAAGTCACCGTATGGCCGTAGATCATGTCCGTGGTGAAATGGACGAGGTCCCTCGCCCCGGCTTTATCCATCGCGTCGATGATGTTCACGGTGCCGTGGTAGTTCACGGGATAAAAGAAGTCGTGGCGTTTGGCCCGCACTTGAATGGGCGAAAGCATCTTGGCGGACAAATTGTAGACCACGTCGTCCGCCGAAATGGGCACCGCCGCCACCGAATCCGGATCGGTCACGTCACAATGGACAAACCGGGCTTGGCCGTAATGCGACAGGTCGCTTTTGACAATATCGGCAACCACCACGTCCTCGCCATCGGCGAGCAGTCTGGGTGCGAGATGACGGCCAACGAAGCCGTCGCCACCGAATATGACATGTTTCATTGGACGACTGACCTTTCGGAAGGTTGATCATTGTTGGCTGCGACCTGCTCATCCGGTTCACCACGGCCGCTATGGGCAATCAGCACCGTACCCACGCAGATGAGCGCTATGCCCGCAATGCGATAAGCGTTGAGATCTTCACGCCAGAGCAGATAGGCCAAAACCGCGACGGCAACGTAGGCTAGGCTGAGAAACGGGTAAGCGAACGAGAGCTCGACCTTGGAAAGCACGTAAAGGTGCGATGCCATCGAAACGACAAACACGCACAGCCCCGCGAACACCCACGGGCTGAAGACGATCTGAATGATCTTGAGCACCGGATTGACGCCCGCAAAACTGACCGGCCCCAAGCTCATCATCCCATATTTCAGCATGAGTTGAGCCGCTGCGTTGGTCAGCACCGTGAATAGGATGAAAGGAATGTATTTCATGTGATCCGGCCCCCATATGTCCGCGCCGCGCCATAGGGCAGCGAGGGAAAAATTCCGTGTAAACGCCAGCTCTCGCTGACGTGAAGCCCTTTGCTGTCGCCTTGCCCCGCCACCGCCTCACTCCGCGGCCTGCGCTTTATTGCAGGAAGGCTGGAGCACCATGGCCGTTCGCCGCCAAAAATCCGACATAAAGGCCGGGTCGCGTTGACACTCCAAATCCCACCAGTTCGGGAATGATGCCTCGAAAATCTCCGCACCCATCCGCGCATCCTTGTAGGGGTTAACGGCGCCTCCGGCGCCGATAGTTATTTCATCAAGCCGATCAAGAAGTTGCCGCGTCTTGGTAGGGCGGTTCGGCAAGTCCAGCGTCAATGTGTAACCCGGTCGGGGAAAGGACATGATGCCGGGTGAAGGCACATCGCCGAAACGCTTGAGGACGGTCAGGAACGAGGCTTGCCCTGCGTCCCGCGCGGCTGCCAGGAGCGCGGGAACGACTTCACGCGCGGCATCGAGCGGTACGACACTCTGATGCTGGTATAGCCCCCCCGGCCCGTAAAGGCGGTTCCAGCGCCGCACCCCGTCGAGCGGGAAGAAGTAGCTTGCATAATGCGTGCGATGAACGCCGAGCTTGCGCCCCTTCGACCAGCGATAAACCCGGTTGAAAAGCCGAATGGAGGCTCCGTTCAGAACGTTGAAAGGCGGCTGAGCCGGCACGCTGAGGCGTGCCTGGCCGGCTGGCTTAAAACTGCCGGTACGGGAATGATTCGCGGTCATCAAAAGCCCCCTGCCCGCATGCTTCCCGCTGGCGAGTTGATCGATCCAGGCGACCGCGTATTCGTTTTCCGCGTCGGCCTCTTCGGCAAGATCGAAGTACTCGTCCAATGACGAAAAGGCGCTCACGCATTCGTCGACGTCGGCAGAATCGACCTTCATCAGCTGAATGGTTGCCTCGAGAATAAGTCCGGTCAGCCCCATGCCGCCTATGGTCGAGCGGAAAAGCGTGTCGTTTTCGGCTGGCCGGCACTCACGCTGCGAGCCATCCGATCGGAGCAAGGTGAAAGATTCGACATGGCCGCCGAATGTGCCGCGGCGATGATGGTTTTTGCCATGTACGTCGTTGGCGATGGCCCCACCCAACGTGATGAAGCGCGTGCCGGGGACCACGGCCGGAAACCAACCGTGCGGCGCGGCCCGTTCGATGATGTCGGAAAGCATGACGCCCGCCTCGGCCCTCATGATACCCGTCTCCGGATCGAAGGACAGAATCCGGTTCATGCTACGCATGTCGACCACCGCCTGGGCAGCATTCTGGCAGGTATCGCCGTATGAGCGGCCATTACCATAAGCGAGAAAGGCCCCTGGGCCGATGACATCCGAAGCGGATATCATGTCTCTGGCCTCGCCAATGGTCAGCCCGCGCATGGTCGGCTGAGTGGCGCGGCCGAAGCTCTGGTAGGGCTTACTCATTACAAACCCGCCACGATAAGCAGCACGGCGCCGAAGCCGCCGACAAGCTGGCTGCGCCAATCGCGAATTATAAAAACAATCGGATCGTCATGGACTTCGTCCCGCCGTGCCAGAAGCCAGATCCGCATCGTGATATAAAGTACGATCGGACTTAGCGGCCAGATGAGCCATGGGTACTCGTAATACTCGTAGGTGTCTCCGTTGTGCAGGTAGAGCGCCAAAACCAGCGCGGAAGAAAAGGCGGCAGCCATCCCGGCCTGCGCAATGATGTCCTGATCCTCCGCGCGGTAGCCTCGACCGGCAATTTGTTCACCCTCCGGCAGATCGGTTCCGCGCAACTCGACGTAGCGCTTCACGAGAGCCAGCGACAGAAAGAAGAAGATGGAGAATGCAAGCAGCCAGAAGGAAACGCTGATGCCGGTCGCTGCGCATCCCGCCAGAATGCGAACCGTATAAAGACCGGCCAGCATCAGCACGTCGAGCAGGAGCATGCGCTTGACGACGACTGAGTATGCCGTGGTCGAAACCAAATAAAGTGCAAGCGCGCCGGCGAAAACCGGGGGTAGAAACAGCATAATTCCAAAGCTAATCGCCATAAGCACGGCCATGGCGGAAAACCCGAACGGGATAGACAGCGCACCGCTCGCGAACGGTCGATTACGCTTTGTGAGATGCTTCCGGTCGAGTGGCAAATCCAGGAAATCGTTCAGGATGTATATCGCCGAAGCCATCGCGCTGAATGCGACAAAGGCGAGCGCCGCGGGCCAAAGTATAGCTGGATTGAGATACTCATGCGCCAGCACCACCGGTACGAAGACCAGCGCATTCTTTACCCACTGGTGCATGCGCAACATTTTGCCCACGGTCTTCGGCGTGACCGCAGGCGCTGAAATCAACTCGCCGCCGCGAGCGGCATGCCATCGCGCCGCACTGCGGTCCGGCGCAACCACGATCGCGCGCCGGGCCGCGTCGAACACCGGCACATCGGCACGGCTGTTGCCGGCATAATCGAAACCGCCATCGCCGAACTGCTCTGTCAATGCCTGCTTCTTTGCGTTGGACGCCATGTTGAGATGTGGGTCCGTGCAAATCACACCATCGAACACACCGAGGTAGGCGGCGATCTGCTCGGCCAGTTTGCGTGGAGCCGCCGTCGCCAGAATGATGCGGCGGCCGGCGGCACGCTCCTCCCGCAACCGCGCCAGGAGACGCTCCCGATACGGCAAGGCCGAGGGATCGAAGTCGACGCGCGCTGCAATCTCGCATTTCAAGCGCGCCCTGCCCTTCCAGAGCCAGAACGGCAGGAGAAATAGACAATGCGGACTACGGCGGATAAGCAGGAACAGGCTTTCCCACAGCAAATCGGTAGCAATTAATGTTCCGTCGAGATCGACCGCAAGCGGAACGGCAACACCTTCGGACCTCACGTCCATGTCATGCCCCCAAACCTTTATCCCCAAGGTTTCCCTTAGAGGAGGGGTGTAGTTTCGAACCGCTTCTAAACCCTAAATTTCGGACACATTGGAAGCGCACGCGATGGTTTTCCGTCTACAGGGTTAACGCACAGTGTCGTAATGCTCTGACGTCGCTCCAGCGAAAGCCCGTGACGTCTTATTTGCCTCGGGCACACAGACTGCCTTATAGGTTCGGGTCGTGGGGAGGAGCATCGGCAATCGCATGGTGGAATATTCGGCGCTCGCGCTTCTCAAGAACGCGTTTACCGGGAACCGGGACTGGAAGCAAGCATGGCGCAAACCAGAGCCTAAGCCGGCCTATGATGTCGTCGTCATCGGTGGCGGCGGCCATGGCCTGGCAACGGCCTACTATCTTGCCAAAGAACACGGTATCACGAACGTCGCGGTGATCGAGAAGGGCTGGCTCGGCTCAGGCAACATCGGGCGCAATACCACGATCGTTCGATCGAACTACTTGCTGCCCGACTCCATTCGCTTTTATGATTTCTCGGTCCGACTTTGGGAAAACCTTTCCCACGAACTGAACTATAACGTCATGTTTTCCCAGCGTGGGGTTCTTAATCTCGCCCATTCGCCGGGCCAGGCGGACGAATACATCCGCCGCGGTAATGCCATGCGCCACGAAGGGGGCGATGGAGTCTGGCTCTCACGGGATGAGATAGCCCGCAAAGTACCGGGCGTCGATCTCTCACCAAACGCACGGTTTCCCGTTGTCGGCGGCCTGCTGCAACCCCGCGCTGGAACAGCACGCCACGATGCCGTGGCATGGGGCTACGCCCGCGCTGCCGACCGGCACGGGGTCGATATCGTTGAAAACTGCGAGGTCACGGGCTTTCTGCGCGAGGGCGATATCATCACAGGCGTGACCACCACGCGTGGCGAAATCCGCGCCAAGAAGATCGCGCTCGCCGTTGCCGGCAACACCAGTCGCCTCTTGCAGATGGCTGGCATAGACCGTTTCCCCATTGAAAGCCACGTGCTGCAGGCCTTCGTCTCCGAGTCGATCAAGCCGTTGGTGAACTGCGTCGTCACGTTCGGCGGGGGGCATCTCTACATGTCGCAGTCGGACAAGGGCGGACTCGTCTTCGGCGGCGATCTCGACGGCTACAACTCCTATGCCCAGCGCGGAAACTTGCCTTTGGTCGAGGAAGTCATGAGCGAGATGACGGCGATGTTCCCCGCGGTTGCCCGGCTGCGGCTCCTGCGCTCATGGGGCGGCGTGATGGACATGTCCATGGACGGATCGCCGATCATTACAAAAGGGCCGCTTCCGGGCATGTATCTCAACTCCGGCTGGTGCTATGGCGGGTTCAAGGCCACGCCCGCTTCCGGCTTTTCCTTTGCATGGACAATTGCCAAGGGCGAACCGCACAAGACAAACGCACCCTTCACGCTCTCCCGCTTCGAACGCGGAAACGTCATTGACGAAAAGGGGCAAGGCCCCACGCCGAAACTGCACTGAGGTTCACTCCATGCTGATCCCTTGCCCTCATTGCGGTCCACGGGAGGTTTCAGAGTTCTCCTATCAGGGTGACGCGACACGTACGTGCCCCGAATTGACCTCGACCGACGTGAAGGCCTGGTATGACTACGTCTACAATCGGCCGAATCCCGCCGGCCCGCATCGGGAATACTGGCAACACTCGGGCGGATGCCGGGCGCATCTTATCGTCACGCGCGACACACGCACCCATGAAATCCATGATGTGGCGTTTGCACGTGCGGCGCTGAACCGCGCAGGGGAACAAGCGTGACCGCCCGGCGCACCTCCTCTGGCGGGCTGATCGAGCGCAGCCGCACGATCGGGTTTACCTTCGACGGCAGGAGTTACACCGGCCATTCCGGCGACACACTCGCCTCGGCATTGGTTGCCAACGGGGTCACGCTTGTCGGCCGCTCTTTCAAGTATCACCGGCCCCGTGGAATCTTCACGGCCAGCGTGGACGAGCCGAACGCCCTGGTCACGATATTGAAGGACGGCGTTCGCGAACCCAACATTCCCGCTACCCAGATCGAGCTTTTCGAGGGACTTGAAGCTGAAAGTCAGAACCGCTTCCCCTCATTGGAATTCGATCTTGGAGCCCTGAATCAACTTGCCGGCCGGCTCTTCAGTGCGGGATTCTACTATAAGACTTTCATGGGCCCTGTGATCGGCCCTCTGCGCGGTACGCGGTTCTGGATGATTTGCGAGCATTTCATTCGCCGCGCCGCGGGTCTCGGCCGCGCCGGATACAAACCCGATCCCGCAAGATATGAGCGCATGAACGCGTTCTGCGATGTGCTGATCGTCGGTGCGGGTCCCGCAGGATTAATGGCGGCAGAAGCTGCCATGAGTTCCGGGAAGCGTGTCATCCTCGCGGAGCAGGAGCCGCATCTCGGCGGCAGCGCAAGATGGTCGGGCGAGATGATCGGCGGCAAAGCGGCCGCCGACTGGAGCCAAGACCTGGCACGGCGCATCGATGCGAGCGAGAACGTGCGCATTCTCACGCGCACTACGGCTTGGGGCTATTATGACGGAAACAACATCGCAGCACTGGAGCGCGTGACAGACCATCTGGCCGACGCCCCCAAGGGCGCGCCACGCCACCGCAATTGGGCGATCCGCGCAGACACTGTGGTGCTTGCAACAGGAGCATTCGAGCGCCCCATCGTATTTCCCGGCAACGACCGGCCAGGCGTCATGCTCGCAGGGGCAACGGAGCGGTACGCGCGGGAATTCGGTGTTCTGCCGGGTGAGAAGATTGCCCTCTTCACGAACAATGATAGCGCCTATCGCGCCGCCGCCGCCCTACGGCAATTTGGCGCGACCATTATGGCCATCATAGACGTTCGTGCGAAAATCTCACCCGCCGCCCGCGCCCTCGCAGAGGAAGCCGGCGTGGAGCCGCTCCTCGGCTTTGCCGTAACGGCTACCGTTGGCAGGCGCCTCACTAAAGTGCTTGTCCGGCGTTTCGACGCGGAAACGGAACGCCTTTCCGGCGACGCGCGGCCGATCGAAGCCGACTGCCTGGCCGTCTCAGGCGGCTGGTCGCCGGCTATTCACCTGGCAAGCCAAGCAGGCCGCAATCCAAAATGGGATGAAGAACTGTGCGCCTTCCTGCCGCCCGAGCCAACGCAAGCCTGGGCAGGCGCCGGCGCCTTCACCGGTGCAGTGACCACGGCGGAAGCGCTCTCAACCGGACGCAACGCCGGGCTGAAGGCGGCGGGAAAAAAGCTCTCTCGGGCAAAGCTTCCCGAGGTAACCGCGCCAAACCTCGACATCCACCCGGCCTCCGTCTTTGAAATTAAGGGCAATGGAAAAGCTTTTGTCGACTTTCAGCACGACGTGACGGTGGAGGATGTCCGCCTGGCCCACCGCGAAGGATTCGTCTCCGTCGAGCATCTGAAGCGCTACACCACCCTCGGTATGGCGACCGATCAGGGTAAAACCTCGAACGTGCCGGGTCTTGCGATCATGGCGGATGCGCGCGGCCTGCCGATCCGGGACGTGGGCACGACGCGCTTTCGCCCACCCTTCTCACCTGTTTCCATCGGCGCTCTAGCGGCGGAAAAGTACGGGCATTTCAAGCCGGACCGCCTGACACCCATGCACGACTGGCACGTGGAGCACGGCGCTCGGATGATGAATGTCGGTCTTTGGCATCGGCCGATGATCTACGGCCAACCGGGCGAAACGGTGGAGCAGGCCTACACGCGCGAAGCGGCAACCGTCCGCCGTTCCGTGGGAATCGTGGACGTCTCCACCCTCGGCAAGATCGCAGTGAAGGGGCCGGATGCGGCGGTATTTCTCGACCGGGTCTATACCAACCAGTTCTCAACATTGCCCATTAACAAGGCGCGCTATGGGCTGATGCTGCGCAAGGACGGTATCGCCCTCGATGACGGCACGACATGGCGCCTCGGCGAACATGATTTCCTTATGACCACCACAACCGCGAACGCCGGGCGGGTGATGCAGCATCTGGAATATGTTCTCGATGTGGTGTGGCCGGATCTCAAGGTGCATCTCACCTCCGTTACCGATCAATGGGCCGGCGCAGCGCTCGCCGGTCCGAACGCGCGCAAGGTGTTGGAAACGTGCGTTGCCGGTAGCGCGGTCGACAACGAAGCCTTGCCTTTCATGGGCCTCGTTTATGGAGAGATAGACCGTGCCCCGGTGCTGGTCTGCCGCCTTTCCTTTTCCGGCGAGCTTGCTTACGAGGTTTACTGCGGTGCGGGCCACGGCAAACACGTGTGGGAAGCGCTGATCACGGCGGGCGAGCCACACGGCATTGCGCCGTACGGAATGGAGGCGCTCGGCGCGTTGCGTATCGAAAAGGGCCACGTGACGGGTGCCGAAATCGATGGACGCACCACCGCCCGCGACCTTTACCTGGATTGGATGCTATCGAAGAAGAAACCCTTCATCGGTTCCGCGCTTATGGACCGGCCTGGCCTCATCGAAAAAACTCGGCTTCGCCTGGTCGGTGTAATCTCGCTTGATGGCCGGCCGCTCGGCGGAGGTGCCCACATCGTGGAGTCAGGCGACCTGAATGAGTTGGGCGAGAGCATCGGCCACATCACTGCCTTCTGCTACTCCCCCGCGCTGGCCCAGTATATCGGACTTGCTCTGGTCAAAGGTGGAAAGGAACTTCACGGGAAGCGTGCCTATATCTCCGACCCGCTGCGAAAGCATTTCGGTCCGGTGCAGATCGTTAGCCACCACTTCTTCGATCCGGAAGGGAAACGTATGCATGGTTGAGCGCCAGTCTCCCCTTACCCCAATCTTCCGGCCGGCGGTCCATAGCAACGATGTCGGTAGCATCAGTATCACCTTGAGCGAGGTGACACCGCTCTCGATAGTCGAGGCAGCTTGCTGGCCAGGTCTCAATGAACGCCTCACGGCGGCCATTCAGGAAGTAACAGGTCTTTCAGTCGATACGACGCCCAATGCAGGTGTCGTTGGTCGGGGCACGGCCGCGTTCTCCATCGGTCCCGACCGATACCTGGTGTCAGGCGAGGAAGATCTGTCGGCGAGACTCGCGCGGGTCCTGAGCGAAGAAACCGGCACGGTCACCGATCTCTCCCATGGACGAACAACGTTTCGCGTCTCCGGAACGCGTGCCGAATGGGTTCTCAGCAAGCTTTTCGCTATCGATTTCTCACCAGCCGTATTCCCCGTGGGGGAAGGACGCGCTACAGCCCACCACGATATTTTCGCGCAAATCCAGCGCAGCGATGCAGCACAATTCGACCTCTATGTCTTCCGCTCCTTCGCGCGCGCATTCTGGAATACGCTCTGCACCGCGGCAGAAGAAGTCGGCTACGAAGTCATTGAAGCGTAGCGAGCGCTTACCGCTCGGTGTGCTGCCGTTCTAGAGTGAAAAGGAAAAGGGGGCCGGCCGGCGATCTGGCCGCGGTACGAGGAGGCCACTATACCAGTGCCGACCGGCCAACCCCACGGACCCAGGAGATGCGGCGGACCTGAGCATCATGGGGTATCGGTGAATCCTTGCTGCCCATCCTCTTCGGCTGCATCACCATTGGTTGTGAGACTTGCGCATTCGATTGAAAAAATCAACACTTACTTAACCAATATTATGAACCGCTTTACATTAAGGTAAACAGATTATCTCGCCGCTTGAATTGGCTTCCCGATAACTGATCAGGCTGCCGGAGCAACCACACGGTTCCGCCCGCGTGTTTTGGCCTCGTAAAGGGCGACATCGGCCCGCTTCAAGAGGTCCTTCACAGTATCGCTCTCCTGTTTCACGGCGGCAACGCCAAGACTGGACGTCACATTGATGCTGGGTTTTCCCTCCCCGGCAGGAAAAGGGTTCTCGGCAATCTGACTACGAATGCGCTCTGCCACCTTCTTGGCAACCGCTAATGCGGTGTTTGGCATCACGATGACGAACTCCTCGCCGCCAAAGCGGCAAACGAGGTCAATTCCACGAAGATTCTTGCGCAGGCGGTCAGCAAACTCCTTGAGGACTGCATCTCCACCGTCATGGCCCCAGGTATCGTTGATGTCCTTGAACCGGTCGATATCGGCCAACATGATTGAGAGAGGCTGCTTTCGCGCCATCGCGCGATCGAAAAGATTTTCCAAATGGCTGTCGAGATAGCGCCGGTTATAGAGCCCTGTCAGCGGATCGGTGATGGCCATCTCCACTGTCCTGGCGACGCTTGAGCGAAGGCTGTCATTATAGCGCTTACGGCGAACCTGCGTGCGCAGGCGAGCAAGCAGTTCCTGCCGCTCGACGGGCTTGAGCACGTAATCGTTCACCGCCAGTTCCAGGCCGCGGATCACGCAATCTTCATCTCTCTCGCACGCCATCAGGATGATGGGAACAAGATGCGTGCTCTCCAGTGCGCGCAGCTGCGAGCAAAGGCGCAGCGGATCGTGTTCGGAGAAGCTTGTCGAGACGATGATGCATTCGTAGTCGCCCTCGGAAGCACGACGCAGTGCCATTTGCGGGTCCCGTGCGGAATCGACCACGAAATGCCCATGCAACATCTCGTTGACCTGCTTTTCCGAGATCGGATCTTCATCCACCAGAAGAACATGAGGGACCTCCTCCCCCACCGCGTCCTTCCGCAGCATCTGCTCAATTCCGATATTTCGCGTCGTCGCCGCCCGCAGCCGCAACTCGTCAGTCAGCGCCTTCAGCCTGACGAGGCTTCGCACACGTGTGAGCAATTGCAGGTCATTGACTGGCTTGGTGAGAAAATCATCGGCCCCCGCTTCGAGGCCGCGCACACGGTCGGAGGCCTGGTCGAGCGCAGTGATCATGACAACGGGAATATGCATGGTGGCAGGATCGGCCTTCAGTCGGCTGCAAACCTCAAAGCCGTCCATCCCCGGCATCATGATATCGAGCAATATGGCGTCGACTTTGCTGGATTCGCAAATTTCAATGGCGTCCGGTCCCGACCGCGCGGTCACGACTTCATAATACTCCGCAAGCAGCCTCGCCTCGAGGAGTTTCAGATTGGCCGGCACATCGTCGACCACCAGAATACGCGCAGTCATGGCGTGCACTCACCCCCACTAACACTCACGCCGGCTGCCATCACGCCTCACCAAGATATGATTTGATCGTCTCGATAAAGCGCGGCACCGAAATTGGTTTCGAAATATAAGCTTCGCAGCCGCCCTGGCGGATCCGTTCCTCATCCCCCTTCATCGCAAACGCCGTGACCGCGATGACGGGGATATCGCGGAGATCGTCTTCCTCCTTCAGCCATTTCGTGACTTCCAGGCCCGAAACCTCCGGGAGCTGAATGTCCATCAGGATCAGGTCGGGACGATGCTCACGCGCCAGATCAAGCGCCTGAAGGCCGTCGCGCGTACGCACGGTCTCATATCCGTTTGCCTCGATGAGGTCGCGGAAGAGCTTCATATTGAGCTCATTGTCCTCGACGATCATGACCTTTTTCGGCATTGGAACCCCGTACCGCTGAATGCACCCGGACCGACCGGGCTTGAGCATTCCTTGCTCCCAGTGCTTCTCTCGCACAATTTGATTTACGAAACGAAAATTATCGCAATAGATGGCGCAAATTTGAGATAAGCGCTTACTGCATTCGGTTCCCTCCTTTTCCCACCACCGTCGCAGGCCACCTCAACGCGCCAATGCAAAAGCAGGACCATTCCTATGCAACAGGAAAAAGCTCAGGAAATCGCCGTCCAGGGACTTGCCTTTATTGCCTCTGATCCCGACCTTCTCCCCCGCTTCCTGGCTCTAACCGGTATCGAGGCACAGCAAATTCGTGAGGCTGCACAGCAATCCGGATTTCTCGCCGGCGTACTGCAATTCATCCTCGCCCACGAGCCGACGTTGATGGCCTTCAGCGAAGCCAAGAATATTACACCGCAAGATGTCTCCGCAGCGCACCAGGCTCTCCCCTTCGGAAATGATCTCTGGGATATCCAGCCCTGAACGCAGATGATCGCCACCGGAACTGGCAAACACACGCCCGATCGGATTTTACGCGTCCACCTCCTTCTTGTGCGGTAGGATTTCCTGCCGTAAAATCCTTGTTCCTGTTATGTTCAAATAAGATGCCATGAACGTCAACGCATCAATCGAGGGCTTCTGCCGCGATTGCCTCGTCGAGGCAGGGCGAGCGGAGCGCAGATGCCGCTCTTGCGGCAGCCCTCGCCTGTTGCATCATGACGAACTGGCCACGCTTTCCATTGCACACATTGATTGCGACGCGTTTTACGCGGCGGTGGAAAAGCGCGATAATCCAGAGCTGCAGAACAAGCCGCTGATCATTGGCGGCGGCAAGCGCGGCGTCGTCTCCACCGCTTGCTACATAGCCCGTATCAACGGCGTACGCTCCGCAATGCCCATGTTCAAGGCGCTGGAGGCATGCCCCGACGCCATCGTGATCAAACCGAATATGGAGAAATACGCAGGCGTCGGCCGCCAGGTGCGGGAAAAGATGCTCGCACTGACGCCCATGGTTGAGCCGCTTTCTATAGACGAGGCGTTTCTCGACCTTTCGGGCACGGAGCGCCTCCACGGTGCGACGCCGGCTTACGTGCTCGCGCGCTTTGCGCGCGAGATGGAGGAGGAGATCGGCATTACCGCGTCCGTCGGCCTCTCCTATTGCAAGTTTCTGGCAAAGATCGCATCGGATATCGATAAGCCGCGCGGCTTTTCTGTCATCGGCAAGGCGGAAGCCCTCACCTTCTTGGCCGAAAAGCCGGTAACGGCGATCTGGGGTGTCGGCAAAGCCTTTTCCGCTACGCTCGCCAAGGATGGCATCCGCACCATCAGCCAATTACAGCGCATGGAACGCGAAGATCTCATGCGCCGCTACGGCACCATGGGTGAGCGGCTATATAGCCTTTCCCGAGGCGAGGACCCCCGGCGCGTGAAGCCGCGCGCAGAAGCCAAGAGCGTTTCTTCCGAAACAACGTTCGACAGCGACATTGCCGATTTCGACGAGCTTGTACCCGTTCTGCGCGGCCTCAGCGAGCGTGTTTCGGCACGGCTGAAGGGCAAGGAGATCGCCGGGCGCACCGTGGTTTTAAAGCTCAAGACCGCAGATTTTCGTACGCGCACGCGAAATCGGCAGTTACGCAACCCCACGCGCCTCGCAGACCGGATTTTTTCCGCCGGTCTGGACATGCTGAAACGGGAGGCGGACGGCACACGATTCCGACTTCTGGGCATCGGCGTAAGTGAACTCACCGATGCCGCCAAGGCAGACCCGCAGGATCTCGTGGACACTCTCTCTCACAAACGCGCGCTGGCCGAAGGTGCTGTCGACAGCCTCCGTGCGAAGTATGGACGGACAGCCGTCGAAACAGGTTACACGTTTGGCCGCGGAAAAAGACCTAGCCGGAATTCGAAATGAAACGTTGCTCCGGTCTCTGCGCTTACGCCTTCTTCTGCCAACGTCGGTCCGGTCCCTGCTGCCAGTAGGTTACATCGTGACCCGCTGCTTTCATGGACTTCCATTGTTCACGCGCGGACTCGAGTTGCACCGTGTCGTGACCGTCAAAGAGAAACACGGCTCGTGTGTATCCCTCCATCTCCCCCGGCACTGCACCGTCGACCAGGAAGCGGATCGTGGCTCGGTTCACGCTTTCGGTCCCGGTGGTCAAGAGGACCGGCTGCTCCGCCGCGTTAGGCTCCCGGTCCGTGCCATGCGGCAAAAAGCCGTCATCCCGGTAGGTCCACAGCCTCGCATCCAGCGCATCCCGGCGCTCCTCGTCGGTGGTTTGAATGCACACTTTCCACCCCCGCTCGAGGCTTTTTTCCACGAGCGGGGGCAACGCATCTTCCAGCGTCGACTCCGTGAGATGATAAAAGAGCGCTTCCACGCTTACCGCTCGTAGTGATCAGCCACCAATCGGTCGAGAAGACGAACGCCGAAGCCGGATGCCCAAGATTGGTTGATCTCCGAGGAAGGCGACGCCATTCCCGTTCCCGCGATGTCGAGGTGTGCCCAGGGCGTATCGTCGACAAAGCGCTTGAGGAACTGCGCGGCAGTGATTGAGCCGGCGCTGCGTCCGCCTGTGTTCTTCATATCGGCGTTCTTGGTGTCGATAAGCTTGTCATACTCCGAGCCAAGCGGCAGCCTCCAGACTTTCTCGCCCGTCACCTTGCCGGCTGCGGCAAGCCGCTCCGCAAGCGCATCGTCATTCGAGAACAAACCGGCATGTTGGTTGCCAAGCGCGACGATCACAGCGCCGGTGAGCGTCGCAAGGTTGACCATGAATTCCGGCTTAAACTCTTCCTTGCAGTGCCACAGCAGGTCAGCCAGAACGAGACGTCCCTCCGCATCCGTGTTGATGACCTCGATGGTCTGCCCCGACAGCGATGTGACGATGTCGCCAGGCCTCTGCGCGTTGCCGTCCGGCATATTCTCCACGAGGCCGATGATGCCTACGGCATTGGTTTGGGCCTTGCGCGCGGCCAGTGCGTGCATCAGGCCGACGACGGTTGCCGCACCGGCCATGTCGCCTTTCATATCCTCCATACTAGCGGCCGGCTTTATCGAGATTCCGCCCGTATCGAACACGACACCTTTGCCGACGAATGCAACCGGCTTCTGCTTGGAATCACCACCGTCCCATCGCATCACCGCCACGCGCGGCGGACGGACCGAGCCGCGGCCAACAGCAAGCAGCGCGCCCATACCGATTTTTTCCAACTCCTTCTCGGTCAGAATATCGACTTTCACGCCGAGCTTCTCGAGCGCCTTGGCTTTATCGGCGAATTCCTCGGGACCCAAGATGTTGGCCGGTTCGTTCACGAGATCCCGCGCTAGGGATACCCCCTGCCCGACCGCGGAAGCCTCGGCAAACGCTTTTTCGGCCGCGGCCGGATCGGCACACTGAATGGTGTATTTGACAGGCTTGTCGTCCTTGCGGCCGTTATCGCCATTGTCGTCTTTGCGCGTCTTGTATTTATCGAACCTATAAGAGCGCAGCAGGATACCGAGCCCGATCGCCGCGACATCCCGCGCGCCCGGAGAGGCATCCGCCACGTCCACCACAACCGTGACCTCCTTCGCATTCTTTGCCGCTGCGGCCACGGCGCCGCCGATCCTCAGCCATGCGTTTTCATCGAGCGCGCCTGCCTTGCCGGTTCCGACGGCCGCAAGCCGATCGAGTTGCGTTTCCTGCGGCGCAAAAATTTCGACCGATGCGGCCAGCTTCCCCTTGAACTCGGCCGTATCGAAGACCCGGGGCAGAACACCTGCGGGGTCGCAAGAAGCGGCCGCATCGCTGAGCTTTCCGCCCTCCGGGACAAGAACAATCGCGCTTCCGGATTTCGGCGTGGCAAACTCGGCAAAGGCAACTGTCGGTTCTTTGGTCATGGAACTTCCTGCTTCTTTAGAACGTGAACGCTCGCGCGATCTTGGTTTTTTTCAGCCAATTGGCAAGGGCGATTGTCGATATACCCGTCGCGACAGCGTGTCATAAGGCGTGAGGGCTGTTAACCTTGTTCCTTTCCATTTCGTTAGGTGTACTGGTAACACATTGGTGTGGGGACAACGGTAGATGAATGATTCCGATATCGGCGCACCGCGTTGTATCGCTCGGATCGATTCTACGCGCCTGCCGCATAGTGGCCATCAATAGCCGGAAGATTAATACTGATGAAGGTGATCGAGCTCTACATCCTGCGGCGTACGCTGGCGATTTTCGTCGCCGCGTTGGCGTGGGTGCTCGTCATCGTGTGGACGACTCAAGTCCTCAACCGTCTCGACCTGGTCACCACTAGCGGGCAGTCCGCTGCCACGTTCTTCACCGTGGCCGCGCTTGCACTGCCGGCGGTCATTCCTATTGTCATCCCATTCGCCATCGGCTTGGCCGTTGCGCAGACGCTGGCCACCATGAACTCCGATTCCGAACTCGTGGTGATCAGTGCGGCTGGCGGCCCAAGAACGATAACGATCCGGCCTATGCTGCTCATCGCAATCATCGCCAGCCTGGCCTCTTTCGCCATTCACAACACACTAGAGCCCTACTCACGCCAATCCATGCGCCATATCCTTGCCAATGCGAACGCGGATTTGATCACGAGCGTGTTGCAGGAAGGCTCATTTCAGCGGGTGGACGACGGGCTATTCGTCCAGGTTTCTGAGCACCTTTCGGACGGACGACTCGGAGGCATCTTCGTCGTTGATTCGCGCGAAGAAGATATGCAGCTGATCTATCATGCCCGCGAGGGCGCGGCTGTCCAGTCGGACAGTGGCAGCATCCTGGCGATGCGAGATGGCGAGGTGCAGCGCAAGTCGGGAGACGGAAGCGTCTCGGTGATCCGTTTCGATTCATACGCCTTCGACCTCTCCGAATTCACGAGCGATGATGGCGAGCCTAACCTGCAAAGGAAGGATCGTTATCTAACATACCTCATGAATCCCGATCCGGACGACAAGCTCTATGCGCATGCCCCGCAGAAGTATCGCGCGGAGCTGCACAAACGACTTTCCGAATGGCTGTATCCGGTCGTATTTGCGCTTATCGGCATTGCTGTCGCCGGCGATGCGCGCTCTTTCCGGGAAGCGCGCCTGCATCCGACGGTCACCACCATGGCCATTAGCCTCTTGGTGCGTTGGGGAGGTTTCTACGCCGGCAACGAGGCGGAAACCAACCCCTTCTTTTCTTTCATGCTCTACGCCATCCCCATCGGCATGATCCTTATTTCCGGTTTCTTCATCGTAACAAATCGCGTCATGGAGTTGCCGACGAGTTGGACGGAGCGCCTCCTGGAACGGTTGCAATCCGTTGGTGAACGCCTCTCTCGTCTTCGTGCCAGGTTCTCCCCTTCATCGGGGGGGCGTGCATGATCGGCTTTACGCTGGCCCGTTATTTCCTGCGTCGCTATGCGGTCATCGCCGCGGGGAACTTCATTGGTATAGCCGCCCTTATCTTCGTCGTATCCTTTACGGAAATCTCCGGCCGCTCCAGCGACCTGGACGGCTACTCCGCGGACTGGGCCTTGGGCCTTGCAGCACTTCAACTTCCCATGATCATGCTCCAGGCCGTGCCGTTTATCGGTCTGATCGCGGCAATGGCGACGCTGATCAGCTTAAATCGAAAATATGAGCTGGTAATCGCCAGAGCGGCCGGCATTTCAGCCTGGCAATTTCTCACCCCGATCTGCGCGGGCGCTTTCATTTTCGGGTTGCTCTCCGTCGTCCTCCTTAATCCGCTAGCCGCCAACGGCTTTGCAAGAGCACAAGCGCTCGAGGCAGAAGTGAGGGGAGCGAGTTCTGCACTGAACGGGGAACGCGAGCAGTGGATCAATCAGCGAACGGACGAAGGACAGACCGTCATTGGCGCGGAGACGACGCTGGATGGCGGGCAGACCCTCGTTCGGCCCGTATTCCTGCTCATGGATGACCAGGGAAGAATCACCCAAAGGCTGGATGCAGAGCGCGCGCGACTGCGGGATGGACACTGGGAGCTGACCAGTGTCACGCGCCGGCAGGGAACGCTAACGCCCGAAAGGCTCGAAACCGTATCGGTCCCGACGAACCTTCAGCCGCGCTATTTAGGCTATCAGCTTACCGATCCGGAGGCGGTTTCCGTCTTCGATCTCCCCACGATGGTCGAGGTGGCACGCTCCCTCGGCCTGCGCGCAAACGCCTTCGCAATGCAATTTCAATCGCTGGTGACTCTGCCGCCATTGCTGGTTGCTATGACCTTGATAGCGGCCACCGTTTCCATGCGTTTTAACCGGATGGGGCTATCTGTGGTGGTGATTCTGGGTGGCATCATCTCCGGGTTTCTGCTTTATGTCGTATCAGTTTTGGTGAGGGCATTTGGGAGTGCCGGCTTCATGCCGCCGACCGTCGCCGCGTGGACTCCGGTATTGGCTGCGATGTTTTTCGGGATTACGTTTTTATTGTTTAAGGAGGACGGTTAAGTTGGGGAACGCGGTAAAGAGGGATCGCTCGCCGCAGCGGATTGTACGCGGACTGCGCTTTAAAGCGGGGGTCGCCTTTATCGCCCTGGCCGCTGCTGCCTCCGTTGCAGCTGCCCAGGTGGATTCCCTTGCCGGCCGCGACCTGCCGGAAAATGAGCAGATGCTGCTCACTGCGAATACGGTGGTCTACGATAATGACCGCAACACGATCACCGCGGTCGGCAATGTCCAGATTGAATATGCCGGAAACAATCTGGTCGCCCAGCAGGTAACCTATGATCAGGCCACCTCGCGAGTCATCGCCAGCGGTGAGGTCGAGATCGTTGAGGAAGACGGCAACGTAATCTATGCCGACCGGATCGACGTCACCGACGATTTCAGCGAAGGCTTCGTCGACGCGCTTAGGGTCGAGGCGGCCGACGACACCCATTTCGCCGCTGCAAGCGCGGAGCGCACCGGGGACGGGCGCACGACCTTCCTCAGAGGCGTCTACACCGCTTGCGAGCCGTGCGAGGAAAATCCGGACAAGCCGCCGCAATGGCAGATCAAAGCACAAAAGATTATCTGGGACGGTGAGGCGCGGACCGTCCGTTTTGAGAACACACGGTTCGAATTCTTCGGCCTGCCGCTGGCGTGGTTACCGGTCTTTGAGGTTCCGGACCCGACAGTCGAGCGCAAGTCAGGCTTCCTCATGCCCAGGTTTGCAGGCGGCAGCGAACGCGGCTTCGGCGTGACGGTACCCTATTATCTGGCGCTTTCACCGACATATGACCTTACCGTTTCCGTTACGGGATACACAAACCAGGGTTTTCTGGGCGAGGCGGAATGGCGTCAGCGCTTCAATAACGGGGAGTATAATCTAAAGATCGCGGGGATCAGTCAGCGGGATCCCGCCGCCTGGGACAGCAAGAAAGTCGACTCGACCGTAACCGAGCGCGGCATGATCGGCTCCACAGGGGATTTCAGCATCAACCGGCGCTGGTCCTTCGGTTGGGACGTGCTGGCGCAATCCGACAAGAATTTTTCCAACACCTACGATATCGGTGGGTTCTCCAGTTCGGTTCACACGTCGCAAGCCTATCTCACTGGGCTGGACGACCGGAATTTCTTCGACCTGCGCGCCTATCACTTTGAAGTGCAGGAAAGCATGTTGGACTCTAATAACAATGCTCGCAATAGGAAGCAGCCTTGGGTTTTGCCCAATCTCGATTACACCTATACGGCGGACGAGCCGGTTGCTGGAGGAGAACTGACTTTCGACGTAAACGCTCAGAACCTCTACCGCGAAGAAGGCATGTCCCCGACGACGTGGTATCGTGAGCACACAATCGAAGGCACCAAGGTCCAGGGACTGGAAGGCAAATCCGGCCGGCTAACCGCGGAGGCGGAGTGGAAGCGTTCCTTTACAAGCGAGGGAGGCTTGGTTGTCACGCCACTCTTGCATGCGCGTGGCGACGCAATTTACGCGGATTTGTCTCAAGACGCGATCGATGAGATCAGCGGATTCACGATCGACAAAGCTGAGACAAACAGCGATGTACGCTCGGCTTATTACCGCTCTATGGCAACCGCCGGTCTCGAGGCGCGCTGGCCAATCCTTTTTTCCACGAGCAGTTCTTCTCACGTTCTGGAGCCGATGGCCCAGGTTTTTGCGCGCCCAGATGAGCCCTATCACGACAGGCTCGGCATTCCGAACGAAGATGCGCAATCGTTGGTCTTTGATGCAACCAGTCTCTTCCAGCGCGATAAGTTCTCGGGCTACGATCGAATCGAAGGCGGAACGCGCGCCAATATTGGCATCCGCTATTCCGGCAGCTTCGATAATGGCGTTACGGCGCACGGTCTTTTCGGCCAGTCCTATCACCTGGCCGGTGACAATTCCTATGCCTCGCCGGACCTCGTGAACGTTGGGGCCTACTCCGGTCTCGAAACCGACCGATCCGACTATGTCGGCATGCTGGGCTTCACCACTCCGGGTGGCTTCGCCGCATCCGTAAGCGGCCGTTTTGACGAGGAGACGTTCGAGATTCGGCGCACCGACGTCGAAGCAGGCACGAACTTCGGAGCGGTGGCTGCAAGTGTGGGTTACACCTTCATCCAGAGCCAGCCCCTCTACGGTTTTGATGATGACCGCCGCGAAGTTACGGCCCAGACCTCTATTCGATTCAATGAAAACTGGCGCGGCTTTGCGTCAGGAACCTATGATCTGGAAACCAAAACGCTTGTGAAGAATTCGTTCGGATTTGCATATGACGACGAATGTTTCAGCTATCGCCTAAACGTCTCCGAAAAGCGCACGGATGACACGGATGACGTGGAACGGAGCTTCGGTTTCAGCATCTCACTGCGCACACTGGGCGACTTCGGCACGGACTCTTCTGGCTTTACCAGCGGCTAGGGCCTATGTTCTGCTAAGGCTTTTTAGAGCGTGGTATACCCCTATCGTCACAGTTTTGCCCATCTGGAATGATGGCAAGGAAGGATCAGGGGCATACAGGTCAGATTGAAATGAACGGAAGAACAGGAATCATGCCGACATTCACCCGCCATTTTCCAAAAGCATTGCTGATATTGGCAATGGCGTTTTCCATGTCGGTCGCACCGATTGTGCTTCCCGCCATGGCCACTGAAGTCCGCTACGTGGTCAATGATCAGCCAATCACGAATTACGATATCAACCGCCGGGTGGCGCTTCTTAGGCTCATGCGGCGGGGCGGCGACCTAAACCAGGCCGCGGTGGATGAGATGATCAATCAGACCTTGCGCCGGCAGGAGCTGCAACGTTCCGGTGTCGCGGTCACGCAGGCGATGATCGATGATGCTTATGCGAACTTCGCGGCATCGAACGACCTGACTGTAGCTCAACTCGATCGTATCCTGTCTGAAGCCGGAGTGACGAAGGAGCACTTTCAAGGCTTCATGAGCGTTCAGATTGGCTGGGGGCGCTTCCTGCAGTCGCGGTCCGGCTCCGGCGGAGAACTGAGCGAGGCGGAGGTGGTTGAACGGATCATGCAGCAGGGCGGCCAAAAGCCCTCCACCACGGAGTATCGGCTGCAGCAAGTGATCTTTGTCGTGCCGTCGGCCCAGCGCTCGCAATTGCTGTCGCAGCGTCAGGGTGAGGCCCGCGCCATGCGCGGCCGCTTCAACGGCTGCGATACTACGGTGGAAGCTGCCAAGGGCATTATTGACGTTACTGTGAGGGATCAGGGCCGAGTTCTGGAACCGGAACTTCCTGCGGATTGGAAGGACGATATCGTTGGCTTGGGCCCGGGTCAGGCCACGCCGGTACGCACAACCGATCGCGGCGTGGAATTCATCGGAGTATGCAGCACACGCCAGGTCTCGGACGATCACGTTGCCAAGCTGATGTTCCAGAATGAAGATACGGAAGACACGTCTGTCGAACAGCTTTCCGAAGAACTTACGAGCGAGCTACGCGAGAATGCGCGCATCATCCAGCGTTGAAGCTCTTCCGACCGGTGTAAATATTCCAGCTGGTCTGCCATGCCCAACCTCGCGCTGACCGTTGGTGAGCCGGCGGGCATCGGTCCGGAGATCCTGGTATCTGCTTGGCTACAGCGCAGGAAACATGCTGTTCCCGCTTTCTACGCGCTGGCAGACCCGTCATTGCTCGTCGCGCGCGCAAAGCGGCTCAATTTGGATGTCCCCATCGTCGAGACCTCTGCCGAACAGGCGATCTCGCGGTTCGCCGATGCCCTTCCCGTCGTTCCGCTGGAAAACAATCTTACGGATGCCCCGGGACAGCCGGCCCGCGAAAACGCCGCCGGTGTCATCGAGGCAATCACGCGAGCTGTCCAAGACACGATGAGCGGCAATGCCGACGGAATCGTCACCTGCCCGATCGCGAAGAAGCCACTCTACGACGCCGGCTTCACTTTCCCCGGGCATACTGAATTTCTTGGCCACCTGGCGCAGGAGATCACGGGGAAACCCGCCACCCAGGTTATGATGATGGCCGGCCCCGACCTCCGCACCGTACCAGTCACCGTGCATCAATCGCTAGCCACGGTGCCGGCAACCCTCACACGAGAGGCAATCGAAGAAACCGCGAGGGTCGTCACGCGCGACCTTGTCCAGCGTTTCGGCATCGAACGGCCACGCCTGGCGGTCGCCGGCCTTAATCCTCACGCTGGTGAGGGCGGCGCGCTTGGTGAGGAGGACGCCCGCATCATCGCTCCGGCCGTCGCAGCCTTGCGTGCAGAAGGGATCGATGTTGTCGGTCCCCTCCCTGCCGATACGATGTTCCACGCCGATGCGCGCCGCAAATACGATGCAGCGCTGTGCATGTATCACGACCAGGCGCTTATCCCAGTCAAGGCACTCGCTTTCGACGAAACGGTGAATGTCACGCTCGGGCTCCCCTTTATCCGCACCTCCCCTGATCACGGCACAGCCTTCGACATCGCCGGAAAGGGTATCGCGCGACCGGATAGTCTGATCGCGGCGCTCAAGCTCGCCCGTCAGCTCGCCGACAACGCGGCCCGAAATCCGGCATGACGCTCGATGAACTACCACCGCTTCGGGACGTCATCCAGCGACATGGGCTTTTTGCCAAGAAAGCGCTGGGCCAAAACTTCCTCCTCGACCTGAACCTTACCCGCCGGGTTGCCCGCACGGCCGGTCGGCTCGAAGGCTTTACCGTAATCGAGGTAGGCCCCGGGCCCGGCGGCCTCACCCGCGCCCTCCTATCCGAAGGAGCCGCGCGGGTCATAGCGATTGAGCGCGACGAGCGCTGCATCGCCGCACTGGAGGAAATCGCTGCGCACTATCCCGGCCAGTTAGAGATCGTGGCCGCCGACGCGCTCGCTACCGATTTTACCGCACTCGTTGGCAACGCACCAACGAAGATCGTGTCCAATTTGCCGTATAACATCGGCACGGAGCTTCTGATCCGCTGGCTGACGTCAAAGCAATGGCCGCCATACTACCGGTCCCTCACCCTGATGTTTCAGCGGGAAGTGGCCGAGCGGATCGTTGCGCCACCGGGAAGCAGCCACTACGGCCGGCTCGGCGTCCTGGCCGGATGGCGCATGGAGGCTTCCATTGCCTTCGATGTGCCGCCCCGTGCTTTCACGCCACAGCCAAAGATCACATCCTCGGTGGTTCACCTCATCCCGCGTGAGCAGCCGCTGGAAACAAAGGTGGAGAAGCTGGCGCGCGTGACCGAAGCCGCCTTCGGCCAGCGGCGTAAGATGCTGCGGCAAAGCTTGAAAGCACTGGGCGGCGGGGAGTTGCTGGAAGCCACTGAAATTGACGGCACTCGCCGGGCCGAAACGCTGTCGGTGGAAGAATTCGTCCGTTTGGCGAACGCGATTTAGTCTAACATTCTGTCAGCTTTCTTCTCGTTTATCAGCGTTCTTCCCGGTTAGAAGCCGTCCCACAAAATCTTCCAGTCCGGGCCTGCGCTCGCGCCGCAGCCTTTCTGCCTGGACGATCGAGCGGACAGATTCAAAAGCGCTACCCAGATCATCATTGATGACAATGTAGTCATAGTCGCGCCATTGCTCGATCTCCAAGCACGCGTTCTTCAGCCGCTTCTCGATCGTCTCCGGCGTGTCCTCTGCGCGCCGCGTCAGCCGCGCTAGAAGTTCACCCATTGTCGGCGGCAGAATGAAAACCGAAACGATATCGTCGGGCATTTTCTCGCGAAGCTGTGCCGCACCCTGCCAGTCGATATCGAAAAGCATATCGCGTCCATCCGCAATCGCCTCTTCGACCGGCTTTCTCGGCGTGGCATAACAATTTCCGTGCACCTCTGCCCATTCGAGTAATTCGCCGCTGTCCCGCAGCATCTCGAATTCGCGCATGGTTTTGAATTTGTAGTGAACACCCTCGATCTCACTGGCCCGGCGGGGCCGTGTCGTCACGCTGACCGACAGTTTGAAGCTGCTGTCGTGTTCCAGCAGGCTCCGCGCGATAGTCGATTTTCCCGCGCCCGAAGGCGACGAGAGAACAAGCATCAGGCCCCGGCGGCGGATGGGGGTAATTTCGGACGCAGAAGACGGCATTCCTACTCCAGATTTTGAACTTGCTCGCGCAGCTGATCCACAACGACCTTCAGCTCCAGTCCGATCGCAGTCACGGAAGACGCGTTGGATTTCGAGCAAAGCGTATTCGCTTCCCGATTAAACTCCTGTGCAAGAAAGTCCAGCTTACGCCCGACCGGCCCACCATTCTCGAGAAGGGAACGTGCCGAGCTTACATGGGTCTTCAGGCGATCTACTTCCTCGCGTATATCGGCCTTGGCGGCAAGGAAAGCAGCCTCCTGATAGAGACGGCCTTCCTCCAGAGACGGCGCGGTATCCAGAAGGAGTTGGACCTGCTCCCCGAGCCGCGCGCGAATGCTCTCGGTCTCGCGTGAAGGATCGGTTTCCACCCGATCGGCAAGCCTTTCAATGGAATCTATCTGGCCGGATATCACATCTTTCAGCGCTTCGCCTTCCGCCCGGCGTGCGGCTTCCAATTCTTCGAGCGCAGTGTCGAGTGCACGCAACGCCGCATCTTCGATCTGGCCCTGAGTTCCCTCGTCGGCAGTCGAGCCGGGGATATCCAGAACGCCCCGAAGCGCGAGCAAGCCATCAGCCCTGGCGGGAGCAGCACCGTACTCTTCCTCAAGTCGGCGGGCCTGCTTCGCCAGTTCATCGAGAAATACCTCGTCCACAACCGGGCGGCGCGACGCCTCGCCGTGCTGCACAGTCAGATTTGCCTGGATGTTTCCGCGCGAAAAGCGGCGCATGATACGCTGCTTCGCGGACTGCTCCACCCGTTCGAGTCCCTGTGGCATGCGCAAACGAGCATCGAGACCGCGGCCATTCACCGACCGCAACTCCCAGCTCACCGTTGCCGCCTCGCATTCGAGCGCAGCACGCGCGAAACCCGTCATGCTCTGTAGTGCCATAGACGTCCCCCGCGTCCCGCCCGGCCGCACGATCCATTTGTCAGAAAGGATAAGCGCTCATTCGCTATCCTCCGCCTCTTCGGCGCCTTCGGCCGCCTCTTGCTCTTGCTGCGTTCGACGCTCAAGCTCAATTCTGCGCCAGCGGGCGACATTCTGATTATGCTCGTCCAGCGTCGTGGCAAAGGCATGCCCCCCGGTCCCATCGGCTACGAAATAAAGATCGTCCGTGCGCGAGGGGTTCGCCACCGCCTCGAGTGAGGCCTTGCCCGGATTAGCGATGGGCGTCGGCGGCAGTCCGTCGATAATGTAGGTGTTATAGGGCGTCTCTTTCTCAAGATCGGACCGATAGATTGGCCGGTCAGACGGTTTCCCCTCTCCTCCAAACAGGCCGTAAATGACCGTCGGATCCGACTGCATACGCATACCGCGTTCCAGACGGTTGAGGAACACGGCCGCCACGCGGGAACGCTCGTCCGGAACACCGGTCTCCTTTTCCACAATAGACGCCAGGGTTATGAACTCTTCGACACTGTCGATGGGAAGATCGTCCGCACGGCGCTCCCAGGCACTGCTGACGATCTGTTTCTGCTCCTCCATCAGCCGGTTCACCACGTCTTCGCGAGATGTTCCGCGCGTAAAGCGGAACGTATTCGTGGCGAGGCTCCCCTCCGGCGGCAGTTCCTCCGGCAGCTCTCCGGAAAGCTGAGGCATATTGGCAATACGCTCAAAGGCCTGGGCAACGGTCTCCCCCTCCGGAATCGTCAGCGAATACAGCACCGAACGGCCGCTCTCCAAAAGCTCCATGATGTCCTGCATGGAAGCATGAGCCTTGATCTCGTACTCGCCCGCCTTGATGGCGCTATCCGCATCATGGATGCGCAGGCCGACGACGAAGATCCGCGCATCAGTGATGAGCCCGCGCCGCTCCAACAAATCGGCGATCGCCCGCACGCCGGTCCTTGGCGGGATCATGATCGTTTCCGCCGTTGTCGACGGGCCCGGCCTCTCGAACTGAAGCTTGCCAATGTAGAACAGGACACCGGCAAGAATGACGAGAAAGATGACACAGGAAAGAACGAAATTCAGAAATACGACAAACCGGTTCCGTGCATACCGCGAACGCTTGGAGGGCGGCGGTGTACCAGTCTCGGGACGAAGTGTCTCACGCGCCGACTTGGCGACGATCCTATCCGATCCAGTCCGTCTAACCAAATCGTCGGTCTCCTTCTGCTGATAAGATTATGCATCCTCCGCGCCGAGGAGGAATCATATGCATACCATGCAGTACAATAACGACAAATTTCCGACCCTGCAGCCCAGAACAGGCTCAGCTATCAAGCCGTTTGAAGACCAGCGAAGCGTTTGTTCCGCCGAATCCAAACGAGTTGGACAGCGCCACATCCACGCGGCGTTCGCGCGGTTTCTTCGGGACCAGATCGATCGCTGTCTCGGCATCCGGATTGTCGAGATTGATCGTCGGCGGCACGACGTTGTCGCGTATAGCCAGAAGGGAGAAGATAGCTTCCGCTGCGCCCGCTGCGCCGAGCAGATGCCCGATGGACGATTTCGTCGACGACATGGACACGTTCTCGGCTGCATCGCCCATCAACCGCTCAACAGCCCCAAGCTCGATCGTATCTGCCATGGTGGAGGTGCCATGTGCGTTGATATAGTCGATGTCGGCAGGCGTAAGCCCGGCGCGCTTTACTGCCGCGGTCATGCACCGGTAAGCACCGTCGCCGTCTTCTGCCGGCGCGGTGATGTGGTGGGCATCGCCCGTCAGCCCATAGCCGACGACCTCGGCATAGATCTTGGCTCCGCGCGCCTTCGCGTGCTCCAGTTCCTCCAGAACAAGGACACCGGCGCCCTCACCCATGACAAAACCGTCCCGGTCCCTGTCATAGGGGCGCGACGCTCTTTCCGGCGTATCGTTGAAACTGGTGGAGAGCGCCTTGCACGCGGAGAACCCGGCGATCGCAAGCCGCGTAACCGGCGCCTCTGCGCCGCCGGCCAGCATAACGTCGGCATCTCCCAGCATGATAAGCCTGGCCGCATCGCCAATAGCATGCGCACCGGTCGAACAGGCCGTCACCACGGCATGGTTCGGTCCTTTCAAACCATGCCGGATGGAGACCTGGCCCGAAACCAGGTTGATAATGTTGCCCGGAATGAAGAAGGGACTGATGCGCCGAGGTCCGCGATCACGCAGGATGAGCGCATTTTCCGCAATCCCCTCGATTCCGCCGATACCTGATCCGATCAGCACGCCCGCATTATTGCGGTCGGCCTCGGACTTGGGCTCCCACCCAGAATCGGCGAGAGCTTGATCGGCAGCAGCAATGCCATAGGAGATGAAGTCGCCAATCTTGCGTTGCTCGCGCGGCTCCAGAAACTGGTCCGGATCGAATGCACCCTCGCCCTCGCGCGGGATGACGTTGGCAATCTTGCACGGCAGGTCATCGATCTCGAATCCATCGATGCGCCTTGCTGCACTCCGTCCGGACAACAGGCATTTCCATCCGTGCTCGACCCCTAGGCCGAACGGAGAAAGAAGCCCCATTCCGGTGACGACGACACGCCTCATATTTCGATTGCCTTGCCTTGATTCGGACGACCGGCCTGGCCTCAGGCAGTGGCCTTTTCGATGTATTTGATCGCATCGCCGACCGTAAGGATCGTCTCGGCGGCGTCGTCGGGAATTTCAACACCGAATTCTTCTTCAAACGCCATGACCAATTCGACCGTATCGAGGCTGTCCGCGCCAAGATCGTCGATGAAGCTGGCCTGTTCGTTTACTTTGTCAGCGTCGACGCCAAGATGCTCGACGACGATCTTCTTGACGCGTTCTGCAGTATCACTCATGTGAGAACCCTCGCTCGTGAATTTCCGGTACTCGTTAGCGGCACGAATTCGCCTAATCAAGCTGAAAAGACAATCGTACTAACGGCTTTATCCACTTTTTGCATCCGCCTGCTCTCGATAGGCTCGCAATTCGTTGGACGCGCCAATAGCACGAATGCGCGCCGGATCAAAGCGCCAGCCACGCCTCAAAGCATGGCCATCCCTCCGTTGACATGCACGGTCTGCCCGGTCACGTAAGAAGCCTCGTTGGAGGCCAGGTAAGCGACCGCCGTAGCGACCTCCGCTCCGGTTCCCATGCGCTTCATGGGAATCGTGCTCATAATCCCCTCGCGCTGCTTTTCGTTGAGCTTTTCCGTCATTGCCGATTCGATGAAGCCCGGCGCAACGCAGTTGACCGTAACATTCCGTCCTGCGATCTCCTGCGCAAGAGACTTTGAAAAACCTATGAGGCCAGCCTTCGAAGCACAATAATTCGCCTGCCCCGGATTGCCCATCACTCCGACCACAGACGAAATATTGACGATACGGCCGAAGCGCCGACGCATCATGGGATGGGTCAATTCTCGAGTCAGGCGGAAAGCGGCCGTGAGATTAACCTCCAGGACCGCGTCCCAGTCCTCATCACTCATACGGACAAACAGTCCATCCCGGGTAATCCCCGCATTATTGACGAGGATATCCACCCCTTCCAACTCCGATTCGGCTTTACGGCCCAGTGCACTCACCTCCTCGCGATCGGAAAGGTTGGCGGGGAAGAGCTTGACCCGCTCGCCCAGCTCGCCGGCTAGCGTCTCCAGCTTCTCTACGCGGGTTCCGTGCAGCCCGACGGTGGCACCTTGCGAATGGAGCGCGCGCGCCACGGCTTCACCGATGCCACCGGAAGCTCCCGTTACGAGCGCCTTGCGGCCACTGAGATCAAACATTGTCCGGTCCTCTTTCGAAAAACTTGGGTTGCGCCTCATGCAAGCGCTTTCATGGCCGCCTCGATGTCGGCGGGAGAATTTACGGTGATCCCGTGGATCTGGCGGTCGATGCGCCGGGCCAGACCGGTGAGTACCTTTCCGGAACCGATTTCATAGAGCGTGTGAACTTCGTTCCGGCCGAACCACTCCACGGTCTCGCGCCACCGCACCCGCCCGGTAACCTGCTCCACAAGGCGCGCCGTGATGTCCTCAGGATCGGTTATCGGGCTCACCGCAACGTTCGGAATCACCGGCACCTCGGGCCGCTTCTTGGCCACCTGGGCAAGCGCTTCGCCCATCCGCTCCGCTGCCGGAGCCATGAGGGCGGAGTGGAACGGTGCAGACACCGGCAGCATCATCGCGCGCTTGGCGCCCTTCTCCGTGGCAAGGTTCGCGGCCTTCTCCACCGCCGTCTTGTTCCCGGAAATGACGAGCTGCCCGCCGCCATTATCGTTGGCAATCTGGCAGATGGCACCGTCTGCGGCCTCGCTACAGACTGCTTCTACATCTTCCGCAGGCAGCCCGATGATCGCAGCCATGGCTCCCTCACCCACCGGCACGGCCGCCTGCATGGCGTTGCCGCGGATACGCAAGAGCCGGGCAGTATCTGCGAGGGTGAATGTCCCGGCGGCACAGAGTGCCGAATACTCGCCCAACGAATGGCCGGCCACATAGGACACCTTGTCCTTCAGCGATATCCCGCCCTTCTCCATGACGCGCATAACCGCCATCGAGACCGCCATCAGCGCCGGCTGCGCGTTGGCCGTGAGCGTGAGTTCGTCTTCCGGCCCCTCCCACATGATGGTGGAAAGCCGCTGATCCAACGCGTCATCCACCGCCCCGAACACCTCGCGAGCCTCTGCAAACGCGTCCGCCAGATCGCGGCCCATGCCGACAGCCTGGCTCCCCTGCCCAGGGAAGGTGAAAGCGGTGCTCATCGCGGATAACTCCCAAAACCTGCTTTCGTTTGGGAGACGGTGGTGGCCCAACTGCCCCTCCGCGTCAAGCCTTTTACCGAAGGGGGCCGCTCGCCCTCAAACAGATACATTACTGATATATCTGGTCCGGCGAGATATATTTGTCAGGAGGAGTCAGACCTTTGATACTCCCCGATGGCATATCGCCGCCAACTGCCCTATATGAAGCCGGCTTCGACTTGCGGTGCCTGTTTCCTGTACATCGCGCACGACATAGAACGCATCATTTCCCTTCTGTTTGTCACGGTTCCCATGCAGCAAGCGATCACCATTTCCAGCCTATCCAAGGTCTATGATTCGGGTCTCACGGCCCTGCACGAGGTTGACCTTGAGATCCACAAGGGCGAAATCCTCGCCCTCCTCGGCCCGAACGGCGCCGGCAAGACGACGATGATCTCCATCGTGTGCGGTCTCGTGCATCCGACCTCCGGATCCGTCAGCGTCGAAGGATACGACATCGTCAAGGATTTCCGGGAAGCGCGCTCGCGGATCGGATTGGTCCCCCAGGAGCTGCATACGGAAACCTTCGAGACTGTCTGGGCGACGGTAAGCTACAGCCGCGGCCTTTTCGGCAAAAAGCCCAACCCCGCTATCGTTGAACGAATTCTCAGGGATTTGTCTCTTTGGGACAAGAAGGACAACAAGATTCTTGAACTCTCGGGCGGGATGAAGCGCCGTGTCATGATCGCCAAGGCGCTTTCGCACGAACCACAAATCCTCTTTCTGGACGAACCCACGGCGGGCGTAGACGTCGAACTGCGCAAGGACATGTGGCAGTTGGTCCGTCGTCTGCGCGATTCAGGCGTCACGATCATCCTGACCACACATTATATTGAGGAAGCCGAGGAGATCGCGGATCGCGTGGGTGTCATCAACAAGGGCCAGCTGATACTCGTCGACGAGAAGAGCGAGTTGATGCGCAAGCTCGGCAAGAAGCAACTCAATGTGGAGTTGAACGACGCCGTCGACACCCTGCCCGACAACCTGAAAGCCTATGATCTCGATCTTGAAAACGAGGGACGGCGCATCGTTTATAGATACGACACCCAGGCCGAGCGCACGGGCATCGGGTCACTGCTCGCCGATCTCAACAGGGCGGGCGTTTCCGTAAAAGACGTGAGCACGAAGCAAAGCTCGCTTGAGGATATCTTTGTCAGCCTTGTAGGAGAAGCGCCGTGAATATCGAGGCCGTCAAATCCATCTATCTGTTCGAAATGGCTCGGATGAGGCGCACGCTCCTGCAGAGCGTGGTTTCACCCGTCCTGTCCACCTCGCTCTATTTCGTTGTTTTTGGTGCCGCCATCGGGTCGCGTATCGAGGAGATTGACGGCGTGCAGTACGGCTCGTTCATTGTCCCGGGCTTGATGATGCTCACGCTTCTGCAGAACTCGATTTCGAATGCCTCTTTCGGCATCTACTTTCCAAAATTCATCGGCACGATTTATGAAGTTCTCTCGGCGCCGATTTCCTTTGTCGAAATCCTGCTCGGCTACGTGGGTGCGGCCGCGACCAAGTCCCTGATCCTCGGCATCATTATACTTGCAACCGCCCATCTCTTCGTCCCGATCGAGATCCGACACCCCTTCTGGATGCTGTTCTTTCTCGTGCTGACGGCGGTCACATTCAGCCTATTCGGTTTCATCATCGGCATTTGGGCAGACAATTTCGAGAAGCTGCAGCTCATTCCGCTTCTGATCGTTACACCGCTCGTGTTTCTCGGCGGTTCGTTCTACTCGGTCGATATGCTGCCCGAGTTCTGGCAGCGGGTGACCTATTTCAATCCGGTCCTGTACCTGATCAGCGGTTTCCGCTGGAGCTTCTACGAAACCGCGGACGTCAGCATCGGCGTCAGTATCGCGATGATCTGTCTCTTCCTTGCCATCTGCCTTGGCCTGGTCTGGTGGATATTCAAGACCGGTTACCGACTGAAGACCTAGAAATCAAAGAGACGCGGGCGATGACGATTTCAAGCGAAAGGAACTAGCCGGTCTTCAAAAGACCGGCCGCATCGCCGCGCTTATGCGCTCGTGGTCCCGCTATCCGGCTGAATCGCACAGCCGTCTATTGGCGCACCTGAAGCTTCTTGTCGGCAAGCTCCTGCAGGGCTGCGACGCGGGCCTTGTAAAGCTTTTCCAGGCACTCGACATTGCCCCCGCAATCCTCCCGCCGCGAATGCAACCACACCCGCTGCTGCTCCTGAAGCTCCTTCTTGAAATCCGGCGCGGTCTCCGCGGCGGTTTCAAGCGTTCTGTACAGAATCGCCGCCTTGATATCCATCCGAGTGAGTTCAGGCGTATTGCAGATCGCGGATTCAAGATCGGACTCGACCTTGCCGCAATCGAAACTTTGAGCCTGCGCCGAATGGAACGCCCCGCCGCCCAGAATTAATATTGCGGGTAAAAGCCCCTTGGAAAATCTAATCGCACGCATTCACGCCCTTCCTACAGTTCGATGCACAAACAAACCTTCACGGCTGCGGGCAGGCCTGCCCGGGCCAATCCGGAGGATCGAAAGTGGAAGAGCGTACCGGCCCCGGCCCCAGCAACAGCGGAATCCGACGGGGATGGTTCGCTTCCGCGTCCGGCTTATTGACGGTCGTCAGGCAGGTTCCCGAAACCCAGCCGCGTTCGCTCCCAAACGCGATGCTGCACCAACGATCTTCGCATCTAAATACCCTCACATTGGCGCCCTTTTTGAGTTGGGCAACGCGCGCGTGATCCGATCCGGGACCTGACCGCAGCACAACGGTATCGGTCAGGTGAGCGCTTTCGGCTTGCGCGATGGCAGGCACGACAATAAAGACCGTGCCTGCCAGTATCCCAACTCGAACCATCGTCAACCTGCCTTCCGGGTCAGCACCATGTGGTAAGCAAGAATGACAACCACCGAGCCGATGACCGCGACGATCAGACTGTAGATATTAAGTCCCGTGATCCCGGACGCGCCAATCAGACTGAACAGAAAGCCGCCGACGACAGCGCCGACAATCCCAAGCGCGATGTCGAGGAAGAACCCCTCCCCGCTCTTGTTGACGATTTTACTGCCGATGAACCCGGCGATCAGACCGAGAATAATCCATCCAATAATCGACATGACGAAGCCTGCATTCCTGGAGTTGAACAATTGTACGTGCCGGACGGCTGTCCGGCACGTTTTCGGCTTTACTTGTGCTGTCCCAAAATGGTCGCGAGTTCCTGAAGATTGGGAACTTTACCGTTGGCTGTGAGCTTGTCGACAAGTCCCGGAAGCGCCTTGGAGAGCTGTGAAAGAAGTTCCTGCTCGCTCATACCGGCCTGCTGAGCCGCATGGCTGACGTTTTCCTTGCCGATCGCGTGGTGCAGATGCTGCGGATCGATGGGCTTGTTCTGGCCACTGCCAACCCACGATTGCGCCGCCTCGCCGTGGCCGGCATCCTGCAACTTCTGCAAAAGGCCGTCCATGCCGCCGAGCAGCCCGCCATCCTGTTGTGAGCCGCTAATGCCCGCGGGGCCGCTAGTGGCCGCTGGGCCACTGCTGACCGCTGGGCCACTGGCGGCCGGGGCGGCCTGCGCCGCCATTGCCTGCCCCTGATTTCCGCCATGATGCATCATCTTCCCGACGACTAGCGTTCCAAGCGCAATCATCAACGGCTTGGAAATAGCGCCGCCCGGAACGGCCTTGCCCAATATCGAATCCATAAGACCCATTTTCTTCGCCCCTTCTGGCTCAAGGATCATCAGACTGCGGAGAGATTTCCCGCAATACGTGTACATTGACACGCATTCCACCCGCACTTTCAACAGAAACCGGCTAAAGCGCTTTACAGCGGGTGAAAGAACTTCAACCCATTTGAGGCTTTCGGCCGGCGGCGACCACACGATCTGCAACACGCGGCTGGCCTCCCGCTTCCTCCGAGCGCGGGCTTGCATAACGGGCAAAACGCTGTATATACGCGCCGTCTGCCGGTCTCAGCCGGGGGCTGAACGGAGGGCTGGTGCTGTCGCACCGCCGGAAGCAGGAATTGCTTCGGCCTCCCGTGTCTCCGCTCTCGACCGTCTCGAATTGGCCTTTCTTCACCGGGAAACCGGGCAGGAGGGGTCGCTGAGGCTTTAGCCGCTGAGCCGGGCAGGCAGAAAATGGAAGAAAGGCAAGAAAATGGCACTTTACGAAAACGTGTTTCTTGCCCGGCAGGACCTCTCGCCGCAGCAGGTCGAGGCGCTCGTTGAGCAATACAAGGGCGTTCTCGAAAATGGCGACGGCAGTGTCGGTCGGGTGGAGAGCTGGGGACTGAAATCCCTGGCCTATCGGATCAGGAAGAACCGCAAGGCGTATTTCACTCTGATGAACATCAACGCTCCGGCGGAAGCGGTCAAGGAGATGGAGCGGCAGATGGGCCTCTCCGAAGATATCCTGCGTTTCATGACCGTGCGTGTCGATGAACACGAGGAAGGCCCTTCGGCCATGATGCAGCGCCGCGACGACCGTGGCCGCCGTGACGATCGCGGACCGCGCCGTCCGCGCGAAGGCAATGGAGGTGGCCAGTAATGGTTGACATTAATCAGATTCCCACCCGGCGCCCCTTTCATCGCCGCCGCAAGACCTGTCCGTTCTCCGGTGCCAACGCACCGAAGATCGACTATAAGGACGTGAAGCTGCTCCAGCGCTACATTTCCGAGCGAGGCAAGATAGTTCCCTCGCGCATCACGGCAGTTAGCCAGAAGAAGCAGCGTGAACTGGCCCGCGCCATCAAGCGCGCCCGCTTCCTGGGCCTTCTGCCGTACGTTGTGAAGTAATTTCGGCGCGGGCGTCATCGCCCGCAACTCCCCTCCGCCTCGGGAACGGAACGGGATTCTTGCAAAACCCGAGTTGAGGCAGTTGCAACACCGCCTCTAACTGCCACAAGGCAGGACAGCGAACACCCGCCGCAAGGCCCTGTTTCCTGACCTGCCTTCAAGATATTCCGGCACCAGCCGGCAATCAGGGAAACGGAACCATGGAAATCATTCTTTTGGAGCGCATTCCACGGCTCGGCCAGATGGGCGATGTCGTGAGGGTCAAAGACGGCTTTGCCCGCAATTTCCTTCTGCCGCAAGGCAAGGCCTTGCGCGCCAACGAAGCCAACAAAAAGAAGTTTGAGACACAGCGCGCCGATCTCGAGGCGCGTGACCTTGAACGTCGTAAGGACGCCGAGGGCGTTGCGGAGAAGCTGGACGGCAAGACCTTTATTGTAGTCCGTTCGGCAGCTGAGACCGGCCAGCTTTATGGCTCTGTCTCGCCGCGCGATATTCTGCAGATCCTTAACGAGGAAGGCTTCAAGATCGGGCGCAACCAGGTCGAGATGAATCAGCCCATTAAGAGCATCGGTCTCTCCAATGTCGGGATCGCGCTGCATCCCGAGGTAATCGTCACCATCACGGTGAATGTCGCGCGTTCCGAGGATGAAGCCGAGCGCCAGGCGCGTGGTGAGCGCCTTGATTCGGCCGAAGCGATCTACGGCGAAGACGTTAACGAGAGCGCCCGCCCCGAGGAGTTCTTCGATCCGAGTGCGGAATACGAGCTTGAAGAGTCCGAAGAAAACCCGGAGACCGAAGGCGGCGAGGCCGAGGACGAAAACTCCAACGCGTAGTGCTGACCCCCGTCATCACCGATAAAGGCCGGGCGCACGCCCGGCCTTTTCTTTGCCGGCAATAACGCTTTAGAAAAATTGAATCGAGGACGCATCCGGTGTGCAAGGCCAACGAAACCCAGCGATGGCGGCCCTTTCTATGCCAATTTCCTGCCGCAATTTGGTAAGTGCCCGCAGCATAAAGCCTTTTCATTCAGGTTTCATTTGATACATAGTTGTTCATCCCAAAGAAGCGGGGTGAGTGATGAATCGGTTACTTACGAAATTGGCTTCGCGCCTCATACGGACCGGACACCTGAGCATCACGAGCGCCGACGGCTCTACGCACAGTTTTGGCGATGGGTCCGGCGAGCCGGTGCATGTCGTCATACATTCCAGGCAGGCTGAACGCGCAATCTCCCTCGATCCGGCGCTGGCGGTTCCCGAGGCCTACATGGACGGCGATCTGGATTTCAAAAAAGGAAATCCGCTGGCACTGCTGAAGCTGATCTACCAGAACATGGAGGCCGGCAGCGGTCCAATCCTGGCGATGAGGATGGGTGAAGGTCTGCGTTACCTTTTCCGCCGGCTGCACCAGTTCAACCCCGCCGCGCGCTCAAAAAGCAATGTCCAGCGCCACTACGACCTATCCGGCGAGCTTTATAAGCTCTTCCTGGACGAGGACATGCAGTATTCCTGCGCCTACTTCTCCGACCCCAACGTCTCTCTGGAAGAGGCGCAACGCGCCAAGAAGCGCCACATTGCCGCCAAGCTGGCGCTGGAGCCGGGACAGAAGGTGCTGGATATCGGCTCGGGCTGGGGCGGCATGGGTCTCTATCTCGCCAGGCATTTTGGCGCGGAGGTACTCGGCGTCACCCTCTCGGAAGAGCAGCACACGGTCTCACAGAAGCGCGCGCAAGAAGCAAACCTTGCCGGCCGGGCACGTTTCGAGATTGCAGATTATCGCTCCCTGACCGGTCCTTTCGATCGTATTGTGTCGGTCGGCATGTTTGAGCATGTGGGCGTCAACCATTACCGCACCTTCTTCGAGCAATGCGCACGACTGCTGGACGACGATGGTGTGATGCTCCTGCATACGATTGGCCGCACCTCCGGCCCGTCCGTCACGAGCGCCTTTATCCGGAAGTACATTTTCCCCGGCGGCTATATCCCATCCATGTCGGAGATTCTGCCCGCCATCGAGAAGGCGGGCCTCATCGTCACCGACGTCGAGGTGCTGCGGCTCCATTACGCCGAAACGCTGAAGAACTGGCGCGAGCGCTTCATGGCCAACCGCAGCAAGGCGGTGGAGATCTATGACGAGCGTTTCGCGCGGATGTGGGAATTTTATCTGTCCGGTGCGGAAGCATCCTTCCGTTGGCAGGAGATGGTGAACTTCCAGATCCAGATCGCCAAGAAGCGAGAGACCCTACCCCTGACCCGTGATTATATCGGCGAGACGGAGGAGCGCTTGGCTGCGGACGAAGGAAAGGTCTTCACCCACGCCGCCGAATAGGAATATAGTCAGCGGAATTGTGGTGATTCGGTGTCAAGCTCTGATGCGCTGAATCGGTGTTTTTCACCAGCGCCGCTGGGGATAGCGTGTGCATCGACATTATTTTCATTCAGGCGGCTTACCCGTGTTCCTCCGATGGTCTAGGAGAAGAGGAACCGGGGGGTGCCGGACTGTGTCCGCTGTGTACCGGCAGCCGATAGAGACAATGGAAATACAATGGCCGACGCAGTCCGCAAGTTGAATACGGCGGAAACGCCTTCATATCGCGAAGCGCCCAACAATATTGAAGCCGAGCAGGCGCTCCTTGGCGCGATTCTGGTCAACAACGATGCGTTTTACCGGGTCTCGGACTTTCTGAAACCCGAGCATTTTCTGGAGCCTCTGCATCGGAAGATTTATGAGGTCGCGGGCGAGCTTGTCCGCATGGGAAAGACCGCCAATCCTGTCACTATGAAGACCTTCCTGCCTGCCGAGGAAAAGGTGGGCGAAATGACGGTGGCACAGTACCTCGCCCGACTGGCTGCCGAAGCGGTAACCATCATCAATGCAGCAGATTACGGCCGCGCCATCTACGATCTGGCCGTGCGCCGGGCCTTGATCACAGTCGGCGAGGACATGGTCAACATCGCCTACGATGCGCCGGTTGACATGTCGCCTCAGGATCAGATCGAGGACGCCGAGCGGCGGCTGTTCGAACTGGCCGAGACCGGACGTTACGACGGGGGATTCGAGAGCTTCGGCGACGCGACGAAGATCGCCGTTGATATGGCAAACGCCGCCTTTATGCGCGACGGGCACCTCTCCGGGATCGCGACCGGGTTGCAGGACCTCGACCGGCGCATGGGTGGGCTGCAGCCATCGGACCTGATCATCCTCGCCGGTCGCCCGGGCATGGGTAAAACCTCACTGGCCACGAACATCGCTTGGAACATAGCCTCCGCTTACGAGCCGGCACAGCAGGCTGATGGCTCCTTTGCCGCCGCCAACGGCGGTGTGGTGGGCTTTTTCTCGCTGGAAATGTCTTCCGAGCAGCTCGCCACCCGCATCATCTCCGAGCAAACCGAAATCCCCTCCTCCAAGATCCGGCGCGGCGAAATTACCGAAGCCGATTTCGAAAAGCTCGTTGGTTGCGCGCAGATGATGCAGGACAGGCCGCTCTACATCGATGCGACCGGCGGCATCTCCATCGCCCAGTTGGCAGCGCGTGCCCGCCGGCTGAAGCGGCAACGCGGACTTGATGTCATCGTGGTCGACTACGTTCAGCTGATGCAAGGAACATCCGCACGCGCGGCGCAAAACCGCGTGCAGGAAATCACCGAAATCACCACAGGTCTAAAGGCTCTTGCAAAGGAGCTTGGTGTGCCGATCCTCGCGCTCTCCCAGCTCTCGCGCCAGGTCGAAAGCCGTGACGACAAGCGCCCACAGCTTTCCGATTTGCGTGAATCGGGTTCCATCGAGCAGGATGCCGACGTGGTGCTCTTCGTGTACCGTGAGGAATATTACCTCCAGAACCGAGAGCCAAAGCCGGGCACGGAGGAGCACATCAAGTGGGAATCCGAAATGAACGAGATGCGTGGTAAAGCCGAGGTGATCGTGGCCAAGCAGCGCCACGGCCCCACGGGCACCGTTAGTCTTGGCTTCCAGGGCGAATTCACCCGCTTTTCGGATTTGGCCGAGGAATCGCACCTGCCGGAGCGTTTTGAATAGACGTGGCAAGAATTCCTCATATGAGCGGTGGGGGGCTGGAGCCCCATTTGGCGGGCGGACGTCTGACCATCGATCTGTCGGCTCTGGCGGAAAATTACCGTTTCCTCGCGGCACGCTCCGCCCCGGCAGAGGCCGCGGCGGTAGTCAAGGCGGATGCCTACGGGATCGGCATACGGCCGGCCGCACGTGCGCTGTGGACTGCCGGCTGCCGACGTTTCTTTGTCGCGCTTCCGCACGAAGGTGTAGCGCTGCGGGAGGCCGTACCGGACTCCGAGATTTTCGTCCTGAATGGTCTCTTCGGCACCGAGGCAGCGGCTGTGCATCGCGAAGCACGGCTGATCCCTGTTCTCGGCTCGCAAAGCGACCTTTCCATATGGGAAGCTCATGGTTGGGACAGCGAGGATCCCCGCCCCTGCGTAATTCACGTTGACACAGGCATGAACCGCCTGGGCCTCACCTATGAACGCGCGCGAGCCCTCGTGGAAGAGAACGCGCTGACCGGCGCGCTGACTCCGATACTGGTGATGAGCCATCTTGCCTGCGCCGGCACGCCGGACGATCCGATGAACGCACGGCAGTTGTCGGGATTCCAGGCTGTGCGAATGCTCTTCCCAGGTGTTCCGGCAAGCCTTTGCAATTCCGCCGGCATTTTTCTCGGCGGTGATTTTCTTTGCGACCTTACACGCCCAGGCATCGCCCTTTACGGCGGTGCTGCCGCGGATGGTCCGAACCCGATGAAACCCGTTGTTACCGCAGAAACCCGTGTTGCACAGGTACGCTATGCGCGGGCGGGCGAAACGGTAAGCTATGCCGCCACGCCTCTCATGCGAGACACGATCATCGCCGTTGCTTCGACCGGTTATGCGGACGGATATCACAGATCAGCCTCGAGCGCGGCGGTTCCTCTGCGCAAGTTGGGCCAGCCCGGTGCATCCGGCTTCCTCCACGGGCGGGAGGTCCCCCTTCTCGGCAGGGTGACGATGGATCTCACCATGTTCGACGTGACCGACCTCGGCGCAGATGCCGTTGCTGTCGGCGATCATATCGAACTGTTCGGCCCTAACATGCCCATCGACCGGATGGCAGACGCCGCCGGTACGATCTCCTATGAGGTCCTGACCTCCCTCGGCCAGCGCTATCACCGGGAGTACATCGAGGCTGATGCGAAATCCGGGCAAGATCGGAGCAAACGCTGATGGCGAGAGCGCGCGTCCAGTTCATCTGTCAGAACTGCGGAACGGTGCATGCCCGCTGGGCCGGCAAATGCGACGGTTGCGGCGAGTGGAACACGCTTATCGAGGAAGGTACGGGCAGCGGCATTGGCGGCGGGCCGCAATCGCTCAAGAAGGCGCGCGCCGGACGAGCGGTCGCGCTGACCACTCTTTCAGGTGACATCGAGGATGCACCGCGGATCGCCACCGGTATTGCCGAGCTCGACCGCGCGACCGGTGGAGGTTTCGTGCGCGGCTCCGCGCTTCTGGTTGGCGGCGATCCGGGCATCGGCAAATCGACCTTGTTGACCCAGGCAGCAGCCGCCCTCGCCGCCAAAGGGCATCGGATCGTCTATGTTTCCGGCGAGGAAGCGGTCGCCCAAATTCGCCTGCGCGCCCAGCGTCTCGGTGTAGCGGACACCTCTGTCGAGCTCGCCGCCGAAACCAATGTGGAAGATATCCTGGCCACCATCGGCGAAGGACGCCGGCCCGACCTCCTCATTCTCGATTCCATTCAGACCCTGTGGACGGATCTGGCAGACTCGGCTCCAGGAACGGTCACGCAGGTGCGCGCCGCCGCCCAGGCGATGATCCGTTACGCAAAATCGACCGGAGCCGCCATTGTGCTGGTCGGTCACGTAACAAAAGAAGGACAGATTGCCGGTCCTCGCGTGGTTGAACACATGGTGGACGGCGTCCTTTATTTCGAGGGCGAAGGCGGGCATCACTACCGCATCCTGCGCACAGTCAAGAACCGTTTCGGCCCCACGGACGAAATCGGTGTGTTCGAAATGGGCGACCAGGGCCTGCGCGAAGTATCCAACCCGTCGGAGCTGTTTCTTGGCGAGCGTACTGCCGCCGCTCCGGGCGCAGCGGTATTTGCCGGGATGGAAGGCACGCGGCCGGTTCTGGTCGAGATACAGTCCCTCGTTGCGCCATCGACTTTGGGCACGCCACGGCGGGCGGTGGTCGGCTGGGATTCCTCGCGCCTTTCAATGGTATTGGCCGTGCTTGAGGCGCATTGCGGCGTGCGCTTTTCCAACCATGATGTCTACCTTAACATTGCCGGCGGCTATCGGATTACGGAACCTGCAGCCGATTTGGCGGTGGCCGCCGCACTTGTATCCTCACTCACCGGGCTTGCCCTTCCCGCCGATTGCGTCTATTTCGGCGAAATCAGCCTCTCGGGCGCCGTTCGGCCGGTGGCGCATGCGGCAAGCCGTTTGAAGGAAGCTGAGAAATTGGGCTTTACGCGCGCCGTCATGCCGCCGGGCAGCGAAGAAGCGGTCGGAGGCATTGCTGCGAAGGCGCAAAGGCCGGAAGGGCTCGCGGACCTCGTTGCGGAAATTGCAGGGTCGCGCGCGGCAGAATGACCGGGGCAAGAAAAAGAACACAGCGCAAACATCCCGGTGGGGAAAAGATTAGGGGTAACAATGCCAATCACGCTGCTTGACGGCATTCTAGTGGGTTTCACTCTCGTCTCGGCTATGCTCGCCATGGTGCGCGGTTTCTCGCGTGAGATATTATCCGTCGCATCCTGGATTCTCGCCGCAATCGCGGCTTATTTCCTCTATCCTGTCGTATTACCCTATGTGACGCCCTATATAGGAAATGCGATGCTCGCTCTTGGGATTGCAGCCGGCGCGGTATTCCTGGTTACGCTGATTATCGTCACAATCATTACGATGAAGATCGCTGATTTCATCGTTGATTCGCGGGTCGGTGCGTTGGACCGTACGCTGGGCTTTCTATATGGAGCCGCACGCGGCATCCTCGTCGTAGCCGTTGCATATATGTTTCTGGGCTGGTTTCTGGGATCGTCCCCTCCAGGCTGGATATCGGAAGCAAAGTCGAGGCCATTGCTGGAAAGCGTTGGGCATTGGCTTCAGGATCTGGTGAACGAGAACGCTGATTTAACCATTCTCGATCGCGTGTCTCCCAACGCCGAAGGGGCAGGCGATACAGGGGAAGCCAACTGACGGCCTCCGGCCGTCTTGAACGCGGAAAGAAAAAGAGCGGCCGTTCATGGTGGACAAAGCAGAAATGCCTCTCGCAGGCGAATCCGACGATCATTTCCACGACGAATGCGGTGTGTTCGGCATCTTCGAGCGCCAGGACGCCGCGGCCATAACGACCCTCGGACTGCACGCTCTGCAGCATCGCGGCCAGGAAGCCGCGGGTATCGTTTCCTTCGACGGCAGCCAATTTCACGTCGAGCGGCATATCGGCCTGATCGGCGACACGTTCACGAAACCGGCTATCCTCGAGCGGCTAAAAGGCGGGCGCGCGATCGGCCACACGCGCTACGGCACGACCGGTGGCTCCGGATTGCGCAATGTCCAGCCTTTCTTCGCAGAGCTTGCGGAGGGCGGACTTGCCCTCGCCCACAACGGCAACATCACCAACGCAATGACCGTGCAGCGCCGCCTGCAGAAGCAGGGCGCGATATTCTCTTCCACCTCGGACACCGAAACGGTTCTGCATCTGGTTGCCACGAGCCTGAAGCACAACACAGTCGGTCGCTTCATTGATGCCCTGGGGCAGCTTGAAGGCGCTTTTTCGCTGGTTGCACTGACGTCCAAAAAGATGATCGGCTGCCGTGATCCGCTGGGTATCCGCCCGCTGGTTCTCGGGGATTTGGACGGCACTTATATCCTGGCCTCGGAAAGTTGCGCTCTCGACATCATCGGCGCCCGCTTTGTTCGGGACCTGAAGCCCGGCGAAATGGTCGTCATCACAGAAGAGGGCGTCGAAAGCCATTTCCCCTTTGCCCAGGAGCGTCAGCGCTTTTGCATCTTCGAATACGTCTATTTCGCCCGTCCTGACTCCACCGTCGAAGGCCGTGATGTCTACGAAGTGCGCAAGCGTATCGGTGCCGAGCTTGCAAATGAAAATCCTGTCGAAGCCGACATTGTCGTACCCGTGCCCGATTCCGGTACGCCCGCCGCCATCGGCTTTGCGCAGGCCGCGGGACTTCCCTTCGAGCTGGGCATCATCCGCAATCACTACGTCGGGCGCACCTTCATTCAGCCCTCCGACTCGATCCGGCATATGGGCGTGAAGCTGAAGCATAACGCCAACCGCAAGCTGATTGAGGGAAAGCGCATCGTGCTGGTGGACGACTCCATCGTTCGCGGCACGACAAGCCAAAAGATCGTGCAGATGGTCCGCGACGCCGGCGCCACGGAGGTGCACATGCGCATCGCCTCACCGCCCACGCGCGCCTCCTGCTTTTACGGCGTTGATACGCCCTCGGCGGCAAAACTCCTTGCCTCGCGCATGTCAATCGAGGAGATGGCGGATTTTATCCGCGTGGACTCTCTTAGTTTCCTCTCCATCGACGGGCTTTACCGCGCCGTCGGAGAGGCCGCGCGCAACAATGAAATTCCGCAATTCTGCGATGCCTGTTTCACGAAGGACTACCCGACGCGATTGACTGACCAGCAGGGGACCGACAACGTCCGCCAGCTTTCGCTTCTGGCTGCAGGCGGACAATAGATAAACCCTACCTTATCCTTCGCAAGACGGTCTCCTGAGTCTTTCTCCGTGCGCTGTTTCGTAATATGACCCCCGGGAATCGCCAACGCGAAGGAAGCGCTATGCCCGACCCCATCGATCTTTCCGGCCGCACCGCCCTGATTAGCGGCGCATCGCGCGGCATCGGCTATTTTCTCGCGAGGGAACTTGCCGCCGCCGGTGCGCATGTGGTTGCCGTCGCACGCACCATAGGCGGCCTTGAAGAGCTGGATGACGAGATCAAAAGCGCAGGTGGCGAAGCAACTCTGGTCCCGCTCGATCTCACGGACATGGAAGGGATCGATCGCCTGGGCGGAGCAATCCACGAGCGCTGGGGCAAGCTGGACATTCTCGTTGCAAACGCCGGAATCCTGGGTGTGATTTCGCCCATTGGCCATGTGGAAGCACGCACCTTTGAAAAGGTGATGAACATCAACGTGACCTCAACCTGGAGGCTGATTCGCTCAGTCGACCCGCTTCTGAGAATGTCGGATGCAGGTCGTGCTATTATCATGTCCTCCGGCGCGGCCCATTCGGCCCGTGCATTCTGGGGTCCCTATGCGGCCTCAAAGGCCGCGGTTGAAGCGATCGTTCGTTCCTGGGCGGACGAAACAAGGAACATATCTCTACGTGTCAATGCCGTAAATCCGGGCGCGACCCGCACCGCCATGCGCGCGCAGGCCATGCCCGGCGAGGATCCGGAAACCCTTCCCCATCCTTCGGACGTGGCGTCCAAGATCCTTCCACTGGCGAGTCCGGCTCTCGAGCAGACTGGCGAAATTTTCGATGTTCGAAAGAACCGGTTTCTCAGCTACAGGATGCCGGAGTAGATGCGTCGAAAATTATATTGATCTCCTCTCATCTTCCACTACCCTGCACCCGAACTTGGGAGTGACGCTGGGCACTGGATGCGCCGGCATAAGGAATGGATTAGAAGTTCCCTACAATCATTTGATTGGACTCCTTTTTCCGATGTCACAGCGCAGACGATCCATGGGAGGGCACGGATGATCGCCATTATTCTGGTGGGCGCTCTCCTTGCTTTGTGGCTTGCAACGGCACTCTATAGCCGATTGCGGCTAGGCATAAACATGCATCAGGCGCTGCTTTATGTGCCCTTCAAAGCACTTTTCCGCATAGACGACCGTGCTGTCAGACAGGTCCATGCGGTCGAATTTCCCGTTATCTACGCCGTCTGGCACCAATCCCGGTTGGAACCGGCGCTGATGCTGGCGCTCCTGCCGCACGACACCCTGCATATTCTCGACAATGCATCTTCCCGAGCCTGGTGGCTTGACCCGTGGCGCGCGCTGGGACGCACAATCGCCTTCAATACGCATCATGTGTTTGTCAGCCGCCGTCTGGTTCGGCGCCTGAAGGGAAACGGCCGCCTGGCGGTCTACCTTCCGGACGATGCGTCACCTGATCCCAAGAGCTTCCGCCTTTTCCGCGCAATTGCCAGGATCGCGGCAAAGGCCGGGGCGCGCGTCGTGCCCATTCACGTAGATGGTGCACGGCACACGGCTTTTTCTCTCGCTCCGCCGGATGTCGAACGGCGTGTGCTGCCAAACTTGCGCGTCAGCACACTTGCCCCGATGACCATCACGGAAATGGTCGACCATTCCAGCCTGGAAAAGCCGATGGCGGCGAACGCCTTTTTCGCCCGCATGCTGCAGGCGCGCGGAGAACCAGCACCCATCGCGGAGAACCGCACTGCGGCGTAAGCCGATCTCTATGGAAATTTACTCTTCTTTCCCGCTTTCCTGCTTCGCCTCCTCCTGCGCGGCCCGGCGCGCATATGCGCGGACACTCACGATCAGGAACCCGAAGTAAAGGACAGCGGACGCGCTCAGCGTCACCCATGTAAAGCTTGCAAGCAGCAGCGCATAAAGGACGACCCCCAGCATTATCGGGATCACGAGTTCGCGGCGAACCCGGCTTCCCGACGCTTTGCCTGAGTAAACCGGCAGCCTGCTGATCAGAAGGAAGCCGACCGCGATCGTATAAACACAGGCTGCAAGCTCGAGAGTGGGCCCGGGCTCGATGCCTACGAAACCGAGATAAATCGGAAGCATGACCAGCGCGGCGCCCGCCGGCGCGGGGATGCCGACGAAGTAATCCCCCTGCCAGGCCGGTTTGTCTTCATCGTCCAGCATCACATTGAAACGCGCCAGCCGAAGTCCGCAGGCTATCGCGAAGAGCAGCGCCGCAATCCAGCCCAGGGCCCCTGCCCCCTCCAGAATGTAAGCGTAGAGCACCAGCGCCGGCGCAACCCCGAAATTGACAATATCGGCGAGCGAATCCATCTGGGCGCCGAACTTGGATGTCGCCTTCAGCATTCGCGCAACGCGCCCGTCCACCGCGTCCAGAAAGGCTGCAAGCAGCACCATCAGAACGGCTGTCTCTAGCCGGCCTTCAAACGCAAGCCGGATGCCCGACAGCCCTGCGCAGATTGCCAGGACAGTGATCAGATTGGGCACGATGAGGCGTAGCGGGATCTCGCGAATGCGTGGCCCGCCGTTACCGTGTGGCTCGAAGGGAGCAAACGGGCCCGCCATCAGGACACGCGCACGAGCGGCGGAGCCGCTTCACTTCCGAATTCCGCAATAATGGTTTCCCCACCGACGGAAACCTGGCCTACTGCAACACGCGGACGCGCCTCTGGCGGAAGATACACATCAACGCGCGACCCGAAACGGATGAGGCCGAAACGCTCGCCGACAGCGATCTCGCCCGGCGCTTCCGCCCAGCAGACGATCCTGCGGGCGACGAGGCCGGCAATCTGAACCACCGCGACCGGACCGTGAGCGCCTTCGATCACCAGACTGTTGCGCTCGTTCTCGGTGCTCGCCTTGTCGAGATCCGCATTGAGAAACTGACCCGGCCGATGCTCGATCAAGGAAATGCGCCCGCGCACCGGCGCGCGGTTTATGTGGCAGGAAAAGACATTCATGAAGACGGAAATACGAATCATCTCCGTCTCGGATAAGCCCAGTTCACGGGGTGGCACGGTCGGACCGACGGAAGAGACGATGCCATCGGCCGGCGCAACGACCAGCCGGTCGTCAACCGGCGTGACCCGCGGCGGATCGCGGAAAAAATAGGTGCACCAGGCCGTCAGTATCAGGCCGATCCAGAACAGCGGCCCCCATAGCAGTCCGAGGATGAGCGTAGCCACCCCGAAACCTGCAATGAATGAATACCCTTCTCGGTGGATCGGCACCAGCGTGTTTCGGATCGTGTCGGTCAGGCTCATGCGGTTGCTTAGTTGATTGCAAGTGCCGCATTCCTACCGGAAAGCGACCACGCTAGCAACGCAGATACTCAATAGGTTGGCTCGTGGCGGACAACCATCCCCATCTCATCGGTTTCGCGCGCCCGCCGAAGCCGCTCCTCCGCCTCGCTGGCCTCACGTTGACGGTTCCACATCTCCGCATAAAGCCCGCCTTTGTCGAGCAGGGCTCGATGTGTGCCTCTTTCCTCGATTTGGCCTGCCCGCAAGACGATGATCTCATCGGCAGCAATCACGGTGGAGAGCCGATGCGCGATTACCAAAGTCGTCCGCCCGCGGCTGACCAAATCGAGCGCCGCCTGGATATCCTGCTCGGTATGGGTGTCCAGCGCTGACGTAGCCTCATCGAGGATCAGGATCGGCGGCGCCTTGAGTATCGTCCGGGCGATAGCCACGCGCTGCTTTTCACCGCCGGAGAGTTTCAGGCCCCGCTCGCCGACCATGGTCTCGTAACCGTCCGGTAGGTCTTCGATGAAATCGGCGATCTGCGCCAGTTCCGCTGCGCGGCGCACCTCCTCTTGGCTCGCATCCGGGCGTCCGTATCGGATATTGTAGGCGATCGTGTCGTTGAAAAGCACCGTATCCTGCGGAACCATCCCGATGGCCGCTCGCAGGCTCTCCTGGGTGACATCGCGCAGATCCTGCCCGTCGATCAGGATAGCGCCTTGCTGAACGTCGTAGAAGCGGAAGAGCAGTCGGGAAATCGTCGATTTCCCAGCGCCGGAAGGGCCAACAACGGCGACGGTTTTCCCCGCCGGGATATCCAGGCTTATGCCCTTGAGAATGGGACGGCTGGGATCGTAGGCAAAACACACGTTTTCGAAGCGGACTTGCCCCTCACTCACCTCCAGAGGTTTGGCTCCCTGCCGATCCTGCACCTCCGCTGGAACGTCCAGCAGATCGAACATCTGCTCGATATCGGTGAGGGCCTGGCGAATTTCCCGGTAGATCGAACCGATGAAATTGAGCGGAATGGAAAGCTGCATCAGGAGCGCGTTGATGAAGACGAAGTCGCCGATCGTCTGCGTTCCCCGCATCACCTCCCAGGCAGATAGTCCCATAGCGGAAGCCATGCCGAGACCAAAGATTATCCCCTGCCCGAAATTGAGCCAGCCGAGTGATGTCCACGTCCTCGTCGCGGCCTCCTCATAGCGCACCATCGCGCCATCAAAGCGGCGCGCTTCCATGGCTTCGTTATTGAAATATTTCACTGTCTCGAAGTTGAGCAGCGAGTCGATCGCCTTTGTGTTCGCGTCCGTATCCGAGTTGTTCATTTCCCTGCGGATGGCGATACGCCAGTTGCTGGCAAGGACAGTGAACCAGATATAGGCACAAACCGTAACGGCAATGATGCTGACATAGGCCCAGCCATAGGCGATCGCGAACACGACGGCCGAAAGCGCGAATTCCAGTAGAGTGGGAAGCGTGTTCAGGATCGTGAACCGGACGATCACGTCGATGCCTTTGGTGCCACGCTCGATAATGCGCGAAAGGCCGCCTGTCCGCCGCTCCAGATGGAAGCGCAGCGAGAGCGCGTGCATATGCACGAATGTGCGATAGGCAAGCTGACGGACGGCATGCTGACCGACCCGCGCAAAAAGTGCGTCGCGGAGTTGATTGAATCCCTGCTGGGTGATGCGCATCAAGTTATAGGCGACCACCAACATCAGCGGCCCGGCCAAAGCCGCAGGGATGTAAGCCGGTGGCGCCCCCTCGCCGGAAAGAGCGTTTGTCGCCCATTTGTAGAAATACGGCACAAGGACGAGCACCACCTTCGCCAGGACGAGAAAGAAGGTCGCCATGGCCACGCGCATCTTCAGGTCCGGGCGATCGGATGGCCACATGAAGGGCCAGAGATTCAGCAATGTTCGCAATGTGGCGCCGGATTCGGCGGATACTGTCTTTTGAGCCAAGAAAAAGTCCCGTGTTAGCCTTGGGATTCTGATTCGCCTGCGACGCACATGTCGATCAGGTCGTGAAAACCGCCCGAAAGCTCGCGCAGAGCGTTCCGGTCAACCGCATAACAGGATTTCTGCCCCTGTGATGTCCGGCACACCAGGCCGGCCTCATGAAGCACCTTCAGGTGCTGGGAAACCGTGGATTGCGCGAGATCGAACTGAGCGACCACCTCTTTGCAGCAACATGCCTGAACGCCGGAAAGGTGACGCAAGATCGCAATCCGGGCCGGGTGCCCGAGCGCGGCCATGGAATGCGCGAGCCGCTCAGGCCCGCAGCCATCGCCAGCCCTACTGCAACTCCGTTCGAGCGAAATGTCGAGAGGTATCTTCATCGTCTATCGCCGATAAACGATGAAGATTAAAAAAGCAAACGACCCGGCCACCGGCAGGTAGATTTTCAACCTCTGTCATCATGACTGACAAGCCAAAAATGGTGGTTTGGAAACCGGGGCGGAACGTACATGCGGGGACTTGGGCACCGGGAGGGCAAGAAGGGCCATTGCAGCCCGTTCACGCGACTATAACCGACCTTAGCTATCCACTTCTGCAGCGGCTTCGTCAGGCGACAAAGCTTGATCCTGGATGGCGTCGAAATTCGCAGCCTCACCCTCGTCCGTCGAATCCGGGACGGAAAAGATCTGACCGGGATAAATCAGGTCGGGGTCACGAATTTGTTCCTGATTTGCGAGATAGATCGTGCTGTAGCGCACGCCCTGACCGTAAACACGGCGCGAGATGTGCCACAACGTGTCACCACGCCGGATGATCACCGAGCCATCTGTGGGCTCGAGCGGCGGCATAACCACCTCGCGGGTTTCATCCCGCGGCGTGCTCGGAGGGAAGACCGCACCGCCGCCCTCCATCGAGCTATCATCTTCCTCGGTCCGGTCCATGCTCTCACCGGGACGCGAACGCACGAGCCGTTCAGGTATCTCATCATTCCCGGGCCGCGATACGGCGCTTTCATCGTCCGCCTCGTTCCGCGCCTCATCCGAAGCCTGTTCAGCGCCGCCTTCCCCCGCCACCGCGGCAAAATGATCGCCGGCCGGACGCTCAAACGGAACGGCAGCCCGCGCGATGACTTCTGAACCGTCGCTATCAAGGACATCAGCACGCACGATATAATCACCGGCCGGAAGATCACGCTCGGCTTCGATCAGAAAAGTACCGTCTGGGGTGGCATCGGTCTGTCCAAGCAGAATATCGTTGATGTAGACACGCACACGATGTCCAGGTTTGGCTCTGCCGGCCACAAACACTTGGCGACCGTCAATCTCCACCGCTTCGATGAACGGCGAGGCATCCGCAGCCTCTGAAGCCGACGCCTCGAAACCGGCTGAGTCATTTCCGTCTCTAGCTTCCGCAACGTCCTGGCGTGCCTCGGGGGAAGCTTCGGTTTGGCTCTCAGAAGCCGCCTCCTGGTTCGCCTCTGGTGACGTTCCACTATCCTCTCGCGCCTCGATATCCGGCGACAGCTCTTCATCAGTCGGCCCGGATGCGGCCTGATCGTCTACATTGTCCGTTGTGTCCGGTAGATCCGACCTTGCAGCCAAGGAGGATGCTTCGTCTTCGCCTGCCGTTTCGGCTTCCGAGGGCACCTCGTTGTTTACTCGGTCCGCGGGACCTCCTTCGGTCTCGTCACCAGCGCCCTCATCCCCGTCCGTCTCAGCATCAGGCGGATTCATCGGGCCGGAGATCTCGGCTGCTTCTTGCTTGTCCGTGCCGTCCGGCGCTTCTGCCGGCTCTGCCTGCGGGACTGTGATCAACCGGCTCGGCACGCCAGGCTCCTGCACCAGCGCGACAACCTGACCGCTCTCGTTGCTTGGAATCGAGACGATGGCGGTTTCCACGGAGGTTACAACGCTCTCCGGGGAAGTTCCGCGAAGCACGATATTGTAGTCGCCGGGTTTCAGAGGCTCGTCGAGAACGGCCGCAAAGTCACCGGACATCCCCGTCTCGGTGGTCGCAAGAACCGAAGAACCGTTTAGGACCTGCACTTCCGCGTCCGCAGCAGCTTTCCCCGCGATGACCATCGAGCCATCGGGCTCCACTCGCAACAGATCGAAGGTCGGAACGGCAACCTCTGAGTTCTCGGCATTGCCGCCTGGCTCTGCATCACCCTCGCCTTCGCCCTCCGGTGCTGCCTCGCTTACATTCACATTGCTCGAACCGCCCGGAATCAAGCCTTGAAACTGTTGTTGTTCTTCTTCCTGCGACCGCTCTTGGTCGGCAGAGCCGGTTGCGGAGACAATCTCGTTTTGCGACGGCTGATCCGTGGCCGATTGCTCGGACGTTTCCGGCGCATCCACAGCCGCGCCCTCGGCCATTCTCAAAGTCGGATCCAAAGCGCCGGCGAAATAGGCCGCCCCGAGTCCTCCGATCAGAACTCCGGCACCCAAAAACAATACTTTCAATGAATTATTCGCCATATATAACGGCCCTTGCACCCTTTAGGACGGTCTATCGCGTTTTACCGGTATCGACAAGGTAGGCCCCCTCAACAACAGCGCCGCGGCACGCGGTAACTGTCCGAAGGCCCTAAGCCCTTGACCCATCAGAGAAGCACACTAACCAATGCTGACATGAACACAGTCGAATCAGTTTGCGTTTACTGCGGCTCGTCGAGCGGCATAAATGATTATGTGGCCGCGGGCCGCCTTCTCGGCAACCGGCTTGCGCGTGCCGGATTGCGCCTTGTCTATGGCGGCGGCACCAAAGGTATAATGGGAGCCGTCGCTGCTGGCTGTCTCGAGGAAGGCGGTGCCGTAACGGGTATCATTCCACGCTTTCTTATGAACAAGGAAGCGACGGAGACCGCCCTTGCAAAGATGGACGACCTCATCGTCACCGACAACATGCATCAGCGCAAACACATGATGTTCGAGCGTTCCGATGCATTTGTAGCGATGCCGGGCGGTATCGGCACGCTGGAGGAAATCGTTGAAATCATGACCTGGGCACAGCTCGGCCGGCATGAAAAGCCGATCGTCTTCGCCAATATCGACGGCTTCTGGGACCCCTTGCTCGCACTGCTCAAGCACATGACGGCGCAAGGCTTTGTTCACACTCAAAACCGCGTACAACCTCTTGTCGTGGATCGTGTGGAGGGCATCGTCCCGGCTCTCCTCGACACCCGTCCGCGTTCAGCCGGGGATACTGCGGTCATCGACCGCCTTTGACGCCACATAATGCGCCCTGAGCATCGGCCAAGTGTAGATAATCAGAGCGGACCAGATAAGGACGAAGGCGAAGGCCCGCACACCACTGAACGGCTCCTTGAAAATGAAGACCGCGACCAGGAAAATCATCGTCGGCGCAATGTATTGCATGATGCCGATCGTCGAATAGCGCAAAAGCTTCGCACCGAACGCGTAGAACATCAGCGGTATCGCCGTTATCGGTCCGCAGGCCAGAAGCAAGCCGATGTCGCCGGGCTCCGACATGCGGAAGTGCCCCTGCCCTGTCCACGCCAGCCAGCCGATATAGGGCAGCGCGGGCAGGCTCAAAATGAGAACTTCGAGGAAGAATCCCTGGCTCGGGCCGATGGGAAGTGTCTTGCGGAGAAAACCATAGGTCGCGAAGGCCAGCGCGAGCACCAATGAGACCCAGGGCAGACCGCCTGCATCGACCGTCAGGATAACGACGGCAATGGCGGCCAGCCCCACCGCCGAGATCTGCAGCGCGCCCAGGCGCTCACGCAGGAAAACAGCTGCAAGCGCAATGCTGACCAGCGGATTGATATAGTAGCCAAGCGCGGTTTCCACGGCGCGGTCCGCGGCGATGGCCCATACGTAAACGCCCCAGTTCAGGGAAATGACGGTTGCGGTAAGCGTAGCCATAACCAGCGTTCGCGGTGAGCTGAAGGCCCGCTTGATGTCCCCCGTGCGCCGCAGGACCAGAAGCACGATTCCGGCCAGCGGCACGGACCAGACCACCCGATGTGCGACAATCTCCGTGGCCGGTATATGCGCCACCGCTTTCATGAAGAAGGGCAACAGCCCCCAGATGAAATATGCCGAGAAAGCAAACATGAAGCCCCGCACCGATTCGTCATCGGCAGTGGCGCTGGTTGGCGAGGCAGTTTCGGTCATGAACTATTCAGCCGCGAGGCCGACCTTGTCCCGGTTTTTCACCAGCTTGTAGACGACGGAATCCATCAGCGCCTGGAACGAGGCATCGATGATGTTGTCGGACACGCCTACCGTCCACCACCGCGCACCTGAAGAGTCGCTGGACTCGATGAGCACACGCGTTATGGCCTCCGTACCGCCGTTGAGGATGCGCACCTTGTAGTCGGCAAGCATCAGATCTGAGATCTCGTCCTGATATTTGCCGAGATCCTTTCTGAGCGCGATATCCAGCGCATTCACCGGCCCGTGGCCTTCGGCAACCGAAAGCAGCAGTTCGCCGTCGACCGCGACACGCACCACCGCCTCCGAGACGGTTTTGAGGTTTCCCCGCGCATCAAAGCGGCGCTCCACCATGCAGCGGAATCCGTCAACCCTGAAGAATTCCGGCACTTTGCCGAGCGTACGGCGGGCCAATAGCTCGAAGCTCGCATCGGCGCCCTCATACGCATAGCCCTGCGCCTCGCGCTCCTTCACGATCGAGATAAGAGTGTCCAGCTTAGGATCGTTCTTGTCGACGGGAATACCCCGGCGCTTCAACTCGGAGACGAAGTTGGACTTGCCGCCCTGGTCCGAGATCATGACCCGGCGCGCGTTACCAACCGCGTCCGGTGGAACATGCTCGTAGGTCTCCGGCTCCTTCAGGATCGCCGAGGCGTGAATACCGGCCTTTGTGGCGAAAGCGGAAGCCCCCACATAGGGCGCTTGCGTATCCGGTGCCCGGTTGAGCAATTCATCGAAGGCGTGAGCAATGCGCGAAAGGTTCTTCAGTTCTTCATGTGAGATTCCAAGCTCGAAACGCTCCGCATAAGGCGCCTTCAGCATGAGCGTCGGGATGATTGTGACAAGATTGGCATTGCCGCAGCGCTCGCCAATGCCGTTCATCGTGCCCTGGATCTGGCGTACACCGGCATCGACCGCGGCAAGCGAGTTGGTGACCGCCTGCCCCGTATCGTCATGGGCGTGGATTCCCAGATGATCTCCAGGGATCCCCGCCGCGATCACCGCCGCAACGATCTCCCGCACCTCGCCCGGCTGCGTACCGCCATTGGTATCACACAACACCACCCATCGGCTGCCGGCCTCGTAAGCCGCCTTTACACAAGCCAGAGCGTAATCCGGATTGGCCTTGTACCCGTCGAAGAAGTGCTCGCAATCGACCATCGCCTCCTTGCCGGACGAGCGCGCGGCCTCGACCGAGGAGGCTATCGACTCCAGATTCTCCTCATTGGAACAGCCGAGCGCCACCCGCACGTGATAATCCCAGCTCTTCGCGACATAGCAGACCGCATCGCTCTTCGACTGGAGAATGGCGGCAAGTCCCGGATCGTTCGAAGCCGAAACGCCTGCCCGCTTGGTCATGCCGAATGCGACGAAAGAAGCGCGGCTCGTGCGCTTGGCGCTCAAGAACTCCGTATCCGTGGGATTTGCACCTGGATACCCGCCCTCGACATAATCGACCCCCAATTCATCCAGCAGGTCTGCAATGGCGATCTTGTCCGTAACCGAGAAATCAATGCCAGGCGTCTGCTGGCCATCACGTAAGGTGGTATCGAACAGATAGATGCGTTCTTTTCTTGAAGCAGACATTTAACGACTCGCGAACTGATCCGTGGCGCGGACTAGCCGGTCGAGAATACCCGGCTCGGAGAATGCGTGGCCCACGCCTTCGATGATCTGAAACTCGGCTTCCGGCCACGCCTTGTGCAATTCCCAGGCCGCGCGCAAGGGGCACGGCATGTCGTAGCGGCCATGGACGATTACGCCGGGAATGCCCTTCAGCCGGTGCGCCTCGCGCAGCAACTGTCCTTCATCCAGCCAGCCGCCGTGGACAAAGTAGTGATTCTCGATGCGCGCAAAGGCTATGGCAAATTCATCTTCGCTATGCCGATCGGACAGCGAAGGATCGGGAAGCAGCGTAATGGTCTCGCCCTCCCACAAACTCCAGGTCTTCGCCGCCTCCAATTGCACCGCCCTGTCGTCGGACGTCAGGCGCTTGTGATATGCCCCCATCAGGTCGCTGCGCTCGGCCTCGGGAATAATCGAGACGAAACGCTCCCATTTATCGGGAAACATCTCGGAAACGCCGAATTGGTAATACCAATCGAACTCCGCTTTGGTGAGCGTGTAGATGCCCCGCACAATCAATTCGGAAACGCGCTCTGGGTGGCTTTCGGCGTAGGCAAGCGCCAGGGTCGAGCCCCAGGACCCTCCGAAGACCTGCCATCTTTCAACGCCCATCATCTCTCGCAGACACTCGATGTCGTCCACGAGGTGCCACGTGGTGTTGGCCTCGAGCGAGGCGTGCGGCATGGACCTTCCGCAGCCGCGTTGGTCGAACAGCATCACATCGTATTTATCGGGATCGAACACACGCCGATGATCTGGCGAAAGGCCCCCGCCCGGCCCGCCGTGAAGAAAAACGGCAGGCTTGGCGCCGCGCGTTCCCACGCGCTCCCAGTAGATCGAATGCCCGTCCCCAACATCCAACATCCCGCTGTCGAACGGCTCAATCTCTGGATAATAGCTGCGCAATCCGCTCATTTCCCGTCCTCGGACGGCCATTTATCCGTATCGTGGTCGGGGTGCTGGTATGAAACGACGTCGTTCAGATACGGCGCCGATTGCGCATCCTCCATGGTGCTCTGCCCCGGCAGTTCATGGAGCGTGTCGACGTAAGGCAGCTTACCCTCCATGCCCCACTGGATGCGCGGTGCGAGTTCGTCCGGATGGTCGAAGGCGCCGATGGCAAGGGCAATTCCGTCGGCACTGTCGCCAGGAGCCTCAAACGTGAGTGGTGTTCCGCAATCGGCGCAGAAGCCACGCTTGACGTGGTTTGACGATTGAAAGCGCTTCGGCTCTCCACGTGTCCACTCCAGCTTCGCATCCCGTACGGAAACTAACGGGGCGTAAAAATTGCCGAACGCCTTTTGGCACATACGGCAATGGCAGATCGATGGTTCGCCTAGCGCTCCCTCCACGCGGAAGCGCACGGCGCCACACTGGCAACCGCCGGTGTAGACAGGTTCGTTGTCTAAGCTCATCTTCGCCTCCTTCCACCGCGCTCATTCTGGCGCGTGACAGACCGCCTCGATATTGTTGCCGTCCGGATCGAACACAAAGGCACCGTAGTAGTCGGGATGATATTCCGGCCGCAGACCCGGGCCACCATTGTCTCTTCCGCCGGCCGCGATCGCGGCTCGGTAGAAGGCATCGACCTCCTGCCGTGATCTTGCGGTAAATGCGATGTGCTTGCTCTCTCCCGACGAGCCCGTTTCGCTCAGCCAATAGACGGGCCGCTCGCGGCCATAACCGCCAATCTTCTTGCCGCCCGTATATTCTTCCGGAACCATCATCAGAAGACCGGCGCCAAGCGGCTCCAGCGCCTTGTCGTAAAATGCCTTCGCACGCGAGAAGTCTGCGACATCGATACCGATATGGTCGATCACTGCTTCACCTCCCATCGGGTCCTACGTTCACCGGTCTCGGAATCCTTGTAGTCCATGAGTTGGACCCCCTGCTGCGAAAGCTCGTCGCGAATGCGGTCGGCCTCGGCAAAGTTCTTCTCGCGGATGAAGGAGAGGCGCTCGGAAATCTGCGCCTCCACGGTATTCTCGTCCACCGCCGCCGCGGCAGCCTTTCCTGCGAACCATTCGTCAGGCGACTTCTCCAGAAGCCCCATGAGGGCTGCGCTCGCCTTCAAGCTCGCCCGCGCTCCCGCGCTGCCCTTAGCCGCCTGCGCGCGCAGTTCGTGCAAGGCGGTGATCGCTCCGGTCGTCCCTAGGTCATCCTTCAGTGCACCGAGTGTATCCGCGCAAATCGTGCCGTCAGGCTCCGCATCGCCCTCCCTCGAGGGGCTCAGGACGCGGTACCAGCCGTCGAGCACCGTTTCCGCTTCCTCCAGCTTGCGCACGGAAAAGTCGATCGGCTCGCGGTAATGCGTCATCAGCATCGCCAGCCGCAGCACTTCGCCAGGCCATTTGCGCCCGCCAAAGCTGTCCGTATGCAGCAGGTCGTGGATGGTCACGAAGTTGCCCTCGGATTTCGCCATCTTGCGGCCTTCCACCTGCAGAAAGCCGTTATGCATCCAGTATCTGGCCATGGCCGGCGTGCCATGGGCGCAGCGTGATTGGGCAATCTCATTCTCGTGATGTGGAAAGATCAGGTCGAGCCCGCCACCGTGGATATCGAAGGTCTCGCCGAGATAGGCCGCCGACATGGCCGAGCACTCGATGTGCCAACCCGGCCGGCCCCGGATGGTCAACGGCTCGCCGTCGAATGTGAAGGTAGCCTCCCAGCCGGGTTCTTCGACCGAGGACTCCTTCCACAGCACAAAATCGGCAGGGTTTTTCTTGTGCGCGTCAACCGCAACGCGCGCGCCGGCCTGCTGCTCATCGAGCCGGCGTTTTGAAAGTGCACCGTAATCGGCCATGGAGGCGGTATTGAAGAGAATCTCCCCTCCCGCGCCTTCCGAGCGAGCGGTCGCGTATGCGTGGCCGCGGTCGATCAGCGTCTGGATCAGGCTGACCATATCCATGCGCCCGTCGTCCCGGGGCATGACGAACTCCGTCGCCCGCGGCTCCACGGTTGGCGGCAGGCAGCCGAAGGCCTCGATATCGGCATGGAACTGGTTCGCGGTGCGCTCCGTGACCTTGCGGATGGCTTCGTTGAGCGCCAGCTTCCCTGCGCTGATCTCGTCGCCGAAGTCCCGCAGGGCACGAGCGTTGATCTTGTCGTCCACGTCTGTGATGTTGCGCACATAGGTGACGTTGTCCCCGCCATAGAGCGTGCGTAAAAGACGAAAGAGCACGTCGAAAACGATCACCGGCCGGGCGTTGCCGATATGCGCAAAATCGTAGACCGTCGGCCCGCAGACATACATCCGCACGCGTTGCGAATCGAGAGGAATGAAATCCTCCTCCTGCCGCGACAGCGTGTTGTAGATTTTCAATCCACGGAAGTCTTCAGCCATGCTTTTTTCCCGTCAGTAACGCCATATGATGTTTCGGCCTGCTGGCCAGGGCGTTTTTCGTGTCAGGGAAAGAGAAGGCGAAAACGACCGGACCAGCGAGAAGCGCTAGTCGATAATGCAAATGCCGATAATGGCGAACAGCGTTTTCATGGCCGCCCTTATCGCCTCCACATGGGCCGGCGTCAAGCAAATAGATGGGTAAAACTTCGCCCAACAAAATCCTCACAATGTGAAGAAAGTTTTAAGTTTGCTAGCACATGCTCGTGAACCAGTCGCAGCTTCGCGCATTAGGGACATGATTTTGTCCAAAATGCCCGTCATGCGCAAAGCAAGGGACAGAAAACCAGTAGTTCAGGCAAAACCATGGCCACAGATAACGCTCACCAGGAGCAAGTCGAGCAAGAGCGGCGCAAGAAATCCGCCCTTGTCGAGGAATACCGGAAGGTTGGCCCGGCCGCGATCAATGCGGCGCTTCTGTGCTCTCGGAAGAAGAAAGAGAAAGCACGGAAGCCCTCATACGAGCCGCACGACGAGATTTAGTCCCAGCCCGGCCATCACGGCGCCGATCAGCGTGTCTAACACTCGCCAGGATGCCGGTCGCGCAAAGACCGGCTGCAGGAGACGCGCTCCGTACCCGAGCGCGTAGAACCAGACGAAGGAGGCGAGAATGGCACCGGCCGCAAAGCTGGTGCGCGCCGATCCTTCATATGCGCCCGAAAGCGAGCCGACCAGCACCACCGTGTCGAGATAGACATGCGGGTTCAGGAAAGTGAAGGCGAGACAGGTGGCCACTGCCGCGCTGAGGCTCGTTTCTCCCTTGCGCGCGGCATGCAACGCATCCGGATGAAAAGCGCGGCGGAAAGCCTGGAACGCATAGGCGAACAGGAACACCGCTCCACCGATCGTCACGATGGTAATAAGAACCGGTGATCCGGAAACCAGCGTCCCTAGGCCTGCTACGCCGATGCTGATCAAAAAGGCGTCGGAGAATGCGCAGATCAAGCAAAGGATGAACACGTGCTGGCGCAGAAGACCCTGGCGCAGAATGAAAGCGTTCTGCGCCCCGATTGCCAGGATCAGTGAACCGCCAAGCAGAAAACCTGCCAGGAAAGCGGAATGAAGTGCCGTGCCCATACGCGCCGCTTGTACCGATCAGAACGCGATTTGCAACGCGGATTGTGCTCCAAGCTTCCCATGCCGGGGCGATGAGTTGAAGCTGGCTAATAACCAAACTCTTGCATTATAGCAGACTGAGCTGCTCTGGATCCGCGACGTGCTCGCTCGACGATGTCTCTTCCACCGGCTCCTGAAGATCGGGGTCGACGTTGGAAACCTTGTTGACCTTATCCGAAACCGGGCTCGCTTCGAAGAAGCCTGGTTCTGCAGGCCTGAGCAGATCGGCCACGTCACGCGGCTCTTGGCCCATGCAATCGAGCCAGCGGGAAAAATGCTCCCGTCGGATGACCACCGGCATGCGATGATGAATGGAAGCCAGATCACTGCTTGCCGCTGTCGTGACAATTGCGCCGGTGTCGATTTCGCTTCCGCCGGGTTCCGACCAGGTTTCCATCAGCCCGGCGAAGGCGATCAGCCCGCCATCGCGCGGACGGACCCAGAAAGGCTGGGCCCGTCCCCTGCCCGCACGCCGCCACTCATAAAATCCGGAGGCCGGGACAAGTGTGCGCCGGTGGCGCATGGCTGCACGGAAGCTCGCTTTCTCAGCAGCCGTCTCGCCGCGGGCGTTGATGAGAAGCGGCAGTTCTTTCGGGGCCTTCGCCCAGGCCGGGATGAAGCCCCAGCGCACAAGCACGGCGCGTCGCTCGGGCAAGTTGGAACCGTGCGGACGGGCACCACTAGAGGTGACCATCAGGATCGGCTGCGTGGGGGCGATGTTGTACCGCGGCGGAAAGTCCTCCATCTCGATCACATCCAAGAAGGTCTCGACCGCCTCCGGCGTGGAGGTGAGCGCAAAACGTCCGCACATATCGCTGCTTTCCTTGTTCCGGTGAACAAAGTAGAGATCCCCATGCAAAGGACGCAATGATGGACGAAGCCGTTATCCACGCCGTTTCTCTGGTTGTGTACGCGGACGGGCATTTTTTGCTCGTTCGCCGCGGGCGTCCCCCGGCCGAGGGACTCTTTGCCTTTCCCGGCGGCCGCGTGGAAACCGGCGAAACGGCTGAAGAGGCGGTCCTGCGGGAACTTCACGAAGAAACCGGACTTGTAGCGGACAAGATATCGTTGCTGCGCGAGATGGTACTCGACGGGGACGGCGGCCGGCGCTATCGGCTTGAGGTCTTTACCGCTTTGGAAGCCCATGGATTCCTGTGCGCCGGCGACGACGCCAACCACGCGGGCTGGTATGCGCTTGATGAAATGCGCCGCCTGCCCGTCACGGCGAGCACTCTGGCAGTGGCGGAGGAACTCACGGCAAGAGGAAATCCATGCGCCTGATACCGAGAATCCGCGCAACAGGGATAGGGCTGCTGATGTGTGCCATGCCGGCGGTCGCAGCAGACTCCTCCTATGAAGACCATCTCGTGCGGCTTGCGGAAATATTGGGCTCGATACATTTCCTGCACGGGCTCTGTCACGAATCGGAAGGCCCTTGGCGGGCCCAAATGGAGGTGCTTCTGCGGGCGGAATCGCCCTCGGAGGAACGCCGGGCAGAGATGATCGGGAGCTTTAATCATGGCTATCGCGCCTTCGCCGCCACCTACACGCGCTGCACGGAATCGGCTGAACAGGCGATCGAATATTACAAGAAGGAAGGCGAGACCCTGACGAACGACATCGTCATGCAGTTCGGCGAATAGCGCATCAACGTTTCGGTAACCACGCTAACCGTACGTCACGGCATCGCCTTTTTACTCGTGGTAATCAGGACATTGGGACAATTTGGGACCGCAGCAGATACAGCTGGCGGGCGACGGGTGAACTCAATGCATATGACTGTCGCAGAAATCGAAGCGATCATAGAAGAGGAAAAGCGCTCGACCTGCATCGAGTGCCACAATGCGGCCTGGGCCGAAGGCCTCCTGGCGGGCATCGAACCGCAAATCATCGCCGAATCCGCGCTGAGCACAGCGCTGAGCGAACTTGGCAAGGGTGACGGCGAAGAGGCCCTGCTTTCACTTCTGGACCGCATGCGCGAGCAGGTGATCGCCGGGGAATTCAATCCCGACCGCACGCGGCACTGAACTCTTGCCACGACCGCTCGCCGGGATTGAATCTTGCCCCCGGCCGCCATGGCGCCTACCTAGGCAGAGTTCGCCAAACGGGATTCGTCATGTCCACTATTCGGTTGACCGACCGCGCGCTCGTTCTCGCTTCCGGCCCGGAAGCTGAATCGCTTCTGCAAAACGTCATCACCCCGGATCTCGCGATTCTTTCTCCCGGCGAAGCTCGCCCTGGCGCGCTGTTGACCCCGCAGGGCAAGATCCTCTTCGATTTTCTGATCATGCGCACAGACGGGGACTCCTTCCGGCTCGAATGCCGGCGGGACATCGCGCAGGATCTTCTGAAACGGCTCACGCTCTACAAGCTTCGTGCCAAGGTCGACCTCTCCGTCGAGGAAACGGATGTCTTCGTTTCCTGGGACACGAGCTCCGCCGCGCAAGACGATTCCCTGGCGACGATCGACCGGCGTTTTCCCGACAGCGTGCCGGTCATGCGCCACTATGGAGAAGCCAGCGGCGAAAGTGGAGACATACAGGAGTGGCATAAGCTGCGTATCACCCATGGCGTTGCGGAGAGTGGGCTGGACTATGAACTGGGTGATGTATTCCCCCACGACGTCCTCTTCGACCAGAATGGCGGCGTCGGATTGAAAAAGGGATGTTTCGTCGGCCAGGAAGTCGTCTCGCGGATGCACCACCGCGGCACCGCGCGCCGGCGGCTGGTGATCATACGCGCGGAATCCTCCCTCCCCGCGCCCGGCACTTCCCTGGCCGCCGGTGGCCGCTCTGTGGGCACGCTGGGTTCGGTCTGCGGCAATGACGGACTGGCCATCGTTCGCATCGACCGTGCAGGCGAAGCGATCGATGCCGATACACCGGTTCTTGCCGGCGAAGTGCCGATCACGCTCCATGTTCCGGCTTTCGCCGGATTCTCGCTCGGCAGCGCCGGGGGAGACGCCGGGTAATGGGAATTGTCCGGGAGACCAAACCGCCCCGTGCATGGCAGCGCATGCTTTCCGGCAGGCGCCTCGACCTCCTGGATCCATCCCCCCTCGATATAGAGATTACCGACATCGCGCACGGCCTGGCGCGCGTTTCCCGCTGGAACGGACAAACGGACGGCGATCATGCCTTTTCGGTTGCCCAGCACTCATTGGTCGTGGAGCAAATTTTTCGCACGCTGGACCCGAACGCCTCGCCGGATTGGCTCCTTGCCACGCTTCTCCATGACGCGCCGGAGTACGTGATCGGGGACATGATCTCCCCTTTCAAGGCAACACTCGGAGAAGACTACAAGGCGGTGGAAAAACGGCTCCAGCGTGCGGTCCACCTGCGCTTTGGGCTTCCGGCGGACATTCCGGCGAAGCTGAGCAAAGAGATAAAGCGCGCCGACCGTATCTCCGCCTTTTTCGAGGCGACGCGGCTCGCCGGGTTCCATGAAGGAGAGGCTGCGCGGTTATTCGGCCGTTCGCGCAACTTCTCGCCCGATGGTCTTGATCTTACGCCCCGCCCGGCCAGACGTGCGCAAAGAGCCTTTCTTGCCCGGTTTTATTTGATCGAAAAACTTCGCGCCAAGAGCTAACTCACAGTTACGTTTCACCGTCGTGCCAGGCCGCGTGAGGGAAGCCGCGTTGGCGCTGTTGAGCTGCTTTCTCGGGAAACTTTTTGTTTGTTTCTCTGCCCTAAGGTGATTCTGCGTATCCACGTTGATAGATGCGCATCTCCACTTTCAGGACGGGGCACCATGGAGAACGATGTAAGAGACGTGATGACCACGACGGAAGCGATGCTCCACGAGATCGGTGAGTTCGCGGTCAACTACTCCTTCGCCGTTCTTGGGGCGGTTATTCTTATTATCGCCGGCTTCATCGTGGCGGGCATTCTGCAACGCTGGACTTCCCGGGCGCTGAGCTACCATCCCGCCTTCGATGAAACGCTTCAGCGTTTCCTGTCCAAGGCCGTGCGCTACATTGTGCTGATCCTTATGGGCGTAACCGTCCTGGCCGAATTCGGCGTGCAAACGGCCAGCATCATTGCTGCCATTGGTGCCGCCGGCCTGGCGATCGGCCTTGCCTTGCAAGGAACTTTGCAGAATATCGCCGCCGGCATCATGCTGCTGGTCCTCAGGCCTTTCCGCGTCGGTGAATACATTACCGCCGGTAGCATCAGCGGCACGATTCAGGAAATCGGCCTATTCGCGACGGAGATGAAGGCCGTCGACGGGGTCTTCATCATGGCTCCCAACAGCGAGCTTTGGAACACCGCCGTCACCAATTATTCGCGTAACAGCATTCGCCGCGAAGACTTGGCAATCGGCATCGGTTACAACGACGACATCGAACTCGCGCTCGGTGAGCTTATAACCCTGGCTAAAGGTGACGACCGCGTCTTGAGCAGCCCGGAGCCGGCGGCTTTCGTCTCCGATCTCGGAGACAGCGCCGTCGTCGTGACGCTACGCTACTGGACGGCAACAATCGACTGGTGGCAGACGCAACTCGACTTGCGCAAAGCCGCAAAAGCGACTTTCGACGCGAAGGGTATCTCCATCCCCTTCCCGCAGCGAGACGTTCACTACATTCCCGATAGCTCGGCGCAAAGTAAGCCGGCGAAAAAAGCAACGACGCCCCGAAAAACGGCGGCCCCTCGCTAAGGCCCGTATTGGCGGATCTTCTTTGCAGCAGGCGGGCGCGGGAATTCCCGCAACCTACCATTCATCAATTTTATTGAACGAAACACCTGTTCAATTCACTTGAAGCGACCAGCCTCGGCATTACGCTGTCTTCTCCATTCTGGAGATTCTGTGCAATGTCTAATGCTGCGCCCGCGCGCTCCCCTGCGTCCGCATTTCCCTGGATGATCGTCATTTGCGGTTGTCTCATCGCGGCTCTTACATTCGGACCGCGTTCGGCCATGGGTTTCTTCCAGCTTCCGATGCTTGCGGAGAAAGGCTGGGATCGCACGACCTTCGCCCTCGCCATGGCGATCCAGAACCTGCTTTGGGGAATTGGCCAGCCATTCTTCGGCGCAATCGCGGACAGGTTCGGCACATGGCGTGTACTGGCGCTTTCCGGCCTGCTTTACGCGGCCGGTCTCGTCCTGATGGCGGCCGCTCCCAATGAGGTCATGCTGCATATCAGTGGCGGCGTGCTCGTCGGTCTCGGCGTGGCGGCTGGCTCCTTCGGCATCGTGTTGGCGGCGTTCGCCCGCAATGTGCCGGAAGAAACCCGCAGCCTCGTGTTCGGCATTGGCACGGCTGCCGGTTCGGCGGGCATGTTTATCTTCGCGCCGATAAGCCAGGGTATGATCGATGCCTTCGGCTGGTCGGACACGCTCGCTTATTTGGGACTGGCGATGTTAATTGTCCCGGTGCTTGCCATTCCGCTTGCCGGCAATGCGGCCACCAGCCGCGTTCGGCAGATCCAGTTCGAGCAAACATTCGGTGCGGCACTTCGCGAAGCCTTCGCCCATCGCAGCTTCATTCTTCTGGTCTCCGGCTTCTTCGTCTGTGGCTTTCAGGTGGCCTTCATCACGGCTCATTTCCCCGCCTATCTCGGCGATCTCGGGATTGATGCCCGTTACGCGGTGATAGCGCTGGCGCTGATCGGCTTTTTCAACATCATTGGCTCGCTGGGCTCGGGCTTTATCGGTCAGCGCTACTCCAAGCCTGCTTTTCTGGCGTTTATCTATCTCGCGCGGTCAGTCGCGGTAACGGCATTTCTCCTGTTGCCGCAAACGCCTACCAGCGTGGTGGTCTTCGCCGTCGTCATGGGACTTTTGTGGCTTTCGACCGTGCCGCCTACAAATGCGCTGGTCGCCATCATGTTCGGAACCCGGTATCTCGGCATGCTTGGCGGTATCGTTTTCTTCTCACACCAGGTCGGCTCTTTCCTGGGTGTCTGGCTGGGCGGATATCTTTACGACCTGTTCGGCACTTACGACGTTGTCTGGTGGCTTGGGGTCGTACTCGGCCTCTTTGCAGCCGTCGTACATTGGCCCATAAAGGAGATGCCGGTCGAACGGCCCGCTGTGGCAGCCGCCGAGTAATGGATTGCGAGTTCGTCATTTGATTGCAACAGGAGTTTGCTTTATCCGCTCATAACCAACCTACCAGGAGGCAGGCATGAATGAGCAGGTCGACCCCCGCGCGATCAAGACACTCACTGACGTGCGCGAGGAAACGGAAGATGTCGGTCGCAATTCAAGTGACAATCCGACCATGGGCGACGTCATCCACCGCCGTTATTCGCGGCGCAGCTTCCTCGGCGGCTCACTCGCTGTGGCGGCGATCGGCTCGACCGTCAGCCCATTGGCGCTGCTTGCCGCGAACAGAGCCGAAGCCGCGGACGCTTCTCAGTTCAATTTCGTCGAAGTCGAAGCCGGTGTGGACGAGACGCACCACATAGCCGAAGGATATGATGCGGACATCCTTCTGCGCTGGGGCGACAAGATTTTCACCGACTCGCCGGATTTCGACCCGCAGAATCAGTCGGCCGAAGCCCAGGCCCGTCAGTTCGGCTATAACAACGACTATGTCGGCTTTATTCCCCTGGACGACTCGGGTGAGCACGGCATTCTGGTCGTGAACCATGAATATACGAGCGCGGAACTCATGTTCCCGAATTTCGCCCGCGTTTCGGGTGCTAAGGTCCAGCTCGGCGAATACACCCAGGAGCTGGTGGATATCGAGATGGCCGCGCATGGCGGTACGGTCACCGAGATCCAGAAGGTGGACGGAAAGTGGCAGCCGGTTCTGGACAGCGAATACAACCGCCGCATTACCCCCGATACCGAAATGGAAATCGCAGGTCCGGTGGCCGGGCACGACCGCGTCAAGACGAACGCCGACCCCTCCGGCACCAGGGCCTTCGGCACGCTCAACAACTGCGCCGGCGGCCTTACCCCTTGGGGCACATATCTGATGGCCGAGGAGAATTTCCACGGCTATTTCGATGGCAGCCTGCCGTGGGGCCACAAGGAGTCGGAAAACTACCAGCGCATCGGCGTCCCCGGCGGATGGTATAAGTGGGCGTCTTTCCATGACCGTTTCGACGTTTCCAAAGAGCCGAACGAGCCCAACCGCTTCGGCTGGATTGTCGAGGTCGATCCTTTCGATGCCAATTCCGTGCCGAAAAAACGCACCGCCCTCGGCCGCTTCAAGCATGAAGGCTGCGAGACCGTTGTGAATGGCGACGGCCGGGTCGTCTGCTATAGCGGCGACGATGAGCGCTTCGATTACGTTTACAAGTTCGTCACCGACGGCACTTTCGACGAGGGCGACCGCGGAGCGAACATGGACCTTCTCGACGAGGGTAGGCTTTATGTCGCCCGCTTCGACGAGGATGGCACCATGGAATGGCTACCGCTCGTCCATGGAGAAGGCCCCCTTACGGCGGAGAACGGGTTCGAGAGCCAGGCCGACGTTCTCATCGAGACACGCCGCGCCGCCGATCTTCTCGGCGCGACCAAGATGGACCGCCCGGAAGATATCCAGCCCAACCCGGAGACCGGCAAGGTCTACGTGATGCTGACCAATAACACGCGCCGCACGGAGCCCGACGCCGCCAATCCCCGAGCGGGAAACGAGTTCGGCCACATCATCGAGATCACCGAGGCCGACGGCGACTACGCATCCACCAGGTCCACTTGGGAAGTGCTGGTCAAATGCGGCGATCCCTCGATTGCAGCTGTCGGCGCCACATTCTCGCCGGCCACCAGCGAGAACGGCTGGTTCGGCATGCCCGACAATTGCGCTATCGACGCCGCCGGCCGCCTATGGGTCTCCACGGACGGCAACAGCAAAGAGAAGACCGGCCGTACCGACGGCCTGTGGGCGGTGGACACCGAAGGTGAGGCCCGCGGCACCTCAAAACTCTTCTTCCGTGTGCCGGTTGGCGCCGAAATGTGCGGCCCGTACTTCACGCCGGACGATGAGACGCTGTTCCTCGCCGTTCAGCACCCTGGCGATGAAGGGTTGGCGACCTACGAGCAGCCCGCCACCCGCTGGCCGGACTTCGATGACAACATGCCGGTGCGCCCGGCCGTCGTCGTGGTGACCAAGCAAGGCGGTGGAAAGATCGCACAGGGATGATTTAAAAGAAGCGGGGCCTCGCGGCCCCGCTCCTCCGATCGCTTGATGAGTTTACTTCGCGCAAGGGTGTGACCCAGCGCAAATTCATCTCGCTCTAACGGGCCGGCTGGTTTTCCTGTACCTGCCAGCCTTCATCCGGCGAAAAACGTTCGCCGTGCTTGTCTTCGAGCTGCCGCAGCTTGGCAACGATGTCTTCAGCACCACGCTCGCGCGCATAGTGAAGCGGCCCGCCGCGGAACGGCGCAAAACCCGTACCGAAGATCATCGCGCCATCGGCGGTTTCCTCATCAGCCACCACACCTTCGCGCAGACACCGAACCAGCGTGTTCAACATGGGCAGAACGAGCCGATCCGCCATATCCGCGTCCATTCCCCGCGCGGCCTCGCCGTCCGACTTCTGCGTCTCTTCCCGCTTGATCTTTCCATTCTCGTCATAGGCATAGAGTCCCCTGCCCGCCTTGCGGCCGGTTTCCCCGGACTTGACCTTATCGGCCAGCCATTTGGGCACGTCAGGCATCGGGTCGGACAACCGCTCCCTCAGCATCCGTGCGACCTCCAGACAGATATCAAGTCCGACACGGTCCGCGAGTTCAACCGGCCCCATGGGCATGCCGAAATCCTTCGCGGCCTTGTCAATCGCCTCCTTGGGAATTCCCTCGTCCAGCATCACGAAGGCTTCGACGAGATAAGGAGTCAGCGCCCGGTTGACGAGGAACCCCGGCGCGCTTTTCACCGGCGCCGGAAGCCGGGAAATATCGCCGCAGAACGCGCGCGCACGCTGCAGGCTCTGCTCGCTTGCCCCGTCATGCGCGACAATCTCGACAAGCTCCATCCGCGTCACGGGATTGAAGAAATGCAGGCCGATAAACCGGTCGGGGAAAGACACGCCCTCCCGGAGCGTCTCCAGCGGAATGCTCGACGTGTTGGTGGCGAGGATCGCACCGGCCTTCATGCGCGGCGTGATCGACTGGTAAACCTTGCGCTTGACTTCGGCCTTTTCCGCCACCGCTTCGATCACGAGATCCGCTTTGGCGGCACCGCTCCCCTCGAAATCCGGCACGAGCCGGTCTAGCGCGTCGCGCCGGTCGAGATTGGAATGGAGCCTCTTGTCGTAGAACTTCGAGGCGCGACCGACCGCCGCTGCTATGGCCCTGGGGTCCAGATCGGTAAGGGTGACACGCAGCCCCCGGGAGGCGCACCAGGCCGCGATGTCTCCGCCCATCGTTCCTGCACCGATCACGTGCACATGCTCAATGCCGCTTTCGCCCTTGGCGAGGCCTTTCATCTTCTCACGCAGGAAGAAGACGCGGATCAGGTTCTGCGCCGTGTCGCCGACTAGAAGTTCCGAAAAAGACCGGAGCTCGCCCCGCTGCATTGCGCTGTCGTCACCGCCATGTTCTTCCCACAGGTCGATGAGACGGTAAGGCGCAGGATAGTGCTCCTTCGGAGCTTTCTTTTCCGTTTCCGCGCGCATGCGGCGCGCTGCCATTCGCCGAGCCGGCCCCAGTCCCAAGACACTCGCTTTCAGCCCGCCGCTCATGCGCTTCAGTTCACCGGCGACCGCAGCCTCGACGGCTGTCTTCACATGACGTTCTTCGACGATCTCGTCGATGAGCCCTAGCTTCTTGGCTTTCTTCGCATGCGCCGCACGCCCGGTCAGCATCATGGTCATCGCTTCCACCGGGTCGATCAGCGACGTGAGCCTGTACGTGCCGCCGAGACCGGGATGAAGCCCCAGAAGCACCTCGGGAAACCCGAAGCTCGAGCCAGCTATGGCAATGCGATAATCACAGGCCAGCGCCAGTTCCAACCCGCCGCCGAGACAGTGGCCATGGATAACGGCGATAGTCGGAATCGAAAGATCATCCAGCCGGTCGATGATCTCATGCGCGCGGCGCATGCGTTTTTCTACTTCGCCAAGCTCGGTCACACCCTGGAAGTCCCGTATGTCCGCTCCGGCGATAAAGCCGCTTCTCTTCGCGGACCGGATGACCAGGGCCTTCGCACCCATACCGTGCAATTCGTTCAGAACGGTATCGAGTTCGGCGATCACCGCTTCCGAGAGAGTGTTCGTGCTTTCGTCCTGCCGGTTGAGCACCAGCCAGACGACCCCGCCTTCATCCTTCGTGTAGCGCCAGTTGGTGAGCGTCTTGGTGGCCTCGCCTTCGGGGCCGAGTTCAATGTTCCGGCGCTCAAGCACCGCCCATATCGATTGCGAGACGGTCATCACACGACCTCCAGAAGCATGGCGCCGCCCTGCCCGCCGCCGATACACTCGGTGGCCATGCCGCGCTTGAGACCCAGACGGCGCATTGCGTTTGCCAGATGGAGCACGATGCGATTGCCGCTGCTGCCGACGGGATGCCCTAGGCTGATGGCTCCGCCATCGACGTTCAGCCGGTCGCGATCGACCGCACCGAAGGGTTCGTTCAACCCCAGTATCTCACGGCAGTATTCCTCGTCTTCCCATGCCGCCAGACAGGCGAGCACCTGCGCGGCGAAAGCCTCGTTGAGCTCCCACAGATCGATGTCATCGCGTGTGAGGCCCCGTCGGTTGGCAAGCGCTGTGCAGCAGAGTGTTGGCCCAAGGCCCATCACCGAGGGGTCAAGGGCAGCCCATTCACTGTCCACGATGCGTGCGATCGGCTCCAATTTATGCTTTTTGACCGCCTCTTCCGAAGCCAGAACAACCCAGCTCGCACCATCGGTGATTTGCGAGGAATTACCTGGTGTGACCCGGCCATGCGGCTTTTCGAATGCCGGCTTGAGCTTGGCGAGCTTTTCCATTGAGCTGTCGGGACGCACACCGTCATCATAGTCATAAAGTGTGCCATCGCGCGCGACGGAGGCGATGACTTCGCCAGCCAGATGGCCGTCTTTCTGAGCTCGCGCCAGCCTTTTGTGGCTTTCGATCGCATAGCCGTCCGCCTGCTCGCGCGTAATGCCAAAGGCATGGCCGATGATTTCGGCCGTTCGACCCATATTCAGGTCTGTAATCGGATCGGTGAGGCCACGTTCGAGCCCGATCACCGGCTTGGCCATGTCCGGGCGGAAAGCGCCGATGGCGGAGGCACGCTCCCAAGCCGATTTGGCCGTGGCGAACCGGCCGAACCAGCCGGCAGTGCGGTTTGATAGAACAAGCGGAGCGTAAGAAAGCGCCTCTGCGCCGCCGGCAAGAATAAGATCGGCTTTGCCGCCTTCGATCAGCCGGAACCCGGTATCGATGGATTGCATGCCCGAGCCGCAATTGATCTGAACCGTGAAGGCGCGCATGGCCTCGCCCATACCGAGCCGCAAGGCCGCGACCCGCGCCGGATTCATCTCGTCGGCTATTACATTGACACAACCGAGGATGACCTGATCGAAGGCGTCGCGCGCAATCGGGAGCCGTTCCAATAGCGGCCGGCCGCATTGGACCGCCAAATCCACTGGCGTGAACGGTCCGGGCTTGCCCCGAGCCCTCAGGAAAGGTGTGCGTGCGCCGTCGACGAGGTAGACTGGTTTGTCGTCCTTGCGCGGGTCGCCTACCAGAGGTGAAGCGACTTTCCACGCAGTAGGCCGGCGTGCAGCGCTCCGTCGTCGCGTTGGCTTCGGTTCCGGTTCCGCTCCCTTTGCCATCGGCACCCTCGCTCCTTCGTTGCCCCAGGATAGATATGTTTTCCCGATTCGCCCAGCATGTGCGTGCAACGCCCTATTGCACCCCTTCGTTCCTGGACGAATTCCGGGCAGCCACGAAACCCTATTCGACCTCGTACGTTCTTACGGCAGATAACAGGAGAGCGGCATGGCAACTGACAAATCTAATGAGGAGCGTGGTCTGAACCGCGCGAACAAAACTCGGGAAACGGACCTGGCAAACCAGAAGACCGGCAGGAACAGCCTTCAGGGCGATGATCAAATGAGCGTCCGCAACCAGCGTCACGCGCAACCCGATACCCGTCGCGAGGCTGACGAGGTCATGGAGAGCTTCGAGAAAATGGACAAGGAGAAGCGGGCCCGTACCGATCTCGGCAAAGGTAACAGGAGTGGTCGATAATGCTGCGGACAGCATTTGGCGCATTGGCCGTTGTCGCCTTACTCACCACCCCCATCCAGGCTCAGGATGGCGAGGACCAGGGTGAATCCATCGGGACGCAGCAGCATATCGATCGCGACGATTCCCCGGTCATCATTAGAGAGCGTCCACCCGCCGATGCGGGCACTGACGGAGCTGAAGTCCGATCTGAGGAGGAAGCGTTCGTGCAAATTCCAGGCGCTTGGGCCACGGATGAGGCCGCGTGCGCGGATGCGGAAGGGAGCGAAACCGGCCTTTACCTCACCGACACGATCATTCGTTGGGAGGGCGCGACCTGCAACATCCGCAATATCGATTCGGAAAACGGCTCGGGCACCATCTATTCGCAGTGCGCGGGCGAAAACGGACGCAGAGATCGCCGGTTTAGGCTGGAAGTCACAGACGACGACACGCTGTCACTTCGTCCGATCTCCCCAACCGGTCAGGACGAATTTACCTTGGAGCGGTGCCCGAGCGGCCAATAGGTTCCCCACTCTCGGCTATCGATCCTCTTCCCGGTCGGCCGATTCGCCCAGCGTATCGGCCACCACCGCACCGCGATGCCCAATGGGCTTCTCTTCGCCGACAGTGGAGTCGCGTCCGGTCTGATGCTCCATTTCGGCGTTGATCTCCGCGCCAATCAACAGAATCATCGCCGAAATCCAGATCCACATCATGAACGCGATGATCGTTCCCAACGAGCCGTAGGTCGCGTCATAGCTGGCGAAGTTCTGCAGATAGAGTGAAAAAGCAAAGGATGCACCGAACCACACCAACGTCGTCAGCGCCGCACCCCAACTTATCCATCGCCATTTCGCGCGTTCCCGGCTCGGGCCGTAGCGGTAGACAACCGATGTCGCGATGGCCACGATCGCAAATGTAATCGGCCATCGCGTCAGGCGGATAAGTGTTTCCGCGTGCTGCTCGAAATCAAGAAGCGCCAGCATCGCGGGCGCGAGACCGATGGAAAAGATAAGCACGGCAGCAATGAGCATCGCCCCCAGCGTAAAGCCGAATGAAAGAAGAGTGAGTGCGATGAAGCCGCGCTTCTCCTGTTCCTCGTAAGCGACGTTCAAGGCATCGAAAAGCGCCTTTACGCCGGCATTGGCACTCCAAAGAGAAAATAGCAGACCGGACAGAAACCCGAACGAGAGCGCATTGCCGTCACCCTCCGCCAGCCGGTTGAGCTGATCGCGCAGGAGTTCGAGCCCGGCCTCCGGGAGTAAACCGGAAAGAAGCGAGATGTGCTGGGCTATCGTTGTCGGATCGGCGACAAGACCATACAGAGAGACGAATGCAACCAAGGCGGGAAAAATGGCCAGCATCAGATAGAAGGTCACGCCCGCGGCAACAAGCATAATTCTGTCACTGCCGATCTCCCGAAAGACCCGCCACAGGATATCCTTCCAGCCAAGTCCGGGAATCTGTGCGGGCCATTCGGCCTCACGCCCGCGCCCCGCAGGGCTGTTCTCCATCTGTTGCTTGCCCATTGAATTTTTCCTTGGGAACCAAACGTTCTACCGGGCCCATTTTCCAGGTTGAACCTATTGCATTTTGCCTTTCCTCACGGCAGCTTATGGCAAACCATTTCCCATTGGTTCTGGTTGCACCCGGGGGGCGGTAGGGGAAAATCAATAATTTGAGCGGCACAGTTCAGTTAGCCGTGGGAGGATGTTTGAGTAACTGCACCCCCAAATCACGAGGCTCAGTGCCGCCCGTGTTGATAGCCGCTTTGGCGGCACTCGTGGTTGTAATTCCGGCCCCGGCAGCAGCCTTGGAGATTTTCGGGTTGCGCCTCTTCGAGCCGCGTGAAGATCCCGCGGAAGAAGTCATCGGCACGCCTCAGCCATATGAAGTCACCTTTTCGGTCGCTGGCGAGGACAACGAAATAGAACGGGCGCTGAGAAACGCTTCCCGCCTATGGACAGACAGGGACGAGCCCGCCTCGGGTGCTGCCGGCCTGGTGGCAAAGGCGCGCGGCGATTACCGCCGGATACTCTATGCACTGTACGGTCAAGCGCGATACGGCGGTACGATCTCCATCACCGTTGACGGCCAGGAAGCTTCGAACCTGCTTCCCGATGCTGTCTTTGGCAGCCCGGCGGTGGTTCAGGTCACGATCGATCCCGGCCCGCTCTTCCATTTCGAAGAGGCCCGCATCGTCAATAAGGCGCCGCCGACAACTGACCCCGATGATACCGTCGAGGATCCCGCAGATCGCGGCTTTCGCCGCGGAGAACCGGCCGGGAGTGATGTCATCTTGCTCGCGGGGCGGCTTGCTGCCACTGCCTGGCAGCAGCAGGGTTATGCGAAGGCGGAGATCGCCGATCGCCGTGTCACGGCGGCCCATACAACGGACACCATTGAGGCGATCCTGACGGTCGATCCGGGTGCGCATGCGGTTTTCGGCCCAGTCTCCGTCCGGGGCACGGAACGCATGGACCCGAATTTCGTCGCCCGCCAGACTGGAATCGTACCCGGTAGCGAATACGATCCCGATGAAATCGCGACTGCACGTAAACGCATGACGGAACTCGGCGTCTTCCGCTCGTCGCGCATCGAGGAGGCCGACACGATCAATCCGGATGGAACCCTGCCGATCGAAGTCGTGGTGCAGGAGCGTCTGCTGCGCCGCTACGGCCTGGGTGGCAGCTACTCGACCCTGGACGGGTTAGGACTGGAGGCATTCTGGCTGCACCGGAATCTTTTTGGTCGCGCCGAACGTTTGCGCGTCGAAGGCAAGGTCTCCGGCATCGGCGAGACGATCGATCCTCGCGAATTCACCTATCGCGTAGGCACAACCTTTACGAAGCCGGGAATCTATACGCCGGAAACGGATTTTACCGCTTCGCTCTACGGCCAGCGCGAAGTCCTGGACGTCTATACCCGAACCGGCGTCTCCGCTGAAGTCGGGTTCACCCACACATTTTCCGAGCAACTTTCGGGCCGCATCTTCGCGACCGGCAGTCATGCCAAGTTCGAGGACGACATTTTCGGCACACGCGAGTTCACGACTGCGGGCTTCTTGGGTGGCATCGCTTATGACACACGGGACGACCCGACGAACGCCACGCGTGGCGTTTATGTCGACCTGTCCGTGGCGCCCTATTACGAGTTCAACTATGGCAATGCCGCAGCGCGCATCGTCGCCGAGGGCAGCACCTATTACAGCCTGGACGAGGAAAGCCGGTTTGTCCTGGCAGGTCGTACGAAGCTCGGGGCGCTCATCGAACCACCTGTTGCTGAAACGCCCCCCGATCAGCTCTTCTTTGCCGGTGGCGGCAACTCGGTGCGTGGCTATGCCTACCGCAGCATTGGAGTTGAGACACCGGCCGGCACCATCGGCGGTCGCTCCCTCATTGAAGGGTCGATCGAGTTGCGCGCCGGCATCACGAGAAACATCGGCATCGTCGGCTTCGTCGACGCGGGTTTTGTCGACGCCGACGCGCTTCCTGATTTCTCGGAAGATCTTCGCATAGGCGTCGGCGCCGGCGTGCGTTACCAGACCGGGGTGGGACCGATTCGCCTGGACCTGGCGGTTCCGCTGGATCCTGGACCCGACGATCCGACCGTGGCACTCTATCTCGGAATAGGACAAGCATTTTGACACGGTCCATTCTCGCCCTGTTTGCTTTCCTGCTCTGCCTGCCTGCGTTCGCGCAGGATACAGACACGACGGCTGAGGAGGAACGGTCGCTGTTCACCTCCTTTCTGGAGGACCAGCTTTCGACGCCGAACCGACAGATCCGCATTAGCGGCATTCAGGGCGCCCTTTCCTCCGAAGCCATTATCGCCGAAATCACCATTGCGGATCGAGAAGGCGTCTGGCTGCGTATTTCCAATGCAGTGATCGACTGGAGCCGCTCCACGCTCCTGCTTCGGCAGCGCCTGGAAATTCAGCACCTCGGCGCCGAATCGATCCAAGTTATCCGGCGCCCCCTTCCCAGCGAGGGTTTGCCCTCGCCCGAAGCACGCTCGTTCACCGTCCCTGAACTGCCGATCGCGATAAACCTGGAAAGTCTGCAGGTACCGCAGGTTTCCTTCGGAGAGGAAGTCTTCGGATTGGAATCGATGCTCTCCATCGAGGGCCGGCTGCGACTGGAATCGGGCTCGCTCGATACGGCAATGGAAATCGAGCGGCTGGACGGCCCCGGTGGGCAACTTTCCTTACAGGCCGAATACAGCAATGAATCCGAGGAAATGGACGTCGATCTGGCGCTATCGGAGCCGGAAAACGGAGTCTTGGCAAACGTCCTCAACATCGAGGGGCACCCGCCATTGTCCCTCACACTCAACGGTTCCGGGCCGATAGACCAGCTCGATCTCGCGCTGGCGTTGACCGTCGCAGATCAACCCGCGGTTACGGGAACGGCCCGGTTTCGCCAGACATCGGACGGGCTGGGCTTCAGAGCAGATATTGAAGGCTCCGTCGAACGGCTGCTTCCGTCAACCCTGCGCGGCTTTTTTGGCGATCAGACAACGCTCCAAGCGTCCGGTGTCGCCAAGAACAGCGGTGGAATGCGCCTGGACGAACTGACACTTACCAGCGCCTCGCTGCAACTCGAGGCCACAGCCGATACCGCCAGCGACGGTTTCCCAACCAGCTTTTCGCTCAACGCAAGTATCGCCGACCCGGACGGCGAACGGGTCGTGCTACCCGTCCGGGGCGGCACCACCGCTGTGCAGTCCGCGCACCTGACCGTGGACTATGGCGATGCAAGCGGAGAATGGGAAGCAAACCTGGACGTCACCGATCTGCAGACCGATACGATTACGGCGGATAAAGCAACCCTTGTGCTGACGGGCGAGGCCAGCAATCTCGCGCAACCGGATGCGCGCAGCCTCACTTTCGATGCCGAAGGCGGGCTGGACGGTATAATCGCAGTGCGCGCCGATATCGCCGATGCACTCGGCAGCTCCATTCTCCTCCAGGCCAGTGGCTCGTGGAGCGCAGGCGAGCCCCTCACCATTGCCAGCGCCGAATTGGCCGGTCACGCCCTGACTGTCTCCCTTGACGGAACGGTTTCAGACCTCGCGTTCCAGGGTGACATCAGCATTGAGACGGAGAGCATCGCACCGTTCTCAGGCCTCGCCGAGCGCGAGCTTGAGGGTGGCCTTAATCTTTCCGCAAACGGCGCAGTACGCCCCATCAGCGGCGCATTCGACCTGACGTTGGATGGTACGGCGGATTCGCTTCGCATAGGCATCCCGACCGCCGACGCGCTACTTGTCGGTGAAACACAGATTGGCGGACGACTGGCCCGCGGCGAACAAGGGCTGTCCGCCGATGATTTCAGGATCGCCAACGAGCAGGTGGAACTCACCGCCAACGGAGCCATCGCAAGCGACAACGCAAATTTCCGTTTCGACGCAGCTCTTTCCGATCTGGCACTTGTCACCGACCGGGCCCAGGGCCGGCTGACTGTCAACGGTAGTGCAACCGGCACTGACGGCATCCTCGACCTCACATTCGCGGCGGAGGTTCCGGACGGGCGCCTCCTCGATAGATCATTGAGCGCGGCCAGCCTTCGGTTCGACGGCACACTGCAGAACCGGATCCTGGCCGGCGACCTGAACGGCAATGCCTTGCTCGACGGTGTTAACGCACAGCTTCAAGCAAACGTATCGGCAGCCGAGGACCGACGGCAGTTGAACGACCTTACCTTCTCGACCGAGGGGGCGCGGCTGACCGGCGATCTGATGCAGGACGGAGACGGACTGCTGACCGGTGATCTCGTGCTGAACGCCACGGATATCTCGACCGCAGCCGCCCTGTTCCTGGAAGAGGCCGAAGGCGCGGTGGATGCGGAGCTTTCCCTCCAACCGCGAAACGACGAGCAGCACGTTGCCCTGGCCGCCAATTTGCGCAACGTCGTGAGCGAGCGCTTTTCGGTCAATGCGGCCGATATACAGGCAGATATCGACAACCTTTTCGGCGTTCCGGAAATTGAGGGAACGATCGACGCAAACGGGCTCTCGGCGGCCGGCATAGACGTGGCGGAGATGAACGCCACCGCCGAAACCCGCGGCCAAACGACCGAGTTCTCGGCTAACGCTGTTCTTACCAATGGGACCGACATATCCGCCAGCGGTTCTCTCACCCCGCAGGATGGTGGCTATACGATCTCGCTGGAGCAAGCGGAACTGGAGCAGCAAGGCGCATCGGCCAGCCTCGCACGCCCGGTAAGCTTGAGCGTTCAGGGGCGGACGATCAGGTTTGATCCCGTTGAACTGGACGTCGCTGGCGGCCAGATCACAGCTCAGGGCGAGATAAGCGCTACGTACGACGTAGCAGTGACGATCAACAGCGTTCCGCTTTCCCTCGCGAACACGGTTCGTCCCGATCTTGAAATGGGGGGGACGATTAGCGGCAACGCCACGATCTCGGGCCCCCGCTCTCAGCCTCAGGTGAATTTTGACCTGACCGGCCGCGCGATTACCGCCGACGTGTTGGCACAGGCCGGTCTCCAGTCGCTCGACATTGACGCGAACGGCAACACCGTAGGCCAAACGCTCAACGTCAATGCGCGCGCGACCAGCCCTGGCGGATTGAACGTCGTCATCGAGGGCGCGGTCCCCCTCGATAACGGGAACATGGCGCTCGACATAACGCTGCAAGCCTTTCCGATCTCATTGCTGAACGCGCGCATTCCCGGACAGGACCTCGGCGGAACACTGACCGGCTCGGCTCGCGTGGTGGGCACATTGGATAACCCGGCCGCAAATTTCACTCTCCAGGCAGAAAACTTCACGGCAGCCCCTCTTGCGACCTTCGGCGCAACCCCGCTCGCCATCTCTGCCTCCGGGCGCTACGCGGAAGGAGCGGTCGCGCTTGAAAGCCTGAGCGCAAGCGGGCCGGCGGGCCTTTCCGTCTCCGCCAGCGGCAGAGTACCCCTGACGGGAAGCGGGTTGGCGGTAAACGCGAGCGGCACCGTTCCGCTGCCCCTGGCCAACCGCCTCCTGGCCGAACGGGGTGCACAGCTCACGGGGACGATTACCGCCGACTTGAACGTAGCCGGCAGCCTTGCAAATCCCGTCATAACCGGATCCTTCTCGACCGCGAATGCCGCGGCGGTCGATCCGATGACAAATATGCGCCTGACGAACATTCAACTCGTCGCCGCTCTCCAGCAGGAGACCCTTACCATAAGCTCCGCCTCAGCCGCGTTCGCGGCGGGGGGAACCGTTTCGATCGCCGGCTCGATCTCCACCAATGCCGCAGCGGGATTTCCCGCCAATCTCACGATCAATCTCAATCAGGCCCGTTACGTCGACCAGGATCTCGTCACGGCAACATTGAACGGCTCGATGTCGCTCCAGGGTCCGCTCACGCGCGATCCTCTTCTCTCAGGCAATCTGACCGTTGATAATGCGGAAATCGCGGTGCCCGAGCATTTTGGGGGAGGCGCGGCAGAACTGGAGGTCGAACACATCGCCCCGCCGCCCGCCGTCCAGCAGACCCTCCGGCGGGCGCGAGCCGATGACGGCACGCCCATGCCGAGTGATCGGCCCAGTGTCCTTCGGCTGAATCTGAACATCAATGCCCCGGCACGCATCTTCGTGCGTGGACGCGGCCTTGATGCAGAGCTCGGCGGATCCATTCAACTGACCGGCCCAATAACCTCGGTGCAGCCGGTGGGCGGGTTCCGGCTCATACGCGGCCGTTTCGATATCCTCACGCAGCGGCTGACCTTCGATGAAGGCACGGTGACATTGCTGGGCGACCTCGATCCCGTGCTGAACTTTGTCGCCCGTTCCGCGGGAACGGATATCACCGTCTTCGTCACGGTGTCCGGACCGGTCTCGGACCTCGACATTACATTTTCCTCGCAGCCGGAGCTTCCCGAAGACGAGGTCCTGGCGCGCCTCATCTTCAATCGTGGCATCGATGAACTCTCCCCGCTTCAGCTCGCCCAACTCGCCGCCGCTGCAGCGGAATTGGCCGGCGGCGGCGGTAACTCGCTCCTTGGCGCGCTGCGCGAAGCGACCGGGTTGGAAGACATCGACATCATTACGGATGCGGAAGGCAACCCTGCCCTGCGCGTCGGCAACTATATTCAGGAGAATGTTTACGTGGGCGTGGAAACCGGCACCGGCGGCACCACGCGCGCAACGATCAATCTCGATATCACCGAGGACCTTCGCGCGCGTGGCTCTGTCGGCTCGGACGGAGACTCAAGTCTCGGTATATTCTACGAAAGAGACTATTGACCCCGTCCGTATAAGGACCGCTGCTATTCGGCCTGCGTCTGGTTCCAGTACGAATCGATTTCCTCAGGATTGAGCGACCCGGTCTGCTGCTGATCCATCAGCCCGCCATCCGGGAGCTGCGGCGCCTGTTCCATCATCGCCTCATCCACCGGCAGGACGAACGCGTTCATGCCCGCGGTGACCCGCAGACGCTCCCACGGCACAACGACATCATCCGTGTTGATGCCCAGAAAGCCGCCATGCCCAACCACGACATATCGAATCTCGCCGGTCTGGGGATCGAGCATCACATCTTCGATACTGCCGAGGTTGTTATCCTCGGCGTTCCGGATATCGGTTCCGATAACATCCTCGACACGGAAACTACCTTCCAACTCAGTAACCGGCTGGGACCCGGTAATTGCCGCCTGCCGCCAAGTCGTCACCTCTTGTGGGTCGACTCCGAGTTCCTGCAGTTCGCTTACATACTGTTCATATCGCTGCTGGGTCGCGTCGGCGACTGTCTGACAGGCTTCCTCGTTGTCGTTTTGCGCGAGAACGTACCCCGCGCGGTAGAGGACGCCGATTTCGAACTGCGGCCGCTGCTCCCAGGTCACGCCGCCCCACGGTGCTCCTCCAGGGACGTCCTGCGTCGTGTCCTGGCCTTCAGGCTGCACCTCGAGTTCGCCGGTCATTTGCTCCGGCTGCGCATCCACGGGCGCCGTGCTGCGTGCAGCTGAAGGCGACATGACTCCTACCGTTCCATACCCGCGATAGCCTGAGAGCCAATAACCGTCATCTTGCATGGATTGGGCCAATTGCTGAAGTTGCTCCATGCACTGGGACGTTTCTCCCGTCTGTGCGTCGGCCTGGCTTTCCTCGTTCTCCTGTTGCGCGGACGCCGGCAGGACAACAGCTATGACCGAGGCAACGCTCAGCGCGGCTTTCAGATAGTGTTTCACGGTTTGGCACCTCCGTCAGACAAGTGAATTGGTATTATCCCCAACCTCTCCCGAGGCTAATTGTTCGCCCCAAAAAAAATGCCGGCGCAAGCGCCGGCAAACGACACGCAGTTGTGGGGTTGGGGGGCGGGGGGAGTGCGTGTCGTCATTCACCCAATGCGCCAGCCGAACAAAGGTTCCCGAAAAAAGATCGAAAAAATTTGCCCGGTCCGAACCACCTGGAACAGCTCGCCCAACCGTGCGTTTTCCTTCAATTCCGATCTTACCAAGCGGGGCCAGATGGAATGAGAATTTACAGACTGATACCAGATGCGGCGGAAACCGATCCGAACTGGGATCTTGCATCCCCAGCCGGCGAGGTGGTCGTCCGGGCGCGCTCGGTCGCCGACGCGCGGATTGTCGCCGCAGAAGCTGAAATCGATTTTCTGGACATCCCAGCCAAGCCCGGTGACGGCGTCTCCACCAGCTTCGCCAGCGCATTTCGGGACGACAAGCTCTATCGTGTCGTGGAAGACAATAGCGGCGACTTTCCACAGGAAGGCCCGCGCAGCGTCTTGAAGGGGCTTGAGCGCCCCGACAAGCTGACACATGCTGGCCCGAAGGACGACCCACAGCTATGAGGCGCGATCCCTGACCTGCCCCACGCCTTCCTCCCCGGCACAATGTGCGCAGCAGAAGATGACGCCGTCCTTCTCCACCCCGTGGCCTATGACGCGGCACCCGCAATGAGCACAGTTGGGCGCTAGAGCATGGATTGCGCATTCGAAACTGTCGAACACATGTGCCTCCCCGCCCATTTCAACACGGAAGGCCTTGTCATATTCGTTCCCGCAAACCTCACATCGTGCCATTGTCGGTCTCCTCAGCTTAGAATACTTGGGTCCAACAATGCCGGAACCGCTGATGTTCCGCCCGCTAGCGGGAAAGGCAACTTGCGATACGCTACCAAAACGCATCCTGAAGCCCATAGAGGCACGAGACGACGTTATGAGCGCGGCACGCTCTCGTCTTGTCCGCACACTTCTATCTAAGTCTTTGAAAATTTGGTGGGTGATACAGGGCTCGAACCTGTGACCCGCTGATTAAGAGTCAGCTGCTCTACCAACTGAGCTAATCACCCATCCGGACTGGCTTCCGGGCAAAGCACTGAGCTGCGCCGACGGCCACCGATTAACGGGACGGCCATTAGCGTGTTCAGCCGTGCCGCGCAAGCCCGTTTGCCGCTTTTAGCATGCAGAAGTTATGCATTTCGGGCGCTATATGGTCCCCACCTTTGCCGATTTCAAAGAAAAAGCGTGCCTTCGGCAACTTTGACGGCCGATCCACCGATACGCGCGGCCTCGATCGCGCCTCCCGAAACATCGATTTCCAGGCGGATACGCGATGGCCTGCCCATCTCGATGCCCTGTTCAAGCCAGAACTGGCTCGCACCATCAAGGGGCTCGTCATATTCCATCACAGCGCCTGCAAAGGCAGCGGCCGCTGATCCCGTTGCCGCGTCTTCGGGTATACCCGCTCGCGGCGCAAACATGCGCACATGGAAGGCGCAATCGTGATTGACCGTCTCGCGACAATAGACGTAAGGGTCCCCGCCGCCGCCTTCCTGTGGTGCAAACTCTTCCCACATCGCGGCATCCAGCCGAACGCGCTCCGCGGTCCGCAGATCGGCCACCGGCACACAGACGTAAGGCACGCCGGAGGTCCAGGCGCTGATCACGTGATTTTCAAAACCGATCTCGTGATGCGAAAGACCCAAGGCGGCGGCAACAACTTCGGATGGCGCGTCGAAATCGACCCGCTCGGACAGGCGCGGCAGATCGAACTCTGCGAAAGCCGTGCCCTGCCCGATCGTAACCGCACAGCGAACCGGCCCGACATTTTCCTCCAGAACGACGATCGACATGCGCTCTTTGGAACCGAGCGTGTCCACCTGCTGTGAGAGAGCGACCGCTGTGCCAACCGTCGGGTGACCCGCGAATGGCAATTCGCTACGCGGTGTAAAGATACGAACGCGGGCTGTATGGATGGGGTTGTCCGGCGGAAGAATGAAAGCGGTTTCGGAGAGATTGAACTCGCCGGCAATCGCTTGCATCTCGGCGTCACTCAGCCCTTCGGCGTCGAGCACCACGGCCAGCGGGTTCCCCGCCAGCGCACTCTGGGCGAACACATCATAGATCAAATAGCGGCGAGCGGCCACGGAACCCTCCTTTACCGGCGCGCCAATGATTCCTTCCGGGCTTTTTCTTCCTCGGGACGCAAGTCGCCGTCACCGCCTTCCCTACGGGGCGGGCAAAGCATGACAGGCGGGTGTCACTCCCCGCCTGTCATTAAAAGTCATTCGATGTGGTGGTCAGATTTGGTTAGTTTGCCGCCATTAACGCAGCAGCTTCACCACCTGTGAAAAGCCATGCAAGCAGAATGATACAAGCCAGGCCAACCGCTGCTTTGGCCATGACGCCCCAGCAGGATTTCTGAACGCTTTCGTCCATCGATTGCTCATTCTTTCACTGGTTATCGCGCCGATCCAACGTCCCCGATCAACGCATTAACGCCGCAATACTGCGCCCGGCACGCGGTTGCAAGCCCAAAAGGGGCAGTATGAAGGCGCAAACCGCCCAGCGCCGCGCGTAGATAGGCATAATACTAGAGGATTCAATGCTTTGCAGGCTGCTTAACCGCAAGAATTTTTCAACACTTTTGGCGAAATCGTGGCTCATGCTTGTGAAAAGAACGCGCGCTTATTCCTCGCCCGGCGCGGGCAGAAGCTCATCCGTTCTACCGGCCACACGATAAGCGATGAGACCGATCCACTCGCGGACGGCCACGGTAATGTTATCGAGCGTATCGATCAGGTTATCCTGAGAAAGACCAATGCCTTCACGCCCTGATGTTTTGTAGTCGACCGGCCACGGCACGACCGGGAAACCGACGCTGCGAAACACGCCGACCGAGCGCGGCATATGAAAGGCCGAAGTTACGAGGAGCCAGGTTTGCCCCGGCCGTGGATTGATCTGGCGCGCTGAAAAAAGTGCGTTCTCGTAGGTGTCGCGCGACTTCTTCTCGAGTTCGATGCGCTCCGGCTCCGCACCGAGCGCGGTCAGCAGACGAGGCGCCGAATCCGCGTCGCCTTCTCCCTCGGTGAAGACAGAACCGGAACCGCCGGAAACGACGATCCTCGCCTCGGGATAATGCCGGGCGAGCACGGCGGCCTCCACTGGCCGGTCACCGCCGGAATTAAGCTCGTAACCGCTGCGCGCGAGGTTGATTCCGCTTTCCATACCGCCGCCCAGAACGATGATCCCGTCAACATCCCGCGGCGGCGGGTCGGGCCTCTGAAAGCGCTCCTCAAGCGGCTGGAGAAGCAGGGCGCCCACTGTCGTCCATCCCGAAAGAAACAGGAGTACCAGCGACGCGCTGCAAAGAACGAGCGAAAGCCTGTGCCACTGCAGTATGGAAGCCCCTGTACCGCCGGCCAGGAGCAGCATGACAAGGCTGACTGGCTGGGCCACCGCCCAGAAGATGGCTGACGCGAGGTGAAACACGGCCGCGCGCCCTCACCCGAGCGATGACGCGCCGCTCACGGCTACCACCAGCGCTTGGGTGAAAACCGGCCGGCGGCCTGTTCGATGACGTGGCCGGTGCGGAACAGCGTTTCCTCGTCGAAGGGTCGGCCGATCAGTTGAAGCCCTAGCGGCAGGCCACGCGGGTCGAGCCCCGCGGGCACTGAAATGCCCGGCAATCCGGCCATATTCACCGTCACCGTGAAGATGTCGTTCAGATACATCTTCACGGGATCGGCCGCCATGTCCTGATCGCCCACGCCAAACGCGGCCGATGGTGTTGCCGGCGTCAGGATCGCATCGATGCCGTCATTGAAGGTCTGCTCGAAATCGCGCTTGATCAGCGTACGAACTTTCTGTGCGCGAAGATAATAGGCATCGTAATAACCGGCAGAAAGCACGTAGGTGCCGATCATCACGCGCCGCTTCACCTCCCGGCCGAAGCCCTCCGCGCGCGTCCTCTCATACATATCCGTGACATCGCCGCCGCCTGTGGCGCGCAGACCGTATCGCACACCGTCATAGCGGGCGAGATTGGACGAAGCCTCCGCCGGCGCGACGATATAGTAGGCCGGCAGGGCGTATTTCGTATGCGGCAGCGAGATGTCGACGATCTCCGCGCCCGCGTCACGCAGCCAGTCGATGCCCTTCTGCCACAGGGTCTCGATCTCCTGCGGCATGCCTTCCATGCGATATTCCTTGGGAATACCGATCTTCAGCCCCTTCACGGATTGTCCGATCGCTGCCTCGTAGTCCGGCACCGGCTGATCGACCGACGTGGTATCCTTCGGATCCACCGAAGCCATGGATTTCATAAGAATAGCCGCGTCCCGCACGTCACGCGCCACCGGCCCGGCCTGGTCCAGCGACGAGGCGAATGCGACAATGCCCCAGCGTGAGCACCGCCCATAGGTGGGCTTCATGCCGACCGTTGCCGTGAAGGCGGCAGGCTGGCGGATTGAGCCGCCCGTATCGGTCGCGGTCGCGCCGGCGCACAGCCATGCTGCCACCGCCGCCGCCGAACCGCCGGAAGACCCGCCCGGCACCAGATCCGTGTTGTCGCCGTCGGCGCGCCACGGATTGACCACCGGGCCGTAATAGGAGGTTTCGTTGGACGACCCCATGGCAAACTCATCCATATTGAGCTTGCCCAGCATCACTGCCCCGTCGGCCCACAGATTGGCCGTCACGGTCGACTCGTAGCGTGGCTTGAAGCCATCCAGAATATGGCTACCGGCCTGGGTGTGCACGCCTTCGGTGGCGAAAAGATCCTTTACGCCGATCGGCACCCCCTCAAGCGGTCGCGCCCCGCCCTCCGCCAGCCGCATGTCGGAGGCTTTCGCCATCTCGCGCGCCTTGTCGGCCGTCACCTCGATATAGGCATTGAGCCGCTCATTCGCGGTTTCGATCGCCGAAAGATAGGACTCGGTCAATTCGAGTGCGGTAAAATCCTTCGCCGCGAGCTTCTCGCGGATTTCGGAAATCGTGAGGTTGGTCAGTTCGGTCATGATTACCCGTCAGCGACCGCCGGTTCGGCGGTGATTGATTTTTCGTAGAAAATGGACCACTTGGAATCGGGATAGTCGAGCACGGGCCCGCAGCGAGTAAAACCCGCCCGCTCATAGATAGCCCATGCCGCAGGATGACGATCCCCCGTTTCCAGCACGAGTTTCGCCACCCCTTCGCTGCGAGCCGCCGCCTCAATCCTTTGGACGATAGCCTTTCCGATTCCCTGCCCCCGGTGAGAGGAGCGCGTGTACATGCGCTTGACCTCGCCAATATCACCGTCATGGCGGTGTAAGGCGCCACAGGCCACGGCACATCCGCCGTCACGCGCCACAAACAGTGTAGTTTCGGGCCTCGCCATCTGTTCCACCGTCATGTGGAAACAGAACTCCGGCGGTGTAAGAGCCGACAGGGTCTCGTTTAGTTCCGCGATCAGCGCGCGCACATCATCCTGAAGTGGCGTCTCGACAGCGATCTGAATGGCCATGCCGGCTATTCCATTACTTTCGGAACGACGAAGAAATTCTCATCCGTCACCGGCGCGTTGGCAACGATGTCTTCTGCCTTGCTCCCGTCGGTAACCTCGTCCGCCCGCATCTTCATGGATGTCGGAATTGCCGACGTCATCGGCTCGACATTGCTTACGTCGACCTCGTTCAATTGCTCCACAAAGCCGAGGATCGCGTTAAGCTCTCCCGTCATGCGGCTCGCATCTTCCTCATCGACGGCTATTCTCGACAATCGCGCGACCCGTTTCACCGTGTCGATATCGACGGACATTGGCCTTCTTCCTTGCAAGGGAACATTGGCACAGGGCTATAATGGCGCCGGCAGCCGGACGCAACCGCGATCGGCAATTCGGCCGTCTAAAGCTCTACGGGCTTGCCATATTCCGGCGTCAGCACCTTCGTGCTGCTCCCCTCCATGCTTTCGGTGAATTTCTCGGCGGTCGGGTCGACCAGCGGGAATGTCGCATAGTGACAGGGGATCACGGTTTCGAAATGGAAATAGCGCTGGCAGGCAAGTGCTGCCACCGCGCCACCCATGGTGAAACGGTCACCGATGGGGACGAGCCCGACCTGCGGCTGATGCAACTCCTGGATAAGCGCCATATCGCCGAAAATGTCGGTATCGCCCATGTGATAGAGCGTCTTTTCGTTCGGAAAATGCAGGACGAGCCCGGCCGGATTCCCCAGATAGACATTCCCGCCGCCCTCCTGCGGGGAGGATGAGGAATGAAGCGCATTGACGAATGTGGTGGTGAAGCCGCCGCAATCGACGGTGCCGCCGTGATTGCCGGGATTGATCTTCTCCCCATCGGCGCCTTGCCCGACCAGATAATTGCTAAGCTCGAAATTGGCGACCAGCATGGCACCGGTCTTTTTCAGGATTTCGACTGAATCACCCACGTGGTCGCTATGCCCATGGGTCAATAGAAGATGCGTGACGCCTTCGGCAGGTTCTTCCCAGCCGCCGTCCCATGCGGGGTTATCGGTCAGGAACGGATCGATGAGAATCGTTGCGTTTCCCGCCTCGACCTTGAAAGCGGAATGGCCATACCAGGTGATTTTCATTGCCGCACTCCTCGCTTGTTGCTGCCATAGACGATAGAACGTGCCGCCGATGAATTAAAGGAACGGACCGCGCTGTGAACGTCATTTCCATCGAAGAGTTGGTCGCCGGCCTGCCGGAGAGGCGACCGCTTGCCGGCCTTGATCTCGGTACGAAGACCATTGGCGTCGCCGTTTCCGATCTCGGCCTGTCCTTCGCCACGCCGCGCACCACCATCGCACGCAAGAAGTTCACACAGGACGCCGAAAAGCTCCTCAATATCCTGATGCGTGAAGATGCCGGCGCGGTCGTCATCGGGATGCCTGTCAACATGGACGGAAGCGAAGGACCCCGCGCCCAGTCCACTCGCGCTTTCGTGCGCAATATGGAGCGCTTGACGGCCCTGCCCTTCGTGTTCTGGGACGAACGTCTCTCGTCCGTCGCGGCCGAAAGGGCCTTGCTCGAAATGGATACCTCGCGGGCAAAGCGCGCCGAGCGCATTGATGCCGCCGCGGCCGCCTTCATCCTGCAGGGGGCGCTGGATCGTCTTCAGGCGCTGCGCGCGGGCTCTTCTCCCCGCCGGTAACGCTGCCGCCGCGCCTCCAGCCATTCCCGGATCACGCGGCGGCGGCGAAATGCGATAATCCCCAGAAGAATGAACGTATCGACCACGCAAGCGCGCGCCACGAGCGGCGGAAGCTTGTCGGGCGCTATCCCCAGGATCTCACCATAGATCCCGAACACGAGATCGTGCATCTCGCGGCTGAAGAACCACAGCCCGAAATGTATGTCGTTAAAGGAAAGATGATACCAACCCCAGAAGAGCCCGATCGGCAATGCCCAGAAGATAAAGAGGTAACGCATAAGGCTCTTCCACTCCGCGCGTTAGGATTGGCGAAGGGTGGCCCTCGGAGCGCTCTCCTGCAATGCATACCATTCATTAAGGTTAACACCGCCGGGGGCATCAACACCCGTAGCTACGCCGCGCTGTCGCCGTCCGCCTCCGGCGCGGCCTGCGTCAGCCCGCGCATCAGTGCCGCAAGAAAGCCCACTCTCGCCTCCGGCTCCATCAACCCGCGCGGCTCATAGACGTGGCGGTGGAGGAAAAAACCGGTCAACGCGAAGGCATTCTGGATATCCGGACGATCACACGGCACGTCTTTTTCGGCAATCAAAAAGGCCGGCAGAGGAAAGAGCTTGTCTTGCCATGGTTCTCCGGCTTCTCGTGTCACCGCCCTCCCCGACTTGGGTGACACATAGGCGAGCCCTTCCTGCTGACCGGTTACCGCGCAATGGGACAGATCGAGCCCGAAGCCCAATTCCTCCAGGACGGCGACTTCAAAACGGGCGAGCATGACCCCGGCCGTATGCACCTCCTCAAGATGCTCGATCATGAAGCCGAGCGTCTCGAAAAAGCCAGGATGCGGATCGCGCTCGGGAAGAAGCCGCAGATGCGCGGCGAGCGTCTGAATTCCGTAGACGGAAAGTGCCGAGTTCATCAGCCGCGCCGCATTCAGGGCAACCGGCTCCACCTGGAAGTTTCCCAGATGCTCGTCCAGCCGGGCGCGCCAGGTCAGTTCGACGCGATTGCCGGCTTGCAGGACAGGCTGCATGCGCCGGCTGCGTCCGCCCCGCACCAGGCCGAGATGGCGTCCGTGCGCCGCCGTCATCGCCTCCAGAATGACGCTGGTTTCGCCATGCCGGCGGGTGCCCAGAACAATGCCTTGATCGCGCCATTCCATAGGAATGTTTTCATCCCATTACGTGGGAAATTCAAGTCCCATATCGCGATAGCGCTCCGGGTCGTTACTCCAGTTCTCGCGCACCTTCACGAAAAGGAACAGATGCACCTTCTGCTCCAGCAACGCGGAAAGCTCCTCACGCGCTGCCTGGCCGATATCGCGGATTGCCACTCCCTTGCGGCCGAGCACGATTTTCTTCTGGCTATCGCGCTCGACATAGATCACCTGCTCGACGCGAACCGACCCGTCCTTGCGCTCCTCCCATCGCTCCGTCTCGACATGAGCGGAGTATGGAAGCTCCTGATGAAGGCGCAGGTAAAGCTTCTCTCGCGTAATCTCGGCGGCGAGCTGCCGCACGGGCAGGTCTGAAACCTGATCTTCCGGGTAGTACCAGGGCCCCTCCGGCAGGTTTTCCGCAAAATAATCGAGCAAATCCTCGCAGCCGGAACCCGTAAGCGCCGAGATCATGAAGGTCCGCTCGAATGCGACGCGCTTGTTGGCCTCATCCGCAAGGGCCAAAAGCGTTTCCGGCTTCACACGATCAACCTTGTTGAGGAGGAGGATCTTCTGCTGCCTTACGTCACGTAGATTGTCGAGGATAGCGTCCGCGTCACCCTTGATACCGCGCTCTGCATCGATGAGCAGCGCCACGATATCGGCGTCCTTCGCACCACCCCACGCCGTCGTCACCATGGCTTTGTCGAGTCTGCGCCGCGGCCGGAAAATGCCCGGCGTGTCGATGAAAACGATTTGCGCATTTCCGTGAATAGCCACGCCGCGAATGTTCGAGCGCGTCGTCTGCACCTTGTGCGTGACGATGGAGACCTTTGTGCCGACCAGTTGGTTGATCAAGGTCGACTTGCCCGCGTTCGTCGCGCCGATGAGCGCGACAAAACCCGAATGGGTAGCGGTTTTGGTCTCGCTCGTCATGATGTTCCGCCCAGCGTTTGCCACACTCCTTCACGTACAAGAATCTCGGTCGCGGCGGCCTGTTCCGCCTCGCGCTTGGAACGCCCGCGCCCGCGCCCTGCCGGATACCCCTCGATGTGGACAGCAATGGTGAAGAGGGGATCGTGATCGGGGCCTTCCCGTTCTTCCACTCGATAATCGGGAGCGCCGCCGGATACCTGATGGGCCCATTCCTGTAGCACCGTCTTGGGATCCCGGCGTGCTGCATCTGCAGCCTGTGAGCGCTTTTCCCAGTGCGCACGCACAAAATCCCGAGCCCCGTCGTATCCATTCTGGAGGTAAACGACCGCCACGATCGCCTCCAGTACATCGGCGCGCATGTTGACCTGTTTGCGGGCAGCCAGCGAACGCAGATCGTTACCGGTACGGATAAACGGCGACAAACCGAGCTCGTCCGTTATCTCGGCAAGCGTCTCTGCATTCACAAGCGCGTTCAACCGCACCGAAAGCTCGCCCTCGGGAGCATCGGGAAAGGCCTCAAAGAGCATCTCCGAGATCGCGAGTCCGAGAACCCGGTCGCCAAGAAACTCCAGCCTCTGGTAATCGGCCTCGGCACGCGCGCTGGAATGGGTGAGCGCCTGCTCGAGCAGTTTTACATCGCTGAAGCTGGTTCCCGTGCACTTCTCCACCGCATCGGCCAGCTCCCGCCCCTTGAGGCGCTTATTGGTCATCAGTCAACCCAGGAGAAAATGCGCGACCAGCGCAGCTCCGACGGCCATTCCCAGATCTCCAGGGGACTCGCGCCACCGGCGATGGAGAAGAAGATGATGTTGGCGCGCCCGACAAGATGGTCCTCGGGCACGAATCCTACCGAGAAGCGGCTGTCCGTGGAGTTGTCGCGATTGTCTCCCATCATGAAATAGTGCCCCTCGGGCACGGTGAATTCGCGCGTGTTGTCGCCGATGGAATTGGTGGAAAGATCCAGGGTATCGTAGGAAACGCCGTTGGGCAGGGTCTCGCGATAGACATCCACCGGCCGGTTCATCTCGGTGATATCCTCATTGTTGATCTGCCCGATCCTTTCACGGGCGACCGGCTCGTTATTGATGTAGAGCTGACCGTCCCGCACCTGGATGCGATCACCCGGCAGGCCGATCACGCGCTTGATGTAATCGAGCGACGGGTTCGGCGGAAACTTGAACACCACAACATCACCGCGCTCCGGCGGGCTCTCCCAAACACGGCCGGAAAAGAGCGGCGGTGAAAAGGGGAACGAATAGCGCGAATAGCCATAGGCCCATTTGGTAACAAAGAGATAGTCACCTTCCAGCAGCGTCGGCCGCATCGAACCGGACGGAATGGAAAAAGGTTGAAAAAAGAAAGTACGTATGACGAGCGCAATCAAAAGCGCCTGTACAATGACGCTGACTGTCTCGCCAATACCGCCTGATTTCTTCTGAGATTTATCCACCACGCTCATGTCGTCCTCGGTTCGGCCGCGGCCCCAACTGCCACGCCGCTCATCTTGGTCTCGTCTTATCGGCTCGTTTCATCAGCCGCAATGTGCTCTGAATAAGGCAGTCGCGGCTTCATTGCCATGATTCGGGTACCGCTTCGATGATCACGAAGGCCTGCGCGAGCGGAAAATCATCGGTAATGGTGAGATGTATGCGCACTTCGTGCCCTTCAGGCGCCATCGCCTTCAGGCGTTGGGCTGCGCCGCCCGTGAGTTTCATCGTGGGCTTACCGCCCGGTTCGTTCACGACTCCCATGTCCCGCCAGAAGACACCCCGCGAAAGGCCGGTCCCTAATGCCTTCGCACAAGCCTCCTTCGCGGCAAACCGCTTGGCGTAGGAAGCCGCGCGCTCACGGCGCCGATCGGACTTTGCCTGCTCGATCTCTGTGAAGACGCGGTTTGTGAAACGCGTACCGTAGCGCTCCAGCGTTCTGGCCACACGTCGGATATCGATCAGATCGCTTCCAAGTCCTATGATCATCAGCTCGCAGCCGTGTTGGCGCCATAAGACTGCGCCGCTGCCCGGCGGCGCGCCCGTTCGGCGAGAAGTTTCCGGCGCTGAGCGCGGAATGCAACCACGGCCCAGCGCATTACGAGGTAAAGAATGATCGCTATCGGCAACCCGACCGGCAGTGCCCCAACAGCCATGGGTTTGAGGAGCGGTTGCCAAAGCTCGGAAAAGTGCATGCTCCACAGTCGTTCACCGATGTGCATCGGGCCAAGCTGGCCGGTATGCCGCCCATACAGGATTATCCGGCCCACTTCGAGCGTGGCGCCCCAGATGAACGGGAAAGTGATCGGGTTGCCGAAGGCCGTCCCGATCGCAGAGGCGATCAAGTTGCCGCGAATGATCCAGGCAAGTGCCGCTGCGAGCAGAAAATGAAATCCGAGAAACGGTGTGAAGGAGGAAAAGGCGCCGGCAGCAACGCCGGCCGCGATCGCGTGCGGCGTTCCGCTCAGCCGCAGTGCCCGCTTGGCAAAATACTGCGCCGAACGCCAGAACGACCGCCGCGGCCAGAGGAGCGTCCGCAAACGCTCCCAGAAATCCGCATTTTTCCTCCGTTTGAACAGCATTCGCGTTCCGTGCCTTTATCCAGGCCGAGTCTATGATCGAGCAGAGCCGGTCCGTGTGCGACTCACCAATATCTTCCGAATGTTAAGTGACACTTAGGCAAGCAAGCCTCTCGCGAAAACAGCCCTGCCCGAAACCAGCACGAAAGTTAGGCGAAACAGCGCCCTAGAAAGCTGCTACCCATTGACGCGCCGTGCATTGCTTACGCAAACGGCCTCCTTGAGCTGCGAAATCAGACGATTGAGATGTTTCAAATCCCAGACCTCCAGATCGAACATCATCTCGGTGAAATCGGGGGCGGTTCTGGCCATAGAGAGATTATGGATGTTCGCGTCATTAGAGGCGATGGTTTGGGCTATTTCGGCCAACGATCCCGGTTCGTTGATCGCCGTAACGGAAATGCGCGCCGGGAAACGTTCTGTGTTGTTTTCGTCGATGTCCCATCGCACGTCGATCCAGCGGTCTGACTGGTCGTCGTAAGCTGTCAGCGACGGCGATTGGATGGGGTAAATGGTTATACCCGATCCTGGTTGCAGGATGCCGACGATTCGATCGCCCGGAACCGCACCTTCCGGCGCGAAACGTACCGGCAGATCTCCGCTGACCCCGCGAATGGGAAGCGCGCCGTTCTGGCCTTCCTCCCGCGCATCGCCGTTCTTCCGCCGCCGCCCGCGCCGCGAGGAACGGCCCGGAATCTGGAACAGCATTCCTGCCGCATTGCGCAGATTGAACCAGCCTTCCTCGCGTGGCTTTTGCGTCTGCGTCACGCGTTCGTCCCTGTAGTCGGGATAAACCGCATGGAGAACGTCCCGGGATGAAAGCTCACCGCGCCCCACTGCCGCGAGCACGTCCTCGACATCCTTGCGCGCCAGCCGATGCAGAACGGGTTTCAGCGCCTCCTTGGAATAATCCTTGCCAGCACGTTCGAAGGCCCGTTCCAGGATGCGCGCCCCCAGTCCCGAGTACTGCTTGCGTATAGCATTTCGCGTCGCCCGCCGAATGGCCGAACGGGCCTTGCCCGTCACCACTACCGATTCCCAGGCTGCCGGCGGAACCTGCGCTTTGGAGCGTATGATCTCCACCTCGTCGCCGTTCTTCAGCTCCGTCATCAGCGGCATGATGCGGCCGTTGACTTTCGCGCCCACACAGGTGTCGCCCACGTCGGTATGGACGGCATAGGCGAAGTCGATTGGCGAAGCGCCGCGCGGCAACGCGATCAGACGCCCCTTCGGGGTGAAACAAAAGACCTGATCCTGAAACAGCTCCAGCTTCGTGTTCTCGAGAAAGTCCTCCGGATTGTCGCCCTCCGAAAGCGCCTCGATGGTCCGCCTGAGCCAGGCATAGGAATTGGTGTCCTTGGAAATCTGATGCCCGGCCCCGTTCGGATTCGAGCCGAAATCCTTGTAGAGCGAATGCGCCGCCACGCCGTATTCGGCCACCCGGTCCATCTCGTGCGTGCGGATCTGCAACTCCACACGCTGCCGGGACGGACCGACGATGGTGGTGTGGATGGAGCGATAATCGTTCTGCTTCGGCGTGGAGATGTAGTCCTTGAACCGGCCCGGCACCATGGACCACGTCTTGTGAATGGCCCCGAGCGCCCGATAGCAATCATCGACCGTATCGACGATCACCCGAAAACCGAAAATGTCCGAGAGCTGCTCGAAAGACAGGGCCTTGGTTTCCATCTTTCGGAAGACCGACCACGGCTTCTTTTGCCGGCTCTTCACGGTCGCATCGACTTCATACGCCTTGAAAAGCTCCGCCAGAGCGCCCTCGATTTCCTTGATTACGCCGCGATTGCTCTCCAGCAGATCGGCCAGCCGCTCGGTGACGGTGTGGAAGGCTTCCGGATTGATATAGCGGAAGGCCAGCTCCTCCAGTTCGTCACGCATATCCTGCATGCCCATGCGCCCGGCCAGAGGCGCATAGATGTCCATTGTCTCCTCGGCGATCCGCAGGCGCTTGTGGGTGGGAACGTGGTGGAGCGTGCGCATATTGTGCAGTCGATCCGCCATCTTCACCAGCAGCACGCGCACATCCTGCGATATGGCGAGCAGGAGCTTGCGGAGATTTTCCGCCTGCTCCGCCTTCTTGGAGACCAGGTCCAGCTTCTTCAGCTTCGTCAGGCCTTCAACGAGCTGACCGATTTCCGGCCCGAACAGCACGTCGATCTCGTCGCGCGTGGCCGTGGTATCCTCAATCGTGTCATGAAGCAGCGCCGCGGCGATGGTCGATTCGTCCAGATTCAGTTCCGTCAGGATCGCCGCGACTTCAAGTGGATGGGAAAAGTAGGGATCGCCGGAAGCACGCCTTTGGTAGCCGTGCTTCTGCATTGCGTAGACATAGGCTTTGTTGAGAAGCGCTTCGTCCACGTCAGGCTTGTAGCGCTGGACACGCTCAACAAGCTCATACTGACGCATCATAGGCCGCTTCTCCACACGCAAAATTCATGTGCCGCAGTGCTGCGGCACAATCGAATCCCGGCAGGATAAGCCCGAGCCGTCGTTTGCGGAAGAGATCTTCCCGATATCAGAAATCGTCGTTCTTGTCCGGCGGGACCAACCCCTCGATTCCGGCAAGAAGCTCTTCTTCGCTCATACGGTCGAAGGCGACAGCCTCTTCCTCCACGCCTTCCGGCCGCTGCTGTTGTGCAACGGCGGCCTCTTCCTGCGGCTCGGCAGGAAGTTCCGGCAGGTCGGGTTCCGGCTCATCCACCTCGACGTGCTTCTGCAGCGAATGGATCAGATCTTCCTTCAGATCGCCGGGAGAAAGCGTTTCCTCGGCGATTTCGCGCAGCGCGACGACCGGGTTCTTGTCGTTGTCGCGATCAACGGTGATCTGCTCACCCTGCGAAACCTGGCGGGCGCGGTGGCCGGCCAGAAGTACGAGGTCAAACCGGTTCTCAACCTTGTCGATACAATCTTCTACCGTGACACGGGCCATCTGCGCCCCTTTCAATCTTGAAATTTGCGGAATCGGCCGGTCCTTAGCCCTTCCGGGCTGTGAATACAAGGGCCGTGGTCGCTACCGACCGTGATGCCGATAAAATACACGTTATTTCGCGGTATGGAGATTTAATGAGCATTGGCAGAAAAACAAGACCGCACTATGTCTTTATAAGGTGGGTGTGATGATACCGCGTTTTGCGATGCACGCCCGTATTCCAGCGCAGTTAATTGTCACGAAGGATATTTGAGCGATGTTTGATCCGCGCGAGAAGATCGCAATGTTTATAGATGGAGCGAACCTGTACGCCACGTCCCGTTCGCTGGGTTTCGATATTGACTATCGCAAGCTGCTGGCGAGTTTCCAGGAAAAGGCTTACCTGCTGCGCGCCTATTACTACACCGCGCTGGTTGAGGATCAGGAATACTCCTCGATCCGCCCGTTGATCGATTGGCTGGACTACAACGGCTACAAGGTCGTGACCAAACCTGCCAAGGAATTCACAGATTCCAGCGGCCGCCGCAAGATCAAGGGAAATATGGACATAGAGCTCACCATCGACGCATTGGAACTTATCGAAGTCGTCGATCACTATGTCATCTTTTCCGGTGACGGGGACTTCCGCACCCTGGTCGAGACGCTTCAGCGCAAGGGCCGCAAGGTCAGCATCGTTTCTACCATTCAGTCCCAGCCGCCCATGATTTCCGACGAGTTGCGCCGCCAGGCGGATAACTTCATCGACCTCGCTTCGCTCCAGTCCGAAATCGGCCGCGCACCTTCGGAGCGCCCGCCGCGCCGCCCAGAACAGGACAGTCACGAGCACGAAACCTGATGGCCCGTGCTGCCCTCGAACTTGAGGAGCCGTCGCGCGACTGCTCCCATTGCCCGCGCCTGAACGCCTTCATCGGTGATTGGCGCGAGCGCGAACCGGAGTGGTTCAACGGACCGGTTCCCACGTTCCTTCCGCGACAAGGGGCAGACGCCGTGCGCGTCCTGATTGTTGGGCTTGCGCCGGGGCTGCGTGGAGCGAACCGGACGGGACGCCCCTTCACTGGTGATTACGCCGGCACCTTGCTCTACGGGACGCTGACACGCTTCGGCTTTGCCCGGGGCGTCTTCGATGCGCGCCCCGATGACGGGCTTGAACTGGTGGATGCGGCAGTCACCAATGCCGTGCGCTGCGTTCCGCCGGAGAACAAGCCGGTCGGCGCCGAGGTGAGGACCTGCCGCGAGCGGTTCCTCGCCCCTTCCCTCACCCGGTTTCCCAATCTGAAGGCCATTCTGACCCTTGGCACCATCGCGCACCAGTCCACGGTCCGCGCGCTCGGCTATCCGGTCCGTCAATTCCCCTTCGCCCACGGCGCGGAGCAGGATGCCGGCCAACTCCGCATTTTCTCAAGCTATCATTGCTCGCGGTACAACACGAACACGGGCAAGCTGACCGAGGAGATGTTTGTGGAGGTGTTTAGGAGTTTGAGGGAATATTTAGGGCAGTAACTCACTGCCCTATCGCCTTCCCCTCACCCTCTCTCCTTCAACAGCCGCGCCTTCTCGCGATTCCAGTCGCGCTGCTTCACCGTTTCGCGTTTGTCGTGGGTCTTCTTACCCCGCGCCAGTGCCAGATTCAGCTTTGCGAGTCCGCGCTCGTTGAAATAGAGCCGAAGCGGCACCAGCGTCATACCTTCACGCTCCACCGCTTGCGACAGCCGGGCCATCTCGCGTTTCGACAAGAGAAGTTTCCGGCGCCGCCGGGGCGCGTGATTGAACCGATTGCCGGCCGAATATTCCGGGATATGAGCGTTGATAAGCCATATCTCACCACCTTCAACAGAGGCATACGATTCCTGGATATTCGCGTGCCCCTCACGGAGGGACTTCACCTCCGTACCAACCAGCACGAGGCCCGCTTCGAGCGTATCCATGATCTCATAGGAGAACCGCGCCTTGCGGTTCTCGGCAATGGTTCGGCTGTTCGGATTCTTTTCCTTGGCCATTCAAAACACAGTCGTGAGAAAAATCAGATCAGTCCAGAAGACCGGCGTGCTTCATCGCCGCGTCGATGTGCTCGGCCGTCTTCGCGGTCACGGGCAGCAGCGGCAGTCGTACGACATTCTCCACCTTGCCCAAACGCGACAGCGCATATTTCGTGCCGCACAGCCCCGGCTCGATGAACAGTGCCTTGTGCAAAGGCATGAGACGGTCCTGCAGCTCAATGGCCTGCTCCCGCTCGCCGGCGAGCGTTGCCTTCTGAAACGCGGCGCAAAGCCGGGGCGCCACATTGGCCGTCACCGAAATGGCACCCACGCCACCATGTGCATTGAAACCAAGCGCAGAAGCGTCCTCGCCGGAAAGCTGGATAAAGTCTTTGCCACAGGTAATGCGCTGCTCCGAGACGCGGTCGACCTTGGCCGTCGCGTCCTTCACGCCTACAATATTGGAGAAATCCTTGGCCAGACGCCCCATCGTCTCCGGCGTCATGTCGATCACCGAGCGCGGCGGAATGTTGTAGATGATGATCGGCAAGCTGGTGGCCCGGGCGATGGCCGCGAAATGTTCGTAGAGCCCTTCCTGATTTGGCTTGTTATAATAGGGCGTGACGACCAGAACGGCATCGGCACCGACCGACTCGGCGTGCGCGACGAACTCCACCGCTTCCCGCGTCGAGTTGGACCCCGCGCCGGCGATCACCGGAACGCGGCCGCCGGCAACTTCCACGCAAATACGGACCACCTCGCGGTGTTCTTCATGGCTGAGGGTCGGCGACTCGCCCGTAGTGCCTACGGGAACGAGGCCGTTGCTTCCCTCCTCGATCTGCCATTTCACGAACGAGCGGAAGGCTTCTTCATCGATACTACCGTCCTGCCGGAATGGCGTTACCAGCGCGGTCATCGAACCACTGAACATTCTCTTACTCCACCAAACCCCGAAGCCTGCCGCCATCTGATCGACGGACGCGGGACCATAGTGTTGCCACGCTCTAAGCGCAAGGTGAGGATAACGGCATGGTTGTTAGAAAACGGCCATGCACGATAAGCTGCAATTGCCCGTTTTTCATGGTCGCACCATAGGAAGTGTATGCGGGCTGTTTTACGCAGAGTGGTTACGCAATGACAAGGTTGGGCACTGTATCGAGGCTGGCGGGACTTGCGCTGGCGATGAATTGTTCGAGTGTGGGGGCCATGAGTCTCGACCTTCCCTCCACCGCCCCCCTGCCGGACCCGAGACCCTACGCTCCCATGAACCCGACGGCCTCCGCCGCCTCGATCCCCTTTTCCGCCGGCGTGCTGACGCAAACCGACATGAGCGTGCTCAAGGAAGGGCTGGACGCCCTCTCCAAGGGCGATGGTCGGCGCGCATTGAGCGCGCGCGACCGACTTGCCGACGAGTCTCTCGATCACCGCATCCTGACCTGGGCCATCGCCATGTCGAATGCTGCGGACATTCCCAGCATCGAAATTGCGAGCGCCTCCGGCATTCTCGACGATTGGCCCGGAATGGCCCGCCGCCGCGCCAACAGCGAACGAGCGCTCTACCGCGAGAATGCGCCACCGCAGGAGGTTGTCGAGGCTTTCGGCGACACGCAACCGACCACCTTCGCAGGCACCATGGCGCTGGCGAAAGCCCATGTAGCACTCGGAGAGCGGGAGGCCGCGCGCCGTCTCCTGACCCCGTTCTGGCGACAGGAGAAATTGGCGGCCTCGCAGGAGCACGCATTCCTCAAGGCCTTCGGAGATCTGATCTCGGCCGACGATCACCGCTACCGCATGGAACGCATGCTATACGAAGACCGGATACGCTCCGCCGAGCGCGTGGCGGCGCGCGCAGGAGGCGAGGCGCTGACCAAGGCTTGGGCAGCGGTCATCCGCAACCAGTCGGATGCGGGCACACTGTTGGATGCGGTCCCGAAGGCGCAGCACTTCGCCGGATACCTGTTTGCCAAGGCGAGATATCTGCGCCGCTCAGGAAAATTCGATGAAGCAGCGCAGGTAATGCTTTCCGCGCCCGGCGATGCAGAGCAGCTCATCGACCCCGACGAATGGTGGGTGGAACGACGCGTCCTATCGCGTGAGCTTCTGGACGAAGGCGACCCGCAAACGGCCTATCGCATTGCCGCAGGGCATGCCGCGGACGGCAAGACCGCCATCGCCGACGCGGAATTCCATGCGGGCTGGCTGGCCCTGCAACACTTGGACGACGCTGAGACGGCCTCCCGCCACTTCGCCAGGATTGCGCAGGTTGCCGAGGGCGCGATCTCCCTTTCCCGCGCCTACTACTGGCTGGGCCGTGCCGCGGAAGCCGGCGGGGCCGGCGATGCGACGGAATATTACCAGCGCGCCGCCAATTACGGCACGGCGTTTTACGGGCAGCTTGCGGCCGCGAAACTGGGCCGCAACACGATCACAGCCGATCATCCCGAACCGACGACCAGCGATAGCAAAAACTTTACCGCGCGCGAAACCGTGCGCGCAATCACCCGCTTGCAGAACGCCGGTCACGAACGGCTGGCCGATAGCCTCTATCATGCCTTAGCCGAGGAACTGCCGACCGCTGGCGAGCTCGCGCTTCTCGCGGCAATGGCCGAGCGCAACCGAAGCCACTATCTGGCGCTGCGCATCGGCAAGATTGCGGCAGCGCGGGGGCTGGATGTCGGAGCGCTCACCCATCCGGTTGGAGCAATTCCGGCCGGCGCCGCGGTCTCAGGCGCGGGCAAGGCGCTCGCCTATGCCATCGCCCGGCAGGAAAGCGAGTTCAATGTCGGCGCGGGCTCCAGCGCGGGCGCGCTTGGCCTGCTGCAGCTCATGCCGGGCACAGCACGGGACATGGCGCGCAAAAGCGGCCTTCCTTTTTCCACCTCCCGCCTTACTGCCGATGCCGGATACAACGCCACCCTCGGCGCAACCTATCTGAGCGAGCAGCTCGACCGTTTCGACGGCTCCTATATTCTGACGTTCATCGGCTACAACGCCGGCCCGAGCCGCGCGCAGCAGTGGATGGCACGCTATGGCGATCCGCGCGGAAAACCCCTCGACCAGGTGATCGACTGGATCGAGCGCATCCCCTTCACCGAAACGCGTCACTACGTGCAGCGCGTGATGGAAAACTACCAAGTCTACAAGATGCGCCTTACCGGCAGCTTCGATATCGTGGACGACCTGACGAAGGGGCGATAAGCGACTTGAACGCTTTCCCCTTGAGGGGCGACTGCCGCCTGAGGCGGCTGGACGGGTTGTCCCAGCCGGGTTCGGCGTTCCTCCGCCAGCGACGAGTATGGGCGCTTTGCTAAAGTGATGCTGGCAGGCTTCTCCTCCCCTTCGACGGGGGAGTTGGGCCGCCGAAGGCGGGCCGGAGAGGGTGTTCATTCCTCGACGGACCCGCTCCCGTGGGGTGGACGACGTTAGGCTTTACACCTGAGCGGCTACTTTACTCTCTCGAGGCAGATATTCGTGTGACCGGCGCGGACGAAGTCAAGCTTGGCCGCTGCCGCCTTGGAGAGGTCGAGAATGCGCCCGCCAACAAACGGGCCGCGGTCATTGATACGCACGATGACGGACTTATTGTTGCGCCTGTTCACGACTTTGACTTTCGTGCCGAAGGGAAGCTTGCGATGCGCGGCCGTCATGGCCGACGGGTTCATGCGCTCGCCGGAGGCGGTCTTTGAAGTCAACGCATACCATGAAGCGCTGCCGCATTGGGCGTAAACTGTTGCGGGATAGAGGGTGGAGAGTGAAAGAGCCAGCAGAGCCGATGCGGCGCGCCGTGCGGCTGGTATCTTCATTGTTCGGCATTCCCTTGCAGTGGAGTTTCACCACCTATAAGGGCGAAAATTGACCATGGGACGGCAGGAAGTGATTTATTGTGTGAGGCCTGCGGGCTAGTGCTTGCGCTCACCTCGCCCTTCGAGACCTCCACCGCTCCGCACCTCAGGATGCGGTGAAGGCATGCCTATTCGTTCCCGCGCGGTGGTCCGCCGGGGCTTGTCAAAGAACCCGCTCTCTGGTCGTCCAAGAGCGGTATGGGAAGACGGGCGGCCAAAGCATCGCTCGTCTAGTAGTAATCGTGCGACCCTCGGGCCGCCCGTCCGGCCGCTGTCCCGCGGTTGGCCGGTCACTCGGGCTTCTCTCTCCTTCCCGGCTGCACCCAATTAGGGGGTGGTCTTGGCCGGGCCGAAGAAGAAGCCCTAGCGGCTTCTCCGCGGCTGCCCGACACCGTCTCTCACCCGGTGCCCGGTTTTTCCGGCGATGCTGTCTGTCACCCAGCACCCCGGCGCCGCCGGCCTGTTGCGGGCCCTCACATGCCTCCAGGTACCGGTTACCTGCAGGGGGAGGCTGCCGCCGCCCTCCCGAACACCCGGTGCGCATCCGGTTCCCGTGAGGGCGATGGGTGCAGAATAAGGGTGGCTGAGAGGTCGGGGATAAAATTCCTAGAAAAAAATACACTACTGACAAAGACTGACAAATAGGAGGACGAAGGCAAGCGGAACGCTATCGCAAATGNGAATAAGGGTGGCTGAGAGGTCGGGGATAAAATTCCTAGAAAAAAATACACTACTGACAAAGACTGACAAATAGGAGGACGAAGGCAAGCGGAACGCTATCGCAAATGCGAGCTTTCAACCCTGCATCATAGCTGACCGGCCAGCAACGTTTGCGCCCGCCGCGCGGACGCGGCGGGCGTTTTCAGGCCGACAATATCAACGGGAATGGCCGGACGGATGATCAGTCCAATTCGCCATCGTCCGTGTCGCCACCGGTATCGGTGTCATCGTCACCACTATCGGTGTCATCGTCGCCATCGGTCGCGCCGTCGTCACCGATTCCGTCGTCGTCCCCTATTTCACCTGTGACGGTTTCGTCAGTGCCGGTGGTCCTTTCAGTATCCCTGGCAGGATCATTGGTAGTATAGCCGGCGACCATCACCTCTTCCACGATCTGCATCAGTTCGGGCGAGTTCGCGACGGCCATGCAATACGCGTTCCCCGCCGTGAGCTGGGCGGCCAGCTCAGCCGAGTCGACATCGCAGACACTCTCCGCCAGCCAGGGCTCCACATTCACGGTACTCGGGATGCCGCTGGTGGAGTCGACGGTCACGTTGGCGGCGATCTCCGGCTCAATGTTCTCGAGATCAACCGTCACCTGCCTCTCGGTGTTCGACTGAGCGAGAGCCGTTCCGGCGCTGAACGCCACGATTGCGGGAAGCAATAGAAGTCGTTTCATCGTTCATCTCCTGGGTCGCGTTGATGATTCCACTGCGAACGACAGAAGGGCGCTCATGTTCCCCTGGTAACGCGGTTGTGTTTCATCGCCGCGAAGCCGACCTTTGCTTGCTCATCGAGGGGCCGTAAGCCCCCATCCCGCTGTGGATTGATGCTCTCGGTCGATTCGAGCCACAGCGGTTTTGTGCCGGATAGCACCTCACGCGTAGCCTCGCTTTGCTCGCGGGCCCAGGATGTTCCTGTGAGGCGGCTTCTGCGGAAACACCAGCGCGCTGGATGGCCACTCAAGATCCCAGAACTTGAGCCTAGAACCGAGCCTGAGCGAGGGCGAAACGTGACAGCGCTTCTTGGAAATGCACCTCACGCGCGTCATCAACTCTGAGGGATAATTTCAGATCCCTGCCCCGGGCAAACAGCAAGTTCTTCTATAGAATACAAGGAAACTGGCCACTTGCGGAAGGATCTTTGAAACGCAAAGCCGCCATTACACTCGGCAAAGAAAAACCCGGCGGGCAAGCCCGCCGGGTCATGGATAGCTGACTTCTAACCGAGATTAGAAGTTGCGCTGCAAGCGCAGGAAGCCATGCCACTGGTCAACATCACCCTCCGGGGTGTCGAAGTTGGTGTAGTTGACAGCCAACTTGGCATCGAAGTTCTCGACGATCTCGTAGTCGATGGTCGTGCCGACATTGTAGGCGTTAACCTCGCCACCGAACAGGTCTGCAGCGAAATCATGGCCAACATTGCTGTAGTAAGCACCACCCACAGAAGCCGTCAGCTTAGGCGTGGCATGAAAGCCCAGCGTACCAGCAGCTGACCACTCGGCGCCCGGATGGAAGCTGGAAGTACCTTCGTCGGTGTCATAAGTGGTGGAGGAAATGCCATCAAACGGATTGACCGAGTAGAAGCTGATGCCGCTCTCATACGTGGCCAGAGCCTCCGCAAAGAACGTCTCCGTCAGGTTGGTCCTCACGATACCCTTAAGGGCGAACTCTTCGGCGGTGGCGTCATAGGCACCGTAGAGATCGGCACTGCCCCAGCCCTGAGCGATACCGATGTTACCGACGACGTTTGGCGTCCAATCGTAGTCTTCGTCAGCTTCTTCGAGCACGATCGTGGTGTAGAAGCCGTTGGCCGCATCAAAGGTGTAGCTAACGAAGTGGACGCGCGAATCCGGGAAGTAACCCCGATCCTGCTCACCGTGGATACCGACATCATAGATCGAGTCGCTCATACCCATGGAGAGGCCACCAAGCGAGATGATCGCCTGCTGCAGGTTTACACCCGAGCTGGTGACACCTGTGGAAATGGCCTCACCTTCGTTCAGGCCGGGCACTGCATAAGTAGGCCCATTCGAGCTGGTGCCACGGAACTTTATCCAGCCGCGCAGCGTGCCGAGTTCGGTCTCAGAGCGGGCATCGATGTTGAGCTCACCACGAGCATACTTATCCCAACCATCGGAATCACCGAAGTCACCATTGGTGAAACCGATCTGGTAACGAACCATTCCACCGACCCGCAAGCAGGTCTCGGTCCCCGGAATGTAGAAGAAGCCGGCGCCGTAAACGTCACAGACGCGGACATATTCCATCGGCTCCGGCTCAGGCACGATGATCGGATCGGCAGCCTGGGCGCCGGTAGCGGCAACCGTGGCAGCCGCAGAGCCGATAAGAAGGCTCTTAATGTTCATGTTCTGACCTCCAGTCAAAGTTTTAAAGTAGGGTCTGGGTATATTGCTGAAGGACAGCTTCCCTGCCCCATCCCCAATGTGTGAGATAAGTGCGCAGCAGCGCTCTCTCTCCGAAGCCGACATTACCTATGGAGCGCCTGCGTTCAACAACGATCGCCCGCTCAACTGCGCTTGATGGAGCCTATCCGCATCACCTGTTGCACAAATGCCACGAATATAGCGGTCCCAGTAAGGACTCGTTAAGGAACACAGCGAAAAAACCGCCTCGCCTGTGTAGACAAGCACACTCTCCGACCCCTCCCAGCGCGAATCATTGCGCAACAGAGGCCATCACGATTCGGAAAATGACCGGCCGGACGGACCCACGATAAGGAAAATGCCGCGTGGCCGATTCGTCTCGCGCCCCACCGGTGCGGCTCAAGCCGACGCGAGCAGCGTCGCGTTACCGCCCGCCGCGGTCGTGTCGACGCAAACGGCGCGCTCGTGCACATACGCCGCCGGATAAAGCGTCTCCGTCACCAGAGGTACCATCGCCCCTTGGCGCGCGGCCAACGCCCGGCGAAGCGCCGTCAGCCAGCCGGACTCGCCCTGGGCCGCGACAAGATCCACGGCAAGGCTCGTCAGCGCTTCCGCCTCCACTCGCCCGTCCAACACGGCGAGCGGCAGTTCGCCTTTCAGGAGCGGCTGGAGGAGAGACATCGCCTCCCCACCCACGGCCAGAACGGCGTTCCCCGCGCTCAGCGCCTGGATAACCTGCGCGACCAGCACCTCCGGATCGGCCCCCAGGCAGAGGACGCGCCCGCGCGGGGTCAACTTGAGGCTGTTGGCCTCGCCTGTCGGTCCCGGCAGGTCGATGGGGCCGTAGTCCAGGCCCGCGGCGGCCGAAAGCACGTCCGACCAGCGCCCGCGTAAAATCTGCCGTAGGACCGACACGCGATCACCCCGCCCGGCCCATTCCTGCGAAAATTCGGGAAGGCGGTCGGCCAGTTCCCTCGTGCCAAGGATGGGACTGCCCGAGGGCATGGCGTCGCTCTTTTCCGGCGCGCTCCGGAACCGGCACAGGTAATGCGCCCCGCCCGCCTTGGGGCCCGTTCCCGAAAGCCCCTCGCCGCCGAAGGGCTGGGAGCCGACTACCGCGCCCACCTGGTTGCGGTTTACATAGAGATTGCCCGCATGCACACCGTCCACGATTTCCTGCACGCGAGCGTCGATCCGTGTGTGAAGTCCGAATGTGAGCCCATATCCTTTGGCGTTGATGTCGGCGATGATCTTTTCCATCTCCTCGACATCAAACGTCGCCACATGCAGCACGGGGCCGAAGACCTCCCTCTCTATCTCCTCAATTCCGGAAACCTTGAACGCATGCGGGGCGACAAAGCGGCCGCCCTCCGGCGCGTCGAGCTTGGCGATCAGCCGGCCCTTGCTTTCCATCTCGGCGCAATAGCCGGAAATATCGGCCCGCGCCTCATCGTCGATGACCGGCCCAACGTCGGTGGAGCGCTCCCACGGGTCGCCCATCGAAAGCGCCTTCATGGCGCCCGTCAGCATCTCGACCGTACGGTCCTCCACATCCTTCTGGATATAAAGCGCGCGCAACGCGGAACAGCGCTGCCCCGCGCTCTGGAACGCCGAGGCCAGAATGTCCCGCACTGCCTGTTCCGGCAGCGCCGTGGAATCGACGATCATGGCGTTGAGCCCGCCCGTCTCGGCGATCAGCATGGCATCCGGCGCCGCCGTCTCGGCCAGTTGCCGCTCGATGAGCCGGGCCGTATCCATCGAACCGGTGAAACACACGCCGGCGATCCGCGGGTCCCCCGTCAACGGCCCGCCCACGCTGGGCCCATCGCCGGGCAGGAGTTGCAGCACGTCTTGCGGAATCCCACCCTCATGCATGAGCGCGGCTGCCCGCGCGGCAATGAGGCAGGTCTGCTCGGCCGGCTTGGCCACCACCGTATTGCCGGTGACGAGCGCGGCCGCAATCTGCCCGGTAAAGATGGCGAGCGGGAAGTTCCACGGCGAAATGCAGACGATCACCCCGCGTGCGCGGGTGCCCGCTTCGACGTTCTGCGCCTCCATGGCGTAGTAGCGCAGGAAATCCACCGCTTCCCGCACCTCGGCCACGCCGTCGGCCAAAGATTTGCCCGCCTCCCGCGTGGCAAGGGCGAAAAGTTCGCTCGCATTGGCCTCGTAGAGATCGGCAATCCGCCGGAGAATCGCCGCGCGTTCCTTTACCGGCGTTGCCGCCCAGCCGGCCTGCGCGGCAAGCGCGAGCCCCACGGCCTCGCGGGCCTGGTCAGCGGAGGCATCCGTTACAGTGCCGACCACCTCGTCCAGCCGCGCTGGGTTCAGAACAGTACGCGCCTTGCCGGAACCGGGCGCGCGCGTGATCGGCCCTGCCTCCCATTGATGGGGCGGGCGGAAGCGGTTGCGCTCGGTGTCGACGATCTCCATCGCCTGCGGGTCGGTGATGTCCCACCCCTTGGCGTTCGGCCGGTCGGGCCCAAAAATATCGGACGGGGCGGCAATGGCGGGATTGGCCGCCTGATTGTTCGCCTCCACTGTGGCAAAGGGATCGCGCGCGATCTCCTCGGCACTCACATCCTCATCCACGATCTGGTGCACGAAGGAAGAATTGGCCCCGTTTTCCAGAAGCCGGCGGACGAGATAGGCCAGCAGGTCTTCATGCGCCCCCACGGGCGCATAGATGCGGCAACGCGTGCCCTCACGCCGGCGGACGGTCTCGTGCAACGCCTCGCCCATACCGTGCAGACGCTGGAACTCGAACGTGTCCTTGTCCTCCGCCATCGCCAGAATCGCGGCCATGGTGTGTGCGTTATGAGTGGCGAACTGCGGATAGACGCGATCGGTCATGGAAAGCAGCTTGCGCGCGCAGGCGATGTAGGAAACGTCGGTGTTCACCTTGCGGGTGAAGACGGGATAGCCCGAAAGCCCCAACACCTGGGCGCGTTTGATCTCCGTATCCCAATACGCGCCCTTGACCAGCCGCACCATGATCCGCCGGTCGAGTCTCGACGCGAGCGCGTGGAGCCAGTCGAGTACGAAGGGCGCGCGCTGCCCATACGCCTGCACGACCACACCGAAGCCATCCCAACCTGCGAGCGACGGCTCGGCAAGCACGCGCTCAATGATATCGAGCGAGATGTCCAGCCGGTCCGCCTCCTCAGCATCGATGTTCAGCCCCATGCCGGCTTCCCGCGCCGCCTGCGCCAGGATGAGCAGCCGCTCGGAGATTTGCGGCACCACCGCCTCGCGGTGCGTTGCCTCGTAGCGAGGGTGGAGCGCCGAAAGCTTCACCGAGATACCGGGATTCTCACGGATATCGCGGCTGTTGGCCTGCTCCTTCAGCGCGGCGATCGCTTGACGGTAAGCTTCGAAGTATCGCTTGGCATCGGCCTCGGTACGCGCCGCCTCGCCGAGCATGTCGTAGGAATAGGTATAGCCCTTGTCGGTATAGGGGCGGCCGCGCTTGACGGCTTCGCCGATGGTTCGGCCGAGCACGAACTGCTCGCCCATCTCCCGCATGGCCGCGCCCACTGCCGTACGAATCACCGGTTCGCCAAGCCGCCGCACCATGCGGCGCAAGGTGGATTCCACCCCTTCCCCGCGCTCGTCCAGCACCCGGCCCGTCAGCATCAAGGCCCAGGTAGAGGCGTTGACGAAAATCGAGGCGGAATCGCCCGAATGCGCAGACCAGTCGTGCGGCGTGATCTTGTCGCGGATGAGATCGTCCACCGTCTCCGCGTCCGGAACGCGCAGCAGTGCCTCTGCCAGACACATCAGCGCCACGCCCTCGCTCGTGGAAAGGCCGTATTCGGAAAGAAACGCCTCCATAAGATGAAGGTCGGACTTTTTGCGAACCGCGCGCACCAATTCGGCCGCATGCGCGGAAATCGCCTCGCGCCGCGCTTGGGAAAGGTCAGCCATGGAAACGAGACGCACAAGCGCCTTTCCCTCTTCGGTCAGGTAATTGTCGCGGATCTCCGCGCGCAGGGGCCCGGAATCGGGTATGGACATGGCTGGCCTCCGCTCTGACGTAACAGCAACAAGATGCTATTGACTACCATATAATATTCGTCTCCATCGGCCTAAAACAGCGAAATAACTGGTCGATTTGACTATTCTGCCTCGCGTCGAAATCCTGATTGGACTGGAAAAATCGAAATGTCAGCCCGTTTGGACCGCATCGACCGCGCCATCCTGGAAACGCTGTCTCGGGATGCGCGGCTTTCCACAACTGAGCTCGCCCGCCGTGTCGGCCTGTCGAAGACGCCCGTGCAGGCGCGCCTGCGCCGGCTCGAGGAGAAAGGCATCATTCGCGGCTATAGCGCGATCATCGACCGCGAGCGCACCGGAGAAGCCCATCTGGCTTTCGTGCAAGTGACATTGTCCGATACGCGCTCGGCAGCACTTCAGGCCTTCAACCGCGCCGCTCTCGAAGTCCCCGAGATCGAGCAGTGCCATATGATTGCGTCGGGTTTCGATTATCTTTTGAAGGTTCGCACGAAGGACATCTCGGCTTACCGCCGCGTGCTCGGCGAAAAAATCTCGACTCTTCCCCATGTCTCACACACCTCCACCTTCGTGGCGATGGAGTCGGTGAAGGATCGGTAATCGCGCTGGACGGACTCTCGGCCCACCCGTATAAAAAGTGCCCGCCGTTTCTTAGCGGAAACGGCGGGCAGCAGGAGAGAACGTAGGAGGCTTATCAGTCGCTGCTTAGGAGAGTGCGGCTGACCAGTTCAAAACGCTGATCGGGCCCCACCACATAGACCTCCCGATAGTGGTTGCCCCGATGATGCACGTTGTGGAACGTCACGGAGCCGACGGGTGTCTTCTCCAGTTGGACCTCGGACGGCCCACCATAGGTGATGCTGCCCGGGATGGGCTCAAGCGCCAAGGCCGGCGCGGCCAGAACCGAGAGGGCGGAAGCAAGGAAAATGATCTTACGCATGGTGTTTCTTTCCTATTCGAGTTGAGAGCGCGGCCTTCTCGAAACTCGTTCCGTTCCTGGCCCACGCTCGATGAGCATGAGATAGGAATGGACATATCTGTCCAAAACCGCGATAATTTCGAACAAACTTATCGAACGGATGGATGAGACATGCAGCCCAATCCGACCCTGGATCAGCTACAGGTGTTCCTGACCGTCGTGGAGAAGGGCAGCTTCTCGGCTGCCTCCCGCGCGCTCAATCGCACACAATCGGTTATCAGCTACACGATCACGAATCTCGAAGCCCAGCTGGGCCTGAAGCTCTTTAGCCGTTCCGGCACGAAGCGACCGCAACTTACGGAAGCGGGTAAATCCGTCCTTGAGGATACCCGCCGGATGCTTGGCGACCTCGACCTGATGCGAGCCCGCGTGCAGGCTTTGAACGATGGTCTCGAGGGGGAGCTTAATGTCGCCGTGGACGGCATGGTGCCGTGTGAAACCGTTATCGATACGCTGCGCGCGTTCCGAGGTCGTTATCCTGCCGTGTCCTTGAATGTGACGGTTGGCACGCTCGGGCACGTCATGGATGCCGTCATAAACGGCAAGGCCGTCATCGGTTTCGGCGGTGTGTTGCCAACGAAAAACGACCGGATCATTTTCGAACGGATCGGCCACTCGTCGGCTATGATTCCCGTCGCGGCTCCGGAGCACCCCCTGGGAATGCTGGACCGCCCATTGACCCTGGCCGATGTACGAGACAAGACGCAACTCGTCATACACGACGACTCAGGGCTTACGGAGGGAGAGGATTTCAACATTCTCTCCTTCAAGACCTGGCGGGTCAGCGACGGCGCGACCAAGTACATGTTTATCCGTGGCGGATTGGGTTGGGGTGGGCTTCCTGCCCCCCTCGTAGAGGAGGATGTGGCTCGTGGCCGCCTCGTCCATCTTCAGTTTCCCGCTTTTGACCAGGGTGGATACCCGGTCTACACAATACGCAATGGCGCAAATCCGCTTGGCCCCGCAGCGCGGTGGCTCGCATCCGAGTTTCACTCAAACCTTTCCGGCAAGGACGAAGGCCCAGAGCCTTCCGGGGAGGAGTTCGATGCCGCCGCCGTCGAGAGCGCGCACGATCCTGCCCGCATTACTATCGGGACACAGCCTCTTATCGTATCCGAACCTCGCGTCTGACACAGGATTCGCCCGTGCCTGAATTACCCACTGCGGCCGATGTCGCCGATGCAGCCCGTGTGATCTCCGGCGTGGCGCTTCGCACGCCGCTCCTGACCTCGCCCGAGCTCGATACCATCACCGGTGCCAGGGTGTTCCTGAAGGCGGAGACACTGCAGCGCGCCGGCGCCTTCAAATTTCGTGGTGCGTATAACCGTCTCTCACGCATCCCCGACGAGCGCAAAGCGGTCGGTGTGGTGGCATTGTCTTCCGGAAACCATGCGCTTGGCGTCGCCACGGCCGCCAGATTGCTCGGCATCCGCGCCACCAGCGTGATGCCGATGGACAGTCCCGCGACGAAACGGGAGCGTACGGCCGCAGCCGGTGCGGAGGTGGTGCTGTTCGATCGCGACAAAGACGACCGTGTGGCCGTGGCCAACGGGATCGCCGAGGAGCGTGGCGCTATTGTCGTCCCGCCATTCGAAGATTTCTTCATCATCGCTGGACAGGGAACCGTCGGCCGCGAAATCGTCGAAGACCTGAACGAGCTGAAACTCACGCCCGACGCGGTCCTCTTTCCCTGCGGGGGCGGCGGACTGCTCGCGGGAAGCGCCCTGGCGATCCACGACCAAGCACCGTCAACGGAGCTCTACTCCGTGGAACCGGAAGAATTCGACGATCACGCGCGATCGTTCATCGCGGGCGAACGACGAGCCAATCAGAAAGCCTCCGGTTCGATTTGCGACGGGCTGTTGGTTCAGATGCCGGGCGAACTTACCTTCCAGATAAACAAGCAGCATGTCACGGGAGGCCTGATCGTCTCGGAGGAAGAGGTAAAGCGGGCCGTTGCTTTCGCCTTCCGTGAACTGAAGCTGGTGGTGGAACCCTCCGGAGCGGCGGCTCTTGCTGCTTTGCTGAGCCAGCACATCGATGTGAGGGGGCAAACGGTCGCCATCGTTCTCACCGGCGGCAATGTCGATGCCGGCCTGTTTGCCAAACTCATATCCTGAAGGGCTACTCCTGAAGCAATGAACCTGGAAATCTTGTGACGAGCGAGAGAGGTGCCCCACCCAAGTTCACCTGGCTATAAAGCAAGATGAACTTGGGTGGGAGCGGCTGTGCAAAGCTGCGGCCTTGAAGAGCCAGGCGCAACACGAGCCTTTACCGTGAGCTTCCTGAGCGTGCCTAAATACGAAACACGAGGGCGGACTTCCGAGTAAATCGCGCACCTCGTCAATTCATCATGACCTTAAAGCCCCAGCCCGCCGATGCAGACGTACTTGGTATCGAGATAGTCCTCAATGCCCTGATGTCCGCCTTCCTTGCCGAGGCCGGATTCCTTCAGGCCGCCGAACGGGGCTTCGACGGTGGTGATAATGCCCTCGTTCACCCCGATGAGACCGTATCTCAGGCCCTCCATGACGCGGAACGTGCGCCCCAGGTCGCCGGTATAGAAGTAGCAGGCGAGGCCGAAAATCGTATCGTTGGCGAGAGCCACGCCTTCATCCTCTTCCTTGAAGCGGAATATGGGCGAAACGGGCCCGAAGATCTCCTCCTGCATGAAGCGCATGTCCGGCGAAGCATCCGAAATCACGGTGGGCTCGAAGAAGGTGCCGCCCAGCGCATGGCGATTACCGCCAGCGACCACCTTGGCACCCTTGCTTGTCGCGTCAGCGATCAGCTCCTCGACCTTCTCCACCGCACTTTGGTCGATCAGCGGCCCCTGTTGGGTGCCATCCTCCAGCCCGGAGCCGACTTTCAGTTCGTTGGTCGCTTGAATCAGTTTCTCAACAAACTGGTCGTAAACACCCTCCTGCACAAAGAATCTGTTCGTGCAAACGCAGGTCTGGCCGGAGTTGCGATACTTCGCGGCGACCGCTCCCTGCACGGCCCGGTCCACATCGGCATCGTCGAAAACCAGGAACGGCGCATTGCCGCCGAGCTCCATCGAGACCTTCTTGACCGTATCCGCCGACTTCTTGATGAGCATCTTGCCGATCTCAGTCGAGCCGGTGAAGGTGATCTTGCGCACCAACGGGTTCTCGCACAGCTCGTCGCCGATCTCCGAGGCCGAGCCGGTCACGATATTCACCACGCCTTTCGGGATACCTGCCTCCTCGGCCAGAACGCCCCAGGCAAGCCCGGAATAAGGCGTCTGCGTGGCCGGCTTGGCAACAGTCGTACAGCCCGCCGCCAGCGCCGGGCCGATCTTGCGCGCCAGCATGGAAGACGGGAAATTCCACGGCGTGATGGCGCCGATGACGCCGACCGGCTCCTTCGTCACCATAATGCGCCGGTCCGCCCAGGGCGACGGCACGAGATCGCCATAAGCGCGCCGGCCTTCCTCGGCGAACCACAGCACATAGGCCGCCGACATGCCGACCTCGCCCTTGGCTTCCGCCAGCGGCTTGCCCTGCTCCAGAACGAGCAGTTCGGCGAGCGCATCCTGATTGTCCATGATCGCGTCGTGAAGCTTTCGCAGGAGCACCGCGCGCTCGTTCGCGGATGTTTTCTTCCACGAATGAAAAGCCTTGTCTGCCGCCTCGATCGCCCGGCGTGTTTCGGTCCTGCCGCCCTTCGGTATGGTACCGATCGTCTGTCCCGCCGCCGGGTTCGTGACTTCGACCGTCGCGCCGGAGTCGGCTCCGACCCAGGCACCGTCGATGTAGTTTGCCTCGCGCAGAAACTGGCTTGTTTTCTGGAGCATTCTTTCCTCCTCGGCGCCGCGGATAAAGCGCCTTGTTCCGCATGAAAATCGAGTATCAGCCGAAAAGCGCTTCGCCGAATTCGCCTTGCGGGTATCAGCGGAGCCAACTTGCCTTGGAAACTAACGTCCGATCTAACGAATGCAAGTTTCCCGTTGTATATCCATCATCCGAACGCCCACTGGGCCACGACCAGCCAGAACGACGTCGTCACCACCGCCGAGGCGGTCGCGATGGTCATGGCGTTGGAGGCCAGCGCCTGGCCGGTGCGGAACTGCGAGGCGATGAGATAGGGATTGACGCCGGATGGCAGTGCCGCGGCCGCAACGGCCACCTTGGCAGTCAAGGGCGGCAAGCCGAACAGCTTTGCAAAAACGAGCGCCGCCGCCGGCATCAGAAAAAGCTTAAGCGCCGCGACAACGAGAGCCGGGCGCACGTTCCCGCTGATGCCGTAGCGGCGCAGGCTAAGCCCCATCGCAAACAGCGCGACCGGCCCGGCAACATCCGCCAGCGCATCGATCAGCCGTTCGAGCAGCGCCGGCATCGAGAGCCCCGTCACGCGCCACAAGAGCCCGGCCAGAATACCGATGACGAGCGGATTGGACAGGAGGGTGCGTGCAAAATCCCGCGTCATATCCAGCCATCCCGGCCGTTCGCCTGCCTTGCTGCCCAAAAGTGCGAACAGCAGAATTGACGCCGCGGTCATAACCGGCAAGTGGACGGACACGAGGAGCGAGAGGATTTCGAAGCCCTCCTGCCCGTAAACGCCCAGCATGAACGGTATCCCGATCAAAACCAGGTTCGAAAATCCGGCGGCCAGGCCTCCGACGACCCCGGCGCGACTGTCGCGTCCGAAAACGCGAACCGTTATGAGCTGGGACAGCCCCCATGTGACCACGATTGCCGAAAAATAGACCGCCCACAGCCCCAGCGGGAGGCTGCCGGCGAAATCGGCTTGTGACATGGTGCGAAAAAGAAGCAGCGGGACGGCGACGGATACGGCAAACTCGGTGAGCGCCGTATCGGTCTCCTGCTTCAACAGGCCGGACCAGCCGCTGAAGTAGCCGAGTGCGACAAGACCGAAAACGAATGCGACGGTGGCAGCAAGGGGCGACATCGCGGTCCGCTTTATGGCATGTAGCGGGTGCCGGCAAGTGAGATGCGGCAGGTTGTCCTCACGCAATATTATGTGATGCTGATTGTATGTGCGGGCACACCACCTCTATATGATTGGGAACAGCAAGGAAATTTTGATGCTTCGTGCCGCCGTTCTCATCTTCGTTCTCCTCGCTGCGCTTCCCGTGGCAGCCACGGAGGCCGGCTGGGCGCTCTTGCGCTATGGCGGCCAGGTTATCCTCATCAACCACGCGCATTCACCGGGCGGCAACGAGCCGGCGAATTTCGACATCGAGAACTGCGCCACCCAGCGCAACCTCTCCAGCGAGGGTGAACAGCAGGCACGGCGCATGGGCGCGCTCTTCTTTGCCCGTGCGGCGCCGGTTCAACAGGTATTGAGCAGCGGCTATTGCCGGGCGCGGGATACGGCCGATCTCGCCTTCGATACCGACGTGGAGATTTTCACGCCGCTGAATCCGCCTTCGCCCGATCCGGAGTTGCAGGACGCCCAACTTGAAGAGCTGCGCGAGCGCATCAACACGTATAGCGGCGCAGGAAATCTGATCATGATCACCCATACGCAAACCATAGAAGCCGTGGCCGGCGTGCGCCCGCGGGACGCCGAAGCTGTCATCCTGTCCCGCTCCGATGACGAGATCGGCGTTGCCGCGCGCATAAACTTCAACTGACTTTGCCGGGGGCAACCACCGTTCTGCCCTTTTCCTGCCTAGAAAAACCGATTAGACAGCCATCGTTTATCAAGGAACCGAATCCCGTTTCAGGGGAAACCTGCAGTGACAACAACATTCGACAAGGTTGCCGATATCATCGCCGAAACCAGCGAGATTGACCGCGACACGATTACGCCCGAAAGCCACACCATTGACGATCTCGGCATCGACAGCCTGGATTTCCTGGACATTGTCTTTGCCATCGATAAAGAGTTCGGCATCAAGGTGCCGCTCGAAAAATGGACACAGGAAGTCAACGACGGCAAAGTCGGGGCGGACGAATACTTCGTCATGAAGAATCTGTGCTCCAAGATCGATTCGCTGGTGGCCGAAAAGGCTTAGGAACGCCAGGGACAGCGTGCGAGGCGACATGAATCCGACAGATGTGGTCATCACCGGGATGGGCATCGTCTCCTCGCTCGGGCTCGGCCCCGACGCGCATTGGCAGGCGCTGACGAAAAAGACGCCTGTCCCGGTTCTCGACCGGGAGCGTTTTGCCCCCTACACGGTCCACCCCCTGCCCGAGATCGACTGGAGCGAGCAGATCCCGCGCCGCGGCGATCAGCGTCAGATGGGCACCTGGCAGCGCCTTGGCACCTATACGGCCGGGCTTGCGCTCGACGATGCCGGGATCAAGGCCGACGAGGCGCTCTGCGCTTCCATGGACATGGTCGTGGCGGCCGGCGGCGGCGAGCGGGACGTGGACGTCGACCAGGCCATTCTGGACGAATCGCTTTCGCGCAACGATCACGATGTCCTCATCAACGAGAAGCTGACCACGGAACTGCGCCCGACGCTGTTCCTCTCACAGCTTTCGAACCTCCTGGCCGGCAATATCTCCATCGTGCACAAGGTCACCGGCTCCTCGCGTACCTTCATGGGCGAGGAAGGCGCGGGTGTCTCGGCCATCGAGACCGCGGCCGCGCGCATCCGCTCAGGGCAGTCGAGCCATATTCTGGTCGGCGCGGCCTTTCAGACGGAGCATCCCGACATGCTCCTTTCCTATGAGTTGGCCGGCCATCTTCAGCGTGATGCGTGGTCGCCGGTCTGGCAGCGCGATGACGAAAAAGGTGGTGGCATCATAACAGGCTCGGGCGCGGCCTTTCTGGTGCTCGAATCGCGCGAGCACGCAGAGGAGCGCGGACGAGACGCCTATGCGGCGATCGGCACGGTCCTGTCGGGCCGCGCACGCCGCCAGGGACGCGCCTTTCAGGAGCATCTGGACGGAATGCTGGAGGCCTTCTCCGGCAATCGGGAACCGATTCTCGGCCTGTCGGGCGCCTCCGGCGCACACGCGGCAACGCAAGCCGAAAAAGCGGCTTTGGAAGGGCGGAAGATCGTCACGCGGGGCTTTTCCAGTCTGACCGGGCACCTCAAGGAAGCGCAGTTCCCGTTCGCCGTGGCGCTTGCCGCGCTTGCCGTTCATCACGAGGCGTCCTACCCGGCCTTCGACATGGAAAACGAAAAGGCCTTTGACGCCGCGCCCTCGGCGGCCCTTGCCACGACAATCGGCTATAATTGTTTCGAAGGCATGGGACTCGTCGTCAAGGCCTGAGCAGGAAGGAGCACGGCGTGAAAACGACCGACAGTTTCGCAAGACCGCTCGTGGCGGTGACCGGCATGGGCGTCGTCACGTCCCTCGGTCAGGGCAAGGAGGAAAACTGGGCCGCGCTGACCGATGGCAAGTCCGGCATTCACCGCATTACCCGCTTTCCCATCGATCATCTGGCGACCACCATCTCCGGCATGGTCGATTTCCTGCCCGAAAGCCGGCAGGGTGCGAGCGCCTTGACCCATGCGCTGGCCGATCTTGCCGCCGACGAGGCGATTGCCGAGGCCGACCTTGCGCGTGGCGATTTCGACGGCCCCCTTTTCCTTGCCTCCCCGCCCGTCGAACTCGATTGGCATAATCGCCTGCGTCTTTATGGCGAGTCGGATCGCTCGGAGGGCTGGCGCAGCTTGATCCAGCAAGCGCGCGAGACCAGAGAGAAAGCGCTTTTTGAGGAAAGCCAGTTCGCCTCCATAGCCGACCGGCTGGCGGAAAAATACGGCACACGCGGCCTGCCCGTCACGCTTTCCACCGCCTGCGCCTCCGGCGCCACGGCCATCCAGCTCGGTGTCGAGGCCATTCGCCGGGGCGAATGCGACCGGGCGCTGGCCATCGGTTCCGACGGCTCGGCGACCGCCGAGGCCCTCATCCGCTTTCTGCTGCTTTCGGCGCTTTCCACGCAGAACGACAATCCGGAAAAGGCCTCCAAGCCCTTCACCAAGGATCGCGACGGCTTTGTGCTCGCCGAAGGCTCTGCCGCGCTCGTCCTCGAATCGCTTGAAAGCGCCCTGGCCCGCGGCGCGGAGGTTCTGGGCATCGTGCGCGGTTGCGGGGAAAAGGCGGACGATTTCCACCGCACGCGCTCGAAGCCGGATGGATCGCCGGCCATCGCCGCGGTGGAAGCCGCGCTGTCCGATGCCGGGATGAATGCGGACGAGATCGACTATATCAACGCCCACGGCACCTCGACGCCGGAAAACGACAAGATGGAGCATATGTCGCTTTCCGCGGTTTTTGGCGAGCGGATGCCCACCCTGCCCATTTCTTCCAACAAGTCGATGATCGGCCACACGCTCTCCGCGGCCGGCGCGGTGGAGGCGGTTTTCTCACTGATGACCATGCGTGAAGGCGTAATCCCGCCCACGATCAACTACGACAATCCTGATCCCTCCATCGCGCTCGACGTCGTTCCCAACACCAAGCGAGAGGCGGAGGTCGCGACCGTGCTTTCGAACTCCTTCGGCTTTGGCGGCCAGAACACGTGTCTGGTGATGGCTCGGGAAGCAGGATGAAACGGGCGAATAGCAAAATAGCGGGTAGCGAATAGTGAGTTTTGCATCTGCAAGTTTGCCGTCCTCTCGGCTCTTTCCTATCCGCTACTTTCTACTCGCTATCCGCTTTTCCTCGAGGCATTGACCCATGCGCGCACTACAACTGGTCGCAGACCGCAATCTCGAAATTGCCGACATCTCACCACCGTCCGCCCCCGGCCAGGGCGAGGTGACGGTCCGCATCGCTGCCGTCGCGCTCAACCACATCGACGTGTGGGGTTGGCGCGGCATGGCGTTTGCAAAGCGCAAGTTGCCGCTCGTCATTGGTGCAGAAGCTTCCGGCATTGTTGACGCGGTCGGTCCAGGTGTGAGCGACCTGGTTCCCGGTCAGCTTGTCTCCATCTATGGCGCACGTACCTGCGGGCTCTGCCGCCCTTGCCGCGAGGGCCGCGACAATCTTTGTGAGCATGTCGGCGGCGTTCACGGCTTTCATCTCGACGGTTTTGCCCAGGAAAAGATCAATCTGCCGGCCCGCCTGCTCGTCCCTGCCCCGCCCGGAGCGGACGAGATTGCCGCTGCCGTCGCCCCCGTCACCTTTGGCACGGTCGAGCACATGCTGTTTGACAACGCGAAGCTGGAGCCGGGCGAGACGATCCTGGTTCACGCCGGCGGTTCCGGTATCGGCTCCGCTGCAATCCAGCTCGCCAAGCGCATGGGATGCACGGTTATCACCACCGTCGGCTCGGACGATAAGGCCGAAAAGGCATCGGCACTGGGGGCGGACCACGTCATCAATTACCGTGAAGACCGCTTCGAAGGCGTCGTGCGCAAGATCACCAAGAAGCGCGGCGTGGATGTGGTCTTCGAGCATGTCGGTGCCGACACTTGGGCGGGCTCCATGCTGTGCATGAAGCGCGGAGGCCGGCTCGTCACCTGCGGCTCCACCTCAGGTGTCTCGACGAACATGAACCTGATGCAGCTCTTCCAGCAGCAGTTGAAGATCTTCGGCTCCTTCGGCTGCCGCATGGAGAACATGGCCGACGCCATGCAGAAGATGGCCGCCGGAATCGTCACGCCTGTCATCGATACCGAAGTCGGCTTCGAGGATATCGACAAGGCGCTGGAGCGCATGGAAACCCGCGATGTCTTCGGCAAGATCGTCCTGCGGGTTGATTAGGAGACCATTTTGCGTCGGTGCTGGCCTCCTCTGCTGATATCGTTGTCTCCCGTAGCGAAGCGGGACGGCTCAGGCATGGATCCTCGAGTCAAGCCTGAGCAGTTTCACTTACAAGACGGCCGACGCCCACGCCCCCAGCCAAGCACCCTGCCCGGCGCGAAATGAAACGCCTGCTGCGAAAGCTCGGCCGCAATCTCAAGACGGCCGAACATTGGCTGACGGCGCAAGTAGCGCTCGCCATCCTCTCGCTCCTGCGGCGCCTGCCGCCCGACAAGGCACTAAGCTTCGCCGAACGCGCAGCGCGCAGAATTGGCCCGCTCGTCGGGCGCCATAAACTCGCGCTCGATAACCTGCGCAAAGCCTATCCCGAAAAGTCGGAAGACGAGATCGAAATCATCGCCTCCGACATGTGGGCAAACATGGCGCGGCTTTCAACGGAATATGTCTTTCTCGACAAGCTGTTCGACTACGACCCTGAACAAGCCGAACCGGGACGCGTGGAGGTCTCCGGCGCCGAGATCTTCAAGCGCATTCGCAATGAGGACAAGCCCCATATCTTCTTTACCGCTCACCTCGGGAATTTCGAGTTCCTGCCGATCGCCGCGGCAACCTTCGACCTCGACGTCACCGCACTCTTCCGCCCGCCCAACAACCCTTTCATCGCCGACTACATTGAACGCACGCGCCGGGCATCCATGGGCCGTCTCCTCGCCTCACGTGCGGGCGCCGCGTTACAGCTCGCTCGCATTCTGGAGGACGGCGGCAATGTCGGCGCGCTGGTGGATCAGAAATTCCTAGGGGGCGTACGCACGTACTTTTTCGGCCGCGAATGCAACACGAGCCCGCTCGTGCCGAAGCTCGCCCGTCAGTATGAATGCGACGTATACCCGGCCCGCTGCATCCGCCTGCCCGGCGGCCGCTTCCGGCTGGAAGTCAGCGAAAAGCTCGACCTGCCGCGCGATTCGAACGGTGCCGTCGACGTTACCCGCATGACTCAACTCCTGAACGATACCGTGGAAGAGTGGGTTCGCGCCGATCCCGGCCAGTGGATGTGGTTCCACAAGCGTTGGGAGATCAGATAGCGTCTGGACCAATATTCTTGTGGCATTGCAACCCTCCCTTGCTTGCAAAAAATTGAAACAGAGTCTTGATTGCCCGAATGAACCAGCAGCTTGCCAAAGCGGTCGCCGACCGTGCCGATGAAATCGTCAACCTTACGGTCGACCTGATCCGTTTTCCCACAGTCAATCCGCCCGGCGAAGCCTATACGCCATGTGCGGAATACATTGCGCGCGACCTTGCCCGCCGTGGCTTCGAAACCCGGCTCATTCGCGGCGAAGGGGCTCCGGGCGACAATGATCGATATCCGCGCACCAATGTCGTCGCCCGCCGCGAGGGCAACCGCCCCGGCCCGACTGTTCACTTCAATTCTCATATTGACGTGGTAGAGGCCGGTGAAGGTTGGACGGTCGATCCATTCGCCGGCACCGTACGCGACGGAAAGGTCTTTGGTCGCGGCGCCTGTGATATGAAGGGCGGTCTCGCGGCTTCTGTCATCGCCGTAGATGCATTCCTCGCCATTTTTCCCGATTTTCCCGGTGCGATCGAAATCTCCGGCACGGTGGACGAGGAGTCTGGCGGCTTTGGCGGCGTCGCCCATCTCGCGAAGCAGGGCTTCTTTTCCCGGCCGCGCGTCGATCACGTCATCATTCCCGAGCCGCTCAACAAGGACCGCATCTGCCTTGGCCATCGCGGCGTCTGGTGGGCGGAGATCCAGACCCACGGCGCCATTGCCCATGGCTCCATGCCTTTCCTCGGCGATTCGGCCATCCGGCACATGGGCGCGGTCCTCGAGGCATTCGAGCAGGAGCTTTTCCCGGCGCTCGACCGCAAGCAGACCTCCATGCCCGTCGTGCCGGAAGGCGCCCGGCGCTCGACCATGAACATCAATTCCATCCATGGCGGCCAGACGGAGGACCACTTCCCCGGCCTGCCCTCGCCCAACGTGGCGGACTCCTGCCGGATGGTCATCGACCGGCGCTTTCTGATCGAGGAAGACATTGCCGAGGTGAAGAGCGAAGTGACGGCGATCCTCGACCGCCTGAAACGCGAGCGCTCGCGCTTCGACTACCACATGCGCGATCTCATGGAGGTCCTGCCGACCATGACCGAGCAGGATGCTCCCGTGCCACAAGCGTTGGCCGCCGCCATTCGGGACGTCTTCGGCAAGGAGCCTGAATACGTGATTTCGCCCGGTACTTATGACCAGAAGCACGTCGCACGGCTCGGCCATCTGCATGATTGCGTGGCCTATGGCCCCGGTGTGCTCGATCTCGCTCACCAGCCGGACGAATGGGTCGGCATCGACGATATGATCCAGTCCGCCACGGTTATGGCCATGGGGCTGAACGCGCTGCTTCGGGGTGTGAACGCTTGAAAGCGCTCCGGGGGACGTTTACTCACACATCAAACCGCGCTTCAATCAGCGCCAGAAAAGAGCGCACCGTCGCGCGAACAAGAAACGGGGAGACATGGCATGAAAACTTTAGCAACGATGCTCGGCGCTGCGGCGATGGTGCTGACGTCAGGGTCTGCGGCTTTGAGCGCGCGCACCGATCTGGTGGTCGGCGTCGTACTGGAGCCCCCTCACCTCGATCCCACCGCAGGCGCAGCCGCAGCAATCGATGAGATCGTCTATGCCAACATCTTCGAGGGACTGACGCGCATCGGGCCGAACGGCAATGTGCAGCCCGCCCTGGCCGAAAGCTGGGAAGTTTCCGACGACGGCACGGTCTACACCTTCCACCTGCGCGAGGGCGTTACCTTCCACGACGGCACCACCTTCGATGCCGAGGACGTGAAGTTCTCGCTCGAACGCGCCATGGCGGAGGATTCCACCAACGCCCAGCAGCAGCTCTTTTCCGCCATCGAAACCGTTGAGGTCATCGACCCCGCCACGGTCGAGGTCACTCTTGAAAATCCCCAGGGCTCTTTCCTGTACAACATGGGCTGGGGCGACGCGGTGATCGTCGCGCCGGAATCGGCAGAGAACAACAGGGAGAACCCCGTCGGCACCGGCCCTTTCACGTTCGAGAACTGGGCCAAAGGTTCTTCCGTGACCATCGTGAAAAACCCCGACTACTGGGGTGAGCCGGTTGCGCTTGACGAGGCCGAGTTCCGCTTCATTCCGGATGCGGCGGCTTCGGTCACAGCGCTTCTGTCCGGCGATGTTCAGGCTTTCCCGAATCTGCAGGCCAGCGATTCCCTGCCGCAGATCGAAGCCGATCCGCGCTTCGAGGTCGTCATCGGCGCCACAGAAGGCGAGACGATCCTTGCCATGAACAACGGCAAGGAGCCGTTCGACAACCTTCAGGTCCGCCAGGCCATCTCTCATGCGCTGAACCGCGACGAGATCATCCTCGGCGCGACGTCGGGTAACGGCGTTCCGATCGGCTCCCACTTCTCTCCCGCGAGCGAGGCCTACGTCGATCTGACGGACACTTATCCGCACGATATAGAAAAGGCGAAGGAGATTCTTGCCGAAGCCGGCTATCCCGAGGGCTTCGAGGCCACATTGAAGTTGCCCCCGCCCACCTATGCGCGCCAGGGCGGCGAGATCGTTGCCTCGCAGCTGCGCGAGATCGGGATAGAGTTCGAGATCATCCCGATGGAGTGGGCGCAGTGGCTAGAACAGGTCTTCACCAACAGGGACTACGACCTGACGATCATTTCCCATACCGAGCCCAACGACATCGAGATCTATGCGCGGGATGACTACTATTTCGATTATGACAATCCCGAGTTCGATGCCGTGATGGAGGAGCTCGAGGCAACCACGGATCCCCAAGAGCGCAACGAGCTTTATGGCCGCGCCCAGCGCATCATCGCCGAGGATGCGGTCAATGGCTTTCTCTTCCAGCTCCCCAAAACGGGCGTGTGGGACGTGAACCTCGAAGGCATGTGGGAGAACATGCCCATCCAGGCCAATGATCTGACGCAAGTCCGCTGGACGGACTGAAGTCTTTGAGGGAAGTCGGCAAAGTTTGCGCTCTGCCTTGCCCCTCTCTGTCCTGCCGGACAAAGGGGGGCGCAAAGGGGCGCAGACATTGCCTGCTGCTTCGGGACCACCCCGCATGACAACCTTCCTCCTCAAGCGCCTGGCAATCGGGCTTGTCACTCTGCTGGTCGCCTCCATCGTCGTGTTCGGCGTTCTGGAGGTGCTGCCGGGCGATCCCGCGCGCATCATGTTGGGCATGAACGCGAGCCCCGAGGCGCTGCAATCGCTTCGTGCTCTGATGGGCCTCGACCAACCGCTCGTCACCCGCTACCTGAATTGGCTGGGTGGCATGGCCGTCGGCGATTTCGGCGCCTCAATCACCTATTCCTCTCCCGTGATCGATCTCATCGGTGAGCGACTTGCGGTCTCCCTTCCGCTCGCCATGATCGCGCTTCTCCTGTCCACGTTGATCGCCATTCCTGTCGGCGTTTTCGCCGCGTCCCGGCGCGGCGGCGTCGCCGATACGATCACCATGGGCACCGCCCAGGTCGGCGTGGCGATCCCCAATTTCTGGTTTGCCCTGCTCCTCGTCTACGTCTTCGCCGTCGGCCTGCAACTGGTTCCCGCTGGTGGCTTTCCCAGCTGGAATGAACCATGGGCAGCCATGAAGGCACTGATCCTCCCGGCTGTCTCCCTGGCTCTGCCGCAGGCGGCAATCCTCGCCCGCGTTACGCGCTCGGCCATGGTGGAGGTCATGGGCGAGGACTATATCCGCACCGCCCGCGCCAAGGGCCTGCCGCGCAAGCGGGTCCTCTGGCGTCATGCGCTGCGTAACGCGCTCATTCCGGTTCTCACGATCCTCGGCCTGCAATTCGCGTTTCTGCTGGCCGGCACGATCATCATCGAGAACGTCTTCTACCTTCCCGGTCTCGGCCGCCTCATCTTCCAGGCGATCAGCCAGCGTGACCTGATCGTGGTCGAAGGCGTCGTCATGCTGCTGGTGGCGAGCGTCGTCCTGATCAATCTTGTCGTCGACATCTGCTACGCGGTTGTCGACCCGCGCCTGAGGGTCCGCCGATGAGCGCCGAGTCCGCATTCGCCCCGCCGCCGGAGCGCCATTTTCTTATGAAGGCGCTCACCAATCGCTCGTTCCTGATCGGCCTCATCATCACGGCCTTCATCGCCCTGATGGCGCTCACCTCCTTCTTCTGGACGCCTTACGACATCACACGCCTGCAGGTGTCCGACCGCATGCAGGGCCTCTCGCTCGCACATCCCTTCGGCACCGATCACATGGGCCGCGATATCCTCTCCATGATCATGATCGGCGCACGCAACTCCATCGCGGTCGCCATCGTCGCCGTCGGTATCGGCATGGGTGTCGGCGTGCCGCTCGGTACTTGGGCCGCCGCCCGCGGCGGCTGGGTGGACGAGATGCTGATGCGGGTAAACGACGTCGTCTTCGCCTTTCCTGCCCTGCTTTCGGCCGTGATGATCACCGCCATCTTCGGCCCCGGCGCCGTCAACGCGATCATAGCCATCGGCATCTTCAACGTACCGGTCTTCGCCCGTGTCGCGCGCGCCGGCGCGCTGGCCCTGTGGCCCCGCGAGTTCATCCTGGCGGCACGCGCTTCCGGCAAGGGCAAGACGCTTATCACTATCGAGCACATCCTGCCCAACATCACCAATCTGCTGCTCGTTCAAGGCACGATCCAGTTCGCACTGGGCATTCTGGCCGAAGCAGGCCTTTCCTATCTGGGACTCGGCGCGCAGCCGCCTATGCCCTCCTGGGGCCGCATGCTTTTCGACGCGCAGACGCGCATCGCCGTCGCGCCGCATCTGGCGCTATTCCCCGGTCTTGCCATCGTCATCACCGTGCTTGGCCTCAATCTCCTGGGCGACGGCTTGCGAGACATCCTCGATCCGAAACTGAGGCGCGAGCGATGAGCCTGCTGGAAATCGAAAAGCTGTCGCTCTCCATCCACGGAGCGCCGATCCTCAGGGAGGTCGATATCTCCGTCGCCTCCGGCGAGGTGATGGGTCTCGTCGGCGAATCCGGCTCCGGCAAGTCGATGACGGCGCTGACATTGATGCAGCTCCTGCCCCAGGGAGCACGCGCGAGCGGCCGCGTTACCTTCGACGGGATCGACATTCTTTCCGCGCCGGAATCCGCCATGTGCCGGCTGCGTGGCGACGATATCGGGATGGTTTTCCAAGAACCAATGACCGCTCTCAATCCGGTCAAGACCATCGGCGAGCAGGTGGCCGAAGGTATCCGCTGGCACACCGGAGCGAACCGCGCCGATGCGGAAGCGCGCGCCCGCGCTATGCTCGAACGCGTCGGGCTGCCTGAAAAGCAGTTTCCGCTCACCCGTTATCCGCACGAACTTTCCGGCGGTCAGCGCCAGCGCGTCGTCATTGCCATCGCCTGTGCGCTGAAGCCGAAGCTGCTCATTGCCGACGAACCCACCACCGCCCTCGACGTCGTGCTCCAGGCGCAGATTCTCGATCTCCTGCGCGACCTGGTGGACGAGAACCGCATGAGCCTGCTGCTCATCTCGCATGATCTCGCCGTCGTAACGGACATGTCCGACCGCATCACCATCATGCGGCACGGCGAAGTGATGGAGGAAGGCGAGACCGCCCGCACGCTGACCGAACAGCGCCACCCTTACACGCGGCAGTTGGCGGAAGCCTCCACCCACGTGCCCGCGCGCGCCAAAACCCCGGTGCAGAAGGGGACGACGGAGCCGCTCCTTTCCGTGCAGAACGTCACGCGCGACTATCCCGTGCGCCGGGAATCCCTTTTCAGGCCGGCAAAGCCGTTCCGCGCGGTGAACAATGTCTCGTTTTCGCTGGATGCCGGCCAGACGACGGCACTTGTCGGCCGCTCCGGCTGCGGCAAATCCACCCTCGCCCGCATGATTCTTGCGCTCGACCGCCCGACGAGCGGCGCCATCGCCTTCTTGGGCGAGGACATCAGCGCCAAAAGCGAAGCCGCCCTTCGCCCGGCCCGCCGCAATATGCAGGTGGTCTTTCAGGATCCATATGGCTCCTTCGACCCGCGCCACAAGGTGGAGCGTCTCGTGGCGGAGCCCCTTCACCTGCTCGATGAGAAGCCGGGTCAGGCGCGCAGGCGCGAATTGGTGGCCGAGGCACTGGAACAGGTGGGGCTTCAGACCTCCGACCTCGACAAGTATCCGCACGAATTCTCCGGCGGACAGCGCCAGCGGATTTCCATCGCCCGCGCCATCATCACCAAGCCGAAACTAGTCGTCGCCGACGAGCCCGTCTCCGCCCTCGATGTGTCGATCCGCGCACAGATCCTTGATCTTTTCGCAGATCTCAACGAGCGGTTGGGCGTGGCCTATCTCTTCATCACGCATGACCTGACGGTCGCACGCGCGATCACCGACACAGTCATGGTCATGCATGATGGCGAGATCGTTGAGCACGGCATAACAAACGATGTTCTCAATCGCCCAGCAACGGAGCCGGCCAAGGCCCTTGTCGCCGCCGCCCCCGATCTGCAACGGGCATTGGAACGGCGGTTGGAGAAGGTCGAGAGAGCTTAGGGCACGCAGCTGTAAAGCTAAAACACTCTCACTTCAGTTCCGCTTCCTCCAGGTCCAGAAGCGCGGCAAGCCGCCCGCGCAGGCGGCCCTCCCGCCCCTTGAGCGCCTCGTCACAGCGGCCGATGGTAAGCAACGCAGCGGCCAACCGCCGCCGCTCCGCTCGCGGACGTGAGCGGAACTCCGCTCCCGCCTCTGCCTGCTCGATCCCATAGCTGGCAATCAGCGCTTCCAGTCTGGCCATGGAGGGGGCGCTTATGCCGAAGGCGCGCAACCCGACACGCCGGATAACCGCGAGCGTTTGCTCATTCGCAGCACCGTCGTTCAGCACGAGCCGCAGGAGTAGGAGAATCTCGGCCGCCTGATCTGCCTCGGGCCTGTCGAAATCGATGGGCATGCTTTCCGGCATACTCCCCTCCTCCGCTTATACCAAGGGAGATAACTATTGGCCGGCCTGACCGGACCCTCGCGCGCCATGGCGACCTTGCGCCGCGCTTATGTTGCAACCGCATCACGGCTCTCGGCGCGCCTTGCCACAACACGCGACACCTCCGGTCAGTCCGATCAATAGTAATCTCCCTTTGTATTGCACAAGGCTTGAAAAGCGAAATTGACTTGTGCCGTTCGCGCCTTTGTGGTGGAAAGGCGCCTCTTCCTTGCCTCGCAGGTCATTATTGCCAAATGTTTGACATCGCGGTCGAAACCGCGCTTCTGCTCGCTCTCGCGGCGTTTTTCGCTGGTTTTATGGACGCCATCGCGGGCGGCGGCGGTCTGGTAACCGTTCCTGCGCTCCTGCTTGCCGGGTTCGGCCCGGTCGAATCAATCGCCACGAACAAGCTGCAAAGCATCTTCGGAACAGCCTCGTCCGTAATAGCTTATTCGGCAAAGGGCCATGTTGACCTCAAGGCGCAGATTCCGTGGGCCTGCCTGTCCTTTATCGCGGGTGTCGGGGGTGCCTTGATGGCGAGCTTCCTGCCCGGTGAATTTCTGGAAGCCATCCTCCCGGTGCTTCTCATCGGCGTTGCCATCTTTTTTGCCGTCAGGCCCCGCGTGGACGACATCGACCGTGCCCGGCGCATCTCTCCCTTTCTTTTCGGCATAGCCATCGTGCCCGTCATCGGGTTTTATGACGGTGCCTTCGGTCCCGGCGCGGGTTCATTTTTCATGCTGGCCTTTGTGGCGCTTGCCGGCTTCGGCATTCTGAAGGCTACCGCCCACACCAAACTCCTCAACTTTGCGTCCAATTTCGGCGGCTTCGTCGCCTTTGCCTTCCTCGGGGTGGTCTACTGGAAGATCGGCCTGTTGATGGGCGTTGCCCAGTTCGCCGGTGCCCGGCTCGGCGCCGCCCTTGCGATGAAAAAAGGAGCAGCGGTCATCAAGCCGCTTCTGATCGTCGTCTGCCTCGCCCTTGCCCTCCGCCTGCTGACGCAGGAAGACAATCCCCTGCTGACATTTCTTGGGTTTTAAGCGGAGATCATTTCTCCGCGTCTTCATCCCTGAACGCCCGCGCAAAGCAAGGGCGTGTCCAGATCTCTGATGGTGGAGTTCCGACACGAAGGCTCCGGCATGGATCTCGGGTCTCTGCTTCGCTCCGCCAGGGATGACGACATCATAGGGAGCTTCGGCTAATCAGCCGCGCGGGAACAATAGGACGGGTCAGTCTGCTTGATGATCCCTCATAGAATGGTAGGCTATCCGTCGGTTCACAGGAGGAGCCACCATGTCCAAGTCCGTAACCATCCAGTTCCCACGCGTATTCCCCACGTTTCGATACCGCGATCCGGCAGCGATGATCGACTGGCTTGTTCGCGCGTTCGGCTTCTCGGTCCATGCGCGATATGGCGAGGGCGGTAAGGTCGCTCACGCGGAACTTGCGCTTGGCTCTTCCATCATCATACTCGGGCAGGCATCGGAGGACAGTTTTGGTGCAATGGTCGGCGAGCCCGGCCAGAACGGTGGAAAGTCCATCTATATCGCCGTCGAGCGGTTCGACGTCACATACGACCAGGCGGTCAAGGCCGGAGCCGAAATCCTGGAGGAACCGGTCGACCGCGACTATGGCAGCCGCGAATTCATCTGCCGCGATCCCGAGGGCAATATCTGGACAATCGGCACCTACTGGCCGAAAGCGCATGAGGCGCCGGAGGAATAGACCGCCGTGCCGCCTTGCGCACACCGGCTTTGTCCAAGCACGCATTGCGCGCGCTCTCCAATGCACTAAACTGATATGCGGAGGAAGTTTGGGAGGATGCCATGGATGCCCTCATCGAGAGCGACAGCGCTCAGTTCGAGTTGAATCCGGACCAGCGCGCGATCCAGGACATGACGCGGAGTTTCGCGGCCGATCATGTAGCCCCGTTAGCGCTGGAATGGGATGAGAAAAAACATTTCCCGGTCAATGTCATCCGCGAGACGGGTCCGCTCGGCTTTGGTGGCATTTATTGCGGGGAAGACGTCGGGGGCTCGGCTCTCGGACGGCTGGATGCTGTGCTTATCTTCGAGGCTCTAGCAGCCGCTTGCCCTGGCTTTTCCTCCTACATTTCCATCCATAATATGGTCGCCTGGATGATCGACAGTTTCGGTAGCGAGGACCAGCGCCAGCGTTTCCTGCCGAAGCTGACCTCGATGGAGTGGCTCTCCAGCTATTGCCTTACCGAGCCCGGATCCGGCTCGGACGCCGCCGCCCTCAAAACCAAAGCCGTGAAAAATGGCGATCATTACGTCTTGAACGGAACAAAACAGTTCATCTCCGGCGCCGGCGAAACGGATATCTACCTCGTCATGGTGCGCACGGGCGAGGATGGGCCGCGCGGCGTCTCGACACTGCTCGTCCCGAAGGATGCGCCCGGCCTCTCCTTCGGACCTCTGGAGAAGAAAATGGGCTGGCACATGCAGCCCACCCGCCAGGTCGTCTTCGAGGATTGCCGTGTGCCCGCCGAAAACCTTCTCAGCAGTGAGGGTGAAGGCTTCCGAATCGCGATGGCCGGCCTCGACGGTGGCCGCTTGAACATTGCCGCCTGCTCGCTCGGCGGGGCACAGGCCGCGCATGAGAAAGCCCTAGCCTACACGGCCGAGCGGCAAGCCTTCGGCCAGCCGGTCAATCGCTTCCAGGCCCTGCAATTCAAGCTGGCCGACATGGAAACGAACCTGAACGCCTCGCGTGTGCTTCTTTACACCGCCGCTTCCAAGCTGGACGCCAAGTCACCCGATGCCTCCAAATGGTCGGCCATGGCCAAGCGCTTCGTCACGGACACCTGCTTCGATGTCGCCAACGACGCGCTCCAGCTTCATGGCGGCTACGGATATCTGCAGGATTACGGGCTGGAGAAGCTGGTGCGCGACCTGCGCGTACATCAGATACTGGAAGGCACGAACGAGATCATGCGCCTGATCATCGCGCGGCATTTGGTGGGAAAACAGTAAGGCGATAGGGCAGCAGTGGTTTTGATACGCTCAGCGATGGGGTCGTCCCTCACCCTTTATTCCCCCTAACGCCCAATTGCCATACTGCCATTCATCGGGAGGAGAACCAAAATGACCACCACCGCCTTCATCGGCCTCGGCAATATGGGAATTCCCATGGCGGCCAATCTGATCAAGGCCGGGCATGAGGTGCACGGCTTCGATCTCGTCGCCACCAATCTGGAGAAGGCTGAAGCAAGCGGCGTCAAGCCGGCCGCAAGCGCGGCCGCGGCTATCGAACGCGCGGAGGTGGTTATCACCATGCTTCCGGCGGGTAAGCACGTCCTGTCGGTCTATGAAGATATCGCGCCGAAGGCAACCAGGGGCACGCTCTTCATCGACTCCTCAACCATCGACGTGGATTCGTCGCGCAAAGCCCACGATATTGCCGCCGAACACGGCCTGCTGTCGATAGATGCTCCTGTGTCCGGCGGTGTCGGCGGCGCGGAGGCCGGTACGCTGACCTTTATGGCCGGCGGTTCCGAGGCGGCCTTCGTCAAGGCCGAACCGATCCTTCAGCCCATGGCGGGCCGCGTCGTCCATTGCGGCGATGGCGGGGCCGGTCAGGCGGCCAAGATCTGCAACAATATGATTCTCGGCATCTCAATGATCGGCGTGGGAGAAGCCTTCGTCCTGGCCGAAAAGCTCGGCCTTTCGCATCAGGCGCTCTTCGATGTCGCCTCCACGTCCTCCGGGCAGTGCTGGTCGCTCACCACCTACTGCCCGGTTCCGGGGCCGGTGCCCACCTCCCCTGCCAATCGGGATTACCAGCCGGGCTTTGCCGCCGCCCTGATGCTAAAGGATTTGCGCCTTGCCCAGGAAGCGGCCCAGAACAACGGCGCGGCAACCCCGCTGGGCGCGGAAGCAGCACAACTCTATGCGCTGTTCGAGACAATGGGCAACGGCGACAAGGATTTCTCCGCCATCATCAATTTCCTCCGGGGAGCGGCCGGAAAATAACCAGAAGCGCCGCCACAAAAAAATCCCGAAGTTAAGCTTTGTTCAAGATCTTGCTAACCTCCCGGTAACCATGTCCGGGTAAAACGGAAAACGAGGCGGATGTCACGGCCTCCAGGCTCCGGATCAGGTCTCGCGTACCGGAGTGGCCGCCCTCGCAAGCGTTGCGTATTCCCGCGAGGGCGACAGTGACGGCGTTTTGATCACCGCGTTTCTCCCCGGAGAGCGCGGTTTTCAGCATTCAGCCCCTCGATTTATGCTGATCCTGCTCCGCCCGGTCCAGAGCTGCGACAATCCGGTCGCACGCCAGATCGATCGTCTCGCACGTCCAGATCAGCGGTGGGGAGAGGATCATTGTGTCGCCGACAGCCCGCATCATCAGCCCGTCCTCGATGGCATGGTCCCGCACGCTCGTTGCGGCCGCACCTTCCCCGGGAAAACGCTCGCGTGTTTCCTTATCCGCCACGATCTCGATTGCCCCCATCAGCCCGAAGCTGCGTACCTCGCCCACGATCGGATGATTGGCAATGCGCTCCTTCAGCGAGTCGGCGAAATATGGTCCAGTCTCCTCGCGAACGCGCTTGATCAGCCCCTCCCGCTCGATGATTTCGAGGTTTTTCAGCGCCACGGCACAAGCCACGGGATGACCGGAATAGGTGTATCCGTGGAAGAACTCACCGCCCTTCTCCACCAGCGTCGAGGCAATGCGATCGCCTACCAGAAGTGCTGAAAGCGGCTGATAGCCCGAAGTCAGCGCCTTGGCGGTGCTGATCGTGTCGGCCTCAATACCGATCCTCTGCGCGGCAAACCATTCGCCCGTCCGGCCATAGCCGGTGATTACCTCGTCGAGCATCAGCAGGACGTCGTATTTACGGCAGATTCGCTGGATTTCCGGCCAGTAACTTTCCGGCGGGATTTTCACGCCCCCCGCACCCATGACGGGCTCGCCGATGAAGGCAGCGACATTCTCCGGCCCGGCCTCCAGAATTGCGTCTTCCACGGCCTTTGCCGCACGCAGGCCGAAATCATGCTCGCTCTCACCCGGCTCCTTCAGTTCGAAAGCGTAAGGCGGCATGACATGCGAAATATTTGGCACTGCCCCGTTGAGCTGGCCGTGCATGGCCGCCATTCCACCCAGCGACGTGCCTGCGATAGTCGAGCCGTGATAGGCCCACTGGCGTGAGATGATGCGGTTTTTCTCCGGCTTGCCCTCCAGCGCCCAGTAATGCCGCACCAGCCTCAAGGCCGTGTCGTTTGTCTCCGAGCCCGACGAGCCGTAGAATACCTGACTGATATTTGCCGGCGCGATCTCCGCCAGCTTCTTTGCCAAGAGAACGGGCGACGGCGTGGAGCAGCGGAAGAAAGAATTGTAATAGGGCAACTCCTTCATCTGCTCGTAAGCGACCTCCGCCAGCTCTTCGCGGCCATAGCCGACATTCACGCACCAGAGCCCCGCCATGCCGTCGAGGATCTCCTTGCCTTCCGTGTCATAGACGAAGGCCCCGTCGGCGCGGGTGATAATGCGTGAGCCTGCGGCGCGCAGATCCCTGTGATCGGTAAAAGGATGCAGGTGGTGCGCGGCATCGAAGCCCTGAAGCTGCGCCAGGGAAAAGTTTTGGTAAGCCATGGAATTAGAGTCTCCGTTTGAATCGATCTCGCAAGTGCCAAGAGAATCAAACGACGGCTGGCGGCGAATATCCGATCCGCGCGCACAGCCGCAAAAGCTCTGTGTGCCGCGTGCGTCGCGACACCTTCAAGCTCGGGTAGAGCGGGAAGCTTTTGCCCGGCAGACTCATCATGCGTCGATTAAACCGGATACCGATCCTCCCTTCAAGCACGACCGTTACTGATTATCCGAAAGCGTCACGAGAATGTCGCTTCTCTTGCGCTTTCCGTCGCCTTGCCCGTGTTGGGCAGCGGCAGAGGGGTTCATCATGTCTCCATTCTATAACAGGCACGAGGAAAAACATGAACGTTTCCGGCACGCCTGAGAATGCGCAGACTGCGACCAGCCGCCCGCGCCGGGGCGGACGCGCGGGCAAACGGGGCGCGGGCGCGGGAAGTTTCGAGCAACCGCCCTTCCGCCAGCTTCGCATACCCTTCCCTCCGACGCAGATCGTCTCCGAGGACGAACTCGAATCCATTCACCTCGCCTCCTTGCGCGTGCTGAAGGAAATCGGCGTCGACGTACTGCATGACGAAGCGCGCGCCATCATGCGCCGCCATGGCGCCGATGTGGACGAGGATACGCAGCGTGTGCGCTTCGACCCCGATATGGTGCTCGAGTTCATTTCCCACTGTCCCGCTGAATACACAGTGCACGCGCGCAATCCCGCGCATGATCTGCGCGTGGGTGGCGATAACATCATCCTGGCGCAGATGGCCTCCGCGCCGAACTGCTCCGATATGGACGGCGGGCGGCGGCCTGGCAATCAGGCCGATTTTCGCAATTTCGTGAAGCTCGGGCAGATGCACAACATCGTCCATTGCCTGGGCGGCTATCCGGTGGAGCCGATCGACGTCCATCCCAGCATCCGGCATCTGGAGTGTCTGCGCGACATCACCACCCTCACGGACAAGACCTTCCACATCTATTCGCTGGGGCGCGAGCGCAATCTGGATGGCATTGAGATCGCCCGCATTGCCCGCGGGGTGAGCCGCGAGCAGTTCATCGACGAGCCCTCCTGCTTCACGGTCATCAATACAAACTCGCCGCTCAGGCTCGATATTCCGATGATGGAAGGCATCATCCAGATGGCCACCCAAGGCCAGGTGGTGATCGTCACGCCCTTCACACTCGCCGGCGCAATGGCGCCTGTTACCATTGCCGGCGCCCTGGTCGAGCAAAACGCCGAGGCGCTCGCCGCACTTGCCTTCTCGCAAATGGTGCGGAAAGGCGCACCCGTTGGCTATGGCGGCTTCACATCGAACGTAGATATGCGCTCCGGTGCTCCCGCTTTCGGCACACCGGAATATATGAAGGCGCAGCTTATCGGCGGACAACTCGCCCGCCGCTATAAGATCCCCTACCGCAGCTCCAACGTCTGCGCGGCCAACACGGTGGATGCTCAAGCCGCCTATGAGAGCGTGTTCTCGCTCTGGGGCTGCATTCAGGGCCACACAAACTTGATGAAGCATGCCGCTGGCTGGCTAGAGGGCGGACTGTGCTGTTCCTATGAAAAAATGATGCTCGATTTCGAACTTCTACAGATGGTCGCCGAGTTCCTGACGCCCCTCGACCTTTCGGAAGACGCGCTTGGGGTCGAGGCCATACGCGAGGTCGGGCCGGGCAGCCACTTCTTCGGCTCGCAGCACACGCAGGCGCGCTACAAAACGGCGTTTTACTCCCCCATGATCTCCGATTGGCGCAATTATGAGAGCTGGGCACAAGCTGGTGCCCCGACCTCCATAGAACATGCGAACCGCCTCTGGAAGGAGCGGCTGGCCCTCTACGAGGAACCGCCCATGGAAGAGGCTATCCGCGATGAACTTAACGAATTCGTCGAACGCCGCACCCGCGAAGGCGGGGCGCCGACGGATTTTTAAAGATGGTGATGTGGGACGGCCGTTTGGCCGAAGATGGTTCAGCGCCTGACTTGCGCTTCGTTTATCTCCGGAATCAAAATCTTCAGAAGCGGAAATAACCCCATGAGAACCCAAGCAAAAGCGGTGGTCATCGGCGGCGGCGTAGTTGGATGCTCGGTGCTTTATCATTTGGCCCGCGCCGGCTGGACAGATGTGCTTCTCATCGAGCGCTCGGAGCTGACCTCCGGTTCGTCGTGGCATGCAGCCGGCGGGTTTCACACGCTGAACGGCGATCCGAACGTGGCCAAACTGCAGGCCTATACGGTGCAGCTCTACAAGGAGATCGAGGAGTTGTCAGGTCAGTCCTGCGGACTGCACTTGACGGGCGGCGTGATGATGGCCGACAGCCCGGAGCGCATGGACTTCCTGCGCCTCGTCCACGCCAAAGGGCGCTATCTCGGCATGGAGACCGAGCTGATCACTCCATCCGAGGCCAAGTCCATGTTCCCGCTCATGGACGAGAGCCACTTCGTCGGCGCCCTATGGGATCCGGTGGAAGGCCATCTCGACCCCTCTGGTACTACCCATGCCTACGCCAGGGCGGCGCGCAAGCTGGGCGCCGAGATCGAGCTTCGCAACAGAGTGATCGAAATCACGCAAAAACCGGACGGCACCTGGAATGTGGTGACCGAAAAAGGCACAGTGAAAGCGGAGCACGTGGTCAATTGCGGTGGTCTGTGGGGCCGCGAGGTAGGCCGCATGGTGGGGCTTGAACTGCCGCTTCTGGCCATGGAGCACATGTATCTGCTCACGGAGCCCATGCCGGAAGTGGAGGAGTTCAACCGCTCAACCGGCCGCGAGCTGATAGGCGTGATCGACTTCAAGGGCGAGATTTACACGCGCCAGGAGCGTAACGGCGTCCTGCTCGGCACCTACGAAAAAGCCTGCAAACCCTGGTCGCCGGTCGACACGCCCTGGGATTTCGGCCACGAACTGCTCCAGCCCGACATCGACCGTATCGCCCCTTCGCTGGAGGTCGGCTTCCGCCACTTCCCCGCGCTGGAAAACGCCGGGATCAAGCAGGTCATCAACGGCCCCTTCACCTTCGCCCCGGACGGCAATCCGCTGGTCGGTCCCGTCCAGGGCCTGACCAATTTCTGGTGTGCCTGCGCGGTCATGGCCGGCTTCAGCCAGGGCGGCGGCGTGGGGCTGGCGCTGGCGAACTGGATGGTAGATGGCGATCCGGGCTTCGACATCTGGGGCATGGATGTGGCCCGCTTCGGCGAATGGGCGACCCTGCGTTACACCAACGCCAAGGTCCGCGAAAACTACTCGCGACGCTTCTCCATCCGCTTCCCCAACGAGGAGCTCCCCGCCGCCCGGCCAGCACAGACGACGCCGCTCTACGACGTGATGGTGCGCGACAACAATGCCGTGATGGGTGACAGCTGGGGCTTGGAAACACCTCTCTGGTTCGCGCCCAAAGGCACCGAGGCCCAGGACGTCGTCTCCTTCCACCGCTCGAACGATTTTGAGCATGTCGGGAACGAGGTGCGTGCCGTCAGGAATGGTGTTGGCGTGACCGAAATCGCCAACTTCGCCAAATACGAAGTCACCGGCACAGGCGCGGAAGCCTTTCTCAATCGCCTCATGACCAACCGCATGCCGAAGGCCGGGCGCATTGTTCTGTCGCCCATGCTCAACCAGTTCGGCAAGCTGATCGGCGACTTCACAATAGCGAAGGCCGGCAACGACCGCTTTATGATGTGGGGCTCTTCCGCGGCGCAAATCTATCATATGCGCTGGTTTGAAACACACATGCCGGCTGACGGCTCCATACGCATCCACCGTTTCGACCAGACGCTCGTCGGCCTTTCCATCGCCGGGCCGAAATCTCGCGCGGTGCTTGAAAAGCTCACCGATGCCGATGTTTCGAAGGAAGCTTTCCGCTTCATGGACTTCCGCGAGTTGGATGTGGCGGGCGCGCCGTGTATGGTCAATCGCCTCAGTTATACCGGCGATCTCGGTTACGAGATCTGGATGCCGCCGGCCTATCAGCGCCGGGTCTACGAGAACATCAAGGACGCGGGCGCAGAGTTCGGCATCGTCGACTTCGGCATGCGCGCGCTGCTTGCCATGCGGCTGGAGAAAAATTTCCCCACCTGGTTCCGCGAACTGCGTCCGATCTACGGCCCGTTCGAAGGGGCTATGGAGCGCTTCGTCCGCCTTGAGAAGAATGATTTCATAGGGCGCGATGCGGCGCTCAAGGAACGAACTGAAGGCCCAAAGATCTGCCGCGTCTCCTTCGTCGTGGACGCACTGGATGCCGACGTAATGGGTGACGAGCCGATCTGGGCAAAGGTCGGTGATCGGGATTTCGGCACGGTCGAAAAGCCGCATGGCTACGGAGCATCAAGGTTTGGCGCCGACCGATCCCCTCTGTCCGCTGAGCGAACATCTCTCTCTCATGAGGAGAGAGACGCCTCCGCGATCCTCGGCATCACCGACGGAGAGTGGCGCGTCGTGGGCTGGATCACCTCAGGTGGCTACGGCCATTTCGTCAAACAATCCCTCGCCCAGGGCTACGTCCCGGCGGGATTGGCAGAGGACGAAAGCGAAGACCTGTTCGAGATTGAAATTCTTGGTCAGCGCCGTCGTGCCCGTATTACGGTCGAGCCGCCCTTCGATCCGAATGGAGAGCGGATGCGGGGATAGCCCCTCCAACTACAATGTTAAGGAGGGAAGGGACCGAGCGCGCGGCGGAGGAGCGCCAAGTGCTCTGGTGGTGTCGTCCAGCTGGTGATGAACGGCAGGCCTTTTCGCCGCCCCGTCCAGCCGGCGACCACCAGACCGGCGGATGCAGGCTCGAAACGCAGGATGAGCGTCCAGGTGCGGCAGTCGACAGCACAGACGTCCGCCCTGCCTTCGGCAACGGCGAGCGCGGAGGCACGGTGGGAGCCCGTCTCGAATTGCTCCGGAAACAGTGAAAAGCCTTCGCCCATAATCTCCAGATCGCGCCGCAGGGCAATGAAACCGGACATGGAATTGGGTTCGTTGTAGGCCAAGCGCTTGCCGCGCAGCTTCTCTAAAGGGATGCGGGCACCCGCATCGGCGGAAGCGGTGATCGCCGGCGCCTCGCCGCGCCGCATCAGGATCGCGCTCGAATAAAGCTGCCCCTCTCCGCCCTCATGGGCCGAATAATCCGGCTGGCCAACGACTTGCACATACTTATCGAGCCCGGCTTCCATCGGCCCCCAGCAGGTCTGCGCAAGCAGAAGGGCCGGATGCCGCCACAACACACCGAGGTCGAGTTCATCCGGCGGAAGGGTAGCCGGATCCGGCGCGATCAACCGACCTTCGGCGTCGCGGATGCCGCCCGGCACCGCCGGCATATCGGCATTGCGGCGTGTAAGCCACGCCGGCGCGTCAAAATCTTCCGCCCTCAACGCATGGCAAAGCTGCGACCATTCGGCGTCGGTCTCGGCAAGCGTCTCAGGCCAGTCATACATCGGAAAGGCGGTAACGAAGGTGCTCATGGGATCATATCGACCGCAAGAGCGAAGGAACGCAAGGCTTCACTCTCATTCCTTCGCCGGTCTTGCCGGGATGGGTATGGTTCCCGCGCCGGCCAACGAGCGGCCTTGTGCACGCGGACGGAAAGCGCGTGGCGCATACGGATCGCGATGAAGCACCGGATGCACCACCGGCTCCTTCGCGCGAAAGGCAAAATCCTTGAGAAGCGCAAAATAACCCGGATAGGCATAGCCGCCGTTGCGGCGCAACCATTCCTCCTGGCGTTCCCGATAAAGCCGCGGTAGCGCATACCAGGGTGCTGCCGGAAGTTTGTGATGTACCAGATGCAGATTGTTGTTGAGGAACAGCAGGGAAAGCAGCGAACGCTCCACGATGATGGTGCGGCCGTCCGGCCGCTCGGACCACTGATGCTCGGCAAAGGTGCGAATGGCGATCAACGACTGTCCAAGCCAAGCAGGCACCAGTACATACATCCACAGCGGCATACCGAAGCCATAGGAGATGATCGGCACAACGACTGCCAACCCGAGGACGTGCAAGCTCCACGCTTTTCGAACATCGCGGTCGCCCGCGGCGATCAGCTTCGTCTCGGAGGCGAAAAACGCGACGTTCATGATCAGCGGCCCGAGGATGAAACGGCCAGCCATCGTGTTGTTGATCTGCAGGAGCAACCGAACCGCGCGCGGCAACTCTTTATAATGCCAAAGGGCGCGGTAGTAGCTCTCGGGATCCTCGAACGGGTCGGTCAGCCGCTCATCCGCATGGTGTCGCAGATGCAAGGCCTTGAAGCGGCGATAAGGATAGACAAGGCCGATCGGCAATCCGACAAGGATCTCATTGACCGCTGCGCTGCGCGTGGGATGCCCGTGCAGACACTCGTGCATGAGCGATGATTGAAGGGCAATCGTAAAGGTCAGAACCACAAGCGCAGCAATCGGCCAATCCGGCCAAAGAGCAAAGCCGGCCGCGCCCCAAGCTGAATAACATAGAAAAATCAGCACAAATGTCGGCCACTCAATCGCCGGGCGGCCGTGCCGGCTCTTGTCTCTCGTTTCCATCATTTTCCTGCGGTGCCACAACACGCTGAATGCGTCGCGAAAGGCTACTGACACTTTTTGACAGGAGGCCCGCGGACCGGCAACGAGAGAATGCGCACAATGCGTTGCGTCTTGAAAGCAAATCCTGCAAATGTTTACGAAAGAAAACAAATGCGGAGTATCGTCCATGGACGACACAACGAAGAACCCACCCGACAAGCGCGACCTTTCTGAGGTCTTCCGCCAGCGGTTGAGAACGCTGCTCCAGCGCTCTGGGCTGAACCAGTCGGCATTTGCTGCTGCGGTCGGGATCGACCGCTCGGCGCTGTCGCAGCTTCTGGCCGGCAGTTCTGCACGCTTGCCGCGCGCCGAAACGCTCATGAACATTGCCGCCCGGCATCAGGTCTCGCTCGACTGGCTGCTGGGCCTCAGCCATGATGAAGGCATCACGGGCGAACTACGCGAAAATCTGGAGATCGCGGAAGCCGAAGGCGGCTTCGGGCAGACCCTGCTCGCCCGGTGGCATGCCGAAGCCATCGGCACCAAGATCCGCTATGTGCCCTCGACCATCCCCGATCTGCTGCGCACGGAGCACGTCATCCTCTACGAGGCGGAAACAGCCCTCCAAAGCCGCGAAGCACAGATCGGCGAAGCCCGGTATCGGGTAGACTATAACCGCCGCCCCGAGACAGACATGGAAGTCTGCATGTCCAGGCAAACCCTCGAGGTTTTCGCAAGGGGCGAAGGGATCTGGCAAAATCTTCCGCTGGATGTGCGGGTCGAGCAAATCGCCCATATGACGCAACTGCTGAAGGACCTCTACCCGACGTTCCGCCTTTTTCTCTATGACGGGCGGAGGCGCTATTCCGCGCCCTACACGGTGTTCGGTCCCTATCGCGCCGCGCTCTATATCGGCGGCATGTACCTCGTGCTGAACGCAACACAGTCCGTGGCCACCCTCACCCGCCATTTCGATAATCTGATCCGCGCTGCCGAAGTAAACGCCCATGAGACAGCGGATTTCGTTCAATCACTTTCGTTTGATTGAATGCTTTACTTGACGTTATATAAAGACTTCTTTATATCTTTATACAGCTATCAGAATGGCGTTTCCGACTGGAAAGGCGGCTGCCATGCAGAACCCGATCGACGCTCTGATCGCAGAGAAAGGCGTGCTTCTTGCCGACGGCGCGACCGGCACTAACCTTTTCGATATGGGCCTGCAATCGGGTGAAGCGCCCGAATTGTGGAATGAAGATGCACCGGAAAAGGTGGAGGCCCTGCACAGCGGATTCGTCGAGGCGGGCTCCGATATCATTCTCACCAACTCCTTCGGCGGAACCCGTCAGCGGCTGAAACTGCACGGCGCGCAGGATCGCGTTTTCGAGATCAACAAGAAAGCTGCGGAAATCGCCTGCCGCGTGGCGGCAAGTGCAGGTCGGCGCGTCATCGTCGCCGGCTCTGTGGGCCCCACCGGTGAGCTTCTGGTGCCGCTCGGGGCGATGGCTTACGAGGATGCGGTGAACGCATTTGCCGAGCAGATCGAGGGGCTGAAGGCCGGCGGCGCGGAGGTCGCCTGGATCGAGACCATGTCGGCGCCCGACGAGATCCGTGCGGCGGCGGAGGCGGCAATCCGGGTCGGGCTCCCCTACACATATACGGGCTCTTTCGACACGGCCGGACGCACCATGATGGGCCTGGCGCCAAAGGATATCCACGGTGTGGTCGATGAACTCTCCGAAAGGCCTGTCGCCGTGGGCGCCAATTGCGGCGTCGGCGCGCCAGACATCCTTGCCGCATTGCTGGACATGTCGGAAGCCCAGCCCGACGCCAAGATCGTCGTTAAGGGCAATTGCGGCATCCCGGAGTTCCACGGCTCGGAAATCCATTATTCAGGCACGCCGGAGCTCATGGCCGATTATGTGCGCCTGGCGGTTGATGGCGGCGCCAGGATCATCGGCGGCTGCTGCGGCACGTCCTTCGAGCATCTTGCCGCCATGCGCAAGGCGCTCGACGAGCATCGGAAAGGCGCCCGACCCAGCGTGCAGGACATCGAGTCACGCGTCGGGCCGATGCGAAACAAGGCTGCCGCCCAGAGCGGCGCCGATAGCGCCGGACCAAACCGCCGGCAGCGGCGGCGGGCACGCGCTTGATTTAAACCGACGGGATAGGCTGCCGTCCGCACCTCTCACGAGAAGGCGTCGGGCATGGAGTCCTTGCGCCGCGCAACATAGTCCTGCAACGCCTCGTCGATGCCCTCGTCCAGAGTTGGCGCCTGATAGGCATCGAGCCACTGGCGGGCGAGTTCGTTGGCGCGCTGCTGCGCGGTCTTCTCGCCGTCGCTCGCCCACTGCTCATAGGAATTGTTATCCGCAATAGAAGAGCGATAGAAGGCGTTCTGGAAGTTGGCTTGGGTATGGCTGCAGCCTAGATAATGGTTGCCCGGCCCGACCTCTCGGATGGCATCCATTGCCTGCCCGTTCTCCGAGAGGTCGAGCGGCTCGCACAGGCGCTGCTGCATACCGAGTTGATCAATGTCCATCATAAATTTCTCGAAGGACGAAACCAGCCCACCCTCCAGCCACCCGGCCGCGTGGAGCACGAAATTGGTGCCGGCGAGCACTGTCGCGTTCAACGTGTTCGCGCTTTCATAAGCCGATTGCGCATCCGGAATCTTCGATGCGGTCAGCGATCCGCCCGTGCGGAAGGGAAGGCCCAGCCTGCGGGCGAGTTGTGCCGCTCCGTAGGAGACGAGCGAAGGCTCGGGCGTGCCGAAGGTCGGAGCACCGGACTGCATGGAAATGGAAGAGGCAAACGTGCCGAAAACCACCGGCGCGCCCGGACGCACAAGCTGCGTGAAGGCGGCACCTGCCATCACTTCCGCCAAGACCTGGGTCAGCGTGCCGGCTACGGTCACCGGGCTCATGGCACCTGCCAGGATGAATGGTGTGATGATGCAGGCCTGGTTGGCCCGGGCATAGACCTTCGCAGCACCCAGCATCGTCTCATCGAACACCATGGGCGAGTTCGCGTTGATAAGGTTGATGACGACCGTGTTCTGATCGACGAATTCCTCGCCGAACAGGATGCGCGCCATGGCCACCGTGTCCTCGGCGCGCTCGGGTGCCGTCACCGAGCCCATGAACGGCTTGTCGGACAAGCGCATGTGCGAATAGATCATGTCGAGATGGCGCTTGTTCACCGGCACGTCCACCGGCTCGCACACTGTCCCGCCCGAATGGTGAATCGGCGGCGCCATATAGGCCAGCTTCACCAGATTGCGGAAATCCTCCAGCGTTGCATAACGGCGGTTGCCGTCGAGGTCGCGAATGAAGGGCGGCCCGTAGACGGGGGCGAAAATGGTCGTGTTGCCGCCGATTTCGACGGAGCGCTCCGGGTTGCGCGCGTGTTGAGTGAAGGTTGACGGGGCGGTTTTCAGGAGCTCACGGCACAGTCCCCTGGGAAAGTGCACACGCTCGCCCTTTACCTCCGCTCCGGCTTCCTTCCAAAGCTGAAGCGCTTCCGGATCGTCGCGAAACTCGATACCGATTTCTTCGAGGATCGTATCGGCGTTCGCCTCGACAATGCCCAACCCTTCTTCGTCCAAAACCTCATAAGGCCGCAGGGGACGACGTATGTAACCGAGTTGCTGTCCCGGCCCGCTACCGCCCCGTGCCGCGCGGCGGGCGGCTGCACCTCCGCGTTCTCCACGGCCGCCACGTTCCCGGCCGGAACGGCCTTTCCTGCTCTCGCCGGCTTCAGTGGTCAATTCCTGGTTCGTCGCCGGATCCTGGTCCATCTTTACATCCTTCGACATGGCGCGCCTCTGCTTCCCTGAAATAGGGCGAAGCTTAAATATCGACATGGTAATCAAACGCGTACAGGCGAACGTTCCGCAAACGCCAGACCGTGTCGCATAGAGGCCGTTAAGGCCCGGGGAGCGACTGCTTGTAAGGCTCCGTAAAAATCGCTTCCGTGTAACATTCAGTCGCTTTCTTTGTGCAAGACGTCGCAAATCAGCTATGGAAACACCCCGCACGAGGCTTAACTTGCGACGTAAATGTCCGTGGCCAAAGGCCTGACAGGAAACGGCAGGAGCCTGGAATGTCCGACAACGACGAGATTATCCTTTCCGAGCTTCCCGACGATGAACTTGTGCAGCAGATGCACGATGATCTTTATGACGGGCTGAAGGAAGAAGTCGAGGAAGGCACGCGTATCCTGCTCGACCGCGGCTGGCAACCATATAGGGTTCTCACCGAGGCTCTTGTCGAGGCGATGCGTGTCGTCGGCGAGGATTTCCGCGACGGCATCCTCTTCGTGCCGGAAGTGCTGTTGTCGGCCAACGCCATGAAATCGGGTATGAACATACTGCGCCCACTCCTGGCCGAGACCGGCGCGCCAAAGCAGGGCAAAATGGTGATCGGCACCGTGAAGGGCGACATCCACGATATCGGTAAGAATCTCGTCGGCATGATGATGGAGGGAGCTGGCTTCGACGTCATCGACCTTGGCATCAACAACCCGGTCGAAAATTACCTGGAGGCGATCGAGGAGCACCAGCCGGATATTATCGGCATGTCCGCCCTCCTGACGACCACCATGCCTTACATGAAGGTGGTTATCGACACGATGAAGGAAAAAGGCATCCGCGACGACTACATAGTTCTCGTCGGCGGTGCGCCGCTCAACGAGGAGTTCGGAAGGGCCGTCGGCGCGGATGCCTACTGCCGAGATGCTGCCGTGGCGGTCGAAACCGCCAAGGAATTCATGAAACGCAAACACAACCTCGCGGCGGCGAACTGAGCGCCGCGGAGCGCGAAAAGAGCTCGCGAAGAGTTTAGTAGGTCTGCGTCTCAGTCGCGATGTTGCGCCCCGCATCCTGCGTGGCATCGACGACATTGGCCGTGTCCTGGCCCGCACCGCGGATCGTATTGGCACAGCCACCCGCGAGGCCGGCAACGGCGATTAGAATGGCAAGCCTTGAAAAGATGCGCTGTGTCATGATGTGCTTCTCCGTCTGGTAACGCGCCTTTGGCGCGGGAAAACGAAATGAATAGGACAGCTTCCAAACGTGCTGAGAGCAAAAATGTTCTGGTGATTGCCTGTGGGATGATCGCACGTGAGGTTCTCGCGGTTCGTGAGAAGCTTGGCTTCGATCACCTGGAGATCACCTGCCTGCCTGCCGAGTATCACTACTACCCGGACCGCATTCCGCCGGCGCTCGACCAGGCAATCTCGCAAGCGAAGAATCGGGGCTACCGCCACATCTTTGTCGGATATGCCGATTGCGGCACGGGCGGAGACCTGGATCGCGTGTGCGAGCGGCACGGCGTCGAACGTATTGCGGGACCGCACTGCTTTGCATTTTACCAGGGCCTCGACGCCTTCGCCCGGATGGAAGAGCAGGACATGATGTCCTTCTACATGACCGATTTCCTCTGCCGCCACTTCGAGACGTTTTTCCTAAAACCCCTCGGGCTGGATCGGCATCCGGAGCTTATCCCGGACTTTTTCGGCAATTACCAAAAGCTCATTTACCTGGCCCAGACCGAAGATCCCGAGCTCGAAAAGGTGGCGAAGGACGCCGCGCGCCTGCTTGACCTGGAGTATGAGCGCCGCTTCACGGGCTATGGCGACCTTCAAAAAGTCCTGAAGAGCGCCGCTGGAACCGTAAACTTGCCTGATTCCTTATGAATGTTTAACCGCGATGTCCGAAAATGCAGCGGGCATTCGCATTCAGCAAAGGAAAACGGGCATGCGGGCTGAAGGGACCGGTTTGGACGCGCAGTTTCAGCTGCCGCCGCGGCGGATATCCCGAATCCTCAACGATCTGGCCCGCGAAGCTGAAGGCACCATAACCTTTGAGCAGATTCGCCAAGCACTGGGCGACCGGAGCTTTGCTACACTGCTTGTGCTCTTCTCCTGCCTCAATCTTCTTCCGTTTCCTCCCGGCAGTACGTTGATCCTAGGTGCACCTCTGCTGTTGCTCGCGGTGCAAATGATCGTCGGCCGCCGCACGGTATGGCTCCCGCGCTTCCTGCTTCGGCGATCCGTAACGGCAGAAACGTTTCGGCGTATGAGCGACCGCTTCGCCCCTAGACTGGAGTGGATCGAGCGCTTCATCCGACCGCGCATGTGGCCCTCTCACAGGCGGACCGACCGGATCGTCGGTTTGCTGGTGCTCGTGCTCGCCATCGCAACTACGTTACCAGTCCCCTTCGGCAACTGGTTCCCTGCGCTCGCCTGCGCACTGACGGGCCTCGCGCTTTCCGAGCGCGACGGCTTGCTTTTCGCGATCGCAGTCATCGTCAGCATGCTTGCCCTCACTCTGTTTGCAGCCCTGATCAGCGCAGCCTCGCTGCTGGCCAATTTCCTTGCCGGATAGGAATATCTCTTGCAGACCGGCACCGGTTGGATTTAAGCGACGCTCGTCACAATAATATTCTTCACCTGAGGAATCATGAATGGCCGAGCCGCACCTCCTTGCTGTCGGCGGCGCACATATTGACCGTCGAGGCCGGGTCCATGGCCCGTACGTTGCCGAGGCATCCAATCCCGGTAGCATGAGTGAGGAAGTGGGCGGAGCCGTGCTGAATGCGGCCCGCATGGCCGTTCAGCGGGGGCTATCTGTTTCGCTATTCTCATTGCGCGGCGGGGATGCAGCCGGCCAGAAGGTCGCGGAAACGATAGAGGAAACCGGCATAGACGACCTTTCGGCAACTTTCCTCGACCGCACGACACCCAGCTATACCGCCATCCTCAGCCAGAACGGCGATCTCGTTACCGGCCTGGCGGACATGCACCTTTACGAGTTGGGGTTTGCAAAACAACTTCAGCGCCGAAAGCTGCGCGAGGCATTTGCGAATTCGGACGCAGTGTTGTGCGACGCCAATATGCCGGCCGAGGCATTACAGCAGCTCGCGGTTCTTGCCGAAAACAAGCCGGTCTACGCCATCGCGATCTCTCCGGCGAAGGTCGTGAGGCTCGAACTGGTTCTCGGGTCGCTCGCGGTCCTGTTCATGAACCGCCGGGAAGCCCGGAGACTGGCTGGCCTGGAGGCGGAAAGGCCCATCGAAGAGGCAGTGCGAATTCTTCGTGAAAAGGGCCTTCGCGCGGGTGTAATCACCGCGGGAGATGCACCTGCGCTTATGTTTGATAACGAGGGATACACGGAGATCGCACCACCGAAGGTGCACAACGTTGCCGACGTGACTGGCGCCGGAGATGCACTCGCAGGCGCGTCAGTTGCAGCCTTGATGCGCGGTTTTACCCTGGCCGAAGCAGTTCGCGAGGGCATGGCGGCCGCAAAACTGGTCGTGGAAAGCGACCGAGCTGCCCCGCGCGTGGGCAGCCGCACCTTTGGCGACGCGCTTGCCTCCGTCCCGCCCATAAACAACCACCCCTGAATGGCAGCCGAAACAGGAGTTCCGATGTCTTCGCTCGAAAAGGTCGATATTCACCCGCCGGTAGCCGAAGCGCTGGCTGCAAAACGGGCGGTCGTGGCGTTGGAAAGCACGATCATCACTCACGGCATGCCCTGGCCGCAGAATAATGAAATGGCGGCAGACGTCGAAACAATTATTGCCGAAGAAGGTGCCGTGCCGGCCACCATCGCGGTGATAGACGGCCGCCTGAAGATCGGGTTATCGGCGGAGGAGCGCAAGGATCTGGCGCAGCGCAGGGACGCCATGAAGCTCTCGCGGGCCGACCTTGCCTTTGCCATTGCCGAGGGCCGAAGCGGCGGCACGACGGTTGCAGCCACGATGATCGGAGCCCATTTCGCCGGGATCCCTGTCTTCGCAACCGGGGGCATCGGCGGCGTTCACAAAGGAGCGGAAGCAAGCTTCGACATATCCTCCGATCTCGAGGAGCTGGCGCGCACGCCGGTCATCGTCGTTTCGGCCGGACCGAAGGCGATTCTCGACATTCCGAAGACGCTGGAAGTTCTGGAAACGCGCGGCGTGCCGGTCGTGGGCTACAAAGCCAGGATGATGCCGGCCTTCTGGTCGCGCGAATCAAATTGCCGCGCACCTCTTCAGCTCGACACGCCCGAGGCAATCGCCCGCTTTCACCAGACCAGAGCCACGCTCGGTCTTGCCGGCGGAATGCTGATCGGAAATCCCGTCCCGGCCGAAGCGGAAATTCCCGCGGATGAAATGATCCAGTACATAACGCGGGCCCAGTCAGACGCGCGCGTGGAGGGGATTCGCGGAAAGGCGGTCACGCCATACCTGCTCGACCGAATTTTAAAGATCACCCACGGCCGCAGTCTGGAAACCAACATCGCACTCGTAAAAAACAATGCGCGCCTTGCGGCGCGCATTGCAACAGCTCTCGCTGGCTAGCGAGGGAATGGCGCTGCGCCCGCAATGGCGCGAGCGCCGATACCGGTTTGCTAGCCGGCAGTGAGCGGCGAAAGGCGGATTTCCACGCGCCGGTTCTGCGCCCTGCCCTCCGGCGTGGCATTCGAAGCGACCGGGTCTGCCTCGCCGCGGCCGATGACGGCGAAGCGGCGGCCATCCGTGCCCTGCGAAACCAGGTAGTTGGCAACAGATCCTGCACGGCGCTGGGACAGGTCGAGATTGTGACTCTCCGAACCCGTGGAATCCGTATAGCCATACACGTCGACCAGCGTCTGATCATAGCGTCTCAGCACGAGGGCCACCGAATTCAGTGTCGGGTAGAAACCGGACTGGATGTCGGACGAATCGGTTGAGAAGGTGATGTTCGACGGCATGTTCAGGACGATATGGTCTCCCATGCGCGTCACGCTGACGCCGGTCCCCTGAAGCTGGTCACGCAATTGCGCTTCCTGCCGGTCCATGTAGTTGCCGATCGTACCACCGGCCAGCGCACCAACGCCGGCGCCGATAAGCGCGTTGCGCCGATCGTCACCACCAGCGAGAAGCCCCAGTCCCGCGCCAGCAAGTGCGCCCAGTGCCGCGCCGCCAGCAGTGTTAGAAATTTTTTGCTGTCCCGTATAGGGATCGGTGGACGTCACGCACCCCGCCGCGAAACCGCAGACCATGGCAACGGCAATTATCTTCTTGAACATCAAGCATCCTCTCCTGTCAGCACAACTTCAGCCCGCGGGAACGCCGCGAGAATCACGTCCCTCGCGCCCTTCTAGCATAAATGCGGCAAAAGCAGCATCAACAGCACCTACTCACCGCGATGCAGGAGCCAATGGAGAACTTGCCCTCCGGCAGCCTTTAAGACACTAGTGGCCCGGTCCCGCCCGACGCTTCCAGTATAGCTATGATTGCGCGTCCCATTCCGGGGAGAACTCGTAATCGCAAATCCGCGCCCCCGCTGCGCGCAACGCGCTGATCGCCTCCATCTCCTCCGGCTCCAGTGCGAAGTCGAAAACGTCGGCGTTCTCGGCCAGGCGCTCCTTGCGGCTGGTACGGGGGATAACGGCCACATCCTCCTGCTGCAGGTGCCAGCGCAGGATCACTTGTCCCGGCGTCTTGCCATGACGTCCTGCCGCCGCTTTCACCGCCGGCTCGTTCAGTAGCGGCCCACCCCTGTAAAGCGGCGCAAAGGAAACCATGGCCATTCCATGCTGGCGGCAGGCCGCGAGCACCTTATCCTGGTTGAGATAAGGATGATATTCGACCTGATTGGCAACCAGAGGTGCCGCCGAACGCTTCACGGCCTCGGCAAGAGTGCGGGTGGGAAAATTGGATACACCGATGTGACGGGTAAGTCCCTCATCGCGAACCCGGTTGAGCGCTTCCATGGTTTCGGCAAGCGGAATATCCGGGTTCGGCCAATGGATCAGCAGCAGGTCCACATAATCCGTGCCGAGCCGTTCCAGGCTGCGCGCAGCCGAGCGCCGAAGATCGTCGGCCGAAAGATCCGTCCACCATACTTTCGTGGTCAGAAAAAGTTCTTCGCGCGACAGGCCGGAGGCCCGGATCCCCTCGCCCACTTCACGCTCATTGTCATACATGGCGGCGGTATCGACGTGGCGGTATCCATGTTCGATCGCGTGCTCCACGAGTTCGGAGCAGGCACGCCCCGACAAGGTCCAGGTCCCAAGCCCTATCACCGGAATTTCGGCTCCATTCGCAACCAGCTTCCTCATGGCACGCCTGCTCCTCTCTTCCATTCGACACGATATCTGCGCGCAAGCATCCAGCCCCGTTGACCCATCTCAATATATGCGCTCCGTATGAACATAACGACTGCCTGCGCATCAAGGGCCAAAGACATTGGATTTATCCGGGAGAAGGCAATGCAATCGGACCAGGTAAAACTTCCTCGGATCGAGCTTATTGATATTGCCCGCGGCGGGGCGCTGGTCGCCATGGCCGTCTATCACTTCACCTGGGACCTCGATGCTTTCGGCTATTTGGAGCCCGGGACCTCCGTGACCGGCGGCTGGAAAATCTTCGCCCGGTCGATTGCCAGTTCTTTCCTCTTTCTGGTCGGCGTCAGCCTCTATCTCGCCCACGGTCAGGGCATTCGATTGCACTCCTTCGCGAAACGTTTGGGTGTGATTATTTTGGCTGCGGGCGCTATCACTCTCGTCACATATTTTGCGACCCCGAATGGCTTCATTTACTTTGGCATTCTCCATCACATCGCGGTCGCCAGCGTCCTTGGTCTCCTGATTCTGAGACTGCCGGTGGTCATTTTGCTCCCACTTGCTGCCGCAGTGATAACCGCACCGCACTACATTCACGCCGATTTCCTCAACCAGCCTGCCTTCTGGTGGACCGGCCTTTCGAACAATGTGCGCCCGTCAAATGATTTCTTCCCGATTTTCCCGTGGTTCTCTGCCGTGATCCTTGGAATTGCAGCGACAAAATTCGCCGCCTTGGCCAATCTCCTTCAGCCGATGGCTGCTATCCGGCCCGCGCGAAAACTGCCGCTTCTACCCGCTATCGGCCAGCACAGCCTGGCCTTTTACCTGCTTCACCAGCCGGTATTGATTTCGGCAGTCTGGTTGTTTGTGCAAGTCGTGCCACCACCCGCTACCGCCACCGCTACGTTCAACCGTGATGCCTGCACGACCCAATGCGCCGCGGAGCGGGACGAAGCGTTCTGCCGCGCCTACTGCTCTTGTGTATTCGACAACGCGGAGGCGCAGAATCGCCTCGACGACCTTTACGCCACCCAGCCGGATGAGGAGACCAGAAACTGGTTGAACGATCTTGCCTTCCAGTGCACCGTTGAGAACAATGGCCAATCGTCGGCAAGATAATGAAGCGTATGGGAGGGGATTGATGAGCGATTCGCTTGAACACGCGCCAAGCCGCTTCCCTTGGCCGCCCGTCCTGTATCTGGCTGCCATCGCGATCAGCGTTCTGCTCAATTATGCCGTGCCGCTGCCGTGGCTGCTCCCGCCCCTATCCGATATTCTCTTCGCAATCGGTTGCTTACTCGTGCTCGCCGCAGCGTATCTCTATATCGGCGCCTTTCGTGCCTTGCAGCGCGGCAACACGACGATCCATCCCACCAAAGGCGCCAATCATCTGGTGACGACGGGACCATTCGCCATCAGCCGCAATCCGATTTACCTCGGCAATACGGTCTTGATGTTCGCGATCGGCATGATTTCCGGAAGTGTCTGGTTCTTCGTGCTTGGCCTTGCAGCCGCGTTCGCCACGCAGAAACTCGCAATCGAGCCCGAAGAACGCCATCTGGAGCTGCGTTTCGGGAAGCGTTTTCGCGACTATCAGAAAAAAGCCCGGCGCTGGTTCTGATCAGGTCTTGACGCCGAGTTCGGCCAGCCGCTCCACACAAGCTTCCTCGGCTTCATCCAGTTCCTGCAGCGCTTCTTCGAGATCGCGCCGCTTCTGCCGCAAGGCCTGCCGCTTTTCCTCAATCTTTTCGACGAGCAGATGCAATTGCCCCACTTCGCCTGGCGGTTCCTTGTAAATCTGTATGATCTCGCGGATCTCGGAAACGGAAAAGCCGAGCCGCCGTCCTCGCAAAATCTGGCGTAAAAGATGGCGATCAGACGGGCGGTACAGCCGCGTCCGCCCGCGCCGCACCGGATGAATGAGCCCTTCATCCTCATAAAAACGGAGCGTACGCGTCGAGATGCCGAACTCGCGGGTTAATTCAGTAATCGTATAATAGTCCCGCATGCACCTACCACCTTGAAGCTGTAGCCGGACCCTTCACTTGATTTACGTAGAAGTCAATTCATGCTTTTTCGTAATTTTTCATGCGGCTTCGTACCAACGCTTTGCAAGGCTCAGATCCTGAAGGAAACGCTGATACTCCGCCTCCGCGGCGTCCGGGTTCGGCAGCCGCAGCAGATAGGAAGGATGAACGGTCACGAGAAGCGAACACCCGTTCAGATCAAGAATGCGCCCCCTCTCCTTGGTCACCGCCATGGAGCGGCCCGTGAGGCCAAGTATGGCCGTCGCTCCCAACGCAACGATCAGCTTGGGCGACACGGTCCGGATTTCCCGATCAAGCCAAAACCGGCAGGCGGAAACCTCGCCGGCGGACGGCTTGCTGTGCACGCGCCTCTTGCCGCGCGGCTCGAACTTGAAATGCTTCACCGCATTGGTGACATAGGTCTTCTTGCGTTCAATGCCGATTTCGGCCAGCGCCCGGTCGAACAGTTGGCCCGCCGGCCCAACGAAAGGCCGACCTGAAAGGTCCTCCTGATCACCCGGCTGCTCTCCCACGAACATGACGGACGCATCCAGCGGTCCTTCACCGGATACCGCCTGCGTAGCCGGGCCATGCAGCGGGCATTCCCGGCAGGAATGTATCTCGTTGCGCATGGCTTCGAAGGAATCCGGATGCGAGACGACCGGCTCGGCACGGCGCATGCGTTCGGCAAGCACGTCGGCGAAACGGGGCCGCGCATCGGGCGCGCGCTCTTCCATTGCTTTGATACGGTTTTGCGCCTGATGCACCATTTCCGGGATAAAGGCAGTTTCCGGCATGGTGGGCCAGTGACGCTTCGGCATCTGCGCTGTCATGGCGTTCACGCGCAGACGCGCGGGATTGAAGGTTGTGCGGTAATAAGCGGTCCAAAGCTCATCCAAGACAGCGTCCCCTGCCGAGGCCGGACGCGCTTCCGCCGGGCCGAAATCCAGTTTCTGGTCACGCCAGGCTATCGTGCCGATGGGCGTACAGATGAGCCAGTCCATGTTGCTGAACCGGTCGACGAAGAAGGACGCCGCGCGATTCAATATAAAGTGCTGCGGCTCATGCCAGGCGACGAAGACTCTAGCGCCATCGATCTCGCGCTCAGAAAACCGAACATAGGCATGCATGCGATAAACGTCTTTATCAACCGCCTTGGCATAGCGTTCAGCCTGCTGGACATCGGCATCGGCAATCCGGTTCAGGACATTGTGCTCACCTTTTCGAATACGCCACAGGAGGCGATAAAGGAGCGAAAACCGATCCGGCGCGCGATGGCAGAGTACTTTCGAAAGCAGTGTCAAAAAGCGGCGGGGGACGTGAACCTGCACACCGCTCTCCGGTACGTTGGTTTCGAGCGTATCGAACAGTGAGCCGGTTTGCTCATCCGTGAAGGCTATCTGTTCAGGTGGCAGATTGCGTGCGAGGCATTGCCGGGCCGCGGCCCGAAAACCCTCCTCATCACAATCCGCCGGCAGCGAAACCATAAGCATCAGGAGAGCGCCAGGGAAAGTTGCTGAGGCTTGGGCGCAAGCCGGTCTTTCAGATGCGCATCGTCCAGGAGCGCGCGCGGCCGCCAGTCCGGCGTGGTGATAAAGGGCCGCACGCGCGCCACCGAGTTGGTCAGCCGCTTAAGCTCGGCAAGGCGAAGGCTAGCGTGCTTGCGCGCGGCGATGATGCCGTCCACCGCCCGCGTGCCCAGCCCCGGAACCCGCAACAGCATCTCGCGGCTTGCCCGGTTGATATCGACCGGAAATAGGTCCCGATGCGTCAGCGCCCAGGCAAGCTTCGGATCGATCGAAAGATCAAGCATGCCGCCGGGCAGCGCCTCTTCTATTTCCGGCAGCGTAAAACCGTAAAAGCGCAAAAGCCAATCGGCCTGATAGAGCCGGTGTTCGCGCATGAGCGGCGTCGGTCTGGCCGGCAAGCTGGCTGATGCATGGCCTGTCGGGCTGAAGGCGGAGTAATAGACCCGTTCCAGAGCGTATGAAGCATAAAGTCCGGCGCTAGCCCGCAATATATCGCGATCCGAAGACGAGTCCGCCCCTACGACCATCTGTGTGCTCTGGCCCGCCGGCGCAAAGCGCGGCGGCCGCGCCCTGCCCGCACGCGTCCGTTCCGAAGAAGCCTCAATCTTCACACGTGTCCTCGCGAGACCCTGCTTGATCTCGGTGGCGGATTTCTCAGGCGCGAGTTCTTCAAGCGCGGCCTCGGCCGGCATTTCAACGTTCATCGAGAGCCGGTCGGCATAAAGCCCCGCTTCGTCAAGCAATTCGGAACTCGCCCCGGGTATGGTTTTGAGGTGGATATAACCACGAAAAGCGTGCTCCTGCCGCAGTGTTCTGGCCACTCGCACGAGGTCGGCCATGGTCTCGTCGGCCGAGCGCGCGATGCCGGATGAAAGAAACAGACCCTCGATGCAGTTGCGCCGATACAGATCCAGCGTAAGTTGCACCACCTCATCGACCTTAAACCGTGCGCGCCGGACATTGCTCGACCGCCGGCTGACACAATAGATGCAGTCGTACTTACAGAAGTTGGTCAGCAGAATTTTCAGAAGCGACACGCAACGCCCGTCCGGCGTAAAGGCGTGACAAATGCTCTGGCCCGTTACGGAGCCGAGCCCCTTTCCCGCCTTGCGCTTATCACCGCCGGAGGAAACGCAAGAGGCGTCATATTTAGCGGCTTCGGCGAGAATTTCCAGTTTTTGAAGCAGGTTGAGAGGCATGCGAACCTCGATTCTGTTCCTTTTTTGTTCTTATACAAGACGGTGTCATTCCCTGCAATCGACTATGCATTTGCCAAATCGTCGCGGGGTGATCCCGCCACGCAAGGAACGAGACGCCGCTCTGGACGTTCGGCGCGGAGTGAACAAGCGCGAAGGGATCGTACCCATGTCCTACTGGAGATTTGCGGCCATGATCGCCACGGGGACGGTCGTAATGTACGGGATTATGTACATGGCCACTTATGAGTTCAGTCACGCAACTTTCAGCGAGTCGCGTGTCTATATGGCTTTGGCGATGGGTGCCACGATGTCCATCGTCATGCTGGCTTACATGTGGGGAATGTATGCCGGCACGGGTGCGAAACTGGGCATCTTCGCAACAGCGCTGGTCGTATTGACTGCCGCAGTGGCCCTCGACAGAAGCCAGTTTCTGGTTGAGGACGTAGGCTTCATGAGTTCGATGATCCCTCATCATTCGATAGCTATTACGAGGAGCGAGCGCGCTCGCATCTCCGATCCGCGGGTCCGCGATCTTGCGCAGCAGATTATCGAAGCTCAGCGGGAAGAAATCGCCGAAATGAAGGCGCTTATAGAGGACCTGAACGAGAACCCTTAGTCAGGCGCCATAGCTTGAACGGAAGCACGATAGAACTAAACCAGCTCCACATCCACCACCCCGGACACGGCGCGCATGGCGGCGGCGATTTGCGGGGAGATGCGATAGCGGTCGGGCAGGCCAATCTCGATCTCGCCCTGCCCGCCTTCCTTGATGACGATCAGGCTGACCTGCCCCTCGCCACGCACGCCAAGCTGTGAGGAGATGGTCGAAACCGGTGCGGCATCGCGCAGATAGATCCGCAGCGCCTTCTGCATGCGGCTGGCCTCTTCTTCCAGCGACTGAACGGTCTGGATGCGCAGGTTGACGCCCTCCGGCCGGTCCTCCGCCTGCACCGTTACAACGACCGAGCGGCCGGGCTCGAGCAGCTCGCGATACTGAAGGAGGCTCTCGGAGAAAAGCACGGCCTCAAACTGTCCGCTGGCATCGGAGAACTGGACGATGCCCATCTTGTTGCCGGTGCGTGTCTTGCGCTCCTGCTTGGCCGTGACGGTACCAGCCAGCCGCCCTGCCGTCGCGCCATGTTTCACCGCCGCCTGGAAATCCGCCCAGCTTTGCACTCGCATTTTCTCCAGCGTTGCAGCGTAATCGTCCAGTGGATGCGCGGAGAGATAGCAGCCCACCGCCTGAAACTCGCGCTGCAGCTTATCGGCGGGCAGCCATGGATCGCATGCCGGAAGATGGATTTTCTGCGGCTCCAGTGCGGCTGACCCAAAGATGTCCCCCTGCCCCATGGCCGCGTCCTCGGCGGCGCGCGCGGCCATGCCCATCAGCCGGTCGATACCGGCAAAGAGTGCGGCCCGGTCATGGCCGAAGCAATCGAATGCGCCGGCACAGATCAGGCTTTCCAGCACACGCTTGCCGACGATCTTCGGATCGACGCGCGCACAGAAATCCTCCAGACTGTCGAACTGCTTCTCCTTACGCTTTTCGACAATATGCTCCACCGCCGCATCGCCCACGCCCTTGATCGCGGCAAGCGAGTAGTAGATGCAGTTCTCTCCCACTTCGAAATCGCGATAGCTGGTCTGGACCGAGGGCGAGACGACCTCGATCCCCAACCGAATGGCATCCCGGCGGAAATCGTTCAGCTTGTCCGTGTTGGCCATGTCGTAGGTCATGGACGCGGCCAGGAACTCGACCGGATAGTGCGCCTTCAGATAGGCGGTCTGGTAGGAAACGATGCCATAAGCGGCTGCGTGCGATTTGTTGAAGCCGTAGTCGGCAAACTTGGCCAAAAGGTCGAAGATGAAGTCGGCCTGCGCCTTCTGAAGCCCGCGCTCGACCGCGCCCTCGACGAAGCGCACGCGCTGCTTGTCCATCTCGGAGCGGATCTTCTTGCCCATGGCGCGGCGCAGAAGATCCGCTTCACCGAGCGAATAGCCGGCAAGCTCTTGGGCGATCTGCATCACCTGCTCCTGGTAGACGATGACGCCTTGCGTCTCCTTGATCAGGTGGTCGATTTTGGGGTGGATGGAGGCGATCTCCTCCTCGCCGTGCTTGCGCGCGTTGTATGTGGGAATATTCTCCATCGGGCCGGGGCGGTAAAGCGCCACCAGCGCGATGATATCCTCGATGCGGTCCGGCTTCATGCCGATCAGCGCCTTGCGCATGCCGGCACTTTCCACCTGAAAGATGCCCACCGTCTCGCCGCGCGACATCATGGCATAGGTGTCAGGATCGTTGTACGGGATCTTGGTCACGTCGATCTCAATGCCGCGACGGCGGATGAGCTTGACTGCCTTTTCCAGAACCGTCAGCGTCTTCAGACCGAGGAAATCGAACTTCACCAGCCCCGCCTGCTCAACCCATTTCATGTTGAACTGGGTAACCGGCATGTCCGAGCGCGGGTCGCGATACATCGGCACCAGTTCGGAGAGCGGCCGGTCACCGATGACGATGCCCGCTGCATGGGTGGAGGCGTGGCGGTAGAGCCCTTCCAGCTTCTGGGCGATCTCCAGGAGTTTGCCGACGATTGGCTCCTTCTCCACCTCCTCGGCAAAGCGCGGCTCGTCCTCGATGGCCTTGGGCAGCGGCGTCGGATTGGCCGGGTTGGACGGCACCATCTTGCACAGCCGGTCCACCTGCCCGTAAGGCATTTGCAGAACGCGCCCCACGTCGCGCAGTACGGCGCGCGCCTGCAGCGTTCCGAAAGTGATGATCTGTGCCACCTGTTCCTGGCCGTACTTCTCCTGCACGTAGCGGATCACCTCGTCGCGGCGGTCCTGGCAGAAGTCGATATCGAAATCCGGCATCGACACGCGGTCGGGATTGAGAAAGCGCTCGAACAGCAGCGAAAAGCGCAGCGGATCCACATCGGTAATCGTCAGCGCATAGGCCACGAGCGAGCCCGCACCGGACCCGCGCCCCGGCCCGACGGGGATGTCCTGCGCCTTCGCCCACTTGATGAAATCCGCAACGATCAGGAAGTAACCTGGAAACTTCATCCGCTCGATAATGCCCAGTTCGTGTTCCAGCCGCTCGACATAATTGTCGCGAGTATAGCCGTCCGCCAGCCCTTGCATTTCAAGCCGCATCTCGAGGCCCTCGCGCGCTTGTCGGCGAAGCTCGTCTGCCTCGGCCTTGAGCACGGCCTCCGGATCATCGGTTTCACCACCGGTAAAGCGCGGCAGAATGGGCGCGCGCGTCTTTGGATAAAACGAGCAGCGCAGCGCGATTTCGACTGTATTGTCCAAGGCCTCCGGCAAATCGGCGAAGAGCTTCGCCATTTCGGCCTGGCTTTTCAGGTAATTGTCGGGCGTGAGCTGGCGCCGGTCATCCATGGCGATGACTACGCCCTCGGCAATGGCGATCAGCGCGTCATGCGCCTCGAAATCCTCGCGCGTCGGAAAGAAGGCCTCATTCGTCGCCACCAGCGGCAGATCGTGACGATAAGCCAGGTCGACGGTTGCCGCCTCGACGGACCGGTCATAGCCCTGGAGGCGCTCCAACTCCACATAAAGGCGGTCGCCGAAAATCTCCTTGAGGAACAGGAGCCGGCCTTCCGCCGCCTCCGCGCGGTCGGCTTTCAGTGGCGTGCCGATCGGCCCGCGCGGACCACCGGACAAGCAGATGATGCCTTCGGCATAGTCCTTGAGCCAGTCGGTAGACACGTGCGGGTCCGCCCCGGCCTCGTTTTCCAGATAGGCACGGCTCACCAGGCGCACGAGATTGCCGTAACCATCCTCCGTAGCCGCGATCAGCACCAGCGGCTCATAGAGGCTTGCACCCTTGCGATTGTTGCTCCGTCGCGCTTCGGCGAAAGAGTCATCGAAGGCAACATCGAGCTGGCAGCCTATTATTGGCTGAACACCTTCCTTCACCGCTTTCTGCGCGAATTCCAGCGCACCGAACAGGTCGTTCGTGTCGGCGATGGCAATGGCGGGAGCTTCGTCCTTGACCGCATGGCCGATAATCTTGCCGAGCGGCAGCGCACCCTCCAGAAGAGAATAGGCAGAGTGCACGCGCAGATGAATGAACGACCGCTCCGGCCGTTCCGGGCGTGCCGCAGTACGAGCGGCTTCCGCCAGCAATGGGTCACGCGTTCGCCTGTCACTTGCCATTTTTTCTCACTGCGCCATCGAGATTCGTCAGATAATTGTCGGGGATCGCCCCGGCATGGTAAAGGCCGACCGTTGGTTACCCCGGATTATCTTCGGCCAGTGGTTCCCGAAACATTTCTCGCACCATCGGTCCCAGTTCGTCCGGATGTTCCGCAATGCGGTCTGCACCAGCGCCCTCAAGCTCGCCGCGATCGCCGTAACCCCACAGAACACCGATGCTCCGCACCCCGTTGGCGCGCGCGCCGATAATATCGTGCATGCGGTCGCCGATCATCACCGTTTGCCCCGCATCGATCGGTTCGCTGGCAAGAATGTGCCGTATCAAGTCCGTTTTGTCAGAGTTCCGGCCATCGGGTTCGGAGCCATGGACTGCATCGAAGTAGATATGCAGCCCGAAATGTTCGAGAATGTCAGCCGTATAGGACTTCACTTTCGAGGTCGCCACCGAAAGAATGTATCCATCTCTGGCAAACCCGGCCAGCACCTCCGAGACACCCGGAATGAGACGGTTTTCGAATTTGCCGACATCGCCATAACGCTCACGGTAGAGCCTCACGCCCTCCCATATGAGCGCTTCATCATCCGTTTCGAGCAACTTGGCAAGATTCGACTGTATCGGCGGCCCGATACACCAGCGCAAATCCTCCGCTGCCGGCGCCAAACGGCCCAGCCTTTCCAAAGCGTATTGCAGAGAGCGTGTGATGCCGACGAAGGGGTCGGTCATAGTCCCGTCGAGATCGAAGAGAAGCGCCGGGCGGGGTTGGAGGCTATCGTTCATGCAAACTCCATAATCACCGCATCGACCGCGAGGCTATCGCCGGGAGCGGCCTTGATGGCGGAGACCGTACAATCGCGCTCGGCGCGGAGGACGTTTTCCATCTTCATGGCCTCGACCACCGCCAGCACCTCGCCCGCCTTCACCTGCTGACCTTCGTCTACGGCGATGGAGACGACCAGCCCCGGCATCGGGCAAAGGAGCATTCTCGATGTGTCCGGCGCCTTGCGCGCCGGCATCAGCCGGTCGAACTCGGCGATGCGCGGGAGCATCACGTGTGCGGTCGCGGCAAAACCCTTCCAGGAGAGCCTGACACCGTTGAGTACGGGGCGGATCTGCACAGCCACCTCCCGCCCATCTATCCGCCCCTCCCAAACAGGCTCGCCCGGCCGCCAGGAGGAGACGAGGTTCAAGGTCTCGCCATCGAGCTGAATGTCCACCTCGGTGGGAATGGACGCCATGCCTTCCACCAGCGAAACCGGCACATAGTCCTTGCCAAGCTTCACCACCCAATCCCGCTTGATGTCGCCTGAATGCGGCGCGAGCCGTCCCGGCAGGCGATCTAGCCGGTCCCGCCGCAATAGCTCGACGGCAAGCGCGACCGCACAGAAGATCGCCCGCGCCTTCTTGTCCGGCTCAGATATGGAAAAGCCTTCCGGATACTCTTCGGCGATGAAACTCGTGGAAAGCTGTCCTTCACGCCAGCGCGGATGGCGCATAAGCGCGGCAAGAAACGGGATGTTGTGCTCGATGCCGTCCACAACAAATCGGTCGAGCGCATCCGACATGGCATCGATGGCCTGAAGACGATCCGGCGCATGGGTACACAGCTTGGCGATCATCGGATCGTAGAACATGGAAATTTCAGACCCTTCCGCGACACCTGTATCGTTGCGCACGGCAACGGCGCCATGCTCCCCCTCTTCAGGTGGGCGGTAGCGGGTCAGCCGTCCGATGGACGGCAGGAAACTGCGTGTCGGGTCTTCCGCATAGATCCGGCTTTCGATAGCCCAGCCGTCCCGCCTCACGTCTTTCTGCGCGATCTTCAGCTTTTCACCCGCGGCGATGCGGATCATTTGCTCGACAAGATCTATGCCCGCCACAAGCTCCGTCACCGGGTGCTCAACCTGCAACCGAGTGTTCATCTCGAGAAAGTAGAAATTCTTGTCCTTGTCCGCGATAAACTCAACCGTACCGGCGCTCTGATAGTCTACGGCCTTGGCCAGCGCCACGGCCTGCGCACCCATGGCTTGGCGTGTCTCCTCGTCGAGAAAAGGCGACGGCGCCTCCTCAACGATTTTCTGGTTGCGCCGCTGAATGGAGCACTCGCGCTCGCCAAGGTGAATGGCGTGGCCGAAACCGTCGGCCAGCACCTGAATCTCGATGTGGCGCGGCTCCTCGACGAACTTCTCGATGAAGATCCGGTCATCGCCGAAGGAGGATGCGGCCTCGGATTTGGAGCGCGCAAAGCCCTCCCGGGCCTCATCATCGTCCCAGGCGACCCGCATACCCTTGCCCCCGCCCCCGGCGGACGCCTTGATCATCACCGGATAGCCGATCTCCGTGGCAATGGCCGCCGCATGATCGGCATTCTCGATCAGCCCGACGAAGCCCGGAACGGTTGATACGCCGGCTTCCCCCGCGATCTTCTTCGAGGTGATCTTGTCGCCCATGGCGCGGATCGCCTTGGGCTTCGGCCCGATGAAGGCGATGCCTTCCGCTTCCAGGCGCTCGCAGAAGTCCGGATTTTCGGAGAGAAAACCATAGCCCGGGTGCACGGCCTCTGCCCCGCTCTCCTTACAGGCCGCGATGATCCGGTCGATGGACAGATAGCTTTGATTCGCCGGCGCCGGCCCGATCTCCACGGCTTCGTCGGCCATCTCGACATGGACGGCATCGACATCAACATCCGAGTAAACGGCGACGGTCGCGATCCCCATTCGGCGCGCCGTCTTTATGACGCGGCAGGCGATCTCCCCCCGATTGGCAATCAAGATCTTTTTGAACATGCAGGCGATTCCCCCAACGGCCATACAGTTCTACGGGCTTGTGCCAAAGCGCTCAAGATCGAGTAAGCGCGAAGCCGTATGGCTGGACAATCGTTCTTGCGCGCGGCGGCATTTCCCGACTACTTTCGAACGCAGTTACACGAGGAGAACAGCCGATGAAAACGCGTGCCGCCGTCGCCACCGCCGCCGGAAAACCACTGGAGATCATGGAGGTCGATCTGGAGGGCCCGCGCGACGGCGAAGTGCTGCTCGAAGTCAAGGCCACAGGCATTTGCCACACGGATGATTTCACCTTGTCGGGCGCCGATCCGGAAGGGCTTTTTCCCACCATTCTCGGCCATGAGGGTGCCGGTGTGGTGGTCGATGTCGGCCCCGGCGTGACAAGCCTGAAGAAGGGCGATCATGTCATTCCGCTCTATACCCCGGAATGCCGTCAGTGCCCCTCCTGCCTGTCGCAGAAGACGAACCTCTGCACGGCCATTCGGGCGACGCAGGGGCAGGGCCTCATGCCCGACGGCACCTCGCGTTTCTCTATCGGCGGGGAGAAACTGCATCACTATATGGGCTGCTCGACCTTCTCCAATCACACGGTCCTGCCGGAGATCGCGGTGGCGAAGGTCAATCCCGAGGCGCCCTTCGACAAAATCTGCTACATCGGCTGCGGCGTGACGACCGGCATCGGTGCCGTCATCAACACCGCCAAGGTAGAGATCGGCTCCACGGCCATCGTCTTCGGACTCGGCGGCATCGGCCTCAATGTCATTCAGGGTCTGCGGCTTGCCGGCGCGGACATGATCATCGGCGTCGATATCAACAATGCCAAGAAGGAATGGGGCGAGAAGTTCGGAATGACGCATTTCGTCAATCCGAAGGAGGTCGAGGGCGATCTCGTGCTCTATCTCGTCGACATGACCAAGCGCGGCGCGGACCAGATTGGCGGGGCAGACTACACCTTCGATTGCACGGGGAATGTTACCGTCATGCGTCAGGCGCTCGAATCGGCTCATCGCGGCTGGGGCGAATCGATCGTCATCGGCGTTGCCGGTGCGGGGCAGGAAATCTCCACGCGTCCTTTCCAGCTCGTCACCGGCCGCACGTGGAAAGGCACGGCCTTCGGCGGCGCACGCGGGCGCACCGACGTGCCGAAGATCGTCGACTGGTACATGGAAGGCAAGATCGACATCGATCCGATGATCACGCACACGCTGTCGCTCGACGAGATCAACAAGGGCTTCGATCTCATGCACGGCGGCGAATCCATCCGCAGCGTGGTAGTGTATTGAGGCCCCGGCATCTTGCCCACGATCTATGTCGATGCTGATGCTTGCCCCGTGAAGGCGGAGGTGACCCGCGTTGCCGAGCGTCACGACGTTCCCGTCGTGTTCGTCTCCAATGGTGGGCTCCGCCCTTCGCGCGATCCGATGGTGCGCCATGTCGTCGTGCCGGGAAAAGCCGACGCCGCGGATGACTGGATTGCCGAGAATGCGGCGGAAGGCGATATCGGCATTACGGCAGACGTGCCGCTTGCATCCCGCCTTGTCGAAAAGGGATTGCAAGTGCTGGCCCCGACCGGCCGAGCTTTCACGCGCGAAAGCATCGGAATGGACGTCGCAATGCGCAACCTGAAGCAGGATCTGCGCGAATCCGGCGAGATCAAGGGCTACAATGCCGGCTTCACCGCCCGGGATCGGTCGGCGTTTCTCCAGGCGCTGGATCTCGCCGTGCGGCGTGCCCTGCGTGAAAATCGCGGGTGAAACCAAGCGCGGCAAATGCTATATGGGATGCATGTATCCCGAAAGGTCACCACAATGAGCAAGCAAACGGCGATCCGCCTTTCCGACGAGACCTACGCACGCCTGCAGGCTTTGGCAAAGCGAACCGGCCGCACGGCCTCCTATTACATTCGCGAAGCCATCGAAGAGCGGCTGGATGATCTCGAGGATATTTATCTGGCCGAAAAAGCGATGGAACGAATCCAACGCGGTGAATCGAAAGTTGTAAGCGCCGAGGAATTCTGGCGTGAACTGGACGATTGAGTACAACACCGCGGTTCGAAAAAGCATCCGTAAGCTGGACCCGCAAACCCGTCACCGAATCCGTCAGTTTCTCAGCGAGCGCCTTGCTTCTCTTGATGATCCCCGCCAACTGGGCGCTGCGCTCAAAGGCTCAAAATTCGGTGACTTCTGGCGTTATCGGGTCGGCGATTACCGCATCATCTGCGTTATTCAGGACCACAAGCTTGTCGTTCTCGTCCTGGAAATCGGCCATCGGAGGGAAATCTACCGGTAGCCGGGTTCAGACTTTCAATCAGCCAGTGAGTTCACGATGAAAACCATTTCCACCGCAAGATCCCATGGCGGCGTTCAGGGCGTTTATTCCCACGCCTCCGAAACCTGCAATTGCGAGATGACCTTCGCCGTCTTCGTGCCGCCGCAGGCGACGGACGGCCCCTGCCCCGTTCTCTGGTATCTCTCGGGCCTGACCTGCACCCATGCGAACGTGATGGACAAAGGCGAATATCGCCGCAAGGCCGCGGAGCTTGGGCTGATCGTTGTCTGCCCGGACACCAGCCCGCGCGGCGAAAAAGTGCCGGACGAGCCGGACAACTGGCAGTTCGGATCCGGGGCCGGGTTCTATCTCGACGCAACCGAAGCGCCCTATTCCGAAAACTACCGCATGTACTCCTATCTCACGAAGGAACTGCCAGCGCTGATCGAAAGGGAATTTCCGGCCGATATGAGCCGGCAGAGCATTTTCGGTCATTCCATGGGCGGCCACGGGGCTCTGACCATTGCTCTCAAAAACCCCGAGCGTTTCAAAAGCTGCTCGGCTTTCGCGCCCATCGTCGAACCATCGACGGCCGGCTGGTCAAAGACGGCATTCGAGCGTTATCTCGGCAGCAATCCTGCCGGCTGGCGCGCTTACGACGCATGTGCGCTCGTGAAAGACGGGCAGCGCTTCGATGAATTCCTCATTGATCAGGGCACAGCCGACGGGTTTCTCGATGAAGGCTTGCGGCCATGGCTGTTCGAAGAAGCGTGCAAAGAGGCCGGTATTCCGCTGACGCTCAATATGCGCGAAGGCTATGACCACTCCTATTTTTTCATTTCTACCTTCATGGAAGACCATCTTGCCTGGCACGCCGCCCGCATGAGCCGCTGATAAGACGTTTAAGAAACCAGGATAAAGTACTGCTCAAATTTTCCTTTTCCCTCCCAATAGAAAACAAACCTGCCGCCGGAGCTTGTTATCCTGCGGCGTGTCCTGCATTCTTCATGTCTAACACTTAAAAAGCTTCAGACAGGAGATGTATCCCGGTGCAGAACACCGCGCACATTTATTCCGAGCTTCCCGACCGTGATACAATGGGCGGGCGGCTCTCTCGTGCCCGCGATTCCGCGGGGTTGACCATTGCAGAGTTGGCACGCCGCCTCGGCGTAAAGGCCTCCACCATTCAAGCCTGGGAAAGCGACCGCTCTCAGCCGCGCGCCAATCGGCTTGCCATGCTGGCCGGCGTCTTGAACGTCAGTCTGTCCTGGCTGCTCCATGGCGTTGGCGCATCGCCAGCGGACGAAAGCCGCTCCGATCTCGTCCAGGCCGTTTCCACCAATCTGCAGCGCCTGCAGCGCCTTCACGAGGAAACGGCAAGCATTATCGCTCAGATCGAGCGGGATCTGGCGCGCGCAGCAAATTTGGAGTAACGACCATTCGGTTGTGAATGGTGAGCCTCAATGCAGGGTGTGGAGGTGACAACACACTTCGCCTGCGCTAGGTTCAAAATTGTCGTGGGTCAAATTGCCCGCCTGTTTGTGGGAGAGAGCAGCCTCGCTGCCGCCGAAGGGGAAATCGCCCGAAATCTCTCAGGCAAATGAACCGCAAACGGGTTAGACACTCTGGAAAGTCGGGGCTTGCGCCCCGCGCCGAAGGTGTAAGCGCTGCCGACAGGGTTCCGGTCGCGCGAGTCTCTCAGGCTTCCGACAGAGGGGCACGGACACGTTGCATGGGCAGCGTGCGTGCAGCTTTGGAGGAATGATGAGCGACGAGAAAACCCTGAGACATCTGCCGCTGGAGGCGATGCATGAGGAAGCCGGGGCGCGTTTCGGCGCCTTTGCCGGCTGGCGCATGCCGTTGACCTATCCTGCCGGCGTGATGAAGGAGCACCTCCATACGCGAGAAAAGGCCGGCCTGTTCGACATCTCGCACATGCAGCTTTTTGCGGTGGAAGGCCCAGGTGCTGCCTCTTTCCTCGAGCGTGCCTGCCCGATCGAAGCGGCGGGCCTTGGGTCAGGCAAGTCCAAATACACGGTGCTGCTGGACGAAGACGCCGGTATTATCGATGACCTGATTATCACGCGCTTGGGCAACGACCGCTTCATGATCGTGGCAAATGCCGGCAATGCGGCAAGGGACGAAGCCCACCTTAGCGCCATTGCCCAAGGCCTCGACGTGCAGATCGAACCATTGGAGCTCGCTTTGCTGGCCCTGCAGGGGCCGGAAGCAGAAAGCGTTCTCATCGGTGCCGGTCTGGACTTGAGCGACCTTACATTCATGACGGCCGTAGAGCCGCACGAAAGGTGGTTTGTCTCACGGTCGGGCTATACGGGCGAAGACGGATTCGAGATCGCGCTGCCCCCTGACGAAGCGCCGGGATTGGCAGAGAAGATCCTGGCGGACGACCGCGTCCAGTGGATTGGCCTTGCAGCGCGGGACAGCTTGCGGCTGGAAGCCGGCCTCTGCCTGCACGGACAGGATCTGACCGAGAAGACCGACCCCGCCAGCGCGACGCTTCTTTGGGCCATCCCCAAGCAATTGCGGGAGGAAGGCGCGTTCGTCGGCGCCGAGGCGCTGCGGCGCATCCGTGCCGAAGGCATCAAGGAAAAGCGCGTCGGGCTAAAGCCGGAAGGACGCCAGCCCGTACGCACCGGTACTCCCCTCGTCGATGAGACCGGGAATGCTGTCGGCCGCGTAACCTCCGGCGGGTTTGGCCCCTCGGTCGGTCACCCGGTCGCCATGGGTTATGTCGCAAGGAACCTTTCCGACCCGGATACACCGCTGTTCGCGGAGGTCCGCGGAAACCGCCTCCCCCTGCGCGTTCATCCGCTCCCCTTCACGCCACACCGTTATCGCAAAGGATAATCAGCATGAGCACGACTTACTTTACCGAGGACCACGAGTGGATCCACGTCGAGAACGGAATGGCGACGGTCGGCATCACCAACTATGCGCAGGAGCAGCTCGGCGATCTGGTTTTCGTGGAGCTTCCCGAAAAGGGTGGCAGCTTGACCAAGGGTGACACCGCCGTCGTCGTCGAATCCGTGAAGGCTGCCTCGGATGTCTATGCGCCGGCCGACGGCGAGGTAACGGAGGTGAACGATGCGCTGAGCAGCGATCCTTCCCTCGTCAACACCGCACCCACGGGCGACGGCTGGCTTTGGAAGATGAAGCTGTCCGAGGAATCCCAGCTCGAAGGTCTCATGGACGAAGAAGCCTACAAGGCGAAGATCGCCTAGGAGTTTGCATGCCCGATAAAAACGACACTTTTGCCACCCGCCACATCGGCCTGGGGGCGGATGCAACGAAAGCTATGCTGACAGCACTCGGCGTAACCTCGCTCGAGACGCTGATCAGCCAGGCGGTACCGAACTCGATACGGCTTGACCACCCGCTCGACCTGCCGAAGGCCGCAAGCGAGGCCGAGGCGCTGGGCGAGCTTCAAAGCCGAATGCGCGAGAACAAGGTGCTGAAGAGCTTCATCGGCGCTGGCTATCATGGATGCCATGTGCCGCCGGTCATCCAGCGCAACATGTTCGAGAACCCGGCATGGTACACCGCTTACACGCCCTACCAGTCGGAAATCAGCCAAGGCCGGCTGGAAATGCTCTTTCATTTCCAGACGCTGGTGACAGAGCTTACCGGCCTGCCCATTGCCTCCGCTTCGCTGCTCGACGAGGCCTCGGCGGTTGCCGAAGCTGTCGGCATCGCGTGGCGTCACCATCGCGGCAAGCGCAATCGGCTCGCCATCGCCGCCCCCCTTCACCCGCAGACGCAAGACGTGGTGGAAACGCGCGCCGAACCGCTGGGCATGGAGATCGACGGCACAACGGTCGATGACGACACCTTCGCGCTCATCGTTCCCTGGCCGGATACACGTGGTGTCTACGGCGTCCATGCGGACATCATTGCCAGGGCACAGGCGAAGGACGCGATCGTCGTATTTGTTGCCGATCCTCTGGGCCTGCTTGTCAGCGAGACGCCGGCGGCGCTCGGCGCGGAGATCGCTGTCGGCTCCATGCAGCGCTTTGGCGTACCAATGGGCTTCGGCGGGCCGCATGCGGCCTATTGCGCGGTTTCGGACCGGCTGACGCGGCTTATGCCCGGCCGCCTTGTCGGCCAGTCAACCGATGCTCACGGCCGCCCCGGCTACCGTCTTGCGCTGCAAACGCGCGAGCAGCACATCCGCCGCGACAAGGCGACTTCGAACATCTGCACCGCCCAGGCGCTACTCGCCAACATGGCGGCCGCCTATGCGGTCTGGCATGGCCCGGAAGGGCTTCGCGCCATCGCAGATCATGTGCATGGCCTGGCCGCGCGCCTTCATGCGGGGCTGAAATCCACCGGGCTTGAAATGGCCGGCGACTCGATCTTCGACACGGTCACCGTCTCGGTGCCGGGCAAGGCCGAAGAGATCGCTGCCAGGGCCGAGAAGGAGGGCCGCCTGCTGCGCGTCATTGACGCCGACCGCGTCAGCGTCGCCTTCGACGAGACCTCGACGGAAGCGGACCTGAACGCGCTTGCGGCGCTCTTCGACGCTTCTATTCCGGAAAGCGCCAAGCCGATTGCCCCGGCAGCGCCGCGCGGCTCCACGTTCCTCACCCAGCCGGTTTTTCATGAAAACCGGTCCGAGACCGAGATGATGCGCTTTCTGCGCAAGTTGGGTGATAAGGACCTGGCGCTCGACCGCGCTATGATCCCGCTCGGCTCCTGCACGATGAAGCTGAATGCTGCGGCGGAGATGATGCCGGTAAGCTGGCAGGAGGTGAACGGGCTTCACCCCTTCGCGCCGGAGGTACATACGGCGGGTTACCGCCGCATGATCGAAGATCTGGACCGTTGGCTTTCGGAGATCACCGGCTTTGATTCCGTTTCCCTTCAGCCCAACGCCGGTAGCCAGGGTGAATATGCCGGGCTGATCGCCATCCGCCGTTATCATCGAGAGCGCGGCGAGAGTGAGCGCGATGTCTGCCTTATCCCCTCCTCCGCTCACGGCACCAATCCGGCTTCCGCTTCGATGGCCGGGATGCGAGTCGTGGTCGTGCGCTGCACGGAAAGCGGGGACATCGACGTGGAAGATCTGAAAGCCAAGGCGTCGGATCATTCAGATCGGCTTGCTGCCCTGATGCTCACCTATCCCTCAACCCATGGCGTCTTCGAAGAAGGCGTGCGAGATATGTGTGCCGTCATCCACGAGCACGGGGGGCAGGTCTATCTTGACGGCGCGAACCTCAATGCGCTGGTCGGCCTTGCGCGGCCGGGCGATCTGGGCGCGGACGTCTGCCATATGAATCTGCACAAGACCTTCTGCATTCCCCATGGCGGCGGCGGACCCGGAATCGGCCCGATTGGCGTTAAAAAGCATCTCGAGCCTTTCCTGCCCGGCCACGTCGCGCAGGGCGGCAGTCATGCGGTCGCGGCCGCTCCGTTCGGCAGCGCCTCCATCCTGCCCATCACCTGGATGTATATCCGTATGATGGGCCCCGACGGGCTCACCCGGGCGACCGAAATGGCGATCCTCAACGCAAACTATATCGCCGAGCGCCTGAAGGAGCATTATCCCGTGCTCTACAGGGGCCGCAACGACCGCGTGGCGCATGAATGCATCCTCGACACCCGCGTGTTGAAGGAGCGCGCCGGCATCACCGTAGAGGATGTCGCAAAACGTCTCATCGACTACGGCTTCCACGCGCCTACCATGTCCTGGCCCGTGGCGGGAACGCTCATGGTGGAGCCGACCGAATCCGAGCCGAAAGCCGAGCTCGACCGCTTTTGCGACGCGATGATCTCGATTGCTGAGGAAACCGCGCGTGTGGAAAAAGGCGAGTGGCCCAAGGACGACAATCCGCTTGTCAACGCGCCCCACACGGCGATGGAACTGATGGCCGAGGAATGGTCCCACCCCTACTCGCGCGCGGAAGCCGCCTTCCCGTCCGGCAGTATGGAGGCAGCTTCGAAATTCTGGCCGCCCGTTTCCCGCGTGGACAACGTCACCGGCGACCGCAATCTCGTCTGCTCCTGCCCGCCCATGGAAGCGTTGGCGAGTTAGCTGGATCAGAAATTGTTAACCAAGCCGGTGTGCTCCTGTTAAGGAGTACGCCGGCATAATGCCGTTGGCGAAAGACCGCTCTTCTTGTAAGCCGGTTCGCAACTGCCGAACGGAACCGGAACGGCCTTCGCTTCACCATGAAATTCATGGCAAACTCACCACTGATTCGTGGGGCTAGAAAGTACACTCTGAATGGACGACACCAACGACCTTTTCTCCGGACTGCCCCCGACCGAGCGCGTAAAGCAGCCGGAAGCGCCTTCCGCGCCCGAGCGAAAAGCACCGCGGCCGGCTCAGAAGCGCCCGACGGAAGCAGATGATACCGGCGGCGGGTATAGCGCGGCCGATATCGAGGTTCTGGAGGGGCTTGAGCCCGTGCGGCGGCGCCCTGGCATGTATATCGGCGGCACCGACAGCAAGGCGCTGCACCACCTTTTCGCCGAGGTCATCGATAACTCCATGGACGAGGCGGTGGCCGGCCATGCAAGCTTCATCGAGGTCGAACTCAGCGAGGATGGGTTTCTGACCGTCACGGACAATGGCCGAGGCATTCCTGTCGACCCGCATCCCAAGTTCAAGAACAGGTCAGCCCTCGAAATCATCATGACCACACTGCATGCGGGCGGCAAGTTCGATTCGAAGGCCTATGAGACCTCCGGCGGCCTGCACGGCGTCGGCGTGTCCGTGGTCAACGCCCTGTCGGAAAATCTCGAGGTGGAGGTCGCGCGCAACCGCCAGCTTTACCGCCAGCGCTTCGTGCGCGGCAAGCCTCAAGGCGGAGTTGAATCCCTGGGCGACATCCACAACCGCCGCGGGACACGCGTGCGCTTCAAGCCGGATGCGGAGATTTTCGGCGCAAATGCGAAGTTCGATCCCGCTCGCCTTTACAAGATGGCGCGCTCAAAAGCCTATCTCTTTGGCGGCGTTGAAATTCGCTGGTCCTGCGCCCCTGCCCTACTGAAGGAGAAGGATGAGACGCCGGAAAAGGCCTCTTTCCATTTCCCTGGCGGCCTGAAGGATTTCCTCGAAGCCTCTCTGGATGGTGAGTTCCAGGTCACCAGTGGCCTCTTTGCCGGGCGCAGCGAAAAGCGCGGCGGCCACGGCGCGGTCGAATGGGCCGTCACTTGGTATGGCGGTGACGCATTCCTCGATTCTTATTGTAACACGGTGCCCACCCCCGAAGGCGGCACGCACGAGGCCGGTTTTCGCAGCGCGCTGTTAAAGGGCCTGCGCGGCTATGCGGATCTGACGGGCAATAACAAGCGCGCCTCCGTTATCACCGCCGAGGACGTTATGATTTCGGCTGCGGGCATGCTCTCCGTCTTTGTGCGTGAGCCCGAGTTCGTCGGTCAGACGAAGGACAGGCTCGCAACGGCTGCCGCAAGCCGGATGGTGGAAAACGCGGTGCGTGATCCGTTCGATCACTGGCTTGCCGACAATCCGGCCGAAGCTTCCAAGCTGCTGGAATGGGTGATCGCGCGCGCCGACGAGCGCCTGCGCCGCCGCAAGGAACGGGAAGTGAACCGCAAGAGCGCGGTTCGCAAATTGCGCCTGCCCGGCAAGCTCGCCGACTGTACCATGACCGCGGCAGCCGGCGCCGAAATCTTTATCGTCGAGGGTGACTCGGCCGGCGGCTCGGCCAAGCAGGCCCGCAGTCGCGCTTCACAGGCCGTGCTCCCCCTGCGCGGTAAAATCCTCAACGTCGCGAGCGCTGCCTCCGGCAAGCTCGCATCCAACCAGCAGATTGCCGACATCATCCAGGCATTGGGTTGTGGCACGCGCTCGAAATACCGCGAGCAGGATCTGCGCTATGAGCGCATCATCATCATGACCGACGCCGACGTCGACGGCGCGCACATCGCTTCCCTGCTCATCACCTTTTTCTATCAGGAAATGCCGCAACTCATTTCCGGCGGGCATCTTTTTCTTGCCGTGCCTCCGCTCTACCGCCTCACCCAGGGCGGCAAGACGATGTACGCCCGCGACGACGCGCACAAGGAGGAGCTTCTGAGCACGGAGTTCACTGGCCGCGGAAAAGTCGAGGTCAGCCGCTTCAAAGGCTTGGGCGAGATGATGCCGGCGCAGCTCAAGGAAACGACCATGGATCCCGAGCACAGGACCCTTCTGCGGGTCGATGTGCTGGAGGAAGAGGCCGAGGCCACGAAGCTGGCCGTCGAAGCGCTGATGGGCACCAAGCCCGAAGCGCGCTTCCGCTTTATCCAGGAGAACGCGGAGTTCGTTGAGGAGCTGGATATCTAGTCGGCCTAGCGCGCCTGTGCGGTGCCAGCCATCTTGAATGCCAGGTCGCAGTGTAAATTAGGCAGCAGCCAGCGCGAGCGCGTGCGCACGCGCGTTTTCACGCCGCATCTCCAGATGAATGCGCTTCAGAAGATTGGCCAGCCGCGCCTCGCCGGAGGTGTCCGCGCCGTCATTATCGATCGTCTGCAGCATGCGCCAGGAAACCTCCTGCGGCCCGGCTATTTCGCGACCGGCATTCACCTTGCGCCACGTCTCCAGTGCCATGAGGATCGGCTTGTGTGTGCATCCGGCCAACCCGGCCTTTGTAAGCAACACAGCCGGAGTTGCCCTCCTACCGCCCGAAATCAGGGTGTGGACGCGCTCTGAACTCTGCCCGGTCAACGCTGCGAGCGCGGCGGCAAAGAAGTCGACGTGACCATAGGCGAGCACCCGAACGAGGAAACCGGACGTCAGTTCGCCGCGCAGGCGCAGGTGCTCGACGAGCGCGGGATACTCGCCTTTTTCCATTTTCCTGATGAGCGTGATGGATGCCCGCGTACAGGTCTCACGCGCGATCTTTTCCGCCCTCGTTGACCCCATGGCCGCTCGGACAAGCGGAGCCTGCGAAAGTGCCGTGGCAACGGAAGCCGCCAGCGCGTGACGGCAGTCAGCCGGAAGGTGTGGATCGCCCGTAAGCGCCCCACGCACCCTCGCCTCGTCACCATGGCGCTCAATTATGCGGCGGAAGCTGATCGGCGCGATCTTTGCACCGTCGTTGCGGATCAGCGCCATGCAGGCTTCCGCACAGGCCACTTCCGCAATGGAAGCCGACAAGCCCGCGGAAACGCGCGGCCGGGACGCGATCAGAAGCTGAATTTCCGGCGCGCCGGTCGCCACCCGATCAACGAGATCACTATCGCTCAAAAGCGGCGAGCGAACGATGACGGGCGCGGCAACCTGCGGCTGGTCGTCCGCCAGCGCCGCGACCACCTGCATGGGCGCCCGGTCGCTCAGCGAGAGCGTCTCCGACAAGGCAAGCCGTACCTTCGGCGACGGATCGTCCAGGAGCAGCGCCAACGCTGCCTCTGCCGCTAACCGATCGTCAAAGGCCAACTCCTCCTGGATGTAAGCCCGCGCCAGTCCAGAGGCTGCAGCGGCCCGCTCGCGTACGCTCGCCGTCTCGCTCCACTGCAAGAAATCTTGGATCGCACTCACCTGCCGCCCCCCGGTTATCGACGCGAGGCTAGCAGCAACTCGTATAGAAATGGTTTACCATAACCGCTTGCCTACCGGCCTGCGTGCGCCTATCACAAGGCAACGAGGAGGGGAGCCATGCCTGGGCTTTATCTGGAGGATCTGAAGCCGGGACTAGTCGTCCAGCACACGCTGCGCAAGACTGTCACCGAGAGCGACAATGTGCTCTTTTCCACAATGACGCTGAACCCGCAGCCGCTTCACATTGACTTTGATTTCGCGGAAAAGTCCGAGTGGGGCAAGCCGCTTGTCAATTCCCTGTTCACACTCGGATTGATGATCGGCATATCCGTGCACGACACGACGCTCGGCACCACCCTCGCCAATCTTGGGATGACCGAAACCAGTTTCCCGCATCCGCTCTTCCACGGTGATACGATCCGCGTGGAAACGGAGGTCAAAAGCGCTCGCGAGTCCCGCTCCAAGCCGGATCGCGGGATCGTGGAATTCGAGCATCGTGCCTATAATCAGGACGATGTTCTGGTCGCCCGCTGCCTCCGGCAGGCAATGATACTGAAGAGGCCGGCCTGATGCGTTCTCTTCTGTTCGTCCCGGCCGATTCCGAACGAAAACTGGAGAAGGCGCTCTCCTCGGGAGCCGACATTCTGCTGCTCGACCTCGAAGATTCGGTGGCACCAGGCCGAAAGGAAGAGGCCCGCCGCATCGCAGCCGATTTCATAGCCGAACATAAGGGAAGCTCCCCCACCCTGCTCTATGTGCGCGTAAACGCGCTTTCCACAAGTCTCACCGACGACGACCTGGAAGCCGTCATGCCCGCCAGTCCGGACGGCATAATGATACCCAAATCATCCGGCGGTCAGGATGTAACCCTGCTCTCGGTAAAACTGCGGGTGCACGAAGCCGAAAACGGCCTGGAGGATGGGGGGACACGCATCCTGCCGATCATCACGGAAACGGCAGGCGCGGTCTTCGCCACCGGCACCTATGCCGGCGCGAGCGAACGGCTTTCAGGCCTCACCTGGGGCGCGGAGGATCTGTCAGCCGAAATCGGCGCGCGCACGACGCGGGACGAGGTGGGCAACTTGACTGAGCCCTTCCGTCTTGCCCGCTCGATCACTCTCTTCGCTGCCAGCCATGCCCACGTGCCGGCCGTCGACACGGTATTTCCGAATTTCCGCGACGAGCCCGGCTTCGAGAAGGAATGCATCGAGGCCGAGCGCGACGGTTTTACGGCAAAAATGGCCATCCATCCCGCTCAAGTGCCGATCATCAATGCCGCCTTCACCCCATCCAAGGAAGCGGTGGAGGAATCGCACCGGGTTATCGCCGCGTTCCAGGAAGCGGGTGAGACAGGCGTGGCCAGTGTGGATGGGCAGATGGTGGACCGACCGCATCTGCGCCGCGCGGAGCGCATACTCGCACGCGCCAGATTGGCGGGACTCGATTAACGACCTGTTTAGCCCTGCCGGTCCTTCCAGCGCGGGCGGCGCATGGCGAAGGTTTCCATCACTGAGGTGTAATCCATGTAGCCGAGCCGGGCGAGATTTCGTGCCTTGCGAATATCGAACAGGCCGTCGACCAACATGGCGTCGTCAATGTGAACGCCCACGACTTCGCCCAGGACCACGAAGACGCCGGTGCGATTGCCCGCAAGATCGCGCGGCTCCTGCACCTCCGTGACCTTGCATTCAAGCGCTGCCGGCGCCTCTGCGACCCGCGGACAGGAAACATGCCGGCAGGCAGCCGGCGTGAGCCCCGCCAGTTCGAATTCGTTGACGCCTGGCGGCGCATCGATGGCGCTTTCATTCATCTGTTCGGCAAGGTCGTGCCCGACCAGATTGACGGTAAACTCGCCGGTCTCCCGTGCGATCGAGGCGCTGTCCTTTTCACCCTCGGAGGAGAACCACACAAGCGGCGGACGCGAAGAGATCGCGTTGAAGAAGGAATAAGGTGCAAGGTTGAACCTACCATCGGCACCGCGCGTCGAGATCCATCCGATCGGCCGCGGCGCGACAATGGCCTTGAATGGATCATGCGGCAAGCCGTGGCCCTGTCGAGGCTCGTAAAACATGCGCTTCAGCCTTCCCACGGTCCGCTGTAATCGCTTACCAGCGGTTCGACTTCCGGCCGGGGCCGGTCCGGCGTGCCGCCGGGATGCCTGCCGATATGGATAAAGCCTATTACCCGCTCATGCGGCGCGATACCGAGAATGCGCCGCCCCTCTTCCATGTCGGAGTACCAATTCGTGATAATGTTCGTTTGGTATCCAAGAGCATTCGCGGCGATCATGAAATTCATGGCAGCCATCCCGCCAGAAAGAAACATCTCCCATTGCGGAATCTTCGCACTTTCCTTGGGACTGGAAACAACGCCGACCACCAACGGCGCGCGCGAAAAGCGGGTTAATTCCTTCGTCCGCTGCGCTTCGTTCAATGGCCCTTCACGCTGTTCCAGAAGATCAGCGAGCAGTTGTCCGACCCGCTCGCGCGTCTCACCGCGATAAAGGATGAAACGCCAAGGCGTAAGCATGCCATGATCGGGAACACGGATCGCCGTCCGAAGCATCGTCTCCAACTCGCTTTGGGACGGCTCCGGGCCGGTCAATTCGTGGATCGGAGCCGATCGGCGGGCAAGCAAAAGGTCGATGACGGGTGAACTCAACGGAAACTCCTGTGGGATTGGCGGCCGAACCGACCTTAAAAGAAGCTTGGCCTTGAAATTGCCACCAGCTTCGGGTTCAACGCAAGGCATGAGATTTATAGTCAAATCATTCTCGACGATCACTGTCCTTTTTCTTCTGGCGCTTTTTCCGTCCGCCGCACAGGATACGATGATCGGCTTGGAAGATTTGCGCCTGCCGGGATTGACCGAGTATGCCAGCCCCGAAAACCGCCGTCCGCTCGCTCTTGGCGAAGTCACCGACATCACCCTTTCTGCACGCCTGACGAACGAGTCGGACACAATCCAGGATGGGATCGTCTGGCGGGTTTTTGCGCCGGAGCCTGACGCGGACGGTAAGTTGCCGCTGGTGGCGACCGCCGAGGGCGGAACCAGCGGCCTTTCACTGCCTCCCGGAAGCTATCTTGTTCACGCAGCGTTCGGCCGCGCAGGCGCGACAAAGCGCATAACAGTGAACGGTGGTCCCCAGGTCGAACAGCTTGTCCTCGACGCGGGCGGGCTGAAGCTTAATGCCGTATTGCCCGACGGTGTGCCGATCCCCGCCGAACGCCTTCGCTTCTCGATCTACGAGGACAAAGCCGACGAGAGGGGCGGGCGAGCGTTGATCATCCCCGACGTGCGCCCCGACACTGTGGTGCGACTCAACGCCGGAACGTATCACGTCGTTTCCACCTATGGCTCGGTCAACGCGGTGATCCGTTCCGACATCCGTGTCGAATCCGGCGAACTGACCGAAGCAACAGTTGAGCATCGCGCAGCTCAACTTACGCTTAAGCTGGTGCGCGAACCCGGCGGCGAGGCTATCGCCGATACGGCATGGTCGGTTCTAACCGAAACGGGCGAGATCGTCCGCGAGACTGTCGGCGCCTTTGCCTCCATGGTTCTGGCGGAAGGCCAATACACCGTGGTCGCCAAGAACCGCGACCGGATTTATCAGCGCGATTTCATCGTGGCTCCCGGGCTCAACCAGGTTGTCGAGATCCTGCCGGAGGATCTCCTGATGCCGGGCGAAGACGAGTTGGCGAACCACCAGGCAAGCCTCGACTGAACAGTCGTTCCTCTCCGCATCCAATGAAAAAAGGCGGGCGAAGTGACATGCCCGCCCAATCTCAGCCGCGCCGGCGACGAAGGTCCGGCGGGGTCGCCTCTTCGGCCAGGCTGGTAACCGCTTCCTCGAGCGAAAGCGAGTTCTGCTCACGGCTGCCGAGCCGGCGGATATTCACTGTACCTTCCTCCGCCTCGCGCTTGCCGCAAACGAGAATGACCGGAACCTTCGCATGGCTGTGCTCGCGCACCTTGTAATTGATCTTTTCGTTGCGCAGATCCAACTCGGCGACAAGACCAGCAGCTTTCAAGCGATCTGCCACCTTCGCGGCATACTCGTCGGCATCCGAGGTGATCGTGGTCACGACCACCTGCGTCGGCGCGAACCAGAGCGGAAATTGGCCCGCATAGTTCTCGATCAGGATGCCCAGGAACCGCTCCATTGAGCCGCAGATCGCCCGATGGATCATCACCGGCTGCTTCTTCTCCGAGTCCTTATCGATGTAGAAGGCGCCGAAGCGCTCCGGCATGTTGAAGTCGAGCTGCGTCGTGCCGCACTGCCACTCGCGACCGATAGCATCCCTGAGATAATAATCGAACTTCGGGCCGTAGAAGGCGCCGTCACCCGGGTTGATCGCCGTCTTGATGCGCCCGCCGGAACGTTCGGCAATCTGTTCCAGCACCCGGTGCATGATTTTCTCGGCGTGATCCCAGAGCGCCTCGTCACCCACTCGCTTTTCCGGCCGGGTGGAAAGACACACGGTGATCTGGTCAAAGCCGAAATCGGCATACGCGGACAGGATCAGGTCGTTGATCTTGAGGCACTCCTCGGCCAACTGATCCTCGACACAGAAGATGTGCGCGTCGTCTTGAGTGAAGCCGCGCACGCGCATCAACCCGTGCAATGCGCCCGAAGGTTCGTAGCGGTGCACGGCGCCGAACTCTGCAAGCCGGATAGGAAGATCGCGGTATGACTTCAGGCCGTGCTTGAATATCTGGACGTGGCCCGGACAGTTCATGGGCTTCAAGGCAAAAGTGCGTTTATCCTCCGCCTCTTCGTCAGCGCACTCGACCTTGAACATGTTCTCCTTGTACCAGCCCCAGTGTCCGGAGGTCTGCCAAAGCGAATGGTCCAGGACCTGCGGTGCATTTACCTCTTCGTATTCACCCTGGAGCCTGCGGCGCATGTAGGAAACAAGGTTCTGGAACATGCGCCAGCCCTTGGAATGCCAGAAGACGACACCCGGACCTTCTTCCTGAAAATGGAAAAGATCCATTTCCCGGCCAAGCCGACGGTGGTCGCGTTTCTCCGCTTCCTCCAGCATGTGGAGGTAGGCTTCGAGCTGCTCCTGATTGGCCCAGGCAGTGCCGTAGATTCGGGTCAGCATCGGGTTGTTGGCATCACCCCGCCAATACGCGCCCGCCACCTTCATCAGCTTGAAGGCTTTTCCGATCTGCCCCGTGGAGACCATGTGCGGGCCCCGGCAGAGATCGAACCAATCGCCCTGCGCGTAAATTTTGACGTCGTCGCCTTCGGGAATGGCGTCGATCAATTCGACCTTGTACCGCTCGCCCTTCTCCGCGAAGACCTGCTTGGCCTTCTCGCGCGACCACACGTCCTTGGTGAAGGGCTTATTCCGGTCGATGATCTCGCGCATCTTCTTCTCGATCCCCGGGAAATCCTCCGGCGTGAAAGGCTCATTGCGCGCAAAATCGTAGTAAAACCCGTTCTCGATCACCGGGCCGATGGTTACCTGGGTTCCAGGCCACAATTCCTGCACGGCCTCGGCCAGCACGTGGGCGCAGTCGTGCCGGATCAGTTCAAGGGCGCGAGGATCGTCCCGCGTGATGAGTTCGATGCTTCCGTCGCGCTTCACTGGATCGGACAGGTCGCGCAGAACGCCGTCCATTGCGTATGCAACGGCTTTCTTGGACAGCGACTTGGAAATGGAGGCGGCGATATCCGCTCCGCTCGTCGCGTTGTCGACCTCGCGAACGGAGCCATCTGGAAATGTTAGGGAAACGGTTTCAGCCATCAGGCAATTCTCCTTTATCCAGTCCCGCCAACGAGCGCGGGTGGTGAACGTCAATGTGAGCGGCCCGCATCTAGCCGTATTAGGCTGGAAGGTAAAGTCCCCGAGCCCTTACAGCCGCCAGAAACGCCATGGCGCCCACCATTGGTGACGCGGAGCCAACATCTCCGGAACTGGATCGACACCGTGGCTGCCGCAGGGGCCGCAGCGCGCGACACGGAACAAAGCCATCCAGCCTCCGGCCCACAAACCGTGCCGGGCGATCGCCTCATAGGCATATTCTGAGCAGGTTGGGAAATGCCGGCAGGAATTGCCGATGAAGGCAGAAAGCGTGAGCTGATAAAACCTTACGAAAGCCGTCCCGAAAAGCCTTCCGGGCGTTTTCGACCAACGCCCTTGCCAGTTGCGGGAATATTGCGCTGACAGTCCCGGCATATCTCAGGCGACCTGCCCCGCCTTCTTCTTTTCGATCTGGTCGATGCAGTCGACGACCGCGTCGAAGGTCAGCATTGTGGAGGCGTGCCGTGCCTTGTAATCGCGAACAGGCTCCAGATATTTAAGATCGGCAAAGCGTCCATTCGGCGGTGGCCCGTTTTCCTTCAGCATGCCCAGCATGGCTTGACGCACAGCCCGCAAATCCTCGGCCGATGCACCGATCACATTCTGTGCCATTATCGAGGAGGAAGCCTGACCGAGTGCGCAAGCGCGAACGTCGTGCGCGAAATCGGTCACGACGCCGTCTGCCATTTTAAGATCGACGATGACGGTCGATCCACAAAGTCGGGAATGCGCCTTGGCCGTCGCATCCGCATCCTCCAGACGGCCGATGCGCGCAATATTACCGGCAAAGCCAAGAATTTTTTCATTATAGACGTCATCGATCATGAATTTTCCGCCTTGGAGCACCCTCAGGGTAAAGCGTGTTACCCCAATCACTTTCATTCCCCGGTTACACAAGCTATATAAGAACGGTACCCGGTTGAGGGCAAGAAGGGGGCAACATAGGGCCTGCTCTGCCGGCGCCGCACGCTGCTTTCGGGTGGGACTGCAGTTCCCGAAGGGCCCGCTAGGCTGTGTACCGTTCAACTCGTCCCTGCTGAGACAGGGACTACGGGAGATGCCTGATTATGGATGCAATCGTCAAAAGCTTTCCGAACCGCCCGGAAAAGGGTGCAGAATCCGCCGACAAGCCCGCCTATCTGGACAAGCCGGTTGTCGAACGTCCGAGCCGTGAGGAGGCTGAGGCGGCCGTACGTACGCTTTTGCGCTGGGCCGGCGACGATCCGGACCGCGAGGGCCTGAAGGAAACGCCTGCGCGCGTGGCGAAGGCTTACCAGGAGATGTTCGCCGGCTACGAACAGCACCCGGCCGAAGTCCTTGGCCGGACCTTTGAGGAAGTGGCCGGATACGATGAGCTTGTATTGGTCAAGGACATTACCTTCCACTCCCATTGCGAACACCACATGGTGCCGATCATCGGTAAGGCTCACGTCGGCTATCTGCCGGAAGGCCGCGTTGTTGGCCTTTCGAAGATCGCTCGCGTGGTGGATATGTTCGCTTATCGTCTTCAGACCCAGGAGACGATGACGGCCCAGATCGCCGGCTCCATTCAGGAAATCCTGCGGCCGCGTGGTGTCGCCGTGCTGATCGAAGCGGAGCATATGTGCATGGCCATGCGCGGCATCCGCAAACAGGGCTCCACGACATTGACGAGCACCTTCACCGGCGCGTTCAAGGAGCACCCGGAGGAGCAGGCGCGCTTCATGTCGATGGTACGCGACCACCGCGCCGGCTAAAATCGGAAAACACCGTGTCAACAATCAGTTTTGAAGCGCCTTCCTCCGACAAGCATGTCCTGGAGGAAGGCTCTGAATTCATGCCGCGCTTCGATGCAAACGGACTGGTGACCGCTGTCGTGACCGACGCGGATGACGGCGCGCTTCTCATGCTTGCGCATATGAATGCGGAGGCGCTGGCGAAGACGCTGGAAACCGGCATTGCGCATTACTGGTCCCGCTCACGCGAAACGCTTTGGAAGAAGGGCGAGACTTCCGGCAACGTTCAGCACGTGAAGCAAATCGCGATCGATTGCGACCAGGACGCTGTGCATCTGCGCGTGAACGTCGCGGGCGACGGCGTAACCTGCCATACGGGCCGACGCTCCTGCTTTTACCGGGAAGTCAGGCTGGAAGACGGCCGCCCGGTTCTCGTCGAGCGCCGGTAGGCGCGCACTCGAAACAGTCCTTTGCCGCGTCGGTGATGCGAAATTGCACGGTGCGCGAGCCGTTCCAATGGTTTACGGCGAGCGTTCCGGCGACGTGTATCTGCGCGCCGCGATGGGCGAACAGGAACTGACCCAAGTCGGTCTCCGCGGCCCGGAATGCGATGCATTGAAGCTTGCCCCCGGAATGGGTTTTCAATTCGGCGCGAACATGACCGTTTCCCACGACGCGAGCGTCGGCCAAGCGATGGCGCGGCAGGGCGAGAATCGGAGCCGGATGCCCGGAGCCGTAAGGCCCGGCGGCTTCAAGGGTTTCGAGCAGATCCAACGTGGCACCGTCGGCCGACAGCGCGGCATCGATCTTCAGGTTTTCCGCCTCACGCAGCGCCGCCACGACGCCCGCGGCCTTCTCCTCGAAGAATGCGCGCAATGCGCCAAGGTTCTTTCGCTCCACGGTAATACCGGCCGCCATGGCATGGCCGCCGCCTTTAACCAATAGGCCTTCCGAGACCGCGTCGCGCACCAGGCGTCCGAGATCGAAGCCGGCAATGGATCGGCCGGAGCCTGTTCCCTTACCATTTCCATCAAAAGCGATAGCGAAAGTGGGCCGGCGGGCATAATCTTTTAGCCGCGAAGCGATGAGGCCGACAATGCCCGGATGCCAAGTCTCGCTCGCTGTGACCAGCACGGCAGGCCCCTCGCCCGTCATAAGCTCCGCATCGGCCTCCGCGCGCGCTTCGGCAAGCATCGTGGTTTCCATGTCCTGGCGCTCGCGGTTGAGGCGGTCGAGCGTGGCGGCGATTTCGTCAGCCTCACCGGCCTCGACGGCGGCAAGGAGGTTGCTGCCGAGCGCAGCATTGCCGATCCGGCCGCCGGCATTGATGCGCGGCCCGATCATAAAGCCCAAATGATACGGGTTGAGCGGCTCCCCGATGCGCGAAACACGCGCCAACGCGGCAAGCCCTGGCGTGTTCATCTGGCGCGCCGCCAACAAACCCTTGACCACGAAGGCGCGGTTGACGCCGACGAGTGGCACGACATCACAAACGGTGGCGAGCGCCACGAGATCGAGCAGCGACAGAAGATCGAAGGCGGGTGTGGCCGGCTTTCTGTCTTTCAAGAGCCGCGCCGCGCGCACCAGCGCCAAAAAAACCACGCCTGCGGCACACAGATGCCCCTGCCCTGACAAATCGTCTTCCCGGTTGGGATTGACGACCGCAACGCCTTCCGGCAGCTCACCACTGACCTGATGGTGATCGAGCACGACAACATCCGCCCCAGCCTCTCTGGCGGCCGCGATGGCTTCCGCGCTGTTGGTGCCGCAATCGACGGTCACGATCAGACCCGCCTGCCGGGCGAGCTCCCGCATGGCATCCGGATTGGGGCCATAGCCTTCGAAGATGCGGTCGGGGATGTAGATTTCCGAGACCACGCCGTAATGGGCGAAAAAGCGCTTCATCATGGCCGAGGAAACGGCGCCGTCGACGTCATAGTCGCCGAAGATCGCCACGCGCTCGCCACGCACGACTGCATCCGCGATTCGCGAGGCGGCCTTGTCCATATCGGTCAGGCTGGCGGGATCGGGCAGCAGATCACGAATGGACGGCGTCAGGAACCGCGCAGCATCGTCCTGGCCCACCCCGCGGCCGGCCAGAACGCGGGCAACGATCTCCGGGATTCCATGACTTTGCGCCATGCCGAGCGCCAGGTTTTCGCCGCGCAGGTCCAGCCTGTGCCGCCAGGCCACCCCACGCGCCGACTTTCTGACGTCGAGGAAATATCTTTGCTGTTCTCCGCTCAACCCGTACTCCCGTTCCGCCCCGGAACGATAGACGTTTGATGGCAGGGTTTGCAAAGAATTCAGAACTTATCCAAATCCTGATGCCGCGCCTTGATTTCACGAACCGTGCGCGAGGACGAACGCATGACGATGGTGTGCGTCTGGACAGACTCGCGCGCGAATTTGACGCCCGCAAGAAGATTTCCGTCGGTCACGCCGGTTGCGGCGAACAGCACGTCGCCGCGCGCCATCTCATCCATGCGGTAAACCTTGGCGGGGTCGGTGATGCCCATATTCTCCGCGCGCGCCACCTTCTCGTCGGTGTTGAGTTGGAGCCGGCCCTGCATCTGCCCGCCAATGCAGCGCAGCGCGGCTGCGGCGAGCACACCTTCCGGGGCCCCGCCGATGCCCATATAAATGTCGATCCCGGTCTCCTCCGGATCCGTGGTGTGGATGACACCGGCCACGTCGCCGTCCCCGATCAGGCGGATGGCCGCGCCCGTCGCGCGCACTTCCTCCACCAGACGCGCATGACGCGGGCGATCGAGAATACAGGCGGTGATATCGGAAGGCTGCACGCCCTTGGCCTTGGCCAGATTCTCGATGTTCTCTGCCGCCGGCGCATCGAGATCGACGATACCTTCAGGATAGCCGGGTCCGACCGCGATCTTTTCCATGTAGACGTCCGGCGCGTAAAGCAGGCTGCCGCGCTCCGCGATCGCGATGACCGCCAGCGCGTTTGGCAGGTTTTTTGCGCAGATTGTCGTACCTTCCAGCGGATCGAGCGCGATATCCACCTCCGGCCCGTCGCCGACGCCGACCTCTTCGCCAATGTAGAGCATCGGCGCCTCGTCACGCTCGCCCTCGCCGATGACGACGGTGCCCTGGATGGGCAAGCAATTCAACTCCGTACGCATGGCATCGACGGCCGCCTGATCGGCGTCTTTTTCATCGCCGCGTCCACGCAGCCGCGCGGCTGCGACCGCCGCGCGTTCCGTCACGCGAACAAGCTCAAGCGTGAGAATGCGGTCCAGGCCGGCTTGGGGGCTCTTTGGCATGAAAGTCATCCCTGTTCTCCGGAAGTAGGCGCGGCAATCGAATGCCCCGCGAGCGTTTCATGGAACTCTTGTGGCAAAGAGAAAGGTGGACGGCAAGAGCCGCCAAGCTCCCCTACAAACATGAATCGATTGAATAATTGTGACAGGCCAAGGCATCATCTCGTTCCATGCATATTCGTTCCCGCGCGGTGGTCCACCGGGGTTTGCTTGGTGATCGGGAAACGGGGCGCGTGGTCCGAGCCTCTCTGTTAGTTTCGGTGGCGCGTTCCACGCGCCCAGCCGGCCGCTGGCGCTGGGGTGGCCGGTCTCTCGGGCTTCCGTCTCCGGGCCGGCGGCACCGAGTTGGGGGGTGGTCTTGGCCGGGCCGAATTAGAATTCCTAGCGGCTTCTCCGCAGCTGACCGAAACCGTATCTCACCCGGTGACCGGTTTTTCCTGATATGCTGTATGTCACCCAGCACCCCGGCGCCGCCGGCCTGTTGCGGGCCCTCCCATGCCTCCAGGTACCGGACCCCTGGAGGGGGAGGCTGCCGCCGCCCTCCCTGATCCCCGGTCCGGACCCGGTTCCCGCGAGGGCGATGCATGCAGAATAAGGGTGGCCGAGAGGGCGGGGATAAAATTCGTAAAAAAATTTTGAATGCCGAAAAAGCTGACGAACTGCGGGAGGAAGTGAATGAAAACACGCGTTTGCGGCGCGGAGAGACGCATTTTCCAGGTAAAGCCCTAGGAGAACAAACTGATGGTCTGCAGCTTGGTGGTAAGCTTCCGGTCCGCTTTGATGCCGACCACGATTAAAGCTGACATAGCTTCTCCCTTCAGCGATCAGCTCACCGTCGTTACGCACCTGACTTCTACACCTAGGCAGCGCAAATGCCCTCTACCTCAACCTTGCGGAACAGATGGGGGCTTGCCGTCGCGCTATCTGGATAGGCCCCAAGCTGCGCCTGGAACTCGGGATTGCTGAACGCCGCGCGAAAGTGTGCGACCGACTGCCAGACGGCATAATTCAGAAACACACCGCTCCCAGCAATCCCCCTGTGAAGCTGGGTCGAGATAAAGCCAGGCTGGCGCTTCATCACGGCGGCATCACTGGCCCTCAAGCAGCTTGTCGGCATCCTCTGGTGGAACGACGAACGTATTTATCAAGATTACAGGCTCGCCGCCTTCCTCGCCCAATTGAGCGCCAAGCGTTACGGTCGGGTCCATTTCTACGAACTTTGGCAAGTGAGAGTCCTTTCTGCTTACCGAGTAGAGGCATGCCTACGCCTAAATCGGCCAGTGATTCTGAGGCCATCCCGCATATTGCGGCCGAGAAGGACGAGGTTTGCCGCCCCTGCGATCAGTTCGAGCGCCTGCACCACATAGAACGCTGGATCGAACTCCCCCGCCTTGGCCTTGGAGGCGAGGAACAGAGCGGAAGGGATTAAAACCAACAATCCGTTGGCAGCGATGAGAGGCATGCGCTTTAGCTTGGCGCCGATCAGTCCCGCTTTCCGGCCCTTTGCCAGTGAAAAGCCTGTGCCGCCCGTGACGGCGAGAGCGGGAATGAGCAGCAGGAACCCCCACGGGATCGCCGTTTTGACGGCGACGACCACTTCATGAGAGCCGCTCAACTCGCTGAAAGCGGTTGAGAGCCAGAACGTCGCTATCGTCAGGATCGCGACCGCGCCCGCTATGGGATGGATCAGCTTTTTCATGGTCAGGGGTCCTTAGCTGCGGTATTGTCACCAAGAACCACATTTGACATCATGATGTCAATAAAAATGTAAGGTGTCATATGGCAAGACCGACCGGAAAGGCAAAAGCCGAAGCGTTGACCGAATTGCTCCTGACCATGTTTCGAGCGAATAATTTGACGCTCGCATGGGGCGACCGCCTTGTGTCGCCGCTCGGCCTCACGAGCGCCCGTTGGCAGATTTTAGGGGCAATCGTTCAGGCCGACCGGCCTCAGCCGGTGGCGTGGTTGGCGCGCGACCTTGGAGCGAACCGGCAGAACGTACAGCGGATCATCAACGACCTAAAAAATGATGAGCTGGTTTCCTTTGAGCCAAATCCGCACCACAAGCGGGCGCAGCTTGTCGTTCTGACCCCCAAGGGGCAGCAGACCTATGAGGCCGCTATCAACCTTTATAATCCGCTTGTGGAGACATTGGCGGAGGGCTTGCCTGCGGAGGACATTGGGGCCGCGCAGCGGGTCCTGTCCGCACTACGTACCAAGCTCGAAACATTCGCCGCTGACGACTAGTGCCGTGCGGTTGTTCCAGAATGGCTTCTTACGCGATCTCGGCGCTGCGAGCTGCATCGATGGCACCGTCTGCTTTGAAGCGGGGTGGAGAGTCTTGCGAGCGTCGGAAAAGGGGTCGGTTACCGCTGGGCCGTTCTGAAGGTCTGTCCGCGATGCCATAAGATGGCCGGCGTGGGATGGTTTGCGGACTGGCGGCTTTCGGCAAATCGACCTGCGTCAGCGGACATTGCCCGCATGTCAGAGTAGGCCCGGAACGTTATGTCCCGAGCCCAGGGAGTTCAGACCTCCATCCCAATGGCCTCGCGGATGGCTATCTGCACCGGAGAAGGTGGCAGCGATGGGTCAAATTCACCCTTCGGCAGCAGCGGGGGTTGGGCTATGAAACGCGGCTTGGCTCCACGATGCGGTTGCGCAGAGTGGACCAGAAAGGGATGGCAGAGATAGACCGTCCCGGCTTGTCCGGTGGCCAACACTTCTTCGCAGTCGGCAGTCGATGCGAAGCCGTCAGCTGCGAGTTCGCCGAGCGTAAGGCCATCCTCTCCATGGGGCAGCAATTGCTTGGCGATCGCGCCGTGCGAGCCTTTCCGGATTTTGGTCGGCGCATCCACTTCCCCGACATCGGAGAAAAGGAACAACATAAGCAGGGCGCGGCCGCTGCTTTTCACGTTCACCCGCCACTGCATGAAGTCGGGATTGTCGGTGCCAAAGCTGGCATCGACGTGCCATCCCGCATCGCCTGGATCGTTGGGCGACGGGAAACGGACCGGGAAAGTGCCGAGACCGTTGGGTTTCAACCACCGCCCCTCGCCGACCAGGGCATCGTACGCCCCGTGCAAAAGCGGGGTGTTGGCGGCGGCGACGAAAGGCTTGCCCGTCATGAAGCCCAACCGGACAACCGGCTGTTTCCATGTCTCCGGCGCGTCAGGGGAAAGACCCATGGCGCTCCAAAGCTGGTCCCGCCCTTGTCGAGCCAGGTCACCACCGAAGGCACCCTCTAGCTTGATATATCCATGTTCAATGAAGTGCGCGGTCTGAGCCAGGCTCAAACCGGAATGAGAAGCTTCCGACATTCAATAAAATCTCCTCACGGCCTCCACGCGGGACAGGCCGTCTGTGATCTGAAAGGCACCTGCGTGCCGCGACGACTCTCGGTCGTCAGATCAGCGGGAAGAATGTGGACTTGAACATCATCATGGTCTGAGGCTAGCAGCTGAACTTTTTGCGAGCAAGGACCTCTACACGAATTATCGCGAGCCAGAAAGCCAATGTCCGCTTTTCAGAAGTCTGACAAAGGACTCCAAGGACCGAGATGAGGTCGGAAGCTGAACGACCGCTTGCTGCTACGTCCGCCCGATAGTGGGCCGTCCGGTTTCGTTTCCGATCAGACGGAAGTCGGGGTCCGGTTTGCATCCCGCGGCTGAAGTAGTGCAACGTCGGAGCGTCGGTTTGGGATTCCGCTTCCGCCAGAACCACAGCGCTAGCACACGCGCAAAGCCAGCACCGGATCCGCAGCAAAACGCTCAAACACGGTGCGTGGTCTACTAGGTTGAGAACTTCACGCTCACACCGCGCTGCCGAAAATAGGCCTGCATCATCTTGCGTCCCGAACGGTTGTTTTGTGCCAGCTTGGTCGGATCAAAAACTGCTTCTTTGGCGCCCTCCCGGGCCAGTGCTAGCTTGAGGGTCGCTATGTGTTCATCGATGTCAGCATTGTCCGATTGGAGCGATGCATAAATCTTGTCGATTGCTTCGGCCACGGTCGGCTCGCTCACGGTTTGTACTCCTTCGCCTATTAAACTGACCGGCTACCACAAATCGGCGGATTGACCTACCGCAGGGCCGCAAGTGATCATCAGCATATACGCACCGCAATGCCTCGATCGTCGTCGCTCTGCTTTCGGTCCCGCATAGCCGGAAATCGATTTCCGCCTTCAGCGTGCCGCTATTCTCGGAAAACGTCCCGGATTGGTCGAACGCGGACAAACGGCTTAGGGGAAGCAAGCTTTATATAGCGGACAATCGAGTAATGTGCGGATGTTTCGCTGGACTGAACTCGCATCGGCGCGCGGGACCCTGATTTCAATCGCTGTCGTCGGCGCAGCGCTTCGGCAAAACTGCGGAAAAGGTCGTCCCCCCTTCCTGTGCTGAATCCACGGAAATCTTTCCACCGTGCGCGACTACGATCTTGTGCGCGATAAAAAGTCCCAGGCCGAGGTGGGCCGATCCCGCGCCTTCGGAGCCACTATCCTTGCCACGCGTGAGGGACTCGAAAATCGTCTTCTGCCTGTCGAGAGGAATTGGGTCACCCTCGTTGTGAACGGAGATCAGGACCCGGTCCCCTTGGCCGGTGATCTTGACAGTTATGGCGCTGTCTCTGGGACTGTATTGGAGAGCGTTTCCAATAAGATTGGAAAACACCTGTCCCATTTTGGACCTGTCCCACTCGCCTTGTGTATCGCCCTCGATTTCGATCTCGATCCGCTTGCCCCCAGAAAGCGTACGCATCTCTTCAACGAGCTGCGTGCCAAGCTCCCCCATTTTCAGGGGCGTTCGGACAAGTGGCAATTCGGCACCAAAGGCAGAGCGCGTGACTTCAAGAAGGTCGTCGAGAATGAAAATCGCCCGTTCCATTGATAACGCGATCTGGCTCGACAGCCTGCTCTCCTTGCTGTCGGCCACGCCGCGCTTGACAATCAATCTCGCGGCCATCAAGGCGGCCCCGATCGGATTTCGCAGATCGTGCCCCAGCATGCCAAGGAACAGGTCCCGGGACTGATTGACCATTTTCGTATACTCGGCGACCGACTCCGTCATGGCCTGGTCGATTGCCTCATTGAAACGGGTCATATCTTCAAGATCAGTCGCGGAGATGACCTGGCTGGAGGCAGCCCACAGCTTCACGACACTTGCCCGCAACGCACGATATTCCGAGACCATCTGGTCGATGCTGAAGCCATCTGACTGTCTGAGCGAAGCATGAATTTCTGCCGCACTCCGGGCAAACTCGCCGCCTTCTACACCGAGGCCACGAGACTTTCGAACCTGCTCATTTTTGGATTGGGGGGATTCAAGATCGTCGGCGATGAATTCGAGAAGCTCGACGATGTGGTCCTTCAGGGCTAACTTCGTCATGCTCTCGCTGGCTGGCGTGCGCGTTTGCGCAAAGTTTACCCACTCCGCAACGATCGGGTCGACGTTTGCGCGGATAAAATCCGCGAGCCGTATAGGCCCGGTCTGGTGCTTCGCAGTGTCTGGGTCAGGCACGGTAACTCACTTCCTAAACAGATGCGCACTTCCGCAGTTGTCATATTCCCTGCGGTTATTGCGGAGCCAGTGCAGCGAGGGCGAGTACTGGCCTGGCGTTTCGCGGGGAAGCCTAACGAAAAAAAGGGCGCGCTGCCAGTCTACCGTCCGTTGCGGTACAGGGCACCGGAGACAGGGATTGTGGCGATGCGACGCATTAAAGCATCGTCACCCGGTATGATCGGAGCATCACGCGACGAGATCGTAGGCCTGCTTGGAAACGCAGAGACGACATCTTTGACCGACATGGGGTCAAAAATACGACGTTCGCCTCCTCAGGATCTCCAATTCACTCCGCCCGCTCGATGCGGATGACCTGAGGCTTGGTCGTCAGATGGCCGTCCTCGGTGATGCCGTCCACTGCCTTGCGTACGGCGGCTTCGGTCGTTTCGTGCGTGACGAGGATGACGGTCTTGTGCGCTTCCACGGTGGCCTCGCCATGCTGGACGATGGATTCCAGCGAGATATCACTGTCGGCCATGCGCGTGGCGATCGCGGCGAAGACGCCGGTGCGGTCGTGCACGGTGAGACGGATGAAGTAGCCGCCGGCATGAGCACGCATGCGGGCGCGTTTGTAAGGCGCCAGCTCCTTCGCCGGCCAGCCGAAGACCGGACCGTGCTGGAAGCCGGGGCGGCTCTTGGCGATATCGGCAATATCGCCGATGACGGCCGAGGCAGTCGCGTCGCCCCCTGCCCCGGGCCCGGAAAGGAGCAACTCGCCCAGCATATCCGTCTCGATGGCGACAGCGTTGGTGACCCCATGGACCTGCGCTATGACGGAGCTGACCGGCACCATGGTCGGGTGCACGCGCTGTTCGATGCCGCTTTCGGTCTTCTGCGCCACGCCCAGGAGCTTGATGCGGAAACCGAGCTCGCTTGCGGCGCGGATATCGGCCTGGGTGATGTTGGAAATGCCTTCCATATAGATGTTGTCTGCCGAGATCTCGCAGCCGAAGGCGAGGCTCGTCAGGATGGAAAGCTTGTGTGCCGTGTCGTGTCCTTCGATGTCGAAGGTGGGATCGGCCTCGGCATACCCCAGCCGCTGCGCATCCTTCAGGCATTCCTCGAAACCGATGCCTTCGGCCTCCATGCGCGTGAGGATGTAGTTGGCAGTGCCGTTCATGATTCCGAAGACGCGGCTGACGTGGTTGCCGGCCATGGCCTCGCGCATCGTCTTGATAACGGGAATGCCGCCGGCCACCGCCGCCTCGTAATTGAGCAGCACGCCCTTCTCTTCGGCGATCGCGGCAAGCTCGACCCCGTGCTTGGAAAGCAGCGCCTTGTTGGCGGTGACCACGTGGCGGCCAGCCTCCAGCGCGGCGCGGACGGATGCAAGTGCGGCACCATCCTGACCACCGATCAGCTCCACGAAAACCTCGATATCACTGGATTGGGCCAGCTCCACCGGATCGTCGAACCACTTCGCGCTGGTGAGATCCACACCGCGATTTCGGTTGCGGTCGCGCGCGGAGACGGCCACCGGCATGATCTCGCGTCCGCATTGGCGCGTGAGCTCGGTGCCTTTGTTGTCCAGCATCTTGAGCAGACTGGACCCCACGGTTCCGAGGCCGGCAATTCCAACGCGCAAGGCTTCAGCCATGTCTGGAGCTTCCTTCCAATTTGTGTTTGATGAATGTCGTTCAGCGCCGGGCGGCAAGCGCGACGACGTTGTCGGGCGTTTCGGTGCCGGATGCAAGGAAACGCTTCAGATTTCGTGCCGCCTGACGGATGCGGTGTTCATTTTCCACAAGCGCGATGCGCACATAGTCGTCGCCATGCTCGCCGAAACCGACGCCGGGGGCTACGGCGATCTCGGCCTTTTCCACTAGCAGCTTGGAAAACTCCAGGGAGCCGATGTGACGGAAAGCCTCCGGAATCGGCGCCCAGGCAAACATGCTGGCCGGCGGCGGCGGAACCTGCCAGCCGGCGCGGCCGAAGGCTTCCACCAGAACGTCGCGCCGGCGATGATAGACGCCGCGCACCTCCTCGATTTCCGCGCCGTCGGAGTTGAGCGCGGCGGCTGCGGCTACCTGGATCGGCGTAAAGGCGCCATAGTCAAGATAGGATTTGACGCGTGCGAGTGCCGCGATCAGCCGCTCGTTGCCGACGGCGAAGCCCATGCGCCAGCCCGGCATGGAGAAGGTCTTGGACATTGAGGTGAACTCTACCGCCACGTCCATCGCGCCCGGCACCTGCAGCACTGAGGGCGGCGGGTTGCCGTCGAAATAGATCTCCGAATAGGCAAGATCGGAGAGAATAATGATGTCGTGCTTGCGGGCGAAAGCGACCACGTCCTTATAGAAATCCAGCGAGGCCACACAGGCGGTGGGATTCGAGGGATAGTTGAGGATGAGCGCCAGCGGCTTGGGAATCGAGTGGCGCACGGCCCGCTCGAGTGCAGGAATGAAGCCGTCGTCCGGCTCGGCCTGCATGGAGCGGATGACACCGCCCGACATGATGAAGCCAAAGGCGTGGATCGGATAGGTGGGATTCGGGCACAGCACCACATCGCCAGGTGCGGTGATCGCCTGCGCCATGTTGGCGAAGCCTTCCTTGGAGCCCAGCGTAGCGACGACCTGGGTTTCCGGATCGAGCTTCACGCCGAAGCGGCGCGCATAATAGGTCGCCTGCGCGCGGCGGAGACCCGGAATGCCTCGTGATGCGGAATAGCGGTGCGTGCGCGGATCGCGCACCACCTCGCACAACTTGTCGACGATGCCCTGCGGCGTCGGCAAATCCGGGTTGCCCATGCCAAGGTCGACGATGTCGGCTCCATGTGAGCGGGCGCTGGCCTTCAGCCTGTTGACCTGCTCGAAAACATAGGGCGGAAGCCGCCGAACCTTGTGAAACTCTTCCATCGCGCTGCACCGGGCCTCGTCACTGCTGCTCTCATACACCGTATCGCATGATCGGTCGAGCGCCGAGACACTGAACCGTTCATTACTGCTCCTGCGTCGCCTCGATGGCCCGGAGCCGCTCGCCGGCATGGGACCGGCTGAGGCGGCGCAGCGCCTCGGCCTGCGCCGCCGCCTCCGCGCGGTCGACCCCGTTTTGCTGCCGCTGCCGCGATCTGGCAAGCTCTTCGATCAACTGCTCACGCTCGCTTTCGGTGATCTGGCTGGTCGCCGCCGGCAGGGGAATGTTGAGATTGGGATAGCCGTCCGGCTGCGTCGTCGCGCGCACCGCCGACTGTGCGCTCGCGGGTGCGGCATCCGTGAGGGAGAGGCTCGAACAGGCCGTCAACGGCAGGATCATCAGCGTGAGACATGCAGCCGCACACCAGCTCGGCAAAAACCATCGTAAGCGGCCGGTAAATCTCATATTCTTTTCTCGAACACGTGTTTCTAACACAATGATACGCGAAACTGACTGTCTTTGGGAGGTCCCCCGCAGGAAATGAGCAGCGGCAAGGATCGGAAATCAGAATCGGACGAGGCCGAGGCTTACCGCGTTGGCGATCCCGAGCGGTTTGCGCTCAATCTTGCGCGCGCGCTCGAAGAGGCCGGCAAGGCGGCCGGCGCCTGGGCGCGCCCGCGCGAAGAAGGCGAAAACCGCGCCGCCGTCGAGCCCTTCGGCGATATGGCGAACACGTTTTCCAAACTTGCCGAATACTGGCTGTCGGACCCCACGCGGGCGTTGGAAGCGCAGACGCGGCTCTTTTCCGGCTATATGGGCATCTGGGCGAACTCCATCCGCCGCCTGAGCGGAGAGGCGCCGGCGACCGAGCCGCTTGAGCCGAAGGCGGGCGACCGGCGCTTCAAGGATCCCGACTGGGCGCGCAACGCCTTTTTCGATTTTCTCAAACAGACCTATCTCGTCACCGCCGACTGGGCGGTGGAGCTGGTGGAGAATACGGAGGGGCTCGACGAGGGAACGCGGCAGAAGGCGCGCTTTTACGTCAAACAGGTGACGGAAGCGCTCTCGCCTTCCAATTTCGTGATGACCAATCCCGAGCTGCTGCGCGAGACGATGGAATCGAGCGGCGAGAACCTGGTGCGCGGCATGCGCATGCTGGCCGAGGACATCACCGCCGGCGGAGGGCATCTCAGGCTGCGACAGACGGACCATGCGAAGTTCGAGCTTGGACGCAATCTCGCCACCACGCCCGGCAAGGTCGTCGCCCGCAGCGACCTGGCCGAAATCATCCAGTATGCGCCGACAACCGAGACGGTCCTGCGCCGGCCGCTCGTCATCGTGCCGCCCTGGATCAACAAGTACTACGTGCTCGACCTCACCCACGAGCGCTCCTTCATTCGCTGGGCGGTGGACCAGGGACATACGGTCTTCGTGATTTCCTGGGTGAATCCGGATGAGCGCCATTCGTCCAAGAACTGGGATGATTACATCCGCGACGGCATTGAGCTTGCCGTAAACGAGGCCACGGCCCGCACCGGCGAAAACAAGGTGAACGCGGTCGGCTATTGCGTCGGCGGCACGATGCTGGCCGCAGCACTCGCGCTGATGGCGCGGGAGAAAGACGATCGCATCGCCTCCGCCACGTTCTTCGCCACCCAGGTCGACTTCACCCACGCGGGCGATCTGAAGGTTTTCGTGGACGAGGATTGGCTAAAGATCCTGGAAAAGGAAATGGGGGACCGCGGCTATCTGGAGGGCAACCGGGTGGCGACCGTCTTCAACATGCTGCGCGCGCGGGATCTGCTGTGGCCCTATGTGGTCAACAACTATATGCGCGGCCGGGAGCCCTTGCCCTTCGATGTTCTGTACTGGAACGCAGATTCCACGCGGCTGGCCGCCGCCAACCAGCTCTACTATCTTCGCAACTGCTATCTGGAGAACAACCTGGCCCATGGCCGGGCAGAGCTGCGCGGCCAGCGCCTTTCACTTTCGGACGTCAACATTCCCGTCTTCAACCTGGCCACGGTGGATGACCATATCGCGCCGGCGAAGTCGGTCTACCTCGGTTCCAAGCTCTTCGGCGGCCCCGTGGAGTTCGTGCTGTCGGGCTCCGGGCATATTGCCGGTGTGATCAACCCGCCGCATCTCGACAAATATCATCACTGGACCGGCAGCACGTCACCGGGCGATCTGGAGGAGTGGATCGCCGGGGCCGAAAAAACCACGGGCTCGTGGTGGCCACGCTGGCAGGCATGGATAGAAGAACAGGACGATCGCCGTGTGGCGGCACGAAAGCTCGGGGCGCGAGACAAGTCTCTGAAAGACGCTCCGGGCGAGTATGTTCTTACGCGATTTTGATTTTTGACGCTCCAATCTGTTCAACTAATATAACACTTAAACACATTGCGATTTGCGGTTAGTCTCTTTACCAAACGGTTAGATTTTATGCTGCTTCGGAGCAACGGGGTGGATTTGAACTAATCCGTTTTGCCGGAGAGGGAATATTTTGATCCGTATTAGACGGAATACGACGACGAGAGGGAATCCCTGCCGCGTCAGCAGTGTTTTTGCCGGCGTGATTGCCGTCTTTCTGACTGCCTCCTGTTCGTCATCCCCCGATGCGCTTGGCCAGCTTGGCCTTACGCCGACCGCACTGCAAAACGCCCAAGCGGAAACGTCCAGGTCCGATGACCGCGGCGAAGTGGAAAGTGCCACTGCACCTGAAGCTGCCGAACAGCCTGCGGCGGCAGGTGAAGACCGGAGTCCGTCCGGGGAGATCAGAGAGCAGGCCGAGCTTTCACAAGACCCGGAACAAGCAAGCGGCACTGTCGAGACCTCGGAGAGTACGGAATTTGCCCGGCCGCAGAGGACCAATATCTTCGCCTCGTTGCTCTCCGCGCGTGATTCGAACGCAGCACAGGAGGACCGGCAGGGCCGTCCCGAAACCGCGGCCGGCGATGGCCAGCCTGCAGAACAGCCGGAATCCGATGACGCCCATATTGCGCTTGCCGCAGAATTGACGCGCACAAAATCAGGTGACGGCGTCAACCAGAACGATGCACCGGAACGGAAAAACCTGCTTTCGGCTTTTTTCGCGCCGGCAGAACAGCCTGCAAGCACGTCCAATCCCGTCGCGGAACGGGACGAAGCAGTCACTGCCATGGAGGCTGGACCGAAACAGGTAGCAGCACGTTCGTTCGGTGGTACGAGGGAAATCACTGAGCCGATTGTCGGCAGCGCTGCCCTGCCCGGCGTGCGGGACAATGACGAACTTTTCAATATCGTGCGCAGTTCCGGCAGCGGCGACAACAGTGATGTCGACCTCTATGAGCAGAGCGGTTCCTATGAGGTGGCTTCGGCTGCCGGCCTCGCGCGCTTGGCGCCCAACGGTCTATTGAAACAGCGCGACAGTGTCGATGTCTCCTGTTTCAAACCTAAGCTGGTGCAAAAGCTCAAGAGAATCGAGCGCCACTTCGGCAAACGTGTCGTCGTTACCTCCGGCTACCGCAGTCCCGCGCATAACAAGCGCGTCCGTGGCGCGCGCAACTCCCTCCATATGTCCTGCTCGGCGGCAGACATTCACATCAAGGGTGTCGGCAAGTGGGAATTGGCCCGCTTCGCCCGCTCCATTCCCGGTCGCGGTGGCGTCGGCACCTACTGCCACACGCGCTCGGTGCATGTGGACGTCGGCCCCGAACGCGACTGGAACTGGAGTTGTTGACCTTAGCAGGCGAAAAATCAGCGACGAATCGCCGGAACGACTTGCCCCCGAGGCCGAACGTCACTATAAGGCGCCTCGTCTTGCACGCGCCCATCGTCTAGCGGTCTAGGACGCCGCCCTTTCACGGCGGAAACACGGGTTCGAGTCCCGTTGGGCGTGCCAAGAAAATCAGATGCTTATGCAATGGTTTTCATGCTGGGGGCAATTCCTCCATTTCTCCGTAGAATCCGCATCATTCACCGCCTTTCATTCGGTCGCCTTTCGTTTGCCGATTCGGAACTCCGTGGCATAGTGGCTCCATGGGAATCGAAAGATCGCGGTGGAGAATGTCGAAGTGACGCTCCTCGAGGGTTCTTCGGACCGGCAGAGGCAATCCGGGCGGGCAGCAGCAAGGAGTGAAGCCATGACGAGATGGAAGCTGATCGGCGCGGTAGCGCTCGTCGCGGGGACTGCGCTTTCGGCACCCGCTGCGGCACAGCAGGCCGCAGACGCGCTGGCCCCGGAGGCGGCCAGCCGCACGCAAGAAAATGCATTGGTCGAGGCCGAGCGCCAGATGGTGGCCGCGGCCAATCCGCTGGCGGCCGAAGCTGGGCTGGAAGTCCTGCGCGAAGGCGGAAGCGCGGCTGACGCTCTGGTCACCGTCCAGACCGTTCTGGGCCTCGTCGAACCGCAATCCTCCGGCCTCGGCGGCGGCGCTTTTCTCGTCTGGTACGATGCCGAGAGCGGTGAAATCACTACGTTCGACGGTCGTGAAACCGCCCCGATGGCAGCATCGCCGGAGCTCTTTCTGGACGAAAGCGGCGAACCGATGGGCTTTTTCGAGGCAGTCGTGGGTGGCCGCTCGGTTGGTACACCCGGCGTTGTGCGGCTGATGGAAGAATTTCATGAGCGACATGGCAATCTCGACTGGGAGAGCCTCTTTCAGCCGGCCATCGACCTGGCCACTGACGGCTTCGAAGTCTCACCGCGGCTGCACATGCTCATCGAGGAGGACCGCGGCAGGCTCGATCAGGAAGCTGCCGCGCGGGAGTATTTCTACGACGAATCCGGTGAGCCGCTTGCAACCGGTACACTGCTAAAAAATCCGGAGTATGCCGATACCCTGCAAGCGATCGCTCAGGGTGGCGCCGACGCTTTCTATACCGGTGAAGTTGCCGAGAAGATCGTGGCTGCCGTCCAGGGCCACGAGGAGAATCCAGGACTTCTCAGCCTCGAAGATCTGGCCGCCTATGAGGTAAAGGAGCGGCCGGCAGTATGCGCGCCCTATCGGGACCGGGATGTTTGCGGGATGGGACCGCCCTCCTCCGGCGCGCTGACGGTTGGCCAGATTCTCGGCATGGTCTCCCATTTCGATCTCGCCACCCTTGGGCCCGACGATCCGGAGAGTTGGCGCGTTATCGGCGACGCCACGCGGCTGGCCTTTGCCGATCGCGGGCTCTACATGGCCGATAGCGACTTCGTCTCCATGCCCAAGGGGCTTTTGAACCAGGATTATCTGGAAACCCGTGCCGCGCTCATTCGCCGGCAGACCGCTCTTCCGGACGAGGAGGTAAAAGCCGGCACCCCGCCCTGGGACAAGGCCGAACTGCGAGTGCCGGGCATAGAGCTCGAGCAGCCCTCCACAAGCCATTTCGTCATCGTCGACGAGGCAGGGAACATCGCATCCATAACGACCACGATAGAAAACGGCTTCGGCTCGCGGCAGATGGCCGCCGGTTTCCTGCTCAACAACGAGCTCACCGATTTTTCCTTCTCGCCGGAAAGCGATGGAGAAGCGGTTGCCAACCGGGTGGAACCGGGGAAGCGCCCCCGCTCATCCATGTCGCCGACGATCATCCTGAATGACGGTGCACCCGAATACGCGCTCGGCTCACCGGGCGGGAGCAACATCATTCCCTACGTCGCAAACACCATCATTGCCCTGATCGACTGGGACATGAACATTCAGGAGGCGATCTCGCTTCCCCACCTGACGAATCGCTTCGGCACCTACCATCTGGAAGCCGGCACGTCCGCCGAAGATTTCGCCGACGACCTTCAGGCACTTGGTTTCGAGACCGAGATCACCGATCTCAATTCGGGCTTGCACGGCGTGGCATTCACACCCGACGGGCTGGAAGGCGCCGCCGATCCCCGCCGCGAGGGCGTGGCTGTCGGCGACTGACAGGTGCGCTCGAAGACGATGCCGTGCGGGCCAGACCGCGCGGCTCGTTGTGGAGCATCTGGGCGGCGCCGGGATTTGACGCGGGAGATGCTGGCCCGCTAGGAAGGCACGCTCGCCGTGCGTCCGTTTGCACCGCGCGAGCTTGTTGCATGTTCTCCGACGGGTATCTGGCGCCCCATGAAATTCCCCTCCCCCTTGATCGAAGCCCGACTGGTTCGCCGCTATAAGCGCTTTCTCGCCGATGTGACGTTGGGCGACGGCACGGCGCTGACTGTCGCCGTCCCCAACACCGGGTCCATGCTCGGCCTGACGGCGCCGGGCTCGCGCATCTTCCTTTCGAAATCGGCCAACCCCAAGCGCAAATACGCCCACACGCTGGAGCTGGTCGAGGCGGACGGCACGCTGGTCGGCATCAACACCGGCCTGCCTAACCGGCTGGCGGCAGAGGCGATCCGCAGCGGCCTGGTCAGCGATCTTGCCTCCTATCCGGTCGTGAAGCCGGAGCAGCGCTACGGCGAGCGCTCGCGCATCGATTTCCTGCTGGAGCACCCCGAGCGTCCGCCAGCCTATGTGGAGGTGAAGAACGTGCATTACATGCGCGAGACGGGACTGGCGGAATTTCCAGACACGGTGACGAACCGCGGCGCGCGCCATCTAGAAGAACTGGTGGCCATGCGCGCGGCCGGCGCGCGGGCGGTCATGGTCTATGTGGTGCAGCGCGGCGATTGCGCCCGCTTTCGTCTTTGCGCCGATCTCGATCCCGTTTATGCGGAAACATTCGCGCGAGCGCGGGCTGCCGGGGTTGAAGCTTTCGTGCTAGGGTGCCAAATCAGTGCTGAAGCAATCATCCCCGATCGCCTGATCGAAATGGAATTCTGAGGAAATGGTTACATACCTTGACGCCGATACCGCGCCGCTGCGCAACACTGGCCAGATCCGCCTTTATAGCGAGCAAGATTTCGAAGGCATGCGCAAGGCATCGCAGCTTACCGCGCGCTGCCTGGACGAACTGGCCTCGATCGTAAAACCCGGGGTGACGACCGCAGAGATCGACCGCTTCGTTTTCGAGTTCGGGCAGGACAACGGCGCCATTCCCGCCACGCTGAACTATCGTGGCTATACGCACTCCACCTGCACATCTATCAACCATGTGGTCTGCCACGGGATACCCGATGAGAAGCCGTTGAAGAACGGCGATATCGTCAACATCGATGTGACTTATGTGATTGACGGCTGGCATGGCGATTCCAGTCGCATGTACCCGGTTGGCCAGATCAAACGCGCCGCCGAGCGGCTTCTGGAGGTCACGCACGAGTGCCTGATGTTCGGCATTGCAGCCGTCAAGCCCGGCGCACGAACCGGGGCAATCGGCGCGGCGATCCAGGACTATGCTGAAGGCCAGCGCTGCTCGGTGGTGCGTGACTTCTGCGGCCACGGGGTGGGCCGTCTTTTCCATGATGCGCCCAATATTCTCCACTATGGCAGCCCCAACGAAGGCGTGGAGATGCGGCCGGGCATGATCTTCACCATTGAGCCGATGATCAATCTGGGCCGCCCGCACGTGAAGGTGCTTTCCGACGGCTGGACGGCAGTGACGCGCGACCGCTCGCTCTCGGCGCAGTACGAGCACTCAATCGGCGTAACGGAGAATGGCTGCGAGATATTCACCCAGTCGCCGGCTGGGCTGGATCGGCCGGGCCTGAGTTCATAGACTTTCGGCAGCGGCCGGCGGGGGGGCGGTTCATGACCGAAGACGACGAGCGCGGCTTTTTCGGCGAGGGCGCAGTCCAGCCGGCGGTGGAACCCGGCCGGAAAATAGGGAAGAAAGCAAGCAAAGGCGGCAAAAAGCATTATGAAGGTCACCGGGAGCGGCTGCGCCAGCGCTTCGACGAGGCCGGCAGCGACGCTCTTTCCGATTATGAGCTTCTGGAGATGCTCCTTTTCCGCTCCGTGCCGCGCGCCGATACCAAGGCACCTGCCAAGGCGCTTTTGGAGAAATTCGGCTCCATCGGCGAGGTTCTTGGCGCGCCGGAAAGCAGGCTGCGCGAGGTGCCCGGCATCGGCGAGGCCGCCGCGCGCGACCTGAAGCTCATCGCCGCCCTCACCCAGCGCATGCTGAAGGCGGAGGTGCGCGGACGACAAGTGCTCTCCTCGTGGTCGCAGGTGCTGGAATATTGCCGCGCGACCATGGCCTATGAGGACCGCGAACAGTTCCGCATTCTCTTCCTTGATAAAAAGAACGCCCTCATCACCGACGAACGCCAGCAGGTCGGCACCGTCGACCACACGCCGGTTTACCCTCGCGAGATCGTGCGCCGCGCGCTGGAGCTTTCGGCAAGCGCCATAATTCTGGTGCACAACCACCCTTCGGGCGACCCCACGCCCTCACGTGCCGACATCGAAATGACCAAGACCATCATCTCCACCGCCGAGCCGATGGGCATCACGATCCATGACCATATCATTATCGGCAAGAACGGCCATGCGAGCATGAAGGGCCTGCAGCTGATTTAGCTGCAAACCGGCATTCAGGATAACCAGCGGCAAAACCTAACTGTAAAGCTGACGCAAGACGTGTGGGAGACCGGCCAGCCTCTCGTTAATTATGATTGGAAGGCTGACCGGCCGTTTTTATCGCGCCTCTGCCGGGCGCGCTAGTGTCCCCCCGCCCCTGCCAGATACAAGCAGGAACCATGCCAGCTCCCGGCGGAAGCAGAAAGATCATCGAAAAACCAGATGCTTGGGTGGAAACCCTGAATCAAATTGGCAAGATCGCCAAAGAACCAGAGTCCCGCAGGGAAACAGACGGATAGTCATATCCGGACGTGACGTGCCAAAGCGCGACACGTGAAGCAGGCCACGCAGCTATGTCGGTTGCTCAGGCGTAGGAAATGCCGCTGTCGCTTCCGGGGCTCGCCTCTTCGCGTTGAACGGCGGAAACGCTGGATTGCTCGCCGAGCTCCATCAACAGCCGTAGCCGGGCTCTGTTGAGCCGGCTCTTGATCGTGCCGATCGCGCAATTGCAGATCGTGGCAGCCTCCTCGTAGCTCATCCCCAGAACCCCGATCAGCATCATGACTTCCCTCTGCTGCTCGGGCAGGCGCTGGATGGCGCTGTGGATCTCCAGACCCCGCGCTGACCATTCCTGGGTGGCCCCGACAACGGGTTTTGCCGATACGCAGTCGGCAGACCCCGGCGCCTCGCGCTTCGAAACCTTGATTTTCGTGTAGAAGGTGTTGCGCATGATAGTAAAAAGCCAGGACTTCATGCTCGTCCCGACTTCGAATTGGTGTAAGTGAGAAAGGCCTTTTGTGAGCGTCTCCTGTACCAGGTCGTCAGCATCGTTGGCGTCCCGGTAGAAGGTCCTCGCAAAGGCACGTAGCGCGGGGATAAGGTCGACGATCTCGGAGCCGGGGTGCCTCGGAGCGCTGTCTCTCAATTGGGCGGACGGTGCCATTCCGAAATCCCTTCTCATGCGACCAGACGTTTCGGCTGCTTGCGTGGATTAATGCGCGATGGCGCGGTGAGTTCCAAAGCCGCATCGTGTGTTGCAGAGAAAGGGGCGCGAACCGCCGCAAGAATTGGGATAGCCGGGAGCGACACTTGCCGCTCCCGGCTTTTATGCTGCGCTGTGCAGGAAATTTACAGCTTGATGTTCCGCAAGCGCAGCGAATTGCCGATGACGGACACCGAAGACAAGCTCATGGCGGCTGCAGCGACCATTGGCGAAAGCAGCACGCCGAAGACCGGATAAAGGACGCCCGCGGCGATCGGCACGCCTAGCGCGTTGTAGACGAAGGCGAAGAAGAGGTTCTGCTTGATGTTGCGGATCGACGCCTTCGCGAGCTTCCGCGCCCGGACAATGCCCGTCAGATCACCTTTCACGAGCGTGATCCCGGCGCTTTCCACAGCCACATCGGCCCCCGTACCCATGGCAATGCCGACATCGGCAGCGGCCAATGCAGGCGCGTCGTTAATACCGTCGCCCGCCATGGCCACTTTGGCCCCCTTGCCGTGCAGTTCGTCCACCAGTGTCTTCTTGTCTTCCGGCAGGACGTCGGCCCGCACATCATCGATCCCCAGCTTCTCGGCAACGGCGCGCGCGGTGCGCTCATTGTCGCCCGTTGCCATGATGATGGTGAGGTCCAGCGCATGCAGCGCCCGGATGGCATCCGCCGTCGTCTCCTTGATCGGATCGGCTACGGCGACAACACCGGCGAGCTTGCCTTCGAGCGCGACGAAGATGGCGGTCTTGCCTTCGGCCTGAAGCTTTTCGGCCTCACTGCCGAGTTCGCCTTCCTTGATGCCGAGCTCCTTCATCATGGCCGCGTTGCCGAGTGCCACGCGCTTGCCGGAAACCGTGCCGGAGACACCCTTGCCGGTTACGGCCTCGAAATCGCTCGCCGACGAAAGCTTGACGCCTTCTGCCTCCGCGCCTTCGACGATGGCTTCGGCCAGCGGATGCTCCGAGCCGCGCTCCAGGCTTGCCGTAAGCGACAAAAGCTCTGCGCGGTCGAGGCCCTGAGCAACGACCACATCGGTCAGCTTAGGACGTCCTTCGGTCAGCGTGCCAGTCTTGTCGACCACCAGCGTATCGACTCGGGCAAAGCGCTCCAGCGCCTCCGCGTCGCGGATCAGCACGCCCGCCTGCGCGCCGCGCCCGGTCGCTGTCATGATCGACATTGGTGTCGCCAGGCCCAGGGCGCAGGGACAGGCGATGATGAGAACCGATACCGCCGAGACGATAGCGAAAATCATACTGGGTGCCGGGCCGAAGATCGCCCAGACAATGAACGCGACAACGGCGACCAGCACCACGGTTGGCACGAAATAGGAGGCAACCTTATCGGCCAGCCCCTGGATCGGCGCGCGGGAGCGCTGGGCTGCCGCAACCATCTCGACGATGCGCGACAGCATCGTGTCGCTGCCGACCTTCTCCGCCCGCATGATGAGGGTGCCGTTCTTGTTGAGTGTCCCGCCGGTAAGACCGTCCCCTCCCTGCTTTTCGACTGGTACGGCCTCGCCCGAAATCATGGATTCATCGAGTAGCGAACTCCCCTCCTCCACAACACCATCGACCGGAATGGAGTCGCCCGGTCGCACCCGCAAACGATCGCCAACCTGCACCTCTTCCAGCGGAACGTCGGCTTCCGAGCCGTCGGCACTGATCCGCCGCGCGGTCTTGGGCGAAAGGTCGAGAAGAGCGCGGATCGCGGAGCCCGTGCGGGCGCGCGCCCTGAGTTCCAGCACCTGCCCCAGGAAAACGAGCGCGACGATGACTGCCGCTGCCTCGAAATAAACCGGCACAGCACCGCCATGGGTGCGGAAAGCCGACGGAAAGGCTTCCGGCACGAATGTCGCGACGACGCTATAACCAAACGCCGCCCCGACACCAATCGCGATCAGCGTCCACATATTGGGACTGCGGTTGACGATCGACTGCCATCCGCGTTGGAAGAAAGGTGCGGCGGCCCAAAGCACCACGGGCGTGGCCAGAACAAGTTCCACCCAGTTGGCCAGACGCTCGCCAAGCCAGCCGCGCACCGGCAGGCCGAGCATCGATCCCATCGATACTATCAAAATCGGGATCGCCAGGACCGCGCTAACCCAGAGCCGGCGCGTGAAGTCGATCAATTCCGGATTGGGCCCTTCATCGCCTGTCGGCACGCCCATCGGCTCCAGCGCCATGCCGCAAATGGGGCAGCTTCCCGGCTCGTCGGCAACGATCTCGGGATGCATTGGGCAAGTGTACTGCGTTCCCTCGGGCATGGCCGCTGGCGGCGGCTGGTCACCGAGATACGCATCGGGATCGGCGTCGAACTTGTTCTCGCATCCTTCAGAGCAGAAATAGTAGCCCTGCCCTTCATGGCGGGAAAAATACCGCGCCGTGGCACGATCCACATTCATCCCGCAGACCGGATCCTTGGCCGTAAGAAAGACCTCGGGCTCTTTGGCGAAGCGATCCCGGCAGGACTGGCTGCAGAAGTGATAAGTGTGGTCGCCATAATCCATGCTCGGCTTATCGCTGGCCGGATCGACCGTCATGCCGCAGACGGGATCCCGGACGACCTTCTCCTGGCCCGCTGGGGGCTCCGACTGGCTGCGATGGCTGTGCGCATCATGTTTCATTCGTGTGTCTCCAGAGAGTCGTGTCGCCATCTGAGATAGAGGTTCCAGTTACTGGAAGGTCAAGTCTCCATTGCTCTCGACAATTGGTCATCGCACGCTTGTATGAAAGGCCGTGTGGTGAAATATTGGTTCCTGATGCGATGACCGACCAGACGGAGCACGGTGGCATTCCCGAACTTCATTTGATACGGTCCAAGACCTGAGCGATGCCTATGAGCGGCGAGACGACGGAACCCTATTCGGCTGGTGGTGCCAGCGTACACCCCTGGCCGGGCAAAGCCGGCCCGGTGCATACGCGGGAGTCTCCGAGCTCGGCAAACGGATCCCTTGCGCGCAATCCAGGCATGCCGCTCGACCTCGGCTGGCTGGAAGCCATGCGCCACGTCAACCGCAGTGCGCTGGAACGCCGTGCCGCGACCCTCACCAAACGCCGCTCGATCAAGAAGGATCATCAGGCAGCCTGGCTTTTGCGGGCCATTGCCGTCATGGACCTGACCACGCTTTCAAGCGACGACACACAAGAGCGTGTGCGCCGGCTCTGCGCGAAGGCGCGCGATCCGTTGCGGGCCGATCTTGTCGTGGGGCTCAACATCGAGGAGGCAGACATTCGCCCTGCCGCCGTCTGCGTCTACCAACCTTTTGTCGCGACAGCCGTGAAGGCGCTGAAGGGCACGGATATCCACGTAGCCGCGGTCTCGACCGCTTTTCCGCACGGCCTTGCGCCGCTGGAAACGCGTATCAGTGAAATAGAGGCATCAGTCGCTGACGGCGCAGACGAGATCGACGTGGTCATCCCGCGCGGTCTGGTGCTCGGCGCACAGTGGGAACGTCTCTATGACGAGATCACACGCTTCCGCGAAGCCTGTGGCAAGGCGCATCTGAAGGTCATTCTGGGTACGGGCGATCTCTCGACGCTGCGCAATGTCACGCTTGCCTCAATGGTGGCCATGATGGCGGGAGCCGACTTCATCAAGACCTCGACCGGCAAGGAAAGTGTGAACGCCACCCTGCCCGTGGGTCTCGCCATGGTGCGCACCATCCGCGCCTATCACGAGCGCACCGGCATCCATATCGGCTTCAAGCCGGCCGGCGGCATCTCGACGGCCAAGACAGCGCTCGAATGGCTGATCCTCATGCGCGAGGAGTTGGGCCGGCGCTGGCTGGAACCCGACCTCTTCCGCTTCGGCGCGTCCAGCCTGCTGACCGATATAGAGCGCCAGCTCGAGCATCACCTGACCGGGCGCTATTCCGCCGCCCACCGCCACGCCATGGCATAGTCGGAGAAGACCGTGAACATCCTAGAACGATATGCGGCCATGGATTACGGCCCTGCACCGGAATCGCGTGCCGAAGCCGATGCCTGGCTGAAATCCCATAACTTTTCGAAAGCGCTTTTCATCGGCGGCGAGTGGCGGTCAGCAGCCTCCGGAGCAACCTTCTCCGTCGTAGAGCCGGCCACGGGCAAGCCTTTGGCGGATGTGTCGGATGCCGGCGCAGAGGACATCGGAGCCGCCGTCAAGGCCGCGCGCAAGGCCCTGCCCGCCTGGCAAAAGGCTTCCGGCTATGAGCGTGCTCGCATTCTCTACGCGATCGGCCGGGCCATGCAGCGCCACGCCCGTCTCTTTGCGGTGCTGGAATCCATCGATAACGGCAAGCCGATCCGCGAGAGCCGCGATATCGACGTGCCCCTCGCCGCACGCCATTTTATCCATCACGCCGGCTGGGCGCAGACCCTGGAAAAGGCCTACCCGGGCTATGAAGCGGCGGGTGTCGCCGGGCAGATCATCCCGTGGAATTTCCCGCTTCTGATGCTAGCCTGGAAGATCGCGCCCGCGCTGGCAACCGGCTGCACGGTGGTGCTGAAACCGGCGGAGTTCACGCCGTTGACGGCCATTCTCTTCGCCGAGATATGTGGCCGCGCAGGCGTGCCGAAGGGCGTCGTCAACATCGTCCAAGGCGGCGGCGAAACGGGCGCCGCCATTGTCGAGCACCCGGACATAGATAAGATCGCCTTCACCGGCTCGTCCGACGTGGGCAAGATCATTCGCAGCGCGACCGCCGGCACGGGCAAGAAACTTTCGCTGGAACTCGGCGGCAAATCGGCTTTCATGGTGTTCGAGGATGCCGATCTCGACAGCGCCGTGGAAGGGCTGGTGGACGGCATCTGGTTCAACCAGGGCCAGGTCTGCTGCGCCGGCTCTCGCCTTCTGGTGCAGGAAAGCGTGGCCGAAACCTTCATCGCCAAGGTGAAGGCGCGCATGGGCCATCTGCGTCTGGGCGATCCTCTCGACAAGAACACCGATATCGGCCCGCTGATTGCGCCAAGCCAGCTTGAGCGCGTGGAGAGCATGATAGCCGAAGGCGCGCGCCAGGGCGCTGAATGCTGGCAGCCGGCCAGCGACCTGCCACAGGAAGGCTACTTTCACCTGCCCACACTCGCCACGGATGTTTCGCCCGCCAACATACTCGCTCAGGAAGAAGTATTCGGCCCGGTTCTGGCGACCATGACCTTCCGCACGCAGGAAGAAGGAATCGCGCTTGCCAACAACACGCGCTATGGCCTCGCCGCCTCGGTCTGGAGCGAAAACGTCAACCGCACGCTCCATGTAGCGCCGCAACTTAAAGCTGGCGTGATCTGGATCAACGGCACGAATATGTTTGACGCGTCCGCCGGCTTCGGCGGCTACCGTGAGAGTGGGTTCGGCCGCGAAGGCGGACATGAGGGGCTCTACGAGTATCTGAAGAAGCCGGAGAAGAAGGCCGCCTATAAATCGCTGCCGATGCCGGAGGCCGACAGCGAAGCAGGCGGAAGCGGCGTTATCGACCGCACGCCGAAGCTCTTCATCAGCGGCAAGCAGACGCGGCCCGACGGCAACTATGCACTCGCCGTTACTGATCCCAAGGGAAAGGTTCTGGGCGAAGTGGGCGCGGGCAACCGCAAGGACATCCGCAACGCGGTGAGTTCTGCCCGCGCCAGCAAATGGGCGCAGGCCACGGCCTATAATCGGGCGCAGGTGCTCTATTATTTCGGCGAGAACCTTTCCGTTCGCGCGGAGGAGTTCGCTGGACGCCTCGCAAGCCTCACCGGGGCCAAACCGAAGGCCGCACAGGCGGAAGTCGAGCTTTCCATAGAGCGTCTGTTTGCTGCGGCCGGCATGGCAGATAAATATGAAGGTCGCGTCCACCAGCCGCCCATGCGAACTGTCACGCTGGCGCTCAACGACCCGGTCGGCGTCATGGGTGTGGTTGCGCCGGACGAAGCCCCATTGCTGGCGCTCATCACCATGTTGGCCCCTGCCCTCGCCATGGGCAATGCGGTCGTTGCCGTGCCATCGCAGCGCTATCCGCTGATTGCGACGGACCTCTATCAAGTGATCGAGACCTCGGACTTGCCGGCCGGCAGCGTCAACATCGTCACCGGCGATAGTGCCGAGCTTGGCGCCGTGCTGGCTAAACACGACGACGTGGATGGTCTCTGGTGCATTGGCGAGGCCGAGCTTTCTGCGACGGTCGAGCGCGAATCCGCTGGCAATCTGAAGCGCGTGTGGACCAACGCCGGCCGGGCGGTGGATTGGACCGGGAATGATAAACTGGTGGACGATTTCTTGCGCCGCGCAGTGGAGATCAAAAACGTCTGGATACCGTACGGGGACTGAGGCGACAAAACCTTTGGGTGGGCGCCGGGCGGCCATCCATAAACGCCGGGCGCGTACCAACGCTTTAAGCTCGGGCCCGGAACCCTCACCTCAGCTTGGGAACCAGCCGCTCCAGCATGCCGAGGCAGGCGGAAAGCTGCTCGATGGAGACGAATTCGTCCACCTTGTGGGCCTGCTCAATCGAACCGGGCCCGCAGATGACGGCGGAAATGCCGGCGCTCTGGAACAGCCCGGCTTCCGTGCCGAAGGCGACGACTTCGGCCTCTGAGAGGCCCGTCAGTTCCGAGACGATGCGCCCGGCTTCGGATTCGGCAACCGGCTCCAGACCCTCGACCTCTCCGACCGTATGGGTGACGACATCGGCCTCCCCCCAAACCGCTCGCATCGCGGGTTTGAGCACCTCGTCGATATAGGCCAGGATGTTTTCCTTCACGAAATCCGCATCGCTTGCCTGAACCGGGCGCATTTCCCACTCCACGGAGCAGTGGTTGGCGATGACATTGCGCGCAGCGCCCCCTTCAATCCGACCGACTTGAAGCGTCGTCCAGGGCGGCTGAAACGGACTGCTCGCGGGTGCACGCTCCTTCAAATCCTCGGCGAGTGCCATGAGGCGGCCTATATAGCGCACCGCATATTGAATCGCGTTCACGCCACGGTCTGGGTCGGACCCGTGCCCCTCCAGCCCGCGAAACTCGGTCGTGTACTCATAGCAACCTTTGTGGCCCTCAATGATGCGCATCAGCGTCGGCTCCCCGATGATGGCAGCAGCGGGGCGGATTTCCGCCCGCGCCAGATACTCCACTAACGCACGCGCCCCGAAGCAACCCACCTCCTCGTCGTAGGTGAAGGCGAAATGAAGCGGCCGTTTCAGCGGTTGCTCGGCGAATTGCTCGGCCATGGCGAGACAGCAGGCGATATAACCTTTCATATCGCACGTCCCGCGCCCGTAGAGTCGTCCTTCCGCCTCGCGCAGGATGAACGGATCGCTCGTCCAATCCTGCTCCTCGGCGGGGACGACGTCAGTGTGGCCGGAAAGCACAATACCGCCGTCCCCCTCCGGTCCCAGTGTGGCGAACAGATTGGCCTTCGTGCCCGTCTCGTCATGATGCATGGAGAGACGGGCACCAGCCCCGCTCAGGATCTCGCCGGCATAGGCGATGAGTTCTAGGTTGCTCTCTGCCGAGACCGTGGGGAACGCCACCAAATCGGAGAGAATATTCCGGGCTCGGAGGATGTTGGACACTGACCTTAATCCTTCACGATCAGTTCGCGCGGGCGCTTGCACAAGGTCTCGGCCGGCCCTTCTTCCTTGATCAGGATGCTCTCGGTGATTTCCAGCCCCCAATCGGCCATCCACAGACCCGGCATGAAGTGAAAGGTCATGCCCGGCTCCAGTACGGTTTCATCTTCCCGGCGCAAGGAAATGGTGCGCTCGCCCCAGTCCGGCGGGTAGGAGATACCGATGGAATAGCCGCAGCGCCCATCGCGCTTGATGCCGGCCCTCTCCAAAGCACAGTAAAGCGCATCGGCCACATCGCCGGCGCGATTGCCCGGCCGTGCGGCTTCCAGACCGGCCTCGATTCCTTCGACCAAAGCTTTCTCCGCTTCCAGCATGTACTGCGGCGGCGTACCGAGAAAGATGGTGCGGCAGAAAGGTGCATGATAACGGCGGTAGCAGCCGGCGATTTCGAAGAAGGTAGCATGGCCCTCTTCAAAGCGGCGCCCATCCCAGGTCAGATGCGGCGCGGCCGCATCCGAACCTGTCGGCAGAAGCGGCACGATGGCCGGGTACTCACCCCAATCGTCGTCGACGCCGCGAATGGCATCGGCATAGATTTCGGCCACAAGGTCGTTCTTCTTCACGCCCGGTTCGATACGCTCAACAATGCCGTCTATGATCTTTTCCGAGATGCGTGCCGCCCGGCGCATGAAGGCCAGTTCCTCGTCGGACTTCACGGCGCGCTGCCAGTTCACCAGGCCCGTTGCATCGATGAATTTGGCGTCCGGAAGCTCTTCTTTGAGGACCAGGTAAGCCTTGGCCGAGAAGTAATAATTCTCCAGTTCCACGCCGATCCGCTGGTTGCCGTAACCGTGCGCGCGGATGATCTCGGCAAGATTCTGCATGGGGTGAAAGGCATTCGCCTGGATATAGTGATCCGGATAGCGAAGGACCCGCTCATCATCCATGTAGCAGGTGCGGATCGCGCCGTTCCCGTCCATGGAGCGCCCCCACCAGATAGGATCGTCATCCTTGAAGACGAGCACGCCCTGATGGACGTAGAACGACCACCCGTCATATCCGGTGAGCCAAGCCATGCTGGAAGGGTCTTCTACGAACAGAATATCCATCCCCTGGGCTTCCATGGCCTGGCGGGTCTTTTCCAGCCGGTTCGCATACTCTTGGACAGTAAAAGGCAATTGAGACTGAGATGCTGGCATCTTTCCTCCGGAACCGTGCTGAGTCCCGGGCGCCTCGACACACGAAACAGCGACCGATCTGTGCACAGTTGCTTGATTTTCGAGAATACTCGGGAACTTCCTCCGATTGAACGGGCTAGCAATGCCGTTGACAACCGAATGAAGCACGTGATGTTGTATATATCAGGCGCTCTTAGCCAGCAATTCGAATTTTCAGCTCCAACTTGGGAGGAAACCATGAAGCAACTGGTTCTGAAAGGAATGGTGGCGGTCGCAGCTATCGCGGCATCCTTCGGCACCACTACGACGGCTGCCAACGCCCAGAGCACTCTGGAGCGTGCCCAGGAAGAGGGCTACATCCGCGTGGGTTTTGCCAATGAAGCCCCCTTCGGCTTCGCCACACCGGATGGCACGCTGACCGGGGAATCGCCCGAAGTGGCCAAGGCCGTTCTCGGGCGAATGGGTATTGAGGAGGTCGATGGCGTATTGACCGAGTTCGGCTCGCTTATCCCCGGGCTCATGGCCGGACGCTTCGACATCATCGCCGCCGGCATGTTCATTACGCCAGAGCGTTGCGAGCAGGTGCAGTTCTCAGAACCCTCCTATGGTATTGGCCAGGCCCTGCTCGTTCAGGAAGGCAATCCGGAAAACATCGTCGACTACGGCAGCATCGCCGACAACAGCGATCTGACGCTCGCCGTCATGGCTGGCGCCGTCGAGGGCGGCTATGCCGAGGACGCCGGGATTCCCGATGATCAAATCATCATTCTTCCGGATCAGGCGAGCCTCGTCAGTGCGGTTGGGTCGGGACGCGCCGACGCTGCAGCATTGACCGCGCTTTCCATTCAGCGCATGGCCGAGAACAATGACGGCGTCGAATCCACCGAACCCTTCTCCGAGGTCGCCGGTCAATCGGTCATGGGCCATGGCGGCTTCGCTTTCCGGCCCGACGACACCGAGCTTTATGAAGCCTTTAACGAGCAGTTGCAGGAGTTCATAGGCACGGAGGAGCACATCGAACTCGTCTCCGAGTTCGGATTTGGCGAAGGTTACCTGCCGACGGCAACCACGGAAGAGCTTTGCGCCGGCGAATGAACCGGCCTGGCCGGCGCCGACAAACGGCGCCGGCGCTTTAATACCGCAATGATGCCACCTGCAGAGAATGGGGAACGATGCGGTGGTCGGCGCTTACGCTCAGCGCATCGATGAATGAGGGGAGACGCGATGCAGCTTCGCCCGCTCGCGGTCTGTGCAATCATCTTCTTCACAGCGGGACTGGCCATTTCCAGTTTCGCAGGCTTCCGCGAATTCATCCCCGGACTCCTTGAAGGTGGCTTGATCACAATTCAGATCACGCTAGGAGGCGCGGTGGTTGCGATCGTCATGGCGCTTCTCGGGGCCATGGCGAAGATGTACGGCATCGGGCCGATCCGCTGGATCGCGGTCGCTTACATCGAGGTCTTTCGCGGCACGTCGGCGCTCGTGCAGCTCTTCTGGTTGTTTTTCGTTCTCCCCCACTTCGGCATAGTTCTCGACCCGATGACGGTGGCAATCGTTGCCCTTGGTCTGAACATCGGTGCTTATGGCGCGGAGGTTATCCGCGGCGCGGTCAATTCCGTGCCGCGCGGTCAGTGGGAGGCCTCCGTCGCCCTGAACATGCCGCGGGCGCTGTCTCTGCGGCGGATCATCCTGCCGCAGGCCTTTGTCGCCATGATCCCGCCCTGGGGCAATCTGTTTATCGAGCTCCTCAAGGCAACGGCTCTGGTTTCACTGATTACGATTTCCGATCTCACCTTCAGGGCGCAGCAGATGAACCAGATCACCTTCCGCACGGTTGAAATCTTCACCATCGTGCTGATCGTCTACCTCGCTCTTTCAGTTTTGATCACGGTGGGCATGCGCACGCTGGAAACCTTTGCCGCCCGTGGCATCGCGCGGGGGAGGTAATATGCTCTGGGACTGGAACTACGTCTGGGAGATCATGCCGGCGCTCCTGCGCGCCTCCATTGTGACCGTTCAGGCAACACTATTGGGCTTCGTCCTCGCTGCTGTTCTCGGGCTGATCTTCGCCATCCTACGCATGTCGCGGTCAAACTGGATTTCCATTCCAACGGCGGGGTTTGTGGAGTTCATCCGCTCCACACCGGTGCTGATCCAGATTTTCTTTGTCTTCTTCGTCTTTCCCGAATTCGGCATCGTACTGCCGGCCATGGTGGCAGGCGTGATCGCCCTCGGGCTGCACTATGGCACCTATTGCTCGGAGGTTTATCGCGCCGGGCTGGAAAACATTCCAAGAGGCCAGTGGGAGGCTTCGATCGCCCTCAATCTGAGCCCCTACATCACGTTCCGTGACATTATCATTCCCCAGGCGATCCCGCCGGTTATTCCTGCGCTGGGCAATTATCTCGTGGCGCTGTTCAAGGAGACGCCGCTGCTTTCGGCCATTGCAGTCCTGGAATTGATGCAAACTGCGAAAATTCTCGGCTCGGAGAATTTTCGCTATGTTGAGCCGATGACGCTCGTGGGCGGATTCTTCCTTGTTATGAGCATCGTGGCGGCCGCCGGCATCCGCCAGGTAGAAGCCTACCTGAACCGCACCCTGCGAAACCCCGGAGGCGCGCGATGACCACTCCGATGGTCAAGTTCGACAACGTCACCAAGCGCTATGGATCGCTGACCGTTCTCGATTCGCTTAATCTCGACATAGCGTCGAACGAGAAGGTCGCCATTATCGGCCCCTCGGGCTCCGGCAAGACGACCGTGCTGCGTATGCTGATGACGCTCGAGCGCATTAACGAAGGCATTATCTATGTCGACGGCGAGCCCATGACGCATATGGAGCGGAACGGCAAGCTGGTCCCCGCCAACGAACGCCATCTGCGCCGTGTGCGCGGCAATGTCGGCATGGTGTTTCAGCACTTCAATCTTTTCCCCCACATGTCGGCAATGAAGAACTGCATGGAGGCGCCGATCCACGTCCTGGGCCTTTCCAAGCAGGAGGCGGCCGACCGCGCGGCGGAGCTTCTCGACATGGTGGGGCTCGGCGACAAGAAGGACCAGTATCCCAGCCAGCTTTCCGGCGGCCAGCAGCAACGCGTGGCGATCGCGCGGGCCCTTGCCATGCGTCCCAAGGTAATGTTGTTCGACGAGGTGACCTCCGCGCTCGACCCGGAGCTTGTCGGCGAAGTTTTGAACGTCATCCGCAAGTTGGGCACGGAACACAACCTGACCATGTTGATGGTCACGCACCAAATGGGTTTCGCGCGCGAATTTGCCGACCGCGTCTGCTTTTTCTATGGTGGTAAAATCGCCGAGTCGGGCAAGCCGAGTGAAATCTTCAGCAATCCCAAAGAGGAACGCACACGGCAGTTCCTGAGCGCCGTTCTGGAGGCAAGCTGATGGCGACGACCGCGCTGGCGCTAGCCGATATCCTGGACGCTCGCCGAAGGATGGAAGGTGTAGCCACCCTTGACACACCGCTCGTCCCCTCCCCCTTTCTGAGCGAGGTCGCCGGCAGGGATGTTTTCCTGAAGCTGGAGATTGCCCAGGCCACCGGCGCCTTCAAGCTGCGTGGCGCGGCAAATGCAGTTGCGCTGCTGCCGCCGGAGACGGAGGGAGTAACCTGCTGCTCCACCGGCAATCACGGACGCGGAGTGGCGTATGCCGCGGCAAAGCGAGGCCTACGTGCCGTCATCTGCATGTCCACGCTGGTACCGAAGGCAAAGGTGGAGGGCATCCGCGCGCTCGGCGCGGAAGTGTGCATCGCCGGCAAGAGCCAGGACGAGGCGCAGGCGGAAAGCGAGAGGCTGGTGCGGGAGGAAGGCCTGACGGAGATCGCGCCTTTCGATGCCCTGCCCGTTATCGCCGGCCAGGGAACTATCGGACTGGAACTGATGGAGCAGAGGCCGGATTTGGAAACAGTCCTCATTCCGCTGTCGGGCGGTGGACTGGCCGGCGGCGTCGCGTTTGCGCTGAAACGCATCAAACCATCTATCCGCGTCATCGGCATCACCATGGATCGGGGGGCCGCCATGCATGCCGCGCTGCAGGCCGGCCGGCCGGCGGAAGTGACCGAGGTGGAAAGTCTGGCCGACTCTCTGGGAGGCGGCATCGGCGTTGACAACCGCTATTCCTTCTCGTTGTGTCGCGACTGCCTGGACGACGTGGTACTCGTGACCGAGGAGGAGATCTACCGCGCCATGCAGGCCCATTATTACGAGGACCGCATCGTCTGCGAGGGCGCGAGCGCTGTCGGTGCCGCGGCCCTGATGGCCGGAAAGCTGGGGGTGGTCAAAGGTCCGCTTGCCACCATCATCACCGGACGCAATGTGGATATGGCCGTCTACACCGACATCGTGAACGGGCGTGACGTTCAACTTGGAGATTACCTGCTCAAAGGCGCCGCCTATGTCGCATGATATTCTTATCCTGACCGAAACCGAATTGCGCAAGGCCGTTCATCTCGACACTCAGGTGGTTGAAACGGTCGAGCAGGCATTTGCCGCGCTCGGCACCGGGAAGGTCATCATGCCGCCTATTCTTTCGATGGCCATTGCCGAAGCGAATGGCGAGGTGGACGTGAAGACGGCCTATATTCCCGGTTTCGAAGGCTTTGCGATAAAGGTCAGCCCGGGGTTTTTCGACAATCCGAAGATCGGACTGCCGAGCCTCAATGGCCTGATGATCCTCTTCTCGGCAAAAACCGGGCTGGTCCAGGCCGTGCTGCTCGACAACGGATACCTTACGGACGTGCGCACGGCCGCTGCGGGCGCCGTCGCCGCCAAACATCTGGCGCCCCAGAAGGTGGAGACGGCCGGCGTTATGGGAACCGGCGTGCAGGCGCGCCTTCAGATTGAGGCTGCCCATCTGGTACGCCCGTTCGAGCGGGTCCTCGTCTGGGGCCGTAATCCGGAAAAAGCACAGGCTTGCGCCAATGATATTGCTGTGAAGCTCGGCATCGAAGCGAGCGCAGAGAGCGATCCGGCCCGGCTTGTGGCGGAAAGCCAGCTCGTTGTTACCACGACACCCGCGGAAGAGCCGATCTTCAAGGCAGAATGGCTACATCCCGGCCTGCATGTGACGGCCATGGGCTCCGACCAGGAGGGAAAGAACGAGATCGAGCCGCGAGCACTGGTCGATGCCGATCTCTATGTGGCTGACCGTGTGAGCCAGTGCGAAAAGCTTGGGGAGTTGCGCTCTGCCGTTCACGCGGGGGTATGGACCGGGGCAAAGCCGACCGAGCTTGGCGAGATTGTCCAGGGCAAGCAAGGCCGCGTCGACGCCGATCAGGTCACCCTATGCGACTTGACGGGCACCGGCGCCCAGGATACGGCAATCGCCACCTTCGCGCTTTCTACGGCTAGGGAAGCGGGCGCCGGCTCGATCACGAAAAGTTGATATTGGCAGCGCTGCCGCGCCCCCTTCAGCACGGAATTCCCCACAACGGAGGTGGTTGGCGGACGCAAAAAGCACGGCATATTCCTGCCGTGCCAGCGGACGATTCCCTTGGCGAAGGGACAATTCTTCACGTTCTGGGAAAAGGTCCAATAAACCAACCTGGGGCAGGATATCCACCGCAGGGAAATACAGGAATGTGAATGCTCAAGCTCGACGATCGCGACCTGAAAATTCTTTCCATTCTTCAGAAGGAAGGCCGCATATCCAAAACCGCACTCGCCGAGCGGGTAAACCTTACGCCGGCTCCCTGCTGGGAACGTCTCAAGAGGCTGGAAGAGGCTGGTATCATCAGGGGTTATCACGCCGACATCGCGCTGAACAGGATCGTGCCGCACGTCGTTATCTTCATGGCGGCGGAGCTGGAAGGGCACCGGGCGGAAAACTTCCAGCTCTTCGAACGCTCGGTGCAGAAGATTGACGAGATCGTCGGCTGCTGGGCCGTGGGCGGCGGCTTCGATTACATTCTCCAGGTCGTCGCACGCGATATAGACGCCTACCAGCGCCTGGTGGATCAGCTCCTGGAAACCCGGCTCGGACTCGTGCGCTATTTCACCTACATCGTGACCAAGCCGGTGAAGAAGCCCTCCGGAGTTCCGCTTGAGCCGTTTTTATGGACGACCGACGAAGCGCAGAAAGAATAAGCGGCAAAGGCCGCGATCTAAGAAAAAACGCAGGCTGCACGCTGGGGATTTCCAGCGAATTTTTTTCTTCGGAAGCCTTATTTTATGGGCAGAATTCTCAGCCATGGAGTGAGCTGATGTCTGCCCTTGCAGCCCTAGAAAAAACAGCCCTTTCCGACCTTCAGGATCCGCGGCTCTTTCGCGAATACGCCTATGTCGACGGGCGTTGGGTCGCCGCGACCTTCGACGCAAGTCTCGACGTGATCAATCCAGCCGACGGCGCGCGCATCGGCAGCGTGCCCGCGCTTGGCGCAGCGGAGATGGACGAGGCCATCGACGCCGCACACAAGGCGTTTGCCGACTGGTCCAGGCTTCTGCCCCAGGAACGCGCCGCCTTTTTACGCCGCTGGTACGAGCTGATCGTTGATGCGAAGGAGGATCTTGCCCATCTCATGGTCCTCGAACAAGGCAAGCCTCTTTCCGAAGCCCGTGGCGAGATCGACTATGCGGCGTCCTTCATCGATTTCTATGCCGAGGAAGCCAAGCGCATGAACGTGGAAAGCGTGACCTCGCACCTGCCGGATGCGGAGATGCGCATTTCACGCGAGCCCATCGGCGTGGCGGGGCTGGTTACGCCCTGGAACTTTCCTTCCGCCATGCTGACCCGCAAGGCGGCCGCCGCGCTTGCCGCCGGCTGCACCGTGGTTGCACACCCTTCCTCCGAAACGCCGTTCTCGGCGCTGGCCCTGGCCGAACTCGCCGAACGCGCGGGCATTCCCGCCGGCGGGTTCAACGTGCTGACCGGCAAGGCATCCGAGGTCGTCGGGGCCATGACCGCATCGGCCAAGGTTCGCGCTCTCTCATTCACCGGCTCGACCGAGATCGGCCGCCTGCTTTATGGTCAGTCCGCCCCCACCGTCAAAAAGTTGGTGATGGAGCTCGGCGGGCATGCCCCATTCATCGCCTTCGCCGACTGCGACCTGGACCGCGCGGTGGAGAGCGCCATGATCGCAAAATTTGCGACCTCCGGCCAGGACTGCCTGGCAGCGAACCGCTTTTATATCGAGCGGGCGATCTATGACGACTTTGTGGAGGCGTTCGCCAACAAAGTGCGTGAGCTCACCGTCGGTCCCGGGCTTTCCGATCCCGATATCGGCCCGCTGATCCATGGCCGGGCGGTTGGTAAGCAGGAAGAACATGTGACCGACGCACTGGAGAAAGGCGCACGTCTGGTCGTCGGCGGGAAACGCGCCGAAGCAGGCGAGAATTTCTTCCAGCCCACGGTCCTGGCAGATGTTCCGGAAGATGCGCAGATCTTCCGCGAGGAGACCTTCGGCCCGGTGGCCGGCTTCACACCGTTCGATGACGAGGACGATGTGCTCGCCCGCGCGAACGACACCGAAACCGGTCTCGTGGCCTATGTCCACACGCAAAGCCCCACACGTATCGCCCGCTTCTCCAGGGAGCTGGAATTCGGCATGGTGGCTGTCAACCGCACCAAGATCACCGGCGCGCCCATACCCTTCGGCGGAATCAAGCAGGCCGGACTTGGGCGCGAAGGCTCCCGCCTCGGAATGGAAGAGTTCACCAACGTCAAGTATGTCTGCGCCGACACGCGCTAGGCCGGAGACGAGCGGAAATGTTCGCGAACCCGTTCACCGATGAGGAACTCGGCCGAAGGCTTGAGGCGGTGCGCCGCGCAATGGAAGAGCGCGGGCTGGACATGCTGCTGTTGTCCACGCCGGAGAACATCTTCTATCTGACCGGGCTCGACCACTGGGGCTATTTTGCGCCGCATCTGCTCGTCGTCCCCATGGAGGGCGAGATGGTGCTCATCACCCGTTCGATGGAGCGCGTCTCCATTGAGCGGCAAGTGCGCAATGCCCTTTTCGAAGGCCATACAGACAACGAAACGGCCGCGGACCTGGCGGTGCGGCTTCTGAAGGACACGCGCAAAGCAAAAGACCGTTCTCGCGCTGCCCTGGAACAGGTGGTTGCCGAGATCGAGGAGCAAAGCGACGGCTCTATGCGCATCGGCGTGGAAACCTGGTCTTCCGGCCACCCATATGGTTTCGGCTACGCTCTGCGCGCAAGCCTGTCCGACGTTCACTGGGTCGATATCACCGGGCTCGTGGACAAGCTGAGGCTCGTCAAATCACCCGCCGAACAGAGACTGATGCGAAAGGCGGCCGGTGTTTCGGATATTGCCGCGAAAGCCGCGATTGACGCGATCGAGGATGGCGCCAGCGAGCGAGCCGTTGTAGCCGAGTGCCATGCGGCCATGATCCGCGCCGGTGGCGACACGCCCGGTTTCGGCCCGTTCATTCGGCCCGGCGCAAGGCTTGGCGAGGAGCACGCGACCTGGGGCAACGGTACCTACCGTGCGGGTGAACCGGTCTTCATCGAATTGTCTGGTTGCGTGGGCCGCTATCACTCACCGCTTGGCCGCCTGGTTCATGTCGGCTCGATCCGGGACGAGGACGCCCGCATGGCTGAGGTGGCAAGCGACGCCTTTAACGCAGTGCTGGCGGCGCTGCGCCCCGGTGTTTTTGCCCGAGATGTTTATGCCGCCTGGCAAGCCGTCGTTGACCGGGCCGGCCTTGAACACCACCGCCGCCACCATTGCGGCTATTGTGTCGGCATCGGCTTTCCGCCTTCCTGGACCGGTGGAAACCGGGTGACGGGGCTGCGGCATGATTCCGATCTCGAAATCAACGAAGGCATGTCCTTCCACATTCTTTCCTGGCTCATGGGCACGGGGATGGGAGACTTTTTTGTCTCGAATATCGTCCTGCTGGGGCCAAACGGGGTAGAGGTGCTGACGAAGACACCTCTCGGACCAACAATAAAATAGGAGACCGCCATGCTGCTGAAAAATGACCAACTCGATCAATGGGACCGGGAGACTTTCTTCCACCCCTCCACCCATCTCGCCCAGCATGCCCGCGGCGAAAGCCAGAACCGGATCGTAACCGGCGGTAAAGGCGTCTATATTGAGGATCGCGACGGCAAGCGCCTGCTCGATGCCTTTGCCGGGCTCTACTGCGTCAATGTCGGCTATGGCCGCACGGAAATCGCCGATGCCATCGCCGAGCAGGCAAAGGAACTTGCCTACTATCACGCCTATGTCGGCCACGGCACCGAGGCGTCCATCACCCTGGCCAAGATGATCCTCGACCGGACGCCCGAATCGATGTCGAAGGTCTATTTCGGCCTCGGCGGCTCGGACGCGAACGAGACCAACGTCAAGCTGATCTGGTACTACAACAACATTCTCGGCCGTCCCGAGAAGAAGAAGATCATCTCGCGCTGGCGCGGCTATCACGGTTCCGGCCTGATGACCGGCTCGCTCACCGGGCTTGAGCTGTTCCACAAGAAGTTCGACCTGCCGCTGGCGCAGGTTTTGCACACGGAAGCGCCGTACTATTATCGCCGCCCGGACCCCGGTATGAGCGAGGAAGCCTTCACGGCCCATCTCGTGGCTGAGCTTGAAGCACTGATCGAGCGTGAGGGCGCCGACACCATTGCGGCCTTTATCGGTGAGCCTGTACTGGGCACCGGCGGCATCGTGCCTCCCCCGGCCGGTTACTGGCAGGAAATCCAAAAGGTGCTGAAGAAGCACGACATCCTGTTGGTTGCAGACGAGGTCGTAACCGGTTTCGGCCGCCTCGGCTCCATGACCGGCTCCAAGCACTACGACATCGAGCCCGACCTCATCACCATCGCAAAGGGACTCACCTCGGCATATGCACCGCTTTCCGGCTCCGTCGTCGGCAAGAAGATGTGGGACGTGCTGGAGCGCGGCACGGACGAGAACGGCCCTATCGGTCACGGTTGGACCTACTCCGCCCACCCCATCGGCGCGGCCGCCGGTATCGCCAATCTGAAGCTGGTCGACAGCCTCGGGCTGGTGGAGAACGCCGGCGAGACTGGTGCCTATTTCGTCCAGGCGATGAAGGATGCCCTCGGTGATCACGCCCATGTGGGCGAGGTGCGCGGTGAAGGCATGCTCTGCGCGGTTGAATTCACCGAGGACAAGGAAAGCCGCCGCGCCTTTGATCCCTCGCAGAAGATCGGCCCGCAGATGGCCGCCGCTTTGTTGAGCGAGGGCGTCATCGGCCGCGCCATGCCGCAGGGCGACATTCTCGGCTTCGCTCCGCCGCTCTGCCTGTCGCGCGAAGAGGCGGACAAGGTCGTTGAAGCGACCGCCAAGGCTGTCAAGACGGTCTTCAAGGACTGAATAGACGTACACTCGTGCGGCGAGTAATTGCGGCCCCCTACCGCTACGGCGGGGGGCCGTTACGCGCAGCCCTTGCCTCGTGCCGCCTGTTCGGTCATTGCTTCTCTTTCCAAATTCAAGAGATCATGCCGAAAGCAGAGCGCCATGAGCGAAATTGTCCTGCATAACTACTTCCGCTCTTCGACGTCCTATCGGGTGCGGATCGCGCTCGCCATGAAGGGTGTCGACTACAAATACGTCGCGCATCATCTGCGCCATGGCGAACATCGCGGCGAGAACTACCTATCCGTCAATCCGCAGGGCCTCGTGCCCGCTCTCGTCTGGAACGACGAGACGGTGGTGACGCAATCGCTGGCGATCATGGAGTTTCTAAACGAGATGGTGCCGGAGCCGCCGCTTCTGCCAGGCAATCCACACGGGCGGGCGCGTGTGCGCATGCTCTCGCAGATGATCGCGTGCGAAATTCACCCAGTGAACAATCTGCGCGTGCTGAACAGCTTGCGCAGCCGTTTCGGTGCGGATGACGAAGCAGTGGCGGAATGGTTTCGCCACTGGGTCGATGAAACCTTTCGGCCCATGGAGCAGATGCTGACCTCAGCCCCCGAAACCGGAACCTTTTGCCACGGAGAGCAGCCGGGCATGGCTGATATCTGCCTGGTAGCGCAGGTCGCCAATAATGCCCGCTTCAATGTCGATATGTCGCCTTACCCGACAATCCGACGCATTCATGAAGCCTGCATGGCGCTGCCCGCCTTCACCGAGGCCGCGCCCAAGAACCAACCGGATGCAGAGTAGACTGGCGCCTCAGATGAGCACAGACGCCGGTCCAAACAGACCGTGGGCGCGAGGCTGCGAATTTCGTTCTAGTCGGGCATGAAAAGGACGAGGGTTTCGGCGATCATCGCCGGCTTGTCCTCACCTTCCACCTCCATTGTGGATTCGGTTTTGACCAGAAACTGCGCCTCGGAGCGCTCGTCGATGGACATTAAGCGCGAGCGCAAGCGAACGCGGGCTCCAGCCTTGACCGGCGTGATAAAGCGAACCCGGTCGAGACCGTAATTGATTATGGTTCCGATTTCCCGAGGCCACGCGCCGATCTCGTATGACAGAGAAGAGATCAGGGAGAGCGTGAGATAGCCATGCGCAATGGTTGCGCCGAGAGGGCTTTCACGGCGGGCTCTCTCCTGGTCCACATGGATCCATTGATGATCGTTGGTGGTTTCGGCAAAGCGATCGATCATGGCCTGATCGATCGTTATCCAGCTCGAGACGCCCAGTTCCTCCCCGACTAGCGCTCGTAGTGTCTCGACGCTTTCCCGCTTGTCCGTCATGCTAACCTCCACGTTTTCAACTAAGCCCTTAGAACCTGGAGACGTGGTGACGGAGGGGGTAAGCTGCGTCAAGTCACGTCTCCGCCCATGCAGAGCGGTTATTCCTGAGCAATAACATCACGTTTTTCATTTCATCTCTGGAAACGTTCTAAACTATACGCCATATTGGGCCTACGATCGCGATCGAAAGGGATTCCATGCGTCTCACCCGGCAGACCAACTACGCTATCCGTATTCTCATGTATTGTGCCGCCAACGAGGGACAACTGAGCCGGATTCCGGATATCGCACGGGCCTATTCGCTTTCCGACCTCTTCCTGTTCAAGATTCTCCAGCCATTGGTCGAGAACGGGTTCGTTCAAACCGTGCGCGGTCGCAATGGCGGGGTGCGCCTGGCCAAGCCCGCCGAGGAAATCAATCTGTTCGAGGTCGTGCGGGCAACGGAAGACAGCTTTGCGATGGCCGAATGTTTTGAGAACGATTCGGCGGAGTGCCCGCTCGTCGATAGCTGCGGCCTGAACGAGGCTTTGCGCAACGCCCTGGGCGCCTTCTTTGAAGTGCTCGCTTCCTATTCGATCCGCGACCTCGTCGATGCGCGGCCGAATATGCGCGACCTGCTGGGCATCGAAACACCGGAAGAGCGCACGATAGCGGCCAGTTAGCAGCCCGTCACAACCCAACGAGCGCTTGCGACAGTTTGCATGTTTGCTTCCTCGTTCACGAGGGTTATTCTTTTGTCATGAATATGCGCACCGTCCAGGCATTCTTCGCGCCGGTCGCCATAGCGCTCGCGCTGTCGGCCACGGCCGGGCTTGGATTGGCGATGTGGCTCGAGAACGGGCCAGCGCTTCTTCTTTCGCTTGCCCAGACAGGGCTTGCCTGGTGTTTCTAGGATAATCACCCATGATGCGTTACATTCTCGCCGGTATCCTTGTCCTCGTAGTCGTCGCGGTTGGGGTACTGACTTTCGAGTGGTACCGTAATCAGAATTCAGCGGTCGCCTTTGGCGCTCCCTTCGAGCTCGTCGATCATAATGGCGAAACGATCACCGAGGCGGCCTTCCAGGGCAGCCCGACGGCAGTGTTTTTCGGGTTCACCCACTGCCCCGAAGTGTGCCCGACGACGCTTTTTGAGCTCGACGGCTGGCTGGACCAGATGGGAGAGAGCGGCGAGGAGGTGGATGCATTCTTCGTTTCCGTCGATCCTGAGCGGGACACGGCGGAGGTGATGAAGACCTATCTGGAGAATGTTTCAGATCGGATTACCGGCATCACCGGTGATCCGGAGAGTGTCGCCGCCATGATCAAGGATTTTCATGTTTTCGCCCGCAAGGTGGAATTGGAAAACGGTGACTACACCATGGACCACACCGCATCGATCATGCTGTTCGACCGGCAGGGGGATTTCTTCGGCACGATCGCCTATGAAGAAAATCCGGACACGGCTATCGCCAAGCTGCACCGGCTGGTAAACGAGGGCTGACCGTCCCTTCGCTAGTTCCGGACCCATGCCTCAGATCCGCTTTTATTTCCAGTATCAGGGCGCTCTCGCCCGTCGTGCCTATGAGATTCTCGAGTCCGAATTCGAGGACGATGGACTCGCTATAGCCACCTTCGAGGTCGACGAAGAAAACGATGTTCACGAGATCTCGGCCTATGCGATCGAGAACTCGGAGACGATCCGCGAACGCATCGCCAACGCCCTTGCCGCCCTGCCCGAGCAGGCGGAAATCATGGCCGAAGAACTACCGGACGTCGATTGGGTGGCGCTTTCGCTTGAAGGACTGCACGCGGTGCGCGCAGGACGTTTTCTAGTGCACGGCGCGCATGAGCGTAACCGGCGGCGCCCCGGTGAAATTGGCATCGAAATCGAGGCGGGACTCGCGTTCGGCACCGGCCATCATGGCACCACGGCGGGCTGCCTGGAAATGCTAGAGCAGGTGGTGCGCCGTGAACGGCCGCGCAACGCGCTGGACCTGGGGACCGGCAGCGCAGTGCTTGCCATCGCCATGGCGAAGCTCGCGCGCACCCCGACCCTCGCGACGGATATTGATCCCGTCGCCACGAGCATTGCAGAGGGAAACGCGCGTGTGAACGAGGTCGGCCGCTTGATCAGCGCGGCGACCGCGTCCGGTTTTCATCACCCGGCCTTTGCCACCAAAGGCCCTTTCGATCTCATCGTGGCGAACATTCTGGCTAACCCGTTGATGAAGCTGGCGCCCGGAATGGCACGCCACTTGGCGCCGCAAGGCTCTCTCATTTTATCGGGCATTCTCGACCGTCAGCGCCGCGCGGTCATCGCCGCCTATGTCAATCAGGGCTTCCGGCATATGCAAACGCTGCATCGGGACGGCTGGGCGACCCTCCACCTGAAGCGCTGACGGCAAAGAAAAAGGCGGCTGTGCAAACAGCCGCCCGGCACAAGTGATCGGCGGTAAATTAGTATATCGTGGACGCGCCATTGCGGCGCAGCTCTTCACGGGTATAGCCGTGCGCCCGCAGCGTCTCATCGTCAAGCATCAGGAGTGCGCCGTTGACGTAACGCCGCACCTGCCGCTGGCGCGCGTCCATCAGAGCATCCATTGCGTTACGGAAAAATCCTCTTTTCGCGCTCACTTGAAATCCCTTTCCTTATAGAGGTCATCCTCCACACCCGGAAAGGTAAGCATTACTGTCCGAATAACCAGCGCGGTTTATGCATGTCTGCCATTCACTCTTCGCATATGCGAAGGAAGATACTGCACTGCAGCATCAACAAGACTGAATGGTACATTGCCCGCATCGGCTCAGCAGTTTAGTTTCCGCTTATCGTCAGCCCCTAAATCGGATTTTTTATGTTCCAGATTTTCAACAGCACTGCCGACCCCACCCACGCCAAGCCGCGCATAGAACGCCTGCGCAAGCTGATGGCGGAGCACGACCTTGACGGTGTGCTCGTGCCGCGCAGCGATGAGCATCAGGGCGAATATGTGGCGGTGTGCTCCGAGCGTTTGGCATGGCTGACAGGCTTCACCGGTTCCGCCGGCGCGGCGCTTATCCTGCGCGATAAAGCCATCCTGTTCGTCGACGGTCGCTATACGCTGCAAGCGAAGGAGCAGACCGATCCGGAGCTGTTCACAATCGAAAGCCTGATCGACAATCCGCCGCGGGAGTGGATGAAGGCAAACCTGCCGAAGCGCTCGCGCGTCGGCTTCGACCCGTGGCTGCATACGATCGGCGAGATCAAGGCACTGCGAGAGGCATTGGAGGAAGCGGGCACGGAGTTAATGCCGCTCGAACGCAATCCTGTCGACGCCATTTGGGATGATCGGCCGGCACCACCTGCCGAGCCCGTGCGCATTCACCCGCTGGAGCGTGCTGGAGAGGCCGCTGCCGACAAGCTTTCGCGGCTTGCCGAGACGCTGAAGGAGGGAGGAGCGGACCACATGGTCCTCACCGATCCGTCCTCTATAGCCTGGAGCTTCAATATCCGCGGCAGCGATGTCCCGCATACACCGCTTGCCCTCGGGTTCGCCATTCTCTCGGCGGAAGGCAAACCACGCCTTTTTCTGGACCCGAAGAAGCTCTCCGGTGAGACGGAGCGCTATCTTCGCGACTTTGCCGAACTGCATCCGCCCGCCGAACTGGAGTCAACGCTTGCAGGCTTTTCGGAAAACGGCGCGAAGATCGGTCTCGACAGCGGCATTGCGGCGGAGCAATTACGCCTTGTGGTGGAGGACAACGGCGGCTCAGTTGTGAGCGTGTCCGATCCGGCCGCCCTGCCCCGCGCGACGAAGAACGAAACGGAACTCCAAGGCGCGCGCGACGCACATCTGCGCGATGGCGCAGCGCTTGCCCGTTTTCTCGCCTGGCTGGATTCGCGAAAGCCGGAGGAACTGGACGAAATCACCGTCGTCAAGGAGCTTGAGGGCTTTCGCCGTCGCGCCGGCGAAGAGATGCAGATGCCGCTGCGAGACATCTCCTTCGACACGATTTCGGGCGCCGGGCCGAACGGCGCTATCATCCATTATCGCGTAACCGAAAAGACGAACCGCCGTGCGGCGGCGGGAGAGCTTTTTCTAATCGATTCCGGCGGGCAGTATGAAGACGGCACGACGGATGTGACGCGGACGGTTGCGCTCGGCGAACCGACAGAGGAGATGCGCCATCGCTTTACGCTCGTGCTCAAGGGCATGATCGCGCTTTCGATGCTGCGCTTTCCGGAAGGCACACGCGGGATGGACATTGATGCATTCGCACGCGTCGCGCTGTGGAAGGCCGGCCTGGATTACGGCCACGGCACGGGCCACGGCGTCGGCTCCTACCTGTCGGTGCATGAAGGCCCGCAGCGTATTGCAAAGACCGGTAAGGAGAAGCTGCGCACGGGCATGATTCTGTCCAACGAACCGGGCATTTACCGCGAAGGCCACTATGGCATACGGATCGAGAACCTGATCGTCGTCTCGCCTCCGGAAGCCATTCCGGGCGGCGAAAAGGAGATGCACGGTTTCGAGACACTGACGCTTGTACCGATCGACCGCCGCCTGATCGAAACCGCGCTCCTGAGTGACGACGAACGCACCTGGCTGAACGATTATCACCAACGTGTTTTCGACGAGATCAGCCCGTTGGTGGATGGCAAGACGGCAGACTGGCTGAAGGAGGCGACTGCACCGCTGTAGTCACAGCAGCCCGCGCCAAATTCGCGTTAGCCTCGGGCGTTCGCTGCTTGAAGCCAAACCGTTGGCTTCTCGTCCGCTTCGCGAACCGTTCTTTACCCTAGCAAATGCCGGAGGAGGATGAGAACGGCCGCCGCCGTCATGAACATGGGCAGCATACCCCAACCCGCGAGAGAAATTGCCGCGCCGACGGCAAGGGCAACCAATTCCGGCGTGCCACCATTAACGGCCGCCGGAGCGACAAGCGTTGTCAAAACAGCAGCAGGAACGGCATTCAGGCCCGCTTCCACGCGCGGATGGATACGCTCGAACCGAGATAGGACCAGATGCCCACCGGCCCGCGTGGCGTAGGTGAGTACGGCACCGGCGATAATAACCCAGAAAGTGGTGCTCATTCATCGTCCTCCTGAAGCGGCAGGGGGGAGGGAAAAAGCGCACCGACAAGAATACCGGCGAGCGCACCGATAGAGACATGCCAGGGTGAGCCCACCGTCCGGTATGCAATGATTGAGACAATCGCGCTCAAGCCAACGACGGGCAGCCAGAGCGGGCGCTTCCGGAAACCCATAACGAGCCCAAGGAAATAGATCGGTAGCAGAAAATCGATGCCCAGCGCATGCGGATCTGGAATAAGGCTGCCGAACAGCGCACCGAGCCAACTGTTCACGACCCAGAAAATATAGATTGGTAGGGCCATTCCCATATACCAGGAAAAGCTGATGCCCCTGCCCTGCTCCACACGTTGCTCGGCCTCGGCAAATTGTGGGTCGACCAGAAAGAAGAAGCCAAAATAGCGCTGGAACACTGTCCAACCGGAAAGTTGACGGCCGATCGTCGCCGAGTAGAGTACATGGCGAAAATTAACCGCAAAAATAGACAGAACAATCAGCCAAGGCGCCACTTTGGTCCCGAAGAGATCGATCCCGACCATCTGGCTGGCGCCGGCATAGATCGTGGCGCTCATCAGAATCGCTTCGTAGGTGGTGAAGCCGTTCTCAACAGCCAGCGCGCCAAACAGCACGCCAAATGGAGCCGCAGCGACAACAACGGGCGGGCTCGCGAGAAGGCCGCGCAGGAAATCGCTCCGCTGGCGTGGCGCGGCATAACTGTCAGCCGTCATGGGGAAACCTCCTGCCTGGGCAGCATAGGTCAGGAAGGCTGACCAGTCACATCAATTCCATTGAACCAGCCATAAGGACAAATGACCGGTAGAATCGCAATCCCGGCGCGGAACCTGTCCGCGCCGGGGCGAAATCCGCCTTGTGTGACTCCGTCACCGATACGGCGAGTTACAGTACCTGCGCGGGCCGTTGTATGGCTGGAAGGTATCCGTGCGCACATCGTACGAGCGGTAACGCTGCATACACCACTGCACATGCGGATCGCTACGATAGACGGGCGCTGCGCGCGAAGGCTGATTGGACAGCAGTCCGCCAAGGATGGCACCCGCCGCAAGCCCGCCGAGAAGCGCGCCCGTATTGTCACGCCGGCTGCGGCGGTGTCTATGACCACGATGCCTATAGCCGCGATGCCTAGAACCGCGGTGATTGTGACCACGATGTCTGGAGCGGTGGTTCACCTCCTCGACCAGGTTACTGTTCACGGGAGCCGTCTGAGGCACCTGATACATCGGAGCAGATATCGCAGGCGCGGTGTAAGTACCTACGACGGAAAGCGACATGGCCGCCGCGCACAGCGTTGCGACATACTTTTTCATCTCGACCTCCTCGGTCTGTCAATAGCCCTTCATTTAGGACTCTATCCTGATCCGTCCACCTGCGCAAACCAGGCGTCCTCGTCGATGACCTCGACACCGAGTTCAGCCGCTTTCTTCAGTTTCGACCCGGCCCCCGGTCCGGCCACCACGAGATCGGTCTTCTTGGAAACGGAACCCGCCACCTTCGCGCCAAGCCGCTCGGCCATTCCCTTTGCCTCGTCGCGCGACATGCGTTCGAGCGCGCCGGTAAAGACGATCGTCTTACCGGCAAAGGGTGAATCGCTCGTCGGCCGCTCAGTTTCCTGCACGTTCACCTGTGCCGCAAGATCGCTGACCAGCTTACAATTGTGCTCTTCGGCAAAATAATTGGCGACAGCATCGATCACCGCATCGCCGATATCCTCCAGCGCGTCCATTTCCTCACGCGCGGACAGATCCCCATTTGCGATCGCCAAGGCGGCCTCGTGGAAATCCTGCCACGTGCCATAGGCCCGCGCCAAGGTCATCGCCGTCCTGTCGCCCACATGGCGGATGCCGAGACCGTAGATCATCCTGTCGAGCGGGATCGTGCGTCGTACCTCGATGGCCTCGAAGAGGTTGCCGGCCGAAACCGCACCCCAGCCTTCCTTATCCTTGAGCTTCTTGAGGTTTTTCTCGTCACGCTCGGCGAGGGTGAAGATGTCGGCCGGGCTTTTGACCGGCAGGTCGGGATCGCGAAAGAAGAACTCGATCTGCTTTTCGCCGAGCCCTTCGATATCAAAGGCACGGCGGGAGACGAAGTGGCGCAGATGCTCAATCCGCTGGTACGGACAGGCAAATTCGCCCGAGCAACGCCGTACCACGCCTTCACCGCCTCCGACGGTGGAATCGCGCACCACGGGCGTCTTGAGCTCGCACGGGCAAACTTTTGGAAATTCGAACCCCACCGCATCCGGGGGCCGGCGTTCCTCGACATAGCCTAGAATCTGCGGGATCACATCACCCGCCCGCTGCACCGTCACTGTATCACCGATCTTGATGCCCAGCCGCTCGATCTCCTCGGCATTGTGCAGCGTGGCATTGGTGACGACCACACCGCCGACCGTGACCGGCTCCAGCCGCGCCACCGGCGTCAGTGCGCCCGTCCGACCCACCTGGATATCAATACCTCGCAGGATGGTGGATGCTTTCTCGGCAGGAAACTTATGCGCGATGGCCCAACGCGGGCTGCGTGAGACGAAGCCCAATCGTTGCTGCAGAGCAAGATCGTTGACCTTGTACACGACACCATCGATATCATAACTTAGCGTCGCCCGTTGCTCCTCAATCTTGTGATGGTGCTCGAGCAGCTCGCGGGCCGTCTCGCAGAGGCACATGAGGTCGTTCGTGCGAAAGCCGCAGCTCTTCAGCACCTCGACCATGCCCATCTGGGTCTCGGACGGCATCTCGCTCACCTCCCCCCAGGCATAGGCGTAGAACTTGAGCGGGCGGGCCGCCGTGATCGCCGGATCGAGCTGGCGCAGAGAGCCGGCCGCCGTGTTGCGCGGGTTGACGTAGGTCTGTTTGCCTTCCGCCTCCTGGCGCTGATTAAGGGCCAGAAAGTCGCGGTGGGTCATGTAGACCTCACCGCGCACCTCGATGATATCCGGACAGTCGCCGGAGAGCACATTGGGAATGTCGGCGACGGCCCGCGCATTGGCCGTCACATTCTCACCCACCTGCCCATCACCGCGCGTCGCGGCGGAAACCAGCCGACCGTTTTCGTAACGTAAAGAGAGCGAAAGACCATCGATCTTGGGCTCGGCCGTCATCGCGATCGGTGAATGCGGCTCGAGCTTCAGGAAACGGCGGATGCGGGCGACGAAATCCACCACGTCGTCATCGGAAAAAGCATTGTCGAGCGATAGCATCGGCACCTTGTGCCGCACCTTCTCGAACTTCTCAGAGACCGGGGCGCCGACGCGCCGCGACGGCGAATCCTCCCGGATCAGGTTTGGAAAGCACTGCTCTACCGCGAGATTGCGCCGGCGCAGAAGATCGTATTCCGCATCGCTGACGATCGGCTTGTCTTCGGTGTGATAAAGCCGGTCATGCTTGTCGATCTCCCGAGCCAAGCGCGCGAGTTCTTCTTTGGCCTGTTCTTCGGTCAGTTCGTCGGCAGGGATATCTGCAATAGTCATAGTCGGTCCCGGACTCAGGTAGCGCCGACAACATATTGCGTTTCGGGCGTCAGTCTCAAGCGCGCATAGCATGCCGAATTGCGGCTGCTGACGAAGCACTACTGCGCAAGCGCAGCGTTCTCCTGCAACAGGCGCTCGGCAGCAGCCCTGGCCTCCTCGGTCACCGTAGCGCCGGCCAGCATGCGCGCGATTTCCTCCTGCCGCGACGCGTTGTCCATCTGGATGATGTTGGTGGTGACCTGCTCGTCCCCCGATTTGGAGATGAGGTAATGCGCATTTGCGCGGGCGGCAACCTGCGGCGCGTGCGTCACCGAAAGCACCTGAATACCCTGCGCAAGGCGTGCCAGGCGCTGCCCGATCGCATCCGCAACGGCACCGCCGACGCCGGTGTCAATTTCGTCGAAGACGAGCGTCGGAGCTGAGCCGCGATCGGCAAGCGCCACCTTGAGCGCCAGGAGAAAACGCGAAAGCTCACCGCCGGAAGCGACTTTCATCATCGGCCCCGGCCGCGTGCCGGGATTGGTCTGAACCCAGAACTCGACCCGGTCTATCCCCTCTTCCATGCGCTCGTCGGGCTCGCTGTCGATGTTCACAATGAAGCGCGCGCGCTCCAGCTTCAGCGCGGGAAGCTCGGCCATGACCGTTTCCGCCAGACTGCCGGCGATCTGCCGCCGCGCCTCGGAAAGCCGGGCAGCCGCTTCGTCATAGGCGACGCGGCGTTCCGCTGCTTCCGCTTCAAGCTGGCCTAGTCGTTCCTCGCCGGCATCCAGATCGGCGAGGTCGGCATCCATCCGGTCACGAAGCTCGGCCAGATCGTCGACCGCGACGTTGTGCTTGCGAGCCGCCGCACGCAGTGCAAAGAGCCGTTCCTCCGCCTGCTCCAGCCGTTCGGGATCGAACTCGGTGGCGCGCATGGCTGCATCCACCGCGCTCTGCGCACCGTCGAGAGACAGTAGCGCGGCATCCAGCGATTCGATGATTTCGTCCAGCAGCCCAGGCACCTCCTGCGCCTTGCGCTCGAGCCGCCGCAGCAGGCTTGCCAGGGTGGGCACCGGCGAGTTGCTTCCAGAAAGCACCTCCTGCGCATCCGCTATATCGGCTGCTGTCTTCTCGGCGCGCATCATGCGCGCGCGCTCATCCGCCAGTTCCGTCTCCTCGCCGGCCTGGGGATCGAGCTTGGCGAGCTCTTCGACCGACGCCCTGAGGAAATCCGCCTCACGCGCGGCGGCTTCAACCTTGGCTCGATGGCGTGAAAGCGTCTGCTCGGCCTCCCGCCAGGCGCGCCACGCCATACGCACAGCCTTGGCGTTCTCCCCAAGTCCGCCAAAGGCGTCGAGAAGGTCTCTATGAACGGTGGTATCGACCAGCGCACGCTCGTCGTGCTGTCCGTGGATTTCCACCAATGTACGGCCCAATTGGCGCGTCAGAGCGACGCTTGCCGGCTGATCGTTGATGAAAACGCGCGTGCGCCCGTCGCCGGTCTGTACCCGGCGCAGGATGATATCACCATCATCGTCGAATGCGTTCTCACGGAGGATTTCTCTCGCGGGATGAACGGCCGGCACGTCGAAGACGGCGGTCACCTGCCCCTGGTTCGCGCTATGCCGCACCAGCGAAGCATCACCCCGCGCACCGAGCGCCAATGATAGGGCATCAAGCAAAATGGATTTGCCGGCACCGGTTTCGCCGGTCAGCACCGAGAGCCCCGCCGAAAAATCGATGTCAAGCCGATCGATCAGAACGATATCGCGGATTGACAGGTGAGAGAGCATGGCCCGTGGGTCAGCCTCCCGTGATCACGGACGCAGCCCTGGAAATCCACGATTGGTTGTTTTCCCTCGGCTCGAGACCGCCCGATTGCAGAAGCGCGTAGGAATCTTCATACCATTCGCTTTCCGGGAAGTTATGGCCCAGCACCGCGGCTGCGGTTTGCGCTTCCGACTGGATTCCCATTGCGTAATAGGCTTCCACAAGGCGCGCCAGCGCCTCCTCGACATGGCGAGTATCTGGATATTCCTCCACAACCCCGCGGAAACGCCGAATAGCGGCGGTATATTCATGCCGCTCCAGATAGTATCGACCGATCTGCATCTCCTTGCCGGCGAGCTGGTCGCGCGCAAACAGGATCTTGTCCTCGGCGTCGGTGACATATTCGGAATCGGGCCAGCGCTGCACCACCTGCCCCATCGCCTCGATAGTCCGGCGCGCCTCCTGCTGGTCCTGCGTGGTCTCCGGGATCTGCCTGAAGTGGCTAAGCCCTACGAGATATTGCGCATAGGCTGCATCATCGTCGGTAGCATACAGCGTCACATACCGCCGGCCATTATTGATGGCTTCTGTGTAATCGCCCTTGCGGTAGTTGGCGAATGTCCTCAGCAGCAACGCCCTGCGCGCAAACTCAGAATAGGGATGCTGTTCGTCGATCGCTTCGAATTTCGCTATTGCCTCATCAAGCCGTCCTGATTCCAGATTAGCCAGACCTTGATTGAACAACACGTCCGCAGGCTCGGTTTCCGCAACCAGGGCGGTGACGTCGATCTCCTCGTTCGAATTGCATCCGGCAGCCATCAAAGGGAGGGTCAATGCTGCAATGGCCAGGAAACGGGGCCGTGGCCGGCGAAATCTGCTGGCAGCGCTTAATGAAAACATTCTTAACCCGTTCCCCTGGCCTGATCTGGTTAATGTGCAAGCAGTCTTAATGCATAAGAGCGAGGTGCGGCAACGCTATCGGGCCGTAATGGAACAATTTTATGGCGCAGTCAGCATATCCTGTGGGCAGAGGAAGGATCGAACCTTGCTAATGAAAGCGTGTCCGCGGATCACAGCGCCCAGGGCGCATGGACGGGCGCATTCACGGCAATCAGTTCCGCTGCACGACCACTCTTGCGGCGCGTCGTCTCGACAATCTCGAAAGCCGTGGAATCCGTCAGCAGGTGACGCAAAGCCGCAGCATTCAACCTGTGCCCGCCGCGATAGGACCGGAAGCACCCGATGAAGCGCGCACCGGCCAGCGCCAGATCCCCGACAGCGTCCAGCATCTTGTGCCGCACAAACTCGTCCGGATAGCGCAGCCCTTCCATATTGATGACGCGGTGATTCTCACCGATCACGACGGAATTCTCCAGCGATGAACCGAGCGCAAAACCGGCAGACCAGAGCCACTCAACGTCCTTGATAAACCCGAAGGTCCGCGCCAACGCGACCTCTCGCGCAAAGGTGTCTGCGTTCAGGTCTACGGAGAGCGCCTGACGGCCGATGGCCGGGCTCTCAAAATCGATCTCGACTTCGAAGCGCGTGCCGTTATGTGGACGGAATTCCGCCCAGGAACTTCCACTGTCGATGCGCACGGGCTTGAGAACCCTTATGTAACGGCGCTTTTCGGAAAGCATTCGGATGCCGGCCTGCTGGAATGCGTCCACAAAAGCCTTCGCGCTTCCATCCATGATCGGCACTTCGGGGCCATCGATCTCAATCGAAACATTATCGATCCCCATGGCCGAAAGGGCCGCCATCAGGTGCTCGACCGTGGCGATATTATCGCCAGCGGGATCACCCAGAGCTGTGCAAAGATCGGTCTCCACCACTTCGGCCGCCAAAGCGCGAATCGTCTGCCCTGTGGCCTGCGCGTCCGTCCTCTGGAAGACAACACCAGTGTCGGCTTCAGCCGGATTGAACTGGATCGACACGGATTTGCCCGTGTGAACGCCGACGCCGGACAAGGACACACACGATTCGAGCGTCGTTTGATATTCGAGCAAATTAGCCCCCATCAACTTCGTCCATGATATCTGTTTTCTTTTCTCATGGACGACTCTTCGTTCAGCAGAATACCTGCGCGCCCACACCCCGCAAAGGTTTTTGGAACATAGTGCTCCGGCGCGGTCGCTCCAAATCACGCTTTCTTAAACCCAGTTATGGGTGCGAGGTCCTCTTCATCCGGGATAAAACGTTGTAATATTTTCGTTTTCACGAAAATAGGCGGGCACCTTAACGCCCGCCTTTAATATTCCGTTACATTCCGTTACCGCCTTCAATTAGCCTGGCGACGCAGGAAGGCGGGAATTTCAAGATGATCCTCTTCCTTTGAAGCACGGGGCGATTCGCTCACGCGGCCATGTTCATCAAGCTGGCCACGCCGCGGTGCATAGAGCTGGCTCTCATTATTCGAGCGCCGCTGCTCCGGCTCACGTAGCTTCGGCTGAGGCGGCTGCGGCGCGGAATAGCCTTCGTCCTCACGCCGGGACAGTCCGTTGGTCAGCCGCTTGAGCAGGCCCATGGGACCGCGCTCCTCGTGCTCCTGAACGACCTGGCGTTCCGCACCCGCATTCATCTCGGCCTGCACCATGGGCGGAAAGTCTTCCACCCGGGGCATCCGCGGCTGCGCGGAAGACTGCTCCTGCTGCTGCTGCTGCGGTGCAGGTTCGGAATAACCGCGTTCGTTTTGCTGAACCGGTTCCGCTCGCACAGCTTGCGCGGCACCGCCACCCTGGGCCGCGACCGGCTGAAGGCTCGGTGTGGACGGCTGAGGCGCGGCCTGCCTGGGCTGGGCCTCAACGGGCTGCGGAACGCTTTGCCGGAATAGCTTGCTCTGCGGCTGAAACTCCTGACCACCGCTTGAATTGGCCGCACGCGCGGTATTCGCCGCCGGCTCCTGTGCCGGCGCGGCCCTGTTCGGAGCGGGTTGCGACGCCGGAATTTCCGTCTCCGTACCAGTTGCCGGCCTCGGACGCTGGGTTTCCTGCATCTGCTCGGCGCGAGGCTGCTGTCGCACGGCGGAAGGCGGCGCGGAAATCTCCGTCGCGGCCTTGTCGATCCCGGTAGCCACTACCGAGACGCGGATGACACCTTCCAGATCCTCGTCGAAGGTGGCACCAAGAATGATGTTGGCCTCGGGGTCCACTTCCTCGCGAATACGGGTTGCCGCCTCGTCGACTTCAAACAGGGTGAGGTCGCGCCCGCCGGTGATCGAGATGAGCAGGCCTCTGGCGCCTCGCATGGACGTCTCGTCGAGCAGAGGATTGGCAATCGCCGCCTCGGCCGCTGCCATCGCACGCCCTTCTCCGGAGGCCTCGCCCGTACCCATCATGGCCTTGCCCATCTCGCGCATCACCGAGCGGACATCGGCGAAGTCGAGATTGATGAGGCCTTCCTTCACCATCAGGTCGGTGATGCAGGCAACGCCCGAATAGAGCACCTGGTCCGCCATCGCGAAGGCGTCGGCGAAGGTGGTCTTGTCATTGGCGATCCGGAAGAGATTCTGGTTCGGAATGACGATCAGCGTATCGACGCACTTCTGGAGCTCTTCGATGCCGGAGTCGGCGATCTTCATGCGCCGCTGCCCTTCGAAGTGGAAAGGCTTCGTCACCACGCCGACAGTCAGGATGCCCTTCTCACGCGCCGCGCGCGCTACAACCGGCGCGCCGCCCGTGCCCGTGCCGCCGCCCATGCCGGCCGTCACGAAGCACATATGCGTGTTCGAGAGGTGGTCCATGATCTCGTCGATGCATTCCTCTGCGGCCGCCTGGCCGACTTCCGGCTGCGAACCGGCCCCGAGCCCCTCCGTTACTGCCGCGCCAAGCTGGACCAGTCGCTCGGCCTTGGATGTGGTCAGCGCCTGGGCATCCGTGTTCGCCACGACGAATTCAACGCCGTCCAACCCGGCCGTGATCATGTTATTGACAGCGTTACCGCCGCCGCCGCCAACACCGAAAACGGTGATCCGCGGCTTTAGCTCAGTGATATCCGGCTTCTGAAGATTGATTGTCATTGTCCTCGTCCTTTTCGCCTTTCCTGCCGCCTCGCCGCTGCGGCTGATAACTCTACGTCATTTCCCATCAGAAACTGTCCCGTAACCATTGGCCGACCCGGTGGATTGGGCCGGCCGTTCCCGTGGCGCGCATGAAAATGCCCCCCTTTGTTCCGCGACTCTCGAACTCCGCCACCTGCGGATAGATCAAGAGGCCGATTGGCGCCGCAAAGGCGGCTCCCTTCGCCGCTTCCGGAAGACCGGCCACGCCGAGCGGCCGGCCCAGGCGGACATTGCGCCCCAGCAGACGGCGCCCCGCTTCCGGAAGGCCGGTCAGCAGACTCGCCCCGCCGGTCAGCACAACTCGGCGGCCGATGAGGCTGCCATAGCCCGAGCGATTGAGCCTGTCGCGCACGAGTTCCAGCGTCTCCTCTACACGGGCGCGCACGATGCGCGTCATGGCCGCACGCGGTACCTGCAAGGGCTGCTCGTCCTCGTCGCTGCCCATGGGCTGAATGGTCACCGTATCGCGATCCGCATCTCCAGCTGGCAGCGCCGAACCGTGCATCACTTTCAGCCGCTCGGCGTCCTCGAGCCGGGTGGACAGGCCGCGCGCGATATCCATCGTCACATGATTGCCGCCTATAGGCAGCGCGTCCGCGTGCACGAACTTGCCATCGACAAAAACCGAAATCGTCGTTGTGCCGCCGCCCATGTCGATACAGGCCGCGCCCATCTCCGCCTCGTCATCCACTAGCGCCGCAAGCCCGCTGGCATAGGGCGTGACCACCATCCGTTCGACGGCGAGGTGAGCCCGGTTTATGCAAAGCTCCAGATTGCGCAGCGGCACAGCGTCGGCGGTCACGACATGCATGTCGACCCCCAGCATGTCACCCACCATTCCGCGCGGATCGCGAATACCGCCCTCCAAATCCAGCGAGAAGGCAACGGGCAGCGAATGGACCACCTCACGCTCTACCCGGAGCGCCTGCCGCGCTCCTGCGGAGAGAACCCGGTTCACATCCGATTTGGCCACTTCGTGCCCGCCCAGCTTGACCGTGGCGGATGCCTGCTCGCTCTTCAGCCGGCCGGCCGAGACATTCACGATCAGGGAATCGATGGTGAGCCCGGCCATACGCTCCGCGGCATCCACGGCAAGGCGAATCGCCTGTTCGGCCCTGTCGAGATCAACGATCACACCCGATTTCACACCCAGCGACTTCTGGTGTCCTATCCCCAGCACCTGAACGCGGTGCGTGCGGGTGGAAAGGGCGCGTCCGCCCTCATTGGGCAAAAGCCGCGCTATAATGCAGCACACCTTGCTGGAACCGACATCAAGAACCGAGACGATACCGGAACGTGCCTGCGTGTCTCCGCGTCCACCGAGAAACCAGCTCATATCCTGGCCTCCTCTTCCTGCCGCGCCAAGCGCTCCTCGAAGCGTGCCTTGCGCGTTTCTGCCGCTTCCGGGGTGAGCGCTATAGTGAGCCGATCCGGCAGGCGCAGATCGATGGCAGTTATATCACGCGCAAAGAGCGCGTAATCGGCGTCGAGCCGCGAAGCCTCCGCCATTGCGGCTTCGACATCGTTTTCCGGCAGCTTGATCGTCACGCCGTTGTCGAGGATCAGGTTCCAACGCCGGTCGGCCACGCGCACGTAGGCACGCACGCGCCCGGCCAGCCCCCGAACACGAGAAACATCCGCCACGAACTCCGGCCCAGCCTCCGCAGCCCCTGCACCGATCACCAGCGGCAGTGACGTGTGACGGCCACCCGAGAACGGCGCGATCACGTCACCATCTTCTTCGATCACGAACAGTCGATTGGCGCGTTGCCAGAGGGCAAACGGCTCCCGCTCGACGATCTGGACCTCGATTGTGGCAGGATAAACCTTGCGCACCGTCGCCGCTTCCACCCAGGGAAGTTCCGCAATCCGCTCACGCGCAGCGCGCACGTCGAAACCGACCATCGACGTCCAGCCATCGAGCCCGATGCGTTGCAGCACGTCGATTTCCGAAGTCTCGCGGTTACCCACCACCTCGACATCCTCGATCGCAAGGCCAGCACGCGCGGTTACAGCGCCGATGCCGTCATCAAGATGCCCGCCCTGCAACGCCCCGTAGGTGCCGGCGAGAAAGAATAGAGACCCGGACGCAATTGTCGCAGCAAAGGGCGGTACGTCCACCTGCCCCGCGAAAACCCGCCGCAACACGCGTGCAGGCCGACGCAACCAGCGCGGCAGCATGGGAACCGCGCCAGCGTGGCTGCTTTTCGACCTCAACGCGAACAAGACGCGTCCTCCACCATCCAAGCCAATAATTCGCCAAAGCTGTATCCAGCCTGGGCAGCGATGTCAGGCACGAGGGATGTCGGGGTCATCCCCGGCTGGGTATTGATTTCCAACCACGCCAATTCGCCCTCGCTTGAATTACGGTCATCGAACCGGAAATCCGAACGGGTAACACCCCGACATCCGATCACCTCGTGCGCCCTTAGCGACAGTGTCTGTATTTTTTGGTAAATATTTAGTGAAATTTCTGCCGGACAGACATGTTTTGATCCTCCCGGCACGTACTTCGAATCGTAATCGTAGAAGGCGTGGCCGACCGGAATTATCTCGCAGACGTCGAGCACCTTGTCGCCCAAGACCGCGCAAGTCAGCTCCCGCCCCTCGATGTAGCGCTCGGCCATCACCCGGTCGCCGTAAACCCATTCATCCGAGCCCAGAAATTGGGGCGGATTTGATTGCCCCTCGCGCACGATGACGATACCGAAGCTCGACCCCTCCGCCACGGGCTTGAGGACATAAGGAGGATCAATTGGATGCCCTTTAGCGACATCAAACCGATTGACGATGCGCGAGGGAGCCACAGGAATTCCAGCCGATTGCGCTACGCGCTTGGCCATATCCTTATCCATCGCAAGCGCCGTCGCGAGCACACCTGAATGCGTATAAGGAATAGCCAGATATTCCAGAATGCCCTGTATGGCGCCGTCTTCGCCAAAGGGGCCGTGCAGCGCATTGAAGGCGACATCCGGCCTCAAGTCGGCCAGGACACGCGCGACCTCACGATCCACATCGACACGCGTAATCTTGTAGCCCTCCGCCTCGAGAGCGTCGGCGCAAGCATTGCCCGAAGACAGACTGACCGGCCTTTCGGAGGAAAACCCGCCCATCAAAACGGCGACATGCTTCTTGCTCATATGACGGCAGCCCTTTTCAGCCGCGCCCTTTCCGGCGTCGTCACGCAATCTATCCCACTACACGAATGAAACACCAACCGGCAGAAAACACGCCGACTCAAATCAGGGAACGCTTTTGACTAAAGAATCAGAGAGTTGAGTCCGTGGCAAGGCCCCCAGGATTCCCAGCGATTCAATTTTTCGGAAAATTGCAAAAAAGTGATCGCGGCATCGCATGACGCCGCTCACCTCTCGCCTTCAAAGCCCGCGCTTATGGCCGCAGAAAAACGCAGCGCCCGAGGCCGCGATCTGATAACTTGCAACAGCTATTCGGAACCGAGGCAGAGTTTCCATGCGCTTGGACACAACACCCCCCACGAGTTTCACTTGGCCCGATATCCCGTATACAGCTTGGCGCGACACATGCGCCGCCCTACACCTGTACCTGCAGATCGTCGGCAAGTACCGGTTATCGCGCACGCCTTGGGTGAATCATTCCTGGCACGCGACGTTTTACGTCAATGCCCGCGGCCTCACGACTTCACAAATTGTCGACGGGCCAGGCGGAGCGATCGAAATCGAGTTTGACCTGATAGACCACGTAGTGATCGGAATGGGAGCGGACGGGCGGACGGAACGCTTCGCGCTGGATAGCATGTCGGTTGCGGATTTCCTTTTCCGGTTCCTGGATCTCATCCGCGCCCTCGGTGGCACTGCCGAACTGCACGGACGGCCGAACGAAATTGCAGATGCAAAGCCATTCGCGGAAGATCGGCAGCAGCGCCCATACGACAGGGACGCCGTCACACGTTTTCACCAGGCTCTCATTCAGGTCGATCGCGTGCTGAAACAGTTCCGTACAAGCTGTTTCGGTAAAGTGAGCCCGGTGCACCTGTTCTGGGGCAGTTTCGATCTGGCGGTAACCCGGTTCTCCGGGCGCATCGCACCACTGCATCCCGGTGGCGTTCCGGCTCTCCCCGACGAGGTGACGCGTGAAGCCTACAGTCACGAAGTTTCCTCCGCCGGCTTCTGGCCGGGTGGTGGAGGCGTCGACTATCCCGCCTTTTATTCCTACGCCTATCCGGCACCGGAAGGCTTTTCGCAAGCGCGTGTCGAGCCGGAGGCCGCGTTCTATAGTCCGGAGCTTGGCGAATTTCTGTTGCCATACGACGCCGTCAGGCTGGCAAGCGATCCGGATGCCGCCTTGAGCGCGTTCCTCGAAAGCACGTATGTTGCAGCGGCGAAGTTGGGACATTGGGATCGCGGCGCGCTGGAATGTAGCCCAGGCAGGCCGCGGCAGCCGCGGCCTATTTGAACTGCTGGAGCAGAAGCACAAAATGAATCGTGATCCCGGACCGCAAAAGCAGACGCCGCCTGTAACGCGGGAGGAAGACTCTTCAAAGGGTCGCTACCTTATCCGCATTGAGGAACACGCGGCGGAGATGACCTATTCGCGAGCTGGCGAGCGGCTGATCATCATCGACCACACCAGTGTGCCGGATGCACTTCGCGGGCGCCGGCTCGGCGAGGCCCTGGTGACGCGGGCGGTGGAGGACGCGCGAGCTGAAGGCCGACGAATTATCCCGCTCTGCCCCTTTGCCAAGTCGGTGATCGCCCGCCATCCCGAGTGGCAGGACGTTCTGAGAGGATGATGCGGGGCGGCCGTGTCCATGGCCATTGCTCTTGAACTGCGCTTTCAGCCCTCTCCCCGTCCCAGGAAAGGCTCGACGATCCGACCCGGCTCGAACTCGCCCATCCGGCGAATCTCCCATTGGAGCTTGATGCCCGAGGTCTCCAGAACGCGTGCACGCACGGTCTCGCCCAGAAGCTCCAGATCATAGCCGGTTGCCTCTCCGGTATTGATCATGAAGTTGCAATGCATGGACGACATCTGTGCGCCGCCGATCGTCAGCCCTCGACAGCCCGCCTTGTCGACCTCTTTCCAGGCCGAGCTGCCCTCCGGATTCTTGAAGGTCGAGCCGCCGGTCTTTTCCCGGATCGGCTGCACCGTCTCGCGGTGGTGCTGCACCTCATCCATGGCGGCGCGAATGGTTTCGCCGTCTTCCGGATATCCTTCCATAAGGGCGGACATAAAAATGAGATCGGCCGGAGCGGTGCTCTTGCGGTAGCTGTAGCCCATATCGGCGTTCGAAAGCACATGCAGCTCGCCTTTGCGGTCGAGCGCCCGCACTTCGACAACGCGCTCGCGCGTTTCCACGCCGTTTGCGCCGGCGTTCATGCGCAGTGCGCCGCCGAGCCCACCGGGAATGCCGTGGTAAAAATGAAACCCGCCGATCCCCGCCTCCAGCGCTGTCGCGGCAAGCCGCTTGTCGGGAATGGCGGCCCCCGCTCTGATCTGCGTTTCGGAAACGGCCTCTGCAGTGCCAAATCCCCTCGCTGAAAGACGCACCACAAAGCCCTTCAGTCCGCCGTCGCGCACCAAAAGGTTAGAGCCGATGCCGACGACGGTAACAGGAACTTCCTCCGGCACGGCGCGCAGGAACTCGGCCAAATCCTCCTCATCCTGCGGCTGGAACAGAACTTCCGCCTCACCGCCCGCGCGAAACCAGGTGATCTTGTCCATGCCAGCTTGCGGAAGAAGCTTCCCGCGCAGGCCGGAAAGCCTGCCCCCCAGCCTGTTCACGAGAGTGGATTCGCTCATGCATCAAGCTCCTGTGGCAGCGCATAGGCCCATTGTGTGATGTTGCCTGCGCCAAGGAAAACAACGTAATCCCCCGGCTTGGCCATTTCGCGCACGAGGGGCGCAATGGTTTCGGGCCCTTCTATCGTGCGCGCGTCGCGATGGCCCGCCGCGCGCAGGCTGGCAACCAGCGCCTCGGAGGAAATGCCGTCGATGGGCGCCTCACCGGCTTCGTATACCGGCGCGACGAGAACAGTATCGGCGTCATTGAAACAGGCGGAGAAATCATCGAACAGGTCGCGCAGACGGGTGTATCGATGCGGCTGGGCCACGGCGATAATCCGTCCCTTGGCCGCATCGCGCGCAGCGCTCAACACCGCGCGTATCTCCACCGGATGATGGCCGTAATCATCGAAGATGTCGACGCCGTTCCAGCTGCCGGTCTGCGTAAAGCGGCGCTTCACGCCCCCGAACGAAGAGAGCCCCTTTCGGATCTCCTCCGCCCCGATGCCGAGTTCATGCGCCACCGTCACAGCCGCAACGGCATTCGAAACATTATGCCTGCCAGGCATCGGCAAACGCAGCCCCTCGATCGTGGTAACCTGCTTCGACTTGCGCTCTCGTAGCGTCACGTCGAAAACGGATACGGGCCCATCCATTCGATGATGAGAAAAACGGACATCCGCCTGGCGGTTCTCGCCATACGTGACGATCCGGCGATCCTCGATTCGCCGCACCAGCGCCTGCACCTCCGGATGGTCGATGCACATAACGCCAAATCCGTAGAACGGAACATTCTCGACGAACTGGCGAAAGGCCTCGCGTACCTTGTCGAACGAGCCGTAATGGTCGAGATGCTCCGGATCGATATTGGTCACGACCGCGATTTCGGCCGGCAGCTTGAGAAAGGTGCCGTCGCTCTCGTCGGCTTCGACCACCATCCAGTCGCCCTTCCCCATGCGGGCATTGGTATCATAGGCGTTGATGATGCCGCCATTGATCACCGTCGGATCGAGCCCGCCAGCGTCTAGAAGCGAGGCGACCATGGAGGTCGTCGTGGTCTTGCCATGCGTGCCGCCAATGGCGACGGCTTGACGAAAGCGCATCAGTTCCGCCAGCATCTCGGCGCGGCGGACAATAGGAAGAAGGCGCTCCCGTGCTGCCTGGTACTCCGGATTATCTCGCTTGATGGCTGTTGAGATCACGACCACCTCTGCCTGATCGAGATTCTCCGGTGCCTGGCCGACGGCTACAGAGATACCCTTTTCACGCAGCCGCTTCACATTGGCGTTTTCAGCCTGGTCGGAGCCCTGCACTTGATAGCCCAGCGTATGCAGCGCCTCGGCGATACCACTCATGCCGATGCCGCCGATGCCGATAAAATGCACGACCCCGATCGTCTGCGGCATCTTCATGCGTGTGCTCCCTGTTTGAAATCGGCCACCGATTTGCCTGCTGCGATAGCCTCCGTGAGATCGGCGAGCAATGCGGTGGCGTTTGGCCGTCCGGCTTCGCGCGCCGCCGTTGCCATGGCTGCAAGCTTCTGCGGTGCGTTGATGGCAGCCTCCAGCAGGCCGCGCAAGCGCTCGGCGGTCAGTTGATCCTGCGTGACGATTTCGGCTCCTCCGGCTTTCTTGAGTGCGGCTGCGTTTGCCGCCTGATCGTGGTCGAGTGCATGCGGGTATGGCACTAGAATGGCAGGGCGGCCGATGATCGAAATTTCTGAAACCGTGGAGGCCCCGGAGCGAGCGATTATAAGATGTGCCTTCGCGATCCGCGCCGCCATGTCGGTGAAAAAGGGCGAGACTTCCGCCTCGATCCCGCGCTCGGCATAGGCTGCACGCAGTGCCGCCTCATCTTCCGGCCGCGCCTGCTGCGTTAGCGACAGGTGTGAACGTACATCCTCCGGCAGCAGTGACACAGCCTCGGGAAGAACGTTTGAGAAATGCTGTGCGCCCTGGCTGCCGCCGAAAACCAAAAGCTGGAATGGCTGCCCCTTCTTCGGCAAGACGTAAGGCGTCTCGGCCGCTTCCAGAACCGCAGGCCGCACTGGATTGCCCGTCGCCACTGTCCTGGCGGCAAACGCGCCCTCACCTTCCGGCAGAAAACCGCCGGCAATAGCCGTCACCCGGCGTGCAAGCGCCTTGTTGGCCCGCCCCATGACCGCATTCTGCTCATGGATAAGCGTGGGCACGCCGCGCCGCGTGGCTGCATAAAGCGGCGGCAGCGTCGGATAACCGCCAAAGCCGACCACCACACGCGGCTGCAGTCGGGCGATGAGCGTGGAAGACTGGCGCACGCCTCGCCAGATCGTCAGCGCGCTGCGCACCAGCGAAACAGGATTGCGCGAGCCGAACGTCGCTGCCTCAACCGGGTGGACCTCCTCGGCAGGAAACGCGTCGGCAAAGCGCTGGGCGCGCTTGTCACTGACGAGATGCACCGACCAGCCCCGCTCCTTCAGCGCATGCGCCAACGCCTCGGCCGGAAATAGGTGTCCACCGGTGCCCCCGGCGCAGAGGAGGATGTTCTTGTCTTCCATATCAGCCCGCCACCGCCTCCCGCCCGGTGACATGACCATAGTTCAGCGGCACTCGCTTTTCCGGCCGCCGCCGCGTGAGCGCCAGCACGATACCCATGGAGATTGCCATCGCGAGCAGCGAAGACCCGCCGTAGGAGACGAAAGGCAACGTCATACCTTTCGCCGGCATCATGCGCACATTCACCGCCATATTGATGATCGATTGGAATCCGAACAGGATAACAAGCCCGCTCACCGCGTAGCGCATGAAGTCGTCGCTTTCGCGCCGCGCCAATATCAGACCACGCAAGACGATAAAGGCGAACAGCGCCAGGATTATCATGCAGATGACGATCCCGAACTCCTCGCCGGCCACCGCAAAAACGAAATCCGTGTGTCCATCCGGCAGGATCCGCTTGATCGAACCTTCGCCGGGGCCTTGTCCAAGCCAGCCCCCCCGCGTGATCGCCTCCAAGCTCATGTCCACCTGATACGTATCCCCTTCCCCGGTGATGAAACGGTCGATGCGGTCCGCCACATGCGGGAAAAAGGAATAAGCGGCAAGGGCACCGGCCAGGCCGAGCCCTCCGAGCACCAAAATCCAAAACCAGGAAACCCCGGCGATAAAGAACATTGCGCCCCAGGTGCCGAGCAGCAGTATCGTTTGCCCGAGGTCCGGCTGAGCAATCAGCAGTGCCAGGACAAGCCCCAAAAGGATCATCGCGAAGAAGTTGCCCGGAATTTCCGGCTGACGCGCATGCTCGGCAAAAAGCCAGGCGCAGATTACCACAAAAGCGGGCTTCATATACTCCGAGGGCTGAATGGAGACGCCGGCGATGTAAATCCAGCGCCGCGCCCCCTTCACCTCCATGCCGACGAAGAGCGTGGCCACCATCAAGACCAGCGAAACAATGAGCATCACCAGAGTGAGACGGCGTGCATTTCGGGCATTCATGAACGAAACGCCAATCAACGCGATCACCGCAAGCAGCATATAGGCGATCTGCCGCGTGACGAAATGGAAACTGTCGAGCCCGATACGCTCGGCTACGGCAGGGCTGGCTGCGAAGGAAAGTACAACCCCCATCCCCATAAGCAGCAGAAACGCGGCGAGAAACCAGCGGTCGACGGTCCACCACCAGTTCGCCACCGGACTGCGGTCGGTACGACTGATCATCCCTTCCCTCCGATTGCTTCCACGCCGGCGAGCGAAAACACCGCCTCGCGAAACGCTTCACCTCTGATCTCGAAATTCCTGAACTGATCAAAACTCGCACACGCCGGGGATAGCAGAACCACGACTTCCTCCGCAGGATCGTCCTGCGCATCACGTGCGGCATGCTCGACCGCAGCGGCTACAGTCCCCGAAATTTCGTAAGAGGTCCCCTCGCCCAAGGTAGCCGCGAAGGCTGGCGCCGCCTCGCCCACGAGATAGGCCTTGGCGACGCGCGGGAAAAGCGGTCGTAGCTTCTCGATGCCCCCTTCCTTGGGAAGCCCTCCCACGATCCAGTAGATCCGCGAAAAGCTCGATAAGGCAGGAGCCGAGGCATCGGCGTTGGTGGCTTTGGAGTCATTGACGAACAGCACCTGCCCGCGCCGGGCCACCTGCTCCATGCGGTGCACGAGACCGGGAAAGCTCTCGAAGCCAGCCTGGATTTCCTCGCTGGAAAGCCCCGAGATACGACAGGCGGCGAGTGCGGCCAGCGCATTCTGTGCGTTATGCAGCCCTCGCAGCGAGCCGACACCGTGCAAGGAAACGAGCGGTTCCGCTCGTCCCGCCTCGGCGTGCACCAACTCTGCCCCATGCGCGAAGTAGCCGGTCTCCAGCGTCTGCGATACAGAGATGCGCACGACTTTCCGCCCTGCTCGTTCCAGCCGGTCCGCCACCGCCGCGCCGTGCTCGTCATCCACACCGACGATCGCCGCGGCGCTACCGGCGACCAGGCGCTCCTTGATGGCCACGTAGCGCTCCATCGTGCCATGACGGTCCAGATGATCAGGCGACAGATTAAGCAGAATGCCCACGGTCGGATCGAGGGTTGGAGCAAGATCGATCTGATATGACGAACACTCCACGACGTAGTGCCGCTCGGCTTCCGGCCGATCCAGACTCAAGACCGCCCTGCCGATATTGCCGCCCATTTGAGTGTCGCGCCCGGCGGATTTCAGTACGTGGGAAATCAATGCCGTGGTGGTCGATTTGCCATTGGTGCCGGTCACCGCAATGAAAGGCGCCTCAGGCGCACGCACCCGCCGCTCCCGCGCGAAAAGTTCGATGTCGCCGATGATCTCGACACCATTGTCCCGCGCCAGATCGACCGTCCAGTGCGGCCGAGGGTGGGTCAGCGGCACACCCGGCGCGAGCACGAGCGCGTTCAATGCGCTCCAGTCCACCTCTCGCAGATCCGTAGTGGAAATACCCTCATCGTTCGCACGCTCGACGCTTTCGGGATTGTCGTCCCAGGCTGTGACTGCCGCACCGCCCTCCACCAACGCACACGCTGTCACAAGTCCGGAGCCACCCAGCCCGAAGACAGCGACCCTTTTTCCGTCGAAGGTGGAGGCGAGGATCATGGCAGACCTACCGCAGCTTCAACGTAGATAGGCCGACCAGCGCGAGCATAACGGCGATAATCCAGAAGCGGATGACCACCTGGCTTTCCGTCCAGCCCTTCTTCTCGAAGTGGTGATGGATCGGCGCCATCAGAAAGACGCGCTGCCCGGTCATCTTGAACACGGCCACCTGGATGATGACTGAAAATATCTCGACCACAAACAGGCCGCCGATGATCGCCAGAACGATTTCGTGCTTCGTAGCCACCGCGATCGTGCCAATCAGCCCGCCAAGCGCGAGTGAACCTGTGTCCCCCATGAAAATCGCCGCCGGCGGCGCGTTAAACCACAAGAAGCCCAATCCCGCGCCGATCACGGCTCCCAGCAGAACCGCAAGTTCACCCGTGCCCGGCACGAAATGGATCTGCAGATAATCGGCGAAGATCGCGTTGCCCGACAGGTAGGCGATCACGCCGAATGAGGCAGCCGCCACCATCACCGGTACCGTCGCCAGCCCGTCCAGCCCGTCCGTCAAATTGACGGCATTTCCCGCTCCAACGATGACAAACGCAGCGAAAGGTATGAAGAAAATGCCGAGATTGAGGAGTAGCTCCTTGAAAAAGGGGAACGTCAACGAAGACGAAAAAGGCGCCTCGCCTGCCCGCATGATAATCCAGGCAGCGAATCCGGCGATCAGAAACTCCATCACCAGCCGACTCTTGCCGGAAAAACCGTCGTCGGACTGCTTGGTCACCTTCAGGTAATCATCATAAAAGCCGATGGCGCCGAAGCCGACGGTGACCATCAGCACGGTCCAGACATAGACGCTCGAGAGATTGGACCAAAGCAGCGCGGAACCCAGAATACCGCTTAGAATCATCAAGCCGCCCATGGTGGGCGTTCCCGCCTTCTTGAAATGCGTCTGCGGGCCGTCTGCGCGGATCGGCTGACCCCGGCCCTGGCGGACCCGAAGTGAATCAATAATTGTCGGCCCGAACAGGAAGACGATGAACGCCGCCGTTATGAGTGCCCCGCCCGTGCGGAAGGTAATGTAACGGAATACGTTGAATGCCGTGAATTCATCGGCGAACTGGACCAGCAGTAGAAGCATGAAATAATCCCGCCCGGACTTGTCATTTATGCGTTATGCGTGTGCCGGGCGTCCGGGAAGCGCTTCAGCAGCGTTTCCACCAGCTTCGAGAGGCCGATACTTTTCGACGACTTGATCATGATCGTGTCCCCCGGCTTAAGTGTATCGAGAAGCACCGGTTGAAGCTCCTCGGGGTTCTCGCGGTATTCTGTATGGACATCGGCCGGCGGATTGTCGGCCAGTGCCTTCATTTCCGGACCGCCGAGCAACAGCAAGTCGACCCTGGTCCCCGCAATGATCTTGGCGAGAGCCTCGTGAAGCTTCGCCGAATGGGCGCCGAGTTCCAGCATGTCGCCCAATACCGCGATGCGGCGGCCTTCGCCGGAAACGGGCGCGCTGTCAAGAAGCTGGATCGCCGCTTTCACAGACGCCGGATTGGCATTATAACTTTCGTCGATGAGTGTGGCAGTTCCGCCGTCGACCCGCAGGCGATGGCGTCGCCCCCGCCCCTCTTCCGCCGAAAACGAACCGAGTGAGGTGACCAGCTTCGACACATCGGCGCCCGCTAGATAACCCGCGCCAACTGCCGCCAGCGCATTGTGCACCATATGCCGTCCGGGGGCGCGAAGGTGCCCGCTAATATCCTCACCGGCAATCTTGAGGGAAATGGCAGAGCCATCTTCTTGCGGCTCCCAATGCGTTAGTCTGAACTGCGCGCGAGCGTTCTCACCAAATCCCCAGACATTCTTGACGCCGGCCTTTCCGGCCATTTCCGATAGCAGCTTCCAGTGCTGGTCGTCGCGGTTGATAAGCGCGCTGCCGCCGCGCACGACGCCGGAGAAAATCTCGCCTTTCGCGCGGGCGATCTCCTCAAGGCTTTTGAAATGCCCCAGATGGGCGGCAGCGATCATGGTGACGATCGCAATGTGCGGCTGGACGAGTTTGGTCAGCGGCTCGATTTCACCGGCGTGACTCATGCCGATCTCGAAGACTGCGTAATCGCAATCGGCCGGCATCCGCGCGAGAGACAGCGGCACACCCCAATGATTGTTGAAAGAGCGTTCCGCCGCATGAACGGTGCCGACGCTGCCAAGCGCATGGCGCAGCATGCCTTTGGTCGTGGTTTTACCCGCCGAGCCGGTTACCGCGATAATCTTTGCGCGCGAGCGCTTGCGCGCCGCAGCCGCCACATCCCCCAGCGCCTTGAGAACGTCGGGCACCACCAGCTTGGGAACGGCGAGACGACCGAGCGCGGGAAGTTTTTCCTCCGAAACGACCAGGAGCCCGGCACCAGCCGCCATGGCCGAGGTAGCAAAATCGTGCCCGTCGAACCGCTCGCCTTTGATCGCAAAAAAGGCGTCGCCGCGCTGCAACGTGCGAGTATCGATGGAGATACCTGTCACCCCTTCCGGCGCATTGCCGAAGGGACGCCCGCCCATGGCTGCGGCCAGGGATTGCGTGTCCCAAAGAAAACTCACGCGTCCAGTTCCTCCAATGTTTTGCGAACCTCCTCATGATCGGAGAAGTGGCTTTTCCGGCCGGCAATCTCCTGACCAACCTCGTGCCCCTTGCCTGCCACGATCAGTGTATCACCGGTGCGCAGCATTGAAATGGCGGTCCGTATCGCTTCGCGCCGGTCCCCAATTTCCTCTGCGTTCGGCACCGCCTCTAAAATTGCCTGGCGAATTGATGCCGGATCTTCCGACCGCGGATTGTCGTCAGTCACAATGGCGACGTCGGCAAGCCGCCGGGCGATCTCGCCCATGATCGGGCGCTTCCCCGGGTCGCGGTCACCGCCGCAACCGAACACGACAATGACGCGCCCGGTCGTGAATGGTCGCACGGCCAGAAGCACGTTCTCCAAGGCGTCCGGTTTGTGGGCGTAATCGACATAGACCTGCGCCCCATTAGCCGCCGTACCGGCCAGTTCGAGGCGTCCCGAGGCGCCTTTCAGTGTCTCGAGCGCCGCCAATGCGCGCGTGGCGTCGAGCCCGGTAGCGATGGCGAGCCCGGCTGCGACGAGCGCGTTACTGATCTGAAAATCGCCGGCAAGCGGAAGATCAACCTCATAAATCGTCCCGTCGAATTCCACCTCGGCGCGTTGACGGTGACGCTCGTGCTCGACCCGCTTCAATGTCAGGAACGCGCCTTTTCGCCCAACCGTGTGAATCGTGAGACCGGCTTCCTCGGCAACCCTCGTCGTCGCCTCGGACCAGTCATCATCGGCAAAAATGACGGCCGGCGCGCCCTTGGGCAGCAGAGTATCGAAGAGGCGCATTTTGGAGCGGTGATAATGCTCGACCGTCGGATGATAATCCATATGGTCACGCCCGAGATTGGTGAACGCGCCAGCAGCGAGATGAACACCGTCCAGCCGTCTTTGGGCGAGCCCATGGCTCGATGCTTCCATTGCCGCATGGGTCACACCGCTCTCCACCAGTTCTGCAAGCAGGCGATGGAGTGAGATCGGCTCGGGGGTCGTCAGTTCTCCATAATCGTCGCGTCCCGGCGCGACCACACCCGTCGTCCCGATACTCGCGGCGAATTGGCCGGCGTGCTCCCATATCTGGCGCGTGAAGGAGGCAACGGAGGTCTTGCCGCTGGTACCGGTAACCGCCACCATCATCTCCGGTTGGGGCTGGTAGAAACGCGCTGCGGAAAGAGCCAGTGCTCGGCGCGGATCATCGACTTCGATGACGGGAACGTCGAGCTGGCTACTTATCCCACCCCTTCCCGCCACCACTACCGCTGCGCCGCGCGAGATCGCGTCGGCTGCAAAGGCGGCACCATCCGCTTTCGTCCCCGGAAGTGCGAAAAAAATGTTACCCGCCGAGACCTGTCGGGAATCCGATGCCAAACCGGAAACTTGCGTACTGTCTGGCGATAAGCCGTCCAATGGCAGGATATCGGCAAGTTTACCCAGTTTCATTGACGTCCCAGATTTTCTGTTCAACCAGCTCGGCGCATCCCGCAGAATCACTGATACGAGACCATTAAAGCCTCACCTTCATGGCCGAAATCCGGCTGAACGCCAAGGAATGGAGCCGTCCGGCGAATAATATTAGCAACAGTCGGCGCCGTGTTCAGCCCCGCGGTGGCGTAGTACTTTCCTTCTTCGGGCTTCGGCTCGTCCAGAATGACCAGAACCAGGTACTCGGGATCGCTTGCCGGAAATCCGGCAACAAACGCGTTGAAGCGTTTGTCGTTCGAATATCGGCCGTTCACCACCTTCTCGGCCGTCCCCGTCTTGCCGCCGACTCTGTAGCCCTCCACCTCTGCATTTTTGCCGGACCCTCTTCGATCCTCAACATTGAGGCGGAAAAGATATCGCATTTGGCTGCTCGCTTCGGGTGAAATGACCTGTTGCGCCAGCGATGCCGCTTCTTCCTCGCTGCGCGGGAGAAAAGTCGGCTGAAGAAGTTTTCCTCCATTGAGCATCGCGGCTGCCGATGCCGCAGTCTGAAGCGGCGTCGTCGCCACACCATGACCGAAGGAAATCGTGACGGAGTTGAGCTTCTTCCACTGCTTCGGTTCGGTCGGCCGGGCGACCTCGGGCAGTTCGGTTTGCATACGCTCCAGCAGACCCACCCGCTTGAGAAAGTTTCGATGCCCCTCGATCCCGACTACATCCGCCATTTTGGCAGTTCCGATATTCGAGGAGTAAATGAAGATTTCCGGCACAGTGAGCACGCGCCGTTTTCCATGATAGTCGTTGATTGTGAAACCGCCGAGCCGGATCGGATGCGTTGCATCGAACGAGCTGGAGAGGTTGACCTTGCCGGAATCCAGAGCCATCGCCGTCGTAAAGAGCTTGAAGGTGGAACCCATCTCGAACACGCCGCCCGACATGCGATTGAGCCGGTCCTTGTCCAGCGCGTTGTCGGGCTTGTTGGGATCGTAGTCGGGCAGCGAGACCATCGCCATGACCTCGCCCGTATCGGCCTTGAGAATAACGCCGCCCGCGGCAATTGCCCTGTATCGCTCCATGGCCCGGGTCAACTCGTCGTGCATGACGAACTGTGCTCTGGAGTCAATCGACAGCCGCACGGGATTAAGCGTTTCCGGGCCTGCGAGCCCAAGCGCCTGCAAATCCGCAAGCCCCTGATTGTCGATATATTTTTCGATACCCGCTATGCCTTTATTGTCGATATCGACCAAGCCGAGAATGTGAGAGGCCGTCGAGCCCCCCGGGTAAAACCGGCGGGTCTCGGTCCGGAAGCCCAGCCCGGGAACCCCGAGCGCAAGAATTTGGCTCTGCTGGCGCGGAGAAAGCTGGCGGCGCAGCCACACAAAACCGGCATCACTGCTGAGCCGCCGATAGACTTCCCCGTAATTGAGGTCGGGCAGCACGGTCCGCAGCTGTTCAATCGCTTCGTCGACATCGACAATGCGCCGCGGCTCGGCAAAGAGCGATGCTGTCTTGATGTCGGTCGCCAGCACCTCTCCGTTTCGGTCGACGATATCGGGCCTCGATGCGGTGGGCCGCACCTCCGGCAGGCTGGCAGCAGTCTCTTCGACCATGCCGAGTTGGACCAGTCGTCCTCCAATGGCTGCATAAACGCCGAATATCATGACCATCGCGATGGCAATGCGGCCATTGGCGCGTCCGCCAGTTGCCTTGCGTCGCCCCTCCACCACGATGCGGGTGTTTGCGCTTTTCTTTTCAGACCTCGCCCGGAAAACATTTAGCGTTTTCATCAGCGGACACCTCCAGTTACGACCGGATCTTGCCCGTCACCGACCGGTTCTCCTTGAACCATGAATGTTTCGTTACCGAACGGGATATCGCGCAGAGACTCCAGACTGATAATCTGACGCGCATCCAGCCCCTGAAGCCCAAGCTCCTCCTCATAGATTTCTGTCAGTTCCTGCAGGCGCTCCGGTTGCGTCAACAGGCTCCAATCCGCCTTCAGGACGTCGATTGCATCTTTTTCAAGCCGGATTTCGGTCTCCAGCGCGTCGATGCGATTCATCATCGCCTGTGCATCATGCTTGGTCTTGTAGGTAAAAGCGGCCGCTGAAAGCATGACCGCGATCAGTACAACATCGCTGGTTCGAAACATGCCTATCTTTCCTGTTCGCGAAGCTGCGTCGTGACATTCAACGCAGGCACGCCCAAAATATCGAAATCGTCCACTCCAGCGGCCACGCCAGTGCGGCGGGCCGTTCTGAGCCGCGCCGAACGCGCACGCGGATTTTCTGCCGTTTCGGCATCATCCGGCGTGACCGGCTTCATTGGCTTCTCGAAGGTCGGCTTCGCGGCGGTCACCTGCGGCAAGTGCCGCGATGGCGAAGGCGGGCTGGAACGGGCCGCCATAAAGCGCTTGACGATGCGATCTTCCAACGAATGAAAGGTCACGACGGCCAAAACGCCGCCCGGTTTCAAGAGGCGTTCGGCGGCAAAAAGCGCACGCGCCAACTCGCCGAGCTCGTCATTGACGAAGATGCGCAACCCCTGAAACACCCGGGTGGCGGGATGGATCGTGTCGGTACGCTTTCGCCCCACCACGCGCTCGACCGTTTCCGCCAGATCGCTCGTCGTCTCGTAAGGCTTTTCGGCCCGCCGCTTCTCGATCGCGCGGGCGACGCGTCCGGCATGGCGCTCCTCGCCAAGCATGCCGAAGATCCGAGCCATATCGCCTATCTTAAAGCGGTTGACCACATCCGCCGCACTGATCCCCTGCCGACCCATGCGCATGTCGAGCGGACCCTCTCGACGAAACGAGAACCCGCGCTCCGCCTCATCGAGTTGCATCGACGACACGCCGACATCGAGCACCACGCCGTCGACCGAGCCGCCTGCTATGGACTCCATTTGCGAAAACCGCCCGAGTTGCACGCGCAGCCGTCCGCCATACCGCTGGATCATATCCTGCGCGGTGGCGATCGCATCGGGATCCCGATCGATCCCCACGACATCCGCCCCCTTTTCAAGCAAGGCGCAGGCGTAACCGCCCGCGCCAAATGTTCCGTCGAGGATGCACTTGCCGGGTGCAGGATCGAGGGCCTCGATCACCGGCCGCAAAAGGACCGGAATGTGGCGGGCCAGTCCGCCACCGGAACGGCTTTCGCCGCCGGGGCCCGCCATCATTCCGTGCCGGCGGCGCGGGCCTGAGAAGCCTGCTGCCGCATCGCCGAGAGCCGCTGACGCACCTCCGCCGCATGGGCGTTCAGCCGCTCCGGTTCCCACATCTGAAAAAAAAGTCCGCGCCCCACGAAGGTCACTTCCGTCGTAATCCCCGTATGCTCGCGAAGAAAATCGCTCACCGTAATGCGGCCGTCCTGATCCAGCTTCAGGAAACTGCCATCCCCGTGAATGAAGAAGGACATGTCGTCCGCCGTCTGCAAAAATGGATCCTCCAGCGCAATCCGTTCTTCGTATCGGTCCAGAAGGTCCGGCCCGCCGACATCCATCGCCGGAACGTCCAACGCTCTCAGCGCGTAAAGTTCCGAAAAGCCGCGCCTCTGCACCACAGACCGAAAATGCGCTGGAACTGAAACCCGCCCCTTTGCGTCGATCCTGTTGGTTGCACTGGATAAAAACCGGTCCATCACTCGAAACTGCTGCTACCGGCGCCCTGTCCTTGCGCATCGCTTTCGACCCTCGGCGCGGTTCCTCGATCCTGCCCGTAAAAACGCGCGGGCCCTAAATGTCTCCGCCCTCCCAAACCGGTGACGGCGCGACCAAACCGATTACTGAAACTACTGTAATATGGGATACCATGGGAAAGCATGGGGGTCAACGGGAACAAACCCCACAAACGCCCATTTCGACGGGATTATGGCAATCCCGTCGCTTATGAGACGTTAACGACAAAGGAATACCGAAACCCCAGATTTTCTGGGATTCTTCCGGGTTCGATCGAACACGGGACTCGCTGTCCCATGCCGTCCCAAGGTCTGCAAAGGGAGTGAATGCCAGCCGGTCTGTAAGCCGGGTTCTGTATGGCCGCGCCGCCTCACGGCAGGCGCGACGTGACGGCCATTCCTCTGGGACCGGCGTTGCCACCGGCCTCAAGCAACCTACCCGAACGGTGGGCCGAAAACCTCCCTGAAGGCAGTGCCTTCCTACCGTTCCTATTCGGTTTTGCTCCCGGTGGGGTTTACCGTGCCGCGCCTGTTACCAGGGCGCGCGGTGGGCTTTTACTCCACCCTTTCACCCTTACCGCGCCCAAAGGGCGCGGCGGTCTTCTCTCTGTGGCACTTTCCCTGGGGTTGCCCCCGCCGGGCGTTACCCGGCACCGTGTTTCCGTGGAGCCCGGACTTTCCTCACACGCGACCTTTCGGCGCTTGCGCATGCGGCCGTCCGACCGGCTGGCAGTTCGTATAAAGGGATTCACAGGACGAAAGGCAATGCCTCCTGCCTTTATTGATTTCCCAAAATGCGCTGAACCTTCTGGCAATACGCGGAGGACACCGAGTTCATCCGCTTCGCACCATGGCCGGCATTGTAGCGCAGAATCGTCCCGCAGGTATCGCCGCCGCTCAACTGGTATGCCTTGGCGAGATACAGCATTCCGTATTTGATGTTGTTCTCAGGGTCATAAAGAGCTTCGGCGGAACCGCGGAAACCAACGCCCCGCGCCGTCCGGGGCTTGATTTGCATCAACCCGACCTCGCCGGCACGCCCCCGCGCCGACTTACGATAGTTGCTCTCGATCCTGACAATCGCGTGCGCCAACGAGACAGGCACGCCATGCTCCTTTGCGTAGCGGGAGATAATTTCATGGAATGGGCGCGGATCCTGTTTCGGAGCGGCCGTTGCCAACGAAGCCACCTCGACCGCGGTCTCCTTGGCGTCCACCACATCCGCTGCCTTCTCCGCCGTGCTCTCGTCTTCGTCGGAAATAGCATTTTCAGCGGTAGTGCTGCTTGTGTCCGTAGCGCTCGCCTGCTCAGGCGTTCGCAATCTCGTTCTGTGCTGCCGCTGCGCCGTGGCATCGCCGGCCGTCAGCACCCGCTTCATCAGATCGCCGAAGGTTTCCGCCTGCCCTCTATCCGCCTGAGCGGCCTCAGCTTGAGATCCCTCGGCGGGCGTGACATCCCGTGCGTGTGAGACAACAGTCATGGCAGTAACTGCAACCGCCGCCATAAGAAGATTTTGGATTTTCATTGCTACTCGCTGTACTTGACTGGAACTAAAGGAGATTGGTCATGCCGCGGAGGAACCCGCGTTCCATGCCAGTGCGTTTCGCAAGAAAAAATGGGCCAACAGTGACCTGGCTAATAAAGATTATTTACACTTCGAAATAAGATGATGGGATCTTCTTCAATCACCTGCTCGCGCAGGCAATGTTTTCAGAAGTGTTTTGAGCACGTCACGCGTGGAACTGTCGGCGATACTATCCACGCGAGCGGGGCGAAAATGGCGCTGAAACGCCCCGACCACGATCTCGGTCGCAGTGTCGTAAACACCCGTTTGCTCAATACCATAGCCGTACAACGCCAGCATCGCCTGGAGCGCTAGCACCGGCTCCCCGCGCGCCCCTGTGGAGAGTACATTACCTTGGTCCGGCGCCATCGGATCAACAAAGTGGCCGACCCCCGCTCGAGCAAGCCGATCCCATGGGAATTTTTCCCCCGGATCAATTTTCCGGCCAGGCGCCACATCTGAGTGAGCAAGAACATTTTGCGGCAGAATGCGATGTCGCAGGCAAATATCCCGGCTGAGAGCGATCACTGCCTCGACCTGCGGCTCCGGAAAATCCGGATAACCATAGGCATGACCGCGATTGGCGATCTCCACGCCGATCGAAAGCGAGTTAACGTCGCTTGCGCCGTTCCAGATTGACTTTCCCGCATGCCATGCACGAGCGGCCTCGGGCACCATCTGCACGATCCGCCCGTCTTCATGCACGAGATAGTGCGCCGAAACTCCGCTTTCGTGACTGCAAAGCCAGTCCTCGGCCGCCTGGCCGTTGTCCATGCCGGTATAGTGCAGGATAAGCAATTTGGGTTTTATGCCGCCGCGTCGCGGGCCGAAATTGGGCGACGCCCGCCTATGCGCACGCGAATAATCGGGCGCAAATTCGCTCATGCTGGCTGTCGGGCTCTCTCAATCTGCTCATAGGCCGCATTAAGTGCGGCAACCCGTTCGTTGGCGATGGCAATGAATTCCTCCGGCACACCGCGTGCAATCAGCCGGTCGGGATGATTCTCCGCCACCAAGTGCCGATAGCGGCGCCGGACCTCCTGAAACGGTGCGTCAGCCCCCACCCCCAATACGAGATAGGGATTGCCCTCGCCCGCCATATGCCGCGCCCGGATCTGTGCGAACCGATCTTCGCTGAGGCCAAATATCTCGGCCACCCGCGCGAGAAAAGCCTCTTCCTGTTCGTGAATGGCGCCATCAGCCTTTGCGATGTGGAACAAGGCATCCAAAATGTCTTCCAGCATGGGGCAATTCTTCGGACAGGTGCGGCAAAGCTCCATCATTTGGCGCGCATAGGCTTCAAAGCCGGCGACATCGCGTTTTGCGAGATCGTACAGCCGGGTCACATTGCGCACCTCTTCGCGCGGAACCTGGAATATCTGGTGAAAGGCGCGCACCTCGGCAGGTGTTACCACTCCGTCGGCCTTCGCCATCTTGGCCGAAAGCGCGATGATGGCAATCGAAAATGCGACGCGCTGCCTGAGCGCGGGATCACCCCCGAAGATCGTCCGCACTGCTTCAACCAGGGAAGAGAGAACATTCCCCGGCGCGCGTGCCATGAACTCGGCTATGCGATAAAATGCCGTCATCTCGCCAGAAGCTTTAAACCGGTTTGACGGCGATTTCGAGGCTCGATTTGCCACGTCCTGGCCCCCACGAAGAAAACGATACCTACCTCAAGTCGAAGGTAGAGCATATCGGCAAAGAAAAAGGCCGGTGTCCCCGGCCTTTTGAAAAAAGATGCGTGTCGAATGTTTTTGTTACTGCGCGGTTCCATTATCCGGAGCCGGAGTCGCAGGATCCGCAGCACTCGGATCCGCGGACTGCTCGGCTGGAGCACCATCAATGCCCTGAGCCGCAGGATCGGCACCGTCGTCACACGCGGCCAATCCCAAGAGAGCGATGCCGGACACGAGCCCGGCCAGAATCTTTCTCATGTCATGTCTCCTTTTTTGCGAACCCGGTATCAGGCGGGTGGACACTCAATGCGCATACTACGTCCCGGTTTCGTCACATTGAATAACCGGCCGTTATACTTTCGCGAAAACTGGGCTTCCCAAGGGGTTTATAGAATAGTAGCACTGCGCGCCGCCTGATCGTACTGGCCGGAGATCGTGCGCATCATGGCCGCGATGCCCGACAGTGCCTCTTCGTCAAGATTGAGCCGCTTAATACTGTCGACAAGCAGCCGTTCACGCACTCCATGATAGCGCGAACAGGCATCGAACCCTTTTTTGGTCGCCTTCACCGTCTTTTCCTTACCGCGCCGGCTGCTTTCAACCAGCCCCAGCGCTGAAAGCTTCTTAATTGCATATGTGACGACGTGCGTGTCTTCGATGTTGAACATCATGCAGAGCTCGGCCAACGTCTTCTCATCTCTGCGATGCGCCACCGCATGCAGCAGATGCACGGCGATTGGCTGCAAGCCGGGCACCCCCGCCGCGGCCATGCAATGCACCATCCAGCGCTGAAAGGAATGGTGCATCAGCGTCATCGCGAACTCTACCTCCGAAAGCGCCGGCATGGCGCCGGCCGCCAGGTGCGAGGCGGCAACAATGGGCCCGACCTTGTCCTGTGCATCGCTCATAAGTCACCTCGAAATGTATGGTTACAGCCAGCCACGGGTGCGGCTATCATCACATGCGCACCGTTATGGCCGCAGCCACGAACCCGCACAACACAAGAATTTGTCGATAAAACGTTGACGTTTTATCAATCGCATGGTTTTTGTTTCGCAACATGATGCGACAATGGAGAGGAACATGACTTCCGGCAAATGGGACTTCTGGATTGATCGTGGCGGCACATTTACAGACGTGGTTGGCCGCGATCCCGAGGGTGTTCTGCATCAACGCAAGCTCCTGTCGGACAATCCGGAAGCCTACCGCGACGCCGGAATCCAGGGCATCCGGGACCTGCTTGGCCTTGGGCCCGATGATGCTGTCCCCTCCGAGCGCATCGGCGAGGTGAAGATGGGCACCACCGTTGCTACGAACGCGCTCCTGGAGCGCGAGGGCGATCGCCTGGTCCTGCTCATAACAAAGGGCTTCCGTGACGCGCTCAAGATCGCCTACCAAGCCCGGCCGGACATCTTTGCAAAAGAGATTCTGCTGCCCGAACAGCTTTACGAGCGGGTCATCGAGGTGCCGGAGCGGATCGACGTTAACGGCAATGTGGAAGCCGCGCTCGACCTTGACGCGGTTAAGCCGGAGCTCGAAGCCGCCAGGAAGGACGGCATTGAAGCCGCGGCCATCGTCTTCATGCACGCCTGGAAATACCCGGCACATGAGGAGCAAATGGCTGAACTCGTCCGCCGTGCCGGCTTCACGCAGATTTCGACCAGCCACGAGACCTCACCGCTGATCAAGATCGTCGGCCGTGGTGACACCACGGTTGTAGACGCCTATCTCTCACCCATTCTTTCGCGCTATGTCCAACTCGTCGCGAGTGAATTGGGGCTTAAAGGCCTGGCGGATGGCCCCAAGCTCAAATTCATGATGTCCTCCGGCGGCTTGACGGCAGCCGACAAGTTTCAGGGCAAAGACGCGATTCTGTCCGGCCCCGCCGGTGGTGTTGTCGGTATGGTCGAAACAGCACGGATCGCGGGCTTCGACAAGGTGATCGGCTTCGACATGGGCGGCACCTCCACCGACGTGGCGCACTATGAGAACGAGTATGAGCGCGCCTTCGACACCGAGGTTGCGGGCGTGCGCATCCGTGCGCCTATGATGCGCATTCACACCGTTGCCGCCGGTGGCGGTTCGATCCTGCATTTCGAGGACGACCGGCTGAAGGTCGGGCCCGATTCCGCCGGCGCCAATCCCGGTCCGGCCTGCTATCGCCGCGGCGGACCACTTGCCGTGACCGATGCGAATGTCATGCTCGGCAAGCTCCAGCCCGACTTCTTCCCCGCTATCTTCGGCCCCAACCAGAACCAGCCGCTGGATGTGGAGACCGTCCGCGAACGCTTCGCCAGGCTGGCCGACGACATCGGCGACGACCGCAGTCCCGAGGCCGTGGCGGAAGGCTTCATCACCATCGCCGTGGAAAACATGGCCAATGCGGTGAAGAAGATTTCCGTCCAGCGCGGCCATGACGTCACCCGCTATCTTCTCAACTGCTTCGGCGGTGCGGGCGGCCAGCACGCCTGCCTGGTGGCTGACGCACTCGGCATGGAGTCGGTTCTCATCCATCCGCTCTCCGGCCTGCTTTCTGCCTACGGCATCGGCCTGGCAACGGTTTCCGCTTCACGCCAGAAGGCGCTCATCAAGCCGCTTGCCGAATCGGCACTCGATGAAATCGACGCGCTCGTCGCAGAGCTTCGCGCCGAAGTAACACAAGAACTCAAGGAACAAGGGATCGAGGACCGGTCGACCGAATGGCGTCTGCGGCTGGAAGTCCGCTATGACGGCACTGACACTACCCTTTCCGTTCCCTTTGATGAGCGCTCTATCGACAGCACGAAGAGAGCCTTCGAGGCCGCGCACAAGGCGCAATTCGGTTTCATTTATGAAGACAAGCCGATGGTGGTCGAAGCCGTCAATGTCGAAGGTGTGGACGCACGGGCGGCGGGGCCGGAAGAGCCGGAGTTGGCGCTCAACGACAACACACCCGATCCGGATGTAACGCGCGAGATCTTTTGCGATGGCCAGTGGCACCAGGCTGGTGTCTTCAAGCGCGAAAGCCTCGCCCCCGGCAATCGCCTCAAAGGCCCCGCCCTTATCATCGAGAAGAACCAGACCATCGCGGTAGAGCCCGGCTGGCAGGCCGAAATCACGGCTCACGATCACGTGCTCATGCGCCGCGTCGAGAAGAAAGCCCGGCAGGCCGCGCTTGGTACCGAAGCCGATCCGGTGATGCTGGAGGTCTTCAATAACCTCTTCATGTCCATCGCCGAGCAGATGGGTGTAACGCTCCAGAACACGGCTTCCTCGGTCAACATCAAGGAGCGGCTGGATTTCTCCTGCGCCGTCTTCGACCAAAACGGCGCACTGGTCGCCAACGCCCCGCACATGCCGGTGCATCTGGGCTCGATGGATCGCTCGGTGGAAACCATCATCCGCCTCAACGAAGGCAACATCCATCCCGGCGACGTTTTCGCCCTCAACGCGCCTTACAATGGCGGCACCCACCTGCCCGACATCACGGTGGTCACGCCGGTCTTTGACGAAGAAGGCGAGAACATCCTGTTCTACACCGCCTCGCGCGGCCATCACGCGGATGTCGGGGGCACGGCTCCCGGCTCGATGACGCCGCTCGCCACGACTGTGGACGAGGAAGGCGTGCTGTTCGACAATTTCCGCCTGGTCGAGCGCGGACGGTTTCGCGAGAAGGAGCTTCACGAGCTCCTGACCGACCATCCCTACCCCGCGCGCAATCCACACCAGAACATCGCGGATCTGAAAGCCCAGATCGCGGCAAATGAGAAGGGTGTGGCGGAGTTGCGCAAGATGGTCGAGAACTTCGGCCTCGACGTGGTCGAAGCCTATATGGGCCATGTACAGGACAATGCCGCAGAGAGCGTGCGCCGCGTGTCCGAGCGTCTGCCGGATGAATCGGAATACGAGTATCCGACCGATTCCGGACAGGTCATTAAGGTGAAAATCACCGTAGACCGCGACCAGCGCGAAGCGACGGTTGATTTCACCGGCACCTCCCCGGTCATGAAGAACAACTTCAACGCACCGGAACCGGTGACTCGTGCCGCCGTGCTCTATGCCTTCCGCGTCATGGTGGAAGGTTCGATTCCGATGAATGCGGGCTGCCTGCGTCCGATCAACATCATCATCCCGGAAGATTGCATGCTGCGCCCCTCCTATCCGGCGGCGGTCGTGGCCGGCAATGTGGAGACGTCGCAGCACGTCACCAACGCGGTCTTTGCTGCCATGGGCGCGCTGGCCAATGCGCAGGGAACGATGAACAATCTGACCTTCGGCAACGACACCTACCAGTATTACGAGACGATCTGCTCGGGCTCACCGGCCGGCCGCATGAACGACGGGCGCGGTTTCAACGGCACGAGCGGCGTGCACACGCACATGACCAACTCGCGCCTGACAGACCCCGAAGTGCTGGAGCTGCGCTTCCCCATTCTTCTGGAGGATTTCCATATCCGCGAAGGCTCTGGCGGCCAGGGCAAGTGGAGCGCGGGCAACGGCACGCGCCGTACGCTCCGCTTCCTGGAGAAAATGGAGTGCGCGATCCTCTCCTCCCATCGTACCGTGCCACCCCGCGGCATACAGGGCGGCGGCGACGGCCAGGTCGGCAAAACGGAGGTACGCCGGAAGGACGGCACCGTCGAAACGCTGAAAGGCTGCGACCAGACCGTCATCGAAGCCGGCGAGGCCGTGATCGTCACCACACCGACGGCGGGCGGCTTCGGAAAAGCATAGTCCGCGCAACAAGGCGCCTTCCGCTCCCCCATGAAGAAGGGGGAGCGGTGGGTCGCGCCCGTCCGCCGAAGCCCCAAAGAGCGAAGGTGGGAGCGGGTCAGGGGTGGTTACCGGCAAAGACATATCCATATATTGTTGATCTTCTGGTCTTCGAAGACTGAAGCCGAGAGAGACAAACAGGAGGCTCGCAATGCCGGAAGCACTGAAGCCTCAGCACGCCGAATCCGTCGAGATCCGCATGCTCAAGCCGGGGCCGGGAAACGGCATCCCGAACAATGACCGCTACCCTGCTGTCCTGGCGAAGAAGGCACTCGGCGACTCGCATGACGACATGGCGGTTCGGGCTTTGCTTGAATCGAACGGATGGGGTGGCACCTGGACCTGGCGCGTATTCGATTATCACCATTTCCACCCGGATGCCTTCGAGGCACTGGCGGTAGCCTCCGGCACGGCTCGGCTGATCCTGGGCGGACCGCAAGGCGACGAGCTAGAGGTCGAACCTGGTGACGTCGCCATCCTGCCGCCCGGCTTCGGCCACAAGCAAATCTCCGGCTCTTCCGATTTCCGCATCTGCGGCGCCTATCCACCCGGCCAGGAAGACTACGCGGTGATACGCGCCGAGCAGGGGTTTGGCGACGAAATGCTTCGGCAGATCGAGGCTGTGCCCTTTCCCCAAACCGATCCGGTCTGGGGCGGTGAAGGACCCTTGCTGACGAGGCTCAAAGGCAGCGGCTAAGCTCCTTCTCCACAACCCCGTCACACACTGTCACACGGTTTACAACCGATTGTCATCAAATGCGGGTAGCTCCTCTTCAAAGCTTAAGGGAGCCCTTCGATGACTGATGTTTCCGCGGGTACCGGTCTATCCTCGCACCGTCATCTCAGCAAGGCGGTTTACCAGAACCGCTTTCTGTCCAAGGAAGGGCTTTCGGAGCGTCTTTTCGCTCTTCTCTTCTCCGGCCTCGTCTACCCGCAGATCTGGGAAGATCCGCAAATCGACATGGAAGCGATGGAGTTGGACGAAGGTCACCGGCTCGTCACCATCGGCTCGGGCGGCTGCAACATGCTGGCCTACCTCACCCGCTCGCCGGCCACGATCGATGTGGTGGACCTCAACGCCGCTCATGTGGCGCTCAACCGGCTGAAGCTCGCCGCCTTCACCGCGTTGCCCGGCCATAACGATCTCATGCGCTTCTTCGGTGAGCCGGGGAATACGGCCAACAGATATGCCTACGACCGCTTCATAGCGCCGAATCTGGACGCCACCAGCCGCCGCTATTGGGAAGCGCGCGACCTTTTCGGCCGCCGGCGCATAACCGCTTTCGACCGCGACTTTTACCGCACTGGCCTGCTCGGCTTCTTCATCGCAGCCGGCCATCGGGTGGCCCGTCTCTATGGGGTCGATCCGTCCGACATCATGCGTTCGGCCGATCTGCGCGAGCAGCGGCTCTTCTTCGAGGAGCAGTTCAAGCCGCTTTTCGACAAGCCACTGATCCGCTGGGTCACCTCGCGCAAAGCATCGCTTTTCGGCCTCGGCATCCCACCAGCGCAGTATGATGCGCTCCTGAGCGCTGGCGGCGAAACCATGGCTGAGGTCCTGTCGACCCGGCTCGAAAAACTCGCCTGCCACTTCCCTTTGCGGGACAACTACTTTGCCTGGCAGGCGTTCGCCCGCCGCTATCCGCGCAACGGGGAAGGCGCGCTGCCATCCTATCTTGAGCGGGAAAACTACGAGACCATCCGCGCCAATGCGGATCGTGCCGTGGTGCACCAGAGGAATTTTGTCGAACTGCTTGCGACGAAGCGTGCAGGGAGCGTGGACCGTTTTGTGTTGCTCGATGCGCAGGACTGGATGAGCGACCAACAGCTTAATATGCTCTGGGCGGAGATCACGCGCACCGCGGCCCCCGGCGCCCGCGTCGTCTTCCGCACCGCCGCACAGCCGAGTCTTCTGCCGGGCCGTGTCTCCGACACTCTCCTCGGCCAATGGAGATATGAACTCGCCCGCTCGCGCGAATTCTCAGCCCGCGACCGCTCGGCCATCTATGGCGGCTTTCATCTCTACGTGAAGAAAGATCAATGAGCACCATCGACAGCCCGGCTCACGCCCAACTGATGGACGGCGTCTACCGCCGGCAGCGCCATATTTACGACTTGACGCGAAAGTTCTATCTGCTGGGCCGCGATGGTCTAATCGACCGGCTCAACGTTCCCAAAGGCGGCGCGGTGCTGGAACTGGGTTGCGGCACCGGACGCAACCTGGCGCTCACCGCAGAGCGCTACCCCCATGCCCGCCTTTTCGGCCTCGATATCTCCAGCATCATGCTGGCGACGGCCGGAAAGCGCATGCGCCGTGAGCGTATTGATAGCCGGACCAGGCTTGCCCAGGGCGACGCCGCCGACTTCGACGCCGAGGCGCTATTCAGCAGGACGCATTTCGACCGCATCTTTCTTTCCTACACGCTTTCCATGATCCCGCCATGGGAGCAGACCATCGCCTGCGCGCTCGATCATCTCACGCCCGGAGGTTCACTTCATATCGTAGATTTCGGGCAGCAGGAGCGCCTGCCCGGCTGGTTCCGCGCCGGGCTTCGCCAATGGCTTTCCGCGTTCCACGTCAGCCCGCGTGATTCTCTGCGTGAAGTACTCGAATCACAGTGCGAGAGGCGCGGCGCAAGCCTTTCTTTTGACTCACAATTTCGTGGTTATGCAGTACGCGCCGTCGTCACGGCTCCATAGCTCTCAATCGCTTTCTCTCATCAAGAGCCTTCACCACGGCCTCGACCAGCGACTGCGGCTTGTAGGCCAGGATTGTCGGTGTCAGCCCCATGCGCACCACCACGAGATCACGCGAGGGAATGATCGTGATGGTCTGGCCGTCATGGCCGATCATCCAGTAGGCATCGTCGGGAAGGTCGAATCCGGTGTCCTGATGCTGATCGGGAGGCGTGGTCACGCGCGGGCCGTGCATCCACAGACCCCGCCCGTAATCGCCACCGGAGGCTTCGGTCGGCGTGCGCATCCACTCCACCCAGCCTTCGGGCAGAATCTGCTGTCCATTCCATTCGCCGTCTTGGAGAAGAAGCTGGCCGAAGCGCGCCCAGTCCCGCGGCGAGGCATAAAGATAGGACGAGCCGACGAATGTGCCGCGCGCATCCGTCTCGAACACCGCAGTGTCCATGCCCAGAGGCTCGAAGAATGCCTCACGAGGCCAGCGCAGTGCCGCCTCCGGATCCTCGAAGGTATCCTGCCAGGCCCGCGCGGCCAGCACGCTCGAACCGCTCGAATACGAAAAGTGCTCGCCCACATCATGCGCCAGCGGCTTGGCGGCCGCAAACGCCGCCATGTCGGGTTCCAAGTAGAGCATACGCGTGACATCGGTTACGCCGTCATAGCTTTCGCGGAAGGCGAGACCGCTTTCCATGCCCAGGAGATGTGCGATGGTGATCTCGGAACGACCGTCACCCTCCCACGCGGGAAAGAGGCTGGCGTCGTCTACGGAGAGTCTGCCCGCCCGCACAAGCGTCCCCACGATCGCCGCGTTCACGGGCTTTGTCATCGACCAGCCAATCAGAGGCTGCTCGTGGTGGTACACGTTCGGCCCGAGACGCTCACCGATGATGCGACCCTCATGAACCACCACTACCGCGCGCATTCCCGGACCCGTCATCGCGGGGTCATCCAGGATATTCGAGATTTCCGGATGGCCTGCAGCATCGATCCTGGCGCCCTCGGGCCAAAGTGTGGCCGGCCCTCCGGAAGGTGTCGCCATGTCGAGGAGCCCCCCGCGCGCGGCCTGCAACTGACCGTCGGGTGCCGCGACACACCCCGTTCCGCCGCGAAACAGCGCGGTGCCCTTGCCGAACCAGCGCAGAAGCCCCGCGCGAACCGTCGCGTCCATCGGATTGACATCGACCCGCATCAATTTCAGAAGCGGATGCCCCGGCGCCTGCACATCGTCCGCCAGCACATCCTCCGGCAGGCGGCCAGCCAGAAATACGTTGGAGCAGACGGTCTTGGCCGCGTAATTGGAGCCGACACGGATCAGATCCGGGGGCGCGAACCACAGCCATATCGCGGCGGATAGCAAAAGCACGCCTGCCAAGAGCATGAGCCATTTGACAATCGAAACTGCTATTCGCATCGCTTATCCCCGACTATGGAAACAACAATAACGATTCGCAGCGGGTGAAGGGTCTCCGATTCATGCGGTTAACAGTAATTTTGTGTGTGCTCATCCTTTTCGCCGGCTGCACTAGCATCAGCTACGACTTTTCAGACGTCGCTCCGTCTTCCTCCTCCCCTCCGCCCGGACTGCGCTATGCCGACAGCAAACCGCACGCCTGGGATGGCCGCACGCCAGCACACTATGCGGTCCACGGCACGGACGTTGCGAAATACCAGGGCAAGGTGAACTGGCAGCACCTGCGACAGGCCGGCATTGCTTTCGCTTTCATCAAAGCGACCGAAGGCGGCGACCGGGTGGACGACATGTTCCACCGGAACTGGCGCGAAGCGAAAGCAGCGGGCATTCCGCGCGGTGCCTACCACTTCTTTTATTTTTGCCGGCCGGCCATCGAGCAGGCGCGCTGGTTCATCGAGCATGTCCCTCGTGACCGCTCCGCCCTGCCCCCAGTGCTCGACATGGAGTGGAACCACCTGTCGCCAACCTGCCGGAAGCGCCCCGCCCCCGAGATCGTGCGCGCGGAAATGCGCATTTTTCTGAACGCAGTGGAACGTCATTACGGCAAGCGCCCTATTATCTACACATCAATAGACTTTTTCGACAGAAACGACCTTCGGCGCTTCACCGGATATGAATTCTGGCTGCGCTCGGTCGCAGGCCACCCGGATGTGAAATATGGCAATCACCCCTGGACCTTCTGGCAATATACCGGAACCGGCATTCTTCCCGGCGTTGAGGGGAATGTCGACATCAACGTTTTCAAGGGCGGTACAAAGGCCTGGCGCGAATGGCTAAAGGCGCGAACCGGCTGAATTACAGGAGCGAGACTATGCGTTTGCGAAAATTTCTGCTTGGAACCCTGCTTGCTTTCTCCTTTCCTTCCCTCGCGGCCGCACAGCAATGCGGCGGAGACTTTTCCGCCTGGCGCAGCGGCGTGGAAGCAGAAGCCAGGGAACAAGGCGTGGGGCCGGAAGGCCTCGCGGCGCTGAGCCGAGCCTCCTTTAATCAGGGCATCATCGACCGCGATCGCGCCCAGGGTGTCTTCACCCAAAGCTTCCGCGAGTTCGCCGGCCGCATGATCAACAGCTACCGGCTGCAGCACGGGGAAGCCAATCTGCGCAAATACGCCGACACCTTCGCCCGCGCGGAAAGCCAGTTCGGCGTGCCGGGACCAGTCATAGCCGCCTTTTGGGCGCTGGAGACCGATTTCGGCGCCAACCAGGGGGATTCTTCCGCGCTCAATGCGCTGGCAAGCCTGGCCTTTGATTGCCGCCGGCCGGAGCTCTTTCGCCCCGAGCTGATCGCCCTCCTGAAGCTCATCGATCAGGGAACGGTCCCCGCCGACGTCACCGGGGCCTGGGCGGGCGAGATCGGACAGCTTCAGATGCTGCCGAGCGACTATTTGAACAAAGGAGTCGACGGTGATGGCGACGGCCGCGTCGACCTGAAGGGCAGCGCGCCCGACGCCATTCTGACGGCAGCGAACAAGGTCAGCTCTCTCGGCTGGCGTATGGGCGAGCCCTGGCTTGAAGAAGTCCGTGTTCCGGCCGATCTTCCCTGGGCGGAAACCGGACGCATGAACAAGCTGCCTCGCTCGGAGTGGTCGCGCATGGGGGTTGCCCAACGCGACGGAAGCCCGTTGCCTGCGGACGGGCTGGAGGCCGGCCTGGTGCTGCCCATGGGTTATAAAGGCCCGGCGTTCCTGGCTTACGACAATTTCGACATCTTCCTCGAGTGGAATGAGTCGCTGATCTATACGCTGACGGCAGCGCATCTGGCCGCGCGGCTGGACGGCGCTCCCGCCTTCAATCCCGGCAATCCCGACGAAGGCCTCTCACAGGCCGCCATGAAGGACCTCCAGCGCAAACTCGAGGAACGTGGATATTATGTTGGCGGCGTCGACGGCATCCTCGGCCTCAACACACGTGAAGCCGTACGCCAGGAGCAATTGCGCCTTGGAATGCCCGCGGACGGTTGGCCAACCCGAGAACTGCTGGCAAACATCTGAGGGCTTCCGCAAGCCGACTTTAGGCATACCTATTCGTTCCCGCGCGGTGGTCCGCCGGGGCT
>NZ_JAKCWP010000020.1 GCF_028767125.1 Chelativorans sp. YIM 93263
AGCGTCTCGCCCGGTTCGGCGATGCCGGCCAGCGTGCCGCTTTCGCCCGCAAGCTGCTTTTCCTTGGCAATATCGAATGGGATCGGCGTCACGACGCAGGCGTCCGGAGCGGCCGCGCAGTCTTCCGTGGCTGCGTTGCGGATCTCCGAAACACCGGCAGGGATCGGGTCGGCGACGACCACCTGGTAGGTGATGGTGACGACGCCGCTCGGTGCGATGGTGATACCGGTCCATACAAGCGGATCGCTTGCCTGATCCGGCTCGCTGGCACCCGCGGTGCCCTGCGTCGAACCGGCCACATAGGTTGTGTTGTCGTCGATATTGTCGAAGGGATCGTACTGGATCTCAAAGGGTTCCAGATTGGTGAGCGTCAGCGTGTAGGTGAGTGTCTCGCCGGGCTCGGCGACACCGTTGATCGCGCCGCTTTCGCCGGTAAGTGCCTTAACCGTCTCGACCAGCGGGTAAACGCCCCGGTCCCGCGCCGTGTTGTTGGAGAGATCGCGATCAGGAATGCCCGCGGGGCTGGTGACGGTCGCCGTGTTGATCATCTCGCCGGTTTTGCCGTCCGGCACGCTGATCGTGAGCTCGAACGTCACCGTCCCGCCCACAGGCAGGTCCACCGGTGCGTCGACGATCGGACCCGTAACACTGCCCGGCGCGCCGCAGCTTGCGCCACCCGTTGGGCTGCCGCAGCTCCAGGTCGCGCTCGTGACGCCGGAGGGAAGCGGATCGTTCACCAGCGCACCCTGCACATCCTGCGGGCCGTTGTTGGTGACCACGATCGTGTAGACGACATCCTCGCCGGGCTCGTAGCCGGGGCTTCCGTCATCCTTGGTGATTGCGAGATCCGCCTCGGGCGTCGGCGTCACCACGCAGGCATTCGGATTGACCGTGCAGTCGTCGGTCGCTGCGTTGCGGATCTCCGTCACGCTCAGGTCGAGCGGGTCGGCGACAAGCACCTGGTAGACCACCGTCACGGAGCCATTCGCCGGGACGATGACATCGTTCCAGACGAGCGGATCGGCCGCCGAATCAGGCTCGCCCGCATTGGCCGTGCCCGAGCTGGAGCCCGCCACATAGGTGGTGTTGTCGTCGATATTGTCAGTGAGGTCGTGAAGGGCTGCCACCGCACCGCTATTGGTCAGCGCCACCGTATAGGTGAGCGTCTCGCCAGGCTCGGCCACACCTG
>NZ_JAKCWP010000021.1 GCF_028767125.1 Chelativorans sp. YIM 93263
TCAGATGGCCAAGGATAAGTTTGAGCGCACGAAGCCGCATGTGAACATTGGGACTGTTGGTCATGTTGACCACGGGAAGACGACGCTGACGGCAGCGATCACGAAGTATTTTGGTGACTTCCGTGCGTATGACCAGATTGACGCTGCTCCTGAGGAGAAGGCGCGGGGGATCACGATTTCGACGGCGCATGTTGAGTATGAGACGGATGCGCGTCACTACGCGCATGTGGACTGCCCGGGTCACGCGGACTACGTGAAGAACATGATCACGGGTGCTGCGCAGATGGATGGTGCCATTCTGGTTGTGTCTGCCGCTGATGGTCCGATGCCGCAGACGCGCGAGCACATTCTTCTGGCGCGCCAGGTTGGTGTTCCGGCGATTGTGGTGTTTTTGAACAAGGTGGACCAGGTTGACGACCCTGAGCTTCTGGAGCTTGTGGAGTTGGAGGTTCGCGAGCTTCTTTCGGCTTACGATTTCCCTGGCGACGACATTCCGATTGTGAAGGGCTCGGCGCTTGTGGCGCTTGAGGACGGCGACAAGGAGATTGGCGAGAACGCGGTTCGCAAGCTGATGGAAGAGGTAGACAACTACGTTCCCACACCGGAGCGTCCGCTTGACCAGCCGTTCCTGATGCCGATTGAGGACGTTTTCTCGATTTCGGGCCGCGGGACGGTTGTGACGGGCCGTGTTGAGCGCGGACTGGTGAAGGTCGGCGATGAGATCGAGATCATCGGCATCCGCCAGACGACGAAGACGACGTGCACGGGCGTCGAGATGTTCCGCAAGCTGCTTGATCAGGGTCAGGCGGGCGACAACATCGGCGCGCTTCTGCGCGGTGTGGAGCGTGAGGGTGTCGAGCGTGGTCAGGTTCTGGCCAAGCCCGGTTCTGTGACGCCGCACACGAAGTTCAAGGCCGAGGCCTATATTCTGACGAAGGAGGAGGGCGGTCGTCATACGCCGTTCTTCACGAACTACCGGCCGCAGTTTTATTTCCGCACGACGGACGTGACGGGTGTGTGCACGCTTCCCGAGGGCACGGAGATGGTGATGCCGGGCGACAATGTGACGATGGACGTGGAACTGATCGTGCCGATCGCCATGGAGGAGCGGCTGCGCTTCGCCATCCGCGAGGGCGGCCGCACCGTCGGCGCCGGCATCGTCGCAAACATCACCGAGTA
>NZ_JAKCWP010000022.1 GCF_028767125.1 Chelativorans sp. YIM 93263
AAGAAGATGACCGAAAACATCGTCAAGGCGCTCGACGAATAAACCGTCGTTTCACGCGTTGGAAAAGCCCGGCCCGAAGCCGGGCTTTTTTGTTGCGGACCTACATTTCGGCCGAGCGCAGCTGAAACTCGCTGACGCCGACCGCCAAGTTGAGACCGGTCTGTGCCTGAAGGCTTACCGGCTGAAGAATCAGATTCTTGTTTGTTCCGCTGACCAGGACATTGGCGCCGCCACCGATGCCCGCAGTCACTTCCGCACTGGCGCCGACATAGTCGTCAGCAAGTGAACCGGGTTCGTAGGCGTTCGTCGTGGTGGGTGCCAGCACGAGCCAGCGCATCACCTTCTCGCTGGTTGCGCCGATATCCAGGCCGAAATTGTTTACAACGCCGACATAGGTTTCAGGCGGACGGGTGTTGCCGGCCGGCTGAAAGGTGCAGGACAGCTCCTTCGAGGTAACGATGGCGATATCCATCCCGCCCTCGATAATACAGTCAAGAACACCGATCTCCGTCCGCTCTTCAGCGGCGAGGGGCCCGGCGTAAGTGACCGATGCAAAGAGCGTCCCCAGCGCGAACATTACGCCCTTGTTCATAACCAAACTCCTGTTCCGTTTCCCGCCGGCTAACATTTAGCCGGCACGGATGGTTCCGGAATGTGTGCAGATGAAGCACCCGGACGGAAAAGTTTAGATATCTCGATCGCCAGCGGGGGTGATTGGCATGAGCCATCCCATTACTCGTCATCTTCGGTTAAGCCGATAAGCAGGAACGCGCCGGCGCTTCCGGAAAAAGCATCCGCGCGCGGGGATAAAAGTTGGCGCCTCAGACATTTTCTCGGC
>NZ_JAKCWP010000023.1 GCF_028767125.1 Chelativorans sp. YIM 93263
TGTCGCATAAGTCGTGGGGCGAGTTTTGCAGCCGGTGGTTGCAATGGGTATACCCCTGAAAAACTCAGCGAGGCCGATCTACTCGCAGAGCTCAGGAGTTTCGCGACAACGGAAAGCTCGTCGCGAAACAGGCTTGCGAATCGCATAAGTGCATGCTTATGTGTCTGCATGATCGAGAATGACATTTTCCGAGCCTTATCCGACCCGACCCGCCGCGCGATCTTCGAGAAGCTGGCGGCGGGCGGCATGAACGCCAGCGCCTTGCGCGCCGGCATGGAGATCAGCCAGCCGGCAATGTCGCAACACCTCTCGGTTTTGCGGAGCGCAAAGCTCGTGAAGGAAGAACGGCAGGGGCGTTTCGTGAATTATGAAGTCGATCCGGAGGGGCTGGCTCTCATCGCACAATGGTTGGCGAAATATCGCGCCTACTGGCCTGCCCGCATCGAAGCTCTCAAGGTCTTGCTGAAGGATATGGACCAATGAACGATGGAAAGGCCAAGGAGCAGAAAGACGGCATCGAACTGGAATTCGAACTGGATGAACCGCCGCAAAAGGTCTGGCGTGCAATCAGCATTCCGGAATTTCGGGAAAACTGGTTGCCGAAAGATGCTTTAGCCGATCCCGAACCGGCCACCATCACACCTGGCGAGGAAGTCCGTTATAGCCTGCGCGATGACGCTCCACCTTTCCTTGAAAGCACGGTGACGTTCACGATCGTCCCGAATGCGACCGGCGGCACCCGCCTGCGCATTATCCACGAGCTGACCGATGCAAGGCTTGACGGGATGGCGAAAATGGCCGCGAACAGTAACGGTCCGCCCC
>NZ_JAKCWP010000024.1 GCF_028767125.1 Chelativorans sp. YIM 93263
CCACCCCAAACGAGCCGGTGCGTTGAGCGAAACGCATAAGAGTTCCGCTAGGGCGATGCGAATAGCTCGGCTGAGGTATTGATCAGCGGCACCACCAATTCGACCGCAGTCTCATTTCTGGCGCGCTCCGCCAGCACGACCATGGCGGCTTTATAGCGGTCAATGGCTGCTTGCCCGACCGGCCGGCAGCGCGGCGATATGATCGCGTCCCAACCATTAAAGGGGATGAGCCAATGCCCCGAGCTCAGCTCCGCATGCTCGATATAGGCCTGCAGGACGAATTGCGATTTTTTGTGAAGCGCCCTGAGTTCCTGGTCGAGTTTAGGATCAATCGTGGCATAGCCCTGATCGTCCTTCGATACTTGCAGGCCCAAGGCTTGCGCCATCTCAACGGGATAATTATTGAGATCCCGATATGGGCGCTTCGAATCAATGGTAAATGCGCGCCAGCTGGTACGCTTCAGTAGCGTGATGTCGGTTTCGGTAACTTCGACAACCGTTGGTGCACCGGTCTCGCCTCCGGAAATCGCGTACCGTCCCGGCCTGAACGTGGCGTGGAGAAAAGCGGCGCACTGGATCGGCTCCATGCGCCGCTGAAAGCCCTTGTAAACCGCACCAGATACGCTCCGCATGGTTTCTGGCTCTAACCCCGGTCCGAAAATGCCCGGCGCGCCCGCTTCGGCGTCGATCCACAATGACCGGCAGCTTCGAAACCATGCGATATCATCCGGCGTCAGCTCATAAGGATCTGGATACGGATAGATCATCATGTCCGGTTCGGTTGCGGCAAAACCAGTCTGCGTGAAT
>NZ_JAKCWP010000025.1 GCF_028767125.1 Chelativorans sp. YIM 93263
CGCCCTCATTGTCCCGCCTCCACGCGCGTCTCGATCTCCAGGCGGTAGCCGCCGCCCCGCCGTCGCCAGCGGTCGGCGATCAGGTCCTTGACGTGTCGGATGCGCCTGTCGGCAAGCGCGCCATCGGCGCCGTCCTGGAAATAGCTCAATCTCAGCACCGAGCGCTCCGCGGCCAGAACCTGGATCAGTTCATCGACGCCGGCCGCCCATTCGGGCCTGAGACCGGTGGCGCCCGGCTCGAAAGCGCCGTCTTCGAGATCGAGCCGCACGACACGGCCGATCGACGCACCGAAGTTCAGCTTGGTCATCTTGCCCGCCGTCAGCCGCACCACGCGCGGGTTCTCCGTCGTCAGGCGGTAGCCCGTGGGCAGCGTGCGCTCATCCAGCTTCATGATGAAGTTCGAGCCGATGCGGCTGTCGGGCAGGTCGGCGCAGGCGACATGGAAGCGGCCATGCGCGTCCGTGGTGATCAGCCAGCCCTTGACGGTCGCCACCCGCACACCAGGCAGCCCCGGCTCACCGGCATCCTGGTAGCCATTGCCGTTCTTGTCGTCGAACACCTTGCCGATGATGTCGCCGCAGTCGAACACCGGCTCGGCCAGGATCTCCACCGTGGCGGT
>NZ_JAKCWP010000026.1 GCF_028767125.1 Chelativorans sp. YIM 93263
TCTCTGCCGCCAAGTAGCTGTTTACGCTAACAATTTTCGCCGGAAATCGCGCAAGACGACGTTCGCGACGATGGAATGCGTCTTCCCGGTGGCGCAATGTCCGCTTTCGAGCAATCGCACCTGACAAGAGGGGCAGAGGGCAACCTTTCCAGGATTGCCATGAGATCTGTGGGCGGGTGCGAGCGAGACCCAGCGGTATTCGTGATTTGCCCTAAGCGGCTGTTTCCCGCCGCAGCCCTCGCATACCCAGGTGAGTTTGTTTCTCATTTTCAAGTGACCGGGTTTTCCCCGACTTTCCAAAAAAGATTCCCCGCCGCTCCTTGATGAGCCGCGGCGGGGACGTGTTGCGGTCACAACTTCCCGATGATGTTGAGGAAGACGCCTTGGTCGTCCATTGTCAGGTCTCTGAGGTCGTCGGAGAAGTGTCCGAAGTTGTATCCGAGGCCGAC
>NZ_JAKCWP010000027.1 GCF_028767125.1 Chelativorans sp. YIM 93263
GATCCGCTGCCTGCGGGCGTGGTGCAACTCGTCAACATCGCCAAAGAGCCGACGGAGACGGTGGACTGCACGGTGACGCCTATGCCGGCGAACTGTGTCATCACGCCGACGAGGCCTCAGGTCGCCAAGGAAAAGCAGCTTGTGGGCGAGAGCGGCACGCTGGCCGGCATCGCCGAACCGGGCGAGACGCTGACCTATGAGATCACGCTGACCAACACCGGCGGTCCTGCGGACGACTTCCCCATCCAGGACGTGCTCGACGCCAACACGACCTTCGCTTCGGCCGACAACGCCGGCACGCATTCCGGCGGCACGCCGGCGGGCGGCATTGTTGAGTGGGCGGCTGATGTGCCTGCGGCGACGGACGCCAGCACCCCGGGAGAACTGGTGCTGACGGTCGAGGTGACAGTGAACGA